>NZ_VFPH01000002.1 GCF_006717045.1 Pseudonocardia cypriaca
TAAGGTCCTCACCACGCTGGACCTGCAGGATGCCGTGCTCGTCGGCTTCTCGATGGGCACCGGCGAGGTGGCCCGCTACCTCGCGCGCCACGGCTCCGGCCGGGTGGCGAAGGCCGTCTTCCTGGCCTCGCTCGAGCCGTACCTGATCAAGACCTCGGACAACCCCACCGGCGTCGACCAGTCCGTCTTCGACGGGATCCTCGCCACCGCCCGCAGTGATCGCTACGCCTGGTTCACCCAGTTCTACCAGGACTTCTACAACCTCGACGAGACGCTCGGGTCGCGGATCAGCGAGGAGGCCCTGCGCAACAGCTGGAACGTCGCCGCGGGCGCGGGCGCACTGGCGTCGTGGGCCGTGGTGCCGACCTGGGGCACCGACTTCCGGGCCGACATCGACAAGATCGACGTGCCTGCGCTCATCGTGCACGGCACCCACGACCGGATCCTGCCGATCGACGCCACCGGCCGGGAGTTCACCAAGCGCCTCCCGAACGCCCGCTACGTCGAGATCGAGGGCGCGCCGCACGGCATGCTGTGGACGCACGGCGACGAGGTCAGCGACCTGCTCGTGGAGTTCCTCGCGAGCTGACACGGGCCGCGGGTGATCGTCGGCCCGCTCATCGGGCTGACGATCACCGCCGGCGCCGCTACGGTCACCGCATGGCTCTGCGCGCACGGGACATCATGACGACCCGCGTGGTCACCGTCGGCCCCGACGACACCCTCGACGTGGCCGTGCACAAGATGACCGAGCTCAGGTTCAGCGCCCTGCCGGTGATCGACCGGAGGTTCCGGCTCGTCGGGATGGTCAGCCTGCTCGACGTGCTGCGCCACCGGGAGGAGGGCGGCACCGACTCGACACGGGTCGGCGCCGTGATGAACCCCGACGTGCTGTCCGTCCCACCGCGGGCGAGCGTCAGCCTGCTGGCCCACCGCCTCCGCTCCTACGGGGAGCTGCGGGTGATGCCCGTGGTGGACGGCACCGTGCTCGTCGGGATCGTCACGCGCAGCGACCTGCTGCGCGCCCGGTCCCGGCCCGGCCCGCTCACGCGCCTGACCCAGCGATTCCGCGGCGACGACGACCTCGTCGGCGCGCTGCCCATCCGCCGGAAGGCGCCCGCCCACCCCGGCACCGGCCGCGTGCGCGACGCGATGACCACCGACGTCGTCACCGCCCGCGTCACCGACCAGGTCGAAGCGATCGCCGCCCGGCTGGTCGAGCTGCGGCACCGATCGCTTCCGGTCGTCGACGAGCGACAGCAGCTGGTCGGGCTCGTCAGCGAGGCCGACCTCCTCGGCAAGGAGCCGCTGTCGGGGCGCGCGAGCGGCCGCACCGTCGGGTCGGTCATGACGAAGGACGTCGTCACGCTCTCACCGGAGGACTCCATCTCCAGCGCCCGGCTCCTCATCGCCGAGCACGGGCTGCGCATGGTGCCCGTGGTGGAGGGCGGCCGGGTGGTGGGTGTGCTGAGTCGGAGCGATCTCGTCTAGAGGGAGCCGACCGGCACCTCGGCCAGCACGATCCCGCGCCGCTGCCAGGTGTAGCTGACCAGGAGCCGATCGCCGTCGAGCACCGCCGTCGGGTAGGAGTACTCCCCCGCACCGCTGGTCACCACGCCGCCGTCGCCCGGGGCGAAGCCTCCTGCCGGACCGGCGCCGTCGTCGAGGACCAGCGCCCGCCGCCAGCTCCACCCGTCGTCGTCGGACACGGAGACCACGAGCGGGCAGCGCGGCCCCCAGTCGGTCGTCGACGGGTTGTGCACGCAGGCCACCCGGCCCGACGGCAGCGCGACGGCGGAGAGCCCGGAGTTGCCGTTCGGCAGTCCGGTGGGCTCGGCGGCCGTCCAGGTGCGCCCGCCGTCGGGCGAGCCGGACCGGTGCGCGCGGCCCTCGGTGCTGCGCATCAGCGCCACCGGACCGGAGCGGCCCCACCAGAGCGCGGGCTGGATGTGGCCCGCGCCCCGCAGGCCCGAGCGGTCCACGGGGATCGGCGCCCGCTCCCAGGTGCGCCCGCCGTCGGCCGAGACGTCGACGAACGGGCTGAAGCGTGGCCGCTCCCCCCACTCCTCGACCGAGGCCGGTGCGAGCCAGAGCCCGTCCGGCGTGACGAGTGGCGGGTTCTTCACCGGGCCGCGGCCGCCGGAGCGGTCGCCGGGCACCAGCTCCCGCACCGGTTCCCAGGTTCCGCCGCCGTCGTGCGAGCGGCTGACGAGCGTGACCCACTCCGAGATCCGGGCGCCCACCTTGCAGAAGAGCCAGAGCGCTCTGCTGTCTGCTCGCTCCGCGGAGCTCCGCTCGGTGTCGGGGCCGGGCGCGAGCACCGGGTTCCAGTGGGCCACGTTCCGCCCGGTGTCGAGCACGCGGGTGCCGCCCGGCCCGGCGACGTGGATCCGGTTGTCGGGCGTGCCCTCGCGGGTGCCGGCGAACCAGGCGACGACCGGGCGCCCGCCGGCAACCGCGACCGTCGAGGCGTGGCACTGCCTCCCCTCGTCGAGGGTCGGGAAGGAACGCGTGATCACGCGACCGGCACGGGCCCCGCGAGCCGGGCGATGCGCTCCAGGGCAGCGGGCGGGACGTCCGGGGACGGCATGCGCAGCGTGCCGGTGCCGTGGCCGAGGTGGCGCAGCGCCGCCTTGATGCCCTCGACCGTGCCCCCGAGGGCGTCGAGCACGGCGTCCGCGCGGACCTGGGCGGCCCGCTCGGCCTCGGCGTCCCCCGCGGCCACGGCGTCGGCCAGCGCCGTGAACGGCTCCGGGAACGCCGCCGACAGCCCTGACACGATCCCCGCCCCGCCTGCGCGCACGACCGCGGGCAGGGTGGTGTCGGCGCCGGACCACAGCCGGGCACCGGCCGGCAGCGCGGCGACGAACTCCGCGAGCCGCTCGTTCGCCGCCCCCGACAGCTTCACGCCGGCCAGCCCGACCTCCGCGGCCAGCTCGCCGAACCGCGCCGGGTCGAGGACCACGCCGGTGCGTTCGGTGAACAGGTACCCGTACACCAGCGCCTCGCCGGCCGCGTCGACCACGGCGGCCATGTGCCGGGCCACCGCAGCGGGGTCCACCGGGAGGTAGTACGGCGTCAGCGCCGCGATGCGGCGGGCACCGAGCCCGACCGCGTCGCGGGTGAGCGCCACCGACTCGCGGGTGCTCGCCGCACCCACGTGGACCACCACCCGGTCCGGGCCGTGGGCGTCGAGGGCCAGCTCGGTGAGCGTTCGCCGCTCGGCGCGGTCGAGCGCGGGGAACTCGCCGGTGGTGCCGGCCACGAACACGCCGTCGACGCGTCCCGCGAGCGCGGCGTGGTGCGCGACCGTGGTCTCCCGGTCGAGCTCACCGTCCTCGTCGAAGAAGGTCGGGACGGCGGCCAGCACCTCGGCCCTCGACTGCGGCATGGGTCTCCCTCGGTTCGTACGTTCTCGTGCTCAGGAGGCTCGGCGGGTGCGCTCGGCGAGCACCGTGCGCATGCGGCCGCACGAGCCGGCGAGGTGCTCGTCCAGCGCGGCCAGCGCGGGCTGGAGCTCGCCCCTGCGGACGATCTCGGCGAGGTCGGCGTGGTCCTGCGCGATCGGGTCGAGGTCGCGGTCGGTGGTGTTGGTGACGGCGAGCATCGCGGCGAAGAGCGGCCGGTGCAGCGCCCAGGTGGCGGCCAGCCTGCGGTTGCCGCCCAGGTCGTAGAAGCCGCTGTGGAAGTCGAGGTCGGCGGCGGCGAACGCGGGCGGGTCGGCATCGGCGGCCGCTGCGCGCATCCGGGCCACCGCGCCGTCGAGGGGCGTCCAGTCGACGTCCGCCCGCCGCGCGATCACGTCCTGCACCGCCCGCGACTCCAGTGCGCCGCGCACGGCGTACAGCTCGACGATGTCGTCCTCGGACAGCCCGCGGACGTAGACGCCGCGCCTGCGGGTCTCCACGAGACCCTCCAGCTCCAGCTGGCGCAGCGCGTCGCGGACCGGGCCGCGGCTCACCCCGAAGCGCTCGGCCATCCACCCCTCGACCAGGTGGGTGCCCGGCTCCAGCTCGCCGCGCACGATCAGCGCGCGCACCTGGGCGAGCAGCTGCTCGCCCAACGGCGGCCGGTGGACGGGGCTGACGATCATCGACGCTCCTCGTTCGGGTGGGGCCACCCTAGGCGCTCGCGCGGTCGACGGTCAACGTCAACCGTTGACGGTTAACCGTAGACGAGTCATAGTTCCCGCACCCACCCTCTCGAGAAGGGCTGTCGCATGGCCGCGACCGTCGCGCAACCAGATCGCCGCTACGCCTGGAAGGTCACGGCGTCGAGCTTCCTGGGCAACACGCTGGAGTACTACGACTTCCTGGTCTACGGCACCGCAGCAGCCGTCGTGTTCCCCCAGGTCTTCTTCCCCGACAGCAGCGGGTTCGTCGCGACCCTCGCCGCGTTCGGGACGTTCGCCGTCGGGTTCCTGGCCCGGCCCCTCGGCGGCCTGTTCTTCGGCCGCCGCGGCGACATGCACGGCCGCAAGAGCACGCTCCTCGTCACGCTCACCGTGATGGGCATCTCCACGATCCTGATCGGCCTGCTCCCCGGGTACGACACGATCGGCATCTGGGCGCCCGTGCTGCTGGTCGTGCTGCGCCTGGCACAGGGCTTCGCCGTCGGCGGCGAGTGGGGCGGGTCGATGATCATCGTGCTGGAGTCGTCGCCGCCGAACCGGCGCGGGTTCTTCACGGCGTGGCCGAACACCGGCGGGTTCTCCGCGCAGATCCTCATCACGCTGTCGTTCGCCTGGGTCTACACGCTGCCCGAGGCCGACCTGCTGTCCTGGGGCTGGCGGGTGCCGTTCCTGCTCTCGGCCGTGATCCTGGTCGTGACGTTCTGGATGCGACGCAGCCTCTCCGAGACCCCGGTCTTCCAGGAGTCGGTCGCCCCCACCACCGAGGAGCCGGGCGCACCGGCCGCCGCAGGCACGATCGTCGCGACGTTCCGCGACGACTGGCGCAACCTGCTGCTGATCCTCGGCCTGCGGTTCGCCGAGGCGCTCCCCTACTTCCTGCTCACCGTGTTCGCGCTGTCCTACGGCAACAAGGCGCTCGGGATCGACCGCGGCACCCTCAACAACGCCATCCTCGTGGTCTCCGTGCTGGCGTTCGTCTCACACGGCGTGTTCGCCGCGGTGTCGGACCGCATCGGCCGCCGCCCGGTCTACTTCTTCGGCTCCGTGGTCGTGTTCGTCATGGCCTTCCCGTTCTTCGGGCTGCTGCACACCGGGTCGTTCCTGCTGATCACGCTGGGCTACGTCCTGGTGCTCAACCTCGGGCACAACGCGATCAACGCGGTGCAGCCCGCGTTCTTCGCCGAGCTGTTCCCGGCCGACCGGCGCTACACCGGCGCCGCGGCGGGCCGGGAGATCGCCTCGATCCTCGCGGGCGGACTCACCCCGTTCGTCGCCACCGCCCTCGCCGGACCCGACGGCACCCGCTGGCCGCTCGTGGCCGGCTACGTGATGCTCGGCGCCGTGCTCTCCATGATCGCGGTGTGGAAGGCGCCGGAGACGTTCCGCCGCGACCTGCGCAAGACGAGCACCGAACCGAAGAGCGCTGCGGTCGGTTGACCGTTCCGACGAACGGCGCGTTGGTCGGAACCTATCCGACGAAGGCGCCGTTCGTCGGAAATGATCAGCCTGGAACGGGCTCCGGGCGGCGGTACACGCGAGCCGCAGCGACCTGGCCGCTGCCGTCCGGGGGGTCCAGTCCGGCCAGCTGCCTCGCCACGCGGTCGTCGACCGACAGGTACTTGCGGCCCGCCCGCAGGTCGGCGTCGTTGCGCAACCGGATGATCAGCGGGAACGCGCTCAGCGCGCCCGCGTCGAACAGGCCCGTCGTGTAGATCAGCTGCACGCCGAGCGCGCGGGCCACGCCGAACTGCAGCTCCAGCAGGTAGCCCGCCGACGCACGGCCGATCGGGTTGTCGAGGAAGAGCACGCCCGCGTGCGCGCGCCTGCCCTGCCCGCGCTGGTGGGCGCGCAGCGCGGCCATCGTGCAGTAGAGGACGATCGCGGCCGTCAGCTGCTGCCCGCCGGAGAACACGTCGCGGATCTCCGAGACCCGCAGCCGCTCGGTGCGCAGCACCGCGTCCGGCTTGAGCATCTCGACGCGCACGCCCTTCGGCATCGCCGCGCGCACGCCCCGCAGCAGGAGCGACATCCCGTCCCGGCGGTCGCGGGCGTTCCCGGCGCGCTCCCCGGCGGTGCGGTCCACGACCTCGCCGAGCTCCTGCAGCAGGGCAGCGTCGTCGATCTCGTCGAAGCGGATGCGCAGGAACTGCTGGCCCGACCAGTCCGACAGACCCTCGGGGAGCTCGGAGAGCCGTTGCGCGAGCCGCAGCGTGCGCAGGGCCTCCCCCACCATCCCCTGCAGCCGCGTGACGATCCCCGAGCGGTGCCGGCCGATCGTGGCGAGGTCGTCGTCGAGCGAGCGCAGGCGAGGTCGCAGGGCCTGCTCCCACTCGGCCGCGAGCCCCGGCATGTCCGCGCGGGCCACGCCGAGCAGGTGGCTGCGCACCGGGCTCGCCACCGAGGAGAAGCGGGTCTCCTGCGCGAACTGCGCCACCGCATCGACGGCCGTCCGCACCGCGCGCTCGGCGGCGGCCCGGTCCCGGGCCGCGTCCCGCACCGCGGCCCGCAGCTCCTTCCAGCGCGCCAGCGCGGCGTCGACGTCGCCGGCGAACGGCGCGGCGCCCGGCTCGGCGGCGCTCACCGCGGTGTCGTCCAGGCCGGCCACGACGTGCCGGAACCCCTCGGCCGACGCCTCGGCCGCCCGCCGCGCGGACTCGGCGGCGGTGGCCCCGTCCCGGGCGGCGCTCGCCTCGGTGGCGGCCGCCCGCCGGTCGCGCTCGGCCCGCTCGACCAGCTCGCGCCCGTGCTCGACGCCGGTGGGCTCGCCGTAGGGCTCGACCGACTGGGGACCGGCCGGGTAGCGAACGGCCTCGCGCTTCGCCACCGCGAGCTCGGCGCCCGCCTCCCGCAGCGTCTCCGCGCAGTGGGCGAGCACCGACCGGGCCTGGGCGGTCGCGGCCCGGCGGGCGGCGGGATCGGCCGCGTCGGGAGAGCGCAGCAGCGCGTCCGCGGTCGCCCGCACCTCGGCGGGCAGCTCGGCGAAGGCGCCCTGCGCGGCCCTCGCCTCCCGCTCCGCGTCGCCCAGGCGGGCGCGCAGGTCGGCATCGACCTCGGCGGCCGAGTACGCCGCCTCGGCGTTGCGGTACTCCGCCCGCAGCACCTCCAGCGCCACGTCCGGGGTCTCGCCGTCCGGCTCGCTGCCGTCGAGCGGCAGCTCGGCGAGCTCCGTGCGGCTCGAGTCGGCGACGGCCCGCTGCCGGTCGCGGCTGCGGCGGGCCTCGTCGGCGTCGTGGCGGGCATCGGCCGCCTCGGCACGCGCGGCCGCAGCCGCCGCCTCCGCGCGTTCGACGGCCGCGGTCGCGGACCGCACCTGCTCGTCCAGCTCGGGCCTGCGCCGCACCTCCGCCAGCAGCGGGGTGAGCGCCGCGGCGCGGGCCCGGGCCGTCTCGGCGGCGGCGGCGAGCCGGGGTGCGTCCTGCTCCAGGTGGTCGGCCCGCTCGTCGAGCGCGCTGACCTCGGCATCGGCCAGCTCCGCCTCCCGGGCAGCGCCGGCGAGGGCCGAGCGCGCGGAGTCGACGGTCTCCTCGAGCGCGTCGCGCTCCCCCACCGGGTGCCGCTCCCGCCAAGCGCGCAGCCGGGCGAGCAGGGCGCGGTCCGCTTCCAGGCGGACGCCGAGCGACTCCAGCGCCGCCGCACGTTGCGCGGTCTCGCGTTCCAGCTCCTCGCGGACCTGGTCGGCCGCCGCCTCGTCGACCATCGCCGGGTTGGGCGGCACCACGAAGTCGACGCCCGGGGCGCTCCCGCCGGCCTCCACGGCCGACGTGGCGCCCACGACCACCGCCGCGCACGGCAGCAGCCGCGCCCGCTCCAGCTCCTCCCGCGCCCGCGGTGCGTCCTCGGGGTTGTTGAGCAGCACGCCCGCCACGAGGTGCGGCAGCCGCTCGACGGCGGCCGTGCGCTGTGCCTGCGGAAGCGTCGCGAGGTAGCGCCAGCCCGAGTACGCCGTGATCCCGGCACCCTCCAGCACCGCGAGCACCTGCTCGATCTCCGCCGGTTCGGGCAGCAGCCCGCCCGCGCCGAGTGCGCGCAGCGCCCGCGCGTCGCGGTCCTGCGCGGCGAGCAGCTCGGTGCGCCTGCGGTCCCCCGCCCCGATCGCCGCGAGGAGGCGCTCGTCGAGGGCGGACGCGTCGGTGTCCGGCCGGATCTCCTCGACGCCGAGCAGCTCGGCGAGGCGCGGCTCGCCGGCAAGTGCGTCGCGGGCGGCGATGGCATCGGCCAACGCCGACTCGGCACGTTCCGCGGTGGCCCGCGCGGCGTCCTCGGCGCGCCGGGCCGTGCCGCGGCTCTCGTCGGCCGCGCGGCGGGCGTGCCGCAGGCCGGTCAGCTCCGCGTGCAGGGCACCGACCTCCGCCTGGGCCGCTTCCGCCGCGCTCTCCGCGGCCGCGCCCGCCGCGGCCACGTCCGCCCCCTCCGCGAGGTGGCCCGCGGTCACGGTGACGGCGGTGCGCCGCTCGATCCGGGCCAGCTCGCGGCGGGCCTGGTCGGCTGCAGCCCGGTGGGTGGCGGCGGCGCCGACCTCGGCCAGCTCGGCCGCCCGCGCGGTCTCGGCCCGCTCGTCAGCGGCGGCCGCCGCCTCCTCCGCTGCGCCGGCCGCGTCCTCGGCCTCGCGGACCATCGCACGCAGCCCCGCGGCGAGCGCGCCGGCTGCCTCCTGGCGGGCCCGCAGCGCCGGCCGCGCCCGCTCCTGCTCGGCGTCCACCACACCGCGCAGCCGGCGCGCCTCGGCCTCCGCCACCCGGTGGCGGAGCACCGGCTCGACGGCCTGCCACGCCGTGACCTGCCGCTCGGCCTCGGCGTGGGCGCGCCGGGCGGCCGTCTCGGCCTCCTGCGCCGCCGCCAGCTCCAGGGCCGCGACCCGGCGGCGCAGCTCGGTGGCGACCTCCTGCAGGCGGCGCTCCCGCACCTCGGCGGCCCGCACCCGCTCCTGCGCGGCGGCGTGCGCCTGCGCAGCAACGGCCAGCCGCTCGTCCTCCACCCGGCGGCGGGCCACGATCGCCGCGGCGAGCGCGCGGGCACCGTCCTGCGCCGCCGCCTCGTCGTGACGGGCGGCCGTGGCGCTCCGCTCGGCCTCCGTCAGGGGGCCGAGACGCGTCAACGTGCCGTCGACGAAGTCGCGCTCCTGCTCCAGGTCGGCCCGCTGCGCGAGGCGCGTGGCGTAGCCGGAGACGAGGTCGGCGAGGTTCTGCGGCTCCTCCGGGTCGAGCACGGCGCGCAGCAGGAAGTCGACGAACGCCTCGTCGGTGGGGAACGCGAACGCCTCGGCGGCCTCGCCCTCGCCCGCGTTCATGGCGCGCTGGTAGCGGAAGAGCTCGGGATCGAGGCCGGTGTCGGCGAGGTGACGCGTCCAGTCACGGGGCCCGGTCTCCCAGACGAGCTCCAGCACCGGCAGCGCGCGGTGCTGGTCGGTGAGCCGGTCCTTGAACCCGGTGGTCGTGACGCGGCGGCCGTCGACGGTGAAGGGCAGGTCGTCCAGGCCGAACCCGGGGGCGGGCCGGAACGAGTACCAGGCGGCGCCGAGCTTCTCCGGGTCGAGCGACGTGACGTGCCCGCGCCACTCCGACACCTTCCCGGTGACGAGCAGCTGCCCGGTGCCGGTGTGCATCCACTCGAGCACGACGTGGGCGACGTCCTCGCCGAGCACGAACTTCTCCAGCACCGTGGTGCTCGTCGTGCCGACGACCTGCCGCCGCCCGGGCAGGAGCACCGAGAACACCAGCTTGAGCAGCACCGACTTGCCGCCGCCGTTCTCCAGGAACAGCACCGACGCCGGGGACGGTCGGCGCGGCACGCGCTCCAGGTCGTCGGGTGCGAACAGGTCGGCCTGCTGTGCGGCCTGCACTCCTGCGCCCACGCCGCGCAGGTCGAGCGTGACGTCCTGGTAGCGGGCCCCGGGCGGGCCCACGGAGAACAGCCGGACGCGGGAGAGCTCATACATCGGGCGCCTCGAGTCCCTGGGCGTTCGGGGCGCGCAGCGCGCCGCCCGCCGTGGCGACCGGGAGCACGCCGAGCTGCAGCAGCTCGTCGAACGCGCGCTGCGCGGCGAGCTCGCGCACCTGCACCTGGTAGCGCGGGGTGGTGCGGTAGACGCCGCCCTCGGTGCCGACGGCCACGAGGAAGCCCTGCTCCGCGAGGAACCGCAGGGCCTTGCCGACGATCCCGCGGGTGGTCGCCTCGCCGGCGCGCCCGTCCTTCGTGGCCGTCGCCTCCGGCCGGCGCAGCCACGCCCGCCACGCCGCCTCCAGCTGCGGGGCGTCCGAGAGCGGGTCGGCCTCGCCGCCCGCCGTCCGCTCCTCCAGCGCCCGGCACGCCTCGCGGACCGCGCCGTCCACCTGGTCGACCGACACCCGCCCGACGTAACTGTCGTCGCCGAGGTCGTCGGGCCGCGGGAACGCCAGCGCGGCGGCGGCGAGATGGGCGAGGCCGTGCAGCATCTTGTCGGTGTGGCGGTTCTGCAGCACGGTGCGCCGGGCGTACTCGTCCATGCGGATCTCGAACACCGACTCCTCGACCGCGGCCAGCACGATCCCGGACTGCGGGCCGACCGCGAGCACGACGAGGCCGAGCCCGGCGGCGACGCGCTGCACGGTGTCGGCGAACCCGTCGTCGTCGCGGTAGCGGCGCACCAGCTCGCCGTAGCCGGCGTCGCGCGACGGCAGCGCCTTCGGCCGCATCCCGTGCGCGACGAGCCGCGCCGCGGACTCGACGTCCTGCGGCTGGATCTCGCGGGTCATGCGACCTCTCCGACGTCCGGTTCGCCGCCGAGCACGCCCGCGGTGGCGACCAGCAGGTCGGCGCCGCCGAACTCCGGGTCGCGCAGCACGGTGCCGTCGTCGAAGGCGAGCAGGACGGCCGGGTCGCCCTGGTTGCGCGCGGTGCCGACGCTGGAGCCGACCGCGTGCACGACGCGCAGCGCCACGAGCGTTGGCAGGTCGGGGTCGATCTCCCGCGCCTCGGCGAGCAGCTCGGACAACCGCCGCGCGCCGTGGTCGGGTTCGAGCAGCCGGGTCGACTGCTTCCAGAGGTCCTCGCCGAACCGCTCCACCGTCGCCGGCGCCAGCTCGGGCTCCACCACCGGCTCCCCCAGCGGGTCGCGCTCGACCGGCGGGGTGAGCAGCGTCTCGACCAGCCCCGTCAGGCTGGGCACGCTCGGCACCCGCACGCCCGCCCCGGCCCCGAAGAACGCGGCGGCCGGGCCGGCGGCGGTGGCGGTGTCCAGGGCGAGGCACGGGCGCAGGAGCTGGCCGAACACGTCGATCGCCGCCCGCTTGGGCCGTCCGCTGAACTGCTGGCGGTCCTGCTCCGCGCGGAACGTCGCGCCCGCCTCCTGCAGCCGCGCCTGCAGCTGGGTGTGCCGCTGGATGCAGTCGGCCACGACGTCGACCAGCTCAGCGGCCTGCCTGCGCCGCCCCGGCTCGGTGGCCTCGTCGCGGGCGTCGGCGATGTTGGCGAGGATCGCCGTCTCGGCCCGGTAGCGCGACTCGATGTGGGCGAGCGCCTCGTCGAGCAGCGCGGGCACCGCGGAGAGCCAGTCGACCGACCGGACGTCGCGGCGGGTCGCGTCGAGCTTCTGGCGCAGCGCCTCCGCGTACTGCACGGTGCGGTAGCGGGCCTGCTCGGCGGCGAGGCGGGCGTCGCCCAGCCGGCCCCGGGCGATCAGGTTCTCCAGCTTCACCTCGGCCGCGACCTGCGCCGACTCGACGTCGGTGTCCAGGGCGCCGACGAGCACGTTGATCGCCTCGTCAGAGGCACGCAGGTACACCTCGCCGTCCGGGGCGGCCACCTCGACGAGAAGCTTGAAGTCGAACCGGCGGCGCACGTAGTGCCCGTCCTCGGTGAAGCTGCCGTAGTCGACCTGGAACCCGCGGTCCAGGCTGCCCACGTTGATCAGGTTCTCGATCACCCACTGCGCGACGCGCTCGTGCTCCCCGGCGGGCGCGGCGGGCGCCTGCGCCGCGACGAACGGCCGCAGCCGCTTCACGACCTGCGCCTGGTCGGCCCCGTGGTCGAAGTCCATGGCGAGGGTGACCTGGTCGATCGCCTGCAGCGCGATCTCCGCCATCTGGTAGCGGGTGGCGTCCACCCAGTCGAGCCGGGTCTTGCGGGCGTCCAGGTCGTGCAGCGGGGCGGTGCAGGCCAGCGCCTTGAGCCGGCGGGTGACCCCTTCGTCCACCGCCCGCAGAGCGCCCCCGTCCGAAACCACGGAGGGGCACTCTACGGGCGGCCGGACCTCAGTTGCTGCGGTGGGTGAGCCGGTCGCGCAGCCGGTCGACCAGCCCCACACCCGGACCGACGAGCTTGTGGAACAGCTCGCTGTTGGGCGCGTTCGGGTGCGGGCGGGTCGGCGCGACCTTCTTCGCCGTGTTCACCTTCTCCCGCAGCCGCACCAGCTCCTCGTGGGACACGTGCTCACGCAGCTTCGGGAACTGGTCGGACTCCTCGTCGTGGGCGTGGTGGCGCAGCTGTTCGGTCATCTTCCGCACGAGGTCGTCGAAGCGGGCCTCGGAGGCGTCGACGGCCTCCAGCTGCTTCATGGTCTCCTCGAGCTCCTTGTGCTCCTCGATGTCGTGCTCGACCTCCTTCTCCCCGTCCGGAACGTGCTCGCGCATCGCCGGGTAGACGTACATCTCCTCGGCGATCGCGTGCCGCACGACCTCCGCGATGACGGTGTCGGCGAGATCGCGTTTCTCGGCCGGGTTGCTGCTCCTGGCGATGCGGTCGAGCAGGTCGAGCGCCTCCCGGTGGTCCGTGGTCAGTTCGCTGATGACATCCGTGGTGGTCTGCTGCGCCACGACGGGCTCCTTCCTGCCGGTTCGGGAACCCGGGTGGTACCCCGCCTGCCGGGACCCAACCTGGCGGGACCGGGTGACGGCGACGCCTGCCCGCAGCCAGGTCCGCAGCAACCGGCGCTGCGTCAGCTGTCGATCCACCGACCGGTGGGTACCCCTGACCCGAGTGCACAACCAGCCGCTCGACGTCCGGATCGGAGGATCGAGGGATGACAACCGCACACCCGCATCGGTGCCACCCGCCACGGCGGGCGCTGCGCGGCACCGTCTACACGTGCTGGTGCCGGCGCCGCTGGGTGGCGTTCGACAGCGTCACGATCCGAGACGGAACCGTCTCCGCCCTGAGACCCGACTGGAGAGCGGTCGCCGGAGTGGTGGGCTTCTGAGCGCAGCTGCGCCTGCGACGAGGGCGAGCACTCGCCAGCCCGCCTTCTCGGCATCGGCGACGGCCGCGTCGAGGCCGTCGGTCCCCACGCGAGCCGGTTCGCACTCCCACTCCCGGGTAGCCCCCGGGGCGGCGCCGACACGCGGAAGGACCGACACATGACCCAGACCCGCACCACCCGGCCCTGGACCGGCCTCGCAGAGGCGACGAGGGACGAGGCGGACGCGTACCGCAACGGTCAGGACCGCCCGCTCGGGGGCTACGTGCTCGTGATGGCGCTCTTCGCCGCGTTCGTCGCGGGCGCGGCGGGCCTGGCGGCGGCGTCGGGACGCCGGCTCCCGGACGGCATCGGCCCGTGGGACCTCCTGCTGATCACCGCCGGCACGCACAAGCTCTCCCGAACCCTCAGCAAGGAGGCGGTCACGAGCCCGCTCCGCGCGCCCTTCACGCGCTACGCGAGCACCGGCGGACCGGCCGAGGTGATGGAGGACGCCCGCACGGCGAGCGGGGTGCGCCACGCGGTCGGCGAGCTCGTCACCTGCCCGTTCTGCCTCGACGTGTGGATCGCGACCGGCTTCGCCTTCGGATACGTGTTCGCGCCGCGGGCGACTCGCCTCATCACCGCGACGTTCACCGCGCTCGCCGGGGCCGACTTCCTCCACCTGCTGTACGCGAAGGGCCAGCAGGCCGCCGAGGCATGACCTCCGCCGGGGTGGGAACTCGGTCAGCGTGTCCAGCCGCGCCGACCGGGAACGGGCCGCGATGGTGCAACGCCTGCACGCCCGCGGGATAGGTGACGCCCGCGTGCTGGACGCGATGCGGCAGGTGCCGCGGGAGCGGTTCGTCCCCCCGTACGTCGCGAGGGCGGCCTACCGGGACAGCCCACTCCCCATCGGCCTCGACCAGACGATCTCCGCGCCGCTGGTCGTCGCGTTGAGCGCGGCCGCGCTGCAGGCCGGGCCCGACGCGCACGTCCTCGAGATCGGCACCGGATCGGGGTACGGCGCCGCTGTTCTCTCCCGGTGCCACCGCTCGGTGGTGACGATCGAACGCCACCCCGAGCTCGCCGACCGGGCCGCCACCGTGCTCGCGGTGCTCGGCTACGACAACGTCGAGGTCCGCACCGGCGACGGCACGCTCGGAGCGCCCGACCGGGCGCCGTTCGACGGGATCGTCGTCACGGCCATGGCCGAGGACGAGCCGCCGCGAGCGCTCCTGGACCAGCTCGCCCCGGACGCCGCGCTGGTCTGCCCGGTCGGCCACCTGGGGCACGGCACGCTCGTGCGGTACCGGGCAGGACGCAGCGAGGAGCTGGGCGCCGTGGCGTTCGTACCGCTGGTGA
This sequence comes from Pseudonocardia cypriaca, assembly GCF_006717045.1. Lineage (NCBI taxonomy): Bacteria > Bacillati > Actinomycetota > Actinomycetes > Pseudonocardiales > Pseudonocardiaceae > Pseudonocardia > Pseudonocardia cypriaca. The sequence continues at coordinate 14,646 of NZ_VFPH01000002.1, forward strand.
CGGGAGGTGCGATGTGACGGTCTCCACCCCGGGACCGGGCGAGAGAGCGGACCAGGAGCTGCGGGCCGCCCTGAAGCGGGTCGCCACAACGCTCAAGGCCGCAGGCGTCTCGTTCGCCCTCGCAGGCGGCTACGCGTCCTGGGCCCGTGGCGGCCCCGAGCCGGTCCACGACGCCGACTTCGTACTCGTGGAGGAGGACGTGCCGCGCGCCCTGCAGGCGCTCGCCCACGCCGGCCTGCGCGTCGAACACCCGCCGGAGGACTGGCTGGAGAAGGTCTACGACGGCGACGCGCTCGTGGACCTGATCTTCCGGCCGGCCGACCGGCCCGTCACGCGGGAGCAGCTGGCCGACGCGGACGAGCTGCGCGTGGACTCCGTGCTCATGCCGGTGCAACCGGCCACCGAGATCCTCGCCTCGAAGATGCTCGCGCTCAGCGAGCACTCGTGCGACCTCGCCCGGCTCTTCCCGCACGCTCGCGCACTGCGCGAGCAGGTCGACTGGCCCGCGCTGCGGCGGGAGGTGAAGCAATGGCCGTTCGCCCGGGCGTTCCTCGAGCTGTGCGACGACCTGGACATCCCACCCAAGGAGGAGACGTCGTGAGCATCCGGGTGGCCGCCGTCGGCGACATCCACCTCGGCGAGGGCATGCACGGCTGCTACACCGACGACGTCGCCGCGCTGGAGGGCACGGCGGACGTGCTGCTACTGGCAGGCGACCTCACCCGCCACGGCACGGTGGCCGAGGCGAAGGTCGTCGCGGGTGAGTTCGCCGGCTCGCCGGTGCCGGTCGTCGCCGTGCTCGGCAACCACGACCTGCACTCCGACGAAGGCGACGGTGTCACGGCAGCACTCGCGGATGCCGGCATCGTCGTGCTGGAGTGCAGCTCGACGGTGCTCCACCTGGACGGCGTCCGGCTGGGCGTCGCGGGCACCGTCGGGTTCGGCGGCGGGTTCCCCAACGGGATGGTGGCCGACTTCGGGGAGCCGGAGATGAAGGCCTTCGCCGCCCGCGGCCGTGCCCTCGCCGCAGGTCTCGGCGAGGCGCTGCGCACGCTCGACTGCGACGTCACCGTCGCCCTCATGCACTACGCGCCGGTACCCGAGACGCTCCACGGCGAGCCGCGGGAGATCTACCCGTTCCTCGGCAGCCACCTCCTCGCCGACGTCATCGACAGCTGCGGGGCGGCGCTCGCGCTGCACGGCCACGCCCACGCCGGCTCACCCGACGGCCGGACCCCTGGCGGGGTGCCGGTGCACAACGTCGCCCGCCCCGTGCTGCACCGCCCGTACCGCGTGTTCACAGTCGAGCCGCAGGAGTAGGAGGACCGATGGACGACCCGGCCGACGTCCGTGCCCTCGCCCGGCCGCTGCAGAGCGACTCGCACCTCGATCCCCTGGTCGAACGGGCGGGCGACGCCCGGCTCGTGCTGATCGGCGAGGCGTCGCACGGCACCCACGAGTACTACGCGTGGCGCGACCGGCTCACCCGCAGGCTCGTCACGGAGAAGGGCTTCGGCTTCGTCGCCGTCGAAGGGGACTGGCCGGACTGCCGCCGCCTGCACCGGGCCGTGACCGGAGGACCGGAGGACGTCGACGAGGCCCTCGGCGGGTACGACCGGTGGCCGACGTGGATGTGGGCGAACAGCGCCGTGCGCGCCGCGATGAACTGGCTGCGGGAGCACAACGCCGAGCTGCCGCCGCAGCGGCGGGTCGGCTTCCACGGGCTCGACGTCTACAGCCTGCAACGGTCGATGCGCGAGGTCGTGCGGTGGCTGCGCGAGCACGATCCGGACCACGCGTCGGCGGCGCTCGACGCCTACGCCTGCTTCGAGCCCTACGGGCCGGACCCGTTGGCGTACGCCCGCGCGACCCGCTGGGTGCCGGAGAACTGCGAGGACGCGGTGATCGAGGTGCTGCGGGACATGTGCGAGCGCCACGGCTCCGATGGCTCCTCCCCCGGTGAGGCGGACCAGCGGTTCGTGGCCGAGCAGAACGCCGCGGTCGTCGCGGGCGCGGAGCGGTACTACCGGGCCGCGGTGCGGGGCGGGCCGGACTCCTGGAACGTCCGCGACGTGCACATGGCCGACACCCTCGACCGGCTCCTCGATCATCACGGACCCGGTTCGAAGGGAGTCGTCTGGGCGCACAACACCCACATCGGCGACGCAAGGGCCACCGACATGGCAGCCGCCGGGATGACCAGCCTCGGACAGCTCGCCCACGAGCGCCACGCCGACGACGGGGTGGTGCTGGTCGGTTTCGCCGGCCACCGCGGCGACGTCGTGGCGGCATCGTCGTGGGGCGCGCCAGCCGAGCGCCTCCCGGTGCCGCCCGCACGCGACGGCAGCGCCGAGGACCTCCTGCACCGGGCGCTCGGGGACGAGCCGTCCCTGCTGGTCTTCCCGGAGACCTACGACCAGCCACGATGGCTGCGCACCTCGTTCGACCACCGGGCGATCGGCGTCGTCTACCACCCCGACCAGGAGCGCTGGGGCAACTACGTGCCGTCCACGCTCGGCGACCGGTACGACGCGCTGCTGTGGTTCGGCGAGACAACGGCGCTCGAACCGCTGCGCGCCGAACCGGCGGACGACCCCGAGCCGCAGACCGCGCCCACCGGGCAGTGATCACGGCTGTCACCCCGGCCGCACGGAGATCATCCGGCGCAGGCGTTCCCGGGGCGTCGGGGTGAGCAGCCTGCCTGCGACGAGGTGGCCGGAGGCTCCGCCGAGACCCGGCCCCGGATGCGTCGACGCGCCGATGTGCCACAGCCGCGGCACCGGCGTCGCGTGGCCGGCGCGCCAGATGAAGTTCTGGTCCAGCTCGGCCGAGCCGCCGTACGGGTCGCCCGCGACCGCGTTCGGGTTGTACGCGGCGAGATCGGCCGGGGTGATCACGTCGGTGCCCACCACGAGGTCACGCAGCCCCGGCGCGTGTGCCGCGACCCGGTCGAGGACGCGGTCGGCGTAGCCGCGGGCGAGGGTGGCGTCCCACCCCGCCGAGACGTCCAGCTCCCCCGCCGCGTCGCCGACCGGCGCGAACGGCACCTCCTGCAGCTGCAGCCAGAGCGCCGCGGCCCCCGCAGGCACCCGGGACGGGTCCAGGACGTGCTGCTGGCCGACCACCACCGTCGGGCGCCGGGGCAGCAGCCCCGCCTCCGCCTCGGCACATGCGATCGCCGTGGAGGCCGACCCGTCCGACACGTGCACGAGCGGCACGGCGGCAAGTGCCGGGTCCCGCCACGGCACCGGTGCGGACAGCGCGACGTGCACCTGCATCGCCGCCCGACCCGGGCGGAAGCGCGCCGCATCGCCCGCCACGGCGGCCGGCACGGCACCGGGCGGCAGCAGCGACCCGTACAGCGCGGGCGGGGTCACCGACGCGAGCACCGCCCGTTCGGCGGTGATGCTCCAGCCGTCGCCCGCGACCCCGGCGGCCGCCCCGTCCTGCAGCACCACCCGCTCGACCCGGCGCCCGGTGTGCACGGTGACGCCCCGCTCGGCCAGCAGCCGCTCCCACGCGCTCACGAAGTTCCCCGCGCCCCCGACCACGACCGGGAGGCCGGCGGCGTGCATGGTCGCGGCGAAGACCGGCACCATCAGCCCGCCGGACGCGCTGTCGGGCGCGAGGCCGGCGTGCAGCAGCCACGGCGCCCAGAGCCGGTCGGCCTCCGGGCCCCGGAAGTGGGTGCGCAGCCACGCCCGCCCGCTGGTCGCCACCTCCCGCGCGTAGGCGGTGAGCTCGTGGCGGCCGCCGGCGCGCGCGAGGCCCCACAGCGGACCGAGCACACCGGGCGAACGCAGCTCGCTGCCCAGCAGGCCACCGATGTGGGCGGCGTGCGCACCGAAGCGCTGGATCGCCGCCCGGTAGGCGTCGCGGTCGGCGGGCTCGGCGAAGCCCGCCACGGTCTGCTCGACGTCGCGGTGGCCGATCGTCACGTCCCCCGCGTCGGACACCGACGCGGTGACCGGACCGTCGGAGTTCGCGTACTCCAGGCCGTGCCGGTGCAGGTCGGCGCCCAGCTCGGCGTACACCGGCCCGGTGACGAAGAGCGGGTGCCACGAGGAGTAGGTGTCGTGCCGGTAGCCCGGCACCGTGCGCTCCTCCCCCGCCACGAACCCGCCGACCCGCGGGTGCTGGTCGACCAGCGCCACCGACCACCCGGCACCCGCCAGGCGGGCGGCAGCGGCCATCCCGTTGATCCCGGCCCCGACGACGACGGCGTCGACCCGCTTCATGCTGCCCCCTGCGATATCCTCATCGGACGCGTCCGGGGGCCCAATCTATTCGTACGATCCGGCGATGGATCTCGGATCGCTCCTGCAGCGCGCCGCGGAGGTGGCCGCGGACTACCGGGCCTCCCTGCCCGACCGGCCCGTGCAGGCGCCATGTGACCCGGACACGCTGCTGGAGCGGTTCGGCGGCCCGCTGCCCCGCACCGGCACGCCACCGGCGCAGGTCGTGGAGGAGCTCGTCGCGGCTGCCGACGGCGGGCTGATGAGCAGCGCCGGTCCGCGCTACTTCGGGTTCGTCGTCGGGGGCGCGCTACCCGCCGCGACCGCCGCGGACGTGCTCGCCGTCGGATGGGACCAGGCCGCCTTCAACAACGCGCTCTCCCCCGCGGCCGTGGCGGCCGAACGCGCCGCGAGCCGGTGGCTGCTCGAGCTGCTGGGCCTGCCGCCGACCGCGACGGTCGGGTTCGTGACCGGCGCGCAGGCCGGCAACACCGTGGGCCTGGCGGCCGGGCGCCACCACGTGCTGCGCGAAGCGGGGTGGGACGTCGAGCGCGACGGCCTGCAGGGCGCGCCCCGGGTGCGGATCGTCGCGGGCGAGGAGCGCCACGCGACGATCGACCGGTCCGCGCGGCTGCTCGGCCTCGGCTCAGCCGCGATCGCGCTGGTGGCCGCGGGCCCGCAGGGCGCGATCGACCTCGACGACCTGCGCCGCGTGCTCGCCGCAGGCCCGGCCGGGCCGACGATCCTGTGCCTGCAGGCCGGCAACGTCAACACCGGCGCCTGCGACGAGCTGCGCGCGGCGATCGCACTCGGCCGCGAGCACAGCGCGTGGGTGCACGTCGACGGCGCGTTCGGGCTGTGGGCGGCCGCCGCGCCCGGCCGCGCCCACCTCGTCGACGGCGCCGAGCTGGCCGACTCGTGGTCCTGCGACGGGCACAAGTGGCTCAACGTGCCCTACGACTGCGGCTTCGCGATCTGCGCCCACCCGGAGGTGCACGTCGCCGCGATGAACTACACGGCGAGCTACCTCACCGGATCGGGCGGCCCGGTGCCGATGCCGGGGGACCTCGTCCTCGAGTCGTCGCGGCGCGCCCGCGGGTTCGCGGTGTGGGCCGCGTTGCGCGAGCTCGGCGCCGACGGGATGGCGGAGCTGGTGGAACGGTGCTGCCGGCTGGCCGCCCGCTTCGCCGCCGGTCTCGCGGCGGGCGGGCTGGAGATCGCGAACGACGTCGTGCTCAACCAGGTCCTCGTCTGCTTCGGCGACGACGCCCGCACCGACGCCGTGATCGCCGCCGTGCAGCGCGACGGCACGTGCTGGATGGGCGGCACCACCTGGCGCGGGCGCCGCCTCATGCGCATCGCGGTGTCCAATGCCGCGACCACCGAGGAGGACGTCGACCGTTCGGTGGCCGCAGTGCTCCGAGCGGTCGAACCTGTCTGATGTGTGCGTTAACATCTGCGCGCCGCGATGGCGCGAGCAGGAACGAGGGTGACGAGCGATGGCGCGTGTGGGTATCGGCCGGCTCCGGGCACGGCTGGTGGCGACCGGGATGGTGCTGGCGTGCGCGCTGGCCGCCGGATGTAGCGAGGGCGACCCGGTCAACACCGAACGCGGCGGCGCCGGTGCCCAGGTCAAGACCATCGGCCTGATGGTGCAGGACCTGTCCAACCCGTTCTTCCAGTCGATGGCCAACGGCGTGAAGTCGGGAGCCGAGAAGATCGGCGCCACCGTCAACGTCCAGGACGGGCGGCAGGACCTCGGCGCCCAGAACGAGCAGATCGACGCGTTCATCCAGCAGCAGATCGACGTGCTCCTGATCAACGCCGTCGACTCCGACGGCATCGGCCCCGCGGTCGAGCGGGCCAAGGCGGCCGGCATCAAGGTGGTGGCGATCGACGTCGCCGCCCGCGGTGCCGAGGCGCAGGTCACGCTGGACAACACCGCGGCCGGCAACCTGGCCTGCACCTACCTGGCCGACCAGATCGGCGGCGCAGGCGACATCCTGCTGATCAACGGCACGCCGATCTCGTCCGTCCAGGACCGCGTCACCGGCTGCAAGCAGGCGCTGCAGAACTACCCGCAGATCAAGATCGTGTCCGAGCAGAACGGCGACAACGGGCGCGCGAAGGCGCTCACCATCGCCACCGACATGCTCACCGCGAACCCCACCGTGAAGGGCGTCTTCGGGATCAACGACCCCACGGCGCTCGGTGCCACGCTCGCCGCCCAGCAGGCCGGTATCAACGGCCTCGTGATCGTCGGCGTCGACGCGTCCCCGGAGGCGGTCGCGGAGCTGCAGAAGCCCGAGTCGATGTTCAAGGCCACGGCCGCCCAGGACCCCAACACCCAGGGCGGCATCGCGCTGGAGATGGCGCAGAAGCTGTTCGCGGGCGAGGCTCTCGAGCAGCAGTCCGTGCTCGTGCCCACGGAGATGATCACGCGCGAGAACCTGGCGCAGTACAAGGGCTGGCAGTAGAGATCCCCATGAGGTCCCCGGGGCCCGCCCTCGTCGCCATGGAGGGCATCACCAAGTCGTTCGGTGGTGCCCCCGCCCTGCGGGGCGTCGACTTCGACCTGCGCCCCGGCGAGGTCCACGCCCTCATGGGCGAGAACGGCGCGGGCAAGTCGACGCTCATGAAGGTGCTCGCCGGCGTCCACGCCCCGGACGCCGGCACGATCCGGATCGACGGGGAGCCGGTCACGATCTCGTCCCCGATCGAGGCCACCGCACTCGGGATCGCGATCATCCACCAGGAGCTCAACACCGTTCCCGACATGACGGTCGCGGAGAACCTGGCTCTCGGCGCCGAGCCACGCACCCGCTGGGGCGGGCTGGACCGCAGGCGCGTGCTGCGCGACGCCGAGGAGAAGCTGGCCCGGGTGCGGGCCGACGTCGATCCCCGGCTGCCGATGCGGCGGCTGTCCGTCGGCCGCCAGCAGATGGTCGAGATCGCCCGCGCGCTCGCCGAGGACGCCCGGATCCTCGTGCTCGACGAGCCGACCGCCGCGCTGTCCGACCGGGAGGCCCGCCAGCTCTTCGAGCTCATCGACGAGATGCGGGCAGCCGGGATGGGGCTGGTCTACATCAGCCACCGCATGGAGGAGGTCTGGCAGCTCGCCGACCGGGTCACCGTGTTCCGCGACGGCCGCTCGGTCGGCACCAGCGAGAAGGCCGAGATCACCCCGGAGCGGGTGGTCACGCAGATGATCGGGCGCAACGTCGAGGAGCTCTACGTCCACGACGACCGCACTTCCGGCGAGGTCGTGCTCCGGGTCGAAGGCCTCACCGACGGCGCCGGCATCGGCCCCGTGGACCTCGAGCTGCGGGCGGGCGAGGTGGTCGGGATGGTCGGCCTGATCGGCGCAGGCCGCACCGAGATCGCGCGGATGATCTACGGCGCCGACCGCGCCCGCGGCGGCACCGTCGAGCTCGACGGAAGGCCGCTGGACAACCGCTCCCCCGCCGCCAGCATCCGCGACGGCATCGGCCTGCTGCCCGAGAGCCGCAAGGAGCAGGCGCTCTTCCCGCTGATGTCGATCCGCGACAACCTCGTGGCCGCAGCACTCGGCAGCCTCTCCCGGCTGGGCGTGCTGCGCCGGGGCGCCATCGGCGACGCGGCCCGCCGGCAGATGGACGCACTCCGCATCCGGACGGCACCGACCCAGGACGTGGCGCACCTGTCCGGCGGCAACCAGCAGAAGGTGGTGCTCGGCCGCTGGCTCACCGTCGGCCCCCGGGTGCTGATCCTCGACGAGCCCACCCGCGGTGTCGACATTGGCGCGAAGCACGAGATCTACCGGATCATCAACGAGCAGGTCCGCCGCGGCGTCGCCGTGCTCGTGGTCTCCTCCGACCTGCCCGAGGCACTCGGCATCAGCGATCGCGTGCTGGTCGTGCGCGGCGGGCGGATCGTGGCCGAGCTCGACCGCTCGGAGGCCACGGAGGAGGCCGTCATGCTGCACGCCACCGGGGTGGCGGCGGGCAGCAACCAGAACGGAGGCACCCCCGCATGACCCGCACCGCACCGACGGGCACGCCGGCCCTCGAGCCCGCCGAGCGCCCCAGGCGCAGCTTCGGTCAAGTGTGGGACCGCTACGGCATCCTCGTCGTGCTGCTCGCGATGGTCGCCCTCATGGCGGTGATCGCGCCCAACTTCCTCAGCCTCAGCAACGGCTTCAACGTCGCCCGTGCCGTGTCGATCAACGCCGTCCTCGCGGCCGGCATGACGCTCGTGATCCTCACCGGGGGCATCGACCTGTCGGTCGGGTCGGTCATCGGCGTCGCAGGCGTCACGTCGGTGCTGCTGTGGAACGGCGGCGTGCCCGCACTCCTCGCAGTCCTCGGCGGCATCCTGGTCGGCGCCGCCGCCGGGCTGCTCAACGGCCTGCTCGTGGCCTACCTCGCGCTGCCCGCGTTCATCGTGACGCTCGGGGCGCTCACCTACCTGCGCGGCACCGCGTACGCGCTCACCGACGGGCAACCGTTGATCGCCAAGGGCGAACTGGGCTTCCGCCTCCTCGGCAACGGCAACATCGCCGCGATCCCCTCCCCGGTGGTGGTCATGGTGATCACCTACGTCGCCGTGTGGTTCGTCCTCGAACGCACGACGTTCGGCCGGCACATCTACGCCGTCGGCGGCAACGTCGAGGCCGCCCGCCTCGCCGGCATCAAGGTCAAGCGGGTGCTGCTCAAGGTGTACCTGCTCGCCGGGCTCACGGCAGGCCTCGCGGGCGTCATGTTCGCCGCCCGCGTCGAGTCCGGCCAACCCCGCGCGGGCGAGGGCTACGAGCTCGACGCGATCGCCGCGGTCGTCCTCGGCGGCACCTCGCTCTTCGGCGGCCGCGGCCGCATCCACGGCACGTTCGTGGGCGCGCTCATCATCGGCGTCCTCAGCAACGGCCTGGTGCTGATGAACGTGCCGTTCTTCACCCAGCTGATCATCAAGGGCGCGGTCATCATCGTCGCCGTCGGGCTGGACAGCCTGAAGAACTGGCGGTCCGGCTAGTCACCCGCGTCCGGTGACGTCGTCGCCTTCGGTCTCGGCAGCCCCGGCCAGCACCGCGGCGGTGCCGTCGCCGGGCCACAGGAGCGACAAGGCTTTGGTACCGGCCGTTCGCACATCCGGACTGGGGTCGGCGAGACTGTCCTCGAGCAGTGCGCGCGTGCGAGCATCTGGCCAGTGTCGGGCCATCGCCTGCACTCCACCGACCCGTGCACGCTCGTCGGGATCGGCGGTGGCAAGAGACGTGATGATGTCGCGGCTCGCGGTGTCGGGCCACCGCCACGCCATTGCTCGTGCCGCCGCTGCGCGGAGAGTTGCGCTCGCATCGGAGCTGGTCGCGAGATCGGTCAGTAAGGCCCGGGTCTCGTGATCAGGCCAGATCTGTGCGACCGCGTCCGCGATGTCGCGCTCGTACTGCTCGTCGGTACAGCCCACGGCGAGTGAGTCCACGAGGGCGCGCCGCGTCTCGGGGTGGTTCGGCCATCCCCTGACCAGGGCGCGGACGGCGACCCCGCGCACATCTGCATCATCGTCGAACACGACCTGCGCCGCCAAGATCTCTCGCGTCGCATCGTCGGGCCAGTAGCGGAGGAGACTCTGCAGTGCCTCTTCACGCAGGTCCTCATCGGCGTCGAAGACGGCGCGGTCGACGACGACGGCCCGGGTCACGCGGTCGGACCGCAGCCGGACGAGTGCGCTCAGCGCCGCTCGCCGGACATCGGCGTCGATATCGGAGACGGCGCGCTCGGCCAGCAGCTCAGTGGTTGTCGCATCCGGCCAGTTCCCGGCCAGCACCTCGACCGCTTCCTTCCGAGAACGCTGGTTGCGGCTCCCGACGATGATCTCGATGAGCTCGCGGCATTCGTCGTCGTGCCACATCGCGGCGAGGTGGTCGAGCAGGCCGGACCGGATGTCCTCGTCCGGCCGGTCCCGCAGGCGGTCGCTGATGAGTTCTCGGGTGTCCGTTCCCGGCCACGCCCACGCGAGTATCGCCATGGCGAGGTTGCGGACCTTGGCGTCGAGATCGACTTCGGCGAGCTCGAGCATGAGCCGGCGTCCGTCGTCTCCGAGACCGGACAGCAGGAACACCGCTTCGACGGCCCGTTCGCGGACGTCCGCGTCGGGGTCGTTCCGGGCGACCTCGCGGGCGAGGCGACAGCTGTCGGCATCCGGCCAGCACCGGATCACGGCCTCCAAAGCCGCCCGGCGAACGTCGGCGGCCGCGTCCCGGGCGAGCATGCCGGTCAGTACGGTCCGCGTCTCGGCGTCGGGCCACCGGCGCACCAACACCTTTGCAGCCGCTTCGCGGACGTTCCCTGTGTCGTCCTCACTGGTCCGGCGAACGAGCAGACGCCGTGTGTCCCCGTCGGGCCATCCGGCGGCCAATGCGTGGATGCAGAGCTCACGCACGTCCGCGTCGGGGTCGCTCACGGCGGCTCGGCCGATCAGCTCACAGCTCGTGGGGTCCGGCCAGGCAGAGGAGAGGTCTGCACAGGCCTCGAAACGGACATCCTCATGCGGATCGCTCGCGGCCAGTTCGAGAACGAGCGCCCGGACCTCGTCGTCAGGCCACCGCTCGGCCAGGGCACACAGGGCGTAGGCACGGACGTCCTCGTTGTCGTCGCGCGCTGACCGCAGGAGCAGCGCTCTGGTCGCGGCGTCCGGCCATCCGAACAGCAGTGTGGTCAGCGCACCGATGCGGTTGTCCTCGTTCTCGTCGGCGTGGGCGTGGTCGGTGAGCAGGGACCGGGCCCGCTCGTCGGGCCAGCCCTTGACGGCGGCATGGAGGGCTGAGTGGCGGACCCGGTTGTCGGGATCAGTGAGTGCCCGCTCGATCAGGGCAGCACGCACGCGGTCATCTCGCCACCGTTCGCCCAGCGCGTCGACAACAGATTGACGCACGGTCCACTCGGCGTCGACCGCCCCCCGGTCGAGCAGCAGCGTCAGGGTGTCCTCGTCGGGCCACACCCGCGCGAGAGTGCCCACAGCTGCCGTGCGAACCGCGTTGTCCGGGTCGCTGCGCACTGCGGAGATCAGGAGGCGTCGCGTGCCCTCGTCGGACCACGACGCGGCGAGCGCGTCGAGCGCGATGCGCCGGATGTCCTCGTTCGGGTCGGTGGTGGCGGCGACCGCAAGAACGCGGCTGGCTTCGTCGGGCCACAGGCGGAGGGCGTGTTCGAGCGCGGTTTCCCGCACGTCCTCGGAGAGGTCGGTCGTGGCCCGGTCGTTCAGGACCGCTCTGGCTTGTTCGTCCGGCCATCCCTCGGCGAGTGATTCGAGGGCGGCGGTGCGAACGTCCGAGCTCAGGTCGGCAGACGCGCCGCTCTCGACGAGCATTCGGGTCCGGTCGTCCGGCCAGGTCTGCGCGAGCGACTTCAGCGCCGCTACTCGGACCGCATCGTCGGTGTCGGCTGTCGATCTCTCGATGATCATTCGTCGCGCGGTGTCGCCCGGCCACTTCTGCGCGAGGAGTTCGACCGCGTGACTGCGGACGTCCGCGCTCGGATCGTTCCCGGCTCGAACCAGTGTGAGGGACCGCGAGACGTCGTCGGGCCAGGTGCCGGCCAACGCGGTCAACGCAGCTTGGCGAACCTCGGACTGGCGGTCGCTCGCGGCGCTGGCCTCGACGATGCCCCGCGTCACGTCAGCGGGCCATTGGGCGGCCAGCGCCATCAGGGCAGCAGCTCGGACCTCGGACGCAGGGTCGAGAGCCAGCCGATCGGTGAGTAGCGTCCGCGTGCCGTCATCCGGCCATCCCGCAGCGCATTCGACTGCAGTCAGGCGGACGGAGTCGTCGCGATCGACGGTGGCTCGCTCGGTGATGAGGTGACGGATGCCGACCCCTTCCGGATCCCGGGCGAGCGCGGTGATCGCGGCATTCCGGATCTCATCGCGTTCCGCAGCGACGACCAATCGTCGCAAGGACTCGTGCCCGGCGCCTCCCGTCCAGGAGCGGTAGAGACTGTCGAAGGCTGCGACGTCCGCCGGCCAGTACTCCAGGACGATGCGCCGCTCGAGGATCGAACGGAGTGCGGCATCGCCGGGAAACTGGATCGCCGCGATCTCCGTGGAGAGGTTCGCGAAGGCGCGGATCGTTCCCCCACGTACGAACGCGCCCTTGTAGAGGACGCCCGGCAAGTATGCGCGGGGTGAGCGCCCGAACCAGTCGAGGTAGGCGCGAGTGGCAAGCTGCGCACCCACCTCGCGGAGCGCCGGCATCGCCTGTTCGACAACGGTCGGGTCGCCGTCGATGCTCTCGACTGTGGATCCGTCGAGGCGGATCGCACTCACCAGTTCGATGAGACGAGCGACGATGCGCTGCCCTTGTTCCGGGAGCCGTGCAGGGTTGCGTGCCTCGGCCAGGCAGCGGAGTGCGAGCAACCAGTGGCGGCCCCCGCCGTCGTCGGCGAACCTGGCCTGCGGCGTCTCGTCGAGGGCGAGCAGGCGGTCGATGATCATGGCGAGGAAGCGGTCGTGGATCATGCCAGCGACGAGCAGGAGGACTTCCTGCCACGCCGGATCGGTGGCGTTCTGCGCGAAAACGTCGGTGACGAGCTCGGCGGCGGTGAGTTCACGCGTCTCCTTGAAGCGGTACACGATCTCGTCCGCGCAGCAGTACTCCAGGAAGGCGCGGTGCACGAACCCGTACAGCCCCGGGCCGAACCGCGAGAGGATGAAGTTCCGGTCGCGGAACTGTTCGAGCATCGCCTTGGCCACGACTTTCGCCTGCGCGGGCGGCTGCGGGTAGCGCTCCTGCAGGTAGTCCTGGAATTCCGTGAGCAGCTCGTCGCGGTGGATGTGGTTGCCGGCCACCCCGTCCCGACCACCCTGCATTCGGCGCGCGATCCGGCGCAACAGCTCCCGCTTGTCTTCCTCGTCGATGTAGTCCATGTCGAGCCGGGTGTCGCGCACCGCGCGGTTGAGGTCCCAGTGCTGGGTCAGCACCTCCACGGCGTGCTGGTAGACGCGGTGCCGTTCCTTGGGGAGCTCCCGACGGCGACCGATCACGGCGAGGATCGTCAACAGCATCGGGTTCCCGGCGAGATCGCGGGCCGACGGCGAGCGTTCCAGCGCTGCGAGCAGCCGGGACGTCCGGTCACGGGCGCCATCGGCGTCGCCACGCGCCGCGATCGCGTACCAGCGCTCGACGAACGCGGCGATCTCACCGTCGTCGAGGTCCTGCAGCGTGTGGAGGCTGAACCCGGCGCTGTCGAGCAGCTGCCTCCGGTACCCGATCACGCGGGACGTCACGACGATCCGGGCCAGCGGAAACTGCCGGGCGAAGGCAACGATCCGCTGCGTCGTGTCCTCCCGCTGGGCGGGGTCGAACATCTCGTCGAGCCCGTCGAACATCACGACCGCCCGGCCGTCGCCCGTCAGGTACGCCTGCAGAGCATCGCGCGGCAACCCCAGGCCCTGCTGGGTGTACAGGTAGTCGAGGAAGTCCAGCAGCGTGCCGTCGGACCATCGCCCGGTGCGCCAGCCCAGGCTCGCGTAGGAGCGCAGTTCCACGACGACGGGCAGGTGCCCGGCGAGCGCGACCAGCTCCCCCGGAACTGCCTCCCCGGCGAGCGATAGTGCGACGTACCGCAGCAGCGACGACTTGCCCGCGCCTGGATCACCGAGGAGCACCACGTGGCGGTGGCGCGGATCGCCCAGCAGCTCCGCGACGGGCCGAGGCGTCTCCGCGGTGTGGGCCTCCCGGGCTTTCGCGAGCAAATCGCGATCGTGCTGGTCGAACTCGGCGGGCAGCTCGTCACCGGTCAGCTCCCCGGCCTCCACGAGGCGGCGCCGCAGGTCACGCGGGAGCTCGACCGGCGGTGGGTCGGCGCGAACCCGCTGCGGTACGAACACCTGGCGCAGCAGGATCGGAACGTGATCCTCGTCGGTGTCCGGGGTGAGCGCGGTCAGGTCCAGGACGCGGTAGCGGGCGACGAGGGCGTCGAGATAACTCTTCCGAGTTGCGAGGTCGAGGACGCGGCTGGGAGCGCGGCCGTCGTTGACGACGACGCTGATGTCCCGGCCGGCATAGACGCCGCGGAGGGCGACGCCTCCGATGGTCGCCGCCGGATCGCCCTTGCCGGACGCGGTGGGAGCGGGCTGTCCTACCGCGGTGAGGGGTCCTGGCTACCGCCTGCGCGGACGTCGTCCACGGAGATCCCGCCCGAGACGTGCGCTCCCCGGATGCGGACCCCATCGCCGGTCGAAGTGACGGTGCCGATCTTGATGAATGCGGCCCGCACGTCGTTGAGGTCCACACCGATGGCCGCTGCGGCTGCGGTGTCGTGTTCGGCGACCGCATCGGTGACCGCACGTGCCGCCGCGAGCAGCTCGTCGTCGACGGGCTCGTCCGCATCAGCGAGGTCTTCGCGTAGCGCGGTCTGCTGTGCTGTGGACGCTGGACGTCGCTCGACTCCCGACACGTCGACCGACCGGCGCGCGAGCAGGCGCTTCAACGCCGTGTAGGCATCCTTCACGGCCGTTGTCGCCGTGTCGGTCAACCCGGCGGATGCTCCGAGCGCCACCGCCGTCACGATCAAGGTCACCGGATCCACGGGCAGGATCCTGGCCGTCCCCCCGCGGCAGGTCAACGGGACCGGCAGAGGGAGCAGACAAGAAGCAGACAGGAACGCCCACGCTGACTCTCATTGGATCGTGCAGATGCCGATGTCGATCCGCTGCCCTCCCGATTGTCGTCATGACGTCACCGTCCACAACGGGAGGAACGATCATGGCGCACCGCAGGACGTGGGTGCTGGCGCTGGCCGCCGTCGCATCCTTGATGACCGCCCTGGACGCGCTCGTCGTGTCCGCCTCGCTCACCACAATCCAGGCCGATCTCGGCGCCACTGCCGAGCAGCTGGAGTGGACCGTCAACGGCTACAACCTCGTGATGGCCGTGCTGCTGATGCCTGCGGCCGCCTTGGGCGACCGGTACGGGCGGCGCCGCATGTTCGCGGCCGGGATCGCCCTGTTCACCGTTGCGTCGGCCGCGTGCGCTGCGGCGCCGGACGTCGTCGTCCTCGTCCTCGCCAGGGCCCTGCAGGGCGCGGGCGCCGCGTTCGTCAGCGCCCTCGCAATGACGCTGGTGAGCGCCGCCTACCCGCCGGAGCGGCGGGGCAGCGCGATCGGGTTGCTGCAGGGCGGCTCCGGCATCGCCGTGCTGGCCGGGCCCGGCCTCGGTGGCGCGATCACCCACGCCATCGGCTGGGAGTTCGTCTTCTGGCTCAACGTCCCGATCGGCCTCGCCGTGCTGCCCCTGATCCTCCTGAAGTGCAACGAGAGCCGCGGCGCCGACACCGCGCTGGACGTGCGCGGGCTGGTCCTCGTCGTCGCTGCCGTGCTCGGCCTCGTCTGGGCGCTCGCCCGCGGCAACGCGGTCGGCTGGACGAGCGCGGAAGTGCTCTGCGCGTTCGCGGTGGGCGGTGCAGCGCTGGTGGCGTTCGTCGCGTGGGAGCGGCGGGCGGCCGAGCCGATGTTCCCGATGCGGCTGCTGCGCTGCCCCGGGTTCGTCGCGGGCAACGTCGCCACGATCGGGCTCTTCGCGTCGATCTTCGGCGGGCTCTTCTTCTACGCGCAGCTGCTGCAGACCGGCCTCGGTCTCACCCCGCTGCAGGCCGGGCTCGGCCTCGTGCCGTGGACGTCGACGCTGATCGTGCTGGGTCCGCTCGCCGGACGGCTCGCCGACCGCATCGGGAACCGGCCCTTGATCGTCGCCGGGCTGCTGACCATCGCGGCGGGGATCGCCTGGACGGTGCTGGTGGCGCGCCCGGGGATGCCCTACGCCGAGCTCGTCGTCCCGTTCCTGGTGACGAGCATCGGTGGGTCGATGTCGCTGGCCCCCACCGCCAACGCCGTGCTCGGCGCCGTCGCGGCCGGCGACATCGGCAAGGCGTCGGGCGTCAACGCGATGCTGCGCGAGCTGGGCGGCGTGCTCGGGCTGGCGGTGTTCGTGGCCGTCTTCACCGGCACCGGCAGCTACGCCTCCCCCGCGGCGTTCGTCGACGGCTTCGGCCCGGCCATGGGCACCTGCGCGGCCTTCGTCGCCCTGAGCGCGGCGGCCGTGGCGCTGCGGCGGCGGCGACCGAACACGAGCGTGACCACGGTTGCCGCCGAACCCGCCGTGCCGTAGAGATCCGACGTGACCCTCTCGACCCCGGCGCGGCTGCTCCGCCTGCTCAGCCTCCTGCAGGGCAGGCGCGAGTGGGCCGGCACCGAGCTCGCCGAGCGCCTCGGGGTCACCGACCGGACGGTGCGCCGCGACGTCGGCAGGCTGCGCGAGCTCGGCTACCCGGTCGAGGGCACCACCGGCACCGCAGGCGGCTACCGCCTCGCCTCCGGCGAGGACCTGCCACCCCTCCTGCTCGACGACGACGAGGCGGTCGCGATCGCCACGAGCCTGCTCGGCACGCTCGGCGACGGGGAGACCGCGGGCCGGGCGCTCGCCAAGCTCACGCAGGTGATGCCGGGCCGGCTGCGGCGACGGGTGAGCGCCGTCGGCGAGTCCGTCGTGTCGGTGCCCGACCACCGCGGCGCGCGGATCGACCCCGGGGTGCTCGCGGTGCTCGCGGCGGCGGTGCGCGACCGTGAGATCGTCCGGTTCGCCTACCGCCGCCGCGACGACACCATGACCGAGCGGCGGGTGGAACCGCACCACGTGGTGGCGTCCCACGGCCTCTGGTACCTGATCGCGTTCGACACCCGGGCGGACGACTGGCGGACGTTCCGGGTGGACCGCATCGACCGTCCCGAGTCGGTGCGGCTGCGGTTCACGCCACGCGACCTGCCCGCGGGCGACCCGGCCGAGCACGTCCGACGGACGATCGCCTCGACGCCCTACCGGTACGCCGTGCGCGCCACCGTGCCGGAGCCGGCCGAGGCCGTGCGTTCCCGGCTGCCGATGGCGATCCCCGGCAGGATCCAGCCGATCGACGAGGCGTCGTGCACGGTGGCGCTGGGTGCCGAGTCGTTCGAGCTCCTCGTGCGCGACGTGGTCGCGCTGGGGCCCGGGGCGCGGCTGGAGGGCTCGCCCGAGGTGCTGGCGCGCCTGCGGGACGTGGGCCGCTGGCTCGCCGAGCAGGGTTAGGCGGGGGCGCCGACGGCCGGGAAGTCGGCGGCACGGCTCAGGTCGGCCCACCGGCGGGCCTCCGCGGTCCGCTCCTCCGCAGAGCGCACGGCCAGGTCGACGGCGGTGGCACCCAGCAGCAGGCGCAGCGGCGGGTCGTCCATCGCCACCACGTCGAGGATGATCTTCGCGGCGCGCGCCGGGTCGCCCGGCCAGCCGGCCGCGGTGGCCTCCCGCATGCGGTTCACCTCGCCGACCGTCGCCTCGTAGTCCGGCCCGACCTCGGCACGGACCATCGAGGTGGTGCTCCACTCGGTGCGGAACGGCCCCGGCTCCACGATGACCACCCGGATACCGAGCGGCCGCACCTCGGCGTCGAGCACCTCGGAGAAGCCCTCCACCCCGAACTTGGCGGTCTGGTAGGCGCCCATGCCGGGCGTGCCGCCGACTCGCCCGCCGATCGAGGAGAACTGCACGATGTGCCCGGAGCGCTGCGCGCGCAGCACGGGCAGTGCGGCCCGGGTGACGTTGACGACGCCGAACAGGTTGGCCTCGATCTGCGCCCGGAAGTCGTCGTCGGCCATCTCCTCGATCGGTGCGCTGTTGGCGTACCCGGCGTTGTTGACCACCACGTCCAGGCGGCCGAACTCGCGCACGGCCGTGTCGACGGCCTGCCGAGCCGCCGCCGCGTCGGTGACGTCGAGCGCCACCGTGCGCACCCGTTCGCCGTAGGTCGCCACCAGCTCGCCAGGTCGGCGGGTCGCCGCGCCGTGGCCACCAGGTTCTCCCCGGCGTCGAGCACCGCATCGGCCAACTCCCGGCCGAACCCCCGGGAACTGCCGGTGATGAGCCAGGTCCTCGGCATCGCCGTCATCGCTCCACTCCTCTGCTCCACGAAGCTAAGTCTACACTCGTATACATGATGGGGTCCCACGAACGGCCGGCCCGCCGGCGCGACGCCGCCGCCACGCGGGAGGCGATCCTGCGCGCGGCGCTGGTCGCCTTCACGCGTCACGGCTACGACGGGGTGGGCGTGCGGGAGATCGCCAACGCGGCCGGGGTGACCGCGATGCTGGTGAACCGCTACTTCGGCTCGAAGGAGCGGCTGTTCGCCGAGGTCGTCGAGGTGGCCTTCGCGCAGCGCACGCTGATCGCCGACGACGTGGCGTCATTGAGCCGGTTCGCCGCTGGCGCACTGGTGGCCGCCGAACCGCGATCGGTGGACGGCTTCCTGTTGATGCTGCGCTCGGTGGCCAACCCCCGCGCCGCCGAGATACTCCGAGCCGCCATCGACGCCCACTTCCAGCGCCCGCTGCAGGCGCTGCTGCCCGGTGCACAGGCACCCGAGCGCGCCGCGCTGTTCCTGTCCGTGCTGGCAGGCGTTCGGCTCATGCAGCAGGTGCTGGACAACCCGGCACTCGCCACGACGGATGCGAGCGCACTGGAAGGGCGCCTGGAGTCGCTGTTCCGGCAGCTGGTCGACCCGCCCGGGTAGCCTCGGGCCGTGCTCATGATCCTCGTGACCGGCGCAACCGACGGGCTCGGCCGGTACATCACAACGGAGCTCACGAAGGCCGGTCACCGGGTGCTGGCACACGGCCGGAACCCGGAGCGGCTACGCGCGCTGCACGACGAGCTGGGCGTGGACACGGTGCAGGCCGACCTCGGCGAGCTGCGGCAGGTGGACCGGCTCGCGGACGAGGTGCTGCAGCGGCTCGACCACCTCGACGTCCTCGTCAACAACGCAGGCGTGGGCGCAGGCGCCGACCAGACCCGGCGGGAGGAGAGCGCCGACGGGATCGAGCTGCGCTTCGCCGTGAACTACCTGGCCGGCTACCACCTGGCGCGCCGGCTCGTGCCCCTGCTGGTCGCCTCGGCCCCGGCGCGGATCGTCAACGTCGCCTCCATCGGGCAGGAGGCGATCGACTTCGCCGATCCGCTCCTCGAACGCACCTACAACGGCATGCGGGCCTACCGGCAGAGCAAGCTCGCCCAGATCATGGCGACCATCGACCTGGCCACCGAGCTGAAGGACACCGGCGTCACCGCCAACGCCCTCCACCCGGCCACGCTCATGCCCACCACCATGGTCAACGAGGGATGGCCCGGCGTGTCGATGAGCACGCTGGAGGAGGGCGGCACCGCGACGCTGCGCCTCATCCTCGACGAGGCGCTGGCCACCACCACGGGCCGCTACTTCGACAGCAACACCCCCGACCCCGTCGACCCGAACCCCCAAGCGAGCGACGCCGAAGCGCGCCGGCAGCTGCGGGAGCTCTCCGACCGGCTGGTGGAGACCGCGCTCATCGACGCACGGCGGTGACCACGACAGCGGTGTAGTGCATCGTGAAGCCACCGCCCACCGCGTCCACCGCGGCACCGACGCCGGCCAGCAGCTCGTCCCGTACCGCCGCGGGGAACAGGTGGTGCCCGCCCGAGGTGGGCACCACCTCCAGCCACTCGTCACGGGTGTAGGTCCGGTCCCAGTCGAACCGCCACTGCTCGGGCTCGCCGAACCCGCCCGCCTGCCGCATCCCGTCGGTCGCCTTCGTGAAGAACGCCGAGTAGGCGTCCAGTCCGGGCATCGCCCCCTCGGCGAACGGCGAGTCGGGCAGCACCCGCCGGTAGACGGCGGAGAAGGCATCCCGCAGGTCGGGCGGTGGCTGGAACACGTACCAGAACGGGGCGAGCCGCCCGCCCGGCCGCAGCGCCTGCGCCGCCTTCGCCGCACCCGCGACCGGGTCCACCCAGTGCCAGGCCATCCCCGCGACCACCGCGTCGAAGGACCGGCCTACCGGGTCCCAGTCCTCGAACGTCGACACCTCGACCTCGGTGCCGTGCCGGCGGGCCCACTCGGCCATCCGCGCGTCCGGCTCGACGCCCAGCACCGCGCATCCCGCCGCCTGGAACTGCCGGGCGGCGATGCCGGTGCCGCAGCCGACGTCGAGGACCTCCCGCCCGAGGCAGGCGGCGACGATCCGCTCGACCAGTGCGTCGGGGTAACGGGGTCGCGCGCGGTCGTAGCGGCCGGGGTCCGCTCCGAACGACTCGGCGACGCGGCGGGCCTCGTGCGGCTCCGAAGGTAGAGTGGGCATGCGCCCATTCTAGTGGGCACGTGCCCACTCGCCATGAGGAGAGCCGGTATGCCGACCGGAGTGGCCCTGCGCGACGCGCGCGAGCAGCTCTTCGCCGCCGCCGAGCGCGTCCTGCTGCGCGATGGACCGAACGGGCTGACCAGCCGGTCGGTCACCGCCGAGGCGGGCGTCGCCAAGGGCGTGCTGCACCGGCACTTCCCCGACTTCGACGCGTTCCTCGCCGAACTGGTCCTCGATCGCATCGGCCGCCTCGACGAGCTCGCGCTCCGCGAGGCCGCCGGCACGGGCAGCGTCACCGACAACCTCACGGCCGCGTTGACCGACGTGTTCGGACCGGTCGCCGTGGCGATCGTCGGCCTCGTCACCTTCCGCGACGGCCTGCGCGCGCGGCTGCGCCAGGCCGGGCTACCAGGCATCCCCCTGCTCGCACAGGCCGCGGCCCTGATCGCCGCCTACCTCGCCGCGGAGCGCGACCTCGGCCGCATCGCGGCCGACGCCGACCCCGACACCATCGCGCTCACCCTGATCGGCAGCGCGCACCTGCTGTTCGCCGGCCGCGACGATCCGCCGCCGGCCGACGAGATCCGGAGGATCGTCGCCGCGGTCGTCACACCGGCCGGATGACGACATGATGGCCGGGTGATCCACGTCGTGGGAGCCGGCATCGCGGGGTCGGCGGCTGCGCTCGCGCTGCACGCGGTGGGCGCGGACGTCGCGGTCCACGAGGCGCATCCCGACGCGTCGACCGATGCGGGCGCCTTCCTCACGCTCGCGGAGAACGGGATGCGCGCGCTCCAGGCGATCGGAGTGGACGAGGCGGTCCGGCGGGCCAGTGCGCCGCTGCGCTCCATGCGCGTCACCGACGGATCAGGCACCGAGCTCGCGAGCCGCCCGCTCGGCGAGCCCGGCGGTCCCGGCTACCGCTACCTCACCCGCGCCCGCCTGTGCGCGGTGCTGCAGGACGAGGTCCGTCGTCGCGGGATCCCGCTGCACCACGGCGAGCGGCTCGTCGCGACCGCAGGCGAGGACGGCCGGGCCGTCGCCGTCCTCGCCGACGGCACCCGCCTCAGCGGCGACCTCCTGATCGGCGCCGACGGGCTCCGGTCGGTCGTGCGCACGCAACTGGACCCCGATGCCGCCCCGCCCCGCTACGTCGGATCCCAGATCTTCTACGGCACCGCGCCCGGCACTCCCCCCGGCACGTCCACCGACCGCATGCAGTTCGTCCGCAGCACCGCGACCGGCTCCGTCGCCTTCGGGTTCATCGCCACCGAACACGCGGAGACCTGGTGGTTCGCCCGGGTGAAGGGCCCCGAACTGACCCCGGACCAGCTGGCCGCCGGCACGACCGAGCGCTGGGTCGCTCTCCTCTCGGACGCGCTGAGCGCGGAACCCGGCCCGCGGGCGATCGTCCGCGCCGCCGATCGCGTGCTGGTCACGAACGCCTACGACCTCGCCGACGTGCGCATGTGGCACCGGGACCACACGATGATCATCGGCGACGCCGCCCACGCGGCGTCGCCCGCCACCGGCCAGGGCGCGTCCATGGCCCTCGAGGACGCGGTCGCGTTGGCCGAGGCGATCCGCGACGAGGACCGGATCGACGCCGCTCTCGCCGCATACGAGGAACGACGCCGCGGACCGGTGGAGGCCAACACCGCGGCGAGCGCCCGGATGTGAGGAGCGCGATCCCCCGTCCGGGTCCGGCGCGTCGCCGAGCTCCTCCGGCCCGGGCCACTACCTTCCGCGTCGCTGGAGTCACGCAACGTGACGCCGCGACGAAGGGGACGACGATGGCGGGCAAGTTCGAGGTGTACAAGGACCGCGGCGGCAAGTACCGGTTCCGGCTGAAGGCCTCCAACGGCCAGGTCGTCGCCACCGGCGAGGCCTACGAGACGAGGGCGGCCGCGCTGAAGGGGTGTGAGTCGGTGCAGCGGGCCGCCGAGGGCGCCCCGATCGTCGAAACGGAGTCCTGACCGCTACTCCGCAGCGACGGCGCCCACCTCGAGCGGGCCACGGCGATGTCCACGCTGCGGCTACGCCACACGCGCTCGACGTACGGCGAGGCCGACGGGCGGGTGCTCGGTCTCCAGCGGCACGGCCGCGATCCTGCCGGATGCCACGAAGGCTCGTCGGCCGAACGTATCAACGCGCTCCCCACCGGCCTCTCGACAACCAGACCGGGGTGGAGGTGGCTCGTGATCGACGGAGGAGTGATCGCCGCGTACCTCGCGGCTGCGGCGGCTCGGGGAGGTCGGCGGCTGGTGGACCGGGCCATCGACGGGGCGCTCGACCGGCTGACCGACAGCGTGGCGCGCAGGCTCGGCCCGCGCCCCGGGGCGGACCTGGCACGGGACCCGTACGACAGCGCCACGCTCGCCGAGGTGTCGCGGGCGATCGACGGGGTGGCCCGTCGCGACGTGGGGTTCGCGCGCGAGCTGACCGCGCTGCGCCACCAGCTCGACAGCCTCGGGGGTGTTCACCTGGTCAACCAGGTGCAGGCCCGTAGCAACGTCCAGGCGTTCGGCGGCAACGCAGCAGGCCGGGACTACTACGAGGGCGACCGCTACGAGAGCACCAACGACTACGACCCCGGCGACGAGCTGGTGTCCGGCCAGGGGCCTGGCCGGGCGCTGGCCTGGGTCGGTCTGCTGGTCGCGCTCGGCGGCTTCGCCGGCTGGATGTACGTGATCTTCAGCGGGTTCGGTGGGGACCTGAGCAGCCCGCTCGACCTGGAGCTCGTCGACGGCGTACCGCTCGCCCCCGCGGCGTTCGGCGCGTTCCTGGTGGGCGGGCTGCTGTACGGCCTCGGTGCCACGATGTCCAAGGCGGCCCGCAAGCGCGAGCAGGAGCGGCTCCGGCGCGCCGAGAGGCGTCGCC
The DNA here is from genome assembly GCF_006717045.1 of Pseudonocardia cypriaca. NCBI lineage: Bacteria > Bacillati > Actinomycetota > Actinomycetes > Pseudonocardiales > Pseudonocardiaceae > Pseudonocardia > Pseudonocardia cypriaca. Next base: position 37,925 of record NZ_VFPH01000002.1, read on the forward strand.
GCTGACCCGTACGACGCATGTCGTAACCGCGCGCCGCCATGCGTCGATCGCTCCGGTCGCCCGATCTCTCTAGCGTCGCTGACGAGATCACCCGGTCAGCGACGACGGGAGCCCCATGCGCACCAAGGCAGCGATCATCCGCGAGACCGGCAAACCGTGGGAGCTGGTGGAGCTCGAGCTCGACGAGCCGCGCGCGGGTGAGGTGCGCATCAAGTTCGCGGTGTCCGGGATGTGCCACTCCGACGAGCACCTGCGCACCGGGGACGCGCGGTGCCGGTTGCCGATCGTGGGCGGGCACGAGGGCGCGGGCGTCGTCGAGGCGGTCGGCCCGGACGTGACGCGGGTGCAGCCCGGCGACCACGTCGTGTGCTCCTTCATCCCGGCCTGCGGCACGTGCCGCTACTGCTCATCGGGCCGGCAGAACCTGTGCGACCAGGGCGCGCAGATGGTCACCGGGATGCTCGGGGACGGCACGTTCCGGTTCCACGACGACCGCGGCGAGGACCTCGGCGGGTTCTGCATGCTCGGCACGTTCTCGCAGCGCGCGGTGGTGTCCCAGGCGTCCTGCGTGAAGATCGACGACGACATCCCGTTCGAGGTCGCGGCGCTCACCGGTTGCGGGGTGCCGACCGGTTGGGGCTCGTCGGTCTACGCGGCCGGGGTGCGGCCCGGCGACACGGTCGTGATCTTCGGCATCGGCGGGGTCGGGTCCAACGCCGTGCAGGGCGCGTGCCACGCGGGCGCGAAGCACGTCGTTGCGGTGGATCCGGTCCCGTTCAAGCGGGAGAAGGCGCTGGAGTTCGGTGCCACCCACGCGTTCGCCGACGCCGAGGAGGCGCACGAGGCCGTCGTCGACCTCACTCGTGGACAGCTGGCCGACCACGCCATCTGCACCGTCGGCGTGCTCACGTCGGAGGTGGTGTCGCAGGCGGCCGCGATCGTCGGGAAGGGCGGGCAGGTCACGGTCACCTCGGTCGGCCGCAGCACCGACACGCAGGTGCAGCTCGCCGCCAACGGAACTGTGGTGGGCTACCAGCGGCGGATCCAGGGCCACGTCTTCGGCATGTGCAACCCGCTGCTCGACATCCCGCGGCTGCTCGACCTCTACCGGGCGGGCCGGCTGAAACTCGACGAGCTGATCACCCGCAGGTACGGCCTCGACGAGATCAACCAGGGGTACCAGGACCTGGATGACGGCAAGCTCATCCGCGGCATCCTCGTGCACGAGGACTGACCCGTGGCCATCGACAGCGCGGCCGGGTCGCCGCTCCAGGACGACGCGCGGATCGCGACGCAGCGGCGCCGCGTCCTGGTCTCGGGCACCATCGGCACCACGATCGAGTACTTCGACTTCCTGCTGTTCGGCCTGGTCGCCCCGGTTGTGTTCAACCAGCTGTTCTTCCCGCAGGCCGCGCCGCTGGTGGGCACGATCGCGGTGCTCGCGACGTTCGCGGTCGGCTACGTCGCGCGGCCGCTCGGCGGCCTCGTCTTCGGCCACTTCGGCGACCGGATCGGGCGCAAGCCGATCATGTTCGTCACGCTGGTCCTGATGGGCGGCGCCACCACCGGGATCGGCCTCCTGCCCACGTTCGCGGCCATCGGTGTGGCGGCACCGATCCTGCTCACGCTCCTGCGGTGCGTGCAGGGATTCGCGCTCGGCGGCGAGACGGTCGGCGCCACGATCATGGCGACCGAGAGCGCGCCGCAGGGCAAGCGCGGCGGTTACGCGGGCACGATCCAGATCGGCGGTGCGCTCGGCTCGGTGCTGGCGTCGCTGGCGGCCGCCCTCGTGGCGAGCATGCCGACGGAGGACGCGCTGGCGTGGGGCTGGCGGGTGCCGTTCCTGCTGAGCGCCGTGCTCGTGGTGGTGGGCGTGTACGTCCGGACGCGCATCGACGAGTCGCCGGTGTTCCGGAACGCGGTCCGGGAGGCACCGCCGAAGGCGCCGCTGCTGGTGGCGCTGCGCGAGGAGCCGAAGGCCTGCCTCACCGTCTTCCTCTGCGTGATCACCGAGACCAGCATGCTGCAGCTCTTCACCGTCTACGCGCTGGTGTACGGCGGCACGGAGCTCGGGATCCCGACCTCGGTGATGCTGAACGGCGTGCTGATCGGCAACGTCGTCGGCATCGCGATGAACCCGCTCTTCGGGCGCCTGTCCGACTTCGTCGGCCGCCGCATCCTGATCGCGAGCTCCCTGGTCATCGGCGCGCTCTACACCGCGTTCGCGTTCTTCCCGCTGCTCGCCACCGGCAACAGCGCCCTCATCGTGCTGGCGCTGGCGATCCCGCCCGCCCTCATCCAGACGATGATCTTCGCGACGGAGGCCAGCTTCTTCGCGGAGCTCTTCCGCGGGGCCGCGCGCCGGTTCTCCGGACTGGCCGTCAGCCGCCAGGTGGGCGGGGTGATCGGCGGCCTCTTCCCGCTGATCGCGGCTGCCCTGTACGCGGCCGCCGGTTCCGTGTGGGCGGTGGTCGGCTACTACGCGGCGATCTCCTTGGTCTCGCTCGGCGCGGTGCTCGCGGCCCGCGAGACACACCGGGAAGTGCTCGGCTGACGAGGGCACAGGGCACGCTGTCCGGTGTGGATACGACGAACGAGCACACGGAGTCGAACCGCGAGACCATCCGCCGCGCCTTCGAGGCCTGGCAGGAGGGCTCCAGCCCGATCACCGACGTCTTCGCTCCCGAGATGGTCTGGCGGATCGAGGGCCACTCGGTCGCCTCGAAGGAGTACGGCTCCAGGCAAGAGTTCGTCGACGAGGTGCTGACACCGTTCGGCGCCCGATTCAGCGCAGGCGAGCGGTTCCGCCCGATCACGATCAGGTCGATCCACGCCGACGGCGACACCGTCGTGGTGCTCTGGGACGGCCACGGCATCGCCAACGACGGCAGGCCGTACGACAACAGCTACGCCTGGGTCATGAAGCTGCGCGACGGGAAGGTGGTCGACGGCACCGCCTTCTACGACAGCATCTCGTTCAACGACCTCTGGTCCCGGGTCGCGCCGGCGTCGTAGCGGCGCCGCGAACGTCCGGCACGACCTCGTCCCGGAACAGCCCCAGCGATCGCAGCACCGCGTCGATGTCGAGTGATCCCCAGGCGAAGGCGCCTGCGAAGTAGTTCAGCTCGCCGACGCCCACCGCCTCGGCGACCTGCGCGGCGACGCTCTTCGGCGACCCGATGAACACCTTGCCGTCCTCGACCAGCTCGTCGAGGGCCGGCGGCGTGGTGAAGCGGTCGCTGCCGTGCTCGCGCCACAGGTGGGCGAAGCTCGCGAAGTGGTCGGCGAACGCCGGGCGTGCCAGTTCGAGCGCTTCGCGGTCGGTGGGCGCCACGAACACGTGCCGCATCACCCCGAAGCGGGGCGGCCGGCCGGGCAGGCTGCAGCGGGCCTCGCCGCGCGCCTCGGACGCCTCGAACCGCGCGAAGAACGTCCGACTCTGCTCGCGTACGACGTCGAGCGGCGGGGACGTGAAGCCGAACCCGAACAGCACGTTGTAGCCCTCGTCACCCAGCCGCGGGATCGAGGCCGGGTTCGACGTCGGGTACCAGAGCGGCGGGTGCGGCCGCTGACGCACCGGGACGGACAGCTCCACCTGGCCGAACCGACCCGTCTCGAGGGCCTCGAGGACGGCGGGGAAGGACTCCTGGAACCGGCCGGCCGCGTCGGCGGGATCCAGCCCGTACATCGCGATCTCGTGGGGCGACGAGCCCCTCCCCACCCCGACATCGAGCCGGCCGTGGCTGAGCTGGTCGAGCATCGCGATCTCCTCGGCCAGCCGAAGCGGCTCGTACAGCGGCACGACGAACGTGGTCGGCGCCAGCCGGATGTGCTGGGTGACCCGAGCGGCCGCCGCGATGAACACCGCGGGCGAGGGCGCCAGTCCCAACGGGGTGCCGTGGTGTTCGGCCAGGTGATACGTGGCGAAGCCACCCTGGTCCGCCTCGGCGAGCACGCGCAGCCGGGCGTCGTACACGTCGGCCACCGAAACGCCCGGCGCCGCGTCCACCCAGTCGAAGAGCCCGAACTCGAGGTCCATCCGTGCATCGTGGTCAACTGGTGGGAGCGTTGTCATCCGAGGAGAGGTGCAGTGCGGTACGCGGCGATCGGCGACAGTTTCACGGAGGGCGTCGGTGACGAGCTCCCGGACGGGGCGGTCCGGGGGTGGGCCGACCGCGTGGCGGCGGGTCTCGCGGCCACCCGCGACGGCGACGTGCAGTACGCCAACCTCGCCGTTCGCGGGCGCCTGCTGGCCCCTATCGTGACCGACCAGCTCGAGGCGGCGCTGTCCCTCGACCCGGCCCCCACGCTGATCACGCTCAACGGCGGCGGCAACGACATGCTGCGCCCGGGCGTCGACCTGTCCAAACTGGTCGCGCTGACCGAACGGGCGGTCCGGCGCTGCGCCGACGCAGGCGTGCGGCTCGTGCTGATCAGCGGCGCCGACCCGTCGGACCGGCTCCCCTTCGGGCGCACCGTCCACCGCCGGGCTGCCCAGCTGACCGCGGGGGTGGCGGCGCTGGCCGCCAGGCACGGGCTGGAGTTCGTCGACGTCTTCCACGACACCGAGATCCGCCGCCCCGAGTACTGGTCGGCGGACCGGCTGCACCTGAACGGCACGGGCCACCAGCGGGTGGCCGAGCTCGTGCTCGCGACCTTGGGCGAGGGCCCGGTGGCCCAGGCGGCGGGCGCCGGTTCACCCGCTGCGCGCCACCTGCTCGCAGAAGCACGGATCCTCGCAGAAGCGCGGTACTACCGGGAGCACGTGCTGCCGTGGATGACCCGTCGGCTGCGTCGCCGCTCGTCGGGCGACGACCGGACGGCGAAGCACCCGGCATGGATCCCGGTCCCGGCCGCCACCTCCAGATGAATCGCCGCCGGTGACCGACGCTTGACCTGCGGTAATCCACTCGTTCGGTTGCTGGCCCCCGCTTTCGCCCGAGCGTAGGTTCGCACGCCCTCCGACGACCACCGCAGATCCGGGAGGCCCGCCATGACGGGTACGCAACCTTTGGAGCACGTGTCGTTCGAGAAGCCGGACGAGGTCCGCGAGGGCACGAACTGGCGGATGGAACTGGTGAACCTCGCCGGTGGCGCGCAGGTCGGCCGGATCGCCCTCCAGCCCGGCTGGAAGTGGTCGAACGACGTGAAACCGGTGGCCGGCACCGACCTGTGCATGGCCCCGCACCAGCAGTACATGGTGAGCGGGCACATCCACGTCGAGATGTCGGACGGCACCGAGCTGGATGCCGGGCCGGGCGAGGTCACCTCGCTGCCCCCTGGGCACGACGCCTGGGTCGTGGGTGACGAAGCGGTCGTCGCGATCGACTGGCAGGGCGCTTCGGTCTGGGCCGCGGAGAAGGGGTGACGTCATGGCCGGCTTCATCCAGATCATCGAGTTCCAGACGTCCCGGTTCGACGAGATGCAACAGCTGTTCGAGGAGATGCGCGGCCGGCTCGGCGACAGCGGTTCCGCCCCGATGAGGGGCACCACCACCGCCGACCGGGACCGGCCCGGCCACTACCTGAACATCGTCGAGTTCGACTCGTACGACGTCGCGATGGAGAACTCGAACCGGCCGGAGGTCGGTGAGTACTCGGCACGTCTCGCGAAGCTCTGCGACGCGCCGCCGAAGTTCTACAACCTCGACGTGCGCGATGAGTGGCAGCCGACACCCGGCGGCTGAGCGACGGCGGTGAGCGCACGCGGGTAACGCCCGACCGGGGTTCGCTGAGTGCGCTCACATGGCACGAGACCTGTCCGGCGCGGCCGTGCTCGTCACCGGGGCCGCGTCCGGCATCGGGCGGGCCGGCGCGCTCGCGTTCGCCCGGGCCGGCGCGCGGGTGGCGGCGGTCGACGTCGACGCCCGCGGCCTCGCGACCCTCGCGGAGGAGTCGGACGGGCGGATCCGGCCCATGGTCGGCGACGTCCGGGACGCGGACCAGGTGGAGAACGCGGTCGCGAACACCGTGGCCGCGTTCGGACGGCTCGACATCGCGCACAACAACGCCGGCGTGCCCGGCCCCTTCGTGCCGCTGTGGGAGTACTCGGAGGAGGACTTCGCCGCGGTCCTGTCCGTCGACCTGCTCGGCGTCTGGCGATGCCTCAAGTTCGAGGCCCGCCAGATGATCGGCCAGGGCGGTGGCGGCCACATCGTCAACACGTCGTCGATGCTCGTGACGGCCGGGGTGGCCGGCACCGCGGCCGAGGCCGCGGCGAGGCAGGGCGTCCACGGGCTCACCCGGGCGGCAGCGCTGGAGCTGGCCCCCTACGGCGTGCGCGTGAACGCCGTGGCGCCGGGCGTCACCCGCACCGGCCTGATCACCGACGAACGCGGGCTCGAGGCGCCCGACGTCCCGCTGGGCCGGATCGCCGAGCCGGAGGAGATCGCCGACGCCGTGCTGTGGCTCGCCTGCGCCGCCTACGCCACGGGTGCCGTGCTGAACGTCGACGGTGGTTGCACGGCTCGGTGACCGCGTCCGCGCTCTCGTCACAGGGAGGCGCCCTCGCGGGCCGACCGTGGGGAATGATGTAGGGATGACCGGCCCCGAGGGTCTCGATCCCCAGCAGCTGGGGGCCTACTTCGCGTTCACGGAGGCCGCCAGCCTGCTGCAACACCAGGTCGAGCAGCACCTGCGCGCCGACGGCGGCCTCAGCTACGTGCAGTTCCAGCTACTGGCCCGGCTGGCCGACGCGGGCGGCCCGCTGACGATGACGCAGCTGGCGGATGGGGTCGTCTACAGCCGCAGCGGCCTGACCTACCAGGCAGGCCTCCTGGAGAAGGCCGGCCTCGTCACCCGCGCCCCGAGCCCTGACGACGAGCGCGCCACCCTGGTCGCCATCACCGAGGACGGCCTGGCCCTGTTCGGCCGGGTGCTGTCCGGCCACGTCGAGGTCGTGCGCAGCATGCTGCTCGACCCCCTGTCGGAGGAGGACCTGCAGCACCTCGGCGGCATCATGACCAGGGTCCGCGACCACATGCGGGCCCTGCCGCCCCGCTCCGCGGCCCCCCGCAAGCGACGCGCCGCCCGCTCGCTGTGACCCGGCTCAGCGCGTGGCGATGCGCAGGTCTTCCACCTCGGCCGGAGTCATCGGAGCGCCGGGGAACGTCGCCAGCCGGGCGAGGGGGAAGTTGCCGACCACCTGGCGCATCTCCGGGTCGGTGAGCAGGTTCGGAACGGCATCGGCGAGGCGCTCCGCCAGCAGGCGCGACCCCACGGGGTGGGCCAGCCACTCCTCCAGGCTGGCGTCCTCGGCGAGCGGCGCCACGGGCTCCGGCGAGGTGACGGTGACGGTCGTGGTCAGGCGCAGATCCCGGGAGGAGGCGCCCACCGCGACGGCGTACTCCCCTGCCTCGACCACCCACCGCCGCTGCCGGGGGTCGAAGTAGGACAGGTCGCGGCGCGTCAGCGTCAGGGCCACCCGCCGGGACTCCCCCGGCTCCAGCGCGACCTTCGCGAACGCCCTCAGCTCGCGGACCGGGCGGGCGACGGCCGAGGCGGGCGGGGCGACGTAGACCTGCACGACCTCCTTGCCCGCGCGCGACCCGGTGTTGGCGACGGTCACCGAGACGGTGCCGCCCTCCTCGTCGAGGGTGACGTCGAGGTCGCTGTATCCGAACGTCGTGTAGGACAGCCCGTGGCCGAAGGGGTAGGACACGTCCTGCTCGCGCGCGTCGAAGCCCCGGTAGCCGACGAAGACGCCCTCGCCGTAGCGCACCACCCCGAGCTCGCCGGGGAAGTTGAGGTACGACGGGTTGTCCTGCAGGCGCAGCGGGACGGTCTCGGCCAGCCGGCCCGACGGGTTCGTGCGCCCGGCGAGCAAGTCGGCGATCGCCCCACCGCCCGCCTGCCCGAGGAGCCACCCCTCCAGGATCGCGGCGGCGTGGTGCGCCCAGTCCGACACCTGCACCGTCGAGCCGTTGGCGAGCACCACGACCACCCGGGGGTTGACCTCCGCCACCGCGGCCAGCAGCGCGGTCTGGGCCGCCGGCAGCAGGATGTGCCGCCGGTCGAAGCCCTCCGACTCGTGGCTCGCGGGCAGGCCGAGGAAGAGCACGGCGACGTCGGCGCCGCGGGCGGCCTCGACGGCTTCGGCGCGCAACGCCTCGTCGTTCGCGGAGTCCTCCAGACCGAAGCCCGGCGCGAAGACCGCCCGGTCCCCCGCGAGCTCCCGGATCGCGGTCCACGCGTCGTCGAGGCGGGTCGGGTTGACCTGGGAGCTGCCCGCTCCCTGGTAGCGGGGTGTGCGGGCGAACTCGCCGATCACAGCGACCGTGGCGGCGGGGTCGAGCGGCAGCAGCGGGACGCCGTCCACGGGGTCGTTCTTCAGCAGCACCGCGCAGTCCGCCGCCGCCTCGCGGGCCAGCGCGTGGTGGGCGGCGACGTCGAAGGCGCCGCCCTCGCGGACCGCGGGGAGTGAGCGCGCGAGCAGGGTGAGGATGCGTTCGACGGCGCGGTCGAGCACCGCCTCGTCCAGGTCCCCGGCACGCACCGCGGCGACGATCTCCGCGTCGGTGACGTGGCCGCCGGTCGCCGGCATCTGCAGGTCCAACCCGGCGCGGAGGGCGGCGACGCGGTCGTTCACAGCGCCCCAGTCGGAGACGACGACGCCGTCGAAGCCCCACTCGGTGCGCAGGACGTCGGTGAGCAGCCACGGGTGTTGCGAGGCGTACGTGCCGTTGACCTTGTTGTAGGAGCACATCACCATCCACGGCATCGCCTCGGTGACCACCCGCTCGAAGCCGGCGAGGTAGATCTCGCGCAGGGTGCGCTCGTCGACCTCGGCGCTCACCCGCGCCCGGTCGGTCTCCTGGTTGTTGGCGGCGAAGTGCTTCACGCAGGCACCGACGCCTGCGCTCTGGATCCCCCGCACCAGCGCGGCCCCCAACAGGCCGCTGAGCAGGGGGTCCTCCGAGAGGTACTCGAAGTTGCGCCCGCACAGCGGGGAGCGCTTGATGTTGATGCCGGGACCCAGCAGCACCGCGACGTGCTCGGTGCGCGACTCCGCGCCCAGCGCCCGGCCGATCCGCTCCACGAGGTCGGCGTCGAACGAGGAGCCCAGCGCGACGGCCGGTGGGAAGCAGGTGGCCGGCACCGAGTCGGTGAGGCCGACGTGATCGGCCGACGTGGCCTGCTTGCGCAGCCCGTGCGGCCCGTCGGTCAGCATGACGGCGGGCACGCCCGCGCGCTCGACGGCCTTCGTGTTCCAGAAGTCCGCGCCCGAGCACAGCGACGCCTTCTCCTCGAGCGAGAGCGCGGCCAGCACAGCCGGTACGTCCAGGGGCACGAGGGTCGTCATCCGACCACCCTCTCACCCGGCGTGCGCGGCGGTCCCGTCGACGAGGGTGACGTGCCGCGGGGCCCGAAAGAGGTCGTCGAAGACGCGGAAGCGGTCGAAGGCCATGGCGTGGTCGCGGCCGCGCAGCTCCATGCCGCGCCGCTCGTGCTCCGACATCTCCAGCACGACGCGGTCCAGCGCCCCCCGCAGGGCCTCGACGTCGCCCGCCTCCACGATCACGGCCGTGTCGCCGACGGCCTCGCCGGTGCCGCCGGTCAGGGTGGTGATCACCGGCCCCCCGCCCGCTAGCAGCTTCTCGGTGAGGGCGATGCCGAACGTCTCGACGAAGTCGGGCTCGGGCTTGGTGGGCAGGGCGTAGGTCGCGCAGCCGCGCATGAGCAGCGGCTTCTCGTCATCGTCGACGTCGGTGAGGAAGACGATCCGCTCGTCGTCGCCTGCCAGCGCGCGGACCTCGGGCAGCGCGGGCCCGGTGCCCGCGATGACCAGCTTCACCCGGTCCCGCGCGCGGGACGCCGCAAATGCGGCGATGAGGTCGTGGACGCCCTTCGCCCGGGTCACCCGCGACAGGAACAGCACGTAGCCGTCGCGTTCCAGCCCCCGCCGGGCGAGGGCGGCGTCGACGGCGGCGGGGTCGAGTTCGAGGTAGGCGGAGGTGTCGATCGGCGGATAGCTGATCGTGACGCGGTCCCGGCAGGCCCAGGCGAAGCGGGTGCCACTGCCGTATCGATCAGCACAGTGGGCGTCGACCGCCTCCGCGGCGAGGATGATCTGGTCGCGCGTGTACTCGGACACGGCGAGCACCTCGTCGTGGGCGAGGTAGGTGGTCAGCACGACGGCCGCGGCGCCGAACCGCCCCTCCCGCAGGCAGGACTTGATCACGTTGGTGACGTCGGAGCCCACGGCCTTCGCCATCGTGTGCACGTCGGCGGGGAAACCGGCCGCGCGGGCGGCGGCCACCGCGTCGACCACGACGTTCGCGTGCGGCGACAGGTACATCGACAGGCACGTGGTCGGGATCGGCTCGGCCAGCAGCTCGACCAGCCGCCCGGTGAGCCCGGCGATGTGCCGCCCGTCCGGCACCCGGTAGTCGCCGACCGGCTCGGGGCGTTCCACGGTGATGCCGTCCGAGTAGGGCTGCAGGCGCTCGAGCGGCTTCAGCGGCAGCCCTGCCGCCTGCAGGGTGGCGATCGGCCACGTGAGCAGCCGGACGTCGGTGAAGCCGCGGTGCAGCGCCACCTCCGCCAGGTTGCGGGCCTCCCCGGAGTGACCGCAGATCACCGGATCGGCCCGTACGACGATCACGAGTCGGCGTTGGTTCATGGTCGGCCACCTCTCGCGCGTTCGGTCAGGGACGGTGGGCGGGCCGCGCTCCCCCACGAGCTCGGCTCCGGCCCCAGCTCGAGCTGCAACACCCCTCCGGCGTGCACCTCCGTCGCGGAGAGATGGGTGGCCGGCAGCGGCCGCCCGTTCAACCGCGCCGACTGGACGTACTGCACGGGCGGCGTCTCCTCGACACCGTCCGCGCCGACCGGCACCTCGCGATGCCCGCTGGTCTCGATCACGAACTCACCGCCCGACACCTTCAGGGCGGCCCGGGCGAACGCGGGCGCGTTCACCAGGAACAGGCTCTGCCCGGCGAGCGGGAAGAGCCCGAGCGAGGCCCAGACGTACCAGGAGCTGAGGCCCCCGGAGTCGTCGTTGCCCGGCAGGCCTCCCGCCCCGGTGCCGAACTGCCAGGTCAACGCCGCGTGCACGATCTCGGCGGTGCGGTCGGGGCGCCCGGCGTAGTGGTAGGCCCACGGCGCTTCCATGTCCGGCTCGTTGTTGAGCCCCTCGAACCGGTTGAGCGCGTAGCCCGCGGCCATCTCCTCGGGATCGGGTCGCTGCCCCGGCTGCATCACCGGCGCGGCGCCGAACCCGAAGAAGGCGTCGAGCATCCCGACGAACGCCTCGTCGCCACCGGCCAGCGCGATCCGGGCGTGCATGTCGTGGACCAGCCGGAACGAGTAGTTCCACTTGCCGCCCTCGTAGAACTCCGAGTCCCGCAGCAGGCCCGTCGACGGGTCGAAGGCGTTGACCCACCAGCGGCTGCGCGCCTCCAGGTCGTCGGCGAGGCGCTTGTCGCCGAGCGCCCTGGCCACCGTGGCCGTGCAGTGGTGGCCGTAGGCGAGGTCGAGCGTGTGCGTGATCGGGTGCACGATGCGGTGCTCGAAGAAGTCCTCCCCGTAGAGGCGCCGCAGGTCGTCGGCCATGTGCACGAGCGCCCAGCTCCAGTCGATCCCGGGGAGCCCGAGCGCGTGCGCATCGGCCAGCGCCGTGTGGGCGAGCGCGCTGGCCTGCCGGAAGAACCGGTCCGCGCCCCGGGCCATCCGGTAGCCGATCGGGAAGTTGCCCTCCTCCTCGCAGACCCGGATCAGCGACTCGAGCAGGTCCGTGGCGCGGGTCGGGGCGATGGTCATCAGGAGCGGGATCTGGGTCTTGTAGAGGTCCCACATCGTGCAGATGTCGAACGCGAACGGCCCCGACGCCGGCCAGAACGGGCTCTCGTCGTCGCCGAAGCACGGCTTGATCAGCGAGTGGTAGAGCGCGGTCGCCATCACCTGCCGCCGGGCGGGCGTGCCGCCGTCGACCTCGACGCGGCCGATGTGCTCCGCCCAGCGGGCGGCGGTGCGGGCCCGGACCGCGTCGAAGACCGGCTCCGGGCCGTTGCACTCGCGTTCCAGGTTCTCGCGCGCCTGCTCACAACCGCGCAGCGAGAAGCCCAGGCGCACCTCGACGACGTCGCCCGCGCGCACGGGACCCATGAACAGCAGCCCGAACGGGCGCAGGGTGGTCTGGCGGATGCTGTCGAAGTCGAGCCGGGTGCCGCCCTCGATCAGCCTGCGGTCGTGCCAGAGCATCTGACGCAGGCCGGGCCCCTGGACCTCCAGGTGCACCGACAGCGGCACCCCCTCCAGCACCACGGTGCCCTGCGCGCGGCCGTGCCCCGTGCTCTCCACGTGGGCCCGCAGCGGGACCGTGCGGCCGAGGTCGATGGCGAGCCCGCCGCAGGACAGGTCCACCACGACGCGGGCGCTGCGGCTCTCCGGGAACGTGTAGCGGTGGACGGCGACCTTCTCGCCCACCGTGATCTCGCAGTGGATGCCGGTGTCCAAGGTGGTGGCGTAGTACCCGGGCGCCGCGATCTCGTCGTGCAGCGCCCACGCCTCGCCCAGGTCGTCCAGGGGCTGCACCATCGGCGTGACCCGTATGTAGTTGTAGTACTTGCGGATCGCGCCGGTGCCGGACTGCTGGAAATGCGTGAAACCGGACGCCTGCAGCGTCTCGAACATCTCCTCGGGCACGCCCTCCGTGTTCTTGCTGTAGCGCCCGTATCCCGTGGGATAGGCCCCGGAGTAGGCACAGGCCGACACCATGCCGAGAGGCGAGGTGGCACCCGGATGGGTGTTTCCCACCTGCGGTTTCGGCCACCACCACGTGGCGGCGAGACCGCTCGCGGGCGGAAGGCTGGTCGCGGCGGTCCCGATGAAGGGATCAACGTTGTCGAGAATGGCCAGACTGTAGATCGGCGACCGCTACCGCTCGGTTACGCGTGCGTTACGCGTGGTGATCTTCGGCGCAAGGTGTGGGGGATACCGGTACGCGACTGGCGCTCCGCGTTCCGCTGAACGCGTCCCGGCGCTCGTTGAGCAGGCCTTCGGTCCCACCACCATGATCACGGCTTCGGCGCGAAAACCGACCAAAAACAGCCGGAAACGCGCCGAACTGGCGATCATGGAGCGGGACCGAGGTCGCGTCCAAGCCGATCGGCGCGAGGAGTACAGCAGGGTCACCGGCGAGGCCGTCGCGTACTGCTCGCGGCTGATCCGCAAGGTTCACGCACTCGTTCTCGGGCGGCGCTGCCCGTCGACCGGTTGTGTGGACCGACAAACAGAAGGCCTTAACCCAGAGGGGAGCCGCACCGATCACACCACCGCGGTGCCGATCAGCCCTTCCCTCGTGACGAGCGCGGCGAGCTCCGCCTCGCCCAGCCCGTCGGTGCCGTCGGGGCGCATCGGGAGCACCATGTGCCGGCTCTCGGCGCTCGTGTCGTGCACGACGATCTCGGTGTGGGCGGGCAGCTCCAGCCCGAACTCCGCCAGCACGGCCCGTGGCTCTCGGACGACGCGCGCCCGGTACGCCTCGCTCTTGTACCAGGACGGCGAGGGGCCCAGCAGCGCGATCGGGTAGCACGAGCACAGCGTGCAGACGAGCACGTTGTGCCTGGTGGGGGTGTTCTCCACGACGGTGAAGCGCTGCGGTTGCGGCCCGCTGCTCATCGAGAGGCCGATCTCCTCGAGCCCCCGGTTCCCGTCGGCCAGGAGCCGCTCCCGGAACGCCGGGTCGACCCACGCGCGGGCCACGGCCCGCGCGCCGTTGGCGGGGGAACCGGACGACACCCGCCCGATGATGGCGTCGAGCTGGTCGTCGCTGGTCAGCCCGGCGCCGATCAGCCGCTCCTCGAGCCGGCGGACCCGGACGGCGATCTCCGAGCTCGAGTGGTGCCCGCTCATGTCGCGACCTCCAGGTAGGACTCCCACAGCTCCACGTGCACCCAGTGCCCGCCGGGTGGCCCCCACAGATCCTCGGCCGGGAAGCGGACCGTGTACACCGGCTCCACCCGCGGCTCGGGGAGGCCCCGCGCCCGGTCGTCGGCGAGCGGCCACGTGCCCTGCACGTCCACCACCTCGCCGACGTGGCCACGCGCGTAGCGCGGCAGCCGGGTGTGGTGGGGCGGGTCCACGGTGCTCGTGCGCACGCGGTCGCCGACGGCGAACCGGGGTTCAGTCATGGTTCGCCGTCAGGGTCTCGACGGCGTGCAGCCAGCGCTCGTAGTAGGACGCCGCGAGGTACTCGGCGGGCGGCATCCGCTCGATCGCGTCCCGGAACTGGTCGAGGTTGTAGACCCCCTGCCGCAGCATCGCCACGTTCAGCGCGTAGACCCGCGCCTCCCAGTCGGCGTGGAACGGCGGTTCGTCCTCTTCGGCGGAGATCGGCCCGAAGCCGGACTGCCCGCCGACGTCGTTGACCCGCGACATGACGCGCACCCTACTGTGGCCCCCGTGATGGGGGACACGATTCCGAAGGCCGGCACGATCGACCGCTTGATCGTCCAGCAGTACGACCCGCGCCGCACCGTGACGATCGGCGGCATCGTCACCTGCCTGCGCGGGGTGCTCGACTACGCGCCGCCCGGCGTCACGCTGGCGGTGGTCGGCGTCGACGACTCGGGGTCGGGTGACCCACTGGGACGGTGGCAGACCGTGCGGCGCGGGGATCGCGACGTCTGGTTCCTCCCCGTCGCGCGGATCGACAGCACCCGCCCCAAGGGGTACGTCCCGCACTCGGCCCGGCTCGTCGCCGGGCTCCTGCGCTACCGGAAGCGCATCCCGCGGGCCGCTTCGGTGCAGGCACACCGCGTGGACGTCGGGCTCTTCACCCGCGTGCTCTTCCGCGGGCCGCTCGTGTACTGCATCCACACCCAGGAGCGCGGCCTGCTCGGGCCGACGTCCGACTCGTTCTGGCGGTTCACCGGGCGGCTGCACGAGTGGCTGGACCGGACGATCGCGCGGCGGGCGCGACGCGTGATCGTGTTCAACCCGTCCTACGCCGAGAAGGTGCGCCGCTGGAACCCGCGCACGGTCTCCGCGCCCACGTGGTTCGACCCCGCGATCACCACCCGCGCGGCGGAACCCGCCCCGCCCGCGGTGGTCTGGGTGGGCAGGTTGGAGGTGCCGAAGGACCCCGAGCTGGCCGTCCGCACCTTCGCCGCGCTGGCACAGGCCGAGCCGGACGTGCCGTGGACCCTCGAGCTGATCGGTTCGGGCACGCTGCGCCCCACCGTGGAGGCGCTGATCGCCGGGCAGCCGGCTGACGTCGCTGCGCGGATCACGATGCGCGGCCAGCTCGCCGCCGCCGACGTCGCAGAGGCGCGCAGCCGCTCCGGGGTCTTCCTGATGACCTCCCACGCGGGCTACGAGGGCTTCCCGCGCGTGCTGGTGGAGGCGTTGGCGGCCGGGCTGCCGGCGGTGGTCACCGAGGGCGCCGACACGGGCGGGCTGGTCCGCGATGGCGTGTCGGGTTTCGTCTGCGGACGCGATCCCGCCGGGCTCGCCGACGCGGTCCGCCGGGCCCGCGAGCTGGACCACGACCAGGTCGTCAACACCGTTGCGGCACTCAGTGCGCCGCGCGTGGTTCGGGAGCTCTTCTTCCCCGATCGGGCCGAGTAACGGATCCACCCCGTCGCCGGATAAACCCCACAGCGAATTCCGACAGCGCCGGATCTTGGTCCGGAATGTCCGGATAGGCCCTTTCCTGGGCTGCTGCGAGTTGTCCTTTTCGTGGTGAGTGCGGGGGGAGCGACGGGTGGAAGAAAAGCCCATGGCACTGGTTCTGGGCGCACGCGTCATCGAGGTCGTCCGGTCACTCGCAATGGAGCGCATACCGGTCGGGGTCGTCACCCCGACCGGCGACCCGGCCCGCTGGTCCCGATACGCGCGCAATGTGCTGACGTGGGACTGGATGCTGCCCGCCGAGCGGCACGACGAGGCGCTGGCCGACCGCCTCGTGCGGTTCGCCCGGCAGCAGGCCAGTCCGCCCGTGCTCATGTACTGCTCGGACCAGTCCATGGTGTTCGTCTCCCAGCACCGCGAGCGGCTCGCCGAGGGGTTCCGCTTCGTCGTACCGGACGCCGCACTGGTCGAGGCGATGGAGGACAAGGCGAGGTTCGCCGCGCTGGCCGAGGCGCACGCGCTGCCGGTGCCGCCGACCGTCGTACTGGACCACTGCCAGGAGAATCCCCCGGACGAGCTGCTCGACCTCGGGCTGCCGCTGATCGTGAAGCCGACGGCCCGCGACCGCACGTGGGTCACCGCGGCGGGCAGCTCGGCCAAGGCGGTCCGGATCGAGACCAAGGAAGAGCTGCTCGAGTTCTGGCCACGGGTCCGCTGCCTCAGCAAGCCGGCCATCGCCCAGGAGATCGTTCCGGGACCCGAGACCGCGGTCGTCAGCTACCACGTCTACGTCGACGACAAGGGTGAGATCGCGGGCGAGTTCACCGGATGCAAGATCAGGACCATTCCGGTCGAGTACGGCCACACCAGCTCTTTGACGATCACTGATGACCCGGAGGTCACGCGGCTCGGCCGGGAGGTCTGCCGGGCATTGGACCTACGTGGCGTCGCGAAGATCGATTTCAAGCTCGGCCCCGACGGCCGCCTGCACCTTTTCGAGATCAACGCGCGGCTGACGCTCTGGGCGCATCCCGGCGCGCAAGCGGGCGTCAACCTCCCCGCGATCATGTACGCGGACCTCACCGGCCGTCCCCGGCCGGACAGCACGAGGACCCGCACCCACATGGACTGGGTGCACCCCAAGGACGTCGTCGCCGCCCGCGCCCACGGGATCTCCATGACCCAGTGGCTCTCCTGGATGTGGCGCACGCGGCCGGTCACCGGCGTCTGGAAGTGGGACGACCCCGGGCCGCTGCTCGGCATGGCCGCTGTCCGGGTCAAGGGCAAGGCCTTCCGGTCGCCGACCCCAGCAGCAGACTGAGACATGCGGATCGGCCTTCTGAGCGACGTCCACGCGAACCTGTTCGCGCTGCAGGCGGCGATCGCCCGGCTCCGGGCGGAGGGGGTCGACGCCTGGATCTGCGCCGGTGACCTCGTCGGCTACGGCCCGCACCCCAACGAGTGCGTCGAGACGATCGCCGAGCTCGGGCCGACCTGCGTCGCGGGCAACCACGAGCTGATGCTCCTGGACGCCCTGCCGGTGACGCGGGCGGGTTGGCTCGCCCGCCGCACGATCGCGTGGACCCGCGACGTCGTGCGGCCAGACGTCCGCACCTACCTCGCCGATCTGCCGTACACGGCGACCGCCGCAGGCGTCGCCGTGGCCCACGGGTCGCCCGGCGACCCCGAGGAGTACGTCCGCACGGAGGAACGGGCCGCCGAGCTGCTGCGCCCGGTCCCCGCGGGGCAGCTGCTCGTACTCGGTCACACCCACCGCCCGTGGCTCACCGGCGCGGACACCGGCACCGCGTTCCCGGTCGACGCACCCCCGCGCTCGGCCACCGTGCCGCTGACCGCGGACGAGCCGTACCTGGTCAACCCGGGCTCGGTCGGCCAGTCCCGCGAGCGCGAGCCGGTCCCGCGGGCCCGGTTCGCCCTCCTCGACCTCGCGCGCGCAGAGGTGCGCTTCTTCGCCGAGCCGTACGACGCCGCGGCCACCCGGGCCGCCCTGCGCGCGCGACGCCTCCCCCCGGACACCGTCCACGTCCGGCCGGGGCGCGTGGCCGCCACGGCCCGCCGCGTCCGGCGCCTCGTCCACCAGGCGGCGCACAGGCCCTGAGCGCGGAGCGTCGGCGAACCACGCCGGACCGTCGTGCCCGCGGCCGCAGGCGGTGACACGCCGACGTGGCGCACGAGGGGCTCATGCACGGGTCCGAGACCCAACGTCACGACGATCTGAGTGGGGCGGCGTGGACCGCGAGCGACGGGGCGGCGCCACCGTCCAGGGCCACCCCTCACCAGGCCCTTCCATGGCGCCGCGCCCATCCGGACCGCCCCTCACCAGGCCTTCGGTTGCCCACGCTCGTCCAGGTCGACCTCCACCAGGCCTTCAGTGGCGCCGCGCATCCTGTGGGGCCGCCCCTCACGCCTCAAGGGCGCTCCGCGTCGCTTCGCGAGCGCTTCGCGCCCCTTGACCCGCGAGCCTCTACGACCCCTGAAGGGCCCGCTTCGCGGGCAGGCCCACGGCCAGCCCCTTCGGCGCGCGGCGCCACCGAAGGCCGGTCTCACGTATCGGTCTGCCTCGGCGGCCGGTGATCGCCGCAAGCGGTGGGAGAGCGACGGATCTGACGTCCTCCAACCACTCCAGGCGATCATGCCCACCGTGATCACCGCAAGTGGTGCGGAAGCGACAGATCTGTCGCCCTCGCACCACTCCCAGCGATCAGCGTCACCCGAGGCGCCGGCAACCCGCCCGGATGGCGCTGACCAAGGGCTGATGGTCGCCGACGAAGATCAACCAGCGACCTTCTCCCCTTGATCAGCGGCCGGGGGCGGGAGAGCCAAGGGATATCAGTGACACCGGCCTCCTGGCGGCGCCGCGCACCAAGGAGGGCAGGCCCTCGGGCCGGCCCGCGAAGCTTGCCCTCAGGGGTCGCAGAGGCTCGCAGGTCAAGGGTCGCGAAGCGATCGCGAAGCGACGCGCAGCGCCCTTGAGCTGTGAGGGGCGGCCCCGCACAATGCGCGGCGCCGCCAGGAGGCCCCGGGAAAGGCACGCCTTGAGCCAGGAGACCTGACCCCATGACCCGGCGTGTCAGGCCACACAGTCGTCCTCCACCGCGGAACGCAGGGCACCTTCGGCACGCGCTACGCCCTCCCCAACCCACCCCGCTTCACCAGCTGGGCAGCGATGACGTTGCGCTGGATCTCGTTCGTGCCCTCGCCCACGATCATCAGCGGGGCGTCGCGGAAGTAGCGCTCGACGTCGTACTCGGTGGAGTAGCCGTAGCCGCCGTGGATGCGCACCGCGTTCAGCGCCACCTCCATCGCCACCTCGGAGGCGAACAGCTTCGCCATCCCGGCCTCCATGTCGCTGCGCTCGCCCGCCTCGAACCGCTCGGCGGCGTGCAGGATCAGCTGCCGGGCCGCGGTGATCTTGGTGGCCATGTCGGCGAGGTAGTTGCCGATCGACTGGTGCTGCCAGATCGGCTTGCCGAAGCTCTCCCGCTCCTGGGCGTAGCGCAGCGCGTCGTCGAAGGCGGCCTGCGCCACGCCGAGGGCCCGCGACGCCACCTGGATCCGGCCGGTCTCCAGGCCCTTCATCATCTGCGCGAACCCGCGGCCCTCCACCCCGCCCAGCAGCGCGTCGGTGGGGACTCGCATGTCGTCGAACACCAGCTCGCACGCTTCCACGCCCTTGTAGCCGAGCTTGGGCAGGTCCGGCGAGACGGTGAGCCCCGGCCCGTGCTCGACCAGCAGGATCGACACGCCCCGGTGCTTCGGCTCCGTGGTCGGGTCGGTCTTGCACAGGAGCGCGATCAGCTGCGATCGGCGCGCGTTGCTGATCCAGGTCTTCGCCCCGTTGACGACGTAGGAGTCGCCGTCGCGACGGGCGTTCGTCGTCATCGCCTGGAGGTCCGAACCGCCACCCGGCTCGGTGAGCGCCATCGTCGCCCGGATCTCGCCGGTGGCCATCCGCGGCAGGTAGCGGCCCTGCTGCTCCTCCGTGCCGTACGCGACGAGCAGCTTCGCGACGACCGTGTGCCCGCCCATCGCCCCCGCCAGGCTCATCCAGCCCCTGGCCAGCTCGGCGGTGACCAGCGCGTAGCAGGGCATGGACACCGCCACCTCGCCCCACGGCTCGGGCACGGCCAGGCCGTAGATCCCCAGCTCCTTCATCTGCTCGACGAGCTTCTCGGGGTAGGTGTTGGCGTGCTCCAGCTCGCGGACCACGGGCCGGACCTCGTGGTCGACGAACTCGCGCACGACCTCGACGATCGCCCGTTCCTCGGTGTTCATCGGGTTCCTCTCAGACGAGGCCGCGGTCGCGGAGGGAAGCGATCTCCCGGTCGCTGCGGCCGAGCTCGCGCAGGATCGCGTCGGTGTGGGCGCCGAGCGCGGGGACCGGGCCCATCACCGGGTCGACGCCTGCGATGTCGACCGGCGGGCGGAGCGCGCTGATCGTCCCGCCGGGCACGTCGACGGGCTGCCAGCGCTCGCGCGCCGCGAGCACCGGGTGGTCGAGGAAGTCTCGCACCTGGTTCAGCCGGGCGTTGGCGATCCCCGCCTTGTCGAGCAGGGCCGACGCCGCGTCCGTGTCCAGGTGCGCCAGCCTGGCCTCGACGAGCGCGTTCAGCTCGGCGCGGTGCTCGACCCGCGCCGAGTTGGTGACGAACCGCGGGTCGTCGGCGAGGTCCGGGTCTTCGAGCACGACGGCGCACAGCGAGCGCCACTCCCGGTCGTTCTGCAGCCCGAGGACGACGACGCCGTCGGCGGTGGCGACCGGCCCGTACGGCGCGATCGTGGCGTGGTCGGAGCCGGTCCGGGCGGGCTGGCGGCCGCCGTAGGCGGTGTAGTTGGCCGGGGATCCCATCCACTCAGCCAGTGCCTCGAACAGCGACACCTCCACGGCGGCGACCTCGCCGGTGGTGGCGCGCCGCAGCAGGGCCGTGAGGATCCCGGAGTAGGCGTACATGCCGGCGGCGATGTCGGCGATGGAGATGCCGACCCGTGCGGTGTGCTCGGACGTGCCGGTGAGCGCGAGCACGCCGGTCTCGGCCTGCACGAGCAGGTCGTAGGCCTTGCGGCCGGCCCACGGACCGTCCGTGCCCCACCCCGACACCGTGCAGGGGATGACGCGCGGGTGCGACCGAGCGAGGCTCGCCGCGTCGACGCCGAGCCGGCCGGCAGCACCCGGTCCGAGGTTCTGCACCAGCACGTCGGCCCGGTCCAGCAGCTCACCGAGCACCGCCCGGCCGTCCGCGGACTTCACGTCGAGCGTCAGCGACTCCTTCGAGCGGTTGAGCCACACGAAGTAGCTGGAGTTGCCGTGGACGGACTCGTCGTAGCCGCGGGCGAAGTCGCCGCCGTCGGGCCGCTCGATCTTGATGACCCGCGCTCCGAGGTCGGCGAGCTGGCGGGTGGCGAACGGGGCGGCCACCGCCTGCTCCAGGCTGACGACGGTGATCCCCTGCAGCGGCGGCGTCATTCGAGACCGACCTTCGCAGTGAGGGACGGGCCGGCGCCCCGGGCAGCGACCACGACGTCGACCTCCGATCCACGCACGCGCCCGGCGCCCACGATCCGCGCAGGGGCGAACGCGGGCCGGACCAGCCGGTACTCGAAGGACCGGACCGCACGGTCGGGCGCATGGCGGCGCGGGAGCTCCAGCGCGAGCAGCGCCAGCAGCGGGCCGTGCACCACGAGCCCCGGATAGCCCTCGTCCCGCGTGGCGTACGGCTGGTCGTAGTGGATGCGGTGCCCGTTGTAGGTCAGGGCGCTGAACCGGAACAGCAGCACCGGGTCGGTGTCGAGCTCCGCCCGCCACTCCCCCTCGGGATCCGCGCCCCCGGTCTCCGGCGGCGGGAGTCTGCGCGGCGGGGTACCCGGCGGCTCGGAGCGGTAGACGACGTCCTGCTCCTCGACCCCGACCGGCAAGCCGTCGACGAACAGCTCGTTCCGGACGGTCACGAACGCCATCTCGCCGGTGCGGCCGGTCTTCACCCGGACGTCGCTGACGCCTGCGCGGCTCGACAGCTCGCTGCCCAGCGGGATCGGAGCGTCCTGGCGGAGGCGGCCGCCGGCGAACATGCGGCGCCGCCCGGGGATGGGCGGGAGGAACGGCGCGTCGGCCGGGTGCCCGTCGGCGCCGGTGTTCGAGCCCGCGGGGTGGTCCAGGAGTACGAACCAGTGCCAGAGCGGCGGCAGCTGCGCGGGTCGCGGGGCGTCGAGGAGGTCCGCGAAGGCGTCGGCGAACCAGGGATCGACCCGTCTGGTCGTCTCGACCGGCCCGGGGCGCCAGCCCTCCAGCGCGGCGGTCAGCGACACCTGCGCGACATCGCGGCTCATACCCGCATCATGCGGGGTGATCCCCGCTTCAGCGCAAGGCGGACGCCGGCCGCCACCGCTGGTGCCCGTCCGACGCCGGCCGCCGGATGAGCTCCAGCCGCGGCTTCGGCCCGTCGCTGCGCCCGGTCTGGGGCTTGCGCCGCCCCGCCCGCCAGGGCGGGGGCCACGCCGCGCCCGGCCCGTCGTAGTCCTGCTCGACCGCGGCGTGCAGCGTCCAGTTCGGGTCGTAGAGGTGGGCGCGGCCCACGGCGCACAGGTCGGCGCGGCCGGACAGGATGATCGTGTTCACGTCGTCGGGCGACGAGATGACGCCCACCGCGATCGTGGGGACCTTCAGCACGTTGCGGATCGCGTCGGCGAACGGCGTCTGGTACGAGCGGCCGAAGGCCGGCCGCTCGTCCGGGGTGACCTGCCCGGTGGACACGTCGATGGCCGCGGCCCCCGCCTGCTCGAAGGCGCGCACGACGGCGAGGGTGTCGTCGAGGGTGATGCCGCCCTCCACCCAGTCGGTCGCGGAGATCCGGACGGTCATGGGCTTGTCCGCCGGCCACACCTCGCGCATCGCGGTGAAGACCTCGAGGGGGAACCGCAGCCGGTGCTCGATCGGCCCGCCGTACTCGTCGGTCCGGCGGTTGGTGACCGGCGACAGGAACGACGACAGCAGGTAGCCGTGCGCGCAGTGCAGCTCGACGAGGTCGAAGCCGGCGCGCGCACCCCGCTCCGTGGCGGCGACGAACTCGGCGACGATCGCGTCCATGCCCGCGCGGTCGAGTTCCTTGGGCACCTGGTTGACGCCTTCGCGGTAGGGGCGCGCCGACGGGCCGACGACGGGCCAGTTGCCCGACTCGAGGGGCTGGTCGATGCCCTCCCACATCAACTTCGTCGAACCCTTGGGGCCGGAGTGGCCGAGCTGCAGGCCGATCTTCGCCTGCGACGAGGAGTGGACGAACCCGGTGATGCGCCGCCAGGCCGCCGCCTGCTCGTCGGTCCAGATGCCCGTGCAGCCGGGCGTGATGCGGCCCTCCGGCGAGACGCACACCATCTCGGTCATGACCAGGCCTGCGCCGCCGAGCGCCTTGCCGCCGAGGTGGACCAGGTGGAAGTCGGTCGGCATGCCGTCCACGGCGACGTACATGTCCATCGGGGAGACGACGACGCGGTTGGCCAGCTCCAGCTCACCGAGGCGGAACGGGTGGAACATCGGCGGCCGCGGCTGCGCGCCGTCGGCGAACCAGGCGTCCACGCGGGCGACGAACTCGGGGTCGCGCAGCCGCAGGTTGTCGTAGGTGACCCGGCGGCTGCGGGTGAGGATGTTGAAGGCGAACTGCAGCGGCGGCTGGTGGACGTACTGCCCGAGGTTCTCGAACCACTCCAGGCTCGCCTGCGCGGCACGCTGGGTCGACTCGACGACCGGCTTGCGCTCGGCCTCGTAGGCGACGAGCGCCGTGGGGACGTCGGGGACCTCGTGCAGGCAGGCCGCGAGCGCCAGCGCGTCCTCCATGGCCAGCTTCGTGCCCGAGCCGATCGAGAAGTGGGCGGTGTGCGCGGCGTCGCCGAGCAGCACCACGTTGTCGTGGCACCAGCGCTCGTTGCGCACGGTGGTGAAGCTGATCCACTTGGAGTTGTTGGCGAGCACCCGCCCGCCGGCCAGGACGTCGGCGAAGATCTCGCTCACCGCCTCGACCGAGCGCACGTCGGACTCGCCGGGCACGAGGGCGAGCGCCGCCGACTCGTGGAAGCCGGCTCGGCGCCACACGTCGTCGTGCATCTCGACGATGAACGTGCTGCCGTTCGCGTCGAACGGGTAGCCGTGCATCTGCATGACGCCGTGCTCGGTCTCGCGGACGTCGAAGGTGAAGGCCTCGAAGACCGTGTCGGTGCCCAGCCACATGTAGCGGCAGCGGCGGACGTCGAGGCTCGGGCGGAAGTGGTCGGCGTACTCGGTGCGCACCGCCGAGTTGAGCCCGTCGCTCGCCACCACGAGGTCGTGATCACGCCGGAGCTGCTCCACTTCGGGCGCCTCGGTGGAGAAGCGCACGTCGACGCCGAGCTCCCGGCAGCGTTCCTGGAGTATCTCGAGCAGGCGCTTGCGGCCCATCGCGGCGAAGCCGTGGCCACCGCTGGTGATCGTCTGCCCGCGGAAGTGGACGTCGATGTCGTCCCAGCGCGCGAACTCCCGCTCCATCGCCGCGTGCACCACCGGGTCGGCGTGCTCGATGCCGCCCAGCGTCTCGTCGGAGAACACGACGCCGAAGCCGAACGTGTCGTCGGCGGCGTTGCGCTCCCACACGGTGATCTCGTGGTCGACCCCCTGCACGGAGCCGAGCTGCTTGGCCAGCGCCGCGAAGTACAGGCCGCCGGGGCCTCCACCGATGACTGCGATGCGCACGATCGCCAGTATATTGTTTATTTGACGGCCGTTGTCAATACGACATACGATGCCGGGATGGAGCAGGTCGCCTACACCGCTCGCGTCCGCACGCTCGCGACCGAGCACCTCGTCCCGCTCGCCCGCGACGACGGCCGGGTCAACCGCCCGCTCGTGTCCGCGATGGGCGAGCTGGGACTGCTCAGGGACCTGTACGGCGGCCGACCCGACGAACCGCCCCGTGACGCCGCGGCGATGCAGCTGTGCCTGCTGCGGGAGACCATCGCCGCGGTCTCCCCCGAGGCCGAGACCGCGCTCGCCCTGCAGGGGCTGGGCAGCTACCCGATCCTGCAGTCGGGCACGGCCGCCGCCGTCGACCGCTGGATCCCGGGGGTGGTGAAGGGCGACGTCGTCGCGGCCTTCGCGCTCACGGAGCCGGGCGCCGGGTCCGACGCCGCTGCGCTGTCGCTGCGCGCCGAGCCCGACGGTGACGGCTGGCGACTCACCGGGGAGAAGCTCTGGATCTCCAACGCCCCCGACGCCGACGTCTACACCGTGTTCGCCCGCACCTCGGATGCCGGAGCGCGGGGCGTCACCGCCTTCGCCGTGGCAGGCGACTCCCCCGGCCTGTCCGGCGAGCACCTCGACATGCTCTCGCCGCACCCGATCGGCCGCCTCACCTTCGACGGTGTGCGGGTCGACCGGGACGACGTGCTCGGCGAGGTCGACGCCGGGTTCCGCGTCGCCATGCGCACGCTCGACCTGTTCCGGCCCAGCGTCGGCGCGTTCGCGGTGGGGATGGCGCAGGCCGCGCTCGACGCCACCGTCGCGCACGTCACCACCCGCGAGGCGTACGGCGGGCCGCTGTCGGCCCAGCAGGCGGTGGCCCACGCGATCGCCGACATGGCCACCGACCTCGAGGCCGCGCGCCTGCTCGTCCACGCCGCCGCCCGCGCCTACGACGCGGGCGCCGACCGCAGCACCGTCACCCGGTCCGCGGCGATGGCCAAGCTGTTCGCCACCGAGGCGGCGGGACGCATCGTCGACCGCTGCGTGCAGCTGCACGGCGCCCGGGCGCTGCAGCGTGGACACCTGCTCGAACACCTCTACCGTGACGTCCGGGCGCCCCGCATCTACGAAGGCGCCACCGAGGTGCAGCGCACGATCATCGCCCGCGAGATCCTCAGGAGGGCCGACCGGTGAGCCGCTTCCGCGCCTCGGCGCCGCTGACCACGGACTGGTCCCACTTCGACTTCACCATCGACGGGCCGGTCGCCACGGTCACCCTCAACCGCCCGGAGAAGCTCAACCCGCTCACGTTCGAGTCGTACTCCGACCTGCGCGACCTGCTGGCCGAGCTGCCCCACCGCGACGGCGTCAAGGTGCTGGTGATCCAGGGCGAGGGCCGCGGCTTCTGCGGCGGCGGCGACGTCAACGAGATCATCGGTGAGCTGCTGAAGATGCGGGCGGCCGACCTGATGCGCTTCACGAAGATGACCGGCGACGTCATCCGGGCGATGCGCGAGTGCCCGGTCCCGATCATCGTGAAGATCCAGGGCATCGCCGCGGGTGCCGGCGCGGTGATCGCCCTCGCCGCGGACTTCCGGATCGTCGGCACCTCCGGGCGGTTCGCGTTCCTGTTCACCAAGGTCGGGCTCTCCGGTGGCGACATGGGCGCGGCCTACCTGCTCCCCCGCGTGGTCGGGCTCGGGCGGGCCACGCAGCTGCTCATGCTCGGCGACACGATCGACGCCACTACCGCCGACCGGTACGGGCTCGTGTCGGAGCTGGTTCCGGACGAGGAGCTCGACGACGCCGTGGCCGCCCTCGCGGCCCGGCTCGCGTCCGGCCCGACGCTCGCGTTCGCGCAGACGAAGTCGCTGCTGACCCGCGAGCTCGACATGCCGCTCTCGGCGGCGATCGAGCTCGACGCGATGACCCAGGCGCTGCTCATGACCACCGACGACCACGCCGAGTTCCACGCGGCGTTCAACGCCAGGCGCAAGCCGGAGTGGAAGGGCCGGTAGTGGCGGTCGCGATCGTCACGGGCGCGGGGCAGGGCATCGGCCTGGCCACGGCGCGGCGGCTCTCCGAGGCCGGCTACCGCACGGTCCTCGTCGGCCGCGACGCCGCCAAGCTCGACGAGGCGGCCGCTGCGATCAGCGGCCCGACGATGAGCGTCGCGGCCGACCTCACCGTGCCCGAGCAGGTCGAGGCGCTCTTCACCACCGTCGAGGAGGCGTGGGGGTGGGCGGAGGTGCTCGTCGCGAGCGCCGGCGCCTCCCTCGCCGCGCCGATCACGCAGACCACCGACGAGCAGTGGCAGCAGATGATCGACTCGAACCTGACCGCGCCCTTCCGGTGCATCCGCCGCGCGCTCCCCCCGATGCTCGAGGCGCGCCGCGGCCGCATCGTCGTGATCGCGTCCGTGGTCGCGAAGCGCGGCGAGCGCCAGGTCGGCGCGTACACGGCCAGCAAGCACGGCGTGCTCGGGCTGGTCCGCGCCGTGGCCGACGAGGTGGCCCGGGACGGGGTAACCGCCAACGCCGTGTGCCCCGGCTACGTCGACACACCCATGACCGACGCGACCGTGGCCGCCATCGCCGACCGGATGGGCATCTCCACGGACGACGCCAGGACCGCGCTCGAACGGCGGCAGCCGATCCACCGCCTGGTCCAGCCCGACGAGGTCGCCGCCGCCGTACTCTCCTGCGTGCAGAACGGTGCGATCAACGGACAGGGCATCAACGTGGACGGAGGTGCTGTTCAGTCATGACGTTCGAGCGCATCAACCCGCCGCTCCTCGCCGCGCCGCGCGGGTTCAGCCACGCCGTCGCCACCGACCGGCCCCGCACCGTCTACCTCGCCGGACAGACCGCGATCGACCGGTCGGGGGCGATCGTCGGGGACGACATCGTCACGCAGTTCGAACAGGCCCTGCTCAACCTCCTGCTGGCACTGAGGGCCGCCGGCGGCTCCGGCGACGACCTCGCCACCGTCACGATCTACATCGTCGACATGGACGGCTACCTCGCCAACCGGCGCGAGATCGGGAAGATCTGGCGGCGCCTCGTCGGCACCGAGTACCCGGCCATGGCCGGCATCGGGGTCGCCCGGCTCTGGGACGAGGCGGCGCTCGTCGAGATCCAGGGTGTCGCCGTTCTCGAGTAGCACTGTCATGATCAACAGGCTGTCACCGGGCCCGCCCGGTGGTGGTCCCGACCATGATCCGCTGTATCGGTTGCCCATGGCTGTGGCGGCAGCCATGGACAACCGCTACTCGCGATCTTGCCGTTCATGTGTCGATCAGTTCCCGTCGGATCGACCTGGTCAGGAAACCGCCGGTGGGCGCGCCGTTCCCGGCTCGGGCCTCCCGGCGCTCCCCCGTAGCCAGCCTCTCGCGTCTTCCCCCGGATCCCGTCGATCCCTTCGGCTGTGGGGGTGGCTGGGTTGGGTCAACTACCGAATTCTGTGGTTGCGTGGACGGGCGTCCCCGACTTGAGGGCACGGCGGTCAGGGACGAGACCACCGCGGTCGGGTGCCACGCAACCTGCGGTGGTCCCGACCCTCATCTCCAGCCAGTTCCCGCATGGTCAGGCACGACCAACCCAGGGGCCAGGCGCCCGCCCGAAGGGCCTGATCAGCAGGAATGGGACATCAGCTGCACGGGTGCAGCTCATGTGGGGCCGCGAGGCCCGAGCCGGGGACGGCGCGCCCACCGGAACGGTCGCACCACAACGGCACCACCACGGCACCTGATTGCGTTCCGCGGAACGCACCCACAGCCATGATCGGCGGTCGGCACGAACCTCCTTCTGCAGATCAAGGGCAAAGGGTCGTCAGTCGATCTTCAACCGCGACCATCCGCCCTTGATCGCTGCTAGCCGTGGATCGCGGTCAGCGCGTGCTCGCGCGCCGGGGCCCGCAGGAGCGCGTCGAGGTCGCCGAACAGGTCCGCCGCGCGGCCCCCGTTCCAGCCCGCGGGCAGCAGGTCGAGCGGAAGGCCCGGGTCGAGGTAGGGCAGGCGCCGCCAGACCGTCAGCATCGGGACGTAGATCTCGAACGCGGTGCGGGGGGCGTTCTCGGAGCGCTTCCAGCGGGCCTGCGCGTCGGAGAACTGGGCGAGGAACTCCGCGTAGTGGGCGTTGATGCCGTCGAGGTCCCACCAGCGCGCCACCTGCTCGGGGAGCGCGCTGAATCCCTCGTGGTGGGCGGTGAACAGGTCGACGTATGAGGAGAGCCCGCGTCGCCGCAGCGTGCTGCCGACCTCGTCCCGCAGATGGCCGGGTGCGACCCAGACGCCGGGCGCGGCCGTGCCGAACCCCAGGTCCGAGAGGGTGGTGCGCAGCGTGTGGCGCTTCTCCCGCTCCGACTCCGGGATGGAGAACACCACGAGCACGAATCCGTCCGATGCGGCGGCCTGCCGCCGGCCGAAGATCCGGGTGTCGCCCTCGCGGAGCACCTCGAGCGCGCTCTCCGAGAGCGCGTAACCGGCGGCTCGGTCCGACTTCATCGACACGAGCACGCCGCGCCGCTTGAGCCGCGAGATCGACGACCGGACGCCGGCGGAGTCGACGCCGAGGTCCCCCATCAGCCGCACCACGGAACCGACGGACATCCAGTTGTGCTCGTCGCGCGCGTACAGCCCGTACAGCGTCAGGATCAGACGGCGCGGGGCGAGCTCTGCCATGGCGGTCACTCTAGGCAGACGAACACCTCAGGTGTGGGCAGGACCAGGCAAGATGGTGGTGTGACGGTGCGGCTCGCCACCAAGATCGCCGATCTCACCGGGCCCGGCATCACCGACCGGTTCGGCGTCGGCGGTACCGACCTGGGCACCACGACGACCGCGCCGCAGGGGCACCTGGTGTCGGTGTTCGGGGACACGTTCCGGCAGGCCGGCGTCGGTGGGCCCGGCTGGCGGTCCCCCGTCGTGCTCTTCGGCGAGGCGGCGAGCGTCCCGAGGGGGCTGCGCTGGACCGGTGCTGCCGGGCGCCCCGGCGCCGCCCGCCAGGTGGTGCGCTACATCCACCACGGTTGGCGCCGCCACGGGCTGCGGCTACGGCGCGTCACGACCGTCCTCCCCACCGACGTGATCACGGTGGGGGACGACATGTACCTGCACGTGATGGTGTGCCGCGAGCTGGGGAACGTGCGCTGGACGGAGCTGCACCGCTCCCGCGACGGCGGCCGCACGTGGCGGCCCACCGGCACCCGCTGGCCCGCCGACCTCCACGGCGGGCTCTTCCAGATGCTCACGTGGGAGCGCGGCACCGACGGCTGGGTGTACGCCATGACCACGGGATTCCAGCGGGAACACGGCCTGCTCCTGCACCGGGTGCCCGAGCCGGAGCTGACCGACCCGGACGCCTGGCAGACCTGGGGCATCGCCGACGACCGCTGGGGCTGGGGGAACCCGCCCACCGTCGTGCTGCCCGGCCGGTTCGGGGAGCTGTCGCTGCGCCGGGTACCCGAGGGTCGCTGGCTGCTCTCGGCGTTCGACGCCGGCCGCTACTGCATCGACGTCCGGGTGCTGGACGGGCCGACCGCCGACCTGCACCGCGCGCCACTGGCCACCGTGCTGCGCGGCTGCGACTGGGGCCACGAGGACCACACGTGCGGGCACGTCGCGCAGCTCTACGGCGGGTACGTGCTGCCCGGCTCGACGCTGGAGGAGCTGCACCTCGTCGTGAGCCAGTGGAACACCGCGACGGGCTGGCCGTACCGGGCGATGCAGTTCCGCGCCGACGTCTCCGAACTGCCCTGAGCGCCCGGGATCATCGCCGGGACGGAGGGGACTTTCGGCCCTGTCGGAACAGTCGGGGCGGGCGGATCGTCGATGGCTGCGCATCGAACGGGGGACAGCCTGTGACAGCCGCAGCGGACGGAGCGGCGGTCGTCGAGCTGGTCGAGCTCGACGAGGCCGAGTGCCTCCGTCTGCTCGCCGGTCACGAGATCGGGCGGGTCGTGTTCACCGAGGCGGCCCTCCCGGCCGCCCAGCCCGTCACCTACCTCCTCGACGAGGAGGAGATCGTCTTCCGGACCGCCGGCGGCAGCAAGCTGGCCGTCGCCACCCGGAACGCGGTGGTGGCGTTCCAGGTGGACCGCATCGATCCCGACACGCGGACCGGGTGGACGGTGCTCGGCGTCGGCCAGGCCTACGAGGTGGTCGTGCCTGAGCGGCTGGCCGACCTCGCCGAGCGGATTCCGGCTCCTTGGGCCCACCAGAGCACCGCGCACACGATCGCCATCCCCCTGCAGCGGCTCAGCGGGCGCAGACTGCTCGTCGTACCGAGCCGAGACGGCTGACCACCACCGCGGACGAGGAGACGACGTGCCCATCACCGTGTTCCTGCTGGACGACCACGAGATCGTCCGCAGGGGTATCGCGCAGCTCCTCGAGGCTGCAGGCGACATCACGGTCGTCGGCGAGGCCGCCACGGCGGCTCAGGCCGTCGCCCGCATCCCCGCGCTCCGGCCCGACGTCGCGATCCTCGACGTCCGGCTCCCCGACGGCGACGGGGTGAGCGTCTGCCGGGACATCCGCTCGGCCGTGTCCCCGCCGCCCGCCTGCCTCATGCTCACGTCGTACTCCGACGACGAGGCGCTCTTCGGCGCGATCATGGCGGGCGCCGCGGGCTACCTCCTGAAGCAGGTCACCGGCGTCGACCTCGTCGGCGCCGTGCGCACCATCGCCGAGGGCGGCTCCCTGCTCGACCCGAGGGCCACCGCGGTGGTGCTCGAACGCCTCCGCAAGGGCGACGAGCCCTCCGATCCGCGCTACGCCTCCCTCAGCCCCCAGGAGCGGCGCATCCTCAGCCTGATCGCGGACGGCCTCACCAACCGCCAGATCGGCGCCGAGCTCTTCCTCGCCGAGAAGACCGTCAAGAACTACGTCTCCTCCCTGCTGCACAAGCTCGGGTTCACCCGCCGCACCGAGGCCGCCGTCTACGCCGCCGGCCTGCGCAAGGAGAACGGCGGCTGAGTCGGGGGTCCCGGTCCGGACGGGCCGAGGGACCCTCCCGGCGCGGGACCACCGGCCGCTGCTGCCCGACGCCGGCCGGCGGCAGGCTTGCGGGTGTCGGGAAAGCGCTGCCCCGCGCGCCCCGCCCGTCCCCGACGAGGAGCAGCGATGACCACCACCAACAACCGCATCGACCAGCGCACCGTGCGAAGCGCGCTCGCGCTCGCCGCCGCCGCGCCCTCGGTGCACAACAGCCAGCCGTGGCGCTGGGTGGTCGGTCCGCACGCGGTCCACCTCTACGCGGACCTCTCGCGATGGCTACCCACCACCGACGCACAGGCCCGCGACCTGATCGTGAGCTGCGGGGCCGCGCTGCACCACGCGCGCGTGGCGCTCGCGGCCGTGGGACTCGCCAGCTCGGCCCACCGCATGCCGAACCCCGACGAGCCGAAGCACCTGGCCGCCCTGCAGCTGCACCCCCGCCTCGCCGACGACACCGACCTCGCCCTCGCCGCCGCCATCCTGCGCAGGCGAACCGACCGCCGCCGCTACACCGGCTGGGAGGTGCCCGCCACGTTCATCGACGACCTGGGCGAGCGCGCCGCCGCGCAGGGCGCCCTGCTCCGGCCCGTGACGGAAGCCCGGGCCCGCGAGCGGCTGGCCGACGTCATCCGGGACACGGCCGAGGTCCAGGAGGCGAGCGTCTCCTACCTGGCCGCGAGCGGTGGCGGGACGACCCGGCGGTTCGGCGACGGCCTGATCGAGCAGCCGTCGGACGGAGAACCCGATGGCGCCCTCCTGGCGGTGCTGGCCACCGGATCCGACGACTCCCTCTCCCAGCTCCGGGCCGGTGAGGCGCTCAGCGCGGTGCTGCTGCACGCCACCGAGCTCGGCCTCGCGACATGCCCGCTCAGCCGGCCCTTCGAGATCGCTTCGAGGAGGCGGGAGGTCCGGGACGACGTGCTCGGTGGCACCGCGGTCCCGCAGCTCGTGCTCCGCATCGGCTGGGCGCCACTCGGCACCCCGTTGCGCCCCACCCCGCGCCGCCCGATCGACGACATGATCGAGCAGCTGCCGATGTGAGTGTCCTCAGTTCGCCACCGTGAACCGCGTGCGGCGGTGGGTGGGCTGCTCGATCTCGTCGAGCAGCGCCACCGCGAAGTCCTCGGCGGAGATCGCCTCGCCCACCGGGTGGTCGGTGCCGACCTGGTAGGAGCCGGTGCGCTCACCCGGTGCGATCTGCGGGGCCGGCGACACGAACGTCCAGTCGACGCCGTCGCCGAGCCCGCGGAGGTGGTCGAGCGCCTCGGCGACGACGAGCGCCTCCGGGCGGTAGATCTCGGGGAAGTGCGGAAGGTCGACCAGCCGCGTTCCGTCCACGAGCAGCGAGCCTGCGCCGCCGACGACGACCAGCCGCGCGTCGCCGAGCGTCTCGACCAGGTTGCGCACCTGCGCGAGGTACTCGCGTGGATCGCCACCGGTGCGGCTCGGACCGATCGCCGACACGACGACGTCCGCCTCGCCCGCGACGCGCTTGGCGAAGGCGGTGTCGCCCGCGTCGCCCTGCACCGCGATGACGCCGGCCGGTACCTCACCGCCGGACCGCGCGATGCCGGTGACCTCGTGCCCCCGCTCCACCGCCTCGGCCGCCACTCGCCTGCCGATCATTCCCGTCGCGCCGTAAACCGCGATCCTCATCCTCGTCCCTTCCCTTCGTCGTGGTCGCGGCCAAGCTATCCATCGGTTACCGAGTACTTCAACGTGCTATAAGTACCTCGTGGTTACCAATGCGTTGCCGCAGCTCGTCGACCGCCTGCGTGCCGAGCGGACCGACGCCTACGAAGGCGACCTGTTCGACCCGGACTGCCCCACGCGGCTGGTGCTCGACCGGATAGGCGACAAGTGGACGGTGCTCGTCGTCCTCCTGCTGAGCGACGGTCCGAGGCGGTTCACCGACCTGCGCGGCCACATCGGTCGCGTCGCACCCAAGGTGCTCACCCAGACCCTCCGCCGGATGGAACGCGACGGCCTGGTCACCCGCGAGGTCTTCGCTGAGGTCCCGCCACGGGTCGAGTACACCCTCACCGACCTGGGCCGCTCGCTGATCGAGCCGATCGCCGTCATCGGCGACTGGGCGGAGGTCCACGTCCACCGGATCACCGCCGCGCAGGCCGCCTACGACGCACGGGACACGTAGCGCAGGACGTGCGACCCTCCCGAGAGCGACCGGTACGCGGGCCCCTCTCGCCTCCGGCGCCCGCGCCTGCCACGATCGGGGCCAGCAACCGCCTGATCATCTTCAACACTGCAGAGGTCCCACGTGCCCTGGTCCTTCAACCGCCGCCCCTCCCTCGGCGACGACCATCCCGACACCCTCGCCGACGCTCACAACCGCGCCGTCGAACTGGGCGCGCGTGGCCAACACCAGCAGGCCCGCGAGCTCGACGAGGACACCTTCGAGCGCCGCCGCCGGGTCCTCGGTCCCGACCACCCGCACACCCTCGCCACCGCGAACAACCTCGCCGCCGATCTCCGCGAGCTGGGCGAGCACCAGCGGGCCCGCGAGCTCGACGAGGAGACACTCGAGCGCCGCCGCCGCGTCCTCGGCGACGACCACCTCGGCACCCTGGCCAACGCCACCGCGCTCGCCGAGGACTACCGGGCCATGGGCGACTTCCAGCGGGCCCGCGAGCTCGACGAGCTCGCCTTCCTCGGGCGCCGCCGCGTCCTGGGCGGCGACGACATCCAGACGCTGGAGTCCGCCCACTTCCTCGGCACCGACCTCCGCGCGCTCGGCGAGTTCCAGAAGGCGCGCGAGCTCGACGAGGACTCCCTCGCCCGCCGCAGCCGCATCCTCGGCGACGACCACCCGGACACCATGGCCAACGGCCACAACCTGGCCATCGACCTCCGGGAGCTCGGCGAGCACCAGCGCGCCCGCGAGCTCGACGAGGAGACGCTCGCCCGGCGCCGCCGCATCCTGGGCGACAACCACCCCAACACGCTCAACTCCGCGAACAACCTCGCCGCCGATCACCACGCGCTGGGCGAGCACCAGCGCGCCCTCGAGCTCGACGAGGACACCCTCGCCCGGCGCCGCCGCGTCCTCGGCGACCGGCACCCCGGCACGATCGCCAACGCCCGCGCTCTCGCCGAGGACCTCCGTGCGCTCGGCGAGCACCAGCGGGCGGCGGCCGTGCTCGCCGAGTTCGGGCTCACAGCTGAGATCGCGGGATGATCGGTGCAGGATGAGGCGGTGATCGCTCCCAGCACACCACTGCCCACCGGCCGGGTCGCCGGCGTCGACCGGGATATCTCCCGCCTCGTGATGGGCTGCGACAACCAGCGGACGCAGTCGCACGCGGCCACGATGTTCGACGACTTCGTCGCGCGTGGAGGCAACGCGTTCGACACCGCCCACCACTACGCCGACGGGCTGATGGAGCGTCTCCTCGGGCAGTGGATGGCCGACCGCGGGGTCCGCGACGAGGTGGTCGTCATCGGGAAGGGCGCCCACACCCCGCACTGCGACCCGCCGTCGGTCACCAGCCAGCTGACCGCGAGCCTCGAGCGCCTGCAGACCGACCACGTCGACGTCTACTTCCTGCACCGCGACAACCCGGACGTGCCCGTCGGTGAGTTCGTGGACGTGCTCAACGAGCACGTCGACGCCGGCCGCATCGGGGTCTTCGGCGGCTCCAACTGGAGCATCGCGCGGATCGAGGAGGCCAACGCGTACGCGGCTTCCCACGGGAAGCGGGGCTTCGCCGCCGTGAGCAACCACTTCGGGCTCGCGCGTGCGCTCGACGTGCCGTGGGCGGGCTGCGAGCACGTCACCGACGACGCCGACCGCGAGTGGTTCGAGCGCACCGGCACGCCGCTCTTCCCGTGGTCGTCGCAGGCGCGCGGGTTCTTCACCGGCCGCGCGGCACCGGAGGACCACTCCGACCCGGAGCTGGTTCGCTGCTACTACAGCGACGGCAACTTCGAGCGGCTCGCCCGTGCCCGGGCGCTCGCTGCCGAGCTGGGCGTCGCACCCACCGCCATCGCCCTGGCCTACGTCCTCGCGCAGCCCTTCCCGACGTTCGCGCTGATCGGGCCGCGCACGGTCGACGAGACCCGCTCCTCGGCGGAGGCCTCGACCGTCCGGTTGACGCCCGAGCAGGTCGCATGGCTCGACCTGCGCGACGACGTGTCGGGCCGGGACGGTCGCTGACCCCTCAGGTGTGCAGGTCCTGGGCCGGGGTGCGGCCGAACTCGCGCCGGTAGCTCGCCGCGAACCGGCCGTGGTGGGCGAACCCCCACCGCGATGCGACGCCGGCGACCGTCGTCCCGGAACCGGGGTCGGCGGTGCGCAGCTCCTGCTGCGCGCGCCGCAGCCGTACCCGGCGCAGGTGGGTCATCGGCGTCGTGTCCAGGTGGCGGCGGAAGGCGTCCTGAACGGCACGCGGGGAGAGCCGCGCCGCGGCGGCGATCTCCGCCAGCCCGATCGGTTCGCCGGCGTGGTCGTCGATGAACGCCGTGGCGCGGCGCACCGCGCTCGGCGCGGCGGTCTCCCCGGACGGGCCGCGCTCGGCGTCCAAGGTCGCGTTCGGGAACGTCTCCAGCGCGGTGGCGGCCAGCAGCCGCATCGTCTGCGCGTGGATCAGCGGGCTGCTGTACGCGGCCTCGTTGCGGCAGAACTCGCGGCTGAAGTAGCGGACAAGGGCCTGCCAGTTCGCGGCCCGCGCCGGCGACACGGCCCGCGCGAGCGAGAACCGCACCGGCCCGCCGTGTCCTCCGGTGATCTCCTCGGCCACCCGGTCGACGACGCTCAGATCGAGCTTGACCAGCCCTGCGCGGAAATCCTCCCAGCGGATGCACATCGGTGCCGCCGGGTCCAGGACGAACGGCTCGCCGTGCCCGGGGCTGAGCTCATCGCGCCCGGTCGACATCCGCAGCCGTCCGCGGAACACCTGCCCCATCAGCAGGAAGCCGAACGGCTCCGTGTTCACCTCGCAGTTCATCGAGTGCTCGTAGCGGGCCACGAAGAACCGGCCGCCGTCGGTGAGCTCGTGGCGGAACCGGAACCGCTCGATGCTGCCGTCCAGGCTCACTT
The DNA here is from genome assembly GCF_006717045.1 of Pseudonocardia cypriaca. Classification (NCBI taxonomy): domain Bacteria; kingdom Bacillati; phylum Actinomycetota; class Actinomycetes; order Pseudonocardiales; family Pseudonocardiaceae; genus Pseudonocardia; species Pseudonocardia cypriaca. The sequence continues at coordinate 74,273 of NZ_VFPH01000002.1, forward strand.
TGTGATCCACGTACGTGGCTCGCAGGTAGTCGTGCGCCTCGTCGGGGTCGGTGGTGTCCACCTTGACGCGACGCGGCTGCTCCGGATACACGCTCTCGCCCCCGAATGGCCGTAGGAACGTGGGTTCGATGACGGTAGGTCGCCTCTCCCCGTTGCCATAGGGCCGTCCGTGGGTCACCGGCGTCACTCTCCGTGAGTAATGCGCCGCTCTGTCCACACAGCGCAACTCGAGTGTCCAGTTCGCGCTGATCGCGTTGCGATCTCGAGAAAGCGCAGGTTAGGCATGTGCCTTCCCTTGCCGCTCACCAAGGAGCCGCCCATGTGCACCGGCCTCGGACGACCGTCCGCGCCGCCGCAACCGGCCAAGCCGGACACTCCGTCGATGCCACCGGGGCAACCTGCCGGGTCGTAGCCCGGACGGCGGCAGACTGGGTGGGTGAACGACAGCCACCCAGCCCGGACGTTCCACGACCTCACCAAGTACTACCCGCTGAGCGACACGGGCCCGGGCGACACGGGCGACGAACGCATCGGCATCGGTGACCCGGCCGCGCGTACCGCCGCGATCTGGCAGAAGGACTGGGACATCAAGCCGTTCCTGTACAAGGTCTACGAGGGACCGCCGCCGCTGGAGCTGACCCGTGACCTGCCCGATGCGGGGCGGCCCGCGCTCGAAGCGATCGCCGGAACCGGCGCGGAACCATCGGACGCCGTCCCCGACCGCGCGCTGCTCGGGCGGCTCGGCCTGCTGACGAACGGCGCGCTCGACCGCAGCTGGACCAGCCCCGATGGCCGCGTCCACCAGTTCCGCACGGCGGGTGGCACGGGCGCGCAGTACCACCTCGAGCTGTACTTCGTCTGCGCCGACCTCCCCGACCTCGACGCGGGCGTCTACCACTACTCCGCCTTCGACCACAGCCTGCGCCTGCTGCGCGCCGGGGACTTCCGCGCCGCCCTCGCGGATGCCACCGGGAACGAGCCGTCGATCGCCTCCGCCCCGGTCGTGCTGGCGATGACCAGCACGTTCTGGCGCAACGCGTGGCGCTACCGCGAGCGCGCCTACCGGCACGCGTACTGGGACGCCGGCACCTCGCTCTCGCACATCCTCGCGGTCGCGGCGTCGGCCCGCGTCCCGGCCCGGCTCGTGTTCGCCTACGCCGACACGGCCGTGAACGAGGTGCTCGACGTCGACGGGCTGCGCGAGTCCACGGTCGCGCTCGCGGCGCTCGGCCACGCCGGCACCGCACCGCCGCCCGCTCGGGAACCGGGGCCGCTCGACCTCCCCACGCGGCGGCTCTCGCCCGCGGAGGTCACCTTCCACACGATCACCGACATGCACCGCGCCTCGTCCCTGCCGACGGGAGCGGATGCCGCCGCGTGGCGGGCGCGCCGGTGGCACCGACCGGCGGCGGAACCGGTCGGTGAGCTGACGGAGCTGCGCCCCCTCCCGGCCGACCAGCTCGATCCGCGGCCCGTGGAGCAGCTCATCCTGCGCCGCCGCTCCACGCGGAACTACGACACCGGCGTGGAGATCCCCTTCGAGGCGTTCTCCACGCTGCTGGACCGTTCCACCCGGGGCGTGGCCTCGGACGTCCTGACGCCGGGCGCGCCACTCACCGACCTCTACCTGATCGTCAACGCCGTCGAGGGGCTCACCCCGGGCGTCTACCTCCACCACCCCGACCGGAACGCGGTCGAGCTCCTCCGCGCGGGCACGTTCCGCGAGGACGCCGCCCGGATCGCGGCGAGGCAGCAGTACGCGGGCGACGCGCACGTCAACCTCTACTACCTCGCGCACCTGCCGTCGATCCTCGAGCGGTACGGCGACCGCGGCTACCGCCTCGCCCAGCTGGAAGGCGCCCTGCACGCCGGCAAGCTGCACCTCGGCACGCACGCCCTCGGGCTCGGCGCGGTGGGCTCGACGTCGTACGACGACGAGGTGGTCGACTTCTTCTCCCCCCACGCTGCCGGCAAGGACTACATGTTCGTCACGGTGTTCGGCAAGCGCAGGCGCACGAGGTGACCGTGGAAGTCACCGTGGACATCACCGAGCTCACCGCCGACCCGCATCCCGCGCTCGCCAGGCTCCGCGCCACCGCGCCGGTCGCGTGGGTTCCCGCGCTCGGCTGCTGGCTCGTGACCAGCCGGGACGCCGCGCTGCGGGTGCTGCGCGACGCGCGGACGTTCACCGTGGACGACCCCCGCTTCTCCACCGCGCAGGTGGTGGGCCCGAGCATGCTGTCGCTGGACGGGCCAGCGCACAGCGCGGCGCGCAGGCCGTTCGCGGGCCCGTTCCGGCCCGCGCAGGTGGCGCGGCGCTTCACACAGCCGGTCACCGGCCTCGCGACCGACCTGGTGGCCGGGATCCGGCCGGCGGGCCGTGCCGAGCTGCGCGCGAGCTTCGCCGGACCGCTCGCGGTGCGCGTCGTCGCCGACACGCTGGGCATGCCGGGCATCGACACCAGGACGGTCCTGGGGTGGTACTCGACGTTCGTCGCCGCCGTGTCGGACGTGACGGCCGGCTGCCCGGTGCCCGCCGAAGCGACCGCGGCGTTCGAGTCGCTCGCCGAGCACGTGCTCGCCGGTGTCGACGGGAACGGCTCGCTGCTCGCCGAGGCCGTGGCAGGCGGTCTCGGCCGGGAGGAGGCGGTGTCCAACGCCGCCGTCCTGCTGTTCGGCGGCATCGAGACCACCGAAGGCATGATCCTCAACCTGCTCCGGCACCTGCTCCGCGAGCCCGATCAGCTCGCCGCCGTGCGGAACGACCTCGACCTGCTGCCGAACGCGGTCGAGGAGTCGCTGCGGCTCGAACCGGCGGCCGCCGTCGTCGACCGGTACGCGACCCGCGACGTGGTCGTGGCGGGCGCTGCGATCCGGCGCGGCGACCCGGTGACCGTCTCGCTCGCCGGGGCCAACCGCGACCCGGCGACGTTCCCGGACCCGGACGCGTTCGACGTACGCCGGAGCAACGCCCGCCAGCACCTCGCGTTCGCCCACGGCCCCCACGTCTGCCTCGCGATGGACCTGGCCAGGCTGGAGACGCTGATCGGGGTCCGCACCCTCCTCGTCGAGCTGCCCGGCCTCGCACTCGACGAGCAGCACCCGTCCGCGCCGTCGGGCCTGGTGTTCCGCAAGCCGCAGACCCTGCACGCCCGGTGGGAACCCTGACCGGTCGCGTCACATCCGCCTGCCGCCAGGGGTCTTCCTGTCGAGAGCCCACGACGGAGGGGAGAAGATCATGACGACGGCGCACGACGGGCTCGTCATCTACGACGAGCTCACCGGGCCGGACCTCGATCCCGCACGCTGGACCCACGCGCGCCTGCCGCTCCCCACGGGCGGCGACCACGTGCCGGTGGACCCCGCCGCGGAGGTGACCGTGGACGCCGGCGAGCTGCGGGTGGCGATCCCCCGGTTCTCGCTGGCGCACGACACCTTCCAGCCCGCCGACAGCCCCAAGTACCTGGTCTTCTCCACCGGCCGCTTCGAGGTGCCGCCCGACCGGCCCGTGACGTTCGCAGCGGAGATGGCGGTCGAGAACGTCGGCGGTGCCCCGCACGACTACCGGCGCGGGCTGGCCGCCTTCCACGTCTTCGACTTCGAGGCCAGCAAGCGCGTGTTCGCCGTCTGCGGCACCTCCACGCGGGTGCTCGCGCTGCACGAGCTGCTCGGCTCGTGGGGGGCGAGCGATCCCTTCTACCACGTCGTCGAGTCGCCGTACGAGGACTTCGACGACGACTTCAGCCGGCTCCGCACCTGCGAGATCACCCTCGACCGGAGCAGCGCGACCGCCACGTGGCGGGTCGACGGGCACACCGTGTACCGGGCCCTCGGCACCTTCGTCCCCGAACACGTCCGCATCGGGATCGGGATCTGGACGATGCTCCCGATCCGCGACGGCCGCAGCCGCTCGCTCGCCGGGCAGGGCCTCAGCGCGCGGTGGCGCGGGTTCCGGGTTTCGCGGGATCTGGGCCGTACCCCTTGACACGGGCCGGTCACGGGGCGTGTTCTCCACGGGGACACGAGCTCGAACCCGGGGATTCACACATGGCGCACCAACTGCTCGAGCCCGACACCAGGGCGTGGACCGGCCGGCGGCGGCGTCGCCGCTCTCCGCTCAAGCTCCTCGCGGTGATCGCCGCCCTGGCGATCGCCCTGCCGATCGGAGCCCAGTTCGCGGGGCTGCTACCGGCCTTGTCCGCGACGTTCACGCCGCAGACCGTCGACCGGGGCCCGGCCCCGCTGATGGCCGCGCTGACCGACATCTCCGAGTACCACGCCGCCACCGGCACGTTCCAGGTGCTCGTGGACATCGAACGCGACACCCCGCACGTGCCCGCGCTGATCAGCGGCGAGCGCACCACGCTGTTCGCCACCGGTCAGGTGGACGCGCTGGTCGACCTCTCCGGCCTCGGGCCGGACCGGGTGACCACGTCCGCCGACCACACCGCCGTCGCGTTCGCGCTGCCGCCCGCGCGGCTGGCCCCGGCCACCCTCGACCCGACGGCGACCCGCATCGTCGGCCGCGATCGGGGCATCGTCGAGCGGCTCGCGGGCGTCATCAACAACAACCCGGTCCGCGACGAGGAGCTGTACCGGCTCGCGGCGCGGAAGCTGGACGAGTCGGCCCGGCAGAGCGACCTCGCCGCCCGCGCCGAGACCAACACCCGCAACATGCTGACGTCGCTGGCACGCTCGCTCGGGTACGAGCAGGTCACCGTGACGTTCGGGGACGCGCGCTGATCGTCTGATCCGTAGCGCCCGCCGTGCAACGCGGCGGCCGGTGCCGGCAATGATCCGGTATGACGACCAGTGAGGGGGCACCGGCCGCGACCGCGCGGCCGGGCGAGGACGTCGCGCTGTGGGCGGCGGCGCGCGACGGCGACTCCGACGCGTTCGCCGCGCTGTACCACCGCCACGCCGACCCCGTGTGGCGCCACGCGCACCGCCTGACCGGCTCCCCCACGGCGGCCGAGGACGTCCTCGCCGCGACGTTCCTGACCACCTGGCGGCGGCGCGCAGAGGTGCAGCTCGCCGCGGGCTCCCTGCGGGCGTGGCTGTTCGCGGTGGCCGGCAACGAGGCGCGCACGGAATGGCGGCGCACCCACCGCAGGCACCGGCTCCTGCGCCGGATCGGTCCGGCCCCGCACGTCGACGACCACTCCGACACCGTCGTGACCTCGCTCGACGACCGCCGCCGCGCCCACCAGGTGCTAGCCGCGGTCGCCGAGCTGCCGGCCGCGCAGCGCGAGGCCGTGGCGCTGTGCCTGGTCGGCGACGTCCCCTACGCGGAGGCGGCGGAGGTCCTCGGGGTGCCCGAGGCGACGCTGCGCTCCCGCGTCCACCGTGCCCGCGCGACCCTGCGCACCGTCGTGCCCGAGGAGGTCCGATGAACGAGCTGCAGCTCCCGCCCGCCCCGCCGCTGCCGGACGAGGTGCGCGAGCGCGTCCTGCGGAACGTCCTCGCCGGGACGCGGGCGCCGCGGCGGCGCCTCGCTCCCCTCGTCGCGGCGGTGCTCGCCGTGGTGGCGACGCTCGCGCTCACGACGACGGTCGCCCTGAGCGGCGTCGGTGAACCCGCCGCTCAGCAGGAGAACCCCGCTCCGCAGGGCGACCCCGCAGTCGCCGAGGCGCTCGGCCGCTGCGTCGCGGCGGTGAACGGGTCCGAGCTCCGCGGGCAGTACCCACCGCCCGCTGAATGGCGCATCACCGACGTGCTGCCCATGCCCAACGACATGATGAGAAGGGACGATCCGGGCACCGTTCTGGTGATCGACGGCTCGTTCGCCTGCCACACGGACGACACCAACGTGTCCGTCAGCATGGTCGGAGGCCGGCCGGCGGGCGCCGTCGAGATCGCCCCGTTCGGGTTCCAGATCATCCTGTTCAACCCGCACCGGATCGCGGTCGAGGTGGGCCTCTCCGGGGGGAGCACCGAGACGTCGGCGGAGCCGGTGCAGATCATCAGCCTCAGTCCCTACGCCCCGGGAGGATGGGCGCAGCGGATCGTCGTGCCCGGGTCGTTCGACGGGCCGCCGCCCGAGCTCGAAAGCCCCCCGATCCAGGTGCGGGACCGGCCGGAGCCGGAGCCGTCGCCGGAAGAGGTCCAGGCGGCCATGCGGAGGGCGGAGCAGCACGCAGGGCTGAGTGCCTGCCTCATGGACCAGCTCGGGTCCGCGGCGCAGCGAACAGGCAAGCCCGACGAGATGGTCCTGGACCAGGATCCGATCGCAGGTGCGCCGGCCGCAGTCGTCGGCCGCGTGACCGACGCGCAGGCCGCGGTCTGCTACGCCGGCCCGGGCGGAGGACCCATCGCCGCCGCAGGCGACCTCTCCCCGGTCGAGACCTCGGAGGCCAGGATCGTCACCTCGCTGCGCCGCGACGGCCTGGTCGTCGCGCTCCTGACCGTCGGGCCCTTGGTCGACCGGGTCGAGATCGCGACGACGCCACAGCCGGGCTCCACCGGTTCGGGTGCGCGCTGCACGATCAAGGACGGACTGGCGCTCTGCATACTGCGCGCCGACGGCGCGGTGGACCTGCGCACCACCGTTGGCGGCGGGATCCGGGACGTCCTGCCCGTCCCTTGACACCCATGATCGGGTCGGCCGCCGTGGCCGACCCGATCATGCGGCTCAGGCGAGGTCGAACCGGTCCAGGTTCATCACCTTGTCCCAGGCCGCCACGAAGTCACGCACGAACTTCTCCTTCGCGTCGGCGCAGGCGTAGACCTCGGCGATGGCCCGCAGCTGCGAGTTCGAGCCGAAGACGAGGTCGGCGGCCGTGGCGGTCCACCGGGGCTCGCCGGTGGCGCGGTCGCGGCCCTCGTACACGTTCTCGGTGTCGGAGACCTTCCACTCGGTCCGCATGTCGAGTAGGTTGCGGAAGAAGTCGTTGTTCAGGGTCTCCGGCCGGTCGGTGAAGACGCCGTGGCTGCTCTGCTCGAAGTTGGCGTTCAGCGCCCGCATGCCACCGACGAGCACCGTCATCTCCGGAGCGCTCAGGTTCAGCATGTAGGCGCGGTCCACCAGCAGGGTCTCCGGCGGCAGCTTCTCCCCGACCCGCAGGTAGTTGCGGAACCCGTCGGCCGTCGGTTCGAGCACGGCGAACGTGTCGACGTCGGTCTGCTCCTGCGAGGCGTCGGTGCGTCCCGGTGCGAACGGGACCGTGACGTCGTGCCCGGCGTCCCGGGCCGCCTTCTCCACCGCGGCGCAGCCGGCCAGGACGATCAGGTCGGCCAGCGAGACCTTCTTCGCGGTCTGCGAGACGTTGAAGTCCCGCTGGACCTGCTCGAGGGTCTGCAGCACCTTGCCCAGCTCGTCCGGGTTGTTGACCTCCCAGTCCTTCTGCGGCGCGAGGCGGATGCGGGCTCCGTTGGCCCCGCCGCGCTTGTCGGTGCCGCGGAAGGTGGCCGCCGACGCCCACGCGGTCGAGACGAGCTGGGAGACCGACAGCCCGGAAGCGAGCACCTTCTCCTTCAGCTCCGCTATCTCCGCGTCCGCGACCAGCTCGTGGTCCACCGGCGGGACCGGGTCCTGCCACAGCTGGGGCTCCGGCACCCACGGGCCCAGGTAGCGCGAGACCGGGCCCATGTCGCGGTGCAGCAGCTTGTACCAGGCCTTGGCGAACGCGTCGGCGAGCTGGTCGGGGTTCTCGTGGAACCGCTTCGTGATCGGCCCGTAGACCGGGTCGACCTTCAGCGCGATGTCCGACGTCAGCATCATCGGCGCGTGGCGCTTCGACGGGTCGTGGGCGTCGGGCACGGTGCCCTGGGCCTCGGGGTTCTTGGGGGTCCACTGGTGCGCACCCGCGGGGCTGCGCGTCAGCTCCCAGTCGTACCCGTAGAGGTTGTCCAGGTACCCGTTGTCCCACCGGGTCGGCTCGTTCGTCCAGGCGCCCTCGAGCCCGCTGGTCATCGCGTGGGGGCCGGCGCCGGTACCGACCCTGTTCTTCCAGCCGAGCCCCTGGTGCTCGACCGGGCAGGCCTCCGGTTCCGGGCCGATGTACTGCGGGTCGACCGCGCCGTGGCACTTGCCGAACGTGTGGCCGCCGACGATGAGCGCGACCGTCTCCTCGTCGTTCATCGCCATCCGGCCGAACGTGTCGCGGATGTCGCGCGCCGACGCGACGGGGTCGGGGTTGCCGTTCGGCCCCTCCGGGTTCACGTAGATCAGGCCCAGCTGCACGGCGCCGAACGGTTCGGCGAGCTCCCGCTCGCCGCTGTACCGCTCGTCCCCGAGCCACGTGTCCTCCGGGCCCCAGAAGATCTCCTCGGCCTGCCAGATGTCCTCCCGCCCGAAGGCGAAGCCGAACGTCTTCAGGCCCATGTCCTCGATGGCCACGTTGCCGGCGAGGACCAGCAGGTCGGCCCAGGAGATCTTGCGGCCGTACTTCTCCTTGACCGGCCAGAGCAGCCGCCGCGCCTTGTCGAGGCTCGCGTTGTCGGGCCAGCTGTTGAGCGGGGCGAAGCGCTGCGCGCCCTGGCCGCCGCCGCCCCGGCCGTCGTGGATGCGGTAGGTCCCCGCCGCGTGCCAGCTCATCCGGATGAAGAGCGGCCCGTAGTGGCCGTAGTCGGCGGGCCACCAGTCCTGCGACGTCCGCATCACCTCCACGAGGTCGCGCCTGAGCGCATCGACGTCGAGGGACTCGAACTCCTCGCGGTAGTCGAAGTCCTCGCCCATCGGGTTGGCCCGGGGCGAGTGCTGGTGGAGAACCTGCAGGTCCAGCTGGTTGGGCCACCAGTCCCGGTTGGTCCTCGGCCGGGTCACCTGGGGAGTCGGGGAGGGAATCGCCGGGTTCTCGGACTCGCTGATGCTCTCGGTCACGTCCGCCATCTCCTATCTCGCCTTCTCGAGTGCCGCGACACGCTCGGGGCGTCGGCCCCGGTAGATGCCCTCGGCCTCGTAGACGGCGAAGCCGTGGTCATCGGAGGGGTCGAACAGGTGATCTCGCCGAGGTCGTCCCGGACGAGGCCGATGATCGAGATCGGGTCCGGGTGCGGATGCTCGTGCGAGCCGAGGCCGCGTCGTCCGCACTGCGGCCCCGCGCAACACCTGCTCGAAGTCCGGCGTCATTGGCACCGCGTCCCACCCTGGCCCAGACTCTTGAACGACTCAACTCCCGAGGCGTCATCCGGTGGCGCGGGCCGGGACTGCGCGGCCGGTGTCCTAGCGGACCCCGCGGGACTACAGCTCGTGCGCTCGCAGCGGCGAGCCCGCGCTACGAGGCCTCCACCGACTCCACGACATCGTCTGCGCCACCGGGGATCAGCGAGCGCCACACCTCGGTGCCACCCATCTCAGCCGTGATCCGGAACGCCGCCCGCCGCAGCGCGGTGGCGATCTCCGTGTCGTCGGGCTGCCCTCCGACCGCGGCGATGGTGGCGGCGATGCCGTGGTCGTCGAACACCGGTGCGGCCAGGACCGCCATGCCGACGGGTGCGCTGACGGTGGACAGGCCACGCTCGCCGGCGTCGGCCACCTCGGCCTCCACGCGGCGGCGCTTGACGGGGTCCAGGCTGCCCCAGTACTTGGCGAGCGCCTCGTGGTCCTCGGAGAAGTGCAGGAAGAGGTGGCCCTGGGCCGAGTCCATGTCGAGGGTGGTGCCGACGCGCACGGTGACCAGGATCGGGCCGGTGCCGACCTCGCTGACGAGCGAGACCACCGGCCCCGCCGATCCCCACAGCGAGAGCACCACGGTCAGCCCGGTCTCGCGGGAGAGGCGGCGCATGTGGCTCGGCGCCAGGTCGAGCACCCGGCGCTGGCCCTGCGCCACCGCGCCGAGCTGCAGCAGCAGCGGGCCGGGTTCGTAGGCCGCCTGCTCCTCGCGGGAGCGCTCAAGGACGCCCGCGAGGACGAGGGAGCCGAAGTAGCGGCTGACGGTGCTGCGGTTCAGCCCGACGAGGGAGGCCGCCTCGGCCACCGTGAGCCGGGGCCGGTCGAGTGTGAACAGGGCCAGCAGCTGCCCGACGCGCTGCACCGCCTGGATGTCGCCGGTGCCGCCCGAGCCGCTGGTCAACCGTCCTCCTCCGGGTGCGGTCCGGCGACTATACCCAGGTCAAGGGAACAGCAGCTGCGCCGCGTTGCCCCCCACCATCGCCCTGATGTCGTCGGTTGCGGTGCCCGCGTCCAGCAGGCTGCGCACCATCCGCCGGTACGCGGTGACCGGCAGCGGGTTGTTCTTCTGGCCCAGGTCGGACGAGAAGAGCGTGTGGCCGACGCCCGCCTCGCGGAGGAAGCCCGCGATCTTCTCGACCGGCGAGCCGTCGGCGGGCCTGGCCACCATGGCCAGGCAGTGCTCGACGGCGGCGCCGCGGCGGCACCACTCCCCGACCCGTTCGGGAGCCGCCCCGACGATGAAGTCGGGGTGGCTGACGACGATCCGCTCGACCCCGGCCGCTACGGCGGCCGGCACCAGCACGTCGATCTCGTCGGCGGGCAGGTGCCCGCAGTTGAGGATCGCCGACTCGCCCGCGATGACGGACAGGATGTCCTGCGCCTCCGGGACGAGCCTGCCGTCGTCGCCGACCACGCTGATCGGCTCGTTGTCGCGCAGCGGGATGCCGGAGACGGGGAAGCCGCTGTGGTTGTGGTGCCGGTGGAACTCGAGGTGCGCCGTGGAGGAGATGGTCGGGAACCAGACCACGCGCCCGCCCATCCGCAGCGCGAGCTCCACCGCGTACGGGTTGAGCCCGCCGACGGTCCGGTTCAGCGCGATGCCCCCGAACACCTGGACGCCGGTCTCGGCCAGCCCGGCCGGCTCCAGCGCGAGGATGTCGGTCTGCATGCTGTGGTGGTGGGACTTGCAGACGATCGCCCGGAAACCGACGGTCGCCGCGTCGGTGGCGGCGTCCAGGATCGACATCCGACGGGGGAAGGGGCTCGGGCCGGGGTGCGTGTGCAGGTCGACGCCGCCGACGAGCAACCCGTCGGCCTCGGGATCGGGCACGAACCGGTCGGCGTCGAGCGTCTCGTCCCACAGGCCGGAAGCTGTCTGGGTCATGAGGAACTCCCCTTCGGTCGATCGCACGGGTTCAGCGGCGTCACGCCTGCTCCTTCGCCGGGGTGAGGGATGGCGGGGCCGCGACCTCGACGGGTGGCGCTGCGGGCTCCCGCTCCGCGTCCTCGCCGGCCTTGCGCAGGTCGATCCCGCGCGTCTCGGGACCGCAGACCGTGGCGACGAGGATGAGGATCGCGCCGAACGCGGCGAGGACGCCCGCGGTGTGGACGAACGGCACGAGGGCGCTGAGCCAGATCATGTAGTAGGAGAAGAAGGACGGGATGATCACCGCGGTCCCGTAGGCCACGCCCCACCCGGTGGATCGGACGATGGTCGCGAACCGCTCGTTGATGTACGCGGGCAGCACGCCGAACGGGGCGACGGTGAGGCAGTGCGCCGCCACCGCGAGCAGGGTGAGGTTCCACCACCCGCGGACCGACCCGGATCCGACCAGCGTGATCACCACGGGGTACAGCGTCAGCTGGAGCGCGCCGCCGATGTAGAGCGCGGGCTTGCGGCCGATGTGGTCGGAGAGCCACCCGAAGAAGATGTACGACGCCATGCAGACCGGGATGACCAGCTGGGTGTTGGCGAGGTCCGCCGGGGTGTAGCCCTCGTTCTGGAGCAGGAACTGGTTCAGGACGCTGGTGGTCACGGTGACGATGAAGAAGAGGCCCGTCATCGTCACCCACGCCTGGATGAACGCCCGGCCCGGCCCGCCCCGCAGGATCATCCGCACCGGCGACTTCGCCCGCTCACCGGCCTGGGCGACCGCTTCCTCCTGGATCGGCGACTCCTCCACCCGGCGGCGCAGGAACCAGGCGACCAGGAACGACAGGACGAAGCCGAGGATGAACGGCAGCCGCCAGCCCCACTGCACGTAGGGCGAGTCGAGACCGCCGCTGGGCGCGACCATGAGCGTCAGCGCCATCGCTACCGCCACGAGGAGCGGCCCACCGCTCGCCGCGCACTGGATCACCGCGCCGATGAGACCCCGGCGATGCGGCGGGGCGTACTCGAGGGCCATGGGGGTGGCGGCGGTGTACTCGCCGCCCAGGAAGATGCCCTCCACGAAGCGGAGAGCGAGCAGCAGGGTCGTCGCCGGGATCGGCCCGATCAGCTCCGCGCCCGGCAGGCAGGCGATGAGCAGCGAGATCGTGCCGAACCCGTAGATCGTGACGGCACCGACGCGCCTGCGCCCGAGCCGGTCCGCGAAGTGCCCGAAGATCAGGCCGCCGAGCGGCCGCCCGAGCAGGGTCGCAGCGAGCGTCATGCCCGCGAAGATCGACTTGGTCTCCGGCGACATGTCGCCCTGGAAGTACACGAGCGCGGGCAACAGCACCGACGACGCGATGTAGATCGAGTACGAGTCGACGGCGAAGCCTGCCCACGCGCTCAGAACCGCCCGCCGCCGCCGCGTGACCGCGCTCGGGTCGGAAGTGCTCTCGGGCATGACAAGTCTCCTTCAACGCTGAAGACAGCTTGGCCATGGGGGCACTGCGGACTTGCCGTGACGAGATCCCGTCACGACCGGAGGATCATTCGACGGGGCTCGGGTACTCGTCGGCGTTGAGGACCCACCCCGGACGCGCCGAGAAGTCGTGGCGCGGGCCGGCGAAGATGTCGATGAGGTGGTTGGTCCGCCAGCCGATGCCCTGGGACGTGTGGATCGTCGGCGGCGGGATGATCGTCAGCGACGGGCTGCCCACCCGGGCGTGGTCCTCCGGGCGCCATTGCCGGCCGTCGGTGCCCCACGGAGTCTGGATGTGGTGGATGTACGTTCCCGCCACCACCAGGCTGGCCTGCTCGAAGTCCTCGTGGAAGTGTGGCGACATCGCGGACAGGTCGCGGGGCCCGGACTTCGGCGGCAAGAAGTTGACCATGAAGGAGCGGGTGCGGAAGATCCGCCCGAAGCGCTTCGGGTCGTCCGGCACGTCGGACATGAGGTAGGTCCGCCACCGGTAGCCGTCCACGGGCTCGGGCCAGGGTTCGAGTGGCGCGACGTGCGGGTGCGGGGTCTCGTACGCCGCGGCGTTGGACGCCTTCGCGGCCCACTCGGCCTCGTCGGCCTGCAGCAGCGAGACGACCGGGCCGGTGCCGGTGCTCGTGATCGCGCTCTCCCCCGGCGGCACCACCACGAGCGCGGGACCGGTCACGTCGTGGGTGCCGTCGGTTCCGGTCGTGCCGCTGATGGCACTCGTCGCATCGACCAGCAGCACCACCTGCTCGGACCGCAGCTCGGACTTCCAGATGAGGTCACCAGCCGCCGGCTCCGTGTAGATCAGCACGAAGTTCTGGCCCCGGACGATCCACTGGTCGCTGCCGGCCGCCGACGCGACGTCGGGCGGGAGCACGGAGAAGTCGAGGAACTGGGGAGCGGCGATACCGTCGGCTGCCGGCTCCGATGCCCTGCTGGGCGCGGCCAGTGCCGAGCGCGGGTCGTCCTTCGCGTAGGCCATGGGTGGTCAGTCCTCCTCGTCTGCGGGTGGCGCGGCGAGCGCGGAGCGGGTCGTCGACGTGATCCGCCGGGCGGCCGCGCCGAACATCCCGGTGTCGTTCCCGACGAGGAGGAACCGGCAGCCCTGCTCTGCGCGCAGCCGGATCTGGTCCTCGCCCTGTACGACGGTCCCGACCGGCACGCCGGCCTCGACGGCCGTCGCGATGCACTTGGTGACCGCGTCGTGCACGGCGGGTGAGCCGGTGGGCTCCCCCATGGACAGGGACAGGTCGCCGGGGCCGATGAACACCGCGTCGACGCCCGGGGCGGCCAGGATCCCCGCGAGGTCGTCGACCGACTCCCGCTCCTCGATCATGGCGATCCGGGCGACGTCCTCCTGCCCGGCGCGGACGTACTCGGCGGGGCCGCCGGGGAGGCTGCCCCACAGCCCGGCGCGGGAGGCGTACCCCATCCCGCGGGTGCCCTCGGGCGGGAACAGGTACTGGCGCATGGCGGCGCCGGCCTGTCCGGCGTTCGAGACGTGCGGCACGAGGATGCCGGCGGCGCCCGCGTCCAGGTAGCGCTGCGCGTCGCCGTAGCCGTGGTCGGTGATCCGGACCAGCGGTGCGACTCCCATCCGGGAGTACACGACCACGAGGGAGTAGACGTCGCGGACCGAGAGCAGCGCGTGCTCGGTGTCGATGACGACGAAGTCGAAGCCGGCCTCGCCGAGGATCTCCGCCACCTCCAGCGCCGGGATCTTGACGAAGGTGCCTACGACCGGCCGGTCGGAGGACTGGAGCAGCTCACGGAACATGTGGACGTCCTGTCTCACGGATGTTCAGCTTGCGAACAGGTTGTTCGCGATGCAGACTCGCACTCCAGGAGCTGGTCGCGCAAGGGGAAGCCCGGGCCCGGCGTCGGGGTATCGGTTCAGTTCGCGGTCTTCGGCGCGGCGCCGCCCGAGGGCGGGTGGGTCGGCCGACACCGGTCGACGATCTATGGTGCTCGAATGCTCCGGGGGGAGACGGACGCCGTCGGCGGTTCCGTGGTGCGCGTCTGGTCGGTGCGCGGCGACGTCGTCGGCGCCGGGTTCGTCGCCGGCCCGGACACGGTCGCCACATGCGCGCACGTGGTGGCCGAGGCGCTCGGCACCGACCCGTACGCCGCAGCACCGCCGGACGCGCCCGTTCGGCTCGACCTGCCGCTCCTCGGTGACGGGGCCGAGCCACCCGGCGTCACGGCCGTGGTCGACCGCTGGCTGCCGATCGCCCCCGACGGCACGGGTGACGTCGCCCTGCTGCGCGTCCGCGAACCGCTGCCACCCGGGGCGCGGATGCCGCCGCTCCGCGGCTCCGACCAGCTGTGGGACCGCCCGTACCGCGCGCTCGGCTTCCCGGACGGCGCGTGGGACGGGGTGTGGTCGTCGGGGCGGTTGCGCGCCGGGCAGGGCACCGGGTGGGTGCAGCTGCAGAGCGAGCCGGGTGAGCAGCCGGTCGTCGGCGGGTTCAGCGGCTCTGCCGTGTGGGACAGCGAGGCCGGCGCCGTCGTCGGGATGACGGTCGCGTCCGACCACAGCGTGACCTCGACGGCCTACCTGGTGCCGATCGACCGCGTCCTCGGCCTCGATCCCGAGCTGCTGCCCTGCCCGTACCAGGGGCTTGCACCGTTCACGGAGGAGCTCGCCCCGTACTTCTTCGGCCGGGACCGCGACATCGAGCGCCTCCTCGAGGCCGTCGGCCGGACGCCGCTCGTGGCGCTCGCCGGGCCGTCGGGTGCGGGCAAGTCGTCGCTGCTGCGCGCCGGGCTGCTGCCGCGCCTGCGCAAGCGCGGTGCGTCCATCGTCGAGGTACCGCTGGGAGGCGCGGTCGCAGGCCTCGAGGCGGACGGCACGGACCAGGTGCTCGTCCTCGACCAGTTCGAGGAGCTCGCCGCCCGCGATCCGCGACTCGCCCGCGAACAGCTGGAAGGCATCGTCCGGCTGACCGGCGCGGGCTCGGCGCGGGCCGTGCGCCTCGCCACGCTGGAGCACCTGCTCACGCCGGCGCTCGCGGAGGTACTGGACGCCGGCACCGTGCACGTCACGCCGCTCGACCGGGCCAACCTGCGGGAGACGATCGTGCGGCCGGCCGAGCGGGCGCCGGGACTGGACTTCGAGCCCGGCCTCGTCGACCGCATCCTCGACGACGCCGGTGCCGAGCCCGGCCAGCTGCCCCTCGTGGAGTCGCTGCTCAGGGACCTCTGGCAGCGCCGCGAGGGCGGGCGGCTGACCTGGCGCGGCTACACGGAGGCCGGCGGCGTCGTGGGTGCCGTCGCGCAGCACGCGGAGCGGGTCGTCGCGGAGCTGGCCGGGTCGAACCCCGGCCCCGACTTCCACGACCGGCTGCGCCGGCTGTTCACCCAGCTCGCGGCGCCCGACGGGGCGGGCCGGTTCGTCCGGCGGCCCGTGCCCTCCGCGGCGCTGGCGCCGGAGCTGCGCAGCCTCGTGCCTCAGCTCGCCGCCGGCCGGCTGCTCGTGCTGGGCCGCAGCACGGCGGGTGCCGAGGTCGTCGAGCCGGCCCACCAGGCGCTGATCGACCACTGGCCACGGCTGCACGACTGGTTGGAGCAGGACCGCGCGTTCCTCGCGTGGCGCGCGCAGGCCGACCAGCAGCGCGAGCGCTGGGAGAGCTCAGAACGCGACGACGGGAGCCTGCTCCGCGGCACCGCACTGGCCGCCGCGGCCGAGTGGCTGCCCACGCGGGGAGCGGAGGTCGCTCCGGCAACCCGGGACTTCGTCGACCGCAGCGTCGCGCGCCAGCGCCGGGAGGTGCGCCGGTGGCGCGTGGTCGCCGCGCTGGTCGCCGTGCTGGCCCTCGTCGGGGGCACCCTCGCGGTCGTGGCGGTGCAGCGCGGCAACCGGCTGGCCGAACAGCTCGCCGCCGCCAACGCGGACGCGATCGCCCGCGAGGCCCAGGCCCGGTCCGAGTCGGCCCCGCTGCAGTCGGCCCAGCTCGCGCTCGCGGCGTGGCGGGCCGACCCGACGAACCCGGCAGCGCGCAGTGCACTCGCCGCTGCCGCGACCGCACTGGAGGAGATCGACCTGCTCCTGCCCGATCTCACGGGCACCGCGTACTTCCTCGGCTTCAGCGAGGACGTCACGATCGCCGCGGCGCTCGACGGCAGGAGAACGCTCGTCGAAGGAGCGACCGGGCCTGAGCCACGGCTGTGGACGCTGCCCGACGACGCACCCGGCCGGGCGCTCGCCTACGGCGGCACGTGGATCGCAGTCGGGGACGGTGCGGACGGGGTGCGCATCTGGGACGTCGCGTCACGGACGGTGCGACGCGAGGTTCCCGTCCGAGGCGAGGTCCTCACCCTGGGCCGCTGGAACGACGGCGTCGTCGCGGCGGTGGTCGATCACGGCGCCGGTGGGATCGTGCTGGCCCTCGTCGACGTCGCGACCGGTTCGGTCAGCACCCGCCCACTTCCCGGCGCCACGCGCGAGCTGGTGTCGATCGACCTCATGCCGGACCAGGTGACCCTCGTCGAGCAGTACCTGCCCGAGAGCGGTCCGAGCCGGTACGTGCTGCGCACACTGGCCACGGATCCGGCGGCCGACTCCGAGTCCCCGTTCCCGGACGGGTCCGTCGAACTGGCCGGGGGGCTCGCGCGGCTCGAGTGCGTACAACCGCCGCCCGGCGCGGCACCCGCCTTCGCCGCCGTGCGCATCGAACCGGTCTACGCCGATGTGACGGCGAGGACGATCCCGCTGACCGCCCCGTCGTGCGTCAACGTCCGGATCAGCGGCGACGGCGGGTGGCTGGTGGAGACCACGGCGGCCAGTTGGGGGGCCGATCGCTCGGTGCTGCGGTTGACCGATCTGGTCGACGGCACGCAGATGCAGGTGGTGCTGCCGAAGCTCCGGCCCCCGGCGTACCGGTCCCTGCAACGTTCCGCCCTGACCGGTGACCCGCGGATCGTCGTGAAGCGGGACCCGGAGGGCGGGGCCACGGTGTACGTGGCGCTCAGCGACACCCTCGATGTGCGGGCCAGCGACACGACGGTCGTGCGGGCCCGCGCCGTCCCGGTCCCGGCGGGGAGCCAGCAGCACCCACCGACGACCGACGGCCGGTTCGTCGTGTCGATCGAGCCGGGGCAGGGGCCGACGGTGACCGACCGGAAGACCGGTGCGGTGCTGGGACGGGCGGCCATGGACCTGCGTCCCGACAACAGCGAGATCGTGTACGACACGGACATGTGGGTCCGGGTGCGCGAGCCGGACGGCTGGGTCGTCCGCCGCTACGCACTTCCGTCGCTCGCTCCGCTCGGCGTCTACGACATGCCCGGCGACGCGACGGCCGAAGCGAGCGACACCACCGCCCGCCTCGAGCCCGGCATCGGACCCGACGATCCGGTCGTGCTGCTCGCAGGTGGCGTGTTCGTCGCGAGGGACCGGCGCACCGGGGCCGCGCTCGGACCGGAGGTGGCCGTGGGCGCGACGCCCGACGAGCAACAGCGGATCCGCTCGTTCCCGTGGTTGCGCGCCCGGCCGGGGCATCCGGGGCAGGTGGTGATCGACCTGGGCCCCGGCGGTCTGCAGCTGTGGGACGCGGTCGCCGGCGTCGCCATCGGCACCATCCCCGTCGAGACGGCCGCCCCGCCGGCCGTCAGCCGGGACGGTCGCACCGTCGCGATACTGACCCGGAGCCAGGCCGTCGAGGTCTACGACCTCGACACGCTGCAGCCCGCGCGCACGCCCATCCCCACCCCGGACATCACCGCACTCGCCGGCTTCGACGCCGACGGCTACCTCGCGGGCGTAGGGGTCACCGAGGGGCAGAACTCGGTGCTGCTCATCGACGTCGAGCGCGGGCGGGTCGCCGGGACGATCGCACCGGGCACCGGCGCGCGCGCAACGCTGACCGGACCGGAGCTCTCCAGCCTCGTCACCGGCACCTCGTCCGGCCAGGGCCTCTCCGACGTGGCCCTGCTGGCGCGGGACTGGCGCGCGAGCGTGTGCGGCTTGATGGACCGCCCGTTCACCGATGCCGAGCTGGCCGCCCTCCCCGACGGCACGGACACGTCACCGCCCTGCACCGGCTGACCGCGCCGCTCAGCCGGTGCATCCCCGGGTCCAGGCCGATCAGGCCGTGAGTCCCCCGTCGACGGGCAGGACGACGCCGGTGACCTGGCTCGCGCGATCGCTCAGCAACCACGCGGCGGCGTTTGCGACTTCAGTGGTCGTGCCGGCCTTCCGCAGCGGGACCGCGGCGATCCGGCGTTCCACGGCCGCCGGGTCGTTCTGCCTCCAGTGCGTGAGCATGGGGGTCTCGGTGGGTCCGGGGGCGACGACGTTGACCCGGATGCCGAGCGGGCCGTTGTCGTGCGCGGCGGTGCGGGTGAGACCGATGACCGCGTGTTTCGTGGCCTGGTACGCGCCGAGGCCGGTGTTGCCGCGGAACCCGCCGATGCTGCTGGTGTTGACGATCGACCCGCCCGACTCGCGCATCGCGCGGATCTCCTCCCGCAGGCACAGCCACGTGCCCTTGACGTTCACGGCCATGATCCGGTCGAAGTCGTCCTCCGACACGTCGTCGAGCCGGCCCTGCCCGTTGATGCCGGCGTTGTTGAACGCGCCGTCGAGCCGGCCGAACCGGGCCAACGTCGCGTCGACGAATCCCGCGACATCGGCTCCGACGCTGACGTCGCCCGCGGTGTGGGCGACGTCGCGCCCGGCTCCCGTGAGCTCGTCGGTGAGCGCCGCGAGCGCGTCCTTCGACCGCGCGGCGAGCATGACCGAGGCACCCTCCTCGGCGAAGACCCGTGCGGCATCGGCCCCGATGCCGGTGCTCCCACCGACGACGAGCACGACCTTGCCCGCGAGCAGTCCCGTCGTCATCGCTGCAACACCACCTTCTCCGCGCCCTTGAGCGCCAGCATCCGCCGTACGTCCGCCGGGGTTGCGATCTGTTTGCCGAGGTCGGCGAGGACCTCCCGGACCTTCGTCACCTGTTGTGCGTTGCTGGTCGCCTTCTCGCCCTTGCCGATGTAGAGGTTGTCCTCCAGCCCCACGCGCACATGACCGCCGAGCCACGCGCTGTGGGTGCAGAACTGCATCTGGCGGCGTCCCGCGGCGAACGCGGAGAAGTGGTAGTCGGCGCCGAAGAGCTTGTCGGCGATGGCGACCATGTGCGTGAGGTTGGCGTGATCGGCCCCGATCCCGCCGAGGATCCCGAAGACACCCTGGATGAGGAACGGCGGCGTCGCGAGCGCCCGGTCGGCGAAGTGCGCGAGCGTGTACAGGTGCCCGATGTCGTAGCACTCGTACTCGAACCGGGTCCCGCCCCGCTCACCGAGCTCCCGCAGCGCGTACTCGATCTGCTCGAAGGTGTTGATGAACGGCCTGCGGTAGGTGTTCTCGACGTACGGCTTCTCCCACGCGTGTTTCCAGCTGGTCACACGGTCGGCGATGCCCGAGAAGACGAAGTTCATCGACCCCATGTTGAGAGAGGCGAGCTCGGGGCTGAACCGGGTCGCGGCGGCGAGCCGCTCCTCGATCGTCATCGACGACGCCCCGCCGGTCGTGATGTTGACGACCGCGTCGCACCCCGCGGTGATCGGCGGGATGATCTCCTCGAACACCTCCGGTTCGAACGCCGGACGGCCGTCCTCGGGGTGCCGGGCGTGGAGGTGGATGACGGCCGCCCCGGCCTCCGCCGCGGCGAGCGCCTCCGCGACGATCTCCTGTGGGCTGATCGGGAGGTGGTCGCTCTGCGACGGCACGTGGACCGAGCCCGTCACCGCGGTGCTGATGATCACGCGCTCGGCGGGGATCACGGCGGTCCCTCGGCAGGAAGCATGTGTCGACCTCGCTTGTTCGATATGCGAACGGTTCGTTCACCATACGGCGCGGGCGACGTGGCTGTCCACGACTCGGAGGGCCGGGAAGATCGGCGCTCCGCGGGTCAAGCCACCGGAAGGCCGACGAGACCGGCCGCGAGGCCGAGCGCCGCGCTGATCCCGAGGACGCGCAGGACCGGCCAGCGGGCGAGGAAGATCAGTCCGGCTGCGACGAGCGCGATGGCGAGCGACACCGGGCGGAGCGTGGCGAGGTCGGGCACCTGGAGCGCGAGCGGGCCCGTGTGGACCACCGCGAACAGCGTGCTCTCCGCGAAGTAGACACCGAGGTTCGCGATCACCCCGACGACCGCGGCCGTGATGCCGGTCAGCGCGCCCGCGAGTGCCCTGTTGCCGCGCAGCCGCTCGATGTAGGGGGCGCCGAGGAAGATGAACAGGAAGCTCGGCACGAACGTCACCCACGTCACCAGCAGCGATGCCACAACACCCGCCGCCCACGGCGAGAGCGGGCCGGGATCGGCGTAGGCGCCGAGGAACGCCACGAACTGCACCACCATGATCAACGGACCCGGCGTCGTCTCGGCCAGCGCGAGGCCGTGGACCATGTCGTCCGCTGTGACCCAGCCGAAGGTCTGCACGGCCTGCTGGGCGACGAAGGCCAGCACGGCGTAGGCCCCGCCGAAGGTGACGAGGGCGGTGCCTGCGAAGAACAGGCCCTGCGCGGTGAAGACGCTCGCGGCCCCGAGCACGAGCGCGGCCAGCGCGATCGGTGCCGTCCAGACGACCAGGCCGATGGCGAGCATTCGCAGCGTGCGGGCGGTGGACGGCGCCTCGGTGTGCAGGGCGTCGTCGGCGATGAGCGGCTCCGGCCCGCCGGCGGCATCCTCGGCGTGCTGGGAACGGTGGAACCCAGGAACCCGGCGCGCGGCCCACCAGCCGATGAGCGCCGCAGCCGCGATGACCACGGGGAACGGGATCCCGAACACGGCCAGTGCGACGAAGGCCGCGACGGCGATCGAGACGAGCAACGGGTGCCGCAGCGCCCGGCCGGCCACCCGCACGACCGCTTGGGCGACTATCGCCACGACGGCCGCGCCGAGTCCGGTGAACAGGGCGGCGACGGCCGTGGTGTCCCCGAACGCGACGTAGATCGCCGACAGCGCCAACAGGGCCACCATGCCGGGGAGCACGAACAGCACGCCTGCGACCAGGCCGCCGCGCAGCCCGTTCAGCAGCCATCCGACGTAGATCGCGAGCTGGTGGGCCTCCGGGCCGGGCAGCAGCATGCAGTAGTTGAGGGCGTGCATGAACCGGCGCTGGCTGATCCAGCGGCGGTCGTCGACGAGTGCGCGCTGCATGACCGCGATCTGCCCGGCGGGTCCGCCGAAGGTCTGCAGGGAGATCGCGAACCACGCCCGCGTCGCGGACCGGAACGGCACCACGTCCACCGTCGTGCGCTCGTCAGCCGTCATCTGGCACTCCTGGGTCAGGTGGGCGGCCGGCCGAGCAGCACGGCCCGCCGGAAGTACTCGTAGAGGCCGTCGAACACCGGTCCGGTGACGGCGAGCACGACGTCGTCGTCGCTGGTCATGGAGAGCCCGCGCAGCACGGCGTCCAGCCCGGCCGCCTCTGGGGCGTCGTACCGGTCGTCCTCCAGGTCGGCCTCGTGCACGACCTCGGCGAGCTTCCACAGCACCGGGTCGGTCAGGTCGTAGCGGCGCAGGATCGTCTCGAACGTGCACTCCTGCCCCGCCGGGCCGGGCTGGTGGCCCAGCTCCACCCCGCGCATGTCGAAGGGGGTCGCATCGGCGGGCACCTCGCTGCGGTCGGCCACGAACACGAACTCGGCATCCGGGTCGACGAACCGCCGGACGAGCCACGCCGACGCCGCCCGGTCGATGTGCACCCCGCGGCGCGTCGCCCACCTCATACCGGCTCCCGATCGGCACCGGCGCGCGCGGCGAGCGCCTCGACGGCCGCCCGGGCGAGCGCACGCTCGGGAGGCGGGAAGAAGTCCCGCCGCTCGATGTGCCTGAGCTCGCCGCGCAGCCGCCGCAGCGCCGCGAGCCCACCGTCGGCCGCCTGCACGGCCTGGTCCCGAACCTGGACGTACTCGGCGGCTCGCGCCGCCGCCATCTGCTCGGCGAGCCGGCGCTCGTCCGCGACCGTCCCCGGCCGCGCCGTCCACAGCATCGCCGACCCGCCCGCCTGCACCACGTCCTCGGCCACCCACTCCAGCTGCTCGCGGGTGCGCGCGTCGGCGGGGAGCGCCACCACGCCGTCGCCGATCTGCGCCACGCCCAGCCGCTTCAGCTTCCGCCAGATCGCGATCCGGGGCGTGGAGGGCTCGCGGGGCACCCGGTAGCAGAGCAGCACCCACTCCCCCGCATCGCTCCGGGCCGCTGACACGAACGGATGTAACCACGGTTGCATCACCGAGACAACGTGTGGGGGTTCACGGTGCAGCACGGCCGGCTGGGGTGGTAACTCTGAAGATCAGTCGTCGAAAGCAGGTCGAGATGCACGGACCTCGCCTGTGAGCGAGCAGCACGTCCTGGACAACCCGATCCGCGCCTCCCTCCTCGGCCCGCACGCGCACCTCGCGGTCCGGCACGGCGCGGTCGTCCGCTACCCGGCCGACGTGAGCCCCTTCATGGCGCTGCCCGACGAACCGGACGCCCGCGCCTGGGCCGACCTCGCCGCGGCGATCGGTCCGGACCGGACGGGCGCCGTGTCGGCACCGCGCGTCGAGCCGCCGCCCGGGTGGGAGGTGCTCGCCGACGTCGCGGCCGTCCAGCTCGTCGACGCCGGTGTCGCGGCCGTGCCGGACCCCGAGGCAGTCGTCCTCGGGCCGGCCGACGTGCCGGAGATGCTCGCGCTCGTCGAGCGCACCCGGCCGGGGCCGTTCCTGCCCCGCACCGTCGAGATGGGCACCTACCTCGGCATCCGGCACGAGGGTGAGCTCGTGGCGATGGCCGGTGAGCGGCTGCACCCGCCCGGCTGGACCGAGATCAGCGCCGTCTGCACCGACGCCCGCTTCCGCGGGCGCGGGCTGGCCACCCGCCTCGTGCTCGCCGTCGCCGCCGGGATCCGGGAGCGCGGCGAGACCGCGCTGATGCACGCCGCGGCGTCGAACGTGAACGCGATCCGGCTGTACGAGTCGCTGGGCTTCGCGCTGCGCAGGCACACCCGGTTCGTCGGCCTCCGCGCGCTCGCCGACGAGGCCGTCGCCTGATCTGTTCCCTCCTGCGGGCGTTCGCCCCTCGATGAGTGCCGTGCCAGCCGCCCGCCCGCACGAGGTGGCGGGTCGGGGAACGCCCGGTGTCCGGGTCGGCGTCACCGGCATCCGGAGCTGGGGTACGGGCGGCCGGCACGGTGCAGGTGCACGTCGACGTCGACAGGACGTCGTCCCGACGAGGGCGTAGTCGATGTGGCGCCGCCGGGTCAGCCCGGTCGCGGGCACGTCAGCGGGTGGCGGCGAGGGGCTCCTCGCGGGCGGCGAGTTCGGCCTCCTTCTCCCGGATGACCGGGAGGACGTGGCGGCCGAAGTACTCGACCTCCTCGTGGTAGTGCAGGAAGCCCAGCAGCAGGAGGTTCGCGCCCCGCCGCTTGTACTCGACCGCGCGGTCGGCGATCTGCTCCGGCGTGCCGATGAGCCGGGTGCGGAAGCCGTCGTTGTACTGGACGAGGTCCTCGAACGCCGAGTCGGCCCACATCCCGCGCTTGTCCGCGGTGGAGGCGCCCGCCTGCTGAACGGCGGTGCGGAAGCCCTCGACGGCCTCGACGTCGGCCTTGGCGATGACCTCGCGGAGCGTCTCGCGGGCCTCCCGCTCGGAGTCGCGGGCGATGAGGAAGGCGTTCAGCCCGAACCGCACCGCGCCCGCCCGGCCCGCCTCGGCCGCGTAGGCGTTGACCTCCTCGACCTGCTCGGTGAACCCGTCGTAGTCCTTGCCGTTCGAGAAGTACCAGTCCGACACCCGGCCGCCGTTGCGGCGGGCGGCCGTGGAGTTGCCGCCCTGGAAGATCTCCGGATGGGGCCGGCCCGGCACATCGACGGGCTTGGGCTTCAGGTCGAAGTCGTGGAGGCGGTAGAAGTCGCCGTGGAACTCCGCGTGATCGCTGGTCCAGATCTCGCGCAGTACCCGGATGAACTCCTCGCTGCGGCGGTAGCGCTCGTCGTGCTCGAGCCACGGCTCGCCCAGCTTCGTGAACTCGTCCTTGAACCAGCCCGACACCACGTTGACGGCGGCGCGGCCACCGGACAGGTGGTCGGCCGTCGCCAGGAGCTTTGCGAGCACGCCCGGCTGCCACAGCCCCGGGTGGACGGCTGCGATGACCTTCAGCCGCTCGGTGGCCAGCAGCAGCGCGAGGGAGAAGCTGGTCGACTCGTGCTGGTAGGCGGCGCCGTAGCTGGCGATGTAGCGCACCTGGGAGAGGGCGTACTCGAAGCCGTTGTCCTCGGCGAGCCGGGCGAGGTGCCTGTTGTAGTCGTATCCCCAGTCGGTGCGCTGCTCGATGGCGCTCGTGACGAGCCCACCGCTGACGTTGGGCACCCAGTAGGCGAACTTCAGTGGTTCCTGTGCGGACATGCGTGTCTCCCAGATGTGGGGCGGACGGGTGGCGTGGCGGGCGGTCAGCGACACGCACAGGAGACGACGCGCAGATGATCCACATGGCGCCTGCGGACGAGCGGCGACGTGGTCATCCATCGACGAGACCAGACGACCGCCCCGGCTGTCAAAGGCAGTCCCGGGATCCGGTCGGAGCGACTGGAAGTACGGACAAACAACACGACTTCACAAATCCAGTGGGCACTTCACACAGGGCCCGCCCTTTGTGAAGTGCCCACACGATCTGTGAAGTCGCCCCGGACTACCTGCTGGACCGGCGGATGATCGCCACGCCTGCGACGATCGTCCACACCATCGAGAGGACGCGCCCGACCGGAAGCGCGATGCTCGCGTAGTACATCGCCAGGGACAGCACGGACAGCACCGCGATCCCACCCGCGACGAAACCGAACCAGCGGGTCGGCGCGCCGAACAGGCGCTCGCGGCCCAGCAGCAACGCCGCACCGACGACGAACACGCCGAGCGTCACGACGTTGACCACGCCGCCCGCGTAGAAGTTCGCCTGGCGCAGGGCCAGTACCACCGCGTCGCTCGCCGAGGTCACGACCATCGCGAGCGTCGCCGACAACGCGGACGACACCACCATCGCGGCGACCGACAGGTAGCCGACCCGAGGCAGCCACGCGGCACCCACCGCGCGCAGGGCCGGGGCGAGGAAGGCGACGAACACCGCGAAGCACGCCACCGAGACGACCTGGAGGCTCGCGGTGAGCCCGACGGCGAGTGGGTTCGCCGCGTAGTACGCGGCCACCTCGGCGGCCGGCGAGTTCGGCATCGGCAGCGGGCGGTCGGCGACTGCGCTCGAGACCGGGGTGGCGGCCAGGTACGCCCCGAGGAAGCCGACGGGGGCGAGGACTCCGGCGGCGAGCTCCGACGCGGACCGGTTCCGGGAAGAGGCGGGGAGGGCCATCGTGCATCTCCTTCGTTCGGATCGAGGGCTCTCACGATCCGGATCCGGACATGCGTGCGCGTCCCGCTCAGGAGCCGATCCCGGGTACCGCGGCGGCGGTACGCGCCGGTGCCGGCCTGCGCTCCGGGACGTATCAGGGCGTCCCGGCGATCGCCGCGACGCGGCCGGCGAGCCGGGCGGCGGCCTCCCGCAGCTCCGGTGGCTCCAGGACCTCCGCCTCGAAGCCCAGCCGGGCGACGTGCACGGCGAGCCAGTCCAGATCGACCCCTCCCACGACGAGCACGCACCACCCGTCGCGATCGTCCTCGACGCGTCCCACCTGGGGCGGTACCAGGTCCCGCACCTCGTCGGGCCGCGCGCGCAGCCGGACGCGGGCGAGGTACCGGTAGGGCGCCTCCGTGACGGACCGCTGCACGTAGGCGACCGGGTCGGGATGCTCCCTCGGCCGGAAGCGCCAGGTCGTCGCCACCACGTCGCGCATCCGGTCGAGCCGGAAGGTGCGCCAGTCGGCGCCGTCGACGTCCCATGCCATCAGGTACCAGCGGCGGCCGGTCGCGACCATCCGCATCGGTTCGACGGTGCGCTCGCGCTCCGCGCCGTCGCGGCCGGCGTACCGGAACCGCACCCGCACCGCGTCGCGGCAGGCCCGGGCGAGCGTCACGAGCAGCTCCGGGTCGATCTCGACCCCCGGACCGACGAGGGTCTCGATGGCGCCCTGCACGGCCCGCACCTCCGCCCGCAACCGAGGCGGCATGACCTGGTCGAGCTTCGCGAGTGCGCGCAGCGCCGCCTCCCCCGCCCCGGCGACCGTGCCACCCGACGCCATCCGCAGCGAGACGGCCGTCGCGATCGCCTCCTCGTCGTCGAGGAGCAGCGGCGGCAGCCGGGTGCCCGCGCCGAGCTGGTAGCCGCCGCCGACGCCCGCCGTCGCGTGCACGGGGTAGCCGAGCGCGCGCAGCCGCTCCACGTCGCGGCGCACGGAGCGGTCGGTGACCCCCAGCTCGGCGGCCAGCTCGGCCGCGGTCCACGACGGCCGTCGCTGCAGCAGCGCCAGCAACCGCAGGACGCGCTCGGTGGTGGCCTCCACGCTCACCCGCTGATCGTTCCACGAATCACGGAAGGCAGCTGTCCGCTATCGGCGGGAAGCTGGACGCGTGACCGACCAGACCTGGAACCCCCTGCTCCGCGACCAGATCGACTGGCACTGGACCCACCAGCTGCGCGAGCGCCTCGACGGGCTCACCGACGACGAGTACTTCTGGGAACCCGCCCCCGGCTGCTGGAGCCTGCGGCCGCGGGGCACCGGCACCACCTCGGCGCAGGCCGGATCCGGCGCGATGACGATCGACTTCGCCTTCCCGCAGCCCGTCCCGGCGCCGTTCACGACGATCGCATGGCGCCTCGCGCACGTGATCGTCGGCGTGCTGGCGATGCGCAACGTGGCGCATTTCGGTCGCGCACGCACCGACTACCAGTCCTTCGAGTACGCCCCGACCGCGGCCGTGGCCCTGGCCCAGCTCGACGAGGAGTACGCCACGTGGCTGGCCGGGGTCGAGTCCCTCGGCGAAGCCGGGCTCACCCGCCCGTGCGGGGAGGCCGAAGGGCCGTACGCCGCCCTCCCCATGGCGGCGCTGGTGCTGCACATCAACCGCGAGCTGATCCACCACCTGGCCGAGGTCTGCCTTCTCCGAGACCTTCACCTGCACACCCGGGAGGCGAGCTGAGATGGCCCGCGACGTCCAGATCACCTTCGACTGCGCCGACCCGGCCGCTCTGGCGGCGTTCTGGGCCGAGGCGCTCGGCTACCAGGTGCAGGAACCACCCCGAGGCTTCGACTCGTGGGAGCAGGCCCTCGACGCGTTCGGCGTGCCGCCGGAGAAGCGGAACGACGCATCCGCGGTGGTCGACCCCGAGGGTTCGGGTCCGCGGCTGTTCTTCCAGCGCGTGCCGGAGGGCAAGCAGGTCAAGAACCGCGTGCACCTCGACGTGCGAGCCGCGCCCGGGCTCGCGGGCGACGAGCGGATGGCGGCCCTGGAGGCCGAAGCCGAAAGGCTCGCGTCGCACGGCGCCAGGCGGCTCGAGCGCCACGAGCCCGCTCCCCCGCTCGCCGGCGGTCACATCGTGATGGCCGACCCGGAGGGCAACGAATTCTGCCTCGACTGATCACGCGCCAGCTGCGGGCCGGCACCATGCTCGTCGGAAATGGTGCCGGGGCGTCAAGAAATTCGCGGGGCCGCCACTAGCCGATATCCGGTCTCACAAGCCGAGGTATGCGAACAGGCCGGCGAGCCAGATCAGGAAGTTGCTGACCACGCCCGGGGCAGGGGCCGGTGCGCCCGAACCCGCCGTGCCGGATGGCGGGGTGGTGGCGGCCGTGCCGCCGGTGGCCGCCGAGCTGCTACCGGTGCCGCCGGTCGCCGCCGAGCTGCTGCCGGTGTCACTGGCAACAGCACCGCCTGCGCTGCCGGACGTCTGTTCGTCGCCTGCGCTCGGGCAGAGCACTTCTTGCATGCCGACCGGCAGCTGCGCACACATCTCGCCACCGCCGCCACCGTCGGACGACACGGTCGGCGCGGCGGGAGCCGCGGTGCCGGGAGCGGCGACCGCAGTGCCCGGCCCGAGGAGCATCGCTGCTGCAACCACCGCTGAACCTGCCGCAAGACCCGCCGCTCGCATCATCGTCCCCCTGCCGACCAAATCGGGCACCGATCACGCTACAACTGCACCATTGCCCGGGCAACGTGCACCCGAATTGCGGCGCGCAATGGGTCATTTCCGGAGCTGGGCGGTACCTCCTCGTGTCCCTTCGCATCGTCCGCCCAGGGGTAAGGGCCGAGGCCGGCCTGTTTCGAGACAGGCCGAAGGCGCCTACGGTGATCAGCGTCACGTCGTCCACGCCTCGAGGGTCGAATCCATGACGCCTGTACCAGGGACAGCGCTCCAGCAGCACACCGCGGAGATCCAGGACGGCGGCCACGTCGACGTCCTCATCGTCGGCGCCGGTGTCTCCGGTATCGGCGCCGCGCACCACCTGCGGGACCGGTTCCCCGACCGGTCCTTCGTCATCCTGGACGCCCAGGACGACCGCGGCGGGACATGGTGGACCCACCGGTACCCGGGCGTGCGCTCGGACAGCGACCTGTTCACCTACGGCTACCGGCACAAGCCGTGGCGCGGCCCGTCCATCGCAGCCGGGAAGGAGATCCTCGCCTACCTGGACGAGGTCATCGACGAGAACGACCTGGACCAGCACATCCGCTACCGGCACCGGGTCACGGCGGCCCGGTGGTCCACCGAGGACCGGCGGTGGACGGTCGAGGTCACCCGGGAGGACACCGGGCAGGTCCTGCGGTTCACCACGGACTTCCTGTGGATGTGCCATGGCTACTACAACCACGCCGAGCCCTACCAGCCGCAGTGGTCGGGCATGGACCGGTTCCAGGGCTCGGTCGTGCATCCGCAGAGCTGGCCGGAGGACCTCGACCACAGCGGAAAGCGCGTCGTCGTCATCGGATCCGGGTCCACCGCCTCGACTCTGATCCCCGCGCTCGCGGAGACGGCTGAGCACGTCACGATGCTGCAGCGCTCCCCCTCCTACTACTTCGCGCCGCCCGTCACCCACGAGCTGGCCGTGACGCTGCGCGCCCTTGACATCCCGGAGGAGTGGACGCACGAGATCCTGCGCCGCCAGTACGTCTCACAGCAGCACTGGCTGACCCGGATGTCGCGAGAAGCACCCGATGAGCTGCACACGTTCCTCATCGAGTCGATGCGCCCGCTGCTCCCCGAGGGCTTCGACATCGAGAAGCACTTCACCCCGCGGTACCGCCCGTGGCAGCAGCGCATCGCCGTCGTCCCGGACGGCGACCTGTTCGCGGCGCTGCGGGAGGGGAAGGCCTCGATCGTCACCGACACGATCGAGGAGTTCACCGAGAACAGCATCCGGGTCGGCTCGGGCGAGGAGATCGAGGCCGACATCGTCGTCACGGCCACCGGTTTCAACCTGTCGGCCTTCGGCGACGTGGCCTTCACCGTGGACGGCGAGCCGGTCGACTTCACCCAGCGGGTCACCTGGCGCGGGATCATGATCAGCGGCGTGCCGAACATGGCCTACGTGTTCGGCTACTTCCGGCACAGCTGGACGCTGCGCGTCGACCTGGTCACCGACCTCGTGGACCGCCTGCACCGGCACATGCAGGACAAGGGGGCCACGGTGGTGGTCCCGACGCTGCGGCCGGAGGACACAGACATGGAGATCCGGCCGTGGTCGGATCCGGAGAACTTCAACGCGGGCTACGTCATGCGCTCCCAGCACGTGCTGTTCAAGCAGGGCGACCGCGAGCCGTGGGTCCACATGCTGGAGCACGAGCAGGAGAGGGAGATCCTGCCGAAAGCCGACCTCGACGACGGGTCACTCGTCTACCGCTGAGCTGGAGGTTCTCATGCCCGTGCAGGCCGTCCGCACCGGAGTCGCGCTGAACTACGAAGTGAGCGGCGAGGGAGACCCCCTGCTCCTCGTGATGGGCACCTCCGGCTCCATCCCGCTGTGGGGTGAGCTGCTGCCCCGCCTCGCCGAGCGCTACCGCGTCATCGCGTTCGACAACCGGGGTCTCGGGGGCAGCGAGCGCGGCGAGGGTCCCATCAGCGTGGCGTCGCTCGCGGAGGACGCCTGCGCGCTGCTCGAGGCCCTCGACGTGCCGAGGGCGCACGCCATGGGCTGGTCGCTCGGGTCGGCCGTCGTCCAGGAGCTCGCCCTGGCCCACCCGCAACGGGTCGCCTCGGCCGTCCTGTACGCGACCTGGGGCCGGTGCGACGGCTACCAGCGCGCGATGATCTCCGCGCTCCGGCTTCCCTACGCCGTCCGGGACATGGAGGCCGCGCTGGCCGTCTCCGGGCTGGCGTTCTCCCCCGAGCTGATGGATCGTCCGGACGTCCAGCAGCTGTTCGAGCCGATGCTCCCCGCCT
Organism: Pseudonocardia cypriaca; assembly: GCF_006717045.1. Lineage (NCBI taxonomy): Bacteria > Bacillati > Actinomycetota > Actinomycetes > Pseudonocardiales > Pseudonocardiaceae > Pseudonocardia > Pseudonocardia cypriaca. The sequence goes on from NZ_VFPH01000002.1 coordinate 105,050, forward strand.
TCCCCCGGACCGAGGCCCAGATGGCGGTCGCCGTGGAGCAGTGGGACGCCGACCTCGCACTCGACACGCTCGACCGCCTCGGTGGGATCGAGGCGCCGACGTTGGTCGTCGTCGGCGAGCAGGACCTGCTGACCCCACCACGGCAGTCGAAGGCGGTGGCGGACGCCATCCCCGAAGCCCGGTACGAGCTGGTGACCGGGCCCGGGTCGAGCCACGGCCTGCACATCGAGCGACCCGCCGACCTGGTGCGGATCGTCACCGGCTTCCTCGACGAGCACCGAATCCTGACCTGAAGAGGGGGTGCAGCCGGGGGATCCGGCCGCATGTCCGACCCTCGGCGGGATCGTCGGCACGACGCCGGCGCCGGGCGCAAGGTCCACGAACGCCCCGCGGACGACCGAGTCGAACACGCGTTCTAAGATCGCTCTCGTCTTGTCGCGCCGGCACGAGGGAGCACCCCAGCGATGACCAACCCCGAGGAAGCAACCGCTGTCACCACCGCGGACGCCCCGGCCACCGACGAGCCCGCCAAGCCTCGCCGTGGCCGGCCGAAGGGTTCCACCGCGCGCACCACCCGCACGATCGAGCTCACCCTCACCGTCACCGGCACGGCCGACGGCGACTGGCAGGCCGAGCTCAAGCAGGGCAGCACGTGGCTCAGCCGCGGCCTGCCCGTCACCGCAGCCGCCGTGTCGAAGGCGGCACAGGAGCTGCACGCGGAGCTGGCCCGACCCATCGACGCGGTCATCGACGCCGCCCGCGAGCAGCGGGCCGCCCGGGTCGCGGCGCTGGAGGCCGAGCTGGAGCAGGCGCGCAAGGCGCTGGCGGAGCTGGAGGAGTAGCCCGCCGGGCGGGTGATCATCGCGTCGGCATCTGGTGCCCCGCTAGTCTCGCCTGATGCTCATCGAGCACCGCGGCCACCGCCCCGTCGTCCCGGACTCCGCCTACGTGGCTCCCTCCGCGGTGGTGTGCGGGGCCGTCGTGCTCGGTGAGCGCGCCCGCGTCCTGCACGGTGCCGTGATCACCGCGGAGGACGGCGAGGTACGCGTCGGCGACGACGTCGTGGTCATGGAGAACGCGCTGGTCCGGGGCCGCAGCAGGCATCCGGCGGTCATCGGCGACGCTGTGCTGGTCGGGCCGCATGCCCACGTCAACGGCGCACGCATCGAGGACGAGGTGTTCGTGGCGACCGGGGCCTCGCTCTTCCCCGGCTCGGTCGCCGGGGCCGGGTCGGAGCTGCGGATCAACAGCGTGCTCCACGTCAACTCCCGGCTGGAGGAGCGGACCGTCGTCCCGATCGGCTGGATCGCGGTCGGCGATCCGGCCGAGCTGTTCTCGCCCGATCGGCACGAGGAGCTGTGGGAGGTCCAGCGGGACCTGGACTTCCCGGGCACGGTCTACGGCGTCCCGCGGGGCACCCCGATGCGCACCGTCATGGCGCGGCAGGTGGAGTTCTACGGGGCGCACCGCGCGGACCACGTGGTGGACGGGTGACCGCCCGAGCCCGTGACGGGCTCGCGGGTCACTCGGCGAGACTCGGGTTGCGCTTGACCGCGACGAGGCTGGCGATCGTGGTGACCGCCAGCACCCCGACGATCACGGAGAGGGAGAGCCCGATGCCGATCTCCGGCACGGGGAGCGGCTCGCCGCCGTTGAGGAACGGCAGCTCGTTCTCGTGCAGGGCGTGCAGCACGAGCTTCACGCCGATGAAGCCCAGGATCACGGCGAGGCCGTAGGGCAGGTAGATGAGCCGGTTGAGCAGGCCGCCGAGCAGGAAGTAGAGCTGGCGCAGGCCCATCAGCGCGAACGCGTTCGCACTGAAGACCAGGTACGCCTCCTGGGTGAGGCCGAAGATCGCCGGGATGGAGTCGAGCGCGAACAGCAGGTCGGTGAGGCCGATCGCGATCATCACGATGAGCATCGGGGTGGCCCAGCGCTTGCCGTCGATCCGGACCGTGGTCTTGGAGCCGTGGTAGTCATCCGTGACGGGGAGCACGCGCCGGATCAGCCCGACGATCCGGGGCTCGGACCACTCACCGTCGTCACCACCGACGCCTTCGCGGACCATCTTCACCGCCGTGTAGATCAGGAATGCGGCGAAGATGTAGAACACCCAGCTCAGGGCGTTGATGGCGGCGGCACCCGCCGCGATGAACAGGCCGCGCATCACCAGCGCGATCACGATGCCGACCAGCAGCACCCGGTGCTGGTGGATCGCGGGCACCGCGAACGCCGACATGATGAGCACGAAGACGAAGAGGTTGTCGACCGAGAGCGAGTACTCGGTGATGTAGCCGGCGAAGAACTCACCTGCGTAGGTGCCGCCTGCGAAGTACCAGAGGCCGAGGCCGAACAGCACCGCGAGCGCGATGTAGAACAGCACCCAGCGGCTGGCTTCCTTGATCGTCACCGCGTGCGGCTTGCGATCGACCAGGAACAGGTCAGCGAGGATGATCGCGGCCAGACCGCCGATCGTGGCGAACCACAGCCACACGGGAACGTTCACGGGGGAGCCTCCAAGGTCTCGGGCAGCAAAAGGCCGCCCCGAGGTCTCTCCCCTTCGCGTCGGCACGCCGCTCCGCGAATCGATGGCACCGGGTTCGGGGATCCGCGTGATTGACGTTCCTGGGCCGCGGGGCCCCTCACCGTGCTGACGGCGCCACCGTTGCCGGGATACTCCCCATCGGTGCATCCCCAGCCTGCCCGTCGATCAGCAGAATTGCCATCGCTGGTGAGTCAGCACACCGGCGGGAATAAATAGCCAGTCGTCCGATTATCCTATTTTGTCCGATTTGTCTGCCCCTTCCCAGTAGGCTGTCTGGAGGAACTCAACTCGAGCAGGGGAGAACGCGGGTGCCCGCACGTATCGAGCTCGACTCGCCCGACTCCGTCGACGGTCGGCACATCCGGGCGGTGACCTTCCAGCCGGTCCGGCTCGAGTACGTCCAGCGCACGCTGGCACGGACCGGTCTGCGGCCCGACGGCGCGCAGGCGCTCGTGGTGGGCAGCGTCCGCGGCGACCTCGCCCGCGGCCTCAGCGGCCTCGGCATGGCCGTCACGGCGCTCGACCCCTCCCCCGTCGCCACGGAGCTGGCCAGGAGAGCCGACCCCGACCCGTCGACGAGCTACCGGACGGCCGCGGCGGAGCACCTCGACGCCCTCCCGGACGCCGCGTTCAGCCTCGCCTACTACGCGGACACCCTCGAGATCACCTCGGACCTGGGCGGCGTACTCGCCCAGGCCGCCCGCGTGCTGCGACCGGGCGGCGTGCTCGTCTACGACACGGTCGCGCGCACGCCGGTCTCCCGGCTGATCTACCTCGGCGCGTTCCAGGCGATCCCGCTCACCCGGATCATGCCGCCGCACCGCTACCGGGCGGATCGGCTGCGCCCGCCGGCCGAGGTCGCGGCTGCGCTCGCTGCCGCCGGCCTGACCGGCGAGGACGTGTGCGGCTTCCGCCCACGCAGCATCGGCGCCCTGGTGCGGGCCGTGCTCGCCCGCAAGAGCGGGCGGCTCCGGGACGAGGACCTCCCCGCGGTCGTCGAGTTCGTGCTCGACCCCGGGCACGAGCCGGTGGTCACGTACCTCGGAACGGCTCGCAAGCCGCAGTAGCCGGAGCGCGAGACTCAGCTACGTCGGAAGGGAACCCACAGCGTGATCGTGCTACCCGCGGCGGTGTTCGTCTGGCTGGGCATGGTCCTGGCCATCTCGTTCCTGGAGGCACCGCTCAAGTTCCGCGCCCCCGGGGTCACCGTGCCCCTCGGTCTCGGTATCGGGCGGGTCGTCTTCGCCGCGCTCAACCGCGTCGAGGTCGTCCTGCTCGTCGTGGTCGGCATCGCGTTGGCCGCCGGACCGCGATCGCCCGCGTTCGTCGGGATGGGCGGCGCGCTGGCCGTCCTGCTCGCGGTGCAGCTCGGGGTGCTGCGCCCGGCGCTGCGGCGCCGGACGGACCGGGTGCTCGCCGCAGGCGACCCCGACCCGCCCCGCTCTCGCCACCACCTCGTCTACATCGCGCTCGAGACCGTGAAGGTCGTCGTGCTCGCGGCTCTCGGCATCACCGCGCTCATCGGCATCGCCTGAACCCCGGGCGGGCGCGAACGCGAATCGTCGCCGGTACTCCGTCGGCGAGATGCCGTACGCCGCTCGGAACCTCCGGGCGGCGTAGTTGGGATCGGACCAGCCCACCGATCGCCCGATCTCCGACACCGACCCGCTGCCCGCCGCCAGCCGGACGGCCATCTGATCGGCTCGGTGCTGCGCCAGCCAGCCCAGCAGGCTGGTGCCCAGCTGCTCGGCGAACTGGTGGTGCAGATGGGACGGCGAGACGCGGGCGACCGCCGCCAGGTCGGCCACGCTCCAGGCGCGCGCCGGATCGTGCGTCATGGCGAGCAGTGCCGCACGGGTGGCAGGGGATGTCGGACGTCCGGTGTGCGGCGCGTCGGACGTGGCGCCTGCGAGCTCGGAGAGCACGCAGCCGAGCAGGCTGCGCAGCTGCAACGGCTGCTCCGCATCGGGGTTGGCCCGGCACCGGCCCAGTTGTTCCAGCCAGCCCCGGGTGCGGTCGGTCGCCGCCGGGGAGAGCCTGAGCCGGACGTCACCGGTCCCGAAGACCAGGTTCGTCAGACGCCGGTGGTTCAGCATCCAGGCCAGGTCACCGGACAGCAGCTCCAGGCCGATGTAGATGTTCAGCACGTCGAGATCGACGACATCCCGGAATTCGTGCCAGCTCCCCGGGCGGACCGCCACCACCTCGCCGCCTTCGAGCTCGTGGCTGCCGTGGCGGGTGCGGTGCACGGCGCGACCGGCGACGACGACCGCCACCTCGCAGAAGTCGTGGGCGTGCGAGCTGACCGGCCTGTCCAGTAGTCGCCGGTCGCTGTGCAGGGGGTAGGCGTCGTCGGGGAACACCTCGAGCCGGCGCATCCGCGGTATCACCATCGGGGCCCAGTCTGATCGCCGCACGCTCGCCGAGCCAGCAGGATCGTGCTGGTCGGAGGTCAGCACCGTCCTAGCCGCTACCCGGGGAACCCACTGACGATGGCTCCATGACGGCCACCGATGCACTTCCCGACCAGACGATCGTGCGATACCGCTCGGACGGTTTCGTCCACGTACCCGCCGTGCTGCGGCCGGACGAGGTCGAACGGTTCTCCACCGCCGCCCGGTCCGTCTTCGATCGGGAGCAGGGGCTCGACCCGCGCAACCGGATGTTCAAGCAGGTCGTCAACATCTGGCAACGCGACGAGGTCATGCGCGAGCTCACCCTGCACCGCCGGCTGGCCGAACTGGCCACCCGGCTGGCCGGGGTGCCGCTGCGGATCTGGCACGACCAGCTGCTGATCAAACCGCCGCGCAACGGGACGCCGACCGAGTTCCACCAGGATGCGCCGTACTGGCCGCATGCCGGCAGCCGGCACTCGCTGTCGGCCTGGATCGCCCTGGTCGACGTCCCGGTGGAGCGCGGCTGCATGACCTTCATCCCCGGGCAGCAGGAACGCCGCGACATCCGCGCCACCAACATCGCCGATGCCCACGATCTCTTCGAGGCCGCCCCCGACCTCGCCTACGAGCGCCGGGTGACGATCCCGCTGCGAGCCGGTGACGTCACCTTCCACAACGGCTTCACGCCGCACACCGCGAACGCCAACGACACCGACGAGTTCCGGCTCGCACACGTCAACATCTACGTCGACCGCGCGGCCCGCTACAACGGGAACCGGCACGTCTGCACCGATCCACTCGGCCTGGAGCCGGGCGCGCCCCTGCCCGACGACAGCTTCCCACCGGTACCCCGATGATCTCCGAGAGCGGCGCGAAGATCGGTAACACGAAACGGGGGTTCGACGAGAAGTCGCCCGGGTCCGCAGCAGGGTAGATCCCGATCGACGGGTAGAAGAGGAGGCGCCGTGGCCGAGAAGCCGGCGATCGACATCGGGCTGGCGACCGACCGGTCGGCCTTCCTCCCCGGCGAAGCGGTGACAGCGTTCGTCAGGTTGCTCCCGCACGAGGACATCGAGGCCGTCGAGTGCTCGGTCGCGCTCGTGCACGTCGACCGGTACCCCGTCGGCGGCGACAGCTACACCGACGACCGCGCGGTCGCGGGCGAGTACGTCCTCGGCGAGGAGGACCTCGCCGCCGGCACCGCCCGCGAGTTCAGCGTGGTGCTCCCCGTGCCGCGACGGATCGTGCCCCCGCAGAGCCCCGAGGACTGCGCGGACGAGCGGTTCCCGCTCTCCGGCGACGAGGCCGATCCCGAGAGCTACGACCTCTGGATCGAGCCCGAGGAGCGCTGGGGGCCGCCGACGAGCGTCGGCCCCGGGGGGTCGTCGATGTGGCTGGTGCGCTGCGAGGTCAAGTGCCCGGGCCGATTCCCGGACCCCGTCGAGGTGCCCGTGGTGGTGCTCGCGCAGGAGCGTCCGATGCCCGCGGAGCCACCCGTCCGGCTCGGCGGCGGCACGCCGCTGTGCACGGTCTCGTTCTACGGGCTCCCGCGCACCAGCGTGGCACCCGGCGCCACACTGCGCGGGACGGTCCGGGTCACCGCGAGGAACGACATCAAGGCCCGCGGCGTGCGCGTCGAGCTGGTCCGCCTCACCACCGTCGACTCCGGGCGCGGGCAGGCCGTCGTGCGCCACCGCGTGAGCCAGGTCGCGGCGAGCGGCCCCGTCGAGCTGCGGGCGCGGCAGCCGAAGGACCTCGCCTTCACCGTCGAGGTACCCGCCGACGCCGGCCCGTCGATCGAGTCGGAGGGCTATCGGGTGGACTGGCTGCTCCGGGCCGTGATCGACCGCCGGCTGCGCCGCGACGAGGTGTGGGAGCAGGCGATCGCGGTGCACGCAGATGGACAGTTCATCGGCGCGCCTGCGTCCCCGGACCAGCGCCGGACCAGCAGCTGACGGCTCACCGGAGCCCCGCGGGCCACCCGGGGAGCCCTCCCCGCCGGCCGGGGCAGGATGATCGCGGGACGTCTGCAGTGGTCGGAGTTGCGTGGGGGGACGGAATGGGAACCATCGTCGGTGTCGTGATCGCCGTGGTCGTGCTCGGCCTCGCGATCCTGGTGATCGGCGGCTACAACGGGCTGGTCAGGGCGCGCAATGCGATCAAGAACGCGTTCGCCCAGATCGACGTGCAGCTGCAACGGCGCTTCGACCTGGTGCCGAACCTGGTCGAGACGGCGAAGGCCTACATGGCGCACGAGCGGGAGACCCTCGAAGCGGTGGTCGCCGCGCGGGGCGCCGCCCTGTCGGGTCTGTCGGCGGCACAGGCCAGCCCCGGCGACCCCGCGGCGATGCAGCAGCTGGAGGCCGGTCAGGGCGCGCTCAACGCGGCCCTCGGCCGGCTGATCGCGCTGGCCGAGTCCTACCCGGACCTCAAGGCGAACCAGAACATGGCGCAGCTGTCGGAGGAACTGACTTCCACGGAGAACAAGGTCGCGTTCGCCCGGCAGGCGTACAACGACGCCGTCATGTCCTACAACAACCGCCGCGAGACCTTCCCCACCAGTGTCTACGCCGGCATGTTCGGCTTCACCCCGGCCGCCCCGCTCGGCATCCCGCCGGAGCGGCCCGAGATGCGGGACGCGCCGAAGGTCCAGTTCTGACCCGGGCACAGCGGGTGGACTTCTTCGAGCGGCAACGCACGGCCCGCGGCACCTCGGTCAAGCTGGTGGTGCTGTTCGTCCTCGCGGTGCTGGCGTCCGTCGCGGTCATCGACGTGATCGCCGTCCTCGCGATGCAGGGGCGTGGCAACGTCGTCGGGGTGCTCGTCGTGGTCTCGGCCTGCACCCTGCTGGTGATCGCCGGCGGCATGATCGGGAAGACGTTCTCGCTGCGGAAGGGCGGGGCGGCCGTCGCGGCGTCGGTCGGCGCGGTGCCCGTCGACCCGACGACCACCGACCCGGCGCTGCGCAGGTTCGTGAACGTGGTCGAGGAGATGTCGATCGCGTCGGGCGTGCCGATGCCCCGCCTGTTCGTGCTGCCGCTGGAGGAGGGGATCAACGCGTTCGCGGCGGGGTTCACCCCCGCCGACGCCGCGATCACTGTCACCGGGGGCGCGCTCTCCCGGCTCACCCGCGACGAGCTGCAGGGCGTGATCGGCCACGAGTTCAGCCACGTCCTCAACGGGGACATGCGCCTGGGCATCCGGCTGATCGGCCTGCTCCACGGGATCATGTTGCTCGGCCTGATCGGGTCGCGGATCCTCGCGCTCAGCGGCCGGGGTTCCGACCGCAAGGGCATCCCACCGGTCGTCGCCATCGCGCTCGCCGCGACCGTGGTCGGTTTCGTCGGCCAGTTCTTCGCCGGGCTCATCAAGGCCGCGGTGAGCCGGCAGCGGGAGTGGCTCGCGGACGCGTCCGCCGTGCAGTTCACCCGTCAGCCCGCCGGGCTGGCCGGGGCCCTGAAGAAGATCGCCGGCATGCCGGCGGGCTCCAGGCTGGCCGACGAGCGCAGCGCGAAGGAGGTCAGCCACCTGCTGTTCGGTGAGGGCCGCCGGTTCAGCAGGCTCTTCTCCACCCACCCGCCGATCCACGAGCGGATCGTCGCGCTCGACCCCACCTTCCGCGAGGCCGACCTCGAGACGCTGCGGGAACGCTGGCACGACGAGCTCCCGCACGGCATGGCCGGGGACGCCACGTCCGGCCTCGCCCCCGGGGTTCGCGCGCCGGTCGCGGTCACGCCTGCACAGGTGAGCGGCCGCGCCGCCACCATCGGCCCGGACGACCTCGACCACGGCGCTGCCCTCAACGCCCAGATCCCGCCGCACATCCACCAGCTCGCCATGCAGCCGAGCACCGCCGCCGCGGTGGTGCTGGCGATGTTCGTGTCCGGCGAGCCGGGCCTGCGCGCCACCCAGCTCGTCGCCGTGCAGGAGCGGCTGGGCAACGCGACGGCACGGTCGGTCGACGCGCTCGCCGCCGAGCTCGCCGCCCTCCCCCGGCATCTGCGGCTCCCGGTGGTGAGCCTCGCGTCACCGCAGCTCACCGGCCGTCCCGACCACGAGCAGCAGGCGCTCCTGGCCGCGCTCGACGACCTCGCTCTCGCCGACGGTGCGGTCTCGCTGTTCGAGTACTGCCTCACGCGCACGGTGCGCACCACCGTGCAGGACGCGGCCGACCCCGCGTCCCGCAGCCGACCGGGCAGCACCACGGTGCGCCGGGCGACGGACGAGATCGTCACGGTGCTGGCGGCGCTGGCCACGGCGGGCAACCCCGACCCGGTCGCGGCCCGGCAGGCGTTCTCCGGTGCGTTCGCCCATCTCCGGACCGGCGCCCCGGTGCCCGACATGCCGGCGGGCGGCAGCTGGCGCCGGCTCGACGCGTGCTGGCCAGCACTCGACGGGCTGGCCCGCCTCGAGAAGCGGCTGCTCGTGGAGGCGATGGTGGCCGCCGTGCTGGACGACGGCAAGCTCACCACCCAGGAGGCGGAGCTGCTGCGGGCCGCGTGCGCGCTCGTGCACGTTCCGCTGCCCGCGCTCGTCGCCTGACGGGCCCCCGAGGCGGCGCTTCGCCCGTATCGTCACCCGGGCGCAGGCACCACACCTCGGGCCCGGTCGTCGACAGGCCGAGACCGCCGGCGAAGGAGAGGACCCCATGTCGTCGCCGTACGAGCCTTACGAGCCCTACCAGCGCGATGCCGACACCACGCCGGTCCCGGCACCCTCGGCGGGCAGCCGGGCCGGGGCGATCCTCGCCCACCTGTCCGCCCCGATCGCGGCGCTGCTGAGCGCCGGATCGCTCAGCCTGCTCGGGCCGTTGCTCGTGTGGCTGGCGATGAAGAACGACCCGTTCGCCCGCCGGGCGGCCGCGGGCGCGTTCAACTTCAACCTCAGCTTCTGGGTGCTCTTCCTGATCAGCTGGCTGCTGATCCTCACCGTCGTCGGGGCGCTCATCGGCATCCCGCTGATCGTCGTGCTGTTCCTGGTGTCCGCGTGGTGCCACATCAAGGGCGCTATCCGCGCGTCCGACAACCGGCCCTACGACTACCCGTTCCAGATCCGCGTGCTGTCCTAGCCGAGCCCGATTCGTAACAGCCCGAACGCCCCCGGCGCGCCCCCGGACCTGCCATGCTCCCGGGGCTAATTCATGACGTGGGGGGAGTCACGATGACAGATCCGCAGAACTGGGCCGCGCCCGGAGCAAACCAACCCGGGGCGCCGTATCCGCCGCAAGGCACGCCGCCGCCGGGCGCGCCCCAGAATCCCGGGTACCAGAACCCCGGGTACCAGCAGCCGGGATCGCCGTATCCCGGAGGCCAGTACCCGGGAGCCCAGTACCCAGGAGCCCAGTACCCAGGAGCGCCGGGCGGGCCGGGGACGCCGCCGGGACCGGGGGCGGTCGCGCCGAAGCCGGGCGTGATCCCGCTCCGCCCGCTCGGGGTCGGCGAGATCCTGGACGGCGCGATCGCCTACATCCGCGCGAATCCCGTGGCCACGCTCGGGCTGGCCGCGATCGTCGTCACCATCACGCAGCTGGTCGAGGTGCCGCTCGGCATCTTCGCCCTGGGCCAGCTCGCCGGGCTGACGGCGGCTCCCGGGGACCCCGCCGATCCCACGGCGATCGCCGGTGTGCTCGTCGGCTCGGTGGCCGGCAGCGCGGTCGGCGCGCTCGTGTCCTTCGTCGCGATCACGGTCCTGAGCGGGATGCTGATCGCGGTGCTCAGCCAGGCGGTGCTGGGGCACAAGATGTCGATCGGGGCGGCGTGGGCGGCCGTGCGGAGCCGCATCCCCGGCCTCGTCGGGCTCACGCTCCTGATCGCACTGCTGCTCGTGCTCGTCGCCGGGGTCGGTGTCGTCCCGCTGGTGGTCCTCGCGGTCATGCAGGCCAACGCGGCGGTCGTCGTGCTCGTCGGGGTGCTGTTCGTGCTCCTCTCATGGGCGGTCGCGCTGTTCCTCGGGGTCTCCTGGGCACTGGCCGCCCCGGCCTACGTGCTCGAAGGCGTCGGGGTGACGGCCGCGATGCGCCGGTCCTTCCAGCTCGTCCGGAAGCAGTGGTGGCGCGTCTTCGGGATCAGCCTGCTCGGCGGCATCATCGCGGTGATCATCGGGGCCATCCTCTCGCTGCCGTTCAGCTTCGCCGCCGACCCGATGAGCGACCCCATCGCCGGGGTGAGCATCGTCGGTCTCCTGATCACCAGCGTCGGCACGATCGTGGCGACGACCGTGACGGCGCCGTTCAGCGCGGGGATCACCGGCCTGCTGTACTTCGACCAGCGGATCCGGCGGGAGGGGCTCGACATCGAACTGGCCCGCACGGCCCAGCAGGGATGATCCGCAGCGGGGACCTCCCCGTCGACCTGGGCCGCGACGAAGCGCGGCAGGCCGCGGAGCAGGAGCTCGCGAAGCCGGAGTACGCCGCGGCTCAGCCCTCGCCGCTGGTCCGCGCAGTGGCGTGGCTGCTGGAACGGATCGGTGACCTGCTGGACGGGGCGGCGCAGCACGCGCCGGGTGGCCACGTCGGCCTGGTGGTGCTGGTACTGCTCCTGGCGCTCGGGGTGCTGGCCGTGCGGCTGCGGATCGGCCGGATCGGGCGGACCGTCGCGGGCGACCACGGTCTGTTCGACGCGAAGCCGGTACCGGCCGAGCACCACCGCCGCAGCGCGGACTCGCACGCCGCCCGCGGCGAGTGGGCCGAAGCCGTGCGCGAACGGCTCCGCGCCGTGGTGCGGGACCTCGAGGAGCGCGACCTGCTCGACCCCCGTCCCGGGCGCACCGCCGACGAGGCCGCTGCCGACGGTGGGCGCGCCCTCCCGGCGTGCGCCGAGCAGCTCCGGGCGGCGGCGCGCACGTTCGACGACGTCTGGTACGGCGGGGTACCGGCCACCGAGGCGATGGACGCGCAGCTGCGCGCCGTCGACGAGGCGGTGCGGCGCGCGCGGCCGGGCGTGCCGGCCGGGGCGGTGCGGTGACCGGCGTCGTCGCCGATCGGGGGGTGCGGTGGCGGGCGGTGCGCGCCCCGATCGTGATCGGTCTCGTCGTCGTGCTCGCCGGGCTGCTGCTCGCCCTGCTCGCAGGGCCCACGAAGCCGGGGTGGCTCGACCCGGGCTCGGCCGACCCGAACGGCAGCCGCGCGGTGGCCGAGCTGCTGCGCGGCCAGGGGGTCGCGGTCGACGTCGCGGGTACCGCGGCGGAGGTCGCGGCGGCCGGTTCGGACACCACCGTGCTCGTCCCGTTGGGCGGGTGGCTCACCCAGACCCAGCTGGCGGCCCTGCGGGACACGCGGGCGGATCTGGTCGTCGTCGCCCCCGGCCGGGAGCTGCTCGCGGCGCTCGCCCCGACGGCCGCGATCACGGCGGTGAACGAACCGGTGGACGTCCGGGAGCCTGCGTGCGACCTGGCCGAGGCGCGCGCGGCCGGCCCGGTCGAGCTGGGCGGGGAGCTGTACCGCGCCGCTGGCGCCGTCGGCTGCTACCCCTCCGAGGGAGGGGCGGCGCTGCTGCGGGTCACCGGGAACCGGACCGTCACGCTGGTCGGCGCGCCGGGCATCCTCCAGAACGGCGCGCTGGCGCGCGAGGGCAACGCCTCGCTCGCGCTGGCGCTGCTCGGCGCGAACCCGCGGCTCATGTGGTTCCTCCCCCGGCCGGAAGGCCCGGCCGCGGGTGAGGAGCGCTCGCTGGGCGAGCTCGTGGACCCCGGCTGGGTGTGGGCCGCCCTGCAGCTGGGGGTGGCGGCGGTGCTGGCCGTGGTGTGGCGGGGCCGGCGGCTCGGACCGGTCGTCACCGAGCCGCTCCCCGTCGTGGTGCGGTCCGCGGAGGCGGTCGAGGGCCGCGCCCGCCTCTACCGCCGGGCCGACGCCCGGGAGCACGCCGCGCTGGTGCTGCGCGAGGCCTGCCGAGCCCGGCTGGAGCCGGTCCTCGGGCTGCCGCAAGGCGCGGATCCCGCCGCGACGGCCGAGGCGGTCGCCGCCCGGACCGGGCGGCCGGCGGGCGCGGTGGCCGCGCTGTTGTACGGTGCGGCGCCCGCGGACGACGCCGGGCTGGTCGCACTGGCCGATGAGCTCGATCGCGTGGAGAGGGAGGTACGCCTGTCGTGACGCAGGACCTCACCCGGTCCCCCGCCCCCGCCGGCGGCCCGGACGCTGCGGCCGCCCGCGCCCGGGAAGCGCTGCACGCGCTGCGGCAGGAGGTCGCCAAGGCCGTCGTCGGGCAGCACGCGGCCGTCAGCGGCCTGGTCGTCGCCCTGCTCTGCCGCCGGCACGTGCTCCTCGAGGGCGTCCCCGGCGTCGCGAAGACGCTGCTCGTCCGCGCGCTGGCGCGCAGCCTCGCGCTGGAGAGCAAGCGCGTGCAGTTCACCCCCGACCTGATGCCGGGCGACATCACCGGTTCCCTGGTCTACGACGCCCACAGCGCCGAGTTCTCCTTCCGCCCGGGACCGGTGTTCACCAACCTGCTGATCGCCGACGAGATCAACCGCACGCCGCCCAAGACCCAGGCCTCGTTGCTGGAGGCGATGGAGGAGCGCCAGGTGTCGGTCGACGGCGTGGCGCGGGCGCTGCCGGAGCCGTTCGTGGTGGTCGCCACCCAGAACCCGGTGGAGTACGAGGGCACGTACCCGCTCCCCGAGGCGCAGCTGGACCGGTTCCAGCTCAAGCTGTCCGTCGCGGTGCCGGAACGGGACGACGAGGTCGCCGTGCTCGCCCGGCACGCGGCCGGTTTCGACCCGGGCGACCTCGACGCGGCCGGGGTGCGGCCGGTGGCGGGGCCGGCCGACCTCGACGCGGCCCGCGCGGCCGTGGAGCGGGTGACGGTGCGTCCCGAGGTCCTCGGGTACGTCGTCGACGTGTGCCGCGCCACCCGCTCGGCGCCCGCGGTGTCGCTGGGGGTCTCCCCGCGCGGCGCAACCGCCCTGCTCGCCGCGAGCCGGGCATGGGCATGGCTGTCCGGGCGGGACTACGTCACGCCCGACGACGTCAAGGCGCTCGCACCGCCCGCGCTGCGGCACCGGCTGCGGCTGCGCCCCGAGGCCGAGCTCGACGGCGTCACCGCCGACGGCGTCCTCGACGGGGTGCTCGCGGCCGTCCCCGTGCCGCGCTGAGGCCGCCACCGTGGCGCTCACGGGACGGACCGTCCTGCTCGCCGCGCTCGGCGCGCTCGTCGTCGGGCTGCTGCTCCCCAGCGCGTGGGGGCTCGCCGCGGTCGGGGGCGCCCTGCTCGCCGGGGTGCTCGCCGACCTCGCCCTCGCCGGGAGCGTGCGCGGGCTGGTGCTCGCGCGGTCCGGTGACACGGCCGTACGTCTCGGAGGCACGGCGCGTGTCGAGCTGGTCGTGCACAACCCCGGGTCGCGGACGCTGCGCGCCGTCGTGCGCGACGCGTGGCCGCCCAGTGCCGGCGCGACCCCGGTGCGCCACCGCCTGGTCGTCCCGGCCGGGGAACGGCGCCGCCTCGCCGTGACGGTGCGGCCCACCCGCCGGGGCGACCGCCGCGCCTCCCGCGTGACGGTGCGATCGTTCGGCCCGCTCGGGCTGGCGGCCCGCCAGGGCGCGCACGAGGTCGCGTGGACGATCCGCGCCCTGCCGCCGTTCACGTCGCGCAGGCACCTGCCGTCCCGGCTGGCCCGGCTGCGGGAGCTGGACGGCCGCATCGCGGTGCTCGGGCGCGGGCAGGGCACCGAGTTCGACTCGCTGCGGGAGTACGTCATCGGCGACGACGTCCGCTCCATCGACTGGCGAGCGACGGCCAGGGCGGCCGACGTGATGGTCCGCACCTGGCGCCCGGAGCGGGATCGGCACCTGCTCCTCGTCCTGGACACCGGGCGCACCGCGGCCGGCCGGGTGGGCGACGCGCCGCGGCTCGACGCGGCCATGGACGCGGCGCTGCTGCTCGGTGTGCTCGCCTCCCGGGCCGGTGACCGCGTCGACCTCCTCGCCTACGACCGCACGGTGCGCGCCGCCGTCGCCGGGGCCGGGGCGACGGAGCTGCTGCCCGCGCTCGTCGCCGCGATGGCACCCCTCGAGCCCGAGCTGGTCGAGACCGACGTGCGCGGCATGGTCTCCGCGGTGCTGGCCCGGACCGCGCGGCGGTCGCTCGTCGTGCTGTTCACCGGGCTGGACGTCGCGGCGGTCGAGGAGGGCCTGCTGCCCGGCCTGCCGTTGCTCTCCCAGCGGCACCAGGTCGTCGTGGCGGCGGTGGCCGACCCGCGGGTCGCGGAGATGGCGGCGGGCCGGGGCACGTCAGACGCGGTGTACGAGGCCGCGGCCGCGGAGCGGGCCCGCGCCGAGCGCCGGGGCGTGGCGCGGCTGCTGGACCGGCTCGGGGTGGTCGTGGTCGACGCGACCCCCGAACGGCTCGCGCCCGCCGTCGCCGACGCCTACCTGTCCCTCAAGGCGGCCGGGCGCCTGTAGGGACCGGTCAGCCCGCGGTCGGGGCGTGGTCGCCCGCCTCGCGGACCCGGACGTCCCCGGTCTCGCCTGCCCGTACCGCGCGCCGCCCCAGCACGGCGACGTAGGCGAGGAACGCCAGCTCCGCGAGCCCGCCGATGCCCACCCGGGCCCACGTCGGCAGCCCGGACGGGGTGACGAACGCCTCGATCACGCCGGACACGAGCAGGACGGCGGTGAGTCCGAGCGCCATCCCCACCGTCGCCCGCCCGCAGGCGGCGACGGCCTGCACCCGGGGCAGCGGACCGGGGTCGACAACCGTCCAGCCCAGCCGCAGGCCGGCGCCGGCCGCCACGAACACCGCGGTGAGCTCCAGCAGCCCGTGCGGCGTGATCAGGCCGAAGAAGAGGTCGAGCCGGCCGGCCGACGCCATCAGGCCGGCCGCGATGCCGAGGTTGAGGACGTTGGCCCACAGCACGTAGAGGACGGGCACGATGAGGATGCCCGACACGAGGCACACGGCCGCCACCCACGCGTTGTTCGTCCACACCTGCGCCGCGAACGAACCGGCGGGCGCCGACGAGTAGTACGCCTCGAAGTCCTCCTCGACCAGCCTGCGGATCTCCTCGGGCGCCGCGATCGCCCCCTGCACCTCCGGGCTGCCCGCCACCCACGTGGCGATCAGCCAGGCCACGCCGAGGCTCACCGCGGCCGCGCCCGCCGACCAGTACCTGCTGGCGTGGACGGCCGCCGGGAAGCCGACGGTGAGGAACCGGGCGGCGTCGCGCCACGCCGGGGTGTGCGTACCGGTGACCGCCGAGCGGGCGCGCGCGACCAGTGCGGAGAGCCGGCCCACCAGCGCCGGGTCCGGCGAGGAGGATCGGATCACCGACAGGTGCGTCGCCACCCGCTGGTAGAGGGCGACCAGCTCGTCCGCCTCCGGCCCGGACAGCCGGTTGCGCTTCAGCAGCAGCTCCAGCCGCTGCCATTCGCCGCGATGGGCTGCGGCATACGCGTCGACGTCCACGCTGGTCCTCCTGGTCCCCGGACCGGCACAATATCGAGATGAGCGAGATGATCACCGGGGACGCCGTCGTCCTCGAGCTGCGGCTCGCCCGGCTCGCCAGCCGGGCGGTGGCACTCGCCATCGATCTCGCGGTGATGGTGCTGGCGTTCCTGCTGGTGCTCGGGCTGGCCGCCGTCACGGGCGCCCTATACCCCACCGACCCCGCGCTGGCCGCCGCCATCGGCCTGGTCGTCACGATCGTCGTGTTCGTCGTCTACCCGGTCACCCTCGAAACCCTGACCAGGGGCCGGTCGCTGGGGAAGATGGCGCTCGGGCTGAGGGTGGTCCGCGACGACGGCGGCCCGATCCGGTTCCGCCACGCGCTGTCCAGAGGACTCGCCGGGTTCGTCCTGGACTTCGGGGTGTTCAGCGCGTTCACCGGCGCGGTGGGGCTCATCTCCTCACTGCTCTCGGAGAAGGGCCAGCGCGTCGGGGACCGCCTCGCCGGCACCGTCGTGGTGCGGGAGCGGGTGCCCGAGGTCCGCCCTTCCGAGGTGCTGGTGCCCCCCGCGCTGGCCGCGTGGGCGGCGTCCGTCGCCCTGTCGCAGCTGCCCGACGCGCTGGCGCTGTCGGCGCGGCAGTTCCTGCACCGCACCCGCGACCTCGACCCGCAGGCCCGTGCCCAGCTCGGCATGCGGCTCGCCGGTGAGGTCGCGGCGCACGTCAGCCCACCACCGCCCATCGGCACCCCCGCCGAGCACCTCCTCGCGGCGGTTCTCGCCGAGCGCACCCGGCGCGAAGGGGCGCGGCTGGGCGCCCACGGGTACCAGGGCGCACCGGACCACCAGGCCGCACCGGACCGGGAGCCCCCGCAGCACGTTCCCCCACCCGCGGGTGACCCGCCGCACGACGGGTTCGACCTTCCCCGCTGACGGAGCGGCGCTCACTCCTCCGTCGAGATGAAGACGTTCTTCGTCTCGGTGAAGGCGCTGACCGCGTCCGGGCCGAGCTCGCGTCCCAGCCCCGACTGCTTGAAGCCGCCGAACGGCGTCCAGTACCGCACCGAGGAGTGCGAGTTGACCGAGAGGTTGCCGCTCTCCCAGGCGCGGCAGACGCGTAGCGCCCGGCCGATGTCGCGGGTCCACAGCGACCCGGACAGCCCGTACTCGGTGTCGTTCGCGAGCGCGACGGCCTCGGCCTCGTCCTCGAATGCCATGACGGCGATGACGGGACCGAAGATCTCCTCCCGCCACTGCCGCGCGTCCCGGGTGACGGGCGCGAGCACCGTCGGCGGGAACCAGTAGCCGGGGCCGCTCGGTGCGGAACCGCGGAACGCGACGGAGGCGGTGTCGTCGACGTACGAGGAGACCTTTTCCCGGTGCGCCGCGGAGATCAGCGGTCCCATCGAGGTCGACTCGTCGGCCGGGTCGCCGACCGCATAGCCCTTCACCGCGGGTTCGAGCAGCTCCATGAACCGGTCGAGGACGCTGCGTTGGACGAGCACGCGCGACCGTGAGCAGCAGTCCTGCCCCGCGTTGTCGAACGCGGAGCCCGGAGCCGTGGCGGCGGCGCGTTCGAGGTCGGCGTCGGCGAAGACGATGTTCGCGTTCTTCCCGCCCAGCTCGAGCGTCAGCGACTTCACCTGGTCCGCGCAGTGGCGCATGATCCGCTTGCCGACCGCGGTCGAGCCGGTGAACACGACCTTGCGCACCAGCGGGTGGGTCACCAGGTGCTCGCCCGCCTCGCCGCCCGTGCCCGGCACGACCTGCAGCACGTCCTCGGGCAGCCCGGCCTCGGCGGCCAGCTCCTGCAACCGCAGCGCGGTGAGGGGCGTGTACTCGGCAGGCTTGAGCACGACCGTGTTGCCCGCCGCCAGCGCGGGCGCGAACCCCCACGCGGCGACCGGCATCGGGAAGTTCCACGGCACGATCACCGCGACGACACCGAGCGGTTCCTGGAAGGTGATGTCCACCCCGCCGGGAACGGGGATCTGCCTGCCGGTCAGGCGCTCCGGCGCCGCGGAGTAGTAGGCGAGGACGTCGCGGACGTTGCCCGCCTCCCACCGCGCGTTGCCGATCGTGTGGCCGGAGTTGCGCACCTCCAGCCGGGCGAGGTGCTCGATGTCGGCGTCCACGGCCTCCGCGAAGCGGCGCAGGAGCCGGGCCCGCTCCCCCGGCGCGACGTCGCGCCACCGCCCGAACGCCCGGTGGGCACGCGCGACGTGCGCGTCCACCTCCTCGCGCCCGCAGAACTCGACGGTCGTCAGCACCTTCTCGTCCACGGGGCTGATGACGTCGTAACTGCTCATCGTCATGAGCACACCTTCCCCCGAACGCTCCCGACGCCACTGCGGGGGCCCTGCCTGCGTCAGTCGAGGACGGCGATCGCCTCGACCTCGACGAGCACGTCCGGCTCGAACAGGTAGTCCACGCCGATCGCCGACAAGGGCGGCAACGGCTGCGGGATCCCGAGCTCGTCGACGACGCGCGCGATCCCCTCGACGAAGTCGTCGTACTTGTCCGGGCTCCAGTTCGTGACGAAGAACCGCAGGCGCACGACGTCGGCGAAGCTCGCTCCGGCGCCTGCGAGGCCGCGCGCGGTGCTGCGCAGCGCGTGCGCGAGCTGGCCGGCGAGGTCACCGGTCGCGACCGGGTTCCCCTCGGCGTCCCGCGCGATCTGACCGGCCACGTGCACCTGGCGAGTGCCCGTGCCGACGGAGACGTGGTGGTACGGAACCGGCGCGAACATGCCCTCGGGGGTCAGCAACTGCACTGCCATTGGTCATCCCTTCGACTCGATCAGGTATCCGATGTCTACCTGGTGTCCGAAGGGAACTTCAACGAGACTAGGTGTCATGGCCGAAACCGCTCCCGCCAGCCCCCAGCTCACCGAGCACCACCGCGAGCTGCTCGACCAGGTGCTCGACAAGTGGTCGCTCCAGATCCTCGACGCACTGTGCGGGCGGCCGTTGCGCTTCAACGACCTGCGCCGGGAGATCCCCGTCGTGACGCAGAAGTCGCTCACGGCGGCACTCCGGCGCCTCGAACGCAACGGGATGGTCGAGCGCGTCGTCACGAGCACCCGACCCGTCGCCGTCGAGTACCGCATCGCCCCGCTGGGGAAGTCGCTGCAGGACCTCATCGACGCGCTCCTGCACTGGACCGCGGAGACGCTGCCCGAGGTGGAACGAGCACGTGCCCGCTTCGACGATCAGGCGTAGCGGGGTGGCCAGGCGATGGCCCGGGCTGGTTCCGGACCGCCGCTAACGTCTCGGCGTCGCTCGCCGAGTTTCCCGTGGTGGTAGGCGCGACCAAATCCGCGCCCGTCTGAACGGCGCCCCGCCGCTACCCCCTCCAGCGGCGGGGCGCCCCCACCACTGAATTCCCGTTTGTGATCCGGCCGTCGGCCCGCCATTCTGGGCAGGTGAGTCGGTGCATGATCGTGGACGACTCCGAGCAGTTCCTATCGGTCGCCACCAAACACCTCATCCGCGGCGGATTGGACGTCGTGGCCACCGCGACCAACCACGGGGAGGCGTTGCAGCGGGTCGAAGAGCTGCAACCCGACATCGTGCTCGTCGACATCAACCTGGGCGCCGAGAGCGGCGTCGACCTCGCCCGCCGTCTGGTCGAACGGTTCCCGGACCTGCACTCCCGCGTCGTCCTGATCTCCAACATGGACGAGGACGACGTCGCGGACCTGATCGCGGACACCCCCGCCGCCGGCTTCCTGCCCAAGACCGTCCTCTCCGCGCAGGCCGTCGGTGATCTCGTGGATCGGAACCACGGCGGCTCTGCGCGCAACTAGGACGTCGTTCAGCCGTGTCGTGGCCGCGGCAGCCCGGACGGACGCGCCACCGGGCCCACGTCCGACTCGCGACCGGACCGCAGCGCCGCATGCCGCTGCCCCGGACCGGGGCCCGACCGGGCCGCGAGAGCGTCGGCGACCGCACCGGTGGCGAAGCCGTAGACCGCCTTGTGCAGCAGGTCCACGAGGAGCTCCGGCCGGGGCCACGTAGGCGGTGGTGCACCCACCCCCGTGGCGTTCTCCAGGATCTGGTCGTTCGTCAGGCGCACCACGGTGAACATCGCCGAGGCCACCGGCCCGCGCAGCCCCGCCTGCGCCATCACGCTGCGCAGCACGCCGACCAGGGCGGCCTGCCCGAAATGCATCGCCAGGTTCACCGGCACCGGCTGCCGGCGGGGCCGCTCGGCCGCCCCGGTCAGCCGCTCGAGGACGCGTGCCGGAACGTGCGAGTCAGGGCGCCCGCTGAGCCGCTGCTCGACCTTCTCCCCCACCGTCATCACGATCGCACCGATGGTCCCGGACACCAGCCCTTGCCACACCGCACGCCTCCACATGCCCGCCGGTTACCCGTCCCCCTCGGATCGTCACAGCACGAGACGGGAGTCGAACCCGCCACCGACGGCCGGCAACCGGCAAGTTCTGTGTCTGATCATGGTTCCGCGGGTAACTGTGCCTCGTGGAACCGTTCTTCACGCTGCGCCGGCTCCGTCGGTGACCGCGAACACCGATCCCGTGATGGCCGTCATCCGGCTCGAAGTCCCGGACGACGCCGACCCGCACGTCCTCGAGGCCGTGCTCACCCGGGCGATCTGCGGTGCCGCCAAGCTGCCGCTCACCGCCGAGGTCACGCTCGTGCCGAGTTGGCGCCGGAAGGCCAGGTGCGGGATGCGCCGGCACGCGTTCGTCGCCCTCCTGGGCTCGTCGGCCGCCGCGGATGCCGGTGATCTGATCCGCACGGCCAAGAAGGCGTCACGTGCCGCGGTGCGGGAACGGTTCGGATCCACCGCCTCGGCGAAGGTCCGGCCGGTCAGGACCGGCCCCGAGCTGCTCGCCTCCTGGTGCAGCGTCAGGGGAACGCCGCACCGGATGCAGCAGTAGGCCGGGGGCCGGGTGTCACTTGCGCCCGGTCACCGACGCCCAGAACCCGCAGCGGTGCTCGCCCTCGAGGTCGACCGGCCCGATGCCACCGGGGCCCGTGCCCAGCGACTGCACGTGCTCGCCCGGCGCCCCGAACCGCGGCCATGCGGGCAGCCCTTCGCCGTTGGGGTCCCCGCTGTGCGCGAACCGCGTCCAGTAACCGATCATCCGGTCCGAGAGTTCCTGCTGGGCGGGCGGGAGTGCGCCGCCCGCGTAGGCGCCCGAGAACAGGTACTGCAGCTCGCCGGCGTGGTAGGCGCCGGTCGGGTAGCCGGGGGTCGGTGTGTCGGCGAACCACGGGGCGTCCGCGTCGGCGAACTCGTAGGCGTAGGTCGGGCCGCGCCGGGCGAGCATGCGGTCGGCCTCGGCGGTCGGGCAGGCCCAGGCCCAGTCGGTCAGCACCGTCGCGAGCGCCCACGCCGTCGAACCGGCGTAGTCGCTGATCGGGTACTCGGTCGCCACGCGCGCGGCGCCTCCCTCGTCCAGCCCGAGGAACTGGCCGATGACGGCCCGGTAGTCCGCGGGCGCCACCGGGCCCATGACCTCCTCGACGCCCGCCTGGAACGTGACGTGCTCGTCGCGCGTGGTGCCGTGCAGGACCGGGACGTCGGCCGTGTCGCCGGCAGCCAGCCGCTGTGCCGGGTCGTCCGGGATCACGCCCCCGCCGTACGTCGGGCCGTACCCGTGCTCACCGCCGTCGGCCGACAGCAGCTCGGCCGTCGACTTCGACCGGAGGCACACCGCTGCCGTCGCCGGGTCGGCGCACCCGGCCTTGGTGGCCACGTCGATGCCCTGCTCGACCGCCTGCTCGCGGGGCTTCGCCCGCCACGTGTCGGGGAACGGCCACCGCAACGTGCACGGCCCGCCCGCATCCCCCTGCGCGGGCTCGTCCCGCTGGTCCCGTGTCGCATCTCCCGATCCCTCCGCCGATGTGCTCTCCGCCGGCTCAACCCTCCCGGCGGCGGCGGTGCCGGGACATGGAGCGCGCCGCCGCGCGGGGGTCGGGAGTGCCCTACCGGGCGGGCGGGGGCGCGCTGCTCGGACGTCGCGCGATCATGACCGGAGGGCTCGCGGCGGTCCCACCGCACCTGGTGAGCCGGGCAGGCGAGCCACCCGCAGGACCGGACGCCCAGGCCGTGCAAGGGTGCAGGTCATGATCGCGCAGGTACGCACGTCCGCCGGGATCGTCCGTGGGCGCTGGGAGGACGGCGTCGCCGTGTTCCGCGGCGTTCCGTTCGCCGCTCCACCGGTCGGGCCGAACCGGTTCCTCGCGCCCCACCCGGTGGCGCCCTGGGACGGGGTCCGGGACGCCACCCGGTTCGGCCCGCCGCCACCGCAACCGGGCCGGGCGACCGACGGCGACGAGTGGCTGAACCTCGCCGTCTGGACGCCCGACCCGGGACGGTCCGGGCTGCCGGTCGTGGTGTGGATCAGCGGCGGCACGTACCTGAACTGCGACACGGCGAACCCGCACCTCACCGGCGGGGCTATGGCCGCAGCCGGGGCGGTGGTGGTGAGCGCCAACTACCGCACCGGGACCGAGGGCTTCGCCCGGCTCGACGGCGCACCGGACAACCGCGGCCTGCTCGACCAGGTCGCCGCCCTGCGCTGGGTGCACGACAACATCACCGCCTTCGGCGGCGACCCGGGCAACGTCACCGTCCTCGGCCAGTCCGCCGGGGCCGGCTCGATCGCCGCGCTGCTGGTGATGCCGGCGGCGGCAGGCCTGTTCGGGCGCGCGATCCTGCAGAGCCTCCCGGGCACCTACTTCACCCCCGGCCTCGCCACCGACATCGCGGGCGAGATCACCGCCGAGCTCGGCCGGCTGCCGCGAGCCGATGATCTCGCGGACGTCGCGCCCGATGATCTCGTCGCAGCGGCCGCGCGCGTGACCGAGCGGTTGCCGCAGCGCGCGGAGCGGTGGGGGCCGGTGGCGTACACGCCCACCCCGTTCTCCCCGGTCGTCGACGGCGAGGTCCTGCCCGCACCCCCGTGGGCCGCGCTCGCGGGCGGAGCGGCCCGGGACGTCGACCTGCTGGTCGGGCACACCCGCGACGAGTTCGGCCTGCTCGCCCAGCGGCTCGGCGAGATCGACGACGCCGAGGTCGACACGTTGCTGGACGGACTGGCCCCGACACCGGGCGCGCGCCGTTACCGGGCGGCCTACCCGTCCCTCTCCCCCGACGAGCTGCGCGACACGGCGATGTCGGACTGGCTGTGGCGGATGCCCGCCCTCCACCTCGCCGAGGCGGCCCACGCCGGCGGGACGCGGGTGTGGCTCTACGAGCTCTGCTGGGGGTTCAGCTCCGTCGGCGCCTCGCACAGCCTGGACACCCTGCTCGTGTTCGGCACCACCCACATCCGGACCGGCCTCGTGGAGGCCGGCCCGCACGCCGTGGCCCGGGCCGACCGGCTGTCGGTGCTGATGCGCGCCGAGCACGTCTCGTTCGCCACCACCGGCGACCCGGGCTGGGCACGCTACCGGCCCGACCGGCGCGTCACCCGCGTGTACGACGCCGACCCCGCGGTCACCCGCTACCCGGAGGAGCGGTCACGCGAGATCTGGCGGGATCGCCGCTTCGGCGCCCTGGACCTGAGGAGATAGCGCCGGTCACGTCGCGGGCGTGGTGGGTGTGGCGATCTGGTGGTGGACGATCACGTCGAACCACTGCGCGGGCGCGCCGCCGTCGATGACGCCGTCGGGTCCGTGATCCGGCAGTCCGCGGAACGTGGCCGGGGAGTCCAGCCACTCCCGGACCGCGGGAGGCGCCGGCGCGCGCAGGTCGAGGGCGAACGTGGTGAGCCCCGCGTCCCTCAACGGGCGCTCGAAACGGTCGGAGCCGGGTTCGGGCAGGACCGCGTCCTGGCCAGGACCGAGGTTCGCCGCGCCGTGGCCGACGGTGCAACCGATGGACCGGTACTGCGGCCCGTACCAGCGGCGTAGGTGGGAACCCGCGCTCGCGAAGCGCATGTCCGGGCCGGGTGGGCCGCTGATCCGCAGCTGCGGCGCGTTGGCCGTGTGCGGGCTGGCCGCCCAGTAGACGGTCCGGTCGCCGGTGAGCTCGGTCCACCACCGCAGGTTCTGCGCCGCGTGCTCGTCGCGGTACCCGAGGCCGTCGGCGTCGGAGAGCTGGTAGTGCCGGTGGAACGAGACGATCTGCGCCGCGGTGTGGACGGCCAGCTGGTGCTCGCGGTCGGCCGGGCCGTGCGGGAGTGCGTCGACGATGTCGTGGGCCTGCTGGGCGTGGTCCACGTGGGGCTGCTTGTCGGGGACGCCCGCGTACCGCTGGATGTGCTCGTAGATGTTCGTCCCTGCGGGCCGGATCGCTGCGAGGTGATCGCGCAGGGCCGGCAGCCGCTCGGGCGCGACGCGGCCGACGTAGGTGTCGAGGGTGTCGTAGGCCTGCGCCGGGGTCGCGTAGTACTCGACCCCGACGAACTGCACCTGGTCGACGCGGTCGCTGTTGAACGCGCGCAGCCAGCGCAGCACGTCGGTGACCTCTCGGGACTGCCACTGCGGGCTCATCCGGCTCACCAGCTCCTCCACGCTGCCGGAGCCGGTGCGCAGGAATTTGTTGATCTCCAGGCCCAGCGTCCAGTCGTCCTCCCACGCCACCGAGCGGAACCCCAGCTGCTCGACCAGCAGGCGCAGGACCCGGTGCTTCAGGGTGATCTCCTCGGCCACACCGTGGGTCGACTCGCCGAGCCCGACGATCCGCGCGTCGCCGATCGAGCCGGCGAGCGGCGCGAGATCGGCCGGCTCGGGTCCGGGCACGACGCTGTCCAGCGGGACCGCGGTACGGGTGATCCAGTCGGTCACCGGCTCCTCGGCGGGAGTTGCGCCGCATCCGGCGAGCAACCCGACGACCGCGAGCACCGCCCCCGCGAGGGCCGGGAGAACGCGAAACGATGTCGAGGTCATGCGGGAAACCCTGGCGCGCGCCGATGATCCCGTCGTCGTGCCGGAGACGCGTCGTGGCCTACTCCCGGCGGCGTATCCGATGGGTGGTCAGACGCGCAGGAGCGCCTTGATCGCGCGGCGCTCGTCCATCGCCCGGTAGGCCTCGGCCGCGTCGTCGAGGGGCAGCTCCAGGTCGAAGACCTTGCCGGGGTCGATCCGCCGGTTCCAGATCAGGTCGATCAGCTCGGGCAGGAACCGCCGCACCGGCGCGGGCCCGCCGTGCAGGTGCACGTGGGAGAAGAACAGCTCCTCACCGGGGAGCTGGACGTCGTGGGCCACGCCGACGTACCCGACGTGCCCGCCCGGCCGGGTCGACCGGATGGCCTGCATCATCGACTCCTGCGTGCCGACGGCCTCCACGACCGAGTGCGCCCCGAGCCCGCCGGTCAGCTCCTTGATCCGTGCGACGCCATCGTCGCCGCGCTCGGTGACGATGTCGGTCGCCCCGTACTCGAGGGCGAGCTCCTGCCGCGGCTCGTGGCGGCTCATCGCGATGACCCGCCCCGCGCCGAGCTGCGTGGCGGCCAGGACCGCGAGCAACCCGACCGCGCCGTCCCCGACCACGGCCACCGTCCTGCCGGGACCGGCTTCTGCGGCGACCGCGCCGAACCAGCCGGTGCCCAGCACGTCCGACGCGGCCAAGAGGCTCGGGACCAGGTCGTCCGCGGGCACGTCCGGCGTGGCGACCAGGGTGCCGTCGGCCAGCGGGACCCGCGTGTACTCGGCCTGTCCGCCGGTCGCGGCTCCGGGCTGCCGCTGGACGCAGGAGGTCTGGTAGCCGGCCCGGCAGATCTCGCACGTGTTGTCCGACGCGAAGAACGAGCCGACCACGAACTGGCCCGGCTCGATCGTCCGCACCTCGTCGCCGACCGCCTCGACGATGCCGGCGTACTCGTGGCCCATCGGCGTCGGGCTCTCGACCGGGTCGATGCCGCGGTAGGGCCACAGGTCCGACCCGCACACGCACGTCGCGGACAGGCGGACGATCGCATCGGTCGGGGCGACGATCGCCGGGTCATCGCGCGTCTCCACCCGTACGTCGCCGGGGGCGTGCATCACGGCACCACGCATGGGGTCTCCTGTCGAACGGTCCCGGAGCGTCCGGGACGGATGGCCAGTTGATCGCGCAGTGGAGGGTGTACCCGCGGAGAACGCACCTCCCCTGGCCGGCGCGCTACTGCCGGCCGTCAGACGGCAACGGCAGGTCGTTCGCGGTGGCGATGGCCGCGACGAGCTCGGGCTGCTCGGCACGCAGGTGCTCGATCGCGGCGGTGAGATCGCTCGGCCGTTCACCCTCGCCGAGCATCCACCGCATCTCCGCGCGCGTCACCGGGATCTCGAAGCCGACGATCCTCGGCACCCGCCGCGCGATACCGGCGTCGCCGAGCTCGGTCATCCGCCACTCACCGGGCCGGCCCCGCTCGAGGTGCTCGACGAGCGCCCGGACGCACCGGAGCGTGTGCGCGTCGTCTCCCGACAAGGTGGGCCTGCCGTGCACGTGGACTGCGACGTAGCACCACGTGGGTGCCATGTCGCGTCCGTCGTACCAGGACGAGGACAGGTAGCCCTGCGGACCGTGGAACACCGCGACGCTCGGGGCGCCCGCGGCGAGCGCCTCCGTGTGCGGGTTGGCTCGCGAGAGGTGACCGATGACGACGGCGCGGTCCCCCGGTGCGGCCGACAGCAGCAACGGGAGGTGCGAGACGTGGATCGTGTCGCCGAACGGCGTGACCAGGGTGGCCAGCGGATGCCGGGCCACGAGGGCGGCCGCGTCCGCGTCGACGGCGAACGGGTCGAGGGCACGGTGCAACTGGGCCTCCCTGACGTTCCGGACACTACAGACGGCGGAAGCCGGGCCGCGCCGCCACGGCGACGGCGCCCGTCCAGGCCACGGTCGCGTTGCTCCAGAGCACGTAGAGCGCGAAGCCGCCGACGCCGAGCAGGCCGAGCACCGGCTGCGCCAGTACCACCATGCCCCAACCGGCCAGCACGACGAGCGAGAGCAGCGTCAGCGGAGCCCGCCGGACCGCCAGCCAGGCCGACGCCCGCAGCAGCGCGGGCAGCGGCAGGCCCGGCACCCCGCTGAGGCCGGTGAGCGCGAGGAGCGCGGTCGGCACGCCGAGCAGCACGAGCACGGCCAGGACGGGACCGATCACGGCGGCCCACGGCGTGCCCCAGACGGCGTGGACGTCCACGATCACGACGAGCAGCAGGGTGCACAGCAGCGCCCACACCGCGGAGGCCCGCCCGGCGTGGCGGCGCACCCCGTGCCAGGCGTCGCGGAACGGCGCGGGAACCCCCCGCTCCCGCGCCGCCGCGAACGCGTGGAACGCGGCGGCGATGCCGGCACCGAGCGGGAGCGCGGTGACGAGCAGGGCCGGCCACGCCGTGAGGGGGTCGGCGAGCAGCGTGAGCGCGGCGACGAGGGGCAGCACCGCGACGCCGAGACACGCCGCCGCACCCAGCCCGAGGTAGGCGACGGCGAAGACCGCGTCGTATGTCTCCGGCCGCCGCAGCACGGCGCGCAGGTCGTCCCTCACCCCTTGAGCCCGCTCGTCGCGATGCCCTGGATGAAGTGCCGCTGCCCGAGCAGGAACACGAGCACGACCGGGACCACCGAGATCACCGAGCCCGTCATGATCATCGCGTAGGCCGCGTCGTACTGCCCGACGAACGAGCGCAGCCCCAGCTGGACCGTCCACAGCTCGTTGCTCGTGAAGTAGATGAACGGGCCCATGTAGTCGTTCCAGGTCGCCACGAACGTGAGCAGTCCGAGGCTCGCGATGGCCGGGCGGGACAGCGGCAGCATGATCCGCCACCAGATGCGGTACTCGCTCAGCCCGTCGATGCGCGCCGCCTCGATCAGCTCGTCGGGGATCGACTGGTAGTACTGGCGCATCAGGAACACACCGAAGGCGCCGAAGGCCTGCAGCAGGATGATCGACAGGTGCGTGTTCACCAGGCCGAGCTTCTCCATGATCAGGTACTGCGGGATCATGTAGGCCTGCCACGGCACCGCGATCGTCGCGAGGTAGGCGAGGAAGAGCCAGTCCCGGCCGGGGAAGCGCAGCTTGGCGAACCCGTAGGCGGCGAAGCTCCCGGTGAGCACCTGCAGGAACGAGATGGTGATCGCGAGGAACGCCGAGTTGCGCAGGTAGGCGAGCATCGGGATCTGCGTCCAGATGTCGGCGTAGTTCGACCAGACGAACTCGCGCGGGATCCACTGCGTCGGGACCGTGAAGACCTGGTTGTCGTGCTTGAGCGACGAGGAGATCATCCACACGAACGGCACCAGCACGAGCAGGCACAGGCCCGCCAGCAGGACGGAGTGGACGGCCGCCCGGACCCGGGCCCGGCCGGGCGGGCGCCGCGGACCGCTCGGGGCGTTCGTCGTCGGCTTCCGCGCAACGGGTGCCGTGAGGTTCGCGGTCATCGGTCCTCCCGGTGTCGCTGGATCACGAACTGCAGCACCGTGAACCCGGCGACGAGCACGAAGAGCACGAGCGAGATCGCCGAGGCGAGGCCGAAGCGCCCCTCGCGGATGCCCTCCTCGTAGATGAGCTGGGAGAGCACCTTCGTCGCGCGGCCGGGCCCGCCGTCGGTCATCACCACGATGAGGTCGAAGACCTTGAAGCTCGCGACGGTGCACATGATCAGCACGAAGAAGGTGGTCGGTCGCAGCCCGGGCAGCGTGATGTTCCGGAACCGCTGCCACGCGTTCGCGCCGTCCACCCTGGCCGCCTCGTAGAGCTCGGTCGGGATCGTCTGCAGGCCGGCCAGGAAGAGCACCATGTAGTAGCCCATGTCCCGCCAGACGCTCGCGACGATCACCGCGGGCATGGCCCACGCCGTGCTCGACGTCCAGCCCGGCGGGTCGGTCACCCCGACGAACTGCAGGAACTGGTTGACCGGCCCCGAGGTGGGGTTGAAGAGCATGTTCCACACCACCGCGACCGCGACCAGCGACGTGACGTACGGCAGGAAGAACGCCGTGCGGAAGAAGCCGAGGCCGGACAGCGTGCGGTTGAGCAGGAGCGCGAGGCCGAGCGAGACCACGATGGTGAGCGGGATGTGCCCCGCCGCGTAGTAGGTGGTGTTCCAGAGCGCGATCCAGAACGTCGAGCTGCGGAACATCCGCTCGAAGTTCTCGAACCCGACCCATTCCGGGTCGCCCCACGGGCTCCACTCCATGAAGGACAGCGCGAGCCCGAACACCATCGGCACCAGCGTGAGCAGGGCGAAGCCCAGGAAGTTGGGCAGGATGAAGCTCCACCCGGTGAGGGTGGGGCGCAGCGAGCGGCGTCGCGTGCCGGCCGCGGGTTCGGGCGGACGTCGCTTCCGCAGGGCCGGTGCTGTGCTGCTGACCGTCTCAGGGGTCACCGTCATGGCATCTCCTCGGCGGGCCCGCCCCCTCGAACGGGCCCGCCCGTCCGGGTCAGAGGACCTCGTTCTTGACGCGGTCGCCTGCGTCCCGGATCCCGTCGGCGATCGACTTCTGGCCCGCCATGATCAGCTCGTGCTCCTCGTTGAGGATCGTGTCGATGTCGCTGGTCACGTCGCTGACCGGCATCTCGAGGACGACCTTCTTGTTCTCGGTGAAGGTCGTCCTCGACAGCTCGTCGGCCGGCAGCGCCGTGAAGGCGGCCGTGACGGCGTCGGAGCCGTAGGCGGGCACGACGCCGATCCCGGCGAGCACCTTGGCGCCCTCCTCACCGGTCGCGAACCTGATGAACTCCTTCGCCACCTCGACGTTCTTGGCCTTCTCGTTGACCGCGAACGCCGTCGGCGAACCGAAGGTCGCCGTCTCACCGCCGGAGCTGATCTGCGGCATGGGCGCCATGCCCCACTCGACAGAGCTCGTGCCGCCCTCGATCGCGGCCTTGATGCCCGCGATGTACCAGGTGCCCATCGGGAGCATCGCGGTCTGCCCGGTCTCGAACATCGACCGGTAGTTGACCTTCTGCGTCTTGGCCGTCCCCCAGTCGAGAGCGGCACCGGCGTTCTGCAGGTCCAGCGCCAGCGCGTACTGGTCGGAGAAGAACTCGTAGTCGCCGCTGAGCTGGTCACCGCCGGTCTGCGCGGCCGCGGTCGCCTGGACGACCGAGCGCCAGATGTGGTGGTAGGTGCCGTAGACCTTCTGGCCGTCGGGGGTGGTGCCGCTCGTCAGCTTCTTCGCGAGCTCGCTGTACTGGGCCCAGGTGAGGTGGTCCGGGTAGGGCAGGCCGGCCTCGTCGAAGAGCTTCTTGTTGTAGTAGAGCACCCAGAAGTCCTGGCGGTAGGGCACCGCGGCGTACTTGCCGTCGATGTCGAACGGCTCGAGTCCGGCGATCTTGTCCTTCTCCAGCCCGCCGACGAAGTCGGTGAGGTCGAGCAGCTGGCCGCGGTTGGCGTAGCGGGCGTAGTCGATGACGTTCTTCATCGTCAGCACGTCGGTGGTGTCACCACCGGCGAGCATCGTGGCGACCTTCTCCGGGTAGTCGTCCGCGAGGATCTCGACCGGCTGGATCGTGACGTTCGGGTGCGCCGCCTCGAACGCCTCGAACAGGGCGTTGAACTCCGGGGTCTTGTCCAGGTTCCAGGCCGACACGGTGAGGGTCACCGGAGCCGACGGGTCCACCGTCTCGGAGGCGGGTGACGAGCAGCCCGCGAGGGCGACGGCGCTCGCGGCCGCGATCGCGGCGAGGGCCGATGGGTAGCGCTTCATTGCGTCTCCTCTTGTCTGTCGGAGGCGGGTGCGGGGTCTCGGGGAGCGGGCGGGGCTCAGGAACCGTGGCCCACCTCCGGCAGCTCGACCCGGCTCGTGACGCCGTCCGGCCAGGTCACGGCCGCGTGCCCGGCCTCGAACGCGACGGCGGGTGGCGCGACCGCAGCGGGGTCGCGGGACAGCAGGACCCCGGCCGCGTACCAGCGCCCCGCCTGCGCAGCACCCGCGCTCGCGCGCCACGGGATCTCCGTGGTCGCGGAGATCGGCGTCGCGTCGGGGATCGTGACGACCCCGTGCTCCGGGAGCCCGCCCAGGTCGACGACGTGCGAGATCGCACCGCCGGGTGCGACCGGCCAACCCGTCACGCGCAACGGACCGTTCGCGCCCGCCCCCTCGACCCGGGCGAGCCGCACCTCCCACGGACCACGCACGATCGAGCCCACCAGGATCTCGGGTCCGGCAGTGATCTCCCCGATGCGCCCGGAGCCGTGGTCGGGCTGACCGGGGGTGGGCACGACCCAGTGCGCCCGGCCGATCGAGAACCCGTGGGCGGCCCCGTCGGTCGCACCGATCGCGAGGGTGCGGAACCCCGCCCGGTGGGAGGCGCGTCCTTCGTGGTCGAGGAGGCTCACGCTGGAGTCGAGCGGCTCCTCCCAGCCCGCCGCCGACAGCACGGGGCTCGTGGCGGTGGAGTAGCCGATGCGCGCGTAGAGCGGTGGGTCGGAGACGAGCACGCCCTCCCGGCCGTGGTCGGTGCCGTGGTTGACGACGCGGACGATGCCGTCGGACCGGGTCCCGGCGACCAGCCATCCCGGCGCCGGCATGACTTCGATGACGTCGCCGCCCTCGACCGGTAGTGGCTCCTCGCGCGCCGTCCACACCGGGTGGTCGGCGGGGAGGGCGAGACCCGCCATCCCCTTGAACGCCCAGTACGGGGAGCCGGGTCCGGAGTACCGCTGCGCGATGGGGCGCCACGCCCCGTGCCAGCCCAGCGGGAGCAGGCCCTGCTCGTCCGGCACGCCGCGGTCGAGGAAGTGGCGCAGGACGCCGCTCGCGGCGCGGCGCAGCTCGCCCGGGGAGAGCGCGGTGCTGCCGGCGATCGCCCCCGCCCAGAAGGGCGCGGCGGCCGCGAAGCGGTAGGTGAGGCTGCGGCCCTGGAACAGCGGCCCGCCGTCCGCCCCGACGAGCGCCGCCGCTTGCGGGAGGAACGCGTCGAGCCGGGCGAGGTAGCGCTCCCGCAGCTCCTCGGCGCGCTCCTCCCCCGCGGCCATCTCCAGCCAGATCACGGGGTAGAAGTGCAGGGCCCAGCCCGCGTAGTGGTCGAACGCCCGCTCGGGGCCGTCGGCGAACCAGCCGTCGGCCCGCACGAAGCTCTCGTGCACCGCGAGGTCGTGATCGAGGTCGGCCCGGCTCCAGGGGCCGCCGACGCTGCGGAGGAACGTCTGCGTGACGATCCGGAACCACACCCAGTTGATCGGTGGCACCGCGGCGCCGACCAGCTCGGCGAGGTAGTCGACGACACGGTCCCGGGTCCGCTGGTCGAGCCGGTCCCAGATCCGCGTCCTGGTCAGGTGCAGTCCGAGGGAGAGCGCCGCGGCCTCGACCTTGGCCTGGTCGTGCTCCCCGGGGCGGACCCAGCGCCCGGGGTTGCCCGGGTCGACGCCTGCCGCGATCCCCTCGGCGTACCACTCGGCGAGCTCGGTGCTCGTCGCGTCCTCGGTGCCCGCGATGCGGAAGGCCGCGCCCATGAAGCTGCGCGCGAACCCCTCGAGCCCGTCGACGCGCGTGCCGTAGCCACCGGGGTCACCGGGCGGCGTGATCGTCGCGTGGTCAGCGCTCGCCCAAGGACGCAGGGCGGTCAGCAGCCGGTCGGTGGTCGCCAGCCAGTCGGCGCGGTCGAGCCCGGTGCAGGGCGCGAGCCCGGTCATGCCGCCACTCCGAGATCGGCCATGGTCACCTGGGCGGTGAGGGCCTCGCCGCGCACCCACCGCTCCAGCTCGTCGAGCGCGGCGTCGGTGAGCCGGAGCGTCTCGCTGCCGAGCGAGCCGGAGACGTGCGGGGTGATCGACACGTTGGGGAGGTCGTACAGCGGGGAGTCCTCGGGGAGCGGCTCGGGCTCGGTGACGTCGAGAACGGCGTCCAGCCGCCCGCTCGAGCACTCGCGGGTCAGCGCGTCGGTGTCGATGAGCGCACCGCGCGCGGTGTTGACGACGGTCGCGCCGTCGCCGAGCAGGGCGAGCTCGCGCGCGCCGATCATCCCGACCGTCTCGGGCAGGAGGGGCGCGTGCAGGCTCAGCACGTCGACCGAGCGGAGCAGCTCGTCGAGACCCGTGAGCCGGGCACCGGCGCCGGCGACGGCGGCGGGGTCGGCGTACGGGTCGTAGACGAGCACCTCGGTGGTGTCGAGCTGTTGCAGCTGGGCCACCACCCGGCGCCCGATGCGGGAGTAGCCGACGATGCCGACGCGCCGCCCGTAGTTCGTGTACCGGTCCGAGTGGAGCTGGGCGCGCCACCCGTTGCGGAACAGCCGGGGGACGCGCGCGAGGTACTGGGCACGCTTGCCGGCCAGGACGATCTGGGCGTAGGTGAACTCCGCGACCGGGATCGCGTTGGCCTCCGCCGCGGATGTGATGACGATGCCGCGCTCCCAGAGCTCCTCGCTCACGAGGTCGCGGACCGTGCCCGCGGCGTGGAAGACCGCACGCAGCTTCGGCATCCGGCGAAGCCGCTCCGGGGTGAGGGTGGGCGCTCCCCACGAGGTCACGAGCACCTCGACGTCGGTGAGGCGATCAGCGAGCGCCGGGTCGTCGAGGTCTGCGGCCGCCACCGGCCGGCCGAGGCGACAGAGCGAGCCGATCCGTTCCAGGCGCTGGGCGTCGAACTGGGTGGTGAACGTGTCGGGCCACATCAGGAGGAGTGCGCACGGCCGCTGCGGGTCGCTCAATCGGTCGCTCCTCGTGTCCCGTCCGGATGCTTGCGCCACCGGTGGGATGCACCATTACGATCCGTTCGATCACGGTCAAGCTTCTCGAACAGAAACGAACATGGTCGCTCACAGTCGATCCACCGTCGGGCCCGCCCGCCTGTCCGAGCTGCCTGCGCAGGTGGTGCCGTGAGTGCCCGGCCGGGTCCGATGTTCGCCATCGCCCGCCAGGAACGCATCATGGCTGAGCTGCGCCGCACCGGATCCGTCGTGGTGCGCGACCTCGCCACCGAGCTCGGCGTCACCGAGATCACGATCCGCCGGGACATCACCGCACTCGCCAACCGCGGCCTCGTCACCCGCGTGCACGGCGGCGCGACCCTGCGCAGCGCGCTCGACACCACGGTCGCGCGCGTCCCCGACGCATCCGGACCGCCGCTCTACCGGATCGGCATGGTCGTACCGTCGCTCAGCTACTACTGGCCCCAGATCGTCAACGGCGTGCGCGCCGCGGCGGCGTCGGGGCGCATCCAGCTCGTGCTGCGCGGCGCCTCGTACGACCCGGTCGACCAGCGCAGGCAGATCGCAGCGCTCCTCGAGTCGGGCGTCCACGGCCTGCTCGTCGGGCCGGAGGTGAACGGCAGCGACGGGCTCGCGATCCTCACCTGGCTCGACGCGCTCGACGTGCCGGTCGTGCTCGTCGAGCGCCGCGCTCCGCACTCCGCGGCGTTGCGCAGGCTCGAGTGGGTGAGCACCGACCACGAGCTCGGCGCGAAGATGGCGGTCAACCACCTCTACGAGCAGGGCCACCGGCGGATCGGCCTCGCGCTCGCCCGGGACTCCCCCACCGCCCCGCAGCTGCGGCGGGGCTGGGAGCAGGCGCTCGCCGAGCTCGGGCTCGACACCGAGGTGGTCGCCGCGACGCTCACCGACGTCGAGGGCAGCGAGCGCGAGGAGCGCTTCGGGGAGATCGTCGCCGCGTGCCGGAACACCCGGACGACCGCGCTGATCGTGCACGCCGACCCGCAGGCGATCCTGCTCGAGCACTACTGCACGGACCAGGGGGTGGAGATCCCCCGGGACCTCGCGATCGTCGCGTACGACGACGAGATCGCCGAGAACGGAACGCCACCCGTCAGCGCGCTGCGTCCGGCGAAGGAGCACATCGGGCGACTAGCGCTCGAGACGATGACCAACCGGCTGCGCGAGCCGGGCCGCCCGATCCAGCGCACCGTCGTGCTCCCCGAGCTCAACGTGCGCGAGTCCTCGGCCTCGCGCCGCAGTGGGTGACCGCGGGAGTCACACCTGGTTGCCGACCTTGAACCCGCGTGGAGGCGTTTCGGTCTCCTCCGCGCGCGTGTAGGAGAAGCCGTCCGCGCCGACCGTGACGTCCGCTTCCCGGGACTCGGTGCGTCGGGTCAGGGGGCGGGGTCTGCCGTCCAGGTCGAGCACGGTCGAGGCCTCCGCGTACCAGGAGGGGACGACCGGGTTGCCCCACCAGTCGCGGCGCTGGTTGTCGTGGACGTCCCAGCGCACGACGGGGTTGTCGGGGTCGCCGGTGTAGTAGTCGTGGGTGTAGATCTCGATGCGGTGACCGTCCGGGTCGCGCAAGTAGAGGTAGAAGGCGTTGGACACGCCGTGCCGGCCGGGGCCGCGTTCGATCATCTCCGATCGACGGGCGGCCCCCAGGTGGTCGCACAGGTGCAAGATCTGGCTGCGCTCGTGGGTGGCGAACGCGATGTGGTGCATCCGGGGCCCGTCGCCACCGGTGAGCGCGACGTCGTGCACGGTCGGCTTGCGGTACAGCCAGGCGGCGTAGACCGTGCCCTCGGCGTCCGCGATGTCCTCCGACACCTTGAATCCGAGGTCCTCGTAGTAGCGCTGGGCGGCCGGGACGTCCGGCGTGACGACGTTGAAGTGGTCGAGCCGGCTGATCGCGCCCGCGCCGTGCAGGTCGTAGCGCTGGGTGAGGCGCTCGACGTGCTCGGCGTCGTGGAAGAACTCCACGGGGAAGCCGAGCGGATCCTCGATCCGGACCGCCTCACCGATGCCGCGGGTGGCCCCGGCGGGCACCCGCTCCACCCGCACGCCGAGCGCCCGGTAGTACTCCTCGGCGCGGTCCACCTCGGCCGCCGAACGCACCCGGTAGGCCAGCCGCGCGCACGCGGCCACGTCGCCGCGACGCAGCACGAGCGAGTGGTGCAGGTACTCCTCGAACGCGCGCAGGTAGATCGCCTCGGGCTCCTCTGCGGTGACGACCAGGCCGAGCAGGTCGACGTAGAACCAGCGCGCGGCGGCCAGGTCGGTGACCACGAGCTCGGCGTACGCGCAGCGGATCACGTCCGGTGGTGTGGGCACGTCAGCTCCCTCCGAAGCGGGGGGTGTGCACGTCGCCGAGCGTGACGTGCACGGCCTGCTCCTCCGTGTAGAAGTCGATGGAGCGGTGGCCGCCCTCGTGGCCGAGGCCGGACGCCTTCACGCCGCCGAACGGGGTGCGCAGGTCGCGCACGTTGTGCGAGTTCAGCCAGACCATGCCGGCCTCGATCGACTGGGCCACGCGGTGGCCCCGGGTCAGGTCCCGCGTCCAGACGTAGCCTGCGAGCCCGTACTCCACGTCGTTGGCGAGCGCGATCGCCTCCGCCTCGTCGGCGAACGGGGTGAGCGCGGCGACCGGGCCGAAGATCTCCTCCTGGAAGATCCGCGCGGTGGGCGGCACGTCGGCGAAGACCGTCGGGGCCAGGTAGTTGCCCTCCGGGAGGTGCTCGGGGCGCGCGCCACCGGCGACCAGCCGGCCCTCCTCCTTCCCGATCTCCACGTAGCCCAGTACGCGCTCGTGGTGCTCCGGGTGCACCAGGGCACCCACCTCTGTCCTCGGGTCGTGCGGGTCGCCGACGACGATGTTGCGCGCCCGCTCGGCGAAGCGCTGCACGAACTCGTCGTAGACGCCGCGCTGCACGAGGATGCGCGAGCCGGCGGTGCAGCGCTCACCGTTGAGGGAGAACACGCCGAACAGCGCCGAGTCCAGCGCCGCGTCGAGGTCGGCGTCCTCGAAGACCACCACCGGGGACTTGCCGCCCAGCTCCATCGAGAGCCCTTTGAGGTGCGCGGCGGCGGCGCGGAAGATCGTCTGCCCGGTGGTGGTCTCACCGGTGAACGAGATCAGCCGCGTGCCGGGGTGTTCGACGAGCGCGGCGCCCGCTTGCTCGCCGATGCCGTTGACGAGGTTGAACACGCCATGGGGCAGCCCGGCCTCGGTGAAGATCTCCGCCCAGAGGCTCGCCGAGAGCGGGGTGAACTCCGCGGGCTTGAGCACCACCGTGCAGCCCGCCGCGAGCGCCGGAGCGAGCTTCCAGGACTCCAGCATGAACGGCGTGTTCCACGGCGTGATCAGCCCCGCGACGCCCACCGGCTTGCGGTTGACGTAGTTGATCTGCCGGCCGGGCACCTTGTAGGCGTCGTCGGTCTGGCCGACGACCACGTCGGCGAAGAACCGGAAGTTCTCCGCGGCCCGCTGCGCCTGGCCGAGTGCCTGGGTGATCGGCAGGCCGGTGTCGAACGTCTCCAGCTCGGCCAGCCGCGCGTCCCGCG
The DNA here is from genome assembly GCF_006717045.1 of Pseudonocardia cypriaca. Classification (NCBI taxonomy): domain Bacteria; kingdom Bacillati; phylum Actinomycetota; class Actinomycetes; order Pseudonocardiales; family Pseudonocardiaceae; genus Pseudonocardia; species Pseudonocardia cypriaca. The sequence goes on from NZ_VFPH01000002.1 coordinate 142,486, forward strand.
CCTCCACCAGGTCGGCGATCCGGTCGAGGACGCGCGCGCGGGCGCGCGGCGCCATGGTGGGCCACGGACCTTCGGCGAAGGCGCGCTGGGCGGCGGCCACCGCGGCGTCGACGTCCTCGGCCTGCCCGGCCGCCGCGGTCGCGTACGTGCGGTTGGTGACGGGGTCGAGCACGTCGAACGTCGCCCCGCCGACCGAGTCGCACGGCTTGCCGTCGATGAAGTGCTGCAGGTGGGCCGGGAGGCCTGCGGGGATCATGCAAGCACCTCGACCGGGGTGAGGTACTGCTCGGCGGCCGCGGCGAGGGCACGGACCTTCGCCTGGCCGCTCTCCGTCAGCGGGATCAGCGGCGGTCGGACGTGGTCGCTGCCGATCAGCCCGCGCTGCTTCATCAGCCACTTCGCCGGAGCCGGGTTGGTCTCGACGAACAGCAGGTCCACGAGCGGGTGCACGCCGTAGTGGATCTCCCTGGCGCGCTGGGCGTCGCCTGCGACCGCGGCGTCGTACATCTGCGCCACCGCGGCAGGTGCGATGTTGGCCAGCGCCGAGACGAACCCGGCCCCGCCCAGCGGCAGGATCGGCAGGCACAGCAGCTCGATGCCCGACCAGACGAGCAGGTCGGGCCCAGCGGCGTGCAGCACGCGGGAGAAGTGCTCGAAGTCCTTGGTGGTCTCCTTGACGCCGACGAAGTTGTCGTGGTCGCGGAACAGCCGCCCGACCGTCTCCGGCGCGATCTCCACGGCCGTCCGGGACGGGACGTTGTAGGCCACGATCGGCAGGTCGGGGAACTCCCGCGCCACCGTCGAGTACCACACGTACAGCGCCTCCTGCGTCGGTCGCGCGTAGTACGGGGTGATCACGAGGGCGGCGTCGGCCCCGGCGTCCCGGGCGGCCGCGGTGAGCTCGAGGGTCTCGGCGAGCTTGGCCGAGCCGGTGCCGGGCAGGAACGGCACGCGGTCGTCGACCTCCGTGGCCACGACGCGGATGGCCTCGGCGCGCTCGGCGATCGACTGCGCCGACGGCTCCCCGGTCGAACCACCCAGCGAGATGCCGTGGGAGCCGGAGGCCAGCTGCCAGCGCACGAGCCCGCGCAGGTCGTCGTGGTCGACGTCGCCGTCCTCGGTGAACGGGGTGACCAGGGGCGCGATCGAGCCGCGGATCTGCGCGGGGTCGGAGCGGAACCTCATGCTTCTCCGTTCGTGTGCTGGAGGACGGCGTGCAGGGTGGCCTCGCGGTGGGCCCGGGTGGCGGCGTCGATCTCGGCGGCCGGCGCGCCGCGCGCGATCAGATCGAGGATGGCGTCGTGCTCGCGCACGGCCTCGGCCGCCCGTTCGGGCACGAACGAGAACACCGACGACCGCAGGGCAGACACGCGCGTCCACCCGCGCTCGACGAGGTCGAGCAGGTGCGGGTTCGGGCACGGGTCGGTGAGCACGCGGTGGAACTGCTGGTTGAGCCGGCTGTGGCGGAGCGGGTCGAGGTCGTCGAGGCCGTCGCGCATGGCGTCGTTGAGCCGCCGCGCCTCGGCGAGGGCGGCGTCGGACAGCCGGCAGGCGGCCATGCCGGTGGCTGCGCCCTCGACGACGGCGAGCGTCTCCACCGTCCAGCGGTACTCGACCGGATCCAGCCCGCGGACGGTCGCGCCGACGTTGCGCACGACCTCGACCAGGCCCTCGGCCTCCAGCCGACGCACGGCCTCGCGCACCGGCACCGTCGACACGCCCAGCTCCTTGGCCAGCGTGCCGAGCACCAGGCGGTAGCCGGGGGTGTAGGCGCCGTCGCGGATGCGGCGGCGGATGAGGTCGTGGGCGAGGTCGACCTTGGACGCGGTCGGGATGGTCACCGGGACTCCTCGTAGCGCTGCCGCCACTGCCCCGCAAGGGGGTACAGGCCATCGAGCCCGGCACCGTCGGCCACCCGGCCTGCGATCCACGCCTCCTCGTGCTCCTGCTGCTCCGCCCCGGCGAGCACCTCCTCGACCAGTCCCGGCGGGATCACGACCGCACCGTCGTCATCGGCGACGATCACGTCACCGACCTGCACGGTGGCCCCACCACAGGCGATCGTCACGTCGGTCTCCCACGGCACGTGCCGCCTGCCCAGCACCGCCGGGTGCCGGCCCGACGTGAAGACGGGCAGGTCGAGGGCGGCGATCGCGGCGGCGTCCCGGGCGGCCCCGTCGGTGACGATCCCGGCCGCCCCGCGGACCTGGGCCCGCAGCGCGAGGATGTCGCCCAACGTGCCCGCGGTCGGGTCGCGGCGAGCCTCCATGACGAGCACCTCGCCGGGGAGGATCGTGTCCACGGCTCGCTTCTGGGCGTTGTAGCCCCCGCCGCGCGAGGCGAACAGATCGGGCCGGAACGGCACGAACCGCAGCGTGCGCGCGGTGCCGACCAGCCGACGGCCCGGCACGAGCCCGCGGACGCCGTCGATGCTCGCATCGTCGAAGCCGCGCTTGCGCAGCTGCACCGACAGCGTCGCGACGGCGACGTGGTGCAGCCGCTCGCGCAGCTCGCCGGACAGAACCGGCTGCGTCACGGGCGGGGCGCCCCATGCGTCGGCGCGCACGGCCTCGTCGACGTACGGCGGCGAGCCCCACGACGCGAGCGGGGGGCCGTCGACGACCCTGGTGCGCAACCGGCCGGTGTTCCGGCTCCCGTCGACGGTGCCGACCTCCACCTCGACGACCTGCCCGGGCGCGGCGACCGACGCTCCGGCCGGGGTACCGGTGAGGACGACGTCCCCCTCCTCCAGGGTCAGCATGCGGGACAGGTCGGCCACCAGGTGCCCGAAGCCGAACAGCAACGTGGCGCTGGTGTCGTCCTGCACGAGCTCCCCGTCCAGCCACGTGCGCACCCGCAGCCCGGCCGGGTCCAGCTCGGCCGCGGGCAGCAGCGCCGGTCCGAGCGGGGTGAAGCCGTCACCGCCCTTGGAACGCACGTTGGAACCCCGGTCGGCGGTGCGCAGGTCCTGCAGGCCGAGGTCGTTGGCCGCCGTCACCCAGCCCACGTGGGACCAGCCGTCGTCCGGCCGCACGTGCCGCGCGGGCCTCCCGATCACCAGCGCGATCTCGCCCTCGAACGCGAGCAGCTCGGTACCCCACGGCCGCTCCACGACCCCGGAGCCGGCCAGCGACGAGGACGGCTTCAGGAAGTACGAGGCCGCGTCCGGGGTTCGTCCGCGCTGCGCCGCGCGCGACGGGTAGTTGAGGTGGACCGCGATGATCTTGCCGGGGCGCCTCCCGAGCACCTCGGTCACCGCGTCCCGGCCCGGTCCACCCAGGCCGGCGGCACCCGGTCCGTCCATGTACGGACTCCTTCGCATGCGGCAGATCGTCTACGGGATCGTATATCTTCTCCGCATACGATGCGACCATCCCGTCGACAGGAAAGCCGATCAGCGAGCGGTTCTCATCCGGCGGCGGTGAGCAGCGCCGTCAGGTGCTGCACGGCCTCCGGGGAGCCGGTGAGCACCAGCGCGTTGTCGCTCACGGCGGCAGCGACCGTAGCCTCGCCGGAAATGATCGCGCCGAGGGTGGCGGCATCGGTCGTGGCGGTGGCAGCCGGGCCGTCGGCATTCGCGCGACGCAGACGCAGCCGCCCGTCGACGGTCTCGGCCGTGAAGGTCTCGTCGTCGACGCGGATCTCGTACACCTGGTCGTCCGGCGGGCCGCCGCCCGCGGAGTGCGCGGCCATGATGCTCAGCATCATGGAGTCGATCCCGAGCCGGCCGCCCTCGGGCCGAGGTGCCCGGGAGCCCCAGCGCCCAAAATGCAGCAGCACCGGCTCCAGTTCCCGACCCCACGGCGTGAGCTCGTAGACGTGCACGCGGAGCGGCGGGCCCAGCTCGCGGCGCTCCACGATCCCGTGGCCCTCGAGCTCGCGCAGCCGCTGGCTGAGCACGTTGGCACTCACCGAGCCCAGACCGGCCCGGAGATCGGCGAACCGCTTCGGCCCGAGCAGCAGCTCGCGGACGACCAGCAGCGCCCACCGCTCACCCACCACGTCGAGGCTGCGAGCCACCCCGCACGGGTCGCCGTAGCTCCGGCCGGCATCCACATCGGAATCCTAGCTCGGAACGCATGGTTGCCTTCCAGGATCAGCACTCCTAATTTAGGACCATGACGATTCCCGATCAGCTGCCGCAAGGCGATCTGCGGCTGCTCGACACCGAGACGGCCCGGTTCCTGCTGGCCGCGCCCGTACCAGCGCACCTGGCCTGGGTCGGCCGAGACGGCAACCCACGAGTCACCCCGATGAACGCGGTGTGGACGGGGGAAGAGCTGGTCATGGGCGCCTTCGCCGGCGCGTTCAAGGTCGCCGACCTCGCGGCACGACCGGACGTGGCCGTCAGCATCGACGTGAACGACGGGGCGCCGCAGGTGCTGCTGCTGCGCGGCCCGGTGACGCTCCTCGAGGTCGACGGCGTGCTGCCGGAGTACGTGGCGGCCGGGCGCAAGGTGCGCGGCAGCGCGGAGACCGATCCGTTCGTCGCCGCGATCGACCGGCCGGGCCTGCGCTCGGTGCGGATCGGACTGCGGCCGACCTGGGCCGGGATCGTCGACCACCGCAGCCGGTTCGCCGAGCGGACCCCCGCCCCCGTCCTCGCCGCCCTGCAAGGCAAGGCATGAGCGCCGTGGCCACCGGACGAACAGCGCTCGACGGACGCACGGTGCTGGTGGTCGGCGGGAGCTCCGGCATCGGAGCCGAGGTCGCCCGGCGGGCCGCCGCCGCGGGAGCACATCTCGTCGTCACCGGGCGCGACGAGGCCAAACTCGCCGCGGCCGCCGCCCGGATCGGGACCGAACGCACCGCAGCCTTCGACGCGCACGACGAGGACGCGCTCCGCGGCTTCTTCACCGATGTCGGCGCGGTCGACCACGTCGTGTCGATGATCGGCGACTCGATGTCCGGCGGGTTCATCGACACCACGCCGGAGACCATGCGTCACGTCGTCGAGTCCAAGTTCCTGACCAACTGGACGATCGCGCGTCTCGCCGCCCCGCTCGTGCGCGCCGGCGGCAGCGTCGTCTTCACGTCGGGAACCGGCGGGCGACCGCACGACACGTCCGCCTCCACCGTCGCCAACCTCGGGCTCGGCGCACTTGTGCAGGGTCTCGCCGTCGAGCTCGGGCCGGCCGTGCGCGTGAACGCGGTCGCCCCGACGTTCATGGACACCCCGTTCTGGAGCGGGCTGCCGCGCGCGCAGTTCGAGCAGATCCGGGCCGGGTTCGTCACCAAGGTCCCGCTCGGCAGGCTGGGGACGGTGGAGGAGGTCGCCGAGGCCTACCTCTACCTCATGACGGCCACGTTCGTGACCGGCCAGGTCCTCGCGGTCGACGGCGGGGTGTCCGTCACGGCATGACGCGACGGGTCGTGCTGCTCGCACGATCATCGGCCGCTGATCACCGGCAGTGGTGCTCCTCAGACCACTGCCGGCAGGCCGAAGCGCTCCACGAGGCCGGCATCGCCCACGGCGAGTATCTGGGCGATGCCGGACGCCGTGGGGGCGAGCACACCGATGCCGTAGGCGTGGTGCCGTCCGTCCTCACCGAGCACGTACGCCGCTGCGGCCGGCTGGCCGTTCGCCGTGGTCGGGACCATCTTCCAGGTCCCGGGCGCCCCGATGACGCGCTCGAGGAGCTGCATGCAGGTCGCCTTCCCCGCGAACCACGTCCCGGACGGGACCATCTCCAGTGCGGCGTCCGTCCGCAGCGCCTTCTCCAGCGCGGCCGTGTCGGCGTTCTCGAACCCCGTGACGTACTGGTCGAGCAGCTCACGGGCGCGCGGGTCGTCCGGCTCCAGCAGCGCCTCCCTGGTGGGCGCGACCTCCTCGAGGCGGGTCCTGGCCCGCTGGAGAGCGCTCTTGACCGCGACGGTGCTCATGCCGAGCATCTCGGCCACGTCGGACGCGGGGAACGCGAGGACGTCGCGCAGGATCAACACCGCTCGCTGCCGGGCAGGGAGGTGCTGCAGGCTGGCGATGAGGGCGAGCCGGATGCCCTCGCGCGACGCGACGATGGCCGCGGGGTCGCGGGACTCGGGCAGCGCGGCCTCGTCCGCGATCGGCTCGATCCAGGGCCCCGGACCGTCGGCGTTCGGCTCGGCGTCCGGGTTCGTGCTCGGCGCGCCGAGGCCCGAGGGGAGCGCGCGGCGGCCGCGCTGCTGGAGCGCGGTCAGGCAGGCGTTCGTGGCGATGCGGTAGAGCCAGACCCGGAGCAGGTCCTTGTGCTCGAGGTTGCGGTAGGCCCGCCAGGCCCGCAGGTAGGTCTCCTGGACGACGTCCTCGGCCTCCTCCCACGTGCCCAGCATGCGGTAGCAGTGGCCCATCAGGGCGCGGCGGTACGGCTCGGCGGCTCGGGAGAACTCCGCCTCCTCCGGCGCTGCGTCGACGTTCGCGCTCATCGGTGCCTCGATCCTGGACCACGGCTCATACCTGTCTAGACCCGACCGGGCGCCGGAAGGAATCGGTCCGCACCCCGCTCCTCATGCTCGCAGGGCAGCCCCGACGAAGCTGTCGGCGTTCTCCTCGGCGAACCGGGCGAACGTCGTCGGCTCGATGCCGAACGCCAGGTGCGTGGACAGGTCCACCACCGAGGTCGTGCACCTGCTGCGCTCCACGAACTGCTCCTCCAAGAGATCGACCACGTGGGCCGGCAGGCCGGCCGCCGCCATCGCAGCAAGTTTCTCGCCCATCGGGACGTCGACGTGCCGGAACCACTCACCGGTGGCCGCGGAGACCCGATCGGCCACCTCCGCCATGGTGAGCGCCTCCGGACCGGTCATCAGGAAGCTGCGGCCCTCGTAGCCGTCCCGTGCGAGCAGCTCGACGGCCGCCTTCGCGACGTCCCCCAGATCGACCGGTGCGAGCGAGCTCCTGCCGATGGGCATCGTCAATGCGCGATCACTCGGGTCGAACCCGGTGATCGAGCCCGGCAGGTAGTTCTGCATGAACTGGCTGGGCCGCAGGTGCGTCCACGCGAGCGTCGACCGCTCCAGGTACCTCTCGATCTGCCCGTGCCAGCGCGTGCCCCGGAAGACCTCCGGGTCGAACCCCTCCCCCGACTCCTTGCCGGAGAGTTTCACGACACGGGCGACACCGGCGACCTCGGCCGTGTCGATGAAGCTGATCTGGGTGTCCACCATCTGCTCGGTCGGCGAGGAGATCAGCAGGGCCCGCTCCACCCCGTCGAGGGCGGGCAGCAGCTCGCTGCGGCGACGCATGTCGCCCACGACCGGTTCGATCGTCGGCAACCCGGCGAGCGCGGCCGCCTTCCGCGCATCCCGCACCAGTGCGCGGGCCCGTACCCCCTGCCGCGCGAGCTCGCGCACGACGGCGCTGCCGGCCTTCCCGGCCGCGCCCGTCACCAAGATCATGATCTTCCCTCACCGGGCGCCGTCGAGTAGTTCAGCACCACCACACCGGACTTCCGCACGTGGCTGCCGATCAGCGTCAGTGGCGTCTTCGGGTTCTGCCGGAACTCGCCGTGAGCCCCACCCGCGATGACCGGGTGCACCGAAAGCCGCAGCTCGTCCAGCAGTCCGTGCTCGAGCAGGGTGTTGCCCAGCCGGCCGTGCCCGAAGAGGACCAGGTCCTTGCCGCCCTCCCCCTTCAGCTCGGTGACCTCGTCGACGACGTCGCCACGCACGACGACCGAGTTGTTCCACTCGGCCGCTTCGAGCTTCGAGGAGAAGACGTACTTGCGCATGCCGTTGATCGCGTCGGCGAAGTCGCCGGTCCGCCCCGGCCACACCCCGGAGAGGTTCTCGTAGATCCCCCGTCCCATCAGCATCGCGTCACACCGGTGCATCAGCTCGGCGGCCTCTTCGTGGAACTCCTCGTCGAAGTAGGGCAGCGCCCACCCGCCCGGTTCGTTCGTCACCCCGTCGGCCGAGATCAAGGTGGACTGGATGATGTTGCGCACCGCGCTCACCGCTTGAAGACGTAGCTGCCGTCGACAGCCGGGGAGAGGAACTCGGCCGCGAACTGCCGCACCCGCTCGGGGTCGAGGCAGTCGTGGAAGCTGACGAGCAGCTCCTGCACACCGGCGTCCTCGTAGGCGGCCAGCCGCCCGCGGATGGTCTCGAGCGTGCCGATCAGCCCGTAGGAGGCGAGATCTCCCGGGAAGACGGCGGGCGCCCACGGGGGGACCTGGGCACTGGCCTCCTCGTCGCTGTCGGCGATGATGCAGTAGGAGGTCGAGGTCCGGTGGATCTCCTCGTGGGGTCGGCCCACCTCCTCGCAGTGCCTGCGCAGGATGGCGTCCTTGCGCTCGAACTCCTGCGGTGAGGTCTGGATGTTGCAGGCGTCGCCGAGCTCGGCGACGGTCCTCAGGGTGACCTTCTCGCCGCTCCCGGCGATCATCATCGGCGGGTGCGGGGCCTGCACCCCCTTCGGCTCGTTGATCGCGTCGCGGACCTGGTAGTACCGGCCCTCGAACGTGGTCGTCGGCTCGGTCCACATCGATCGGATGATCTGTGCAGCTTCCTTGAGCCGGGCGAGGCGCTCGGGGGCGGCGGGGAAGTCGTAGCCGTAGGAGAGGTACTCGGCCTCGTACCACCCGGCACCGATCCCGAAGGTGAACCGGCCGCCCGACAGCACGTCGAGGGTCGAGGCCATCTTGGCCTGGACGGCGGGGTTGCGGTAGCTGACGCCGGTGACCATCTGGCCGATCCGGACCCGATGGGTCTCGCGCGCGAGTGCCGCGAGCGTGGTCCAGCACTCGAACATGTAGGCGGGCGTCGGCGGGAGTGTCACGAAGTGGTCCGGCGCCCACACGGTCTCGTATCCGCTCTCGTCCGCGGTCCGGGCCAGCTCGACGATGGTCTCGAAGGCTGCGACCGGGTCGGGGTGTCCGGCGAACTCGTGACCCAGACCGGTGGGCAGGTAGAGGCTGATCTTCACGGGCGTCCTTCTCCTGACGTAGGCATCGGGACGCACACGCGCACGTCCCTCCACCAAAGACCCGGGAGACGCGCCGGAGGAATCGGGCCGACGGCCGACCCTGCCGGCCCTGTGCTGAACCCGCCGGTGCTCAGGGGGCGACGGCAGGCAGGCGCAGCTCGTGCCGCCCGGGCCGGAGGGCGGTGTCCGCCAGCCCCGGCAGCCGCACCGTCGCGACGGCGGTCTCCGGGACCTCGACGTCCAGCTCCCACCCGCCGTCGGAGCGCCGCCAGGCCACCGCGGCCCGTCCGCGGACGGTCGTGTGGGCGATCCGCGCCCATCCGATCCGGTCGTCGACGATCGGCGCGACGTCGAACGTCGCCCACCCGGGGCCGGTCGCGCGCAGGCCGCCCACCGCCTGCTGGATCCACGCCGCCGCGGCGCCGAGGAAGTAGTGGTTGTGGGAGCGCGCCGTCTCGTCCCACGACTCCATCAGCGTCGTGGCGCCTGCGTCGCGCCACACGCCCCAGCCCGGCCGGTCCCGCTGGGTGGCGACGGTGACGGCGAGGTCGGGACGGCCGTGCGCGGCCAGCACCGGCATCAGGTGCTTCGCCGCGACCGCGCCGCAGTCCAGGTGGCCCTTCGTGCGGTGCTCGATGTCGGTGAACAGACCGTCGGCCACGGCGGCGACGTGCTCCGCGGGCACGGCGCCGAACGCAAGCGGGAGCACGTTCATCGCCTGCCGGTACCCGACCGCCGGATCGCGGTAGGTGCCGGAGGCGGCGTCGAAGAAGCGCCGGTGGTACGCCGCCGCCACGCGCTCGGCCGCCGCCCGGTACCGCTCGGCGTCGGCGGTCTCCCCCAGCTCGTCGAGGACGTCGGCCGCCCGGCACGCGACGTGGCGCAGCATCATCGTCGCGGTCGGCATCGGCCCCTCGGGGGCGAACATGTGGCCGGGCGAGAGCCAGTCGCCCCAGCTGCCGTGCACCCACAGGCCGTCCGGGGCGAGGTCGAGCAGCCGGTCGGTGTAGGTCCGGATGGGGTCGGCGTAGCGCTCGAGGACCGCGCGGTCGCCGTACTCGCGGTAGAGGTACCACGGGATCAGCACCATCGAGGCGCTCCACGCGGGGTCGGCCGCCCGGCCCCAGTCCGGGGTGGGCACGATCTGCGGCACCATGCCGTGCTCGTCGCGCGCGTCGACGTGGTCGTCCATCCACTTCCCGAACGACGCGCGCAGGTCGACGTGGTGCAGCACGGCCTCGGTCGCGAGGTGGGCGTCGGCGGTCCAGCCGTTCTTCTCGTACACCGGGGTGTCGGTGGGCACGCCGTGCAGGTTGTTGAGGAACGTCCGAGCGGTGGCGGCGTCGATCCAGGTCAGGACCTCGTCCGCGCACTCGAACTCCCCGACGCGCGACACCGCCGTCTCCAGCCGCACCGCCCGGACCGCGGTGACCGTCGCCCGACCGAGAACCTCCACACCGGCGTACCGGAAGCCCTTGTAGGAGAACCGCGGCTCCCAGGTGACCTCCTCGCCGGTATCGGCCAGGACGAAGCGGTCGACCTGCGCCTCCCCCGCGGCCAGCACGTTCTCGCAGCGGACGGACCCGTCCGGCTGGAGCCCTTCGGCGTAGCGCACGACGAGCTGCGCGCCTGCGTCGCCGACCACGGTCAGGCGGATCCGGCCGGCCAGCACCTCCCCGAAGTCGTGCACGACGATCTGCCCGTCCAGCGCCGTGCTCGACACGGGCGTGAGCAGCTCGCTGCGGCGGACCGGCGGAGCGGTCGCGGGCCGCAGCTCCCCGCCCGGCGGCGCCACGACGAGCGCCGGCTCCCAGGCGGCACCGCGGGCGTGGGCCGGGTCGGTGGTCTCACCCGTGTAGAGCAGGTCGGCCGTCACCGCGCTCTCGGCCGCCTCCCAGCCGGGGCCCGAGGCGACGACGTGGCGCTCCCCCGCCCCGTCGACGTACTCCAGCTGCACCAGCGCCACCGGCTCGCGATGCCACCGGACGAAGTTCCACGCCCAGGTGTTCGCCCCTCGGGCGGAGTGGAAACCACGGCCGAGCTCGGCGGTGAGCGTGTTCTCCCCCGCCAGCAGGAGCGGGGTGACGTCGTGGGTCCGGTACAGGATCGTGCGGTCGTACGTCGTCTGCGCGGGTTCCAGCACGTCGTCGGTGACCGGACGCCCGTTGACCAGGAACTCGCCGTACCCGAGCCCGACCGCGGCGATCCGGGCCGCCCGCACCCCCTCCGGGACGGTGAACGTCGTGCGGAACACCGGGTTGGGCGCGGGGACGGTCTCCACCCCGATCGCCCGCACTCCCGGCTCCGGGGCGCCGTCGCGCAGCGCGTTACCGGCTACCGGGAGCGGCGAAACGCCGTCGTCCGGTCCGGTCGGCGCGGGCTCGGACAGCGTGTGCCAGCCGATCCGGCCCTGCTCCCCCCGCAGCCGCAGGAGGTACTCGCCCGCAGCGACGGGCTCGGGGAGCTCGAGGAAGTGGGCGAAGCGGTCCCACCGGAAGACGCCCTGCTCGACGACCTGACCGGCCAGGACGGTGCCGTCAGCGGCGCACAGCTCGAGACTGCCGCGCACCTCGACCCCCGGCTCGCTCACCAGGTCCAGCCCCACGGCCGTCACCGGGCCCGGCGCGGTGAACGTCTGTCCCACCCAGTGGCCCGGCTCGACCCAGGCCACGTGATCCGAAGCCAGGGAGAGCACCATCCGGCGGGCCGGATCCGTGCGCTTGCCGATCCACTGTGCTGACCACTGGGCCGTCCACTCGACGGGCGTCACGGCGGCCTCCTCATCGAGCGCGGTGGCCCGACGACCGGACCGACCACGAGCAAGGCGGGACGCTAACAACGCTTGGAACGTTTCACAACGGCCTGGAGCGGCGCGTCACCGCAGCACGAGGTCGACGAGCAGACCAGGGTGGTCGGTCTCGTCCAGGTCGATCTTCCTGCTGCCCCCCATCACGAACTCGGGCGTCGCCACCACGTGCTGCTGTCCGTCGTCGTCGGCGAGCACCGAACCGGGCGGGAGGCACCCGGCCAGCTCGGGGCTGTCGCCCGACCCGAGGTTCAGGTCGCCGCCCACCACCAGTGGGGCGGCCCCGTCCCTGGCCCGCATGCCCGCCACGACCGCGCTGAACAGGTACCCGCACTGGGCACTCGCGACCTTCCGCACGGTGTAGGCCAGGTGCGTCGTGCAGACGGCGACGGCCGGGCTGGCGCCGACCTCCATGCACAGCCACGCCCGTTCCTCGGGGTCGTCCGGGTCCTGGGCCGGGTAGATCCCGCCTTCGGCGGTCGTCCCGGGCAATGCCGACCACCGCGAGACGATGCCGATCCCGTACTGCCGGCCGTTGCGGCAGCGGTAGGGCTGGCCGGTGCGCCCGTTCCGCGCGGCCTGGAACGCTGACCCGACCCCGCCGCCGGGTACGACGTCGCCGAGCGCCCGCTCCAGGGCCGGCACGTCGTCGTCGCAGACCTCGTTGAGGGTGACCAGGTCGGGTCGCTCCGCGCGGATCACCTCGGCGGCCTCTGCCGTCGACCGGCCGGTGTAGCAACCGGCGATGCCACTGCTGCACAGGTTCAGCTGCAGCACCCGCACCGGCGTCTCCGGCGCGCGGGCCGGGGTCGTCGGAGCGGGCGCATCCGATCCGCTCGCCGTCGTGGTGCAAGCGGCCAGGAGCCCGGCCACGCAGGCGACGAGCGCCAGCCGCAGCCCACCCCTCCGCACCCGGCAGGTGTACCACGACGGGTGCGGCCCGGAGCGATCAATGGACGCTCGGCTCGGCCGGCGGTCCCGTCACAGCCGCACGCGCGCCGGTGCGTTCGGCCCCGATCCCGGCAGCGACCACGAACCCGACCCCGGCAACGGCGCTCCAGCCCGGCACCTGCTGCAACCCGACCAGGCCCACGACCAGCGCGATCGCCGGCTCGAGCGCCATCAGCGTGCCGAACGCCGCGGTGGTGAGCCTGCGCAGCGCGAGCATCTCCAGGCTGAACGGCACCACCGGGAGCAGCACGGCGATCCCGAGCCCGACCAGCAACAGCTGCAGGTCGAGGGCGCCGAACACCGCCGGCGCGTCCGTCAGCGCCACGAACACGGTGGCGGTGAGGCCCGCGACCGGCATCGAGACCGCGAGGCCACGCAGGCCGGTCGCCTCGTCGCCGACCTTCTGCGTCAGCACGATGTACGCGGCCCAGCAGGCCGCCGCCGCCAGCGCGAAGCCGACACCGGCCGCGTCGATTCCGCCGTGCCACGGCTCGGTGAGCAGCAGCACCCCGGCCGCCGCGACGAGCGCCCACAGGCGTGCCCGCCCACGGCCCCGTGCGACCGCCACACCGAGGGGGCCGAGGAACTCCAGAGCGCTCGCGGTGCCGAGCGGGATCCGCGCGACGGCCGCCATGAACAGGAAGGTGAGCCCGGCCGTCACCACACCGAGCAGGACGCAGGTCAGCAGGACGCGGCGGCTGAACCCGCGCAACGGGGGCCGGACCACGACCGCGAGCAGCAGCCCCGCCCACGCCAGCCGCAGCCAGGACGTGCCGTCGGTGCCGAGCCGGTCGATCAGCCCGACGGACACGGCGAGGCCCACCTGGACGCAGAGCATGGCGACGACCGCGAGGGTCACACCGGAACGCGGAGAAGTGCTCACGCCGTCCAGTAGAGGACACCCGGACCGTTCATGTCCACGTGACTTCGCCGCACATACCGTTCATGATTCGTGAATGGAGACGCGCCGCCTGGAGCTGCTGGTCGCACTGGCCCGCCTCGGCTCGATGCATGAGGTGGCCGACGAGATGGGGGTCACCACGTCCACCGTCTCGCAGCAGATCGCGGCGCTCGCCAGGGAGACCGGCACCGCCCTGCTGGAACCGGTCGGACGCCGGGTCCGGCTCACCCCGGCGGGGCGGCGGCTGGCCGACCACGGGGTCACCATCCTCGCCGCCGTCGAGGCGGCCCGGTCCGACCTGGACCCCGAGGCCGAGCCCGCGGGCACCGTGCGGGTCTCCGGCTTCGCGACGGCGATCCGGCGCTCGCTGCTCCCGCTGCTCGCGTCGCTGGAGGGCACGCAGGTCCGGATGCTGATCGCCGAGCACGAGCCGGGTGAGGCGTTGGACCTGCTCGCCGAGGACGCGATCGACCTCGCACTCGTCTACGACTACGCGCTCGCACCGCGGATCTTCGAGGACCGGTTCGAGGTCGTTCCACTGTGGACGACGCGCTGGGGTCTCGGGGTGCCGGCGGGGTCCGCGGCGGGAGGTCTGGCCACCGTCGCGACGGTCGACCGGTACCGCGACCACGACTGGATCGTGAACTCCCGCAACGACGCCGACGAGAAGGTGGTCGCCGCCCTCGCCGCGCACGCCGGTTTCACGCCGCGGATCGCGCACCGGGCGGACAGCCTCGACCTGGTCCAGGACCTGGTCGCCGCGGGCCTCGGCGTCGGCCTGCTGGCGGAGGGCGTGCCCGAGCGGGCCGGCGTGCGCCTGCTCCCCCTGCGCGGTCCGGACGTCCTCCTCCGGGCCTTCGCGGTGGTCGTGCGGGGCCGGGCCGCGTGGGCACCCCTCGCCCTGGTCGTCGGCAGGCTCAGCCGGACCGGGAACGTCATCGGTCAGTAAGCAGTCGCGGGCCTTCGGCAGCGGCTCCCGCCGCGACGATCACTGCGTGCGTGATGTGCTGGAACCCCGACCGCCGGAGGCCCACGGGCCCGGGCGGGTCGCGCTGGTCGTGCTGGCGAAGGCGCCGGAGCCGGGCCGGGTGAAGACCCGCCTGTGCCCGCCGGCGGAGGCGGCGGAGGCGGCCGACATCGCCGCCGCTGCGCTGCTGGACACGCTCGACGCCGTCCGGGCGACGGCGGGCGGGCGCCCGGTGCTCGCGCTGACCGGCCGGCTGGACGCGGCGGCGCGCGGGGAGGAGCTCGCGGGCGCGATCCGCGACCTCCCGGTCGTCGCCCAGCGCGGCGCCGGCCTGGGCGCCCGGATCGCGGCGGCCCACGCGGACGCGAGCAGGTGCGCACCCGGCCTGCCGACCCTGCTGATCGGGATGGACACGCCGCAGGCCGATGCCCGCCTGCTCGATCGCTGCGTCGACGCCCTCCTCGGGCCCGCCGGGCCGGACGCGGTGCTCGGCCCGGCGACCGACGGGGGCTGGTGGGTGCTGGGCCTGCGTGACCCCCAGGCCGCGCAGGTGCTCGCGCACGTGCCGACGTCACGCCCGGACACGGGGCAGCGGACGCTGCACGCGTTGCGCGCGGCCGGGTTGCGCGTCGTGCTGGCCCCGACGCTGCGGGACGTCGACACGGCAGCGGACGCGGTGGCGGTGAGCCGCGCGGCCGCCGGCACCCGGTTCGCGGCCGCCGTCCGGGCGGTGCCGGCACTGGGGCGGGGTCGCGGGTGCTGACATCGGGTTTCGACCAGGCGCTCGCCGGCGCCGCCGCGTGCCTCGTGCGCCGCGACGGCGTGGAGCTGGAGCTCGCGGTGCAGCGGTGGCACGCGCCGGCCGCAGGCGAGGACGGGTGGCTGCTCGACCGGTGCGCCGGATCCGCGATCGACCTGGGCTGCGGGCCCGGCCGGCTCGTCGCGGCGCTGGCGGCCCGCGGCGTGCGCGCGCTCGGTGTCGACATCTCGCGCGTGGCCCACGAGCAGTGCAGGCGTCGCGGCGTGCCGATGGTGTGCCGCGACGTGTTCGCCCCGCTGCCGGACGAGGGGCGCTGGCGGCACGTGCTGCTGGCCGACGGCAACATCGGCATCGGCGGCGACCCGCTGCGGCTGCTCCGCCGGGCCGCGCGGCTGCTGCGCCCTGGCGGCACGCTGCTGGTCGAGACCGACGGAGCCCCGCACGCGTACTGGTCCGGGACGGCCCGGCTGCGCACGGGTGCCGGGCCCGGTGCGCCCGTGCCGTGGGCGGGTGTCGGCTCGGCGGCGCTCGCCCGGATCGCTGCGGCGGCCGGGCTGCGGGTGACCGCCGGATACCGGGGCCGCCGGACGTTCGTCGAACTGGTGCGGATCGAGCCCGACGGCTCCTTACCGTCCGCGAACGCTCGGCTCCGGCGCCCGCCGCGTGCGTCGGACCGGACCTAGCCTGCGTGAGTGCGCGTTCTGATCACCGGCGGCGCCGGTTTCGTCGGGTCCCACGTCGCCGACCGGCTGGCCGCCGGTGGGCACGACGTCGTCCTGCTCGACGCCCTCCTCCCCCAGGCCCACGGTGCCCGCCGGCCCGCGTGGACCAGCGCGCACCCGTTCGTCCACGGGGACGTGCGCGACCCGGACGTGCTCGCCACGGTGCTGCGCGGTGTCGACGCGGTGTGCCACCAGGCGGCGATGGTCGGTCATGGCGTCGACGCCTCGGACGCGCCCGCGTACGCCGCGCACAACGACCTCGGCACGGCCGTGTTGCTGGCCGCGATGCACGCAGCAGGGGTCGGGCGGCTGGTGCTGGCCGGCTCGATGGTCGTCTACGGGGAGGGCCGCTACGACTGCGCCGAGCACGGCACGGTCCGGCCGTCGCCGCGCCTGCCGGCCGACCTCGACGCGGGGCGCTTCGACCCGCGCTGCCCGGAGTGCCTGCACCCGCTCGCCCCGGGACTCGTGCCCGAGGACGCCCCGCTGGAGCCGCGGTCGACCTACGCGGCCACGAAGCTGGCACAGGAGCACCTCGCCGCCGCATGGGCCCGCCAGACCGGCGGCACCGTATGGGCGCTGCGCTACCACAACGTGTACGGCCCGCGGATGCCGCGCGACACCCCGTACGCCGGGGTCGCGTCGATCTTCCGCTCGGCGCTCGAGCGCGGGACGGCACCCCGCGTGCTGGAGGACGGCCGGCAGCGTCGCGACTTCGTCCACGTCACCGACGTCGCGGAGGCGAACGCGCTCGCGCTGGCCCGCGACCCGGCCGCGGGCACGTGCGTGCCGGTGAACGTCTGCTCCGGCGAGCCGCACACCGTCGGGGAGCTGGCCGCCGCGCTCGCCGCCGCGATGGGTGGGCCGCCGCCGGTCGTCATGGGTGGGAGCCGTCCCGGCGACGTCCGGCACGTCACGGCCGACCCCACCCGGGCCGGGGAGCTGCTCGGGTTCCGGGCCCGGACCGCGTTCGCCGACGGCATCGCCGCGTTCGCGACCGCGCCGCTGCGCGCACCCGCCACGGCCGGCTGAGGTAGCCGGTCAGTCGGGGCGGGCCGCGAGGGGCAGGTCCACCTCGAACCGGCAGCCCGGGCCGTGGTTGACGACCCGGATCCCGCCGCCGTGCGCCTCGACGAGGCCGCGCGCGATCGCCAGCCCCAGCCCGCCGCCCGCCTCCTCCCCGGGGGTGCGGGCACTCCCACCGCGGAAGGCGACGTCGAACACCCGCTCCAGGTCGGCGTCCGCGATGCCACCGCACTCGTCGTCCACCCGCAGCCTCGCCCGCCCGTCCTGGACGTCCGCGGCGACGACCACGGTGCCGGCGGGTGGGGTGTGGCGGATCGCGTTGGAGAGCAGGTTGCGCACCACCCGGGCCAGCTCCGGGTCGCTGCCCCGCACGACGGGCCAGACGCATCCACCGTCCGCACGCACGACGACACCCTTGCGGTTCGCCGCGACCGCCTCGGCCGCGACCGCCTCCGAGACGACGTCGTGCAGCGGCACCGCCGAGAACGTGAGGCGCATCGCCCCCGAGGTGATGCGCGAGAGCTGGAACAGGTCCTCGACCATGCCCGCGAGCCGCACGGTCTCGCGCCGGATGCGGCGTGCGTACTCGGCGACGTCGTCGGCGTCGGAGATCACACCGTCGGCGAGCCCCTCGCTCATCGCCCGGATCCCGGCGAGCGGGGTCCGCAGGTCGTGGCTGATCCAGGCGACGAGCTGGCGGCGCGCCGCCTCGGCGGCCCGCTCCGCCTCACGCGCCTCGTGCAGCCACATGACGTCGCGGGCGATGCCCCGGCCGAGCATCATCGCTGCGGGCACCGTGACGGCGGCCACCACCGCGCACACGACCACCGCCCCGGCCAGCTGCGGCGTGTACATGAACCCGCTGACGCCGATCACGCCCGCGAGCGCCGCGAGCACCGGGACGAGCGCGAGCACGATCACCGCGGCCGTGATCGAACGCAGGCGCATCCGGTGCAGCAGCAGGGCCCCCAGCAGCGCGACCGGCACCGAGCAGGCCACCGCGACCGGGACGGCGGCGAGGAGCTGCGCGATCACGGCCCGGCCGACCCGGCCGGCTCGTCGACGCCGTCGTAGCGGTAGCCCACGCCCCACACCGTCGCGATCCGCGCCGGCCGCGTCGGGTCGGGCTCGACCTTCTCCCGCAGCCGCCGGACGTGCACGGTGACGGTCGACTGGTCGCCGAAGTCCCAGCCCCACACCCGTTCGAGCAGCTCGGGGCGGGTGAACACCTGACCGGGCCGGCACACCAGGAACGCAAGGAGGTCGAACTCGCGCACGGTCAGCGCGAGCTCCCGCCCCGCGAGCGTGGCCCGCCGGCCCGGGATGTCGACGTGGAGGTCGCCGTCGACCACCGGTTCCAGGCCCGCGTCGCGGGCCGGCAGCTCGCGGGCCCGCCGCAGCACCGAGGCCACGCGCAGCACGAGCTCCCGCGGGCTGAACGGCTTGGTGACGTAGTCGTCGGCGCCCAGCTCCAGGCCGAGCACCCGGTCCTCCTCCTCACCGAGCGCCGTCAGCATGATGATCGGGAGCCCGTCCGGACGACGACGCAGCCGCCGGCACACCTCGAGCCCGCCCAGCCGGGGCAGCATGAGGTCGAGCACCACCACGTCGGGGCGGCGCGCGGCCACGGCGGCCAGCGCCCGCTCGCCGTCCCCCGCCACGTCCACCCGGTAACCGGCGCGATCAAGGTAGCGGGTCACGACGTCGCGCACCGTGACGTCGTCGTCGACCACCAGCACCAGCGGACGGTCGGTCGTCGCAGCTCCCACGGGGTCCGAGGCTAGCCACCGGCCGGAGCCGCAGGGCCCCACGTCACCGGACCGTAAGCGCGCACACCCGCCCTCGTCGTCCGCGCGTCCCTAGCGTCCGGACCATGAACCGCGCCTGCGACCCGGTGGACGTCGTGCTCCCCTGCCTCGACGAGGCCGAGGCGCTGCCCGGCGTGCTCGCCGCGCTCCCGCCCGGGTTCCGCCCCATCGTCGTCGACAACGGCTCGACCGACGGCACGGCCGACATCGCGGCCTCGCTCGGGGCCACGGTCGTGCACGAGCCCCGCCGCGGCTACGGCGCCGCCGTGCACGCCGGGCTGCTCGCGGCGACCGCAGACGTCGTCGCCGTCCTCGACGCCGACGGCTCGGTCGATCCAGCCGTGCTGGCGCTCCTCGCGGCCCGCCTGCCGGGCGCCGATCTCGTGGCCGGCCGGCGGATCCCGTCCGGACGGCGGGCCTGGCCGTGGCACGCGCGTGCCGGCAACGCGGCGCTCGCTGCCCTGCTGCGCCGCCGAGGGGTCCCGGTGCGGGACATCGCGCCCGTGCGGGTGGCGCGCCGCGGCGCGCTGCTGGAGCTGGGCATCACCGACCGGGCCTTCGGCTACCCGCTCGAACTGCTGCTGCGCGCCGGTGCGGCGGGTTGGCGGATCGTCGAGGTCGACGTCGCCTACCGGCCCCGTACCGGTGGCCGGTCGAAGGTCTCCGGATCGGTGCGCGGCACCCTGCGCGCGGCCCGCGACATGGCGGCGGTGCTGGCGTGACGAGCGGCCCCGACGGCTACGGCTTCCCGGCGCCGCTCTGGCGGCTGATCGCGCGGCGCCGCCCGCCGCTGCCGCGCTGGCGCAGCCCGCTGCGGGGCCCGTGGCTGACATCGGTGCTCGGGCTCGTCCTGCTCGCCGGGCTGCCGGTCGTCATCGTGACCGGGCTGCTGAGCTACGTCGCGTACGGCCCGCAGCTGGGTGGCGCCATCCCCGGCGACGTCGGCCTGCTGCACCTGCCGGTCTTCGACTGGCCCACCCGACCGTCGTGGCTCTACCGGCTCACCCAGGGCCTGCACGTCGGGCTCGGGCTCGTGCTCGTCCCGGTCGTGCTCGCCAAGCTGTGGTCGGTCGTCCCGAAGCTGTTCGCGTGGCCGCCGGTGCGCTCGCTCGCCCAGGCCGCGGAACGCCTGACCCTGCTCCTGCTCGTCGGCAGCATCCTGTTCGAGATCGTCACGGGTGTCCTCAACATCCAGTACGACTACGCGTTCGGCTTCGGCTTCTACGCCGCGCACTACGCCGGTGCCTGGGTCTTCCTCGGCGCGTTCGTCGCGCACGTGGCGCTCAAGCTGCCGCACGCGCTGCGCGGCGCCCGTTCTCGCTCGCTGCGCCGCGAGCTGCGCACCCCGCTCGCGGCGACCACCCCCGATGCGGACGACGGGTCGGGGCTGGTGGCGGAGCACCCGGCGCCGCCGACGATGAGCAGGCGGGGCGCGCTCGCCCTCGTCGGGGGCGGTGCGCTGCTCGTCGCGGGCCTGACCGCGGGCCAGACGGTCGGCGACGCCGTCCGGGGCACCGCGTTCCTGTTGCCCCGCGGGCGCACGACCGCAGGCGCCGACGGCGGGCCGAACGACTTCCCGGTGAACAAGACGTTCGCGGCCAGCCGCATCACAGTGGCGGACGTCGGCCCGAGCTGGCGACTGCAGCTGACCGGCGCCGGCGGCCGGGAGCTGGACCGGGCGGCTCTGGCCGCGCTGGAGCAGCACACCGCACGGCTGCCGATCGCCTGCGTCGAGGGCTGGTCGACCACGGAGGCCTGGTCGGGGGTGCGGCTGCGGGACCTCGCCGCGCTCGCCGGCGTCCCCGAACCGGCGTCGGCCGTGGTGCGCTCGCTGGAGGACGGCGCGCGGGCCGCGCTCACGGCAGGCCAGGTCCTCGACCCGGACTCGCTGCTTGCACTGCGCGTGAACGGCGCCGACCTCGCCCCCGACCACGGGTTCCCGGCGCGGGTCGTCGTGCCCGCGCTGCCGGGGGTGCACTGCACGAAGTGGGTCCGCTCGATCGAGTTCCGGAGCATCTGATGCAGCGTCTCCACCACCGTCTCGACCACCTCTACGGTGCTGGTCCCGGCCACCTGGCGGCCGTGCTGGCCTGCCTCGCCATCGCCGCGGGCGCGGTCGTGATCGTCGCGGACGACCCGGCGTGGCCGGTGATGCTGGCCTGGTTCCTGGCCGCTGTGCTGCTGCACGACTTCGTGCTGTTCCCGCTGTACGCAGCGGGCGACCGGCTGCTGACGGCGGCCACCGCCCGGCGCCGCTCACGGGTGCCCGTCGTCAACCACGTGCGGGTGCCGCTCCTGGGCGCCGGGCTGACGTTCCTGCTCTTCCTGCCCGGCATCCCCGGCCGCGGCGAGCCGACCCTGCGGGCCGCGTCGGGCCTGGAGCCGACCCCCGTCCTGGGTCGGTGGCTGCTGCTGGTCGCGGCGATGGCCGCCGCCTCCGCGCTCGTCCACCTCGTGCGCATGCTGCGCCGGCCCTCACCACACCGTGAGGAGCAGGTGGTTCACCGCGAGCGCGAGAACCGCCTGGGCCGCGAGCCAGAGCCCGGCCCACCGCCGCGGTAGCAACGCGCACGGGACTACCAGCCAGACCACGAACGGCAGCCAGATCCGTTCCACCTCCCCCTTCGACATCCCGGAGACGTCGGCCAGCACGATCGCCGCCACCGCCGCGACCGGGAGCAGTGCCGCCGCGGCCGGGAGCAGCCGGAGCCGGAACCGGCCCAGCCCGGCGACCACGGCCGGCCCCGCGGCGAAGGCCACCGCCGCGAGGTTGGCCCAGACGAAGTACTCGTACGGCCGGGTCCGCGCGACGCTCGCCGCGTAGATCACCCGGACGTCGGCGAACCCGGTGAACCACCAGAACCCGGCGACGGTGAACGCCGCGACGACCAGCGCGACCCCCGCGAGCGCCCAGCCCCCGGCCGGCCACGCCCGGGTCGCCAGCACCACCGCCAGCGGTAGCAGCGCGCCCAGCACCATGCCGTAGGAGAGGTAGAACGCGCCGCCCAGCAGCACGCCGCCCGCGACCGCCGCAGCAGCGCCCCCCGCACCGCACCGGCTCGCCCCCACCGCGACCAGCGCCACCGCCCACGCGAGCACGCCGGCGAACATCCCGTCCGCCGAGACCCCGACCCACACCGCGCCCGGCAGCAACACGGCGAACGGCAGCACGCGACGCGCCGTCTCCTCGGCCCCGAGCGCACGCAGCGCG
This sequence comes from Pseudonocardia cypriaca, assembly GCF_006717045.1. Lineage (NCBI taxonomy): Bacteria > Bacillati > Actinomycetota > Actinomycetes > Pseudonocardiales > Pseudonocardiaceae > Pseudonocardia > Pseudonocardia cypriaca. Next base: position 164,540 of record NZ_VFPH01000002.1, read on the forward strand.
ACCGCCACCGCAACACCGGCGGACGAACCGACCAGCACGACGAACACCCCGGTCGGCCCGCCGCCGCCCAGCCCGGCCCGGTCGAGCAGCACGAACACCAGGAACGCGCCCGGCGGGTGCGCACCCACGTGCGTCGTCCAGAACCCGGGCCGGTCGGTGAGGATGTGCTCGGAGAACGTCCGCAGCATCTCCAGCACGCCATCCACCCGCGGCACGTCGTGCAGGTACTCCTCGCCGCTGGTCAGCCGGCCGACGACGCCGCGCTCCCACCCGTCCACGAGTGCCAGCGCGAGCGTCCAGGCCGCAGCCGCGAGCCACGCCCCGGCCAGCAACGGACGCCACGGCATCCGGTCCGCCAGCCGCGGCCCGTACCCCACCACCGCCACGGCGACGGCCACCGCCGCCGGTGTCCCGGGCCCGATGTGCGGCTCCCAGTGAGCGAGCAGGGGCGGGAACCCGAGGAAGATGTCCACGCCCGAGCGCAGCAGCCACCACCCGACCAGGGCAGCGGTGACGACGAGCAGCGCGGCGGCCCCGACATGCCCGAGGTCCCGCCGTCCACCATCCGTCCCGAGCCGCCTCACGGGCGGCGACGTCATCGGTCGCGGCACTCCCGGAAGCTAGCGATCACCGCCCGCCGCAACCCTTACGATCCGCGGAGACATCCGGCGCCCAGCGTCGGACGGGTATCGGGGGTTGGATGTGCCCGTGCCCGAGATCGTCCCAGCGCCGTTCGCCCCGCGCGGCACGCGGGGCGAGCCGTGGCTGGTCGCGGTGCCCGGGCTGGGGCTCTCGGCCGCCGTGCCACGCCGGACCTTCGACCGGCTGACGCGTCCGTCGCGGGTGGTCGAGCTGCCCGCCTTCGGCCGGCCCGCCCCGCCCGGTACCGCGCTGGCCCCCGGCAATCTCGCCGGGCAGCTGCTCGCGCGGCTCGAGGCGCTCGCCGTCGGACGCGCGGTGCTGGTCGGTCACTCCGCGAGCTGCCAGCTCGTCGCCGCTGCGGCCGCGAAGGCGCCGGAGCGCGCTGCCGGGCTCGTGCTGATCGGCCCGACCACCGACCCACGTGCGAGCAGCTGGCCCGCGCTCGCCGGCCGCTGGCTGCGCACCGCCGGTCACGAGTGGCCGGGCCAGGTGCCACAGCTCGTCCACGACTACACCCGAACCGGGCTCGGCGCGATGCTCCGCGGGATGCGGGCGGCGCGCCCCCATCGCATCGACGAGACACTCGCCGCCGTCCACTGCCCCGTGCTCGTCGTGCGGGGCCTCTACGACCGGATCGCCCCGGCCGACTGGACCGCCGCCCTCGCCGCCGCGACACCGCACGGGCGGGCACACACCCTGCCCGCGGGGGGCCACATGGTGCCGATCACCCACCCCGCCGCGCTCGCCGCGGTGATCGAGGAGTTCCTCAGCGCGATCGACGACCCGGACCCCGACGACGAGGTCACCGACCTGGCCCGGACGTGACAGGACGTTCGGCCGGTCCTCGGGCCGGTCGAAGCGGTGAGGACCCCGACCGGAGCAGGCTCTCCCCCGCGATCTCCCGCAGCTCCGCGCACGCGGCGACGACCGGTGGGGTGTGGGCGACGGCGTCGCGGACCACGACGAGGATCGACCGCACCGGCACCGGTTGGACGACCCGCACGGCACGCGTGCCCGCGGGGAGCTGGATGGCACCCAGCTCGGGCAGCACGGTGATCCCGATGCCGGCCGCGACGAACGCGAGCGCCGTGGGGTAGTCGTGCGCCTCGACGTGGAACGGCGGCCGGAAGCCGGCAGCGGTGCACGCCTCGACCAGGTTGCGCCGGCACCAGCCGCGGGCGAAGTCGTTGTCCACCCACCGCTCCGCCGCGAGCTCCGCCAGCTCGATCTCCTCGCGGCCGGACAGGGGGTGGCTCTCCGGCAGCACGACGACGTACGGGTCGTCGAGGAGGTGGTGGGCGGTGAAGCCGGGCCAGGCGGCGAAGTCCGGGCGTTCGACCGCTATCTCGACGTCGGACCCGTCGGCGGGGTCGTCCGGCAGCCAGTCGCGCAGCGAGAGGTCCAACCGGACGCCGGGGAACTCCTGGGTCAGCCTGCGCACCACCCGCGGCAGCCACGCCGCGCCGACGGAGGCGAAGTAGGACAGCGACAGCGCGCCCGTCCGGCCGGCTCGCAGGTCGGCGACCACCGCCTCTGCCTCGCCGAGCCGGTCGAGGATCGCGTCGGCCTGCTCGGCCAGCAGCAGCCCGGCGGCGGTCGGCCGCAGCCCCCGCCCGGCCCGTTCGAACAGGACCAGCCCGGTCTCCCGCTGCAGGGCCGTGACGTGCTGGCTCACCGCGGACGGGGTGTAGCCCAGGTTCGCCGCGGCGGCCTGCACGGAGCCGCTCGCGACCACTGAGCGGAAGATGCGCAGGCGGTGGGTGTCGAGCACCCCTCGACCATACAGTCGGACTGAATCCAACTGAAGAGATACGCGCTGGTACTGAACGATCGTGGCGCCCAAGCTGGTGCCATGAGGCGCTACCAGCAGTTGCTCCCCCTCGCCGCCGCCGCGACGACCGTCGTCTTCTGGGCCTCGGCGTTCGTCGGGATCCGCGCGGTCGGCCACGAGCTGTCACCCGGCGCACTGGCACTGGGCCGGATGCTCGTCGGATCGCTCACCCTGACCGCGATCGTGCTCGTCGTGCGCACCCGCAGGCGGGCTGCGCCGACGGTGCCGCGCGGGCGGCTGCTCGGCGCGGTCGCACTGTGGGGTGCCGCGTGGTTCGGGCTCTACAACCTGGCGCTGAACGCCGCAGAGCGCCACCTCGACGCCGGCACCGCGGCGCTGCTGGTGAACGTGGCCCCGGTGGTGGTGGCCGTGCTGGCGGGCCTGCTGCTCGGGGAGGGCTTCCCGGCCCGGCTGCTGGCCGGGATGGCTATCGCGTTCGGCGGGGTCGTGCTCATCGCGACCACCACGTCCGCGGGCGGCACGGACGTCGCCGGGGTGCTGCTCGGACTGCTCGCCGCCCTGGTCTACGCCGGTGCCGCCGTCGCGCAGAAGCGGCTGCTGGCTCGGGTGGACGCGCTGACCGTCACCTGGATCGGCGCCGTCGCCGGGACGGTCGCGCTGCTGCCGTACCTGCCCGCACTCCTCACCGAGCTGGCCACGGCCTCCGGCGCGACGGCGGCCGGGATCGCCTACCTGGGCGTCTTCCCGACCGCAGTCGCGTTCCTGACCTGGGGCTACGCGCTGTCCCGGACGACAGCGGGCCGGCTCGCCGCCGCCACCTACGCCGTCCCGCCGATCGTCGTGCTGCTGTCCTGGACCCTGCTCGGCGAGTTCCCGGCGCCGCTCGCGCTGGCAGGCGGGCTGCTCTGCCTGGCGGGCGTGGCCGTCGCCACCCGCCGCGGCCGTCCGGCCGCCGCATCGCAGCCGAGCGGAGCGGGGACCGCAGCGGTGGCCGTCAGGACCGGTCGTTGAGGAACGCCACCACCGCGTCCACGAACTCCACCGGCCGTTCGACGTTCGCCAGGTGCACCGTGGGCAGGACGGTGTGGCGCGCGCCGGGGATGGCAGCGGCGAGCTCCTTCCCGTGAGCGGCGGACGTGACGGTGTCGTGCTCCCCCGCGATCACCAGCGTCGGGTTGCGGATGAGCGTGGCCGTGCGGCGCAGGTCGCCGTCGCGCACCGCGGCCCAGCTGCCGGCCACCCCCTCGCGCGGCGTGGCCAGGAGCGTGCGGCGGAACCCCTCGACGACGTCGTTGCCGTCCTCCAGCATGTGGGCCGGGAACCAGTTCTTCAGGAACACCTCCGCGGTGGCCCGCATGTCCGGGGCCGCCAGCAGCTCGGCGATCAGCGGGTCCCACTGCTGCGGCGGACCGAGGTGCGCGGCGGTGTTGGAGAGCACCAGGCGGTCGACGCGCTCCGGCTGGTGGATCGCCAGCCACTGCGCGACGAACCCGCCGAGGGACAGGCCCAGCACGTGCACGCGCGGCAGGCCCAGTGCGTCCAGCAGCTCCACGACGTCGCGGCCGAGCCGGTCCAGCGAGTACGGGCCGGCGGATGCGTCGGAAGCCCCGTGGCCCCGCGCGTCGTAGCGCAGCAGCCGGAAGTGCTCGGTGAGAGCCGGCACCTGGCCGTCCCACATGTGCAGGTCGGTGCCGATGGAGTTCGAGAGGAGCAGCACCGGCTTGGCCGGCTCGCCGTCGAAGCGGTAGGCGATGCGGACGCCGTCGCCGGTGGTGATGGAGGTGAGGGTCTGAGGGCTCATGCCCTCAGCCTAGGAACGGCGTTGCAAATTGCTATTACAAAGATCGGACCGGCTCTGTAGGCTGCTCGAACAATGTCCAGCTTCACGCTCCACGAGCTGCAGTGCTTCGACGCCGTCGTGAGCGACGGCGGCTTCCAGGCCGCCGCCGAGCGGCTGCACCGCTCGCACCCCTCGGTGTTCGCGGCGGTGGCCAAGCTCGAGCACCACCTGGGCCTGGACCTGTTCGACCGCTCGGGCTACCGGGTGCGCCTCACCGAGGCCGGACTGGCCTTCCACCGGAAGGTGCGCCTCCTGCTGCACGAGGCCGAGGAACTGCAGACCTACGCCTCGCAGCTCGCGATGGGCCAGGAGGCCGAGCTGCGCGTCGTGCTCGGCGACCTGTGCCCGCTGCCGCCGGTGCTGGCCCTGCTCAGCCGCTTCTTCGCGCGGTGTCCGCAGACGCGCCTGCACCTGCAGTTCGAGGCGGTGACCGGCCCGTGGGAGCGGCTACTGGAGGACGAGGCCGACCTCATCGTGCACCGCGTCCCCAAGAGCGACGTGCGGATGGAGTGGATCGATCTCGGCCGGGTCGCGATGGTGCCCGTGGCCGCGCCCGGGTTCCTGCCCTTCGACCCGACCACCGACCTCACACCGCAGCGGATGCAGGCCTTCACCCAGTGCGTGATCCGGGACTCCGCGCGGCACCCCACCGAGCAGGGCCACTTCCTAGTCGAGGGCGCACCCCGCTGTTCGGTGCCCGACCACCTCATGAAGAAGGAGCTGATCCTGCACGGCATGGCGTGGGGACACCTGCCCCGGTTCATGATCGAGCCGGAGCTGCGCGACGGACGCCTGCTGTCCGTGGCCGGCCGGCACTTCCCCGGCGTGGTCGAGGATCTCGCGGCGGCGCGCAGGCGCGACCGGCCGCACGGGCCGGTCGCCGACCAGCTGTGGGACTTCCTGGCCGGCGAGGCACCGGTCCTGCAGCCGAGGCTCGGCCGCGTGCCGAGGGCGAAAGGCGCCCCGGTGCGCTAGTGCGCCGGCGCCATTCCCCGGCGTGCGGGACTTGCGTTCCGCGGAACGGTTCTTGCGTTGGCGCGCCGTTCCCGGCTCGGGCGAGAAGGCGTCAGACATCGCCACGGCTTCACCTGTTTCCACCGGCTCGCGTCGACCTCTTGCGTGGCATGGTGGCCGGGTTGGCATCACTACCGAATATTGTGGTTGCTTTGGCGGCCGTTCCCGGCGCGGGGGCACGGCGGTTCCCGACGAGACCGTCACTGCGGAGTGGGCGCGGACTGTCCGGTGGTCCCGAACCCGCTCCCCATGATCACCACGACGTGACTGCCTTACGCCGCGTTCCGCGGAACGCAGTCCCCCTCCCCCTCCTCCTCGGCATCAAAATTGTCGGACCCGGATGCCATCCTGGAGTCGAACACAATCCGATATCAGGGGTTTCCGTGTCCGCCGCCGCCGTGATTCCGCTTCCCACCCCGCTTCGGACTATGTCGACTCCAGCGCTGGAATCGGAGTTGTTGGGTTTGGCCGGGCACATCGCCGCCGCGGAATGCCGGTTCCTGCACCTGCTCGCCGAGTTCGACGACCGCGGCGGCTGGTGCGGGGACGGGATCCGCTCCTGTGCGCACTGGCTGTCCTGGCGGGCCGGGATGAACCTGCGCACCGCCACCGAACACCTCCGTGTCGCCCACGCCCTGCAGAGCCTGCCCCGCATCGCCGACGCCTTCGCCGCCGGGCGGATCTCCTACTCGAAGGTCCGGGCGATCACCCGCATCGCGGGGTCCGATGTCGCCACGCTGACCCGGATGGCGGCCGAGATCGCCGCTGCGGAACCGGAACTGCGCCACACCGCGGTCGCGGACCCGGAGACCGCGGAGCGGGTGCTGCTCAACGTGGCGTTGTCCGGTACCGCCAGCCACGTGGAGACCGTGGTGCGGGCGGTGCGCCGCCGCCACACCCCACCCGAAGACACAGCCGCCCGCCGATCCCTGACCTGGCACTGGGACGAGGACGGCTCCCTGATCCTGCGCGCCCGACTCACCCCCGACGACGGGGCCGCGCTCATCGCCGCCATCGAGGCACTCGCGCCGCCGAACACCCCGGCACGTCATCCCATCCAACCGGCACCGAAAGACCTGGACCAGCAAGCGCAGGAGCACGAACCAGGCCCGGCCGCCGACCGAGAAGCCGCCCGGCGCGCGGATGCCCTGCTCACCCTCGTCAGCCGGGAGGGTGGAGAGGAAAGCGGTCCGGTGGTCGAGCGCGGGCAGGCCCAGGTGATCGTGCACCTGGACGCCACCACCGGTACCGCCCGCCTGAACGACGGCCCGGAGCTACCCGATGCCACCGCGCAGCGGCTGGCCTGCGACGCCCGCGCCCAACTGCTGCTCAACGATCGGGAGGGCAACCGGCTGTACCTGGGCCGCTCCCGCCGGCTGGCCACCCCCGCCCAGATCGCCGCGCTCACCGTGCGCGACGGGGCGGGCTGCCGGTTCCCCGGCTGCACCCACACCCACTACCTACACGCCCACCACGTCCAGCACTGGCTACACGGCGGCCGCACCGACATCGACAACCTGGTCCTGATCTGCAGCTTCCACCACCGCCTGATCCACGACCACGGCTACCACATCCGATGGACCTCCGCCGGCTGGGTGTTCAGCCGCCCCGACGCCACCCCGATTCCCACCGTCGCGCCGGTGTTGACCGGTAGCAGCGAGAGTCTGATCGAGATGCACACCCGCGCCCGGCTACGGATCACCCGCACCACCCTCACCCCCGACTGGTACGGCGAACGGCTCGACCCGCAGCCGATCCTGGACGCCCTGCTACCCCACCGGATCAAGTCAGCGGCCTGACCCCACACCGCGTTCAGCGGAACGCGGGGTCCGGGGGTCGCCGAGTCGCTCCCAAGGCGACCTGCCGCGCTCACCCTGCGAGAACCGAAACGGCACCACAGGACAGTCCCCGCCCACCCGGCAGCGACCGGCTCGTCCGGAACAGCCGTGCCCCCGCGCCGGGGACGGCCGTCAACGCAACCACGAAGTTCGGTAGTGAACCCAACCCGGCCACGACGAGAACGGGCCAGGTCGACACGACCGGGATGAATGCACCGGAAGCCTGGATCACGGGGTGGCGGCGGGCGCAGCAGGGTGCCGGGAACGGCGCGCCAACCGCAGCGATCACCCAAGCAGGCGGCCTCAGCGCCGGGCTGCCAGCAGGCGCTCGATGGCCGTGGCGACGTCGGGGAAGCTCTCGACCGGCTCGGCGGTCACGCGGTCGCGCAGCACGGGCGCGCCGCCGTCGAGGTCGACGGTCAGCAGGTACAGGTCGCTGTCGCCCAGCACGAGGTAGTCCTCCCGGCCCGGCACGTCGCGCCACAGCTCGTTGGCCGCGACGAGGCCCTGCCAGAACCCGCCCGGCCCGCGCGCTTCCGGGCTCTGCCGGCTGCCGTAGAGGACCAGGCCGTCCACGTCGACACCGTCCTCGCGGCGCAGGAACTCGGCGTACGCGTCGGGCAACGACGCCCCGAACTGCGCTCGCAGGCGTTCCCGCACCGCCGCGATCGCGGCCTCGTCGGCGCCGGGCTGGACCGGCTCGTCGATCGGTGACCGCACGCGCACGACCTTAGGACCCATCCCGGCCGCTACGACACCCAGATCGGCGACGACCACGCCATCTCGCCGTCCACCTGGAACACGCGCGCGTAGTAGAACGCCGACACGGTGGAGTCGTCCACGAGGGGAACCTCCAGCTCCCGCACGCCGAGGCCCAAGAGCGCACCGACCGCCGGTTGCAGCGCGAGCTCCCCCGGCAACCGGTCGTCGAACACGACGCCACGCGCCGCAAGCTTCGCGAGCTCGACGGAGACCGCGCGGCCGGCGCACTCGACGTGCACGACCGCATCCGGGGGCCCGCAGACGCTCACCTCCACCCCGCCGCGCTGCGCGCCGTACGGCTCGCCGAAGCTGCGGGTCACGTGCTCCCAGGTGACCGACTCCTCGTCCATCGCCACCACCTCGGGACCGACGAACTCCGGCAGCAGCAGGCGGCCACCGGACACCCGCAGCCGGCCGTCCCAGCACGTGGTGACGTCGGCCTTGCCCCACTCCACCCGCAGGTCGACCCGCATGTGGCCGAGCGGGAGCTCCGGTTCGCCGCGCACGGTGTGCACGACCTCCCCGTCGCGCAGGATGTCGATCCGGGCCAGGTCGGTGTAGCCGAGGGCGTGGACGGTGAGCGGGCGCGGCCCGTTCCAGATGACCTCCGAGCCCATCAGGTGGGGGCCGAGCCGCAGGTCGGCGACCACCCCGCGCGTGGTGGACGCACAGGTGCGGCGCGACCACAGCCCGTCGAAGACGTCCGCGCGGGAGAGCGAGCGGGCGAGCAACCCGACGTAGCTCGCGCCGTGGCCGTGGTCGGAGGACGCGATCAGCCCGAAGCGGTGGCCGCGGCGCAGCCCGTCGAGCATGAACGTGCCGCCCGCGGTGCCGTCGGAGTACTGGCGGAAGCAGCTGTCCGACTCGTAGTTGCCGCGGCACGCCTGGAACACCTCGACCAGGCGGCTGTAGCGCGGGTCGTGGTAGTCCCAGTCGTTGTGCACCATGGCCGAGCCGGGGTGGTGCGGGATCGTGATGGCCGGGTGGTCGGGGTGCTGCGCCAACGCCTCCCACAACCCGTCCGGGGTGGTCGTGCCCGCGGCGAACGCCGAGAAGATCGGGGCGCCGCGCGCCACGTCGCCGTAGATCACGTTCTGGTGGCCGGTGTCGGCCGAGGTCCACTCGAAGCCGTACAGCGGAACGAACCGGCCGGGCACGTGCAACAGGTCCGCGATCTTCTGCAGGCTCCACCACTGGTAGGCGGTGGAGTTCTCGGCGTGGTCGGTGGCCGCCCAGAAGTCGTAGGAGTTGACGTCCCACGCGTAGCGGTAGAAGTCCTCGAGCGATGGCTCGTCGCCGGAGGTGCAGCGGCTGACCAGCGAGTGCCGGTGCAGGTCACCCCAGTACAGGGTGTAGCCGGAGGCCTCGTACCGCTCCGCTCGCTCACCGGTGACCCACCGCCGGTCCTCGGTGCGCCCGTCGGAGCTGATCACGGCGGCCCGCTCGCCGGCTACCGCGGCCGGCCCCGCCGACTCGACGTTCGCCAGCACGACCTGGCCCGCGCCGTGCACGCCGTGCCAGATCACCGCACCGTGGTGGTCGGCGAGGTAGGGGCACTCGCGCCCGCCGAACCCCTCGGTCCAGCCGAGCGCGCGGTCCAGCCGGCCGTCGGACTGGGTGACGAGCACCCCGTCCGCGAGCGACACCTCCTCGAGGGTGGCGTCGGTTCCGGTGAACGTCGTCGGGGGCAGCCAGCCGTCCGGGCCGAGCACCTGCGCGGCGGCCTCCCAGTAGTAGGTCATGAGCGGCAGCTGGCGGTGCACCCGGTAGCCGACCACCAGGCCGCCGTCCGCGGTGGCGTGCAGCCGGGGCAGCGCCGACGGGACGACGTTCAGCCCGGGCGCGAGCTCGCCGGGCGGCGTGACGAGGTGGTCGCCCTCCACGCACACGACCCGGATGCCGGCGCTCACCTCGGGCAGCAGCTCCGGGGGCACGCTGTCCCCCGGTTCCCGCATGCCGGCGAAGGTGTCCCTGCGCTCGCGGGGGCGCAGCCGCGTCGGGCCGCTGCCACCGTGCCCCTGCACGGTGATCACGTCGAACGCGCACCACAGCCTGCCGTCCGTGGTGCCGGCGAGGCTCGGGTGCAGGGCGTAGTCGCTGCCGCCGGTGAGCCGCCGGAGCGCGACGCCCCGGCGCAGCACGATCGCGTAGCTCCCGCCGTCGTACTCCGACCAGGCGTAGGCCATCCCGTCCGGCACGGCGGCCAGCGTCGGGTCCCACGCGTTGCCCGCTGCGCCCTCGCTCACCCACCGGGGTTCCTCCCAGCCGCCGGCGAACCGGCGCGCGAAGATGCCGAAGCGGTCGTCGACCCGACCCTGCCAGCAGACGTGCAGGCTGCCGTCGGCGTGCGCCAGCACCTCCTGGTTGAACGACGGCCCTTCGGTGGTGCTCACCAGCTCCGGCTCGGTCCACGTGGCGCCGTCGAACCGGCACGCCCACACGGCGACCCGGGCGTCGATCGAGCGGCCGAACAGCAACCACGGCGTCCCGTCGGCCGTGATCGCCGCGGTGGGCCGGAACAGGTCCTCCGGGCCCTCGACGACGACTGCGATAGCGCCGTCCAGCTCGGCGACGAGCCGGTCGCCCCGGTCGGGCACCCACTCCAGCCAGGCGACGAGCATGCGGCCGCCACCCGTCGCGACCGTCGGCCGCGCGGCGTTGCGACTGCCCGGCAGCGGCCGGGCGGCCCCCCGGGTCTGACCGGCCAGCCGGGGCGCGGCATCCAGCACGGCCGCCGCCCCCTCCAGCTGGGCCGGGATGCGGCCGGCACCCTCGTCCACCCACATGTAGCGCAGCGGGTCCGGGTCGAGCGCGGCGATCGTGTCCGTGATGTCGACGCAGTCCTCCACCGCGTGCGCGAGGCGGTGGTTGAACGCCAGCACCAGGTCCAGATCGGCCCGCTGGCGGTCGGTGTACTCACCGCGGTGGTGATCCGCGGTGCACCCGTGCCCGTGTCCGTGTCCGTGCCCCATCCTCAGTTCCCCCTCCACACCGGCCGGCGTCGCTCGGCGAACGCCTTCGCCCCCTCCAGCTGGTCCTGCGAGCCGTAGAGCTTGGCCACCGCCGGGAACTCGCGGTTCCCGATCCGGCGCATCGCCTCGGCGAAGGTCAGCCGCTGGCTCTCCCGCTGCACCTCCTTGATCGCCGCGAAGACCAGCGGCGGCCCCTCCGCCAGCCGGGCAGCGACCTCCAGGACCCGGTCGGCCAGCCGGTCGGCCGCGTGCACCTCGTTGACCAGTCCCCAGCGGTGCGCCTCGGCCGCGTCCATCCACCGGCCGGTGAGCAGCAGCTCCATCGCGACGTGGTGCGGGATCCGGGTGGGCAGCCGCAGGGTCGCGGCGTCGGCGAGGGTGCCCGCGTCGATCTCGGGCAGCGCGAACATGGCCGTCTCGGCGGCGTAGATCAGGTCGGCGGACAGGGCCAGCTCGAAGCCGCCGCCGACGGCCATCCCGTCGACGGCCGCGAGCACCGGCTTGTTCAGCCCCGGCAGCAGCTGGATCCCGCCGAACCCGCCCTCCCCGTAGTCGCCGTCCACCGGATCGCCCGCCGCAGCCGCCTTGAGGTCCCAGCCTGCGCTGAAGAACCGGTCGCCGCCGGTGCGCAGCACCGCGACCCGCAGCTCCGGATCGTCCCGGAAGCCGGCGAAGACGCGGCCCATCGCGCGCGACGTGGCCAGGTCGATCGCGTTCGCAGGCGGGCGGTCGAGGGTGACCTCGAGGACGGCGCCGAGCCGCCTGGTCCGCAGTGGATCTGTCACTCGCCCTCCCCGACGACGGTGACCAGCGCGTCGCAGGCCCACGCGCCGCTCGGGGTGACGACCAGCGGGTTGATCTCCAGCGAGACCGTGTGCACTAAGATCGGGTTCAGCGCGGTCCCGACGATCCGCCCCACGGTGGCGACCAGCCCGTCCAGGTCGGCGCCCTGCGCACCCCGGTGGCCGGTCAGCAGCGGGGCGCAGCGCAGGCCGAGCAACGCCGACCGGATCTCGGCCGGATCGGCCGGCAGCATCACGTGGGCGACGTCGCGCATCAGCTCGGTGAGGACTCCCCCGGCGCCCACCGTGAGCACCGGGCCGAACACCGGGTCCGGCTCGATGCCGATCAGCAGCTCGGCGATCACCCCGGGCACCATCCGCTCCACCAGCACCGCGGGGAACCGGGCAAGCAGCTCCGCGGCCGCACCGCGCACCTGGCGCGCGCCGCGCAGACCGAGCCGGACGGCCCGCTCGTCGGTCTTGTGCGCCGTACCGAGCGCCTTCACGGCAACCGGCGCGGCGATGCGAGCGGCGGCCCGCACGGCGGCGGCTGCACTCGTGCAGACCTCGCCGTCCGGCACCGGGACCCCGCGGCGGCGCAGGAGCGCCTTGCCCTCGGCCTCGTCGAGCACCCGCGGGGTTCCGGTGTCAGCATGGCCACCTTCATGACTCCTGGCGTCATGAAGGTGGCCATGCTGACATCCGGTGCGCCCCACCACCGGAGCCGGGAGTGGGGCAGCCCAGGAGCGGCCGATCGTCGCGGCTGCCTGCACCGCCTCCATCGCGACAGAGGGCGGGGCGAGGACCGGCAGCCCGCGCCGCACCCACTCCGCCGCCCGGGGTCCGACCAGGTTGCCGGCCATCGCCGCCACGAGGGCGCCCCGCGCCCCCGCTCCCGCGCACGCCCGCGCGAACGCCTCGATGGCGCGCACCCAGTCGTCGTCGGCGCAGCGGTCGGTGCGGGGCAGGTCGGCGAAGAGGAGGGTGAGGTCGGCCGGGCCGCGCACCATGGCGTCGAACGCGGCCGTCATCGCCTCCGCATCGCCCCAGATGTAAGTGTGGAAGTCGAGCGGGTTGGCGAGCGCCACGCGTTCCCCCAGCACCGCGCGCAGCCCGGCGCGTTGCCGCCCGGTCAGGTCGGGGAACCGCGCATCACGGCCCATCGCGGCGTCGCCTATCAGAGCGGCCTCGCCGCCGGAGGAGCTGAGCGAGCACAGCCGGGCGTCCGGTAGCGGGCCGCCGCAGTGCAGCAGGCACAGCGCGCCGAGCAGCGCGTCGATCGAGGTGACCTCGCCGATCCCGGCGCGGCGCAGGAACGCCGAGGCGACCGCCGCGTCGCCGGCCAGCGAGGCGGTGTGCGTCTGCACGGCCCGACGGGCCTGCTCCCCCCGGCCCAGCACCAGCGCGACGACCCCGACGCCACGGTCCCGGGCCGTGGCCGCCAGCCGTTCGAGGCCCCGTACGTCCGCGAGCGTCTCCACGATCATGCCGACGGCCGAGGTGCGCTCGTCCGCCAGCACCGCGGCGGCGGCGCGCGCTGCGGAGGTTTGCGCCCCGTTGCCGACGGTGACCACGTAGCCGAGCGGCAGCCCGATGTCCGTCATGGTCACGCTGATCGCGATCGAGGACGACTGCGACACGATCGCCACCCCGCGCTCGCCCGGCCGGAGCGGGACGCCGCCGTGCTGGTCGGGCCAGATCAGCACCCTGTCGAGGTAGTTGATCATGCCGTAGCAGTTGGGTCCGAGCAGCGTCATCGCACCGGCCGCCTCGACCAGCTCCCGCTGCCGGGCGGAGCCGTCGGGGCCGGTCTCGGCGAAGCCCGAGCTGTAGACGACCGCCGCGCCGCACCCCACCGCGGCCAGCTCGGCGACCACCCCCGCACAGGCCGGGGCCGGGACCGCCACGAACGCCGCGTCCGGCACATCGGCCAGGTCCGCGACCCGGGCGACCGCGCGCTCCCCGGCGATCACCGCCCGCCGCTCGTGCACCGGCCGCACCGGCCCGCCGAACCCGATCCTGCGGTTCTGCTCGATCACCCGCGCCGACGCCCGCGAGTCGCCGATCACGGCGATGCTGCGGGGGCGCAAGAGCTCATCCACCGTGTGCTCGCAGCAAGGCCCGCGAGACGATGTGCCGCTGGATCTCCGAGGTGCCGTCCCAGATCCGCTCCACCCGGGCGTCGCGCCAGATCCGTTCCAGCACGAGCTCGTCCATCAGGCCCATGCCGCCGTGGATCTGGATGGCCTCGTCGGCGATCATCGCGAGGGCCTCGGTGGCGTGCAGCTTGGCCATCGCGATCTCGGCGTCGGCGTCCCCCAGGTCCGCGAGCCACGCCGCGCGCCAGGTCAGCCAGCACGCCGACTCCAGCGCCACCTGCATGTCGGCGAGCTTGAACGACACGCCCTGGTTGCGCCCGATCGTCCGGCCGAACTGGCTGCGGGTGGCCGCGTGCCGCACGGCCAGGTCGAGGGCCCGCCGGGCCCGGCCGAGGCAGCTCGCGGCGACCTGCAGCCGGGTGGTGCCGAGCCACGTGGTGGCGACGTCGAAGCCGCGTCCCACCTCGCCCAGCACCGCCGCTCCCGGCACCCGGCAACCGTCGAAGGCGAGCACCGAGTTGGTGTAGCCGCGGTGCGAGACGCTTCGGTAGCCGGGCCGCACGGCCAGGCCCGCGGCGTCGGTGTCGACGAGGAACGAGGTGATCTCCGCCCGCCCGGCCCGGTCCTCGCCGGTGGCGGCGAACAGGATGACGAAGTCGGCCTCGTCGGCGTGGCTGATGAAGTGCTTCGTGCCGGTGATCACCCAGTCGGCACCGTCGCGGACGGCCCGGGTGCGCATGCCGCGCAGGTCGGACCCGGCCTCCGGCTCCGTCATCGCCAGGCACTCGACGCGCTCGCCCGCCACCGCCGGCAGCAGGTACGCCTCCCGTTGCGGTCCCTCGCAGGCCAGCAGGATCCGGGACGGGCGGGCCACGGCGAGCATCTGCAGGGCGTAACCGGTGTGCCCGAGCTCGCGCTCCATGAGCATCCAGGTGAGGGTGTCCAGCCCACCGCCGCCCACGTCCTCCGGCATGTTCGCGGCGTACAGACCGGCCCGGATCGCGCGGCCGCGCAGCCGGCGCACCAGGTCGGGTTCGAGCCGCCCGGTGCGCTCCACCTCGTCCTCGTGCGGCACGAGCTCGCGGTGCACGAACGCCCTGGTCGTCTCCATCACGGCCCGCTGCTCGTCGGACCACTCCAGGTGCACCGGCGCTCACCCCACCGCGATCCGCCGGGAGGCGTGCTCCGGCACCGGCACGCGCATCGCCTCGACGCGTTGCCGCAGCTCCTCGGGGAACGGGCTCGACCGGCCGGCCCCGGCGTCGACGTGCACGGCGAGGACCTCCTCCGTGGCGCGCAGCCGGCCGTCGGACCACATCTCGTGCCAGAGCCAGAGCAGCTTGGCGGTCACCCCGATCACCGAGGTCCGCACCTCCAGCCGCGCCCCGGGCGGCACCTGGTCGAGGTAGCGGACGTGCGCCTCAACCGTGTAGAGCGAAGTGCCGGTGACGGCCGGGTCGATGCCCAGCCCGAAGATCACGGCGTCGGTGGCGTGCCCGAACACCAGCACGTAGTAGGCCTCGGACAGGTGGCCGTTGTAGTCGATCCACTCCGGCCGGACGTCCTCGGTCCAGGTGGCCGGCTCAGATACCACCGGGCACCTTCCCGAGCACCCGCAACATGTCGACGAGCCGGCGGTCCCGCTCGCGCACCAGGTCGGCGATGGTCCGCCCCGCCGCCTCCTCCTCGGTGCCGGCCACGACGGCGTCGCGCAGCTCCGGCGTGAGCTCGGGCGCGTCGAGGCGCGTCCACGGCGAGAGCAGGGACGGCCCGAAGTGGTCGAGCATGTGCGCCATCCCGCCCGGGCCACCGGCCAGGTGGAACGTGAGCATCGGCCCGTGGAAGGCCCAGCGCAGGCCCGGCCCGTCGGTGATCGAGGCGTCGATCTGGGCCGGGGTGGCCTCGCCGTTGGCCACCATGTGCAGGGCCTCCCGCCACAGCGCCTCCTGCAGCCGGTTCGCGATGAACCCCGGCACCTCCTGGTCCATGACGATCACCGACTTGCCGACGTGCCGGAGGAACGCGGCAGTCCAGGTGACGACGTCGGCGGCGGTGCGCTTGCCGCCGACCACCTCGACCAGCGGGATCAGGTACGGCGGGTTGAACGGGTGCGCGACGACGAGGCGGTGGCCGGACACGGCGTCGACCGCCATCTCGGTCATCCCGTAGCCGGAGGTGGAGGAGCCGATGACGACGTGCTCCGGGGTGACCGCGTCGATGTCGGCGAGCAGCCTGCGCTTGAGGTCGAGCTGCTCGGGGGCGCTCTCCTGCACGTAGTCGGCGCCGGACACGGCATCGGCCAGGTCGGCGGTGACCGTCAGGTCGTCCGGGCTCGCGCCGGGGGCGAGGCCCAGCTCCGTGAGGGCGGGCCAGGCCGCCTCGACGAGCGCGCGCAGCCGGGACTCGGCGTCCGGTGCGGGGTCCCAGGCGCGCACGCGGAACCCGTTGGCCAGGAAGTAGGCCACCCAGCCGCCGCCGATCACCCCGGCCCCGATGCACGCAATGATCCGAACCCCGTCGGGAGGAACGCGGTCGGTCATGCGCGGGGCCGCAGGGAGAGGATCTCCCGCGCCTCGTCCGGCGTGGCCACCTCGGCGCCCATCGCCTCGATGATCGTGACCGCGTTGGCGACGAGCGCCGCGTTGCCGACCTTGTTGCCGCGCCCGAGGTAGAGGTTGTCCTCCAGCCCGACGCGGACGTGCCCGCCGAGCAGCACCGACTGCGCCACCCACGGCATCTGCATCCGGCCGATCGCGAAGGACGCCCACACCACGCCGGGCGGGATCTGCGCCACCATCGCCGCCAGCAGCGCCGGCTCCGCGGGCGCGCCGTAGGGAATCCCCATGCACAGCTGGTACATCCCGGGCCGGTCGATCAGGCCCTCTTCGAGGAGCTTGTTGGCGAACCAGAGGTGCCCGGTATCGAAGATCTCCAGCTCGGGACGGACGCCGAGCTCCTGGATCCGCTTGGCGCCTGCGCGCAGCATGTCCGGCGTGCTGACGTAGACCAGGCTGCCCTCGCCGAAGTTCAGGCTGCCGCAGTCGAGCGTGCAGATGTCGGGCAGCAGATCCTCGACGTGCGCGAGCCGCTCGATCCCGTTGACCAGGTCGGTGCCCTCGGCGAACCCGGACGGGTCCTCGGGGTCGAGGAATAGGTCCCCGCCCATGCCGGCCGTCGTGTTGATCACGACGTCCACGTCGCTCTCCCGCAGCCGCCGCACCACCTCCCGGTACAGCGCCACGTCGCGCGATCCGGCGCCGGTCTGCGGGTCGCGCACGTGGACGTGCACGACGGCCGCCCCCGCCCGGGCGGCCTCGATCCCGGACTCGGCGATCTGCTCCGGGGTGACCGGCACGTGCTCGGACTTCCCCACGGTGTCCCCGGCACCGGTCAGCGCGCAGGTGATGACGACCTTGCGGTTCAACGTGCCCCCCTCAGCCGACGGCCGGCGAGTTGCCGATCAGCCGCTTCGTGTACTCCTGCTTCGGCGAGTCGAGCACCTCGACCACGAACCCCGACTCGACCAGCTCGCCACCGTTGAGCACCTGCACCCGCGCCGCGATCGAGCGGACGAGGGCCAGGTTGTGGGTGACGAACAGCATGCTGATCCCGCGGCTCTGCCGGAGGTCGTCCAGGAGCGCCACGATCGAGCCCTGCACCGACACGTCCAGCGCCGAGGTGATCTCGTCGCAGACCAGCAGGTCCGGCTCGGCGGCCAGCGCCCGCGCGATCGCCACCCGCTGCCGCTCGCCACCGGAGAGCCGGTCGGTGCGCAGGTCGAGCACGGTCGGGCCGAGCGCCACCGCGTCCAGGAGCTCCACCACCCGGTCCCGCACCGCCTTGCCCTTCGCGATGCCGAACAGCTCCATCGGGCGGGCCACGATCTGGGCGATCGTCAGGCGCGGGTTCAGCGAGAGGTACGGGTTCTGGAAGATGTACTGGATCCGCTTGCGGTCCTCCACGCTGCGGGCCCGCGCGCCCTTGGCGAGGGCGCGCCCGTCGAACCTCACCTCGCCGCTCCACTCCTTGTGCAGGCCGCCGATGCACCGCGAGATCGTGGTCTTGCCGCTGCCCGACTCCCCGACCAGCGCCACCACCTCGGCCCTCGCCACGTCGAAGCCGACGCCGTGCACGACCTCCTTGTGGCCGTAGAACACGTGCAGGTCCTCGACGGTGAGGACGATGTCCCGCTTCTTGTTCGGGTCGGTGTCGTGCGTGTTGCCGCGGTTGATGTCCCAGGTGCCGATCTCGCCGACGCGGATGCACTTCGCCGTGTGGTCCGGGCCGACCTGGACGTCCGGCGGGTCGATCTGCGTGCAGCGGTCGCGGACGTACTCGCAGCGGTCGTGGAACCGGCAGCCGGCCGGGCGGCGCCCCGGGCCCGGCGTGCTGCCCGGGATGCCGGTGAGCGCACGGGCCCGGGACAGGTGCGGGATGGCGTCCAGCAGCGCCCGCGTGTACGGGTGTGCCGGCTGGGAGAACATGACCTCGCGCGGGCCGAGCTCGATGATCCGTCCGGCGTACATCACGGCGACCCGGTCGGCGATGTTCGCGACGACGGCCAGGTCGTGGGTGACGTACAGCGCCGCCACCCGGTAGCTGCGGCACAGCTCGGCCATCGTGCGCAGCACCATGCCCTGGGTGGTGACGTCCAGGCCGGTGGTCGGCTCGTCGAGGACGAGCACCTTCGGCCGGGGCAGGAACGCCATCGCCAGTGCGACGCGCTGCACCTGGCCGCCGGACAGCTGGTGCGGGTAGCGGGCGAGGAACTCGTCGTCGTCGGGCAGGCCCACCTCGCGCAGCCCTGCCCTGGCGCGTTCGAGGCGCTCCTCGGTGGTGCCGATGCCGTGCAGCTCGAGGAGCTCGACGATCTGGCGCCCGATCCGGATGGCCGGGTTGAGCGCGGCGCCGGGGTCCTGCGGCACGTACGCGATCTTCATGCCGCGGATCGGGCGGACCTGCTCCCACGGCATCGCCAGGATGTCCTGGCCCTCGAACAGGAGGCTGCCGCGCTCGATGAACGCTCCCTGGCGCGCGTAGCCCAGGATCGCCGTGCCGGCCGTGGTCTTGCCGGAGCCGGACTCGCCGACCAGCCCGACCACCTCACCGGCGCGCAGCTCGAGGCTGATCTCGTCGACGACGTCGACCGTGTCGTCACCCGGGCGTCCGCTGAGCGCAACCCGCAGGTCGGAGAGCGTGCACCCCGCCCCTGCATCGTTCACCGTGGTGGTCATCGATCGCCCCGTCCCGCGAGCTGTGCGATCCCGTCGGCCATCAGGTTGGTGCCGACGGTGAAGATGCCGATCACGATCACGGGCGCGAGCACGCCCCACGGCTGCACCAGCAGCGCCAGCCGGTTCTCGTTGATCATCTGCCCCCAGTCGGCCGCGCCGGGGTTGGCGGCGAACCCGAGGAAGCCGATGCCCGCGACCATGCCGATCGAGTAGGTGAGCCGCAGCCCGGCCTCGGCGAGCAGCGGGGCGTTCATGTTGGGCAGGACCTCGGCCAGGATCACCCGCAGCCGCGACTCCCCCAGCGCCTCGGCGGAGTGCACGAAGTCTCGGGACACGATGCCCAGCGCCACCCCGCGGGCCACCCGCGCCACGCGCGGGGCGTGCGAGACGCCGACCAGCAGCACGATCATCCACCATGCCGGCTGGTCGACGGCGGTGAGCACGAGCAGCGCGAGCAGGATCTGCGGGAACGCGAGCGCGACGTCGTTCACCCGCATGATCGCCTCGTCGAGCCAGCCGCCCGCGTAGGCGGCGACGACCCCGATGATGATCCCGAGCACCATGCCGAGCGCGGTGGCCAGCACCGAGATCGCGAGGATCGACCCACCGCCGGCCAGCACGCGGCTCCACACGTCCTGGCCGAGGTAGTCGGTGCCCAGCCACGAGCCCTCCATCGTGAAGGGCTTGCCGACGATCTCGTTCTCGCCGTAGGGGGCGAGCCACGGCCCGATGATCGCGACCAGCGCGACCACGAGAGTGATCACCAGACCCGTGACCAGCCGCCGTTGCCGCCCGATCCGGCGGGTCGTGGTCATGATGCTCATGACGTGATCGCCGTCCTCGCTCGCGGGGTGAACAGGATGGACAGGACGTCGGCGAGCAGGTTGACCCCCACGTAGACCGCGGCGATCACCATGGCCAGCACCTGCACCATCGGGAAGTCGGAGTTGCGGACGGAGTCGACGAGGCTCGCCCCGATCCCGGGGTAGGAGAACAGGTACTCGACGATCACGATGCCGCCCGCTAGCCACGCCAGCTGCAGCGCGATCACCTGGATGCCCGGGACGATCGCGTTGAGCAGGGCGTGCTTGCGCATGACGATGCGCTCGGGCACGCCCTTGAGCCGGGCCAGCTCGACGTAGTCGGAGTCGAGCACCTCCAGGAGGCTGGAGCGCACGATCCGGGCCACGTACGGCGCCACCGCGATCACCAGCGTGAGGACCGGCAGGATCATCGACGCCGGGACGAACCAGGGTGGGGCGCCACCGCCCGCGATCGTGACAGCGGGCAACAGGTGCATGACCGTGGTGGAGAACAGCGCCACCAGCAGGATGCCGACCACGAACTCGGGCAGCCCGGCCAACGTGATCATCACGATCTGGATCACGCCGTCGGTGCGCTTGCCGCGGTTGTTGGCCGAGACCATCGCGATGCCGAAGGCCACCGGGATCATCACGATCGCCGACACGATCACCAGCACCGCGGAGTTGACGATCCGGTCGCCGACCAGCTCGCCGACCGGCAGGCCGTTGGCGACCGAGTTGCCGAGGTCGCCGGTGAGCAGCCCGCCCAGCCACTCGAAGTACCGGACGATCACCGGCCGGTCGAGGTGCAGCTCGGCCTGCAGGGCGGCCACCCGTTCCGGGCTGGAGGCGTAGTCCTTGCCCAGGATCGCCCGCACCGGGTCGCCCAGCGCCGCGGTGGCGAAGAAGACCAGCACCGAGCACAGCCACAGCGTCAGTACGGCCAGGCCGATGCGGCGGGCGAACCACTTGAGCCAGGCGGAGCCGGCCCGGGCGGGGGGCCTGACCGGGGTCTCGGTCGCCTGGTCGGACGTCAGGAGGTCGGTCACGCCCACTCCTCGCTTGCGCTCGTCGCGGGCGTGCCCGGCGGTGCTGTGTCGAATGATGACCTCGCAAGCTCGGTCATGTCTGCCTCACGAAGGATGCTCGGGAGAACCGGAAGTTGGAGCACGGCAGGTACCGGTGCGGTTCGAGGCCCTGGACCAGGTTGGAGTAGGCGTCGAGCTGGCGCTTGAAGCCCCAGATGATGTAACCGCCGGTCTCGTACTCGATCACCTGTGCGTCGTGCAGGAGCTGGGTGCGCCGCGCCGGGTCCGGCTCCCGCTTGGCCTGCTCGATCAACGCGGTGAACGTCGGGTCCTCGAAGTGGGTCTCGTTGTAGGTGGCGCCCTTCACCGACGAGGTGGCCACCTGCGGGATGTAGTTGCGGGTGTTCCAGAAGTCCTGGGCGAAGTTCCAGGACAGGTACCGGTCGCCGTAGAAGACGTTGGCGTCGGCCTTGTTCAGCCGCACCGTGACGCCCGCCTTGCGGGCCTGCTCGACGAACAGGTTGGCCGACTCGACCGCGCCTGCGCCGACGGCGCTGGAGGTGACCAGCTCGACGTCGAGGTTCTCCTGCCCGGCCTGCCGCAGCAGCGACTTCGCCTGGTCGATGTCCTGCACGCGCTGCGGCAGGTCGCTCGCGTACGCCGGGTCGAACGGGGCGTACAGGTCGTTGCCGAGGATGCCGAAGCCGTTGAGCGCCTGGTCGATCATCTGCTGCCGGTCGACGATGAGCCGCAGCGCCTGCCGCACCCGCACGTCGGAGAACGGCGCGACGTCGACCCGCATCGTGAACGGCACCCACGCCCCGGTCTCGGAGACCAGCGGGGAGGCGCCCTGCTGCTCGATCGTGCCTGCGAGGTAGTTGGGCAGGTTGTCGATGCTCTGCACCTGGCCGGCGAGCAGGGCGTTGACCTTGGCCGCGTCGTCGGCGAAGTCGTAGATGAACAGCTCGTCGACCCACGCCGGGCCGTCCCAGTAGTTCTCGTGCCGGACGAACTGGGAGAGCTGGCCCGGGACGAAGTGCTTGTAGGCGAACGGTCCGGTGCCCACCGGGCGGGAGACGTCGAAGTCGGTGGGGATGATCCCGACGGTGTACTCGGCGAGCAGCTGGTCGAGCACCGCGTACGGGGAGTTCAGCTGCAGCACGATCGTCCGGGGATCGACGACGGTGGAGTTGTTCAGCTCGAGGACGGTGGCGAGCTCCGTGCCACCGGAGCCGGTGTTGTTCGGGTCGGTGACCGTCGCCAGGCTGTGCATGACGTCCTCGGCCGTGACCGTCTTGCCGTGGTGGAACTCCACGCCCTCCCGGATCCGGATCGTCCACTGCGTGTTGTCGGCGTTCGGGGTGACCGACTCGGCCACGGACGGCTCGATCTCGTAGTTCGGGTCCCACCGCAGGAGCGGCTCGTACAGCTGCATGCAGCGGCTGATGTCCGGGTTCGTGACCGGGAAGTACGGCTCGAGCGTGTCCTTCAGCCCACCGCCGGTTGCACCGTGGCTGTACACCCCGCCGCGGACCGGCGGCGTGCCCGGATCCGGCCGGCTCGGCACGGCGCTGCAACCGGGCAGGCCGGCGAGGGCGGCCCCGGTGAGCAGGCCGAGCTTCAGCACATCTCGACGGGACGCCGTTGTCTGTCGCATGATGCGAACCCCCTCGGAGTAATGTGAACGTAGTCACACGGGGGTGGACCGTCAATGCGGGTGATCAGGATGTTGCGTCGTGGAAACACGTGAGCCGGCGGCGTCCGTCCGGATCCAGTCGGTCGACCGTGCGGTGGACCTCCTGCTCGCCGTGGCGGCCGCGCAGCCGGAGGCGGCCACCGTCCCGGCGCTGGCGCGCGCGTGCGGGCTCAACCGGGCCACGGCGTGGCGCCTGCTCAAGACCCTGCAGGTACGCGGCCTGGTGGCCGTGGACGGGTCGACCGGCCGCTACTCGATCGGGCTCACCACGATGGAGCTCGGCAACGCGGCCGGACCGGACGCGCTGATCGCCGCGGCCCGCCCGATCCTCGAGCGGATGTGCGAGCAGACCGGGGAGACCGCCTCCCTCGCCGTGCCGGGGATGGGCGGGCTGACCTACCTCGACGAGGTCACGCCGACCGCCGTGCTCACCGCGAGCTGGCTCGGTCGCTCGGTGCCGCTGCACGCCACCTCCACGGGCAAGGCGCTGCTCGCCTTCCTGCCCGCCCCGCAGGTGCGCCGTGTGCTGGCCGGCCCGCTGACCCGGTTCACCGACACCACCATCACCGACGCCGACGCGCTGGCCGCCGAGCTGACGGTCACCCGCGACCGCGGGTACGGCGTGTGCGCGGGCGAGCTGGAGTCGTCGCTGTACGGCGTGTCCGCACCGGTGCTCGACCGGAACGCGCGGCCGCTCGCCGTGCTCTCCGTCTGGGGCCCGCGCGACCGGGTCACGCCGGAGCGGTTCGCCGAGCTGGGGCACGTGGCCGTTCGGGCGGCAGGAGAGATCGGCTCGGCCCGCCACGGCGGTGGTGGACACCACCCCGGAGCCCCGATCGTGGCGTGACCCGTTGGGTTGCGTCGCACCAGAGGGCGACCGAGGTGACGTCCGGCGGCAATGGACGGGACCTCCGTCCCTGCCGATGCCGACCACGCTCGGCGCACGCTGGACGGGAGCCCACCTCTGGAGGACCCATGTCGGCCGCCCGGCAACTCGCAGCGCCATCCGTGAGTCGGTCATGACGCGCGCCGTCGTCGCATGCGCGGACCGGTCGCCCGCCGGTCTGCGCGCCTTGCGCTGGGCAGGTGCGGAGGCCCGGCGCCGCAGGCTCCCCCTCACGGTGGTCGCCGAACCGCAGCAGGCGCGGCGCGGGCGGCAGTCCGCGTTCGCCGGCGCGCTCGCCGCCGTCCGGGCCGCCGTGCCGGCACTGCCGGTGCTGAGCGGGCCGTCGGGCGAGTCCCTGCCCGCGACGCTGCGCCGGCTGTCCATCGGCGCCGCAGCGCTGGTCGTGCCTGCGACGCTGGCCGGACTCGCGACCGTCGTTGCCGACTCCTACTGCCCCGTCGTCGCGGTGCCCGCCGACGATCCGTCGCCGAAGACCGTGCGCGGCCCCGTCGTGCTCGGTGCGGCGCCCTGGACCGCCGTGCCCGTCCTCGAGCTCGCCTTCCAGGAGGCGGCCGACCGCGGGGCGACGCTGCACGCGGTGCGGGCCTGGTCGGACCCGCGCATCGACATCGGGTGGCTGCGACCCGACCGCATCGCCGAGTGGGACTGCGCGGAGGAGCGCGCCCGGTGCGAGCTCGAACACGCGCTCTCCGCCTGGCGGATCATCCACCCCGGGGTCCCCGTCGAGACGATCGTCGTGGAGGACCGCCCGGCCGACCTGCTGGTGGCGCTCTCCCACCACGCACAGCTGCTAGTGCTCGGCCGCTCCTCGCGCGGTGCCCTGCTCGCCGGCATCGCCGGATCCCCCGTGGACGTCCTGCTGCGCAGCGCCGCCTGCCCCGTCGTGGTCGTGCCCGACCGGGAACCGACCCGTATGGCCTGGCTCCCGACCCCCGGTCGGGCGCGAGCGCTGACCGGGCCCTGACGCCACGCCCCGCCGAGGCCACCTCCCACCGGGCCTTCGGTGGCGCCGCGCATCGTGCGGGGCCGCCGAAGGCCGGTCTCACGACCATGATCACGGCCTCGGTGCGAAAACGGCGAAAACAAGCCGGGAACGCGCCGAACCGCCGATCATGGAGCGGGAGCCAGGTCGCGGCAGCCTGATCGGCGAGAGGAGCACACCAGGGTCGCGGGCGAGGCCGTCGTGTACTGCTCGGGGGCGATCGGCAAGGTTCACGCACTCGTTCTCGGCCCACGCTGCCCGTCGACCGGGTGCGTGGACCGACACGGGGGTGCGCGAGCCCAGACCCGGTGCGCGAGGGCAACCAGATGCGCGACACCGGCCTCCTGGCGGCGCCGCGCACCCAGGAGGGCAGGCCCTTGGGCCTGCCCGCGAAGCGGGCCTGAAGGGGTCGCAGAGGCTCGCAGGTCAAGGGTCGCGAAGCGATCGCGCAGCGACGCCGAAGGCGCCCTTGAGCTGTGAGGGGCGGCCCGGCACAATGCGCGGCGCCGCCAGGAGGCCCTGAGAAGGCACACCTCGAGACAGAGAGCCTTAAGACAGAAGGCCTTAACCCGGAAGGCCTCAAGACAGGAGTCCTGACCCCAGCCGCAGATGCGCACCCCGTCGCCGTACACCCCGACGACGAGGTGGTCATCCCGCGGCAGCAGACTCCGGCCGGACGACCGCGACCGGGCAGTGCGCGCGCTGCAGGACGGCGTGGCTGATCGACCCGAGCAGCAGGCCGACGACCCCGCCCCGGCCCCGTGTGCGACCACGACCAGCTGGGCGCGCATCGACTGCTCGACCAGGGCACGCGACGGCCGGTCGCGCATCACGAGGCGCTGCGGGTTCCGCGGCCGGCAGCGGCTCCGGTCCTCTTGTCGGGGGCCTTCCGACCCGAGATCCGGCTGCAGGAGGTCGCGGGAGCTGTTGTGCGCGTCGACCGGGCCGAGCAGCATGGGAGCGCGGGCGGGGCCGGCCTATGGCGGCGCCCGAGGAGGCGAGGTAGGGCGAGCGGTGTCTTCCGAGGACCGGGCTGCGAGGGCCGACGGGAACGAGCGGGGACAGGACGGCAATGGCCAGTACGCCCAGGGCCTGGTCCGCCGCGACGTCGACGAGTCCCACCATGGCGAGCTGACGTTCCCGGACCTGCCCCGGATGGAGCTCGACCAGCTGCTCACCCAGCTCGTGGAGCGGGCGCAGGAGGTGATTGCGACCCAGGGCAGGCTGCGCGGGTTGCTGCGGGCCAACCAGCTGGTCATCGGCGGCCTGGACCTTCAAGCGGTGCTGCGCCGGATCGTGGACGCGGCCCGGGAGCTCGTCGGCGCGCGGTACGCCGCGCTGGGGGTGATCGCCCCGGCAGGCGGGCTCGCCGAGTTCGTCCACACCGGGATATCGGAAGACGCGGTCGAGCGCATCGGTCATCTGCCCCAGGGCAAGGGGCTGCTCGGCGCCCTCATCGACGACCCCCGCCCGATCCGGCTCGCCCGGATCACCGATGACGAGCGCTCCTCCGGATTCCCGCCGGCCCATCCTCCGATGACGAGCTTCCTCGGCGTGCCGATCCGGATCCGGGACGAGGTCTTCGGCAACCTCTACCTCACCGAGAGCACGCGGGGCGAGTTCAGCGCCGAGGACGAGGAGCTGTGCACGGCCATCGCCGCGACCGCTGCCGTCGCGATCGAGAACGCCCGCCTCTACGAGGCCGCCCGCAGCCGCGGTGAGTGGCTGCAGGCATCCGCCACGATCACCCGCCAGCTGCTCTCGCCCGACGAGGAGCACGCGCACGCTCCGCTGCAGCTGATCGCGCGGCGCTGCCTCGACGTCGCGGACGCGGACCTGGTCACGGTCGCACTGCCCGACGGCGGCGAGCTGCGGATCGAGGAGGTGGCCGACTCCGGTGAGCAGTACCTGCGCGGGGTCCGCCTGGCAGTGGCGGGCTCGCTGCTCGGTCGCGTGTTCACGACCGGCCGACCGGTGCGGATGCCGCACCTCGACGACGGTGCCGAGCGAGCGGCCCTGAGCGCCGGTCATCTGGACGTGGGGCCGGTACTCGTGGTGCCGCTGCTCGGCGCGGCCGGTCCGCGCGGAGTGCTGGCCGCGGTGCGGGAGCACGGCAGGATCGGGTTCACCGACACCGACCTCGACATGGCGAGCAGCTTCGCCAACCACGCGGCCATCGCGGTCGAGCTGGCCGAGGCCCGCGCCAAGCAGCAGCGCGCCGCGATGCTCGACGAGCGCGACCGCATCGCGGCGGACCTGCACGACCAGGTGATCCAGCGGCTCTTCGCTGCGGGGCTGTCGCTGCAGAGCGTGGCCATGAGCTTGGGACAAGGCCGGACCACGGACCGGATCCTCGCGACGGTGGCCGACCTCGACGCCACGATCAGCCAGATCCGCACCACCATCTTCGAGCTGCACGACCAGCGCTCGAGCGGACCCGACGGACTCCGGGCCCGGCTGGTCGACGTCGCGACCGACGCCGCGAAGGCCCTCGGCTTCGACCCGTCCGTCCGGTTCGACGGCCCGGTCGACACCGTCCCGTCCGAGACCGCGGACGACCTCGTCGCGGTGTTGCGCGAGGCGCTGACCAACGTCGCCCGCCACGCCCGCGCGCGCAGCGCGTCCGTCGAGCTCTCCGTCGGCCGCGAACAGGTGAACCTCTGCGTCCACGACGACGGGATCGGGTTCACCGCCACCTCGCGCGCGAGCGGCCTGGCCAACATGCACCGCCGGGCAGAACGCCACCAGGGCGAGTGCCAGGTCGTCCAGCGCAGGCCGAGCGGAACCACCGTGCGCTGGACGGTGCCCGGCAGCTGAGGCTGCGCGGGGCGCGACCGGTCACGCCACCATCCGCGACGCCTCAGCGCGGATGGTCCGAACCACCGCCCGAGCGGCCGCCGATGGCGACTCCGCGGTCACGATCTCGACCGACCCCTGTGCGCTCGTGGCCGGGTCCAGGACGGGGAGCCATCGCACGCCGTGCGGGACCGACTCCGCCGCGAGTCCCGGGACCCGGGTGATCCCCATGCCGGCCGCGACCAGTCCGAACCGGGTTGGCCAGTTCCGCACCGCGTGGCCGATCCGCGGCCGGTCGAGCCCGGGCCACGGCCCGAACTGCGGCTCGCCGGCCGGGCCGGTCCCCACGATCCACGTCTCGTCGGCCAGGTCGGCGACGGCGACGGCATCCTGGTCCGCCAGCCGGTGGCCGCTCGCGACGGCGATCCCGGGGCCGCGCGGGATCTCCACCGCCTCGTGGCGCAGCCCGGCCAGGTGCTCCTCCGGCACCACCTCCCCCGTGGCCACCAGCGCGACCTCGGTCCGCCCTGCGCGCAACCGGCGCAGCTGGACCGGGCTCGCCGCCTCCTGCAGCTCCACCTGGAGATCGGGATGTCGCTGCCGGAGCAGGGCGATCGCGCGTGGCAGCAGGACCGCTGCGGCGGCGGGGAAACCGGAGACCACCATGCGGCCGGCCAGCCGGTCGCGCACCCCCGAGACCTCCTCCAGCGCACCGTCGACCTCTCCGAGGATCCGTGCCGCGCGCCGCGCCAGCACCTCCCCCGCGGCCGTCGGCCGCACACCCCGGGCGAGGCGCTCGAACAGCGTGGTGCCGGCGGCCGACTCCATGGCCCCGACCTGGCGGGACACCGCGGACTGCGTGTAGCCCAGCGCGACCGCCGCGGCGCTGAACGAGCCCTGCCGGGCGACCTCGTGCACGACCCGGAGCCCCGCGAGCGTCATCTCGGCCACGACCCGATGGTATGCGCTCCACTCATGGGATGCGTGCGAAAGCATCGCTTGTCGCACACCTCGGGGCGACGCAACCTGGATGCATGGCAACGAACGAGAAGGTCTGGTTCATCACCGGCGCGTCCCGCGGCTTCGGCCGCATCTGGACGGAGGCGGCTCTGCGGCGGGGAGACCGGGTCGCCGCCTCCGCCCGCGACCCGCGTTCCCTCGACGACCTCGTCGCCACCCACGGCGACGCGCTGCTCCCGCTCCGACTCGACGTCACCGACCGGAACTCGGTGTTCGAGGCGGTCGGCCGGGTCACCGAGCGGTTCGGTCGGCTCGACGTCGTGGTGAACAACGCGGGGTACGGGCACTTCGGCGCGGTGGAGGAGCTCACCGAGGCCGAGATCCGCGCCCAGATGGAGACGAACTTCTTCGGCGCGCTCTGGGTCCTTCAGGCCGCTCTGCCGATCATGCGGGAGCAGGGCTCCGGGCACCTGGTGAACGTCACCAGCGAAGGCGGGGTCCGGGCCTACCCCGGCATCGGTGCATACCACGCGTCGAAGTGGGCGGTGGAGGGTCTGAGCGAGTCCCTGGTCAAGGAGGTGCGCGACCTCGGGATCCGGGTGACCAACATCGAGCCCGGACCGTACGACACCGACTGGCTGGCCGTCGGGTCCCGGCACAGCACGCCGATCGCCGCCTACGACCGGTTCCGGGCCGACGCCGACAGCTTCGAGATCGGCGACCCCGCGGCGACGGTATCGCCGCTGTTCGCCGTCGTCGACGCGGAGGAGCCGCCGCTGCGGGTCTTCTTCGGCAAGTCGTTCGAGCCGGTGCGCGCCGAGCACCTGGCGCGGATCGCCGAGTGGGAGCGCTGGCAGGACGTCGCGCTCTCGGCGTTCGGGCCGGTCGCCGCGCCACGCTGACGACTCCGGCTCGGGTCGCTCCTTAGTCCTGCGCGAGCGCGCCGACCGGAGCAGACTCTGGCGGATGAAATGGCGTCGAGTGCTGCCACTGGCCGCCGCAGCCGGGGTCGCCGCGCACGACCTCGCACAGCGCCGACACGCGTTGCTCCGCAACTTCCCCGTGATCGGCCACGGCCGCTACCTCCTCGAGAGGATCGGGCCGGAGCTGCGGCAGTACATCGTCGCGGGCAACGACGAGGAGCGCCCGTTCAGCCGCGACCAGCGCCGCTGGGTGTACGCCTCGGCCAAGCTCGAGAACAACTACTTCGGCTTCGGCACCGACAACGACGTGGAGCACACACCGGGCTACGTGATCGTGAAGCACCGGACGTTCGGCGGCGCGGTGCCCGCGTCGAGTCCCCACGTCGGGCAGGAGGCGTTCATCCCGTGCGCCAAGGTGCTCGGTGCGGCCCGCGGGCGCAGGCGGGCGTTCCGACCGGAGTCGGTCGTGAACATCTCCGGGATGAGCTTCGGGTCGCTCTCCGGCAACGCGGTGGCGGCGCTGAACAAGGGCGCGGCGCTCGCCGGGTGCATGCAGAACACCGGAGAGGGCAGCGTGTCGCCCTACCACCTGCTCGGCGGGGAGCTGGTGTGGCAGATCGGCACCGGCTACTTCGGCTGCCGCGACGAACATGGCCGATTCGACCTCGGGCGGCTGAAGGACGTCGTGGCAGCGGCCCCGATCCGTGCGCTGGAGGTGAAGCTCAGCCAGGGTGCCAAACCCTCGCTGGGCGGGCTGCTGCCGGGCGTCAAGGTCTCCCCCGAGATCGCCTCCACGCGCGGGATCCCCGTGGGGCGCGACTGCGTGAGCCCGTCCCGGCACGCCGAGTTCACCAACACCGACGAGCTGCTGGACTGGGTGGAGATGCTCGCCGAGGAGACCGGTCTCCCCGTCGGCATCAAGTCCGCGGTGGGCGACATGACCTTCTGGGACGAGCTCACCCGCCTCATGGCCGACACGGGACGCGGTGTCGACTTCGTCAACATCGACGGCGGCGAAGGCGGGACGGGAGCGTCACCGCTGGTCTTCACCGACTCCGTCTCCCTGCCGTTCCGGATGGGCTTCAGCCGGGTCTACCGGACGTTCGCCCGGCGCGGGTTGCACGAGCAGGTCGTGTTCGCCGGAGCGGGGAAGCTCGGGCTGCCCGACAACGCCGTCGTCGCGTTCGCGCTCGGTGCCGACCTGGTCTACGTCGCGCGCGAGGCGATGCTCGCGGTCGGCTGCATCCAGGCCCAGAAATGCCACACCGACACGTGCCCGACCGGCGTGGCCACGCAGAACCGCTGGCTCGCCCACGGCCTCGACCCGGAGCTGAAATCGGTGCGGGTGGCCAACTACATCCGGACCCTCCGGCGCGACCTCCTCAAGGTGGCCGAGGCCACCGGCGTCGAGCACCCGGCCATGATCGGCACCGACGACGTCGAGATCCTCACCGGGCAGACGGTTGGCACGCCGCTGCGCGAGATCTACGACTACGAACCCGACTGGGGTCATCCGTCGGCCGCCGACCAGGCCGAAGTGGCGAAGCTGATGGCGGGCACGGCGTCGAAGGGTGGGTCGGCCGCGCCCTCGCCGACCGCCGCCGGGCGGTCCTGACCGACCCGGTGCTCGTCGAGGGCGGTTCCTCACGACCGTCCCCATTGCCTCGTCAGCGGGGGAACCGGGTGGTTGGCCCGGATCACGTCGTCGGGGTCGACGGCGGTCTTGATCTCCCGCAGGCGCTGGTAGGCCTGGGCGGGGAAGACGGGTACGGCGGGACGGCGCTCGGCGAAGTTGAGGTACGTGGAGTCCGCGGCCCATGGGGCGAGGGCGGCACGCAGCCCGTCCAGGGCCGCCCGGGCGGCGACGACCGAGTCCCGGTCCGGTGTCAGGTCGGCCGAGAAGACCCCCGCGGCTCCGGCGAGCTCGGAGACCGCGCCACCGCTGCCGCGGCCGCTGGTCAGCGCGCCGCCGAACTGCCGGATCTCGGTGCTCAGCATCGTGAAGTCCGGCGCGGTCGTCACGGACAGGTACGCGTCGAGGGTCTCGCGGGTCAGCTCCGCGAGCTGGACACCGTCCCCGGTCGCCGGGACCGGGCCGGGCGGGTCCATGTGCAGGTCGGCGAGCTCCGTAACGGGGATGCGCCGGACGGTCTCGATCTCGGGGTCGAGCTTCCACAGGGGGACGAGATGCCCGTCGGTGGCCTCCTCGTCGAGCTGCGAGGCCAGCTCGACGACCACGAAGGACCGGCCGCGCAGGGGTTCGGGCACCTCGGGCAGCGGCGGGAAGCGCAGCAGTCGCGCGACGGTTGTGATCTCGTCCGGGACGGCGGGCAGCCACTCGCGCCAGGCCTGCAGCACTTCCGACGCGTACTCGATCGGCCAGAACATGGCGCCCGCGGTCACGTGGGTGATCGGGAACAGCCGGAACTCGAGGGCGGTCACGACGCCGAACGAGCCGCCACCGCCGCGGATCGCCCAGAACAGGTCGCGGTCGTGGTCCTCGTCGACGTGGCGGAGTTCGCCGTCGGCGGTGACGACGTCGGCGGCGACCACGTGGTTCGCCGCGAGCCCGTGGGAGCGGGCGAACCAGGACAACCCGCCGCCGAGCGTGTAGCCGACGACGCCGACGTCACGGGCGGAACCGGCCAGCCCGGCCAGACCGACCTCGGCCGCCGCCGCGGACACCTCGCCCCACACGACACCGGCCTGCACGCGGGCGGTGCGGCGCTCCGCGTCGATCTCGATCCCGCGCATGCCGGACGTGCGTAGCAGCACCGTGTCGCCGAGCGGGCCGAGCGGGCCGAGCGGGTTGGCGTTGTGGCCCGTGCCCTGCGCCGCGACCCGCAGGAAGCACGCCCGCGCCGCCCGGACGGTCGCGATCACGTCGTGCTCGGACCCGGCGAGCACGACAGCGGTCGGCCGCTGGTCCACGGCGAGCTGCCACGGCGTCCGGGCCTCGTCCCAGCCGGCGTCGGCTGCGGTGACCACGCGCCCGTCGAACCAGTCGCGCCCGTTGAGCAGGCGCCGGACGAACCAGGAAGCGTGGGTGTGGCGCGCCACGTCGGCCGGTGGCTCGGAGGTGCGTGGGTCGTCCATGGTCTCTCCCCCGTGATGCGGACGTGGCCGGGCGGTCGCCCCGCCACGTACGGGATCAGCTCGCGACACCGTCACCGAGGTAGGCCGCGCGCACGCGCGGGTCGGCCAGCAGCTGCGCCCCGGTGCCGGACAACGTGGTGCGGCCCAGGTCGATCACGTAGGCGAAGTCGGACAACGACAACGCCGCCAGCGCGTTCTGCTCCACCAGCAGCACGGTCGTGCCCGAGTCCCGCAGCTCGCGGACCGTCTCGAGGATCTTCCGGGTCATGATCGGCGACAGCCCCATCGACGGCTCGTCGAGCATCAGCAGCTGCGGGCGCGACATCAGCGCCCTTCCGATGGCGAGCATCTGCTGCTCGCCGCCGGAGAACAGCCCGGCCTTGTCCCCGCGGCGCTCGCCGAGCACCGGGAACAGCGCGTAGATCCGCTCCAGGTCGCTCTTGATCCCGGGCTCGTCGCGCCGGGTGTAGGCGCCGAGGCGCAGGTTCTCCTCCACCGTCATCCGCGCGAAGAGCCGCCGCCCCTCCGGGCTGTGCGCCACGCCGCGGGCGAGGATCTCGTGCGCGGGCAACCGGTGCAGCGGCTCGCCGTCCAGCAGGATCCCGCCCGACACGGGCCGCAGCAGACCGGAGATCGTGCG
This sequence comes from Pseudonocardia cypriaca, assembly GCF_006717045.1. Classification (NCBI taxonomy): domain Bacteria; kingdom Bacillati; phylum Actinomycetota; class Actinomycetes; order Pseudonocardiales; family Pseudonocardiaceae; genus Pseudonocardia; species Pseudonocardia cypriaca. The sequence continues at coordinate 197,346 of NZ_VFPH01000002.1, forward strand.
CAGGATGGTGGTCTTGCCCGCGCCGTTGCTGCCGATCAGGCTGACGATCTCGCCACGGCCGACGACGAAAGACACACCGCGCACCGCCTGGATCGCGCCGTAGGCGACCGTGAGGTCGCTGACCTCGAGGAAGCTCATCCGCGCCGCCCCCCGCCGACCTGCTCCGGCGGCGTACCCAGGTACGCCTCGACAACCCGTGGGTCGCCGCGCACCTCACCGGGCCGGCCCTGCACCAGCACCTCGCCGCGCACGAGCACCACCACGCGGTCGCACAGGCCGAAGATGAACTTGGTGTCGTGCTCGATGACGACCACCGAGATCCCGAGGCGGCGGATCGCGAAGACCAGCTGCCGGGTGGCCTCCGTCTCCTGGGCGTTCATGCCGGCGGTCGGCTCGTCGAGCAGCAGCACTGCCGGATCGGTCGCGAGCGCCCTTGCGATCTCGAGCCGGCGCTGGTCGCCGTAGGGCAGGTTGCGGGCCAGCTCCTCGGAGAACCGGGACAGCCCGACGAACTCCAGCAGCTCGGCCGCTCGTCCGGCGGCCTCCGCCTCGCTGCGCCGGAACGCCCGCCCGTGCAGCAGCGACGACAGCGGGCCCTGCTTCATCCGGACGTGCCTGCCGACCAGCACGTTCTCCTGCGCGGTCATGCTCGGGAAGAGCCGGATGTTCTGGAACGTCCTGGCCACCCCGCGCTCGGTGACCCGCGCGGGGTCCTGCGGCAGCGGCAACCCGCGCAGCGTCACCGAACCCGACGTGGGCGTGTACAACCCGGTGAGGCAGTTGAACAACGTGGTCTTGCCGGCCCCGTTCGGTCCGATCAGGCCGATGATCTCCGCTCGGGCGAGGGCGAACGACACCTCGCTCAGCGCGGTGAGCCCGCCGAACCGCATGGACACGCCGGCCGCTCGCAGGATCGGTTCGCCGTGCACCAGCGGGGGACCGAGATCGTCTTTCGGCCGCTCCGGCATCAAGGGGCCACCTTCGCCGTGACCACCGGCAGCACGACCGTGGCCGGTTCCGCGTCGGGTGCGAGCTCCGCCCGCCGGTGCGCGTCGGACACCAGGCCCTGCGGCCGGAACCGCATGATGAGGATCAGCGCGATCCCGAAGAGCAGCAGCCGGTAGTCGGAGAACTCCCGCAGCTTCTCCGGCAGCACGAAGAGGATCGACGCGCCGAGCACCGCCCCCGGGACCGTTCCCATCCCGCCGAGGATCACCGCGGCGAGCAGGGTGACCGACTCGATGAACCGGAAGCTCTCGTACGACACGGTTGCCGTCTTGTGCGCGAAGCACGCGCCGGCCAACCCGGCGAGCACCGCGCCCGCGAGGAACGCGAGGATCTTGATGGGCCCGGTGCGGACGCCCATCGCGCGTGCCGCGTCCTCGTCCTCGCGGATCGCGATCCACGCCCGCCCCAACCGCGAGTCCTTCAGGTTGGCGAAGACGAGCATCGCGCCGGCCACGACGAGCACGATCAGCACGTAGTAGAGCACCCCTGGCGGCAACCGGACCTCCCCGACGACCAGCTGGTCGTCGAAGCCCTGGCCGAACATCGACAGCGGCGGAACCCCCGGAATGGCGTTCGAGCCCCCGGTCAGCCCACCGATGTCGTTCTGGGCCGCCCGGACGAAGATCTCCCCGAAGGCGAGCGTGACGATCGCGAGGTAGTCGCCGCGGACCCGCAGCGTCGGCGATCCGACGATCGCACCGAAGATCCCCGCGACCACCGCGCTGATGACCATCACGAGCGGGAACGGCAGCTCGATCCCGATCCCCGACGCCGCGGCACCGGAGAGGTTCGCCGCGACGAACGCCCCGATGCCCAGGAACGCGACGTAGCCGAGGTCGAGCAGCCCGGCCAGGCCCACCACGATGTTCAGCCCGATCGCCGTGGCGGCGTACACGCCGATGTTCGCCGCGACCGTCATCCAGTACTCGGTGCCGGCGTCGGTGAGCGGCAGCGCGAGCGCGCAGAGCAGCAGCACACCGACGCCGAACCCCCGGTGGCGCTCCGACAGCTCTCCCACCCACGACAACAGTCCCGACGCGTGGAGCGCCCCGATCCCGGCCCCCGCAGCAGCGAGGAACGACAGGAACACCGCGCCCGCGTACCCGTTCGCCGCACCGCTCTGCCCGCCGCTGGTGAGCAGCGCTGACACCAGGATCAGCAGCAGGACGAACACGCCCAGCAGCACCAGCCGCTCCCACCACGGGCCGAGCCGCCACCGCCACTGCGGAACCGGCTCTCCCGCGGCCCTGGCCGCCAGGATCAGGATCCCGCCCGCCAGCGCGACGGGAGCCCCGAACGCCACGTCGCCCTCGGACATGGTGACGGCTCCGAGCCCGCCGCCCTCGACCGCGATCCACAGCCCGTTGACGACGCTGACGGCGACGACGCCGACACCCAGCGCGCGCAGGATCCGGTCCCGCCCCGGAACCGCCACGAGCGCGAACACCACCGCGAGGACCCCGAAGACCAGCAGATGCAGCCGGTACCCGACCACCCCGAACGGCTCCGTGAAGAACTCGAGCGTCGCCTTCGCCGGGTACGGGCCCCCGTTGAGCACGAAGGTCGCCCAGGGCAGACCCGTCCCGACGATCGTGAGCACGCCGCCTGCCGCCCGCAGAGCGTTCATGCGCGCACCCGCTCCGTCTCCCCGAAGAACCCCTGGGGCCGGAACACCAGCACCGCGATCAGCACCACGAAGATCCAGACGTAGTCGTAGGCCGTTCCGCCCGGCAGGTACTGCCCCCCGAGCGCCTTCACGAGCCCGACCACCAGGCCGCCGACCACTGCGCCCCGGATGTTGCCGATACCGCCGAGCACGGCGGCGGTGAAGGCGAAGATCCCGGTCTGGAAGCCGATGTCGATGTTGACGAAGCCCAGGTCGGCGCCGTACAGGATGCCGGCGACGCCCGCGAGCACCCCGCCGAGGGCGAACGTCGCCACGATGACCCGATCCGGGTCGATACCCATCAACCGCGCCGTGTCCCGGTCCTGCGAGATGGCGCGCATCGCCCGTCCCAGCCGCGAGTGGTCGATGAACCGCTGCAACGCGACCGCCAGCACGACCAGCACGACGATGATCAGTGCGCCGGTGTAGCGGACGGGCACGCCGTCCCCGATGGGGAGCACGTAGGCCCCCTCGACGAACACCCTGGGGAACGGCAGCGGCGAGATCGCCCCCGGGTAGAAGACGCGCACCGCCTCCTGCAACGCGACCGACACCCCGAGCGCCGTGATCAACGGTGCCAGCCGCGGCGCGTCACGCAGCGGCCGGTACGCGAACCGCTCCATCGCCACCGCAACCGCCACCGAGACCACGGCGCCGCCCACGAGCAGCAGCGGTAGCGCGAAGTACCACTGCTGCTGCACGAACCCGGGGAGCAGGTAGGTGGACATCGCCAGCCCGCCGTACGCGCCGACCATGAAAACCTCGCCGTGGGCGAAGTTGATCAGCTGGATGATGCCGTACACCATCGTGTAGCCCAGCGCGATCAGCCCGATCAGCGAACCGAGCACCAAACCGTTGACCGTCTGGGAGAGCAGTGTGGACAAGGTGGTTCAGTTCGACTGCTCGAAGACACCGGTCTCGAGGGGCTCGAACTCGCCGTCCTTCACCGTGGAGACCGTCAGGACCTTGTTCGTCGTGTCGCCGAACTCGTCGAACGCCACCGTCCCGCTGGCCCCGGGGAGGTTGGTCCGCTGCACTGCTTCGACGAGCCGCTGCCGGCTGGACTCCTCGAACGGGCTGTTCCGCACGAGCCCCGCGAGCGCCCCGATGATCACGTTCGTCGCGTCGAAGGTCATCGGCCCGTACGCGCTGGACGGCTCGGGGTAGCCCGCCGCCGCGTAGGCGTCGACGAACGCCCGCGCGCTGGACAGCGACTCCACCGGGGCGCCGATGTTCGTCGCGAAGTCACCGGGCCGCCCACCCAGCTCGATGTACTGCGGATCGGCGATGCCGTCGCCGCCCATCAGCGGGACGTCCAGGCCCGCCTCCGCGAGCTGCCTCGACAGCGGGCCGGCAGCCGGGTACTCGCCGCCGTAGTACACCGCGTCCGGCCGGCTCGAACGGATGGCGGCGATCGTCGACGAGAAGTCGGTGTCCTTCTCCCCCACCTTCTCCCGGGCCACGATGCGAGCACCGAGGCGCTCGGCCTCCTTCACGAAGTTCTCCACCAGCCCGACGCCGTAGGTCTTGCCGTCGTCGATGACCGCGATCTTCTTCTTGCCCGCCTCCTGCACGAGGTAGCGCGCACCGAACGGGCCCTGCACGAGGTCGTTGGCCGCCACCCGGAAGTAGGTCGGGAAGGGACGCCGCGGCTGGGTCGCGGCCTTCTCCCCCCTCGTCAACGCGGGCCCGGTGTTGGCGGGGGAAACCTGCACGATCGACCGCTGCGCCAGGATCGGGGCGGCCGACTGCGCCGTGGAGGAGTTGTACGTCCCCACGACCGCCGCCACGTTCGGGTCCGAAGCCAGCTTCGTCGCCGCCTGCGCCGCGATCTGCGGGAGGCTCTGGTCGTCCTCGGGCTGGAAGACGAGGCGGTAGCCCGGCACGGTGCAGTTCTCGTTCGCCTGGTCGATCGCCAGGTCCGCGGAGTTGCGCATCCCGAGGCCGAACGCCGAGACGCCGCCCGACATCGGCGCGATCATCCCGATGACCAGCGTGCCCTTGCTGGTGTCGCACGACGAACCACCGGCGGCGTCGCCCTCCGAACGGTTCGTCCCGCATGCCGAGAGCAGAGCCGCGGCGACCAGGACCACCCCGGTTGCGGCGACCGCATATCTGCGACTCATCGCTGTTGCATCCCCCATCACGTCCCCGATCGGGCGTGGAGCCCGACGCCGGCGTGACGCTAAACGGGTGAACAGCTGCGGTCGTCCCACTCAGATGGCAACCACAGCTACCCCGAAAGGGGTAGCTGCCACTACCCACTACCCCGAACGAGGGATCCGTGGCGAGGCGGGCTGAACCAACCCGGTCTCGTACGCCACCACGACGGCCTGCGCACGGCTGGTCAGCTGGAGCTTCGCCATCATGCGCTTCACGTGCGTCTTCACGGTGGCCTCGCTGAGCACCAGCCGCTGGGCGATCTGGCCGTTGGTGAGGCCGTTGCCGACCAGGCGCAGGATCTCCGTCTCCCGCGGGGTCAGCTCGGACAGGTGGGCGTTGGCCGCCGCCGCGGTGCGGTGGTGCTGGGCGTAGGCCTCGACCAGCCGGTGGGTGATGCGCGGCGTGATCAGTATGTCGCCCGCCGCCACGGTGTGCACGGCGGAGATGATGCGGTCCGGCGGGGTGTCCTTGAGGAGGAAACCCGACGCGCCTTCACCGAGTGCGGTGTAGACGTACTCGTCGAGGTCGAAGGTGGTGAGCACGACGACCCGCGGCGGGTCCTCACCAGCCGCCGCCAGGATCCGGCGGGTGGCCGAGATCCCGTCCAGCACCGGCATCCTGATGTCCATCAGGATCACGTCGGGGCGGGTCTCGGCCGCGAGCGCGACGGCCTCGGCGCCGTCGACGGCCTCGCCGACGACCTCGAGCCCCGGCGCCGCGTTGAACAGGGCGACCAGCCCACCGCGGATCAGTGCCTGGTCGTCGACGACGAGTACGCGAATCATGGTCGGTCCTCGCTGATCGGCAGGCGCAGGATCACGGCGAACCCGCCCTCCTCACGTGGTCCGGCGGTGAGGACGTCGCCGTAGAGCTCGGCACGCTCCCGCACACCGCGGATACCGTGCGAATCCGCGGACGGCCGCCCCGGCGCGGACCCGGTCCCGTCGTCGCTCACCGAGAGGGTGAAGGTCCTCTCACCGTAGACGATCTCGATCCGCGCCGTCGACGGACCGGCGTGCTCCAGGACGTTCGGAGGGAGCGGCCGAGCGGAGGGCAGACGGACCACGCCGTGGTGCGGCACGATGGCCGCCACGGCCGATGGGCCCGGTCTGCACCGGGTGGTGGCGGCCCTACGCGCCGCAGGTGTCGCCCGACCCGAGGAGTGAGCTGCCATGACGGAGCCGAACCGCGACATCAGGACCGACGTGCCCGGCGCGGCCCGCATCTGGAACTACTGGCTCGGCGGCAAGGACAACTACGAGGCCGACCGGCTCGCCGCCGAGGCCGCGCTGAAGTTCTACGACATGGCCACCTTCGCCAGGCAGTCGCGCCAGTTCCTCACCCGGGTCGTGCGTTTCCTGGCGGGCGAGGCCGGGATCCGTCAGTTCCTCGACATCGGGACCGGCCTGCCCACCATGCAGAACACCCACGAGATCGCGCAGGCGGTCGCGCCGGAGTCCCGGATCGTCTACGTGGACAACGACCCGATCGTGCTCCTGCACGCGCGGGTGCTGCTGAGGAACACCACGCCCGAAGGCGTCACCGACTACATCGAGGCCGACTACCACGACCCCGACCTCATCATCGACCGGGCACGTCGCATCCTGGACTTCGAGCAGCCGATCGCGGTCATGTTCATGGGCGTGCTCGGCCACGCCAAGAGCTTCGAGGCATCGCACGCGACCGTTGCGCGCATGGTGGACGCCGTGCCCTCGGGCAGCTACCTGGCCATCTGGGACGGCAACGACACCAACCCCGATCTCAACGCGCTCGCCGAGAACTACGCGAAGTCCGGGGGCGTGCCCTACATCCAGCAACCCGTCGAGCACATCCGCGGCTACTTCTCCGGGTTGGACATGGTCGAACCCGGCCTGGTCACCGTCACCGAATGGCGGCCGGACGCCGCCGAGGTCGGCGACGTCGAGCCCCTGCCGGAGACCACGTGCGGGGTGGCGCGCAAGCCCTGACACCAGGCCGGCCATCCCGGCGCCGGCGGAGCACCCCTCGGCACCGCGGCCCCCCACCCCTCCGGAGGGCTCGCCGGCCGAGGGGCGTTCCGGCCGGGACATCGGTCAGACGCGGCCGGCCGACGACCGGGACACCGACCGCCGCTGCATGGCGGGCAACCGGGCCGCCTGGTACAGCGCGGACAGCCCGACGAGCGCGTAGACGAGGCGGGTGACCACGTTCGTCTCGCCGAACGACAACCCGAATATCGCGGCCACCAGGTCGAACTCGGCGAGCGCGACGAGCCCCCAGTTGAGCCCACCGATGATCAGCAACACCGCGGTGACAACGTCAGCGATCTTCACTGTCCTACCTCCGTCCAGAGACTGTCCAGATAAGGTAGGTCGCGCCGCCGCATTTGTCAAAGGCTTGTCCAAGGTTCGTCCGCGCGGGCCGCCCAGCTGCTCGCGCGTCGGGTATGCGTGAGCCGGAGAACGCGTCCGCTCAGGCCGACGCCCGCTCCGGCTTCCCCAGCCCCTCCAGCGGAACGCGGTAGGTCTCGCGCATGGTGAGGGCGGCGATCATCGCGACGAGCGCCGCGCCGGATCCGAGCATCGCGACCGGCACCCAGTTCTCCAGCTGCGGGCCGGCGAGGGCTGCGGCGATCGACGGGGCGAAGCCGCCGAGCGCGAAGCCGAACTGCGTTCCGACCGCCACCCCGGACATCCGGACCCGGGTGTCGAACTGCTCGTTCCACAGCGCGAACGCGGCCCCGCTGTACGCGCTGTAGACGATCCCCGACTGCAGGATGCCGAAGACGAAGACCAGTGCGATGTTCTGCTGGCTGATCGCCCAGATGAAGGGCCAGATCAGGATCGCCGGACCGAGGGCGCCGACGACGTAGACGGGCTTGCGGCCGATCCGGTCGGCGAGCATCCCCCACAGCGGGATCGCGCCGAGCGCCACGACGTTCGCGAGGGCGACCATCCAGAGCATGCTCGTGCGGGACAGTCCCATCGTGTTGACGCCGTAGGTCAGGGCGTAGATCGAGAAGAGCGTGCTGATCACCGAGACGAGGGCCGCGAAGAGCACCTTGAGCACCTCGGGCGTGTAGTTGCGGAACAGCACCGGCAGGGGGGCCCGGCGCACCTCCTGGCGTTCCTTCTCCTCGACGAAGACGGGGCTCTCCTGCAGGGCACGCCGGATCCACAGCCCGACGAACATCACGATGGCGCTCAGCAGGAACGGGATCCGCCAGCCCCAGCTCAGCAGCGCGTCCTCCGGGAGCGCGCCGACCGGGATGAACACCAGCGTGGCGAGGATGTTGCCGCCCTGCGTGCCGGCGAGGGTGAAACTCGTGTAGTAGGCGCGGCGGTCCTCCGGGGCGTGCTCCAGGCTGGCGGAGCTCGCACTCGACTGCTCACCCGCAACCGCGAGGCCCTGCGCCACGCGCAGGACCAGCAGCAGGATCGGTGCGGTGATGCCGATCTGCTCGTACGTCGGCAGGAGCCCGATCAGGAACGTCGCCAGACCCATCCCGACCAGCGTGATCACGAGGACGTTCTTGCGCCCGATGGTGTCACCGAGGTGCCCGAGGATGAACGAGCCGACCGGGCGGGCCACGTAGGCCACACCGAACGTCGCGAGCGAGGCGATCGTGGCCGCGGCCGGGTTGCCCGTGGGGAAGAAGATCTTCGGGAAGACCAGCGCCGCGGCCGTGCCGTAGATGAAGAAGTCGTAGTACTCGAGGGCGCTGCCGATCCAGGAGCTGATCGCAGCCTTCCTCGGCGTCTTCACGTGCTTCAGGGACTCGTCCATGTCATCCCCTCTGATGACCTCGGACCGCCGATCTAATGTACCGAACGGTGAGGTACCAGATGGTGAGTTAGCTCCCCGGCCCTGTCAAGCCGAGCGCCCTCAGGCGCGGCCGACGTGAGCGGTCAGGTACTCGAGGACGAGATCACCGATCATGCGCCGGTGGTGGTCGGCCGACCGGGGATCGAGCATGTCGCGGCCGAAGATGGCCTGGAAGGTGTGCCGGTTCGCGATGCGGAAGACGCAGAACGAGCTGATGATCATGTGAACGTCGAGCGCGTCGACGTCGTCGCGGAAGAGCCCGGCCGTGCGACCGCGCTCGAGGATGCGGCCCAGTACGTCGACCGCGGGTGCCGCGAGGCTGGACAGCACCGGCGATGTCCGCAGGTGCTCGGCGTGGTGGATGTTCTCGATGCTCACCAGGCGGATGAACGCCGGGTGCGACGCGTGGTGGTCGAGGGTCAGCTCGGCGAGCGCACGCATCGCGCGGGCCGGGTCGAGGTGCTCGACGTCGAGCCGCTGCTCCAGGGAGCGGATCTGCGCGTACGCGCGCTCCAGCACCGCCACGTAGAGACCCTGCTTGCTGCCGAAGTAGTAGTAGATCATCCGCTTCGTCGTGCGGGTCTTCGCGGCGATCTCGTCGACCCGGGCCCCGGCCAGGCCGCGCGTGGCGAACTCCTCGGTGGCGACGTCGAGGATCTCGGCACGGGTGCGGTCGGCATCGCGCTGCCGCTGCCGCGTGCTCTCCGTCCCCGTTGCCACGTCGCCTCCTCCGATGCGTGATCCGACACTAGGTCAGCGGCCTCGGCCTCGCCCGCACGCCTTCCGGCGGCCCCCGATTCGGGGTACAACTAACTATCCAGTCCGTTCTCTCGGGAGTCACGTGAGCATCGACGCCAGCACCGCCGACCTCCTCGTGGGGCTCATCGGGTCCGGCATCGGCCCGTCCCTGTCGCCGGCACTGCACATGCGGGAGGCCCGGGAGCTCGACCTGCGCTACCGCTACGTGCGGCTCGACCTCGATGTCCTGAAGGTGCCGCCCGAGGCGATCGGCGACCTGGTGGAGCAGGCGCGGGCCGCGGGGTACCGCGGGCTCAACGTCACGCACCCGTGCAAGCAGCTCGTCATCCCGCACCTGGACGCGCTCGATCCCGCCGCGGAGGCGATCGGTGCGGTCAACACGGTCGTCTTCGACGACAGCGATCGTCGTGGCGGCGCCATCGGGTACAACACGGACTGGACGGGTTTCCGCGACGGTCTCCTGGACGGGCTGCCGGACGCACGGCTCGGCCGTGTCGTGCTGATCGGCGCAGGCGGCGCCGGTGCGGCCGCGGGCCACGCACTGCTGTCGATCGACGCCGGCACGGTCGACGTCCTCGACGTGGACGCCGCGCGCGCCGTTCGCCTCGCCGCCGCGCTGACCGACCGCTTCGGACCGGGCCGAGCCACCGGCGGGGGCACGAACGACCTCGTCGCCCGGCTGGAGGCGGCCGACGGGCTGGTGCACGCGACCCCCATGGGAATGTCCGAGCATCCGGGCCTGCCGGTCCCGCCGACGCTCCTGCGCCCCGAGCTGTGGGTCGCCGAGATCGTCTACCGCCCGCTCGACACCGAACTGCTCCGTGCGGCTCGCGCAGCGGGCTGCGCCACGCTGGACGGGGGCCGCATGGCGGTGCACCAGGCCGCCGAGTCGTTCCGGCTGTTCACCGGGCTGCACGCCGACGTAGACCGGATGCGCCAGCACCTCACCGAGCTGGTGCGCAGCGAGCCGGGAGGGGGAGCTGGTCGTGTCGCATGAACGCTCGATCGCGACGGTCTGCCTGTCGGGCACGCTCGAGGACAAGGTCGCCGCCGCGGCGGCGGCCGGGTTCGACGGGATCGAGGTCTTCGAGCCCGACCTCGTCGCATCGCCGTGGACGCCCGCCGAGCTCGCGGCCCGGTGCGCCGACCTCGGCCTGACGATCGACCTCTACCAGCCCTTCCGCGACCTCGACTCGACCGATCCCGACCGCTTCGCGCGGAACCTGCGCCGCCTCGATCGGAAGCTCGACGTCATGGCGCAGCTGGGGACGTCGACGCTGCTCGTGTGCTCCTCGGTCGCGGCCGACGCCGTCGACGACCGGGGACGGCTCGCGGAGCAGCTCGCCGCGGCCGCCGACCGGGCCGCCGCCCACGGGCTGCGGATCGCGTACGAGGCGCTCGCGTGGGGCCGGCACGTCGGCACCTGGGAACGCTCGTGGGACGCCGTCCGCCGCGCCGACCACCCGGCGCTCGGGCTGTGCCTGGACAGCTTCCACGTCCTGTCCCGCGCCGGCGACCCCGCCGGGTTCGCCGACATCGCACCCGGCAAGATCTTCTTCCTCCAGCTGGCCGATGCCCCCCACCTGCAGATGGACGTCCTGCAGTGGAGCCGCCACCACCGCCTCTTCCCCGGCCAGGGCGCCTTCGACCTGCCCGGCTTCCTCGCGCGCGTCCTCGACGCCGGGTACACCGGGCCGCTGTCGCTCGAGGTCTTCAACGACGTCTTCCGGCAGGCCGACCCGGCACGCACCGCCGTCGACGCCATGCGCTCCCTGCTGTGGCTCGAGGACCAGGTGGCGGGCGAGCGACCCGACCTCGGCCTGCCCGCCCGTCCGGCAGCCCCGCGGCTCAGCGGGTACTCGTTCGTCGAGCTGGCCGTCGACGGGGTCTCCGGACCCCGGGTCGGCGACGTGCTGGCCCGCCTCGGGTTCACCCACGCCGGGCAGCACCGCAGCAAGCCCGTCCAGCTGTGGGTGCAGGGGGACGCCGCGCTGCTGCTCAACGCCTCGGTCGTACGGCCCGCCGAGACCGGGGTGGCCGAGGTCGCCGCACTGGGGTTGGAGAGCGAGGACCCGACGGGCTCGGCGCTGCGGGCCACGTCGCTGCTCGCCCCCGTGCTCCCCCGCACCCGCGGCGTGGCCGAGGCCGACCTCTCCGCCGTCGCGGCCCCCGACGGCACCCAGCTGTTCTTCACCCGCACCGTCCCCGACGGCTGGCCCGCCGACTTCCTCCCCACCGGCGCGACCGGCGACGGCGGCGCCGGGATCACGCGGACCGACCACGTCGGCCTCACCCAGCCGTTCGACTCCTTCGACGAGGCCACCCTCTTCTACCGGGAGGTACTCGGGCTCGGCCCCGAGGAGGTCACCGAGATCCCGGCACCCTTCGGCCTGGTCCGCGACCGCGCCGTGACGAACCCCGAGCGCTCCGTGCGCCTCAGCCTGACGGCCGCCCTGCTGCGGCGGGGCGAGTGGTCCCCGGGTGTCCCGGCACCCCAGCACGTCGCGTTCGGCACCGAGGACATCGTCACCACGGCTCGTGCGCTGCGCGCGGCGGGCGCACCGCTGCTGGAGGTCCCCGCCAACTACCACGACGACCTCGACGCCCGCTTCGACCTCGACCCGGTCCGGCTCTCCACGATGCGCGAGCTCGGCGTCTTCTACGACGAGACCGCCGACGGGGCGTACCTCCACCTCTACACGGAGGTGCTCGGCGGACGCGTGTTCTTCGAGGTCGTCCAGCGGATCAGCGGCTACGACGGGTACGGAGCGGCCAACGCGCCGGTCCGGATGGCCGCCCACCGCCGAGCTCGCCTCGCGACGCCTTGAGCGAGCCGATGTGGGTGCGGCCGCGTCACCGGCCTGCCGACCGTTCCAGCGCGATCGCCACGAACTCCTGGACGAGCCGGCTGCGGCGGGAGGCGTCCCAGGCCAAGCACACGTGGTTGGGTCCGAGGTCGCGCACGGCAGCGTGAACGACGTCGGGGCGGGTGTAGAACGTGGCCGTCGACAATGGCAGCACCACCACCCCGCGCCCGGCGGCGACGTGCTCCAGCTTCTCCTCGACCGTGCGCACCTGCGGCTGCGGCACCCGCGTCCCGGTACGCAGCTCGGTGGCGATGTCACGCCACTCCGGGACGGCGTCGGGGTCCTGCAGGAGGTGCTCGTCGGCCAGGTCCGCGACCGCGACCGACTCCTTGCCCGCCAGCCGGTGGTCGGCCGGCAGTACGACGACCCGTGGTTCGGTCAGCAGCGGCCGCATACCCAGCCCGCGGGTCTCGACCGGTAGCCGCACGTAGCTGACGTCGGCCCGGCCGTCGTGGATCACGTCGGTCTGGTCGTCCCAGCTGGTCCGCAGCACCTTCACGTCGAGCTGCGGGTGCCGAGCGAGCAGGGTGCGCACCGCGGAGGTGACGACCAGGCCCGGCATGAACCCGATCGTGAACGTGCGCTTGCCGGCGGCTGCCTCGGCGACCCGGCGGCGCAGCGCCTCGGCCCCGGCGAGCAGGGGGCGGGCGTCGGCGAGCAACTGCTCCCCGGCTTCGGTGAGCGAGGTGGAGCGGCGGTTGCGGTCGAACAACGACACCTTGAGCTCGCCCTCCAGAGCCCGGATCTGGCGGGAGAGCACCGGCTGCGCGATGTGCAGCGCGTCCGCGGCACGGCCGAAGTGCAGGTGTTCGGCCACCGCGACGAAATAGCGCAGCTTGCGCAGGTCGACGTCCATCACAGCCCCACCTGCGCTCTCCCACCAGCGGTAAGACCTCAAGGGTATGACAGCGGGGCCAGAAGGTCTTGGACGGCCGACCCGAGCCGGGCCCACCGTGGACGTGTCCCCAAGACGAAGGAGCTTCCACGATGGACCTCGAAGGTTCACGCGTCGTCCTGCTCGGCGGCACGTCCGGCATCGGGTTCGCGACGGCGGAGGCCGCCGCGGAACGCGGCGCCGAGGTGACCGTCGTGTCCGGCAACCCGGCGAGTGTCGAACGCGCGCTCGCAGCACTGCCGACCGGCACGCGTGGGCATGCCGTCGACCTCAACGACCCGGCACAGGTCCAGTCCCTATTCGCCGGGCTCGATCTCGACCACCTCGTGTACACGGCGGGCGAACCGCTCGCGCTCATGCCGGTGGCCGAGCTCGACCTCGACAGGGCGCGGGCGTTCTTCGGCCTGCGTTACTTCGGCGTGCTCGCAGCGGTCCACGCCGCCGCCCCGCACATCCGCGCGGGCGGTTCGATCACCCTGACGACCGGCACCGCATCGGTCCGCCCCGGGCCGGGCTGGTCGGTGGCGGCGAGCATCTGCGGGGCCGTGGAGGCACTGACGCGGACGCTGGCCGTCGAGCTCGCGCCGATCAGGGTCAACGCCGTGCAGCCCGGCGTCATCCGGTCGCCGCTCTGGTCGGGCATGTCCGAGGCCGGCCGGGAGCAGATGTACCGCGAGGTCGGCGCGTCCCTCCCGGCAGGACGCGTCGGCGAGGTCGAGGACATCGCCGCGGGCTACCTGTCGCTGATGACCCAGCCGTACGCCACCGGCACGATCCTCACCCTGGACGGCGGGACGCTCGTCGCCTGACCCGCGCAGCGAACCCCGACCCGCTAGCGGGTCGCCTGCCCGAGCGCCAAGAGGTTCCCCTCGCTGTCCCGGAAGAAGGCCCCCCGCTCGCCGCTGCCCTTGCTGGGGTAGTTGTCGGGAACGGCGACGATGTCGTCCTCGACTTCGAAGCCTGCGATGTCGAACGGCTCGAACCGCACCCCGCGCGCCCGTAGCTCGGCCACGGCCGCATCGATGTCCTCCACCTCGAAGCCGATCTGCGTCGACTCCCCCGAGGCGACCCCGGACGACTGGAACAGGTGGAACTCCGTCGCCCCGCACACGTAGCGCAGCCCGCCCTCGCGCTCCTCGACGGCCTCCAGACCAAGGCGATCGCGTTAGAACCGCCGCGCCCGGTCCAGGTCCTGCACGGGGAGCTTGGTGACGGCGCGTGCGGAGTCGAGCGGCCCAGCCATACGGGTTGCCTCCCTCTTGGTGATGATGCCGAACAGTCACGCGTGGAGACCGTGCCCGGCACGGAAACTCATCGGTCCTCGAGTGCCGGGGGATCTGACGCGTGTCCGCGGGCGAACCGCTGATCACGGCGCTCGGGTGCGTTCCGCGGAACGCATTTCGGTGCCGTCGTGGTCTAACCAACACGGCGCACCATGATCCGAACTGGCGGTTGCCCATGGCTGCGGCCACGACCACGGACGCCCGATACACCGGATCATGCCCACCAAGATCGCGAGTATCGGTTGCCCATGGCTGTGGGTACAGCCATAGCGAACCGCTACTCCGGATCATGACCAGCCGGTCGAATCTGTCGCCTCGCCACCACCACTTCCGGTGATCATCCGGGGATATGCGCCGACCGGGTGATCCGCCGCGCGCATCGTGTCCGCCGGCGCACCCCGTCGACGGGTCGCGGGGCCACGCACCAGCCGCGCCGGCCGGCACGAGGTGCGTCGCCGCGCCTGCTCATGCCGGCGCGGAGTTGGGCCGCAGATCGGCGACATGATCACGATCTTCGCGGTAGTACTAGACCACGCACTCCGCGTCCAGCCCTCCTACCTGCGACTCCGCCGCTGGACGGCTCGCTCTGGTCCAGCCCGGTCGGCTCCTGGTCTATTGCCGGACGAGGCGGTCTCGCTAGCGTCCGCGGGCAAGCCGCGAGGAGGTGGCAGATGGCGTTCCCCGGAAGGTCCAACGACCGCGCGGCCGAGGCCAGGGCCCGCCTCCTCGACCTGATCCAGACGCTGGAGACCGGTGAGCGGATCCCGGCCGAGCGTGAGCTCGCGCTGCGATGGGGCGTCGCCCGGATGACGCTGCGGAAGGCGATCGACCGGCTCGTCCTCGACGGTTTGCTCGAGCGCCGCAACCGGCTCGGCACCTACACGAGCAGGCCGCGGGTTCCGCGGCACCTGTCCATCTCGTCGTTCACGGAGGAGATGACCCGCCGCGGCATCCGCCCCCCAGCAGCCGGACCCTCGGCCTGCGTCGCATGAAGGCGACCACCGCCGTCGCGAGACGGCTGCGGCTTCCGGTCGGCGACCCCGTGATCCGGTTCGTGCGCCTGCGCCTCGCCGACGGTGAGCCGATGGCGGTGGAGACGAACCACGTGCCCGCCGCGATCGTGCCCGGCCTCGTCGAGGCCGACCTGGCCGGCTCGTGGTACGCCCTGCTCAGCGAGCGCTACGGGATCGAGATCAGCTCCGGTGTCGCCAACCTCGAACCGGCGATGCCGGACGAGCGGACCGCCGAGCTGCTCGCGATCACGACGGCGCAACCGTGCTTCCGGGTCCGCACCATCGTCTGGGACCGCGGCGGCCGCGTCGTCGAGTCGGGCGAGTCGGTGTACCGCGGCGACGACTTCACCCTCACCGTCGAGCTCCTGCCGGCCGCCGGTGCGGCCGCCCAGGCGCGCCCCCGGCGACGAGCCACCTGACCGTCAGGAGGAACCCCATGGTCCGACACCACCGGTTGGCCGCCGCTGCCGCCGCCGCACTGCTCGGCACGGCCCTCGCAGCGTGCGGTTCGTCCGGCGACGACAACGCCGCGGGCGGACCCGTCACCGTGACGTTCTGGACGCACACCCACCCGCCGATGGTCGAGCTCAACGAGACGATCATCGCGGAGTACGAGGCCGCGCACCCGAACGTGCGGATCGAGTACCAGACCGTGCCGAACACCGAGTTCGGCACGAAGATGCTCACCGCGCTGAGCACCGGCAGCGGCCCGGACGTCATCAACATGGACGACGGCGCGCTGCGCGGCGAGTACATCGCGAAGCGGCTGGTCACGCCCGTCGACCCGGCGGCGCTCGGCAAGGCGTCCGCCGCCGAGGTCGAGGCCGGGTACGTACCGGGCACCCTCGACGGCGCCAAGGGCCCCGACGGGCAGCTGTACGGGCTGCCGAGCGAGTTCAACGGCACGGTGTTCGCGATCAACAAGGAGCACTTCGCCGACGCGGGGCTCGACCCGGCGAACCCCGCCGCGAACGTGGCAGCAGGTGATCGACGCCGGCAGGGCGCTCAACGCAGCGGGCCACGAGCAGGCGTTCAACTTCCTCTACCTGCACTCCGGCTGGTACGCCCAGTGGTTCCAGACCCTGGCCAACCAGACCGGGGGAACGCCGCTCTCCCCCGACGGCCGCACCGCGCAGCTCGACTCCCCGGGCAACATCGCTGCCCTGCAGCAGTGGGTCGACCTGGCGAGGTCCTCCGGGATCTCCGATCCCCGCACGTCGTCCCGGGACGCCACCTCACCGTTCCAGGACCTCGCTTCGGGCACCCAGTCGATGGCGGTCACCTACCCGTGGGCGCTCGAGCAGATCCGCGAGTCGAACCCGGACACGTACCCGCAGCTGGAGGTCGTGCCGCTCCCCCGCGTCGACGCCGCGCAACCCGCGGTCAACCGCCTTTACGGGTACTTCTGGGCCGTCAACAGCGCGAGCGAGCAGCAGACCGAGGCCTGGCGCTTCATCGCCCACCTCGCGGCCCAGCACGAGCGCTGGCTCGGGGACGTCAACTTCGTCCAGCCGGTGGTGGGCTGGGACCAGAGCCCGGCCGCGAAGGCGATCCCGTTCATCGACGTCATCGCCGACGCCTACGCGAGCGGGCGCTACGACCAGGTGGGCCCGCACTGGAGCGAGGTGCAGGACGCGATCCGGACCGCCGTCGACAAGGCCGTCTTCGACGGGGTGCCACCCGCCGACGCGCTCCGCGAGGCGAACGCGTCCGCGCAGCGCAGCATCGGCTGACCGTGGCGGCACCGACACTGCCGGTCGCGGACCGCACCGTGCACCACCCGCCGTCGACCCGCCGCAGACGCCGTGGGGTGGAGCCGCGGCGCGACCTCGTCGGTGCGCTCCTGTCGCTCCCGGCACTCGCGTTGTTCGCGCTGTTCGCGATCTACCCGGGCCTGCGGGTGTTCTACCTGAGCCTCTACGACTACAGCCTGACCGCGCCCCCGGAGTTCGTCGGCCTCGACAACTTCACCTACCTGGCGTCCGACCCGCGGTTCCTCGCGGCCCTGCGCAACACGGTCTTCTACACGGTGGCCACCTACCTCCCCGCGCTCGTGCTGGCCCTCCTGCTCGCCATGGGGTTGCGCAGGCGGTTGGCGGGGTTCGGGCTGGTCCGGCTGCTCTACTACCTCCCCGTCGCCACCAGCTGGGTGGCGATCGCCGTGGTGTGGCGGCTCGTGCTGCACCCCGACGGCCTGCTGAACCAGGCACTCGGCATCGACGTCGACTGGCTCACCAGCTCTGCCGCGGCCCGCTGGGCGTTGGTGGTGATGGGGGTGTGGAAGGAGACCGGCTTCTTCCTCATCCTCTTCCTCGCCGGACTGTCCCGGCTGCCCGGCGACGTCTTCGAGGCGGCGCTGGTGGACGGCGCGAACGCGTGGCAGCGGTTCCGGCACATCACGTTCCCGCTGCTCAAGCCGATCACGGCGGTCTGCTGCGTGATAGCGGTGATCAGGGGCTTCCAGGCGTTCAGCCCCCAGGTCGTGCTCACGGGAGGGGCCTTCGACACGGAGGTCGTCAACCTCTTCGTCTACAAGACCGCGTTCGAGAGCGCCCGGATGGGGCGGGCGAGCGCGGTGGCGGTGCTGATGTTCGCGGTGCTCCTCGTGGTCACGCTCGTCCAGCTGCGGGTGTTCCGGAGGGAGGACGCATGACGACGAGCCAGACCCGGCGGCGGCTTCCGAGCGCGCTGCTGTGGCTCGTGCTGACCGCGGGCGGGGTCGCCTTCGCCGCCGTGCTCACCTACGCCGTCGTGTCGGCCCTCAAGGAGCCGGGGGACGTGCTGACCGTGCCGCTCTCGTGGTGGCCGGACCGTCCGATGTGGGGCAACCTCGTGCTGCCGTTCACCGAGACACCCTTCGCGCGCTACTTCCTCAACAGCGTGGTCGTCGGCGTCGCGGTCACGCTGCTCAACGTCGTGACGTGCACGCTCGCCGGGTACAGCTTCTCGAAGTTCTCCTACCCCGGCCGGGACACGGCGTTCGTGGTGGTGCTCGCGACGCTCATGGTGCCGCTGGAAGTGATCTACGTGCCGCTGTACGCGCTGGTCTACGACCTCGGCTGGGTGAACAGCTTCGCGGGGCTCATCGTCCCGGCCGGCACCAGCGCGTTCGGGATCTTCCTCATGCGCCAGAGCATCGACGCGGTACCGGACGAGCTGATCGAGGCGGCGCGCCTGGACGGGGCCGGGGTGGTGCGCACGCTGCTGCAGATCGTGGCACCGCTGCTGCGCGGGCCGGTGGCCGCGCTCGCGCTCTTCATCTTCCTCATGAACTGGGACAGCCACCTCTGGCCGCTGCTCGTGGGCAGCGACGACGAGCACCGCACCCTGCCGGTCGGTCTCGCGGCCATGCAGGCGAACAACCTCGGCGCGAGCGGCCTGCCGATGATGATGGCCGCGGCGGTGCTCGCCCTCCTCCCGACCGTGTTGCTGTTCGTGTCGCTGCAGCGCCGGTTCGTCGAGGGGCTGACGATGAGCGCGGGCATCCGGTGAGCGTCCACGTTGGCGTCGACGGCGGACAGTCGGAGCTGCGCCTGACGATCGCGGGCTCCGGACGCGTGCACACCGGCCCGGGCTTCGTGTACGGCTGCGACGTCGTGCCGGGCACCGTTGCCGCGGTGCGGACCGCGTGGGCGCAGGTGCACGGGGCACCGCAGGTGGCGAGGGCGGTGCTGGGCCTGACGGGGCTGCCGGTCACCGCCGAGGGCCGGGAGCGCCTCGCGGTGGCGGTCGCCGAGCTGGTGGGAGCCGAGGAGGTGCTCCTGTGCGCCGACTACGTGACCGCGCACGCCGGCGCACTCGGCGCCGGGCGCGGGGTGGTGCTGGCGGTGGGAACCGGCGTCGGCTGCCTCGCCGTCGACCCGGACACCGGGACGTGCCACAAGGTCGACGCGTGGGGGCACCTGTTCGGCGACGACGGCAGCGCGTTCGCCATCGGCCGGGCCGGGATCGCCGCGGCCCTGCGCGCCGTGGACGGGCGCGGGCGGGCGACCGTGCTCGTCGAGCTCGCCGAACGCACCTTCGGGCCCGTCGGCGAGCTCGCGCAGCGGCTCTACACGGCACCGAGCGTGGTCGACGAGACCGCCCGGTTCGCGGTGCAGGTGGCGAGCGTGGCGGGCAGCGACGAGGTCGCAGCTGCCCTCCTGCGCACGGCGGCCGCGGAGCTGGCCACGACCGCCGCGGCCGCCGTCGCCGCCATCCCCGACGCCGGGTCGGTGCCGGTGGCGTGCACCGGGCGGCTCGTCGACTCCACTCCAGCGCTGCGCGAGGGCTTCCGCGCCGAGCTCTCGGCCCGCTGCCCGCAGGCGCGGCACATCGCCCCCGCCGGCACCGCGCTCGACGGTGCCTGCCTGCTCGCGGGCCGGCCGGACCCCGGCGCCTACCGCCCGCTCGTGCACGTCCACCGGCGCCGAGGTGATCGATGATCCCGTTCCCGAGGGGCTCGCTCGTGGTGTCCTGCCAGGCGGGCCCGCGGAGTCCGCTGCACGGGCCCGACGCCATGGCCCGGATGGCGCGCGCCGTGGCGTGCGCCGGTGCGGCGGGGATCCGGGCCAACGGGCCGGCCGACGTCGCCGCCATCCGCGCCGCGGTCGACCTGCCGATCATCGGCATCCACAAGCTCGGCGACCCGAGCGGGGTCTTCATCACCCCGACCGCAGCCGCCGCGGCCGAGGTGATCGAGGCGGGTGCCGATCTCGTCGCCGTCGACGGCACGCTGCGCCCGCGCCCGGGAGGCGGCACCCTCGCCGCGCAGATCAGCGCGATCCACGACGAGTTCGGGGTACCGGTGATGGCCGACGTCGACACGCACGCGGCCGGGGTCGCCGCACGGGACGCCGGGGCGGACATCGTGGCGACCACCCTCTCCGGCTACACCGGCGGCCCCGTGCCGGCCGGCCCGACCTGGAGCTGGTGGCCTCACTGGCGGCTGAACTCGACTGCCCGGTGATCGCGGAGGGACGCATCACGACACCGGAGCTGATGCGTGCGGCGTACGACGCCGGCGCGCACGCCGTCGTGGTCGGCGGCGCGATCACGGACCCCGGACAGATCACGCGGCGGTTCCTCGAGGCGGTCCCGTGACCGGCGCGCTCGCGGTCGGGTACGGCGTCGCCGAGCTACCCGTGCCTGCCGGCACCGAGCTCGGCGGCTACGCCGACCGGCCGGGTCCCTCCACCGGGGTTCTCGACGAACTCCAGATCGCGGCGCTCTCCATCCGCTCCCACGGCGGCCGGTTCGTCTGGGTCGTGGCCGACCTGCCGTGCGTCAACACCGACCTCGCCGCCGCGGTGCGGGCCGCGGTCCGGACGCAGGTGCCCGACGTGCCGGCCGAGGCCGTCTGGGTCTCCGCCACGCACACCCATGCCGGCCCGGAGACCGGATGCACCCCGGGGGGCGGCGACACCCCCACCGCGTGGCTGAACGCCGTACCGTCCGCCGCCGCGCGCGCCGCAGCCGCTGCCGTCGCGACCGAAGTGCCCGGAACACTGCAGCTGCGCAGGCTCCGCCTCGCCGGGGTCGGCGGGCAGCGCTCCGGTGCCCGGCCCCGGCGGACCGTGCCGGTGGAGTTGATCTCGGTGCACCGCGGCGCCCAGCGGCCCGCGGGCGTGCTCGTCGTGCTCCCCGTCCACCCCACCGTGCTCGCCGCCGAGAACCGGCTCGTGAGCGCCGACCTCGCCGGTGCGACGCGGCGGGCCATCGGCGCGCACCCCGCGTTCGCGGGAGCGTTCGCGACGGTCGTCACCGGTGCCGCGGGCGATGTCAGCACGCGCACGCACCGCAGGTCCCAGACCCCCGCCGAGTGCGACCGGCTCGGCTCGGTCGCTGCGGACGCGGCCGCCGCGGCGATGCTCCGGCCGCCCGAGCTGGTCGTGGCGGCCGGACGGCTGCGCACGGCGAGCACCACCGTGCGGCTCGACCCCCGACCGCCCGCCGCGCCACCACTCGGCGAGCTGGCCGCGGCGCTCGCCGCGGCCGAACGCCGCGGCGACCCGGTGGGAACGCGCACCGCGTACACGGCGCTGCAGGCCGCCCGCCTCGCCGACGGGGCCGCACGGCGGGAAGAGCGGCCTCGCGCCGTCGAGTGCGCGGTGGGAGCCATGGCGCTCGGCCCGCTGCGCCTGCTCGCGATGGGGGCCGAGCCGTACCTGGCGCTCGCGGGCGCCGCCGCGCCCGCCGTGCTCGTCGGCTACACGAACGGCTACCTCGGCTACCTGCCGACCCACGACGCCTACCGCCGACCGACCTACGAGGTTCTGCGCACCCCCGTGGCGCGGGGCGGCGCGGAACGCGCCCTCGCCGCCGGGCTCGCCCTCCTCGCCCTGGCGCGCTGACTCAGCCCCGATGAGAGGAACCCGTGACCGACTCGACACTCGACCAGGCCCTCGAGGTGCTCCAGAACGCCATGGACCGGGTCGTGCGTACCCAGTACGACGGGATCACCAGCGCCGCGCGGCTCGCCGCCGACGCGCTCGCGGCGGGTGGTGTTCTCCAGGCGTTCGGCACCGGCCACTCCCGCGCGTTCGCCATGGAGCTCACCGGGCGCGCAGGCGGACTCATCCCGACCAACCAGCTGTCGGTCAAGGACCTCGTGATGTTCGGCGACGCCGACCCCGCCGAGGTCCTGGACCCGATGTGCGAGCGCGACCCCGGGCTCGCGCCCCGCATCCTCGCCCACCACCGCGTCCGGCCGGAGGACCTGTTCCTCATCGCCTCCAACTCCGGCATCAACGGCACCGTCGTCGAGATGGCCCGGGTCGCGCGGGCGAACGGCAACAAGATCGTGGCGGTCACCTCGTTGTCCCACTCCGCCGCCATGGCGTCCCGGCACCCGTCCGGCGAACGCCTGCACGACCTGGCCGACGTCGTCATCGACAACTGCGGTGTGCCCGGCGACGCGGCGTACCCGCTCCCCGGCGGGGGCGCGATCGTCGCCACCTCGACGATGACCACCGTCCTCGTCGCGCAGCTGATCACGGCCGAGACCTGCGCGGAGCTCATGGCGAGAGGCATCGATCCGCCCGTCTACCGGTCCAACAACATCGAAGGGGGCGACGCGCACAACGCGGCCCTGCTCGCGTCCTACCGGGACCGCGTCCGGGCGATGGAGCCCTGACCCGAGCAGCCGCCGAGCCGGTGCGAGCAACCGCTGTCAGGCGACACCGGGTCGTGGAACCGCGCATCCGAGTCGGCGGAGCTCCGCGCGGCCCTCGTCCGCCCGATCCGGCAACAGCACGAGGGCGCAGGCGCGTTCCGCGCGGGCGCCGATCCGTTCGAAGCCCGCGGCCGCCGCCGCGATGGCGGCCGGATCACCGTCGAGCCGCCCGCGAGCCCGAGCCAGACAGGCAGCGGCCCAGTCGTTCTCCGGGCCGTGGTGCGCGGCCGCCGCGAGCCGGTCCGATGCGTCCGGCAGCGCCGCAGCGACGGCCAGCTCGGCACCGGTGACCCGGGCGTAGCTCTCGTGCCAGCGACGCCGGAAGCCCGCGAACGCCCGATCCACCAGCCGAGCCGCGTCCGCGAACCGGCCGGCGTGGATCGCGACCCGGGCGTCGACGAACGCGGAGAACGCGGCCAGGTACCGGGACGCGGCCGGGTCGTCCACCCGAGCCAGCTCGCACGCGCGCGTCCGCCAGACCTCGAACTGCTCCAGGTCGCCCAGCATGCCGTGGGCCAGCGCGGCTGCGGCCGCGTGCGGCGAGAGCCACTCCTGCACCGGGCTGCCGTTCCGCCGCCAGTCGTCCCACATCGTGGTGGCCCGCTCGATGGCCTCGGGGAACCGCCCCGACAGGGCCAATGCCTGGACGCTCTGCAGCCCGAGGTACGGGTGCTCGCCGAGCGGGTCGGTGACACCGGGCCGCTGTCCGACGGCGAGCGCGGCCGGCAGGTCCCCCGCGCACAGGGCGTAGACGGCGGCGACGTAGTGGGCGTCGACCATCTCGACCGCGACCGACGGTTCGTGATCGGGCAGGGACTCGACGATGCGTAGGCGGTCGGTGGCGATCCGATGCGCCTCGCGCATCCGCCCCGTCCGGGTGGCCGCGATCCCGAGCGCGTCCAGCGCAGCCGCGACGAGATGGGGTTCACCGACCCGCTGCGCCGCGTCGACGGCCATCCGGGCCAGGTCCGGGTCGACCTCGTCCGCACCGCGCTCCCAGGCCCGCGCGGCAGCGAGCATCGCCGCGGCACGGAGGTCGGACGGATCGGCGGCGGCCGCTGCCTGCTGGAGCAACACCGAGGCCCGCCCAGGTGGCACGGCTGAGGTGAGACCCACGCTGAAGCGGTGCGTCACGATCACCGCCTCGGCGAGCGCGACCGCGTGGAGGTCGTCGGCACCGGCCGCCTCGGCGAGGGCGGCGGCGTCGAGCAGCAGCTGGAAAGCCGCGACCTGGTCCGAGACCGCGATCGCAGTGGCAGCGGCCCGGCGCAGCTCGGCGACCGCCGCCCTCGGGTCGCCCGCCCGGTCGGCAGCAGCCCGGTAGTGCTCCCGCGCCTCGACGAACGCCCGTTTCGCGAACGTCAGGTGGGCGAGCGATCGCGCCAGCCGGTAGGCGGTGGGATCGGGAGCCGGGCCGGCCGACGCCGACGCCGCCCGGAGATCGTCGACGACAGCGTCGAACTCCGACCGCCACTCGCCGCCGATGCGGTCCTCCAGGTCGGCCGCGGTCTGCGCGGCCCACGCCAGCCGGCGCCTGCCGACGTCGTCCACCTCCCCGGCGCCTGCCAGCTCGTCGCGGGCGAAGGCGCGCAGGATCTCCAGCATGCGCCATCGGCTCGTCGCCGCCTGCCGGTGGTGGACGACCATGCTCTTGTCGGCCAGCCGGCCGACGAGGTCGGCGACCGTGCTGCGGCTCATGCCTGCGCTCACCGCCACCGCGGCGTCGAGGTCGAACCCGCCGACGAAGACCGAGAGGCGTCGGAACAGCGAGCGTTCGTCGGGGTCGAGGAGCTCGTAGCTCCAGCCGACCACCGCGCGCATCGACCGGTGTCGCGGGTCGTGGTGCCGGCCGCCCGCCAGGAGCCGGAGCCGGTCGTCGAGTGCGGAACGCAGCCCGTCGACGCCGAGTGAACCGGCGCGCGACGCGGCCAGCTCGATCGCCAGCGGCATGCCGTCCAGGTCGGCGCACAGCTGCGAGACCGCCGACGGATCGGCTTCGAACTCCGGGTCGACGGCACGCGCCCGGTGCGTGAACAGCCGCTCGGCGTCGGAGGCCAGGGGCAGCGGTGGGAGCCGGATGACCCGTTCCCCGGGAACGGCCAGGCGTTCGCGGCTGGTCGCGAGGACGAACAGGCCCGGAGAGCCGGCGAGCATCTCGGCGACGAGCGCGCCCACCTCGTCGACCAGCTGTTCGCAGTTGTCGAGCACGAGCAGGGCCCGCCCGGCCGAGAGACGGTCGAGCAGGGTCCGTACCAGCGGCGTCGGCGGCCGCTCGACGACCCCGAGCGCATCGGCGACGGCGTGGGCGACGAGCCCGCTCCCGACCGGCACCAGGTCGACGAAGGCTCCCCCTGCCGGGAAGCTCGCCGCCGTCCCGCCGGCAACCACGGCGGCCAGCCGGGTCTTGCCCATCCCGCCCGGGCCGACCACCGTCACCAGCCCGGGCTCGCCGAGCGCCGCCAGCACCGCGTCCCGCTCCCGCTCCCGGCCGACGAAGCTCGTCGGGCTGGCCGGGATGCCGAGGATCGGACGGGCCGAACGCGGCGACGCGGCGTCGGGGGCGTGGGCCACCAGCTCGCGCCGGTTGGCGGCACCGTACTTGCGCAGCAGCGACGAGACGTGGCTCTCGACGGTCCGTACCGAGATGTGCAGCCGGTGGGCGATCTGCACGTTCGACAGGTGCTCGCCGATCGCGGACAGCACCTCGGACTCCCGCTCCGAGACGTCCACCCGCGGTGCGCCGTGCACCCCCACATCATGTCCGATCGGGACCGCACCGGACGTCCGGGAAGCCGAACGTCGCGACGAGCGCCGGGTCGTGGAACTCGACCACGCGGGAGACTCCGGCGGCGGTCACGGCCAGCACCACGATGCCGTGTGCGCGGAGCACGCCGTCCGGGTGCCGGTTGTACACGGCGGCGGCGGGTTGGCCGTTGGCCGTGGTGGCGGTCATCCGCCAGTCGCCCGGCGCGCCCAGCACGTACGCGTCGAGCACGTGGATGCAGTGCACCCGGCCCGCGTACCACTCGCGGAACGGCGTCGCCTCCAGCGTGGCGTCCGCGCGCAGCACGCGTTCCAGCAGGACCGCGTCGGAGCGTTCGAACGCCGCGATGTAGCCGTCGAGCAGCGCACGCGCCCGTTCATCGGTCGGTTCGAGCAGTTCCTCGGGCGCCTGTTCGAGCTCGCCCAGCCGGGCGCGGGCGCGCTGCAGGCCGCTCTTCACCGCCGCCGTGGTGGTGCCGAGGATCTGTGCGGTCTCGGCGGCGGAGAACGCCAGCACCTCGCGCAGGATGAGGATCGCGCGCTGGCGGGCGGGCAGGTGCTGCAGGCTCGCGATGAGCGCCAGCCGCAGCGACTCGCGCGCGACCACCGTCGCGGCCGGATCGTCGGCAGCCGGGCCGACCCACCGGTCCGGGAACGGCTCCAGCCACGAGACGTCGCCCGGCGCAACGTGACTCGGCGGGCGATCGGATCCGTCATGAGGACCTGACAGGCCCGATGGCAGCACCCGGATCCGGCGCGGCTCCAACGCCGACAGGCAGACGTTGGTGGCGATCTTGTAGAGCCAGGACCGGACCGACGCACGGCCGTCGAAGCCCGCGTAGGAGCGCCACGCCCGGAGGTACGTCTCCTGCACCAGGTCCTCGGCGTCGTGCGCCGAGCCGACCATGCGGTAGCAGTGCGCCAGCAGCTCGCGGCGGAACCGCTCGGTCTCGGCGGCGAACCGGTCCGTGCCTGCCATGCGCTGCTCCTCGTCCGGACCGGTCCCGCCAGTCGGGCCCGCCTACCCCGTTACGACCGGGACGCCGTTGCGAAGGAATCGAACCGCAGGTCAGCGCGCACGCACCCGGTGGGCCGGTCGTCAGGGCAACAGCGCCAGCTTGCCGACGGACGCCCTGGACCCGAGCTCCGCGAGGGCCTTCGGGCCGTCGGCCAGCTCGTAGGTGGTGGGGCGAGCTGGCGCGAGGACACCGGCGGCGACGAGTGCGGACAGCTCACCCATGACCTCGCCGAAGATCCGGGGGGCGGCCTGGATCAGCACGCCGATGTTGAGGCCGATGAGGTGGACCTGGTGCTCGTACACCAGCTGCCAGTTCGTGACCGGGGCTTCGCCGCCCGCCACGCCGTAGACGACGACCCGGCCGGTGACCCGCTTGGCGGCGGCCAGGCCGGCGGCGAAGGTGGCCCCGCCCGCCGATTCCAGCACCAGATCGGCACCGGCACCACCGGTCAGCCGCAGCACCTCGGCGGCGAGGTTTCCGTCGAGGGAGTCCAGGACGTGGTCGGCGCCGAGTGCCAGCACCGTCTCGTGCTTGCGCGGCGAGGCGGCGGCGATGACCGTCGCGCCGTAGTGCTTGGCCATGGTCACCGCAGCCTGGCCGGTCGCGCCCGCCGCGGCGTGGACCAGCACGGTCTCCCCCGCGGCGAGGCGGCCCAACGGTTTCAGCGCGGCAAGCGCGGTGGGCCGGTTCACGACGAGGCCCAGCGCCTGCTCGGCCGTCCAGCCGGGCGGCACCGGCATCGCCGCGCCCGCCGGCAGGACCATGTACTCGGCGAAGGCCCCGTACCCGACACCGACGACCTGGCTTCCCGGCCCGGGAACGGTCACCGAGCCGCCCACCGCCACGACCTCACCGGCGGCCTCGAAACCCGCCAGGTAGGGCGGCTGCGGGCCGCCCAGGAACGTGCCGTACGCCCTGGAGATGTCGGCGAAGTTGACACCGGCGGCGGCAACCCGGATCAGGACCTCGCCCCGGCCGGGGCGGGGTACCGGCGCGTCGGTGATCGAACGCATGTCCTTCGGACCCTCCAGTGACGTCTGCTGCAGGGCGCGCATGGTGGCGGGGATGTTCACGGCGATCAGCTCTTCCTCGGCCGGCCTCAACACGGTCGGCCATGTAGACCCCCGCCACCGCCGGAAGGAATCGACAGCCGTCCGCCCGCCACGGTCAGCGCGGCCGATAGCCGCGCACCGCGCCGACCTCGCCGATCTTCGGGTAGTCGGCAGGCTCGCGATCCGGGCCGGTCGGGAACTCGAACAGGTCGATCATCAGCTGGAGCGGGTACGCCAGACCCTGCGGCACGACCCGGACCACCTCGTCGTCGACGAAGAAGCGCGTCTCGTCGGCGGTCCAGGCCGCGGCGTAGGTGTGCCAGCGGGTCGCGTCGATGTCCAGCGCGAGGTCGGCCATGTCCGTCGTCAGACGGGGATCGTGGTGTGCCTTGACGCCCGAGCGCACCGTCGAGCCCCCGGGGCCGACGGCGTGGCCGTACAGCTCGGCGATGCAGATCTCGCCGGACTGGTCCGGAGAGGTCTCCTCGACGGCGACGAGCCAGACGGCGAGCATGCACGTCGGCTCGGGGGTGGCGCGGAGCCGGGCCTCGACCAGGCCGCCGCTCGGCGTGTAGAGGCGGCGAGTGGGCGTCGCGGTCCGCACGCGCAGGTCGGGACGGTGGCGGTGCGTTCCCCGCGACGAACCGACCGGCCCGGAGAAGCACGCCGTCTGGATGTTGGAGACCCGCAGCTCTCCGTCTTCGGGCCGCCAGGCCGGCTGGTCGGCGTCGATCCGCAGCCGCAGCGTTCCCGGTCGCAGGTCGTACCGCGCCCCCGACCGCTCAGGGGTCGTCCAGTGCGGGAGGTAGTGGTCCACCCACTTGCCGGCATCGAGCTCGGCACCGGTGAAGTCCTCGTCGAAGACGAGTTCGTATCCGGAGCGATCCAGCCGTCCGATTCCGTCGCTGCCCATCGCGGAGATCCTTCCAGGGATCGCACGCTGCGCTCGGCGCGGCTAGCGTGAGCGCACCTTGCTCGGCCAGGACGGGGGGTGGGCCGGTGAACCTCGAGAAGGTCGTGTTCGGCTTCTTCGTGCTGCTCGCGGCCACGCTCAACTTCGGTTTCTTCATCGGCGACATCGCCGACCCGGCGCTGCACAACATCTACGAGCTGTTCGCGGCCGTCGTCGTGAGTCTCATCGCGACCGTGCTGAAGTTCGGCGACCGCACCCAGATCGGCGCCGTCCACCTCGCGACGAGCCTGGTGGCCGACCTGCAGCTGATCACCGCGGCGATCGCGTGGACCTATGCAGCGCACATATCCGCCGACGGCCTCACGCCCGCCGCGATGGCCAGCGTGGTCTCCCTCTCGGGTGGCGCACTTTTCGCCAACGTCGTGTCCGTGGTGCTGCTCGTCGTCGAGACCGTCTCGTTCCACCGCCGTTAGGGGGCGAGGGTGAGCAATCCGCTCCTCGCATTCTGGTTCCGGCTGTTCGGCCCGGACGACGACCGGACCTCCCCCCGGATGCGCAGCCGCGTTCCGGTCGTGTCCGCCGCGCGGGCATCGGCGACGATCTTCCTGATCCTGCGCAGGATGCGCGCGCCGTTGATCGTCCTCATCACGATCTTCGCGATCAGCGTCCTCGGTCTGACCCTCGTCCCCGGCCACACCGAGGACGGGCAGCCATGGCGGATGTCGATCTTCGACGCCTTCTACTTCATGAGCTACACGGCGTCGACGATCGGGTTCGGGGAGCTCCCGCAGACGTTCAGCGACGCGCAGCGCCTGTGGGTCACGGTCTCGATCTACCTGACGGTGATCGGTTGGGCGTACGCGATCGGGTCGCTCCTCGCACTCGTGCAGGACCGTGCGTTCCGGCAGGCGCTCGCGCTGCAGCACTTCATGCGCACGGTGTCCCGCCTGCGTGAGCCGTTCCTGCTGATAGCCGGGTACGGCCGTACCGGCGAGCTGCTGGGTGAGTCGTTCGATGCGCTCGGCAAACGGTTCGTCGTGCTCGACGCGGACGAGGACCGCATCGAGGCCCTCGAGCTCGCCGCCTACCACGCGGACGTGCCCGGGCTGGTGGCCGACGCGCGCGATCCCGGCCACCTCGCGGTGGCCGGCCTCGCCAACCCCCACTGCGAGGCGGTGCTCGCGCTCACCGACGACGACGAGGTCAACCTGGCGGTGGCGATGGCGGCCGCCCTGCTCCGGCCCGACCTACCGGTGATCGCGCGCACCATGTCACCGGCGGTCGCCGAGCGCATGGCCGCGTTCGGCACGCCGACGGTGGTGAACCCGTTCGACCGGTTCGGCGACCACCTGCGGATCGCGCTCCGCGCACCGGCGTCCTACCAGCTGATGACCTGGCTGGAGAGCGGGCCCGGGGCCGAGGTGCCCGCCAGGGGCGATCCTCCCGGAGAGGGTCGATGGGTGGTGTGCGGGTACGGGCGGTTCGGGCGGGAGCTGATCCCGGACCTGCACGCGGAGGGCATCGACGTCACCGTCGTCGACCCGGTCGCCGACCAGGCGGGGCACGGAAGCGGGATCGTCCGCGGACACGGGTTCGAGCCCGAGGTGCTGCAACAGGCGAACGTTGCGGACGCCGTCGGGTTCGTCGCGGGCACGGACAACGACACCACCAACCTCTCCCTCGTCGCCGCCGCTCGTCGGGTCAACCCGGGGCTGTTCGTGGCGGCCCGGCAGAACCGCCCGTCCAGTGCCCCGCTGTTCGCGGCGATGAACGTGGACTCCTTGCTCGTACCGACAGAGGTGCTGGCCCACGAGGTGTTCGCGCAGCTCAGCACCCCGCTGCTCTGGCGGTTCCTCCAGGAGGTGCCCGCGCGTGGCGACCAGTGGGCGGCTCGCCTCGTCGACTGCATGACGCGCAGGTGTGGTCGCCACCTCGACGCGCTGTGGAAGGTCCGGATGAGCCGCGCCGATGCTCCGGCCCTCGTCCCGTGGATCGACAGCGGTGGGGCCCGTCTCGGTGATCTCCTGCGCGACCCGGACGACCGCGACGTCCAGCTACCCGTCGTCGTGCTGATGGTCGCCCGCGACGGCGAGTGCGTGCTGACGCCCGACGACGACTTCGTGTTGGCCCCCGGCGACGAGCTGCTGCTCTGCGGTCGCCACGCAGCTCGTCGCGCCCTGGACACCACGATGGTGGTGGAGGCCGCCCGGGAGTACGTCGTCTCCGGCCGGCACGTACCGGTCAGCTGGATCTGGCGGCGGTTCTCGGGTGCGGCGTGAGGTGAGGACGTCGATCGTCCCGCGGCGAGGCGGCACGACCGGGCCATCGGCCGACCTGTCACCCGATCCCTAGCGCGGCTCGAGGATTCGCTTGATCGAAGCCAGGTCGTTGTCGTTGGCGCGCCGGACCGCGGCAGCCATTACCGGTGCGATGATCTTGCCGAACCCGGCGGGTTCACCCCGGTTGCGCAAGGTCATGCGGGTACGACCCTCCCCCACGGACGTCCACGTGTAGGTGGTCTCCATGGGGAACGGGCCCTGGGCCGTGCGCATCACGAGCCTCTCGCCAGGCAGCCACTCGACGACCTCGTAGGTGTAGGCAAGCCTGCGCCCCAGGAACCTGGCGACGAAATCGAGCCGGGAGCCCACCACCAGCGGCGGCGGTGTACGCCACACCACGGACTCGATGTTGGCGTACCACTCCGGGGCGTTCGACGGATCCGATGCGTACCCGGCCACCTCGTCGCGTGGGCGCTCGATGACGACCTCGGTGCAGACGTCGACAGCCATGTACGCCTCCGGTACCCGTCCGATCCGGCGGATCGTAAGGGTGGCAGCTTCCCCGCTGGACCGACGAGCTCGCGGCAGCCGGTCACCCGGGCCTTTCCCCCGGGTGACCGGCCGGTGCCGTCAGTCCAGCAGATCCTCGATCGTGATCGGGATGTGCCGGACGCGGATGCCGGTGGCGTTGTGGACGGCGTTGGCGACGGCGGCGGCCATCCCGACCGTGCCGATCTCGCCCACACCCCTGGCGCCCACCGGGTTGTGCAGCGTGTCCGGGTGCTGCACGAAGTGCACGTCGACCTCGGGGATGTCGGCGTTGACCGGGAGGAGGTACCCGGCCAGGTCGGCGTTGGCGAGCCGGCCGTTCTCCTCGATCTCCAGGGCCTCGTGCAGCGCCGCGGAGACGCCCCAGATCATGCCGCCGATCATCTGGCTGCGGGCGGCCTTCTCGTTGATGATCCGGCCGGCGTCGAACACACCCAGCATGCGGGACACGCGCGCCTCGCGCGTCCACCTGTGCACCCGAACCTCGCAGAACTGGGCGCCGAACGAGGCGAACGAGTGCTTGGTCAGCTCCTCCCCCGGGGCGGACGAGCCGCTGGCCGAGATCGACTCCCGGCCGAGGGCGGTCAACAGCTCGCCGAACGTCAACGACCGGCCGCCACCCAGCAGCCGCCCGTCGGCGTACGTCACGTCCTGGCCGGCGAACGGTGCGCCCGGCGCGCTCGCCACGGCCTGGAGGTCGTCGATCACCGCCGACGCGGCGACCATGATCGCCGAGCCGACGCTGGCCGTGGCCGTCGAGCCGCCGGACAAGCCGCCGGGCGGGTACGCCGAGAGGCCCAGCCGGGGCGTGATCCGCTCCGGTGCGATGTCCAGCGACTCCGCACCGATCAGTGCCATCACGGTCAGCAGGCCGGTTCCCGGGTCCGCACCGCCGACCGAGATCACCGCCGTGTCGTCGGCCCGCAGCGTGATCTCGGTCGTGGCCGGGAACCGGAGGGCCGGGAACACCGCCGTCGCCATGCCCATCCCGACCAGCCAGTCACCGTCCGCGCGACCGGTGGCCGACCGGCGGGACCAGCCGAAGCGCTCGGCGCCGATCCGGTAGCAGTCCTCGAGGTACTTGCTCGACCACTGCAGGTCGCTGCCGACGGGTCCGATCGAGCCGTTGCGCAGCCGCAGCTCGATCGGGTCCATGTCCAGCGCGACGGCCAGCTCGTCCATCGCGCTCTCCAGCGCGAACGAGCCCGGCGCCTCGCCGGGCGCACGCATGAACGTCGTGCGCGGGATGTTCAGCGGCACCACCTTCTGGCTGACGGCCAGGTTCGGGGTGCGGTACCACTCCTTGGACGTGGCGTGCGAGGTCTGCTCCACGAACGACAGGTCGGTCGCCGCGCTGCACCACGAGTCGTGGCGCACCGCGATCAGCGTTCCGTCCCGGTCGGCGCCCAGCGCGATCTCCTGCAGCGTCTCCGCGCGGTTCGCGGTCGCGGTGAAGACCTGCTCGCGGCTCAGCGCCGCTTTGACCGGCCGTCCCAGTACCCGGGACGCGGCCGCCGCCAGGAACGCCGGGGTCGACGTACTGCCCTTCCCGCCGAACGCGCCGCCGACGAACGGGTTGACCGTGTGCACCGAGGACGGCTCCACCTCGAGCGCGGCCGCCATGTCCGCCTGCTGGAAGCTGGCCCCCTGGTTGCCGCTGTAGATGGTCAGGCCGTCGTCGTCCCAGTGCGCGACCGCGGAGTGCGGCTCCATCGCCGCGTGGTTCTGGGCTGCGGTGTAGTAGGTGCCCTCGACCACGACCGGGCTCGCGGCCAGCGCCTCCTCGATGGACTCCACGCCCGGGGCGAGCACCACGTGCGTCGGCGGGGCGCCGTCCATGGCCGGTGGCCCGTCCTCGGCCAGGTCGAGGTTGGCGCGGAGCGACGTGCGGGCCGGCCGCTCGTCGTAGGACACCTCGACGAGCATCGCCGCGTCGCGGGCCTGCTCGTAGGTCTGCGCCACGACGAAGCCGATCGGCTGTCCGTAGTGGGCGACGTCGCGGTCCTGCAGCGGGACCCAGGTCTCGCCGAGGATCGGGCTGTTCGGCTTCCGCAGCGTCAGCGGGTCGAACGGCGAGTAGACGGCCACCACGCCGGCAGCGCCCTTGGCAGCGGTGACGTCCATCGCGACGATCTCGCCGTTCGCGATCGTGCTGGTGATCACGTAGCCGTGGAGCATGCCGGGGAAGTTGTGGTCCAGCCCGTACCGCGCACGGCCGGTGACCTTCAGTGGACCGTCGATCCGACTGGTCATGCGGCACTCCCTTCGGTCAGCTCCAGCAGCGCCCTGACGATCGTCCGCCGCAGCAGCGGCAGCTTGAAGCCGTTCCCGGACAGCGGTGCGGCGCCTTCCGTCGCACGGGCCGCGGCGTCCTCGAAGGCCGCCTGGGACACCGGCGCACCGCGCAGGGCCTCCTCCACCCCGTTCAGGCGCCACGGCACCGTCGCCACGCCGCCGACGGCCACCCGGGCGTCGACGACGCGGGAGTCGCGCACCTCCAGCGCGACCGCGGCGGAGCACAGCGCGAACTCGTACGACTGCCGATCGCGCACCTTGACGTAGGTGGAGTTGGCCGCCCAGTCGAGCCGCGGCACGACGACCTCGGTGATCAGCTCCCCGGGCCGCAGATCGTTCTCCACCTCCGGCGTGTCGCCGGGCAGCCGGTAGAAGTCGGCGAGCTCCACCGTTCGCGTTCCGTCAGCGCCGGCCAGCGTGACCCGGGCGTCCAGCGCGACCAGGGCGACCGCGACGTCGCTCGCGTGCGTCGCCACGCACGAGTCGCTCGTTCCCAGTACGGCGTGCATCCGGTTGGCGCCCGAGCGGGCCGGGCAGCCGCTGCCCGGTACCCGCCTGTTGCACGGCATCGCGACGTCGCGGAAGTAGGTGCACCGCGTGCGCTGCAGGAGGTTCCCGCCGATGCTGGCCATGTTGCGCAGTTGCTGCGACGCGCTCTGCTGAAGCGCCTGGGACACCGCGGGGTACACGCCGGGGTGCCGCGCGATGTCGCTCATCCGCTCCAGCGCGCCCAGCCGCAGCCCGTCGCCGGTGTCGATGCCGCGCAGGGGAAGCGCGTTGATGTCCAGCACGTGCTGCGGCGTCAGCACGTTGAGCTTCATCAGGTCGACCAGGGTGGTGCCCCCGGCGAGGAACGTGCCCGGCTCGGCGAGCGCGTCCTCGACGGTCGTGGGGGCGGTCAGCTCAAACGGACGCATCGGACCGCCTCGCCTGGTCGATCGCCGCCACGATGTTCGGGTAGGCGGCGCAGCGGCAGATGTTGCCGGACATGAACTCCCGCACGTCCGCCACGTCCTGCTCCACCGCGGCGACGGCGGACATGATCTGGCCGGAGGTGCAGAACCCGCACTGCAGCGCGTCCTGGTCGACGAACGCCTGCTGCACGGGGTGCAGCTCGCCGTCGGTGGCGAGCCCGTCCACGGTGGTCACCGGCTCCCGGACGGTCGCGGCGAGCGTCAGGCACGACAGCACCGGGCGCCCGCCCACGTGCACCGTGCACGCGCCGCACTGGCCGCGGTCGCACCCCTTCTTGGGACCCGTGATGTCCAGCCGCTCACGCAGCGCGTCGAGCAGCGTGACGCCGGGTTCGACGTCGAGTGTCTCGGTCCTGCCATTGACTCTGAGAGAGATGTCCACGGGACTTCTTCCCCGGCGGTCGCCCGCACACGGACGATCGCACGGCATCGTGTGGTGGTGGTGGGGCTCGTCGAGCTCGTAGGATGGAACCGGATAGACATCCGGTACACGCCGTCACCGTAGCGGATAAAAATCCGCTCGGCAATGTCCAAAGGACCCTGGCGTGGATTACCGTTCAGCGGGACCCAGCCAGGAGGTGACGACGGTTGACGACGGGATCGGTGAGCCCGAGGCGCGCGGACACGCGGCGCAACCACGAGCGCATCCTCGCCGCGGCGGGCATGGCGCTGGCCCTGTCGGGTGAGGTCTCGTTCAACGCGATCGCCAAGGCCGCCGGGGTCGGCGTCGGCACCGTGTACCGGCACTTCCCCACGCCGGAGGCGCTCGTGCTGGCGGCCTACCAGCGCGAGGTGCAGCACCTCGTCGACGTCGTCCCCAGCCTGCTGCGCGACAGCTCCCCCGAGGAGGCGTTCCGGGTGTGGACCACCGACCACCTCGCCCGGTACATGATGACCAAGCGCGGCCTCGTCGAAGCCCTGAGCGCCGCCACGAGCTCACACGAGGACATCGCCCGCAAGGCCTACGAGGCCATCGCCGGCGCGGTGTCCACCCTGCTGGCGGCGAACGTCGAGGCGGGCACCGTCCGCGCCGACCTGGATCCGGCGACCGTGCTACGGGGGCTGAGCGGCCTGTTCCACCTCGACCCGCGCGGCGACTGGCACAGCCAGTCCGAGGCGCTCACCGACCTGCTGTGGCGCGGCATGTCGCACCGGCGGGACTGACGGCGCTCTCAGGCCGATGCGCGAGGGTGTGAGGTGAGATATCCGCCCATGTGCGGGAAGAAGTCGGCCGCGTCGAACTCCCTCCCGTCGTCGGTGCGCACCCGCTCGATCACGACACCCCTGCTGCGCCCGCGCCGGGCCTCGGCGCCCGCGACGATCACGACGCCGCTCCCCCGCCGGATCACGATCCGCCCGGGCGTCCCGCCGATGGCGTCCTCGGTGACGCGGGCGCGCAGGACCCGCAGCCGCTCGGCACCGTAGAAGCAGTAGGCGTTCGGGTACGGGTCCACCTGGGCGCGCACGAGGTTGAAGACGTCGCGCGCCGGCCAGGTCCAGTCGATGCGGTTGTCCTCCTCGCAGCGGCGGTGGAAGTAGGAGGCCTTCGTCCGGTCCTGCGGGGTCCCGTCGCGATGCCCGGCCGCCACCCGCTCGAGCGCCTCGACGGTGATCGGGCCGAACATCGCGAGCGTGCGGTCGAACAGGTCGACGACCGTGTCGTCGTCCGAGACCGGGGTGGACCACTGCAGGATGATGTCGCCCGCGTCGAACTCGGCGTTCATCATGTGCGCGGTGACCCCGACCTCCGGCTCGTCGTTGATCAGCGCCCAGTTCAGCGGGGCGAACCCGGCGTAGGCGGGTAGCAGGGCGTCGTGGACGTTGACCGTGCCGAGGCGCGGGAGCGAGTACACCTCGGGCGGCAGCCAGGTGCGCCAGTTCGCGACCACCATGGCGTCGGCGTCCGCACCCGCGACCGCGTCCCGCACCTCGGCGTCCTCGGCGCGGTTGCGGACCAGCAGCGGGATGCCGTGATCGGCGGCGAGCTCGGCCACCGACTCGTTGAAGATCTTCTCGTAGGCGTTGTCACCGTCGGGGTGCGTGACGATCAGCGCCACGTCGTGACCCGCCTCGAGCACCGCCTCGATCGTCCGCCGACCCCACGTCATGTATCCGAACACCACAACCCGCATCCGCGATCCCCTCTCCGACAGCGTTCGTTGGCCGAGCCCTACTGCGCGCCGCGCTCCATCTGCTCCACGAGGCTGCGCGGCCGCATGTCGGACCAGTTGGTCTCGATGTGCTCGAGCACCTCCTTGCGGGGGCCGGGACCGTGTACGGCCGTCCAGCCGGCCGGGATCTCGGCGAACGCGGGCCAGAGGGAATACTGACCCTCGTGGTTGATCAGCGCGAAGAACTCGCCGTCCTCGTCGTCGAACGGGTTGGTGGACATCTGTTACCGCACCTCCATGTCAGCCAGAACACTTGCGATCGCCGGGAACCACCGGCCGATCACCTCGGGATCGAGAAGCTCCGAATGCGCGCAGTCGATCGGCACGACCTCCAGGTCGCCGGTGACGTGCGCGCGCCACCGCTGTGAACCCGTGCCGGTGAAACCCTGCTCGGGCACGGTGGCCTCGACGAAGACGACATCGCTCGCGACGGGGGCGAGCTCGGCGTGCTCCATCATGTGGTCGGCGGCGAGGTAGTTCTCCACCACGCGCGCGATCCCGTCGTCGTCGAGCACGGAGATCGTGCCGCCGTTGGCGCGCACCACCGCGACCGCGTCCGCCACCGTCATCCCACCGGTGTGCTCCGGGGGAACCGGGTAGCCGAGCTCGGTCAGCAGTCCCTCGACCGCCGCGGAACCGTCCCACCCGTCGAGCTGCCGCGGCCCGTCGGGCAGGTGGGTGTCGAGCATCGCCAGCAGACCGATCCGGCGGCCGCGCGCCGCGAGCTCCGCCGCGACCTGGTGGGCCACCGCACCACCGAACGACCAGCCGACCAGCTGGATCGGCCCGTCCGGCGCGAGGCGCGCCACCTCGTCGGCGTACCGCTGCACCGTCTCGGCGAGGGTCATCGGCGCGGTGTCCGGGTCCTGCAGGCGCGGCGACTGCAGGCCGTAGAGCGGGACCTCGGCCGGCAGGTACTGCTTCAGCCCGGCGAACTGCCAGCTCAGGCCGCTCGCCGGGTGCACGGCGAAGAGCGGTGGCCACCCGGCGCCCTCGTTCAGGACGAGGACCGGCGCCAGTCCCCCGGTCTTCTCCCCCGTACCGGCGATCCGGCGGGCCAGCGCCGTCACCGTCGGGGTGGCCATCAGCTCGTGCACGGCGATGTCGACGTCCAGGTCGCGCCGCAGCGCGGTGGCGAGCTTCACGAGCAGCAGCGAGTGCCCGCCGAGGACGAAGAAGTCGTCGTCGCGGCCGACGCCGTCCACGCCGAGGACGTAGGTGAAGATCGCGCAGAGCCGACGTTCGAGGTCGGACTCCGGGGCGGCGCCGGAACCGGTCGTCGCGACCTCGGGTGCGGGCAGCGCCGCGCGGTCGATCTTGCCGTTGGGAGTCTGCGGCAGCGCTTCCAGGACCGTGACGATCGACGGGACCATGTAGGCGGGCAGCCGTTCGGCGGCCGCCTCGCGAGCGATCGCCTCGACGTCGGCGGAATCGGCCGCCAGGTAGGCGACGATCCGGTCCTGGTGCGCCGCAACCGCAGCGCGCCGGACGCCCGGGACGGTCTCGAGCACGGCCTCGATCTCGGCGAGCTCGATGCGGAAGCCCCGCACCTTCACCTGGTGGTCGCTGCGGCCCAGGAACTCGAGGGTCCCGCCGCCATCGGTACCGGCAGCGGTCCAGCGGACCAGGTCGCCCGTGCGGTACAGCCTGGCCCCGCTCCCGAACGGGTCGGCGACGAAGCGGGTGGCGGTGAGCCCGGCCCGGTTCAGGTAGCCGCGGGCGACCTGCGGTCCCCCGAGGTACAGCTCGCCGACCACCCCGGGCGGCACCGGCCGCAACGTCTCGTCCAGCACGTGCGCGGTGGTCCCGGCCATCGGCCGCCCGATCCCGGTCTCCCGGCCGACGGCGGCGCTCGTGGCCCAGACGGTGACCTCGGTCGGGCCGTACATGTTGGTCAGCCGGGCGGCGCGCCGCCCCAGCTCGGCGGCCAGCCGCGCCGGCAGCGCCTCGCCGCCGACCAGCGCGGTGACCCGTCCCAGGTCCGGGTCGGCGGCCTCCAGCAACGCCGTCCAGAGCGACGGCGTCGCCTGCATCGCCGTGACCGACCCCGTGATCGAGTCCGTGATCGACTCGGCACGGAGCACGTCCGCGAGCAGGCTCGGGTCCCTGACCTGCTCGGTCGAGGCGAGCACCACGCACGCCCCGGCGGCGAGCGGCAGCATCAGCTCGAGCACCGCGATGTCGAAGGACAGCGTGGTGACCGCGAGCAGCCGGTCCTCCGGCGTCAGCGGCAGGGTGTCCCGGGCGGCGGCGAGGAAGGCGGCCAGGTTGCCATGCTCGACCACCACGCCCTTGGGGCGCCCGGTCGAACCGGACGTGTAGATCACGTACGCCGCGGTCGCGGGATCCGGTTCCCGGAGCGTCACCGCGCCGGTGCCGGCGAGCTCGCCGACGGTCAGCAGCTCGGCGGCGCACCCGTCGAACAACCCGCGGGTCCCGTCGTCGACGACCACCACCGCAGGCTCGGCGTCCGACACCACGTACCGCAGCCGGGCGGGCGGGAACTCCGGGTCCAGCGGCAGGAACGCGGCACCGGTCTTCGCGATCCCCAGCAGCGCGACGATCATGTCGGCCGATCGCGGCAGGGCAAGGCCCACGATCGTCTCCGGCCCGGCACCGCGCGCCACGAGACCCGCGGCGACCGCGTCGGACGCGGCGTCGAGGCCGGCGTAGGTCAGCGTCGTCCCACCGGAGCGGCAGGCGACCGCGTCCGGGGTACGGGCGGCCCGCTCGGCGAACCGCAGGAACCACGCGGGCTCCGTCGACGCCTCGCCGCCACGCGACCAGCGCGCGATGGCCTGTGCGTCGTCGTCGGTCAGCAGGTCGAGGGTCGGGTACGGGGCGTCGGGGTCGGCGAGGGCGCTGCGCAGCAGCACCTCGAAGCGGGCCGCCAGCGACCGTGCGACCTCGGCCGTGCAGCGGGCAGCGTCGTACTCGACGGACAGCTCCACCGGCCGCCCCGCCCCCGCGTCGACGACGGTGAACGTGAGGTCGACCTTCGGGTCCGCGGTGAACGACGGGGCCTCCGCGACGGGCAGGCCGAACACCTCGCCGCTCCCCTCCGGCCGCCGGTGGTAGCCGAGCAGCACCTGGAACAGCGGGTTGCGGCCCGGCACGCGAACCGGGTTGACCGCCTCCACGACCTGCTGGAACGGCAGGTCCGCGTTCTCGAGCGCGGCCAGCCCCGTCTCCCGCACGCGCTCGAGGAGCTGCGCGAACGAGGGCGCGCCGGTGAGGTCGGTGCGAACGACGACCGTGTTGACGAAGAAGCCGACCAGCTCGTCGAGGGCCGCGTCGCCGCGGCCGGAGGTCGGGCTGCCGATCGGGATGTCGGTGCCGGCGCCCATCCGGGACAGCAGCATCGCGAGCGTGGCGTGCAGGGCGAGGAACACGCTCGACGACGACGCCCGGGCCCGTTCCCGCAGGCGGTCGACGAGGTCGGCGTCGAGCTGGACGGAGACGGTCCCGCCACCGGTCGCACCGGTCGCGACGGTGGGCAGCGCCAGCTCCTGGGGCACTCCCGCGAGCTGCCGGACCCAGAAGTCGCGCTGCCTGCTGTACCGGCTGTCCGGGTCGTCCGGCGATCCGAGGAACTCCCGGTGCCACAGCGCGTAGTCGGCGTACTGGACGGGCAGCTCGCCGAAATCGGGCGCTGAGCCGGTTCGGCGGGCGCAGTAGGCGGCGTCGAGGTCGGCGAGCAGCGGGCGGTCCGACCACTCGTCGACTGCGATGTGGTGCAGCACGAGCACCAGCACCGTGTCGCCGGTGTCGGTCTCGCGGATCAGCGTGGCGCGCACCGGGATCTGCGACGACAGCGCGAACGGCCGGGCGATCGCGGCGGCCACGATCGCCTCGGTGTCGCCGCTGATGGCGTCCCGGACCTCGACCTCCGGCACCGCGTCGTCGAGGATGCGCTGCTCGGGGCCGGGCAGCACCAAGGTGCGCAGGACCTCGTGACGGCCGACCACGTCCGTCAACGCCGCGTTGAACGCCTCGGCGTCGACCGCGCCGCGCACGCGCAGCAGCAGCGGGTAGTTGTAGGCCACCGACTCCGGGGCGAGCTCGTGCAGCAGCCACAGCCGTTCCTGGGCGGGCGACAACGGCAGCCGCTCCGGCCGCTGCTTTCGTGCCACCTGCGTCGGCGCCGGCGCCGACCCGCCGACCACCCCCGCCAGCCGTTCCGGCGTGGGGTGGTCGAACAGCTGCCGCAGCGAGACGTCGGCGCCCAGCTCCTCGCGGATGCGGCCGATCACGCGGGTCGCCAGCAGCGAGTGTCCGCCGTGCTCGAAGAAGTCGTCCTCGACGCCGAAGGGACCTCCGAGGGCGTCCGCGAAGATGGCGACCAGCGCGCGTTCGGTGTCGGT
The DNA here is from genome assembly GCF_006717045.1 of Pseudonocardia cypriaca. Lineage (NCBI taxonomy): Bacteria > Bacillati > Actinomycetota > Actinomycetes > Pseudonocardiales > Pseudonocardiaceae > Pseudonocardia > Pseudonocardia cypriaca. The sequence continues at coordinate 238,336 of NZ_VFPH01000002.1, forward strand.
CGCGGCCTCGCGGCTGTTCATCGAGACGGTGCGCGGCGCGGGCAGCGCGGCCGTGTCGAGCTTGCCGTTGACGGTCAGCGGCAGCTCGTCGACCACCGCGTACGCGCTCGGCACCAGGTAGGCCGGCATCCGGTCGCGCAGGTGCCGCCGCACCTCCTCGATCAGCCGATCTTGATCCGCGGCAGGCTCCGCCGGGATCAGGTAGGCGACCAACCGCTTGCCACCGGCGCCGTCGGTGTTGTCGCCGGCGGCGGCGACCACTGCGCTCCGGCGCACGCCGGGTGCCGCGGTCACGTTCGCCTCGATCTCACCGAGCTCGACCCGGTAGCCGCGGATCTTCACCTGGTCGTCCGTGCGGCCGAGGAAGTCGATGTTGCCGTCGGGCCGGACCCGCACCAGGTCACCGGTGCGGTACAACCGCGTGCCGGAGCCGGTCGGGTCGGCGACGAAGCGCTCCGCGGTGAGCGCGGGCCGGTTCAGGTAGCCGCGCGCCATCCCGACGCCCGCGATGTACAGCTCCCCCGCCATCCCGGCGGGCACCGGGCGCAGCCACTCGTCGAGCACGAGGGCACGGGTGTTCCAGATCGGGGTGCCCACCGTGGCGGTGCGGCTGTCCGCGGTGCCCCCACCAAGGGTGTTGATCGTGTACTCGGTCGGGCCGTACAGGTTGTAGCCGAGCACGCCGTCCGCGTCGCGGAGCGTGGCCCAGAGGCTCTCCGGGACCGCCTCCCCGCCGAGGAGCACCAGCGCGGGCCGGTGCCCGTCCAGCAGGCCGACCTCGACCAGGTGCTGGGCGTAGGTCGGGGTCACGTTGACCACGTCGATCAGGTGGCGATCGCAGTACTCCACCAGGGCGCGCGCGTCCCGCCGCAGGTCCTCGTCGCAGACGTGCACGTGGTGGCCCTCCACGAGCCACAGCAGCTCCTCCCACGACATGTCGAAGGAGAACGACACGGTGTGCGCGATCCGCAGCCCCCGCCCGGCGGCGGCGACGGTGGGTCCGAAGATCGCCTCCCGGTGGTTGAGCAGCATGTTCGTCAGCCCGCGGTACGGGGTGACGACGCCCTTCGGGCGCCCGGTCGAGCCGGAGGTGTAGATGACGTACGCCGGGTGGTCCAGCCGTCCGGGGGTGCCCGGCGCGAAACCGACCCGTGAGTGGATACGAGTGCTTGAGCCCTCGTCTCCACTCACGACCTCGGGGGAGTCCACACGGATCGTCGGCACGCCCCACCCGGCCAGGCGCGGCGCCACCGCCGTCGTGGTGAGCAGCAGCGCCGGTTCGGCGTCGTCGACGATGGTCCGCAGGCGCTCGTCCGGGTGGTCGAGCTCGAGCGGCAGGTAGGCCGCGCCCGCGCGGAGCACCGCGAACAGCGCCGTCACCATCTCGATCGACCGGGGCAGCGCGAGCCCGACGATCGTCTCCGGCCCGGCGCCGCGGGCGATCAGGACCCGGGCCATCCGGGAGACCGCGCCGTCCAGTTCCCGGTAGGTGAGCGTGGTGGAGCCGAAGGTCAACGCGGGAGCGTCCGGCGTCGCGAGCGCCTGCCGCGTGAGCAGCTCGGCGATCGTGACGTCCTCGAACGGGTGCGCGCGGGCGGCGTCGGCCGCCTCCAGCTCCGCCACCTCGGCCGGGGTCAGCACCGGCAGCGCGGCGACGGGGCCGCCGATGTCGTCGGCCAGGCGGTGCAGCAGGTGCTCCAGCCGCGCGAGCAGCGCAGCGGCCTCCGCCTCGCCCACGACGTCCGGCCGGTACTCGAGCTTCACCCACAGCCGCTTGCCGGGCATCACGACCCAGGTCAACGGGTAGTGCGTGGCATCGACGCTGCGCACCCCGACGATGCCGTTGCGGGTCTCGAGATCGGAGAAGGTCTCGTCGTCGAGGAAGTTCTGCAGGACGTACAGGCTGTCGAAGAGGGGACCCCGGCCCGCCGCACGCTGGATGTCGCCGAGCCCGAGGTACTCGTGCGGCATCGCGTCGAGGCGGTGCGCCTGCGCCTGCCGCATCGTCTGCTCAACCGTGCCCGCCCGGTCCAGGCGGATACGGGCGGGCACGGTGTTGAGGAAGACACCGACGACGTCGTCGATGTCGTCGAGGTCGCTGGGCCGGCCGGCCACGGTGGTGCCGAAGACGACGTCGTTGCTGCCGGCTGCGTGCCCCAGCACCACGGCCAGCGCCGTGCTGATCAGGGCGTTCATCGTCACGCCCGCGGCACGCACCTGCTCGGTGAGCCGGGCGGTGACGTCCTCGGGGATCTCGGCCGAGATCCGTTGCGCCAGCACCGGCTCGGTGCCCACCGCCTGCGGGTACAGCAGGGTCGGCGCGGCGAGATCGGCGAACGCCGACCGCCAGAACCCGGTGGACTTCCCGACGTGCTGGCGCCGCAGCCAGTCGAGGTAGTCGACGAAGCTCCCCCGCGGCGGCCGGGGCGGCTCCCCGCGGTAGGCGTCGAAGAGCTGGGTCAGCACCAGCTCGCGCGACCAGCCGTCCCACAGCAGGAGGTGGTAGGTGAAGAGGAGGTGGTCGCCCCCTTCGGGGCGGTGGATCACCGTCATCCGCGCCAGCGGGGGTTCCCGCAGATCGAAGGGGGCGGCGCGGTCGGCGTCGGTGATCTCGGCGATCCGGCGCTCCACGGCGGCCGGGTCGAGGTGCGACAGGTCGACCTCGGTCATCCGGCACCGCAGCCCGCCGCCGACGAAGGCCACGGCGCGCCCGTCACCGATCGCGGTGAAGCCCAGCCGCGTCGCGGTGTTGGCGGCCAGCACCTGCTCGAAGGCGGCGGCCAGCCGGTCGGCGTCGAGCCTGCGGTCGAAGTCGAACCCGTTCTGCGCGAGGTAGACATCGGCATCGGCGGCCAGCTCGGACTGGAACCAGATGCCCTCCTGCAGCGGGGACAGCGGCCACACGTCCTCGACCGCTGCCGTCGTCGATGCCGTCACGGCGTCGAGCTCGGATGCGGTGAGGTCGGGGTGGTGCACGTCCGCGGGGCTCAGGCGACCGTCGCCGGCCCCCGACTCCGCGAGCTCCCGCAGCGCTCCGGCGAAGGCGTCCCGCAGGGAGCCGAGCTCACCGTCGCCGAGCCATCCGTCGGCGTAGGTCAGCACCACCTGCAGTTCCGGCCCGGTCGGGGTGTCCTCGCAGTAGGCGTTGACCTCCAGCAGGTACGGGGTGCCCATGTCCGGCGCGGGTCCCACGCGCAGGGCGGAGGACTCCGGAGCCGACTGCCACGCCTCCGAGCCCGGCGCTCCGAAACGCCCGAGGTAGTTGAACAGCACCTGCGGCTGCCCCAGGCGGGCCAGTGCGGCTGCGGTGCGGGCGTTGCAGTAGCGCAGCAGGCCGAAACCGCAGCCGCCGTCGGGCGCGACGCGCAGCCGGTCGCGCACCTCGCCGACGCGGGCGTGCAGATCGCCGGTCGCCACCGGTAGCCGGACCGGGGCGATCGAGGTGAACCACCCGACGGTGCGCGAGAGGTCGGCTATGTGGGATGGGTCGCGGGACAGGTCCTCGCGCCCGTGCCGTTCCAGGTCGATCGTGAGGTCCCCGTCGGCGAGGCCGCGCGCCTCCCGCCAGCGGGACACGGCGACGCGCAGGCCCGTCACCAGCGTCTCGGTGACGTCGGCCCGCGCCGCGGCGGGCACCGTGGTCAACAGCGGCAACGTCTCGTCCGCGGTCAGCCGGAACCGGTGCTCCCGGGTGTCGCCGACCGTGCGGCCCACCACGACCTGGGCCGGGTCGAGCTCCGCGCCCGGTGCGAGCACCTCGCTCCAGTGCGTGAACTCGGCGAGCCTGCCGTCCTGCGCGGAGGCCTCGTTGAGCAGCCGGGCGTAGGTCCGCAGCGACGTCGCGACCGGTTCGAGCGGGACGCCCTCCCACGCCGCCCGCACGTCGTCGAGCAGGATCCGCCACGAGACGCCGTCCACCGCGAGGTGGTGCACCACCAGCAGGAGGCGGCCCGGTTCGCCGCCGCGGTCGAAGAACACCGCGCTGACCAGCCGGCCCTCGTCGGGACGCAACCGGTCGGCCGCCGCGTCGGACTCGACGGCCAGCAGCTCGGCGAAGGCGGCCTCGTCGGTCCCGCGGGCGTCGACGACGGTGAACACCTCGTCGAGCGCGGGCAGCTCCCGCACGGTCTCCAGGGCCCAGAGCATCGGCGCCGGCCGGGACAGGCGCAGCCGCAGCGCGTCGTGCCGCTGCAGGAGCGCGGTGACGACCGCACGGACCCGCTCCGCCGTCGCCCCCGCGGGCGTGAGCAGCAGCTCGGACTGGTTGAAGCGATCGATGCTGCCTCCGAGCTCGGCGAGCCGGTGCACGATCGGCGTCAGCATCACCGAGCCGATCGCGTCCGGGTCCTCCTCGGGGACGGCGGGTGCCGCGGGGGCCGCCAACGCGGCGAGCGCCTCGGGGGTCCGGTGGGTGAACACCTCGCGCGGGGTGACGCGCAGCCCGAGCCGCTTCATCCGGTTCACCAGCTGCAGCGCGATTATGCTGTCGCCGCCGAGGGTGAAGAAGTCGGCGTCGACGCCGGGCGTCTCGACGCCGAGGATCTCGCCGAACAGCGCGGCGAGCGCCCCGGCCGAGACGCCTGCGGGTGCCGCAGGCGGGGTGACCGGGCGCGGCTCGGCGATCGCGGGCAGGGCGTCGCGGTCGAGCTTCCCGTTGATCGTGAGCGGCAGGCTCTCGACCACGGCGAACACCGCCGGAACCATGTGCCCGGGCAGCACGGTCGCCGCGTGCCGGCGAACCACATCGAGATCGACCTCAGCGCGCGCGACGAGGTGCGCGACCAGCCGCGGCCGCCCCTGGGCGTCGCGCTGCACGCTCACCGCGGCGCCGTCGATCTCGTCGAGCTGGAGCAGCGCGGCCTCGACCTCGCCGGGTTCGATGCGGTACCCGCGCAGCTTCAGCTGGTGGTCCGAGCGGCCGAGGTACACCAGCTCCCCGGTCTCGGTCCACCGGGCGAGATCGCCGCTGCGGTAGAGCCGCTCCCCTCCGGGGCCGGCGACGAACCGCGAGGCGGTGAGGCCCGCGCGGTCGAGGTAGCCGCGCGCCAACTGGGCTCCGGCGACGTAGATCTCGCCGGTGACCCCGACCGGCACCGGCTGCAGGTACCGGTCGAGGACGTGCACCGACAGCCCGGCGAGCGGCGTGCCGATCACGCTGTCGGCGCGCGCCGCGTCGCCGCGGGTGAGGGCCCGGACCGTGACGTGCACGCAGGTCTCGGTGATCCCGTACATGTTCACGAGCGCGATGTCGTCGTGCCGCGCGAACCACGGCTCCAGCCTGCGCAGGTCGAGCGCCTCGCCGCCGAAGACGACGTAGCGCAGCGCGAGCGGCGCCGTGCTGTCCCGGTCGGCGGCGATCAGCGAGTAGAACGCCGACGGCGTCTGGTTGAGCACGGTGACGGCCTCGTCGGACAGCAGCGCGCGGAACCGCTCCGGATCCCTCGCCACGTCGTGGTCGACGACCACCAGCCGCCCTCCGTGCAGCAGCGCTCCCCAGATCTCCCACACCGAGAAGTCGAAGGCGTAGGAGTGGAACAGCGTCCACACGTCGTCATGGCCGAAGTCGAAGTCGGCGGCCGCGCCGGCGAACAGCGCGGTCACGCTCCGGTGCGGTACGGCGACGCCCTTGGGCAGTCCGGTGGAGCCGGAGGTGTAGATGACGTAGGCGTCGGAGGCGGCGTCCCCGGCGACCCGCACCGGGCCGGCTGCCGGCCCCGCCTCGTCGAGCCGCAGCACGGCCGGGCCGTCCGCTGGCAGCACGTGCGCCGTCTCGGGCACCGCCAGTACGCATTCCGGGGCTGAGTCGTCGAGGATGTAGGAGATGCGGGCCGTCGGGGAGCCCGGGTCGATCGGCACGTAGCAGCCGCCCGCCTTGAGCACCCCGACGATCGCGACGATCAGGTCGACCGAGCGCGGCAGCACGATCGCCACCCGCGACCCGAGCCGCACCCCCTGCGCTGCGAGCCGACCCGCCAGCGCGTCCGACCGCGCGTCCAGCTCGGCGTAGGTCAGCTCGGTGCGCCGGTCGCGCACGGCCACCGCGTCCGGACGTTCGCGCGCGACCTGCCGGAACCGGTCGGCCAACGTGCGGTCGTCGGCGTCGGACACCGACGGACCCGTGACCGTCGGGGCTGTGACCATCGGGGCGGGGGCCACGCGGAGCCCGGCGACCGTGATCGCGGGGTCGTCGGCGAACTGTTCGAGGAACAGCGCCATCGCCTCGACGAGCCGCCGGGCGAACGCCACCTCGACGAGCCCGGTGTCATAGGTGATCTTGAGGCGCAGCCGTTCGTCCGGGTGCACCACGAGGGCCACCGGGTAGTGGGCGGCGTCGGTCCCGTCGATCCACTCCGCCGTCGGGAGCCCGTCGGCCGGCGCCTGCGGGTCGGAGACCGCGAAGTTCTCGACCACGACGATCGTGTCGAAGAGCTCGCCGACGCCGGCGATCCGGGCCAGCTCCACGAGCCCCAGGTGCTGGTGGTCGAGCACGGCCAGCTGCTGGTCCTGCAGCCGCGCGAGGACGGCGTCGAGGGGTTCGTGCGCCGCCCACTCCATCGGCACGGGCACGGTGTTGATCATCGGGCCGACGATCTCCTCGATGCCGGCCGTGTTGCCCGCCCGGCCCGACACCGTGGAACCGAAGACCACGCGCTCCCGGCCGAGGGTGCGGCCCAGCAGCAGGCCCCACGCCCCGTGCACGGCGGTGGACAGGGTCACCCCGGCCGCCCGGGCGCGCTCGGTGAGCCGCGCCGTCACCGCGGGCGAGAGCTCCCGCTCCACGCCGGCGTGCGACCCGACCTCGGCTCCCTGCGGGACGTCGACCAGCTTCGTCGGGCCGTCGACCCCGGAGAGCGCCTCGGCCCAGACGGCCCGGGACGCGTCGGTGTCCCGGCCGGCGAGCTGCGCGACGTGGTCGGCGAAGGTGACGGCGGGCGCGGGCAGGTCGGCCCGGCCGGTCCGCACGAGCTGCCGGTAGGCGGCCATGACGTCGTCGAACATCAGCGGGTACGACCAGCCGTCGGCCAGGATGTGGTGCATGGTCTGCATCAGCCGGTGCCGGTCGTCGGCGAGGGTCACCAGCGTGTAGCGCAGCAGGGGTGGCGCGGTGAGGTCGAAGACGGTGCGGAACCGCTCGGCCGCCAGGTCGGCGAAGTCCTCGGGACGATCGCGGAGATCGACCACCGACCAGTCGAGGGACACCTCGCCTGCGATCACCTGCACGACCCGGCCGTCGGCGAGCTCCCGGAAGCCCGCGCGCAGCACGGGGTGCCGGTCGACCATGGCCTCCACCGCCCGCCGCAGCAGGTCCGGGTCGACCGCGCCGCGCAGTTCGAGGACGTGCTGGATCACGTAGGGGTCGCGGTCTGCCAGATCCGACAAGACGGCCTGCGCCGAGTGGAAGTACATCCCCTGTTGCAGCGGCAGCAGCGGCAGGACGTCCGCGGGGCCGCCGGGGATCGTCGCCTCCAGCTCGGCGACGTCGTCCATCGTCATGCCGACCAGCGGGAAGTCGGACGGCGTGTGCCCGGCCAGCTCGGCGCTGCTGGCGATCGCCCGGAGCGCCTCCTCCCACAGTCGTGCCAGCTGCTCGATCTCGGCGCGCGACATGATGCCCGTCGGCCAGGTGAGCATCGCCGAGAACTCGGGGCCGGCCGTGGTGTCGTGCGCGATCGCGTTCACCGACAGCGCGCGTACCTCGGAGCTGGGGTCGACGCCTTCGCCGAGCGCGTCGTAGTCGGCGACCGGTTCCCAGTCCGCCTCCGTGCCGGCGCCGAAGCGGCCCAGGTAGTTGAAGAGGATCTGCGGCTCGACGTCGGGCAGGTCGACGCTCGTGTCGAGGTCGTTCAGCACGCCGTAGCCGATGCCGCGGGCTGGCACCCGCAGCTGCTCCTTCACGGCCTTGACGGCGCGGGCCAGACCCGGCCCGGCCGCGGCGACCTCGGCCCAGCCCGACACGCCGGGGTCGAGGCGCACCGGGTGGAGGGAGGTGAACCACCCCACGGTCCGCGAGAGGTCCAGCGGCGTGCCGGTCTCGAACGGTTCCGGCTCGCGGCCGTGCCCCTCGAGGCTGAGCAGCACCGCAGAGGATTCGGCCTGCCCGCGGGTGCGGCGCCAGTGCGCCACCGCGAGCGCGAAGCCGCTGAGCAGGACGTCGTTGACGCCACCGAAGATCGCGGCGGGCACCGTCGACAGCAGCGGGCCGGTCACGTCGGCGGGCAGGCGCAGGGTCACGGTGTCGGTGGTCGCGGCGACGTCGACCGACGGGTCGAGCGTTCGGGAACCGAGATCGGGGTCCGGTGTGGTCACGATGTCGCGCCAGTACTCGACCTCGCCGCGGAAGGCGCCGCGGTCGGCTGCCGACCGCACCTGTTGCGCCCAGGTGCGGAAGGACGTGGCGACCTCGTCGAGCTCGGGCGCCCGTCCGGCCCGCACCGCCGACCAGGCGTGGGCGAGGTCGGCGGTGAGGATGCGCCAGGACACGCCGTCGATCACGAGGTGGTGCACGACGAGCAGCAGGCAGCCGGAGCCGGACTCGTCCCGGAACCAGTGCGCGCGGACCATCGTCCCGCCGCGCGCGTCCAGAGCGGCGGCCGCGGCGCGGGTGGCGGCCGCCATCTCCTCCGGGCTCGGACGGCCGGTGCGCTCGGTGACCGCCAGGAGGCGGGCGACGTCCGTGGTGCCGGCTTCCGGTACCGACAGGTGCCAGGGGCCGGCCCCGTCGACGCGGGCCCGCAGCAGGTCGTGCCGCTCGAGGATCGCGCCGAGCACCGTCTCCAGCTCGGCACGGGTCATGCCGGCCGGGGTGCGGACCACCATGGACTGGTAGAAGTTCTCCAGCGGCATCCGTTCGAACGCCGCGAGGATCGGGGTGTTCGGCACGGCGCCGACGCCCACGTCCCGCGCCGCCCGCGGCCGGGCGCTCTCGACCGACAGTCCGGCCGCCATCGCCTGCACCGTCCGCTTGCGGAAGACGTCGCGCGGGGCGAGCTCGAGACCTGCTTTTCGGGCCCGCCCGCACAGCGTGATCGAGGAGATGCTGTCGCCGCCGAGGGTGAAGAAGTCGTCGTCGACGCCGATCTCGTCCACGCCCAGTCCGACGACCGACGCGACGATCTCGACGAGCACCCGCTCGGCCTCGGAGCCGGGTGCCCGGCCGCCACGGCGCGCCACCGGACGCGGCTCGGGCAGCGACGCGGTGTCGAGCTTGCCGTTGACGGTCAGCGGCAGGTCGTCGACCACGCCGTACAGCGCCGGGACCATGTAGTCCGGCAGCACCCTCGCCAGCGCCGCCTGCAGCGACGGCGGCAGCTCGGCCCGGTCCACCCCGGCGTCGGGCACCACATAGGCGGCCAGCCTCTTGATCTCACCGTCGGAACGGGCGATCACCGCCACGCGTCGCACCCCGGGCTGCCCGGCGAGCACCGACTCGATCTCGCCGAGCTCCACGCGGTAACCGCGGATCTTCACCTGGTCGTCGGTGCGGCCGAGGAAGTCCAGGTTGCCGTCGGGGCGGCGCCGCACCAGGTCGCCGGTGCGGTACATCCGCCCGCCGGGCGTCCACGGGTCGGCGACGAACCGCTCGGCGGTGAGCGCAGGCCGGTCCAGGTAGCCGCGCGCCAAGCCGGAACCGGCGATGTAGAGCTCGCCGACCACGCCGACGTCCACGGGCCGCAGCCAGCCGTCGAGCACGTGGGCGCGGGTGTTGAAGATCGGGTGCCCGACCGTGGACGTCGCGCTCTCCCCGGTGCCCGCGCCGAGGGTGTTGATCGTGTACTCGGTGGGACCGTAGAGGTTGTAGCCGAGGGTGCCGCTCTCGCGCAGCGCGGTCCACAGGCTGTCCGGCACCGCCTCGCCGCCCAGCAGCATCAACGCGAGGGGGTGCCTCGTGACGAGCCCTTCCTCGATGAGGACCTGGGCGTAGGACGGCGTCACGTTCACGACGTCGATCCCGTGGCGCTCGCAGTAGGCGACGAGCGCGCGGGCGTCGCGGCGCAGTTCCTCGTCGCAGACGTGGACCTCGTGCCCCTCGACGAGCCAGAGCAGCTCCTCCCAGGACATGTCGAAGGAGAACGACACCGTGTGCGCGATCCGCAGCCGGCGGCCCCCTGCCGCGGCGACCGTCGGGTCGAAGATCTCCGCGCGGTGGTTGAGCTGCATGTTGGTCAGCCCGCGGTACGGCGTCACGACGCCCTTGGGGCGTCCGGTTGAGCCCGAGGTGTAGATGACGTACGCGGGGTGGTCGAGGCGACCGGGCCGGTCCGGCGCGAAGGCGCCGAGGTCGTCGGCGCTCGGGGCCGCCGCCGGGTAGGCGCCGAGGTCGAGGGTGTCGAGGTCGGTGACCGGGGCGGCCGTACCGGCGAACCGCGACGAGACCGCAGAGGTGGAGAGCAGCAGCATCGGCCGCGCGTCGGCGATCATGCCCGCCAGCCGCTCGTCGGGGTACTCCAGGTCGAGCGGCAGGTAGGCCGCGCCGGTGCGCAGCACCGCGAACAGCGCCACGACCATGTCGATGGACCGCGGGAGGGCGAGGCCCACGATGCGTTCGGGCGCGGCACCGGCGGCGAGCAGGTGGTGCGCCAGCCGGTTGACGCGCGTGTCGAGCTCGTCGTAGGTGAGCCGGGTGTCGCCGAACACCAGCGCGGTCTCGCCCGGCACGGCGGCGGCCCGCTCGGCGAGGAGGTCGGCGATGGTGGCCGACCCGATCGGCTGCACCGCCTTCTCCCACTCGGCCCGCAGCGCGGCGTCGTCCGACGGGGTCTGCAGATCGAGCTCGCCGACCGGCTGCCCGAGACCATCTGCGAGCCCGAGCAGCACCTGCTCGAGCCGTGCGAGCAGGGTGGCGGCGGTCTCGCGGGGCACGACGTCGCTGCGGTACTCGAGCTTGATCCACAGTCGCGTGCCCGGGTAGACGACCCAGGTCAGCGGGTAGTGGGTGGAGTCGACGCCGTTCGCGGCGATGATGCCGTGCTCGGCCTCGAGGTCGGTGAAGGTCTCGTCGTCGACGAAGTTCTGCAGGACGTAGAGGTTGTCGAAGAGCTGCCCCCTGCCCACGGCGCGCTGGATGTCACCGAGGCCCAGGTACTCGTAGGGCATCATCTCGATGCGCTGCTCGTGCATGCCGAGCACGGCGTCGGACATGGCGACGCTCGGGTCGAGGTGCACGCGGGCCGGGATGGTGTTGAGGAAGACGCCCACCACCGACTCGATGCCCTCGATCTCGGTGGGCCGCCCGGCGACGGTCATGCCGAACACCACGTCGTCGGTGCCGGCTGCGTGGCCGAGCACCAGGCCGAGAGCGGTACCGACGACCGAGTTCAGGGTGACGCCGAGCGAGCGCGCCTGCTCGGACAGGCGTGCGGTCACCTCGGGGGTGAGCTCCACGGACATGCGGGTGGCGATCACCGGGTCGGTGCCGATCGCCTCGGGGAAGAGGATGGTCGGGCCCGTGACGTCGGCGAAGGCACCCGACCACGCGGCCGCGGACGCCTCGTCGTCCTGCTCGGCGACCCAGGCCAGATAGTCGGGGAACGCCGCGGCAACCGGCGCGGGCAACGCGTCTCCACGGCGCACCGCCGCGTAGGCGCCGAACAGCCTGCGCAGCACCAGCTCCCGCGACCAGCCGTCCCACAGCAGGAGGTGGCGGGTGAGGAGCAGGCGGTCCCGCCCGTCGCCGCGCAGCACCGTCAGCCGGACCAGCGGTGGGCGCGTGAGGTCGAACGGGGTGCGCCGGTCCGCCGCCATGATCGCCTCGGTGCGCTCGGCGCGCTCCTCTGCCGTCAGCCCGGAGAGGTCGATCTCGGTGATCGACGGCGCCACCCGGGCGGCGAGTACGGCGACGGGACGGTCGAGCCCGATGTCGGTGAAACCGAGCCGTAGCGCGGAGTTCTGCTCCAGCAGGTGCGCGCACGCCCCGGTCAGGGCGTCGACGTCGAGCCGCGAGTCGAAGTCGAACGTGTCCTGCGCCAGGTAGACGTCGTCCTCGCCGGCGATCCGGGCCTGGAAGAACAGTCCCTCCTGCAACGGCGACACCGGCCAGATGTCGGCGATCGGCACCGTCGTGGCCGCCTCGATCGCCTGCACGTCGTCGAGGGAGAGGTCGACGAGCGGGAAGTCCGACGGCGTGTGCCCGCGCAGCTCCGGGCAGCCGGCGAGGGCGCGCAGCGCGTCGACCCACAGGGCCGCCAGCTCGGTGAGGTCGGCCGCCGGGAGGATGCCGGTCGGCCAGGTCAGCGTGGCCCGGCCCTCCCCCATGACGTTGATCTCGAGCGCGTCGACGGGCGAGCGCGGGTCCAGCCCCGAGCCGACGGTGGTGAAGCCCCAGTCCTCACCGGGGCCGCCGGTGCCCCGGCCGCGGTAGTTGAACACGATCTGCGGGGTGACCGCCGGCAGGTCGGCGTCCGCGTCGAGGTACCGCAGCACGCCGTAGCCGACGCCGGCCGATGGCACCCGCAGCTGCTCCTTGACGAGCTTCGCCGCCCGCGCCAGCTGCGGACCGGCCGCCTCCACGTCGGTCCACGACAGCTCGCCGGGGTCGAGCCGCACCGGGTAGATGCTCGTGAACGACCCGACGGTGCGGGACAGGTCGACGTGCCGGCCGAAGAGGTCGCCCTCCCGGCCGTGCCCCTTCACGCGCAGCAGCACCTGCGAGCCCGCGTCCACCCCGCGGCCGCGCCGCCACTGCTGCAGCGCGAGGGCGAACCCGGTGAGCAGGATGTCGTCGACGCCGCCGTGGATCGCCCGCGACAGGTTCCCGAACACCTCGGCCGGCAGGTCGACGTCGAGGGTCGCGGTGGTCGCGTCGACGTCGATCCCCGGGTCGAGGGCCCGCTGGCCGAGGACCGGATCGGGCGTGTCCAGCACCTCGCGCCAGTACCCGAGCTCGGACCGGAAGCGGCCGGTGTCGGCGGCCTGCCGAAGCACCTGCGACCACGCCCGGTACGACGTCCCCACCGGCTCCAGCTCGGGCTCGCGTCCGGCGGTCAGCGCCTGCCATCCGGCAGCCAGGTCGGCGGTCAGGATGCGCCACGAGACGCCGTCGACGACGAGGTGGTGTGCGACCAGCAGCAGGGAACGCGCGTCGCGGAACCAGTGCGCCCGCAGCAGGATCCCGCGGCGTGCGTCGAGCAGGGCGGCCGCGTCGAGGGTCGCGCGCTCGACCTCCTCCGGCGACGGATCGGCGGTGCTCTCGGTGATCGGGACGGGAGCGTCGGCGGCCGGGGGCACGTCGAGCACCCACGCACCGGTCGTGTCGACCACGGCCCGGAGCAGGGCATGCCGGTCGACGACCGCCCGCAGGACGCGTTCCAGGTCGTCCCGCGTCATCGACGCGGGCGTGCGCACCAGCATCGACTGGTAGAAGTTGTCGAGCGGGATGCCGTCGTGCGCGACCTCGGCCATCACGGGCGTGAGCGGCACCGGCCCGACGCCGTCGTCGGCTGCCGGGGCGGGAGCCGGTTCGAGCTCCTCGCCCAGCCCGGTCACCAGGGCCTGCACGGTGCGCAGCCGGAAGATGTCGCGCGGCGTGATCCGCATCCCGGCGCGGCGGGCCCGGCCCGAGACCGCGATCGAGGTGATGCTGTCGCCGCCGAGTGCGAAGAAGTCGTCGTCGATGCCCACCCGGTGCAGGTGCAGCGCGTCGGCGAACAGCGAGCAGAGCCGCGCCTCCCGCTCGGTGCGGGGCCCGCGGTCGGACACGAGGCTGCCGAAGTCGGGGTCCGGCAGCGCCTTGCGGTCCAGCTTGCCGTTGGGGGTGAGCGGGAACGCGTCGAGCACCACGACCATCGAGGGCACCATGTGCTCGGGCAGGACCTGCGCCACCCGCTCGCGCAACGATTCCGGGTCGACGGATCCGACGACGTAGGCGACGAGGCGGCCGTCCCGCACGACCACCACCGCACGGGTGACCCCGTCGGCGGCGACGAGCGCGGCCTCGATCTCCCCCGGCTCGATCCGGAAGCCGCGCACCTGCACCTGGTGGTCGCTGCGGCCGAGGATCTCCAGCACGCCGGTGTCGTCCCAGCGGGCGAGGTCGCCGCTGCGGTACATCCGCTCACCGGGCACGAACGGGTCGGCGATGAACCGCTCCGCCGTCAGCCCCCGCCGGTCGAGGTAGCCGTACGCCAGCTGCACCCCGGCGATGTAGAGCTCACCGGGCGTGCCGGGCGGCACCGGGCGCAGCGCGCCGTCCAGCACGTAGAGCCGCGTGTTGAAGACCGGGCGTCCGACGGGCACCGACCGCTCGACGGGCCGCTCCGTGGTGTCCCAGCCGGTGACGTCGATGGCGGCCTCGGTGGGGCCGTAGACGTTGTGCAGCTCGCAGCCGCGGAGTTCGGCGATGCCGCCGAACCGGGCCACGACATCCGCGGGCAGCGCCTCACCACCGCAGATCACGCGCCGCAGCGACGTGCACCGGCGCACCGAGGGCTCCTCGAGGAACACCGAGAACATCGACGGCACGAACTGGGCGGTCGTCACCTCGTGGGCCTGGATCAGCTCGGCGAGGTATGCCGCGTCCTTGTGCCCCTCCGGCTTCGCGATCACCATCATCGCGCCGGACATCAACGGCCAGAACAGCTCCCGCAGCGACGCGTCGAAGCTCGACGGCGTCTTCAGCAGCGTCGGCTCGCCCGGCTCCAGCCGGTACGTCTCCTGCATCCACGACAGGAAGTTGCCGGCGGCCCCGTGCGGCACGACCACGCCCTTCGGGCGGCCGGTGGACCCCGAGGTGTAGATGACGTACGCGGGATCGGCGGGTGTGACCGGCACGTCCGGGTTCGACGCCCCGAATTCCGACGAGCCGTCGGTCGGGAAGACCGCCGGGTCATCGATCACGTGGGCGGGCCGGGCGTCGTCGAGCACGAAGGCGATCCGCTCGGCGGGGTAGCCGGGATCGATCGGCAGGTACGCCGCACCCGCCTTGTGCACCGCGTACAGCGCGACGATCAGCTCCACGGAGCGCTCGAGGGCGACCGCGACCACGGACCCGCGCGTCACGCCCTGCGCGATGAGGCTGTGCGCCAGCCGGTTCGCGCGCCGGTTCAGCTCGCCGTAGCTGACCGCCTCACCCTCGAACACCACCGCCGTCGTGTCGGGGGTGCGCTCCGCCCAGTGCTCGAAGCGGTTGCGGAGCGTGGGCACGCCGACGTCGTGGCGGGTGTCGTTGAAGGTGTCGAGGACCTGCGTCCGCTCGGCCGGGTCGATCAGCTCCAGCCGGCCGACCGGGACCGCCGGATCGGCGGCGAGCTGGGCGAGGATCCGCGTCACCTGCCGCAGCAGGCGCCGGGCACGCGGCTCCTCCACCAGCCCGACGTCGTACTTCACCTCCAGCCGCACCCGCTCCCCCGGGAAGGCGACCAGCGACAGCGGGTAGTGCGAGAAGGTGGTGGAGGTGAACCCGCGCACCGACAGCCCGTCGTCCGCCGGGGCGTAGACCTCGGGGAAGTTCTCGACGATCACGAGCGTGTCGAACAGGGTGCGCACGCCGCGGAGGCGGGCCAGGTCGGCCAGCCCGGCGTGCTGGTGGTCCAGCACCGCGGTCTGCTCGTCCTGCAGGCGGCGCAGCACGGCGCGTACCTGCTCGGTCCTCGACCACGACATCGGCACCGGAACGGTGTTGATCAGCAGCCCGACCACGGAGTCGACCCCCGGCACGGACTGCCCGGCCCGCCCGGACACCGTCGACCCGAAGACGACGGAGTCCTCGCCGAGGGTGCGGCCCAGCAGCAGCCCCCATGCCGCGTGCAGCACGGTGCTGAGGGTGACGCCGAGGTCGCGAGCGGTCCGGGTGAGCGCCGCCGTGACATCGGCCGGCAGCTGCTCGGCGACGATGCGGTGCTCGCCGACGGCGGCCCCCGGGTCGGCGTCGACCAGCAGGGTGGGTTCGTCGACGCCGGCCAGCGCGTCGGCCCACACCGCGTTCGTCTCGTTCGCGTCGGCGCGGGCGATCGCGGCGATGTGCTGGCCCAGCGCGACGGCGGGCAGGCCGCGCAGCGTGCCGCGGTAGGCGTCCACGATGTCGTTGAACATCAACGGGTACGACCACCCGTCGGCGATGATGTGGTGCATCGTCTGCACCAGCCGGTGCTCGGTCGGAGTCAGCGACACCACGCTGTAGCGCAGCAGCGGCGGCTCGGCGAGCACGAAGGGCCGGGCCTGTTCGGCGGCGGCCACCCGCTCCAGCTCGGCCACGGCGTCGGCGTGGGAACGGTCGGTGAGGTCGACCACCTGCCAGTCGAACTCGACGTGCCCGCTGACCACCTGGACGATCCGCCCGTCGGCGAGGTCGCGGAACCCGGCGCGCAACGCCGGATGCCGGTCGACCATCTCGGCGACAGCGCCCTTCAGCGCGTCCGCGTCGAGCGGGCCGGTCAGCTCGGCGATCTGCTGGATGCGGTACGCGTCGACCGTGTCGCCGTCGGTGTCGTCATCGGTGCCGCCGCCGTAGTTCGCGTGGAAGTACATGCCCTGCTGCAGCGGGAGCAGCGGAAGCACGTCCTGCAGGTCGGGGACCTCGCGCTCCAGCTCCTCGACATCCGCCCGGTCGAGCTCGACGAGCGGGAAGTCCGACGGCGTGAAGCCCGCGACCGCTTCGTCGGTGGCGATGGCGCCGAGCGCCCGCAGCCACAGCTCGGCGAGCCTCCTGACCTCGTCCTCGTCGAGCACGGCCGCCGGCCAGCTGAACCGCGCCGACAGCACCGGTCCGGTGGCGGTGTCGACGGTGACGGCGTTGATCTCGAGCGCGCGCGGCAGCGGCATCCGCGGGTCGCGATCCTCGCCGACCTCGGCGCCTTCGGCGAACCGGCCGAGGTAGTTGAACAGCAGCGCGGGCGCCACCGCGAGACCCGGCGCACCCGCGAGGTAGCGCAGGGCGCCGTAGCTCAGCCCGCCCTGCGGCACAGCGCGCAGCTGTTCCTTGACCGACTTCACCACCTCGGCCACCCCGCCGGTCGGGACCTCGACGGCGACGGGGTAGAGCGTGGTGAACCAGCCGACGGTGCGCGACAGGTCGAGGTGGTCGCCCGGCAGCAGCTCGGCCTCCCGCCCGTGCCCCTCCATCTCCAGGAGGAGCCGGCGGCCCGCCGACTCGTCGCGCCACTCGATGACGGCGAGAGCCAGCGCCGCCACCAGCACGTCGTTGACGCCGCCGTGGATCGCGGCGGGCACGGCGCCGAGCAGCGGCTCGGTGAGCGCGCCCGTCAGCGTGACGGCCAGCTCCCGCTCGGTCGCGACCGTGTCGACGGCGGGATCCAGCGCCCGGCGGCCGATCACCGGGTTCGGAGCGGCCGCGACCTCGCGCCAGAACGGCAGGTCGTCGTCGAACGCTCCCGCCCCGGCGGCCTCCCTGAGCGCCAGCGCCCACCCGCGGAACGAGGTCGGCACCGGTTCGGGGGTGTCTCCTGCCCACAGCTCCCGCAGGTCCTCGGCCAGGATGCGCAGCGACACGCCGTCCACCACCACGTGGTGGACGACGATGACCAGCCGGCCCGGCAGCTCACCCCCGCGGTCCAGCCACACGAACTCGACCATCCGGCCGGCGCCTGCGTCCAGCCGCGCCGCGGCGGCCGCAGTCTCCTGCTGCACACGGTCGTCGACGTCGTCGTCCGCGCCGATCCGGACGTGCGTGATCGACGGCGCCGGGACCTCCGCGGGCACCGTGACCGTCGGCCGGCCGTCGGCGCCGGTGCCGACCACCGCGCGGAGCATCTCGTGGTGCCGTACCAGCGCCGCGGCCGTCTCGGTGAGCCGGTCGAGGGTGAGCGCGGCCGGGCTGCGCACGGTGATGGACTGGTAGAAGCCCGCCGACGGCCCGGTCTCCCAGAGCCACTCGACCACGGGGGTGGCGGGCAGCTCGCCGACCGGGTCGACGACCGCGGCGCGCTCGGCCGATTCGACCTCGCCCGCGGCCAGCGCCAGGGCCGCCGGCGTACGCAGCTCGAACAGCTCCCGCGGCCGCAGGACGAGCCCGGCCCGCCGCGCCCTGCTGACCACGCCGATCGCGACGATGCTGTCGCCACCGTGCGCGAAGAAGTCGTCGTCGGCACCGACCTCGGTGAGCCCGAGTACCTCGGCGAAGATCGCGCACAACGTCCGCTCGCGCGGGGTGCGCGGAGCCCGCCCGCCACTGCCCTCCCGTCGCGGTTCGGGCAGGGCGTTGCGGTCCACCTTCCCGTTGGGCGTCAACGGGAACGCGTCCAGCACCGTGAAAGTGCTGGGGACCATGTACTCGGGCAGCCGGTCGGCACACCACCGGCGGAGCTCCTCCTCCGCCACGGCGGTGGCGAGCGCGTACCCGGCCAGGTACTTCGCGCCAGCGGTGGACTCGCGCGCCGTCACGACCGCCTGCCGGACACCCGGGTGGGTGGTCAGCACCGCCTCGACCTCCTCGAGCTCGAGGCGCATGCCGCGGATCTTCACCTGGTTGTCGGCCCGGCCGAGGAACTCCAGCGACCCGTCGGGGTGCCACCGCGCGAGATCGCCGGTGCGGTAGAGGCGGGAACCGTCGTCGGCGAACGGGTTCGCGACGAACCGGGCGGCCGTCAGCCCCGGCGCGTTGACGTAGCCCCTGCCGAGCAGGAACCCGCCCGCGTAGAGCTCGCCGCCGACGCCGACGGGGACCGGACGCAGGTGCTCGTCGAGCACGTAGAGCTGCGTGCTGGGGTTGGGCCGCCCGATCGAGGTGGCGATCCGCTCCGCGTTGTCCCGGTAGATCACGTGCGAGACGCCGATCGTGGCCTCGGCGGGCCCGTACCCGTGGTACAGCGTCGTGGTCAGCCGGCTCCGGAACCGCTCGAACAGCTCCGGCGTCAGTACTTCGCCGCCGCACCAGACGTGCTTCAGCCCGTCGAGCTTCGCGGTGCCCCGCGACATCTCCAGCAGCACGTCGAGCATCGAGGAGACGAGGTAGACGAACGTGACGCCCTCGGTGGCGATGAGGTCGAGGAGGTACTGCGGGTCGCGGTCGCCGCCGGGCTCGGCGACGACGACGTAGCCGCCGGATACGAGCGGCAGCAGGATCTCGTTGACCGAGATGTCGAACGACAGCGGCGCCTTGAACAGCGAGGCGTCCCCCGGCCCGAAGCCCAGGATCTTCTCCACCTGCCACTGCAGCCGGTTGCAGATCGCCTCGTGCCGGATCATGGCGCCCTTGGGCTTGCCCGTCGACCCGGACGTGAACATCACGTAGGCGAGGCGTCCGGGCTCGATGCGCACCGCGGGTTGCCGGGTGGGCAGGTCCCCGTACGACCACGCGTCCAGATCGACCACCGCCACCGGCACGAGCGGCTGGGCGTCGGCCGCACCGGTCACCATCAGCACCGCGCCTGCGTCGTCGAGCACCTGCCTGCGGCGCTGCTCGGGCCACTCCGGGTCGACCGGCACGAATGCGCCGCCGGCCACCATGATCGCCAGCACCGATACGACCATCTCCGCCGACCGCGGCAGGTGGACGGCGACGACCTGCTCCGCGGTGAGCCCGCGGTCCAGGAGGTGGTGCGCGAGCTGGTTGACCCGCTCGGCCAGCTCACCGTAGGTCAGCTGCGTCGAGCCACCGCTCCCGGCGACCAGCGCCAGCGCGTCGGGATGCGCGCGCACCGCCCGGTCGAACATCTCGGCGACGGTGGTGGTGTTCGACGGCGACGTCGAGTCGTTCCACGCGGCCAGCGCCTCGAGACGCTCGGCCAGGGTGTCCACTCCTGAGTCCCGCTCGATGGTCATACCTCTCCCACCAGGTCCTTCCGCCAGATGTCTTCGGCGAGCTAGTGATCGGCCGTGGCCCGTGACCGCCACGCGCCCCAGAGCTGGGCGTACCGCCCACCGGTCGCGAGCAGGTCGGAATGGGCGCCGGCCTCGACGATGCGTCCGTGTTCGAGCACGATCACCCGGTCGGCCGCCGCGGCCTGGGTGAGCCGGTGGGCGACGATCAAGGTCGTGCGGCCGGTCGTCGCGGCCGCGGCGGCCTGCTCCAGCCCGCGCGCCCCGAGGCTCCCCGCCTCGGCGGTTGCCTCGTCGAGGATCGCCACCGCCGGATCGCGCAGCACCAGCCTGGCCAGCGCGAGCTGTTGCGCCTGGGCCGCCGTGAGGGCGCGACCCCCCTCCCCCACCGGCGTCTCGACGCCCTCGGGCAACGCGTCCACCCAGTCGAGCGCGTCGACGCGCCCCAGCGCGGCGCGCACGTCGTCGACCGTTGCGTCCGGGCGGGCCAGCCGGAGGTCCTCCACCAACGGCCCGGCGAAGACGTGCACCTCCTGGCTGACGATCGCCACCTGCCTGCGCACCTGCTCGGCGGTGAGCTCGCGCAGCGGTACCCCGCCCAGCCGGACCGAGCCCGCGGACGGGACGAGCAGCCCGGCGGCGATGGCCGCGAGGGTGGTCTTCCCCGCCCCGGTGGAACCGACGAGGGCGACCCGTTCCCCCGCCTCGACCCGCAGGCTGACGCCGTGGAGCACCGGGACGCCGGGTTCGTAGCCGAACTCGACGTCCGTCAGCTCGAGCGAGGAGTCCGCCGGCACGCGGGCCACCTTCAGCGCGGACGGGGCCTCCTCCCGGATGCCCAGTACCCCGACCAGCCGAGCCAGGCCCGCGCCCGCCGACTGCACCTCGTCGAAGCTGTGCAGCACCGTGCCGACCGGGTCGAAGAGCCGGTGGAAGAGCAACGCGGCGGCTGTGGCCGCACCGACCGTGACCATTCCCCCGCGGACCAGCACGAACCCGACGACCAGGATCACCGCGAGGCCCACGAACTCGGCCCGGTTGGTGCGCCCCACGAAGCGGGTGAACAGCGTGACGATCGAGATCGACAGGTCCCGCGCGCGGACCGCGGCGGCGTCGATCTCGGTGAGGTGCCGCCGCTCCAGGCCGTAGGCGTGCACGGTCCTGGCCCCGAGCATGCTCTCCATCAACGCCTGGGACCGCGCCGCGACCGCCTTGCGCTGGTCGGCGTACATGGGGGCCGACCGCGGCAGGTACCAGCGCAGGCCGAGGACGTACAGCGGGACCGCGGCCAGCCCGGCCAGCCCGAGCCGCCAGTCCAGTCCCGTCATCGCGACGATGCCGAGCACCGCCACCAGCAGCGAGGAGATGACCTTCGGCAGCACGTCGGTGACGGCGCGGCCGATCGTGTTGACGTCGTCGCCGATGCGCGACAGCAGATCGCCCTTGCCGGCCTTCTCGATCATCGCGGTCGGCAGCGTCAACGCCCGCTGCACGACGCGCTCGCGCAGCGTGGCCAGCACCCGCTCACCGAGGCTGCTGGTGAGGTACGTCGCCGCCCCCGAGGAGATGCCGCCGACGACCGCGGCGACGAGCAGGACGACCGAGATGGTGACGATCGACGACGACGGCTCCTGACCACGGACCCGGTCGACCAGCTCGCCGAAGACGTACGCCGGCAGCACGGCGGCGGCCGCCGCGACGACCCCGACGCCGAGGGTGCCCGCCGCGAGCGAGAGGTGGTTGCGCAGCTCGGCGAAGAGCCACGACCAGGACTCGCGCGCCCCGGCGATGGGTAGCAGGTCCATCAGCGCAGCACCGCCTTCCGGTACTCGCCGTCGCGCTCCACCAGCTCGTCGTGGGTGCCGGTGGCGCGAACCACGCCGCCGTCGACCACGACGACCCGGTCGGCGGTGGCGAGCAGGATCGGGCTGCACGTCACCAGCACCGTGGTGAAGGTGTGCTCCGGGCCGTGCCGCTGTGATCCGTGCCGCAGCGCGGACAGCCCGCGCGCGATGGCGTGCTCGGTGACCGAGTCGACAGCGGTGGTCGGGTCGTGCAGCACCAGTACCGGCGGCCGGGCGTGCAACGCCCTCGCCAGGGCCACCCGCTGCCGCTGGCCACCGGACAGGCTGGCACCCCGTTCCGACACCGCGGTGTCGAGCCCGCCGGCGTGGGTGTCCACGACGTCGGCAGCGGCCGACGCCCGCAGAACGTCGTCGAGGAAGGCGCGATCGGCCGGCGGGTCGTCCACGAGGATGTTCGACGCCGCTGTGATGTTCGAGAGCACGGTGCCGGTGAAGATGTCGGTGTTGTGCGGCTCGACGAGCAGTGCCGCGCGCGCCTCGCCGTGCTCGACGGACGCCAGGTCGGTGCCGCCGACCGCGATGGTGCCGCGGTAGTCGTCCGGCGGCAGCTGCCCGGACAGCACCGTGACCAGCGCCTCCGCATCGGCGGCCTGCGGCGCGACGACACCGACGAGCTCCCCGGGCGCCACCGAGAGGTCGAGCCCGTCGATGCTCCCGTAGCGCAGGTCCACGATGTCGAGGCCGTGGGGCGGGGCGTCGAGCGAGCGCTGCCCCTCCGGCACGAGCGCCGGGGCCGACAGCACCATCGCGACGCGGTTGGCCGATGCCCTGGCCTCGGCGACCCAGCTGGGCACGACGGTGAGCTGGGCGAGCGGCTCGATGAGGAACTGGGCGAGCCCGATCACCGTGACGAACTGCCCGACGCTGATCGCGCCGTCCAGCGCCAACCAGCCCGCGGCGATGGCGATCCCAGCGGCCAGCAGGTTGCTGATCGTCGCGGAGGCCCCCTCGAAGCCGCGTTGGGTGCGGGCCGCACGGAGCGTCGCCCGCAGCGAGCGCCTGCTCACGTCCCGGTAGCGCCGGGCGGCTGCCGTCTCCGCCCCGATACCGCGCAGCGGTCGCAGGCCCGAGACCAGGTCGGTGGCCACGGAGGCGGCCCGCCCGGCCGTCTCCTGCTGGTGCTGGATCCGGCGCGTGATGAGCGGAGCGCTGAAGTGCAGGAACAGCAGCACCAGCGGCGTTCCCAGCACCACGCCGAGCCCGAGCGGAACGTTGATCGTCAGCAGGGCGACGGCGCACACGGTCGTGGCCGTCAGGGAGGCGACGATCCGGGGGATGTAGTCCAGTAGGTAGGAGGCGTTGTCGGCGTCGCTGCTGGAGATCGTGAGCAGTTCGCCGGACCGCAGATCGGTGCGTATGCCGCGCGGCTGCAGGATCTTCCCGGCGACCTCCACGCGCAGCGTGCAGCCTTCGCCCGCCTCCGCGTAGGTGAGCAGCCGAGCGCCGAACCGCCACATCAGCGACAGCACCACGAACAGGACGGCCAGCACCGCGATCCACAGGACGAGCGCTGCGACGTCACCCGTCGCCACCGCTCGGTCGATGATCACGCCGATGACCACCGGGACCAGGGCCTCGCAGATCTGATGCGCCCCGTACATCGCCGACCCGAGCGTGAGCCACCGTCGGTTGCGGACGATCCCGCCGATCAGGACTCGTGAACCAGTGATCTGCATCGGTGGCTACGCGGAGTCCCGGGCCGGCAGCAGCGAGTCGGTGATCGACTCCAGGATCTCGGCGGAACGCACGGCGATGTTCGACAGCAACGAGGAGCTCAGGCCGTGGGTGTGTTCCGTGCCGCCCTGGAGGTAGATGCCGCCCGAGAGCCGTTCCGAGGCCTGCAGGCGGTAGTCGCGCGTGACGTGCGGCTCGTCGTCCAGCTGGTCCGGGTCGCAGACGTCCGCGAGGAGGCCCCGGAGCGGCATCGGGTCGAATCCCGTGGCGTACACGACGGCGTCGCAGTCGAGCGCCGTCACCGTCCGGGTCGGGTTGTGGACGATCTCCACGCGCACGCCGTCCGGCTCCTCCTTCACGGCGCTGACGCTCGATGCGCCGTGCAGGAAGAGCCGCCGCTCACCGGAGACCAGCTCGGCGTACTCGCGCTGGTACAGGCTCTGGATCAGCGGCAGGTCGACGCACGAGTAGTTCGTGGACCGGTGGTAGTCGAGCAGCTGCCTGCGCACGGCGGGATCGGCTGCGAAGAAGTCGTCGACGGCCGCGGGGTCGAAGACCCGGTTGGCGAACGGGCTGTCGTCGGCCGGGCTGTAGCCGTAGCGGGCGAAGACCCCGTGCACCTCCGCAGCGCCGAAGCGGTCGTGCAGGTACTCCGTGACCTCTGCCGCGCTCTGACCCGCACCGAGCACCACGAACCGCTGGTGTCGCAGCTCGGGGAGCTCGTCGAGGTGGTCGAGCAACCGGTGGTTGTGGAACTGGCGCACCGAGGGCTCGACCCCGCTCGGCAGCCGCGGTGTCAGGCCTCCGGCGAGCACGACGTTCCGGGTGCGCAGCACGGCCGGGCCATCCGGTCCGGCCGTCTCCACCTCGAGCCACCGGCCGGTGTCCCGCACCGCGACCGCCTTGGTGCCGTACCGCACGAGGGCCGACACCGACTCAGCCGCCCAGAACAGGTAGTCGTGGAACTCGAGCCGGGTCGGGAAGAAGGTCTGGTGGTTGATGAACTCGGTGAGCCGGTTCCGCTCGGCGAGGTAGTTGACGAAGCTGTAGCGGCTGCGCGCGTTGCGCTGGGTCGCCAGGTCCTTCAGGAAGGAGATCTGCATCGTGGTGCCGGGAAGCAGCATCCCGGTGTGCCACCCGAACCGTTCCTTGGCTTCGACGAACTCGGCTCGGACGGGCCGCGGGCTCGCCGCGTTGTGCTCCTCGATCGCGATGGCGAGGCCGAGGTTGGACGGCCCGAAACCCACCCCGACGACATCCAAGGGCTCGTCGCCCTCGCCCTCTGACCCTGCGATCCCCGGAGGCAGCGTCCCCTCGGACATGACGAGCGACATGATCACCTTTCGCCGAGTTGATCTTAGGATAGCCTAGCCTAAGAACGCGGCCCGTCAACAGCAGTGCTCCACATCACTGCGGCCGCCATTGGCCCGGAGCCTCGGACCGCTACACACTGCCTACCTCGTCCTGCGAGGTAATGCTAGCCTCAGCTAACTTTTCCGAAGGAGCGTTGATGCGACCGAGTCACCCGGGCCTCTCCGGCAGAGACAACAGGAAGTTCCCGGGCAGCCGGGTCCGGTTGGGCACCGCACTCGTCGCACTGCTCGTCGCCATCGTCACGGTGACCGGCTGCAGTTCGGCCACGACCACTGCACCCTTGCAGGAAACGGTCACCATCTCGCACAAGTTCGGCGAGACGAAGGTACCGAAGGATCCCGCTCGGGTCGTCACCGTCGGCTGGAACGACCAGGATTTCGTGCTCTCGCTCGGCGTCGTCCCGATCGTGACGCGAGCCTGGTTCGACAGTTACAACAACTACCCATGGGTTCAGGAGGCCACCGGCGGAAAGGGGGTCGCCACCATGGGCGGAGACGGGATCGACTACGAGGCCGTCGCCGCGGCGAAACCCGACGCCATCTTCGCCGTCTACGAAACGGTCGACCAGCCCACCTACGACCGGCTCTCGCAGATCGCGCCGACGGTGATCCAGTCCGCCGAGTACCCGGACGAGGAGACCCCGTGGCACGTCCAGCTGCTGCTCACCGGTAAGGCCCTGGGCAAGGAGGCCGAGGCGCAGGCCCTTCTCGACGAGGTGAACGCCAAGATCGACGCGGCCAAGGCAGCGAACCCGGCCTTCGCCGGCAAGGTCCTCGTCGAGGACTTCGGCCCGGAGAACGGTGGTCACTACCTCATCGGCAAGGGCGATCCGCGGCGCGCGCTGTTCGACGCACTCGGATTCGATGCGCAGGAGCACACGGGCGACCTCAGCGAAGAGCGGCTGGCGCTGATGGACCGCGATCTGTTGTTCGTGAACGGGGCCACCAAGGAGCAGATGACGGCGTCCCCGGTGTTCGCCCGGCTGAACGTCGTGCAGAGCGACCGCGCCCTTTACACAACGTTCGATTCCAACCTGAGCGGCGCGCTGTCCTACAGCGGCCCGAAGGCCCTGTTGTACGCACTGGACCAGCTGGTGCCGCAACTGTCGAACGCCGTCAACGGAAAGCCGGTCGCCGACCTGTCCAACGCCTGAGAGGCGTCCGGACGGGATGGATGCCCGCGCCGACTTTCAGAGATCCATACGTCGGCTCCGTCAGATCCGCCCGAGGAACTCCACGATCCGCTCGGTCAGCAAGGTGGTCGCTGCGGCGTCGTACGACGCGAGTGAGCTGTCCTCGAACAGGTGCTCGTCGCCGCGGTAGAGGTACAACTCGGCAGCCGCGCCGACCTCGTCCACGATCTCTCGGGCTGCGTCGATGTCGCCCTCGCCTGCGAAGTACTCGTCGGCGTCCATCCCGTGGATCTGCACGGGGACGCCCTCGGGCCAGGGACCGACCGCCCACTCGCCGGTGATCGGCAGGCAGGACTCCATCAGGATCGCGCCGGCCGCCCCCGTCCGCGTCTGGGCCAGCCGCTGGGCCTGCACGACCCCCCAGGAGATTCCGGCGTAGACGAGCGTGGACGGGAGGTCGGCGGCTGCGGCGTTGGCCAGCGCGGCGAAGTCCGGCGCCACCTCGCCCTGGCTGAACGCCGCGCCCTCCTCGATCGAGGGGAAGGTGCGGCCGCCGTAGAGATCGGGGGTGTGGACGGTGTGACCGGCGGCGCGGAGACGGTCGGCGAGCTCGACGACACCGGGCGTGAGTCCCTGGACGTGGTGGAACAGCAGGACTTCGACCATGGCGAGGCTCCTCCGCCGATCGGCAACCTCTGGGCATTCTGGACCAGTTGTACCCCGGGGCGGCGTTCAGACGGTGTCGGCGGCGCGGCCTCGGCCGAGGAGCACCCCGAGGGCGATCATGCCGATGGCCAGGGCCAGGTGCAGCCAGTTGTCGGCGGTGTTGACCGGGACGAAGTTGGCGGCGCTGTCGTGGTCGATCACCAGTCCGTAGACCCACAGGACGGCGTAGACGACGCCGCCGTAGATCAGGAAGTTGCGGGCACCGCCGAAGGTGCGGGCGAGCACGAGCCCGGCGACGCCGAAGCCTGCGTGCACGATGTTGTGCAGGATCGACACCGCGAACAGGCCCAGCAGCAGCGCGCCGGATCCGTGGCCGGCGAACGACAGCTGGTCGTAGCCGGCCGTCACGCCGGGGACGAACCCGAGGATGCCGACCAGCAGGAACACCCCGCCCACGATGGCCGCGGCGAGCTGGACCGGGTGACGGCTGGCGCGGACGCGCGAGCCGGGAGTTTGCGACATGAGTGTGCCTCTCTTCGATCTGGTATCAAATCTTCCGGTGTTCATCGCCGATCACGATGCGATTCGGGAGAACTGGAGCCGGCAGGGGCGGCCCGTTGAAATCGACCGCCCCTGCGCGGGTTTCGTGCGGGATTCACCGATCCCGCTCACAAGGCGGTCAGCCTGCGGGCATGAGGACCTTGTCGATGACGAACACGGTGGCGTTGTCGGTCGGGATGTTGCCGCACAGGACGTTGGCGGTATTGCCCTGACCGTCGGTGATGGTGGGGGCCGCGGCGGTGCCACCGATGGTGACCTGCCCGCCTGCCAGCTCGGTCACCGTCTTGGCCTCGGCGAGGCCTTCGGCGTCGTAGCGCTTGGGCACGACGTGGTAGGACAGCAACCCGCCGAGCTGCTGCTGGTCACCCAGCAGTTCGTTGAACGCCCTGTTGCCCAGCGCCTTCTTGACCTCGTCGAACGCGCCGTTGTAGGGGGCGAAGACGGTGATCGCCTCCTGCGAGTTGAGGGTGTCGGCGAGCCCGTCGACCTTCCCGACCGCGGTGACGAGCGTGGTGAGCAGCGGGTTCGTGCTGGCGGCGCTGGCCACCGGCTGCGGGCCCATGTTGTTCAGCGACCCGGGCGCCTCCCCCTGTGGGAGCTGGGAGCAGGCGGGGCCGAACACGTCCTCGTTGGTGGTCACGCCGTCCGCGGCGGCTGCGGCCGGCGCCGGGGTCATCGGCGCGGCCGGTGCACCGGATGCCGTTCCCTCCGCACCGCCGCCGCAAGCAGCCAGGGTGAGGGTCAGTGCGGCCAGGGCGCCGAGAGCGCCGACTCGGTTGATGCGCACAGAAATCTCCTTCGGAAAAGCATCCCCGGATGGGCCGGGCTCGTAGAGCGTTCGGTGCCGCGATCCGAACGGTTCACCGATACCGGTAACGGATCGATAACGCGAGCGGCGGCTGTTCCGACTCACCCATCGGAATTCGATCGCGCGCGGATATCAGGCGGTCGTGAAGATGGTGGCGGGCCAGCCGGAGGCGCCGTCGGGGATCGGGTCGGCGCGCTGTTCGGTCTGGGTGACGCCGTTGCGATCGGTGGCGCGGGTCTGCACGGTGTGGCTGCCGGGGGTCAGTTCGAACTCGGTCCGCCACATCCGCCAGGTGTCGCCACCGACCTCGGCCGAGAGCTCCGCCCCGCGCCACGGGCCGCCGTCCATCCGGACCTCCACCCGGCTGATGCCGGTGGGCTGGGACCAGGCGATCCCCGCCACGGTCACGCGGCCGGCGGGGACGGTGGCGAAGCCGCGCGGGGTGTCGATGCGGGACTGCACCTTGATCGGTGCCTTCTGCGCCCAGCCGCGTTCGAGCCAGTAGCCGGGTGCGGCGTCGAAGGTGGTGACCTCCATGTCGACGACCCACTTGGTGGCCGAGACGTAGCCGTAGAGGCCGGGCACGACCATCCGCACCGGGAACCCGTGCTCCGGCGGCAAAGCTTCGCCGTTCATGCCGATCGCGAGCAGGGCACCGCGGCCGGGTTCGAGCAGCACGTCGGTGGGCGTCCCGGTGTACCAGCCGTCGATGCTCGTGGTGAAGACCTGATCGGCCCCCGGCCGCACCCCGGCTTCGAGCAGCAGGTCCCTCAGCTCGACCCCGACGAAGTTCGCCGTCGAGATCAGGTCCCCGCCGACCGGGTTGGACACGCACGTCATCGTGATCGTGCGCTCGACCAGCGGCCGGGCGAGCAGGTCGTCGAACGTCAGCGTGAACGGGTTGTCGACCATGCCGTGGATCGGCATCGACCAGTCCTGCGCGCGCTGGGCGGGCACCCGCAGCGCCACGTCGATCCGGTAGAAGTCCCGGTTCGGGGTGATGAAGGTGGGGGTGCCCAGCTCGGGGAACGCCGCCCCCGCGGGGATCGCCGGCGCCCGCTCGACCAGCCGCAGCCGGGCCAGCTGCTCGGTGACCCGCTGCCGCGAGTCGCCCACCCCACTGAACAGCAGCCCACCCGCGCCGGCGCCGAGCGATGCCACGGTGACCGCGGCCGATGAGCCGATCAGCACGCTGCGCCGTGACGGTCCCGCACCGGCACCACCGTCGGTGCGGGCGCCGGGGTCGACCGGCCGGTAGGAGCGCACGGCGATCGCATGCAGCCCGGTGAACACCGCCGAGCCGACCACCAGCGCGACGACCGGCGCGACGAGATCAGCTGGGGCGAACACCGGGGCGGACACCACCGCGGCGAGGGCGAGCACTCCCAGGACCGCGACCACGACCACGCCCGGGGTGCTGCGGCGGCGGGACGCGAGCCCGGCGCCCGCGGCCACGGCCACGATCACCACTGCCATCCCGGCCAGCAGGATCGGCTTGTCCGCCACCCCGAAGGTGGTCTTGGCGAACTCGGTGAGGGTCCGTGGGGAGAACCGGATCACCGTGTCCCCCACCGCCAGGAACGGTGACGACGCCGGCGAGACGACCCCGGCCACCAGATGCCCGAAGCCCACCGCCGCGGCCACCGCCAGCACCCCGACCACCGCGGCCGGGAGGCGTGGGACCCCCGCTCCCGGTGGGGCGGGCTCGGACCGGGTCACGGTGGCGCTCATGCACGGTGTTCGCGGCACGCGCGCTTTCGGTTCGATCCTCCGCCGAATCTGCTCGGACGGTCGCCGGCGGCGGACCGGTGGTCAGCTCTGCACCTGACCGCTGGCCACCACGATCGTGGGTGCGGCCGGTGCGACCCGGCCGGGCTCGAGCGAGACCGCATAACCGATGAACGGCTGTTCCCCGGCGGCCGGACCGAGCTGGTGCACGCCGGGGCCGGGTGCACCGTCGGCGACGTCGAACGTGCCGATCGGCTCCGGGGCGGCGTCGGTGCTCACGCCCCACAGCACGTAGATGCTGGTGGCGGCGTCGTTGGCCGGCAGACCCGCGGTGACCACCGTCCGCGCGGACGTGCCCGCGACGACTGCGCCGACCGGCCGGCCGTCGCTGGTGCTCAGCGTGGCGTGGCTGGTTCCGGGGCGATCGACCTGGGTGAGCACGTCGGCCAGGGCCTGCGACTGCGCGATCTGCGCGTCGCGCTGTTGCTGCAGCTGCACCGTGTACGCCGCGAGCCCACCGACGCCCGCCACGGCCACCACCGCGACCAGCGCGAGCGCGGCCACCACGAGCCGGCGCCTACGTCGTCCCGGGCCGCTCGTCCCGCGCCCGCGCTGGGGCTCGGCACCGGCCTGCGACCGCCGAGGACCAGAACCCCCGCCCGACCGGGTTGCCGATCGGGCCGGGTCGGTCGGGGGGCGAGCTCCGGCGACGTCCTGCCCGGCGGGACGGCGGTAACCGGTGGAGTAGGTCGCATCGGGTGTGGGATCGCGGCCGGTCTGGGGGGTCCGCGCCGCCTGGGCGAGGATGTTCCCGCGCAACCTGGCCGGCGGGTCGACCTGCTCGACCGCTGCGGCCAACGCGGCGGCGGTGAGCTCGGTGTCGGCGACGGTCGCCCGGCACGACGCGCACCCGGCGAGGTGTTCGCGCAGCGCTGCTTCCTCGTCGGGTTCGAGTGCGTGCAGCGCGAACGCCACGGCGTCCTCGCTACGCCGGCAGGTGTCGTCCACGCCGCTCACCACGACCCCCGAGCATCCTGCACATCATCGGCGTTGCCGGCCGGGTCGTCGAGCGAAGGCCCGAGCAGGTCCCGCAGCCGCCGCAGACCGGTGAACATGCGCGACTTCACCGTCCCCACCGCCACGCCGGTCATCAGCGCGACCTCGCTCTGGGTGTAGCCACCGTAGTAGGCCAACGCCAGCGCTTGGCGCTGCGGGCCGGACAGCTGCGCGAGCGCGTCCCGGACCTGACCGGCCGCGACGGCGTCGATCGCGGCCTGGTCGGCGCCCGGCGCGACCGACTGCCCGGTCGCGGGGTCGTCCTCGACCCGCTCCCCCCTGCGGCGAGCCGCGCTCTCCCGTCGTACCGCATCCACCGCCTTGTGGTGCACCAACGTCAACAGCCACGTGCCGAAGCTGCCCCGCTCCGCGTCGAACCGGCCGGGATCGCGCCACACCGCCACGAACGCCTCCTGCACCACGTCCTCGGCCAGGCCCTCGTCCGCGCAGACCCGACGAGCCAGCGAGTACGCCCGCTTCCCCCATCGGTCGTACAGGTCGGCGAGAGCCGACGACGATCCCGCGGCCACCCCGCGGACCAGCTCCACGTCGGTCACGTCACCGGGCGGGCGCGGTGACCCAACGGCAGCGGACCTCGACGGAGGCGGCTCCCGGCGGTTGCGCCCACCTTGTGCGTCGGCACCAACCACGAGGCTCCTCACACACGGTCTTCGCCGCGACTCAGCATCCGGTTCACATCAGTCTTCCCGGAAGGTTCCTGGAAGGCGAGCGTGACGAGCAGGGCCGGGTGGTCGGTGGCTCCGCGCATGTCGATCGTGCGGGAGCTGTCGACGACGAGCTCGGGCGTCGCCACGACGTGCTGCACGCCGCCGTCGTCGGCGTCCGCGGAACCGGCCGGCAGGCAGGACTCGAGGTCCGGGCTGCTGCCGGAGCCGAGGTTCAGGTCACCTCCCAGCACCACCGGCGGGGCCCCGTCCCGCGCCCGCACCTGCGGGATGATCGTGCCGAACAGGTACCTGCACTGGGCACCCGCCACCTCCCGCTCGGAGTGGGCCAGATGCGTGGTGCAGACGGCGACGGCCGAGGTGGCGACGCCGTCCAGACACAGCCATGCCCGCCCCTCCGAGCTCTGCTCGTCCTGGATCGGGTAGATCCCCCCGCCGGCGGCCGCCCCGGACGGGGTCGGCCATCGGGAGACCATCCCGATGCCGTACTCCTGGCCGTTGCGGCAGCGGACCGCCTCCCCGGTGGCCCCGTCGAGCGCCGCGTGGAATGCGGAAGTGACCACGCCGCCGGGCACCACGTCGGCGAGCGCTCGCTGCAGCACCGGCACGTCGCCGTGGCAGACCTCGTTCAGGGTGACCACGTCGGGCCGCTCGACGTGGATCACCGCCGCCGCCTCGGCCGTCGAACGGCCGGTGTAGCAGCCCGCGAACCCGCTGCCGCAGAGGTTCAACTGCAGCACCTGCACGTGCACCGGCGCTGCGACGGCCGGGGCTGGCGGACGAAGCGCGGGCTCGCCCGCGTCGAAACCGCTCGCCACCGTGGCGCACCCGACCAGGCACGCGATCAACGCCGCCCCCATCGCTCGGTACCACCGGTCGGCGGGGCCGCGTCTCGCCGGCCCACCGTCCGGGTCGTCCGCCGACGCGCCGCGGTCGGCCGACCGCTGCACCACGTCCTCGGCGGTTGTGCCCACCTCGGGCGTCAGGCCCGAGGCCGCAGGCGGACCGGGAATCAGCGACAGGCTCACACCGGCGTGTTCGCAAGCCGACCGTCAACGGTTCGACCCCGTGCGCGGTCCCGCTACGGACCGACCCGGACCTCCAATCAGGACGTCGCCGCCTCGAGGAACTTCTCGAGCTCGGCACCCGGGTCAGGTCCGCAGGGCTGGAACACGAGCTCGGTGACCCCGTGGGAGGCGAGCTCGTCGAGGCGGCGCCGGACCCGATCGCGGGTGCCGCTGATCGTCACGTCCTGGAGCATCGCGTGGCCGCCCGCGTCCCACGCCGCCCGGTCGGCCTCGTTGAGGTGGACGCAGTGACCGGTGTGGACCGCCAGGTGCCGTTGCTCGAGGGGCGCCTTCTCCACGACGCCCATCCACTCCTCCCCACCCGGGAGCGTGCGCACGGCGTCGGGGCCACCGAACTCGTAGGCGCCGTGGTAGGCAAGGGCCCAGCCGGGGCCGCCTGCGACGCGAGCGTGGTCGGAGTCCGACGCCTCCCCCTCGTCGAGCACCGTGCCCCACGCCAGGTAGGGCACCCACGAGTACTCGCTCATGAACTCCGGGAGCTGCAGCGTCACGTAGAGCCCGTCACCTAGCTCGCGGGCGACCTCGTGGCCCTTGGGTCCGAGCGCGCCGACGAGAACGGGGACGTCGACGGGCCGGGCGGGGGCGTGCCCGTCGGGATGCAGCATCTGCATCTGCGCGCCCTCCCACTCGACGACCTCGCCGCGGAGCAGCCCCCGGTACGCGCGGATGTAGGACTCCATGTACGACCACGTGATCGCGCGGTACCCCATGGCCCGGCGCCCGGTGAAGCCCGTGCCGAATGAGACGGCGACCCGGCCGGGGGCGAGGGCGGCGAGGGTGGCGGTCGCGGCTGCGTTCACCATCGGGTGGCGCAGGCTCGGGACCAGGACGCCGGGGCCGAGCCCGATCCGCTCGGTCCGTTCGGCCGCCAGCGCGAGGGTCATCCACACGTCGGGGCTCTGCTGAGGCGTGTCGTAGACCCAGGCCCGGGCGTAGCCGAGGCGTTCCGCCAGAACGATGTTGTCCGGCGAGTCGAGTGCGGTCGGGAAAGCGCAGGACACCTCCATGGTGCCTCCTGTTCGCGGACGGATCGGTCGGGGTCAGGGCAGCCCGGCGTGCGGGACGTCGACGTGGACGGCCAGCAGCTGGGCCTCGCGGACGGGCCTGCGTTCGTGCTCGGGGAACGAGGGTGCCGCGCACAGGAACAGGGTGCGGCCGTCGTCGCCGCCGAGCATGCAGGCGAAGACCCCGGTCCCGGGGGCGATCTCGTCGATGATCTCGCCGCCTTCGCGGACCCGGATCACGCGGGAACCGACGGCGT
The DNA here is from genome assembly GCF_006717045.1 of Pseudonocardia cypriaca. Lineage (NCBI taxonomy): Bacteria > Bacillati > Actinomycetota > Actinomycetes > Pseudonocardiales > Pseudonocardiaceae > Pseudonocardia > Pseudonocardia cypriaca. The sequence goes on from NZ_VFPH01000002.1 coordinate 271,945, forward strand.
CGGCCACCCAGATCGCACCCTCGGCGTCCGCGCAGATTCCGTCGGGAGCGACCTGGAGCCGCTGCACGGCCTCCCCGACGTCCTCGGTCTGCGGGGCCTCCCCGAACTGCGCCCACACCCGCCGGTTGCGCAGCCCGCCGTCCTCGTCGATGTCGAAGGCGGTCAGCCGCCCGGCGAAGGTCTCGGCGACGACCAGGACTCCCCCGTCGAGGATCACCATGCCGTTGGGGAACCCGAGGTCCTCGGCCACGGTGCTGACCGTGCCGTCCGGGTCGACCCGGGTGAGCGTGGTGTAGCGCAGGGCGGCGCCGCCCATGAGGTCGAAGCCGAAGTTGCCCACGTAGGCGCGACCCCGCTCGTCCACGATCATGTCGTTGAGCACTCCGGTGACGGCGCCGGACAGGTCGGCGTGCTCGGAGAGCCCGCCCGACCCGCTGCGCACGAGGATGCGGTGATCGCGCATCGACACGATGAGCGCCCGCCCGTCGGGCAGGAAGCCGAGCCCGGACGGCTGGCCGGGCACCTCGGCAACGACCTCGGTGGTGCCGCGGCAGTCGGTGGCCACGACCTGGTTGGTGTAGAAGTCCGAGACCCACAGCCTGCCGTCACGCCACCGCGGGCACTCCAGGTAGGAATACCCGTCCAGCACGACCGTCGGCTCGCCGGCCGTCAACCGTCCTCGCCCCATCCTGATGCTCCTTCGTCGTGGTCCTAGACCGATCCGGGCACGGATGCCGCGCCGGCGCGATCGTGGTTCCGCTCGCGACGCATGGCAACCGCGAGCGCGGGCACCAGTGCGAGACCGACGCAGCCGACGGCGACGATGACGTAGTACGGCGCGATGAGGCTGCCGGTCTCCTGTTCGACGAGCCCGTAGACGTAGGGGCCGACGAACCCGCCGGTGATCCCGACGGTGTTGATGAAGGCGAGCCCGGCCGCCGCGACGAGGCCCGACATGCGAGCCATCGCCACCGACCAGAACAACGGCAGGGTGCCGAGGGCGAAGAAGTTCGCCAGGAAGACCAGGCCGACGCTCAGCACCGGGTTGGTGGACAACAGGAGGCCGGTCATGACCAGCACGCCGGCGCCCGCGCACACCCCGATCAGCACGACCTCGCGGTGGTAGCGGCGCGCCAGCCACGGGAAGAACAGGACACCAGCGAGCCCGGCGATGCCCCCGCCGCCCGCCACGACGCCGATGAGGAACGGGCTCTTCAGGCCGAGCGACTGCAGCAGCGCCGGGAAGTTGAACCCCACCCCCGAGCTGATCGCCTGGTTGATGACGTAGATGCCGGCGAGCAGGAGAACCGCGGGGCGGCCGAACGCCAGGCGGAGCCGGCTGTGCCCGCTCTGCGACGAGGCCGCGTCGCCTGCGGCCCGCTCCGTGAGCGCCGCCGCTTCCTCCTCGGTGAGCCATTTGGCGTCGACCGGCCGGTTGGGCAGCGCGAACCACACGACGGCGCCGACGACAACGGTGGCGAGGCCCTCCACGAGGAACATCCACTGCCACCCCTGCAGGCCGCCCAGGCCGTCCAGCTCCATGAGCGCCCCACCGATGGGCGACCCGATGAAGATCGCGATGCAGGGTGCGGTGTAGATCAGCCCGACGACCGTGACGCGGTGCTTCTGGGAGAACCACACCGTGACCAGGTACATCAGGGCGGGGAAGAGCCCCGCCTCCGACGCCCCGAGCAGCAGCCTCAGCAGGTAGAAGGACCACTCGTCCTGCACGAACATCATCGCGGCCGAGACGGCGCCCCACGTCACCGCGATCCGGCTGATCCACAGCCGGGCACCGACCCGGTAGAGGACCAGGTTGCTCGGCACCTCGAGGAGTGCGTAGCTCAGGAAGAACAGGCCTGCACCCAGCCCGTAGGCCGCCGCGCTGAGCCCGATGTCGGCTTCCAGAGCCGTCTTCGCGAGCGCGATGTTGGTGCGGTCGACGTAGGACATGAAGTACGCGATGCCGAGCACCGGCAGCAGCCGTACCACGGCTTTCCTGGTCGCGGTCTCGTGCAGCAGGTCCTTCGCGTTCGTCATCGAACGGTCCTCCGCTTCGAGGTGTGGTCGGCGAGGTCTACTGCTGACTAAGCGCATAGTCATCTGAGAGAGTAGGTGTGTCAAGGCGCACACCGGGCCCACCGCCGCCGACCACCCCTTCGTCGCCGGAGCCGGCGCCCGCCCGGAGCTAGGATCGGCCCGGAAGGGCAGGAAGGGACGTCTCGGCATGGCGAAACGGCAGGCCCGCTTCACGCCCCAGGAGCTGGAGGACGACCCCCGGCTGCAGGACCACTCGCCCGACCTGTGGGGCGACGAGTTCGGGGACGTCCCCCGTCGACTGCTGACGTCGGCGGTCCGCTGCTTCGCCGCCAACGGGTTCCACGCGACCACCACCCGCGACATCGCAGCGGGGGTCGGGCTGAGCCCGGCCGCGCTGTACGTGCACTTCCCATCGAAGGAGCTCGTGCTCCACGAGATCGTCCGGATCGGCCACGAGCGCGCACTCGCCCACGTGCAGGGGCCGGAGATCGACTCGGTGGCCGGGGCGGCGGAGCGGCTGCGCGTCCTCATCGCCAGGTACACGGCCTGGCACGCGCGTCACCACGTCGCCGCGCGCGTCTGCCAGTACGAGCTCAACGCACTGGCCCCCGACCACTACGACGAGATCCGCGAGCTGCGGCACCGCACCAACGAGGTCTTCCGCGCCGCCGTCGCCCGCGGCGTCACCGACGGCACGTTCGCGCCGGTGGACGTGAACCGCGTGGTTCGCGGCATGTTGTCGCTCGGGATCGACCTCGTCCGCTGGTACCGGCTGGACGGCCCCGACTCGCCCGAGCAGCTCGGCGAGTTCTACGCCGGTCTCGCCCTGAAGATGGTGCTCGACACGGCGCCGGACGGGCACTCCGGCGACTCGTCCGCCCGTCCCACCCTCACGGCGAGCGCATAGGGGCCGGCGCTGGCACCGTGATCGGCCCGCGCGCGGTGTCGTCTGGCGGCGCACCCGGTCGACGGGGCGCGTGGCCGCACGCCGGTCGCGTCGGCCGGCACGAGGTGCGTGGCCGCCAGCAGCGCTCCGGGCTTTGTGCGTTCCGCGGAACGCAGCCTGTGCCCTGGGCTCTTGTGCGTTCCGCGGAACGCAGCCGGTGCCCTGGTGGTGCCGTTGTGGTGGCCAGCGGTTTCGGCGGGCGCGCCGTCCCCGGCTCGGGCCTCCCTGCCTCACCTGTCCGCCCGCGGCTGCTGGTGTGGCGAGCCGATTCGCCCCTCCCCACCCCTCGTGGAGATGGCTGGGTTGGGTCAACTACCGAATTCTGTGGTTGCTCGGGCGGCCGTCCCCGACGCGGGGCACGGCGGTCCCGAAGAGCGCCCGACCTGGGTGCCAGGCAACCGGCTGTGGTCCCGTTCCCACTCCGAGCAACCCCTGCCAATCGGGCATGATCACGGGAATCGGGACATGAGCCGCACCCATGCACCTCAGGTCCCATTCCTGCCCATCATGGACCTCAACGCGGACCGCCTCGTCCCTGTTGGTCTCGCCTGACCGTGCGGGCGTGAGCTGGGGGTGAGGGTCGGGACCACCGCCGGTTGCGTGGCACCAGACCGCGGCGGTCTCGTCCCCCACCGCCGTGCCCCCGCGTCGGGGACGGCCGCCCACGCACCACGGAACTCGGTAGTTGACCCAACCCGGCCACCCCCCACAGCCGAATGGGCCGACGAGAACCCGGGCGAACACGCGAGATGCCGGCAACGGGGGCGAGCGCCGAGAGGCCCGAGCCGGGAACGGCGCGCCCACCGGCAGGTTCTCCGACCCTGCCGACCCGACGGGAACCGATCAACAGAAGCCGGGACCCGCGCCAGTCGGACGACCATGATCCGAACTGGCGGTTACCCATGGCTCTGCCGGCAACCTTGGACGCCCGATACAGCGGATCATGCCCACCAAGATCGCGAGTATCGGTTGCCCACGGCTGTCACCGCAGCAGTAGGGAACCGATACTCCGGATCATGCTCGCGACCCGGAACGGGCCCGGTGACAGCACGCCACCCAGCCGCGGTAAGGGCCGAACTCGATCTAGTGCCGGGGTCCCGGCGGCCGCCGTGCACACCTTCCCGGCACGAAACACGCCGCCGGCCATGTGCACCGACGCCCCACGGCGTGCACGCCCGTTACTCGTCCAGCCCACCGGGCGGCTCGCCGGCCCACGCAGCGCGCAGGAGTGCCGCGACCCCGTCCGCGGTGACCGGCGCCGGGTTGGCGTAGGGGTTGGCGACCACCTGCTCGGCGATGCGGTCGATGTCGGCCTCGGCCATACCGAGATCCACCAACGCGCGTGGCGCTCCGAGCCGGCCGGCCAGGTCCCAGAGACCGCGGGCCGGGTCGGCGGAGTCGATGGCGCGGCCGATTGCGGCCGCCGCCTGCGGGGCCGCGTGCTGGTTGTAGGCCAGCGCGTGCGGGAGCACGACGGCGTGCGTGGGGGCGTGCGGTAGGTCGAGGGTGCCGCCGAGGGCGTGGCAGAGCTTGTGGTGCAGCGACATCGTCGTCGCGCCGAGGCAGGCGCCGCACAACCAGGCCCCGTAGAGCGCCTCCGTGCGCGCATCGAGGTCGGTGCTGTGATCGACGAGGGTCGGGAGCGCGCCGGTGAGCGCGCGTATCCCCTCCTGCGCCATCAGCGAGATGATCGGCGAGGCATCGGGCGCGTACAGCGCTTCCACCGCGTGGGCGATCGCGTTGAGCCCGCTGGTCACCGTCACCCCGACCGGCAGTCCCACGGTCAGCTCGGGGTCGTAGACGACGGCGGCCGGGAGCACTCGCGGGTCCCTGCCGGTGCGCTTCCGCCCGTCCTCGGTCAGCCCCCACACCGGCGTCATCTCCGAGCCCGCGTAGGTGGTCGGCACTGCGACGACGGGCAGGCCGTGTTCGAGCGCGATGGCCTTGCCCAGACCGACCGCCGAGCCGCCACCGACTGCGACACAACCGTCCGCGCCGAGCTCGACGGCGCGCTCGCGCGCGCGGCGGGCGACCTCGACCGGAACGTGCATCCGGGCCTCGGCGTGCACCCCGGCCGACAGCTCACCGAGGGTCTCGGCGATCAACTCGCCCGTCCCGGTCTGCTCGGGAGAACACAGGACCAGCACCCGCCGCAGACCCAGGCGGGCGACCTCCCCCGCCAGCGCGCTCACGGACCCCGCACCGAACCGCACCCGCATCGGGAGCGCGTCATAGGAGAACGACCGCATGACCCGGGATCACGCCTCGCCGTCGTCGCCGGCCCGGAGCCCGACGTCGAAGTGGACGGTCCGGAACGGGTTGGGCAACCCCACCTCGGCCGCCCGCTCCGGATCATCGACCGTGGGGAACTCGCGAACGAGGCTCTGCTTCACGCCGAAGACCGCGTCGGAGTCGATGTAGGGCGTTCCCTCGACGAACAGGTGCGTCGTCAGCGTCCGCAACCCGGGCGCGGTCACCTCGAAGTGCATGTGGGCGGGGCGGTACGGGTGTCGCGACGTCGCCTGCAGGAGCCGGCCGACCGGGCCGTCGACCGGGATCGGGTAGAAGCGCGGCACGATCGTGCGGAACCAGAACCGGCCCTCGTCATCCGCGGTGAACAGCCCGCGCAGGTTCAGCTCGGGCTGCACGCCGGGCTGCTGGACGTCGTAGAAGCCTTCGGCGTTGGCCTGCCAGACGTCGACGAGAGCGCCCGGCACGGGGGTCCCGCCCGGTCCGGTGACCGTGCCCGTCACCAGGCACGGCTCCCCCTTGCCGTCCTCGGCGATGTTCACGCCGAGCTCGCGCCGCGGGGACTCGACCATGTGGAACGGTCCCTCGACGGTCGACTCCGTCACCGTCCCGCCGGCCCGGTTGTTGATCGTCTCGACCAGCATCGAGGCGCCGAGGACGTCGGAGAGCAGGATGAACTCCTGCCTGGTGCCGGAGCACATCTTCCCGGTCGCGGTGAGGAACGCGATGGCCTTCGCCCACTCGGCCTCGGTCAGTTGGACGTCCTTGACGAACCCGTGGAGGTGCTCGACCAAGGACACCAGGATGGTGCGCAGCCGCGGGTCGGGCGTGTCGGCGAAGCTGGCCGCCACGACCTCGGCGGAGCGCTCCTCGCTGAACAGCTCGGAAGCGCGGCCCGGCCCGGGTCCGGGTTCGTCGAAGGGGCCGCCGTTCCCGCTGTCGGGTTCGCTGACGGTTCGCCGTGGCTGGTTCATGCCCATCGTCCTCTGCTGGCGAGTCGAGACCTACCGACCGGACCGGTGTACACCGCCGGGCGGCAGGACGGTCGGTTGGTAGGCCAGCAACCGCCAGTCCCCGTCGGCGCGCACCCACACCGCGAGCGAGCGGTTGGCGAGCGTCTTCTCGACCCCGCCCACCGTGAGCTCGGAGTGCATCTCGCCGATGACGACCGCGGTGTCGCCGGTGACGACGATCCGGTCCACCGGGTGGTCGATGCGGTGGTAGACGTAGTGGCCGGAGCGGCACTTGGCCAGGTAGGAGTCGAGGTCGTCGAGCTCGCCGTTCGAGTGCGTGTAGGCGAGCTCCGGGTGGGCGAGCGCGGCGAAGGCGTCGAAGTCGCCGGAGACGACGGCGGCGTAGCGCCGGTCCTCCAGCGCGCGCACCCGCTCGGCATCGGACGTCATGGGGCCATCCTCCCGGTTTGCGCGCGCAGCGCGGTGAGCACACGTGCCATGTCCTGCTCGGCGAGCCCGGCCGCGGCGGCGCCGTCGAGCCCCGCGGCGACGGACTCGGCGACCGGCAGCTGCAGGTCGTGCGCGGCGGCGAGGTCGAGCGCGAGCCGCACGTCCTTGCGGATCAGCGACACCGGGGCGGCGACCCCGGCCGCGTCGGGCGCGAGGAACGCCTCCCGCTTGTACTCGACGTACGGGGCGCCCGCCGCGCTGGTGCGCAGCACGTCGTAGAAGACGCCCGCGTCGAGCCCGCCGGCCTCGGCCAGCAGCATCGCCTCCGCCACCGCGTGGTTGAGCGCGGCGAGCACGGCGTTGACGGCCAGCTTCGCCGCCTGTCCCGAACCGACCGCACCGGTGTGGTGCTGCAGCCGGGTCATCGCCGCGAGCACCGGCCGGACGTACGCGAACTGCTCGGCGGTGCCACCGACCATCGTGGTGAGCTGCGCGGACCCGGCGTGGGCCACGCTGCCCGACACCGGGGCGTCCACGACGACCGCGCCCCGCCCGGCCGCAGCGGCTGCGAGCGAGCGGACCGCGTCCGGCCCCACGGTCCCCATGACGACGTGCACGTGCCCGGGCTCGACGGCCGGGAGCAGGTCGTCGACGAGCAGGCCCCGGGTCGCCGCGGCGTCGGGCAGCATGCTGATGGACAGCGCGGCGCCCGCCAGCTCCGCCGCCGACCCGGCGGCCCGCACGCCGTCGGACGGCGCGGCAACCGGGTCGAAGCCCAGCACGGTGTGTCCGGCCCGCGCGAGGTGGGCGGCCATCGGCCCGCCCATCCGCCCGAGCCCGGCGAATCCGATCAGCACGGGCTCAGGCGTTCAGCGCGGCGACGAACTCGGACGGGTACCGGTCCCCCGCTGCCGCTCCCGGCGGGGCGGCCGCGTCGATCGCGGCCAGGTCGGCACTGGTCAGCTCGATCGCGACCGCCTCGGCGTTGCGCTCGAGGTTCGCGGTGCTGCGCGTACCCGGGAGCGGGATCACGTGCTCGCCCTGGTGCAGGAGCCAGGCGAGGGCGAGCTGCGGCAGCGTCACCCCGCGGTCCTGGGCGATCGGGGCGAGCGCCCGGGTGATGCGCAGGTTCGTGTCGAGGTGGGCCTCGCCGAAGCGCGGGGCGCCGCGGCGCCAGTCGTCGGCCGGTAGGTCGGCGCTGCTGGTGATCGCGCCGGTCAGCGCTCCGCGCCCGAGCGGGCTGTAGGCGACGAACGCGATGCCCAGCTCGCGGGTGAGCGCGAGCAGCTCGCGCTCGGGCTCGCGGCTGAACAGCGAGTACTCCGTCTCCAGGGCGGAGACCGGGTGCACGGCGTGCGCGCGGCGGATCGTGTCCGGGCCGGCCTCGGAGAGCCCGATGCGCCGGATCTTGCCCTCCGCCACGAGCTCGGCCATCGCGCCCACGGTGTCCTCGATCGGCGTGTCCAGGTCGACGCGGTGCAGGTAGTAGAGGTCGACGTGGTCGACGCCGAGCCGCCCCAGGCTGGCCTCCAGGAAGCCGCGGACCCGGTCCGGCCTCCCGAGCGCCGCGCCCGGCTCGGTGGGGCCGCCGCCGAACTTGGTGGCCAGCACGGCCCGGTCGCGCCGGTCGGCGAGCGCGCGCCCGACGAGCTGCTCGTTGTGGCCGTCGCCGTAGACGTCGGCGGTGTCGATCAGGGTGACGCCGAGGTCGAGGGCGCGGTGGATCGTGGCGATGCCGTCGTCGTCGGCGCTCGGGCCGTAGACGCCGGACAGCCCCATCGCGCCGTAGCCGATGGCGCCGACGGACGGGCCGCCCCGGCCCAGGTGACGTTGCTGCACGGGATGCTCCTGCTCGTGGTGGCGTGCGTCAGTCGAGGCGCACGGTGATGGTCTTGGTCTCGAGGAACTCCTCGATGCCCTCGCGGCCGCCCTCCCGGCCCACACCCGAGGCCTTGTAGCCGCCGAACGGGGTGCCGGGGGTGAACACGAACGGGCCGTTGATGCCGACGGTGCCGGTGCGCAGGCGGCGTCCGACGCGCAGCGCCCGCCCCACGTCGCCCGTGTAGACGCCCGCGGACAGGCCGTAGGCGGAGCCGTTGGCCAGGCGCACCGCCTCGTCCTCGTCGTCGAACGGGATCACCGCGAGCACCGGGCCGAAGACCTCCTCGTCGGCGATCGGCATCCGCGGGTCGACGTCGGCGATCAGGGTCGGTTCCACCCAGTTGCCGCCAGCGGCGGCACCCGGCGGGGTCGCCGGTCCGCCGCCGGTGAGGAGCCGGCCCCCGTCGGCCACGGCGCCGTCCACGAGCCGCAGCACGCGCTGCGCCGCGGCCGGGGTGACGATCGGCGCCGACGTGGTGGCCGGGTCGAACGGGTCGCCGTAGCGGACGTCCGCGGTCTGGGCGCGCGCGGACTCCAGGAACGCCTCGTACACCCCGCGCTGCACGAGCGAGCGGGTCTGGGTCGAGCACACCTGGCCCGACAGGCCCATCGACACGAGGCTCATCGCGGTGCGGGCGGCCGCGTCCAGGTCGGGGACGTCGTCGAACACGATGCTCGGGCTCTTGCCGCCCAGCTCCAGCGCCACGCTGCGGGTGCCGGCGCCGGCCACGACCCGCTCCCCCACCTCGCGGCGCCCGGTGAAGGTGATCTTGTCGAGTCCCGGGTGCCCCGCGAGCGCCGCGCCGGTGTCGCCGAGGCCGGTGACGAGGTTGAACACCCCCGGCGGCAGGTCCAGCTCGGCGATCAGCTCGGCGTAGCGGTGCGCCACCCCGGACGCGAACTCCGACGGCTTGACCACGACCGTGCAGCCGGCCGCCAGCGCGGGCGCCACCTTCTGCGCGAACTGCAGCACCGGCCCGTTGAACGGGGTGATCGCGCCGACCACCCCGATCGGCTCCTTGAGCACGAGCGCCTGGGTGGGGGTGTCCGCGCTGAACGGGGGCGGTGCCGCGCCGCCGAGCTTGTCGATCCAGCCGACGTGGTACTCGACGATGTCGGCGGCCATGCGCGCCGACATCCGGTAGGAGCTGCCGAACGTGATCGGGATGCCGTTGTCACGGGTCTGCAGGTGGTGCAGCTCGTCGGCGTGGGCGCGCAGCAGGTCCGCGAGGGGGCGCAGGGCGAGCTTGCGCTCCCGCGGCGGCAGGTGCGGCCACGGCCCCTCGTCGAACGCCCGCCGGGCCGCGCGCACCGCCCGGTCGACGTCCGCGGCCGACGCGATCGGCACCGTGAAGTCGGCGCGCCCGGTCGCCGGGTCGACGTGCTGCCAGGCCGCGGCGTCGGGTTCGACGAACCGGCCGTCCACGAAGTTGCGGACCGGCGCGGTCGGGGGTGCCGGGAGGTCGAGGGCGGTCACGGCACGACCGCCACGCGTGCGACGTCGCCCCGGTCGGCGGCGCGGAAGGCCTCGTCGATCTCGGCGAGCGGGAACGGCGCGCTCGTGACCTCGTCCCACGGGTAGTCGTCGCGGGTGCGCGAGAGCAGCCCGAGCGCCCGTTCGAGGTGGACGGGCTCGTAGTAGAAGTTCGCGTGCACGGTGGCGTTGCGGAACACCAGCTCGCTGACGTCCACCGGCACCGTGGTGCCCGGGTGCAGGTTGCCGATCTCCAGGTAGCGGCCGGTGCGACCGAGCATGGCGATCCCTTCGACGAAGGCGGACGGGTGCCCGGCCACGTCGACGACGACGTCGCCGCCCCAGCCGTCGGTCAGCTCGCGCACCAGCGCGGTGCGCGCCGCGGCCTCCGGCAGCTCGGTGAGGCTGATCGTGCGGTCCGCGCCGAAGCGCTGGGCGAGCTCCAGGCGTTCCTCGTGCGCGTCGACCACGATCACCTGCCCGGCGCCCAGCTCGCGCGCCACCGCGGTGGCGAACAGGCCGAGGCCGCCTGCCCCCTGGATGACGACGTGCTCGCCGGCCTGCAGCCCGGTCTCCGCGAAGCCGCCGACCACCTGGCTGAGCGCGCAGTTGACCCCGGCGACGACGGCGTCGGGCAGGTTGTCGGGCACCCGGAACAGCGACGTGCCCGGGCGGACGTAGTAGTAGTCGCCGAACGCGCCGTTGAAGTGCGGCGGGTCGGTGCACGGCGCCCGCAGGTAGCCGCGCGCCTCCGGGCAGGCCCGGGTGACGCCCTTCAGGCAGGCGCGGCAGTGCCCGCACGGGGTGAAGTAGCGGAACACCACCCGGTCCCCGACCGCCAGCGGGGCGCCCCCGCTGTCGCGGTCGACGCCGTCGCCCAGCGCGAAGACCACGCCCGTCATCTCGTGCCCCAGCACCTGCGGGTAGGGCCGCCCGAACGCCGTCACGTCGAACTCGCCGCGCCACTGGTGCAGGTCGGTGCCGCAGACGTTGGCCACGAGCGTGCGCACCACCACGGCGCCGGGCTCGGGCTCGGGAACCGGGTACTCCAGCAGCTGCATCGGGCGCCCCGGCCCGGTGAAGGCCGCCACCCGCCCGCTATCCACGGGCGGCCGCCCGCTCCGGGTCGGGCGCGGCCGTGGCGTCCCAGCCGTAGGGCTCCTCGTCGAAGACGCCGCACTCGCCCAGGCGCACCCGCAGCCGCTCGGTCGCCTCCGCGTCGAGCGGGAGGATCGGCAGCCGGGTCCGTCCGACCGGGCGGCCCATGATCTCCATGGCCGCCTTGATCGTGGCCGGGTAGCCGGGCTGCAGCAGGAACCACAGCTCGGAGATGCGGTGCTGCAGCGGCAGCGCGGCCGCGAAGTCGCCCGTGGACACGGCGTCGTAGAGGGAGCGCAGCAGCCGCGGCGCGATCATGCCCGTCGCCGAGAACGAGCCCGCGCCACCGACGGCCATGTTCGGCAGCAGGTACTCGATGCCCGTGAACACCGAGAAGTCCGGCCGGAGCGCGGAGGTGACGCGGCAGAGCTCGGTGAAGCTCTGCATGTCGTAGCTCGCGTCCTTGGTGCCCCGGTAGTTGGGCAGCAGCTCGATCAGGCGGGCGGCGAGCGCGGCGTCCACCTCGACCTGCATGGCGTCCGGGTAGCTGTAGGTCAGCAGGTCGATGTCGATCGCCTGCCCCACCGCGGTGAAGTGCGCCTCCAGCGCGTCGGGCGTGGAGCGCCAGTGGTAGGGCGTGGTGACGACGACGCCGTCGGCGCCGACGCTCTGGGCGTGCCGGGACAGCTCGATCACGTGGTCGGTGCCAGGAGCGCTGGTGTGGATGGTCACCGGCACGTCGCCGCCCGCGGCGTCGACCGTCAGCTTGGCGAGCTCGGTGCGCTCGTCCACGGACAGGTTGAGCGACTCCGCGAGGTGCATCGGCCAGCACAGCGCCGAGATCCCGGCGTCGACCATGAAGCGGACGTGCTTCACGTACGCGTCCCGGTCGACCTGCAGGTCGTCGTCGAAGGGCGTGAGCGGGGTGCCGAAGAACCCGCGGAAGCGGCCGGTGCTACCGAACAGACCCATCGGTCCCCTCCTCGGGCCAGACGTAGGTGGGCGGCTCGACGTCGCCCGCATAGGTCTCGATCACCACGCCGCCGAGCACGCCAGGCGCCTCGAGGTACTGGTAGGACAGGTTCTTCCCGACGCTGCCGCCCATCGAGACGGCCATGCCCGCGCCGACCAGGCGCTGGTTCAGGGCCTCGGTGCCGTCCGGCGAGGTGCACAGGACGTGGTGCACGCCCTCGCCGTGCTTCTCCAGGAACTCCTCGTAGATGCTCGGTCCGCGCAGCGGCTCGATCAGCTCGTAGTCGATGCCGTCCACGGTCGTGACCGCGATCTGCATCGCGTAGTCGCTCGGCTCGCCGTGCAGGTGGGTGTGGTGGTGGCGCTCGCCGTCGAGCACGAAGACCGACCACGGTCCCCAGCCCAGCGTGCGGTGGTACTCCTCCATCGCCGCGCGCATGTCGCGCACGACCACTCCGATCTGCACGATCCGCGCCGGTGGCGGCAGCGATCCGGTGTGGGGTCCGCTCATGTCAGTCCTTCCTCCTCGAGCTGATGGCTGTGCGGATCCGCGCGGCGTAGCCGGAGAGGATCACCGACAGCAGCAGCGCCGTTCCGTTGAAGACGTACTCGACCCACGACTCCACCCCGAGCTGCTGCAGGCCGGTGACGCCTGCCGCGAGCACGTACACCGCGATCACGGTGCCCCAGACGTTGAACCGGCCCGGGGTGACGGTGGTGGCGCCGAGGAACGCGCCCGCGTAGGCGGGCAGCAGGTACGAGGGCCCGACCAGCGGCTGGCCGCTGCCGAGCTGAGCCGCGATCGCGACCCCGGTGGCGGCGGCGAGGCAGCCGCAGATCACGAACGCGGTGAGGATCGCGCGGGACGTGCGCACCCCCGACAGCCGGGCCGCCTCGCGGTTGCCGCCGGTGGCGACCAGGCGTCGGCCGAGCGTGGTGCGGGCCAGCACGAACCACAGCACCGCCGCGACGCCGAGCGCGTAGAGCGTGACCAGCGAGACCCCGCCGACGTCGGCCTGCCCGGCCGAGAGGAACACGGGTGGCAGGTCACCCTGGATGACCTGCCCGCCGGAGTAGGCGAGCGCGGCGCCGCCGAGCAGGGTCTGCGTGCCGAGCGTGGCGATGAACGAGCTGACCCCGAACCGGGTGATCAGCACGCCGTTGAGCACGCCGATCAGGCACCCGGCGGCGATCGCGACCAGCACCGCCGCCACCACCCCGAACCCGGAGTGCACGAGCAGCCCGACCACGAGCAGCTGGCAGAACCCGAAGATCGCCGCGACCGACAGGTCGAACTCCCCGACGAGCAGCGGCACCAGCACCGCCAGTGCCAGCAGCAGCGTGATCGCCTGGTTGCCCAGGATCGAGGTGACGTTGAGCCACGTCGGGTAGGTCTCCGGGCGCAGCACCGAGAACACCACGACGACCAGCACGAACACGCCCAGCAGCGCGTAGCGCGCCACGAAGTCACCCAGGCCGCCGTGGCGGCTCACCGGCTCCTCGAGCACCGGCGCCGGCTCGGCGAGCGCCGCCTCGGCGGGCGCGTTCATGCCGCCGTCCCGCCCATCGCGGCCGCCGCGACCCGCTCGACGGTCACCTGCGCGCCGGCGAGCTCCTCGCGGACCGTGCCGCGGCCGAACACCAGCACCCGATCCGACATCTCGCAGACCTCCTCCTCGTCCGAGGACGCGAGCACGACGGCGAGACCCGCCGCGCAGGCGTCGTTGATGAGCCGGTAGAACTCCGCCCGGGCGCCGACGTCGACGCCTGCCGTGGGTTCCTCCAGCAGCAGCACCCGCGGCCCGGCCTCCAGGGCGCGGGCCAGCACGACCTTCTGGGCGTTGCCGCCCGACAGCGTGGACACCAGCCCGTCCGGGCCGGGTGCGGCGATGCGGTAGCGGCGGATCAGCCGCCCGGCGCTCGCGCGCTCGCGCCGCGGGGAGACGCGCCAGCCGCGCTGCGCGGTGTGCCGGGGGTTGAGCAGCAGGTTCTCGGCGACGCTGAGCGGGCGCGCGACCGACTGCCCGCGGTCGCCGCCCACCCAGGCGACGCCTGCGGCGAGCGCGTCGGCCGGGGACGCCGCCCGGTAGTGCGCGCCGCCGACCTCCGCCGTCCCGCGCCAGTCGCACAGCCCGTAGAGCGCCCGCCCGAGCGCCCCCTGCCCGGCACCGCGCAGTCCGGCGCAGCCGAGCACCTCGCCGGCGCGAACCTCCAGGTCCAGCGGACCCGCGCCCTCGGCGACCAGCCCGCGCACCCGCAGCGCCACCTCGGGCCGCGGGGCCCGGCGCTCCCGCTGCGCCCGCACCACGGCCGCGCCCATGATGCTGGCCGCGAGCTGAGCCTCCGAGGTCTCCTCGGGCCGCACGGTGAGCGCCGCGACCCCGCCGCGCAGCACGGTGATCCGGTCGGCGAGCGCCCGCACCTCCGCGAGCCGGTGGCTGACGTAGAGCACCCCGACGCCGCGGTCGCGCAGCCGGCGCAGCGCGGCGAGGAGCCGCTCGACGTCGGCGGCGGGCAGGCTGGCCGTCGGCTCGTCGAGGACGACGGCGCGGGCGTCGAGGTGCAGCGCCCGCGCCACCGCGACGAGCGTCCGGTCGCTCACCGGGAGCGCCGAGACCGGGGTGCGCGGGTCGATCGCGACCCCGAGGGCGGCGAGGCTGGCTGCGGTCTCGCGCTGCAGCCGGCGGTCGGGGACGACCACCCGGCTGCCGAACCCGGCGACCAGGCCGAAGTTGTCGGCCACGCTCATCGACTCGACGAGGCCGAGGTCCTGGTGGATGAACGCCAGCTGGTGGCGGGCGCGGGCGAGGGGTTCACCACCCACCTCGACCACGCCCGAGTCCGGATCGTGCAGCCCGGAGAGGATCTTGATGAACGTCGACTTGCCGGCGCCGTTGCGCCCGACGAGCGCGTGGATCTCGCCCGGTTCGAGGGTGAGGTCGAGACCGGCGAGGGCGCGGGTCGCGCCGAAGTCCTTCACGACGCCGACCGCCCTGACGAGCGCGCCCATCAGTGCATCACCATCCCGCCGGAGACGTTGAGCGCCTCGCCGGTGATCTCGCCCGCCTCGTCGGAGGCGAGGAACAGCACGGCGGCGGCGACCGCGGACGCGGGCTGGAACCGCCCCAGCGGCACCTCCGCCAGCCAGCCGTCGCGGACCTCGTCGGCGCTGCGGCCGCGGGCGTCCGCCTGCGACCGGACCTGCTCGGTCACGAGCTCGGTCTCGACGATCCCGGGGCAGACCGCGTTCACCCGGACCGCGGGGGCCAGCTCGAGGGCGAGCGCCCGGGTGAACCCGATCTGCGCGGCCTTCGCCGCGCAGTACGGGGCGATGTTGGCCACGCCGCGCTTCCCGGCCTGGGACGCGACGGTGACGATCGAGCCGCGGGCACCGGCCTGGGCGGCGAACGCCCGGCTGCACAGGAACGCGCCCTTGAGGTTCACGTCGACGACCCGGTCGAAGTCGCGCTCGGACAGCTGCGCCACCGGCGAGACCGTCGAGATCCCGGCGTTGTTGACCAGCACGTCGACCGGCCCGAACCGCTCCGTGGCCAGCGCCATCGCGGCGGCGACCTGGTCGGCGTCGGTGACGTCGCAGGCCACCGGCACGACCCCGGCGGCCGGATCCCCGTCGGCGGTCAGGTCCGCGGCCACCACCGCGGCGCCCTCGCGGGCGAAGGCCGCCGCGATCTCACGTCCCAGGCCGCGAGCCGCGCCCGTGACCAGCGCGACCCGCCCGGCGAAGCGCCCCATCAGGACCCGCTCGCGCCGGCGGCCTGGCCGCTCCAGATGCGCTGGTAGTGGGTGCGGAAGTCCAGCTGCACGAGGTCCTCGACGGTGCCGGTCTCCGGGCAGCTCTGAGGGGTGGCGAGGAAGTGCGGCACGTAGCCCGGGTCCACCGGCGGAGCGCCCTCCACCACGCGCAGCAGCTGGTCGACCCCCGCCCAGGCGTGCCAGCTCACCAGCGAGGCGCCGAGCACGTCCACGTCGCCGCTGCGGCAGTTGCGGGTCTGCTGCTCCTGGCTCTCGAAATCGGCGAGCTTGACGTCGTCGCGGCCCAGCGCGCGCAGCGCCGGCACGGTGAACGACTCGGTGGCGCCGTAGGGCGACACGACGTACTGCAGCTGCGGCCCGAAGCGGTCGCTCGCCGCCTTGATGATCTGCCCGATCCGCGGCGAGAGCGCCTCGGTGTAGACGATCTGCTGCTCGTCGAGGATCTCGCAGCCCGGGCACTTCGCCAGCTCCGCCACCAGCGCGTCGGAGCGCTCCTTCACGCCCGCGAACTCGTCGTTGCGGATCACGAAGACCTTCGCCGTGCCGCCGCTGTCGCGGGCGATCCACTTCGCGATCGCGGCACCCTGCGCGGCCCACGGCAGCGGCGCGACCGCCGAGACCAGCGGGTCGGCGGTGCTCGTGTCGGACTCGCTGACGAACGGGATGCCCTGGTCGCGGGCCAGCTGCAGGGCCGGCCGGATCAGCGCGGGCGGCACCGAGACCGCCATGATCCCGTCGACGCCCGAGGCGACGGCGCTGCGCACGCACTGGTCGTAGACCGCCGGGTCGCCGCGGCCGTCGCACACCTGCGCGTTCCAGCCCAGCGCCTGCGCCGCCTCCACCGCCTGCGCCACCGCGAGCGAGGTGCCGTCCGACGCCTGGCTCGACGAGATGATCGACACCGTGCGGCCGGGGGTCGGCCGGGGCGCCTCCTGCGGCCCGGGCCAACCGGCCGTCGGCGGGGTGATCAGCTGCTGCAGCTCGCCCTCGATCGACGCGAGGTACGCCGCGGACTCGGCGGGGTCCGCTGCCGACTCGCCGCCACCCGCGCCGCCGCCGCAGCCGGCGAGCAGGGCGGCCGCGGCACCGACGGCCGCGAGAGACACCCGCATCCTTGCCTTCATCGCTTCGCCTCCTGTGGGCACCGCGCTCCGTTGCCGTGCCGTCGGGAGGAAGATTGCGCTGGTCGGAGCCTCGGAGTCCAAGACCCGTGGCGATAGCCTGCGGGCATGGATGCCGACCTGCGCCAGCTGCGGTACTTCGTCGCGGTCGCAGAGCGGCTGAGCTTCAGCCGCGCCGCCGAGGACCTGCACATCGCCCAGCCGTCGCTGTCCAAGCAGATCCGCCAGCTGGAGCGCGGGATGCGGGTGCAGCTGTTCCGCCGCTCCAGCCGGCACGTCGAGCTCACCGGCGCGGGCGAGCTGCTGCTGCGCGAGGCGCGGGAGCTCCTCGCCGCGTGGACGGCCGCGCTCGCGTCCGTGCGCGACGTCGCAGCGAGCGAGAGCCAGGTCCTGCGCGTCGGGTTCGCGGCGAGCGCGGCCAACGAGATGACCCCGCTCATCCTGCGTCGCTTCGGCGAACGTCACCCCGGCTGGCGGGTGGAGATGAGCCAGACCGACTGGCAGGACCCCACCGCGGGCCTCGCAGGCGGGGCCGTCGACGTGGCGCTGCTGCGGTTGCCGGTGCCGCTGGACGACACGTTCGGCGTGCACGTCCTGCTGGAGGAGCCGCGCTGCCTGGCGCTCGCGAGCACGCACCCGCTGGCCGGCGCCGACGTGATCCGCCTCGACCAGCTGCTCGACGAGCCGTTCGTGGCGCCGCCGGAGGAGTCGGGCCTGTGGCGCGACTACTGCCTCGCCGTGGACGCCCGCGACGGGCACCCGGTGCGGATCGGCGCGGTGGCCAAGCGGCCCGACGAGTGGCTCATCGCCATCGCCACGGGTCTGGGCGTCGCCTTCACCCCGTCGGCGACGGCCCGCTACTACCAGCGCCCGGACATCGCCTACCGCCCCGTCGAGGGCGTGAGCGGCAGCCAGGTCGGGGTCGTGTGGCCGCGGGCGAGCACCGCGGAGCCGGTCGTGGGGTTCGTGCGCGCCTGCGTCGACACCGCGAGGGAGGCGGGACGGGCGCTGCCGGCCAACGTCTGAGCACCCGGCACGTCTCCCGTTCGATAGCCATCGGCTCTCACCACAGGTCTTGGACATCCCGGTGGTGTGCGCGTGATCGTCGGCCCCGGGACTCGACCACGAGGAGGCAGACGATGCACGGCAGACTCATAACAGCGGTCGGCGCCGCAGCGCTCATCGCGCTCGCCGGGTGCGGCACGACCACGAGCGCCGGACCGCCGACCGCAGGACCGGCACCGCAGGCGGCGGCGCCGTCCCCCGCGGTCGGGCCCGAGCTGGGCGAGGCCCATCGCGGCGCGCTCGCTGCCGCCGACCGCCTCACCACGGCGCTCAACGCCGGCGACGAAGCCGGTGTCCGCGCCGCCTTCGCCCCCGACGCGCGGTTCGACAGCGTCGGGCGCATCTACCCCGACCGCGAGGCGATCATGAGCCGGTTCCTCGTGCCGGAGGTGTTGCGGGTCGGCGGCACCTACCGGACGGTCGCGGTCACCCCCGGGAACGACGACCGCGTCGTCGTCGAGTACGAGTTCACGACGTCGAGCGGCGGCCGGGAGCGGTTCACCTACGACTACCTCGTCGTCGACGGGACCATCAAGGACGTCGTCGGGCGCTACCTGTGACGGCCGGACCGCTCAGCCGAAGGAGCGGCCGACGGCGCCGAGCACGCGCAGCAGCAGGTCCTCCTGGTCCCGCCGCACGCCGGCCGGCCACGGGAGGGTGACGAGCAGTTCGTCCTGCGTCTCCGTGAGCTCGCCGAGACGGTCGGTCACCGCCGCCTCGTCGCCCCCCACGACGAGCGCGTCGATCAGCTCCGGCGACGGCTCGCGGTCCTCGCCCGCGGGCAGGCCCGCCGCCGCAAACATCGCGGCGTACTGCGCGTTCTCGGCGAACGGACGCAGGGCATCCCGGCCGGCGGCGAGGAACTCCGCCCGGTCGCACCCGGCGATGACGTTCACGTGCGTGATGACCGGCGGCGCCGGACGGGACGCGGTGGCGGCACCGCGGGCGACCGCCGGACGGGCAACCGCGTCCACGTGGGCGAGCGGCACGTTCCAGGTCATCGCGGCGTCGGCCACCGCGCCTGCGGCCTCGAACATCCGCGGGCCGAGCGCCGCGAGGGACACGTCGATCTGCGCCGGGTGGGGCAGCTCCGCGTCCACGGTGTAGAACTCGCCCGCGCGTCGCGCCTCGCCGGTGCCGATCGCCGTCCGGACGATCTCGACGTACTCCCGCACGCGGGCAGCCGGCCGGGCGATCGGCGTCCCCAGCTCGTTCGCCGTGGCCGCGAGGTTCCCCGTACCCACACCGAGCCGGAACCGGCCCGGCGCCAGCTCGTCGAGCGTGATGGCCTGGGCGGCGAGGTTGAGCGGGTGCCGGGTGAACGCGGGGACGATCGAGGTCCCCACCTTGATCCGTGCGGTCCGGGCGAGCGCGGCCGCAGCGACGATCGGCGTGTCCCACCCGAGCGGGTGCATCACCATCCACGCCGTGCCCACACCGGCGCGCTCGGCCCGATCGATGAGGTCGACGGCGGCCGGAGCGCCGCTGAGGAAGAAGCCGATGCCGATCTCGGCGGAGCGCCTCTCGGATGTCATGGCGATCACCGTGCCTGCACTCGAAGCCGGGTTCGAGTGGCCCGGACGCCACAATGCGCGAAGATCGGGCCATGAAGGCCGCAGTCCCGCACCGCGCAGCCCCGCACCGCGTCGCCGTCCTCGCGCTCCCCGCCGTGCTCCCGTTCGAGCTCAGCATCCCCGGCCGGCTCTTCCGGGCCGCCACCGATTCCGCCGGGAAGCCGCTCTACGAGGTCGTCACCTGCTCGATGGACGGCGGCCCCGTGCCGACCGCCGAGGACTTCACCGTGGTCGTCCGGCACGGGCCGGACGCGCTCAGAAACGCCGACACCGTGATCGTCGCGCCCGTCGATCCCGCTTCCGGCGACGAACGCGCGCTCGCCGCGGCCGCCGCCGCGCTCGGCGAGATCGGCAGCGGAGCGCGGATCGCCTCGATCTGCACCGGCATCGACGTACTCGCCGCGGCCGGCCTGCTCGACGGGCGCCGCGCCACCACGCACTGGAAGCACGCGGTCGAGTTCCGCCGCAACCACCCTTCGGTCCGGCTCGACCCGGACGTCCTCTACGTCGACGAGGGCGCGATCCTCACCTCGGCGGGCGCCGCGTCCGGCATCGACCTGTGCCTGCACATCATCCGCGCCGACCACGGCGCGGAGGTCGCCAGCCGCGCGGCGCGCTCCTGCGTCGTCCCGCCCTACCGTGACGGCGGCCAGGCGCAGTTCATCGACCACCCCGTGCCGGTCGAGCCGGCGACGTCGACGGTCGCCACCCGGATGTGGGCCCTCGAACACCTCGACCACCCGCTGAGCCTCGCCGACCTCGCGCGCCGGGCGTCGATGAGCAGGCGCACGTTCACCCGCCGCTTCCGCGACGAGGTCGGGCTGAGCCCCAACCGCTGGCTCACCCAGCAGCGGATCGAGCTGGCGCGCCGGCTGCTCGAGACGACCGACCTGCCGATCGACCAGGTGGCGGCCCGGGTCGGCATCGGTAGCGCCTCCTCGCTGCGGCTCCACCTGCGCGGTGCCCTCGGTGTCCCGCCGAGCGCCTACCGCCGGACCTTCCGGTCCCGCGAGGAACGCGAGAGCGCCTGATCTCCCCCGACGAGCCCACTCCGCGAGTGGCGGATCCGGGCCCGCCGATCAGGCGGGTGCCGTCTCCTGACCACTGAGCATCTGGTTCTCCACCAGGCGGGCGTACGTGCCGCTCGCGGCCAGCAGCTCCTCGTGGGTGCCCGTCTCGACCACCCGCCCCTGTTCCAGAACGACGATCTTGTCGGCATCGCGCACGGTGCTCAGCCGGTGAGCGACCATGACGACCGCGCAGTCCAGCTGTCGCAGGGTGTCCTGCACGGCCCGCTCCGTCACGGCATCGAGGTGGGACGTCGCTTCGTCGAGGATGAGGCAGGCCGGGCGGCGGGCGACGGCGCGTGCCAGGACGACCCGTTGGCGCTGTCCGCCGGACAGCGCGGAACCGTTCTCCCCGACGATCGTCTCGAAGCCCATCGGCCAGCCGGCGATGTCCTCGTCCAGCCGCGCCAGGTGGGCGGCGCGCCCGACGTCGTCGAGCGGCAGGTCGGGGTCGTCGAGCGCGATGTTCGCGCGGACGGTCCCGTTGAAGAGGAAGGCGTCCTGCAGGACCACGCCGAACCGCTTCCGGACCGAGGTCAGCGAGACACCGGCGAGGTCGATCCCGTCGAGCAGCACCCGCCCCTCCGACGGAGGCTGCAAGCCCGTGATCAGGTTCAGCAGCGTGCTCTTGCCAGATCCCGTCCGTCCGACGATGGCCACCTTCTGCCCGGGGGCGATGCTGAGGTCGACGTCGCGCAGCACCCACGGCCCGTACCGGTCGTACCGGACACCCGCACCGCGGAGCTGCAGGTGGCCGGCGCCCCCGGGGTGGTCGGGCAGCGCCTCGTCCCGCTCCTGCCGTTCGACGAGCAGCTCCATCACCCGCCTCATCTGGCCCGCGACGAGCTGGAGCTGCTGCGCCGCTCCGAGCACGCGCGCGATCGGGAGCAGGAACAGCCCGGTCAGGGAGACGAGGGCGAGCATCGTGCCGAGACCGAGGAAGCCGTCGAGCACCATCCACGCGCCCAGCCACAGCGCGAGGACCGGTCCGAAGAGCGCAGCGGTCGCGCTCGTCGCGGTCGTGACCCCGCCGAGCAGGCCGCGGCGGGTGGCGTCGCGCATCGAGCGGGAGAACAGGTTCTCCCAGCGCACCAGGGCCGCCTCCTCCGCGCCGTTCGCCTTGAGGGCGGCCATGCCCCGCAGCGCCTCGACGAGGAACGCCTCCGACGCCGCGGCGGAGGACAGCTCGTCGCGGATGCGTTCCCTCATCGGGCGCATGAGCGGCAGGACGACCACGGCGTGTGCCAGTGCGACCAGCAGGGCCACAGCGGCGAATGCGGGCGACACGAGGAGCAGCACGGCGCCGACGGTGACGGCGGTCATCCCGTCGAGGAGCATCCCCATCGTCTGGGTTCCGAGGATCTCCCTGATCACCGTGTTGCTCGTCATGCGCATCAGGAGGTCGCCGCTGCTCCGCCGCTGCAGCGACGGGTAGGGGAGCCCGAGGACGTGCCGGAAGAACCCGCCCATCACCGCCACGTCGACCCGGGTGCGCAGCGCGACCAGCACCCGGTTGCGCAGCAGCTGGACCGCGGCGAACAGCCCGGCGAGCAGGAGCAGGAGCGCGCCGATCGCCCACAGGAGCCGATGTGAACCGCCTGGGAGGACCTGGTCGACGACCACCTTGGTGAGCAGCGGGCCGATCAGCGTGATCACCTGGATCGCGATCCCGGCCAGCAGGATCCGCAGGAGGCACGCCCGCATCCCGGGGATCCGCCCCAGCGCCCGGATGTACTCCGGCCACGGCCGGCGTTGCTCGGGCAGTGCCTGGAAGTCCGGCAGCCGGCGAGGGGCCAGCACGACGCCGGTGAACCCGCGGCCGAACTCGCTCGCGTCGATCCGCCTGCGCCCGATCGCGGGATCCACGACGTGGACCACCGAGCCGACGATGCGTTCCACCACGAGCCAGTGCGAGAAGCGCCAGTGGACCATGACCGGCAGCTCGAAGGCGGTCGGGAGCCTGTCCGCCACCCGGAAGGCCCGCATGTCCAGGCCGAGCCCGCGGCCCGCGCCGATGATCGCCTCCGCGGTGCCGCCGTCGCGACCGACGTCGACGAGCTCCGACGCCTGCCGCAGGCTCGTCGGCAGGCCGAGGGCGCACGCGAGCATGGTGAGGCACGCCACGCCGCAGTCCAGGGCGCCTTCCTGCAG
Source organism: Pseudonocardia cypriaca (assembly GCF_006717045.1). NCBI lineage: Bacteria > Bacillati > Actinomycetota > Actinomycetes > Pseudonocardiales > Pseudonocardiaceae > Pseudonocardia > Pseudonocardia cypriaca. The sequence continues at coordinate 294,761 of NZ_VFPH01000002.1, forward strand.
GACCACCGGCACGCGGCCCCTCGGCCACCACGGTGACGGGATCATGCGCACGGCGCGACCACCACGCACCAGAGCGGCCAGGACGCCTCGACCCGGACCCGCACACCGCCGGGTGGCAGCCGGTCGGGCAGCGTGACCCGCTCCCAGCGGGTGTGGGGGCCGTCGACCCGACCGGACGCGCAGGCTCCGGGAGCAGGAGCGGGGACGCCCGAGCGAGGGTCGAGACGGAGGTCCGGGTCCGCCGCGCCGAGCACGACCCGGACGTCCGTCACCTCGGCCGGCTCCGCGAACGGGAGGCAGGTCGAGAGCGATCGGTTGCCGGGGTCGTAGACGGCGTCGACGAACCGGTGCGCAGGTGCGGGCACGAACGCCAGCACGCCGGCCGTGAGGGCCGCCAGTGCGGAGATCGTCGCCGTCAGCCGCGGGGTGGACGGCGTCAGGACGTGAGGCGCGGAGTCCGCGGTTCCCGAGTCCGCGTAGTGCTGCTGGGCCTCGATGCGGAAGAGCTGTCCGTTGTTCACCGCCGGCAGAGCTCCATGACGAGCGGCGAGGGCAGATCACGTCCGTGCTGGATCCGCAGGATCCCGTAGCCGAGCCCGGCGACCCCCGTCATCAGCGCGGGCGTCGGCATCCTGCTGTGCTCGTCTCCGCCTGCCCCTTGGTCGAGGATCCGCTCGGCGACGACGTCCAGGCACGCCAGCGCGTGGTTCCGCACGGCGGGGTCGTCGGCCGCGGCCACCGTGAGGCTCTCGATGTTGCCCAGGCCACCGTGGCACAGCCCGACGTGGCTCGTCTCGCATCCGGTCACGGTGTCGAGCAGCAGCTGACGATGCGCATGGCCGATCGCCCCGGTCGCGATGGCGTGCCCGAGCACGATGCCGGGGGCGCCGTGGCACCACGCCACCATCTCGGGCGGTCCGACGACGCCGTGGCGCAGGTCGTGCCAGCCACCGAGTGCGACGTCGAAGTGGTCGTCCTCCCAGGCGATCGCTCGCGCGGCCGCCTGCCGGTAGGCGTCGTCCCCGAAGTACGCGTGCAACCTGCCCAGCGCCGCGGCGACGCCCGCGTTGCCGTGCGCGAAGCCCGTCATGCCGAGCTCCGGATGCTTCCCGACCGGCCACGAGACGCCGTTCCCATCGGCCCGCATGCCGAAGAGCAGCCGGCGGCCCGCGAGCCCCGCGACCTCCTCGAACTCGCGGTACCCGCGTTCGGCGAGGGCGGTCGCGCACAGCGCGATCCCGGCCGAGCCGCTGATGACGTCGAAGAACTCGTCGGGCTTGGCCGGTGCGGCGAGGACCCTCGCGCACCGGGCGAGGACCTCCCGCGGTGGCTCGGTCTCCAGCAGGTCGAGCGTGGCCACCAGGCCCCACGCGATGCCGCTGAGGCCCTCCCACGCGCTGGGGGGAACCCGCCGCAAGCCTTCCTCGTCGGTCGCCGCGAGGGCGTCCACGACGGCACCCGCGATCGATCCGGCGTCCGCGCGCGCCCGGCGGTCCCCGGTGTACCGAGCGGCGGCCGCGAGGAAGAGCGCGATGCCGATCCGGCCGTCGTAGAGCGTCTCGCCCACCAGGTCGGGGACCCGCAGCTCCCCGCTGTTGCGCATGCCGAACCAGATCGGACCGCGGCTGGTGCGGATCTGGTGCTCGTGCAGCCAGCCGAGGGCGGACTCGACGATGCGCTCCGTCGGCGGTGCCGTCGCCGATCCGGCCGGTGGACGTCCGCCGGGCGATGCCGGACGGGTGGGCCGGGGACGGCTTCCCGCGGTGCGCAGTGCTGCCTCGACGGCCCACTCCTGAGCGCGCAGGTCCTGCTCGGACAAGGCCGCGATGTGCGACTCGAGCATCTCCGACGGCGTTCTCGGGAAGAAGTCGGCGTGGACGCGGCCTCGCGAGTCGGTGAGCGAGCGGTCGTCCAGGCGGAAGGAGAACACCGGGATGTCGAGGTCGAGGAGGTCCTCGACCTCGCTGCTGACCAACCGGCGATGCGGCCCGGAGTGCCGTCTGCCCCACAGGTGTGACAGGTACAGCTCCCGCTCCGCCGCATCCGTCATCAGGCCGGGGTGCGTGGACTGCTCGAGGGCCTGCGCGTAGACGCGCGTCGGACGGACGATGTAGCGCAGGGGCCCGGCCCGCAGCTGCCCGAGCAGGGCGCCGTCGGCCGCGAGGAGCTCGTCCTTCCTGCGCAGGATTCCCCGGTAGGCGTCGCGGAACCCGGCCAGGACCTCGTCGAGGTGGTCGACCGGGTCCACCGTGGTGCCCTCAGCGGTCCGCGGGCGGTTGTCCCACGCCGGCAGTGGCGCCGACCGAGCCGCGAGCCGAGGCGCATCGGTGTCGAGCCCGATGACGGAGGTGGTCGTGATCGTGCCGGCTGCGCCGCCGCTGATGGCGGACAGGTCGAGGCCGTCGGTCCACTGCGGCGTCGGTAGGAGCATGCTGAGCAGGACCGAGTGCTCGGCGTTCGTCTCGTCGGCCTCCGCGGTCCCGTCGAGGGCGGGGGTGGTGAGCACCGGATGGGCGGTCGTCTCGAGGTCGACGAGGACCGGGTGCGCCCCGGCCGCGACGAGGTTCTCGGCGTGCAGGTCGATCATCGAGAAGACGTGGGCGACGGCGATGATCCAGCCCGTGCGGCGGTAGAACGTGGCGAGCTCGGATGCGTCGCCCACCGCCGACGGCTCGATGCGCTCCTGCCATCCCCATCCGTCGCGGGCCAGCACCCGAGGCGCGCGGATGCCGGGGCTCCCCTCGATCCGGTCGAGGGCGGCGGCGAGCGCCGAGTACCACTGCTCGCCGGTGAGCGGGCGCGGCTTGTAGACGACCGCGGACCCGTCGGAGAAGCGCAGGGAGCGCACGCTCTGCCCGCCGCGATGCGGATCACCGAGCGGTCCGGTGATCGACAGGAGGCGCCCGACGGCTGCCGAACCCGTGACGGTGGCCAGCGCGGGGTGGTCGTGGTCCAGCCTGGCGAACAGGGTGCGGATCTCCCGGCTCCAGCGGCGCGCCTCGTGGCGCCACAGCGCGTCCAGCACGGGGTAGTCGGCGAGCAGGTCGTCGAAGCGGTCTGTCGTAGCCAGGTCGGCCGCGAACTCCCGGGCCCGCGACCGCGGCTCGGCGGAGGTGAAGTCCTCGCGCAGGCGCCGGGCGTTCACCTCCGTGACGAGGCAGCGGATCGCGATGCGGCGGAGCCGCTCGGCGAGCTCGCGGGTCAGCTCGCTCTCGAGGCGGTCGACCTCCGAGCCCGGCCACCACGGCGCCGACCGCCAATCCCGGGCGCCGGCCGCGAGCAGGTCGTGCACGTGCGCACGCGCGATGGGCTTGAGGAACCACGTCGGAGTGTCATCGGGATCGTCGTCGTGCAGGGCACGGCGGTGCTCCGGTCTCCCCACGGTGGCGCCGAGTCCGGGTGCGACCGCTCCCAACGCCTCGCGGAAGGCCGCCTCCGGGATCTCGCGCACGGCCAGCCACTCGGAAAGACCCTCCCGGAACCACGGAGCGGCGTGCCACCGTCGCCACTGCTGGTCGGCCCTGGCCGGGTCCACGGCCCACCGCGTGCGGTGGCGCAGCCGGTCACGCACGCTCAGAGCGGAAACTGGGCTGGACACTGGATCGGAACCTCCGCGTCGTCCGGGGTGGATCTCGTTGCGGTGCCGGCGGGGCGCCCCGTGCTCGGGGCGCCCCACCGGTCACTTCTCAACCGGGAGCGCTGCTCACGCCTCGCAGTCGCTCGGGTTGCTCGACGTGCACCCGATCGTGTAGATGGGCCCGGGGCGGATGCAGAGGAACACGATGATGGTCCCGCCCGCGACCCAGTGGAGCTCGTCCTCGGTCAGCTCGACGGCGCCGGCGGGCCCGCCGGCGGACTCCTGGGCATCGACGTAGGACGGCGGCGACCGCCAGCCCTGGATCGTGTCCTCGATCGATTCCTTCACCTGTTCCTCCTCGCCGGCGGGGTCTCCGCCCTCTCCCGACCGATCACCTTCTGGCGATCGGGCCCTACCGTGACGCCGTCCCACGCCGAGCGAAGCCATCGGCGAGGTCCGTTGTTGCGCCACGCGCCTGTCGGTCAGGTCCGCAACCAACCGCGACCGGCACCCGGGCTCTCGTGGAGCCAGGGCCGGGCGAGGCGGCGGACCGGCCGGTCCGACGACCGCACGGGGCCGTCACCGCCCGCGAGCCGGCCGCTCCTGCCGGAAGCGGGCGGCAGGCCCCTCCTGTCGCTACCGGGCGACCACCGAGGGGGTCCGGTCGCCGTTCGCAGAACGACGAGGCTCCGCCATCGCGCTGTCCATCACTTTCCGATGACTGCCGGACCGCACATCCTCCGCCGCATTCTGGTTGTGACTCAGGTTGTTCGCGCCGAACCGTCGGTAGCGCACGTCCATGTGATTCACCTCTGAGCCGGATGCACGTTCGGGCATACGCCGGGAAGCTCGGGAAGCACTGCTCCGCCGACCCGGGGGAACCTTTGTGACGACGGTAGGCCGGAGCGGGCCAACATCCGCTGTAGGCGCTCCACCGGCCAACGGCACATCCCTGGCATGCCTCTGACCTGCATAGATGCGCAGAACGACCTACCCACAGCGCGCTGCACCGGCAGAACTTGAGGCAGATACCCGTACTTCCCCGGAACGGAATCACGCCGATTGGACATCATCTGCACCCCGCCCGGTGACGCCGCCGAACATGCGATGCTCACGCGCATACGCGGCAACCGCGACCATCGTGCGAACGCGGCGGCGTGGGTATGCTGCTCGAATTCACTGCTCGGATTCCCAGCACTCCGGACGGAAGGCCGTCGCCGTGTCCCTGCTGATTCCGCTCTCCATCGCCGACCTCGCATCGGTCGCTCACGGCGAGAGCATTCGCGAAGGCCTCGATGCGAGCGTCACGCTCGCGCAGCGTGCGGAGCGGTGGGGTTTCCGGCGGATCTGGTACGCCGAGCACCACGCGGTCCCCTCGATCGCCTCGTCCGCCACGAGCGTGGTGGTCGGGCACGTCGCGGCCCACACTGAGCGGATCACCCTGGGAGCAGGCGGCGTCATGCTGCCCAACCACTCACCGCTCGTGATCGCAGAGCAGTTCGGCACCCTCGCCACGCTCTTCCCGGGACGCATCGAGCTCGGCCTCGGCCGCGCGCCGGGTGGCGACCCCCGCACGATCGCGGCACTGCGGCGCGACGAGTCCGCCGCGGACCGGTTCCCCCAGGACGTCGTGGAGCTACGCGCGTTCCTCTCGGACGAGAGCGCTGTGCCGGGCGTCGAGGCCTACCCGGGCAAGGGCACGAACGTGCCGCTCACCATCCTCGGGTCATCGCCGTACGGGGCGAAGGTGGCTGCGGCCCTCGGGCTGCCCTACGCCTTCGCGTCGCACTTCGCCCCGGACGCGCTGGAGCAGGCGGTGGCGGTCTACCGGCGCGAGTTCCGGCCATCCGCCCAGCTCGCCACCCCCCACGTGCTGGCGGCCGTGAACGTGATCGCCGCCGACACCGCCGAGGAGGCGGCGGAGCTCGCCGACGCCGTCCTGATCGATCGCGTCAAGCGGTCCCTCACGCGCAAGGGCCGTCCTCTCACCGACGACGAGGCCCGGGCCGCCCTCGACACGACCCAGGGCAGGCAGGTCCGTGCGGCAACCCGGTGCACGGCGTCCGGTACGCCCGACGTCGTCGTGCGGCGGCTGGAGGAGTTCGCCACGCTGGCCGATGCCGACGAACTGATCGTGGCGTTCCCGCTACTCGACCGGCCACGCTGGTTCCGGTCGGCGGAGCTGCTCGCCGAGCAGTTGCGGCCCGCGCCGGCCGGAGCTCGCTGATCGTCGTCCATCGGGGGGTGGAGAAGACCGTGACGAACGGCGGAGGGGATCTTCCAGCAGGCGTTCGGACGTGGCTGCGCTCGGAGCTGGCGCGCGCCGCGGGCGTTGCGGAAGACGAGTACGACCCGGCGGAGCGGTTCCGCCACTACGGCATCGACTCGGTGACGGCCACCGCGATCATCGGGCGGCTGGCGACCCGGCTGGGGCGCGAACTGCCCGCGACGCTCGCCTGGGAACACCCCACGCTCGACGAGCTGGCCGACCACCTCGAGAGCAGGCCCGACACCGCTCCGGCAGCGCCGTCCGGCGGCCGGAGCGCTTCCCGTGCCGCACCCGACGAGCCGATCGCGGTGGTCGGGATGGCGTGCCGGTTCCCGGGTGGGGCCGACTCGCCCGCCGCGTACTGGAGGTTGCTGTGGGACGGCGTCGACGCGGTCCGGGAAGTGCCTGCTGACCGCTGGGACGTCGAGCGCCACTACGACGCGGACGTGAGCGCGCCCGGCAAGATGAGCACCCGCTGGGGCGGGTTCCTGGACCGGGTCGACGGCTTCGACGCCGCCTTCTTCGGCATCTCGCCGCGCGAGGCCACGCAGATGGACCCGCAGCAGCGGCTGGTCCTGGAGCTCGCCTGGGAGGCGCTGGAGGACGCGCGGCGGGCGCCACGCTCCCTGCGAGGCACGCGGACCGGGGTCTTCCTCGGCGCGATGTGGAGCGACTACGCGCGGCTCGGCGCCGACGCGCTCGCCGACGTCGACCCGCACACGGCGACCGGCCAGGACACGAGCGTCCTGGCGGGGCGCATCTCCTACGCGCTGGGCCTCGGGGGGCCGAGCCTGACCGTCAACACCGCGTGCTCGTCCTCGCTGGTCGCGATCCACCTCGCCTGCCAGAGCCTGCTGCGCGGGGAGTCGACGATCGCCCTCGCGGGCGGGGTCAGCCTCATCCTGTCGCCTGCCAGCACGGTGGCCATGTCCAAGTTCGGCGCAATGGCCCCCGACGGGCGCTGCAAGACCTTCGACGCGCGCGCCAACGGCTACGTGCGCGGCGAGGGCGCCGGCATCGTGGTGCTCAAGCCGCTCTCGCGCGCGCTGGTGGACGGGGACGACATCGTCTGCGTCATCCGGGGCAGCGCGGTCAACAACGACGGCTTCAGCAACGGTCTCACCGCCCCGAACCCGCACGCTCAGCAGGCGGTCCTGCGCGCGGCGTACGAGGACGCGGGCGTCGACCCGGCGCGCGTGCACTACGTGGAGACGCACGGCACCGGCACGGTCCTCGGCGACCCGATCGAGGCGAACGCGCTGGGGGCGGTGCTGAGCGCGGGCCGGGATCCCGGCCGGCCGCTGATCCTCGGGTCGGTCAAGACGAACATGGGGCACCTGGAGGGTGCGGCGGGCATCGCCGGGTTCATCAAGACCGCACTCGCCGTGAAGCACCGCGTCGTTCCGCGGAACCTGCACTTCGAGACCCCGAACCCCCATGTCGCGTGGGACGAGCTGCGCCTCGAGGTCGCGCGGGAGCGGCGGCCGTGGCCGGGCCCGCGAGAAGCTCCCCTCGCGGGGGTGAGCTCGTTCGGCTTCTCCGGGACCAACTGCCACGTCGTGCTCGAGGGCCTCGTTCACGAGGCGCGGTTCTTCCCGCTCTCGGCGGACGGGCCCGCCGAGCTCGACCGGCGCCTGCTCGACCTGCTGCCCACGGTCACCCGCTTGGCCGAAGGCACCCCCGCCCTCGCCGAGCTCAGCCGGACGCTGATGACCGATGCCGGCGACGGTCTCTGCCGGACGGCGGTCGTGGCCCGCGACGACGAGGAGCTGCTCGACGCGCTGGTCACCCGGATCAAGCGGCCGAGCGAGCCGGCCGGCACGACGCGTCCGCAGGTGGTCTTCGTCTGCCCGGGCCAGGGCGCGCAGTGGCTCGGCATGGGCCGGTCGCTGCTGCACACCGAGCCGGTCTTCCACGCCGAGATCCGCGCCTGCGACGCCGAGGTGCGGAAGGTGGCCGGCTTCTCGGTCCTCGAGGAGCTCGTCGCGAGCGCCGATCGTTCCCGGCTCGACGAGATCGACGTCGTGCAACCGGTTCTCTTCGCCGTCCAGGTGGCCCTGGCCGCGCTGTGGCGGTCGTGGGGCATCCGACCGGACGTCGTCGTCGGCCACAGCATGGGCGAGGTGGCGGCCGCGCACCTGGCAGGCGTGCTCCGGCTCGACGAGGCGGTGCGCGTCATCTGCGCGCGCAGCCGGCTGGCGAAGGGCCTCGCCGGCAAGGGCGGCATGGCCGTGGTCACGATGTCGGCGGACGAGGCCGACGCGCTGGTCGAGCGGCACCGCGAGCGGGTGGCGGTCGCGGCGTACAACGGACCCTCCTCCCAGGTGCTCTCGGGCGAGCTGGGACCGGTGCTGCGCGAGCTGGAGGAGCGGCAGGTCGAGGTCAGCCGGGTGAACGTCACCTTCGCCTCCCACTGCCCGCAGGTGGAAGAGCTGTCCCGGCCGCTGACCGATGCGCTGGACGGCCTCTCGCCGTCCGCGGCGCACGAGCGACCGCGGATGGTGTCGACGGTGACGGAACGCGAGCTGGCCGGCCCGGAGTGCAACGCGGGCTACTGGGTCCGCAACCTCCGCCACCCGGTCCGCTTCGCCCAGGTCGTGCACCGGCTCGCGACCGAGCGGGCGACCGTTCTCGTCGAGCTGAGCCCGCACCCGGTCCTGGTCCGCGCCATGACCGAGACGCTCCGGGCCGTGGCCGACCCACCGGGACGCAGCATCGCGCTCGGCTCGCTGCGGCGGGACGCGGACGAGCGGTACGCGCTGCTGGAGACCCTGGCCGCGCTCCACGAGGCCGGCGTCCCCCGCGAGCCCGCGCCGCCGGCGCAGCCCGTGCCCGTGCTCCTGTCGGCGCAGAGCGAACCGGCGCTCCGTGCCCAGGCCGGGCGGCTGGCCGAGCACCTGGCGGCGCGCCCCGAGCTCGAGCTGGTGGACGTCGCGTACTCGCTCGCCACCACGCGCACGCACCTCGAGCACCGCGCCGCACTCGTCGCGAGCGACCGCGCCGAGCTACGCGCTGCGCTCGACGAACTGGCCGGAGGGCGGCAGGCGGCGGGTGCCGTGATCGGGCGAGCGGGCCGCGGGGGTGGCCGGGTGGCCTTCGTCTTCCCCGGCCAGGGCTCGCAGTGGGCCGGCATGGCGCGCTCGCTGCTGGCCACCTCGCCCGTATTCCGCGACGAGCTCGAAGCCTGCGCCCGCGCGCTCACCCCGCACGTCGACTGGCCGGTCATGGCGGTGCTCCGCGGCGACGAGGCCGCCGCGTCCCTGGAACGCGTCGACGTCGTCCAACCGGCCCTGTTCGCCGTGATGGTGGCGCTGGCCGCGCTGTGGCGGAGCATGGGCGTCAGCCCCGACGCGGTCGTCGGCCACAGCCAGGGGGAGATCGCCGCCGCCTGCGTGGCGGGCGCGCTATCCCGGGACGACGCGGCGAAGGTGGTGGCGCTGCGCAGCCGCGCGCTCACCCGGCTGGCCGGAGCAGGCGCGATGGCCGCGGTGGAGCTCGGCAGCGACGAGCTGGAGCAGCACCTCGCCCCGTTCGGCGACCGGCTGTCGATCGCCGCGGTCAACAGCGCGACGTCCACGGTGGTCTCCGGCGAGGTCGGGGCGGTCGACGCGCTGGTGCGCGAGCTCACCGCCCTGCAGGTCGTGGCGCGCACGGTGCGCGTCGACTACGCGGCCCACTCCCGCCAGGTGGAGCTGGTCCGCGACGAGCTCGTCGGCCGCCTGGCGGACATCACCCCGCGCTCGTCCACGCTGCCGCTCCACTCCACGGTCACCAGCGCCCTGCTCGACGGGCGCGAGCTCGACGCCGCCTACTGGTACGAGAACCTCCGCCGGACCGTCCGCTTCTCGGACGCCGTCGACGGCCTCGTCGGTGCCGGGCACCGCTTCTTCATCGAGGTCAGCCCGCATCCGGTGCTGACCCGGGCCGTGGCGGGCTCCGGGCGCGAGGCGGTCGCGGTCGGCTCGCTGCGGCGCGAGGACGGCGGACTGACGCGGATCCTGGGGTCGCTCGGCGAGCTCCACACGCGCGGTCTCGCGCTCGACCGGGAACACGTCCTCCACGGCGGGCACCGCGTCGCCCTGCCGACCTATGCCTTCCAGCGCGAGCGGTTCCGGGCCGTGCCGGCGGCGGCCCGGAGTTCGGACGCCGCGTCGCTGGGGCAGACGCCGCTCGACCACCCGTTCCTCGGCGCCGCCGTTGCGAACGCGGAGGGCGGGGACGTCGTCCTGACCGGTCGCCTCTCGCTCGGGGAGCACCCGTGGCTGGCGGGTCATGCCGTCTTCGGCCAGGTGATCCTGCCCGGTGCGGCGGTGGTCGACCTCGCGCTCGCGGCCGCCCACCACGTCGGCCTCGACCGGGTCGACGAGCTGGTCGCGGAGTCCCCCGTCACGCTGCCCGGCCGGGGGGCGCTGCTGCTGCAGGTCCGGCTGGGCGGCCCGGACGGGGCGGGCGGCAGGTCATTCGCGCTGCACACCCGCCGGGAGGACGCGCCGGACGACGCCCGATGGACCAGGCACATCACAGGCAGCCTCACCCCGGCCACCGGGGCGACGCCCGCCGACCTGCGGGCGTGGCCGCCGCCAGGAGCGACCGCGGTCGAGCTGGACGGCCTCTACCAGCGGTTGGCCGAGTCGGGCCTGCACTACGGTCCCGCCTTCCAGGGCCTGCAGGCGGTGTGGCAGCGGGGGAACACGCTCTTCGCCCAGGTCGCCCTCCCCGCGGCGCACGAAGCCGGCCGGTTCGGCCTCCACCCCGCGCTGCTCGACGCGGGGCTGCACGCCCTCGCCGCCACCGACGACGCTCCCGCGGTCCGGCTCCCCTTCACGTGGACGGGGGTGACCCTGCACGCCTTGGGCGCGTCGACCGCGCGAGTGCGCCTCGAGCGCGGGCCGGGCGGCCGGGTCGCGGTGTCGCTCGCCGACGCAACCGGCGAGCCGGTCGCCGCGGTGGAGGCGCTGCTCACCCGGCCGGTCTCGCGGGACGACCTCCGGGCCGCTGTCTCGCACCACTCGCTCCAGCACGTCGTGTGGGACGAGGTCCCGGTCGAGCCGCTCCGGTCGCCGTCCCGGGTGCAGCACTACGCCGACCCGGCGGCCCTGCGCGCCGCCATCGAGAGCGGCACCGCGTTGCCCGAGGTCGCCGTCGTCCCCGTGGCGGCCCGCCCCGGGACCGGCGTCGCAGAGGCCGCCCGCGAGGCCACTGTGGACGTGCTCGCCCTGCTGCAGGCCTGGCTGGCCGACCGGCGCACGCTCTCGGCACGGCTCGTCCTCCTCACCAGCAGCGCCGTCGCGACGCACGGCGACGACGCCCCCGGTCTCGCCCACGCACCGGTCTGGGGCCTGGTCCGCTCCGCCCGGATCGAGCACCCCGACCACGCCATCACCCTCTGCGACACCGACGGGAGCGCGGCGTCGCGCGCCGCGCTCCACGGCGCCGTCCTCGACCAGCCGGAGCTCGCGCTCCGCGACGGTCGTCGGCTCGTTCCCCGGCTGACGCAACCGAGCCCCGCGCCACCGGCAGGCCGGCTCCTCGATCCCGAGGGCACCGTCCTGATCACGGGCGGCACCGGAACGCTCGGTGCGCTGTTCGCGCGGCACCTCGTTCACCGCCACGGAGCCCGGCACCTCCTCCTCGTCTCCCGGCGGGGACCGGCTGCGGACGGAGCGGCGAAGCTCGCGCGCGAGCTGGAGTCCGAAGGCGCCACGGTCACCGTGGCCTGCTGTGACGTGGCGGACCGGGACGCGCTCGCCGCGCTGCTCGCCTCGGTCCCGGCCGTGCACCCGCTCACCGCCGTGATCCACACCGCGGGTGCGCTCGACGACGGCGTCGTAGCCACCATGGACGCAGAGCGCATCGCCGCGGTCTTCGCAGCGAAGGTCGACGCGGCGGTGCACCTCCACGAGCTGACCGCCGACCACGACCTCGCGGCCTTCGTCCTCTTCTCCTCGGTGGCGGGCACCCTCGGCAGCCCTGGCCAGAGCAACTACGCGGCCGCCAACGCCTTCCTCGACGCGCTCGCCCACCACCGCAGGCGGCGCGGGCTCACCGCATGCGCGATCGCATGGGGTTACTGGGAGGAGCGCAGCGGCCTCACGCGCCACCTCACCGACGCCGACACCCTGCGGATGCGCGGCCGGGGGCTGGGCGCGCTGTCCCCCGACGACGGTCTCGGCCTCTTCGACGCCGCACTGGCCCGGCCGGAGCCGGCCCTCGTCGCGGCGCGGTTCGACGCCGTCGCGGCCGCGCGGGCCGTGGCCCGCAACACCGCGCCGGCCGTTCCGCTCACCCAGAGGCTGAGCGCGCTCGCCCCGGCCGACCGCGAGCGCGTGGTCCTCGAACTCGTCTCGGGCGAAGCTGCCGCCGTCCTCCGGCTGGGCTCGGTCGCTCCCGAGCGCCCCCTCCAGGAGCTCGGCCTCGACTCGCTCATGGCGGTCGAGCTCCGCAACCGCCTCGCCGCCGCGTCCGGCACCCCCCTGCCGGCCACGCTCCTCTTCGAACACCCCACCGCAGCGGAGCTCGCCCGGTTCCTCACCTCTGAGCTCCTCGGCGGCGTCCCGGAGCCGTCGCCGGAGGAGCCCGCGCCGCAGGTCCTCGACGACGACCCGATCGCCATCGTGTCCATGAGCTGCCGGTTCCCCGGTGGTGTGCGCTCCCCCGAGGACCTGTGGGCGCTCCTGCTCGCCGGTGACGAGACCGTCTCCGGCTTCCCGGACAACCGCGGCTGGGACCTCGACGCGCTCTACGACCCCGATCCCGCCGCGCCGGGCAAGAGCTACGTGCGCCACGGCGGGTTCCTCCACGACGCCGACCACTTCGACCCCTCGTTCTTCGGGATCAGCCCCACCGAGGCGTTGACGATCGACCCGCAGCAGCGCCTGCTCCTCGAGCTCGCGTGGGAGGCCCTCGAGCGCGCCCGGATCGTCCCGGCGACGCTCAGGGGCAGCGCGACCGGCGTCTTCGTCGGCGCCATGTACCAGGACTACGGCGCCCGCCTCGCCGGCACGCTCGACCGTCCCGAGCTCGAGGCGGCCATCGGGATCGGCAGCGCGGGCAGCGTCGCATCGGGCCGCATCGCCTACACGTTCGGGCTCGAGGGACCGGCCGTCACCGTCGACACCGCGTGCAGCTCGTCGCTCGTCTCGCTGCACCTCGCCTGCCAGGCCCTTCGGCAGGGCGAATGCGACCTGGCCCTCACCGGCGGTGTCACCGTGATGGCCACGCCCGCCCCGTTCGTCGAGTTCAGCCGGCAGCGGGGCATCTCGCCCGACGGACGGTGCCGCAGCTTCTCGGCCGACGCCGACGGCACGGGATGGGCGGAGGGCGCGGGACTGCTCGTCCTCGAACGCCTGTCGGACGCCCACCGCAACGGCCATCCGGTCCTCGGCGTCGTCCGGGGCTCCGCGGTGAACCAGGACGGCAGGAGCCAGGGGCTCACCGCGCCCAACGCCCGGTCGCAGGAGCGGGTCATCCGCCAGGCTCTGGCCGCCGCACGCCTCTCGCCGGGCGACATCGACGCGGTCGAGGCACACGGGACCGCGACCACCCTCGGCGATCCCATCGAGGCGCGCGCGCTGTTCGCGACGTACGGGAAGGCGCACTCGGTGGAGAAGCCGCTCCGGCTCGGTGCGCTCAAGTCCAACATCGGCCACACGCAAGCGGCGGCGGGGGTCGCGGGGGTCATCAAGATGGTGCTCGCGATGCAGCACCGGCAGCTGCCCCGCACGCTGCACGCCGGCTCACCGTCCCCGCACATCGACTGGTCACCGGGCACCATCCGCCTCCTGACCGCGCCCACACCGTGGGAACCCGACGGCCGCCCCCTCCGCGCAGGCGTGTCCTCCTTCGGCGTCAGCGGGACCAACGCGCACGTGGTGCTGGAGGAGGCTCCGGTCGCACCGTCCGAGCCCGCTCCCCCTCCGCGGGAGGCGTACCTCTTCCCGATCTCGGGCGCCACGGAGCAGGCGCTGCGCGCCCAGGCCGCCCGCCTGCACTCGCACGTCGAGTCGGGCCGGGCCACCGAGCTCGCCGACCTCGCCCACTCGCTCGCGGTGACCCGCACGCACTTCGACCACCGCGCCGTCGTCGTGGCCCGCGACCGCACCACGCTCGCGTCCGGCCTCTCCGCCGTCGCGCACGGCCGGCTCGCACCCCACGTCACCCCCGGCACGGCCGTGCCGGCCGGCAAGGTCGTCTTCGTGTTCCCGGGGCAGGGCTCGCAGTGGCCCGCCATGGCCCGGTCGCTCCTCGCCACTTCGGACGTCTTCCGAGAGGAGGCCGAGGCGTGCGCGCGGGCGCTGTCGCCGCACGTGGACTGGTCGCCACTGGCGCTCCTGCGCGGCGACACCGGCAACGCCCCGTGGGACCGCGTCGACGTGGTGCAGCCCGCCCTCTTCACCGTCATGGTCGCGCTCGCGGCGCTCTGGCGCTCGCTCGGCGTCGAGCCGGACGCGGTCGTGGGCCACAGCCAGGGCGAGATCGCCGCCGCGTGCGTCGCGGGCGCGTTGTCGCGGGAGGACGCCGCCCGGCTGGTCGCCCTGCGCAGCCGCGCGCTCGCCGGCCTGGCCGGGAAGGGCGCGATGGCCGCGGTCGAGCAGCCGGTCTTCCCGCTGGAGCGCAGGCTGGCGCGCTTCGGCGAGCGGCTCTGGGTGGCCGGTGTCAACGGGCCGCACTCCTGCCTGGTCGCCGGCGAGCCGGGCGCGGTCGACGAGCTGGTCGCAGAGCTCGCCGGTGACTCCGTCTTCGCACGCAGGATCCGCGTCGACTACGCCTCGCACGGGCCGGCGGTCGAGGAGATCCGGGACGAGCTCGCCGCGAGCGTGGGTGGTGTCGCCCCGCTGACGGGCACGCTGCCGATCTACTCCACCGTCACGGGCGACGGGATCGAGGGCCGCGAGCTCGACAGCGCCTACTGGTTCGAGAACCTGCGCCGCCGCGTGCGGTTCGACGAGGCGACGCAGCGGCTGCTGGCCGACGGCCACCGGTGCTTCGTCGAGGTGAGCCCCCACCCCGTGCTCGGGCTCGTCCTGCGCGAGGCGCTCGACACGGCCAGGACGCCGGGCGCGGTCGTCGGCACGCTGCACCGGGACGACGGCGGCGTCGAGCGCGTCCTGCTGTCCCTCGGCGAGCTGCACGCCCAGGGGCACCCGATCGACTGGCCGGCCGTCCTGCCCGGCGCACGGGCGGTCGGCCTTCCGACCTACGCCTTCCAGCGCGACCGGTACTGGCTCGATCCCCCGCGCCCACGCACGCCCGCTGCGGAGCGAGGCTTCTGGAGCGCGGTCGAACAGGCGGACCTCGACGCTCTGGTCGAGACGCTCGGCGTCGGTGATGGCGAGCGCGGCGCACTGGCCAGTCTGCTCCCGGCGCTGGCCCGGTGGCGGACGGCACAGGAGGAGACGGGAGACGCCGCGCCCGCTGCGGCGGGGGCACCGGCCGATCCGGTGCCCGCACCCGCCCCGGCGGCGTCGCCGGCGCAGCTCCACCCGCGGCCACCCCTCGACACGGCCTACGTACCGCCCACCACCGACCTCGAACGCGTGATCGCAGAGGCGTGGCAGGACGTCCTCGGCATCCGCGGGATCGGGACCCAGGACGACTTCTTCGCGCTCGGCGGCAGCTCGCTGCAGGCGGGCCAGGTACTCACCCGGCTGACGACGTCCTTCCCCGCCGAGATCCGGTTCGACCTCTTCTTCGGCAACCCGACGATCGCCGCGCTGGCACCGCTCGTCGAGGACGCGCTCGTCGCGCACGTGGCGGAGCTGCCCGACGACGAGGCCGAACGGCTGCTCGCCGGCCTGAACCCGCCCTCCTCCGACACGTGACCCGCGAATCCCAGGAGACGACGATGGCGCAGCCAGAACCCCGGTCCGGCCCCGACGAGATGTCCCCCGCGAAGCGCGCCCTCCTGGAACGGTGGAAACGCGGTCAGGCGCAACCGCCGGTGACCACCGTTCCGCGCCGGGCCGACCGGGGCGAGGCGCCGCTGTCGTCCACGCAGGAGCGCGTCTGGTACATCGAGCAGCTCGTACCCGGGACCCCGGCCTACAACTTCTCCGTCGCCTTCCGGCTCACGGGCCACCTGGACCGACCGGCGCTGCAACGCGCGCTGACCGAGGTGGTCCGCCGCCACGAGAGCCTGCGGTCGGTGTTCCCGGCCGTCGACGGGCGCGCCAGGCAGGTCATCAGCGCGCCGTTCGAGCCGGTGATCGGGTTCGACGACCTGTCCGGCGCCGCGGCGGCGCGCGTGGAGGAGCTGATGCGGGACGAGGCCCGCCGGCTCCTCCCCCTCGACCGGGGCCCGCTGTTCGCCGCCCGGCTGCTGTGCACCGGCCCTGGCGAGCACGTCCTGCAGCTCACGCTCCACCACATCGTCTGCGACGGGTGGTCCCTCGGCGTGCTCAACCGGGAGCTCGTGGCGCTCTACGGCGCGTTCACCCGCGACCGGCCCAGCCCGCTGCCCGAGCTGCCCGTCCAGTACGGCGACGTCGCCGCGTGGCAGCAGCGCCGCCGTGCCGAGGGCGCGTTCCGGTCCGATCTCGACTTCTGGCGGCGGGAGCTCGCCGACCTGCCGACCCTCTCGCTCCCGACCGACCGCCCGCGGCCCGCGATGCAGCGCTTCCGCGGCGCACGCCACGATCTCACCCTGCCGGAGCCGCTCACGCGCGCGATCCACGACGCGTGCCGGCGCGCCGACGTCACCCCGTACATGTTCTTCCTGGGGGCGTTCACGGCGCTCCTGTCCCGCTACACCGGCCAGGACGACGTCGCCGTCGGCTCGCCGATCGCGAACCGCTCGCCCGTCGAGACCGAGGGGTTGGTCGGCTTCTTCTCGAACACGATCGTCCTGCGGACCGACCTGTCGGGCGATCCGTCCTTCCAGGAGCTGCTCGCCCGCATCCGGCAGCGGACGCTCGCCGCGTACGGGCACCAGGGCCTGCCGTTCGAGGAGCTCGTGAACGAGCTCGCTCCCGAGCGGGACACGAGCCGCAACCCGCTGTTCCAAGTGATGATGGTCGTGCAGAACGCGCCACTCGAACGGATCCCGTTCGCCGGGCTCGGGACCACCGTCGAGGAGGTCTACACGGGCACGTCGAAGTTCGACCTCTGGCTGCAGCTCATGGCGGTGGACGACGCCTGGACTGCCACGTTCGAGTACGACACCGACCTCTGGGACCACGCCACCGTCGCCCGCATGGCGGGGCACCTCACCAGGGTGCTCGCGTCCGTGACGGCCGACCCCGGGCTCCCGGTGTCGGCGATCCCCCTGCTCGGCGACGAGGAGCGCCGTCGGGTGGTCGTCGAGTTCAACGACACCGCTGTGGACCACGGCCCGCCGCGCCTCCTGCACGAGCACGTCGAGGACCAGGTGCGGCGCACGCCCGACCGGGTGGCGGTGTCCTTCGAGGGCGAGGAGCTGACCTACCGGGCGCTGGACGAGCGCGCCAACGGGCTGGCCCACCGGCTCGTCGGGGCCGGTGCCGGCCCCGACGTGCTGGTCGGGGTCCACGCCGAGCGGTCCCTCGACCTGGTGGTCGCCCTGTTGGCGGTCCTGAAGAGCGGGAGCGCCTACGTGCCGCTCGAGCCGTCGTACCCCGAGGAGCGCCTCGAGCACATGGTCCGCGACACGGCCGCACCGGTGCTGCTGACCGATCGTCCCCTGCCCCCGCGGGTGCGCAACCTCGCGCCGCACGTCATCCACCTGGGCGGCGAGCCCGAGGGGAGCGTGGCTCCGCCTGCGATCGGGATGCCGGCGGACCGGCTGGCGTACGTGATCTACACGTCCGGGTCCACCGGGCTGCCCAAGGGCGCCATGAACAGCCACCGCGCCATCGGCAACAGGCTGCTCTGGATGCAGGACGCGTACGGGCTGACGCCCGGCGACCGCGTCCTGCAGAAGACGCCGTTCAGCTTCGACGTGTCCGTCTGGGAGTTCTTCTGGCCGCTCATGACCGGTGCGACGCTGGTCGTCGCCCGACCGGACGGGCACAAGGACCCCGCCTACCTGATCGACACGATCCGGCGGGAGCGCATCACGACCGTGCACTTCGTGCCATCGATGCTCCGGGTCGTGCTCGACCAGCCGGGCCTGGCCGACTGCTCGTCGCTCGTGCGCGTGATCTGCAGCGGTGAGGCGCTGCCCGCGGGGTTCCGGGACCGCTTCTTCGCGCGTCTCCCGCGAGCGCAGCTGCACAACCTCTACGGGCCGACCGAGGCGGCCGTCGACGTGACCGCGTGGCAGTGCCACCCGGACGACACGTCCCCGGTCGTGCCGATCGGCAGGCCCATCGCCAACACGCAGATCTACATCCTCGACGGCCGCGGCGAGCCGGTGCCGATCGGCGTGCCGGGGGAGCTGCACATCGGTGGGGCGAACGTCGGGCGCGGATACCTGCGCCGGCCCGAGCTCGACGCCGAGCGGTTCCTGCCCGACCCGTTCAGCTCCACGCCGGGGGCGACGGTGTACCGGACCGGCGACCTCGCCCGCTGGCTGCCCAGCGGGGACGTCGAGTTCCTCGGCCGGCTCGACTCGCAGGTGAAGGTGCGCGGTCTGCGCATCGAGCTCGGCGAGATCGAGTCGGTCCTGCGCAGCCATCCGCGGGTCGCGGACGCCGCCGTGGTCGTGCGCACCGACCGGGAGGTCGTCGGCGGCGAGCGCGGCGGCGAGGAGCGCAAGCAGCTCGTCGCCTACGCGGTGCCGGCCGCGGATGCACGGAAGGGCGGGACCTCGCGCCGCCAGGGTCTGTTCGACGCGTACATGAAGGCGGACGCTCCCGCCCAGCCCGGCGCGTCCGACCCGTCGTCCGCTCCCCCGGGCCGCATCTCGATCCCCGAGCTGCGCGACCACCTGCGCGAGAAGCTGCCCGACTTCATGATCCCGCACGCCTTCGTCGTCCTCGACCGGCTGCCGGTGTCATCGAGCGGCAAACTGGACCGCCGGGCGCTGCCGCCGCCTCCGTCCCCCGGTGCGGCCGACGAGGCCGGGGAGGCACCCCGCACCGCGGAGGAGCGGACCCTCGCGAGGATCTGGGCAGACGTACTGGGCGTCGAGCGGGTCGACGTCGACGCCAACTTCTTCGCACTCGGCGGTGACTCGATCGACAGCATCCAGCTCGTCGCCCGCGCCACCGCAGCGGGGCTGCGCGTGACCCCGGCCGACGTCGTCCGCCACCCGTCCGTCCGCCGGCTGGCCGCCCATATCGTCGCCGCCGAGCCGGGAGGGGTGGCGGCGGCCCCCTCGTCGAGCGTCACCAGCGTGATCGGCCCCGACATCGAGGACGCCTACCCGCTGTCCACCTACCAGTCCGAGATGCTGCGCCGCAAGCGCACGGGCGGCCCGGCTTCTCTCTACGTCCAGAGCGTCGTCACCCGGGTGCGGTCGCTCTCGGGAGAACCGCTCGACCTGGACGCGCTCGACGCCGCGTGGCAGGCGGTCGTGGGCCGTTACCCGGTGTACCGCAGCGCCTTCCGGTGGGAGGCGGTGGACGAGCCGGTCCAGGTCGTGCACCGGACGTGCGAGATCACGGTCGAGCGCCACGAGTTCTCGGGGCTGGACGACGTCCACCGCTGGGTCGAGTCCAGCCGGCGGCACGGCTTCGTCCTGGACCGACCGGGGCACCTGCGGGTCGGGTTGTTCCGGGTCGGCCCTGACGAGCTGGTGATGGCCTTCCTCTACAACTACATGTTCGCCGACGGCTGGAGCCTGTCGTTCGTCATGGCGGACCTCCTCGCACTCCTCCACGGGGGTGGCCGGGCCGACCTGGCGCCCGTCATCCCCTACCGCCATTACATCGACCACCAGCGATCGCAGGACCGCGAGGCCCACGAGGCGTACTGGCGACGTGCCATGGCCTCCTTCGAGGTCACACCGCTCGTGGCGGCGCTGGGGGGCACCGCCCGCCCGCTGCAGGAACGCGGCGGCTACCGGCGCAAGGACGCCGTGGTGTCGGCCGCCGCCACCCGCGCCCTCCGCACCGTCGCCCGGAGCGCGAACCTCACCCTGAACCAGGTGCTCCTCGCCGCGTGGGCGCTGCTCCTCGCGCGGTGGACGGGGCGCTCCCGGGTGTCCTTCGGCTCCATGATGACCGGCCGCTCCGCCCATCTGCCCGGCTACGAGCGGATGGTCGGGATCTTCACCAGCGTCCTGCCGATGCAGCTCGACATCGCACCGGACGAGACGTTCCTCGACTGGGTCGAGCAGGCCCGCCGGATCCAGCTCGAGCTCGACGCCCACCACCACGCCTCGCTCCGCGACATCCGGCACTGGGCGGGGCGCCCCGAGGACACCGACCTGTTCGAGTCCTGCTTCGTCTTCCTGAACTTCCCGTTCAGCAGCGACGGGGAGGACGCGATGCGGAGGACGGAGCTGCGGATCGTCGAGGGGCAGACCCAGACCGAACACCCGCTCCGGGTCGCCGTGTTCGCCTTCGGGGAGACCCTGGACCTGCAGTTCTTCTACTACGAACGGCAGCTGCCCGAGCCCGCCGTCGAGCAGCTGGTCAGCGCGACGTGCGAGCTCCTCGAGCGGTTGGCGGACGCCGCGACGGAGCAGGTCGGGCAGGTGCTCTCGTCGATACGCAGAGGTCCGTGACGAGCGGCCGTTCGCCGCGGACGCCGTCGGACGAGCTCGCGGCACGGCCCGAGCCCGTGCGGGCGGCCCGGCGACACACCGGCCGCGCCGCCCGCCCGATACGGCTCGGGCGCCGTCACACGGCTTGCAGCGGCACCGATCGCTGCTCGCCGACCGGCGGCGCCGAGAGCACCGCCCACCAGCGGTTGGCCTGGTCCTTCCAGGAGCGGGCCGACCACGTGTCACCCTCGCCGTTCGCGATGTCGCTCAACGTATCGAGTACGAGCGCCTGACCGAAGACGTCGCCCCGTGCCTCGCACACCGACAGCGCCTCGAGGAGCCGCGCGCGCATCTCGCCGCCCCGGCCCTCGAGGAGCCGCGTCACGGCGAGGGCCCGGGCGGCATAGGCCGCGCGCCACGCTTCTCCCAGCTTCTCGAGCTCGGTCATCGCGTGCTCGAAATGCCCGTCCGCGATGTCGAACCGCCCGGCCATGTGCGCAGCCATGCCCGCGGTGACGAGCGCCATGGCCGCACTGCTGCTGTCCCCGGACGTGCCGTAGAGGACCGCGGACCGCTCGCACTCCCTCACGGCGCCGACCAGGTCTCCCGCGCCGAGCAGCTCCTGACCCCGGGTGTGGTGTCCGGCAGCCGCGTACTGCAACGCCGCGCGGATGGGGGCGGCACGGCGACCCGGTGCTTGAGCGGGTACCTCCTCGGCCAGGATCTGGCCGTACAACCGATGAGCATCCGGTCCCGGCTCGATGCCGAGCTGGTCGACGAGGCGGGCCCGGAGGTCGGCGAACACGGCGATGGCGTCCGCCCGCCGCCCCGCACCGGCCAGCGTTCGCATGAGCAGGATGTGCAGGGGTTCGTCGAGGGGCTCGGCGTGCGCGACCACGCGCAGGCGTTCGGCTGCGTGGTCCTCGTGCCCACCGGCGATGGCCAGCTCGGCGAGGATCTGAGCAGCACCCACCCGACGACGGGAGATCGAGACGGCTGCCGGATGGTGAGCGAGCCGGCCGCTGATGCCGTCGACGACAGGGCCGCGCCACAGGTCGAGCGCCTCGCCGATCTCGGCCTCGGCTCCCGCCGGGTCACCAGCCTCCCGCCTCGCCCTGGCGGCGGCGACCCGCTCGTCGAAGGAGAGGACGTCGAGCTGCGTGGCATCGGCCTCCAGGACGTAACCGGCTCCTGACCACCGGATCCGGGGGGCGCTCCGGTCGTCGAAGAGGGTCCGCCGCAACCGCGTGACATGTGTCTGGAGGATGCTCCGGTAGGTCGCTGGCGGCTCGTCCTCCCAGACGTACTCGACGATCTCGTCGAGGGACACCACGCGGTTCGCCAGCAGCGCCAGCAGCGCGAGCAGCGCGTGGATCTGGGGTGACCAGCTATCGGTGGACCGTTCTCCGCTTCTCACGATGAGCGGACCGAGCGCCTCGATCCGGACGCCGGCACCGATCCCCGGATCGGACATGATGTCGACGAACTCGCTGACCGGCAGATCCAACGCGTCGGCGAGTCGACGCACCGACGCCGTGCGCGGGCGCGCAACCCGCCCTGCCTCGATGTCGCGAAGCGCCCTGAGCGAGATGCCGGCTCGCGCCGCCAGCGCGCCCTGCCCCCAACCCAGGTCTGTTCTTCGGCGGCGCACGAGAACTCCGAGCCGACCGCCTCTTCTGTTCGCCATGGTCTCCCCCCGACGGGACGCCGATGTCCTACCGACCGCGCAACGCTTCGGTCACCCGGCCGAGCAACTTGCCGGTTTTGAATTCCGTGGGCGGCCGGACCGTGATTCCCGAGTACCCCCTTCCCCTCCCCGCCGCCCGTTGCCGAAAGAGTGTGCGACGCCCGTCCGAGTCCTCGGTGCGGACACTCCGGGCTGCGACGATGCCCAACGGTCTCGGCGCACATCCGGAGGACCTCCGAGCATCTCGTGTCGGCACCGCCCTCTCGTTGTAAGTTGCGCTCGGCACCCGAGAGGTTGACCCGCTACGCCAACTTTCTGCGAACTTTTCTACGTTGCGGGGCCGGAGGAAGGTGTACCGCCGCTGCAACAGGATCTGCCCACCAACCGGCGAGTTCCGCATAGGCGGCGGAGCTGCGCCGCAGCGATTCGTGGGTTCCCGTGGCGTTGCTCGCGGTGCCGTCCAGTACCAGAACGTTATCGGCCCGCATCGCCGAGCTCATGCGGTGCGCGATCACCACCAGAGTGCCGCCGCGCTCCGCGAACGCCTGCTCGACGACGGCCTCGCTGACCGGATCGAGGTGGCACGTCGCTTCGTCCAGGACGATCACCGGGGCCGGGGACAAGTGGGCCCGCACGAGCGCCACGAGCTGCCGCTGCGCGGCATCGAGATCAGTTGCGACGATCTTCGCGTCGATTCCCTCGTCGATTCCCCCGCGCACGCGCAGCAGGCACTCGGCGCCCAGCAGGGTGACGGTGGCCGCCACCTCGCGGTCGGTCGCGTCAGGACGCAGGTAGCAGAGGTTCTCACGCAGGGTGCCGTCGAAGACGTAGGACTCCTGCGGCACCACGGTGATGAGGCGCCGGTGGTCGGTCAACGCCACGCCGCCGATCGTGAGGCAGCCTTGTTGCGGCTGGTCGAGGCCGCCCAGCAGCCCTGCAAGCGTCGACTTGCCGATCCCGCTCGGGCCGACGACCGCCCAGTGCGAGCCGGCGGCCAGGCGGAGGTCCAGTGCGCGGATGACCGGCTCGACCTCGGGCCCGTACGCGAAACTCACGCTGCGCAGCTCGACATCGGTGCCGCGCGGCGGCGCGGATCGCGTCGCCGGTGGCAGGGGAGCCCGCTCGACGGCCTCCGAGGTCTCGGCGATCCGGTGCAGCGCCACCGCGAGCCGCAGCGCGGACCCGCCGACGGTGAGCGTCAGGGCGCGCAGCGTCGGCTCGACCGTCCCGACCAGGTAGGTGACGGCGCCGACGAGCGCCCCGGCCGTGACCCCGCGCTCGCCGAGGGCCGGCGCCAGCGCGAGCAGCACGACGACCGGGACGTAGGCCCCGAGGGCGACGGCTGTGGTGCGGGCCGATGTCAGCGCCGCCAGCCGGTGAACAGCGGACCGGTGCTGCTCGAACGCCTCGCCCGCCAGCTCGACGACGTGGTCCTCGGCACGGAACGCGGCGACGTCCCGCAGTCCTACCACCACCTGGCCGGTCACCTCCGCCACCCGCTCCTCGGTCAGCACCTGCGCCCGGTGGCGCCGTACCAAGGGTGTGAGGAGCAGGACGAACACCGAGAGCACCACCACCAGCGGAGGCACCACCGCTGCCAGCAGCAGCGGCTCGAGCACCGTCAGACCGATGACCGCCGCCAGTACGGCGAAGACCGTCCGGCGGGCGATCACGAGCAACCCCGCCAGGACGTCGCGCGCGGTCTCCACCTGCTGCGTCATCCGGCTGACGACCGAGGTGTCGACCGCCGCCCGGCTCGTCGCGGCGCCGGACAGCAGCCCGGTGACGACCCGCGTCAGCAGGCCGTCCCGCACCGCTTCGGCGAGCTCGCCGACCAGCGGGTAGATCCGCCGGGTCGCCTGGCCCGCCACGATGTGGGTCCCGGCGACCAGCGCGAGGTATCCGAGCCCGACCAGCGGGAGGTTCCGGGCGAAGCCCTCGTCGATCGCCAGAGCGAGGAACGCCCCCGATGCGAGCGAGGGCAAGGACTCCACCAGCGACCAGCCGGCCAGGGCGGCGAGGGTCGCCGGCCGGGACCGCAGGTACGGCGCGACGACCGCCCACGGGGTCGGACGGTGAACCCCGACCGCGGTCATGCGCCGACGGGGACGGGTGCGGACCCGAAGACGGCGCGGTACGCGGGGTCGCTCCACAGCTCGGTGTGCGGGGCGACCTGGCGCAGCCGTCCGCGGTCCAGCCAGGCCACGAGGTCGCACCGCGCCGCGGTGCCGAGCCGGTGTCCGACGACGACGGCGCTCCGACCACCGCGTTCCTCGGTGAGGACCTTGCTGACGTGCACCTCCGTCGCGGTGTCCAGGCTCGACATCGCGTCGTCAAGGACGAGCACCCGGGACGGCCGGGCGAAGGCACGCGCCAGACCGAGTCTCTGCAGCTCCCCGCCCGAGAGCGGGGCGTCGGCGAGGTGGGTTGCGTACCCCTGCGGGAGTCGCCGGACGAACCGGTCGGCGTGTGCGGCGGCAGCCCCCGACTCGACCTCGCGATCGGTGAGCGCCGCACCGAGGCGGAGCGCATCGGCGACGGTCCGGCCGATGAGGTGCGGGCGGGCGAACGCGGAGCTCACCAGGCCGCTCGCGGCCCTGGCGGAGAGCTCTCGCAGCGGGACGCCGTCGACCAGCACCTGCCCCGCATCGGGCTCGATCAAGCCTGCGATCGCACCGGCGAGGGCCGAGGCGCCCGACTCGGCGCCGCCCACGAGGGCGATCGAGGTGCCGCCCGGCACGGTCAGGTCGATCCCGTCCAGCACCGTGCGACCGCCGGAACGTATGGTCAGCCCCTGCACCAGCACGGTGCCCGTTCCCTCCGGGGCCGGCCTGCTGCCGCTCGGGCGCACCGGCAGCTGCAGCACCTCGATCACCCGCGCGGCGGCCGAGCGGGCGCGCACTCGCTGGGTCGCGATCTGCGCCAGGCCGAGGACGCCGAGCGCCATCGACGCGTAGGCGGCGGCCGCCAGCATCTGCCCGGGCTGCGTGCGGCCGGTTGCCACACCGAAGCCGACGATCGTGAGGACGCCGAACTGGACGGCGGGGAGCAGTAGTCCGAACTGCCAGCTCACCTCGCCCTGGGCCCGCCAGAAGCGGTGGCCGGCGCGCGACAGGTGCGGGAGCGGCCGGAGGATGCGCCTGACCTCGGGCTGCACCGTTCCGGCTCCGGCGATCGTGCGGATGCCGGAGAGCGCGCCGACGGCCCGACCCGCGATGGCCCCGTAGGCGTCGAAGTACGTGCGCATGTCCGAGGCTGTGTCGGCCACGAAGCGCCTGGCCAGCACGTACCCCACGGGGGCGGCGGCCAGCACCACGAGAAGGGTCCAGGGGGCGATGGCAGCGAGACCGAGCAGCCCGGCCGCCGTGGCCACGCCCATGCTCACGGACGCGGTCCAGACCGTGAGCTCACCGGCTGTGGTGGCGGTGTCGGCGGTGACCCGGCTGACGAGGTCGCCGGACCCGATCCGGCCGGCGTCCGCCGGGCCCACCCGTGCCAGGTGAGCGATGACCTGGCGTCGCAGGCGCTGGGCGATCACCGCGGCGCCGGTCGTGACGAGGTACTGCGCGCCGACCTCGGCAGCCAGCAGACCGGCGAGCACCAACCCGAGGACCAGCACCGCCACCGACACCCGTTCACCGGCGAGCACCGCGTTCACCGCCACGGCGAGCACCGCGGGCAGCACCGCGGCGAGCACGTCACCGATCGCGGACGCCGACATCGCCGCGACGGTCCACCACCCTCCGGCCCGGACCGCGCGACGGGCGTACCGGCCGCTGCCCGACATGCCTCCCCCTTCTGTATCCATGGAAACGGTGGCAGGCGTGATCGGTGCACCGATCACGCCGCCTCCTTCGACGAGCACCTACCGCACGCAGGAGATGCTGAGGGTGCTGTTCGGGCACGGCCAGGACCAGCTGACGGTGCTGACGTGGCCGGGCTCGGCATGAGCGGGCGCCGCGTCCATCTGCTGGAGTTCCAGGATCCTGTGCATGTCACCTCCTCTCGGGGTCGCCCGTGATGCGCACCGAGCCGCTCAGGGCATGGGCCAGCAGACATGAATGCTGAGCGAGCTGTTGGGACAGGGCAGCGAAACGCTGATCGTGCTGAACGGCGTGTTGTCGGCGTGCCCAGGACCCGCCGATCCCGTGCTCTGGAGTTCCAGGATCCTCTTCATCGTTCACCTCCTCCGCCGTCGTCCTGTCATACAACGCGGGCTACCCGCAAACGGTCACGGGGTACAAAGCGAAAGGCTGATGGTGCTGGTCAGGCATATCGCGCCGATACTGAACGTGCTGTACGGGAGGCTGTCCGGGCCCCCGTCAACGCGTACGGGAGCAGCCATCCCCATTTCCTGGAGCCCCAGAATCTGGTTCATTGTTCACCTCCTTCCACTCGGATACCGACGCGGAGTTCATTCCGCCGACTTGTAGCAAAGCCCGGGAATCAGGCTCAGCGTGCTGCCGCAGATGTAAACGCTCACGGCACTGATCTGCGGAGTGACCGCTCGTGGAGCGCTCGCCTGCAGGTCGAGGACTGCCTTCATCGCTGCCATCCGATCTCTCTGGTCAGGGCGTCTTGTCGTCGAATTGGAGACACAGCGACGTCGATATCGTGCTGACGCACCCGACGATGCTCCACAGGCTCCACTGCGGAGTCGGATCGTTCGCCGCATCCAGGGTCTGCAGGTCGAGCACGCTCATCGCTCGGCCCCGTGGTCGTCACGGCCGTCAGGGCGCATGCAGAAGATGATGCTCACACCGCTTCCACACATGGCCGGGCTCACCGTGCTGATCGCCTGCGAATCGACTCCATGGTCCAGCGCCTGGAGCTCCAGAACACGTTCCACCGTTCTCACTTCCCTTCCGCGAATGGGTTCTCACTTTTCCGATCCGGCCGTCGCGATCACGGCCCTTCCGGCTCCTCGACGAGGCAGAACAGGACGCTCCACGTGCTGCCACAGGTGAGCGGGACTGCGCTGATGGTCGACAACTGCGCTCCGACACCGTCGTCGGAGGGCGCCTCCATCTGCAGCCGCAGGACTGGTTCCACATCCGTTCCCTTCTCTTGACCCTAGTTCGCGTCTCTGGTCAGCACGCGAACACGCTTGCCGAGCTGGTGCAGAATGCATAGCTGAGGAAACTCACCTTCAGCTCCGCCCGTGCGCTCGACTCGACGACGGATTGCAGGTCGAGAACCGCTCTCATACTCACCTCCTCACGGGCATCGTTGCGGGGCGGCGGTGTCACACCGCCGCCACGACCGCGGCCGGTGCCGCGGGGACCATCGGGGCGAAGCCGGGCACGGCAAGGCGTCCGCCGCGGGCGGCGCGCAAGGCGAGCAGCACACCGGCCGATCCGGTGGAGAGGTCCATCGAGATGCGCAGCAGACCGTCGCCGGGGAACGCCACGTGCCCGTCGACGTCCAGCGCGTGCCAGGCCAGCCTGCTCACCAGCCGACGCACGATCGGGTCCATGACCTCCGCAGGCCGCTGTCCCGACTCGCGCAGGTGCGCGAGCAGCGCGATCAGCCCCGAACGTCCGTTGAAGAGCCCCGGGAGGATCACGAACTCCGGCTCCGCGGCTCGCCGGATCGGGTCGATCGCCTCCTCGAACCGCGGCACACGCTCGTACCGCAGGTGATCGGCGAGGACCAGCGCGATCCCGGCACTCCCAGTGCCCAGGTAGGGCAGCACGCGGAACCCCTCGTCCAGCTGCAGCGTCCCGTCCGGGACGTCGACGCACGCGTCGAGGTCTCGCTCCAGCTGGATCCGGGACAGGTCGAGGAGGTCCGAGTTGCCGTCGCGCTCGTACCGTCGCTGGAAGAACATCGCGCGACCGGCCGCACCGCGCACGAGCCCGTTCAACCGGGTCGTACCGCCCGGAACCGGGCGCCGGGCGAAGTCCGCCAGCCGGTCGGTGACGTCGTCGGCCAGCGCGGCGAACCGGCTGTCGCCGGTCGCGTCCGCGAAGTGCAGCATGTTGATGCCGATCCCGGCCATTCCGCCCTGCAGGCCGGTCGGCACCAGGTCCAACGGATGGGCCATCACCCGCTCCAGCACCGCGAGCGCACGCTCCCGACGGCCGAGCTCGTCCAGGACGTACGCCACCCCGTGCAACCCGTTGAACAGGCCCACCGGATGGTCCGCCGCCACCCGGTCCACCGCACGCGAGAGCCAGTCCACGTGCGCTTCCGGCACGTCGAACCCGCAGACGTGCAGCGCATGCAGCACCCCTGCCGCACCCCACGCCAACCCGAGCGAATCCTCCAGGAACACGTGGATGTCGCCCGGGAACAGGCGGTCGAGCCGATCCGGGGTGGCGCTGGCCAGGATGCCGTCGGCCACCGACCTGCTCAACGGGTCGATCACGTCACGCCCGGCGTCGAGATCCTCCAGCAACGGGCCAGTCGCACCCCGCTGTGTCGTGCGCACCCCCGCCCGACCGGGGAGCGTCAGCTCGCGCAACATCACGTCGAGGAACTCCGGCGGGACGGGGAACCGGGTGCCGATCGCCCGGACCACATCGCCGACCTTGGTGTCGTCCAGCGGCAGGATCGAGTTGAGCGGGAAGAAGGCCGCGATGCGCAGACACCCCATCGCGTACTCGTCACGGGCGAAACCGGTGACCTCGGGCGGCGCCATGTACCCCGGCGCGCCCAGACCGACCCGCTCGTCCTGGTCCACCGAGGCGATCTCGAAGTCGACGAAACACACCTCGCCGTCGGGGCGGACGATCACGTTGTGCGGATGCAGGTCTCCGAAGACGACGCCGCGCTCGTGCAGGAGGTCCAGTGCGTCCCGGATGTTCTGCAGGGTCGCGAGCGCCCACGCCGTGTACTCGGCGATCTCCTCGTCGCTCGTCTCGGGGTGGATCAGGGGATAGCGCCCGACGGTCTCCTTGCTGAAGGTGCGACCCTCGATGAACTCCTGCACGAGGAACTCGTGTTCCCAGCAGGTGAAGCTGTCGTAGAGCTGGGGCACGCACGGCAGGCCGGCCAGCAGCTCGAGGATCTCCGCCTCCCGGCGGACCCGCGTCACCGCGTCCCGCCCGACCGCGTCCAGTCCCGCATGCGGACGGCCCTCGCGCAGCACGACCGTCCGCCCGTTCCGGTCGATCACCTTGTAGATGCCGCCGCCGTTGGAGAAGTGCAGCGGCTGCTCGACGGTGAACGGGAAGTCGATGCTGTCGTCGTTGCGGGCCGCGAGGTCGGGGGCGAGGAAGTCCGGGATCCGCGCCCACGCCGGTGGTGCGAAGGTGGGGTCGCGCCGGTCCTCCACCAGCTCCCCGTCGGGCGCCTCGATGGCCGGAACCGGCTCCCCGTCGGCCGACCGCAGGAAGCGCCGGGCGAACCCGCCGTACCGGACGAAGAGCGGTCCTGCGCCGATGCGGAGGTCGGAGAGGATGTACGGGCCCTCATGCCCGGCGAGCGCCGGCCGCAGATCGGTGACGAGCTGTTCCAGCTGCTCGTCGTCCGACGGGTAGACCGTGACGAACTTCCCGCTCCCACCGCGGTCGGCGTACTTCGAGTTGCGTGCAACCAGTTCCGCCTGGCTCGGTACGAACTTGAACGGGATCCGGCGGGACACGCAGTGGTCCCAGACGACGTCGAGGATCGCGGGAGCGTTGTCGGGGCACGCGCTCACGTGCAGTTTCCAGCCTTGGTTGCGCAGTCGCGCATCGACCGGGATGAGCATGGTCCACTCGGAGCTCTCGGAGACGTGCCACCCGTCCGGAATCGTTCTCCCGACGAGCAGTCCGTTCTCCTCGGAGACACCATTGCGAACCGGTTCGTAGAACAATCGGTGCGCCATGCAGAACGCCTGATAACGCATGTCCATGCTGTTCACCTCTGAGCCGGGGCGACTGAGCGTCCAACGCAGAACTTTTCCGGCGGTGGCACTTCGACCACCTGGAAGAACCTGCTTGATATGAAGGTAGACGCAGGTGACCAACGACCACTGTTGATCTTCAATGGCCTCCGGCCGAGCTGGCGTGACACTGCCTGAGCACTGGTTATGTTCGCGTGACCGCTCGCCGAAGCCGCGGGAACCGGCAGTATGTGGGCAGTACCGGTTCGCGTTCCGGACAACCTGCGCGGTTGCCGCCGACGAGAACAACACAGGCCGGGGTCGAGAATCCTTGGCCGGATTTCCGGGGAAGTGTTCACGCCGACATCGGCGTCGCGACTACGGCGACCGGGGCGGAAGGTGCACGATCGCCAGGTCGTCACTGCCGAGGTCGAGTGGGATCTCGACGTCGGGCCACCACACCACGACTATTCGGGTGCGGGCACCGTCGGGCGTTCCGTAGTGGTGCACCTCGCTCAGGATGCCGCTGAGCCCGTGCCCTCCAGGCCGCTCGATGAAGATCGGCTTGCCTCGGTGTCCTGAGTGGAGCTCACCGAGGAAGATCGATCTGGGCTCCTGGTCCAACCCGTCCCCGACCTGTCCGCCGCCAACGTGGGTACGGCCGTTCACCGTAGTGGGTGACCGTTCGTCCGATGTGGGTACCTGCTGGTCGCGCGGGCCCCGCCCCTCGACGCGCGGGACGTACGGGTTCTGGTCGGACCGTAGATCGTGATCGTCAGCCGTGGAATCCGTCGCGGGCGTGGCCGCGCAGGTGCTCCAGATCGAACTCGATCCCCAGACCCGGCCCCGGTGGCAGCTTCAACCGGCCACCACCGTTGTCCAACGGCGCAGTCAGGAACCGGTTGTAACTACTCAGGTCATGGCGGCTGGACTCGATCCGGTAGAAGTTCGGCACCGTCACCATCACCTGCCCACCCGCCACCAGATTCACCGGCCCCGCCGCGTCGTGCGGCGAGACCGGCACGTAGTACGCCTCCGCCATCGTGGCGATCTTCTTCAGCTCCGAGATCCCACCGGTCCACGTCACATCCGGCATCACGAAATCCGCCAACCGGTTCTCCAAGACCGGCACGAAGTCCCACCGCGTGTGCAGCCGCTCCCCCACCGAGATCGCCACCCCCACCCGATCCCGCACCTGCTGAAGCGCCCGATAACTCTCCGGCGGCACCGGCTCCTCATACCAGTGGATACCACCCACCTCGTCCAACGCCTGACCGATCCGGATCGCCGTCGGCACATCGAACCGGCCGTGCGCGTCGATCAACAACTCCACATCCGGGCCCGCCGCCTCCCGCACCAGCGCGGTCAGCTCCATCGCCTGCCCCACCTCGGCCCGGCTCATCCCGTCGTCGAGATACCGGTCATCAGCCAACGACACACCCGGCTTGTTCGGGAACGGGTCGAACTTGATACCGGTGTGGCCCGAGTCGACGATCCCCCGGATCTCCTCCACCACCCCGTCCCGGGTCGCGAACCGGCGCTGATCCGGATGCGTGTAGATCAACAGGTCGTCCCGGACCCGGCCACCCAGCAGCTCGTGGACCGGCAGGCCGAGGACCTTCCCGCGGATGTCCCACAACGCGATGTCCACCGCGCTCACCACGTTCGTGCCCGCCCCACGACTGCCCATGTAGGTGAACGCCCGGAACACCTTGTGCCAGATGTCCTCGATCCGAGCCGGATCATCCCCCACCAGCAGGTCACTCACCTGCCGCACCATCCCCGCCACCGCCCGGTTCGCCGTCGGCGTCGTCGTCGTGATCTCACCCCAGCCGCTGACGTCCTCGTCCGTGCGCACCTCCACGAACAGGTACTCACCCCAACCGGTGCCCTCCGCCCCGACCAACCACGGAACCACCTCGACGATCTTCATCAGGTCTCCTCACCATCGTCCTCGAGTGCGAACTCGAGGCGAACGCGCTCACCGGCGGCCACCGGTACCGGCTCGCCGCGGCGGAACGGTCCGACCGCCCGTGGGCAGCGCACCACAACCGCAGCGTCGACGTTCGATCGCAGGACGACGTGGGCGGTCGACTGCTCCAGGTCCCAGGCCAGCTCGGCCACGGTGACCCGGTTCCGGCAGCGGACCCCGCTGACCCGCCCGCGGGCCCACCGCCCCGGCAGCGCGGGGAGCAGCTCCACCACCCCGGGGAGGGAGTCGACCAACGCCTCGATGACCACCGCCGGGATCGCGTGCGCGGCATCGGCGTTGTAGACGTCCAGGCCCGGGTTGTGCGAGGTCATCAGCGACCGGAACACCATGTCGTTGCCGAGCACCTTGCCCAGGTTCGCCTCGACGAGGCCGGGGTCCTTCAGCCGGGCCGCGCACAGGGCCCGGTGCAGGCTCCCGTGCGCCGAGAGGTTCTCGTCCCCGCGCAGCACGAGCGCTCGATGCGCGGCGGCCGCCAGCTCGGGCGTGTCGTCCGGGGTGATCTCGTGCAGCGGCCAGACCGGGTACAGGTGGCTGACGTGCCGGTGGTCGTCCGGGGTCACGAGCCCGGGCCACGCCCATTCGGCCAGCGCGCCGCGGGAGTCCACGACGTAGGGCGGCAGCTGCTTCAGCAGGGTCTGCCAGCGCGTGACCGACGCTTCCTCGATGCCGAGCCGGGTGCACGCCTCGACGGCCGCGGACAGCGCGTGCCGGGCGGCGGCGATGTCCATCGTGGCGTTCACGGCGGCGGCCCCGGTGGACCCGGCCGGGCCCACCTCCGGCGAGTACGACGGAACGAGCACCAGGGAGCCGTGCTCGTCCTCGCGCACCAGGAAGTCCTCGAAGAACAGCGCTGCCTCGACCAGCCACGCCGCCAGCGGATCGGCCAGGAACTCGTCGTCACCGGTGATCTGCCAGTGCTCGACGAGCGGGAACAGGAGCCAGTCCGCGCCCGCGACCCACATCGCCCACGGCCAGTCGGCGTCCAGGTGGAACAGGCGGCCGTGCTCGCCGTCGGTGCGGCTGGGCGCGAGCAGTCCGCGCGCCCCGAACACGGCCTCGGCGTTGGCTCGCCAGTCGTCGATCTGGTCGGCGATCAACGCCCCCAGACTCTCCACCACTTCGGGGAGCGCGCCGATGCCGGCCCCGGCCAGCTGCAGGTTCAGGTTCGCGTCGGTGGTGAAGTCCCCCGACCACGCCGCGCCCCACTCCCCCAGCCACAGCCCGGTGAGCCGCGGCGGCAGCACTCCGGACGAGCTGATCAGCAGGTAGCGCCCGGCGTGGAACATGGCCTCGAGCAGCGCGGGCGTCGGCGCCTCGGCCCGGCGCTGAGCTGCGAGCAGCTCCCCGACCGGCTGCTCCCGCTCGTCGGCGGGCACCCCGAGGTCGAGCTCCACCCGCTCGTACATGGGCGTGTGCAGTGCGGTGTGGCGGCGCAGCAGCGTCAGGTACTCGGCGGGCAGCGCCGCCAGCCGCTCCCGCAGCGGCTCCTCGTCGACCGGCCCGTCCGCCCGGTCGAGCACCGTCAGCAGCAGGAGCCGCGACGCTCCGCGCACCACCGCGACGTCGCCGTCCAGCCGCACGGGCCCGTCGACCGCGACGAGCCGGGTGATACCGGCGAACCCGTACGCGCCGAGGCCGGGCGGGTAGGTGCCCCGCACGGTGAGCAGGGCATCTCGCGGGCCGCCGACCTGGGTCAGAGAGGAGTACCCGACGCCCGCGGGCCGCCCGGGCAGATCGCCCGAGAGCCGCACCGCCAGGTCGAGGGCGGGCCCGGCCAGCTCGTACACCAGCACCCGGTCGGCGCGCGAGACGAAGCCGCGGCTGCGCCACACCCCGCCGATGTCCGTCCAGGTGGCGCTCACCTCACCGGTGCGGAAGTCGGTCTCCCTGCGGTAGTCGCGCGCCGGAGGCGGGTTCGAGCGATCGACCTCGATCACGAAGCCGGGGTGGAACGGCTGGGTCCAGGCCAGCCGCCTCCCGTCGGTGAACGCGCGCTGTGCCGCCTCCGCCTCACCCGCGAGCACGAGGTCCCGCACCTCGTCGAGCCGATCCGCGACCGCGGGCGGCCCCAGGTGGCGGGTCCCGTTGGGCAGCACGAACCGGTGGTGGTTGACGATGAGGCGTTCCGCGGCCGGATCACCGAGGGCCACCAGGCCGTACTCGCCGTTGCCCGACAGGAACCCGTCCTCCCATCGCGCCGCGGGCACGGTGTCGTGGATGCCGTGGCGGGGCCCTCCGTCGCGGACGCTCACCCCTTGAAGGCCCCGTCCAGGATGCCGTTGACCATCTTGCGCCCGACGAACACGAACAACACCAGCAGCGGGAGCGTGGCCAGGAACGAACCGGCCATGGCCAGGCCGAGGTCGATGTCGAAGCTGTTCTGCAGCGCCTTGATGGCGATCTGGGCGGTGAACCGCTCCGGCGACTTCAGCACGATGAACGGCCAGAGGAAGTCGTTCCAGGCCTCCACGAAGCCGAACAGGCCGAGCACGAACGCCGCCGGTCGGACGATCGGGAACGCGATGCGCCAGAAGATCTGCCAGGTGCTCGCCCCGTCGATCCGGGCGGCCTGCAGCAGCTCGTCACTGAGGGTCGTCACGATGTGCTGGCGCATCCAGAAGATGCCGAACGCACTGGCCAGCCCCGGCACGGCCACCGCCTGCAGCGTGTCGACCCACCCCAACCAGGAGACGATCATGTACTTCGGGATGACGGCGAGCTGCGTCGGCACCGTCATCGTGAGCACCACGACGAGGAACAGCACGTCCCTCCCGCGGAAGTGCAGCTTCGCGAACGCGAACCCGCCCAGCGCGCACAGCAGCGCCTGACCGACGCCGATCGTGAGGGCGATGACCAGGCTGTTGATGATCGACTGCAGGAACGGGACCGTGTCGAAGACCTTGCCGGCCAGCTCGAAGAAGTTCTCGCCCGGCAGGATCTCCGGGGGCATCTGCGTCGCGGTGGCCGAGTCGGTCGAGGAGACGACGAACATCCAGTACAGCGGGAACACCGAACCGAACGCGGCGATACCCAGCAGCAGGTAGGTCCACCACCGCACGCGGCCCAGTCGACCCCCCGCCCGGCTCCTGCGGGCGGCGGGCGGCGCGCCGGTCAACGTGGTGCCGATCGTCGTCGCGGCGGTCGCGTCGCTCATCGCCGCCCTCGCCGGCGCTCGGGCGACCGCTTCGCGGACGCGCTGTGCCCATGATTCGCTCGCTGTCGCTCGCTCATCGTCCCTCTCCTCGGATCCGGGTGGAGAGCAGGTAGTTGACCGCGGCGATCAGGATGATCATGAGGAACAGCGCGACGCCGATCGCCGAGCCGTAGCCGAACTCGTACCGGCCGAAGCCCTGCTCGTAGAGGAACAGCGTGAGCGTCTGGCACTGCCGCACGGCCCCGCAGGTGAGGTTCGTCGTGCGGGCGACCAGCAGCGGCTCGGTGAAGATCTGCAGCCCGCCGATCGTCGAGGTGACGATCGTGAAGATGATGATCGGTCGCAGCGCCGGGACGGTGATGTGGCGGAACTGCTGCCACCCGCCTGCGCCGTCGATCGACGCCGCTTCGTAGACGTCGCGCGGCACCGCCTGCAGCGCCGCCAGGTACAGCAGGGTGTTGTAGCCGAACCAGCGCCACGCGACCATCACGGCGATCATGAGGTGGCTGCCCCACACGGTCTGCACGAAGTCGATCGAGGAGATCCCGACCAGTCCGAGCAGCCAGTTCAGCAGCCCGTAGTCGCGGTCGAACATCTGCGCGAAGACGATCGCGGTGGCCGCCACCGAGGTGATGAAGGGGACCAGGATCGACATCCGGAAGAACACCGCGGCCCGCAGCCGGGCGTGGTTGAGCACGTGCGCCAGCACCAGCGCGATCGCCAGCTGCGGGATGGTCGACAGCAGCCAGATCCTGATCGTGTTGCTCGTGGCGTTCCAGAACCGCGGGTCGGCGAGCATCCGGGTGAAGTTGTCGACGCCGATGAAGGTCTGGTCGCCGATCGGGTTCCACTCGAACAACGCGATGTAGAACGTGGCCAGGAACGGGACGAGCCCGAACACCCCGAAGATCAGGAAGAACGGCGCGACGTAGGCGTACGGCGCGATCCGCTCGCGGAACGGGAGGGTCCACCCCCCGGCGCGCTTGGGCGCGCCGGGGGACGGAACCTGCTTGGCCGGCAGGGTCGCGGTCACGAGACCCCCACACGGTCGCGACGCATCGGCGTTACTTCCCGATCGCCGTGCGGATGTTGTTCACGGCGTCGTCCCAGGCCGTGGCCGGGTTGCCGGAACCCTGCTCGACGTTGGTGAGGGCGTTGAGGAACTCCGAGCCGATGGTGGCGGTGTCGGGCCCCATGTGGAACGGCTTGATCCCCAGCACGGCCTGGGTGTAGATCTGCCCGGTCGGCGCGCCGGAGAAGAACGGGTCGGCCTGGCCGGTGAGCTTCGGGTCGTCGTAGACGGCGGGCGTGGTGGGCAGGGACCCGACGTCGAGGAAGTGCTCGAGCTGGCGCTGCGGCGACTGCATCTCCTTGATGTAGTTCCAGGCCGCCTCGGGGTTCTGGGCCCGGGCCGGGATCGCCAGGTAGCTGCCGCCCCAGTTGCCCGCGCCGCCGGGGATCGTCGCGACGTCCCACTTGCCGCTCGTGTCGGGCGCCGCCCGGCGGATCTGGTCCAGCATCCACGCCGGCGCGGACACGACCGCGAAGTCGCCGCGAGGCAGCGCGGCGTTCCAGGCGTCGGCGCCGAAGGAGATCTTGGCCGAGATGCCGGCCTCGAGCGCCTTGAGCGTGGTGTCGAACGCCGCCTTGACCTCCGGGTTCGTGTCGTAGATCAAGTTGCCCGCGTCGTCGTAGTACTTCTGCGAGACCTGGTTGACGGCCTGGTAGAACACGCTGGTCGGCGCGTTGTCGACGAACGGCTTGCCGGTCGCGGCCACGTACTTCTTGCCGGTCTCGATGAACGCGTCCCACGTCGGCCACAGCTTGGAGACCGACTCCCGGTCGGTGGGCAGGCCGGCCGCGGCGAAGAGGTCCGTGCGGTAGACGACGGCCATGCCGCCGACGTCGGTGGGGATCCCGATGATCTGCCCTCCTTCCGCGGTCGCCTGCTCCATCACCCAGTCCAGGTAGTCGCCCTTCATCTGGTCGGCGCCGGACTCGCGCAGGTCGCGGAAGTTCTGCGGCTGCTGCACGAACTTGGGCATGTCGTCGCCCTGGATGAGCACCAGGTCGGGCACCTTGCCCCCGGCGATGGCGGTGGTCAGCGCCTGCGCGGTCTCGGTCGTGCTGCCGACCTCGGTCAGCTTGACCTGGAGGTCGGGGTGGTCGCGGAGGTAGACGTCGACGTCGTGCTGCTGGTCGATCCCGCTGAACGACCAGAACTCGAACGACTTCGGATCCCCGCCGCCCCCGGACGCGGATCCCGGCGAGCATGCGCTGATCACCACGAGCGCGGCTGCGGCGAGCAATGCGAGCGGCGGGCTGGTGCGGAGTCTCACGGCGGTGTGCCTCCTGTTCGGACACGGTGAGCGGCGTGGCACTGACGAGCCGCTCCGCGTCCGAAACTTTCAGACTCGGGACCGGAAGAGCGGCGGCGTCGGCACACTGTCGGGCTTAGTGGCGGACACGGTATAACGTCAAATCTCCGCTGGGAAGCCTCAGCTCTGCGGCAATTGATTCGAAACTTTCGGATCCGCGAGGATCGAGGAAGGATCTCCATGCCAACGTCCA
Organism: Pseudonocardia cypriaca; assembly: GCF_006717045.1. NCBI lineage: Bacteria > Bacillati > Actinomycetota > Actinomycetes > Pseudonocardiales > Pseudonocardiaceae > Pseudonocardia > Pseudonocardia cypriaca. The sequence goes on from NZ_VFPH01000002.1 coordinate 332,388, forward strand.
GCGCGCGCGTGGTCGTCGATCTCGACGTCACCGGCCCGACGATCAGCAGGCACCTCTACGGCCACTTCGCCGAACACCTCGGTCGCTGCATCTACGGCGGGTTCTGGGTCGGGGAGGACTCACCCGTCCCTAACGAGGGGGGCCTGCGGCTCGACGTCGTCGAGGCCCTTCGCGCGCTGGACGTCCCCAACCTGCGCTGGCCGGGCGGCTGCTTCGCCGACGCCTACCACTGGCGCGACGGCGTCGGCCCGAAGCCCGACCGCCCGGTCATGGTCAACACGCTGTGGGGCGACGTCGAGGAGAACAACCACTTCGGCACCCACGAGTTCATGGCGCTCTGCGAGCTGCTGGGCGCCGACCCGTACGTCAACGGCAACGTCGGCTCGGGCACCGTCCAGGAGATGAGCGAGTGGGTCGAGTACCTCACCCGCGACGGCGACTCGCCCATGGTCCGGCTGCGCAAGGCCAACGGCCGCGACGCACCGTGGAACGTCCCGTTCTGGGGCATCGGGAACGAGGCGTGGGGCTGCGGCGGGAACATGCGGCCGGAGACCTACGCCGATCTCGCCTGCCGCTACGCCACGTTCCTGCACGACCACGACGGCAACCAGCTCTACCGGATCGCCGCCGGCGCAGCGGACGACGACCTCGCCTGGACCGAGGCGCTGATGAAGGCCGTCAGCTGCTTGGGGTGCACCCGGACGCCGCGCAACGTCTTCCAGGGGATCTCGTTCCACTACTACACGTTCGCGGGCGACGGGATCGCCAAGAGCCCGGCCACCGAGTTCAGCGACGAGCAGTACCACCGCACGATGGCGAAGGCGGCCGACATCGACCGGGTCATCGCCGCGCACAGCGCGGTGATGGACGCCTACGACCCGCTGCGCCGCGTCGGCCTGGTCTGCGACGAGTGGGGCACCTGGTGGGAGGCCGAGCCGGGCACCAACCCTCGCTTCCTGCAGCAGCAGAACACGCTGCGCGACGCGCTGGTCGCGAGCCTGCACTTCGACATCTTCCACCAGCACGCGGCCCGCCTGCGGATGGCCAACATCGCCCAGACCGTCAACGTGCTGCAGGCGATGATCCTCACCGAGGAGAGCGGCGACGGACTCGTGCTCACCCCGACCTACCACGTGTTCGAGATGAACAAGGGCCACCAGGACGCGACCTCCGTGCCCGTGCACCTGGTCGACGGACCGGACGCGGTGGCCGTCGGCGACGACCGGTTCGACCCGCTGTCGGTCTCCGCCAGCACGAAGGACGGCACGGCGCTGCTCTCGTTGAGCAACCTCGCGCTCGACACCGACACGACCGTCCGGCTGGACCTGCGCGGCCGCGGGGCCACGGTGACGCGCGCCCGGATCCTCACGGGCGACAAGCCGCAGAGCCACAACACGGTCTCCGCCCCGGACGCCGTGACACCGGCCGAGCTCGCCGTCGCGCTCCGGCCAGGAGCGCTCGGTTCCACGGAGCTGACCGTCGTGCTGCCGCCGCACTCGTTCGCCACCGTCGAGCTGCACGTGGACTGACCCGCCACTGCCACCCCGTCATGCTCGCCGGGTGGTCTCCCGTTCCACGATCCGCGCCTCGGGCATGACCACCCGGGCCGAGACGGGAGCGGGCCGTGACGCCATCCGCTCGAGCAGCAGTGTGCAGACCGCGTCCGCCATCTCGGCGTTCCCCGGCTCGACGGTCGTCAGCGACGGAACCGTGAACCGGCCGTCGTCGAGGTTGTCGAACCCGACCACCTGGACGTCCTCCGGCACCTTCCGTCCGGCCTCGGCCAGCGCGCGCAGCGCACCGATCGCCGCCGAGTCGGTCAGGGCGAAGATCGCGTCGAACAGCACGCCCCGACCGATCAGATCCCGAACTGCCTCGTACCCGTCCTCGACGCCGAACCCGCAGGAGACGATCAGCTCGTTGCCGACCGCGGTGCCGACTGCCTCGTGCGCATCCCGGTAGCCGCGGGTCCGCAGCCCTTGCATGGACCCCTCGGCGACGCGGACGCCACCGAGCAACGCGATCCGCCGCGCACCGGTGCGGATCAGGAGCTCGGTCGCGAGCCGCGCGCCCCCGACGTTGTCCATGAGCACGTGGTCGAACCGCGCCGGAACCGCCCGTTCACCGATCAGCACGACCGGCGCATCGACGCTGAGGTGATCGAGGTCGGTCACGTCGCCCGCCACCACGCTGAGCACGAACCCGTCGTAGCCGCTCAACCGCGACGCGGTGAGGGCATCGAGCTCGGCCGACCGGCTCGCACCGGTCCGCTCCACCGCCAGCCGCAACCCGTGCGCCGCGAACCGGCTCGCCAGCCGGTCCGCGAGCTGGGCGTAGTACCCCGGCGCGAACCCCGGCACCGCTAGGCCGACCGCCCCGGTCCGGCCCATCCGCAGGTTCCGGGCGGTCAGGTTGACCTGGTAGCCCAGCTCGGCGATCACCGAGAGCACCCGCCGCTTCGTCGGCTCGCTCACCCGCTGCGACCGTCCGTTGATCACGTTCGAGACCGTCATCGTGGAGACACCGGCCCGACGGGCGACATCGGTCATGGTCACCCCCGCCCGCCGGCGTCGTGGGGCTGTGTCCAATCTCCACCTTCTCATCCGGGCCGTGCGGCACAGACTACGCATCCGAACCCGGCGGACAGCTCGGTGCGAGCACCACCCGGCCGGCTACGGCCGCGGCCGGTGCGGCCATCGGACGAGCATCACCTCGAATCCACCACCTGTGCGTGATCATCGAGCGACACAGCGTGACGGCTCGGCTTCCTCGTCGTTGTCCCGGGAGAACGACGGGGCGGGCGGTGCGCACGGATCGACACAGCGACGTCGCCTGGTGAGTTCGAATCCGATGAGGAGTGATGCAACATGATGTTGTCCTGGCCCGCCCCGCTCACCTGGCAGTACGCGCTCGCGACGGCCGGCATGATCCTGTTCTGGACCATGGCGATCTTCGCGGCGATCGTCCTCGTCCACTACCTCGGCCGGGAGCGCCCGGCCACGGTCGCGGTCGGACGGACCGATCGGACGGTCGTCCCGATCACGAGCGCGACGAAGGCGAGCAGGACGTCCCGACCCGACGACGCGGTCGGCGGCGAGGACGTCCTCGGACCGCTTCAGGTGCATGCCGACGGGCTCCCGGGCGGCGATCGCCTCGGCAACGTCCACGTGCTCGGGTTCGGTCGCCGCCGCGTTCCGGGCGTGTTCGTGGAGCCGGTGCACGTGGACATGGCTTCGCAGCCGAGCGAGCGACTCGCGTAACCACGGGTGCGGCTGCCGCCTCACATTCCGCGGTGCTGCCTCGTCGGATCTTCAGAGACGACCACCATCGCCGAAGGAGACCGACACGTGGAACCCGTCAACGCCGCGATCGTCTACTACAGCGCCACCGGCACCGTGCACGCACTGGCGCGGGCCGTGGCCGAGGGCGCGGAGAAGGCAGGCGCCGAGGTGCGGCTGCGGAGGATCGCCGAGACCGCGCCGCAGGCGGCGATCGAGGCCAACCCGGCGTGGGCGCAGCACCTGCAGGAGGCCGCCGACATGCCGGTGGCCGCCCTCGACGACCTGGGGTGGGCCGACGTGGTGCTGTTCGGCACCCCCACCCGCTTCGGCAACCCGGCCGGCCAGCTCAAGGCGTTCATCGACTCGGCCGGTCCGCTGTGGTTCTCGGGCGCGCTCGCCGGGAAGGTGTACTCGGCGTTCACGGCCAGCAACACCGCTCACGGTGGGCAGGAGTCCACGATCCTGGCGCTGAGCAACGTCTTCTACCACTGGGGCGGGATCATCGTGCCCCCCGGCTACACCGACCCCGTCCAGTTCCGGTCGGGCAACCCCTACGGCACCTCCCACGTGGCCGGTGACGGCCCGCCCGGCGAGGTCGCCGTGGAGGCGGCCCGCTACCAGGGCCGGCGCGCCGTCGAGACCGCGGCCGCGCTCAAGGCCGGCCGCGCGGCGTAGGGGACGGACATGGGGAACACGCCCGAGAACGAGGTCGCCGCGCTGCTCGACGAGCGGGTCGAGGCCTGCCGCGTCAAGGACATCGACCGGCTGATGGCGCTCTACTCCCCCGACGTCGTCTACTTCGACGTCGTCCCCCCGCTGCACTTCACGGGGACCGACTCGGTGCGCCGGAACTTCCGGCGCTGGTTCGACGAGTACGAGGGCCCGATCGGTCTCACGACCGTCCACCAGCAGGTCGCGGCGAGCGGGGACGTCGCGTTCGCACACATGATCCACCACGACACCGGCCCGCTCGACGCCGAGAGCGCGACGCACGAGCAGGTCGAGGACCGCAGCCTGTGGCTGCGCTCGACCGTCTGCCTCCGCAGGACCGAGCAGGGGTGGCGGATCACGCACGAACACATCTCGCTGCCCGTCGACCTCCGGACCATGCAGGCCGTGCTGGACCTCACGCCCTGACCGTCGGCCGGCGGTGTCACACCTGCAGCTCGTCGGGCAGGTACGCCTTGTGCGCGGCGAAGAGATCGTCGACCATCGCCCGGATCCGGTCGAGCGTGAGCAGCGCGGAGGTGAGCGGGTCGGCCATCACCGCGTGGTAGACGTGCTCGCGCCGACCGGTCAGGGCCGCCGTCACGGCCAGTTCCTGCACGTTGACACCCGTCCGGTTCACGGCGGCGCACTGCGGCGGGAGCGCGCCGAACACGGTGGGCTGCACACCGTTGCCGTCCACGAGACAGGCCACCTCCACGCAGCAGCCGTCGGGCAGGTTCGTCACGAGCCCGGTGTTGGGCACGTTGCCGTAGATGACGCTCTCCCGGCCGGTCTCCATGCTGTGCACGATCGCGGCCCCGTACTCCACGGAGGGAGCGAGCTCGCGCTTCAGGTCCTCCAGCAGCCGGTCGGTCTGGCCCTGCTCGTCGTGCGCGGAGCAGATCTCGTAGTAGTCCCAACGCTGCGGGATGAACTCCCGCACGAGCTCGGGCGACTTGCGGAAGTAGGGCAGGTACTCCGAGGCGTGGTGGCTGGACTCGGTGTGGAAGTAGCCGAAGGCGTCCATGATCGCCGTCCGGACCCGCTCGTTGCCGCCCTCGTACACCGACGCGCCGCGGTCGGCACCGCTGTGGTCGCCGTGGTCGTCCGCGAGCCCGTCGCCGGATGCCCCGTGCAGGTGCCGCCGCGTCATGACCTGCCGCAGCCGCGGGTACAGGTCCTCGGCGCCGCGGCGGAAGTCGGTGAACCAGGACTGGTGGTTGATCCCGGCCGCCCGGAAGGTCACGTCCTCGTACGGGACGCCGAGCTCGCGGGCGAGCATCCGCGAGGTGCCCTGCACGCTGTGGCACAGGCCGACGGTCCGCGCGCCGAGCGCGTTGAGGTACCAGGTGGACATCGCCATCGGGTTGGCGTAGTTGATCACTTGTGCGCCGGGGGCGACCTCGGCCAGATCGGCGGCGATCTCGCGGTACGCCACCACCGAGCGCAGGAAGCGGAAGACCCCGCCCGGGCCGAGCGTGTCACCCACCGTCTGGTCCACGCCGTAGCGGCGCGGGATCTCGACGTCGTCGCGGAAGGCGTCGATCCCGCCCACCTGGAAGGTGATGATCACGTAGTCGGCGCCGGCCAGCGCGGTGCGCCGGTCGGTGGTGCTCTCGACGACGGTCGGGAAGCCGTGGTGCGCGACGAGCGCACGCGTTGCGGCCGCCGTCCGCTCGAGCCGACCGGCGTCGATGTCCATCAGGGCGAGCGTGCTGTCGCGCAGCGCCGGGTAGCTCAGCAGGTCACCGACGAGCCGGAACGGGAACACGTACCCACCGGCACCCACAATGGTGATCTTCGCCATGGTGGAGCTCCTTCGATCGACGTCCGGTCCGTCCACGCTAGGAGCTGAGGCGCCTAGGATCGGTACGCCAACGTCGGGCGGAGTTCCAGGATCCTCAGGTGCCAGCGGCCGCGAGCATCACCGAGCAACCATCGGGGCTGGCGTGCTGGCAGGGCCGCGGCCACGCCATGGCGAGCGCGCACCGCCACGACGACCTCGAGGTCAACCTCGTCGACGACCAGCCCCTCACCTACCTCTTCGGCGGCGCGCTGGTGACGATCCAGCCCGGCCACGCCGCGCTGTTCTGGGCCGCGGTGCCGCACCGGCTCATCGACACCCCGCAGAACTGGCAGGCCCGCGTGGCGTGGCTGCACGTCCCGCTCGCCCGCGTGCTCGACTGGGGGCTGCCGGGCCGGGCGATCGCAGATCTGTTGCAGGGCACCCCGCTCATCACCCGGCACTCCGGGCACCCCGGCCGCGAGGCGTTCACCCGCTGGTCGGCCGACCTCACCAGCACGTCGGCCGATCTGCGCGCGATCGCCGTGCTGGAGATCCAGGCCGGTGTCCGCCGGCTGCTGCGCACCGCGGCACCGGCGGGCGACGAGGCGCGGGCGGTGCCCGACGCCGTCCGCCACGTCGTCGCGATGGCGCGCTACATCACCGAGAACTTCCGGGAACCGGTCCAGGTGGCGGACGTCGCCGCGGTCGCGCACCTGAACCCGAACTACGCGATGACGCTGTTCCGGCAGGTGCTCGGCACGACCGTGCACACCTACCTCACCGATCGGCGCATCGCCGAGGCCCAGCGGCGGCTGCTGACCAGCACGGCGACGACGCGCCGGATCGCCGAGGACACCGGCTTCGGCTCGCACAGCGGGTTCTACGCCGCATTCACCCGGGCCTGCGGCATGCCGCCGGGCCGCTACCGCCGGCTGCACCGCGGCGCAGCACCGGGCGGCTGAACCTCGGAGCGCCTCACCTGCCGTCGCACACCGCGACCCCTTCGACGTATCAGGCTCCGGTCACCGGACCTCGTCCGACCGAGCCGCGCCCCCGGGTCGGGCGGGGACGAAGGAGACGCGGATGGAACGCGCTCTGCACAACGGGGTCGTGCCTCGACGGAACCGGCCGGCTGCCGGCATCCGACGTCCCGCCCCCGATCCGGCGCCGCCGCCGACCGGGCTCGACGTGGCGAAGGTCGTCGAGTACGTCAGCCTGGTCGCCGCACCGGCAACGCTCGTCAGCGCGCTGGTGTACTGGCTGGGCTTCGAGCTCGTCGACGCCCGCTCGGCCTACTTCGGCATCGGCACCGGCGTGCTCGGCTACTCCGCCACGGACTACCTCCTCCGCGGCGCCGAAGCCGGCGTGGTGCCGCTCTTCGTGCTGTTCACCGCCGCGGTTGTCGTGATCCTGCTGCACGCCGCGGTCACGGCGCTGGCAGCGCGGGTGGGCGGTGCGACCTGGCTGCACCGAACGGCGACGGGCGCCGTCATCGCCGGCGTCCTGGTGTTCGGCGTCGGGCTGATCGGCCTCTTCTCCCCGCTGCCGCCGCCGCTGGACTGGTACCTCCTGCGACCCGTTCTCCTGGCGGGCGGACCGCTCATCGCGATCGAGGCCGCACGCATGATGCGGACCCGGCTGCGCCCGCATCACGCCCGGATGGCGGGCGTCGCGGTGGCGGGCCTCGTGGCCCTCAGCGCGTTCTGGGCCATGTCGATCTACGCGGACGCGCTCGGCCGCGGCCGGGCCATGGCGCTCGGCGCGGACGTCACGAAGGCCCTCCCCGCGGTGAGCGTCTACAGCGAACGATCGCTCGGCGTCCCCGACACCTTGGCGCGTGCCGACCGGGTGACCGGGCCCGACGAGCGCTACCCCTACCGGTACCGGGGCCTGCGGCTCCTGGTGATGTCCGGCGGCAAGTACTTCCTCGTGCCCGATGGATGGACCCGCGCGAGCGGCGCCGTGCTCGTCATCCCCGACAACCCCGACATCCGCGTCGAGTTCTCTCCGGGAGGCTCCTGATGGGCCTGTTCACGCGCGTCCTGCCGCTGCTCGTGGTGGCCGTCACCGGCGCGTGCGCCTCGCCTTCGACCGGCGTCACCGAGGACCGGTCGGGGAACGCCGCGGCCACGATCACCTCGTCGCCGTCCTCCCCGGGGGACGGCGACGGCGCGGACGGCTCACCCGGTGTCGGCGTCGACGGTCAGGATGGTCAGGACGGACAGGACGGGACGAGCGGCCGCGGGGATGACGCCGACGGGAGGGACGGGAACCCACCCACGTCCTCCCGTGGCCCGGACGGCAGCTCCTTCTCCGCGACCACCAACGACGTGCTCATCGGTCCGAACTTCGCGCGCGAGCAGACGGTGTCGTTCGGCTCCACGTCGCCCGGGTCCACAGTGACGAGGGCGGTCGAGCTCGTGGGTTTCGGCGGGGCGACGGTGTCGTCGGTGAGCTTGACCTCCGAGAGCGGCACGTTCCGCCTCCTCAACAACAGCTGCCCGGGCACCGGGCCCTCGTGCGGGGTGAGGGTCATCGCCTCCCCACCGACCGAGGGCGAACACGAGGGCACCCTCTGGGTCAGCTACACGACCGCCGACAACAAGCCCGGAAGCACCGGGGTGGAACTGACGGTCAGCGGCGAAGGAGGCGGTTCCGAGCTGAGGTCGTCGGAGGTCGGGACCACCGAGCCGGAGGTGCCGGAGGAGAGCGCCACCGAGAGCCCACCGACCACCTCGGGCTGAGGCGCCGACCGTTCGGCACAGCACGAATGCACCGCTCCGCCTGGGGCTCAGATACTCCCGGGCGCGGTGACGAGCACGGTGGACTGGGCGCGATCGACCGACAACCGCTCCTGCTGGATCCGGTCGATCAAGCTCTCGGCACGCTCCATCGACCCGATCAGCGCCAGGAGCGCGCCCTTCTCGGTGGCCGGGATGTCTCCGGCGTCGATCACCCGCCAGCGCATGGCCTCGAACTCGGCCTGACCGAGTGCGGCCGGCAGGCCCATGAGCGCATCGGTTCCGGGGCCGGCGGCGGCGGTGAGGGCCGACAACTTCTGCTCCAGATGACCGAGGCCCTCGCCGAGGATGGTCTCCCCGGCGGGGCTGAACTGCTCACGCCGGACCCGCCGGGCGATCTGGTGCAGCGACTCGCTCAGGGAGCCGGTGAAGTCGGCCTCCTCGATCATGCTGGCCACCAGGTCCATCTGTTCGCGCGACAGGTCCTCCTTGAACAGCTGCGCCGAGTACGCGCGGATCTCGCGGGACAGTGCGTCGAGCGACTCGTGGAGCTCGGCGGGCTTCTTCGGCGCACCCTTCTTGTCCCGTGCGATGTCGAGGAACACCTGCCCGGCTCCCAGTGCGCGCGCCACTTCCTGGCGCATCGCGGGAACCGCCCGGTTGAAGTCCTCCAGCGCCCTGCGATCGAGGTACTTGGGCACCGAGTAGTCCTCCAGGTCCTCCTCGGTGGTGTGCCCGATGCGCTTGAGCACCCGCTCGAAGACGTTGACGAAGGGGAACAGCAGCAGCACGTTGAAGACGTTGAAGAAGATCGAGAACAGGCCGACGGCGACCGGGACCAGCGGGAATGTCTCCTGCCCGTCCACCACAACCGGGACCCCCGGGTCACCGCCGAAGAAGCCCATCACCCAGGTGAGGACCCCGATCGCCGGGAAGAAGAGCGCCAGCACGACGCACACGCCGATGAAGTTGAACCCGATGTGCGCGTAGGCGGTGCGCTTCGCGTTCTTCGACAGGTTCAGCGAGGCGATCCACGACGTGATGGTCGTCCCCAGGTCCGCGCCGATCGCGAAGGCGATGGCGGTCTGCCAGTCGAGCACGCCCGCTGCCCCGAGGCCCATGACGATGCCGATCGTCGCGGACGAGGAGTGGATCAGCGCGGTGATGAGCGCGGCGATCAGCGCGCAGGAGACCACTCCGACGAACGTCGAGGAGTCCAGGCCCGAGATGATCGCCATCACTTCCGGTAGCTGGCGAAGCGGCTTGAGGCCGCCGGTCATCAGGTTGAGGCCGTAGAAGATCAGCGCGAACCCCATCGCCGCGAGGGCGATGTTCTTGAGCCGGTCGGTCTTCGCGAAGCAGTACACGGTGGCGAAGATCCCGCCGAACAGCAGGCCGAGCGGACCCAGCGGCAACGCGATCAGGCCGTTGCCGAGCGTGGTGCCGATGTTGGCACCCATGATCACGCCGATGGCCCCGCGCAGGCCCAGCACCCCGGTGTTGACCAACCCGACCGTCATCACTGTCATCGCGGTGGACGACTGGATGACCCCCGTGATGACGGTCCCGGCGACCACCCCCTTGAGCGGGCTACCGGCCATCCTGGCCAGCAGCGCGCGCATCTTGTTCACCGACAACGACTGGATGCCCCGGTCCATGAACTCCAGGCCGAGCAGGAAGATGCCCAGACCCCCGACGACCGGGACCAGGATCTCCTTGAAGACGTCGACTTCCATCCCACTTCCTCTCGGCGAGGGGTATCGATCCGGTCAGGCGCCGGGCGTGAGCGCGGTCGCGGAGTAGGCCTGAACCGCTTGCGCGGCCGCGGGAGGCAACGGCAGGTAGCCCAGGTCCTGGGCGGCGCCGTCGTACTGCTCCATCACGAATGCGAGGTAGCGCAGCGTCCGCTCGGTGTCCTGCCGGAACTGCGGACTGCGCTTCACGACCGCGTAGATGGCCGCCGTGATCGGATAGGCCTGCGGGTCGTCGGCCGTGCTCAGCGGTGTGACGTAGTCGTCGCGGCCGGACCAGTCGTGGCCGGCGACCGCGGCCGACATGGCGGCTGCGCCGGGCACCGTGAACCGACCGGCGGCGTTGCGCAGCGCGGCGACCCGCAGGCCGGCACGCTGGGCCTGGCCCTGCTCGACGTACCCGATCGCACCGGGAGTGCCGCGGACGGCCTCGATCAACCCTCCGGTCCGCTCGGCACCGGTTCCGGTCGGCCGGCTGATCGTGTTGCTGGTCCCGGGGCCTGCCGCCCAGTCGGGGCTCCCGGCGCTGAGGTAGCCGGTGAACCCGTGGGTCGAGCCTGAGCCGTCGCTGCGGTGCACCGCGGTGATGTCGAGGTCCGGCAGCGTGAGGCCGGGGTTGAGCGCGGCGATCGCCGGGTCGTTCCACCTCGTGGTCCGGCCCAGGTAGATGCTCGCCACGGTGGGGGCGTCCAGCTGAAGGGCCTGCCCGGCCGGCAGGTCCAGGTTGTGCACGACCGCCACGGCGCCCAACGCGATCGGCAACTGCACCGCCCCGAGCTGGGCCAGGCCATCAGCCGAGAGCGGGTAGTCCGACATCGCGAAGTCGACCTCGGGGTCGGCCAGCCGCATGATGCCGCCGAGCGAACCGACCGGCTCGTACTGGATCCCCGAGCCGTCCAGCACCCAGTCGTTCCCGGTCTGGGCCGCGCGGGACGGGTTGTCCGCGGCCTGGACACTGCGGAACGCCGCCGCCGACCGCTCGATCAGGGGCTGCGCCAGCGTCGACCCGGCCCCGATGATCTGGGTCTGTTGGCCGCGGCCGGCCAGCAGCAGCGCCACGAGCCCGACCACGGTCAGGATCAACAGCGGCATCAGGATGCGACGCAGGCGCGCACTGCGCGTGCGGAGCACCGGGACACCATCATCGGCCGAGCCAAGCACGAGGTCCCGCCTCTCAGTACCCACTCGAGTGACGGCGATGAGCCGTCCGGGGTATGAGTACTGGGCGGTGGTGAACGCCGTGCAGCCGCCGCACCGTCCTAATGGGAACGGCGCATTTACACGCGCTGCCGGCCGCTCACCCTCCGGTGGGCAGCGGGTCCAGGTGGGTCGTCGTGGGCGGGCCCGGGGTGCGGCCGGGCGGCGGGTACTCGCAGTCGAGCTGGCTCACGTCGACATCCCGGCCTTCCCCGTAGTCCTCACCCTCCTGCGCGGTGTAGACGAACGTGCAGGCACGGCCGTGGGCGTCGGTGAAGCTGCTGACGTAGATCTCGTCGTTGGTGGCGCATCCGACGAGGGCGAGCGCGGCCACGGCGAGGCCTGCGCCGCGGAGGAGCTGCTTCGACGCGTTCACGGCGGGAGTCAAGCAGACAGCGGTGGCGGGCGGATGAACATCGACCGACGCGGGGTCGTCGACGCAGCGCGCACCCGGGCCTCCCTCGGGCACCGGCCGCGGCGTCGTGCCTCACCCGGAGGCCGGCACCGGCGCCGACCGGGTCGGGCGCCGCCCGCCGCTCACCTGCCGGAGCAGCGTGATGGCCTCCTCGGATGGCGACCCGGCCGGCGTCGTGCAGACGATCAGCGACTGCTCCGGTGAGCGGGCGATCGCCAGCGTCTGCTGGGTCACCGTCACCGCACCCACGACGGGGTGGTGCAGCTCGTACGAGGCGGCGTCGCACGGGGTCACGCGGTGGTCCCCCCACAGCGCGACGAACTCAGGGCTCTTCATCGTCAGCTCGCCGATCAGCCCGGCGAGCAGCGGGTCCTCCGGGTGGCGGCCGACGGCGATGCGCAGGTTCCCGACGACGGCGCGCACCTTGCGGTCCCAGTCGGCGTACAGCTCCCGGCAGTGCGGGTCGAGGAACAGCATCCGGCTCATGTTCGGCCGGTGCGCCGGGTCCTCCGGGCTGAACGGGTGCAGGTGCCCGGCCAGCAGGGCGTGCCCGAGCGCGTTCCAGGCCAGCACGTCCGTGCGCCGGCCGAGGACCAGTGCGGGGACGCCGTCGAGGGCGCGCAGGAGGTCGCGCGTCTCGTCGGCGAGCTTCTCGGGCCGGGGACGGCGCACCCGGGGCGCCCGCCGGGACGCGTCGGCGAGCCGCTCGAGGTGCTCGCGCTCGTGGTCGTCGAGCCGCAGGGCGCGCGCGATGGCGTCGAGCACCTCGGCGGAGGCGCCGCGGGACAGGCCCTGTTCGAGCCGGGTGTAGTACGAGACGCTGACGCCCGCGAGCTGGGCGAGCTCCTCCCGGCGCAGCCCGGCCACGCGCCTGCGGGGCCCGAGGTCACGCAGGCCCACGTCCTCGGGCCGCAACCGCGCCCGCCGAGCCTGCAGGAAGTCGCCGAGTGGGCCGGGTCCGTCCATCCCTCCAGTGTGCGGTCCGGTGACCGGCCCAGCCACACCCGGCGAGGGGTACGACAACGCGGGTGTGGTCCGTCCGGGGTCGCGTGTCCAGGCTCGGCCGCATGGACCAGACCCCGGATCAGATCGTCCTGGGCGACGTCACCGTCACCCGCATCAAGGAGTACTACGGCTCGGCCGGGATGAGCCCGGCCCAGTTCTTCCCGGAGAGTCCCGAAGACGCGTGGCACGAGCACCGCGACTGGCTGGCGCCCGACTTCTGGAACCCCCACGAGGACGAGGTCCACGTGGCGATCCAAACCTGGCTGCTGCGCAGCGAGGGCCGCACGATCCTGGTGGACACCGGCGTCGGCAACCACAAGGACCGGCCGTACGCGCCGGTCTGGAGCCGACTGGACACCGGGTTCCTCGACAACCTGGCGGCCGCCGGGGTGCGACCCGAGGACGTCGACATCGTGGTCAACACCCACCTGCACATCGACCACGTCGGCTGGAACACCCGACTCGACGGCCGCACCTGGGTGCCGACCTTCCCGAACGCCACCTACCTCATGCCGCAGCGGGACTTCGAGTTCTGGGACCCCGCGGGCGACCACCGGCCCGTGCTCGGCCGCGGCAACCAGAACGTGTTCGAGGACAGCGTCGCCCCGGTGCACGAGGCCGGGCTGACGCAGCTGTGGGACGGGTCGTACCGGATCGACGCGAACCTGCGGCTCGACCTCGCTCCCGGGCACACGCCCGGCTCGTCCGTCGTCGTGCTGGAGTCCGGCGGCGACCGCGCCCTGTTCGTCGGAGACCTCGTGCACACCGCGCTGCAGCTCGTACAGCCGGACACGAACTCCTGCTTCTGCGAGGACCCGGCGCAGTCCCGCGCCACCCGGCACGCGCTGCTCGGCCGAGCCGCCGAGGACAACGCGCTCGTCTTCCCCGCCCACCTCGGCGGCCAGGGTGCCGCCGAGGTCGAGCGCAACGGCTCGACGTTCGCAATCAAGCAGTGGGCGGGCTTCTCCCGCATCGCCTGAGATCCCTCACGGAGAGGAAGCACCACCGTGCCCCAGCACGCAGATCCGGTGGTCGAGACGCCGGCGGGTGCCGTGCGCGGCGTCCGCGACGGGTCCGGAGAGCGCTACCGCGCGATCCCCTACGCGGCGGCCCCGACCGGCGCCGGCCGCTTCGCACCGCCAGCGCCGCACCCGGGCTGGTCCGGCGTCCGCGACGGCACGCGGCCCTCGCCGACGGCCCCACAGCCGGCGCGCAACTTCGGCCGGCTGGACATGACCCCCTACTTCGGGCCCGGCTGGGTCCGGGGCGACGAGTACCTGACCGTCGACGTCCGCACGCCGGCCGCGGACGACGGCAGGCGGCCGGTCATGGTCTTCGTACACGGAGGTGGCTTCGTCACCGGCTCCACCCGCGCCGCCCTCTACGACGGCAGCGCATTCGCCCGCGACGGCGTCGTCCTCGTCACCGTGAACTACCGCCTCGGCATCCCCGGGTTCCTCGACATGGAGGGCGCGCCCGCCAACCGCGGCCTGCTCGACGTGCTCGCCGCCCTCCGCTGGGTGCGCGACACCATCCCGGCGTTCGGTGGCGACCCGGACGCCGTCACGGTCTTCGGCCAGTCCGCGGGCGCCACCCTCACCGGCGCGCTGCTCGCCACACCCGACGCCAAGGGCCTGTTCCGACGGGCGATCATCCAGAGCGGCAGCGGCACCGGCGCGTTCACCCCCGAGCAGGCACGGCGCGTCACCTCCGCAGCGGCCGCCACCCTCGGCATCGAGCCGACCGCCGAGGCCTTCGCCGCGATCCCGGACGAGCGCTTCCTGGAGACCCTTCCCGCTCTCACCGGGCTCGACCTGCGCACGACCACCGCCACCGACCCGCTGGTCGGCCTCAGCCCGTTCAGCCTGGTGCTCCCGGTCCAGCCCGCCGAGGCGCTCGCCGACGGGCCGGCCGCCGACGTCGACCTGCTGATCGGCACCAACACCGAGGAGGGACACCTGTACCTGGTGCCGCAGGACCGCTTCGAACTCTCCACGGAGACGGACGTCCTCGCCCTCGCCGAGCAGGTGCACGACGCCCCCGAGGCCCTGGTCGCCGCGCACCGGGCGGCACGGCCGGACGCAACGCCGGGCGAGCTGCGCTCAGCCGTGCTCGGGGAGGCACTGTTCGGGGCGGGAACGGCGCGCATGGCCGACGCACACGCACGGATCTCCGGCGGGCGCACCCACGTCTACTCGTTCGCCCACCGCTCCACGGCCCTGGACGGGCGGCTCGGCGCCACCCACACCGTCGAGCTGCCCTTCGTCTTCGACCTCGCCGACGAGCCGTGGCTGCACGGCGACACCGGCCTGCTCGGCCCCACCCCCGCGCCCGCCGGGCTCGCCGCCCGGGTGCACGGCGCCTGGGTCGCGTTCGCCGCCACCGGGGATCCCGGCTGGGCCTCGCACGACCCGCAACGACCAGCGACGGAGGTCTTCGGAGGCTGAGCGCCGGAGCGGGTGCGGCAGCGGAGTCGGACGTGCATTGGCCGGCCGTGCTACTTTCTGACCGTGCGGCCAGAAAACAAGGCGCCCGGTCAGAAGGCCGCCTCCTTCATCGAGGAGGCCCGCCGTGCCCAGATCATCGAGAACGCCATCGAGACCTTCGGGGAGCTGGGCTACACGAACACGTCGCTGGCCCGCATCGCCGAACGCGCCGGCATCAGCAAGGGCGTGATCTCCTACCACTTCGCCGGCAAGAGCGAGCTGATCGAGCAGATCGTCGATCACGTCTACCGCGACATCACCCGGTTCGTCCTGCCTCGGGTGGAGGAGGAGACCACCGCGACCGGCGCGTTGCGGGCGGGCATCCGCTCGGTCGCCGAGTACATGCGCGGCCACCGAGCCCAGCTGCTCGCTCTCGGCGAGATCTTCAACAACGTCCGGACCGCCGACGGACGGCGGCGCTACGGCGTGGCCTTCAACGAGCCGATCCACGAAGCGCGGGCCGAGATGTTCCGCCGGGGTCAGCAGAACGGCGAGCTCCGCTCGTTCGACCCTCGCGTGATGGCCGTGACCGTGCAGGCCGCGATCGACGCGATGTTCGCCTACTGGGTGGCTCACCCCGACCACGACCTGGAAGCGCACGCGGACGAGCTGGCCGACCTGTTCGAGCACGCCACCCGGGCCGAGCGCCCTCGAGGAACGGCAGACCGATGACCCGACCCGTCAGCGAGCCCGTTGCGTCGCCCACCACCTACCCCCGGCTGTTCTACGTCGACAACCTGCGCACCGCCCTGACGGTGCTCGTCGTGATCCACCACGCCGCGATCGGCTACAGCAACATCCAGGCCTGGTACTACGTGGAGCCGCCGACCGACTCCTCCGCGACGCTCCTGGACGTCCTGGTGCTGCTCAACCAGGCGTTCTTCATGGGGGCCTTCTTCCTCATCTCGGCGCTCTTCGTGCCCGGCTCCTACGACCGCAAGGGCGCACGGCGCTTCCTCGGAGAACGCCTGCTGCGCCTGGGGGTCCCGCTGCTGATCTGGCTGCTGGTGCTCCGCCCGCTGGTGACCGTCGGCGACTACGTCGGGGAGCGAGAGGCCGCGATCCGACAGGGCACCGACCTGACGTACTGGCAGTACTACGTGCTCTCGTTCTCACCGGGTCCGATGTGGTTCGTCGAGGTGCTGCTCGTGTTCAGCGCGCTCTACGTCCTCTGGCGGCGCCTGACCGGCCATGGCCGGCACGCAGCGGGATCGGCCCTGGCCCCGGGCCGAGCGCCCGGTGCTGTCGCGATCATCGGGTTCACCGTCGGGCTGGCGCTGGCGACCTACCTGTGGCGCATCGTGGTGCCGATGGACCTCCACGTCTTCGGCATGCCCACACCCGCCTACCTGCCGCAGTACGCGGCGCTCTTCACCGTCGGGCTGGTCGCGAGCCGGCGTGGCTGGCCGGCCGGCCTCTCCCCCACCGCCGGCCGGGCCGGGTTCGCCACCGCGGCCGTCGCCGCGGTGGCGATCGTTCTCGTCCTGCTCTCCAGCGGCGACGCGATCCTGGGCCACGGCACGTGGGCGTCCCTGGTGATGGCGTGCTGCGAGCAGGCGCTCGCCGTCGGCCTCACCCTCGGCCTTCTCGTGCTGTTCCGGGAACGCCTCGACCACCAGGGACGCCGTGGCCGGTTCCTCTCGGTGCACGCCTACGCCGTCTACCTCATCCACCCGCTCGTGCTGGTCGCACTGGGCTACGCCCTCGGCGGTCTCCAGGCGCCCGCCGTCGCGAAGTTCGCGCTCCTGACCGTCCTCGCCGTGCCGCTGTGCTGGATGGCGGCGTTCCTGGTCCGCGCCCTGCCGGGCGCTCGCAAGGTGCTCTAGTGCCCCGCCCCGGAAGGTTGGCGCGTAAATCGGTGGATCCAGGCGTTCGCGCGAGCTGGCGCCGCACGAGCCTCGTACCGGGCGTACTCGGCTCGTGCGGCAACGCGGCCGGCGGACGTCTGGGCCGCCGAGTTACGTGGTGAACCTTTCGGGGCGGGGCACTAGCTCATCGCGGTCGGCGGTAGGCGCGCAGGAAGGCGTCCACCCCGTCCGTGACGATCTCCTTGATCTCCGGCCTGTCCAGGGAGCCCGCCGGGTCCTGGTCGATCGCGTCGAGGACGAGGCGCATGGTCAGGATGCTGAAGTGCTGCACGGCACGGCGCGGATCGCTCACCTCGAGCTCGCCGTTGGCCGCGAGCTGCGCGAACCGTTCCTCCAGCACCCGTTCGGGCTCCTCGCTCGACCCGCCCGGCTGCCGTGGCACGGACGCCGCTCGGGCGTTCAGCCGCCGGAAGGTGGCGTAGGTCGACGACGGGATGGCCTCCGTCATCAGCCGCTGTATGAACGCGAGCAGGGCATCGCGGAGGTCCCGCCCGTCGGTCAGCTCCTGCTCGGTCGCGGCGCGCACGGTCGCGACCAGGGCGTCGTTGACGCGCGCGAGCACGCTCCGGAACAGGGACTGCTTGTCACCGAAGTGGTCGTAGACGGTGCGCTTGGACACCCCGGCCCGCGCCGCGATGGCGTCGACGCTGGTGAGCTCGTACCCGGAGGAGACGAACAGCTCCTCGGCCGCGTCGAGGATGACCGCCCGCTTGGCCTCGGCCTGCCGGCGCCGGCCCGGTGTCTGCCAGGTCGGTCTCGGGGTCGCCACGATCTGATCGTATTCCTCAACGGTGCCACACTGCACGGTTCAGTTTTACCTGGGGCCTCGCCGGCCGGTCGCCGTCAACGAGCGAGGAACCTGCGCCTGGCCAGGAAAGGTCCGATGCCCGATCGCCACCACGGCAGCCAGGCGGAAGGCCGGCGCAACACCGCCTGGATCAGCGGACCCGAGTCGAAGAAGGAGTCCCGGCGGAGGATCGAGCCGGTCGGCGTGAGCCACAGCTTGTCCACCGCCCGGAACTCCAGGGGTTTCCCGCCGAGGGTGGCGCTGATCCGGAGCTCGATGAACATGAGGTCCTCGTGGCCCGCCCAGCTCACCACCTCGCCGCGGATGTCGGGGAGGAGCGTCACGAGGCGCTGCGCCTCGTCGTGCCACGTGCTCCGGGTCGTGCCGGGCTGCAGCAGCGGTTGGTTGAGCTCGATGTTCTCCGCCATGAAGTTGTCCCACGCATGCGGTTCGGGCGTGTCCCAGCCCTTGGCGAACGCGGCGAGGACCCGTGCGTGGACCCTGGACCAGGCAATTGGCGCGAGATAGCTGCGGACATCGTCTTCGGTGGTCACCGCGTTCTCCTCGGAACTGGTCGGGCGAGCGAGGCTCACAGGAACCTACCGCGGCAAGGGCGACGTCATGATCCGCGGTGCCACTTGATCGATCATCGTCCGGTCGGCACTCACCTGCGGAAACGGGCGTTCTACCCCGAACCTGCGCCTTCAACCGCGCCTACCTGGCCCTGCCGGTCCCCCGATCAACAGCACCTGCCAGCGGCCACATCGGTGGCCACGAATCTGCTGACATGAATGTCGGGTCCGGGATGCAGCCCGGAGCCGAAGTGACCGGAATCCTTCGGAGGGAGTCGTTTTGTCGAACTGGTTCGTCACCGGTGCAGGTCGAGGGCTGGGCGCGGAGATCGCCCGCGCTGCGCTCGCGGCCGGTCACCACGTAGCGGTCGGTGCCCGTCGGGTGGAGTCGTTGCCGGACGACCTGAGCGGTCACGAGCGGGTCGTGCCGATCGCGGTCGACGTCACGGACGCAGCGGCGTTGCCCGGCGCCGTGGAGAATGTCATCGCCGAGCTCGGCGGGATCGACGTGCTCGTCAACAACGCAGGCAAGGCCCTGGTCGGCGCGCTGGAGGAGGTCAGCGACTCCGAGGCGAGGTCGCTGTTCGACGTCAACGTGTTCGGCCTGATCAACCTGACCAGGGCGGTGCTGCCGACGATGCGCGCCCAGGGCCACGGGAAGATCGTGAACATCGGGTCGCGATCGGGCTTCGAAGGCGAGCCCGGCGTGAGCATGTACTCGGCGTCGAAGTTCGCCATCGCGGGGATCAGCGAGGCACTGGCGGCCGAGCTGGGCGCCTTCGGGATCCAGTGCATGGTCGTGGAGCCCGGGGTGTTCCGCACCGACTTCCTCGACCCGAGCTCCCTCGCGCTGTCCGCGGAGCGCATCGACGCCTACGACGGCACCCCGGCCCACGACACGCGGGACTGGACCGAGACCGCCAACCACACGCAGCTGGGCGACCCGGTCAAGGGTGCCGCGCTCATCGTCGAGGTCACCGACACCGAGAAGCTGCCCCCGCACCTGCTGGTGGGACGCGACGCCTACGAGCGCTACGCGGTGAAGACCGACGCCATGACCGACGCCATGGCGCAGTGGCGGGACAAGTCGTTCGCCACCGCCCACGTCGACTGATCGGGGCAGTCACCGACCGGTGTGTTCAACAACGCCGGGGTTCAGCTGCTGTCCGGCATCGACGAGCTCCGGGTCGACGATTGGCAGCGCCAGATCGACCTCAACGTCAGCGGTGTGATGAACACCGTCGCGGCGTTCCTCCCGGCACTGACCGCGGCGGCCGAGGCCGGTCGCCCCGCGGATCTGATCAACTCATCCTCCATCGTTCATGGCGGCCCTGCCCCGGCACGTGAACCTCACGGAGATCACCCTGTTCCCGACGGCGCAGGCCGCGTGAGCGGACGGGGTCACCGACCGTCGGGTAGCGGCAGCTGATCGACCCCGCTCCCGGCCGCCGGGGTCCGGAGCCGGGCAGCTCCGTCCGACGCGGGTTCCGCCTGCAGGTGGTGCACGTCCGCGCTTCCGTCCCCGGCCGGCTCGGCCGTCGCCACCTCGTCCGCGGTGTGCCGGAGCAGCTCGAGCGCCGCGGCCGACGGCGAGCCGGGTGCGACGCCGTACACGTACAGCGTCTGGTCGGGATCGGAGTTCACGGTCAGCGCCTGGTAGGAGATCGTCACGTCGCCGACCAGGGGGTGCCGGTAGGTCTTGCTGCCCGTCGTCCGGCGGTGGACGTTGTGCTGCGCCCAGATCCGCGCGAAGTCCGGGCTCCGTACCGTCAGGTCACCGACCAGCTCGGTCAGGAGTGCGTCGTCGGGGTGCCGCCCGGCGTCGAACCGCAGGAGGGCGGCGACGTCGGCGGCGACGCTCTCCCAGTCCTCGTACAGCTCGCCCGCGTCCGGGTCGAGGAACACGAAGCGGGCGATGTTGCGCTCGGTCGCGGGTTTGGCCGTGAAGTCGGTGATGAGCCGGGCCGCGATGTCGTTGTCGGCGAGGACGTCCAGCCTGCGCCCCAGGACGAACGCGGGCCGGCCCACGGAGTCGAACGTCTTAAGAAGATCGAGCGTGGCGGGATCGACCTGCTGACGGCGGGCGGCGCGGCTCCACGACGCCGGTGGCGGCGCGGCGAGGTCGTGCAGGTGCTGGCGCTCGACCTCGTCGAGCTCCAGCGCCCTGGCCAGCGCCTCGATCACCTCGGTGGAGGCCGTCCGGTTCCGGCCCTGCTCCAGCCGCGTGTAGTAGTCCACGCTCACACCGGCGAGCCGGGCGAGCTCCTCCCGGCGCAGGCCAGGGACCCGCCGCCTGCGGGCCGTGGCGTCGATGCCCTCCGGCGGGTCGACGCGTGCACGGGCGGCACGCAGGAAGTCGGCCAGCGCCGATCCCGACCCACGATCCACTGCCACGACCGGCGCTCCCAACGACGAACTCCACACCGCGCTCGGTCGGACCTGGCGGCAGCAGGCAATCTATTCGCGCCGACCACGCCCCGCACCTCGCCGCCGAACCGCGGGCGTGCCCTACGCGGCCCGCGATCAGAGTGGTCGGCGCGCCAGGACGTAGAGGCGGTCGGTGGGCGCCTCGACGTCGCGGAGTGGCGAACGCAGGTACCACTCGACGTCCACCAGCCCGGCGGCGGTGACGGCGGCGACCACCTCGGAAGGGTCGTGCAGCACGAACTCCAGGTCGACGGGGGCGCCGAAGAGCTCGTCGACGTGGTGCACCTCCTCCCCCACGTGCAGGGCGAACGCCAACCGACCGCCGGGGACCAGCACGCGGGCGAGCCCGGCGATCACGGCCGGGAGCTCGGAGGTGGCCATGTGCACGAACGCGTACCACGCGGTGATGGCCGACCATCCCGCCGCGGCGCGCGGGCGCAGCAGGTTCGTCAGGTCACCCACCTCGAACTCCAGGTCCGGAAAGAGCCTCCTGGCCTCGTCGATCATCGCGGGCGACAGGTCGACACCGACCACGGAGGCCCCGGACGCCGCGAGACGGGCAGCAACGTGTCCCGGCCCGGTACCGACGTCCGCGACCGGTCCACCGTCGGCCTCGCCTGCGATGCGGTCGAGCAGCCAGCGGTCGAACGGCTTGTGCGCCAGCTCCGCCGACAGCTCCCGCGCATAGCCGGCCGCGGCGGCGTCGTACCCGGCGAGCACGCGGGCGTCGCGGACTTCGGTGCCCGCGGCGATGACGACGTCCCGATCAACGGGCGGGGGTGGGGCTGCCGCTTCCGGTAGCGGGCCGAGCAGATGCGCCCACCGGTGATCCTGCTGACCCGGCCGGCGTTCCAACTCGACGACCAGGGGCTCGGACAGCTCGGCGAGCCCGCGGAGCGTGGCCTCCACCTCGGCGCGGTCCTCGAACGGATGGAGCCGCGCGGTCCGGGTCCGCAGCTCGCCGGGGGTCTGCGGCCCACGCAGCAACAGCACGGTCAGCACCGCCACCTCGGGCTCACCGATCCCGAGGTGCTCCTCGAGCCGCTGGTGGAACTTCACCACCCGGGATCCGGCGCCGGACCACACCGGCCGGACCAGCTCGCGGTCCCTGAGCTCCTTCAGCGTCGCCTGCAGCAACGAGTCGTCGTAGTCGGTGACCGGATCACGGCTGCTCGCCTGGTTGCAGGCGGTGCGCAAGGAGTTGAGGGTGAGCGGGTAGCTCGCCGGGACCGTGCGTTGCTTCTCCAGCAGCGCACCGAGCACCCGCTGCTCGACGGCGGACAACTGCGGTCGTGACTCGGCCACGCCGGGAGCGTAGTACGCCCCCAGCATCATGATCATCACCGTCGCGATCAAGGGCACGACCGTCAACGCCCGGACCCGGTCTCCGGGTGGTGCAGCAGGGGCAAGGCCAGCCGGAAGCAGGCGCCCTCCCCCAGATCCGTCTCCAGTTCGACGTCGCCGTCGTGGGCACGGGCGAGCGACCGGGCGATGGCCAGCCCCAGCCCGGCGTTGGCGCCGCCGGAGCGGGTGCGGGAGCGGTCGGTGCGGTAGAAGCGGTCGAAGACGCGGTCGGCGTGGTCGGCCGTCATACCCGGGCCCTCGTCGGTTACCTCGAGCACCGCGCGGCCGTCCGCGGTTCCGACACCGATGCGCACCGGCGTACCCGCCGGCGTGTGCGCGGCGGCGTTGCCCACCAGGTTGGCGATGATCTGACGCAGCCGATCCTCGTCGGCGTGCACCGGGGCGGGACCCGGCGGGCCGATGCCGCCCGGGCCGGTCAGGTCGACGGGCCGGGAGGGGTCCAGCGCCCGCAGGTCGTGGCCGGCGTCGGTGGCGAGCGTGCGCAGGTCCATCGGGGCCCGTTCGAGGTGCCCTTCCGCGGCGTCGTCGAGCTGGGCGAGCAGCAGCAGGTTCTCGGTGAGGGCCGTGAGCCGGGTGGCTTCGCGATCGATGCGGTGCATCGCCTCGTCGACGTCGGCGCGTTCGGTCAACCCGCCCATCCGGTACAGCTGGGCCGATCCCTTGATCACGAACAGCGGTGTGCGCAGCTCGTGGCTGGCGTCCGAGACGAAGGTCCGCATCCGCGCCTCGGAGGCGGCCCGCGCGGCGAAGGCCCGTTCCAGCTGGCCGAGCATCACGTTCAGCGATGACGCGAGGTGCCCGATCTCCGTAGCGGGCGCCGCGACCACGGGCACGCGCCGGCTCAGGTCGCCCGACGCGATGGCGGCCGCCGTGTGCTCGATGCGGCGCAACGGCCGCAGGCCCCGGCCGAGGGCGTACCAGCCGGCCGCCGTCAGCAGCACGAGCAGCGCGACGCCGCTGATCACGGTGGTGGTCCGCAACCGGGCCACCAAGGCGTCGATCTCGGCCAGCGGCGCGGCCGCGACCACCGTGCCGTCCCGCCCGACCGTGGGTCGGGCGACAGCGCGCCAGCGGGACCCGTCGGCGGCGCCGAGGTCGGTGGCCGTGCCGTCGGCGGGGATCCCGCGCAGCGCTTCGCCGGTCGGCAGGGCGGCCTCGTCCAGCCGGGACGAGTGGACACCGCGCGCCACCGCGCCACCGGCGTTCAGGAACGCCAGGTACGGGGTGCCGATCAGGTCGAGGGCCGGATCGAACATCGCGAGCGACGCGGTGTCCGGAACGTCGGGCCGGAGGACCGGTGCCTGCGCCAGCAGGGCGGTGAAGGACCTCAGCTGGGTGTCGAGCCGGTTCAGCTGGTAGCGCTGCAGCTGATCGGTCACGACGGCGCTGACGATGCTCAGCCCGGCCAGCAGCAGCGCCGCGGTGAGCAGTAGCAGCCGCAGCCGCAGCGACAGCAGATGCAGCGGACTCCTCATACCCGGGGCTCCCGCATCACGTAGCCCACGCCGTGCACGGTGTGGATGAGCTTGGGCTCCTCGACGTCGACCTTGCGCCGCAGGTAGGAGATGTAGGTGTCGACGATGCTGGCGTCACCGGCGAAGTCGTAGTGCCACACGCGGTCCAGGATCTGCGCCTTGGACACCACGTGGCCGGCGTTCTCCATCAGGTAGCGCAGCAGCCGGAACTCGGTGGCGGTCACCCGCAGCGGCCGGCCGTCCCGGGTGACCTGGTGCCCGTCGGGGTCGAGCGCCAGCGTGCCCACCGTCAGCACACCGGTGTGGTGGCCCGCGGTCCGCCGCAGGATCGCGCGGATCCGGGCGATCAGCTCCTCCAGGTCGAACGGCTTGGTGACGTAGTCGTCGGCGCCGAGGGACAGCCCGGTCACCTTGTCGGCCTGCCGGTCGCGGGCGGTGAGGAACAGGACCGGCACCGGCCCGCCGCGGCCGGTCACCCGCAGGTCGCGCAGCCGCCGGACCACCTCGAAGCCGTCCATGTCGGGCAGCATCACGTCGAGCAGGACGAGGTCGGGTGGGTGCCGGGTGGCCGCGGCGACCGCCTCGCCCGCGGTCGCGGCGGACGTCACCTCGAAACCGGCGAACCGCAGCGTGGCGGAGAGCAGCTCCCGCACGGTCGCCTCGTCCTCCACCACGAGCAGCCGCGCGCCGCCGGTCCGGCCGTCATCTCTCACGTGCTACTCGCATGCGGATCACGATACGAACACCGCGTCACACGTCGCGGCGCTCGAACACCACGAACGCGACGGCGAGCAGGGCGACGACACCGGCACCCATGCCGACGAGGTTCAGCCAGGGCTGCGGGAAGTCGGGGTTGGGCACGGTCGCCAGGACGGCGGCTCCACCCAGCGTCGGCCAGAGGTCGAGCAGGCCGTCGAGCCACGACGGGAAGATGCCCTCAACGGCCGGTATCAGCAGGACGATCCCCACCAGGGTGGCCAGGGCGCCCGCCGTGGCGCGGATGATCGTGCCGAGGGCCACCGCGAGCAGCGCGATCACCGCGAGGTAGAGGCCACCGCCCACCACCGCGGAGAGCGCACGCGGATCGTCGAGGGTCGCGTGCGGGACCCCGGCTGCTGCGAAGCCGGCCTGCCCGATGAGGAAGGCCGCGAACATCAGCGCCTGCCCGGCCACCAGCGCGACGGCCGCGACCACCGCCACCTTCGCGCCCAGCAGCCGGTGCCTGCGCGGCGTGGCGCTCAGCGACGTCCGCATCAGGCCGGTCGCGTACTCGGACGTGACCACGAGGACCCCCAGCACCCCGATGATCAGCTGGGCGACGAAGTACATCATCAGGCTGCGGTACGTCGGGTCCCAGTCCTGCCGTTCCTCGGCCGTCCCGGTGACGTACGACTGCCCGGCGGGGTCCATGGACAGGAGCGTGAGGCCGAGCCCGACCACGACGAGGCCGGCGAGGGTGAGCCAGGTCGAGCGCAGGCTGCGGAACTTGATCCACTCGCCGCGCAGCGTGTCGGCGAAGGCGGGGCTGGTGCTCATGCCGTGGCTCCCTGGTACTCGACGCTGTCACTGGTCAGCTCCATGAAGGCGTCCTCCAGGGAGGCGTGCCGCGGCGCGAGCTCGCTGAGCGCGACGCCGTGGTAGGCGGCGAGCTTGCCGATCTGCGCGCCGGTCATGCCGGAGACGACCAGGGACGAGTCCGCCCCTTCCCGGACGGTCGCGCCCGCGGCCGACAGCCGGAGCGCGAACGCGGCGGCATCGTCGGTGCGCACGAGCACGGTGCCCTCCCCGTTGGCCCGCATGAACTCGCTCATGCCCGTGTCGGCGATCAGCCGGCCGCGCCCGATGACCACCAGGTGGTCGGCGGTCTGCGCCATCTCGCTCATGAGGTGGCTGGAGACGAGCACCGCCCGGCCCTCGCGGGCGAGCGACCGCATGAAGTCCCGGATCCAGCGGATGCCCTCCGGGTCGAGGCCGTTCACCGGCTCGTCGAAGATCAGCACCCGCGGGTCGCCGAGCAGCGTCGCCGCGATCCCGAGCCGCTGCCGCATGCCGAGCGAGAACTCCCCGGCACGGCGACGGGCCACCCCGTCCATGCCGGTACGGGCCAGCACCTCGGCGACCCGGCGGCGCGGAAGGCCGTTGCTCGCGGCCAGCGCGAGCAGGTGGTCGTACGCCGTCCGGCCACCGTGCACCGCACCGGCGTCCAGCAGCGCGCCCACCTCGGTCAGCGGCACGGGCAGGTCCCGGTAGCGCCGGCCGCCGATGGTGACCGAACCCCCGCTCGGGGCGGCCAGACCCATGATCATCCGCATCGTGGTGGACTTGCCTGCGCCGTTGGGACCGAGGAACCCGGTGACCTGCCCGGCGGAGACGGTGAACGACAGGTCGTCCACCACGGTCCGGGGCCCGTACCGCTTGGTCAGCTTTCTCACTTCGATGCTCGCCACAGCCGGGATCGTGGCGGCCCGCGCCGGCCGGTTCCTGGGAGCTTCTGTGCGAACCCTGTGAATCCACGGCTCCGAGCCCGCCCCGCGGGCCCCTCAGCCGCGGGACTCACAGGAAGGTCTCCGAGAGGTGTTCGGAAGGAGGGGTTGCATCCGAGCGGAGCGACGACCTAGATTTTATCAAATGTTTGACACGACTGAGGCCTCCGAGCTCCCGCTCTCCGGAGTGCGGGTCGTCGACGCGGCGACGATCTACGCCGGCCCGATGATCGCGACCCTCCTCGGGGACTTCGGCGCCGACGTGGTCAAGGTCGAGCACCCCCGCGGCGACGGCCTGCGCTCCTGGGCGTGGCACAAGGACGGCGAGTCGCTGTGGTGGGCCCTCGTCGGGCGCAACAAGCGCGCGATCACGCTCGCGCTGTCCGATCCGCGCGGCGCGGACCTGCTGCGGCAGCTGCTGGCCGAGACCGACGTCTTCGTCGAGAGCTTCCGCCCGGGCACGCTCGAACGCTGGGGGCTCGCCCCCGACGACCTGCTGCGGGTCAACCCGCGGCTCGTGGTCGTGCGCGTCTCCGGGTTCGGCCAGACCGGCCCGTACCGGACGCGACCCGGCTTCGGCACCCTCGCAGAGGCGATCTCCGGCTTCGCCGACACCAACGGGCAGGCGGACGGGCCGCCGGTACTCCCCCAGTGGCCGCTCGCCGACGGCGTCGCCGCCCTCGCAGGCGCGTTCGCGACGATGACGGCCCTGCGCCACGCCGAACGCACGGGCGAGGGGCAGGTCGTCGACCTGTCGATCTACGAACCGCTGTTCTGGATCCTCGGCGCCCAGACCACCGCCCACGACCAGCTCGGCATCGTGCCGAGCCGCCAGGGCAGCCGCACCGCCTTCAACGTGCCGCGCGAGTGCTACCGCACGCGGGACGGGCGCTGGGTCGCGCTGTCGGGTGCGACCGCCGCCACCGGACGGCGGATCCTGCGGGCGGTCGGACGCGACGACCTCGCCGACGCGCCGTGGTTCGACGAGATCACCGGGCGCATCGCCCACCGCGACGAGATCGACGAGGCCATCGCGAGCTGGGTCGCCGAGCGCGACAACGACGACGTCCTCGCGACGTTCGAGGCGGCGGGCGCCACCGTGGGGCCGGTCTACTCCATCGCCGACATCGCCACCGACCCGCACTTCGACGAGCGGGGCAGCATCACCACCGTCGAGCACCCCGCACTGGGCCCCCTGCGGATGCAGGGCCTCATCGCGAACCTCACCCGCACCCCTGGCCGCATCCGCAGCACCGGGCCGCTCTTGGGCGAGCACAACGACGAGATCCTGCGCGACCTGCTGGGGTGCCCGCCCGACGAGCTCGCGCTGCTCGAGTCCGAGAGCGTCGTCGGGCCGACCGGCACCCGGCGGGAGGCCCCGTCGCCCGAACCCGCCCCGGACGCACCCCCCGTCCGCACGAGCTGACCGAACGGCATCGCATCTCAAGGAAGAGGACACCCCGGATGTCGACAACAGCCCCACCCGAGCCACGGCAGGTCCGCCGCGTCGCCCTCGCCAGCGGCATCGGCACGATGCTCGAGTACTACGACTTCTACCTCTACGGAGCGCTCTCGGCCACGATCTTCGGTTCGCTGTTCTTCCACAGCACCGACCCGGCGGTCGGCACCCTGCTCGCACTGGCCACCTTCGGTGTCGGCTTCGTCGCCCGCCCGCTGGGTGGGGTGATCGCCGGGCACTTCGGGGACCGCGTCGGGCGCAAGTCGGTGCTGATCGCCACGCTGGGGCTGATGGGTGCCGCGACCGTCGGGATCGGCCTGCTGCCCACCTACGAGACCATCGGCATGGCCGCTCCGATCCTGCTCGTCACGCTGCGCCTCCTGCAGGGCCTCGCCCACGGCGGGGAGTGGGGCGGGGCGGCGATCATGACGGTCGAGCACGCCCCCGAGGGCCGGCGCGCCTTCTACGGCACCTGGCCGCAGATGGGCGTCTACGCGGGGATCGTCGTGTCGAACCTCGTGCTCGGCGCCTTCCTGCTCCTCCCGGAGGACCAGTTCCGATCATGGGGCTGGCGCGTCCCGTTCCTGCTCGGCTTCGTGCTCGTGGTCGTCGGGCTGTACCTGCGTCGGTCGATCACGGAGTCACCGGAGTTCACGCGCGCCGCCGCCGAGGCCCGGGAACCGGTCAAGGTCCCGATCGTCGAGGCCCTGCGCACGAGTGGACGCGGCGTCTTCGTCACCTTCGGCGCCAAGGCGGCCGAGACCGGCACGTTCTACCTGATCACGGTGTTCGCCCTCACCCTCGCGAACCGCGAGTCCGGGCCCGGCCAGAGCGTCGCGCTGAACGGCGTGCTCGTCGCGAGCCTCGCCGCGATCTGCACCGTGGGCCTGTTCGGCGTGCTCGCCGACCGCGTCGGTCGCAGGCCGGTGTACGTCTTCGGCGCCGCGTTCATGGCGGTGTTCGCCTTCCCCTTCTTCTGGCTCGTCGGCACCGGTTCCTCCGGTGCGCTGTGGGTCGCGCTGGTCGTCGGGCTCGCGGTCGGCCACGCCTCGATGTACGGCGCCCAGACCCAGTACTTCTCAGAGCTGTTCCAGGCGCGCGTCCGCTACAGCGGCGCCTCGCTCGGCTACCAGCTCGGCGCGGCGCTCATCGGCGGGTTCACCCCGCTCATCGCCGCCGCCCTGATGCTGCGCTCGGGCGGCGAACCCTGGCCCGTCGCGCTCTACATCATCGGACTGTGCCTGGTGACGGTCCTGGTCATCACACTGTGGGGCCGGGTCCGCACCCGCACGACGACGCCGGCACCCGCGGCCGGCGCACCCACCGCGTTGTGAAGGAGATCCGGCAGATGACGACCATCCCCGACCACACGCTCGCGGCGGTCGTCCGCGCGTTCGGCGAGCCGATCGGTATCGAGGAGGTGCCGGTGCCGCCCACGGTCGAGGCGGGCGGCCTGCTCGTCGAGGTCGTGGCGTGCTCCCTGTGCGGCACGGACGTGCACTGCTGGGAAGGCTCCTTGGCCCTCGACATCCGGCTGCCCCTGATCCTCGGGCACGAGATGGTCGGGAGGATCGTCGCGATCGGCGAGGGCGCGAACGTCGACTCCGTCGGCCAGGACCTGCGGATCGGCGACCGCGTGATCTGGACGCACTCGTTCTGCGGGCGCTGCGAGATGTGCACGCGCAAGCGGCCCGCGATGTGCCTGAAGCGCACCGCGTACGGCCACGTCTCGATGCAGGAGTGGCCGTACCTGATGGGCGGGTTCGCCCGGCACTCCTACGTGCTGCCGGGATCGGGCCGGGTGCGCGTGCCCGATGCGATCCCGGACGCGCTGGCCAGCATGGCCAGCTGCGCGCTGCGCTCCGTGGTCAACGCCGTCGAGCAGGCCGGCCGGGTCGGCCCGGAGCACACCGTGGTCGTGCAGGGGGCGGGCCCGCTCGGGATCCTCGCCACCGGGCTCTTCGCCCAGGCAGGCGCGGGGCGGGTCGTGACGGTCGGCGCGCCCGCAGCACGCCTGCAGCTCGCGACGGAGTTCGGCGCCGACGAGGTGATCTCGCTCGAGGACACGCCCGATCCCGCCGACCGGCTCGCGCGCGTCCGCGAGGCGACCGACGGGCTGGGGGCCGACCTCGTGGCGGAGTTCTCCGGGCACCCGGCCGCCTTCGCCGAGGGGGTCGAGATGGCCGGTCTCGGGGCCCGCTACCTCGTGGTGGGCCAGCTCGGATCCGGCACCACGCCGATCGCACCCGGCACGATCACGAAGAAGAACCTCACCGTGATCGGCTCGTTCTCCGGCGACGTCTCGCACTACCACAAGGCGCTCACGGTGCTGGAGCGCTACGCCGACCGGCTGCCCTTCGACCGGCTCATCAGCGGGCAGTACCCGCTCGAGCAGGTCAACGACGTGATCTCGCGCATGCAGGCGTTCCAGGAGATCAAGCCCGTCCTGCTGCCCGCCGCCACCTCATGACACCACGCACCATGACACCACGCACGTTCGCAGGAGGTTCTCCTCGATGACCGTCCAGGACCGGATCGAGACCGGTACCGACCTCGTCGCCACCCTCGCCTCGACCGCGCGGTCCGGCGCCGGCACCGGGGGTCCCGTCGCCCTGCCGATGCTCGTCGGTGGGCAGTGGACCGGCGCCGTGGACGGGGCGGTGTTCGACTCGTACGAGCCGCGCAACGGCGGGGTCTGGGCCACGCTCCCCCGGTCGTCGGCCGCGGACGTCGACCGCGCGGTCTCCGCGGCCCGCGGG
The DNA here is from genome assembly GCF_006717045.1 of Pseudonocardia cypriaca. Lineage (NCBI taxonomy): Bacteria > Bacillati > Actinomycetota > Actinomycetes > Pseudonocardiales > Pseudonocardiaceae > Pseudonocardia > Pseudonocardia cypriaca. Next base: position 362,953 of record NZ_VFPH01000002.1, read on the forward strand.
GCGTTGACCGGCGCGTGGTCGCGGGTCAGCGCCGCCGACCGGGCCCGGTTCCTGATCCGCATCGCCGCGGTCGTCGACCGGCACCGCGAGGAGCTGGCCGTGATCGAGTCGCGCGACAACGGCAAGCCGCTGCGGGAGGTCCGCGCCGAGATCGACGCGATCGTGCGGTACTTCGAGTACTTCGCAGGCGTCTGCCAGACCGTCCTCGGCGAGACGCACCCACAGCCGGCATCGGCGTTCAGCTACACCCGCCGCGAGCCCGTCGGGGTGGTGGGCGCGATCGTGCCGTGGAACTCCCCGCTGCTCATGCTGGCCTGGAAGCTCAGCCCGGCGATCGCGGGCGGCAACACGATCGTGCTCAAGCCCGCCGAGGAGACCTCGGTGTCCTCGATCGCCTTCGCGCACCTGATCGCCGAGGTCGGGCTGCCCGACGGGGTGTTCAACGTGGTGACCGGGTTCGGCGAGTCGGCGGGAGCCGCACTCGTGGCACACCCGCAGGTCGACAAGATCGCCTTCACCGGGTCGACCGAGGTGGGCAGGCAGATCGCCGCCACGGCCGCGGCCGACCTCAAGCTCGTCACGTTCGAGCTGGGCGGCAAGTCCCCGACGCTCGTCTTCGCCGACGCCGACCTCGACGCGGCCGTGCACCGCACCGCGTACGGCATCTTCTCGGCGGCGGGCCAGACCTGCCAGGCGGCTTCGCGCATCCTCGTGCAGGACTCCGTGCACGACGAGTTCCTCGACCGGTTCGCCGCGCTCGCCCGGCGGATCCGGGTCGGGGACCCCCTGGCCGAGACGACCCAGATGGGCTCCCAGATCTCCGCGCAGCACCGCGACAAGATCGCCGGTTACGTGGAGAGCGGCACGCAGGAGGGCGCGACGCTCGTGTGCGGCGGCTCCCGGCCCACCGAGCCTGCGCTCGCCGACGGCTACTACTTCACCCCGACGATCCTGGACGGCGTCGACAACTCGATGCGGATGGTCCGCGAGGAGATCTTCGGACCCGTGACCGGGGTGATGACCTTCACCGACGAGGCCGACGCACTGGCGAAGGCCAACGACACCGAGTACGGCCTCGCCGGGTCGGTCTGGACCCGCGACGTCGCCAGGGCCCACCGGGTCGCCGCCGGCATCGAAGCCGGGCTGATCTGGGTCAACACCACCCGGACGATCAACCACCTCGTGCCGTTCGGCGGCTACAAGCAGTCCGGCTACGGCCGCGAGGGCGGCCTGCAGGTCATGGAGCACTACACCCGGGTCAAGTCGGTGTGGGTGGACATGCAGGACGAGCTGCCGAACTGGTACGCGGACTGACGATGGGAGCGAGGAACCCCGCGCACCTGCGGCTGCGCACCCTGCTCTTCGTGCCCGGCGACCGCCCGGACCGGATCCCCAAGGCCGCCGCGGCCGGCGCCGACGGGATCGCGATCGACCTCGAGGACGCGGTCGCCCTGTCGCGCAAGGACGCGGCCCGTCGCTCGGTCACCGAGGTGCTCGGGGCCCTGCCGCCGAGCGGGCGGGTCGTCACGGTGCGGATCAACGCCGTCGACAGCGGCCTCGCCGAGGCGGACGTCGACGCGCTCGAGCCGGTGCTCGACCGCGTCCACCTGGTGATCGTCCCGATGAGCTCCAGCCCGGACGCCGTCCGCGCGGCGGCCGCCCTCCTCGGTAAGGCCGAACGCCGGGCGGGCCTGGAACCGGGCCGCACGGGGATCATCCCGCTGGTCGAGACCGCGGCCGGGATCGCGGAGGCGCGCGACATCGCCGCCGCCGACGAGCGGGTGCACACGCTCGCCTTCGGCCCGGCCGACCTCTCCCGGGAGCTCGGGGTCACCCCCACCGCCGACGGCGAGGAGCTGTTCGTCGCGCGCTGCCAGCTGGTGCTGGCAGCGGCGGCCGCCGCGAAGCCGCAGCCGATCGACGGGCCGCACCTCGACCTCGACGACGCCGATGGCCTCGCGCGGTCCGCGGCGAAGGCGAGGCGCCTGGGGTTCGGGGGCAAGCAGGTGCTCCACCCCCGCCAGATCCCCGTCGTCGCCTCGGCGTTCGCCCCCGCCACCGGGGAGCTGCGGTGGGCGCGGCGCGTCGACGAGGCCTTCCGCGCGGCGGAAGCGGCCGGTGTCTCCTCCATCCGCCTCGACGACGGTACGTTCGTCGACTACCCGATCGCCCACCGTGCCCGGGCCCTCCTCGCCGAGGACGACCCGCAGCACGGCCACGAGCAGAGCCCGAGGAAGCCCCCCGCATGAGCCCCGACTCCCCGCGCATCGTCGTGACCCGCGCCCTTCCGCCCGCCGCGCTGGAGCCGCTGCACTCCGTCGGTCAGGTGTGGGTCTCTCCGCACGACCGGCCGCTGTCCGTCGCCGAGCTGCACCAGGCCGTCGACGGTGCGAGCGCGATCATCAGCATGCTCAACGACAAGATCGACGACGACGTCCTCGACGCGGCGGGCCCGAACCTGCGGATCGTCGCGAACACGGCCGTCGGCTACGACAACCTGGACGTGCCGGCGATCACCCACCGCGGGGTGCTCGCGACCAACACGCCCGGCGTGCTGGTCGACGCCACGGCCGACCTCACCATGGCCCTGCTCCTGGACGTCACCCGGCGGGTGTCCGAGGGCGACCGGCTCGTGCGCTCCGGGGCGGCGTGGTCGTGGGACATCTCGTTCATGCTCGGCTCCGGGCTGCAGGGCAAGCAGCTGGGCATCATCGGGATGGGGCACATCGGCCAGGCCGTGGCCGCGCGCGCCGCGGCGTTCGGGATGGACGTCGCGCACCACTCCCGGCGGCCTGTCGAGGCGGGCGGCTCCCGCCGGCTCCCCCTGGACGAGCTGCTGGCCACGTCGGACGTCGTGTCGCTGCACTGCCCGCTCACGGCGCAGACCCGCCACCTCATCGACGCCGAGGCGCTGCGGTCGATGAAGGGCAGCGCCTACCTGGTCAACACCGCCCGCGGCCCGATCGTCGACGAGGCGGCGCTCGCCGCGGCCCTCGCCGGCGGCGAGATCGCGGGCGCCGCCCTGGACGTCTACGAGAACGAGCCCGAGGTGCACGACGGCCTGCGCGCGCTCCCCAACGTCGTGCTGGCCCCGCACCTCGGGTCGGCCACGGTCGAGACGCGGACCCGCATGGCCGAGCTGGCGGTGGAGAACGTCGTCGCCACGCTCCTCGGAAAGGATGCACCGACCCCGATATCGGTACCGTCCACCTGACGCGAGGACATACCAGGAAGGGGCTCGATGCCGGGCAAGCGGGATCGCGGTTCGACGACCAAGGCCGAAGAGGCCTTCACCGCGATCCGACGGCAGATCGAACGGGGGCAGCTCCCCGGCGGCGCGAAGCTGACCCTGCAGAGCCTTTCGGACGAGATGCAGATGAGCCTGACGCCCATCCGCGAAGCGCTGCGGATGCTCCAGGCGCACGGTCTCGTCGAGTACCGCCCCCACCACGGACACGTCGTCACCCGTTACTCGATCCCCCGCGCCGAGGAGATCTACCTGCTCCGCGAGACGCTCGAGCCGCTGGCGACCCGCCTCGCGGCGCAGCGGGCGTCCGAGCGGGAGCTCGAGGAGATCCGCGGGCTGCACGAGGAGTTCCGCGCCGCCGCCGAGAAGGAGGACGGTGAGCAGGGGGTGATCGTCGACCTCAACGCGCTGTGGCACCGGGCCGTGTACGAGGCCGCCCATTCCGGGTTCCTCGACGACTTCATCGACCGGCTCTGGACGGGCGTGCCGTACCAGGCGATCTGGTTCATCCACCGCCGCCACCGCTCGGTGCTCGACCACTCGGCGGTCACCGAGGCGCTGCTCGCGCACGAGGCCGACGCAGCGGGCTCGGCGATGCTCAACCACATCGAGCGGGGCAAGAAGGCCACGATCGAGCACCTGCGCGCCATCGGTGCTCCCGAGACCTGACGCTCGTAGGTGCCGGCCACGGACCGCGGAGGGCCGGCACCCTTGCCGAACGGGTGGCGCGGTCAGACGCCGCGGGTCCAGAACTCCTGCGCCGACCCCGTGAACGGCGTCGGGTCGCCTGCGAGGAAGAACTCGTCCCACGCCGGTCCGTCGGAGAGCTCCCAGTGCTCCACAGCCAGTCCGTCCACGAAACGCCACGCGCCCATGCCGACGCGCGTCCAGCTCCATTCACCGCGTGACGTGCGGAAGGTCCCGTGGATGACGCCGTAGTGGTCGTCGGCGAGGATCTGGTCGATCTCGAGGGGTTGGACGTTGGCGTCGGCGAGACTCGCCCGCCGCTCGACGTAGCGGCGCAGGAAGTCCATTCCCCCGGTCGCCGCCAGGCGCACGCCACCGGTGTGGATCACCATGTCCGGAGACATCCGCTCCATCACCTCGATGACGTGCTCCTGTTGCCGCCGGAGCCGCTCGTCCTCGCTGAGCCTCGGATCGGTCGCGATCGCCGCACCGCCCCGGTACATCGCGGCCAGCCACAGGGCGTTCGGATGACTGTCGGACAGCATGACCTCTCCTCTACTTCACGCTGTGGGGACGCGAGGTCGTGCCACGGCCGTTGGTCTGGTGCGGGAGCGGACCCGCGCTGGGCGACTCCTCGCTGACCAACTCGACGATGTAGTGCGTCACCGGGTGGTCCTCGAGGTTGCGGATCCGGTGCGGCGGCAACGGGCCGTCACGTCCGACGGTCCTGAAGAAGGCGAAGCCACGCTCCGCCTCCTGCGCCACTCGCCAGTCGGTCTCCCCGTACTCCTGGCCCTGCGACCTGCCCGGCTCCGGCCACAGGACGAGGTGGTCGAAGTGGTGCTGGTGGAACTCGCAGGCCTCGCCGCCCTCGAGGGTCATCGCCCACACCCGCACCCGGTCGTTCGCGAACACCAGCTCGTTGCCGGGGTCCGACGAGAAGCTCGGAGGGACGGGGCCGGATCGAGACATCGAGGACTCCTCCTGATCGGGGGGCGGCGCGTGGAGCGGGCCGGCCGCGCGTCGAGGCCCGTTGCGATTGAACCATAGTACTCTCTCATCTGAGAATGTCGTCTCACTCGAGAATGAGGTCGCTCATCGTGTTCATCTCCGCAGTCACGGACAACCTGTCCGTCACCGCCGGCTGGGAGCGCACGGCGCCGGACGACATCCGCCGCCTCGGCGAGGTGCCCACCGCCAACGTCGGCGACGCCCTTGCCCGGATGACCGTGATCGACGGGATCCGCCTGGTCACCGAGCGCTGCGAGCTCCTCGGCAACGCCCTGACCGTCGACGTCCGGGCGGGGGACAACCTCGCCATCCACCGGGCGCTGGACGACGCGCATCCCGGCGATGTGCTCGTCGTCAACGGGCACGGGGACACCACCCGCGCGCTGATCGGCGACCTGATCGGCGAGATCATGATCTCGGCCGGGGTCACGGGCGCGGTCATCGACGGGGCGGTGCGGGACGTGCGGGCCCTGTCGGAGCTGGGCCTCACCGTCTACGCCCGTGCGGTCACCCCGGCCGGTCCGTTCAAGGACGGTCCCGGCTCGATCGGTGTCCCGGTGGCGGTGGGAGGCGTGGTCGTCGCACCCGGTGATGTGATCGTCGGGGACGCCGACGGCGTCGTCGTCGTGCCACGGCGCCGGGTCGAGGAGGTCCTCGGCTCGGTCGACGGCATCGTCGCGAAGGAAGAGGCCCTGCGGCAGGCCGTCCTCGCCGCTCGGAGCGGCCGTGCGGCGACCGGTCGATGACGCCTCTACCCGGGTCGCCCGCGAGCTCGCCGAGCGGGGCGTGCTGGTTCGCGCCGGCGCCGAGTGCGGGCCCTCGGGCGAGGGGCACGTGCGGATCTCGTTCGCCGCTTCGGAGGACGACCTGCGCACCGGGCCGGCTCGCATCGTCCGTTACGTCGAGGACCAACTCGAATATCTCAAATGAGATATCGTTCCCAGCGGGTCATGGCGAGTCCGAGGAGATCGAGTGAGCGGTCAGCAGGCGTCGCAGGAAGCGCGCAGGCTGCGCAGCGACACCCGCCGCAACCGACGACGGCTCCTCGAGGCAGCCGGCCAGATCGCCAGGGAGTCGCCGGACCAGCTGACCATGAAGGACGTCGCGAACCGCGCCGAGATCGGACCGGCAACGGCCTACCGCTACTACTCCACGATGGACGACGTCCTGGCGGCGTACGTGCTCGGCGTCGTGGAGGAGCTGCGGGACTTCAGCGCCTCCTGCAGCGCCGCGGGCCGCCCGCTGTTCGACGCGGTCGTCGACCGGTGGCTCGACCTGCTGGCCGAGCACGGTCCGGTGATGGTCCAGCTCCGCTCCCGGCGCGGCTTCCTCGAACGGCTCCACGACGGCAACGAGACGATCGTCGCGGTCCGGGACGCCTGGAGCCGTCCCGTCGAGGGGCTACTGGCCGATCTCGGACTCCCGGCGCAGATGCTCGAGCACGCGTTGTTCCTCCACAACATGATGTACGACCCGCGGGAGATCCACGACCTCCTCCAGGAGACCGGCATGTCCCGCCGCGAGGTCGTCGTCCGCCTGACCGAGGCCTACCTCGGCGCGCTACGCGGGTGGGTGAGGGCGGGCTGACCGCTCGCCCCCCATCCCGAGATCATCCGACCGGAACGCTCCCCCGCCGTCGCTGCCGTGCCTTGATGGCGAGACGCAGCACCACCGAGCGAAGTGCCTCGACGGGACGGCTCGACGGCACGAACATCTGCTGCTTCAACCGTGCGATCCGCTGGTGCTTCGTGATGAAGGGGCGCAGCCGCGACTCCCAGGCGGACAGTGCGGCGTCGAGGTCGTCCGGGTTGTCCCGCAGCGCCCTGCCCAGCTCGGCGCCACCTCGGAGGGCGGATGTCGCCCCCATCCCCGAGTAGAGGTTCGGACACCACGCCGCGTCGCCGAGGAGCACGACCCGTCCGCTGCTCCACCGGGGCATCTTCACCTGGTGCACCGAGTCGAACAGGAACTCGGGAGCCTCCTCCAGCGAGTCGAGGGCGTGCCGCACCACGGGGTCGTCCATGCCGGAGAAGACGGTGCGCAGGCGCTGGACCGGAGATCCGGTGAACTGGCCGGCGACGTCATCGGTGCGGTAGGTCAGCAGGACGGTCGGGGCCCGGTCGGCCAACCCGAACACCCACACGGCACGGCCCGAGCGGGCGCTGATGATGCTGTCCGCCGCGGCGAAGGAGGGCACCTGCTCGGGGAGCTGGAACGCGCAGATCATCGCGTTCCACGTCGTCATGTAGTCCTCGTGCGGGCCGAAGACCATCCGGCGGACGTTCGACCGCAGCCCGTCCGCGCCGACGACCAGGTCGACGCTCTCCCGGTACTGCGCGCCGGTACGGGCATCCGCGAGCAGCACCTGGACGTCCACGCCGGTGTCGACGATCTCGACGGGCGTCGTCTCGAACCGCACCTCGACCGGTTCGGCACCCGCTCCGTCCCCGGAGACGGCCTGCCAGAGCGCGGCTTCGACGTCCCCGCGGAGCACTGCTGCGGGATCGCCCGGCTGGTGCAGGAACCCCATACCCGGCTCACGGGTCCCACGACGGGTCAGCGACCACGCGTTCCCGCCATCGGGTGGGTTGCGGGTGTGCAGGTGGCCGTCGATGCCCAGGTCGACCGCCGCCTGCCGCCCCTCCGGCATCAGCCCGACGAAGTAGCCACCCCGTCGGCGCTCCGGCGCCCGCTCGATGATCACCGGCGTCCATCCGGCCTGCCGGAGCCCGATCGCGGCGGCCATGCCGGCGATCCCCAGCCCGATGACCAAGGCTCTCTTCTGCACGGTGCCCTCCTCGTTGTGTCTCGAACCGGCGCGATCAGTCCGGGACGACGACGGCTCGGGTGCGTCCCTGGTGCGCCCACGCCTCGCCGATGCGGCTGAGCGGGTAGGCGGTGTACGGCGCGTCGAAGGTGCCGTCGGCGAATCGGGCCAGGACCTCGGGAACCTCCGCGATCATCTGCGCCTTCGAGACCGAGCCGACACCGCTCCCGGTCACCCGGATCCGCCTGCTGCGCAGCAGCGCGGCGGGCAGGGCCGCCTCGGTTCCGGCGAGCGAGCCGATCTGCACGTACGCGACGTCGGAGGTCTCGTCGTCGCTCGGGCCCGTGCCCGCCAGCGCGGCGAAGGCGGCCTCGGCGACGGGGCCCCACACGAAGTCGAGCACGAGTGCGGGCGGCGCCTGGGCGACGGCAGCTCCGAGGGCGGCCGCCCACGCGGCAGGCTCGCGGTGCGCGAGCGGAACGGTCGCGACGTCGACACCGTGCAGCCGCTCCAGCGCCTCGTGGTCGCGGCCGCTCGCGATGACCCGGTCAGCGCCGAGGGCCAGCGCCGCCCGCACGGCCAGGCTGCCCGACATGCCGGTCGCCCCGAGCACCAGCACGGTGCCGAGCGCGCCCACCTCCTTGCGGCGGGCGATGAGCGGCATCCAGCCCGACATGCCCGGGTTCATGCCGGCGGCCACCGCGAGCGGATCGGCCCCGGCGGGCAGCTCCACGTCGAACGGCGTGACCATGCGTTCGGCCATCGTGCCCCACGGCGACCGGGGAAGGCCCGTGTAGACGAGGCGCCCGTCGCGGGTCCGGGCCACGGCGTCGATCCCCGGCACGAGCGGGAACGCCCTGTTGCTGCCGTAGTGGCGGGCGGAGGCGAGCCCCCGGACGACGTGGTGCAGACCGGCACCCACCAGCTGCAGCGGCTCCCGGTCGGGGTGCTGCTGCGGGTCCGGGAACTCCGCGTAGACGGGTGTCGCGTCCGGGGTGCCGACGACTGCAGCGCGCATCAAAGACTCCTTAACTAAGTTCAGCTCTGCCGGTACCCACCGTGCCTGAACTTTGTTAAGGTGTCAAGCATGGCGAAGGGCATCTCCCGGGAACGGATCGTGGCTGCGGCGCTCGAGCTGCTCGACGAGAAGGGCATGGACGCCCTCACCGTCCGTGCGCTCGCTGCCCGGCTCGGCGTGCAGGCCCCCGCGCTGTACTGGCACGTGCGCAACAAGCAGGAGCTGCTCGACGAGATGGCCACCGTCGTCATGCGCCGCGTCACGGGCGCCATGTCGGAGATCCCTCCCGGCGGCGGCTGGCAGGCCGACCTCGCCGCCTACGCCCGCGTCCTGCGCGCGGAGTACCTGCTCCACCGCGACGGGGCCCGCATCTTCAGCGGCACGCGCATCTCCGACCCCGAGGTGGTGCGGGCGAAGGAGCCATGGCTCGCACGCCTGACCGAGGCCGGGTTCACCCTCGCCGGGGCGGACGACGCCACCGATCTGGTCACCGCGTTCGTGGTCGGCTTCGTCATCGAGGAACAGGAGCGGGGGCAGTCAGCGGAGACCGACCCCGGGAGGTACTCGCTCACCGGGCGCGACGCATGGCTGGGCGAGGACGCCGAACTGGTCAAAGCTGCCGGGCACCTGCGCGACGACGGTGACCAGCGGTTCGAACGGCATCTCGGCATCGTTCTCGACGGGCTCGCAGCCCGGCTGGGCAGCTGACGGCCATGGCCTACACCGTGCTCGTCGCCGACGACGACCGCGCGATCCGCGAGTCACTCGGCCGGGCGCTCGAGCTCGAGGGATACCGCGTGGTCGGGGTCGACGACGGCGTGCAGGCGCTGACCCGTGCTCGTCGTGAAGCCTTCGACGTGCTCGTCCTGGACGTGATGATGCCCGGCCTCGACGGGCTCGGGGTCTGCCGGGTCCTGCGCGCGGACGGGAGCCGGGTCCCGGTGCTGATGCTCACAGCGCGGGTCGAGACGCCGGATCGGGTGCTCGGTCTCGACGCGGGCGCCGACGACTACCTGCCGAAGCCCTTCGAGCTCGACGAGCTACTGGCCCGGCTGCGGGCGCTACTGCGCCGGGCCGCCCCGCCGGACGGGGAGCGCGAGCCCAGCCTGTCGGTCGGCGACCTGCGACTGGATCCGGCGGCCCGGCGCGTGTGGTGGGCGGCCACCGAGCTGACGCTGACCAAGACCGAGTTCGACCTGCTCGAACTGCTCATGCGCAACGCGGGGGTCGTGCTCGAGCACACCCAGGTCTACGAGCGGATCTGGGGCTACGACTTCGGCGTCGACTCGAAGAACCTGGCCGTCTACATCGGGTACGTGCGGCGCAAGCTGGCCGCCGCGGGCGCCCCGCCCGTGATCCGGACGATCCGCGGGGTCGGCTACACGGTGCGCCGGTCGTGAACCTCGGGACCCGGCTCGCGCTGGCCTTCGCCGCCGTCGCCGCCGCCGTCGCCGCAACGGTCGGGGTACTCGCGTTCTACTCGGCGGTCGACCGCGTCGACGGCGAGGTGGACCGCGCCCTGCAGACCGCAGCGACCGCGGTCGTCGACGGGTACGAGGATGTGCTCCACGCCCCGGTCGCCGAACTCCCCGATGGCTCGCCGGACGGGGGCGACGACCGGTCCCGGCCGCTGATCGCGCAGCGCATCGCACCCGATGGCACCGTCACGCCTCTCGGTGGGCGGCCGGTGACCCTCCCCGTCGGACCCGCGGACCGCGCGCTGGCCTCCGGAACCGTGCGGGGCGCGACGAGAACCACCGAGGTGGCCGTCGGCGACGCCAGTCACGTCGTGGCCTACCGGGTGCTGACCACTGCCCTCGGCGGGGGGCGCGGAGCGGTGCAGGTCGGCATCGACATCAACCTGTCCCGGCAGGTGCTGAGCGGGCTCGCGAAGGAGGTCACCCTTCTCGCCCTGCTGGTGACGGTGGTCGCGGCGGGGCTCGGCTGGCTACTGGCGCGCCGGATCGCCCGGCGGCTGGTCCGGCTGACCGCGATCGCCGAGGACGTCAGCGCGGCGGGATCGGGGGGCGGCGACGTGCCGGTGGAAGGGCGCGACGAGGTGGCCCGGCTGTCGTCCTCGTTCAACACGATGCTGCGACGGCTCGCGGAGTCGCGAGAAGCGCAGGAGCGGCTGATCCAGGACGCCGCGCACGAGCTCCGCACCCCGCTGACGAGCCTGCGCACCAACGCCCGCGTCCTGCGCCGCCTCGACCGGCTCGACCCGAGGTCGCGCGAACGGCTGCTCGCCGACGTCGAAGGCGAGACCCGGGAGCTGTCCCACCTGGTCGAGGAGCTGATCACCCTGGCACTGGCCCGTGGCACGGACGAGGAGGAGGACGACGTCCAGCTCGCCGCGGTCGTCCGAGCGGCCGCCGACCGGACCCGGCGGCGGACCGGACGGGTGATCGGCATCGACTCCGACCACACCTGGGTGCGCGGGCGGCGTCAGGCGCTGGAACGTGCGGTCGGGAACCTGCTGGAGAACGCGGCCAAGTTCGACACCGGCGGTACCGGGCCGATCGACATCTGGGCGCGCCGAGGCACGATCACCGTCTCGGACCGCGGCCCGGGGCTCGCGGCCGGCGACGTCCACCGGGTCTTCGACCGGTTCTACCGGGCGGACGCCGCGCGATCGCTGCCCGGCTCGGGACTCGGTCTGGCCATCGTCGCCGACATCGCCCATGCGCACGACGGCACGGCGTTCGCGCGCAACCGGCCGGGTGGCGGCGCCGCGATCGGGATCGAGATCGGCGCGAGCCGTCTCTTACCGGATTCCGACCCGCATCATGATCACGGTTCACCGGTGCCCGAGACAGTGGTGTGGAGCTGATCCCCCGCGCCATCCAGGAGTGCCCGTGCCCGCCCCCGCTCCCCCTCTCGAGGACTCCCCCGCCCGGCCGACCACGACGAGCGCACCCGGGACCGGGCTGACCGCCGCCCAGGTGGCCGAGCAGCGCCGTGCAGGTGCCACCAACGCCCCGGTGACGGGCACCACCCGCAGCTACGCGGGGATCGTGCGGACGCACGTCCTCTCCACCTACACCACGATCCTGTTCTCGATCGGTGTCGTACTGCTCGTACTGGCCCGCCCGGGCGACGCCCTGACCAGCGTCGGGATCGGCCTGGTCAACGCGCTGATCGGGGCGGCGCAGGAGTGCCGCGCCAAGCGCAAGCTGGACCGGCTCGCACTGCTGGACGACGCCGCCGTCCCGGTCCTCCGCGACGGCGCCGAGGTCGTCGTCCCCAAAGCAGAGGTCGTCCGCGGCGACCTGGTGCGCGTGCGCGCCGGTAGGCAGATCGTCGTCGACGGGCCGCTGGTCGCGGGGCACGTCGAGGCCGACGAGTCGCTGCTGACCGGCGAGTCGGACCCGGTCGCCCACGGCGTCGGCGAGACCCTGCTGTCGGGCAGCCACTGCGTCGCCGGGAACGGATGGCAGCGCGCCGAGCTCGTCGGCGCACGGAGTCACGCGGGCCGGCTCACCGTCGAGGCGCGGACGCTCGCGGTCGAGCGCACGCCGCTGCAGCGCCAGATCGACGGCGTCGTCCGCCTGACCATGGTCCTCACCGTCGCCCTCAGCGTGATGGTGCTGGGGCAGGCCGTCCTCGGGGGAGAGTCGTTCCTCGGCATCGTGCAGATCACCGCGGTGCTCGTCGGACTGGTGCCCTACGGGCTGTTCTTCCTCGTCGCCGTCGCCTACGTCCGGGGGGCGACCCGCATCGCGCCGCACGGCGCCCTGGTGCAGCAGGTGAACGCCGTCGAGTCGCTCAGCCACGTCGACGTCGTCTGCACCGACAAGACCGGCACCCTGACGACGGGCCGGCTGACGGTCTCGGAGCTCCGGCCGCTCGGGAACGACCGCTCGCTCGACCTGCGCGCCGTGATCGCCGGCTACGCGGCCTCGGTGACCCACCCGAACCTCACCTGCACCGCGCTGGCGGCCGAGCTTCCCGGCGAGGCGTGGCCGCTGCGCGACGAGATCGCCTTCACCTCGTCGCTCCGCTGGTCCGGGCAGGTCACCCGGGACGGAGCGGCGTGGGTCCTCGGCGCACCGGAGGTGCTCACCCCGCACCTGGTCGCGGAGATCGACGACGAGGTCGTCGCGGACCGCGCGAACCGCGGGCTGCGGGTCCTGCTGCTGGCGCGGGCCACGCGCCGGGGTGCGCCGCTGCGCGACGACGACGGCCGGCCCGCACTACCTGCCTTGGCGCCGGTGGCGCTGGTCGTACTCGCCGACGAGCTGCGCGGCGAGGTCGTGGAGAGCGTTCGCCGCTTCCGCGAGAAGGGGGTGGCGATCACGGTGCTCTCCGGCGACGACCCGCGCACGGTCGCGGCGCTGGCGACCCGGGCCGGGATCGAGGCCGACACCCCGGTCGCCGGCCCGGTCCTCGACACCCTCGACGACGACGCGCTCGACGATCTGGTGGACCGCACCACCGTGTACGGGCGGGTCACGCCGGAGCAGAAGGAGCGGGTCGTCGCCGCGCTGCGCCGCCGCGGGCACCACGTCGCGATGCTGGGCGACGGCGTCAACGACGCACGCGCGTTGAAGCGGGCGCACGTCGGCGTCGCGATGCGCTCCGGCAGCCCCGTCACCCGCGACGTCGCCGACATCGTGCTGGTCGACGACTCGTTCGCCGCGTTGCTGCCCGCCCGCACCGAGGGCCGTCGGATCATCGACGGGCTCTCGACCTCGCTGTACGTGTTCCTGCCCCGGGTCGCCGTGCAGGCACTGGTCATCCTGATCACTGCGGCGCTGGGGCTTGCGTTCCCCTACACCCCCGCCCAGGGTGGTCTGACCGCGCTGACGGTGGGGATCCCGGCGCTGTGCCTGACGATGTGGGCGCGCCCGACCGCCCCCGACCCGCACCTCCTCAGCAGGCTCGCCCGCTTCGTCGCCCCGGTGGCCGTCGTCACCGCGGCGTTCGGCACGCTCGTCTACGCGGTGCTCCTCGCCTGGCTCCCGGCCAGGCTCGGCACGGGCGCGACGGCGGCGGGCGAGTTCGCGAGCTTCGAGGCCGGCACCGGTGTGTCCCGGGGCGAGCCCCGGTTCGTCGAGGCCGCGGCCACCCTCGGTGCGCAGACCGGCATGTCCGCCTTCGTCACGCTCGCGTCGTTCCTGCTGCTGCTCTTCCTGAAGCCGCCACACCGGTTCTTCGCGGCGTGGACCGCGCCGGTCCCCGACCGGCGGCCCGCCTGGCTCACCGCCCTGCTCACGGTGACGTTCCTGATCGTGGCGGCGGTGCCGGTGCTCTCGTCCTCCTTCGGTCTCGCGGTCGTGCCCGAGGTGTTCGTGATCGCCGTACCCGCGGTGCTCGGCTGGTACGTGGTGCTCGGGGCCGCCTTCCGCTTCCGCCTCGTCGACCGGCTGGTCGGGCTCGTCCCGCGGCAGCCGCGACGTACCGCCGACCCGGCCACGCGGTGACGGGCGTCGAGGCCGCGGTCATCACGGCACTGGCCGACGATCCGCTGCGGGCGGTGCTCCTCGTCGTGGTCGGCGCCCTGCTGGAAGGTCCGGTCGTGACGGTCGCGGCGGCTGCCCTGGCCGGCGCGGGCGTGCTGACGTGGTGGAGCGTGTGGCTGGCCGCCGTCTCGGCCGACGTCATCGCGGACACGCTGCTCTACGCGCTGGGCCGGCACGGCGACCGGGGCCGGCCGCGGCGGGTGCTGGCGCGACTCGGGCTGACCGACGAGCGCCGCGACACGCTCACCGGCGAGGTCCACGCGCACCTGCCCCGGGTCGTCATCGCCGCCAAGCTCGTCGACCTCGGCGCGGTACCGGCGTTCCTCGCGGCCGGGCTCGCCGGGGTGGGCCTCCGGCACTTCCTCGCGTGGGTGGTCCCCACCACGATGGTGCGGTCGGGCGTCCTGGTCGGCATCGGGTTCCTCGCAGGCGACCGGTTCTCCGAGGACCTGACCACGCGCCCGTGGCTGCTCGCCGTCGGGGGCCTCGCCACCGGAGCAGTGCTGCTCGCCGGTCGGGCGGTGGTCACCCGGCTCACGACGCGGAGCCACCAGTGGTCGACAGCCCGATGAGAAATAGGCTCGGTGAGGGGCCGGAACACCGGTGGACCGAACAGAGGGGCGCCGGGTGGAGCAGCAGCTGAGCCGGAAGATCAACGGGCAGCAGATCGCCTACCTGGAGAGCGACGCCGACGACGGCAACCACGACGGTCGTGCGGTCATCTTCGTTCACGGCAACTCGTCTTCGGCCAGGACCTGGCTCCCGGTGATGACCGGCGAACTCGGCCGGCGGTTCCGCTGCCTCGCGCTGGATCTGCCGGGCCACGGGCAGTCGGAGCCGGCCGGGGACCTCGATGACTACTCGCTGCCCGGACACGCGGCCGTGCTCACCGGCTTCGCGCAGGAGCTCGATGCCCGCGATGCGATCATCGTCGGCTGGAGCATGGGCGGGCAGATCGCCCTGGAGGCCGCGCCGATGTTGCCGGACGCGAGCGGCTTCGTCATCTTCGGCGCGGCGCCGGTCGCGTCACCTGCACAGTTGGCGGAGGCGTTCCTGCCGAACCCGGCGATGGGCGCCCTCTTCAGCGCGCACGTCACCGAAGCCGAGGCGGCGCTGGCCGCGGAGAGGTTCACCGCGCCCGGTTCACCACTCGACACAGGCGAGTTCGTGTCCGACATCCTGGCCACCGACGGCGCAGCGCGCACCGGGCTGCAGTCCAGTGTCGGGGCGGCCCGGTTCGCCGACGAGATCGCGATCGTTGCGGAGCTCCGCCGGCCGCTGGCCATCGTGCAGGGCGGCGACGAGCAGCTGGTCAGCCTCGACTACCTGCGAAAGCTGGACGTCCCTTCGCTGTGGCGCGGCGAGGTCCAGGTGATCCCGGGCGCCGGACACGCTCCCCACCAAGAGGCACCCCAGCAGTTCGCCGCCCTGCTGGCGGAGTTCATCGGCGATCTCGACCACGGACGGTGAGCGGCACGTCGCCCGCGGAACCGGCCGGTCACCTGGACGTGGCATCCTCCCGGCATGAGTGACGACGAGGTCCGGGGCACCGGCATCGACACGAGCGTCCCGCACTCGGCGCGCATCTGGAACTACTGGCTCGGCGGCAAGGACAACTACGCCGTCGACCGCGCGGCGGGCGACGAGTTCGTGAAGGTGATGCCGGACATCCTGACCGCGGCCCGTGAGACGCGCGCGTTCCTGATGCGCGCGGTCGGCTACCTCGCCGGCGAGGCGGGCGTCCGTCAGTTCCTCGACGTCGGCACGGGCCTGCCCACGGCCAACAACACCCACGAGGTCGCCCAGGCCGTGGCGCCGGATGCGAACGTGGTCTACGTCGACAACGACCCGCTGGTACTGGCCCACGCCCGGGCGCTGCTGACGAGCACGCCGCAGGGGCGCACCCGCTACCTGGACGCCGACATGAACGATCCGCAGACCGTGCTCCGCGGCGCGTCCGAGGTGATCGACCTCGACCGGCCGGTGGCCGTGCTGTTCTTCGGCGTCCTCGGCCACGTCGCCGACACCGCCCACGCCCGGGGCCTGGTGCAGTCGCTGCTCGCAGCGGTGCCCTCCGGCAGCTACCTCGCCCTCTCCGACGGCGTGCCCACCGAGCAGGCCACTGCCGCGCACGACCAGTACGCCGAGACCGGCGCGGTGCCGTACCAGCTCCGCACGCCCGACGAGCTGCGCAGCTTCTTCGACGGCCTGGAGTTCGTCGAGCCCGGTTTCGGGCCGGTTCCGCTGTGGCGACCCGAGCTCGCCGCCACCCCCGACGTGCCGGTCATCGGGCAGCCGGCAGCGGTGCCGGACGCTCCCTGGGGCGGCGTCGCCCGCAAGCCCTGATCGCGAGCGGCTTCCTCGGCCACGAAGTGATCTCGTGGCCGGTTGGCCGGTCACGCGAGCCGGGCGATCTCCTCGGCCACCCGTACCGGCCGGTGCGCGTGGAGATCGTGGTCGCCGCCGCGGAACTCCACGAGCTCCGCGTCGGCCAGGGCGGTGACCGCCTCGGTGAGCTGTTCGCGTTTCCGGGCCGGGGTGGCGTCGCCGGTCGCCGCGAGCAGCAGCACGCTGCAGCGCACCGACGGGTAGAGCGTCCGCGGCCGGTGCCGGAGCAGGCTGCCGATGATCGCGCGGTGCCGCTCGCGCTCCAGCCGCGGCGTCACACTGCCGTCGGCGCGCTCGCGGAGGTTGCCCAGCACCCCTTCGACGGCCGCGTCCGACCAGTCCGGGTGGCCTGCGTGCAAGCTGGCGCGCACCGCCGCCGAGGTCACGCCGTCGAACCGCGGTGGCGCCAGCACGGACCACGCGGCGTCGAGGTCGGGGAACTGGTCACCGAGGTGCAACCACCCACCGTCGACGAGCGCGAGCCCGTGCACGAGCCCGGGACGGTCGGCGGCGAGCTGGAGCGCGATGTTGCCACCCCATGCGTGCCCGGCGACGACGGGCGCGCTCCACCCGAGGTCCGCGCAGGCCGCGGCGAGGTCCTCGGCGGCCAACCGGGTGGGGTCGGTCGGAGCCGCGTCGAGGTCGTCGGTGTCCGTGTCCGGGACGTCCTCGGACGAACCATGACCGCGCAGGTCCACTGCGAGCACCGGGTGCCCCGCCTCGGCGAGCCTCGCGGCGACGCCGTCCCACAGCTGGGCGTTGGACGACAGGCCGTGCACCAACAGCACCGGCCGGCCACCGCCACCGCGCCAGGAGCGCGCGCCCAGCCCCGCCGGTCCGACCTTGACGACCTCGGGCATCAGCACCTGGAGAGCCTAGGGGCGGCCGGGCGGAACCGGTTCGCCGCGGCTCCTTTCGGGACCGACCGTCATCCTCGACGCCCGACCCGCGTGCCCGGCCGGGTTGGCCACGAGGTGCCGGTCAACCCTCGCCGACGCTCGCCCACTCGTGGGCGTGGTCCCGGACGAACTCGGCGAAGGTGCGGGGCGGGCGGCCGGTCAGGTCCAGCACCGCGGTGCTGACCTGCTCTTCCCGACCGGCCTCGATGTCGGTCTCCACGGCGGCGAGGGCAGCCGCGAACGCGGCCGGCATGCCGGCGGCCCGGTAGTTGCCTGCCAGCTCGTCGGCCCGAATGTGTCGCACCCGGATCGGCCGTCCGGTGCGGGCCGTGATGATGGCCGCCGCGTCCCCGTAGCTCAGCGCCCTCGGGCCGGTGAGCAGGTAGTCGGGCGCGACGTCGCGGTTGCCGTCGGGTTCGGTCAGCAGCGCGAAGGCGGTGGCCGCGATGTCCCGCGCGTCGATCCAGCCCAGCCGACCGGCACCCGCGGCGGTGTGGATCTCGCCGTGCCGCCGGATCCGCTCGCCCAGTGGGTGTGCGCCCAGGAAGTTCTGCATGAACCCCGACGGGCGCAGCACCACCCACCCGGGCCGGCTCCGCACCCGTGCGGCCAGTTCCAGCGCGCCGGGTGCGTTCGGCAGCACGATGGCGGAGCCGAGCAGCACCACACGGCGCACACCGAGGCGTTCGGCCTCGGCGAGGAACGGTCCGACCAGCGGCATCGGATCCACGGTGAGCAGCGGAGGCACCAGGTAGACCCGGTCCATCCCGCGCAGCGCAGTGGGATGGCTCGCCGGGTCATCCCAGTCGAACCGGGTGGCGTCCGGATCGCCGGCCGACGGGTTGCGGCTCGCCACCCGGACCGGTACTCCGCTCCCACGCAACAGCTCGGCCAGGGCGCTCCCCGTCTTCCCGGTGCCGCCGGTGACGAGCACGCCGGTCATCGGGTGTCCCCCGGGCGCAGCGAGCCGAGCAGGTCGGGCAGCGTGCCGGCGGCCGAGGCAGCGGCCAGCGGGTTCCAGTAGTCCCGGTAGTGGACGATCTGGCCGTTCCGGACGGTGATCACCGCGATGTAGTCCAACCGGTAGGGCTCGCCGGTGCGCACCGTGCGCCCGTGCGCGGTGAACTCCACGATGACGGTGTCCGGTTGTCGCGTGTGGTGCACGGTGACCACCGGAACGGAATGCACGTCCATGAGGTCCGGATAGCCGGCCAGGTAGTCACGGACGGCCTCGCGCCCGGCCAGCCGCCGGGGCGCGGTGCCCTCGGCGAACGGGAACTCGGCCGTGCCGTCTTCCGCCCACAGGTCTGCTACGGCGTCCATGTCCTTCTTCAACAGCAGGTCCAGCAGCAGGCGGAACGTCTCTTCGGATGTGCGTGGCACGGCGGTCCTTCGATGTCGCGCTGGATATGACCGCACCAGGTTGGGCGCGGGCGCACGGCCACGGAACGGACAGGTGATCCCCGGACCACCGGTCCGTGGATGAGGTGGCGTCGCCGTGCAAACCTGAGCCGTGAGCAAAGGGGAACTGGCAGACTTCCTGCGCCGCAGGCGGGAGGCACTGCGCCCGGACCAGGTGCACGGCGCGCACCCGCCCGGCCGGCGGGCCCGGCGCACCCCCGGGCTGCGCCGGGAGGAGGTGGCCGCGCTCGCCGGGATGTCCACCAGCTACTACGAGCGACTGGAGCAGGCCCGCGGGCCGCGCCCGTCGCCGCAGGTGCTGGCCGCGCTGGGGACGGCATTGCGGCTGACCACCGCGGAGCGTGAGCATCTGACGCGGCTGGCCGGGCAGGTGCCGACCAGCACGGACGCCGATCGCACGCGTCTGCCCGCCGACGCCCGCCGGTTGCTGCACCGGCTCGGGCCGATACCCGCCTACGTGGTCGACGAGCGAGAAGACATCGTGGCGTGGAACACCGCCGCGGCCGCGTTGATCGTCGATTTCGAGCAGTTGCCCGCCGGCGAGCGCAACACCGTGCGGCTTTCCATCCGACTGGGCGACACCCTCTGCTCGGCACCGGCCGGCGCGGAGGGTGAGTTCGCCCGGCAGATCGCTGCCGAACTGCGCTCGACCAGCGCCCGCTACCCGGCGGAACGCGCGCTCGGCGAGTTGGTCAACGAGTTCGCCGCGCACAGCCCGGACTTCGCGGCCGGATGGCGCAGCCACGACGTACGACCCCGACCGACGCTGCGCAAACACCTGCACCACCCCGAGCTCGGCGAGCTCGAGCTGGAGTGCCAGACCCTCCTGCTGCCGGGCACGGACCTGCGGCTGGTGCTCTACACGGCGGACCCCGGCAGCCCGAGCGCCGCTGCACTCGCCCGTCTGGGCAGCACCTCCGGCGGGGCGACGGGCCGGCGGGGCACGTGAGGACGAGCGCGACCCCGCATCAGCTCGTCCGCGCCTCGGTCGAGCGCGGCTGAGCGGTCGGCGGCAGAACGGTGCTGCGGGACGGGAACTCCGGTCGGCGGCGTTCGGCGAAGGCGGCGAGACCTTCGCGGGCGTCGGGTGAGGTGAAGGCCTTCTGCCCGTAGAGGGCCTCGCTGTGGAAGGCCTGGTCCTGCGGGAGGTCGCCGAGCCGCAGCACCGCCTCCTTGATGGTTTCGAGCGCGGTGCCGCTGCGGGCGGCGAGGCGGTGGGCGAGCTCGAGGGCGGTGTCGAGGAGGTCGGCCGCGGGGACGACGTCGTTGAGCAGGCCGTAGCGCAGGGCTTCTGCGGCTGGGATCCGGTCACCGAGCAGCATCAGCTGCATCGCCCAGACGTAGGGGATCTGGCGGGTGAGACGGGTCAGGGTCCCGCCTGCGGGGACGACACCGACGCCGCTCTCCGGGAGCCCGAACTCCGCGGTGTCGGCGGCGATGCGGATGTCGGTGGAGAGCATGATCTCGAAACCACCGCCGAGGCACAGCCCGTTGACCGCCGCGATGACGGGCTTGAAGAGCGTGGTGTGCTTCTGGTGGGCGGGGTCCCACGCCGAGATGTCGAAGCGTCCGTCGGCGAGTGCCGGGATCGACTCGGTGAGATCGGCGCCCACGCAGAAGGCCCGGTCCCCCGTACCCGTCAGGATCGCCACGGCCACGGAGGCGTCGTCGCGGACCTCGGCGAATGCGTCGCCGAGCTCCTCGTACATCGCGAGGGTGAGTGAGTTCAGCTTCTCGGGGCGGGCGAAGCGGATGATCGCGACGGCACCGTCGCGCTCCAGGTCGATCCCCGCCATCAGATCGCTCCTCGCGCGCGGAGGGCCGCGAGCTGCGTGTCGTCGAGGTCCGCCAGGGCGCGCAGGAGCATCTCGGTGTGCTCTCCCACCTTGGGAGCCAGCCCTCGTGGGTTGGTGGGGGTGGCGTCGAGCTTGATCGGCGAGCCGAACATGCGCAGCTCCCCGAAGTCCGGGTAGTCGACGTCGACGACCATGTCGCGCGCGGCGATCTGGGGGTCCTCGACGACCTCGCCGATGTCCTTGACGGCGCTGAGCGGCACCTGGTCCCCGGCCAGCTCCTCGAGCTCGATCTTGGTCCGGTCGGCGAACCACTCGTGCAGCAGCGGCCGGATCCGGCGCTCGTAGACCTCGGGTGTGAAGCGCTTCGCCATGGTGTCGATCTCGGGGTCGTCGGCGAGCTCGGGCCGGCTGAACATCTGGCAGGAGAGGCGCCAGAACTTGTCGGTGTAGCCGCCGAAGAAGACGTAGCCGTCCTTGCAGGGGTAGAGCTCGTACGGCTTGACGAACGGGTGCTCGTTGCCCAGCGGGGCGGCGACCTTGCCGTCGACGGTGTAGGAGACCACCGCGTTCTCGGTGAGGCTCAGCACGGAGTCCTGCTGGGAGACGTCGACCAGCTGGCCGTGGCCGGTCTGCTCGGCGTGCCGGAGCGCGGCGAGCGTGCCGATCACGGCGTAGAAGGTCGCGGAGAGGTCACCGATGATGGTGCCGACCCGCACGGGTGGGCGGTCGGCGTAGCCGTTCATGGACCACAGCCCTCCCGTGGCCTGGGCACTGTTGTCGTAGGCGGGCTTGCGGCGGTACGGGCCGGTCTGGCCGTAACCGGAGATGGCGGTGTAGACCAGCCTCGGGTTCACCTTCTTCAGCTCCGCGTAGCCGACCCCGAGCTTGTCCATCGTGCCGGCGCGGAAGTTCTCGACCAGGACGTGCGCGCGGGAGGCCAGCGTGCGGAGCAGGTCCTTGCCCTCCTCGGTGGACAGGTCGATCGTCAGGCCCAGCTTGTTGCGGTTGTACTGGGCGAAGAAGGCGCTGAACTCCTCACCGGACTCCGCGCGCAGGGTCGGGGGGAAGGCGCGGGCGTAGTCGGGCTCGTTCGGGTTCTCGATCTTGATGACCGTCGCGCCGAGGTCGGCGAGCAGCATGGAGCAGAACGGTCCGGCCACGACGCGGGTGATGTCCAGTACGACGACGCCGCGCAGGGCCCCCGCAGGCAGGCCGGCCGGGTGGAGCGCGCCGAGCGCGTCGATGCCGTGTGGGGACATGCAGATCCTCCGTGTTCGCCGTCGGTCGGTCAGGCCGTCGTGGTCGGTGCGGTCTCCACCCGGATCCGCGTCTCGAGCAGGGTGCCGCACGTGGGGCCGTAGAACTCGTCGATGAGGACCCGCGGGCCGTCGGCGCGCTGCCGGACGAGCACCCCGTGCTCGTGGAGGCGGTCGGCGGCGACGTGGGTGATCTGGAGGGCGTGCGGCCGCCAGTCGGGGCCGGTCCCGAGCCGCGCCCCGCTCGCAGGGCAGTACCAGCCGTCTCCGTCGCGCTGTGGCGCGGAGGCGCCGGCCGTCGCACCGGCGGCGGTCTCCTGGCTCGGGTCGGCGCCGAGGCGGGAGCGGCGGATCCGCGCACGAGCCCGGGCGGTCGCCGCGGCGTCGACGCCGTCGTCGCCCAGGACGACGCCGTAGGTGGATTCGGCGGTGGCCGCGGAGACGTAGCCGTCGGCGACGTCCGCGGCGACCCGCTCGGGATCGCGCAGCAGCGGGTCACCGTAGCCACCGCCGCCCGCGATCCACTGGACGAAGACGTCGCCCGTTCTGATCGGGACCGACTGCTGGTTGATCGCGAGCAGTTCGGTGCTCTCGGCGACGAGGTCGGCCCGGGTGGGGACGGTGCCCCCGGCCAGCAGGGCGGCGACGTTCGCGCCACGGTGGACCTCGTGCCCGCTGCCGCCTGCGGGCAGCCCGCCGCCGAACCCGTCCGCGGTCACCTGGGCGCTCGGGGCGAAGACCGTCTGGGTGACCTCCTGGGCGCCGTGCAGGGTCCAGGCGAACTCCAGCCCGAGGCCGCCGCGCTGCGCCCCGTGCCCGGCGCTGTGGATGTTGAGCTGCTTCCACAGGTACAGCACCGGGTACAGCATCTCGTTCATCTCGACGTCCGGCAGCATGTTGTTGACCTGCGTCATCATGCCCGCGCAGTCGAGGCCGTCCGCCTCCGGCTGGGCCCCTGCGCCCATGCCCCCGCCGTCCATGTTGAACAGCACGAAGTACTCGCCGTCCTCGGTGGTGCCCGCTGAGATGCCACCGGTCCACGAGTCGGCCCACACGCCCTGGGTGCGGGCGCGGATGTCCTCGTCGGCGCTGGTGCGACAGGCCTCGTTCATCAGCTTGGTGACCAGGCGGCTCACCCGGGCGCCGGTGGTGAGGTGCCCGTTGCTGATCGGGGCGGGAGGGGTCGGGTTGACGATGGAGCCGGACTCGGCGATGACGTCGAAGGCCGTCATCACCCCTTCGTTGAACGGGACGTCCCAGGCGAGGATGGGCACGACCGCACTGGCGACGCTGCCCACCAGCGCTCCGTAGCTGCAGTTGACGAACCCGCCCGTCTGCTCGCTGGAGCCGGTGAAGTCGAAGGTGATCTGGCTGTCGCGCTTCGTCATGGTGCAGGCCACGCGGTAGAGGTCGTCGTCGTGCCCGTTGTGCTCGGTCCACTCCTCCGCGCGGTAGCTGCCGTCGGGGATGGCGGCGATCCGTTCCCGGACGATCTGCTCCGCGAGCTGGAAGGACAGGTGGGTGTACTCGCGGAACTGCTCGATCCCGAACTCGGCAATGGTGCCCAACAGCCGCCGGATGCCGGTGTTGTTGCTGGCGACAAGGCTGCGGACGTCGTTCCAGAACAGCGCGGGGACGCGGACGTTGTTGAGCAGGATCCGGCGGACCCACTCCACCGGCTCGCCCTTGTCGAAGATCTTCACCCCCGGCGGCAGGCGCAGGGCCTCTGCGTAGCAGTCGCGGGCACCCGGGGCGAAGCCACCGGGGGTCATGCCGCCCACGTCCACGAGGTGGGCCTGGGACTGGGCCCACCCGATGAGCTCGTCCTCGTGGAAGATCGGGGAGATCACGTTGGTGTCGGGCGGGTGGCTGGCCCCGGCGGTGTGCGGGTCGTTGCTGATGAACGCGTCGCCAGGCGACAGCGGCTCGCCCTCGATCGCCTTGACCAGGTTCTGCACCGCCACGCTGCCGGAGCCGATGTGGAACTGGACGTAGTCGGAGTAGGCGTAGATGCGGCCGGTCGGGTCGAACAGCGCGGTGTTGAAGTCGCCTGCCTCGGTGATGACCGGGGACCCCGACGAGCGGATCATCGCGATGCCCATCTCCTCGACGATCGAGTCCAGGCGCATGCGGATGACTTCGAGGGTGACGGGGTCGTAGCCGGCGGGCAGCGCCGTGGTCGTGCTGGGCATGATCGTCCTGGGCATGATCGTCTCCTTCGACGGTCGTGGGAGGGCGGCCGTCAGAGGCCGGCGTCGAGGCGCATCAGGAAGTGGCCGTCGTCGGTGAGCTCGACCGTGGCGCCGCTGGGGACGTAGACGGTGGTGTCCGGCTCCTCGAGCAGGCAGGGACCGGCGGCCCGGCCCGGCCCGCCGAAGCCGCGGTGCACGTCGACCTCGGTGCGCTTGCCGGTGAGGGGCTCGATGATGCTGCGCCTGCTGATCTCGTGGGTCTCCGCGTCCGCCCCGTCGACCAGGTGCACCTGCTGCACATCGCTGCGTCCGATCGCCCGGACCCGGGAGTTGACCAGCAGGATCTCCGTCTCGGTCCAGGCGGTGCCCGCGCCGAACTCGTCCTCGTAGTCGGCGACGAACCGGGCCCGCAGCTCGTCCTTGTCCGCCTCGGTGAACGTGCCGGCCGGGAGCCGGGTGGTGACCTCGAAGATCTGCCCGACGAACTTCATGTCCGCCTCGCGGTAGAGCTCGCGGCGCTCGGTGGGGATGCCCTCGGCCTCGAACCAGGCCTGGGCCCGCTGCTCCAGCCCGGCGAACTCCTCGTCCAGCTCGGCGGCCGGCTGCTGCATCGTCCACGGGCTGGTCCGGACGGCGGAGAACACCGAGTCGGCGTGCATGAGCCCGTACGCGGAGAAGACCGCGGCGTTGCGCGGGATGACAACCTCCTGCACCCCGGCCTCCGCGGCGATGCTCGCCGCGAACAGACCGCAGGCCCCACCGAACCCGACGAGGGTGAACTCGCGCGGGTCGTGGCCCCGGTTGACGGTGATCTTGCGAAGGGCGTTGGACATCTGCGAGGTGGAGAGGCGGTAGATGCCTTCCGCGGCGGCCTCCTCGGTGATCCCCAGCGGGTCGGCGACGTGCTTCCGGATCGCCGCGCGGGCATCGTGTTCGTAGAGGGCCACGGTGCCACCGAGGTAGAAGTCGGCGTTGATCAGCCCGAGGACCAGCGCCGCGTCGGTGACGGCGGGCCGGGTGCCGCCCTTGCCGTAGCACGCCGGGCCGGGGGTGGAGCCCGCGCTGTGGGGGCCGACCCGGAGCAGGCCGCGGCCGTCGACCCAGGCGAGGCTGCCGCCGCCGGCTCCGATCGTCTCGATGTCGACGGCGGTGAGGCTGGTCGGCAGGCCGCCGATCTCCGCGCGCGGGAGCAACCTGAACTCGTCGTCCATGATCGCGGCGGCGTCGAGGCTGGTGCCGCCCATGTCCGCGGTGAGGACCCGCCTGCGGCCGAGCTGCTGCCCGAGCAGCCGGGCGCCGGTGACGCCGCCGACCGGGCCGGAGTTGAACATCGAGATCGGGGCCTTGCTGGTCTCCTCCACCGAGAGGAAACCGCCGTGCACCTGCATGATCTGCACCCGCGTCCTCAGGCCGCGGGAACGCAGCTCCTCGGCGAGGTGCTCGAAGTGCGACGCGACGATCGGCTTGACCGCGGCGTCGAGCGCCGTTGTCACCATCCGCTCGTACTCCCGGTAGACCGGGGTGAGCGCGCTGGACAGGGTGAACGGGAGGTCCGGGTGCTGCGCCTGCAGGTAGTCGCCGATCGCCTGCTCGTGGACCGGATTGCGGAACGACCACAGCAGGCAGACCGCGACGGCCTCGACACCGGTGGCGAGCAGCGCGTCGACGGCGGTCGCGATCCGCTCCTCGCTCAGCGGGACCAGAACCTGCCCGTGCGCGTCCACCCGCTCGGCGACCTCGACGATGCGGCGCCGCTCGACGATGTCCACGGGGGCGCTCATCTTGTGGGGGTCGCGCTCGTCGGTGCGCGCCGAGCGCGCGATGCGCAACGTGTCGCGGAACCCTTGCGTGGTCAGCAGCCCGACGGCCGCGTACTTCTGCTCGTCGACCGCGTTCGTCACGATCGTGTTGCCCAGGACGAACCGGTCCACCGACGAGAAGAACTCCGCCTCGCCCATGCCCGCCCGCTCCTGCAGGACCTGGAGGGCGCCGAGGATCCCGGTGGTCACGTCCTTGGTCGAGAAGGCCTTCCCGCGGATCGCCCGGCCGTCGACGAGCGCCACGGCGTCGGTGAACGTCCCACCGACGTCAATGCCCACGTGAAGCGTCATTCCGCTGTCTCCTTCGACTGCGTCGGGTCGTAGCGACGGGGCGCCCGCTGGTCAGGGGCACGCTAGAGCCGGCGTGGTCCAGCGCACATGGGCCAGCGGTCACCGATAGGCTCGGTGAGGGTGTACCGACGGCCCATGCCGGTGGATCGGCGGCGTCGGAGTGCTGGACCTGGCGGCACAGCAGGCCCGGCACCCGGAGGTGTGTGAGGTCCGCCCATCAGAGGCGCGGTGAAGATGGTCTTGTGGCCCACCCGGATCCGGAGGCGAGTCGATGAGCAACGACGTCCACTCCATCCCGGTCGACACGGTGGTCACCCTGCTCGAGGCAGCTGCGGCCGATCGGGACGCCGACGACGCCGAGATCCGGGACCTCCTGGCGGGTCTGGATCTCCCGGCGGACGCGGCGGCGCGGGTCAGCGACGGCGTCCGCCAGCTGCGCGTCGGGTCCGAGCGGTGGCGGCGCCGCGGACAGGAGCTCTCCGCCCTGTTCTCGAGCGCCCGGGAGCTGGCGCAGCTCCGCGATGTCGACAAGCTGCTGGAGCGGCTCGTCGAGCGGGCCCACGACCTGGTGGGCACCGACGTGACCTATCTGTCCGAGTTCGACATGCGCACCCGTGAGCTGCGGGTGCGCACGACCCTCGGCACGGTCGCCCCGACGTTCCTCGGGCTGCGCGTACCTCCCGGCATGGGGCTCGCGAGCCTGGTGGTGCAGCGGCGGCAGCCCTGCTGGACCTCCAGCTACTCCGGCATGACGCAGGCCCCGCACGACGCCCACATCGACGCGACCGTGGCCGCCGAGGGCCTGGTCTCCCTCCTCGGCGTCCCCCTGCTCGCGGGCGAGGAGGTGATCGGCGTGCTGTTCGCCGCGAACCGCGTCGAGCACTCCTTCTCACCGGAGGAGATCTCGCTGCTGTCGGCGTTCGCCGATCACGCCGCGATCGTCCTGCAGACCGCACGCCTGCTCGCCCGCACCCAGGACGCGGCCGAGGAGACCCGCCGCGCCTACGGCCAGCTGGCCCGTCACGTCGAGGCCATGGAACGCGCCAGCGGCGTCCACTCCGACCTGACCACGCTGGTTCTCCAGGGCGGGGACACCACCGCGGTCGCAGGCGCGCTCGGGAAGGCCCTGCGCTGCCGGGTCACCGTCCTCGACGCCGACCTCCACCCGACCGCATCGGCAGCAGGCCCGACCGCCGACGCCCCGGCTCCCGTGGGAAGCGGGCGCGACCGCGAGGACGGGCCCCGGAGGGACGAGATCCGGCGGGCCGTGGACGAGAGCCGTCGTAGCGGCCGGTGCGTGACCCTCGGCAGGCCCGGGCACGAGGTGGTCGTCGCGGTCGTCGCAGGCCAGACCTTCCTGGGCGCCCTCGTCCTCGAGCCGGGGACCGTCGAGTTCGGACCGGTCGAGCACCGCACCGCCGAACGGGCCGCTCAGATCACCGCCCTGCTCAGCCTCAAGCAGGAGGCGCTCATCGAGGCCGAGCAGCGGGTCCGCGGCGACCTGCTCGCCGACCTGTTGTCCGGGGATCCGCGACGGCGGGCAGGCGTCGCGCAGCGCGCGCAGTCCCGCGGCATCCGCACCGCCGAGCTCCGCACGCTCGTGGTCCTGTCGCTCCCGGCCGAGCACCGTCGCCTCGCGGCACGCGCGGCCGGACGCGCCGCCGGCGGCGGGCTGATCGGCGAGCACGCGGACCAGGTCGTCGCGCTGACCTGCGAGTCCGACCCGGCCGCGGCGGCGACCCTGATCCACACGGCGGTGCGCCGGGCGATCGACCACCCGACGCTGGCAGTGGCCGCAGCGCTCGGCGACGTGCCCCGCGACGTGCGCGCACAGCTCGAGGCCGCCACGGCGTGCGCCCGGGTGCTGCCGGTACTCGGGATCACCGACTCGGCCGCGACCACCGACGAGTTCCTGCCATACACCGCGCTCTTCGGCCCCGGTGAGACGCGCGTCAGCACCTTCGTGCACAACCTCCTCGGCCCGCTCCTCGAGTGGGACGCCACCCGCGGCGGGAACCTGCTGACCACGCTCGCCGTATACCTGGACAGCCGCCTGAGCCCGGTCGCCGCCGGCCGCGCGCTGCACCTGCACAAGAACACCGTGCTGCAGCGGCTGGAGCGCATCACCGAGCTGCTCGGGGACGACTGGCAGGAACCGGACCGGCTCTTCCGGATCAGCGTCGCTGTTCGGGTGGCGCGGCTCTCCGCCACCACGCTTCGCGACCTGTAGTGGACCAGCAGCCCACGCCCGTAGCCACGTCTGTGGTCGGTTGACACATCCCCTCTCCCCCAAGTGCTCACTAGCGTTCCAACGCGGACGAGAAGCCACGCCGAGGTGGGAGAGGCGATGACGCGCACCAGTCGCATTCAGGGTCTTCGGGACCTGTCCGTGGAGGCCCGTCGCAAGACCGTCGCGGAGTCGGCCGGGCTCGACGTGGAAGGGCTCGCCGCGTTCGCGCCGGAGCGTGGGATCGGGGTCGGGCTGGCCGATCACATGATCGAGAACGTGGTCGGGGTGATGGGGCTGCCCCTGGGGGTCGCGACCAACTTCATCGTCGGCGGCCGCGAGGTGCTGGTGCCGATGGCCACCGAGGAGGCCTCGGTGGTGGCAGCGGCCTCGAACTCGGCGAAGGTCGCCCGGATCCACGGTGGCTTCTTCACCTCGTCGACCGCGCCGATCATGCAGGCCCAGGTGCAGATCATCGGGGTGCGCGATCCGGAGGCGGGACGGGCGCGGCTGCTCGAGGCCCGTCAGGAGCTCATCGACCTGGCCGACGCCCAGGACCCCAAGCTCGTGGAGTTCGGCGGCGGGGTGCGCGACATCGCCGTACGCGTGGTGGAGTCGCGCGCCGGCACCTACGTGGTGGCGCACCTGCAGGTCGACGTCCGGGACGCGATGGGGGCGAACGCGGTCAACACGATGGCCGAGGCCGTCGCCGATCGGGCCGGGCAGATCGCAGGCGGGCGGACGCTGCTGCGGATCCTGACCAACAAGGCGGATCTGCGGCTCTCCCGGGCCCGTGCGATCTTCGACAAGGAGGCACTGGGTGGGGACGCCGTCGTCGACGACATCGTGCACGCCGCGGCACTGGCCGAGGCCGACCCGTACCGGGCGGCCACGCACAACAAGGGGATCATGAACGGGATCACCGCGGTCGTGCTGGCCACCGGCAACGACACCCGCGCGGTCGAGGCAGGCGCCCACTCCCACGCGATCTCCCCGGCGGGGCGGTACACCTCGATGTCGCGGTTCGAGAAGGACGCGGACGGCAACGTCGTCGGAACCCTGGAGCTACCGATGCCGGTCGGCCTCGTCGGCGGCGCCACCAAGGTGCACCCGGTGGCGCAGGCCGCGATCGAGCTGCTCGGCGTGCGCACGGCCGCCGAGCTCGCCGAGATCATCATCGCGGTCGGGCTCGCCCAGAACTTCGGCGCGGTGCGGGCTCTGGCCACCGAGGGCATCCAGCGCGGGCACATGTCCCTGCACGCCCGCAACATCGCCTCCACCGTCGGCGCCACCGCCGACGAAGTGCCCGCCGTCGTCGCCCGGCTCATCGCCGACAAGGCGGTCCGCGCCGACCACGCCGAACGCGTCCTCGCCGAGCTCCGCGCCGAGAACACGTGAACCACTACGGGGTCGAACCGCTGCCCGGCCTACCCAGCAGCGTCACCATCTGCGAGGTCGGCCCTCGCGACGGGCTGCAGAACGAGGCCGACATCGTGCCGACCGAGGTCAAGGTCGAGCTCATCGAACGCCTGGTGGCGGCCGGGCACACCGTCGTCGAGACCACCAGCCTCGTCCACCCGAAGTGGGTGCCGCAGCTCGCCGACGCGGAGGACGTACTGCGCCGGCTCGATCGCAAGCCCGGGATCCGCTACCCGGTGCTGGTCCCCAACCGACGCGGGCTGGAACGCGCCGTCGACCTCGGTGTCACCGACATCGCCGTCTTCGGCTCGGCCACGGAGAGCTTCGCCAAGGCCAACCTCAACCGCACGATCGCCGACTCGCTGGAGATGTTCGCGCCCGTCGTCGCCCGTGCCCGGGAAGCCGGTCTGCGCGTCCGCGGATACCTCTCCATGTGTTGGGGCGACCCGTGGGAGGGCCACGTCCCCATCCCCCAGGTCGTCTCCGTGGCATCCCGGCTCATCGGGCTGGGCTGCACGGAGCTGAGCCTCGGCGACACCATCGGGGTAGCCACCCCGGGCCGCGTCAACGCCCTGCTCGACGCGATCCTGGCGACCGGCGTCCCGATCGACCGCATCGCCGTGCACTTCCACGACACCTACGGCCAGGCCCTGTCCAACACCCTCGTCGCGCTCCGGCGCGGTGTCACCACCGTCGACGCCTCCGCCGGCGGTCTCGGCGGCTGCCCGTACGCGAGGTCGGCCACCGGGAACCTGGCCACCGAGGACCTGATCTGGCAGCTCGACGGCCTCGGCATCCGCACCGGGGTCGACCTGGACCAGCTCGCCGAGACCAGCACCTGGCTGGCAGCCCGGCTCGGCCGCCCGAGCCCGGCGCGCACCGTGCGCGCCATGGCCAGGACCTAACCCATGGTCAGCCGACCCCGGCCAGGAGGATCGACGATGTCCAACCCCCAGTCACCTGCGGATGTCCGTCGACGGCGGGCCGTTGCGGGCGCGTTCGTCGGGACCGCGATCGAGTGGTACGACTTCTTCATCTTCGGCACCGCCGCCGCGCTCGTGTTCGGCCGCGTCTTCTACCCCGACGCATCGCCGGCGACGGCCGTCCTCGCCAGCTTCGCGACCTTCTGGGTCGGCTTCCTCGCACGTCCGATCGGCGGTGTGCTCTTCGGTCACCTGGGAGACCGGTTCGGCCGCAAGAACGTGCTCGTCACGACGCTGTTCCTCATGGGGACGGCGACGACGCTCATCGGCCTGCTGC
The DNA here is from genome assembly GCF_006717045.1 of Pseudonocardia cypriaca. Classification (NCBI taxonomy): domain Bacteria; kingdom Bacillati; phylum Actinomycetota; class Actinomycetes; order Pseudonocardiales; family Pseudonocardiaceae; genus Pseudonocardia; species Pseudonocardia cypriaca. Next base: position 394,115 of record NZ_VFPH01000002.1, read on the forward strand.
CGACGCACGCGCAGGTCGGGGCGCTGGCCCCGGCACTGCTCGTCCTCCTGCGCGCCGCGCAGGGACTCGCGGTCGGCGGTGAGTGGGCCGGAGCCACGCTCATGGCCACCGAGAACGCGCAGCAGAGCAGGCGCACGATGGCCGGAACCTGGGTACAGCAGGGCTCACCGGCCGGGTCGATCCTGGCGACCCTCATGTTCCTGATCGTCGGCAGGTTGCCGGACGAGCAGTTCACGACGTGGGGATGGCGCATCCCGTTCCTGTTCTCCGCGGTGCTCGTGGTCGTCGGCCTCGTCATCCGGTCGAAGGTCGAGGAGTCGCAGGACTTCCTCGACGCCAAGGCGCACCACGACGTCGTGCGGGTGCCCGTCGCCGCCGTCTTCCGCACCGCACCCCTGATCGTCTTCTGCGGGGTGGCGGCGAGCACCCTCGGCATCGCCGCTGCGTTCTTCCAGAACACCTTCCTCGTGTCGTGGTGGACGAACGAGCTCGGACAGTCCCGTGCGGCCATCCTCAACCTCGGCTTCGCCATCGCCGTGTGGCAGTTCGTCTGGCAGCCGATCGCCGCCGTGATCGCGGGCCGCATCGGCCGCGACCGCGTCATGGTGCTCGGCGTCGTCCTGTCGATCGCCGTCACGGTCCCGTACTTCCTCGCCATCCTCAGCGGCGACATCTGGCTCGTCGGCCTGGCCCAGTTCGTCCTCATCGTGGGCGCGGCCGGTTACTACGCGATGCTCGCCGGCTTCCTGGCGGAGGCCTTCCCCGCGAACGTGCGGTACACGGGCGTGGCGCTCGCCAACGGACTCTGCGCGATGATCATCGGTGGCTCGACGCCGCTCATCGCGCAGTCGATCCTCGGCGTGGCCGGCCCATGGGGTGTCGCAGCCTTCTTCGTGCTGCTCTCGGTGCTGACACTCGTCGGCATCATCGGAATGCGCACGGTCCAGCGCCGTTCCCGGGCGGTCGGTACCGCCGAGGTGAGCGCGTGAAGGTCGACGCCCTCTTCGAGAACGGCCGGATCTGGACGGGCGACGCGACCCACCCCGAAGCGACGACCGTCGCCGTCCACCACGGCAGGATCGTCGCGGTCGACGACACCGACGGCCTCCGGGCGAGCCGGGCGCACGACCTCGGCGGGGCGCGGGTCGTCCCCGGTCTGCACGACGCGCACCACCACCTGGGACTGACCGGCAACCGGCTCGCGAACGTCGACGTGCGGCCGAGCAGGGTCGCGAGCCTCGCCGACCTGTACGACGCGCTGGCCGCGCGCGCCGCCGAGCTACCGCGGGGCGCATGGGTCAAGGCGAGCGGCTACGACCAGAACTTCCTCGGCGGCGCGCACCCGACGGCCGACGCGATCGACCGTGCCGTCGACGGGCGACCGTGCGTCGTCGAGCACGTCTCCGGTCACATGGTCGTCGCCAGCACCAGGGCCTTCGAGCTCGCCGGCTACCCGGACCGCGCCGGCTACCCGGACATCCCCGGCGGCCGGGTCTTCCGCGGCGCCGACGGGCGGCCCGAGGGGCTGCTGCAGGAGACCGCGATGCACCCGGTGCGCAACGCCGCCGCCGTGGTGACCGACGAGGAGATCGCGCACTCCCTCGGGCTCGCGAGCGAGCAGGCCCTCTCCTACGGGCTCACCAGCATCACCGAGCCCGGGGTCGTCGTCGACGGCAGCATCGGGCGTGGCGGCGCCGCCATGCACCACTACCTCACCGCCGTCTCCGACGGCACGATCGGGCCGCGGATGACCGTGATGCCGTGGCACAACGCGCTGCACCCGCTGGCGGACGGACCCGACGGCTGGCAGACCCTCGACTGGGGCATCCGCACCGGCCTCGGTGACGACCGCCTGCGCATCGGCCCCGTGAAGATCGTCTCCGACGGCTCGCTCATCGGCCGCTCGGCGGCGGTCCACGAGTGCTACTGCGGCGAGCCGGACAACCTGGGCGTCCTGCAGCTCGGCCCGGAGGAGCTGCACACCGCCCTCGTCACGTACCACCTGGCGGGCTGGACGGTCGCCACGCACGCGATCGGCGACCGGGCGATCGACCACGTCCTCGACGCGATCGCCGAGGCCCAGCGCCGCCACCCGCGCGAGGTGCGCCACCGCATCGAGCACTTCGCGATCGCCTCCGACGAGCAGGTGCGCCGGTGTGCCGACCTGGGCGTCATCCCCGTCCCGCAGGGGGCGTTCATCTCCGACTTCGGCGACGGCATCCTCGAGGCGATCGGCCCGGAGCGCTCGGCGGGCACCTACCGCATGCGCTCCCTGCTCGACGCCGGCATGGTCGTCCCCGGGTCCACCGACTCCCCCGTTTCCGACGCGAACCCGCTCGTCTCGATCCACGATCTCGTCAACCGGGTCACCAGCGGAGGGCAGGACTTCGCGCCCGCCGAGCGCGTGAGCGCGGCGGAGGCGCTCACCGCCTACACCTACGGCTCGGCGTTCGCGGTCGGGCGGGAGGCCGACCTCGGCCGGATCACCCCCGGCCGGCTCGCGGACTTCGTCGCGCTGAGTGACGACATCCTCGAAGTCGACCCGGCCGGGATCAAGGACCTGCACGTCACGACGACGGTGATCGGCGGCGAGGTCGTCTTCTGACGGGTCGGCGTGGCTCTCCGCATCGGCTGAGGTCGGGCCCGCGCGTCCTGTCAGACTCGGCCGCGTGGACCTGCGTCAGCTCGAGTACTTCCTCGCCGTCGTCGAGCACGGCGGGGTGCACCGGGCAGCGGCAGCACTGCGGGTCGCGCAGCCGTCGCTGAGCCAGTCCTTGCGCCGGCTCGAGAAGGACCTGCAGACCGATCTCTTCCACCGCGTCGGGCGCGGACTGGTGCTGGCGCCCGCCGGCGAGGCGCTGGTCGGGCCGGCCCGCCAGATGCTGCGCACCGTCGGCTCCGCCTACGACGCGGTGCGCGAGGTCCGCGACCTCGAGGCCGGGCGGATCGACGTCGCCTCCCTCGCCGACCTCTCTGCCGACCCGGCCGCGATCTGGGTCGCCCAGTTCCGGGTCGCCAACCCGCGGGTGAGCGCGCGCATCGAGGAACGAGGAGAGGTCTCGCAGGTCGCCGAGCTGGTGGCCTCCGGCGAGTGCGAGGTCGGGGTCAGCGTGCTGCCCCATCCCCGGGACGGGCTCGTGCACGAACGGCTGCTCACCCAGCACTTCGTGCTCGTCGCCCCACCCGGGACCGACGAGGGGTTCCCCGGCACCGTCCGGCTGGCGGACCTCGACGGTGTCCCCCTGGTGCTGGGCGAGCGGCACGCCACCACCCGCGAGTGGATCGAGGGGACGTTGCGGGCCGCCGACGTCGAGCCGCTGGTCTCGGTCGAGGTGCCGCAGCGGGGCTCGGTCCTGCCGATGGTCCTCAACGGTGGTGGCGCGGCGATCGTGCCGCTGCGCCTGGCGCTGGACGCGCACCTGCGCGACGCGGTGGTCCGGGAGCTCGACCCGCCACTGCGACGCGACATCGGGGTCGTCTACCGGTCGGGCCGCATGGCCGCGGCGACGGCGGCGTTCCTGGAGTTCACCCGGGACCGGGTGCGGTCATGGGAGCGTGCGATCGAGCAGCGGATGGCGGCCGGGCTCGGGCGGGTGCAGGCCGCCGCGGACACCGACCTCGCCGTCCGCCGACGGCAACGCGCCGAGTTCGCCGAACGCTCCCCCGTGGCGCGGATCCCCGACCGATCGCCCACCGACCGATAGGCAGGAGCAATCAGTTTGCGTGGTTTCACGTCTTTGACGCTGTCGATCCGGACGCATTGACTGGTGCCCGGACCGATCGCGGGAGACACCATGGCAGAGACGCCACGAACCGAGCCTCCGACGGCGGGGACGACGCCGGCCGGAGCCGCAGGCCTGCGACGGGGCGCGTGGACGGCCACCTTCCTCGCCTTCGCCTTCATGCTCCTGAACTTCGCCGACAAGGCCGCGCTCGGGTTCGCCGGCAGCGCGCTCATGCGGGACCTGGGCATCACCCCGGCCGAGTTCGGGGTCCTGCAGAGCTCGTTCTTCTGGCTGTTCGCCGTCGGGGCCCTCGTCGTCGGCGCGCTGAGCACCAGGATCTCGGTCCGCGTGCTGCTGCCCACCCTGATGGGCATCTGGATCCTGACGATGGTCCCCCTGCTGTTCCCGGTCGGCTTCGGCCTGTTGCTGGTGTGCCGCGTGGTCCTCGGGTTCGCCGAGGGACCCGCGTACGCGCTGGCGACGCACGTCGTGCACTCCTGGTTCCCGCCCGAGAAGCGCGCCCTGCCCGCCGGCGTGATCAGCGCGGGGAGCTCGGTCGGCCCGCTGATCGCGGCACCGGTGCTGACGCTGGTCATCGCCACCTGGGACTGGCACGCGGCGTTCCTGGTGCTGATCGTCGCGGGCCTGGTCTGGCTGGTCACCTGGTTCCTGCTGAGCCGGCCCTCGCCCGAGGAGGCGGCGACGCGCGCACCGGGGACCGACGGGACCCGGCGCGGGCACACCGGAACGGACTGGCGGCTGCTGGTCCGCCAGCTGCGCACGCCGACGATCCTGGGTGTCGCGCTGCTGGCGTTCGTCGGCTACTGGACCACCACGCTGCGGGTGTCCTGGTTGCCGCTCTACCTCGAGCAGGGACTCGGCTACGACGCCCTCGCCGCCGGGCGGCTGGTGACGGCGCCCTACGCGGTGGCGGCGGTCGCCGCCGTCGGCGCCGGGTACCTGTCCAACCGGATGATCGCCCGCGGGGTGTCCCGGCGCTGGGCTCGCGGCGGGTTGTCCGTGGCCTTCGTGGTCGCGGGCGGCGTGAGCATGTACCTGTTCACCGCGGTACCCCCGGGCGCGGTGCAGGTGGTCATGGTCGCCCTCGCGTTCTCGCTGAACTCGGCCGCGTACGGGGTGGCGCTGACGATCGTCTCGGACCTCGTCCCGCCCGGCCACCGGGGTGCCGTCCTGGGCTGTCTTGTCGCCTTCTACAGCATGGCGGGGGTCATCGCGCCCCTCGTACTCGGCTTCTCGATCGGTGACGGTGCCGACGTGAGCACCGGCTACGGGCACGGCTTCGCGATCAGCGCGGTGGTCATCGTCGTCGGCAGCCTGCTGTCGCTGGTCCTCATCAACCCCGAGCGCGACCTCGGCCGGCTCGACGAGCACGGGCACGGGGAGGTGGCGCCGGCGTGGAGCGGCCGCTGACCGGGGTCCGGGTCGTCGACTTCGGGCAGTTCATCGCCGCGCCGGCGGCCGGTGCGGCGCTGGCCGACATGGGCGCCGACGTGATCAAGGTCGAGCCGCCCCGCGGCGACTCCGCCCGGCAGATCGGCGTCTACGGCCAGGCGATGATCCGCACCTACAACGGGGGCAAGAGGTCGCTGGCGGTGGATCTCCGCACGGCCGAGGGGCGTGCCGTGGCCGGACGGCTCGTCCGGGACGCCGACATCGTCCTGCAGAACCTGCGCACCGGCGTGATGGAGGCCTTCGGCCTCGGCCCGGCCGACGTGCGCGCGATCAACCCCGGCGTGGTCTACGGGTCGGTCAGCGGGTTCGGGCGCCACGGTCCCTCGCGGAACCGCCCGGGGTTCGACATCGCCGCCCAGGCGGAGAGCGGCCTGATGTCGGTCACCGGGGAGGCCGGGCGGGACCCGCAACGGGTCGGGGTCCCGGTGGTCGACGCCGCGGCCGGGCACGTACTGGCCGAGGCGGTGCTCGGCGCGTACATCGGGCGGCTGCGGTTCGGCACCGGTCGCGACGTGGAGGTCTCGCTGCTCGACGTGGCCATCCACCTGCAGGGCACCACGTGGGGCGAGTACTTCCTCACCGGCCGGGTGCCCGAGCGCAAGGGCAACGGGCAGCCGACCGTCGCCCCGGCGGCCGACGTCGTGCCCACCGCCGACGGGGCGATCGTGCTGTCCGCCTACACCCCGGCCCACTTCTCGAAGCTCTGCGCGCTGGTCGGGCGCCCCGAGCTGGCCGTCGACCCGCGGTTCGCCACGAACCCCGACCGGGTCGCCCACCGCGCCGAGCTGCTCGCCGAGCTCGCCCCGGCGTTCCGCGAGCTCCCCAGCGAGAAGGCGCTCGAGCTGCTGGTCGGCAACGGGATCGTCGCCGGCGCCATCAACACCTACGAGCAGGTCGCGGCGCACCCCGACGTCCGCGCCTCGGGGACCTTCGTCGAGGTCGTCGACGACGGGGAGCCCTACACGGTGGTGCGCTCGCCGTGGCGGAGCGGCGAGGAGCCCGCACGCACGCCCGCACCGCGGGTCGGCCAGCACACCCGCGAGATCTTGGCCCAACTCGGCTACCCCGCGGCCGAGGTCGGCGATCTGGTCCGGCGCGGGATCGTCGGCACCGGTGAGGACTGAGCGCCGCACCCGGCGGCTGGAGGAGGCGACGTGCCAGCAGGCGTGGATCGCACGGACGGCGACGGCATCACGACGCTGGCGCTGCGCAACGAGGGCCGCCGCAACGCGTTCGCGGTCGACCTGCTCGACGACCTGGACCGCGCACTGGGCGAACTGGAGAGCGATCCCGGCACCCGGGTCGTCGTGGTCACCGGACACGGGTCCGCGTTCTCGGTGGGCGCGGACCTCGCCGCGCCGCCCGCACGCCGCACACTGCGCGGCGACTCGGTGGACGCGGACCTGGCCCGGCTGCGCCGGGTCGGCCGGATCACCGAACGCCTGCACCGGCTGCCCCAGGTCACCCTGGCGGCCGTCAACGGGGCCTGTGCCGGCGCAGGGCTCTCCCTCGCGTTGGCCTGCGACCTGCGGATCGCGGCCGAGGCGGCCGTGTTCAACACCGCGTTCCTCGGGGCCGGCCTGTCCGGCGACCTCGGCGGCATCTGGTTCGCCACCCGCATCCTCGGCCAGGCACGGGCCCGCGAGCTGTTCCTGCTCCCCGGGCGGCTTCCCGCGCGGGAGGCGCAGGCCGCCGGCCTGGTCAGCAGCGTGAGCCCCGACGAGTCCTTCACCGCCGACCTCGCCGCGCTCACGGCCCGGCTCGCGGCGAGCGCCCCGCGGGCGGTCCGGGCGATGAAGGGCAACCTGCGCGACGCCGACCGGATGTCCCTGGCCGACTACCTCGACGTCGAGAGCGAACGGATGGTCGCCACCTTCCACACCGACGACGCCCGCGAAGCGGCACGCGCGTTCCTCGAACGCCGGGAACCGGTCTTCACCGGCAGGTGACACCGGGCGAGCCCAACCACCTGCGCGACGACATCGCCGATCTCACCGATCGGCGAAGGCCTTCACGAACGACGTGACGCAGATGTCCGGCGTGGTGAGTGACGCGACGACGTGCCCGTCGATGGTCAGGGCCGGGTCGAGCGGGATCGCGCGGACGCGGCGTGACCCGAGTCCGGCGAGCTGTTCGGCGGGCAGCACTGTCCAGGCGTGTCGATCGGCGCCGATCTCGATCAGGACGTTGACCACGGTGCCGCTCGGAGGCCGGACCGACGGGCCGACGCCGGCCCGGCCGAGCGCGGACACGATCGCGTCGTGCAGCGGCGGGTCGACCTCGCGCGACGGCAGACGCAGAGCGGTGTGGTCCAGGTCGGCGAGCGCGGCGGTGGGTAGGCCGGCCACCGGGTGGCTCTCGGACACCACGGCCCACAGCGCCTCGGACCACGCACGGACCACCCGGACACCGGTCGCCGCCACCGGCCCGCGCACGAGCGCCAGATCCAGGTCGCCGTCCCGAACGGCGTCGAGCCGCGCCGGCATGGGCAGGTCCACGAGCTCCGGCTCGGCGGGCCGCTCCGCCACGCGCAACAGCGCCACCCCGCGTTCCAAGCGGTCGGTGAGCCCCGAAGCCACCCCGATCCGCAACCTCGCGGCGGACTCCCCGGCGACCACTCGCACGCGCGCCGAGGCGGCGAGGGTTTCCCGAGCAGCCTCCAGGACCCGGGCGCCGGCCTCCGTGAGCCGGACGTGCCGGGGCGACCGATCGATGAGGCGGACCCCGAGCTCGCGCTCGAGCCGAGCGATCTGCTGGCTGACGGCGGACTGCACGATGTTCAGCCGCTCGGCCGCCCGCCCGAAGTGCAGCTCCTCGGCGACCGTCACGAAGTACTGCAGGGCGCGCAGCTCCACATCCCCTCCACGATCACAAAATGTGATTGCTGCGGAGCGTAACTGGGCCTGGTTCCCGCCGGCTCGGAGGACTGGAATCTCGATCGTGCGAATCGGAACCAGCCTGATCAACCCGGCCGCGCCAGACGACGTGGTGGCGGCCGCAGCCGACGCCGCGCGCCGCGGCCTCGACAGCTTCTGGACGAACCAGAACCCCGGCAGGTGGGATCCGCTCGTCCTGCTGGCCACTCTCGGCGAACGGCCGCCCGAGATGGGCACGGCGATCCTCACGACCTATCCCCGCCACCCGGTGACCACCGCGACCGAGGCCCTCACCGTGCAGGCCGCGACCGGTGGAGGGCTGACGCTGGGGATAGGGCCGAGTCATGCCTGGTACATCCAGGACCAGCTCGGAATCCCCTACACCTCGCCCCTGCGGCACACCCGCGAGTACCTGACCGTCCTACGCCCCTTGCTGCACGGCGAACACGTGCGGCACTCGGGAGAGTTCTTCACCGTCGACACGAAGCTCGACGTCACCGCCCCGCCCCCCGCGCTGCTGATGGCGGCACTCGGGCCACGCATGCTCGAACTGGCCCGGGAGCTCACCGACGGCGTCGTGACGACGTGGGTCACCCCCGAGCTCATCGCAGAGCACGTTGCGCCGCGCGTCGGAACCGACATCCGCATCGTGGTGCAGGTCATAACGCTGCTGAGCACCGAACCCGACCGTGCCCGCGAGGCCCTCGCCCGTGACTTCGGCGCAGTCGGCGAGATGCCGGCGTACCGCGAGTCGCTCGGCCGTGCCGGGCTCTCGAGCCCGGCCGACACCGTCGTCATCGGCGACGAGACGGACATCGTCGACGCCTTGACCCGGTTCCGCGACGCCGGAGCCACCGATGTCGTCCTCTCGCCCCTCGGGACTCCTGCCGACAGAGAGCGGACCCTCGACCTCATCGACGCCTTCTCGTCGTGAAGTTGTGAGGCCGCCGTCGTCGGGCTCGTCGCGCGCGGACTACCCCGATCGGCGCATTCCTCGGAACGGTGGCGACGCCGGCCCGCGATCGGGTACGTCGGCCGTGTCGCGCGCGAGGAGCACGCAGGCGAGCGCCATGAGCGCCGGTGTCCCCATGCTGAACAACCCCACGATGACGGCGCTCTCCTGGATGTCGGCCACCAGGAAGGTCCGCCCTGCGACTGCCACCGCGTCGGTGGGATCCGCCGACACGCCGGTCACGAAGGTGCCGACGCTGGGCAGGTAGACGGCGAGCCACACGACCGGCGGCAGCACCGAGGCCGGGCCGATCCGCCGCGCAGGCGGCGCGAGCAGCGCGAAGAGCTGGAAGGCCACCCAGCCCGTGACGACCCAGCCCAGGAAGTTCGTCAGCGGCACCCCGAACAACCCGCTCGGATCTCCGTAGCTCCACTGGCGCCCCACCGTGGCACCGCCCGGGTCGATCACAGCGTCGTAGCCCGCGAGCACCAGCGCGGCCACCGGCGGGACCACGAAACGCGCCGAACCGATCAGGCGGCCGGGTCGGTCACCGACGATGACCAGCCGGGCGATCGACCACGCCACGTAACCCGCCACGGCGTAGACGACCGGGACCGTGGGCGGGACTCCGAGGATGTGCAGGCCGGGGCTGTTGTGGGTGAAGAAGCCGAAGGGGAAGCCCGTCGCGATGGCCAGCGCCTCGAACGCGAACGCCACCGGGTACACGCAGAGCAGGAAGTCCACCGCGCCGCGCCGGCCGTAGGTCAGGCTGCCGTGCACGACCAGGAAGAGGATCAGCCCGAGCATCCCCAGCGACATCGGCGGGCTCGAACCCGGCACGAGCAGCGGCGCGAGCCCGGCAGCCACGACGATGCCCGCAGCGCCCCAGGCGGCGGCGACGGGCCTCGTCAGCATGCTGCGCTCCCTGCGTTCACCTGGCTCGACGTGGGCATCGTCGTCACCGCGTCGTGCCGGACAGGGCCGGAGCCTGCGGTGCGGTGGCCTCCGCTTCCAGCCGGCGGTGGACGACCTTGCGGATCAGTTCGAGGACGCCCGAACGCAGCACCTCGGTCACACGGTTCGACGGGACGAACCGCTGCTGCTTGATCCGTGCCTTGCGCTGCTCGGCGGTGATGAAGGGACGAGCGCAGCCCGTCCGCGCCGACGACCAGGTCGAAGCTCTCGCGGTACCGGGCACCGGTGCCGGCGTCCTCGAGCAGGACCTGCACCTCGGCGGAGCCTTCGGTGATCTCGATCGGAGTGGTGGCGAACCGCACCTCGACCGGGTCCTGGGCACCGCCATCGACCCCGTCACCGGTCACGTCGCCGGTGATGCTCCGCCACAGCGCGACCTCGATGTCCCCGCGCAGCACCGCTGCCGGCCCGGGCTGGTCCAGGAACCCCAGAGCCGGCTTCCGGTTGCCCCGACGATCCAGCGCCCACGTGATCCCGCCCGGCTCCCAGTCCGGGTTGCGGGTGTGCAGGTGACCGGCGATGCCCAGGTCGACCGCGGCCTGCCGGCCCTCCGGGAACAGGAAGATGAAGTAGCCCCCCGTCCGACGCTCCGGCGCCCGTTCGACGATCACGGGCGTCCAGCCCGCCCGGCGCAGCCCGATCGCCGCGGACATCCCCGCGATCCCGAGCCCCACCACCAGCGCCCTCTTCCGCATGGTCGTCACCGCGCCGCGCCGGACAGGGCCGACGATGCGGTGTACTCCGCCGTCAGCCGGCGGTGGACGACCTTGCGGATCAGTTCGAGGACGACCGAACACAGCACCTGGACCGGACGGCTGGACGGGACGAACCTCTGCTGCTTCACCCGTGCGGAGCGCTGCTGCCTGGTGATGTAGGGACGCAGGCCGGTCTCATAGGCGTCCAGAGCGGCGGCGAGGTCGTCGGGGTGCTCCTGAAGGGCTGCGCCCAGTGCGGCGCCGCCGCGCAGCGAGGACGAGGAGCCCATGGCCGAGTAGGTGTTCATGCACCAGGCCGCGTCCCCCACCAGCACGACCCGCCCCGTGCGCCACCGGGGCATCTTCACCTGGTGTATCGAGTCGAACACGTGGTCGGGGGCCTCGTCGAGGGAGGCCAGCACGTGGCGCACCACGGGGTCGTCGTCCATCCCGGAGAAGGCCGCGCGCACCTGCTCGATCGACGACCCGGCGAACCGGTCCGGGATGTCCTCGGTGCGGTAGGTCAGCCACGCGCAGGGCGCGTGGTCGGCGAGCCCGAACACCCACATCGCACGCTTGGGGCGCGAGACGATGATGCTGTCGCTCGCCTCGTAGGAGGGCACCTGCTCCTTCAGCTGGAACGCGCAGATCATCGCTTTCCAGTTCGCCATGTAGTCCTCGTCCGGACCGAACACCATCCGGCGCACGCTCGAGCGCATCCCGTCCGCGCCGACCACGAGATCGAAGTCCTCGCGGTACTGCTTCCCGGTGCCGGCGTCCTCGAGCAGGACCTGCACCCCGCCGGTGCCCTCGGTGATCTCGACCGGGGTGGTCGCGAACCGCACCTCGACCGCGTCCTCGGTCCCGCCGTCGACCACATCGCCGGTGATGCTCTGCCACAGGGCGGCCTCGATGTCCCCGCGCAGCACCGCTGCCAGCCCGCTGGGCGCGTCCAGCAGTCCCAGAGCCGGCTTCCGCCTGCCCCGGCGATCCACCGACCACGAGTTCCCGCCCGGTCTCCATTCCGGGTTGCGGGTGTGCAGGTGGTCGGCGATCCCCAGGTCGGCCGCGGCCTGCACACCCTCCGGGAACATGAAGATGTAGTAGCCCCCCGTTCGACGCTCGGCTGCCCGTTCGACGATCACCGGCGTCCAGCCCGCCCGGCGCAGCCCGATCGCCGCGGACATCCCCGCGATCCCGAGCCCCACCACCAGTGCCCTCTTCTGCATGACTTTCCCCTCTCCGATCACGTACTTCTGGATGGACGGCTCAATCCGGCACGACGACGACGCGGCTGCGCCCGGTGTGCGCCCACGCCTCACCGGCCCGGCTCAGCGGGAACGCGGTGTAGGGCAGGTGCAGGGATCCGTCGGCGAACCGGGCCATGACCTCGGGTGCCTCGGCGAGCATCTCCTCGTGGGACACCGATCCGGCGCCGCTCCCGGTGATCCGGATCCGGCGGCTGCGCAGCAGGTCAGCCGGCAGCGACGCCTTTTGGCCCGCGAGCGAGCCGACCTGCACGTAGGCCGTGTTCGCCTCGGTGTCCTCGCCGCTGCGACCCAGCACCTCGAAGGCCGCCTCGGCGACGGGCCCCCACAGGTAGTCCAGCACGAGACCGGGCGAGGTCTCGGCCACAGCATCGGCCAGGGCGTTCTCCAGGCCGTCGGGCCCGTCGTGGGCGAGCGACACGGTCGTCGCTCCCGCGCCGCGCAGCCGCTCCAGCGCCTCCGGATCGCGGCCTCCGGCGATGACCCGCTCCGCCCCGAGCGCCAGCGCTCCCTGCACGGCGAGGCTGCCCGACATCCCCGTGGCGCCCAGCACCAGCACGGTGCCCAACGCCCCCACTTCCTTGCGCCGCGCGGTGAGGACCACCCAGCCCGACAGGCCGGGGTTCATGCCCGCGGCGATCGCGAGCGGATCCGCCCCCGCCGGAACCTCCGCCTGGAAGGGAGCGAAGAGCCGCTCGGCCATCGTGCCGAAGGGCGGACGCGCGTAGCCGGTGTAGACCAGGCGCCCGTCGCCGGTGCGGGCGACCGCGTCGATGCCCGGCACCAGCGGATACGTCATCTGGCCGCGGCCGTAGTGCAGCCCGGTGGCCAGCCCGCGAACGATGTTGTGCAGGCCGGCTCCGACGAGGTGCAGCGGCTCGTGACCGGGCGGGACCGTCGGCTCGGGGAAGTCGGCGCAGACGGGTGACGCATCGGGGGCGGTGACTACTGCAGCACGCATCAGGGTCTCCTTAACTAAGTTCAACGATATGGTCAGCATCCCTGAACACCGTTAAGGTGTCAACCATGACCAAGGGCATCACCCGGGAGCAGATCGTCACGGCAGCGCTGGAGCTGCTCGACGACAAGGGCATGGACGGGCTCACGGTCCGCGCGCTCGCCTCCCGGCTCGACGTCCGCGCCCCCGCCCTCTACTGGCACGTGCGCAACAAGCAGGAGCTGCTCGACGAGATGGCCACCGAGGTCATGCGCCGCGTGACCGGCGCCCTCGCCGCGGTCCCGCCCGGCGACGGCTGGCGCGACGACCTCGCCGCCTACGCCCGCGTCCTGCGCTCCGAGTACCTGCTCCACCGCGACGGGGCCCGCATCTTCAGCGGCACCCGGATCACCGACCCGGACGTGGTCCGCACGAAGGAGCCGTTGTTCGAACGCTGGACCGCGTCCGGCTGGAAGCCCGCCGACGCCGACGACGCCGTCGACGTGGTCACCGCCTTCGTCGTCGGCTTCGTCATCGAGGAACAGGAACGACGCCAGGCCGCCGAGACCGATCCGACGCGCTACTCGGCCACCCGGCGCGACGCCTGGCTGGGCGAAGGCGCGTCACTTGTCAAGGAGGCCGGCCACCTCCACGACGACGGCGACCAGCGGTTCGAACGGCATCTCGGCATCGTGCTGAACGGGCTCGCCACTCTGCCGGACGCGTGATTCACCCGCGCCTGCGCACCAGCGCCGTCGCGAGCACCGCGGCCGCGACGAGCGCCGCGCCACCCATCAGGATGTAGAGCTGCACCCCGGCCAGCGAGTTCGCGGCGACTCCTGCGACGAGCGTGTCGGTGGCCGTCGCGTTGAGCAGCATCACGCCGACGAAATTGAGCACGACCGACCCGACGCAAAGCACGACCGCCACCAGGCTGCCGATCGCACCGTGGTTCTCGGGCGGTGTCATGACGGTCGCGAGGTTGAAGCTGGAGGCGATGCCCGCGCCGGCGGCCACCCCGAGCAGGGTGGCGCAGACCAGCCCGATCGGGAGCACCGAGATGCCCACGAGCATCCCGAACGTGGCCAACAGCCCCACCGCGATCCCGGCGAGCAGCGTGCGCGCCGGACCGATCCGGGACGCGAGGACACCCGACACCGGACCACCGATCATGATCCCGACCGCGGACAGCATGAACAACGCGAGCACCACGTCGCCACCGCCGAGGCCGTAGCCGAGGCCGAGCTCGGGCGGCACTTCCGCGACGAGGCTCTTCAGCTGCAGCATGCTCTGGATCGAGCCGGCCGTGAGCGCCACCGCTCCCAGCGTCAACGCCAGCGACCCGCTGTGCCCACGCAGGTCGACGATCGGCTCGGGGACCCGCAGCACGTGCCGCACCCCGGCGGCCAGCGCGATGACGCCGCCGACCAGCGCGGCCAGCAGACCCGGGTTCGCCAAGCCCAGGTCCGGAGCCATGCTGACGCTACCGAGCACCGCGACCAGACCGGAACCGAGCAGCAGCGCCCCGACGAGGTCGACCGACCCGCCGGAGCGGATCGGCGGCTCCGGGATGAACAGCCGCACGGTGACCGCGCAGACAATCGCGAGAGCGATGGCGACGACGAAGACGCTCCGGTAGCCGAACGCGTCGATCGCCGGGTTCAGCAGGAACAGCGCGGGGATCCCCAGTACCGATGCGCCTGTGGTCACGACGCCGACGGCGGCCATCCCGACCCGTGGAGTGCAGACCTGGCGGGTGATCGCCACCGTGAGCAGGACCGCTCCCATGGCCGCGCCCTGCAGGAACCGCCCGAGCACGAAGACGACGACGTTCGGCGCGACCAGGCAGATGAGCGATCCCGCGAGCGTGACGAGCATGGTGACGACGAGGATCCGGCGCTTGCCGTGGATGTCGGCGTTGCGGCCGAGCAGCGGCGCCCACATCGCGCCCGCCAGCATCGCACTCGAGTTGAGCCACGCGGCCTGGTCGGTCTGGAAGTGCCGCATCATGTCCGGCAACGCCAGGAGCGGGGCGACGATGACCAGGTCGGCCAACAGGTTCGCCCCGACGAGGATCACCAACCAGCCGACCAGCCGACCGCTCCACCTGTCCTCCGCGACGCCCGACGGGCGCGCTACCGACGTGACTTGCACCATGAGTTCTCTCCAGGTGGCGGCGGCCGGGAACACCCGACCGCCTCGAGGGTTTCTCTCTCCGGTTCCGGAGAGCGGTCCGTCCGCAGGGGCGCTACACCACGCCCGCGACGCGACGGCTGACGCGCACCCGGGCGGAGCCGCGTCGCACGTCGGCGTACACGTCCTCGAACGCGTCGAGCGTCGCGTCGAGGTCGTGTGCCGCGGCCGCCTCCCGGCCGGCCGCGCCCATCCGCGCTCGGGCCGTCGGATCGCGGAGCAGGGCGGTGAGCGCCGCGGCGAGCCCGGCCACGTCTCCTGGCCCGTACAGCAGGCCGTTGCGCCCCGGGTGGACGAGGTGCGGGAGCGCGACGGCGTCGGCAGCCACCACGGGCCGCCCGGCCGCCATCGCCTCCAACGTCACCAGGCTCTGCAACTCGGCGATGCCCGGCATGCAGAACACGCTGCACCGCCGGTAGGCCGCGGCGAGCGCGTCGTCGTCCACGGCGCCGCGGAACCGCACCCGGCCCGCCTGGCCGAGGTCCCGGGCCAGCGCGCTCCACCCGGCGCGGCGGGTGCCGTCACCGATGATCTCCAGCCGGGCCGGGCCGGGCACCAGCGTGAACGCCCGGATCAGCTCGTCGACCCGCTTCTCCCGCTCCAGCCGGCCCACGAACAGCACCGTGGGTTCGGGTTCGGATCCGGGTTCGGCGTCGCAGGCACCGAACCGGCTCAGGTCGATGCCGCAGGACACCGCGTGGCCCGAGAGCCCCGTGCGGGCGCCGAGCAGCTCGACGGCCCGCGGGGTGGGCGCGGTGACCGCATCGGCGTTCGCGTAGACCCGGGCGAGATCCCGCCAGGCCCATCGGGACACCCGGTCGGCGAGCACGTCCGGCACCCGGGCGTGTTCGAGCATGTTCTCCGGCATGAAGTGGTTCGTGGCGACGGTCGGGTACCCGGCGCCGGACGCGGCCGCGAGCAGACCGCGCCCGACCTGGAAGTGCGACTGCACGTGCACCACGTCCGGGCGCACCGCCCGCAGCACCCGCTGCGCCCCCGCGGCGGCCGGGCCGGGCAGGCAGGCGCGGAACCGGTCCTGGCCGGGGACGCGGTAGGAGCGCAGCCGGTGCACCGCCGGCACGCCGTCCCCCTGGACCGGGGACGAGGCGGCGCCGGCGTCGGACGGCGCCACGACGTGCACCTCGTGCCCTCGCCGGGCGAGGCCTGCGGCCAGTCGCGCGGTGAACCGGGCGGCGCCGTTGATGTCGGGTGGGTAGGTGTCGGCGCCGATCAGGACGCGCAGCGGACGGTTCACGGTCGGTCCCTCGGGAGCGGGGCACCGCGGTCGGCGCCTGCGGGAAGCGGAAGGCGGGCGGCCGGGGCGCCTGCCGTGACGACGAGCCGGGCAACGGCCGTCCGGGCCGCGATCAACAGTGTTGCGACGGCGAGGCCGGTGACGGCGAGCAGCCACGGGCGCGTGGTCATGTGCTCGGCGAACCGGTCGCCGGCGAGGATCCCGAGGCCGACGAGCAGACCCAGGCGCAGCACCGTGGCGACACCGGCTGCGAGCGGCCGGATGGGGCGGAAGTCCTCGGCACGGGCGGCGAGGGCGGGCACGGTCACTCCTGGGGCGGTCGGGGATCGGTTCCCCACCACGATCTCGGCCCCGGGTGAATCGCGATCATGACGCAGTTCGGAGTTCGGTAAGAGACGCTGCCGCTCTCGGCCGGCGTAGGCGCCGCTTGACCCCTTAACAGAGTTCAGGCATGCTGAACCAACCCACCGAACGTTGTTAAGGGCGGTCTTCATGCGCGCTGCAGGTGTCCGCACCCCCCGTCGCGCGCGACCCCGGGACCGGCGGGTGCTGACGTTGGCCGTCCAGGGCCGCGCGCGGATCAGCCCGCACTTCGTGTCGATCACACTGGGCGGGGACGACGTCCGGTACCTCGAGCGGTCCGGGTACGACCAGGCGGGCCGCCTGCTCTTCGCCGGCCCCGGACAGGACCGGCTCGCGCTCCCGAACAGCGCGAAGTGGATGCTCCGGTACACCCTCCAGCCGGCGGGACAGCGTCCCCGAACCAGGGCGTACACGATCCGGCGCTTCAGGCCGGACAAGCGCGCGTTCGACATCGAGATCGCCGTCCACCAGGACGCCTCGGGTGGGTCCGCTGCCCCCGGAGCCGCGTGGGCGCTGACGGCCCGGCCCGGTGACGAGGTCGCCTTCGTCGACGGGGGATACACCTACGCGCCCACCCCGGCCGCCACCTGGCAGCTGCTCGTCGGCGACGAGAGCGCACTGCCGGCGATCCTCGCGATCCTGGAACGCTCCAGCCACACGCTGCCGGCCGAGGTCTTCCTCGAGGTTCCCGACGAGGACGACGTCCGCCGCGACGTCACCACGCCGGCAGGAACGAGGATCCACTGGTTGCCCCGCAACGACCCCGCCACGAGGCCGGGCACGCTCGCCCTGCGGGCCGTGCGGGACGCACAGCTCCCTCACGGCCGCTTCTACACGTGGACCGCGGGCGAGGCATCCATGTCCACCGGGATCCGCAGGCACCTCGTCACCGAGCGCGCCGTGCCGAAGTCCGACATCACCTTCCGCGGCTATTGGAAGTACGGAAAGCCCAGCCCCTGACCACGGCACTGTCCGCCGGCGCAGTACCCGTCCCGCTCCCTCCGCGACACGAGGAAACCGCTGTGACCACCTCCGCCCCCACCGCGCGCGGGTTCGCCCTTTCCGTGCTGACCATCGTCGTCGGCGCCGGGATCCTCAACACCCTCATCGCGGTCGCCGCGCGAGCTCTCGGCGCGGACACCACCGCCGTCCCCGGCCTCACCGCGCCCGCCTACCTGACGTTCACCGTGATCGGCACCGTCCTAGGCACCCTCGGCTGGAGCACCGTGCGCCGCTGTGCCGCCTCCCCCAGCCGGGTGATGTCCTGGTTGGTGCCGCTGGTCATCGTCGTCTCACTGGTTCCCGACGTCCTGATCGCGGTTTCCGCCGGCCCGGTGGCCGGCATCGCGCTGGGCCTGATGCACCTCGCGGTCCTCGCCGTGGCCCTTCCCACCTTCCGGCACTTCCTGCCACTGCCCCGCTGACGGCGGACCGGGCGAGCTCGATCCCCTCGTTCCGCACGAGGGGATCGAGCAGATAGCGCTGGCTGGCGGCCGGGTCAATGGACGGCGGGCGTCGCGGCGGGAGCCGGGCCGCGGACGAAGAACGCGCCGCCGATCGCGAACAGCGACAGGGTGGCCGCCACCAGGAACGCCGCGCGCACCCCGCCCGCGGTCTGCTCCACCAGCGGGAGGCCTTCCGCCGCGAGCGCCGACGAGCGCACCGACAGGACGCTGACCAGCAGCGCCACCCCGGCTGCACCGGCCAGCTGCTGGGCGGTGCTGAAGATCGCGCTGCCGTAGGAGTACAGCTTCGGCTGCACCGCTCCCAGGCCCGCGGTGAACAGCGGCGTGAACACGAACGCCAGCCCGAGCAACAGGAGCACGTGGAAGCCCACCACCTGCAGCAGCGAGGTGTCGGCGGTGAACAGCGTGGTGGACCACAACGCCGCACTCGTGGCGACCGTGCCGGGCACCAGCAGCGCCCGCGCTCCGAAGCGGTCGTACAGCCGTCCGACCACCGGCCCGAGCACGCCCATGAGCACGCCGCCCGGCAGGAGAAGCAGGCCCGTGACGAGTGGCTCGAGCATCAGCACGTTCTGCAGGTAGATCGGCAGCATGGTGCTCGTGCCCAGCAGCGTCGCCATCATCAGCATCATCAGCGCGCTCGCGGCCGTGAACGTGCGCGAGGTGAAGGTGCGCAGGTCCAGCAGCGCGCGATCGGACCGCTGCAGCACCAGCTGCCGGGCGACGAACGCCGCCAGGCCGACGACGCCGATCGCGAACGCGACCCACACCACGACCGGTGAGGCGCCGCCGACGGCATGACCGATGCTGCTCAGGCCGTAGACCAGCCCGCCGAACCCGAGCGCCGACAGCACGACCGACACCACGTCGATCGGCGCGGCGGTGGGCTCACCGATGTTCGTGAGGCGCCGCATCCCCAGCACCAGCACGGTGAGCGCGATCGGCAGCACCAGCCAGAACATGTAGCGCCAGCCCAGCAGGTCCAGCACGATGCCAGACACGGTGGGCCCGATCGCAGGCGCGACCGAGATGACGACCGAGAGGTTGCCCATCAGGGCGCCCCGGCGGCCCGGGGGCACGAGCGTCATCACCGTGGTCATCAGCAGCGGCATCATGATCGCCGTGCCGCCGGCCTGGACCACCCGGCCGGCGAGCAGCACGCCGAAGCCCGGCGCGACCGCCGCGAGCAGCGTGCCCGTGCTGAACAGCAGCATCGCCGCGGCGTACAGGGTGCGGGTGGGCACCCGCCGGATCAGGAATCCGGTGATCGGGATGACCACCGACATCGTGAGCAGGAAGCCCGCGGTGAGCCACTGCCCCACGCTCGCGCCGACCTGCAGGTCGGCCATCAGCACCGGCAGCGCCACGCTCATGATCGTCTCGTTGAGGAGGACGACGAACGTGGAGACCAGCAGCACCCCGATCATGGCGCGGTCGCGGGCGCCGAGCTGCCCGGAGGCGGCAGGAAGGCTTGCTTTCCCGTCGAGCGTGTCCGACGAGCCGATCGTGACCCCGGGCGCGCCGGTCATGAGAACGACGTCCCGGACGAACGAGCTACCGCGGCGATCGCCACCAGATCCTGCAGCACCCACGAACGACCGAGACCCGCCGGCTCGGCGGTGCGCGGCCCGTTCCGGAGCGCACCGGTCTCGCGGACGCCATACGCGAAGACACCCATCGCAACCCTCCATAACTAAGTTAAAGGCTGCGACCAGCATTACTGAACGCTGTTAAGGTGTCAAGTGAGACCGGCCCCTGCCCGCGAGCGCACACCCGCCGGCGGATGGTTCGGGCTCGGCCGCGTCGAGGAGTGACACCGCTCCACCCGCGACCGAGTGCATCCGGCAGGGGTCGAGTCACCGGCGGCCGATCCCGGGTGAGGACGGTGGATGTGATGGCGGATCCGATCGAGCTTCCGGCGTCCGGCAGCGAGGACGCGCTCGTCGACGCGATCGCCGCCGCGACGGCCGGCGACGCGCCACTGCACCTCGGGCCCGGCGTCCACCTCACGAAGCGGGGCCGCCGGAACCTGATCCCGATCGGGGCGCACGGCCTGAGCATCGCCGGGCAGCTCTCAGCCCAGGAGCCGGTCACGATCAGGAGACCGGACGACTCGATCGACCTCGGAGAGCCCGACTGGAATTTCGGACTGTTCTTCGTCCCGGAACGGCCTACGCCTGACGAGGAAACCCAGCTCACGTGGCGGCCCGGCTCCGACGCCGAGGGACCCATCGAGTTCGACGTGATCATCCGCGGCCGGATCACGATCGACGGCCTGCGGATCGACTGCAACATGGGCAACCAGGGCCTCGCTCCGTCGCCGCCGGCGCCGAACGTGGCGGAGCACTCGACCATGCTCGGCTTCCGCGGGAGGGCGTTCACCCTGAGCGGCCCCGGCGAGGTTCCTCGGCGGATCGCCTACGTCGGGTTCGAGTCCGTCGAGCTGACCGACCTGGTCATCGAGAACGGCGGTTTCTCCGGTGACGTCTGGATCTCGCGTGGCGGCTTCTACCCCAACATCGTCGACTTCGTCGTGGACCGGGTGAACTCGACCCCACGGGTCAACCAGAAGAGGGCCGCCCTCGACTTCTCCGGCCTCTGCCGCACCGTGGCGATCACGCGCAGCCGCGTCGCCAGCATCGGCCTGGAGCACACGACCGCGATCACGTACGACCGGCTCCCCCGCGTGGAGCCGGACTTCGTCCCGTCGGCATGGCGCATCGTCGATGTCGCGACGGACGGCGTCGACATGGGAGCCAGCGGCTTCGTCTACGAGATCGAGGCCACCCACCTGACCACTCGCCGGTTCTACTACGTCGACCGGGCCAGTGGCACCGTCTCCGACTCGAACCTCGTCGTCGACACGCGTCGCCGGATGAACCGGCTACCCGGGTTCGAGTTCCACCGGGTGCTCTGGACGCTCCCGCCGGATGCAGGCGGCCACGTGAAGGGACTTCGACCGACGTCGTTGCTGGGTCAGCCCTGCCGGGTGGCGTTCATCGACAACACCTTCAGGGCCCCGGGAGCCGCGACCGGCGAGATCCTCGACAGCGAGTACTCCGCGAACACCGACAACTCCGTCGACGTGACCGCGCTCGGTTGCACCTACCCGGACGACTTCGGCACCGACCCGGCCCGCCCGATCGCCCGTGTGAACGAGCGCGGAATCTGGCGCTTCGCACAAGCCGACCTCGGCACGCTCGACCCGGACGTGGCGCTGCCGAAGCACCCGGAGCCGGACGTCAACCGGCTGATCGTCTGGCTCGACCGGCCCACGGGACGATCAGGTCGGCCGGTAGGGAAAGGCGGGAGACCGGGCGGCCCATTCACGGATGTCGGTCCCGGTCGCGAGCGCCCGCGCGACGGAGGCGTCGTCGACGAGGCAAGGAGCGCTGGAACTCGCCGGGCACAGGAAGCCTGCGAGTGCGTGGAACGCGAGCGGCCGCGACTCGTCCTCCGCCACGACGATCTCGGTCCGCCACTCGCCGTCGTTCTGCAGGCTGGTGCCCCGGGACGCGTACCGGAGCCGCGGGCCGGTGCCGACCGGTCCACCGACGGGTGTGCCGTCCGCCGGCTGCGCCACCACGAAGATGTACGTCTCGGGCGCCCCGTCCATACCGGCGAGAACGCCGAAGACCTGCAGCCGGCGTTCGCCGCCGCCCGATCCCGTCTCCGTGATCGTGGTGATCTCGATCCGCGGCGGCGCGGCCGGGGCCGCAGTCTCGGCGGGCGGGTCGTCGCGGAGCAGGGCGAGGGTGACGGCGAGAGCGGCCACGGCGAGGGCTGCGATCCCGATCGCGGGCACCACCGTGGCGGCAGACGGCCACCGCCGACGGTGGTGCCCGGTCATCGCGCCTCCCCGGGGGTCAGTTCCAGCCCCCGTTGGGCGTGCTCTGCCAGGTGTGCCAAAGCCCCCGGTCCGTCCCCGTGACGAAGGCCTCGAGCCTGCCGTCGGCGTTGCGCGAGACGACCGGCCCGCCGATGAGTCCACCGCTCAGCGTCTGCCAGGTACCCCAGCTGCCGTTCGGGGTGAGCTGCCAGATGTGCCACAGCGCATCGTCGGTCCCCCGGGCGAAGACCTCGAGCCGACCATCGGCGTTGCTGACGACGAAGGGCAGGTCGATCCCGCCGCCCAGCGACGCCCATCCGCTCCAGCCGCCACCCGGGCTGTTCTGCCACTGGTGCCACAGGGCGTCGTCGGTACCGCAGACGAAGACCTCGAGCCTGCCGTCGGCGTTGCTGCCGATCACGGGTGGGCCGACGAGCCCACCGCCGAGCGACGACCAGCCGCCCCAGCCACCGCCGGCGCTGAGCTGCCACTGGTGCCACAACGCGCCGTCGGTGCCGCGCACGAACACTTCGAGGCGGCCGTCCCGGTTGCGCCCGACCGAGACCTTCGACGTCAGCTGTCCGCCGCGGGACGCCCAACCGCCCCAACCGCCACCCGCAGCGGTCTGCCAGATGTGCCAGAGCGCGCCATCGGCGCCTTGCGCGAAGACCTCGAGCCGGCCGTCCGCGTTCACCGAGGCGACCGGGTTGACGATCCACCCGCCGAGCGAGGACCAGTCGCTCCAGCCGCCGTTCGGGGCGACCTGCCACTTGTGCCAGAGCGCGCCGTCGGTCCCGCGGGCGAACACCTCGAGCCGGCCGTCTCGGTTCCGGGTGACGGTGGGGGCACCCTCGATCACGCCGCCCTGCGAGTTCCAGCCGCTCCAGCCGTTGTTGGGCGCGGTCTGCCAGATGTGCCAGAGCGCGCCGTCAGTGCCGCGGACGAAGGCTTCGAGCCGCCCGTCGGCGTTGGCGGCGACCACCGGGTCGAAGACGACCCCGGAGAGCGACGCCCACCGGAACCGGGCACCGTAGATGGAGCGGATGCCCTCGATGTCGTCGGTCGTGAGCTCGCGCCGCGGACCACCGTAGAACGCGAACATCACCGCCGACGTGTCTGCCGAATGGTTGAGGCCGAGTCCGTGGCCCAGCTCGTGCAGTGCGACGGTCGGGAGATCGATGCCGGTCGGTGGCAGGTTCGTCGACCACGTCTCGGCCTCGTCGAAGTGGCAGTCGCCTGCGACGTCGCCCCCGTTGGGCGGTGGGAAGAAGCAGTGTGCAAGCGTCCCGCCGGGCCCGTCGAAGGCGTTGGCGGCCCCGTCCCCGTGGTTGCTGCTGAAGAAGCCGATGCGCATGTCCCCGCCGGCCGGGTTCTCCACGAAGTTCAGCGGCGTCACAGCGCCCCAGCGGTTGAACGCCCCGCGCAGCGCGGCACGCACCTCGGCGACGGAGAGATCGGGGGTGGTGTTCGTGTGCGAGTAGCTCACGGCCGGCCCGGGCCAGCGATTCCCCTGCGCCACGAAGCTCGCCACGTCGTCGTCGACGACGTTGTCCGGGAATCCGCACCGCGGCCGCTGCATCACCTCGACCGTGTCCTGGTCGATCTCCCCCGTGGGGCTCAGCCCGTTCGCCCGCTGGAACAGCTCCACCGCCTTCTGGAGGTGTTCGTCGTACACGCTCGGGTCCGGCGGTTCGAACGCCATTGCCGGGCGCCAGTTGGGATAGCGGCGGGCGAGACTCCGGTTCGGGAAGTACCCGTACTGCTTCAAGTACTCGTAGGTCCGCTCGACCTGCTCGCTCTTGTCACCCCGGGCCGTGGTCTTCTGCGGCGCGATCGGTTGACGCGTGGGCGCCATACCGGCGGCGGCATCCGCCCTGTCGATCTCGTCGGACATGCTCGCGACCCCTCTCGTCGACGTGGCCACGGGGAGGAGGGTCGATTCACGCTGCGGCGTACTGCGCAGAACTGCGTACGTCCGATCCGGATCGCCATCGGCCGGTCCCGACTCCGTCGGCGGCGAGGATGGCGCGCACCTCACGCACCGCGCGCCGCGGATCGACCCGCGTCGGCTCCCCGTCCTCGACCACGACGCCGCCGTTGACCAGGACGAGTCGAGCCCGGGTGGACAGCCCGGTGAAGATCAGAGCAGCCACCGGATCGTGCACACCGGCCCGATCGACCGAGTCGAGGTCCCAGCACGCGATGTCGGCGGCCATGCCCACCGCCAACGAGCCCAGATCGTCGCGACCCAGACACGCCGCCGACCCGCGAGTGGCCGCGGAGAGGAGCTCACGCGCTGACGGCCACTCGGCCGGAGCCGTGCGAAGCGCCCTGTGGGCCAGGGCGGCGACGCGGAGGTCGCCGAGAAGACCGGCCCCGTCGTTGGTCATCGATCCGGTCGTACCGACACCGACCGGGATGCCGGCGTCGAGGTAGCGACGCAACGGTGCAAGACCCCACCCGAGCTTGAGGTCGGCGGCGGGGATGTGCGCGATACCGATCCCGGCAGCGGCGTAGTCGGAGATCTCCTCCACCGGTGGCGTCGTCGCATGCGCGACCCAGACGTTCGGGCCTGCGAAACCGTTGTCGACGAGGATCCGCCATGGCGACGTCCCGTACCGGGCGCGCGCGAAACGGGTGTCCTCGTGGTGGTGGAGGTGCGTGTGCAACCGCACGGTGGGGTGACCGGCCGCGAGATCCGCGAACTCCCGGAAGATCTCCGGAACGTCGCTGACGACTCCCGACGGGGCGAGAACCACCCGCGTCATGGCGAACCGGTTCGGGTCGTGGTGGTCGGCGATCAGCCGCTCGGCGTGCGCGAGGACCGCATCCAGCGGCTCGGCGAACAGGTCGTCCACCATTCCACCTCTGGCCCGGCCGAAGGTGACGCTGCCCCGCCCGGCGTGCAGCCGTACCCCGACCTCCGCCGCGGCCTCGACTGTCGCCTCCACGTACGGCTCGGGACGCTCGCCGGGGAACACGGTGTGCTGGTCGGCGACCGTCGTCACCCCGCCGAGCACCGATTCGGTCAACACGGCACGCGCGGTGGCCCGCACCGCATCAGCGGTGAAGCGCCCCTCACGCCACCGCCTGGCGACCAGTGCATCCTGGGCGGCCAGGAACTCGGGCATGCCGGAGCGCTCCAGCTCGGGGAGCGTGCGCATGGACGCCTGGTACAGGTGCTGGTGGGCGTTGATGAGACCGGGTAGCGCCAGCAGCCCGCGCCCGTCGATCACCCGGTCGACGCCGTCGGTGGCGAGGTCCTCGCCGATCGCCGCGATCCGCGGCCCCTCGACGAGGATGTCCGCATCCCGGAGCTCACGGTCCTCGGCGTCGAACGTTGCGACATGAGCGAGCTTGCGCAGGAGAACCTTCATCGGACGCCCTCCAGATCCAGTAAACGTCCGTTCGCAAACGAACGTACGCAACGAGGCCAGGCGAGTCAACGAAAGTATGCAAACGGGCGTTGTCCTGGGTTTGAGGATGGTGGCCTGCACTGCGGCCCGTGTTCCCCGAGGACCCGCAGGACGGGCCGGCAGACACCAGGTCGCCGGCCCAGGGAGCTAGAGGAGCTTGCGGAAGTAGGTCGCGCTCTCCTCGTAGCCGATGGCCAGGTAGAAGTCAGCCGCTCGACGGGTCGCGAGGGCAACCAGCTTCGCGCCTGCCTCGAAGGCTCTGCGCTCGAACTCCTCGATGAGCAACGCCCCGATGCGCTGCCGCCGCTGCTCGGGCCGGACCGCGATCTCCTCGACCCACGCGACCCGGCCGTTGGCGTAGAAGGCGGGGTGCGTGAAGCCGAGGACGTAACCGCTGACCTCGCCGTCGGTCTCCGCGACGAGCAGCACCGCGTTGCCGGAGGCCAGCAGCTCGCCGAGGCTGCGCCGGAAGCTCTCCCGCTCGACGACGAAGCTGGTGGCCATCTCCGCGGCCAGCGAGTGGACCGCTGGTTCGTCCGTGAGCGTGGCCGACCTGATGATGGTCTGTCGTGCCGTCACGGCGCGACGCTAACGCCTCCGGAGATCGGCATCCGCCCTCGAGGCGCAGGCCAGCAGGCCTCAGCTGTCGGTGAGCTTCCCCGGGTTGAACCACGACGGCTTGTGCCCCGACTCCGTGCACTCGACCGACAGGCCCACGAACGCCGTGAGCAGCGCCGTCGTGTCGACACGGTCGTGTGCGCGGAACGCCTCGGCTGCGGCGACGAGCCGGCCGCCTTCGTCGGCGATGCCCGGGCTCGCCGCGTCGAGCACGCCCTCGCCGACGCGGGTCACCGCGGAGACGGCGTTGACCATCTGCTGGAGGTCGACGTCCATGCTCTTCTGCCCGCTCGCACCGCTCATCATGGGCACGACGAACGTGTCGTAGAGGGTGCCGCCTCGGGCGTCGAGGTCCACGCACACCTTGCGGTCGGCGTCCACCGCCACGGTGGACTGCGCCGACGCAGCGGGCAGCGCCGGGCCGGCGGAGCCGGGCACCATCCGAGCCGAGCACCCGGTCAGCACCACGAACGCGAGCACCCCGCTGATGATCGTCGCCGTCGCCTCGGTGCCCACGTCACACCTGCCCGACGAAGATGGCCGGCTTGCCGAGGAAACCGTGGGAGACCTCGAGCTGCAGCTCGCCCACGGCTTCCCCGAGGGACAACGCGACGGTGAACGTGGTCGACTTGCCGGGCAGCACCGTCCCGGCGGGGTTCTCGCTGCCACCGTTCGCGCTGTCGTAGATCCTCGACACCTGGCGACCACCGTGCGTGGCGTTCACCATCGTCATCACGGCGTCGTACGGCTCGCCGGACCCGTTGACCACGGTGATCGCGATGTTGACGGCGCGGTCACCGTCGTGGCCCGCCGCATACCGGCTCGGCTCGTACAGCTGGGGTGCGGTGACCTCGACGGCGAGCCCGTCGTCGAAGGTGACCCGCTGCCCGAACCCCGCGGTCACCGCCCCGGCCGCGGCGGCCGGCTGCTCCGCCTCGACGGCGGGCTGCTGCCCAGCGGGGCGGGGCACCACCGGAGCGGCGACCGGTGCCGGGCCGGACAGGTCCTCGGCGAGCTGGTCCACCGCCGCGAACACGATGGTGATCCCCCAGACACCGAGCGCCAACGCGCCCGCCCCCAGGACCAGACCGGTCATCGCGGTCTTCCCGTTGGTTGCCCTGCCCCTGCGGACCCGGGACCAGCCGACGAGGGCGAGCGGAATGGCGACCAGGGCGCAGATCACGGCGACGAACCCGGTCAGCGGGACGAGACCGAACAGGACGCCGATGGGTGCGAGGATCGCGGCGGCCAGTCCCGGGCCGTTCCTCACCGCCGGAGCGGCGGGCTGCGTCAGCGGAGGGACGTGATCGTACGGCGACTCGGGCCAGTACGGGTCGGCCACGACGGGGCCCTGGGCGTCCGCTTCGGCGACGTCCCGCTCGGCGCGCATCCGGGCAACTGCGGTGTCAGCAGCCGCCCACTCCTCGGACGTGAGCCCCTCGGGCAGCTCGTACGGCTGCTCCGAGCCACCGTACGAATGCTTGGGCGAGTAGTTCGGGTCCGACATCGCGGTGTCTCCTGTCTGGATGGTCGACGCCGCCCTCGCGGCGCATCGTCGAGCCGGGTACGCGTTCACCTCGCCGTGGCGGGACGCTCCGAACCGGTGACGGACATCGCGACCGGGACATCGCGACCGCGGCGGTCCGGCCGAGGCAGCGGCGGGCGATCAGGACTGCCCGAGGGGCAGGACACCACCGGCCGGGACGGGTTCTTCGGTCGGCTTCTCGGTGGTCGGTTCGGTGGTGGGATCCGGCCGCGGTGGTCGTGTCCTCAGCGGCGGTTGCGTGGGCCGCGGGGGCGTCGTGGTGACCGTGCCGTCCGCCATGCAGATCAGTTGGATGCCCGATCCGTGCTCGGCCGGCTGAACCCGGAACTCGACCGCCTCCTCGACGGGCTGAGCGGCGGAAACGGCGGCATGGGCGGTGCCCCCCACGACCACGCCTGCGGCGACGAGGGCACCGGAGACGGCCAGAACACGAGCAGGACGGGGCACGCGCAGAACTCCTTGCGAGGAACGGCGGCCGTCTCGGGGAGCTCTCGCGGCGCCGCACGGGGCTGGGGGGCACACCCATGCTCGCCGGACGATCCTCGGTCGTTACGGCTGACGTGCTCGCCGACGTGGCACGGAACCCGGAGCCGTCGTGAACCGGCAGCCCCGGCCCGCCGTGTCGTTCTTGGAGCCTGCCCTCGTCGTCGCGGGCGCCGCGTACGCCGCCGGCTCCTCCCCATCGGCGACGCGAACCGCACGACCCGGGACACCACCACGCTCGCCGTCACCGTCTGGATCGGAGCCCGACGTTGCCCGACGCCCCGCTCATCGCCACCCCGCAGGCCTACCCGCTCCTCTGCATCAACGAGCTCGACATGTGCTACTTCGTGGTCGGATGGACCGCCACGGGTACGCCTGTCGGGGTCCCCGAGTCCGCGCTCGCGGCCATGGGTCACACCACCTCCGACGCCAAGGAGATCAAGGGCGGCGGCAAGCTCACCTACGAGATGCCCAGGATGAACGTCTCCACGGCGGAACTCTGACCACCACGGGCGGGCCGGTGCGGTGCTGGAGGAGCACCCCGCCGTCCTGCCGCGGTCAGTACGCCCCGGCGGCGCCGTTGCGCCGCGGGTCGGCGCACGACCGCAGCACCCCCGCGCCGGCGTCCACGGTGACGGCCTCGAAGTTGCCGGTCAACGAGTGCCACGGCCCGAGGTCCTTCAGCCACCGGCCGCGCTCGGTGCAACGCTTGCGGAACTCCCGCTCGACGGCCGGTGCGAACCCGTGCTCGAGGGTCACCCCGGGCAGCCAGCCCGCCGCCGGCTCGTGCGGCCGCACCCCGAACCGCGGCAGCGCCACGACCTGCTCGATGGGCAGGCCGAAGTCCAGCAGGTGGACGAGGTTCTGCAGCACGCAAGCGACCAGGGATACCGACGGCGAACCGGACGCCACGACCGGCACCCCGTCGCGCAGCACGATGTTCGGCGCGAGGTACACCGTGGCCCGCTCCCCCGGCCACGGCATGCCACGCTGGAAGAACGACCCGCCGCCGGAGAGCTGGAAGCCCTCGGCGAACAGGCCGTTCACCCACGGCGAGGCCATGTGCGAGTGCGTGAGCGAAGCGATGTTGCGGTGCTCGTCGACGACCGTGACGTGGATCGTGCCCGGCGTGGGCACCGCGGCCGGCCCGGGTGGGGTGCCCAGCCGTGCCACCCGCCTCGCGGCGTGCTCCTTCGACAACAGCGCCTCGACGTCCGTCGAGGCGGTGCGCGGCGGCGCGTAGTACACCTCGTTGTGCACGGCCACCAGGAGGTCGAGCGTCTCCACGGACTCGTGCGCGGGGCCCCACGCCGGGAGGTCGAACAGCTCCAGCAGGTTCAGCGCCTCGATGAGCTGGCCGCCGCCGTCGTCGGGTGGGGCGGCGGCGAGGATCTCCGCTCCGCGGTAGGTGCCGCGCAGCGGCGCGGACCACATCGCCCGGTACTCCTCGAAGTCGGCCGGGGTGATCACCCCGCCGCCGCGTCCGCACTCCGCGGCGAACGCACTGGCGAAGTCGCCGAGGTAGTAGTCCATGTCGTCGTCGCGCAGCCGCTCCAGGGTGCGCGCCACCCGCTCCTGGCGCAGGATCTCCCCCGGCCCGACGAGACTGCCGGACGGTAGGAACACCTCCCGGGACTGCTCGTGCGCGCCCAGCTCGGCCCGCCGGGCGTACATCTCGCCGAACAGGTACGGGTTGACCGCGAAGCCGTCGCGGGCCAGGTCGATCCCCGCCTGCAGCAGCCGTGCCCGGGGCAGCGCCCCGAACCGCTCGTGCGCCGCCCGGAACGCCGGCCACCAGCCGGGAACCGGCACGCCGCGGCCGGTGGTCAGGTCCGCGCCGGTGAACCCGGGCAGCGGCGCGAGCGGGGCCGCGACGTTGCCGTTGAGGTAGCTCGCCTCGCCGGTCCGTCCGTCCCGGTACAGCAGCGCCAGGCCGCCGGTCGGCGCGGTCATGTGCGGTTCCACGACCAGCTGGGTGGCCGCGGCGGCCAGTGCCGCGTCACCCGCGGTACCGCCCTCGCGCAGGACGTCGAGGCCGGCCCGCGTAGCGAGCGGGTGCGACGTCACCACCGCACCGCGCTCGCCCGCGACGGGAGCCTTCGGCCCGTACCGGGCGTGCCGGGCCAGTTCGGCCGCGGTCTGCCGGTCCATCAGCTCCTCGCGGGAGCCGTGCGACGGTGCTCGTCCACCGCGGCGGGCATCGCGAAGACCGCCACCAGGATCGAGATGACGCAGATGGCCGTCATGTACCAGCCGAAGGCCGCGTTGGTGCCGGTCACGCCGAACAGCCACACCGCGATCAGACCTGCCGTCGACCCCAGTGCGGTGGTGCCGATGTTGTAGTTCAGCGCCGACGCGCTGCCCCGCACCTCGGGCGGGAAGCTCATCACGTAGGCGGTCGTGAGCGGGGCCCCCACGAAGTTGTTGATGAACGTGAACGCCACGACCGCGATCACGGCCAGCGTCAGCGATCCGGAGCCGATCGCCAGGAACGTGGGCACCGTGAGCAGGACGAACAGGCCGTAGCCGACGATCAGCGGAACCCTGCCGCCGTAGCGGTCGGCGAGCTTGCCGCCCCACACCGCGGGGAACGGGCCGATCGCGTAGGTGAGCAGGGACGCCAGCAGGGCGTTCGACGCCCCGAACCCGGCGTTGATCATCGCGGTCACGAAGTAGGCCTGGATGACGAACGAACCGACCCGCTGCCCGGCGCCGAGCCCGATCGCCCGGAGCATGGCGCCCCAGTGCTCGCGCACGGCCGTGCGGAACGGGGTCTGCTCGACCTTGTTCTGCTCGGCGAGCGCGGCCATCTCCCTGAACTGCGGCGTCTCGTCGACGTGCCGGCGGATGTAGACGCCGATCAGCGCCATCGGGATGGCCAGCAGGAACGGGATGCGCCAGCCCCACGCGTCGAACGCCTCGGCCGGCATCGCCGTGATGAGCAGGAAGGAGACCAGAGTGGCGAGCAGCGGGCCGACCGACGTGGAGGCGACGCTCAGGCCGGCCAGGTAGTTGCGCCGGTTGCCCCGCTCGTGCTCGAAGATGAAGTTGGCCGCGGTGGTGTACTCGACGCTCGCCCCGATGCCCTGCAGCACCCGGCAGAACAGGACGAGGATCGGTGCCGCGATGCCGATCGCCGCGTAGGTGGGCATCAACCCGATGCCCGCGGTGCCGATGCTCATCACCACCAGCGTCAGGATGAGCACGAAGCGCCGGCCCTTGAGGTCCGCGAGGGGCCCCAGCACCATGCCCGCCACGGGCCGCAGCGCGTAGGCCAGCACCACACCGGCGTAGGCCGACAGCAGCCCGACCACGGGATCCCCGCTCGGGAAGAACTGGCGAGAGATGATCACCGCCAGGGTGCCGTAGAGGCTGAAGTCGTAGTACTCGACGACGTTGCCGAGCATCGCGGACAGGAGGACCTTGCGCCGCGCGCGCAGGTCCGGGCCCGGATCGCCGGCAGGCGCGGTCTCCCGGATGTCGTTGGTGGTCACAGTCTTCTCCTTGGCGCCGGGGCCGCACTGGCCCGCCGTCGGGGAACGGAAAGGGGTCAGCGGCGGAAGCGCTCGGGCCGGAAGGCCGCCAGCATCGGGTGCCGGGCACCGCTGAGGATCTCGTAGGACAGGAGCTCACCCGCGATGAGTCCGAGCGTGGCGCCGGAGTGGGTGAACGCGACGACACAACCGGGCAGCTCCGCGAGCTCCCCGAACACCGGCTCCCCGTCGCCCGGGATCGGTTTGCGGCCCAGCTTCCAGGAGGCGGCGGACAGCTCCTCGCCGCCCGCCAGCACGGCCGACGCCTCGGCCACGAGCTCCTTCACGACCGACTCGTCGATCGTGCACCCGTCGCCGGTCTCGACGATGCGGTCCTCGTACCAGCTGTGGTCGAGCGCGTAGGTGCCGCCGGGGTTGGGCCGCATCGCCACCCGGGGCGTGTTGAGGACCGATCGCATCCCGGTCCGCGCCGGCTCGGTGAGCACGAGCATGGACAGCGGCGAGCGGTCCGGGATGTGCACCCCGTGCTCGGCCACGACCGCGGGCGTGTCCGCTCCGCAGGCCACGACGACGGCGTCGGCGTCGAACCGGTGGCCCCTGGTCGTGGTGACGCCGCGCGCGGCACCGTGCTGCGCCACGACGCTCGCCCGGCCCGCCTGCCGGACCACGTCTCCGCCGAGCCGGGTGAGCTCGCCGATCAGGTGCTCGATCAGGTGCGGCAGCGACACCCAGCCCTCGCCGGGGTTGTGCACCGCAACCTCACCGATCGCCGCCGGGGCGACGCCGGGGACCCGCTCGGCCGCCTCCGCGGGCTCGGCGAGGTGCGAGTCGTAGCCGTGCGCCACCTCGTGGCGGTGCCGGTCCTCGACCTCGGCGCGCCTGCCG
Organism: Pseudonocardia cypriaca; assembly: GCF_006717045.1. Taxonomy (NCBI): domain Bacteria; kingdom Bacillati; phylum Actinomycetota; class Actinomycetes; order Pseudonocardiales; family Pseudonocardiaceae; genus Pseudonocardia; species Pseudonocardia cypriaca. The sequence continues at coordinate 426,564 of NZ_VFPH01000002.1, forward strand.
GCCGCCGCCCAGGAGAGGCCGCCGTCGAAGTGCAGCCACTCCCGGTCCGGGTCGGCGGCGAACAGGGTGCGGTAGCGGTCGATGCCGGCCATCCGCAGCGCGTGGTAGGGCTGCGACCGGGCGCCCGCGGAGTTCAGCCACGACAGCGACCGCCCGGACGCTCCGTCGGCCGGCTCGCCCTCGGTCACCAGCACGACCGAGGCCCCGTCCCGCTGCAGGTGCGTGGCCGTGGAGACGCCGATGATGCCGCCGCCCACCACCACGACGCGCTTCGCGGGTCCGTCGGCTCGGGACATGGGTAGATCCACCTCTTCCTCGTAGGTCGGGGTCAGCGCTGCGCGCAGCGGCCGTGGGCCCGCTCGATGATCTGCAGGACGGTCACCGCGTCCCGGGGGTCGACCGGGAGCTCGCCATCGCCGGCGAGCGCGGCGGCGAGCAGCCGGTAGAACTGCCCGTAGTCACCCCGTTCGGGCTCGACCCGCCGGGTGTCGCCGGGGACGCCGAGCGTGCCGCGGTTGTCCTGCGGCTCACGGCCGAAGTCCGGGTCGCTCGGCCACCCACCCGCGACGAGCGCCGCCTCCTGCGGGTCGAGGCCCCACTTCGTGTAGCCGGCCCGGGAGCCGAGGACGTGGAACCGCGGCGCGGGCGCCGCGGCAAGGCCGGACATGTACAGCCGCGACCGGCTGCCGTTCGCGTGCCGCAGGACGACCATCGTGTCGTCGTCGCCGTCGCCCTCGTGGCCGGGCGCCCGGCGAACGACGTCGGCCCACACGTCCTCGACCGGCCCGAGCAGCACGCATGCCTGGTCGATCAGGTGGGTGCCGAGGTCGAACAGGATCCCGCCGCCGTCGGCGATGCGGGTGGTGGCCTTCCAGCCGCGGAAGCCCTGCGGCTTCCACCACTCGAACCGGGACTCGAACGTGTGCACGTCGCCGAGGTCACCGCCGTCGACGAGACGGCGCAGGGTGCGGAAGTCACCGTCCCAGCGCCGGTTCTGGAACACGGTCAGCAGGCGCCCGGCCGCCCGGGCGTGCTCGATCAGGGCGGCACCCTGCGCGCTCGTGGGCGCGAACGGCTTGTCCACCACCACGTGCAGGCCGTGGTCGAGCGCGGCCGTTGCGAGCGGGACGTGGGTCTGCGGCGGCGTCGCGACGACCACGAGGTCGACCTCGCCCGCCCGGGCGAACAGCTCCGCCGGATCGGCGAGGACGGTCGCGCCCGGGTGCGCCTGCTGCGCCTGGCGGGCCCGCTCCGGGTCGCCGGTCACGATGTGGTCCAGCGAGTACGACTCGTCGCAGGCGAGGAACGGGGCGTGGAAGACCCGCCCGGACACGCCGAAGCCGATGACGGCGGTACGCACGGGCGTCGAGCGGCCGCTCACGGCGCGATCCCGTAGACGGTCCTCGCCGTCTCCGCCGAGATGCGGCCCTCGGCCAGGTCCCGGCGCACCTCCTCGGGATCCCGGTCGGCGGGCGGGCCGTAGCCGCCGGCGCCGGCCGTGCACACCGAGACCCGGTCACCGGGCTGCAGGCGGGTGTAGCCGTGGGAGATCGGCTGCGCCCCGTCGGAGAGCTCAACGCCTGCAGAGGCGCCGGGCCCGCCGCCGTCCAGCCCCCACGGCTGCGAGCGCTGCCGCGACGTGTCGAGCCAGAAGTGCACATCGCGCTCCTCGACGCGGACGGTGCGCCGGATGCCCATGCCGCCGCGGGTGCGGCCGGTGCCCCCGGAGTCGTCGATGAGCGCGTACTCCTCGACCACGAGCGGGTACTCGGTCTCCAGCGCCTCCACCGGCAGGTTGCTGGTGTTGGTCATGTGCACCTGGACGCCGTCCATGCCGTCCTTGCCGAGCCGGGCCCCGCAGCCGCCGCCGATCGTCTCCAGGTAGACGAAGTAGCGACCGGTGCGGCTGTTCACCCCGGAGAAGTGCACGCCGGTGTTCGCCCCGTTGCTGGCCGCGGTGACGGTTTCCGGAACCGCGCAGGCCAGCGCCCCGTGGATCAGGTCGACCACCCGCTGGCAGGTCTCGCTGCGCCCGTTCACCGCGGCGGGCTCGACGCAGTCCAGCACCGAGCCGCGCGGTGCGCTGATCGTCACCGGCCGGTGCAGCCCGGCGTTCGGCACGATGTCCGGGTCGACCAGCGTCTTCAGCGAGTAGTAGACGGCCGCGTGCAGCGCGGTCCACACGACGTTGACGCTGGCCCGCACCTGCGGCGGCGCGGTGAAGTCGAAGGCCACCTCGTCGCCGCGCACGGTGACCGTGACCCCGAGCTCGAGCTCCTCGTCCAGCTCCGGGCAGTCGAACAGGTCGGTGAACGCGTAGCGGCCGTCCGGAACCTTCGCGATCGCGGCGCGGGTCCGGCGCTCGGTGTAGTCGAGCAGCGCCTCGCCCGCCGCGACGAGCGTGTCGCGCCCGTACCGGTCGCACAGCTCGGCGAACCGCGTGCACGCCAGGCGGTTGGCCGCGATCTGGGCGCGTAGGTCGGCCTTGCGCTCGTGCGGCACCTGGCAGTTGAGCAGGATCAGCTCGAACAGGTCGGTCTGCAGCTCGCCCCGACGCTCCAGCCGCACCGGCGGGATCCGCAGGCCCTCCTGGAAGATGTGCGCGTGCCCGCGATCGCCGAAGTCGGCGTGGTGGGCGAGGTTGGCCACCCACGCGGTGATCTCACCGCCAACGAACACCGGCGACACCAGCACGATGTCCGGCAGGTGCGAGCCACCGCCGGTGAACGGGTCGTTGCCGATGAACGTGTCCCCGTCGTCGATGGTCTCCAACGGGTAGCGCCGGGTGATCTCGTCCACGATGCCCATCAGCGAGCCGAGGTGCAGCGGCGAGCCGCCCTCGTCCTGGGCGAGCATGCGGCCGCGGGCGTCGAACACCGAGGCCGTGCAGTCGCGGCGCTCCTTGATGTTGGTGGAGTAGGCGGCGCGCACGAGCGTCTCGCCCATCTCCTCGACGATGGACGACAAGGCCGAGCCGATCACCTCGATCAGCACCGGGTCCTGCATGGTCTTCCTCTCGTTGTCCGCGCTCATGAGCCCACCGCCACGACCAGGTTGCGGAGCTCGTCGACGGTGGCCACGTCGCCGGGCAGCAGCAACGTGGTGGTGTCCATCTGCTCGATGACGGCCGGGCCTGCGATCCGGTGGCCGGGCGCGAGGCGTCTCCGGTCGTACACCGGGCACTCGGTGTGCCCGCCGCTCTCCGGCAGGTAGACCTGCCGCGTCGCGCGCACCGCGGCCGCGGCGTCGCTTCCACCGAGCGGGACGCGGTCCAGCTCCGCCCGCGCCACCTGACCGATGGCCCGCAGCCGGAACGTGACGACCTGGACCTCCTCCTCCTGGGCGGAGTAGCCGTACATCCGCTCGTGCTCCGCGGCGAAGCGCTTGGTCATCTGGTCGACGGTGGCGGCGGTGATCTCGCCGTCCGGCACCTGCACCGGCAGCTCGTAGTTCTGCCCGACGTAGCGCATCTCGGCCCAGCGCTCGATCAGGCGCCGCTCGGCGGGCACGTTCTCCTCGGCCAGCCACGCCGTCGCCGAACCGGCCAGCCCGGCGAACACCTCCGTCACCTCGGCCACCGCCGTCTGCGCCGCGGCCAGCGGGACGATGCGGGTGCGCAGGAAGTCGGCCCGGATGTCGGTCATGAGCAGGCCGGCGGCGCACTGCGCACCGGGCGTCTCCGGCACGAGCACGGTGCGCATGCCCAGCTCGCGGGCGAGGCGCACGGCGTGCAGCGGGCCTGCGCCGCCGAAGGGTACGAGCACGTAGTCCCGCGGGTCGTAGCCCCGCTGCACGGAGATGACCCGGATGGCCCGCGCCATGTTCGCGGTGACGACCCGCACGATGCCCTGTGCCGCGTCGAGCACGTCCAGCCCGAGCGGCTCGGCCACGCCGGCCACCGCGCGCCGCGCCGCCTCGGCGTCGATCCGCATCTGACCGTCCAGGAGGTACTCCGGGTTGAGCACCTGCAGCACGACGTTCGCGTCGGTGACGGTCGGCTCGCTGCCGCGCCCGTAGCACGCGGGCCCCGGGTCGGCCCCCGCGCTGGCCGGGCCGACCTTCAGCGCGCCGCCCGCGTCGATCCAGGCGATGGATCCGCCACCCGCGCCGACGGTGTGGATGTCCAGCATCGGGGCGCGGACCGGCCGACCGTCGATCTCGGTACCGCTGGTGATCTTCGGTACGCCGTCCTGGACGAGCGAGACGTCCGACGAGGTACCGCCGACGTCGAACGTGATGATGTCCGGGTAGCCCGCGGCCCTCGCGATCTCCGCCGCGCCGACCACGCCGGTGCTGGGGCCGGACAGGACCATCCGGGAGGGCATCCGCTCGGCCGCCTCGAACGGGATGATCCCGCCGTTGGACTGGGTGACGTGCGGCACCGCACGCAGCCCGAGCTCGGACAGCCGGGTCCGCAGGCGGGCGAGGTAGCGCGCGACGACCGGCCCGATGTAGGCGTTGACGACCACGGTGGACAGCCGCTCGTACTCGCGGAACTCCGGCAGCACGGCGGAGGAGACCGACACGTACACGCCGGGCAGCTCCTCGGCGAGGATCTGCTCCACCACCCGCTCGTGCTCGGGGTGCACGAAGCTGTAGAGGAAGCACACCGCCACCGCCTCGACGCCGTGGCCGCGCAGTCGAAGCGCGAGCTCGCGGACCTGCGCGGGATCGACCGCCCGCTCCACCCGCCCGTCGTGGCGGACCCGCTCGTCGACCTCCAGCCGCAGGTCGCGGGCGACGAGGGCCGCGGGCTTGTCGGCCTGCAGGTCGTACAGGGCGGGGCGCCTGCCGCGCCCGAGCTCCAGCAGGTCGCGGAACCCCGCGGTGGTCAGCAGGCCCGTGCGGGCGCCGCGCTCGGTGAGCAGGGCGTTGGTCCCGACCGTGGTGCCGTGCGCGAAGTAGGTGACGTCGCCGAGGTCGCGCCCGCCCACGTCGTCGAGGATGCGGGAGACGCCGTCGACGATCGCCCGAGCGGGGTCGTCGGGGGTGCTCGACACCTTGCGCACGTGGAGCCGTCCGGTCCGCTCGTCCAGTGCGCAGACGTCGGTGAACGTGCCACCGGTGTCGACGCCGATCCGAAGTGTCATTCCGCGAGCCCATCCGTGGTTGAGAACCTTCTCAGTGCTGCTGGGCGAGAAGGTTCTCAGTCCGTAGTAGGGTGCGTCAAGGGATCGCGCAGAATCCGCGGCGGTCCGGGACCGCCACGGGGGGAGAGCCGCACATGACGACGCACCGGGCGGCCTCACCGTCCCTGATCGACGTGGCGCGGGCGGCGGGCGTGTCCACCGCAACCGCGGGGCGCGCCCTCGGCGGGTACGGGCAGGTGCGCGCCGGCACCCGGGAGCGGGTGCTCGCCGCTGCCGCCGAGCTGGGGTACCGGACCAACGGCCTCGCCCGCAGCATGATCACCGGCAGCACGCAGACCATCGGCGTGGTCGTCACCGACGTGGCCAACCCGTTCTTCGCCACCGCGCTGCGCGGCGTCACCGACGTGGTCCAGCCCGCGGGCTTCGAGGTGCTGCTCGCCAACACCGGGAGCGCGGTCGAGGCCGAGCGCCGGGCGATCACCGTGATGTCGGAGAAGCGGGTCGACGGCGTGATCGTCGCGGCCGCACAACCCTCCCAGGGAGCCCATCTCAAGCACGCGATCGACCTCGGCGTGCCGATTGTGCTCCTCGACCGGCAGGTGGCCGGTGTGGCCGACGCCGACAGCGTCACGATCGACAACGAGCAGGCCGCAGCGGATGCGGTGGCGCACCTGCTCGAGCTCGGCCACCGGCGGATCGGCGTGGTGACCGAGGCGGGCGACCGGCTCGCCGGGCTGCGCGGGGCGGGCAACCGGCGCAAGGGGCTGTTCCCGAGCGCGGTTCGATTGCGCGGCTACCTGCGCGCGATCGGCGCCGCCGGCCTGGAGATCGACGAGGGGCTGATCGGGTCGGCGCGCTACGACCGGGACTCCGCCTACGACGCCACCATCCGGCTGCTGGCCCGGGACGACCCGCCGACCGCGATCCTGTGCACCGACAACGTCCTCGCCTCCGGCGCGTTCCGCGCGGCCCAGGACCGCGGCCTGCGCATGCCCGACCAGCTGTCGCTGGTGGGGTTCGACGACGAGCCGTGGACCACGCTCGTCCGGCCGGAGCTGACGATCGTCGAGCAGCCGACGTACGACCTGGGAACGCGGGCGGGCCGCCGGCTGCTCGACCGGATCACCGGTGCCCGCGACGGCCGCACCGTCCACGTGCAGCTGCAGGCGAAGCTGCTGGTGCGCGGCTCGACCGGCGCGCCGGCCGCCCGCTGACGGCACCGGCGGCGAGGTCCTGCACGAGCGACTCCCCTACGCCACCATCAGCGCATGCCGAAGTACCGGGTCAACGACGCCGCGGTCGACCACGCCCACCACCTCATCGACGCCCGCCGCTACGTCCTGCGGAGCCGCTGGGGAGACGTCCAGCCCTCCGCCGCCGACGGCACCCGCTACCTCAAGACCCACACCTGGGACGAGTACGGCGCCTGGCACCTCGGCCTCACCGACGGCGCGGCCGAGGACACCAAACGGCGCTACGCCTTCGTCTTCGGCGACTACACGCGCATCCATCGGATGGGGATCATCTCCTGCCACTACCGAGCCGCCGAGTGGGGCCACAAGGACATCGAGCTCGCCGCGCACGAGCTCCTGCAGTACCTGGACGACTCCCGCAGATGACGATCAGCAGGCCGTGCGTTCCACGGTGAGCTCGACGCTCCCCCGGTTGTTCGAGTACATCCCCCACGCGTCGTTGGCGAAGGCGTAGAGGTAGCCCTCGCCCCGTACCCGCAGCGTCCGCGGCCCCCGCCCGACCCCCAGCACCTGGTGCGGGAGCTGGTTGCCGGCGCCGTCGAACCCGCCGTTCGCCACCACGACGACCAGCTGCATCCACCGCGCCCCCGGCCCGTCGAACCTCTTCGAGAGCGGCAGCTCGGCGAGCGGGTTCTGCGTGAGGGTGCGCAGCTGCACCTCGATCGAGTCCGCGACGGCGCCGAGGCCGTAGGCCATCCGCCCGACGAACGACGGTTCGTCGATCCCGTCGGGGCCGGCCACCTCGTCCTTGTCGATCCACTCACCGCAGGCGGTGAGCCGGTAGGTGCAGCCGTCTCGGACGTAGACACCGGTCTCGCACCACGGCAGGTGCGCGAAGATCTCGGCGGTGCGCCGCTGACCCGGTTCGAGCTCGACGGAGGGGCGGTACGGATCCTGCCGGGCGGGCGGCTGCAGGCAGCGACGCAGCGCCGAGTCGTGCACCCGGTCCGACTCCGGCCGGATGCGGGGCACGCTGCGGGGTGTCGGGCTGATCCGCTGGTACGGGCCGACGCAGCTGTCGTGCAGCACGTCGAACGGATCGCCCTCGATCTCCTTCGCCTGCGACGAGAACGCGAGCGAGGTGTGCGCGCCCGCCTCGTCGATCATCCACCGCAGCGCGCCGTCGGACAGCCCGCTCTCCCGGTAGCCGCCGCCGACGTCGCTGTGGCAGCCGGGGAACCACAGCTGCTGCACCCGATCGGCGTCCTGGAGGGGCTGGCCGCTCGGTGTGGTCCAGAGGGTCGGCGCGAACGGCCCGCGCCGTTCGTCCAGTGCCACCGCGTGTCGGGCGCACCGCACCCCGGGGTTGAGGTGGGTGTCGTGGAAGGCGTAGCCGGCGTCGTCGTCGGCGAGGTTGAGGAGCCCGAAGAAGTCCGGGATCCCGAGCGAGCCGACCGTGTCCCACACCCCGAGGAACTCGATCCTGGCGCCGAGCGCCGCCCGGTCCGCCGCGTCGGCGGGTGGGCCGAAATCGGGGAAGAACGTGGTGCCGGCGTGCCAGGCCCGGTCGCGTCGCCCGACGCCGGGCACGTAGCCGTCCTCGTAGACGCGGCGCACGACGTCCCACGCACCTCCCGGCGCTCCGCTGCCCGGTGCCGCGACCCGCGCCAGCCCGCACGACGTCAGCATGGCGACGAGGCTGCGCACCGTGTAGGCACCGCGGCTGAAGCCGACGACCGAGATGAGGTCGCCGGGCTCGTAGGTGTTCGCGAGCCAGAGGTAGGCGTTCATGATGTTGCGGGACAGCCCGCGCCCGGTCCCACCGTCGAAGGTGCGCGACAGCAGCGAGCCGTCGGCACCGACCCCGGAGAAGTACCGTGCGACCTGCCGCGTCCCGTCCTGGGCGGTGTCGGCGAGCAGGTTGTGGAAGACCCGGACGTTGGTCGGGGTCGGCACGCCGTCCCTGGCCTGGTCCGCCCGGTTCCACGTGCCGTCGCAGCAGACGACGATGTGCCTCATCGCGGTTTCCCCTCGCCCGTCCCCCCGGGCTGGTTCGACGATGTCTTCACACCGGTCCCTGATACGAGTTGCCGGGCCGTCGAATCAGACCTGCCGGGCCGGGTAGGCGCGAAAACCTCAGCGCCGGCCCTGACGACATGAGCGGTCGGCAGCGCCGATGATCCGCTCGTCAGTGACGCGTGGCGTTCCCCGGCCCGTCGCCCTGGTGCCGGCTGCCGGTGCTGGGTCCGGACGCCGCCCAGCTGGCGAGGATGTCCATGGCCCGCCGTGAGGGCGAGTCGGGTTCGGTGGTGTAGACGAACAGGGTCGTGTCGGGGTCGCCGGGCAGGGTGAGGGTCTCGTACTCGACGGTGAGATCCCCGACGAGTGGATGACGCAGGCGTTTCGAGCCGTGGGTGCGTTGGTGGACCCGGTGCTGCACCCACCACTGGTCGAACTCGCGACTGTGTTCGCGCAGTTCGGCCACGAGCTCGTTGGTGGCGCGGTCGTCGGGGTCGCGGCCGACGTCGAACCTCAGGTTCTCGACCGCTGCTCGAGCTTGATCGCCCCAGTCCACGAACAGCGACCGGGCGTCCTCGTCGAGGAACATCCAGCGGGCGTAGTTGCGCCGGCCCGGCGGCAGGAGGTCGAAGTCGGTGAACAACGCCCTGGCCATCCGGTTGGCGGCCAGGACGTCGGTGCGGCGTCCGAGGATCAGGGCGGGTTCGCCGTCGAGGGCGTCGAGCAGCTGGTAGAGCCCGGGGCGGACGCGCTGGACGGCACGGGAACGTCGACGAGCCGGTGCTGCGCTCAGCCCGATCAGGTCTTCCAGGTGCGCTCGTCCCGCGTCGTCGAGACCGAGGGCACGACCGATGGCCTCGACCACGGCCGGTGAGGGCGTGATGCGCCGCCCCTGCTCGAGGCGGGCGTAGTAGTCGGTGGACACCCCGGCCAGCAGCGCGACCTCCTCGCGGCGCAGGCCCGGCACGCGACGCACGCGCCCGTCCGGCGGCAACCCGGCACGTGCTGGGTCGCCCTGGCTGCGAGCCCGCCGCAGGAAATCGGCGAGTTCCCGGTTCGTCCCTGCCACAGAGCTCATTCTCCCCGATGTCCCCTCCCCGCAACTGGACCTGTGCGTCCTAGGTTGCCGAGTCCGAGGCCGCGCAGGGCGCGAGATGAGCCCCCGGAAGCAACTCCCGCAAGCGAGTCTGGAGCCACGCCCAAAACCCCTTGAGGCGCCTCCAGTGAATAGGAAAGGACGACCATGAGCTTCCCGTCGAATCGACCGGCAACCTGGTTCGTGACCGGCACCTCCCGCGGCCTGGGCATCGAGCTGGTCACCCAGCTGCTGCAGCGCGGCGACCACGTCGCGGCGACGACGCGCTCCACCGAGCGGCTGCTGTCGGCGCTCGACGGCCGCGTCGACACGTCGCGGCTCCTCCCCCTGACCGTCGACCTGCGTGACGAGGCGGCCGTCGAGCAGGCCGTCCACCAGACCGTCGAGCGGTTCGGCGGCCTCGACGTCGTGGTCAACAACGCCGGGTACGGCTTCCTGGCCGCGGTCGAGGAGACCAGCGCCGCCGAGGTCCGCGACATGCTCGACGTCCAGGTCGTCGGCGTGTGGAACGTCCTGCGCGCCACGCTGCCGCTCCTGCGCGAGCAGAAGAGCGGGCACATCGTCAACGTCTCGTCGGTCCTCGGACTGACCGCCGTTCCGGGCTGGGGCCTCTACTGCGCCGGCAAGTTCGCATTGGAAGGTCTCAGCGAGGCGCTCGCCACCGAGGTCGCCGAATTCGGTGTCGAGGTCACCATCGTCGAGCCGGGCTACTTCCGCACCAGCTTCCTCACCAGGGACTCCCTCGCGCTGCCCACCCGTGCCACCGACGCCTACCCGGGCATCCGCGAGATGACCGAGAACCACCTGAAGCTGCAGGGCGCCCAGCTCGGCGACCCTGTCAAGGGAGCCGCGGCCATCATCGACGAAGTCGTGCGTGGTGAGGGCCCGCTGCGCCTGCTGCTCGGATCGGACGCGCACGCCTACGCCACCGCCAAGGTCGACGCCCTGCGCGCGAACCTCGACGCCACCGCGGAGACCGCACCCACCACCGACCACGCCACGGTCTGATGTAGATCGACACTCTCTGCACCGCCGTTCCGGACAGGCTCGTCGGGTGGGCCGGATCACTCTCCGTACGGCTCACGATGCCCGGCGCTGCCCCGTCCTGAAGTCGTGGACATCGCTGCAGTCGCACGGAACACCGGCCCACCGACCTGGCCACGGGCAGGCGATACGTTCCCCTCCCGCGTCACACCGTGAACACCGTTTCTTGGAGTGCCATGCTGTACGGGCGTCAGGTGGAGCTGTCCGTCGTCGCCGAGTTGTTGGAAGGCCGCTCCGGCGCTCTGGTGGTACGTGGCGTGGCGGGCATCGGCAAGTCGGCTCTCCTGGCGTCCTCCGCGGCGGGTGCGCACGCGCGGGTGCTGCGGGTCACGGGTGTCGAGTCCGAGGCGGATCTGCCGTTCGCCGCCTTGCACCTGCTGCTGCGCCCGGTTCTCGAGCACCTCGAGGCGCTGCCGCAGCAGCAGGCGGACGCGCTGCGCGGTGCGCTCGGCCTCGGCGGCGCCACCCGGGGAGACCGGTTCCTCGTCGGGCTCGCGACGCTCAGCCTGCTGGTGGAGCTGTCGGCCGCAGGTCCGGTGCTCTGCCTGGTCGACGACGCGCAGTGGCTGGACGGCGAGTCGGCCGACGCGCTGCTGTTCGCCGCGCGCCGCCTGCATGCAGAGCCCGTCACCGTGTTGTTCGCCGCGCGGGAGGGCGCGTTTCCCGCGAGGGGGTTGCCCGAGTTGCGGCTGGGTGAGCTGGACGTCGAGGCCGCCCACAAGCTCCTCGCCGAGCGGGTGGCCGACCTGCCACCTGCCGTTCGCGACCAACTCGTCGCCGAGGCCGGGGGCAACCCGCTCGCGCTGATCGAGTTGCCCCGCATGCTCACCCCCGAGCAGCGCAGGGGCGCCCTCGTCCCGCTGTCCTTCTCCCTCGGTACGGCACAGCCGGTGACCGACAGGGTGCTGACCGGTTTCCGCGAGCGGATATCGGACCTCCCCGACGCCACCCGCGCCTGCCTGCTGGTCGCGGCCCTCGACGATCACGACGAGCTGGATGTGCTCGCACGCGCGCTCGGTCTGCTCGGTGCCTCGCTGGACGACTTCGCCGAAGCCGAGCGCGCCGGCCTGGTCCGGGTGGGCCCGGGGGGCGTGGCCTTCCACCACCCGCTGGTGCGCACCGCAGTACTGCTGGCCTGCGACATCGCGGCCCGGATGGCCGCGCACCGGGCCCTGGCGGAGACGGTCGACGACGACCGGCGAGCCTGGCACCTGGCCGCCGTCACCCGGCAACCCGACGAGGAGGTGGCCGGCAGGCTGGAGAGCCTGGCGCTGCGCGCGCGGCTGCGCGGTGGGCAGATGGCGGTGTCGGCGGCCTACGCACGCGCCGCCGAACTGTCCGCCGACCCCGGCCATGCCGTGCGCCGGTGGACGGCCGCTGCCTCGGCCGCGGCCGAGGCCGGCCTGTGGCAGCGCGCTGCGGAACTGGTGGAAAAGGCGCGCCACCGCACCGAGGCGACCCCGGCAGGCGCCGTCATGGCAGATCTCGCCCACGTGCGCGCGATGCTGGAGGTGGAGGCGGGTCGGCCGCTCCACGGCGTGCGGCTGCTGCACGAGGGAGCCGAGGCGGCCGAGGACCAGCCGGCCAGGCTGTCACTGCTCAGCTTGGCCTGCTACTACACCTGGGCCAGTGTCAACCACCCCGACCAGCTGGCACTGGCCCGCCGTACCGAGGAGCTGTGCCCGGACGGCGACGAGCCGGCCGTCATGCTGCGCACCTTCACCCACGCCTTCCGCCTGGTCCTCGAGGGCGACGCCGCCGTGACCACGCTGACCTACCGGATGCCGGACGACCCCCAGCGCATACCGTTCGAGCTGCGCGTCCTGCTCGCCCACCAGTGCGTCGTCAGCGCCGATCTCGACGGCATGCTGGACGGCTCGGCCCGGCTCGTCGAGGACTGCCGGGCGGAGGGACGCCTGGGACGGATGCCTCAGGCCATGACGATCCTCGCCATCGCTCAGCTCGTCAGCGGACACCACCGTTCCGCACGAGCCACCGTGACCGCGGGCCTGGACCTGGCCGGCGACGTCGGCCGGCCGCAGTGGCGCAGCTACCTGGCGGGCGTGCACGCGTGGCTGTCCGCGGTCGCCGGCGCGCAGGAGGAATGCCGGGCGATGGCCGCGCGAGCCATCCAGGACGGCGACCACCGCAAGTGGATGCCGGGAGCCTGGTGGGCCGAGTTCGCCCTCTCGGCTCTGGACTTCGGGCTGGGCCGCCACGACGCGGTGCTCGACCGGATCGACCGGGCGATGTCCGGGCCCACGCGCCACGCCTTCCTGTGGCGGTGTTTCTGGCCGGACTACATCGAGGCCGCAGTCCGGGTCGGGGATCCGCGGCGTGCCGAAGTCCATCTCCGTCGCTACACGGAGTGGGCCGAGGCGACCGGCCGGTCCAGGCCGCTCGCGGTGTTGCACCGGGTCCGCGCGCTGCTCGCCCCGGACGGCGAGGCCGGGGACCTGTACGAGCGGGCGATGGCCCTGCACGCGGAGGGCAGGCAGCCCTTCGACGAGGCACGCACCCGTCTGGTCTACGGCGAGTGGCTGCGCCGCCACCGGCGCCGCGCCGAGGCTCGCACCCAGCTCCAGGCCGCCATGGAGGCCTTCGCCCGGCTCGGTGCGGTGCCCTGGACCGACCGCGCCACCGCCGAGCTGCGCGCCACCGGGCTCTCCCTGCCCGATCGTTCCCGCACCGGAGATCCGCTGGCCGTGCTGACACCGCAGGAGCTCCAGGTGGTACGACTGGCCGTCACCGGTGCGTCCAACCGGGAGATCGGCGCGCAACTCTTCCTGAGCCCGCGCACGGTCGCCTCCCACCTGTACAAGGCCTTCCCGAAGCTGGGTGTCTCCTCCCGCGCCGAGCTGATCAGGCTCCCGGGCGTGGCCTGAGGGCAGGTCGCGCCTGCTCGTCGCCAGCGCCAGTAGGCAGCCGTTCACGACGGCGAAGCTGGGCCGAGGCCCTCGCGGATCGCCTCCGTCGCGTGACTGAAGCGCCCCGGATACCCATCAGTCACGTGACGGAGGCGGCCAGGACGGCGAGATTCCTAGGTTCGCGGCCATGACAAATCGACCGGAGCCGGACTCGGCGATCCTCCCGGCGATCGCGACGGGGGCGCCGGATGCCTCCGCCAGGCGCGCCGGGACCGCCGCCGCCGATGCGGCCGGTCGCGCCACATTCCGCAGGCATCGTGCCACCACCTGTTGACGTTTGCGGCCGGATGTCCTACCGTTTGCCTACAAACGTTGACCAACAAGCGTTGCCAAGCTCTGGAGGGACGCATGCCACCCACTGTCACCAACACCGATGTCCTGGTCGTGGGTGCCGGACCGACCGGACTACTGCTGGCCGGCGATCTGGCCGAGGCGGGTCTGTCGGTCGTGCTGGTCGAGCGCCGCCCGCACAAGGTCAGCAACCTGTCCCGCGCGCTGGTCGTACACGCCAGGGTGCTGGAGCAGTTCGACGCCCGCGGCATCGCCGAGGAGGTCGTGGCGACCGGGCACCCGATCAGCCGGCTGGCGCTGTTCGAGGCGGCCAGGCTCAATCCCTCGCGACTGCCCACCCGCTACCCGTTCGTCCTGTTCACCCCTCAGTACGAGGTGGAGAAGGTACTGGAGCGCAGGGCCCGCGAGGCCGGCGTCGCCTTCGTGTACGAAACCAAGGTCGTCGCGGTGGAGCAGGACGCCGACGGCGTCACGGCCCACACCCAGGACGAGCACGGGCAGCCGGGCGCCACGCTCCGCGCGTCCTACCTGGTCGGCGCCGACGGCGTGCACAGCGCGATCCGGCCTGCCATCGGCCAGTCCTTCCCCGGTGAGACGATCCTCAGCTCGCTGATCCTGGCCGACGTCCGGCTCGCCGAGGCACCGGATCTGCCCTTCGTCGTGAACGCCGTCCCAGACGGGTTCGCACTGCTCACCGAGATGGGCGACGGCCTGTACCGGGTGACCGGCTGGAACCGGCACCACCAGCTCCCCGACGACGCGCCGCTGGAGGCGGACGAGGTCGAGGAACTGCTCCGGATGAACTTCGGCACCGACTTCGGCATCACCGAGATCCCGTGGATGTCCCGGTTCCACAGCGACGAGCGGCAGGCCCCGGCCTACCGCGTCGGGCGGGTCTTCCTCGCCGGTGACGCAGCGCACGTGCACTCCCCCGCGGGTGCCATGGGCATGAACACCGGCCTCCAGGACGCCGCCAACCTGAGCTGGAAGCTCGTGGCCGTGCTTCGTGATGGCGCCGACGACCGGTTGCTGGACACGTACCAGGCCGAACGGCACGCGGTCGGCAAGCTGGTGCTGCGGATGAGCGGAACGCTGGTGCGGGCCGCCCTGCTACGCGGCTACGCCGCCCGGCTGCTGCGCCGCGCGGCCGGAACGGTCATCAGCAACTTCCGACCGCTGGCCGACAAAGCGGCGTCCATGATCACCGGGATCGGCATCGCCTACAAGGCCCCACGCGGCGCGCACAAGCTGACCGGACGGCGCGCCCCCGACTTCGAACTGGCCGAAGGACGGCTGAACGAGCTCCAGCGCGGCGGCAGGTTCGTGCTGATCACACCGGCCGGTCAGGACGCGGACGTGCCCGGCCACGTCGTCCACGCGCGCTGGAACGGCGACCGACGCACCACGGCCCTCGTCCGTCCCGACGGCTACTTCGCCTGGGCGACCGACCGCCCCGACGAGGAGGGGCTCCACGCCGCCGTGGCCACCTGGGCGGGAACCGCGTCCACACGGGCCTGAAGGGGTCAGGGGCAACCCTCGTCGATACCGAAGGGATCAATCATGTCGAAGACAGTGCTGGTCACAGGCGCTTCCACCGGAATCGGTCGCGCCACTGCCCTCCTGCTGGCCCGCGAAGGCTTCACCGTCTACGCCGGAGTCCGCAAGGACATCGACGGCGAGGCCCTCGGCCCGACCGTCACCCCGATCAAGTTGGACGTCACCGACGCCGGCCAGATCGCGGATGCGGTCACGCGGATCGGTCGCCTGGACGCCCTGGTCAACAACGCGGGCATCGGCGTCACCGGCCCCGTCGAGTTCGTCTCCCTGGATGCGCTGCGCTGGCAGTACGAGGTCAACGTGTTCGGCCAGATCGCGGTCACCCAGGCCATGCTGCCGCTGCTGCGCGCATCGAAGGGCCGGCTCGTCACCATCGGCTCGGTCGGCAGCTGGATCACGCTGCCCTTCGGCGGCCCGCTGTGCTCGTCCAAGCACGCCATCCGCTCCCTCAACGACGCCCTGCGCATGGAGCTCGAGCCGTTCGGCGTGGCGGCGGTCCTCGTCGAACCCGGCTCGACCCACACCGACGCGGTGGACAAGCTGGAGGACGAGGTCGAACCGCGACTGGCCGCCATCGGCCCCGAGGGCAGGCGGCTGTACGGCGCCGCCTACCGGACCATGGTCACGAGCAGTCTCGAAGAGGAACGTTCGGGCTCCAGTCCCGACGTCGTCGCCCGCGCCGTCCTGCACGCCCTGACGGCGCGCAAGCCGCGGGCCCGCTACCCCGTCGGCAAGAAGTCGCGGCTGATGAGCACGCTCGGCCGCGTCGTCCCCCAGTACACCCTCGACGCCCTGCGCCTGCGCGCGCTGGGCCTGTCCTGAACGGAGCACATCATGCCCCAGCTCGCCGGCGCCGACGCCCTGACCGCGCTCGACCCCGTCTTCGCCCAGTTCGCCGTCGGCGCCGGGCACAACCTGTGGGGCCTGGAACACCTGACGACGCGCGAGAAGGCCTTCGTCTGCCTGACCGCCGACCTGTGCCACCCCCACCTGGACCTCCCCCTGGCCATGCACGTGCAGATGGCCCTGTCCAACGGTGTGGACGCCGAGTCGATCAGGGAGCTCTACCGCCACCTGGCCCCGTACGTGGGCTATCCGATCCTCGTTCCCGCCTTCCAGCGCCTGGCCGAACTCGGCCTGCCCGAAGCGGAGGACACCGAGCAGGTCGAACCGGTGCCGCTGACCGGAGCACTGGCCCGTGCCGTCCACGACCTGGAGGCCGTGGATCCGGGGCTGGCCGCCTTCACCGAGGACCAGCTGGCCCAGCGCTGGGCCCGCCCGTACCTCACCGTGCGCGAGCGGGCCATCGCCTGCCTGGTCGTGGACGCCTTCTACCAGACACTGGGCGAATCCCTGCGTCTGCACGCCGCGGTGGCGCGGGCCGCCGGGGCCACCGAGGAGACCTTTCGCGACCTGATCCGCGGCATCGCCGAGTTCGGGCTCGCCCGATCCTGGGCCACCGCGGCGGCTCTACTCCCACAGCCCGTGACTGCCGACGGGCCGGTCCGGGCAGGTCAACCGCTGTAGGCCGACACCGCAGGTGTCGCTCTGCGGGATCTCTTCCACCTCGTTGGATGTCGCGGGAGCGGCGCCGGCCGGTGGAGCATCACCAGGCACGCCACTGGTGGCCACCGCCTCGCTGGACATGGGCGCCAGACGCTGCAGGACCATGGGGAAGCCCAGGACGGGAGCGTCAGCGATGGAGCCCTACTTCGATCTCGGCACCTACACGCGCGGTACGTCGACGGCCTCGACGAGCGCCAGAACGTGGTTCGACCGCGGTCTCGTGTGGTCCTACGCGTTCCACCACGAGGAGGCGATCCGGTGCTTCGAGCGCGCGGTCGAGTACGACCCGGGCTTCGCACTGGCCCACTGGGGGATCGCCTACGCGATCGGTCCGAACTACAACAAGCAGTGGGAGGCGTTCGACCCCGTCGACCTCGCCGCGTCGCTGGAGAAGGCGTGCGACGAGGTCGCAACGGCGCGCGCGTGCGCCGACCGCGCCGCGCCGGTCGAGCGGGCGCTCGTCGAGGCGCTCGGGAGCCGCTACCAGGCCAACGACCCGTCGGCCGACCTCGTCGCGTGGAACGCCGACTACGCCGAGGCGATGCGTGCGGTGTACCGCGCCCATCCCGACGATCTCGACGTCGCGGCGCTCTTCGCCGACGCGCTGCTGAACCTGACACCGTGGGCGCTGTGGGACCGCTACACGGGCCTGCCGTCCGAGGGTGCGGCGACGCTCGAGGCCAAGGAGGTGCTCGAGCGCGCGCTCGCCCGGCCCGGTGGCCGCAAGCACCCCGGAATGACGCACCTCTACGTGCACCTGATGGAGATGTCGCCGTTCCCCGAGCGCGCGCTGCCGGTCGCCGACCGGCTGCGCTCCCTCGTCCCCGACGCGGGCCACCTGGTGCACATGCCCACGCACATCGACGTGCTGTGCGGCGACTACAAGAGCACGCTCGAGTCGAACCTGCGCGCGATCGAGGTCAACGAGAAGTACGTCGCGCGCGAGGGCCGGGTCGGGTTCTACGCGCTCTACCACGCGCACGACCGCCACTTCGCGATCTACGCGGCGATGTTCCTCGGCCGCTCGCAGGTCGCGCTGGGCGTCGCCGCCGATCTCGAGGCAGCGCTGCCCGAGGACCTGCTGCGGATCGAGCAGCCGCCGATGGCCGACTACCTCGAGGCGTTCGTCCCCATGGGACTGCACGTGCTCATCCGCTTCGGGATGTGGGAGGACATCCTCGCGCAACCGCTGCCCTCCGACCCCGGGCTCTACTGCACCACGACGGCGATGACGCACTACGCGCAGGGCGTCGCGTACGCCGCGACCGGGCGCATGGATGAAGCCGAGGTGGCACGCGAGGCGTTCCTCGCAGCAGTTCAGCGCGTACCCGACTCGCGCTACCTGTTCAACAACACGTGCCAGGACATCCTCGCCGTCGCCGGGGCGATGCTCGACGGCGAGCTCGACTACCGGCGCGGCCGGTTCGACGCGGCGTTCGAGCACCTGCGCCGGGCGATCGCGCTCGACGACGCGCTGCCCTACGACGAGCCGTGGGGCTGGATGCAGCCCACGCGCCACGCGTACGGCGCGTTGCTGCTCGAGCAGGGTCGCGTCGACGAGGCCGAGACCGTCTACGCCGAGGACCTGGGCTACGACTCGTCGATCCCGCGCTCGTCCTGGCACCCCGGCAACGTGTGGAGCCTGCACGGCTACCACGAGTGCCTCGTTCGGCTGGGAAAGGCCGAGCCGGCACGGATCGTCGCGCAGCAGCTCGATGTGGCCCTCGCCCGCGCCGACGTCCCGATCGAGTCGTCGTGCTTCTGCCGCTCGGCACACCGAGCAGGCGGTGGTCCGTAGTTCCTCGTGGGAAGGTGCGTCACCGGGTACGCCGAGCGAGCTCCACCGTGTCGCCCCGTGCGACGGTGCGCAGTCGGTCGTCGTGCCCGCGGCTGCGCATCTCCACGACGAAGTGTTCCAGCGGGCTCCGGAACACGCGGTAGTCGTCGTAGTGCACGGGGACGACGGTGGCGGGCTCGATCAGCTCGACCAGATCCGTGCCCTGCCGGCCGTCCATCGTGACGAGCACGCCGAGCACCCTCGTGCCGCCGAGGTGCGTGATCATCACGTCGATGTCGGGGAAGCGCTCCCGGATCGCGCGCAGCTCGGGGACGCGAAGCGTGTCGCCGGTGACGTACGCCCGCAGCACCCGGAGGTCGCCCCGCTCGAGGTCCACGATGCTGCCCATCACCGGCGGCAGCAGACGGTGGAACCCGACCGGGCCGTGCCGAGCGGGCACCGCGGTGACGCGCAGGCGCTCGTCACCGCGCACGAGCTCCCAGTCGTCCCAGGTCGCCAACCCGGTCGCGGCGCCGAAACCCCAGCGCTGCAGCCGCCGGGCAGCGTGCCGGGTGGTCACGACGGGCGGCTCGCGGGGCAGGTCCCGCTTCGCCACCCGGTCGAAGTGGTCGCCGTGCAGGTGCGACAGCAGCACGGCATCCAGCGGTGGCAGCTCCGAGATCGGCAGCGCGGGGTCGGAGAGCCGCTTCGCGGTCAACCCGTACCCCAGGTGCACCCGCTCACCGCGCCGCACGAAGTTCGGGTCGGTGAGCACGGTGAAACCGCCCAGCCGCAGCACCGTGGTCGCGGTCCCCACGAACGTCAGCGAACCCCCGTCGCCCGCAGCCCCCATGCAGCCGCGATTACCCCTTGGCGCTCGCCCGACACGTCCCTCCGCCGCCCCCGATCCCCCGAGCGGCTCCGCGGGTTCGGTACCAGGTCGCGAACAGCGCAACGGCGAGTGCGACCTCGGCGAGGTCGCCGCCGTAGTACATCAACTGCGCGGCCGCCCGCACCTGGTCGGGATCGGGCGAGCCGCCCGGCGGGAGTTCGGGCGCTCGGGCGTAGAGGAGCTTGGCGAGGTACGCGTGGGCGGCGCCTGCGGCGACGAGCACCAGGGCTCGGAGGGTGATCGGCGGGCGGCGAGGCGCGGGGTCGGGGCCGGCGATCGACCAGGTGAACAGGCAGCCTGCGAGCAGGACGTGCAGGTTCACGACGTGGTGGGCGAGGACGTTCGTGGTGGTGAGGGCGTACAGCGGGGTCAGGTAGAGCAGGTAGAGCCCGCCTATGTCCAGCGCGGCCGCCGTGGCCGGGTGGGCGAGGCCGTGCAGGGCCCGGCTGCGCAGCAGGCCCCGTGCCGTGCCGCGGGCGGCCACCGGCAGCACGCCGAGCAGCAACGTGACGGGGGCGGCGAGCACGAGCGCGAGTGGCGCGAACATGCCCAGCAGGAGGTGCTGGACCATGTGCCCGCGCAGGTCGTGCCGGCCGAGCGCGTGCAGCGCCGGAGACACGGCCAACCCGACCAGCACCAGCCCGATGACGAAGGCGGCCGTTCGCCGGGCGGGCCAGCTCCGGCCTGCGAAGCGCCGGGCACGGGCCGCGCGGAGGTAGGCGATCGACGGGACCAGTACGAGCAGCGCGACCAGCAGCCAGCCGGCGGCATCTGCGCCGCCGGATCCGTGGGCGCCGTGGACGAGCGGCACGGTCGGCGTCACCGCTCCTGGATACGCGGTGCGGCACTACCTTCCGTTCGGCTCCCCCACGCGAGCCCGGCTCCGATCAGCAGCAGGATCGCGGCAGCGGCGTTCCAGGCGAGGTCGTAGGCGAACAGGTCGACGCCGTAGCGGACCTGGTGGAGCCGGAGCAGTTTGTGGTCGACGATGCCGTCGAAGAGCTGGAACGCCCCCGACCCGAGGAAGAACCCGGACCAGGCGGACACCGGGGCGAGGGCACGGCGGCGCCGGAGGTCGGCGAAGGCGAAGAACCCGGCGACCAGGACCACGATCTCGGCGGTGTGCAGCAGGCCGTCCGACAGCAGGCCGATCTGCGGGCTCGAGCGGTCGTAGAAGTGGTGCCACCCGAGGATCTGGTGGAACACGATCTCGTCGACCGCGGCCATGAGCCCGACTCCGATGGCGGCGGCGACGAACATCGATCGGCGGCGTTGTGGACGTGGAGCGGGTGCCGGGTCGGGCTGCTCGTGCCCGGTGGTCGTCCCATCCCTTGGCGCGTCCACGCGAAGGCAGTACCCGCTCGTCGGCTCGACCAACAACGGAAGTGGCCGGCGCGTCCGCGTACGCGGCCGACCCGCACGTCCCGCGGAGTCACCGTGCCGGACGTAGCCTCGGTGACGTGAGCATCGCACTCCCACCGACCGTCACCCTCGACGGCCGCTTCGCGCGCGAGCTCCCGGAGCTGGCCCTTCCCTGGCAGGCGCAGGAAGTGCCCGACCCCCGGCTGCTCCTGCTCAACGAGCCGCTGGCCGCCGAGTTGGGCCTCGACACCGCTGAGCTGCGGTCCCCGCAGGGGTTGCGGCTGCTGGTCGGCAACCACGTCCCCGAAGGGGCCGTGCCGGTGGCGCAGGCCTACGCCGGGCACCAGTTCGGCGGGTACAGCCCCCGGCTCGGCGACGGGCGCGCGCTCCTGCTGGGCGAGCTCGTCGACGCCGGCGGCGAGCTGCGCGACCTGCACCTCAAGGGCTCGGGGCGCACGCCCTTCGCGCGCGGTGGCGACGGGCTGGCCGCGGTCGGCCCGATGGTGCGCGAGTACGTCGTGAGCGAGGCGATGCACGCGCTCGGGATCCCCACGACCCGTGCCCTCGCCGTGGTGGCCACGGGGAACCCGGTGCACCGCGAGACGCTGCTGCCGGGGGCCGTGCTCGCGAGGGTCGCGCGCAGCCACCTGCGCGTCGGCACCTTCCAGTACGCCCGGGCCTTGGGTGACGTCGCCCTGCTGCGCCGCCTCGCCGACCACGCCATCGCCCGGCACCACCCCGCCGCCGCCGACGCCGAGAACCCCGGTCTCGCGCTGTTCGAGGCCGTCGTCGCGGCGCAGGCGGCGCTGGTGGCCCGGTGGATGCTCGTCGGGTTCGTCCACGGGGTGATGAACACGGACAACATGACGATCTCGGGCGAGACGATCGACTACGGGCCGTGCGCCTTCCTGGACGCCTTCGACCCGGCCACGGTCTTCAGCTCGATCGACGAGGGCGGGCGCTACGCGTACGCCAACCAGCCGCTCGCGGCGGAGTGGAACCTCGCCCGGTTCGCCGAGGCCCTCCTCCCCCTGCTGCACGACGACCAGGAGCAGGCCGTCGCACTGGCGGTGGAGGCGCTCCAGGGGTTCCGCCGGCAGTACAGCGCCGCGTGGTCGGCCGGCATGCGGGCCAAGCTCGGCCTACCCGACGGGCTGGCCGACACGGTCGCCGATCCGCTGGTCGACGAGCTGGTCCGGCAGCTGCAGGAGAGCCATGTGGACCACACGTCCTTCTTCCGCGCCCTCGCCACCGCCGCCCGTGGCGACGCCGAGCCCGCTCGCGGCCTCTTCCTCGACCTCCCGGCCTTCGACGCGTGGCTGCAGCGCTGGCGCGCCCTTGGTCCGGACGCCGACGCGATGGACCGGGTCAACCCCGTGTACATCCCGCGCAACCACCTCGTCGAGGAGGCACTCACCGCCGCGACCGCGGGTGACCTGGAGCCCCTCGGCCCGCTGCTGGACGCGGTGACCAGGCCCTACGAGACGCGTCCTGGCCTGGAGCGATTCGCCGAACCCGCGCCGCGGGACTTCGCCGCCTCCTATCGGACCTTCTGCGGGACCTGATGCCCCGGCGGCGTCACCCCGGTCCCACGCCTCAGGCCGCCGGGCGGGGCAACGGCGCGTTCCACCTGCGCCACAGCGCCACCACCCGGAGGGCCGCAACGAGCACCGCCGCGCCGACGGCGACCGGGGTCGGGGGCAGCCCGAGCCGGTCGCCCGCCACGACGACGACGGCACCGATCACGGCGGCGAGCGCGTAGATCTCGCGGCGCAGCACCGTCGGGACGTCGCCTCGCAGCACGTCGCGCAGCACGCCGCCACCGACCCCGGTGATCACTCCGACCAGCACCGCGGTGACGGCCGGAGCGCCCACCCCGATCGCCACGGTGGTCCCGGTGGTGACGAACAGGGCGAGGCCCAGCGCATCGGCCAGCTGTACGCCACAGCGCAGCCGTGCCACAGCCGGGTGCCAGCGGAACACGAGCAGCGCGACGACGACGGGCACCGCGAGGTAGGGCCACTGGCGCAGCGTGCTGGGCGGGGTCACGCCGAGCAGGACGTCGCGGAGGACGCCGCCACCGAGCGCGGTGACGGCCGCCAGCACCATCACGCCGAACACGTCCAGACGAGCGTGCACGGCGGCGAGCGCGCCGGACGCGGCGAACACCGCGACGCCCAGCAGGTCGAGCACGAGCAACATCGTCGAAGACTACGGAGCCGGGACAGCCCTGTCCCCGACGAACGGGTGGTCAGCGGCTGGTCTCCCGCCGCTCCCCCCGCTGCAGCAACGGCAACCGCTCCACCGCGCCCGACGCGCCGGACAAGACCCGGTCCAGGGCCGAGACCGCCGCGGTCAGCCGGCCGCCGGTCAGCTCGTCGAGCCGTTGCAGGTTGTCCCGTACCCGGTCGAGGACGGTCAGGGGCAGGGCGGACAGGGTCTGACCGGGCGGGCGGCGGGAGACGACCGGATGGGCCCGGGTCGGGGACACGCGGCGCACCAGCTCCCACTGCAGGCCCAGCACCTGGAGCCGGCGGCGGGTGAGCACCTGCTGCAGCCGCGGCAGCAGCTCGTCCTCCTCGGTGCGCACGTCCTGATCGAGGACGCTGAGGGTGCGGCGCAGCAACGCGGCGTGCCCGGGGTCGGTCGGGGACGACCGGTCGAGCCGCGCCACCAGCTCGTCGACCTCCTGGTGGTCCTCCTCGATCGCCAGGGTCAGCGGGTCGCCCTCGGGCAGCGCGCGGCGGGCGGCCGGGAACAGCACGGCCTCCTCGGCGAAGGCGTGGGTGAACACGAGCCGCGCGAGCGCACGCAGCGCCGCGGCGTGCTCGCGTCCGCCTCCCGCCTCGGTCGCCCGGACGCGCTCCATCAACCGGGCGAGCCGCTCGTGGTCGGCGCGCTGCCGGGCCAGGATGCTCGCGCGCCCGCCGAGCTGCTCGACGGTCTGCTCGGCGATCGAGCGGTGCCTGCTCGGACCCGTCATGCCACTCCCTCCACCCGGCGACTGCCCCTGGTGGTTCCCGCCGCCATCGGGTTGAACCGCTCGAACCGCGGCGCTCGCGGGCGACAGCACCAAGGCTCCGCCGATCGGTTCCGGACACCTTTGCGGGGGTACCGAGCGCACATGAGTCGATTCGCCCCGTTCGGGCGACGAGCCGCGGGTGGCCCGTTGCGACCCTCCAGGTTGCGGCGGCGGTACCGGGAGCATGAGCCCACTCGGCGCGTAGGACGCGGCCGCTTCGGCTGGTGGGGCCCCATCCCCTACTACTCGACCCGGACCCGGCGAGGAACCGAGGTCTCGGTGGGAGGGTGCGGTTGCTGTCTCCCGATCCCGCTCATCGTCACCCTCAGCACCTTGGTGGGGCTCCGAGCGCTATGGAACCGGGTTCACCGAGGCTCGTCGACGGCGCTATGACCGAGGTGCCGACGGCGCGCGAATCCCGGCCCGCTGGCGGCATCCGAAATCGACTCCCGTGTGCACGCAGTCGTCCGCCACAGCGCGGCGGCCTTGACGCAACTCGACACCGACGGAGCAGGCTCACACCCGCTCTGCGCCGTGCCTGACGGTCAATCCCGATGCTCGGAGTATTCCGCGCGTCACACCGACTAGAACCTGACATTGATGTCATGGATTAGTTTCGCGTCATCTCGGCCGAGCGCCGGACGAGGATGACGAAGGAGAAATCTGCGATGAGCACGGCCTTGGGGTACCGGACTTTCGGTGCCGCCGACGTCCAGGAGTTCTTCGACCGGCCCGATCCGTCGCCCGGTCCTGGCGAGGTCCTCATCCGCGTCGCAGCCGCGGGAGTCAACCCGCTGGACCACCTGCTCCGTTCCGGACACGTCCGCGAGATGAACGGCCATCTGCCCTTTCCCCAGGTCCTGGGGATGGAGGCGGCCGGGACCGTCCTCGCGGTGGGTGACGAGGTGACCGGCCTGGCCGTCGGCGACCGGGTCACCGGGTTCGCCCTGACGGGTGCCGGCACGTACGCGGGGACGACCGTGCTGCTCGCCGAGTCCACGGCCAGCATCCCCGACGCGCTGCCGGAGACCTGGGCGGCGACCATCCCCGTCGCCGGCACCACCGCGCTCGACGTCCTCGACCAGCTCGCGTTGCCCGCCGGGGCGTCGCTGCTCGTGAACGGGATCGGCGGTGGCGTCGGAATCGCCGTGGCCCAGATCGCGCGGGACCGCGGCCTCGTCGTCGTCGGCACGGGCAGTGCGGCCAAGCGGGATCTCGTGACCAGGACCGGGGCGACCTTCGTCGACTACACCGCCGGCGATCTCGTGGACCGGCTCCGGGCGCGGGCCCCGGACGGCTTCGACGCCGTGGTCGACACGGTCGGGGGTGACTCCATGCGTGGCGTCGCCCCACTGGCGGCGAAGCCGGACGCGCTCGTCTCCGTCGGGGACCCGTCGGTGACCGAGCTCGGCGGCGTGTCCGTCCATCGCCGCGTCGACCGGAGCGGCCTCGAGCGCGTCGCCGAACTGATGGTCACCGGGCGGCTCGATCCGAACATCACGGCGACCTATCCGCTCGCGCGGGCGGAGGAAGCACTGGCACTCGTCGAGTCCAAGCACGCGTCCGGCAAGGTCGTCATCGACATGAGGCTCTGACATCGATGCGTGGTCGCGACGGGCTTCAACAAGAGCCGGGATCGCTTTGGCTCCCGCCGAGCCGGTACCGGGTGTTCGCCTCGATCAGCGCAGCGAGGGCGTCCCGGGTCTCGATCAGCCGGGTGATGTCGGCGGTCAGTCGGTCGTGTTCCCTGACCATCGTGTTGTAGGCCTCTTCGGCGACGTCAGCGTCGTCGTCGCCGTCCACGCACGGCAGCAACTGGGCGATCACCTTGCTCCCCAGCCCCGCGTCGAACAGCCGCCGGATCATCTCGACCCGCGCGACCTCCGTCGCGGCGTAATGCCGCTGCCCACCGGCGGACCGGGTGCTGTGCACCAGTCCTTGCTGCTCGTAGTACCGCAATGATCGGGCGCTGACCCCCGTGAGTCGAGCCAGTTCGCCGATCCGCATCGTGGCAGGGGGAGCCGTCGCTGCCGACGTCACCGAGCACGGGATGGGACCTGCAGGAGGCGGCATCGATCTTCGTGGATCAGTACGGCTAGCCGTCGCCCCGGGCCATGCCGATCGCCTCTGCGCACTCGAGGAGGGCGGTCAGATGCGGGTGGCGCGGGGGGAGGGCCTGCTCGGCGTCGTACATCGCCGCGCGGAGCTCGTTGATGGCCGACTCCATGTCGCCGGCCGCGGCCTGGGCGCGGACCATGCCCATCCGGGAGGTGAGGGTGTCCGGGTGGGCCGGGCCGAGCACTCGCGCGCGCTGGGCGGCGACACGGGCGGACAGCTCGACGGCGTCGTCCACGTCACCGGCCAGCCGGTAGGCCACCGCGAGCGCGTCGAGGCCCGTCAAGGTGCGTGGGTCCTCGTCACCGAGCACCCGGGAGCGGTCAGCGAGGTTCGCCGCGATCAGGCCGATGCCCACGCGGCGCCGGCCTGCCGAGACGCGGGCCACGCCGAGGTTGCCGGCAACGGTCAACGTGGCGAGGTGGTCGCGGCCGAGCATCGCCAGGCAGTCGCGGAGGGCGCCCTCGAACAGCTCCATCGCGTCCTTCGCGTTGCCGCTGCTGAACAGTGCTGCGGCCCGAGCGTTGCAGGCGGCGACCTCGTGGATGTTGGTTCGTACCGAGCCTCGCGCATCCTCTGTTCTGACGGAGGCGTGGTCGCCCTCTGCATGGGACCACCAGGACATCCGAACCCCCTCATTTTGCACATCGATGTCAGGACTGTGCCGACATTCACTGGATCAAGGAGGTCCAGTAGACCGGAGGATCCACCAAAAATCAACGATGCATGCGGTAAGCCAACTAACTCCACCGCAGCCCTCGGACTACCCTTATGGAGCAGTTATCTGATGTCTACCGTCATCCATGAGGTGTAGCGCGATAACCCCCCGTCGATTGAACCTTCACCATCACCTGCGGGCGACCAAGGGAGATGCCGAGCGAATACAAATACCTCCGCGGTGAGTCAAGGCCGGTCAATCAGCGGATACCTTTCGACGCCGTGGTCGATGAGCTCCCGCACCTGCACGACAAGCCACTAGTCGCGGTGTGGCCGAGGAGCCCTCAGCCACGCGCGGCCATTCGCAGCGGCACGCCCGAATGCGCAGGCCTCGTCCCCCACAGGTACGTCAGGCACCCCGGCTCGTGCGCTCGATGGGTGCCGATGGCTGCGCAGAGGTGGGATCCGCCGGCCGTCGCAGCTGCTGGAGGCCGGGTCCGTAGCGGGCACGCAGCTCTTCGGGGAAGTCGGCGTAGATCTGCTGCACGTCGAGGTCGTGCCGGATGAAGCCCTTGACGAGCGCGGTGAACAGCGGGTCGGCGGCGACGGCCGCGTCCCAGTCGCTCCCGTTCGGTGCGAGCGCCCACAGGGCGTCCGTGCTGTCCACGACGACCGCGAGGTGACGGGCCTGGTGGTGCCGGTACACCATCCCCTCGGTGCTGGCGTGCTGGAGCATGCGCCCTCGGGGCACCGTCACCTTGCTCGAGCCGAAACACAGCAGGTCGAACTCCACGCCGCGGGCCTGCGCGTCGGCGATGTCCGCGTCGAACCGGGCGAGCTGTTCGGCGTGCGTCGACAGGTAGACGTGCCGGCCGGCCTGCCGCAGCATGTCCGCTGCGCGCGTGGCGATGGAGTCCCAGTCGGTCAACGAGGGCAGCACGTGCGCACGTTGCGCCGAGCGCTGATCGATCTCGGCGAGGCTCTGCTTCGTCCCGATGACGCGGGCGCGGAACTGCGCGTCGACGGTCGAGAGGAGCTGTTCAGCAGGCACGGCGACGAACCGGGCCGGGTCGTCGCCGACGCGGCCCACCGCGTTCTTGGCCTCGAGCCGGCGCAACGTCTCGTAGACCTTCGGCTGCGGGATCCCGGTCCGGTTGGCGAGGGCGTACCCGGTCATCGGCTCGGCCCCGAGCAGCCCGACGTACGCGCGTGCCTCGTACTGCGAGAACCCCAGCTCGGTGAGCTGCTCGACCGCCCTGCCGACTCCGTCCACAGCCACCCCCCGACGTAGTAACGACTGTCGTAGTTAGGCTACCGCGGCTCAGAGTTCGAGCACGCGCTCGGCATTGCCGTGGAACACGTCGGCGAGCACGTCGTCGGCGTAGCCGAGCTCCTCCCACTCCCGGAAGATGCGCTCGTAGGGGAGGCTGGGGTGATCGCTCCCGAACATGATCTTATGGCGCAGGCGCCCGCGGATGTCCTTCTTGAGCTGGTCCGGGAAGTACTTCGGGGCCCAGCCCGAGAGCTCCCAGTGGACGTTGCCCTTGTGCAGGGCCACCGCGGTCATCTCGTCGACCCACGGCCACCCCGGATGGGCGGCGATGATCGTCATGTCGGGGAAGTCGGCGGCGAGGTGGTCCACGGCGATCGGGTGCGCGTGCTCGATCCGGGATCCGAGCCCGCCCGGCATACCCGCCCCCATGCCGGTGGTGCCGACGTCCACCATGACCGGTACGCCGAGCTCGTTGATCGTCTCCCACAAGGGGTACAGCTCCCGGTCGTCGACCCGGTATCGGCCCATGATCGGGTGGAAGTGGAAGCCGAGCACGCCCAGTTCGGTCACGGCCCGCTTGGCCTCGGCGATCGCCTGCTCGCCCTTGTGCGGATCGACCGCGCCCCAGCTGTGGATGACGCGCTCGGGGTACTTCGCACGCAGCGAGGTGACGTAGTCGTTGCTGCACGGAGGCGCCCCGATGACGGACTCGATGTCGAAGGCGACCAGCACGACCTCGACACCCGCCTCGTCGAACTTCTCGATGACCTGTTCCTCGGTCTCCGCCTCCCACGCGCGACCCCAGTACTGGCCGAGTGCCTCGACGAACACACCTTGTGAGTCGATCCACGGCTGCGTGCCCGGGTACGCGTGCAGGTCGATACGACGCACTGTTCTCACCCTTCAGTCACGGAAGCGACGAGGTCCTTCTTGGACACCTTCCCGATCGGGGAGAGCGGGAGCTCGTCGAAGAATTCGAGGCGTTCCGGCAGCTTGTGCTTGGCGATCTCGAACGCCAGCAGGAAGTCGCAGAGCTCGCCGAGCTCGAGCTCCGTGCCGGGCCGCAGCACGACGCAGGCGCACATCCGCTCGCCGAGGACCTCGTCGGGCACCGGCACGCAGGCGACGTTCGCGACGTCCGGGTGGGCGAGGATCAGGTTCTCGACCTCCTCGGCGCTGATCTTCTCCCCACCCCTGTTGATCAGGTCCTTCTTGCGGCCCTCCACCACGTAGTTGCCGGACGGGTGCAGCCGCATCAGGTCCCCGGTGAGGTAGTAGCCGTCCGGGGTGAAGGCCTTGGTGTTGTGCTCGGGCGCACGGAAGTACCCGCGCAGCGTGTACGGACCGCGTACGCACAGCTCGCCGACCTCACCCGGGGGCACGTCCCGACCGTCGTCGTCCACGAGCCGCACCTCGTCGTCGGGACAGATCGGGCGCCCGCACGTCTCCCGGCGCACGTCGTCCGGATCGTCGAGGCGGACGAACATCAGCAGTCCCTCTGCCATCCCGAAGTTCTCCTGCACGACGGCGGTGGGGATCAGCCGGCCGGCGCGCTCGCGGACCTCGGGCTGCAGCCGTTGGCCGCCGCTCTGCAGGACCCGCAGCGACGACAGGTCGTGGCTACCGATGCCCGGGTCGGCGAGCCACCGGATCAGCAGCGACGGGACCAGGTGGATGTGGGTCACCCGATGCCGCTCGACCAGGTCGAACACGTCGGCAGGCCGGGTGGAGGTGCTCAGCACCACCCGTGCGCCGCGCAGCAGGAATCCCTGCAGGCCCGGGCAGGCCAGCGGCAGGTTGTGCTCGATCGGGAGCGCGAGCAGCAGCGCGTCGTCCGGGCTCACGTCGCACACCGAGACGGCCAGCCGCGAGTTGAACACGTAGTCGTTGTGGCTGCGCGGGATCAGCTTCGGCACGCCGGTCGTCCCACCGGACAGCAGGAAGACCGCGGGGTCGTCCGGGTCGATCTCGACCGACGCCAGCGCCTCCTCCGGCGCGTCCGGCTTCCGGAGGAGCAGCTCCTCCAGCGCGACGAACCGGTCGTCCAGAGGATCGTCCGACCCCTGCACCAGGCCGAGCAGCTGCCGCTCCTGGTCCTTGCCGATCCGGCGGACCATGTCGGGGAACGAGAAGTCCCCATCCCTGGAACTCCTGTGGCGCGCGGGGACGGCGCACGCGACCGCGTCGGTGAGGGACACGCAGTGCGCGATCTCCCGGTACCGGTGCGACGGCAGCGCCAGCACCGGGACGGCACCGAGCTTCTGCAGCGCGAAGTAGAGGTAGACGAAGATCGCCGTGTTGGGCAGCTGCACGACCACCCGGTCGCCTGCCCGCAGCCCGAGGTCGACGAGGTTGCGGGCGAGGTGGGTGGATCGCTCGTCCAGCTGCCGGTAGGTGATCTGCTCGGGCCCGTCGACCACCGCGATGCGGTCGGCGTACGTGTGGAACACGTCGTCGAACTCGGCCCGCAGCGGCCGGTCCCGCCAGTAGCCGCGCGCCCGGTAGCGCGCTGCGAACTCGGGAGGGAAGGGGACGACTCCGTCGATCATCGGGCGAGCTCCTCGAGGGTGCGCTGCTTGGTCTCCACGCCGTGGCGGAGGAAGACGACCAGCCCGACGACCAGCACGGCGCCGAAGAGGGCGAACATCCAGGCGATCCCCCCGGCCCGGCCGACCAGCAGGCCGAGCACGATGGGTGCGATCACCGCGGAGCCGCTGCGGAACGTGCTCCCGACCATCGTGGCCCAGGCCCGCATGCGCGTCGGGTACAGCTCGGCGGTGTACATGTAGATCAGCGGCGCGTTGATGTTGACCCCGACGAGCAGGGTGGCGCTGGCGATGAACAGGACCACCCAGCCGGACGCCCCGGCCACGCCGAACGCGATCACGCCGAACGCGGCGCCGACGAGGGCCAGGAGGTAGCCGGCGGTGAACCAGAACCGGCGGCCGAGCCGGTCCAACGTCGCCGCCGCGAGGTAGACCACGAGCATGTCCCCGACCGTGACGGCCGCGGAGAGCAGCGACGCGTGCGACTGCGACACCCCGGCGCGCACGAGCAGGGTGGGCAGGAACGTCGTGAGGCCCCAGAGCGCGAAGTAGGTGGTGAACCACGTGCACCACAGCATCGCCGTGCGGTTCCGGTAGGCCGGCGCGAACAGCTCGCCGAAGCGGGTGCGCGGCTCCTTGACCGCTGGCACCGGGACGGCCACGTCGTCGCCGGTCGGCGCGGGCTTGCCGATCGCGCGGCTCGCCTCCATCTCCTCGACGGTGCGGCGCGCGGTCTCGAGATCCCCCTTGTGCACCAGGTGGCGGGGCGACTCGGGCAACCGGAAGTAAGCCCAGATCGCGGCCAGGGCCGGCACCGCGCCGATGGCGAAGAGGTAGCGCCAGGCGTCGTGCGGCGGGAACACCGCGAGGAGCAGCCCGCCGACAAGCGAGGCGGCGAGGATCCCCCAGATGAACAGGCTCTCGTAGATCAGCACGATCTTGCCGCGGGCCCTGGCGCGCACGAACTCGTTGAACATCGCGGCGGCCACCGGAACCTCGGCGCCCAGCCCGATGCCCTGGACGAGCCGGAACACCAGCAGGCTCTCCACGCTCCAGGCGAAGGCCGCGACCAGCGACAGCACTCCGAACAGCGCGGAGGACGCGATGAACGCGCTCTTGCGGCCGTACCGCTCGCTCACGAAGCCGAACCCGATCGCGCCGACGATCTGGCCCACGTAGCCCGCGGCGATCAGGAAACCGGCGGTCTCCACGCCCGCCCCGAACGTGCCGAGGATCGCGGCCATCGTCACCGCGACGGCCAGCGTGTCGAACGAGTCGAAGAACGTGCCCACCCCGAGGATCGAGGCGACCCTCAGGTGGAACCGCGTGAGCGGGACGCGCTCCATGCGGCCGAGCAGCGCGGCTCCCTCGGCGGTGCGGTCGTCGGCCGGGGCGGCGGGGGGCGGTGGTCTGTCGACGGTCATGGCCCTCTCCTTTGAGGCGGTACCGATCCTTCGAGGCCGGTCACTCGGCGAGCGTCAGCCGCCGCGCGGTGCTGTCGATCACGTCCTTGTCGATCACGTCGAGCCGGCAGCCCCGCAACAGCTCGGCCAGCCGGTCGACCTCCTGCCGGCGCGGACGGGGCATCGGCGGCCGCATGAGCGGGCTGCCGATCAGGCCCCTCAGCCAGGCCGCGGTCTTGTAGCGCACGTGGAGCCGCCCGAAGTCGGAGAACACGTACTCCTGCAGCTCCGAAAGGCCCGAGTTCCAGATCTCCGTGGCGCGCCGGACGTCGCCCTGCCGCCACGCCTGGATGTGGTCGAGCATCGGCTCGAGCGCGTAGTTGAAGGTGCCGGTCGCCGTGCCCTCGAAGGCGTCGTTCGCCAGGTTCTCGTGGAAGTACTTCCCGACCGCGCCAAGGATCGCGACGGGCCGGTCGAGCTCGCGCAGCGTGCGCGTCACCGCGCGGTAGCCGTCGTAGTTGTAGGTCATCTTCCAGCCGACGACCTGCGGCACCTCCTCGCAGATCCGGCGGACCGCGGCGGGCGGCAGTCCCACGCCGTACGCGGGGGTCGTCCTGCCGACCGGGTGGACGACGATCGGCAGGTCCACCGCATCGGTGATGGCGTGCAGCAGGTCGACAAGCACCTCGGGATAGGCCTCGGCATCCCAGGACTGGGTGATGTCGCCCGCGCCGATCGGGGGGAACACGAAGAGACCGTCGACGCCCAGCTCGGCGGCGTCCCGCGCGATCTGCACCGCCCCGGTCGTGGTCACGTCGACCACGCCTGCGAGCACGGGCGCCCGGCCTGCGGTCTCCTCGAGCGCCATCCGGACGACCAGTTGGCGTTCCTCCCGGTCGAGGGTGAACAGCTCGCCGGCCTCGGGGTTGGCGACCAACGCGAGACCGGCGTCCAGCGCGGCCGGGGTGAGGAAACGGCGGAGGAAGGCGCGGTAGCCGGGCTCGTCGATCGTCCCGTCGTCGCCGAAGGGCAGGACGGGGGTGGCGAAGAGGCGGTGGAAGGGCTCGTAGGGCATCTGGGTCACCTCAGGTGGTCACGCGTCAGGTGGTCGCGGTGTAGCCGCCGTCGATCACGACGGTCTCGCCGTTGACGAAGGGGTTGCTGATGGCCAGGTTGACGATCGTCGCGGCCACGTCGTCCGCGGTGACGCAGCGACGCAGCGGGGTCCGCTTGGCGCGGCGCGCCATCAGCGACTCGTAGTTGTCGCCGAGGGCGTGTTCCATCCACTCCCCCTCCATCCAGCCGGGGGCCACCGCGTTCACCCTGATCTCCGGGCCGAGCGCGCCGGCCAGCGTGCGGGTCAGGTTCACGATCGCCGCCTTGCTCGCCGCGTAGGGGAACGGCTGTGGCCCCGGCCGTACGCCGACCACGCTGGCCAGGTTGACCACCGATGCCGGCGCCGACCTGCGCAGCAGCGGCACGCAGGCGCGGGTGACCTGGAAGGTGCCGCGCACGTTGACCGCGAAGATCCGGTCCCAGTCGTCCATCGACAGCCCGTCCAGGTCGGACGGCGGGGTGTCCGTGGTCGTTCCCGCGTTGTTGACGAGGACGTCGAGGCGACCGAAGTGCACGCCGACGGCGTCGGCCATGGCGCGCACCGCCGTCTCGTCGGCGACGTCCGCCTTCACCAGCAGCGTCTTCGCGCCCGCGCGCTCGGCCTCCTCCGCGACGGCTCGCGCGGCGCTCTCGCTGCGGCTGAAGTTCACGGCCACGTCGAAGCCCGCCGTCGCGAAGGCGAGTACCGCACTGCGGCCGATGCCACGCCCCGCGCCCGTGACCAGAACGGTCCGCCGGACCGCCGTCTCTGCCATGGATGACCTCCGCGTCGAAGTAGTAACTACCTTAGTAGGTAGTACGCTGGAGACACAAGGACGTCGAGGAGGACCCGTGCCAGAAGCCCTCGTTGTGACCGGAGTGCGCACCCCCGTCGGCCGGTACGGCGGGGCACTGTCCACCGTGCGGCCGGACGACCTCGCCGCCGAGGCGATCCGCGCCGTGCGCGAGCGCGTGCCCACCGCCGCACCGGACGCGATCGACGAGGTGATCCTCGGCTGCGTGAACCAGGCAGGCGAGGACAACCGCAACGTCGCGCGCATGGCCGCGCTCCTGGCCGGGCTGCCGGAGTCGGTCCCCGGCGCCACCGTCAACCGGCTCTGCGCGTCGGGGCTGGAAGCGGTGGCCGCAGGCGCGCGGGCGATCCGGTGCGGCGAGGCCGACGTCGTGATCGCGGGTGGCGTGGAGAGCATGAGCCGCGCGCCGTACGTGATGGCCAAGGCGGAGACCGCGTTCTCCCGCACACCCGAGGTCCACGACTCGACGATCGGGTGGCGGTTCGTCAACCCGCGCATGGAGCAGCGGTACGGCGTCGACCCGATGCCGCAGACTGCCGAGAACGTCGCCGCGGAGTGCGGGGTCTCCCGCGCCGACCAGGACGCCTTCGCCCTGCGCTCGCAGTCGCGGGCGGCCGCGGCCCAGGAGAACGGCCGCTTCGACGCCGAGATCGTGCCGATCGAGGTTCCGAGACGGCGCGGCGAGCCGGTCGAGGTCGCCCGCGACGAACAC
The DNA here is from genome assembly GCF_006717045.1 of Pseudonocardia cypriaca. Lineage (NCBI taxonomy): Bacteria > Bacillati > Actinomycetota > Actinomycetes > Pseudonocardiales > Pseudonocardiaceae > Pseudonocardia > Pseudonocardia cypriaca. The sequence goes on from NZ_VFPH01000002.1 coordinate 461,016, forward strand.
CCTCGGCGGACCTCTGCCGAGGCGCTGGCCGCGCTGCGCCCGATCGTCACCGAACACGGCACCGTCACCGCGGGCAACTCGTCGGGCGTCAACGACGGGGCCGCCGCACTCCTGCTGGCGTCGGAGGCGGCCGTGGAGCGGTGCGGCCTCACCCCGCTGGCCCGCGTGGTCACCAGCGCGGTCGCCGGGGTGGCTCCGCGGGTGATGGGCCTCGGTCCCGTTCCCGCCACCCGGAAGCTCCTCGACCTCACCGCGCTGTCGATCGGCGACCTCGACGTCATCGAGCTGAACGAGGCGTTCGCCGCCCAGTCCCTCGCCTGCCTGCGGCAGCTGGGGCTCCCCGACGACGCCGAGCACGTCAACCCGAACGGCGGCGCGATCGCGCTCGGCCACCCGCTCGGCATGAGCGGCGCCCGGCTGGTGCTGACCGCCGCGCTCGAACTGGCCCGGCGCGACGGGCGCCGCGCGATGTGCAGCATGTGCATCGGGGTCGGGCAAGGCATGAGCCTGCTCCTGGAACGCGTGTCCTGAGCCACGCACCGGCCCCCGTCCGGCGGTGGCGGTCGGCCGCCGCCTAGAGGTTCAGGACCAGTTCCTCCACCGGCTCCTCGTCGCGCCGGTGGACGTCGACGGAGAGCAGCTGGCCCGACAGCGGGCAGTGGTGCGCGGTCATCGCCAGGTCCTCGTGCAACCGGATGCGGTGCGCGCTGGGATCGACGCGGCGGCTCACGGCGCCCGCACGCCAGCGGGTCGACCCGCGGGACAGAACCGCGCCTGCGGTGGACCGGACCTCGACGGTTCCGTCCACCCGCACCAGCCGCAACGCCGGGCCGAGCGCGTGCCCCGGAGCGTCGGGATCGGGCTCGGCCGAGGGCGGCGCGCCCAGCCGCTCCGTGCGGATGGCGAGCCGCCGCTCGCGGGTGCCGTCGATGTCGAGGGCGCCGTCGCCGAGCACGACCCCGTACACCTGCGCGGCGTGCTGCGCCGACACCACACCGCGGGCGACGTCGGCGGCGACGTCGGCGGGGTCCCGGAACAGCGGATCACCCCACCCGCCGCCGCCCTGCCACGACACCGCGAAGAGGTCCCCCGGGCGCATCGGGATCTCGCCCGGCTTCGGGCCGAGCTCCCGCCACGTCGGCTCGGTTCCCGCGAGGTGCTCCCGGAGGAGGTCGGTTTCCGTGCCGCCCTCGGCCGTGGCGAAACGCTGCCGGACGGTCGAGCCGGGCCAGCCGCCGAACAGGCCGACGGAGTTGGGCACCTCGGCCCCGTGCGTCATGACCAACGCGGTCGCACCGGGCACACCGCGCAGGGTCAGGCCCATCTCGCCGGACTGCCCGCCCCGGGAGGTGCCCGCCCCCGCCGTGTCCGGGCGCAGGCGCCGGTACAGGTACAGCAGCGGGGAGACCTGCTCGTTGGACTCCACATCGGCGATCGCGGGCGCCGGCACCGCGACCGGTCCGCCCGCGTCGACGCCGTCCCGGCAGGCGAACGCCCCGGATCCGCCCGCGAGCGGGTCGAGCGAGTGCAGCCCGAACCGTTCCCCGAACTGGTTCACGCCGCCGAGGTTGAAGGTGGCCATGGTGCCGGAGCTGACGGCCTGCGCCCGGTCGGCGTACTCCGGGGAACAGGCGAGCAGCAGGTTGAGCGCCCGCTGCACGACGTTCGTGACCGTCCAGATCGTCTCGACCGTCGCGCTGCCGACGGGCGCGGGATGCTGCGCGGTGCACACCAGCCCGTCCGGCGCGACGATGTCGACCGGGCGCAGCAGGCCCTCGTTCCACGCCAGCCCGAATCCCAGCGTCGGGATCAGCGCACCGGTGACGCCGCCGCGCAGGCCCGCCCGGGTGGCATTGATGAAGCCGGGGGCCTGCTGGCTCGACCCGCTGAAGTCGAGCGTCAGCTCCTCGCCGGACTTCGTCGCGACGAGGTCGACGGCGTAGAGCCGGTTGGCGTGGCCGTCGTGCTCCAGGAAGTCCCGCACGTGCACCCGGCCGTCGGGGAGCTCGGCGAGCCGCTCCCGCGTCCGGCGCTCCGTGGTGGCGATCATCCGCCGCATCGCCTCACCGACGACGTCGGCCCCGTAGCGGGCGAACAGGCTCTGCAGCCGTTCCGTGGCGACGTTGAGCGTCGCGATGAACGCTCGGATGTCCAGGCCGAGGGCGGCGGGGAGGCGGCTGGCCGACACGATCATCTCGAGCACGTCGTCGCGCAGCTCACCGGCGTCCACCAGCTTCACCGCCGGGATGCGCAGCCCCTCCTGGTACACCTCGGTGGCCGCCGGGCACCACGAGGCGAAGTTCATCCCGCCCACGTCCGTCTCGTGCGCCATCACCCCGGCCCATGCGACGAGCCGGTCGCCGTCGAAGACGGGCCCGGTCATCTGCACGTCGTTCTGGTGCAACGCGCCGACGTACGGGTCGTTGCCGATGAACATGTCGCCGGCGCGCGGAGGCTTCCGGTGGCTGTTGATGTGCCGGATCAGCGCACCCACGGGCGGCGCCTCGTGGGCCACCTGGAACCCCATGGTCGCGAACTCCCCGTCGGGCAGGTACAGCCCGGTGAAGAAGTCGGACGCCTCGGTCACCGTGGGCGAGCCGGACACGCTCTGCAGCGCGATCCGCATCTCCTCGGTCACCGCCAGGAGGCGGTTGCGGATGATCTCGTACTGGATCGCGTCGATCATCGCGTGCCCTCCTCGGCGAGCGTGACCACGAAGTTGCCCAGCTCGTCGGTGCGGGCGCTCGCACCGGGTGGGACGACGAGCGTCTGGCCGGGGAACACGACCAGGCACGGACCGGCGACAACCTGGCCCGGCGCCGGGAACGCCGTCCGGTAGGCGGGACACTCCACCGGCTTCGCGGGGTCGTCGAAGACCACGTCCCGGATGTCGTCGGCCACCAGCTCGTCCCGCGCGGTCGGGCGAACCGCCCCGTCGAGGGCGCGGGCCGCGATGACGCGGAGGCCCAGCAGCTCGAACCCGGCCTCGCGGAACGCCGATCCCGCCCCGTACAGGGCTTCGTACCGCTCCTCGAACTGCCGCAACGTCTTCTCCAGCGCGGCCGGTGACCCCAACCCGTCGATGATCGGGACGTCGAGGTGGTGCGCCTGGCCGCGGTACCGGATCGCGGCGGTCCGCCGGATCGCGAGCCCGCCCTGCGCGGGACCGCCTGCCGAGGCCGCTTCCGCCTCGGCCGTCATCGCCGCCAGGGCCGCCGCCAGCGGCTCGACATCGCGCACCGCGATCCGGTCCGCGCTGGGGAGCCGCAGGTGGTGCGGGCGGCTGATGGTGCGCTTGAGCTCGCACGTCCCCGTTCCGAACGCGGACTGCCCGGTGGCGGTCGGGGTGACGACGAACGTGCGGATCCCGAGGTCCCGGCACAGCGCCCAGGCGTGCGACGGGCCCTGTCCACCGCCCGCGAAGAGCACGAACTCCCGCGGGTCGTGGCCCTTCTCGATCGTGACGCTGCGCAGGAGGTCGGCCATCCTGGCGTCCAGCACCTGGCGGATGCCCCACGCCGCTTCCACCACGCCGAGGCCGAGCGGTCGGGCGATGCGCTCGGCGATGGCGGCGGCTGCCGCGGCCCGGTCGAGCCGCATCGTGCCGCCCGCGAAGCCGTCCTCGTCGAGCACGCCGAGCACGAGGTCGGCGTCGGTCGCGGTGGGTTCGCTACCGCCGCGGCGGTAGCAGACGGGGCCCGGCCGGGCCCCCGCGCTGAACGGCCCGACCGTCAGCGCGCCGTCGCGCACCCGCGCGATGCTCCCGCCGCCTGCGCCGATGGTGGCGACGTCGATCGCCGGCCGCTGGATGTCCGCACCCCCGACCGTGAGCTGGTCGCGCAGCAGCGGGTTCCCGCGCACGACCGTGCCCACGTCGAAGCTCGTGCCGCCGACGTCCACCGTGAGCAGGTGCTCCTCGCCGAGCCTGCGGCCGATCTGCTGGCAGGCGATCACGCCGGCGGCCGGCCCGGACATCAGCACGGACACCGGCTGGTCGCTCACCACGTCCGCCGAGACGACGCCGCCCTCGCTGGTCATCACGACCATCGGCACCCCGAGCCCGCGCCCGCGCAGCGCCTCGTCGAGCCGGGCGAGGTAGGCGCTCATCACCGGTCCGAGCGCCGCGTTGACCGCCGTGGTCGACATCCGCGCGTACTCCCCCACCGCGGGCGCGATCTCGTGCGACAGGCTGACGAACAGGTCCGGGAACCGCTCGCGCACCGCCGCGCCGATCCGGCGCTCGTGCTCGGGGTTGGCCACCGACCACAGCGTGGCGACGGCGACGGCCTGGACGCCGGCCCCGCCGACCCGGTCGAGGACGCGGTCGATCTCGGGTCGGTCGAGCGGCACGACGACCTCACCGGCGCGGTCGATCCGCTCCGCGATCTCGAACACCAGGGTTCGCGGCACGACGGGCGACCACCGGCCGCGGTTGCGGTAGTCGCCGATCTCCAGCTCGGTCAGCCCGGCCAGCTGCCGCTTGAGCCTGCCGATCTCCAGGGTGTCGCCGAAGCCGGCCGTGGTGATCAGCGCCGTGCGCGCCGCGGAACCCGTCAGCAGCGCGTTGAGCCCGGCGGTCGTCCCGTGCCCGAACCGGTCGACCGACGAGCAGAACTCCTCGACCGACAACCCGAACCGGCCGGCCGCGAGCTCGATCCCGTCCATGATCCCGCCGATGATGTCGGCGGTGGTCGGCGCCTTCAGCACCGCCTGGCGGCCGTCGTCGGCGTACACCCACACGTCGGTGAACGTGCCGCCGACGTCGGTGCCCACGCGGAACCTCACGCCCGGCCCTCCCGCTCCATGCCGTCGAGCCAGCTCAACGCGTCCTCGGCCCAGTGGATCTCGGTGCGGGCCCGGGCGATGTTGCCCTGCATCGCCAGCACCTTGAGCCCGGTGATCATCGGGTGGGCGCTGGCCGGCCGCGAGGCCAACCGCTTCACCAGCCGGGGGAAGACGCCCTGGTGCAGCTCCCGCAGCTGCTGGGAGTAGACCGCCAGCAGGTCCTCGTGGTGCTTCCGGTGGTCCTCCAGGTGCCGCCGGACCACGTCGATCGGGGCGCTGTCGAGGAACACCAGCTTGAGGCGCTCGACGTCGCGCATCGGCGCGTACTCCGTGGGCTGCTCGAGCCAGGACCGCAGCTCGGCCGCACCGGCCTCGGTGAGCCGGTAGGTCCGCTTCTGCTTGCCCGGGTTCCCCGTCGACGTCGTGCTCTGCACCAGGCCCTGCTCCTCGAGCCGCCGCAGCTCGGGGTAGATCTGGCTGTGCGAGGCGTACCAGAACCAGCCCAGCGACTCGCCGAACTCGCGGGCCAGGTCGAACCCCGACGCGGGTTCGGTGCTGAGGAACCCGAGCAGCGCGTGCTTCAGCGACATCGCTCAACCGACCGCGGCCGGCGCGCGGAGCCCGAGCATCTCCCGGGCCTCGGCCGGGCTGGCCGGCTCGAGGTTCAGCTCGCGCAGGATCCGGACCATCCGCTCCACCAGCTCGAGGTTGGTCGCCGGCCGGCCGCGCGCGTAGTAGATGTTGTCCTCCAGCCCGACCCGCGCCTGCCCGCCGAGGATCACGCTGTGTACCGAGGCCGGCAGCTGCGCCGGGCCGATGCCGCTGACGCAGAACACCGAGTTCTCCGGCAGGTCCTCCACGAACCGCTGCAGGTTCTTCGGCGTGTACGGGGTGGCACCGGACATCAGCTTGTGCGTGCCGAGCACGATGTTGATGTAGTACGGCGGCTCGTCGTAGCCCAGAGCGATGAGCTCGTTGACCCACACCAGGTCCGAGAGCGACATCAGCTCCCACTCCGGCTTGATGCCGCGGTCCTTCATCGCCTGCGCCAGCTCCAGGCACCGGCTCCACGAGGTGTCCATCAGCAGCTCGAGGTCGTCCCCGTTGTCGAGCACGCGGTGCATGCACTGCACGTGCGGGTCGAAGGTGCACATCTCGGCCCCCGCGAGGGTGCCCTTGATGCGCTGGTCGAACGCGATCTCCCGGCGGCCGTCCGCGAGCTCGGCGATCATGTCGCCGCTGATCCCACCGCCGGTGCTGTTGTTGATGATGATGTCGGACCGGGAACGGATCAGCTCGTTGATCCGCCCGTAGATCTCCGGATCGCAGGTGGCCCCGTCGTCCGGGCGGCGGGCGTGCACGGCGACGATGCTCGCGCCCGCCTCCCAGCACCGCACCACGTCGTCCGCGATCTCCCGCGGCTGGGTTGGCAGGTGGGGTGTGACCGACTTGTCGGCCATCCCACCGGTCGGCGCGATCGTCAGGATCACTTTCCGGTCAGCCACAGGACCCTCCGTTGGGTGCGATCTCTCGGCTACGTGACCGGGGACGCTAGGGACGAGCCACCCTAAATGTCAAGGTTGACATATAGGACGCCCGCTCCGCTGAACGAACGGCGGGATGATCAGCAGGAGCTCGTGCGAGGGCAATCGCGAACCACCTCGCCATGGTTGCTGATCATGGGGTTGCACGAAGTGCGCCACAACTGCCGCTGAACCAGAAGGAATGTCACTCTTGACGTTCGATGCCGGCCGCCGCTTGGAGATCGCCCGGTACGTCACGACGGTCGGGCCCGGCCTGACCGTCGAGCGCCTGGTCCCGCGGCCTGAAGGGACCGAGTCGCTCCTCCGCTACGGCCGCCGACCGTTCGCCTCCTGCCGGCCGTGACCGCTTCCGACGGGCGCGGTGAAGGTCCGGCGGTACGAGCCCGGCGACAGTCCGATCGTGGCGTGGAGGTGCTTGCGGAGCAGCGTCGCACTGCCGAACCCGGTGACGGTGGCGATCTGGTCGACGGTCAGATCGGAAGTCTCGAGCAAGCGGCGCGCCGCGTCGACCCGTCGCTGGATCAGCCACTGCGCCGGGGTCTCGCCGACCTCGGCCCGGAAACGGCGGGAGAAGGTCCGCACGCTCATGTTCGCGTGCCGCGCGAGGTCGGCGAGACCGATCGGCTCGTCGAGGTGGGCCAGCGCCCAGGTCCGGGTGGCCGCGGTCGACGACTCGGGGTCGATCGGCAGCGGGTGGTCGATGAACTGGGCCTGGCCGCCGTCCCGCCAGGGGGCGACGACGCATCGCCGTGCCGCACCGTTGGCCACCTCGGCCCCGTGGTCGCGCCGGACCAGGTGCAGGCACAGATCGATCCCCGCGGCACCGCCGGCCGAGGTGAGCACCTGGCCGTTGTCGACGAACAGCACGTCGGGATCGACCCGTACCTGCGGGAAGAGGTCCGCAAAGGCTCGGCACAGGGCCCAGTGGGTCGTCGCGGACCGGCCGTCGAGCAGGCCCGCTGCAGCGAGCACGAACGCCGAGGTGCAGAGGCTGACGATGCGACCGGACGGTGGGACGAGCGCGAGCGCCGCGGTGAGCTCGTCGGGAAGGGCACCGGTGGCCAGCAACTCGGGCGTCGGTTCCTGCGTCGCGATCACGACCGTGTCCGCCCGTGCGAGCAGGCGCTCGTCGTGCTCCACCACGACGACGAAGTCCTGGCTGGTGCGCACCGGTCGCCCACCGAGCGAGCACGTGGACACGCTGTAAAGGTTCCGGCCGTGCCGATCGAGGGCCTCCCGGAAGACCCGGGCCGGGATACCCAGGTCGAACGGGATCACCCCGTCGAGAGCCAGAACGGCGACGCGATGGGGCATGGCCAGAATGTTACGCACGATGTCTTTCTAGCCACTGCCCTGCGTTCTCGAGTCGGACCAGGCTGGACGCATGCCCGAACAGATCAACACCATGCGTGCGGTCGTCCAGCACCGCCTCGGTGGTGGCGAGGTGCTCGCCGTCGAGACGCTCCCGCGGCCCGTGCCACTGCCCACCGAGGTTCTCGTCCGCGTCCACGCCGCCGGGGTGAACCCCGTCGACTGGAAGACGCGGCAAGGACACGGGATGGCCGGTGTCCTCGGCGAACCGCCCTTCGTCCTCGGCTGGGACGTGGCGGGCGTGGTCGAGGAGGTCGGTTTCGGTGTCACGACCCTGGCCGTGGGAGACCGGGTCTTCGGCATGCCGTGGTTCCCGCGCGCAGCAGGTGGCTACGCCGAGTACGTCACCGCGCCGGCGCGCCAGTTCACCCACTCACCGACCTCGCTGAGCGATGCGCAGGCCGCGGCGGTGCCGCTGGCGGCGCTCACGGCATGGCAGATCCTCGTCGACACCTTGCACGTGCAGCCGGGACAGCGGGTCCTGATCACGGCGGCGGCCGGGGGTGTCGGCCACTTCGCGGTCCAGTTCGCCCGTCATCTCGGCGCGCACGTGGTGGCGACCGCGAGCACCGCGAACCACGAGTGGCTGCGCGAGCTCGGCGCGAACGAGGTCGTGGACTACCACGAAGCCGGGTACGAATCGCTGATCGAGGACGTCGACAGCGTCGTCGACCTGGTCGGCGGGGGCGAGGACCTGCGGCTGGTCGCCACCCTGCGCGAGGGCGGGTCGATCGTCGCCGTGCCCGGCGGGGTGTCCGAGGCGCTCGCCGCAGCGGTCGAGACCATCGGCGGCCGCGCGTCCGCGTTCCTCGTCGAGCCCGACGGCGCCGCGCTCGCGCGCATCGCCGAACTGATCGACGCCGGCGACGTCCGGGTCGAGGTCGCACGCACCTTCCCCCTCGAACAGGCCGCCGCCGCGCACGCCCTCGGCGAGACGAACCGCACGCGCGGCAAGATCGTCCTGGCCGTCGGCTCCTGAGGAGACCACATGTTCTACGAGATCCGCCGCTACCAGACCCGCCCCGGACGCCGGGACGACTGGGTCCGCTACATGGAAGGCACCGTCATCCCGTTCCAGCAGGCCAAGGGGATGACCGTGATCGCCTCGTTCATCGACGAAGAGGACGAGGACGGCTACGTCTGGATCCGCCGGTTCGACGACGAGGACGACCGCGTGACGCGCTACGCCGCCGTCTACGAGGACCCCGAGTGGCGCGAGCGCATCGGCCCGGCGGTCCGCGAGCTGCTGCTCATGGATCGCATGGTCGTCACCCGGGTGCAGCCGACGCCCGCGTCGGCGATGCAGTGAGCCCCGTTACGTCCAGGAGGAGACCGGCATGACCGGCAGCGGCAACGCCGACCAGGACCGCCGGGCCGCCGAGAAGGCCCTCAGCTCCCTCGGGTTCGACCTTCCCGACTGATTCCGCACCGCGCCGGACCCTCGCAGTCCACCGGCGTCAACCACCCAGCCGGTCTCGCCACGCCACCCAGGCGCGGACCGTGGACAGGTCGAAGTCGGGTCCGTGCACCTCCATCGTGAACGTGGTGACGCCCTGCTCCAGCAGCGCGGAGCCGTTCACATCGGGGTCGCCGCTCACGCCTGCCGACAGCTCGATCTCACCTGGATCGCGACCGAGCTCGGCGCAGTGCTCGGCGAGCACCTGCTTCTTGCGCGTGAACTCCGAGCCGGACGAGAACCAGTGCCAGATGTCGGCGTGCCTGGCCACCAGGCGCAACGTCTTCTGCTCGCCGCCACCTCCGATCAGGATCGGCACCTTGTGGGCGGGCGGCGGGTTCAGCTTGGCGAATCGCTGCTCGATCCGGGGCAGCGCATCGGCCAGTCGCTGCACCCGGCTGCCGGGCGTGCCGAACTCGTAGCCGTACTCGACGAAATCTGTTTCCATCGCACCCGCGCCGATGCCGAGGATCAGCCTGCCGCCGCTGATGTGGTCGACGGTGCGGGCCATGTCTGCGACGAGGTCCGGGTTGCGGAAGCTGATGGCCGTCACCAGCGGACCCAACTGCACGCGCGAGGTCTGCTCGGCCCAGGCGGCCAGCATGGTCCAGCATTCGAAGTGCTTGCCGTGCGCGTCGCCCGAAATGGGCAGGAAGTGGTCCCAGTTGAAGATCATGTCCACGCCGATGTCCTCGACCTGGGCAACGACACGTCGGAGGGCTGAGTAGTCGACGTGCTGAGGAGCGATCTGGACACCGATCCGAACCGGGCGGGAGCGTGGGGTTGGCATGATCGGCACTCTAGGCTCGTCGTCACGAGCGTCGGAGTGGCTGTTTGCGTCGTGCGACGTCAGGGGCGGAGCGCCACCAGGAGATCGACCACGTAGGTCTCCTCCACCTCCTGACGAGGGAAGACCCTGCCCGTCCGCTCACGCTCCTCGACGAAGAACGCCTGACGGTCGGCCTCGTCGAGGACCAGGAACGCCGAGCGGCTGCCGATGTTGGCCAGATGCACGTCCAAGCTGACGGTGCGACTCCAGCGCACCTGACGGCGCGCCACCCGCAGACCCGTCAGCCCCGCCAGCCGGATGGCATCGCTGTCCGAAGGGCTCCCGGCAGGCCTTGGCCTTCCCCGCAGTGGTGCGCAATGCGTTCGTGCTGCTCGCGGATCCACGGCACGTCGAAAGGTGGGTAAGAAGGCCTGCTCGCTGCGTACTGAGCCGCGGCGACGTCGAAGGAGTGAGCGCGAGAGCTGACGTTCACACCTCACATCATCGTCTCTCCGAGCAGGTCCGAGCGGCCATGCGGTTGGGGCGCCTGGCCGTAACGGTCCTACCCCGTGGGCCCGAGCCTGCTGACGCATGACACCTCGGGTCCTTGGTGGCACGTCACCTCGAGACGATCAAGGCGCGGCCCTGGCACGGAATGTGCAGATGAAGGGTCGTCACGGTGATGCTCACCCAGCGGAGGCCGACATGCCGGCACCGGGCACGGTTGCGATGGGTTGGTCGATGGCCGCGCAGCCCGGCCAGCGGTTGGAGCACCGGATCGGGCCGGCGCAGCTGCTGCTGAGCGAATTGCTCGCGCTGCCGGCGGCCGGCCTCGAAGAGCGGATGACCGTCGAGCTCGACGCGAACGCCGCCCTCGAGCTGGCCCCGGCACCGATGTGCGCGAGATGTGGTCGCCCCGCCTGGGGCGCCGACTGTCCGTTCTGCAGCCGGTCGTCGTTGCAACGGCGCCGTGAGCGAGTCGATCTGCCCGATCCGGTCGATCGCGTCGCGGCCCCGACAACCTCGCGCGAGTCGCTCCTCGCCGATGCAGCACATGGCCTGCGCCCGGCCGAACAACTCGTCGCCGCGCACCTGCTCGCCGAGGTCGACGACCTCGGGCTGCTCGCCGAGCCGGTGTCGGTCGTGGCGGCCAGGCTCGGCGTGCCCGTCGGCGCGCTGCAGCGGGTGATCGACGTCCTGCGCGCCTCCGGGTCGCCGGGAATCTGCGCTCCCGGGCTGGCCGAGCGCCTGCGGCTGCAGGTGTCCGCGCTGGCTGAGGTCGGCGTCGTCCCGCACGAGGTCTTCGCCCTCGTCGAACATGGGCTCGGCCACCTCGTCGACGGGTCGGCCGAGGACGTGGCCACGGTGTGTGGTCTGGGTCCGGACGAGGTGTGTTCGGCTCTCGGCTGGATCCGCGCACGTGTCGAGGCCGACCTGTTCGTCCGCGATGACGCCGCGGCATCGGGCGTCGTCGACATCGTGGTGCGGTGGGAGGAGGACCGGCTCGTCCTCGACGTGGCACCGGGGCCGTGGTCCGGGCTGCGGGTCGCCGAGTCCTATCGCGCGGCCACCGGTGATCCACGCGTCGACGAGGACATCGCGCGGGCCCGGAGGTTCATCGACGGCATCTCCCGCCGGGCGAGCACGATGCTGCGGGTCGCCCAGGTGGTCCTCGCCCGCCAGTCGCGCCGGATCGTGGAAGGACCCCGGGCTCATCTACCGCTGCTGCGTCGCGACGTCGCGGAAGAGATCGGCGTCCACGAATCGACGGTGAGCCGCGCGGTGGCCGGGAAGCACCTCCTGCTTCCCTCCGGCGAGACGGTCGCGTTCGGCGCGCTGTTCGGCGCGGCCCGCGGCGTGCAGCACTGCCTCTGCGATCTGGTCGCCTGCGAGACGGTGCCGCAATCCGACGTGGAGCTGATGAACGCGCTCGCGGAACGGGGGCACCGGATCGCCCGGCGGACGGTCGCGAAGTACCGGGCCGTCCTCGGGATCCCCCCGCAGCGCCTGCGCTGATCCGCGCAGGGAGAAACCGCGTTCGCCGCGCACCGAACGGCGGTTCGCCTCCTGTGGAGCTCACCGCCGGAAACACCGGGAAGCGCAGCTGTCCCACAAGGCGGCGGGCGCGGCACGGAACTTGCAGCAGCTGGGTGAGAACCCATCCCACCGGGGCGAAGGAGGCCGCTGTGCACGATCTGGATCGAGCCATGTTCGAGTCCGAGAGATCGGACGGTGAGACCGCGGAAGCCGAACAGCAGGAGTTCCTCGAGACCCTCGGCGAGCTCGTGCACTCCGAAGGGGGCCAGGCGCCGGACTGGGGCCGGGCCGAGTTCGAGACGGGATGCGGGACCGGGATACCGGGTGGTCGCGCAGCCCGGGAGATCGCCATGGCGTCCGAGTTGCTCGAGGTGCAGACCGAGGCCGAACTGGACCGGTTCCTCGGCGGCGTGCTGCGTCGGGCGGCGGGCGCCGCTGGCGACCTCGCCGCTTCGGGCGCAAGCCGCGCACTCCGCGGCGTCCTCAAGAACGCCGCCGGCCGTGCCCTCCCCACCATCGGCCGCGCAGTGGGTGCGCGGATCGGGTTCGGCGACATCGGCGAACGGGTCGGCGCGTCGGCGGGCTCGCTCCTCGGACTCGAGCTCGAGGGACTGTCCGGCGAGGACCGCGAGTTCGAGGTGGCCCGCGCGTTCGTCCGGTTCGCCGACGCCGCGGCCAACGAAGCGGCTGCGGCGCCGAGCAACCTGGCGCCGGCCGACGTCGCGAATGCGGCGGTGACCAACGCGGCCCAGCAGCACATGCCCGGGCTGCTGACGTCGCAATCGGACGACATCACGCGGCCGCCGGCGTCCGGCGGCCGGTGGGCCCGACAGGGCAAAACGATCATCATCTACGGCGCCCCGCGCCCCGAACGAGGAGAACCGCGATGAGCCGCTACGAAACCCAGGAGTGGGAGTCGCTCGAGTTCGAGGGCGGCGAGCTGGAGTCGGAGGAACGCGAGGGCGAATGGGAGTCCCAGGAGTGGGAGTCCGAATCAGAGGAGATGGAGTTGGCCAACGAGCTCCTGGAGGTGACGAGCGAGCAGGAGTTGGAGCAGTTCCTCGGCAAGCTGTTCCGCAAGGCCGCCAAAACCGTCGGCGGCGCCATCAAGTCGCCGGTGGGCCGAGCGCTCGGTGATGCCCTGAAGGGCGTCGTCAAGACGGCACTGCCGATCGCGGGTGGCGCGGTGGGCACCTTCCTCGCGCCCGGCGTGGGCACCGCGATCGGCTCCCAGCTCGGCTCCATGGCGGGGAAGATGTTCGAGCTGGAGCTCGAGGGGATGGACGAGCAGGAAGCCGAGTACGAGGTGGCCCGCCGCGTCGTCCGGCTCGCCAGCACGGCCGCCCGGCAAGCCGCGCGCGCCCCCCGCTCGGCGCCACCACGGGCCGTCGCCAAGGCGGCGCTCACCTCCGCGGCCAGGCGGCACGCTCCCGGCCTCATGCCTTCCGGCGCGGGCGGTCGGAAGGGGCAGCGCCGCCCACCCGGCCGGCGGCGGCAGCGGCAGCGGCGGGGTCAGCAGGCGTACGGCGCCCCCTCGTACGGCGGGTACGGCTTCGACGGATCGGACGACGACGGCCGGCCGACCGATCAGGACACCGACGGCGACGACGGCGGCTACTTCGGCAGCGGCGGCGGGGCCGGCGGTGACTCCGATGGGCGCGAAGCATCCGGACGGTGGTCATGGGAGGACGGCAAGATCGTCGTCCACCTGAAGTCCTGAACGCCGGCGCCATGACACCCACCCCCGCGGCCGTGTTCCTCGACCACGAGGCACGCGCCCTGCTCACCCGGCTGGACCGGGTGCAGCCGTTCGTGGTGCACGAGACCATGGTCACGGCGGCCGCGCCGACCCCCGCTGCCCTGTCCGCCGTCGACCGGTTCCTGATCGACGGTCGCCAGGTGCTCCGGCAGCAGGTGACGGGATACCGGGAGTGGCTCACCGGGCCGGGGGCCGAGGTCGCACCGAGCGAGCAGCAGAGGCGGTTCACCGTCATCCGGCTGGCGTTCAACGAGGTGCTGGCGCAGTTCGACCTGTTCACCGAGGCCGTCACCCAACGCAGCGAGCACCGCACCGGCGTCTGGCTGTCGGGGCTCGACATGCTCGCGGCCGACGGGCTGCGGCTGCCGGGAGGCTTCGTCGTGGCGCCACCGGTCATCTGCTACCTCGCGCGTGGTCCCGGCGCGGCCATTCGCCGGGCCCGGACCCGCCTGCCGGGCGGGGCGCCGAACCCGGTTGCGTTGATCCGGGTGCCGCGGGAACGCATGGTGGGCCACGGCATCGCCTCGTCGTTGCTGCACGAGGTGGGTCATCAAGGGTCGGCGTTGCTGTCGCTGGTGGAGTCGCTGCGCCCGGCGTTGTCAGCCGAGCAGGATCGTGCCGCACCGCAGGACCGGCCCGCGTGGGCGTGCTGGCAGCGGTGGATCTCCGAGATCCTCGCGGACGTCTGGTCGGTGGCCAAGCTGGGGATCGGATCGACTCTCGGGCTCGTCGGGGTCGTCAGCCTGCCGCGGTGGTTCGTGTTCCGTCCCAGCGGCGACGACCCGCACCCGATCCCGTGGATCCGGGTCCGGCTGAGCTGCGCCATCGGCAACGCGCTCTACCCGGCCTCCCAGTGGGGGGAGCTCGCGACCTTGTGGGCCGCCCTGTACCCGCCGCAGGGGGCACCCGAGGCGATGCGCGGGCCACTCGCCCGGCTGGAGGCCCAGATCCCCGGGCTCGTAGACGTCGTGTTGGAGCACCGGCCACCGTTGTTGTGCGGGGAGCGGCTCGGCGACGTGCTGTGCCTGCCGAACCGGCGACGAACCGCGCTGCTGGCGCGCCATGCGTCATGGCGCGACTCCCCCGCCGAGCTCCTGCAGGCCCCACCGGCGCTGGCCTTCGCAGTCGTCGGCCAGGCCCGGTTCGCCGGGCTGATCACACCCGAGCGGGAGAGCGAAGTGCTCGGCGACCTGCTCACCGCCTGGGCGGTCCGCAGCAGTCTCGACACCTCGCTGCTGTGCGGCCGCAGTGCCGTCGCCCCCGCCACCGCCTGAGTCGACAAAGGAGACAGAGCCATGTCCTTCACCATCAGCGGAATACCGAAGCAGCCCGTTCAGGCCGGCGCGATCGTCCGCCTCGAGGCAACCCTCACCGGCCTCACGGGACCGGAGCTGGAGAGTGCGAACACGATCACCTGGAACGTCGTCGGACCGTTCTCCACGGACCGGGAGGCGGTCGAAGGCGGGTGGCAGTTCGACCTCGACACGGCAGGCCGCAGGTCAGGGGCCTACACCGTGTACGCCGTTCGGGCCCCGAAGGGGGGCGTCATCGAGGGCGGAGCCGGGGATGCGGTGCCGGCGGGGACCCCCGCCGGGGCGAGCAGCATGCCCGTCGCGGTCCGGACCAACACCCCTGAGTTCGAGCAGCGCATCGACGTGGCGGCCGATGGCACCCGGAGCAACGACTTCAACGTGACCGTGCTCGCGGCCGGCTCCGTCAGCCCGGAGGGCATCCTCCCGGTGAGCCTGCAGCGCACCCAGGTGGCCGGCACGCCCGATCAGGTGTTGTGGACCTTGATCCGCAACCGGACGAACGCCATCTCGTTCCGCCGCTACCGGGAGTTCATCGACGGTGTGATGTGCCGAGGCCTCGACGTGCGGCACCCGGCGGGCACCGGCAAGGCGCTCAACTTCAGCGGCACGCAGGCGTACGAGGTGCTGAAGCAGGCCACCGACACGTTCCTCATGCAGGAGTGCGGGGTCGTGGACCCCGACGCAGGCGATGCGTGCGTCAGCCCGGTCGGTTTTCTCGACCCGGACCTGATGGAGGACGAGCTGACGGACGCGGCGACCGCGGGCGCATTCCTCGAACAGGAGGCCCGTCGCTACGGACGGCCGGGAACCCCGGTCACCGTTGACCAGCTCCGCGAGCTGCGGGAGGTCTACTACGAGGACCTGGCGCAGGAGAACCACGTCACCCTGCCCTACCTCAAGATCATCAGCGATCGGTTGAGCGACATCCCGCTCAAGAGCCCGACCGACGTCAACGGGAACTGCTACGGAATCCTGCGTTCGAAGCTGACCGGCCCGCTGGCGATCGAGCTCTTCTGGTCCTACTGGCACGAGGAGGGAATGCTCGCGCAGAGCCTCAACGCCATCCTCGGCCGGTTCCAGAACCGGCGGCTCCGCGACAACGGACCCGATCCCCTCGCGCGATTCGACCTGGACCCGCTCCGCCCGCTGAACAACCTGTTCTGGGGTTGGGCCGAGGACGAGTTCCACCGGTTGACGGTGCGCCGCCGGGCATTCGAGTACGACCACGAGTACGGGCTGACCCTTCTCGGCCGTGCCGTCAACGAGCGGCGCACCGTCGACACCAGGTCGAACTTCATCCAGTCGTTCCACACGCTGCTCAACCTCTGCTACGGGTTCTTCAAGGAGGACGACGACACCACCGTCATCGCTGACGGGTTCCCCCTGCTGAACGCGCTGCGCGAGACGCACCTGATCCTCGCCGAGGGCGCGCACAACCAGTTCGGAGACCTACCCTCCACAGCCCGATCCGAGATGCTGATCATGCAGTGGCTGCTGGCGCGACCCGAGATGAGGGAGTTCCTCGGCGGGCGGGTGATGGTTCCCTACGAAGAGCCGTGGATGGACCGCGTCGACACGATGAAGCAGATCCAGGGCTGGACCGACGTGAGCGTCACGCACTTCCGGGACATGGGCGTGTTCGGCGAACAGCTGGTGCTGTCGATGCGCTACGGCAACTGGAGCGTCGTCAACGACCCGCAGCAGGCGGCGAACTGGGCGCGCTACTGGCGGCCGGAGATCCAGCGCTACACCCACGCCTACCGCGCCGCTACCGGGGTGGACCTCAACCAGGAGGTCGACGCGACCTCGCCGGCCCACCTGCTCCGGCGCAGGCTCAGATCCCGCCGGCCGGCGCGGCGCTGAACGGCCATGTGCAGCGATGGCGGACTTCACCTCGTCGCTGTATCTCGGGATGCGCCACGCCAGCGCGGAGCTGCCGCCCTGGTCCGCGCTCACCACCGGGCGGCCGAGCGCGCTCGGGCGCCCGATCGTGGCCGAAGCGGTCGCCACCCTGCTGGCGGGCCTGCAGGGAGCGGACCGAGCGATGCTCGTGCGCTCGACCCTGCACGCGTTCTCGGACTGCCTCGACGTGCTCGCCGGTACCGGATCGGCGCTGGTGGTCGATGCGGCGCTGTATCCGGTAGCGCGGTGGGCCGTGCAACGGGCGGCGGGCCTCGGTGTCCCGGTGGCGTCGGTCGCCCACCACGATCTCGGCGGCCTGAGGCGCGTGCTCGATGGCCTTCGGCGGCGCGGGCTTCGCCCCGTGGTGGTGGCCGACGGCATATGCGGCGGGTGTGCGCGGCCGTATCCGCTCGAGGAGGCAGCGCGACGGACCCGGGCGCACGGCGGAGTCCTGGTCATCGACGACACCCAGGCACTCGGCCTCTTCGGGGGGTCGGGCGGTGGTCCGTTCGGCCACGGAGGCGGCGGGTCCGTTCGACGGGCCGGCATCACGTTCCACGACATCGTCGCCGTCGCGTCGCTGGCCAAGGCCTTCGGCGCTCCTGTGGCCTCCGTCGCCGGCCCGGCCGAGATCATTCGACGGGTCGAACGCCTCGGCGGCTCCAACCAACACTCCAGCCCACCGTCGATCGTCGACGTAGCTGCGGCAGCACGAGCGCTGGAGCGCAATGCCGCCGACGGTGATCGGCTCCGGTGCCGGCTCGCGATCCGGGTGCGACTCCTGCGTCGGCGTTGCGCCGAGCAGGGCCTGCACCTCGCCGGAGGCCTGTTCCCGGTGCAGGCCACCCCCGAGGTGGGCGTGGAGACCGGACTGAGGTTGCTGGACCGGCTGGCCAGCCACGATCTACGGGCGGTCCTGCGCCGGGACTGTGCAGGCGGCAGCGCTGTCGCCCTCGCCCTGACGGCGACACATCGCTGCGCGGATGTGGCGGCCGCAGCCGACATCCTCGCCGCCGCGTGGTTCGCGGATCGACCCAGAGGTGCGAAATGACCATCGTGGACTGCCACTGCCACGCCGGCACCGGCGATGGCCTCACCGGCCCCTGGGACACCAGCGCGCCGCTCCGCTCCTACCTTCGTCGAGCCGATGTCGCCGGCATCGACCGCACCGTCCTGTTCGCTCCGTTCCACTCGGACTACGCGGTGGCCAATCGGGAGGTCGCCCGGATCGTGGCGACCGACCCGCGGTTCCTGGGCTTCGCGTTCGTCCATCCCGAACGGGACCGCGGCCGGGTGGCCGCGATGGTCGGCGAAGCCGTGTCCGTACACGGCTTCTGCGGGATCAAGGCCCATCGCCACGACGGCCGGCTGACCCGTGAGGTGTGCGAGGTCGCCCTCCGGTACCGGCTCCCGCTGCTCTACGACGTGATGGGCGACATCGCACCGCTCGAGCTGTACGCCACCGAGTACCCGGGGGTGGCGTTCGTCGTCCCGCACCTGGGCAGCTTCGCCGACGACTGGCGCGCCCAGCGCGCGTTCCTCGACCTGCTCGCCCGGCATCCCAACGTGCACACCGACACCTCGGGGGTTCGACGGTTCGACCTGCTCGTCGAGGCGGTGCGCCGGGGTGGCGCCCGCAAGGTGCTGTTCGGCTCGGACGGGCCGTGGCTGCACCCGGGCGTCGAGCTCGCCAAGGTCCACGCGCTCGGGCTTCCTGATCACCAGGAACAGCTCGTCCTCGGCGGGAACCTGCTGCGCCTGGTCTCCCGGGTTCGCCGGTCAGGCCCCCGGCGTCCGGTACCGGACGACGGCACCGGGGAGCTACCCGCCGCCACCGACCCCTGGACAACACAAGCTCCGGCGTGAACCGCCGTCGACCCGAAGGAGAACGCGATCATGCGAAGCACCGTCGACACAGAGACAGCCAACACAGAGACGGTCGACACCGAGTTCGAGCAGTTCCTCGGCGATCTGTGGGGCCGGTTCACCGACACCGGCTCCGCGGATGCCACGATCGTGGACCGCACCTCGCTGACGCCCAAGAACCTGCGGAAGGGCACGCGGAAGAAGGTCTACGCCCTCGTCCTCCACCAGATGGCGTTCAACCGGGGCAACGACCGGGGCAGGTACGACACCGTCCCCGCGCATTTCGCCATCCTCCAGGACGGGACGATCCTGCAGTTGCACCCGGAAGCTGCACTCCTCTGGACCTCCAACGGCTTCAACGCCGGCAGCGTCGGGGTGGAGTTCGCGGGGAACTTCCCCAACACGAAGGGCCGGTGCTGGAACTCGAAGGAACACGGCTGCCACCAGGTGACGCCCGAGCAGATCGCCGCCGGCCGCCGCCTCGTGCGGTACCTGATCAAGAAGATCGGCCTGACCCACATCCTCACCCACCGGCAAGCCCACCACGACCGGGAGAACGACCCGGGGCCCGACATCTGGGCCGGGGTCGGCCAGTGGGCGGTGGACCAACTCGGACTGAACGACGGCGGCCCCGGATTCAAGATCGACAGCGGCAACCCGATCCCGGACGAATGGCGGACGTGGAAGGTCACCGCGAAGAGCAAGGAATCGGAGGTCACCTACGCGCCGGGGCGCGGCTCCTACGCCCCGTCCGGCACCGAGGACGCGACGGTGCGCGCGGCGATCCGGGGCGGCGTGACGAGCGAGAACGCGCTGACCGACCTGGTGTTCTTCCGGCGCTACCCCGGCCGGGCCGGCCGGCCCATCTCGCGGGGCGAGCCGGGCTACGCACAGCTCAGCCAGGAATGGCTCCGCATCCGCGACACGTTGGTGCGACCCATTCTGCGCGGCGCACCGTCGGCCCCCTCCCCTGGACCGATCCCCGCACCGGCTCCGGGTGTCGGTGTCACACCGGGGACGCCGGACGTGGTCACGGTGCGCGGGATCACCGTCGCGAGGAAGATCGCGTCGCAGGTCCAAGCGCTGCTCGCCGCGGCCGAGGCGGACGGTGTCCGGCTCGGCGGCAGCGGCTTCCGCTCCCCCACCCGCCAGATCGAGCTGCGGAAGCAGAACTGCGGCACCAGCCAGTACGACATCTACGAGAAGAGCGCGTCGCTGTGCGACCCGCCCACCGCACGCCCCGGTACCTCGATGCACGAGCAGGGTCTCGCACTCGACCTCCAGCACAACGGCGCAAAGATCAACTCTCACCAGAACCCGGGGTACCAATGGCTGGCGGCCAACGCGGCGCGCTACGGGATGTTCAATCTGCCCAGCGAGCCGTGGCACTGGTCGGTGAACGGGAAGTAGACCTCTCTGCCCACCCCATCGCGGAGGTGTCGTCCCGCGCGAGCGCACGGCGCTGCTCCAGCATTCGTCGGGTCACACCGAGCTGCCGCGCGGCGACCATCAGGTCACCGCCCGCCGACTCGACGGCCAGCCGCACCGCCGCCTCGCCAGCAGCGTTGCGGATGTCGCGGTAGCCACAGCCGTCCCGCAACGCGGCCGCCACCACCTGGTCCACCAGCGGCGCCCCGACCGCGCTCTCGACTGCGCTCTCTACTGGGGCTAGACCCGCGGCCGGCCGTTCCTCGTCCGGTACGTCGCCCGGCGTCACCGGCCCGGCGCCGACATGCCGCACGGCAATTCGTAGCGCGAGCTGCCGCAGGTCGCGCACGTTACCCGGGTAGTCGCGGCGCTCGATGAACTCGGCGACCGCGGGGTGCAGCTCCAGATCCGAACCAACGGCCTCGGCCAGGAAATGCGTGAACAGCGGCAACACATCACCGGGCCGCTCGCGCAGCGGTGGGAGCCGGACGACGTTCGCCGCGAGCCGATGGAAAAGATCGAGGCGGAACCGCCCGGCCGACAGCTCCGCGGCCAGATCGCGGTTCGTCGCACACACCAACCGGAACCGGGTGGTCCGCCATCGGTCCGAGCCCACCCGCTTGTACGTGCCTTCCTGGACCACACGCAGCAGCTCGGCCTGCATCACCAAGGGCAGCTCGCCGACCTCGTCGAGGAACAACGTTCCCCGATCGGCGGCAGCGAACGCCCCTTCGCGCGCGCTCATCGCGCCGGTGAATGCGCCCCGCTCGTGACCGAAGAGCTCGCTGCCCGACAGCGTCGGGACGATGGTCGTGCAGTCCACGACGATCAGATCGCCCTTGTCACGGCGTGGGTCGAGGTGGTGGAACAGTCGGGCCGCGAGCTCCTTGCCGGTGCCGCTCTCGCCGACGAGCAAGAGCGACGACGTCGCGAAGTAGGCGATCTCGACGGCCCGCCGTAGCGCGGCCAGCCATGCGCTGCTCCGGCCGACGAGCTGTTGACGCACGAACGGCGCGGCGACGGTCTCGTCGATCTGGCTCCACCGCTCCAGGCGGGACCGCACCGCAGCACCCGGCTGGTCCTCGGGCCGCCACGACATGATGTCCGAGGCTCCGTGGGACAGCAGTTCCCAGGTCAGTCCGTGGGACGGCGGGCACGGCCCGACGACGACGAGGACCCGACAAGCGTTCCGGGCGAGTTGAGCCACCGTCTTCGGCGAGTTCTCGTCGGGCACCGCGCACACGAAGAGGGTGGGCGCCTCGGGGGGCGCGCCGCCGGAGATGTCGGCGACGATGACACCACGCCGGGACAGGTCCTGCGCAACACACCCGGCCAGAAGGGCGTCGCCCGGACCGCCGGCGTGCACGGCGCACGTCAGCTCTGCGTCGCCCACAGGCACGCCCCCCTATGACAGTTCCAGGGGAGCGACGGCCAGCGTAGTGGTCGCCTGAAACGCACGGGTCGTACGAACGGCCCCTCTTGCGTTCGCCGCCGCGGGGGCGTAGACCGGTGCACGACGCGGGAGGCCGTGCAGTCGGTGCGCGTCGGCAAGGATTTCCAGATGCGCGCGACCAGCCGCGTCGCCACGGAGAGGGCCCGGACCGGCCCCCGTGCCCGACGCAGGCAGGAACGGGGCGCCTCGTCCCGAGGCCGGCGCATCCCTCCGGCTCGTTCCTCCCTCACATTGGACCGTTCTCATGTCCGAACTACCCCAACCGGTGGCCGCCGCTCTCGGCGAGATCGAGGCCGACCTCGCCACAGTCACCCCCGCCGCCGACGCCGCGCGCCTCGTCCTCGGGCACCAGGTAGCCACCTATCTGCAAGGACGGCTCGACGACGACCCGATCGCCCTCGCCCTCCTGTCCCGACCGGCGATCTTCGCGTGGTGCCTGGAGCGCGCGGTCCAGGAGACCGAGGCCCCGCCACCGGAGCTGAGCTCGAGGTCGGTGCGCAAAGCCGAACCCCTGCTCGGCGGCAGCGGAGCCGCCGTGCCGGCCGAGGAAGCCACGACGCCGAGCACATCGACCACCCAGGACCCGCCGAGCAAGTCGCGCGACGGGGGCAAGAAATGACCCGGCCCGGCCGCTACCCGTCACCTCGACAGGTTGCCACTCGCGTCCTCGCCATCGTCGAGGCCCAGCTTCGGCCCAGGTTCGTCGCCGCGCTCGCACGTCGCACGTCGGCGCATTACAACCTCGACGCCACGGAGGAGGAGACCGCGGCCGTGACGCGCGAGCTGCCCCGCGCGGTCGCCGGGCGGGCTCCCGAGGATCTCGACCTCGTGGTCGCCGAGATCGTCGCCGATCAGCGGTCACGGACCGCGGCCGACCGGGAGCACCAGAGCATCCTCGCCCGGTTCGGCGCGCGGGCGCGACCGGGCGCCGTGGCTGCCGGTGCCCCACCGGGGGCCGCCACCTCCGGCGGCACAGCGCAGCCACCGCGCCCGACGGCGCCACCCGCGGTGTCGCTCAGCCGTGGCGCACCGTCCGGCGTCGACACCGGTCGAGCGTCCTGGCGGTCCGGCCGGTGCAGCGATCCGTGCGCCGCCGCCGGCGTCGACCTCGACATCCCCGAGGTCGGCGATGTCGACGAACTCAGCAACGACGAGGACGTCACGGCCGCCGCCGTGCTCGCCGTCGTCTACCAGTACGGCGACCGGATCGGGTTCTTCCGCGCGATCGACCGCGCCGTCCAGCAGCTGGACAGCGACCAGCTGTGCGTCGAGGACCACGACCTCCTGAATGCCCTCAGCTGCTGGGCGGAGATCGACTACCGAGTCACCGCGCCGGAGCGCGCCCGCCTGGTCGCGAAGGTCCTCGGGCTCAGCGATCCGCACCTACCTGAGGGCATCGTGCCCGACCCGGGGATCCAGGTTCTGCTGAACGACCTGCTCGACGCGATCAACGCCAACTGCGACCCCGGTGTTTTCCGCGATGAGCCGACCTCGTTCGATCGAAGCGCATTGCATCGGGCGTCCCGAGCCGTACGGGCCCGGATCTCGTCGTCCATGACGACGTTCTCCATATTGAAGATCAAACAGCTGCAGGTCCAGTTCGAGCGGGCCCAGTACATCCTGGCCGGGCTGGCCCCCTACGTGCGCGGGCGATGCCGGGCGACGCAGTACACCGACGCGGTCGCCGCCCCTGAATGGATCGCCGTCAGCGCACTACTCGGAGACCGGCTGCCGGACGGAACCGAGCTGGTGTCCGCGGCCACCACGGCCGACGCCTGGCGGGTCGTCTTCGAGCACCTGGCCGACGACCGGCTGGTCGACGAGGTGGAGGAGGACGACGAGATCTGCCAGGCTGCAGCCCTGCTCCGCCCGACGAAGGTGTCGTGCTCCGGATCGCGCGGCAGGGGGAAGGTCGACAACGCCGACGCCTGTCGCTGAGCGGTCCCACCCAGCTCAGATCAACCCGAGCGCCCTCGCCCGCCGGACCGCGTCCTGCCGGGTGACCACGCCGAGCTTCCGGTAGAGGACCTTCGTGTAGCCCTTGACCGTGTTGATCGACAGGTACAGGGCGGCGCCGATCTCCCGCTGGGTCGCATCGCTGGTCAGCGCGCGCAGCACGGCCTGTTCGCGGTCGGTCAGCTCCTCGATCAGGACACCGGTGCGGCGGGCGACCTGCACCGCGCTGCGCCCGGCCCGCCGCTCCACGTCCTCGAGCAGCCGGACGAAGTGCGGCAGCACGGGCTCGGTATCGACGATCTCGCGGGCCTCCAGCAGCGCCGTTCTGGCGGCGGCGCCGTCGCGATCGTCGAGCTCCACACCTGCCAGCGCGATCAACGCCGCCACCAGCGCCGGGGTCTCGCCGAACGGGCGGGCGAGCTCGGCGGCGCGCCGGAGCTTGGTGCGGGCGGTGCCGAGGTCGCCGTCCCGGTGGGCGAGTCGACCCTCGGCAGTCCGCAACCGGACGATCCCCGGTGCCGTCGCACTGCCCCACCGGTCCTCGGCCGCCTGCACCGCGGGCCCCACGTCCGCGAGCAGGCGGCGGAGCCGGTGGACCTGCCCGGTCTCGGAGAGCGCAGCGGCGAGGATGCTGGCCGCCTGCAGGCCCAGCAGCGGCGGTAGGTCGAGCGCCCTGGCGCGAGACCACGCATCCTCGAGGAAAGGGATCGCCTCGTCGGTCCGCCCGGCGAAGCCGAGCATCGCGCCGAGGACCGTCCGCGCAACGGCGTAGCCCGCCACCGCGGGGTCGGACTCCAGCTCGACGGCCAGAGTTGCCGCCGCAAGTGCCGCCTCGGCGTCGGCTCCGACCACGCCGACCTCGACCGCGCGCAGCGTTGCCCACGCCCCGCGCAGCGTGTGCCAGCCGTCCAGCTCGATGCTGTCGTCGCCGATCAGCGGCTCGCTCGCCTCGAGCCATGGACCCATGCGCGAGAACTGTCCGCTCAGTCCCGCCGCCCATGCCAGGGACACGCACAGCCTCGGGTCGTGCAACACCCGCGCCGAAGGCAGCCGCCGGCCCAGGTGGAGGTACGCGGACAGGGCGCCTCGCTCGAGGAACACGGGCACCGTCGAGCACAGGAGCTCCGCCGCGCCGTCCTCGTCGCCCGCGCTGATGCGGAGCCCGACCGCCTCGACGACGTAGTCGCGGGCCAGGAACCAATCGGCGGCGCGGACGAGCACGCGGGCTGCCTCCGTCGGGTCGCTCGCCTCCAACCGGCGCAGCAAGGCGTCTCGGAAGAGACGGTGGCACCGGTACCACTCGCC
Organism: Pseudonocardia cypriaca; assembly: GCF_006717045.1. Lineage (NCBI taxonomy): Bacteria > Bacillati > Actinomycetota > Actinomycetes > Pseudonocardiales > Pseudonocardiaceae > Pseudonocardia > Pseudonocardia cypriaca. The sequence continues at coordinate 485,960 of NZ_VFPH01000002.1, forward strand.
TCGCGAGTCGAGGGGCACCACGAACAGGTCGGCGCGTGCGAGGTCGTCCAGGATCGCGGCCGAGCCGTCCCGGCCGAGCACCTCGTCGCACAGCGCCCCCGACAGCCGTTCGAGGACGGACGTCCGCACCAGCAGGTCGCGATGCTCGGCCGGTAGGTCGCGGATGACCTCGTCGGAGAGGTAGTCGAGGATGTGCCGGTCGTCGCCCTGGAGCGCTGCCGCTGCGGCCGCGGGGTGGGGCGAACCCCGGATCGTCAGGGCGGCGAGCTGCAATCCGGCAGCCCAGCCCTCGGTGCGCTCGCACAGCATGGTCGTGGTCACCGCATCGAAGTCGGTGTCACCGACGGCGGTCAGCAGCGCGGTCCCCTCTTCCACCGTGAAGCGGAGATCCACGGCCCTCAGCTCGGTGAGCTCACCCCGCGCTCGGAGCCTGGCCAGCGGCAGCTGCGGGTCCGAGCGACCGGCGATCACCACGCGCAGCGCCGCGGGCAGGTAGGTGAGGAGGAACTCCATGCCCTCGTGGATGCCCTGATGGCCGAGCAGGTGGTAGTCGTCGAGAACCAGGACGTGCTCGGTGTCGAGCGCGGAGAGTTCGTTGAGCAGCGCCGGCAACGCGAGGTCGACCGGGTCGAGCCCGGGGGCGAGCAGGCTCGCCAGCGGCGCACCGGTCAGCCCGGCGACGTCGCGGTGCAGCGCCGTCAGGACGTAGGTCCAGAACCGGACCGGGTCGTCGTCACCCTCGTCCAGCGACACCCAGGTGACGCCGCGCGGCATCGCCGGGTCCCGTCCCCACTGTGACAACAGCGTCGTCTTGCCCCAGCCCGCCGGCGCCACGACGATCGTGAGGCGGGCATCCAGCCCGGCGTGCAGGACGGCGTGCAGCCGCGGTCGCGGCACTGCTGCGGGGCGAACCGGCGGGATCGCCTGCTTCACCGCGATCAGCGGTACCTCACGACGAGTCGGCATGCTCGGGCCCCCGGCCGGCCTTCCACTGTGGCCCACAAGTGTGGCAGGTGCGCGATGCCCGGTAACCGCCGTTCGCCCGGTCCGCGCCCCGGTCAAACGGGTTCGCCGGATCTCATGCCGTGATCCGGAGAAGGCGCACGTCGCCACCCGCATCCCACACCAGGTTGAGCAGGGCCCGCGCGGCCGCCTGATCGGCGATCAGACCCTCCAGCACCGTCAGTCCCGGTGCCGACCCGATCGTCACGTCCCCGAACCGGGCGCGGATCAGTTCCGGCACGGATCGGGGAAGCGGACCCCGGAGAGCCAGGTGATACCTCGACACCACGGTCGCCTCCTCTGGTCGCCTCCACCCTGGCTCCGCACCGCCGGGTCGCACACCACCCCCCGCCGGCATCCACCCGGGTGGATCCCGGGGTGGGTGGTGCGGGCCCACCCGGGTCGCCGCGACTCTCCTCCGTGTCGCCTCGGAGACGTGCGAAGACGGAGGGCCGCGATGGCTGCGATGGAGAAGGCGGTGCTGGGTGAGGCCCTCGGGGCCGACCGCAACCACGTCCCCGTGCCGGTGCGGCACCGGGTCGCGCCGAACGTCCTGCTGCACGACGACATGGCGGCGAGGCCGTGATCACCGACGTCCCCGTGCCACGGCCGGCCGTCGGGTCACCCCGGACGTGGCTGCGGTTCCTCGCAGGCTTCGCAGTGCTGTACGGCGTGCTCGCGGTCGCTGCGGCCGGCGATCCCAGCGGGCGGTGGCACCTCGTGATCGCGGCGGCGGTGCTGCTGACCGCCGTGATCGTCGAGCGGGTCCTGCACCCGGCACCGATCAGCGGGTTCCTGCGTCGCTGCTGGGGGCTCGGCCGCCCGGCCGGGCGCCCGCTGGCCGCCGCCGTGGGTGTCTCGACCATCGTGCTCGGCGTGTACCCGCTGTTCGCGGCGGTCAGCGGGTCGGCATTGGCGTTGCGCCCCGACTGGCCGTGGCTGCTCGTCGGCGTGTTCGCCTTCCACGGGCTCGCCGAGGAGCTGGTCTGGCGGGGCTACGCCTTCCGCCGGCTGCGCGAGGGCCGCTCGTTCCGGTCGGCGGTGCTGTGGACCATGCCGCTGGTCGCCGCCACCCACGTACCGATCGTGCTGACCATGGGCCCGGCGGTCGGCATCGGGGCGATGGCCGTCGCAGCGGTCACATCGCTGCCGTTTGCCCACCTCTACGAGGCCGGACACCGGACGCTCTGGGCGCCCGCCGTGCTCCACACGGCGATCGACAGCTTCAAGCTCTTCGTCGTCCCGGCGGCCGCCGCGACGACCTTCTCGCTACTTCTCGTCTCTGTCAGCCTCGTCGTCCCGCTGCTCGTCCTCGCGGTACCGCGACCGGTCGCCGTTCCCGCCTCGACGGACAAGGCCTTCTCATGATCACCGACACCGACCCGGAAGGACAACCACGATGATCGCCGAGATCGGCCTGGGGCTGAGCGTCGTCGCAGCCGGGCTGTGGTCCGGGTTGCTGCTGACTCTGACCACGATCCTGCACCCCATGTACGCGGCGCAGAACGCGGGCGGTTTCGCCGAGGACATGCGCCGGTTCCTGCCGATCGCCCGCCGGTCCCCGACCAACTACGTCCTCGTCATCGCGTTGGTGCTGGCGCCAGCCCTCGCACTCGTCGGCCTGGGCGGGCAACCGACGAGTGCCGCATTCGTCCTGACCGCGCTCGGGCTGACCGCCACCATCGTCGGCCCGCTGCTGATCTCCACCTTCCTCGCCGAACCGAACTACAAGGTCATCCTGGGTTGGAACCCCCTGCGACCGCCCGCCGACTGGCGCGTGGCCCGTACCCGGTACTTCCGCCTGAACTGGGCCCGGGCCGGACTGACCTGGTCGGCGTTCGCCCTGTTCGTCGCGGCGGCGTACGTCCACTTCAGCTGAACCCCACCGTCCCACCATCCGAGGAGTGTTCCGTGAAGGACACCGATGTCATCGTTGTCGGCGCCGGTCCGACCGGCCTGATGCTCGCGTGCGAGCTCGCTCTCCGGGGTGTTCGCTGCCGGGTGGTGGAGCGGCGCGCCGAGCAACCGAACATCACGCGTGCGTTCGCCGTGCACGCCCGCACCCTCGAGCTCCTCGACGCGCGGGGACTGGGCGACGACCTGGTACCCCGCGGGGTCGTGGTGCGCGAGGTCGGGCCGGCGCCGGGCGCCAACATCGACCTGAGGGAGCTGGGCACCCGGTACCCGATGATCCTCATCGTGCCGCAGAGCGGCACCGAGCAGCTGCTGCTCCAGCGTGCCCGTGAGCTGGGTGTGGACGTCGTCGAGGGCGCCGAGATCGTCGCGCTCCGGCAGGACGCGGACCAGGTCGTGGTCGAGCTCGCCGACGGGAGCGCGCAGGCCGCGCGGTACGTCGTGGGCTGCGACGGGGCGCACAGCACCGTCCGCGGCCTGCTCGGGGTGGACTTCGTCGGGACCCAGTACGAGACCCACATCCTGCTCGCCGACGTCCGGTTGACCGACCCGCCGGAGGACGCGATGTTCGCGAGCAGCAACAACAACGGCGCGGTCGTCGTGGTGCCGTTCGGCGACGGCTGGTTCCGGGCCATCGCCTGGGACCGGTCCCGCGAGCAGGTGCCCCTCACCGAGCCGCTGCCGATGGAGGAGATGCGCGCCGCGTTCGGCCGCATCGCCGGCACCGACTTCGGGATGCGCGAGCAGCGTTGGAGCTCACGGTTCCTCAGCGAGCGGCGGCAGGCCCGGCACTACCGGATCGGCCGGGTGTTCCTGGCCGGCGACGCCGCCCACGTGCACTCCCCGCTCGGCGGGCAGGGCATGAACACCGGCATCCAGGACGCGATGAACCTCGGCTGGAAGCTCGCCGCCGCCGTGCACGGCCGGGCACCGTCCTGGCTGGTCGACAGCTACCAGGACGAGCGGCACCGCGTCGGCGCACAGGTCCTCGCGCTGACGGACGGGTTCAACCGGCTCATCCTCGGCCGCTCCGCGATCGGCAGGGCGGTTCAGTCGAGGGTCCTCCGGCTGATCGTGGGGTTCGGCCCGACCCGCAGGGCCATGGCCGGGCGTCTGACCGGCATCGGCATCACCTATCCCGCCACGGGGCCGGGCCGGCACCCGTGGGCCGGCCGCCGCATGCCCGATCTCCCGTGCTCAGGCGGGCGGCTCTACGAGTTCCTGCGCGACGGACGGTTCGTCCTCCTCGACACCACCGAAGGCGGCGCCGGCGCCGAGGCCGCGAGCGCGGGCCGGGGGCAGGTGAAGATCGCGCGCTGCGAACGCTCGGCCGCGGCAGCCTTGCCCGCGATGGTCCTGGTCCGTCCCGACGGCTACGTCGCCTGGGCCGGTGACGACCGTTCAGACCTGGCTCACGACGCCCGGTCCGCAATGGCGCACTGGTGCGGCACCAGCGCATATGCCGAGGCCGGCGAGGGCCCACGAGCGTCAGCGTGAGAACCGCCGACCACCACTTCCGATACCCACCGCACGCGGCTGTGCGTGAGATCTAGCTAGGAGGTGCGGGTCTCGACGGGCTGCGGGGCCGGGGTGCGGGCCGCGACCAGCAGTGCCACCAGCGCGGCGGCGGCCGCGACGAGGAAGATGATCGTGTAGGCCGAGCCTGCCGGCAGCAGGTGGCCGTCCACCTGGACGACCAACAGCCCGCTCACCGCCGCCGCCACAGCCGTCACGGTGGAGGTCCCGAGCTGGCGCATCAGTGTGTTGAGGCTGTTGGCGGCGGCGGTCTCCGTCTCCGGGACCGCCCGCATGATCAGGAGCGGGAGGGCGGAGTAGGCGAGGGCCGCGCCGACGGCACCGACGGTGGCCGCGACCACGACCAGCCACATGGTTGCGGGGAGGCTCGCGATGCCCGCGTTGCCGACCACCAGCAGCGCCGACCCGGCGATGACCGTGACTCGCGGCCCGTGCCCTCGGGAGATCCGGGCGGACACCGAGGAGAAGATCATCATCGCTCCGCCGATCGGGAGCAGCAGGACACCCGCGGCCAGCATCGACAGCCCGAACCCGTAGCCGGTCGCCACGGGCGCCTGCAGGACCTGCGTGGCGAGGGCGAACGCCGCGAACATCGAGAACCCGAGCAGGACGGAGGCGACGTTCGTGCGCAGCACCGCCGGACGCGCCGCGACCCGCAGGTCGACCAGCGGTGACGACCGCCGCAGCTCGAACCACCCCCACACCGGCAACACGGCGACCGAGGCCGCCAGCAGCCCGAGGACGGCAGGACTCGCCCAACCCCACTCCGAGCCCTTCGAGATCCCGAGCAGGAGGCACACCAGCCCGGCGGCCAGCCCGACCGCGCCGACGGTGTCGAACCGCCCGCCGCTGCGCAGGCCGGACTCCGGCACCATCCGCAGCACGACCACGAGCAGGCCGAGGGCGCCGAGGGCCACGGCGACGAACAGCAGCCGCCACCCACCGTGCTGCGCCAGGATCCCCGTCACCGGCGGCCCGATCGCGCCGCCGACCCCGAGCGACGAGCTCATCAGGCCGACCCCACCCGCCACCTTGGCCGATGGCAGGACGTCCCGCATGAGGCTCATCCCGAGTGCGATCACCCCGAACCCGACGCCCTGCATGGCACGCGCCACGAGGAGGACGGCGAAGTTGGGCGCGACCGCGGCGAGCACCGCGCTCACCAGGATGATCCCGAGGGACAGCACCAGCATCCGGCGCTTCCCGTACATGTCACCGAGGCGCCCGAGCACCGGCGCCGACACCGCGCCCGCGACGAGCGTTGCGGTGAGCAACCAGCTGGCGGACGAGGAGCTCACCGACAGCAGGGCCGGGAACTGCGGGATCAGCGGGACGATCGCGGTCTGCAGGAGCGATACGAGCAGTCCGCTCGATCCGAGGGCGACGATGGCGCCGGTGGCGCCGTGCCTGCCGGTCACGTCGGGAGTGTCGGAGCTGGACAGGACAGGACGGACGGATGCCGGGACGGCGGTCACTGAGGCGCTTCTCCTCGATGAAGGGGCGACTTCAGAGGACCACAGCCCGTTAGCTTCGACAACTATTTTGTTGTCATTGCGAAGTTAATCACCGGGACACCGCTCGTCCGCGACCCGGCCGCGCTCGCGAGCGCCATGGCCGACGACGACCGGGGTGCCTACCTGCAGGACATCGGGGACACAGCGCGCTGCCCGACTACGCGCACCTACGTCTGCCATGCAGGTCGAGGTTGCGGGCGAGCAGGTCCCTCATCGACACGCCGTACAGGCGGGCCGGCCGATCGCTCGCAGCCCACACCGCCACCGGCATCAGAACCAGTGAGCTCGACCGCCTACAGCGCGCCCGGTGCGTCCGAGAACCAGGAGGACAACTCCCACGATGAGCAGAATCGCGCCGACGTAGTAGAGCAGGCTTATGCCGGCGACGTAGCCGATGATCAACAGAATAACACCGAGAATGATCATATTGCCCCTTTCGAAGGAGGATCGGCCGCAGCGTATGACGCAGGGGTCTCACCGGCATGAAGCGAGACTTGATCGTTATAGCAAGATCGGGGGATCGAGCCGGCCTTTGTCGGATTTGGGCACGGAGGCACGGATCGAAGGGTCGAGCAGCTGCGGCACTGCTCGGCGTCGGTGCGTCCGCGGCTCCGCCCGCCCGAACGCCTGGGCGGGTTCGTCGGCGGTTTGTGACTCAGTGCAGAGCACCATCGCCGTACTCGACGGCAAGACGCTCGACGAGGCGCTACTGGTCCCCTCCTGCCTGTGGCTCCCCTGCTCGGTGCGCTTCGGCGGGGGTATCCCCTACACCGAGTCGGCGGGCTTGCCGTGATGTGGTCGCCGTCCCGTTCAGGAGACCGTCAACGCATGGAACCAATCCCCCTCGTGCGGTGTCTCATCGCTGGGTGTGTCGCGCTCGTTCTCGCAGGCTGCAGCTCCACAGTTGCCCCAGCGTCAGCGACGTCGACGCCATCAACGCCGTCGGCGTCAGTCCGAGGCGACGTCGTGTCGATCACCCCGCTCGAACAGCTGGACGCGCCTGCCGTCGTCGCGCGCCTGGGCGAGTTCGGGATCGACGCGGGCCGGGTGGTGAGCGGTGTGCAGGCGTTCCGCGTCGTGTACCGCACGATCGCCCCCGACGGTGCCCCGACCACCGCAAGCTCGCTCGTCGCGGTGCCGCAGACAGCACCCGGCGGCAGGCTGCGGCTGGTGTCGTGGCAGCACGGCACGAGCGTCTACAAGGCCGGGGCGGCGTCCATGTCCGCCGAGAGCTCCGACCGCGCCGTCGCGTACTTCTTCGCCGCGGCGGGAGACGTCGTCTCGGCACCGGACTACCTCGGCCTCGGGGTCGGGCCGGGTACCCACCCCTACGACCACCACGAGTCGGCCGTCACGGCGTCGGTCGATGCGTTGCGCGTCGCGCGTTCGGTGCCGGGAGTCGTCGACAAAGAGCTCGACCCGAAAGTGCTGATCACCGGCTTCTCGCAGGGCGGGCCGGTCACGATGGCGTTGGGCAAGGCGCTGCACGATGGCGCGGAACCAACGTTCCGAGTCGGGGCACTCGCGCCGATCGCCGGTCCCTACGACTTCAGCGGAACGGTCGCCGCGGCCAGGTCGGGAAAGATCGCGCACGCCACGGGATATCTCGCGTACCTGACCGTCGCGTGGAACCGGATCCACCACCTCTACGACGACCCCGCCGAAGCGTTCCGTCCGCCGTACGACCACTCGGTCGAGGCCCTTTTCGACGGAACGCACCCGTACGAGGAGATCGGTTCGACGCTCCCGACAACGCTGCCGGAGCTGTTCACCCCGACGTTCCTGGACCAGCTCCAACACCCGACGGGTGCGCTGCACGAGGCGTTGAGCGCAGCAGACGCGACCTGCGACTGGGCTTCGAATGTGCCGGTGCGGATCTACCACGCTTCCGGCGACCTCGATGTCCCCGTCGCCAACGCCGAGTTCTGCCGACGGGCGCTCGCTGAACACGGCGCGGTGGCCGACGTGGTGCAGCTCGGCGAGATGGAGCACGGTGATTCCATGAGCGCGGCCCTGCCACTGGTGATGGACCAGTTCGCAGCCGGCTGAACCGCACCCGCCGCGAGCAGCCCACATCGAAGTACTCGGCGACAATCGCACCCCCGGGCGACAGCACCCGCGACGGACGGGCCGCCCGCCTGTGGTGACCCGCAGAAATGTTGGGTGCACCTCGTCCATCTCATGGATGACGGACCGAGTCGCCTTGCCTTCCGGGAGCCCTGAGCCCGGCGAGGATCGCCCGTGCCCGCCTCTGGTGCGGCGTCGCCGACTCCGTACCGTCGCGCGCCTGCAGGGCGCGGCCGAGGGACTCCAGCGCCCGTGCCTCCCCGAGCAGGTACCCGATCTCGTGGTGCAGGTCGAGCGCGCGTTCGGCATGGTCCACAGCCTGGAGGAGCTGCCCGCAGGCGGTGTGCGCGTCCGCCAGCGCCGAGAGCGCGTTGGCCTCCCACATGCGAAAGCCGCTGCCCCGGGCGCCCTCGAGCGCTGCCGTGCCGGCGGCGAGCGCCCCTTCCAGGTCACCGAGCCCGCCCGATGCGACCGCGAGCCCGGTGAGGGCCTCGACCTCGGCCCGCCGGAACCCGGTCCGTGCCGCGAGCTCCCTGGCCCGCTCGTGTCCGTCGACCGCGTCGCTGAACCTTCCCTCCAGGGCGTCGACCGTGGCCAGCGTGTTCAGGGCGTTCGCCTCGGTCCGGCGGTCGCCGGTCTCGCGGGCGGTCGCCAGCGACTGCTCCGCGTCGGTGCGCGCCGCCGCGCACCTCCCGGCGTCCCGGTGGACCACGGCGGCGGAGTACAGGGCCGACGCCTCGTGGTAGCGCGTGCCGAGCTCGCGGTAGCGAGCGAGGACCTCCGCGTGCAGGCCGAGCGCCTCTGACCAGTGCCCGAGGGAGGCGTAGACCATCCCTGTGCAGTGCAGGGCCAGCGCCTTGCCGTACCGGTTCCCGGTCCGCTCCGCAAGATCGAGGGCGCACCGGTCGTGATGCAGCGCGTCGTCCCACCGGGCGAGGTCGTCGTAGACGATGCCGAGCCCGATGTGTGCGCTGGTCTCCCCGAACGGTTCCGCGACCTCCCGGTACGCGGCCACCGCACGGCTGAGGTTCGCCACCGCCTCGTGGAGGCGACCCAGCAGCCAGCCCGCGAGCCCGGACCACTTCATGATCTCCGCCTCGACGCGCCGGTCGCCGAGCCGCCGGCTGAGCGGGAGGGCGCGTGACGCGAGGTCGAGGGCCCGCTCGTACGCACCGAGGCAGAAGTGGGCGTCGGCGTGGCTGAGCAGCATCACCATCCGGCCGCCCGGGTCGTGGGCGGCGTCCGCGGCTTGCAGGCCCAGGCGCGCGGTCTCCAGCCAGTCGCCCCCGTTCATCCGGAAGTAGAAGCAGGAGCGCAGCGCGTGGGCCAGGTGCCAGGCGAACGGGTGGGGACCGTGCTCCGCCGTGTGCCGGACGGTGGCAACCAGGTTCGTGCGCTCGGTGTCGAGCCACCCGACCGCATCGCCGCGGTCGCTCGGACACAGCGGTTCCACCTCTGGTTCTCGGGGTGCGTCGGGCAAGCTCGCCACTTCCGGGTAGAGCAGCCGGGCCGCCGCATCCGCGCTGTCCAGGTAGAAGGTGTGCAGGCGGCGCAGGGCGCCGTCGCGCTCCGCTTCGCTGTCCTCGCACCGGGCTCGGTCGGCCGCGTAGAGCCGCAGCAGGTCGTGCAGTTGTGCCCGTCCCGGCGTCGGTCGTTCCACGAGGTGTGCCGCGGTCAGCTCGCCGAGCAGCAGGGTGGCCTGCCCGAGCGGCACACCGCCGAGCGCCGCGGCCGCGCGCGGCTCGGTGTCCGGGCCGGGGGCGAGCCCCAGCAACCGGAACAGTCGCGCCGCGGCCGGCCGCAGCGCGCGGTAGGAGAGGTCGAAGGACGCGCGTACGTCCCCGTACTGGTCGTCGTCGAAGCCGAGCCGATCAAGCCGGTCACTGCCTGCCAGCTCGGCCACGTGGGCGGCGACCGGGCGTCCGCGATCCCCGCGCAGCTGCGCGGCTGCGATGCGCAGCGCCAGGGGGAGGTGCCCGCACAGGCGGACCAGCTGCGCCACGGCATCGGGCTCGGCGGCCGCGCGGTCCGGGCCGATCGTCCTGGCGAGGAGGGTTTCGGCGTCCTGGTCGGGCAGGACGTCGAGGATGATCCGGCTCGCACCGTGGGTGGCCGTGAGACCGCCCGTGTCCCAGCGGGTCGTGACGAGGACCGCGCAGGTGGGACTGCCCGGCAGGAGCGGTCGGACCTGTTCGGCGTTCCCGGCGTTGTCGAGCAGGATCAGCACGCGCTTCCCTGACACCAGCGACCGGTACGACGCGGCCTGCTCTTCCGGGTCGACGGGGATCTGGTCCTGGGGCACCCCGAGCCCGCGCAGGAAGCGGGCGAGCGCCTCGCCCGGCTCGACGGCCGCCGTCCGCGCGCTGCCGCGCAGGTCCACGTACAGCTGCCCGTCCGGCCACCGCTGCGCGGTCCGGTGCGCCCAGTGCAGTGCGAGCGCTGTCTTGCCCACTCCCCCGACGCCTTCGACCACCGCGACGGGCACAGCGCCGGTGGATTGCGGGGGTCGCAGCAGCAACGCGTCGAGCTCCGCGAGGGGGCCGGCCCGCCCGGTGAAGTGCGCCACGTCCGATGGCAGCTGCCGGGGGACCGGCGGTCCCGCGGTGGGGGCGGGCTGCCGGGCGATGACGGCGTCGCCGGACAGGACCCGCCGGTGGAGCTCCTGCAGCGCGGGGCCGGGCCGGACGCCCAGCTCATCGTCGAGAAGGCGGCGGACCTCCTGGTATGCCGCGAGCGCCTCGGCCTGTCGGCCGCAGCGGAACAGCGCGAGCACCAGTTGTTCCCGCAGCCGTTCGCGCAACGGGTGAGACGCGATCGCCGCTCGCAGCTCCGGTACGAGCTCGGCGTCGGCCCCCAGCTCCATCCGGAGCGCGATGTACTGCTCGAACGCGGTGACCTGCTCCTCGTCGAGCACCGCGGCCTGTTGCGCGAGGCGACCGGGGAGCCCGTTGAGTGCCGGACCCCGCCAACGGGCCAGCGCCGATGCGAGCGCCGATGCGGCGTCGCCCGCGCGGCCGGCCGCCGCGGCCGCCCGGGCCGATGTGACCTGCTCCCGGAACAGGTCCAGGTCCAGCTCGCCGGGATGAACGACCAGCTGGTAACCGCCGGGACGGGTGAGGATGCGCGGGGTGTCGCTCGGCTCGACGTCCGCGAATGCCCGCCTCAACCTGCTGACGTAGGTGTGCAGCGCGGCCGCGACGGCGGAGGGTGGCTCGTCCTCCCACACGCTGGCGATGAGCCGGTCGTGCGAGACCGTCCGGTCGCCCTCGAGGGCGAGCGTCGCGAGGAGCATGACGGGCCGCCGCCCGCCGAGCCGGGCCTGCCCGCGCGGGCCGCGCACCTCGACCGGCCCGAGGATCCGGAACTCCATCGTTCCAACCTCCTACCCAGGACGGACCGAAACTGCGGGAGCCGGAACGGTCCTGACTGAGGAGACCGGCGGGCACGCCGGAACTCATCGGTCGGCACGCCCCTTGCACGACGAGCACGTCGTCGGCCATCCAGGGAGGCTTGTCGCCGTGGTCGGCGACACGCCGGACAGCCATGCGCCGACCGCTCGGCGAAGACGCTGCTGCCACATGCGTCTGTGCCCGCGTACGGCGGAGGGCCCGCCCGGCGCCCCGCGCACCGGTGATCGCCGTTCACGGTGGCGGCACAGCGAGGGGACCCGACCTGCCTCGCGACGCGGTGCAGGCCGTGCTGCAAGGCGGCGTACAGGCGATGTTCAGGGCGCACCGGCAGGCTGCTGCGACCGGATGCGACGAGGTGGCGACGAGGGATGCGAGCGGGCGGTCGATGGGGGCGGTGGCGATGACGCGGGCGGTGGTCGTCGACGGCGTCGGGGTCGCGTGGGCGGCCGTTGCGTTGCCGATGATCGGGACCGCTCCGCCACAACGGCGATCCGGCGACCGGCGCAGCCCTGTCGTTGACACGGCCGGACGGCCGCGACCGGCCCGGTGCCAGCCGTGAGCGCAGAGGCGGATCTGGGCCGCGACGGGTCGGTGGGGCGGGAGCGAGCGGTGGTCGCGGCGGTGGCGGGCGCTCCGCTCGTGGCGTTCGCAGCGTTCCCGATGCCGATCCCGGCGTTGCCCGCGATCAGTGCCGAGCTCGGCGTGGGCACGGCCGAGCTGCAACTGCTGGTGAGCGGGTACGCCCTGGGCCTCGGCACGCTCCTCGTCCTCGCCGGTGTGCTGGCCGACCGCTCGGGCGCAGTCCGGGTGTGGGTCGTGGCGATGTCGGCGTTCGGGGTGTGCTCGCTCGGCTGCGCGGTTGCGCCGGCGGTACCCGCCCTGATCGCCGGGCGGATCGGGCAGGGGGTGGCGGGCGCAGGGCTCCTGGCCGCGTCCTTGGCGCTGGTCGCGACGGCGGTGCCGGCCCCCCGCCGCCCTGGTGCCGCGGCCTTGTGGGGCGCCGCCATCGGCGCGGGGCTGGCCGGTGGGCCCCTCGTGGGTGGCGTGTCCCTGGAGTTCGGGCAGTGGCGGCCGGTCTTCGCCGGGCTCGGCCTGCTCGCGCTGCTGGCCGCCGGCGCGGGGTGGCTGCTCCTGCCGGCGGTCGTGCCGGCGGGTGGTTCCGCGGCCCGGCTGGAACCGTTCGGTCCGCTGACATTGGCCGGAGGGCTCGCAGCGCTGATCCTGGCGGTCAACTGGGCCGGTGCGGGCGACTGGACTGCGCCGCGGGTGCTCGGCGGGTTGCTCGTGGCCGCGGCGCTGCTCGGATGCTTCGCGCTGGTCCAGCGCCGCGCCCCCGAGCCGATGCTCGACCTCGCGGTGCTGCGCAACCGGCAGTACCTGGGCGGTTTGGTGGCCGGTCTGGCGCTTGCGCTGTCGGCGCTCTCGATGATGGTCGTGATCGGTCCGTACCTGCAGGTCGTCGTCGGCGCGTCCGCGCTCGTGCTCGCGCTGTGGTTCCTGCCGTTCAGCGGTCTCGCCTTCGCAGTTGCGCTGCTGGCCGCACGGCTCTCCCCACGGCTCTCACTGCGCGCGCGGCTGGTGGCCGGGCTGGGCGCGGCTGCGGCCGGGATGGCCGCGCTGCTGCCGATCGCACCCGGCTGGACCTGGCCCGCGCTCGTGCCCGGGATGGCACTGACCGGTGTCGGCGTCGGGCTGGCGAACCCGGCCCTGGCGATCGCCGCCGTCGGTTCGGTGCCACCGGAGCGCAGTGGCATGGCAGCCGGCGTGGCGAACACCGCCCGTCAGATGGGCAACGCCCTCGGGATCGTCGTGCTGGCCATGGCGATGCAGGTCGCCGCGATCGGCGCCGCCCGGGCAGCCGGCGCGGGCGTCGACGCCGCTGTACTGATCCGGATCGCCGGCGGTGACCTGCCCGGGGCACGAGCGCTGAGCCCGGATCCGGAGCTCGTCACCCGGCTCTACGCCGCCGCGCAGACCAGCGGTGTCCGCGTTGCCCTGCTCGTCGCCATCGCGACGTGCCTCGCGGGGCTCCTCGCGACCGCCTGGCTGATGCGACCGGATCGACGCCCCGACAGGAGCTGAGCGCACCCCCGATTCGGATACGACGAAGGCCGAACAGCCTGAACCGGAAGGAGAGCCCATGGCCCCGACGAGCAAGATCCTGATCATCGTCACCAACACGCCCGAGTACGAGACGGCCGGTTACCGCACCGGCCTGTGGCTCGGCGAGCTGACGCACTTCTACGACTGCGTGCATGAGCACGGGTTCGCTACCACCATCGCCAGCCCGCAGGGCGGTTACGTGCCGATCGACCCCGTCAGCCTGGCACCTGAGCACATGGACGGAACGACCGGGCAACGCTACCGCGACCGTCGCTTCATGGATCTCCTCACGAACACGGTGAAGGCCGCCGACGCCGATGTCGAGGACTACGTCGCCATCTACTTCGCCGGCGGGCACGGGGTGATGTTCGACTTCCGCGGTGCCGACCTCGCCGAACTCACCGCGGCGTTCTACCAGTCCGGGCGGGTGGTCGCCGCCGTCTGCCACGGCCCCGCCGCCCTGCTGGACGTCCGGCTCGGCACCGGCGACCCGCTGGTCGACGGCAAGGACGTAACCGGGTTCTCCTGGCCGGAGGAGGAGATCGCCGAACGCGCCGACGCCGTTCCCTTCAGCCTGCAGGACGAGCTCGTGAACCTCGGCGCGAACTACAGCACCGCGGCGCCTTTCGCCACCCAGTGGTCGAGGACGGGCGCCTGATCACGGGACAGAACCCCGGTAGCGCGCGGGCGGTGGCCGAGAGGGTGGTCGAGCAACTACACGCACAGCGCTAGTGGGACACCGGCGTCCCTGGGGGACCTTGCAGACGCGGCTCGGGTCACCGGCATGTGCGTTGAGCCGGTCCGTACGGGCTTTCGCGGAGGAGCGCCGAACGCTTCCGGCCCCAACTCGTGCTCGACACGCGCGTGATCCAGGACACAGTCATCTCCGTGTCGATGCCCGCCTCGCTCCTTCGCCGCACAGGTAGGGCACCGGCTACGCGGATCCGGTGACGAGCGAGAGGACGAGTAGGCATGACCGAGCACAGCGATACGACGGTGTCCCGGGCATCGCAGGCCCAGATCGACCTCGCGACCGGCACGAAGCAGCAGGTCGAGCGTCGGGTCGTCGGTTGGGCGAGCGTGTCGATGGATGGTTTCACCAGCGGTCCCGGTGGCCCCGCGCATGACCAGTGGCTCTACGAGCACGCCAGCCAAGAGCAGACCCAGTCCTACTTCGAAGGGATCTGGCGGGGGGCCGACACGGGGCTGCTCGGCCGAACCAACTACGAGGGCTTCTACTCGGTGTGGCCCGGCATCACGCGCGATCCGGCGATGCCGGCCCGCACCCGCGAGCTCGGCGCCTGGCTCGACGACGTCGAGAAGGTGGTGTTCTCGCACACGCTGACCGACCTCGCCTGGTCGAACGCCCGGCTCGCAACCCGCCCACTCGAGGACGAGGTGAAAGCGCTCAAGGCTGCCCCCGGCCGGGATATCCTCGTGATCAACAGTGCCACCATCATCCACCAGCTCCTGCGCGCCGACCTGGTGGACGACCTGCGGTTCGCGATCGTCCCCGTCATCGTCGGCGGCGGCCTGCGTCTGCTCCCCGAGGGGCTCGTCGAATCCCGCTGGCAGTTGATGGAGTCCGCGACGCTCGCCCACGGGGCGGTAGCCGTCCACTACCGGCGTCGGCGGTGACCCTGGTGTGCCGCCAGAGGCACGATGTGCTGGGCGTTGTCCCGACAGGGACCCGTCCGCGACGCGGTCACCCACCACACTCCGAACACCCGACCGGCCGACCAACTGTCCTCACCCGACTGCACCAATCGTGGTGACTTTGCGTACGGCCTGTAACGGCCAGGGACGCGACAGCGAGCCCTACTGCGCTGTTCTCGTGAGCGCGCCGTCCGGAGATCGTCGCCCACAGTGACAACGGCGTCGCCGTGTGGCCCGCTCCCGGTGTTCGACTCCGGCCTGCGCGTTCGGCTCCCCGTCAGCTCAGCCGCGGAGGATGCGGATGCGTCGCTCGGTCTGGAGATCTGCCGTCAACCTCGTACCGCACGGGTACGACCTGTCCGATTCGGACTGGCAGCGCCGGCACCGGCTCATGCTGGTCGTGCTGGCGGTGCACGTGCCCGGTCTCCTCGCCTTCGGCCTGTTCCTGCACCGTCCGCCGGACGCCGTCGTGCTCGCGGTCGCGGTCCCCGCCGCCTGCCTGCTGGGCGGCCGGTTGTTGCGGCGGCATCGTCGGGTGGCATCGGTGGCGGTCACCGCCGGGCTCGTCTGGAGCTCGGCGGCGCTGGTCGGCCTCACCGAGGGCACCATCGAGGCCCACTTCCACTTCTTCGTGATCATCGGCTTCATCGCCTTGTACCAGGATTGGGTCCCGTTCCTGTTCAACGTGCTGTTCACCGTGGCGAGCCACGGCGTGGGATCGGCCTGGCAACAGACGCTGATCTTCAACCACGCGCCGGCGCAGTCGAACCCGTGGCTGTGGTCCCTGATCCACGGCGTCGCGGTGCTCGTCGCCTGCGTGGGGATGGCGCTGTTCTGGCGGGTCACCGAGGACTCGCAGCGGGAGAAGGACGCGTTGGCGCAGCAACTGGCCGACGCCGAGATCAACCGGCGGCAGTTCGCCTCCGACCTGCTGGTGAACCTGGCCCGGCGCAACCAGAGCATGCTCTACCGGCAGCTCGAGATCATCAACCAGCTCGAGGAGGCGGAGCGGGACCCGGACGCACGCGCCGAGCTGTTCAAACTCGACCACCTCGCCACCAGGGTGCAGCGCAACGCCGAGAGCCTGCTCGTGCTCGCCGGGGAGGAACCGGCCCGGATCTGGCGGGATCCGGTCGCGCTGCGCGACGTGGTGCGCGCGGCCATCGCCGAGACAGAGGACTTCCAGCGCGTGTCGGTGCTCGTAGACGGGCGCTTCACGATCGCCGGCCGCAGCGTCACCGACGTCACGCACCTGATCGCGGAGCTCATCGAGAACGCGGTGCGGTTCTCCCCTCCCGACAGCGTGGTGCGGATCCGCATGCGCCCCGATCGGCAGCACCCCGCCGACGAGCTGCTCGTGATCGAGGACTGGGGCGTCGGGATGCCTCCCGAGGATCTCGCGACCGCCAACGCGATCCTGACGAAGGCCATCGACGTCGACCTCTCGGTCGCCAGGCGCCTTGGATTCCACGTCGTCGCCCGGCTCAGCGCGCGGCACGGCATCCGGGTCACGCTCTCCCCGACGCCCGGGTCCGGCACAACGGCGGTGGTCGCCCTGCCGACCACGCTGTTCGAGGACGATGCCGGCCGCTACGGGCGCGGGGGCGACACCGTCCGTGCTGCGACCACGGGCCAGGCCGCGCCCTCGGCCATCGGCACCGCCGTGCTGGCACGTTCCCAGGGCAGCGGGGGTGCGCACCGGCTCCACCTCGACGGCGACGGCACCCTCCCGGACAGGCGGGGAACGCACGAGCCCCCGGCCGACTCGGCGGTCCCGGCCCAGCGCGCCCGACCGGCGTGGGTCGACGACGACGCAGGGCAGTCCGTCGGCCTGCGCCGCCGGGTGCCGCAGTCCCACCTCGCCCCGGAGCTGCGGGCGACCCGATCCGCGGACCCCGACCGCCCCGCGCTCCCGCCCGCCCACGCGACGGGCGCAGCACGAGCGCTCCCGCGCTTCCACTCCGGCCGGCCCGCCGCCGACGATCGTGATGACGACACGTGGCCCAGAGGCGCGGGCGCTGCCTGGTTCGAGCCGGCTCCCCGCGACGCGGAGCTTGAACCGGGGACGGGGCGGTGAGGGGGAGCTGACACGATCGCTCCCCGCTCCGAGCAAGAAAGGAACTTGCGTGAAGATCACCGTACTGGGCCGAGGCAACGTCGGAGGCGGCCTCGCCGACCTGTGGACCGCGGCCGGGCACACCGTCACCTCGCTGGGCCGCGACGGCGGCGACTGCACCGACGCCGATGTCCTCGTGGTCGCCGTCCCCGGCGACAGCGTCGCCGACGCACTCGCCCGCGTCACCGGCATCGCCGGCAAACCCGCGATCGACGCCACCAACGTCTACGGCCCCCGCGACCCCGGCCACGAGTCCAACGCGCACCTCGTCCGGTCCCTCACGGGCGGCCCGGTGGCGAAGTCGTTCAGCGCCAACTTCGCGTCCGAGTACGCCAAACTGAGGGCTCAGCCGACCCGCCCGGGCAATCTCGTGGCCGCGGAGCCGGAGATCCGCGAGCTCGTCGACCAGCTCAACCGCGACGCCGGTTTCGAACCGGTCCACGTCGGCGGGCTGGAGATGGCCCGCAACATCGAGGACATGGCCCCACTGCTGATCGGGATCGCCCAGAACGGGACCGGCCCGTACTTCTACCGGGTTTCGCCGACCACGGCGTAGCCGCTCCGCCGAAGCTCACCGCTCGACCTCACGACGTCAGAGGTCGAGATTCGGCGTGGATCAGCCGTGGAACCCGTCGCGGGCGTGGCCGCGCAGGTGCTCCAGATCGAACTCGATCCCCAGACCCGGCCCCGGTGGCAGCTTCAACCGGCCACCACCGTTGTCCAACGGCGCAGTCAGGAACCGGTTGTAACTACCCAGGTCGTAGCGGCTGGACTCGATCCGGTAGAAGTTCGGCACCGTCACCATCACCTGCCCACCCGCCACCAGATTCACCGGCCCCGCCGCGTCGTGCGGCGAGACCGGCACGTAGTACGCCTCCGCCATCGTGGCGATCTTCTTCAGCTCCGAGATCCCACCGGTCCACGTCACATCCGGCATCACGAAATCCGCCAACCGGTTCTCCAAGACCGGCACGAAGTCCCACCGGGTGTGCAGCCGTTCCCCCACCGAGATCGCCACCCCCACCCGCTCCCGCACCTGCTGAAGCGCCCGATAGCTCTCCGGCGGCACCGGCTCCTCATACCAGTGGATACCCCCGACCTCGTCCAACGCCTGACCGATCCGGATCGCGGTCGGCACGTCGAACCGGCCGTGCGCATCGATCAGCAGCTCCACATCGGGCCCGGCCGCCTCCCGCACCAGCGCGGTCAGCTCCATCGCCTGCCCCACCTCGGCCCGGCTCATCGCCCCGTCGAGATACCGGTCATCAGCCAACGGCACACCCGGCTTGCTCGGGAACGGATCGAACTTGATACCGGTGTGGCCCGAGTCGACGATCCCCCGGATCTCCTCCACCACCCCGTCCCGGGTCGCGAACCGGCGCTGATCCGGATGCGTGTAGATCAACAGGTCGTCCCGGACCCGGCCACCCAGCAACTCGTGGATCGGCAGGCCGAGGACCTTCCCGCGGATGTCCCACAACGCGATGTCCACCGCGCTCACCACGTTCGTGCCCGCCCCACGACTGCCCATGTAGGTGAACGCCCGGAACACCTTGTGCCAGATGTCCTCGATCCGAGCCGGATCATCCCCCACCAGCAGGTCACTCACCTGCCGCACCATCCCCGCCACCGCCCGGTTCGCCGTCGGCGTCGTCGTCGTGATCTCACCCCAACCGCTGACGCCCTCGTCCGTGCGCACCTCCACGAACAAGTACTCACCCCAACCGGTGCCCTCCGCCCCGACCAACCACGGAACCACCTCGACGATCTTCATCTGTCTCCTCACTCGGTTCAGACCACTGACGTCGTGACATCGGCCGTCCGCTCGAACGCCGGATCGAGCGCGACACCCCAGCCCGGGGAGGTCGGCGCCGGCACCGCGCCGTCGACGACCTGCAGGACCGGTTCGTAGACCCCCCGGGTCCACGGGGTGTGCTCGATGCTCCATTCCTGGTGCTGGGTGCAGGCGGGCATGGCCGCTGCCAGGTGGAGGGTGAACACCTGCATCAGCGAGTCGTTCGCGCAGTGCGGGGTGCACGGGATACCCGCCGCCTCGGCGAGCACGGCCACCTTGCGGGCGCGCGACACACCGCCGATGTAGCCGATGTCGGGCTGGACGATGTCGACGGCACGCTGGGCGATCATGCGCTGGAACTGCGGCAGCGAGATGTCCTGCTCCCCACCCGACACCGGGATGTCGAGCGCCGCCGCCACCTGCGCGGTCTGTTCCAGCTCCGGGAACGGGCACGGCTCCTCGTAGTGGAAGTAGCCGTGGTCCTCCAGCATCCGGCCGACCCGGATCGCGCGACCGACGGAGAAGCCGCCGTTCGCATCGGCCGAGATGGCGACGCCGTCACCGAGCACCTCGCGCACGTGCGGAACGATCCGTTCGGTACGCCCCGGCGCCGCGTCCGCGTCACGGCCCATCGCCGCCCCGACGCGGATCTTCACAGCGCGGAAGCCCCGTTCGGCCACGAGGCCGGCGAGCCGCTCGGCCTCCGCCTCCGGGGTGATCCCACGCTGCATGCTGGAGGCGTACATCGACACGGACTCGCGGGCGTGCCCGCCGATGAGCTTCGCGACCGGCTGCCCCGTCACCTTGCCCAGGACGTCCCACAACGCCGTGTCGACCCCGGCGAGCGCGCGGTGCAGGAAGCTGCTCGGGAACTTGTAGTGCACCCGCACGCATTCGTCGACGAGCGTCTCCACGTCCCACGGGTCCTTGCCGAGGAACAGCGGCGCCACCATGGTGTGCAGCACGTGAGCGCTGATGGCCGCTTGGTAGGGCGCGGTCTGGCCGATACCGACCACTCCGTCGTCCGTGGTCACCCGGACCACGGCGAGCTGCTCCCGGACCAACGTCTCGATCCGTTGGATCTTCACGAGGCTTCCCCCGATCTCGGTTCGACTAGGATCCCCGGGTGGCGAAGGACCGGGTGACCATCCGGGACGTGGCGGCCCGAGCGGGCGTCTCGGTGGCAACGGCCTCGAAGGCGCTCAACGACCGCTACGGGGTCGCCTCGGACACCGTTCGCCGGGTCCGGGAGGCGGTCGCCGAGCTCGGCTACGAGTCGAGCCTCGTCGCCCGCAGCATGCGCATCGCGCGCACCGGCGTGATCGGCGTCCTCGTCTGGGACATCGGGCCCTACAGCGCCGAAGTGCTCAAGGGCGCGGCCGCCGCTGTCCGCGACACCGACTACGAGCTGCTCGTCTACGCCGCGGTGGGGCGAAGCGCCGACCGCATGGGCTGGGAACACCGCTACCTGCCCCGACTGTCCGGCACGCTGATCGACGGCGCCGTGCTCGTCACACCCACCGTCGAGACCACGCCCGGCTCCACGCCCGTCGTCGCCGTCGACTCCCGCATCGGCGGCGAAGGTCTGCCCGCGGTCGACTCCGACAACTTCGCGGGCGCCCGCCTGGCCACGGACCACCTGCTCGGGCTCGGGCATCGTCGGATCGGCTTCCTCGGCCGCCCGCCGCGCGAGCTCGCGTCCGCGCAGCAGCGCGAGCACGGCTACCGCGCCTCGCTCGCCGCCGCCGGTGTGCAGTTCGACCCGAGCCTGGTGCACGCCGGCGGCTACGGCGCCACCGACCACCAGGACGCCGCCCGCGCGCTCCTGGAGCTGCCGGACAGGCCGACGGCGATCTTCGCCGCCAACGACGTGTCGGCGATCGCCACCGTCGACGTCGCGCTCACGCTCGGCCTGGACGTGCCGCGTGACCTCTCGGTGGTCGGGTTCGACAACGTCCCGGAGAGCGCGCTGTGCCGGCCGGCGCTGACCACGGTCGAGCAGCCCTTGCAACTGATGGGGCAGCGCGCGGTGGAGATGGTCCTCGCCCTGCTCGCGGGCGACCGGCTCGCCAACCCGCACCTGCGCCTCCCCACGCGCCTGATCGTCCGCGGTTCCACGGGCGCTCCGGCACCGGCGACGCCCGACGACGCCGCGGGCGTTCACGCTCGACCCGCCTCCTGACGGACCACGTGGTAGGGCTGGTTCGCCAGCGTCTCGTCCAGTCCCGGCACGATCCAGGCGTCCCCGTCCGCGTGCCTCATCGTGAAGAAGTACGCCAGCGGGTAGGGCGAGTCGGTGTAGTCGCCCGGCACGGTCGCGGTGAGCCGCCCGTCGCCGCCCATCTCGACCGTCCGGTAGTGCTCGCCCTGGTTGAGGTGGCGGTAGTGCAGCACGACGGTCCCGTCGAACGGGCCGTCCGGCTCCGCCGTCAGCACCACGTCGGCAGCCGGGCGGAACGCGGCAGGCGGCACGTGGCGCAACCCCGGCCGGGCGACGGCCGGGATCGCCGCCACGCGGACCGCGACCCCCTCGGCGGGCGGTGCGGCGAGGGCGGCCTCGTGCTCGAGCTCCAGCGCGGCGAGGTCCTCCTCCACCGCGGGCACCCGATCCGCCCAGTGCCCGTGCTCGGCAACGCGATCACCGAAGGTGAGGTCGGGGCGGTAGACGCCGGTCGTCACGTCCGCCACGGCGGCGAACGCGTCCCGGGCCGCCCGGTACGCCCCGACCGCGTCACCCAGGTGCTGCGGGTCCTTCGTGCGCTGGAAGAGCGCGTACGCCAGACCGGCGCGCATCTTCCCGGCGAAGAACCGGCCGAGCCCGGCCTGTGCGGTCACGTCCACCGCGACCCGGCGGAACGCCGGTGCGTTGGCGTCGGGGCTCACCGCAACCGCCTGCTGCAGCGCACGCTCGGCGTCGTCGGAGAGCCGCTCGAGCCACGTCGCCACCTCGGACGGCCCGTACCGGCCGCTGCGCCGCCCGGCGAGCAGGTCGTCGGCGTGGTCGTCGATGCGGTCGAAGAGAGCGGGATCGAAGGGGCTGGCAGCACCGAGGGTGCCGGGCTCCGGGGTGTCGAAGTGGTAGTGCCACGAGCTCGTCCCGCCGGCCAGCGGCATGTTGAGGTACATCTCGGGCCAGTAGTAGTTGTTCGACGCGCTCGGCCCGTGTGCGACGGTGACCAGCGGGAGCACGCGGCTCGCCGCCCCCAGCGCCGCCTCGAGGTCGGACGCGGCCGCCCCGTACTCGTGCTGCAGGAACCGCCGCCACACCGCGGGGTCGGCGTCGGGGTCGTAGAGCAGTCGGCCCCACAGGCGGTAGGTGTAGCGGTACTTCGTCCAGGGGTCGCCTGCCAGCCGCAGCTCGGGGTCGAGGTACGGATCGCGCCCGCCCGGCTCACCACTGGTCTTGCGGCCCTTGAACGACAGCGGCTCGCACAGCTCCGCACCCAGCGCGCCGCCGATCGTCGAGAGGCGGCCGAACCCGGCCGCCAGCACCGGGTCACCCCACAGCAGCAGGCGCTGGGTGCCCGGCCAGATCCGGAAGAGCAGGTCGTAGTCGCGGTCCTCCCGCAGGAAGTCGCCGTAGCCGTAGCGCGTGAACCGCCGCTGGTGCCGGGTGATCGACTTCAGCCCCGTACCGGGTTCCTCCGTCGGCTCCTCGAGCGATCGCACCGAAACCTGGTGGTAGGGCAGGCCGAGGTGCTCGGCCCAGTACTTCGCCGACACGACGACCGACGCCCCCGTCCCGCGGGCCACGTCGACCAGCCCCGCGTCGACCCCCTTGGCGTGCATGTCGATCTCCAGTGGGCGCCCGACCCGCGACACCGCCCCCATCACCGTGCGCCAGAAGTCGTGGCCGGGCTCGGGCACGCCGCCCTCGTAGTGCACCCGGAACGTGAGCCCGTCGATCGCGGGGCAGGCGCGCAGCAGGGCCTCCAGACCGGCGGAGGCGTACGCGGCGTGGTTCTCCGGCGTCACCCCGATGATCGGGTACCGGGGTTGCGGGCTCTCCGGCATCTCGTAGGCGTGGTTCCAGAGCCCGAGCTGGAAGTGGATGCCGCGCCGCTCCGCCTCCGCGCTCACCCACTGCAGGGTCTCGAGGTTGCGCGCGCGCTCCTCGTCCGAGACGCCGCCCGCACGCACGTCGTAGCCGGGGACGTCGACGAGGAACGGGTAGGCGAAGCAGAGGTAGTTGTCCCGGACGTTCAGGTCGTAGGAGTAGTTGTACTGCATGCCGAAGGCGAGCTGCAGCCGGTTGACCCGGTGCGTGGCCAGCTCGGTCAGATACTCGTCCCAGAACGCGCGGTCGTGCAGCCACGGCGTGTCCTCGACGTCGCTGACGAAGATGCGGCTCACGCTCCGCACCGGCGTCGCCGGGACGCCTTCCTCGGGCGCGGTGGCGAGCAGCGCCTCGAGCGGGTCGGCGGCGAGTGCCGCGACGTCGGCGAGGTCGAGCACGGCGTAGGCGAGGCCGCGCCCGTCGCTGCCCGCCACGCCGATCGTCCGGGGTCGGTCAGCGGGGCGCGTGACGGAGAACGACTCCCGTGTCCCCGACGCCCCGCTCCCGCCGAGGGCGAGCGAGATCCGCAGCGGCTCGCCGGGCACGCCGCGCCCCACCGGCTCCCGGACCACGGCGATCCCGCGCCGGGTCAGGACGTCCACCAGGTGCTCGACGGCCCAGCGTCCCGTCGGGCTGGCGCCCACGTCGTCCCCGGCCTCGATGACGACCGGTGCTGCGGAGTGGTGCTCGTCGGGCTGCTCGCCCATCCGTCTCCTCACTTCCCGGGCGGGCGCTCAGCCCTCGAGCCCGTCCACCGTGATGCCCTGGATGAAGTAGCGCTGGGAGATGAGGAAGATCAACGGCCCGAACAGGTCGTTCCAGGTCCCTCGACGAGCGACGTTGAAAACGTTTTCGCACTGGATGAGCACGCGCACGACGGCGGACACGAAGAGGTTCCTTCCGACAAGCGGAAAGCTGGTTTCGACAGACGGTAGGACTCGTGAGCGAGACGGTCAAGAGCGAAGGGGCCGGCCTGCACCCCCGCACTTCACCGCCGGATCCGACGTCGGGTCGGGGTGGTGCGAGACGATCCTGAGATCGGCGATGCCGCTTCCCACGGCTGAGCGCTCAGCGGCAGCGGAGCGCCTCCTCGGCACATTGTGCGTACCACCGGATCCCGCAAGGGTGAATCGGCACCGCCGCCTGCCGCCACGAGCATCCGGCACAGTGCCCCGTGCCGTCGTCGACGTGCAGCCGCAGCAGCTCGGCGACGAGCGCCGGCCGTTGCTCCATGAAGTCGATCACGTCGAATGTCCCCCCAGCGGTCACACGCTGATCTTGGATGCCCCGAGCCACGCGGCGATGTCCCAAAGCAACGATCCCTCGATCGAGTGACACGGTCACTGGGCCGGGGGTTGCTTCGGGTGCCAGTCGAGGCACACGACCGTGGCGTCGTCGCTGATCTCGCCGTTGCACGACTTGGTGACGGCCCGGGTGATGTGTCGTACGAGCTCGGGAGGCGCGAGCTCGTGGTGCTCCGCGAGCAGCGCGGCCAGCCGGCGATAGCCGAACTCCTGCTCACCTCGCTGATGGGCCTCGGTGATGCCGTCGGTGAGCAGCAGCAACCGGTCCCCCGGTTGGAGCGCGATCGGGTGAGTCGGGTAGTGCGTGGCGCCGAGCAGCCCGAGCGGCAGCTCGGGCGGAACGAGGAGTTCGCTCACCGCGCCGTCCCGCACCAGCAGCGGCGGCGGGTGACCGGCGTTGAGGATCGTCCCGACGCCGGTGTCGACGTCGAGTTCGAGGATGAGGCCGGTGACGAAGTCAGGGCCGGGGAACTGCTCCACCAGGTGCCGATTCGCGGTCTCGGCCTGCTCGACGATCGAGCAGTGCGCGCGGCGGGCGTTGCGCATCGCCGTGCAGGAGAGGCTGGCCAGCAGCGACGCGCGCAGCCCGTGGCCGGCCGCGTCGCTGACGGCCACGGTCAGACAATGGGCGCTGACGGCGTAGTCGAAGTTGTCCCCGCCGATCTCGTACGCGGGCTCCAACGCGCCCGCGATGGAGAACGCCGGCAGCTCGAAGGCCAGGCTGGGCAGCAGCTCCCATTGGATCTCCGCAGCCAACCCCAGCTCACGCCTGCGGCGCAGCATCTCGAACCGGTCGGTGTAGCGGCGAGCGCCTGTCAGCACGTGCCCCAGGACGCGAGCGACATCCTCGAGCACGTCCAATGTTGCCCCGCCGACGTCGTCACCGGGCAGGGTGACAGCGAGGACCCCCAGACGCTCGGCACGGACCGACACCGGGAGGTAGACCACAACCGCGGGCCCGGGCGCACCACGATCAGCAGCACCGACCGCGGCAGTATCAGCGGAACGTTCCACGACGGCGGTGACGCGGCGCTGCTCCCGGTAGGACACACCCGCAGCGCTGTGCACCAAGTCCTGGGACAGGATCGGCGCAGTGGCGGGGTCCACCGCCACCGGCTCCAGACTCGCCTCGGCGTAGTCCGACAGCAGCACGACGCAGCCCTGCGCCGACACCCGCCGGGCCAGCCATCGTGAGCAGACATCAACCAGCTCGCTCGGCGGCGCTCGATCCAGATCTCTCAACAGCGCGCCGACGCCGGGCCGAGCAGTCGCCGCATCCCTCATCACCGCGGCCACCCTGCCACCCCCGCCACCGTCACGCGACGGCCCACAGCGAGTCACCGCGTCGACCTGTCCCCGGCCCGCTGGAGCTCGAGCTGTCACAGCCGGCCGCACCGAGACCTCAGCGATGCTTGCCGTTCGCGGTTCGCGTGTGGGTCCGCGCACGTCGGGTATGTCCAACAGACCCCCGACCCGCCCTCGGGCCGATACCCGGGCCGAGATCCAGATCATGGCTGCGAGAGCCCGAGCAGGCTTCACCGGCGTGGTCATGTTGCACAGATCGTCACGACATCCGCCCACGTCGATCACGACAGAGTCGTCTCGCCGTAGGCGCCAGGAGGAACGTCATGGGAATATTCCGCTACGCGGTCGCGGCCGGAATCGGCTACTACGCGGGTCAGCCCGAGGGACGTCGACAGCTGACGACGTTGCGACGGCGAGCAGCCGAGCTCGCTCGCAGCCCCGAGGTGCGACGGCTGCGCGAACGCGGGTGGGACCTGGCCGGTGACGCGGCGCTCGCCACGAGGAACGCCGCCGCGAAGGCGCGGCGGGCTCGCCCCGATTCGGCGGCGACCGCCGATCCCGGCGCCGGGACGGAGCCGGCCGACCTGGACAGGCCGGTCGGCTTCAACGGCACGACGGTCGCCGAGGACTCCAAGGCCGTCACCCTCGGACTCTCGGCGCCCCCGCTGGCCGCCCGCACCGGGCCAGCGGCTCCGCCGGAGGACCGGGTATGAGTGCGATCGACCGCCCGCGATCCTCGGCTGTCACCCACCGCAGGCGCTGGCATTCGTTGTAATCGCGGTATCGACAGAATCCGCTCTCCGCCGGCGGTTGGGTTCCGGCTTCGTCGGCGCCGGCCCGCAGGTGGGCGTCAGCGGCGAACTCGACCGGCACCGTGGCCCACCTCGTCGAACGGGCCGACGTCCACCATCAGCCGGTCCGGATACGACACGAGTTGATGGCGGGGCACCTGGTCTGCGCCTCCGGGCCGGTCGTAATCTGTCGCCCGAACGACCGTGGGGTGGCAACGCCACCGCCGGTACGGACACTGAGGAGAGAACATGCCCGAGGGCACCGTGAAGTGGTTCAACGGCGAGAAGGGCTTCGGCTTCATCGCCCCCGACGACGGCGGCAAGGACATCTTCGTCCACTACTCGGCCATCGCCGGCAGCGGATACAAGTCGCTGGAGGAGGGCCAGCGGGTTTCCTTCGAATCCAGCCAGGGCCAGAAGGGGCCGCAGGCGGACAGCGTCCGCCCCATCTGACCACGAGTTTCACTCGACATTCCCGGCCGGCCGCGCGCTTCGGGCGGCGGACCAGTACTGCCCGCTCACCCCGGCGTCCTGACGGTCGATGCCCCGCTCACCTGGTGCGTTCCCGTGAGGAGGGCACGCACCTGCGCCCCGATGACGAGTTCCTCGCGGCTGTGGACCACGAGGGTGCGGGCGGGGGCCGTGCCGGTGCTGACGTCGGTCTCGCCGTCCGGATCGGCGGCGGCGTTGGCGTGCTCGTCGACGGCCAGGCCGAGGAAGCCGAGCCCTTCGACGGCGCGCCGACGCAGATCCGGGGCGCGCTCGCCGATGCCACCGCTGAACACGAGCACGTCGAGCCCGCCCAGGGCGGCCGCCATCGCCGCGACCGCCGCGCGGAGCCGGTGCAGCCAGACCTCGACCGCGAGCGTGGCATCCGGTCGCCCGGCCCGCTCCCCCGCCAGCACGTCGCGCATGTCCGCGCTGCCGGCGAGCCCGGCCAGCCCGGACTCGCGGTCGAGCGCCCCGGCGACGTCGGCGGCGGCGAGACCGGCTGACTCCACCAGCCACGACGGGACCGCCGGGTCCAGGTCACCGCTGCGGCTGCCCATGACCAGGCCGGCGGTCGGGGTGAAACCCATCGTCGTGTCCACCGACCGGGGCCGGTCCCCGTCCCACGCCACCGCGCAGGCCGAGGCGCCCGACCCGAGGTGCGCGACGACCGTCCGCAGCCCGGGACCCGCGAGGACGGCGGCCCGGCGCGCGGCCCACTCGTGCGCCAACCCGTGGAACCCGTAGCGGCGCACCCCGAGCTCGTCGCGCCACCGGGCCGGGATCGCGTACGTCGAGGCCGCGGCCGGCATGCCGGCGTGGAAGGCGGTGTCGAAGCAGGCGACGGCCGGCACCTCCGGAAGAGCCGACCGGGTCGCGCGGAGCGCGGCCAGCGCGGGTGGCTGGTGCAGCGGGGCGAGCGCGGCCAGCTCGTCCAGCTCCGCCAGGACCGCGTCGTCGACGAGGACCGGTCCGTGGCGGTGCGGGCCACCGTGCACCACCCGGTGGCCGACGGCGTCGATCCGCCCCAGCCCGTCGAGGGCCTCCTCCAGCGCCCCGGGCTCCGGCCGCCCCCGGTCGGCGGAGAGGTCAGTCCGGTGGACGAGCGCGTCGCCGTCGAGCAGGCGGACCTTGATGCTGCTCGATCCGGCGTTGACGATCAGGACCCTCATCGGGCGGTCCACTCCCAGTTCCGGACGTCGGGGGCGTCCTCGCCGGTGTGGCGGGTGTGGTCGCGGCAGCGCAGCCGTTCGTCGAGCATGTGCTGGCGCAGCGCCGCGTACCGCACCCCGAGGCCCGGTACCCGGTCGATCACGTCGGCGACCAGGTGGAACCGGTCGAGGTCGTTGAGCATCAGCATGTCGAAGGGCGTGGTGGTGGTGCCCTCCTCCTTGTAGCCGCGCACGTGGAGCCGCTCGTGGTTGTGCCGGCGGTAGGTCAGGCGGTGGATCAGCCACGGGTATCCGTGGAACGCGAAGATCACCGGCGTGTCCGGCGGGAACAGCAGGTCGTACTCGCGGTCCGACAGCCCGTGCGGGTGCTCGGTCGGCTCCTGCAGGCGCATCAGATCGACCACGTTGACGACCCGCACCCGCAGCTGGGGCAGGTGCTCGCGCAGCAGGCTCACCGCGGCGAGGGTCTCCAGCGTGGGCACGTCACCGCAGCAGGCCAGCACGACGTCGGGTTGCTCACCGGCGTCGCTGCTCGCCCAGTCCCAGATCCCGATCCCGCGGCGGGCGTGCGCGACGGCCGCGTCCGGGGCGAGCCACTGCGGCGCCGCCTGCTTGCCGGCGACCACCACGTTGATCAGGTCGCGGCCACGCAGGCACTCGTCCATCACGGCGAGCAGCGTGTTGGCGTCCGGCGGCAGGTACACCCGCACGATCTCGGACTTCTTGTTCACCACGTGGTCGATGAACCCGGGGTCCTGGTGGGAGAACCCGTTGTGGTCCTGGCGCCACACGTGGCTGGTGAGCAGGAAGTTCAGCGCCGCGATGGGGCGCCGCCACGGGATCCGCCTGCTCACCTTGATCCACTTGGCGTGCTGGTTGACCATCGAGTCGACGATGTGGATGAAGGCCTCGTAGCAGGTGAACAGGCCGTGCCGGCCGGTGAGGAGGTAGCCCTCCAGCCAGCCCTCGGACAGGTGCTCCGAGAGCACCTCCAGCACCCGCCCGTGCGGGCTCTGGTGCTCGTCGGTGGGCAGGATCTCGCCGGCGAAGAGCCGATCGGTCACCTCGAACACGGCCTGCAGCCGGTTGGACGCCACCTCGTCGGGCCCGACCAGCCGGAAGTTCGACGGGTTCGCGCGCACGACCTCGCGCACCCACTCGCCGAGCACCCGGGTGGCCTCCGCGGTCACCGCGCCGGGCCGCGGGACGGCCACCGTCTGCTCGCGGAAGTCGGGCAGCCGCAGGGGCTGCAGCAGCTCCCCGCCGTTCGCGTGCGGGCTCGCGCTCATCCGGCGGGTACCGGTGGGCGCCACGCCGTCGAGCTCGGTGGCCGGGCGGCCCTCCGGGTCGAAGAGCTCCTCGGGCCGGTACGAGCGCAGCCACTGCTCCAGCTGGGCCAGGTGCTCGGGGTTGTCCCGCACGGCCGCGAGCGGCACCTGGTGCGCCCGCCAGGTGCCCTCCACCGGTAGCCCGTCGACCGTGCGGGGACCGGTCCAGCCCTTCGGGCTGCGCAGCACGAGCACCGGCCAGCGCGGCCGCTCCGCCGGCTCCCCACGGACCGCGCCGGCGCGGATGTCGGAGATCCGGTCGACGACCCGGTCCATCGCCTCGGCCATGCGGGCGTGCGCGGCCATGTGGTCCGAGTCGGCGTCGACGTCCACGACGAAGGGCTCGTGGCCGTACCCCTCCAGCAGCGCCAGCAGCTCCCGCTCCGGGATCCGCGACAGCACCGTCGGGTTCGCGATCTTGTAGCCGTTGAGGTGCAGGATCGGCAACACCGTGCCGTCGGAGACCGGGTCGAGGAACTTGTTCGCGTGCCACGACGCGGCCAACGGACCCGTCTCCGCCTCACCGTCGCCGATCACGCACGCCACCAGCAGGTCGGGGTTGTCCAGCGCCGCCCCGTAGGCGTGGGCCAGCGAGTAGCCCAGCTCCCCGCCCTCGTGGATCGAGCCCGGCGTCTCAGGAGCCGCGTGGCTGGGGATCCCGCCCGGGAACGAGAACTGCCGGAAGAGCCTGCGCATCCCGGCGCCGTCCCGTGAGACGTCCGGGAACCTCTCCGAGTAGGCGCCCTCCAACCACGCCGACGCGACCACGGCGGGCCCGCCGTGCCCGGGCCCGGTGACGAACATGGCGTCGATCCCGCGCTGCACGATCACCCGGTTCAGGTGCGCCCAGAGGAACGTCAGACCCGGGGTGGTCCCCCAGTGCCCGAGCAGACGCGGTTTGACGTGCTCAGGACGCAGCGGCTGCGCCAGCAGCGGGTTGTCGAGCAGGTAGATCTGCCCGACGGACAGGTAGTTCGCCGCGCGCCACCACGCGTCGAGGCGGTCGAGCTCCGCCTCAGAGGCCTGCTCGGACGTCGCGGCGGTGCCGCCGCCTGCTGTGATCGTCATGCGAGGAGCTCCCGGGATAGGCGGACGTCGCTCGGCTCCAAGCCAAACAGATCATGGCCGTCCCGGCAGGGCCGAACGGCCCGCGATCGAACGCCGATCGCCGCCGACGACCTCGCGTGCTCGTCGCTTCGCCGACGGCGCAGGGTCCAGGCGGACGCCGGAGACGAACGCGGCCATCCCGCGTCCGAGTACCGCGCCGATCGCGACGAGCAGCACCGCCACCGCCGAGAACGCCAGCAGGGCGATGCCCAGTAGCAGACCGCAGACGATCGAACCTGCACCGCTCACCCGCCACATCACACGCCACCTCCGGTGATCCGTCGCCGGGATCCGTCCCTCCGGTCCTCGGCTGTTCCGCTTCGCAGCGGTCCACCGAGGCTCGCCCCGATGGCCGGCCCGGCGTCAGGTGCGCACGACCCTCGCTCCCCCGGCCGTTGGACCCCGACACACGCAGCGAGCACAGTCCGACCGCGTCCTGGCCGGCGAGGATGCGCCCCGGTCCCGCGCGCACCTCCGCTACGTCGCGCTCGAGGTCGTGAAGGCCGCCGTCCTCGTGGCGCTGGGGCGCTGAGCGCGCTCGCCTGATCGGGACCAAGGTCCCGAACCGATCGGCCCATCCGTCCCAGCGGATCAAGGACCCGTCCGCCCCGGTGACGGGCCCGTCGTCCCTGCCGGAGATCCACCGGTCCGGGCGACGCTGGGTACGAGCCGGGCGATCCGGTCCGCACGCAGCCGGAGGAGCCATGACCCTCGACCTCGCACGGTGGCAGTTCGCCGTCACCACCGTGTACCACTTCCTGTTCGTCCCGCTGACGATCGGGCTGTCGGCGCTCGTCGCGGGGATGCAGACCGCGTGGGTGCGCACCGGCGACGAGCGGTACCTGCGCATGACGAAGTTCTGGGGCAAGCTCTTCCTGATCAACTTCGCGATGGGCGTGGTCACCGGCATCGTGCAGGAGTTCCAGTTCGGGATGAACTGGAGCGACTACAGCCGCTTCGTCGGCGACATCTTCGGCGCCCCGCTGGCCA
This sequence comes from Pseudonocardia cypriaca, assembly GCF_006717045.1. Taxonomy (NCBI): domain Bacteria; kingdom Bacillati; phylum Actinomycetota; class Actinomycetes; order Pseudonocardiales; family Pseudonocardiaceae; genus Pseudonocardia; species Pseudonocardia cypriaca. Next base: position 517,616 of record NZ_VFPH01000002.1, read on the forward strand.
TCGAGGGTCTGCTGGCGTTCTTCCTGGAGTCGACCTTCCTCGGCCTGTGGATCTTCGGCTGGGACCGGCTCCCGAAGCGCGTTCACCTGGCCTGCATCTGGCTCGCCTCGATCGGCACGATGCTCTCGGCCTACTTCATCCTCGCCGCGAACTCCTGGATGCAGCACCCGGTCGGCCACATCGTGAACGACGCCACCGGCCGCGCCGAGCTGACCGACTTCGGCGCCGTGCTGACCAACTCGACCGCCGTCGGTGCCTTCCTGCACACGATCACGGCCTGCTTCCTCACCGCCGGTGTGTTCGTGCTCGCGATCAGCGCGTGGCACCTCGGGAAGGGCCGCCACACCGACACCATGCGCCCATCGATCCGGCTCGCGCTGGTCACCACGCTGATCGCCGCAATCGGCACGGTCGTCACCGGTGACCTGCAGGCCCGCCTGATGACCGAGCAACAGCCGATGAAGATGGCCGCCGCCGAGGCCCTCTACGACACGGTCGCCCCCGCGTCGTTCTCGCTCTTCACCGTCGGCACCCTCGACGGGTCGCAGGAGCTGTTCAGCGTCCGGGTCCCGCGCGTGCTCTCGTTCATGGCCACCGGCTCGTTCGACGGTCGCGTCGAGGGCATCGACGACCTGCAGGCCGCCGCCGAGCAGACCTACGGCCCGGGCGACTACCGCCCGAACATCCCGGTCTCCTACTGGACGTTCCGCCTCATGATCGGATTCGGGGTGCTGGCCGGGCTGATCGCGGCGGCCGGGCTGTGGTTCACCCGCCGCAGGGCCCGACGGCCCGTCCCGCGCTGGTTCTACCCCGCCGCACTCGCCACCCTGGTCACCCCGTTCGCGGCCAACAGCGTGGGCTGGATCTTCACCGAGATGGGTCGCCAGCCGTGGCTCGTCTTCGGGGTGCTGCGCACGGCGGACGGGGTCTCCCCCGAGGTCGGCACCGCGAGCGTCCTCACATCGCTGATCGTGTTCACCCTGCTCTACGGCCTGCTCGCCGTCGTCGACGGCGTCCTGATGGTCCGCTACGCCAAGGCCGGTCCCCCACCCCCGGCGTCGAGCGACGACAGCGCTGTGGGATCCGACGAGCCGCGGCCGCTGGCCGTCGCCTACTGACGAGGACGCGTCATGGCACTCACCGACATCTGGTTCCTGCTCATCGCGGTCCTCTGGACCGGCTACTTCGTCCTCGAAGGCTTCGACTTCGGCGTCGGGACCCTGCTGCCGCTCGTCGGCCGCACCGAGAACGACCGCCGCGTCGCGATCAACACGATCGGGCCGGTCTGGGACGGCAACGAGGTGTGGCTGCTCGTCGCGGGCGGCGCCACCTTCGCCGCCTTCCCCGAGTGGTACGCGAGCCTGTTCTCCGGGTTCTACCTGGCCCTGCTGATCATCCTCGTCGCGCTGATCCTGCGCGGGGTCGCGTTCGAGTTCCGCGGGAAGATCGACAGCGACCGGTGGCGGCGCAACTGGGACCGCGCGATCGTGTTCGGCTCGCTCGTCCCCGCGCTGCTCTGGGGCATCGCCTTCGCCAACATCGTCCAAGGGGTCCCGCTCGACGCCGACCACCGGTTCACCGGCACCCTGCTCACGCTGCTCAACCCGTACGCGCTGCTCGGCGGGCTCGCCACGCTGCTGCTGTTCACCCTGCACGGCGCGGTGTTCCTCACCCTCAAGACCGAGGGCCCGGTCCGTGAACGCGCGGTGGACATCGCCCGCCGCGGGGGCCTGCTCGCCGTGGCCGTCGGCGGCGCCTTCCTCGTGTGGACCGAGCTCGCCCACGGCGCGGGCTGGACCCTCGCCGGCGTCGTCGCAGCCGCGGGCGCCCTCCTCGGGGCCCTGTGGCTCGTCAACCGCCGCGACGGGTGGGCGTTCACGCTCACCGCCGTCGCGATCGTCGCGGTCACCGTCACGCTCTTCGGCTCGCTCTACCCGGACGTCCTGCCCTCCACCACCGACCCGGCGTTCAGCCTGACCACGACGAACGCCGCCTCCACCCCGTACACGCTCACGATCATGACGTGGGTGGCGGTCGTGTTCACCCCGATCGTGCTCGCCTACCAGGCCTGGACCTTCTGGGTGTTCCGCAAGCGCATCCGGCCCGGCGACATCCCCCCGGCCGCGGGGCTGGCCGCCCGCTCGGCTGCAACGGCTCGATGAAGCCGCTCGACCCGCGCCTGCTGCGACACGCGGCGGCAGCCCGACGGTTCGTCGGGTTGGCCGCCGCGGTCGCGGTGGCCACGGCCGTGCTCGTCCTCGTCCAGGCACAACTGCTGGCCGACACCATCACGGCCGCGTTCCTCGGCGGTTCCGCGGTCGCCGAGCTTGCTGCACCGCTCGCCGGCCTGCTCGCCGTGGTCGCCGCCCGCGCCGCGCTCGCGTGGGCGGGCGAGGCCGCCGCGCACCGTGCGGCCGCGACCGTGATCGGGCAGCTGCGCACCCGGCTCGTCGAGCACGTGCTGCGGCTCGGGCCCCGCCACCGGGACCTGCCACCCCGCGGCGAGCTCGCCACCATGGCCACCCGCGGCCTGGACGGGCTGGACGGCTACTTCGGCCGCTACCTGCCCACGCTGCTGATCGCCTCGGTCGTGCCCGCGGTCGTCGCGGCGCGGATCCTCGCCGCCGACTGGGTCTCCGGCCTGGTCGTCGCCGTCACCGTGCCGCTCATCCCGATCTTCATGATCCTCATCGGGCTGCACACCGAGCGCTCCACCCGCCGCCAGTGGCGGGCCCTCGCCGTCCTCGGCCACCACTTCCTCGACCTGGTCGCCGGCCTCGAGGTGCTCGTCTCCTTCGGCCGGGCCCGCAGGCAGGCCTCCCGGCTGCGCACGCTCGCCGACGCATACCGCGCCGCGACGATGCGCACCCTGCGGGTCGCGTTCCTGTCCGCGCTCGCGCTGGAGCTGCTCGCCACGCTCTCGGTCGCACTGGTCGCCGTCTCCGTCGGGCTGCGCCTGGTCGAGGGCCGCCTCGACCTCGCCACCGCGCTGCTCGTGCTCGTCCTCGCCCCCGAGGTCTACCTCCCGCTCCGAGCGGTCGGCGCCCGGTTCCACGACTCGGCGGAAGGCCTCGCCGCCGCCACAGTGGTCTTCGGCGTGCTGGAGACCCCCACCGCAGACCACGAGGACGGCCGGGTCCCCGCCCCCGACCCCTCCCGCCTGCCCGTGGCGCTGCACGCCGTCACCGTCGAAGGTCGCGGCGGCCCCGTGCTCGACGGGCTCGACCTGGTGCTCCCGCCCGGCACCGTGCTCGGCGTCCGCGGCCGCAGCGGCGCGGGCAAGACAACCCTGGTCGACCTGCTGCTCGGGCTGCGCACCCCGGACGCGGGCCGGGTCACCGTCGGCGGGGTCGACCTCGCCGACATCGATCCCGACGCGTGGCACCGCCGGGTCGCCTGGGTCCCCCAGCAACCCGTGCTGCTCGCCGGCACCGTCGCCGACAACATCCGGCTCGCCGATCCCGCCGCGCCGCTCGACCGCGTCGCGGCAGCCGCCCGTGCGGCCGGGCTCGACGTCGCTCTCGACACGCCCGTCGGTGAGGACGGCAACGGCCTGTCGACCGGGCAGCGCCGCCGCGTCGCGCTCGCACGCGCCGTGCTCGCAGACCGCCCGCTCCTCCTGCTCGACGAGCCCACCGAAGGCGTCGACGCCGACACCGAGGCCGCGATCATCGACGCGCTTCCCGGCGTGCTCGCCGGGCGTACCGCGATCATCATCAGTCACCGCGACGCCGTGCTCGTGCACTGCGACCGGATCCTCGACCTCACGCCCGGTGCGGCGCCGGTCGCCGCCGCACCGGCGCGCCGGACCGCCGCCGTGCGGACGATCGGCGCCCCCACGGCCACGGCGCCGCGGGAGGCACCGCCGGCCGTCCCGCGCCCGGCCCGGGCCCTGCGGTGGTCGCTCACCGCCGCACGTGAGCAGCACGGCCGCCTCGCCCTCGCCGTGCTGCTCGGCGGCCTCGCCCTCGGCTGCGGGGTCGCGCTCACCGCGACGTCGGCGTGGCTGATCTCCGCCGCCGCGCTGCACCCGCCCGTGCTCACGCTGATGGTCGCCATCGTCGCGGTGCGCACCTTCGGCCTCGGCAAGGGCGTGCTGCGCTACGCCGAACGGCTCGCCTCGCACGACGCGGCGCTGCGCGCCTCGACCGACCTGCGCGTACGGATCTGGACCGCGCTGGTCCGGCTCGGCCCGGCCGACACCGCCCGGCTGCGCCGGGGCGAGCTGCTGGCACGCCTGATCGGGGACGTCGACGCCCAGCAGGACCTGCTCGTGCGGGTCGTCGTACCGGCCGCCGCTGCCGCGCTCGTCGGGCTCGCCACCGCCGTCGGGCTCGGCCTGCTGCTCCCCGCAGCGGGCCTCGTCACCGCGCTCGGCCTCGTGCTCGCCGGCGTCGTCGCCCCCGCCGCCACCGCCTGGGCCGTCCACCGCACCGAGCGCCGCGCCGCCGCTGCCCGCGGCGACGTACTCGCCCGCACGGTCGAGCTGCTCGACGCCGCCCCCGACCTGCTCGTCTTCGGCGCCGCCGAGCGCTACCGGGTCGCGCTGGGCAACGCCGACCGCGCCCTCACCGGGCTGCTGCGGCGCGCCGCCACCGCCCGCGGCCTCGGTTCCGGCCTGGGGGTGCTCGCGATCGGCGCCACGTCCGTCGCCGCGCTCGCCGTCGCCACCTCCGCGCTCCGCGGCGGGGTCCTCCCCGGCCCGGCGGTCGCCGTGCTGGCACTCACCCCGCTCGCCCTCGCCGACGTGGTCGCCGGCCTCCCCGACGCCGCAGTCCGCCTGCTCTCGGCGGTACCAGCCGCCGCCCGGCTCGCCGAGCTCGAACGGCGCCCCGCACCCGTCTCCGATCCGGCCGACCCCGCCGACGTCGGCGTCCCGACGGGCCTCGCGACCGAGGGCCTCGCCGTGCGCTGGCCCGGTGCATCGCGCGACGCGGTACGCGACGTTGAGCTCGCCCTACCGCCCGGGACGCGGCTCGCCCTGACCGGCCCGTCCGGGTCCGGCAAGTCGACCGTGGTGGCCGCCCTCCTGCGCACCCTCGCACCCCGCGCAGGCCGGGTGCTCGCCGACGGCACGGACACCCGGCAGCTCACCGGTGACCGAGTGCGGGCCGGCATCGCATGGTGCGGAGCGTGGACCCACCTGTTCGACAGCACCCTGCGCGCCAACCTCCAGCTCGCCGCCCCCGACGCCGATGACGCCGAGCTCGTCGCCGCATTGCGCCGCGCCCGCCTCGGCGACTGGTTCGACGCGCTGCCCGAGGGCCTCGACACGCCGATCGGCGAGCACGGCGGGACGGTTTCCGGAGGCGAGCGCCAACGCCTCGGCGTCGCGCGCGCCTTGCTGGCCGACCGGCCGGTGCTCCTGTTCGACGAGCCGACCGCGCATCTCGACCCGGCCACCGCCGACGCGCTCGCCGCCGAACTGCTCGCGGCCACCGACGGACGCTCCGCCCTCGTCGTGACCCACCGTCCCGACCACACCCCCGGGCTCGCCGAGGTCCGGCTGATGACGAGGACGCGGACCTTCGGTCCTGTCCGGTCCGTCGGCATCGGCGCATCGTCCCGGGAGACCGCCTCGGGCACCACCGTGTTAGCTGCTTTCGCAGTTGCTAATGTGTGCAATTATGTGGCGGTGGCCGTCGATGGGCGGCATCGAGGTCGGTCAGCGGGCGATCGGGGTTGACGCCATGGGCAGCGGACGCACCCGGGTCGAGGTCAGGGGGAGCCGGTGAGCAGGCCGCTGTACCAGCTGAAGGCGGAGTTCTTCAAGACGCTGGGGCACCCGGTGCGGATCCGGGTGCTCGAGCTGCTGAGCACCCGTGAGCACGCCGTGTCGGAGCTGCTGGGCGAGATCGAGATCGAGCCGGCGAACCTGTCCCAGCACCTGGCCGTGCTGCGCCGGGCCGGGCTGGTGACGACACGGCGCGAAGGGGCGGCCGTGTACTACTCGCTCACCGGCCCACGTGTCTCGGAGCTGCTCGCGGTGGCCAGGTCCATCCTCACCGGGGTTCTGTCCGGTCAGGTGGAGCTGCTCGAGGACCTGCGTTCGTCCTGATCGAGCTGAGTGGAGTACGGGTGTGTTGAGGTTGTGGCGGACGATCCGCGCGATCGGGCGGGTTGCCGAGCCCGCTCCGGCGGCTCCGACGGCCGCCCCCGCTGCGGCAGACTTCGAGGGCTCGGTGCAGATCCGGCACGTCGACGCGGGCTCGTGCAACGGCTGTGAGATCGAGATCGGGGCGGCGTTCGGGCCGGTCCACGACGCTGAGCGGTACGGGGCCCGGCTGGTGGCCTCGCCCCGGCACGCGGACGCGCTGCTGGTCACCGGCCCCGTCACGCGGAACATGGCCGAACCGCTGCGAAGGACGTTCGAGGCGGTGCCGCGGCCACGGGTCGTGGTGGCCGTGGGCGACTGCGCCTGCGACTGCGGCGTGTTCGCGGGGGCGTACGGCGTGGTCGGGCCGGTGCGGGAGATCGTGCCGGTGGACGCGGAGGTGGCCGGGTGCCCGCCGCGACCGGAGGCGATCGTCGAGGCGGTGCGAACGCTGACCGGCCGATGAACCCGGTGCAACTCGGGCTCGTCGCCGCGGTCGCCGTCGGGCTCTCAGGTGCGCTCGCGACCACCGTCGTGCCGCGCAGGATCCGGCCCGCCGTGGCGGGAGCGAGCGTGGTCGGCACCGGCGCGTTCGGGACCGTCGCCGGGGTGACGGCGATGGGCGGCGAGACGTGGTCGGCTTCGCTCCCGTGGCTCCTGCCGCTCTCGGGGGTCGAGCTCGCGATCGACGGCCTGAGCGGGCTGTTCATCGCCGTTGCCGGGGCCGTCGCGGTGGCGGCGGGGGTGTACGGGGTCGGCTACACCCGCCACGGGCTCGACGGCCGGGTCGTGCAGGCCACCGCGCCGCTCTTCGTGCTGTCCGTGCTGCTCGTGCCGGCCGCCGGGAGCATCGGCACGCTACTGCTCTTCTGGGAGCTGATGGCGCTGACCTCGCTGCTGCTCGTGCTCGCCGAGCACGGGCGGCACGCCGATGTGGTGACGGCCGGCCGCTGGTATGCGGTGATGACCCACCTCGGGTTCGTCGCGCTCCTGATCGGACTGCTGGTGCTGGTCGTCGACGACGGCTCCTTCGGCGCCATCCGCGCCGCGGAGCACCCGCCCGCGGTGGCCGGGCTGGGTTTCGTGCTGTGCCTGGTCGGGTTCGGGTCCAAGGCGGGGATCCTGCCGCTGCACGCCTGGCTCCCCCGCGCCCACCCGGAGGCGCCGAGCCACGTGTCGGCGTTGATGTCCGCGGCGATGGTCAACCTCGGCGCGTACGGGATCGTCCGGGTCGGGTTCGACCTGCTCGGCGGCGGACCGGGCTGGTGGTGGCTCGCGGTGCTGGTGATCGGGGCCGCCTCGGCTGTGTACGGGATCCTGCAGGCCGCCGTCCGCACCGATCTCAAGCGGCTGCTGGGCTACTCGACGACCGAGAACATGGGCCTGGTGCTGGTCGGGGTCGGCGCGAGCGGGCTCTACGCCGCGGCGGGTGACCCCGTCCTCGCCGCGCTGGCGCTCACCGCGGCGTTGCTGCACGTGCTCACGCACGCCGCGTTCAAGACGCTCCTGTTCCTGGCAGCCGGCTCGGTGGTGCACGCGACCGGCGTCCGTGACCTCGACGCGCTGGGCGGGCTGCGCACGGTGATGCCGGCGACGACGGCGGCGTTCGGGCTCGGTGCGCTCGCGGCGTCCGCGCTGCCGCCGGGGCCGGCGTTCATGAGCGAGTGGTTGCTCCTGCAGTCGTTGATCCACGGCGCGGGCACGGCACCGGAGCTCGACGTGGTGGCCTCCATCGTGCTGCCGCTCGCGGTCGCCGCCGTGGCGTTGACCGCCGGGCTCGCGGTGGCCACGTTCGTCAAGGCGTTCGGGGTGGGGTTCCTGGCCCGCCCGCGCAGCGACGCGGCGGCCACGGCGCGGGAGAGCTCCCCGTCGATGCTGGCGGGGATGGGCATCGCCGGGGCGGCCTGCACCGCCCTCGCGCTCGCCCCGACGGTCGTGATTCCCGGCGTCGCCGGCGTGGCCGCGGGCGTGCTCGACGCGCGCCCCGCGGTGCTGGGGGCCCTGACGATCGAGCTGACCGGGGTGGAGGGGGCGATGTCGCCGCTGCTCCTGGCGGCCGCGCTCGCTGTCGCGATCGCGACGGTGGTCGGAGCACTCCGGCTGCTGACGGCCCGGCGCGATGCGGGGGGATGGAAGCCGGTGGGGCCGGCGGGGCGGGTGAGGACAGCCCGACCGTGGGACTGCGGCGGCGGGCCGATGTCGGCGCGCACGGAGTACACCGCGACCTCGTTCGCCGAGCCGCTGCAACGCGTGTTCGACGACGTGCTCGACCCGGTGCAGGACGTCGACGTCACCCACCACCAGGAGTCGCGCTACCTGGTGGCGGCGGTCGCCTATCGGCGCAGCTTGCCCGACAGGATCGAGACCCGCCTCTACGCCCCGGTCCTCTCCGCCGCGGCCGCATGGGGCCGGGCCGGGCGCCGCCTCGCCACGGGCAGCGTGCACCGCTACCTGGGCTACGGCTTCGCCACCCTCTGCGCGTTGCTCCTCGTGCTGGTCGTGACCCGATGACCGGCCTCGGCGTGGCCGGTGGGCTGCTGCAGGCGGTTGTGATCGTCGGCGGGGCGCCGCTGCTGCTGGGGCTGATGCGGCAGGTCAGGGCGCGCATGGAGGGCCGGGCCGGGCCGGGCGTCGGGCAGCCGTGGCGGGACCTGCGCAAGCAGCTGCGCAAGGAGTCGATCACCCCGCGCGGCACGAGCGAGATGTTCCGGGTCGCCCCGGTGCTGACGGTGGCGATGACACTGGTGGTGGCCGTGGTCGCGCCGTTCGTCACGGTGGCGTCGCCGCTGCCGGGCGTGGCCGATCTGTTCGTGGTGGTCGCGCTGCTGGCGCACGGCACCGTCGTCATCGCGCTCGCCGGACTGGACACCGGCACCGCGTTCGGCGGGATGGGCGCGAGCCGGGAGGTCACGATCCTGGCCCTGGTCGAGCCGACGGCACTGGTGGCGATCTTCGCGTTGTCGGTGCCGGTGGGCTCCACCGCGTTGCCCGCGATCGTCGGTTCCGCCGTGGACGATCCGGCGCGCGTCCTCTCCCCTGCCAGCCTGCTCGCCGCGGTCGCACTCGCGATCGTGATCGTCGCCGAGACCGGACGGCTGCCCGTGGACAACCCGGCCACCCACCTCGAGCTGACGATGGTGCACGAGGCCATGGTGCTGGAGTACGCAGGTCCGCGCCTCGCGCTGATCGAGCTCGGCGCGGCCCTGCGGCTCGCCGTCTACCTGGGGCTGCTGGCCACGCTGTTCGTGCCCTGGGGGATCGCCACCGACGCGGGCGTCGTCGCGCTCGCCGTAGGAGTCGTCGCGTTCGTGGTGAAGGTGGGCCTGCTCGGGGGCGCGCTGGCGGCCGCCGAAGTGTTCCTGGCCAAGCTGCGACTGTTCCGCGTGCCCGAGCTGCTGGCCGGGTCGTTCCTGCTCGCGCTGCTCGCGGTCACGGCCGCGTTCGTGCTGGCGTGACGATGGTCGAGGTGCTCAACATCGCCGCGGGCGCGCTGCTGCTCACCGCGGTGCTGGTGCTGTGGCGGCGCGAGATCGCCGTGATCGTGCGGGTGTTCGCGCTGCAGGGTGTGGCGCTGGCGGGCCTGGTCGCCGTGCTCGCTTGGGACGAGGGTTCGGCCGAGCTCGCGGCGGTGGCCGCCGGGCTGCTGGTGCTGCGCGGCGGCGTGCTGCCGTGGCTGCTGCGCAGGGCCATCGCAGGGGCGGCACCGGGCCAACGGGAGAGCCGCCCCGTGCTGAACGTCGCCGCGTCGCTGCTGGCCGCCGCAGCGCTCACCCTGCTGGCGCTGGCCGTGTCGGCACCGCTGGTGGCGCTGTCACCCTCACCCGCTGCACGGGCGGTGCCGATCGCCGTGGCGGTGGTGCTGATCGGCTTCCTCGTCCTCGTCACCCGCCGGCACGCGGTGTCACAGCTGGTCGGGTTCCTCCTGATGGACAACGGCATCACGGCGGCAGGCTTCCTGACCACATCCGGGATCGGGCTGCTCGTCGAGGTCGGGGTGGCGCTCGACGTGCTGCTGGTGGTGCTGGTGCTGCAGGTGCTCACCGGACGGATGCGGGAGACCTTCGGCGACACCGACCTGGACGAGCTGCGGGAGCTGCACGACTGATGGACATCATGCTCGCGGTGGCCCCGATCGTGATTCCCGCGCTCGGCGCCGCGGTGTACGCGCTCGCCGGTTGGCGGCGCGCCACGACGTCGGTGGCCACGGTCTCGGCCGCACTGTCCCTGCTGGCCGCGGCGCTGGTGGCGGGCCGGGTCGTCGCGAACGGCCCGCTGTCCGTGGCCGGCCTGCTGCGGGTCGACGCGGTCGGCGCGTTCATGCTGCTCGTGATCACCGCGATCGCGGTGCTCGTCGCCGTTGCCACGCCCGCCCACCTCGCCGCGGAGCTCGACGCGCGGCGGATCAGCATCCGCACCGCCACCTGGCACGCGACGCTCGTGCAGGCGTTCCTCGCGGCGATGGCACTCGCGGTGACGGCAGCCGACCTCGGGGTGCTGTGGGTCGCGTTGGAAGCGACAACGATCATCACGGCGTTCCTGGTCGGGCAGCGCCGCACGCGCGCCGCGGTCGAGGCCGCGTGGAAGTACGTCGTGATCTGCTCGTCCGGGATCGCGCTGGCGCTACTGGGGATCGTGGTGCTGGGCCACGCCTCCGCCCACTCCGCCACGGGCGCCGGCCTGGACTGGGCCGCCCTCGCGGGCGCCGCGCCGCAGCTCGACCCCGGGGTCACCCGGATCGCGGTCGTGCTGCTGATCGTCGGCTTCGGCACGAAGGCCGGCCTCGCGCCGCTGCACGCCTGGCTGCCCGACGCGCACAGCCAGGCGCCCGCCCCGGTGTCGGCCCTGATGTCGGGGGTGCTGCTCTCGGTGGCGTTCTACGCGGTGCTGCGGGTCAAGGTGATCGCCGACGGCGCGCTGGGCGCCGGGTTCGCCCGTGCGCTGCTGATCGCGGCCGCGCTCGCGTCGCTGCTGGTGGCGGCCTCGCTGCTCATCGCGCAGCGGGACTACAAGCGGATGCTCGCCTATTCCAGCATCGAGCACATGGGCCTGCTCGCACTCGGCGCCGCGGCGGGCGGCCCGCTCGCCACCGCGGCCGTCCTGCTGCACGTCCTCGGCCACGGCCTGGCCAAGAGCGTGCTGTTCCTCGGTGCCGGCCGGATCCTGCAGACGACCGGCACCAGCCGCATCGACGGGGTCCGCGGCCTCGCCACCCGCCAACCGGCCCTCGCCGGTGCCGTCGGTGCGGGGGTCCTCGCGTTGCTCGGGCTGCCCCCGTTCAGCCTGTTCGCGAGCGAGCTCGGGATCGTCCGCGCCGGGTTCGCCGCCGGCATCGGCTGGGCGACGGCCGCCGCGACGGCGCTCGTCGTGGTCATCGGCGCCGCGCTCGTCACCCACACCGGCCGGATGCTCCTCGGGACCGCACCGGAGGGGCCCGGCGCGGCCCCGGCCCCCCGGCCACTCCCCCGCTGTACCGCGACTGCCCTGATCATCGGGATCGTCGGATGCGCGGTGCTGGGCACGACCACCGGGCCGTTGACCGTCCTGCTCGAGCACGCGGCCGCAACCCTCGGGGGCACCCCATGACCTCCACCACCACCTCGACCGTCACCACGACCATCGACCCCGACGACCTGCCCGCCCGGGCGGCGGAGCTGCTCGCCGGCGGTGCGCGGCTCGCACTGGTCGCCGGCCACGACGACCGCCCCGCCGGGGCGGGGCTGCGCGCCGTGTACCTGTTCACCGAGGCGCGCACGGGTGGCCGCACCGAGCTCCACGTGCCCCTCGACCCGGCACACCCGAACGTGCCGAGCCTCGCCGCGCTGTCGTTCCCGGCCGGCCGCTTCGAGCGTGAGATGCGCGACCTGTTCGGCATCGTGCCCGACGGGCACCCGCTCCCCCGCCGACTCGTCCGGCACTTCCACTGGCCGCAGGGCTGGTACCCGATGCTCGCCGACGCCGGCCCCGCCCCGACCTTCGGCGACGTCGACGGCCCCTATCCGTTCCGCACCGTGGAGGGCCCGGGCGTCTACGAGATCCCGGTCGGCCCGGTGCACGCAGGCATGATCGGACCCGGGCACTTCCGCTTCTCCGTGGTGGGCGAGACCATCCTCAAGCTCAAAGCCCGCCTCTGGTTCGTGCACCGCGGCGTCGAGAAGCTCGTGCAGGGCCGCCGACCCACCGACGCGCTCCCGGTGGCCGAGCGGGTCAGCGGCGACACCACCGCCGGTCACACGCTGGCGTTCTGCCAGGCCGTCGAGGACGCGCTCGGGATCACCGTCGACGAGGACACCTGCCGGCTGCGCGCGATCGTCGTCGAGCTCGAGCGGCTCTACAACCACATCGCCGACATCGGAGCCCTCTGCAACGACGTCGGCCACTCCGTGCTCAACTCCCACGCCGGCCGCATCCGCGAACGGCTGCTCCGCCTGAACGAGGACGTCACCGGGCACCGGCTGCTCCGCGGCGCGATCGGCATCGGCGGCGCCACGGTCACCCGGCTGCCCGACCCGGCCGAGCTCGCGGCTCTAGCCGCGGACGTGGAGGACGTCGTCGACCTCGCCCTCGGGCACAGCGTGGTGCGCGACCGGTTCACCGGCACCGCCGTGCTCACCCGCGAGCAGGCCGCCGATCTCGGCACGCTCGGCTACGTGGCCCGCGCGAGCGGCCTCGACGTCGACGCCCGCCACGACCACCCCGCACTAGCCACGGTGTTCTCCCGCCCCGCGCACCAGCACACGGGCGGGGACGTCCTCGCCCGCTTCTGCCTGCGGGCCGAGGAGATCGCCGAGTCGGCCGGCATGATCACGGTGCTCGTCGACCACCTCGGCGCCGTGCCCCCGATCGCGGCGTCGGCGGTGCCCGCGACCGCGACGCCGCGATCGGGGGTGGGCATCGTCGAGGGCTGGCGCGGCACGATCGTGCACCGCGTGGAGCTCGCCGCGGACGGCACCCTGACCCGGCTCAAGATCGTGGACCCGAGCTTCTTCAACTGGCCCGCCCTGCCGGTCGCACTCGCCGACACGATCGTTCCCGACTTCCCGCTGGTCAACAAGAGCTTCAACCTCTCCTACGCCGGCAACGACCTCTGAACGACGCCGTCTCGGCCGGTCGCGTGCCCGCACACCCCCGACGGAGCGGCGGAGCACCGGCGGACGGCGGACCGAGTTCCGCTCGCGCCTGGTTCAGCGGCGACCCGGTGGGGTCAGGCATCTTTTCCGGTGCCGGAGTTCCCGGTGTCGGAGCGGACGACGGCGACGGGGCAGTGCGAGCGGTGCAGCACGGCGTGGCTGACCGAACCGAGCAGCAGCCCTTTGAAACCGCCGCGTCCCCGCGAACCGACGACGACGAGCTGGGCGCGCCGGGACTGCTCGACCAGCGCATGGGCCGGCCGATCCTTCGTGACGATCCGCTGCAAGGGCACGTCGGGGTACTTCTCGCCCCATCCGGCGAGCCGTTCGGCCAGTACTTCGCGTTCCTCGGTCTCGAGGGCGTCCCAGTCCAGCAGGGGGGCCACATCGAGGTCGCCGACCACCTCGCTCCACGTGTGCACGGCCACCAGGGGCACCCCGCGCGCAGCCGCGGCCTCGTACGCGTACGCCACAGCAGCCTCGCTGAGCGGGGATCCGTCCACGCCGACGACGACCGGCGCCGCGGGATCGGGGTCTGCGTCGTCCCCGCGGACGACGACCAGCGGAGATTTCGCGTGCGCACCCAGGCCGGCAGCGACGGAGCCCAGCAGGAGCCCCGACACGCCCCCGAGCCCGCGATCGCCGATCACCACCAGCTGGGCCTGCTCGGACTCGGCGGCGAGCACGGCGATCGGGAACCCGGCGACGAGCTGGTTCTCCACCTCGATCCCTTCGACCGCGCGTGCAGCGACTGCGGTCGCGTCGGCGAGGTTGCGCCGCGCCTGGTTCAGCATGATGTCCCGGTAGCTCGCCCCGAGCTGGATCTCGCCGATCGCGTGGTTCTGGGTCCAGTCGAAGGCCATCACCACGCGCAGGGGGATCCTGCGCCGGGCGGCTTCCGCCGATGCCCAGCGCACCGCGCGCAAGGCGCTCTCCGACCCGTCGATCCCGACCACCACGGTTCGACCGCTGTGTGCATCCATGCTGACGACGCTCCCCTTTGTCGGGGCGCTCGGGCAGGTGCACCCGGCCCTGGATCGCGGGCCGTTGGGCCCGTACCCGGGCAGGTTGCTGCCCGCAGCCACCGCCGGACGTTCCGCCATGTCCAGATCGTTCGCCGGAAGGCCCTTGGTCCTGAGTCGGCGGGGCTTGAAGGACCGTGGACGGCACGGCGCCGCGGCCCGACGATTGAGCGATGAGCGCACCCCGCTGGTCCGGTATCGGTACGGGGCTGCGGCCGGGACTGGCGGCCATCCGTCACGGCGACCGCCCGGGCGTGCGGGCCGACACCGTCGCCGGGATCACCGTTGCCGCCTATCTCGTACCCCAAGTGCTCGCGTACGCGCAGGTCGCGGGGCTCGCTCCGGTGACGGGTCTGTGGGCCGCGGCCGCCGCGCTGGCGGTGTACGCCGTCCTCGGATCGTCGCGCCAGCTGTCGGTGGGCCCCGAGTCCACCACGGCGTTGATGACCGCGATCACCATCGCACCGCTCGCCGCAGGCGATCCGCACCGCTACGCCGCCCTCGCCGCCGCGCTCGCCCTGCTGGTGGGTGGCATCTGCCTGCTCGGGCGCACGGCCCGGCTGGGCTTCCTCGCCGACCTGCTCTCACGCCCGGTGCTGGTCGGCTACCTCGCCGGGATCGCCCTGATCATGATCTCCGGCCAGCTCGAGAACGTGACCGGCGTTCCCACCGAGGGCGACACCTTCCTGGCGGAGCTGGTCTCCTTCGTCGGCGGCATCGGTGAGGTGCACGTTCCGACGCTCGTGCTGTCGATCGCCGTCCTCGCCTTCCTGCTCGCGGTCGGGGCGCTGCTCCCGCGCGTGCCCGGCCCCCTGCTCGCGGTGCTGCTGGCCGCCGCCGGCACCGCGCTGCTGTCGCTCGACCGCCTCGGGGTGCAGGTCGTCGGGGCGGTGCCGAGCGGACTACCCGTTCCTGCGCTACCTGCGGTCAGCGCCGCGGACCTCGCGAACCTGCTGCTCCCGGCGCTCGGCGTCACGATCGTTGCCTACTCCGACAACGTCCTCACCGGCCGTGCCTTCGCGACGAAAGGCGGTTACCCGGTCGATGCGAACCAGGAGATGCTCGCGCTCGGAGGGGCGAACGTCGCGTCGGGTCTGCTGCACGGCTTTCCGGTCAGCAGCAGCGGCAGTCGAACGGCGATCGGCGACTCGTTGGGCGCGCGCAGCCAGCTGAGCTCGGTCATCACGGTGCTCGCGGTCCTGGTCGTGCTCGTCGTCGGCGGACCGGTTCTGGCCACGTTCCCGATGGCGGCCTTGGGCGCTCTGGTCGTGTACGCAGCCCTACGCTTGATCGACGTCGCCGAGTTCCGCCGGTTCGCCCGCTTCCGCCGCTCCGAGCTGGCCCTCGCCCTCGTCAGCGCCGCCGCGGTCCTGACCGTCGGCGTCCTCTACGGGGTGCTCGCCGCCGTGGGACTGTCGATCCTCGACCTGCTGCGCAAGGTCTCCCGCCCCCACGACGGCATCCTCGGCTTCGTCCCCGGCCTCGCCGGGATGCACGACGTCGACGACTACCCGGACGCGACGACCGAGCCGGGGCTCGTCGTCTACCGGTACGACGCCCCGCTGTGCTTCGCCAACGCCGAGGACTTCCGGCGCCGCGCACTCGCCGCCGTCGACACCGCCGATCCGCCCGCCGAGTGGCTGGTGCTCAACACCGAGGCCATCATCGAGCTCGACGTCACCGCTGCCGACGCGCTCCACGCGCTCTGCGATGAGCTCCACCGTCGCGGCGTGGTGCCCGCACTCGCACGCGTCAAGCAGGACCTGCTCGTCTACCTGGACGGGAGCGGGCTGCGCGAGCGGATCGGCGACGACCGGATCTTCCCGACGCTCCCCACGGCCGTTGCCGCCTTCCGCGAAGCACAGGCCCCCACCCCGGCAGACCCGTCCTGACAGCCGCGACACCAGCGCCGGTGTCGGCGGCTGTCGTCAGCGAACGACCCGGTCACGGCCGGGAACGTGCCGCTGCCCCCGCAGCGACGCGGCGTCGCCCCGTGCCACCACGCGCAGCACGTCCCGGCGGGAGACGATGCCCACCAAGCGGCCGTCCTCGGTGATCGGGATGGACCTGATCCCGGCGTCGAGCATCGCCGACACCACGTCGGCGAGGTCGTCGTCGGGCCCCATGCAGACGGGCGCATGCGTCATCACGTCCGCCACCGCCGGCTCCGGCCGCTCGTCCGCGGTCCAGCCGTCCGGGACGAACCGGCCACGCACCAGGTCCGCCTCGGTCGCGATCCCACGACGAGACCGTCGTCGTCCACCACCGGCGCAGCGGTGTACCCGTGCGCGACCAGCAATGCCGCTGCGACATCGGCCGGCACGCGCGGCCTCAGGAAGATCACCGGGCTGCTCATCACATCGCGTGCCTTCATGACCGCCTCCTCGGTTGCGCGGACCCACCGCTCCGAGCGACCAGGGTCTGCCAGCGCCTTGCCCCTGCCCCAGAGGCGATGGACCCGGTGAGGACCCGACAGCGCTCGGGACTCCGGGGACCTGCGTCACCCGGTCCCAGGTGAACGATCACCGAGGAGTACCGGCCCGAACGCGCGCACGCACACCGGTGATGGTGAGCGCGCCTGCGGCGGCCGCGGTGAGCGCGAGCAACACGTACCCGAGCGAGTAGTCGTCGAAGACCCCGTAGGTCAGGCCCATCACCAGCGGCGGGAAGAAGCCACCGAGCCCACCGGCGGCGCCGACGAGGCCGGTCACCGCACCGACCCGCTCCGGCTCGACCAGCCGCGCGACGAGGGCGAACACGGCACCGGTACCGACACCGAGAGCGGCGGCGAGTCCGAGGAAGGCGACGGTCCCGACCGGGATGAGCGGCAACTCGACCGCGGCCAGGACGGCCAGCCCGGTCACCACGACGTAGGAGCCCGTCAGCACCCGAACCGGGTCGTAGTGGTCGCAGAGCCAGCCGCCCACCGGCCGCATCGCGACCGCCAGCACCACGAACCCCGCGGTGCGCAGCGCGGCGTCGCCGCGCTCCAGCCCGAAAGCGGTGGTCAGGTAAGAGGGCAGGTAGACGCTGAACGCCACGAACCCGCCGAACGCCACGGCGTAGAGGAAGGACAGCTGCAGCGCCACCGGCATCCGCAGCGCGGCAGCGAGCCGGGCGAGCACCGACCCCGACGGGACCGGCCGGTCGGGGGGGTCGCGCAGCAGCAGGAAGGCGATCGCCGCGAATACCACGAGCACGACCGCGACCAGGTCGAAGGGGAAGTTCGTCCCGAACGCGGCCGCGAGCTGCACGGTGGAGAACGCCGAGATCGCCGTTCCGCCCATCCCGGCGCCGAAGACGCCGAGGGCGAGACCGCGCCGCTCCGGCGGGTACCAGGAGTTCACGAACGGGACGCCGATGGCGAACGTGGTGCCGCCGAGGCCGAGGAAGAACCCACCGACGAGATAGCCGGCCAGTGAGTCGGCGAAGTGCCCGAGGTAGAGGACCGGCAGCACGGTCAGGAGGGCGACGGTCGGGAACATCCGGCGCGCCCCCAGCCGGTCGGTGAGAGCACCGACCGGGATCCGGCCCAGCGAACCGACGATGACCGGCACGGCCACCAGCAGCGACTGCTGGAACGCGGTGAGCGAGAGCTGCTCGCGCAGGGTCGCCCCCAGCGGTGAGAGCAGCGCCCACGCCCAGAACGTCACCGCGAAACCTGCCGTCGACAACGCCAGCGCCCTGCCGGCCCCACCACCGCCCGGCCCGCCCGGCAGCCGTTCTCCCCGGGAACGCGTGGGCGGGTCCGCCCGCGAGTCACGTTCGGCCATCGGTGTTCCTCCGTCTCCTCCCGCGTGGCCGGCTGCCCGAGCCTCGCCCTCGCACCCGATTGCGTCACGGGAGCCCGACGCGGGACAGGGTCGTTGCGACCGAGTTCCCGGGACCTTCGGTATGGGTGAGGACTGTTCCGCCGTGGTTGGCTGCGATCAGCCGCAGGTGTGCACGGTCCCGACGACGGGCAGGGAGCATCGCGATGGCCGAACCGGCAACGCCCACCACCGCCTCGACCAGCGGGTTCGATGGCCCGGCGGCCGACGTCCTGCTGCGGACGGGCCGCTTCTTCACGCGGCGAGAGACCTCGGACGACCTGCGATCGGTGTACCGGGAGGGCGGCCGCGAGGGCGACGTCTTCTACCGCGACCGCTGGAGCCACGACAAGGTCGTCCGCTCCACGCACGGCGTGAACTGCACGGGCTCGTGCTCCTGGAAGGTCTACGTCAAGGACGGGATCATCACGTGGGAGAGCCAGCAGACCGACTACCCGTCGGTGGGCCCCGACTCCCCCGAGTACGAACCGCGCGGCTGCCCGCGCGGCGCGGCCTTCTCCTGGTACACGTACTCCCCCACGCGGGTCCGGTACCCGTACGCCCGCGGTGTGCTGCTGGAGATGTACCGGGAGGCGAAGGAGCGGCTCGGAGACCCCGTCCTGGCCTGGGCCGAGGTCACGACCGATCCGGAGAAGCGCCGCCGCTACCAGCGCGCCCGCGGCAAGGGTGGGCACGTGCGGGTCTCATGGGACGAGGCCGTGGAGATGATCGCGGCCGCCCACGTCCACACCGTCAAGACCTACGGGCCGGACCGGATCGCCGGGTTCTCGCCCATCCCGGCGATGTCGATGGTCAGCCACGCGGCCGGGTCGCGGTTCATCGAGCTGGTCGGTGGCTGCATGACGTCGTTCTACGACTGGTACGCCGACCTCCCCGTCGCCTCGCCACAGGTGTTCGGTGACCAGACCGACGTGCCCGAGTCCGGCGACTGGTGGAACGCCTCCTACCTGCTCATGTGGGGCTCGAACGTCCCGATAACCCGCACGCCGGACGCGCACTGGATGGCCGAGGCACGTTACAAGGGCCAGAAGGTCGTCGTCGTGTCACCGGACTACGCCGACAACACGAAGTTCGCCGACACCTGGCTGCCCGCCCAGCCAGGCACCGACGGGGCGATGGCGATGGCCATGGGCCACGTGATGCTCAAGGAGTTCTTCGTCGACCGGCGGGTGCCGTTCTTCGTCGACTACGTGCAGACCTACACCGATCTGCCGTTCCTCGTCTCGCTGGAGGAATACGGCGGCGGGCACGTCCCGGGCAAGTTCCTCACCGCCGCCGACCTCGGCGACACCGGTGAGGGCGCGGAGTGGAAGACCGTGCTCATCGATGGGAAGACCGGCGAGCCGGTGGTGCCCAACGGCTCGATGGGCTATCGCTACACATCGTCGGGGGCCGGGAAGTGGAACCTCGACCTCGGCGACGTCTCACCCCAGCTCACGCTGCTGGACGGCGAGACCGCCGAGGTGCTGCTCCCCCGCTTCGACTCGATCGACGGCACCGGCGGCATCCTGCGCAGAGGCGTCCCGGTGCGCCGGGTCGGCGGAAAGCTCTGCACCACCGTCTTCGACCTGATGCTCGCCCAGTACGGCGTGCACCGGCCGGGGATGCCCGGCGTGTGGCCGACCGGCTACGACGACGCCGCGCAGCCCTACACCCCCGCCTGGCAGGAGTCGATCACCTCGGTGCCCGCCGAGCAGGTCGTGCGGGTGGCCAGGGAGATGGCGCGCAACGCCGAGGAGTCCGAGGGCCGCACGATGATCATCATGGGCGCGGGCATCTGCCAGTGGTTCCACGGTGACGCCACCTACCGGGCGGTGCTCTCGCTGCTGCTTCTGACGGGCTCGATGGGCCGCAACGGTGGCGGCTGGGCCCACTACGTCGGACAGGAGAAGTGCCGCCCGATCACGGGATGGGCGACCATGGCGATGGCCACCGACTGGTCCCGCCCGCCGCGGCAGATGATCGGCACCGCGTACTGGTACACGCACTCCGACCAGTGGCGCTACGACGGCTACCGCGCCGACGCCCTCACCTCGCCGTTGGCGCAGGGGCATCTCGCGGGCATGCACACGATCGACACGATCGCACTGTCGGCCCGGTTGGGCTGGATGCCGTCCTACCCGCAGTTCGACCGCAACCCCCTGGACGTGGCGGACGAGGCAGGGGACGGCGACGTCGCGGCCCACGTGGTGGACCAGCTGCGGTCCGGGAAGCTGAAGTTCGCGATCGAAGACCCGGACGCGCCGCAGAACTGGCCGCGGTGCCTCACTCTGTGGCGGGCGAACCTGCTGGGCTCCTCGGCGAAGGGCGACGAGTACTTCCTCAAGCATCTGCTCGGCACCCACAACAACCTCATGGCCGACGAGACGCCGGCAGACCGCAGGCCGCGGGACGTGGTGTGGCGCGACGGCGACCCGCCGGAGGGCAAGCTCGACCTGCTGCTCGCCCTGGACTTCCGGATGACCAGCTCCACGCTGCTCGCAGACGTCGTGCTCCCGGCCGCCACCTGGTACGAGAAGCACGACCTCAACACCACGGACATGCACCCGTTCGTCCACGCCTTCACCCCGGCCATCGACCCGCCGTTCGAGACGCGCACCGACTTCGCCGCGTTCGACGCGATCGCCCGCCGGTTCTCCGAGCTCGCCCGCACGCACTTGGGCGTCCGGCAGGACGTCGTCGCCGTCCCGCTGCAGCACGACACGCCCGGCGAGACCGCACAGCCCGGCGGCCGGGTGCGGGACTGGCGGACCGGCGAGGTGGAGCCCATCCCGGGCAAGACCATGCCGAACCTGGTCGTGGTCGAGCGCGACTACACCGCGATCGCCGACAAGATGGCGAGCATCGGGCCGCTGCTCGACCGGCTCGGCATGACGACCAAAGCCATCACCTACCACCCCGAGGAGGAGCTCGCCCACCTCGCGGCGAAGAACGGCGTGATGCTCGGCGGTGCCGGTGACGGCCGCCCGGCGATCGACACCGACGCCAAGATGGCGGAGGCGATCCTCACCCTCTCCGCGACGACGAACGGCCGGCTCGCCGTCCAGGGGTTCCGTGAGCTGGAGCGCCGCACCGGCACTCGCCTCGTCGACCTGGCCGAGGGCAGCGAGGAGAAGCGGATCTCCTTCGCCGACACCCAGGCCCGGCCGGTGCCGGTGATCACCAGCCCGGAGTGGTCGGGAAGCGAGACCGGCGGCCGGCGCTACGCCCCGTTCACCGTGAACGTCGAGCGGAGCAAGCCGTGGCACACGCTCACCGGCCGGATGCACTTCCTGCTCGACCACGACTGGATGCACGAGTTCGGCGAGACGCTGCCGGTCTACCGGGCCCCGCTGGACATGCAGCGCCTCTTCGGCGATGCCCGACCGGGGCAGCTCGGTGACGACGGCCGGTCGGTGACCGTCCGCTACCTCACGCCGCACTCGAAGTGGTCGATCCACTCGGAGTACCAGGACAACCTGTTCATGCTCTCGCTGTCGCGCGGCGGCCCCG
The DNA here is from genome assembly GCF_006717045.1 of Pseudonocardia cypriaca. Taxonomy (NCBI): domain Bacteria; kingdom Bacillati; phylum Actinomycetota; class Actinomycetes; order Pseudonocardiales; family Pseudonocardiaceae; genus Pseudonocardia; species Pseudonocardia cypriaca. The sequence goes on from NZ_VFPH01000002.1 coordinate 539,181, forward strand.
TGGTGTGGATGAGCGAGCCGGACGCGAAGTCGATCGGGGTGCGCGACAACGACTGGGTCGAGGGCGTCAACCGCAACGGCGTGCTCGTCGCGAGGGCGATCGTCACGCACCGCCTGCCGGCGGGCGTCGTGTTCGTCTACCACGCGCAGGAGCGGGTGGTGAACGTGCCGAAGTCGGAGACCACCGGCCGGCGGGGCGGCATCCACAACTCGCTCACGCGGATCCTGGTGAAGCCGACCCATCTCATCGGCGGCTACGCCCAGCTCTCGTTCGCTTTCAACTACCTCGGCCCCACCGGCAACCAGCGCGACGAGGTCACCGTGATCCGTCGGCGCTCGCAGGAGGTGAGTTATCAGTGATCGCAAAAGGACCCCGTCATCCAACGGAACCTCAGGGGAACGTGACGGCGGGTGACCACGATCAACCCACTTTCGCGACGTGCGTACCCCGCGCAACCGCAGTAGAGGTTCCGGGGAGGCGGGAATGCGCGTGATGGCCCAGATGGGCATGGTCATGAACCTCGACAAGTGCATCGGTTGCCACACCTGCTCGGTCACCTGCAAGCAGGCGTGGACCAACCGCAGCGGCGTCGAGTACGTCTGGTTCAACAACGTCGAGACCCGCCCCGGTCAGGGCTACCCGCGTCGCTACCAGGACCAGGAGCAGTGGAAGGGCGGCTGGGTGCGCAACAAGCGCGGCCGCCTCACACTCAAGGCGGGCGGGCGGTTCCGCAAGCTGCTCACGATCTTCGCCAACCCCGTCCTGCCCAACATCCGCGACTACTACGAGCCCTGGACCTACGACTACGAGAACCTCACCGACGCCCCGCTGGGCGACGACTTCCCCGTCGCACAGCCGAAGTCGCTGCTCTCCGGTGAGCCGATGGCCGTGGAGTGGAGCGCCAACTGGGACGACGACCTCGGCGGCGCCCCCGAGCACGGTCCGCGCGACCCGATCGTCGAGCGCATCCGCCGCGAGTCCGAGGACAAGGTCAAGTTCAACTACGAACAGGCCTTCATGTTCTTCCTCCCGCGCATCTGCGAGCACTGCCTGAACCCGTCCTGCGTGGCGTCCTGCCCGTCCGGGGCGATGTACAAGCGGGCCGAGGACGGGATCGTGCTGGTCGACCAGGACCAGTGCCGGGGCTGGCGGATGTGCGTCACCGGCTGCCCGTACAAGAAGGTCTACTTCAACCACCGCACCGGCAAGGCCGAGAAGTGCACGTTCTGCTACCCGCGGGTCGAGGTCGGGCTGCCCACGGTGTGCAGCGAGACCTGCGTCGGGCGGCTGCGCTACATCGGGCTGTTCCTCTACGACGCTGACCGCGTCACCGCGGCGGCGTCCGTCGAGGACGAGCACGACCTGTACGAGGCACAGCTCGACCTGCTGCTCGACCCGCACGACCCCCGGGTGATCGCGGCCGCGCGCCACGGCGGCATCGCCGACGACTGGATCGCGGCCGCCCAGCGCTCGCCCGTGTACAAGCTGGCGATGGACTACCGAGTGGCGCTGCCGCTCCATCCGGAGTTCCGGACCATGCCGATGGTCTGGTACATCCCGCCGCTATCACCCGTCGTCGACCGGCTCACCGAGACCGGCCACGACGGCGAGGACGCCGGCAACCTGTTCGGCGCGATCGACGCGCTCCGCATCCCCGTCGAGTACCTCGCCGAGCTGTTCACCGCGGGCGACGTCGAGCCGGTCCGCTCCGTCCTGCAGAAGCTGGCCGCGATGCGGTCGTACATGCGCGACGTCACCCTTGGCCGCCCGCGCCACGAGTCGATCGCCGCGTCGGTCGGGATGACCGGCGCCGAGATCCTGGAGATGTACCGGCTGCTCGCAATCGCGAAGTACGAGGAGCGCTACGTCATCCCCAGCGCCCACGAGGCGCAGGCCCACGACCTCGAGGAGATCGGTTGCAGCCTCGACGTCGACGGCGGCCCCGGGATGCTGGTCGGCAGCGGCCCGTTCGGGGAGGCGTCCGGGCGCCCGACGCCGGTGTCCGTGGAGACCTTCCACGCCCTGCGCGACCGCCAGACCAGCGACACCTTCGCCGACCCCGGCGATCGTGGTGCCCGGATCAACCTGCTCAACTGGGACGGCAAGGGCCGCCCGCCGGGGCTCTTCCCGCCGCCACGGGAGGCGCCACCGGAGCCCGGTGACATCACCGGCCACAGCCGGCCGGATCCCGCGCCGGCGCCGGCGCCGGGGACCGAGCGATGAGCGAGCAGGCGGTCGTCCTCCAGGCGGCGTCGGTCTGCCTGCAGTACCCCGACGAGCGGATCCGGGAGATGTTCCCGCTGGTCCGGAGCGCGGTGGACGCCCTGCCGCCGGGCCGGCCACGCGAGCGGCTGACAGCGTTCCTGGACCACCTCGAGGACACGGCGCCCGGCGCGCTCGCCGAGCACTACGTCGAGGTGTTCGACCGGCGCCGCCGCTGCTGCCTCTACCTCACGTGGTGGAGCGACGGCGAGACCCGCCGCCGAGGCGGAGCGCTCGCCACGCTCAAGCAGCGCTACCGCGCCGCCGGGGTCGAATGGGACAGCACCGAGCTGCCCGACTTCCTCCCCGCGGTACTCGAGTACGCCGCAACCACCGACCTCGTCGACGGGCTCACCCTCCTGCAGGAGCACCGCGCCGGCCTGGAACTGCTGCGGCTCGCCCTCCTCGACGCCGGCACGCCCTACGCCGCGCCGATCGAGGCGGTCTGTGCACTGCTACCCGGCCCCTCACCCGCCGACGTCGCCGCCGCGAAGGCACTCGCGCGCAGCGGCCCACCACGCGAGCAGGTCGGACTCGAACTCGCCCCGTTCCCGGCAGGAGGAGCACGATGAATGCGCTGGACGTCCTGCTCTGGGGCGTGCTGCCCTACGTGACGATCGCGATCCTCGTCGCCGGCACGATCTGGCGGTACCGATACGACAAGTTCGGATGGACGACCCGCTCATCCGAGCTGTACGAGTCGAAGCTGCTGCGCATCGGCAGCCCGCTGTTCCACTTCGGCATCCTCGTGGTGGTCATCGGCCACGTCATCGGGTTGGTGATCCCGAAGAGCTGGACCGACGCAGCGGGTCTGTCCCAGGAGGCCTACCACGTGCAGGCGCTGCTGCTCGGCGGGATCGCCGGCTTCTGCACCCTCGTCGGGGTCGGGATCCTCGTCTACCGCCGCCGCACCACCGGGCCGGTCTTCATGGCCACCACGAAGAACGACAAAGCCATGTACGTGGTGCTGGTCGCCGCGATCGTCGTCGGGCTGGCAACCACCCTCCTCGGCGCCGCCGGCGGCGAGGAGCACAACTACCGGCTGTCGGTCGCCCCCTGGTTCCGGTCACTGTTCGTGCTGCAGCCCGACATCGAAGCGATGGCCCACTCCGGCCTCGCGTTCCAGCTGCACACACTCATCGGCATGCTGCTGTTCGCGATCTGGCCGTTCACCCGGCTCGTACATGCCTTCACCGCGCCGATCGGCTACCTGTTCCGGCCCTACATCGTCTACCGATCCCGAGGCGGCGGGCCGGCGTCGCGACAGCCGCGACGTGGCTGGGAACGGGTCTGAGCACGATGCAGAAGCTGTCGCTGGACGCGCTCGCCCGCGAGCAGCTCGACGCCGCCCGGCGCAGCCCCGCCGGGCGGGCGGCGCACACCGCGGTGGGTGGGCACGAGCACGTGATGCGCCAGACCGTGATCGCGTTGCTGCGCGGCCGGAGCCTGGCCGAGCACGTGAACCCGGGCGAAGCCACCGTGCACGTCCTGCTCGGCCGCGTCCGCCTCGTGAGCGGCGACAACGCGTGGGACGGCAGGCGTGGGGACCTGCTGATCGTTCCGCCCGCGTCGCACAGTCTCGAGGCGCTGGAGGATGCCGCTGTGCTGCTCACCGTGGCGAAGCGAAGCAGCCACACATCCTCACTGTGAGCAGCCACGGTTGCGACTGGTCCCACCCGATGGCGGACCTTCGGCACGTGGGCGCTCCGGCGAGTCCCGCCTGGGTTCTCAGGCGGTGCTGGTGGCGGCGGTGGCGGCACGGGCGACATCGGCCCCCCACGCCCGTGCCCGGTCGAGCTCGCCCTCGAGCAGCGGCCCCTGTGTACCGGTGACGCGGAACGTCTCGGGGCGGGCGACGAGGTCGTAGCCGAGGTGGCGCAGCTTGCGGGCCGCTCCGGCCGCTGCGGAGCCGGGCAGCCGCGGGCGATCCATCCGCGTGTCGAACGCCGCCGCGCGCACGCCCGTCGGCGCCTGCGCGAGAGCGGCGAGCCACTCCCGCAACCCGGTCTGCGCCGGCTGCGCGCCGGCACCCGCCTGCTCGGCCGCGGACCGGCGGGTCGACATCCGCGTCATCGCGAACGCGTGGGTCGGGCCACCCACGACGAGGAGGTCGACGCCGTCCAGGGGCTCCGGGGAGTGGCTGACGTCCGCGACGCGGACCTGCCCGGACTCGCCCAACCCCCGAGCCAGCCCGTGGGCCACCTCCTCGGCGATCCGCCGGGTGTTGCCGAACATCGACTCCACCACCACGAGCGCGCACATCCGCCGTCTCCTGTCTCTGGGTTCCAGCTCCCAGCTTCATTCGCGGAACGGGGGCGGCGGCAGGGCTGCAGCTCCCCGTCCGGCGGGACGTCCGCGGGGGCCGGTCAGGCCGAAGGTCCCGCCCGGTGCCGCGACCACCACTTCTCGACCGCGACGACCGGCACGACGACCGCGCCCGCGGCGGCGGCTAGGAGCCACTGCCCCGGCGTGAGATCCGCGGTGCGGAACACGGCCTGCATGAACGGCAGGTGCACCCCGCGGCTGAACAGGAAGGGCGATCGCGACGGCGGCCATGAGCGCGCCGATCCAGACCGTGCGCATGACGACGAACCGCGACAAGAGCGGCTCGTCGCCCGGGACGAGGTGCTCGGCCGCTGTCTGCGTCCACTGGCCGTCCCGGCGCATCCTGGCCAGTTCCGACACCAGCCGGGCCAGCGCCTGGATGGCGTGACCGGCGCGGTACTCCTCCACGAACCCGATCAGCGCGTTGCACGATCCGCAGATGACCGCTCCCGAGTCCGATCCGTCGCGATCGACACTCCCGGGGCGACCGGCGCCCTCCCCAGGGCCGGACGTCCCGCGAACACGGACTTTCGGCCCGGCTCGGTGGCCGGTCAGCCGGCGGGCTGGGCCTGGATGGCGGTGATCGCGACGGTGTTGACGATGTCGGTGACGGTCGCGCCCCGGGACAGGTCGTTCACCGGCCGCGCCAGGCCCTGCAGCACCGGCCCGATCGCCACAGCGCCCGCGCTGCGCTGCACGGCCTTGTAGGTGTTGTTGCCCGTGTTCAGGTCCGGGAAGATCAACACCGTCGCCCGGCCCGCGACCGCGCTCCCGGGCAGCTTCGTGCGCGCCACCCCGGGGTCGACGGCGGCGTCGTACTGGATCGGACCCTCGACCGGCAACCCGGGCGCGCGTTCGCGCACGAGCGCCGTGGCGCGTCGCACGTGCTCGACGTCGCTGCCGGAACCCGACTCCCCCGTCGAGTACGACAGCATCGCCACCCGGGGCTCGATCCCGAACAGGCCGGCCGTAGCGGCGGCGGAGATCGCGATGTCGGCGAGCTGCTCGGCCGTCGGGTTGGGCACGACCGCGCAGTCGGCGTAGACCAGCACCCGGTCGGACAGGCACATGAGGAATGCGCTGGACACCAGCGACACCCCCGGCCCGGTCCGGATCACCTCGAACGCGGGCCGGATGGTGTGGGCCGTCGTGTGCGCGGCACCCGAGACCAGGCCGTCGGCGCGGCCCTGGTGCACCATCATCGTCCCGAAGTAGGTCGCGTCGGCCATCAGGTCCAGCGCCACCGGCACCGCCACACCGCGGTGCCGGCGCAGATCGGCGTACACGCGGGCGAACGGCTCCCGCCACGGCGAGGTCGCCGGATCGACGAACCGGGCCGCCGAGACGTCCACCCCCAGCGCGGCGGCCCTCGCGCGCACTTCGTCCTCGCGACCGAGCAGCGTGAGGTCGGCGACGCCCCGCAGCAACAGCTGCTCGGCGGCCTGGAGGATCCGGTCGTCCTCGCTCTCCGGCAGCACGACGTGCCGCCGGTCGGCGCGCGCCCGCTCCAGCAGCTGCTGCTGGAACATCAGCGGGGTCGTCCGCGTCGGGCGGGCGACGGCGAGCTGCTCGCGCAGCCGCTCGTGGTCGACGTGGTCCTCGAACATGGCGATCGCCGTGGCGATCTTGCGCGCACTGTCGACACCGATCGCGCCGCGCACCTCGCGGACGGCCGCGGCCGTCTCGTACGTGTCGGCGTCGACCGCCAGGATCGGGATGCCGGCGACGTCGAACCCGGGGGCCAGCCGCCGGACCGGCTCGGCGACCATCCCGCCCGAGAGCAGCAGCCCGGCCACCGACGGGTACCCGGCGGATGCGCGCGCGGCCAGGATCCCCGCGATGATGTCGGCGCGGTCCCCAGGGGTGATCACCAGATCCCCGTCGGCGATGCGGTCGAGGAAGGCCGGGAGGCCCATCGCGCCGACGATGACCCGCGCGACCTCGCGCGGGGCGGCCGGGGCGACGACCGACCGGGCGCCCAGCCGGTCGGCGATCTCCGCGACCGTCGGCGCCGCCAGCAGCGGCACCTCGGGCAGCACCCCCCAAGGCAGCTCCCCCACAGCCGCGGGCATCCCGTCCCGCACCGCCTCCACCTGGTCGCCACCGACGCGGTTGCAGACCACGCCCAGCACCGCGCACCCGCGGTCGGCGAGCACCGCGACGCCCTGGTGCGCTGCCTCGAGCACCTGGTCGGCGGAGCGAGCGCGGCCGCCGACCACCAGCAGGACGGGCGCGGCGAGGTTGCGCGCAGCGTCGACGTTGAGGTCCAGCTCGACGACGGGCGATGCGGACGTGAAGTCGCTGCCCTCCAGCAACACGACGTCGGCCTCCGCGCCCACGCGCGCGCACCCGTCCAGCACGCGGGCCAGCAGGCGCTCGTACCCGTCCCGCCGGTCCGCGTCGTGCAGGTCGTCGGCCGTGAGCGCGAACGAGCTGGAGTAGGACTGCGGCAGCCCGTACCGGCAGCGGACGAGCTCGACGTCCGGGTCCGGCGGGTCGGCGGCGGCGACCAGCGGCCGGAACAGAGCCAGCCGTCCGGCATGCCGGGACAGCACCTCCGCCAGCCCGAGCACCACCGCCGACTTGCCGGTGCCGGCCTCCATCGCCATGACGTACACGTGCCGGGTCACGGCACCATCTTCGACGGCCCGGCGACGGACCGCAGGCGCGGTCCCGCTCAGGCCGGCCTGCCGCGTCGAACGGCTCCCGGGCAGCGCGGCGCGGGGGCGATCGGCATCCTCTTCGCCCTGCCGTGAGCCGCTCGCCCCATGATCCGCCGTCTCGGTTGTCCATGGCTGCGGCGACAGCAGCGGGTCGACGGTGGCCTCATCGCGCTGCGTTCGTCGAGTGGGTGGCCTGCGCCACCGGCGCCGGGACCGGCGGGGTGACGACGACCGGGCAGGGGGCGAACTCGACCAGCGCGCGGCTCGTCGAGCCGAGCCTCGTGCCCTGTGTGAGCCCGTGGCCGCGATGTCCGACGACCAGCATGCGGGCGTCGTCGGCCCATCGCAGGAGCGCTCGCAGCGCGGTGTCGTTCACGAGGTCGCGCCGGATGTCCAGGGCGGGTCGGGCCTCGGCCGCTGCCTGGATCTCCTCCGCGAGCACCGCGCCACCCTGTTCGGCGAGCTCTGCCCAGTCGTCGTGCCTGCGACGCAGGCCGCCGCCGCTCTCGGCGACGTCGGACCAGGCGTGCACGGCGATGAGCGGAGCACCCACCGACGCTGCGACGTCGACGGCGAGCAGTGCGGCGGCGTGCCCGGTCGCGGATCCGTCGACGCCCACGACGACCGGACCGTTGCGGGGCGGAGCCACCCGCGGCGCGGCGCCCCGCACCACCGCGACCGGGCACGGCACGGTCCCGGCCAGCGCGAGCGCGACGGCGCCGGCGAGCATCCCGGACCAGGCACCCTCACCGTAGCTGCCCAGCACGAGCATCCTGGCGCGGTCGGCCCGATCGGCGAGCAGCTCGACGGTGCCGTGCGGCACGACCTCGACGCGACTCGGGGCGGCACCGGCGTTCTCGGCCGCATCGGCCAGCTCCCGCAGCCAGGCGGGCTGTGCCTCCTGCGCGGGTGCCTCCCCGGGCACGGCGTGCAGCAGGTGCAGCGGGGCACCCCACGCCGCGGCGAGGTCACCGGCCCAGACCGCTGCGGCGCGCGCCGAGTCCGAGGCGTCCACTCCCACCACCACGGGCCGCTCATCGTGTCTCTCCACGGTTCCTCCCTCCGGCCTCGGGGCGCTGATGTGCGCGGCTGGGCCACCTCTCACTCTGCGGCCGCGCCGGCGGCTCCACCAGGGTCGACGGACCCGCCACCCGCGCGAGAGTGGGCCGGCCGGCCCCGCGACCGCGGGAGCGACGAGGATCGTCATCCCGGTTCCCCGGTGTCGGGCCGCACGACTGCGACCGGGCAGTGCACACGGTGCAGGACCGCGTGGCTGACCGACCCGAGCACCAGACCCGCGACACCACCACGGCCGCGGGACCCGACCACGACCAACTGCGCCCGCTGGGACTGCTCGACCAGGGCACGCGCGGGGTGATCCCGCCTCACGAGGCGCTCGATCGGCACGTCCGGGTACTTCTCCCCCCATCCGGCGAGCCGCTCGGCGAGCGCCCGGCGCTCGTCGTCCCCGATGGCGTCCCGGTCCAGCAGCGGGGCCAGTGACGGATCCACGAGCAGGTCCCACCACGTGTGCACCGCCACCAGCGGCACCTCCCGCGCCGCGGCGGCCTCGAAGGCGAACGCCAGCGCCGCCTCGCTCGTCGGCGAGCCGTCCACCCCGACCACGACCGGCGCCGCAGAGTCGGGCGTCTCGGCCTCATCGCGTACGACGACCGTGGGGCAGTCCGCGTGCGCACCGAGCGCGACGGCGACCGAGCCGAGCAGCAGCCCGGTCACCCCGCCGAGACCACGATCACCGATCACGACCAACTGCGACCGCCGCGCCTCCTCGGTCAGGACCGCGATCGGGAAGCCCACCACCAGCTGCGACTGCACCTCGAGCGTCGGCTGCTCGTGCTGCGCCATCCGAACCGACTCGGCCAGCTGCCGGCGGGCCACGCCGAGCATGATCTCCCGGTAGCTCTCCCCGAGCCCGACCTGCCCGATCGGCCGGCCGAACAACCACTCGAAGGCCGTCACCACCCGCAGGGGCACCCGCCGACGCCCGGCCTCCTGAGCCGCCCACCGGACGGCGCGCCGGGCGGGCTCCGATCCGTCCACGACGGCCGCTCGTCCCGCGATGCCGCGCCGTAGGTCGGTCCACCAGGCCGTCCTCGGCGTGACCTCCGGCGGCGCACACGGGCCGTCCGCCCCTGCCAGGCGCGGCCGGCAGGCGAGACGCTGAAGCCGTCCCGACCCGAGGGGAGCAGGCGATGAGGGCAACGGATCATCGGCGGACAGATCGCCGGGGCCTGGCAGCACCACCAGAGGCTCGCGACGAGGACCCGCCGGTGAAGACCCTGATGACGCAGCGGCTCGTCGGGATAACCGCGGACGTGAGCCTGGCGACCGCGCTGCGCCTGATGGCGGAGGGTGGGATCCGGCACCTGCCCGTGTTCGACGGCAGCTGGTGCTGCGGGCTGCTCGTCGAGACCGACGTCGTGGGCCACCTCCTGGCCGGCGTCCCCGAAGAACGGTCGGCGACGTCGGTCGCCCATCTCGTCCGCCCCGCGCCCGCGGTGACCGCTGCTGCCCGGCGGTCGGTCGCCGCACGCTCGATCCAGATCGGCGGGCTCGACGCCGTGCTCGTCATGGAAGGGGACCGGCTGGTCGGGATCGTGACGACCACCGACCTCATCCGCTCGCTCGCCGGACGTCCGGACAGCATCGACGCGGGAACGGCGCCATGACCGGTCCGGTCGTCGTGCGAGCTTGAGCGGAGCTACCGAGGCGGGGGGCCCACGTGGACGAGGCGAAGGCCGAGCAGGCCGCGGCGCTGCACGAGACGCACATCGGCGTCGTGCTGCTGCTCGGCGACCGGGCGTACAAGCTCAAGAAGCCGGTCCGCACCGCGTTCCTCGACTTCAGCACTCCGGAGCAGCGGCTCACCGCGCTGCGCCGCGAGCTGGAGCTCAACCGCCGGCTCGCGCCGGACGTCTACCTCGGGCTCTCCCGGGTGTCGGCGCCGTCCCCCACCGGGGAGGACGTCCCTTCCGAGGACCGTCGCGGGGAGCCGGCCGAGCACCTGCTCGTGATGCGCCGGATGCCGGCCGAGCGGCGGCTCTCGACGCTCGTGCGCGAGGGGGCCGACGTGGAGGGCGCGCTGCGCGCGCTCGCCCGGCAGGTGGCCGCGTTCCACGCCGGCGCCGACCGCGGCCCGGGGATCGCGGCGGAGGGCGGCCGGGAGGCCCTGCGCGCCCGCTGGGCCGCGAACACCGTCGAGCTGCACCCCTACGAGGGCACGGTGCTCCCGACGTCGACCCCCGCTGCGATCGACCGGCTCGTCACCCGCTTCCTCGATGGCCGCGGCCCGCTGTTCGCCCGGCGGATCGCCGAGGACCGGATCGTCGACGGGCACGGCGACCTCATCGCAGCGGACGTGTTCTGCCTCGACGACGGTCCGCGGGCGCTGGACTGCCTCGAGTTCGACGATCGCCTGCGGTTCGTCGACGGCCTCGACGACGTCGCCTTCCTGGCTATGGACCTGGAGCGCCTCGGGCGACCGGACCTCGGCGAGGCGTTCCTCGACTCCTACGTCGAGTTCTCCGGCGACCCGGCACCGATGTCGCTGCGCCACCACTACATCGCCTACCGGGCAGGTGTTCGGGCCAAGGTCGGGTGCATCCGCCACGCGCAGGGCGACCCGACCGCCGGTCCCGAGGCCGCCCACTACGCCGCGATCGCCTTACGCCACCTTCGGGCGGGGGCTCCGCGCCTGGTCCTGGTCGGTGGGCTGCCCGGCACCGGGAAGTCGACGCTGTCGGGTGCACTCGCCGACCGGTTCGGCGCCGTGGTGCTGTCCAGCGACCGCGTCCGCAAGGAGCTCGCCGGGATCGATCCGGCGCGTCCCGCCGGCGCCGCGTTCGGTCAGGGCATCTATGCCCCCGAACGCACCGAGGAGCTATACGCCGAGCTGCTGCACCGCGCGGAGGGGCTACTGGGGCGGGGCGAGTCGGTCGTGCTGGACGCCTCGTGGACGTCGGCGCCGCACCGGGCGACCGCGGTGGACCTCGCCCGGCGCACCAGCAGCGAGCTGCTGCAGCTGGAGTGCCGTGCCGGCGCCGGGACCACGGCCCGCCGCATCGCCGGCCGTCACGGCGACCCGTCCGACGCGACCGTGCCCGTCGCCACGCTCATGGCGACCGTCGCCGACCCGTGGCCGGACGCCGTTCCCGTCGACACGGCGGGGCCGGTCGGGGTCGCGCTGGAGCGCGCCGCGGCGCTCTGGCGGGACGCGGCCGGTTGACCGGCCGGAGCTGTACGCCGGCAGGAGCAACACGGACAGGGCCTTTCGGCCCGCTTTCGCAGGCCGACTGCGGCTCGCCGGAGCGAATACCCGGATCTACCGTTCACCGTGTTCCCAGCCGAGCGAAAAGGTGAAAGCCGTGACGATCTCCGTGTTCCTCCTCGACGATCACGAGATCGTCCGACGCGGGATCGCCCAGCTGCTCGACGGGGTGGACGACATCACCGTCGTCGGCGAGGCGGGCACCGCCGCGCAGGCGTTGGCCCGGATCCCCGCCCTCCGCCCCGACGTCGCGATCCTCGACGTCCGCCTGCCCGACGGTGACGGCGTCACCGTCTGCCGGGAGATCCGCTCGGCCGTCGCCCCGCCGCCTGCCTGCCTGATGCTCACCTCCTACGCCGACGACGAGGCGCTGTTCGGCGCGATCATGGCCGGTGCCTCGGGCTACCTGCTCAAGCAGGTCACCGGTATCGACCTCGTCGGTGCCGTCCGGACGATCGCGGCCGGCGGATCGCTACTGGACCCCAAGGCCACCGCCGTGGTGCTGGAGCGGCTGCGCAAGGGCGACCAGCCGGCCGACCCCCGGTACGCATCGCTGAGCCCGCAGGAGCGGCGCATCCTGCACCTCATCGCCGACGGCCTCACCAACCGTCAGATCGGCGCCGAGATGTTCCTGGCCGAGAAGACGGTGAAGAACTACGTGTCGTCGCTGCTGCACAAGCTCGGCTTCGCCCGCCGCACCGAGGCCGCCGTCTACGCCGCGGAGCTGCGCAAGGACGACAGCACGCGCTGAGGCGCAGTCAGCTCGAGGGCACCCGCCGGCTCACTCGGGTGCCACTCCCGTTCCCCGCCCCGACCCGCAGGGAGCCTGCGCACTCCCGCGCCCGCTCCTCGATGTTGCGCAGGCCGCCGCGCACCACGCCAGGGTCCATCCCGCCGCCGTCGTCGACGACTTCGACCAGCAGCTCGTCGCCCGCCGGACAGGCCCGTAACCCTCGGCGGCCTCCGCGGCCGCGCCCAGGAGGTGGCGCCGCAGCCCGCCTTCCGCCCCTCGCCGGCGGTGTGCAGGTCGAAGATCGACGTCCGGATCTCCCCCACCGTGTCGTCCAGGTCCTCGACCGGACGCCGGGCAAGCCGGTCCGATGTCCGTAGCGTGACGGGCCCTTCGCCCGTACCGCACTCCCGGGCCGCGCCAGGAGAGTGGTCGGGCGAGCACGGACAGCCGGTCCGGGTTCCGAGCGCCAGCTGGACGTGACTGATGATGACCACATTCCCCGAGGCACTGGGCCTGGCTCCCGAACAGGTCGAGGCACTCCTCGTCGCAGTCGGGCAGGCGCCGTCGCTGCACAACGCGCAGCCCTGGCGGCTGCGGCTCGGCCGGGAGGTCGTCGAGCTGTACGCCGATCCGGACCGCAGGCTCCCAGCAGCGGACCCGGACGACCGCGAGCTGCGCATCGGCTGCGGCGCCGCCCTGTACAACCTGCGGCTCGCGCTTCTCTGCAACGGCATCCGGCCGCTGGTCACCGTCCTCCCCGACGTGGACCGGCCGGAGTTGCTCGCGGTGGTTCGCCGCGGCGGGCGCAAACCGCCCACCCCCGAGCAGCTGCAGCTGCTGCGCGCCGTGCCGCTACGCCGGACGAACCGCCACCCGTACGCGGACGAGCCGGTCTCCCGGCCCGAGCAGTCGGCCCTGCGCCGCGCGGCGCTCGACGAGGGTGGCTGGCTGGAGATCGTCGACGATCCCGGCCTGCGCGTGGCTCTGCGGGACATCGCGGCCCGTGCCCACCGCGCCCAGATGGCCGATGCCGCATTTCGCGGAGAGTTCGCCCGCTGGACGGGCCGCACGGACGGCCAGGCCGACGGCGTACCCGCCATCGCGGGCACGCCCGCCGAGCCGCAGGACCGGTGGGTGCTGCGCGACTACACGGGCGGGAACCGGCCCGCACGCCAGCCCGGCAAGGACTTCGAGCCCGAACCACTCATCGCGGTGCTGACCACGCACTTCAGTGGACCCGCGGCCGAAGTGCAGGCCGGGCAGGCGTTGCAGCGGGTCCTGCTCACCGCCACCGCCGAGGGACTCGCGACGTCATTTCTCTCCCACGTCGTCGAAGTGCCGCAGGCGCGCGAGGAGGTGCGACGCCTCATCGCCGGCACCCGGCCACCGCAGGCGGTGCTTCGCATCGGCCACGGCTGGGCGGTTCCGCCGACCAGCCGGCGCGCCCCTGCGGACCTCATCGGGAAGCAGATGGGGACGACGTGACGCGAGCTCGACGGGGCGCAGGCGTCGCTCATGTCGGTCCCGCCGAGCGCGTCGCGCCGACCGTGGGGCCGACCGCGCCCGACCGCGCCACCCGCCCGGCGCCGCAGCGAGATCGGCCCCGGAATCAGAGGGTGGTGCGCCGCCAGTGCGGCTCCACTCGCGCCCAGTCCCGCTCCCACCGCCGGGAGTTGGACCGCCAGGTCAGGCCGCGGACCCCGAACCACGTCGCGAGGAGAGGCGTCGCACCTGCGCACAGCACGCCGATCGCGGCCACGATCCCACCGATCATGGCATTCGCCGAGTGCCCGGGGCACGAGGTGATCTCGCCCGCTGCATCGATCCACACCTCGACCTCGGCGCCGGCGGGCTGCGAGCGCATCGCCGCGATGACGCCTACGTGCTCCCGCCCGACGCGGTCGGCCCAGCGCGCCCGGACCTGCGCGGGCGCGCTTCCGAACTCCCCGGACACCACGTGCGCGTCCTCGAGCAACACGGCGCGCGTCTGCGACGCCGACCTGCTGTTCAGCTCCGCGCGTTCGGCTTCCCGGCCGTGCACGGTGACCCCGGTCAGCACAGCGAAGACGATCACCAGCAGGGCAGCCCCCGTCAGGAGCCACGCAACGAGGTCCTCGACGCGATCAGTCGAGCGGCGCGGAAGCCGCCCCGGGTCAGGTCGCATCGCGATCCCCTCCCTCCTCCGTGCAGCCACTGCCACCGGGCACTCGGCCCGGTGCACCAGAGCGTTTCCGACCGTCCAACACGTGGCCGGTCACGCGGAAGCGCCCAGAGACCCGGCTCGCAGAGGCGAGAGTCCTTCCCGGTACGGGACCACCGCCGCTGGTCGTGGCGGCACCGCGCGGGGATGGTCGGTGGCGAGCGGGAACGGAGGGCCTCCGCTCCGCCGTCCCGAGGAGCAGGAATGATCATCGACGACGTCGACCACCGCACCGTGATCAGTGCGCTCGAACCGGCCGTCCGCGCCCCCTCGGTGCACAACAGCCTCGGCGGCTCCCTCTGCCCGCAGCTGCTGCTGCAGGTCGGCTGGGCGCCGCTCGGTCCACAGCTGCCGGCGACTCCCCGCCGCCCGATCGCGCTGACGGTCAAGCGCGTCCGGGACCGATGACGAGGAAGCGGGCGAGATGACCACAGCGATGACCACGGCAACGAGCACCCTCGAGATCCCGGGCGTCCCCCGGCCCGGCACGCCGTCGCGACGACCCGGTAGAGCGCTCGTCGTCGTCGGCGACGAGATCCCGGGCTGGGCCGTGCGCTGGTGCGACCGTTCGGCTCGGGAGATCCGTCACCGACTCGTCCCCGGCCCGGCGGATCCCGCGTGCGCGGAGCGGGTCGGCGCGATCATGGAGATCACGGCCGACGCGGCGCGCCGCGGGGACCCGGTGCTGGTCCTGCCCGTGCTGCACCGGACGTACGCGAGCCCGCCCCGGGTGGTCGCCGCCGTGCGGTGCTTCCCGGACGACGCGCAGCCCCTGACCGAGGCGGTCGCATGCGCCGGACACATGGGGGCGGACCTCGTCGTGGCGCACGGGCTCCCCACCTCGTTCGGCGAACGGAGCGTCGGACTCGACCGCGCGGTCCAGAACGCCACCCGGCTCCTCGACGCCGCCGTTCGGGCAACGTCGAGCAGTGTTCCCGGTCTCCGTGTGCGGCCGTGGCTCGCCCGGGTCCGGGCCGACGAGCTCGTGGGCGAGCCGCTGGACGCCGATCTGCTCGTTCTGGGTGGCCCGCGTCCGGATCCGTGGGGAGGGCTCGGGCTGGTCGCACGCAGCGCGCTGTTCCACGCCCCGTGCGCCGTCCTGATGATCCCGCGGCCCGCGCTGTCGACGTCCGGGCCGTGGTCACCGACGTTCGGCGAGACAACCGACCCGATCCCAGCAGCCGGTGGCCGACCGTGACGACCACCACGCGACTCGCCGAAGCCGTCGAGGACGCCCTCCACGCACCGTCGGTGCACAACAGCCAGCCGTGGCGTTGGCGGATCGGCTCCGACGAGGTGCACCTGCACGCCGACCCGCAACGCCACCTGGCGGCCACCGACCCGGACCGTCGCGACCTCGTCCTCAGCTGCGGCGCGGCCCTGCACCACCTGCGCGTCGCACTCGCCGCGCGCGGTCTCTCCGCCGATGTCCGACGCATTCCCGACCCCGAGGACACCACCCACCTCGCTACGGTCGCGGTCTGGCCCGGGGGCGAACCGGCCGACGCGGCGTTGTTCCCGGCGACCGCGCGGCGCAGGACCGACCGCCGCCGCATGAGCCGCCGGGCGGTCCCGGCCGAGCACCTGCGCACCCTCGTCGAGCTGGCCGCCCGCAACGGGGCGACCCTCGTCCCGGTCACCCGGCCGGCGACGCGGCAGCGGCTCCTCGCGGCGATCGTCGCCGCCGAGCACCTCCAGCGCGAGGAAACCGGGTACGCAGCCGAGCTGCGGATGTGGACCAACCGCCTCCCCGGTGGCCGTGACGGTGTGCCGGCCGCCAATGTCGCCGCGCCGCCGATCGATACCCTCGACCCTTCACCGCTGCGCCGCTTCGGCCGGGCAGAGCTCGCCCAGGCAGCACAGGCTCCCGGGCACGGCCGCGGTGACGACGCCGCCGAGCTGCTCGTCGTCACGACCGGTGCGGACGAGATCCTGGACCGCCTGCGCGCCGGCGAGGCGACGAGCGCCGTCCTACTGGCGGCGACGCGGATCGGGCTCGCCACCACCCCGCTCAGCCAAGCCCTGGAGATCGACAGTTCCCGCCTGCGGGTCCAGCGGGACGTGCTGGGAGTACCCGAGCACCCGCAGCTCGTGATCCGCGTCGGGTGGCCGGCCTCGGGTGCGCCCACCCTGCCGGCGACACCGCGCCGCGAGCTCCGCTCCGTTCTCCTGCCATGAGTGATCCTGGCCCGCAGGGCTGACGCGGATGCCGGCCCGAGGGTGCGGGTCGGCGGTGGCCGTGACCGCGACAGCCGGGACTTCCGCCGCGATGCCCGGGCCTTCCGGCGCTGCCGCGACCGCCCCGGTTGCCGAGATCCTCGACGTGGGGCCGCAAGCGGCGGCCCGAGGACGAGGAGTACGACCATGACAGCACCCGGGTCTCGGATCGTGGTCGACGTCGACCGCCTGCTCCAGGCGCGCTACCTGGCAGCGGTGGCGAAGGAGCTCGAGGCTCTCCCGGTGCCGGTGGACGCCGTGGTCCTCAACGGGCCGGGACGACCGGGCGGCAGGGTCGTGCTGCGAGACCAGGGGGCCACCGCGGGCCGGCCGTGGCCCTCGTCCGCCCGGTGGAACGGCGGCCGGTGCTGGACACTCGTGTTCCCCGGCGCCGGTGGCCGCGTGCGGCGGCACCGGCTGCGGAGGCGCCGACTGCCCGCGCCGCAGGAGGTCGCGCAGTTCGTCGCCCGGTTCGCCGGCGAGCGGCAGCCGGCGCGCGCCACGGTCGTCGTGGCCGGTGCCGTCACGACACCCCGAACGGGCCGATCGTCGGCGTCCGTCCCAGCACGCGAGCCTGCCTCGACCGAGTAGGACGCAACCCACGGCAGCGCGCGAGGAGGACGACCGTAGCGGCAGGGGTGCGCCCGGATACCTCGATCCGGACGCACCTCGCCGCGCCGATGCCACGCCCGGGCCATCCCCCAGCACCCGCGCGCCACACCTTCCCCTCAGCCCGAGGACGTTGCCGTGCCCTCGCCACCGAGGATCGCCCATCGGGCCGGGATCTCCTCAGGGCCGAAGGTCCCGACTACGGGGGACCCCGGCACCCCCGCGCTCGGCGCAGGCGAGCGAGCGATGCCGGGTGCTCGCCCGTCGTCACGGCAGTCGTCGATGTGATCGCACGACCCACCTGACGAGGACCTTCGGCCCTGTCGACCGGCCTCGGCGCGGCGGATCGTCGGTGGTTCGACAACGAAGGAGAGCAGCAGTGACAGCCGCAGATCGAGCGGCGATCGTCGAACTGGTGGAGCTCGACGAGGCCGAGTGCCTCCGCCTGCTCACCAAGAGCGAGATCGGCCGCGTCGTGTTCACCGACGCCGCCCTCCCGGCGGCTCAGCCGGTCACGTACCTCCTCGACGGCGAGGAAGTCGTCTTCCGCACCGCAGGCGGGAGCAAGCTGGCCGCCGCCACCCGAGGCGCGGTCGTGGCCTTCCAGGTCGACGAGATCGACCCGCGCACCCGAACCGGTTGGGCCGTGCTCGGCATCGGCGAGGCCTACGAGGTGCTGGTCCCCGACCGCCTGGCCGACCTGGCCACCCGGATGCCGCAACCATGGGCACCGAACCGCACGGCCCACACCATCGCCGTGCCCCTGCAGCGACTCACCGGGCGCCGGCTAGTCGCGGCTCCCGCGGACGCCGGGGAGGGACGGGCATGAGGGCGCACCTGGCCGACGTCTTCGCGCCGCACGCCGCCGGCCGAACCCGCGTGGTGACGGAGACCCGCAAGCTCGACGAGATCAACACGATCTTCGCGGACGTCCTCGCCGGCCGGGTCCGCGTCGTCCTCGAGTTCTGACGGACGGCGACACCGTGACCGATCAGGTGGCGAGGAAGGAGCGGAGCACCACCGCCGCGACCGCGCGCCGGATCTCGGCCGTGGTGACGCTCGTCGCCGCCACCGCCCTCCTCCTCGGGGGCTCGGCGATGTGGTTGATCGAACGCGAGGAGCCGAGCCGGACCGTCGACTCATGGGGCGATGCGCTCTGGTGGGCGGTGACGACCTTGACGACCGTCGGATACGGCGACCACATCCCGGTCACGACGACGGGCCGCCTGATCGCCGTTGCGCTGATGGCGGTCGGCGTCGCCGTGCTCGGCGGCGTGGCGGCCGTCGTCGCCCTCGTCGTCGCGCAGGCCGTCGCCGCGGCCGAGGAACGCGCGCTAGAAGCAGAGACCGAAGCGGTCGAACACCGCATCGAGGCCCGGCTGGACGCCCTCGATGCGCGGCTCGCCCGGATCGAGGACCGCTTGCGGCTCGTGGCAGAGCGCGCCGAAGCGGACCGGCGGTGAGCCATGCGGGCGGACCGGAGCCGACCGGTCGATCGGCTCCGGATTTCAGGTGTGCGCGTCGATCCGCTCGGCAGCACCTCGTGCAGCCGGTCCATCGTGCGCAGGACGGCCGGCTCCCGCAGCCGGACGGCCCGATGAAGGCCGTCACGGCGCGGGCGGCATCTTCAGCGTGACGTCCTCGACCGCGAGGAAGTCCCCGCGGTAGACGATCTTCGTCGCCGCGGGTTCAACGCTTGACGGCCGGGCCGGACCTGCCGTGCAGCGTGTCCAGGCGCTGGCAGTACTCCTGCTCGTCGATCTCCCCGCCGGCGAACCGCTCGGCCAGCAGCTCCTCGGGGGTGGCCCGCTCCTCCCGTGGGCGGTCGCCCGTCGTCTGCAGGTACCGGATGACGGCGATCAACCCGAGGATGATCAGCGCCCAGAAGAGGATCATGCCGATGCCCATGAGGGCCATGGCCCATCCGCCCGTACCGGGGCCGTACCACCACATCATCTGGATCTCCTCCTCGGATCAGTGGGCCGAGTGCCCGGCCCTGCTCCCGGCCAGCCGCGTGCGGGCCAGTTTCCGCCAGCGCGCGCCCGACGCCACGGCGAAGGCGGCTGCCGCGGCGCCCCACGTTCCGCGGAACGCTCCTCGGTCCACGATCGCGACTGCGGCGCGTCCGAGCACGAGTCCGGTGGCGGCCATGCCGCGCGAGTCCTGGACGAACGGCACGCTGCCGCGCACCAGGTAGCCGATGTGGGCGACGACGATCGCGGAGACCAGCGGGGGCGCGACCCCGTCCCTCCAACCGATCCTCATCCGTCCACCTCCGCCACCGAGCGTGCTCGCCGTCGCGTGCTGCCGGCACGGCCTTCGGTCCCGTGCCGTTGGCCCGTTGGTCATCGGCTCGTGGGGCGCTGCGCGGGATGCGCTGCTCGGGGCCGTCTCCGTGCCTGCGGGCCGAACGGTTGGTCAGCATCCGGTTCCTCGAGGACCTCGTGCCCCTACGGCGTGCAGCGGTCATGGCGCACCATCGGGCCATGGCGGCGAGAGCAGCAGTGCCGGGCGGCGATCGCTCCGAGCTGCATGACGCGCTCGAACGCTGGGTCGCGCGCGGTCTGATCAGCCCTGAGCAGGCGGAGCGCATCCTGGCGGACGAGCAGGGGTCGATCGAGCGGCGGGCGCGGCGAGGGCCGCTGGTGGCGGAGGCGCTCGGATACGTCGGAGGGGTGCTGATCCTCGTCGGGGCCGTGGCGGTCGCTGAACGCTACTGGTCGGACATCGGCCTCGGCGGACGGCTCGGGGTGACCTTCGGGGCCGCCGGGCTCCTGCTCGTCACCGGCCTCTGCGTTCCCGCCCGACGCGTCGACGTGGCGCGCCGACTCCGGAGTGTGTGCTGGCTGCTGTCAGCGGTCCTGCTCGCCGCCGGCCTGGGCCGGCTGGGGACCGAGGTGCTGGAGCTCGACGGGGACACCGTCGCGCTGCTGACCTCCGGCGTCACCGCCGCCTACACCGCGGTGCTGTGGTGGCGCCACCGCACCGTCCTCCAGCAGGCGGCACTGCTCGTCGCACTCACCGCGACAGCCGCTGCCGCCGCAGCGCACCTCCCGCACGGCGCGGACCACGTGACCGGGCTCGCGGTCTGGGGCGTCGGCGCGGGGTGGCTGCTGCTCGGCTGGGGCGGCGTGATCACCGCCCGGACCGGCGCATACGTCCTCGGGGGTTCCGCGACGGTCCTGGGCGGGCTGCCGACCGTCGAGGCCGGCTGGGGCGCCGCGCTCGCAATCGGTTCCGCCCTCGTCCTGGTGGCCGCCGGTGCGTGGCTGCGCGACCTCCTGCTGCTCGCCGTCGGCTCGATCGCCACGCTGCTGACCGTTCCCTCGGTGCTCGGGCAGTACTTCCCCGACACCCTCACCGTGCCCCTCGCACTGGTGGGCTGCGGGGTGCTGCTCGTCGCGGGAGCCGTCCACACCTCGTACCGCCGTCGACTCGGCCCGCCCAGCACCCGTCCGGGCGTCGGCAACCGGGCGGCCGCCATCGGTGCCGCTGCCACCGTCGCGGTGGCGGTGACCGTCGCAGTGCTCGCCCTCGCCTGGTGACGCCGAAGACGGGGCGTGCGGCGCGCCGGCACCGCCCTCGTCACGGCTGCGTGCGAGGCCCCTCCGGCTCGTTCGACGGAGGCGCACCGGGTTCCGGGCGCTCGCGCCGGACCCGGTTACCGATCTCCCCGACGCTGGCGTCGACCGCGGCGGACAACCCGGTCAGCGCGCGGCGCGCGCCCTCCTGGACCTCGGGGGCACGGAGCCGATCGCCGAGCCCGGTCAGCGCCGCGTCCACCGACTTCAACGATGGTCGCTTGCTCGGGCCCTGCGTCGCCTCGGGCTGCGTGGGCGCCTCCCCGTGGGCCTGTTTCGGGCGCAGCTCCGCCGCAAGGGCCTTGAGCTCGCCGCCGACCGCGGTCCAGGCCTCCTTCGCATCGCCTGCGGGAGGCGGGTCCATCCGAGACCGCGGCTGCGCGTCCTCGGCCGCCTGGGGAAGCAGCACCCACGCCACCAGGTAGGCGAGCACCGCGGCACCGCCGGAGACCAGCCCGACCAGCACCACCGCGATGCGCACGAGCACGGGGTCGACCCCGACGCTGCGGGCGATCCCCCCGCACACTCCCCCCAGGACGCGGTCGGAACGGCTGCGCTCGACCCGAACCGGCTGCTGCCGGCGCTCGCCCGGTTCCGGATTGCTCGGTTGGCTCGTCGTCATGGGACCACCGTCGCCCTGTTCGTCGGCAGTGGACAAGGGCCGAAGGGCCCTGCGGGCGAGCCGGCGACATGGTCGAGGGCACGCGAGTCGTGGTCAACCGACCCTGGAATCTGTCGACCGTCGCTCCGTACCCGTGCAGCACGAGAACGGCCTTGCTACCGCGCCAGGCCGGGAGACGTCGAGGTCGGAAGCGTGTCGGCTGAAGATGCCCACGAGGCCCACGGCAGGACCTTCGGCCCTGGTCACTCGCAGCGCCGATCGGTCACGCTCCGGGGCGATACGTCACCCGATCCCGTCCTGGAGAGTCCATGTTCAACGAGCCTCCGGCCGAGCCCGCAGGCCACCACGATCCGGCTGTCGTCGCGGCTATCGCCCGGCTGTCCGCCGAATTCGCCGAGAACGTGCGGCCGGCCGTGATCAGCCGAGTAGTGGTGGGAAGCCGGCGCGACCTCAGCGGGGCGCCGGTTCCGGCCATGCCCGAGTTCGTCGAGCGGCTCGCACGGCAGCGCCTGCTCCAGTCGGCGGCTCGCTGACACCAGCACCTTCCGGCGAACCATCTGAGGCAGGCCACCGCAGAAGCCGAGACCACACCCGTCGAGGCCGACCTCGAGGTCGACCGGGTACGCGCGGCGCCAGCGGCAAATGACGCGTTCCCAGGTGCACGCCCGACCGACGACGGCGCCGCTCCCGCTGGATACCGTCGCCGTACCGGGAGAACTCGGAGGTGGCCGTGACGGACTGGGCGAGCGTGCTCCTGGACCCGACGGGCGCGGCGGAAGGTGTCGAGGACCGCGCCCTCTCCCCGCGGCTCACCACCCTGCACGGGGCGACCCTCGGCCTGCTGGACAACGGCAAGCCGAACGCGGCCCTGCTGCTCGAGGAGGTCGGCAGGCAGCTCGGCGAGCGGTTCCGGCTGCAGGACGTGAAGGTGTTCACCAAGGGCTACTTCGGCACGCCCGTGGAGCAGACCCAGGTCGAGCGCATCGTCGCCACCTGCAACTTCGCCGTCACGGCGGTCGGTGATTGAGGCTCGTGCAGCGCGGCCAGTCTGGCCGACGGGATCCTGCTGGAGCGTGCCGGCATTCCGGCCGTCAGCATCTGCACCGAACCGTTCCGCCTCGCCGCTGACGCGATGGCGCGCTCGTACGGCTTCCCCGGCTTCCCGTACGTCGTGACGGAGCACCCGGTGGCGAGCCTCTCGCGGGACGAGGTGCGCGAGCGCGTGACCGCGATGCTCCCGCGCATCCTCGCGCAACTGGGGGTCGAGGCATGACGGTCGAGGACACCCGCGCGCTCGCGGACGCCATCGTGGACGCGATCGAGTACTGCTACGACCAGGAGTGGAGCGACGGGCTCCCGGTGGTCCCGTGCACCGCGGAGCGGCTCGACGCGTTCCTCGCGCAGACCGAGCGCGCGCCGCACGAGGTCCTGCTGGCCATGCCGCAGATCGGCCGCGAGTGCACGGTGCGGCTGGCGGCGCTGAACGCGGCGATGGCCGGCTGCCGCCCGGAGTACTTCCCGGTGGTCCTCGCGGCGTGGGACTCGCTGCGCGCCGAGGGGTACGCCGGGCGGGGCATCTGGCAGAGCACCACGGGCACCGCGCCGCTGCTCCTGGTGAACGGGCCGGTACGCGGGGAGCTCGGCATCAACTGCCGGGGCAACGTGTTCGGCTCGGGGTTCCGCGCGAACGCCACGATCGGTCGGGCGATCCGGCTCGCGGCGCTCAACGCGTTCGGTCTCCGCCCGCACGCGCTCGACCAGGCCACCCAGGGCACTCCGGCGAAGTACACCTGCTGCATCGGGGAGAACCAGGAGGAGAGCCCGTGGCCGGCGTTCCACGAGGAGTTCGGGTTCTCCACTGACGAGAGCACCGTCACCGCGATGACGATCCGCGCGGTCGCCCACATCGAGGCGCGGCACACCTCCGAGGCGGCGCAGCTGCTGCGTGACCTGGCCGGGACGATCGCCCGCACCGGCGCCTTGCTGCACCGCACGACCTCCTCCTGCCTCGTGCTCAGCCCGGAGCACGCCCACCTGCTGGCCGGGCAGGGCTTCGACAAGCCGGCCATCCGCCGGTTCGTGTTCGAGGAGGCCGTCCTGCGCCGCGAGGACCTCGACCGGGCCGGCAAGACCGCGGTCTCCCGCACCACGTCGTGGCGGCTGCCCGCCGATCACCCCGAGGCGGTGCCCGACGAGCGCATCGACCCCTCCACCGGGACGTTCCACGTGCTCACCTCGCCCGACGCGGTGCAGGTCGTGGTGGCCGGCGCGTCGAACTCCGGCGTGTCGGCGGTGGTCGACACCTTCGGACCGCGGGGCGACCGGCCCCCGCTCGTCCCGGTGTCCGGCCCTACCGGGAGGAGCTGACGGCCCCGAGTGCCGCGTCGAGGATGTCGAGGCCGGCGTGGAGCTCCTCGTCGCTCGCCGTGAGCGGCGGGGCGATCCGGAAGATCCCGCCCATCCCCGGCAGCTGGACGATGTTGACGTGCAGCCCCCGGTCGAGGCAGGCCGCGGTGACCGCGTGGCCGAGCGCGTCGGCAGGGGCCTTGCTCTCCTTGTCGGTCACGAGCTCGATGCCCTGCAGGAGCCCACGGCCCCGGACGTCGCCGACGACCTCGTGGTCGGCGCGCAGCCGCAGCAGCCGCTCCGTGAGCTGCTCGCCCAGCTTGGCGGCACGTTCGACGAGGTTGTCCCGCTCGATGACGTCCAGGACGGTCAGCGCGACCGTTGCCGCGAGGGGATCGGAGACGTGGGTGGTGAAGAAGAGGAAGCCGCGGTCCCGGCAGACCTGCTCGATCTCGCCGCTCGTCACCACGGCCGCGACCGGCAGGCCCGCGCCGAGCGTCTTGGACAGGGTGAGGATGTCGGGCACGACCCCGTCGCGCTCGAAGGCGTACATGTGACCGGTTCGCCCGAGACCGGTCTGCGCCTCGTCGAGGACGAGCAGCATGCCGCGCTCGGCGCACATCTCCTTCAGGCGGGCGAGGTAGCCGGGCGGCAGTTCGATGACCCCGCCCGACGACAGGATCGGCTCGACGAGACACGCGGCCAGAGCCCCCGTCGACTGCTGGTCGACCAGGGCGAACCCGTACTCGAGCTCGGCCTCCCAGTCGTAGGAACCATCCGGCCCGCGGAACGGCGACCGGTAGGCGTTGGGGGTCGGGAGCGTGAAGTTCCCCGGCAGGGTCGGGCCGTACCCGCGGCGCCCTGCGGAGAAGGTCGCCGCCGCGGCTCCGGACGTCATCCCGTGCCATGACCGGTCGAACGAGACGATCTCGTACCTGCCGGTGTACAGCTTCGCCATCTTGACGGCGGCCTCGTTGGACTCCGCACCGGTCGTCAGCAGCAGCGTCTTGGTCAGGGGTTCGGGCAACGTCGCCGACAGCCTTCTGGCCAGGTCGACGACCGGGCGGCTCAGCATCCCGCTGAACAGGTGGTCCAGTGAGGCGACCGACCGGGAGACCGCTCGGACGACATCGGGGTGCGAGTGCCCCAGCACCGCGCTCATCTGCCCGGAGGTGAAGTCGAGGATCGCCGCCCCGTCACTGTCGTAGACGTAGGAGCCCGCGGCGCTCTCGATGATGCGCGGCGTGAAGGCCGCGCCGTACCGGACCAGATGACGCTCGGCGTCGTCCCAGAAGGTGTCCGCGCTCACCGGCTCTCCTGTCTCATGGCGCCTGATCGTCGCACGAAGTGTGGAGCTCATCGACCGGCAGCGCCCGGATCCGCCCGGACGACCGCGACGGGGCACGGTGCGTGGTGCAGCACCGTGTGGCTGGTGGAGCCGAGCACGAGGCCCGCCGCGCTGCCTCGGCCGTGCGACCCGACGACGACGAGCTGGGCGGCGATGGCGGTCGCCTGCTCGATCAACGCGTGCGCGGGCCGGTCGCGCACGAGCGCTCGCTGCACCTCGACATCGGGATACTTCCCGCCCCATCCCGCCAGCCGCTCGGCGAGTATCCGACGCTCGTCCGCCTCGATGGCGTCCCAATCCAGCAGGGGCGCCACCGAGGCCTCGAACACGGTGTCGTGCCAGGCGTGCACCGCCACCAGGGGCACCTGGCGCGTCGCCGCCGCCTCGAACGCGAAGGCCAATGCCGCCTCGCTGATCGGCGAGCCGTCGACGCCGACCACGACCGGGCCTGCGTCGGAGGATCGTTCACCGCGCACCACGACGATCGGGCATGCCGCCCGAGCGGCCATCCCGACCGCGACCGAGCCGACCAGCAGACCCGTGAACCCGCCGAGGCCGCGGTCACCGAGGACGACCAATCCCGCGCGTCGCGACTCGGCGACCAGCAGCGGCACCGGGAACCCGTCGACGACGCGCTGCGAGATCTCGATGCCAGGAGCGACGGCCGCGGCCGCCTCGGCGGCCGCCGAGACCTCCTCGCGGGTGCGTGCCAGCATCGTCTCGCGGAGGTGAACGCCCAGTCCGTGGTCGTGGAGGTGCCTCGTCTCGACCCAACCGAAGGCGCTGATCAGCTCCAGGGTGACCCCGCGGCGCACTGCCTCCCGCGCCGCCCATCGGGCCGCGTCGAGCGCCGACGGCGACCCGTCGACGCCCACGACGACCGGAAGGCTTCGCTCTCGGCCACTTCCCACGTCCCGCTCCCTCCACTCACGGACGGTCCGTACTTCCCAGCCGGACCGGAAGCCTCCTGCCGGCGCCCCCAGGGTGGACAAGGCAGGGCAGCGATGCGTGACAACCTGCGGTCAGGTGCTGGTCAGCACGCCTCGGAGCTTGTTGCGCGAATCGACGTCGAGCTTCGTGAACACCTTCCGCAGGTGCCATTCGACGGTGCGGGGGCTGATGAACAGCTCAGCGCCGATCTCGGAGTTCGTCAACCCGTCGCCCGCGAGCCGGGCGATCTGGGCCTCCTGTGCCGTGAGTGCCTCACGTGCCTCGACCGCCGCGCGCCGGCGTACCGACTCGCCGGTCGCGACGAGCTCGCGGCGGGCGCGCTCGGCGAACGCCTCGGCACCGAATCCGCTCAGCATCTCGTGCGCGGTCCGCAGCTGTCCGCGAGCGTCGAGGCGGCGGTTCTCGCGACGCAGCCACTCGCCGTACACCAGGTGGGCACGAGCGAGGTGGACCGCGACCCGGCTCCGCCCGAGGCGCTCGATGGCCTCTCGGTAGAGCGACTCGGCGGCGGGGCCGTCGCTGAGCAGCGCCTTCGAGCGGGCCAGGACGCCCAGAGCCCACTCGGTGCCGCTCGCCTCGGTCCGCTCCTCGAGTCGCTGCAGGGCAGCACGGGCCGCGGCGAGGGCACCACCCCGAACGCCTGCCTCGACGAGCTCGACGAGCGCGAACCCGACGACCCCCAGATCGTCGTACTCGCACGCCCGCTCGGCGGCGGCCACGGCGTCCTGGTAGCGGCCGAGGCCGTTGTACAGCACTGCCCTCAGGTGGTCGGCCGCGCTGATCGCTCGTCCCTCACCCCAGGAGATCCCGTCCTCGACATCGGACCGGAACGGCACCGACGCCGCCGGCACCTCCCCGCGCCAGGCGACGAGCGACAACTTCGTGTACCGCATGGGTGCGTGGCCGGTGGCCTCCGTCATCGCCTCGCACTCCTCGACCAGCTCCGAGGCCGCGGTGAACTCCCCGGCGTGCAGGTGCACGGCAGCACGGTGGGTCAGGGCCAGCGGGAGGACGCTGAGCGCGCCGGCCTCGCGAGCCAGCCGTACCGCGGACGTGGCCAGCTCGTGCCACGTCTCGTCGTCCCACATGTCGCCTGCGACGAGCCACGGCAGCCAGAACCAGCGCATGACGACGTCGTCGTTGCGTCCGGAGTCCTGCCGGAACGCCTGCAGCGCCCGCTTCAGCGGCGGCGCACCCGTGACGTGGCCCCCGGTGAACCGCGCGACCAGTCCGTCCAGGAGCATGTCGATCAGCTGCGGTGGCCCCGATGCCGGCCGCGCTGCCCTGGCGGCCTCGGCCACCTTCCGCAGTCCGTCCGGACCGAGCAGGCGACCGGCGAAGACCGCCGCTCCCAGCGACTCGAGGTAGGCCTCCCTCGCCTGTCCGTCGCCGAGCCGCTCGAGCCGGTCGGCCGCATCGACCAGGAACGGCACGGCACCGCGGCCGCGCTCACGGACGAAGACGATCTGGGCCCGAAGCCGGGCCAGCCGCGCGTGCTGCAGCTCGTCCAGCGGACCCAGCTCGGCCGCCGCGAGGAGCTCGGACGCCGCCTCCGACGACCCGGCGTCGACGCTTGCCTGCGCCGCGGCCAACGCCCGCGCGGCTCGCCTGGCAGGCTCGGGCGTCAGCTCGGCCGAGTGCTTCAGGAGGGCGGCCGCAGCCGCGATGCCGCCCCGGGCCTGGGCCCGGTCGGCCGAGCGCTCCAGCTCACCTGCCACGGCCTCGTCCGGTTCCACCGCGGCGTGGGCACGATGCCATGCCCGCCGATCCGGGTCGGACTCCGGATCGGTCACCTCGGCCAGCGCGCGGTGCACGTCCTGGCGATCCCCGGCGCTCGCCGCGCGGTACGCCGCCGAGCGCACCAGCGGATGCCGGAACCGCACGCGCACCCCGATCTCGACCATTCCCGCCGCTTCGGCCGCAGCCGCCGCGTTCGGCTCGATGGCGAGCCGCTCGGCCACCCGGCGGAGCAGCGAGACGTCCCCCAGCGGGTCGGCGGCCGCGGCCAGCAGCAGGCGTTGCGCCGCGACCGGGAGCGACTCGATGCGTCGCAGGAAGCTCTGCTCGATCTGGCTCGCCAGCGGCCGCGCGTCCGGACGTGCGAAACCGCCGGCCAGTTCCGCCGCCGTCAACCCCCGCGGCAGCTCCAGCAGGGCCAGCGGGTTGCCGCGGGTCTCGGCGACGATCCGGTCCCTGACCCGCTCGTCGAGGCGGCCCGGCACCACCGAGTCCAGGAGTGCACGCGCATCGCCGTCGCGCAGACCCCGGACGACTAGTTCCGGCAGCCCCGCCAGCGGGTCGCCCGGACCGAGCGCAGGCTCACGCACCGCGAACACCAGCGCGATCCGTTCCGCCAGCAGCCGGCGCGCGACGAAGGCCAGCGTCTGCGCGGAGACCCGATCGAGCCACTGCGCGTCGTCCACCACGCAGACCAGTGGCTGTTCCTCGGCCGCCTCGGCCAGCAGGCTGAGCACCGCCAACCCGACCAGGAAACGATCCGGCGCGCTCCCCGTGCTCAGCCCGAACGCGACGGCCAACGCGTCGCGCTGCGGACCGGGGAGGAGATCGAGATGCCCCATCATCGGCATGCACAGCTGGTGCAGCCCCGCGAACGCCAACTCCATCTCGGACTCGACGCCGCCGGCGCGCGCGATCCGGCAGCCGGCAGCGCTCCCCACCAGGTAGTCCGCCAACGCGGACTTGCCGACCCCCGCCTCACCGCGCAGGACAAGCACCTGGCTCCGACCGGCACGCAGACCCGCAACGAGCCGACCGAGTGCCTCGCACTCACCGCGCCTGCCCAGCAGCCTGCGTCGAGGAGCGCCGCTCGACATCCACCACCACCGCGCAGGTCAAGGAGGCCCGGCTCCGATCAAGCGCGGGCCGTCCCATGATGCCCTCGGTGGGAAGGTGGCAGCCATTGTCGCAGCGTGTGACGCAGATCCGCGAGAACCTGCTCCGGACCGGCCTACCGGTCCCGGGTGCCGCCCAGTGTGAGCAGGTCCGCCAGGCCGAAGTCCGGCCCGGCGGCGGGCAGGGTCGGCTCCCAGCCCGGTTCGAGGCTCAGGTAGCTCGTCGGGTCGGCGCGCAGCAACCCGATCAGCACCTCCGCCACGATCCGGCCGCCGACCGGGCCGAGCCGGTCGCCGCCGCAGCGGTGCTCGGCCTCCTTCAGGATGTAGAACCACAGCGGAGTGCCGTTCGGCCAGCTCTGCTCCAGCTCGTCGGCGGTCAACGGCGGCACCTCCATGAGACCGGCGACCGCCTCGCCGCTGGGCAGTTCGGTCGTCTCGCCGCGCAGCAGGTCGCGGACCGCGAGGGACCGGTATGCGACGTCGGTCGAGCCGGTGACCTGCTCGGGCAGGCCGATGAGGCTGGTCGCGAGCCGGCCGTCCAGACGTTTCGCGCGCTGCGCCGGCGGGCGGCCGGGCAGGTCGAAGACCTGTGCGAGGTCCAAGCGCCTGCCGGCGGGTTGCGGGCCGAACCCGACGAGGTCGGGGAAGAGCGGCACCGCGGGACCGCCGTCGAGGAGCCGGTAGGTGTGCCTGATCTGCCCGTGGCCGTAGCGGAAGGCAGCGTCGGCGAACTCCAGCGGGATGTACGCCGACGACGCGGGCGGTGTGAACCACCGGCAGCCCTCGGCGAGCACCCGCTCGACCAGGCTCCTGCCGACGAGCCGCGGCAGGAAGTCGTGCACCACGATCCACTGGTAGTGCCAGGTGAGCGTGATCCGCGCCCTGTCGAATACCTCGGCGTCGGGCACCCCTGCCTCGCGCAGCAGCTCGACGATGCGGTTGTGCGCGTGCAGCAGTGCGACGTGCAGGGTGAGGGCGAACAGGTGCACGTCGTTGCGCGGGTCGCCGATCAGGGCCACGCCCTGCTGGTTGCGCGGCACGTCGGCGCCGTCCGGGCCGAGCAGGAACGTCGCCGGGTCCCCGAGGTCGAACAGGTACGGCGAGCCGATCGGGCCGTCCGAGTAGAGCATCTCCAGGTTCAGCTTCGGGGCGCGGGCGTTGCGGAGCGCGTCGGGCGCGACCTCGCCCGCGATGGCCGAGCGGTCTGCGGTGATGTCGTGCGCGACGAGCTGGCCGAAGAACGGCCACCCGGCAGCTTCAGCTGCGTCGTCGTCGCCGGGGCCGAGCCCGCCCAGCACGGCTGCGGCGTCGCAGACCCCGCCGTTGCCACCCGCGCGCATCAGCAGCTGCGGGTCGGTGCCCAGCGGGTCCAGGCCCGGGAACATGCGCCCGTAGCGCGCCATCCCGGTGGGCCGGTCCACGGCCCGGACCAGGCTGAGGCAGTGGTCGCGGGCGGCCAGGTGGCTGCCGTGGGGGTGCGAGGGGGCGGACTCCATCGCTTCCACCGCGCCGAGGAGGTTGCGCAGCCCGATCTCCTCGCGCTGGACGTCCACCGGGTCGAACAGCCACTCGCCGATCGGTACGCCGTTGATCTCCTCCGCCGGTTCGCTCGCCTCCGCCCGGCGGAGCTCTGCCCTGACGTCCTGCTCCAGCTCGTGCAGGAAGCCGTCGTCGCCGGTCGGGGTGCTCATCGTTCCTCCAGGTACGTGGGGTGGCGTCGGGCCCGCGGAGGGTGGGGGACGATCATGCGGCAGCCGTCGGCCGCGACGCACCGGATCGAGCCGCTGACCGTCCCCCGCGCTCACCCCGCCGCTCCGACGGCGTCGAGGATCGTCGCGGTCACCTGGTCCGGCGCGCCGATGCTGATGGCGTGCGATGCGCCTGCGACCTCGCGGGTGCCCTTCGACCCCGCGCGCTCGGCCATGAACCGCAGCGCCTCGGCGGGGATGTTGAGGTCCTGGTCGCCGAACACGAACCACGACGGCAGCTGCCGCCACGCCGGCGTGTCGGTGGGCAGGCCTTCGGCCAGCGCCGCCTCGGTGACGGGGCGCTGGGTCACCGCCATCAGCTCGGCCTCGGCCGCCGTCCCGTCGGCGACGAACTGCTGGTGGAACGCCTCCGGTCGGATCCGGAACTCGTTGCCCCCGCCTGCGAGCGGGGAGGGCGCGATGGCCGCACCGAGGGTGCTGCCGGGGAACCGGCTCGCCAGCTGGAGCGCGCTCTCGCCGTGGTCGGGGGCGAACGCGGCGGCGTAGACGAGGCCCACGACGGCGTCGTTGCCCGCTGCCGCCTCGGTGATCACCATGCCGCCGTAGGAGTGGCCGGCGAGCACGACGGGCGCGCCGATGCCCGTGATGACGTCGCGCAGGTAGGCGGCGTCACCGGAGACGCTGCGCAGCGGGTTGGCCACCGCGACGACGTCGACGGACTCGGCGCGGAGCCTGGAGATCACCGGGTTCCAGCTCGCGGACTCGGCGAAGGCCCCGTGGATCAGGAGCACGGTGGGGTTCTGTGTTGACATTCCTTCTCCCATGATCGGATTCCCCTCAGGGCCGCGGTGCGCGGCGGGGGCGGCGTTCCTCGAGCTCCTCCGGGCTCACCGGCACGAGCATCGGCCGGCCGGGCACGCAGAACATGGTCACGACGAACCGGGTCCGGGCATCGGCGAGGTTGTTGCCGTCCTGGTAGTGGATGACGTCGCCGCCGGGCTCCCAGAACGTCTCCCCCGCGCGCACGACGCGCTCGGGCTCGCCCTCCAGTTCGAAGATCATCTCGCCCTCGAGCACGTATCCGAAGGCCGGACCGCTGTGCCGGTGCGGCGGGGTGCCTGTACTCCCCGGCGGCAGCGTGACGAGGACGGTCATCGCCTCGGACGGGTCCGGCACGGGCGGGGTCGGCACCGAGCCGACGACGGTGAACTGCGGCGGGGGCCCGGTCGCGCCCGGGTCGTCGATGTGGTGCGCGTGGTGGTCGACGGACATCAGGTCTCCCAACTGTTCGGCTGTGCAGCGAGGACAAGGCAGGCCGCGGAGTTGTGACGGCCTGCCGCCGGGCTCGCGGTGTCACGGATCGGGTGCACGTCCGGTCCTCCCTGGGGCAGGGCCGCAGGGAAGACGAGACGACGATCGGGAGATGGCGAGATGGCTCTCTCAGAGCACCGCGTGGTGGACGAGCGCGGGACCGGATCCATCGGCTGGTACGCCTCGACCGGCGAGGACGTCCTCGCCCGCCTGTCGAGTGATCGGCGGGGGCTGAGTGCGGACGAGGCTGCGCGCCGGCTGGCCGAACACGGCCCGAACCGGCTCACCCGCCGGCAGGGCCCCTCGGCGTGGGCGGTGCTGGCGCGGCAGTTCGCCAGCCCGCTGATCTACGCGCTGCTGATCGCGGCCGTCGTGGCCTTCGCGGTCGGGGACCTCGCGGACGGCGCCGTGGTGCTCGGTGTCGTGGTGCTGAACGCGCTGATCGGGTTCGTGCAGGAGTACCGAGCGGGTCGGGCGATCCAGGCGCTCGCCCAGCTCGTGTCGGAGCCGGCGACCGTGCTGCGGGACGAGCGCTGGACGCAGGTGGACGCGGCGGACCTCGTTCCGGGGGACGTCGTGTCGGTCGTGGCGGGAGCGCGGGTCGCCGCCGACCTGAGGGTCCTGCAGGCCCACGGCCTGCGCGTGGACGAGTCCACGCTCACGGGGGAGTCGGTGCCGGTCGACAAGTCGGCCGCGCCGGTCGGTCGCGGCGCAGAGCTCGGCGAACGACGGTCGATGCTCCACGGTGGCAGCCTCGTGACAGCCGGCGCGGCCGTGGCCGCCGTGGTCGAGACGGGGGACCGCACCGAACTGGGACGGATCTCCGGCCTGCTCGAGGGGGTCGAGAAGACCCAGACCCCACTGACCCTCGGCATCGCCCGGCTCGGATCGGCGATCACCAAGATCATCGGAATGGTGGCGGTGATCCTGCTGGGGGTCGCGCTGCTGCGGGGGTTCCCGGTCGCCGACGCCGCCCTGGCCGCGATCACGCTGGCCGTCGCGGCGATCCCCGAGGGGCTGCCGGCGATCGTGACGATCGCCCTGGCGATCGGGGTGCAGCGGATGGCCCGGCGGCGGGCGGTGGTCCGCGAGCTACCGGCCGTGGAGACCTTGGGATCCACCTCCGTGGTCTGCACGGACAAGACGGGCACGCTGACCCGCAACGAGATGGTGGTCCGCCGCGCGTGGACGCCTCATGGCGACGAGGCGGAGTTCGAGGGCGTCGGGTACGAGGCCGCCGGCCGGGTCGTGGTCCGGGGTCGCACCGGGGACCGGGTCACCGGTCCGCTGCGGGAGCTGCTGACCGGCGCCGCCCTGGCGAACGAGGCCCGGCTGGACGGTGCCGGCGACCGGCGGACCGTGCTGGGCGACCCGACCGACGGCGCGCTGCTCGTGGCCGCCGAACGGGCGGGCGTGGTGCTCGACGAGCTGTTCCGGGACCACCCGCCGCACGCGGTGCTGCCGTTCGACTCGGAGCGCAAGTACATGGCCAGCACCCCCGGGCCGAGCACGGACGGGGTCACGTACTTCAAGGGCGCACCGGAGGTCCTGCTCGCCCACGTCGACGCGGCGGAGGCCGACGCGGCACGCACCGTCCTCGACGCCTACACCGCCGACGGGATGCGGGTTCTCGCCGTGTGCCGGCGGCGTGACCCGGACGGCGATGTTGTTCTCGACGGCCGTCGGCTCGAGCTGCTCGGCCTGGTCGCGTTGATCGACCCGCTGCGGCCCGAGGTGGTGGACGCCGTGGACGCGTGCCACCGCGCAGGCGTCGGCGTGAAGATGATCACTGGTGACCACGCCGCGACCGCGGCCGCGATCGGTCGTGACCTCGGCATCGGCCGGAACGGGCCCCCGATGACCGGCGCCGAGATCGCCGAGCTCTCGGAGGACGAGCTGCGGCACCGGGTCCGGACCACCGACGTGTTCGCGCGCGTGGCTCCCGAGCACAAGCTCAAGCTGGTACGGGCGCTCCAGGCCGGGGGCGCGGTGACGGCGATGACCGGTGACGGGGTCA
Source organism: Pseudonocardia cypriaca (assembly GCF_006717045.1). Lineage (NCBI taxonomy): Bacteria > Bacillati > Actinomycetota > Actinomycetes > Pseudonocardiales > Pseudonocardiaceae > Pseudonocardia > Pseudonocardia cypriaca. The sequence goes on from NZ_VFPH01000002.1 coordinate 573,218, forward strand.
ACGACGCACCGGCCCTGCGCCAGGCCGACATCGGGGTCGCGATGGGACTGGCGGGCACGGCGGCGGCGAAGGAGGCAGCCGACATCGTGCTCGGCGACGACAACTTCGCGACGATCCGGGCAGCCATCGAGGAGGGGCGCCGCGTCTACGACAACCTGGTCAAGGCGCTGGCGTTCGTGCTGCCGACCAACGTCGGCGAGGCGCTGATCATCCTGGTGGCGGTGCTGGCGTTCCCGGTGGTCGGCGGGTCGCCGGTCCTGCCGATCGAGCCCGTGCAGATCCTCTGGATCAACCTCGTGGCGACGGTGTCGTTGGCCCTTCCCGTCGCGTTCGAGGCCCAGGAGCCCGACGCGATGCGCAAGCCGCCCCGTGATCCGGACGAGCGGCTGCTGTCGCGCTTCGTCGTCGTCCGCACCGTGTACGTCGGCGCGCTCATGGCGGCGGTCGCGATCGCGCTGTTCCTGGTCGCGTGGCCGGCGACACCGATCGCGCAGGCCCAGACGCTCGCGGTCACGTCCGTGGCCCTCTTCCAGATCTTCTACCTGCTGATGTGCCGGACGCTGACCGCACCGGTGCACACCATCGGCTGGACGTCGAACCGGTACGTCTTCGCCGGGATCGCGGTGCTGCTGGTGCTCCAGACCGCGGTCGTGCACCTGCCGTTCCTCCAGGCGGTCTTCCACACCGAGGACCTGACCGTCGGGCAGTGGGCGCTCGCAGCAGCGGCCGGTGCGGTGGTGGTTCCGGTGGTCGCGGTGGAGAAGTGGTGGAGGCGGAGGGCGCTCACGCCGTGATCGTCGTGCCGGCCGTGCCCGCGAACAACGCGCCGGTCCCGATGACGGAGCCGGCCACCAGCGCCGAGGCCGTGCCGACCCCGAAGCGGCGGCCACCGCCCGGCTCCGCCGACGGGCCGGCCGAGCCGGTGGGTGGGGTAACCCGGGTCAGGTGGATCGCCGCACTCCTTCCCGTCCGGCGCGATTCTGCGGTGGTTGCATGTCTTCCTCGCCGTCATTCCTGGCGCAGCACGGCCTCGATCTCGATGGCGATCTGCACCTTGTCGCTGACGACGACACCGCTGCCGTCGAGCGGCATCTTGATGTCGACGCCGAAATCGTTGCGATCGATCGTGGTCGAGGCGGAGAAGCCGATGCGGGTGCCGCCGCCTGCGTCCGGTCCGATGCCGCCCACCTCCACGGCCAGCGGCACCGACCGGGTCACGCCCTTGATCGTGAGCTGCCCGTCCACCACGAGGTCGTCGCCGTCGACGCGCACGCCCGTCGAGCGGAACGCCCAGGTGGGGTACCTCTCGACGTCGAAGAAGTCGGCCGAGCGGAGGTGCCGGTCGCGCTGGCCGTTACCGGTGTCGATCGAGGCCGCGTCGATCGACGCGGTGACGGACGAGCCCGTCAGGTTCTCGCCGGTGACGATCTCCCCGGAGAAGGTGCCGAACCGGCCTCGCACCTTGCTCACCATCATGTGGCGCACCGTGAAGGAGACGTCGGAGTGAACGGGGTCGATGTCCCAGGTACCCGCGAGGTAACCCGGAATTGCGGTAGTGGCAGTGGTCATCTGATCTCCCAGGGTTTCGGACGTCTCAGCGAGGACCGGGAGGCCGCTCGATCCGTGACATCGGTATCGGGAGTTCCTCCGTCCTTTTCCACGCGCAGCGCGGGCCCGGACGGTGGTGTCACGGATCGGGCCGCCGTCCGGTCCTCGTTGGGGAACGCACCCGGCGCCGTGGCGAGGAAGGTGGACCATGAGGTTCGGCGAGTGGCCGTCCTGCGAGACGCGCCCCACCACGACGGGCGGCAACGGGACGAGCCCACCGTTGTCGGGCCGGACGGCCGTGGGCCCGGAGCCTGCCGGCCTGGGCGCCCTTCCCCGTCCCGTCGCGGCGGTGGTGGGTGGCGGCGGCGTGTTCGGCGCGGCGCAGGTCGGCGTCGGATACGCGCTGGAGCAGCGCGGATTCGTCCCGGATCTGATCTTCGGAACCTCGGTCGGCGCCCTCAACGGGGCGATCGTGGCCGCGCACCCCGGCACCGCCGCGTCATGGCTGGACCACGTGTGGACCAGGCTGCGCCGACGTGACGTGTTCCCGCTCGGCTACCCGTCCTCACGCGTCAGCGTCTTCGCCGATCACGGCCTGCGCCGGCTGATCGCCCGTGCCGGGCTGCCGTCGCGGATCGAGCAGCTGGCGATCCCGTTCAGCGCGGTCGCCATGGACCTGGTCAGCGGGGCTCAGGTGTTGCTCGACCACGGTGATCTCGAGTCGGCGCTGCTGGCCAGCGCCGCCATTCCCGGCGTCCTGCCCCCGGTGCTGCGCGCCGGCCGGATGCTCGTCGACGGCGGGGTGATCGCCTTCGTCCCGGTGCGCGCAGCCCACCAGGCCGGAGCGGCCAGCGTCGTGGTGCTGCCGACCGGGCCGGCGAGCTGGCCGCTGCGCCCGACCATCCCGCGCAGGCGGGCCGGTGCGATCGCCGCCCGGGCCGGGCTGCTGATGTGGCACCACCAGATCGAGCGCGACCTGCACGAGGTGTCCGAGCACATCCCGACCGTCGTCCTGCCGACCGGCATCGAGGCCTGGCCCTCCCCGTGGGACTTCGGCCACTCCGGGCGGTTGATCAGCACCGCGTCCTCAGCGGCGGCGCGCTTCCTCGACCGGTTGCAGATCAGCGGGCCCGGCCTGTACCGGGCGGAGCACCCCCCGGCGGCATCGGCAGGTCCGGCCGGGGCGGCGACCCCCTCCCTGTCGGGGGCGGACCGATGAGCACCATCGCGTTCCTCAACATCGGCATGCACGGGCGCGTCAACCCGACGCTGCCGGTCGTGGCCGAGCTCGTGCGGCGCGGCCACTCCGTCACTTACCACGCCACGCCCGCCTTCCGGGAGGAGATCGAGGCCACCGGCGCGACCGTGCACCTCTACCCCGGGGGCGACCAGCCGCTCCCCGACCCGCCGACGCCGGTCACGCTGGTGGAGGGGCTCGCGCGCACCACGGTCCGCGTGCTGCCCACCGTGCTCTCCGAACTGCGTCACGTCCGGCCCGACCTGATCGTCCACGACAACGCCTGCCCGTGGGGCGCGGTCGCCGCCCGCGAGCTCGGGGTGCCGGCGGCGTCGTCGTTCACCACGTTCGCGTTCGACCGGCACGTGCCCAGCCCCACCCGCGCCTCGCGGGACCTGCTCGCCGAGGCGGCGGCTCGCCGCCGCAGCCTCCTCGGCTACCTGCGATCGCGCTGGGAGCTGCACCGGCGCTTCGACACGCGCGGGTTGCCGCTGATCGACCTGGGGAACATCCGCCAGCCGCTCAACCTGGTCTACACCTCGCGGGTCTTCCAGCCCGCCGTCGAGTACTTCGACCAGTCCTACCGGTTCGTCGGACCGAGCATCGGCGCCCGCCCGGCCGACCCGTCGTTCCCGCTCGATCGGCTGCGGGACCCCGTGCTGTACGCCTCGCTGGGCACCGTCTTCAACGCCGACCCGCAGCTGTTGCGCGGCTTCGCCACCGCGCTCGTCCCGCTGGGCGGCACCGTGGTCGTCTCCACCGGGCAGACCGATCCCGCCGCGCTGGGGCCGTTGCCGGCGAACGTCCTCGCCCGCCGCTCCGTGCCGCAACCGGAGGTGCTGGCCCGCGCGGCGCTGTTCGTCACCCACGGCGGGATGAACAGCGTCAACGAGGCCACGTACGCCGGCGTTCCGATGCTGGTGGTCCCGCAGGGCGCTGACCAGCCGCTGGTGGCCCGTCGCGTCGTCGAGCTGGGCGCCGGCCTGTCGATCGGCACCCGGGATGCGGCCGTGGACCGCGTGCACGCCCTCGCGCGGCGTCTGCTCGACGACCCCCGCTACCGGGCGGGCGCAGTCGACCTGCAGGTCGCCCAGCGCCGGGCCGGCGGCTACCGGCGCGCCGCCGACGAGATCGAGCGCTACCTGCACCCGGCCGGTCCGGTCACCCGGACGACCCCTGCCGATCCGCTACGACGGCACTGACCGATGTCGCCTGCCGTCGTCGTCCTGCTGCTGTTGGCCGGGCTGTCCGAGGCACTCGGGCGCCTGCTGCCCGTGATAGCTCGCCGGTCCGGCACGTCGCGGAGCGTCGTGGCCGGGCTGCTGTTGACCGGTGCCGTGGTCGAGGGCACCGTGTTCGCACTCTGGCCGCTCACCGCGTGGTCCCTCGCCCGGCTGGTGCAGCCCGCTCCACCTCCGGACGTGGTCGTGCCGGCCTGGACACCGGGCCAGCTCGCCCCACTGGTGCTCGCCGCCGTCCTCGCGTTCCCGCTGCTCGGGCCCCTGCTGCACCTGCTGCTCCTGGTGGCGGTCGGGGCGGGCCTCGCCGGCCCACTCGGCGCGGCGACCGGGCTGGGCTGGTGGGCCGCCGCCGGCTGCGTGGCCGTCGCCGGACTCGGGCTGGCCCTCGCCGTCGAGGCCGTTCGGCGCCTCGTCGGGACGATCGGCGCCACCGGGGCGGCGGAGCCCCAGCCATGAGCGAGCTCCTGCTCCTGCTCTTGGCCGGCGGGGTCGGGCCGGTCCTGCTCGCCGAGGCGCTCCTCGCCCGGTACGAGGTGCTGGCGTACACGGCCGGCTGGCGGGCTCCCACCACCGAGCTCCCGGAGGGCATGCCCCATGCCCTCGGCGCGGCCGCCGACCGTCCCCCGGACGCCTACCTGGTGTACCTCGACGGCATCGGGAAGCGCCGCTTCCGCGACAGCCGCGACGGCGGCCGGCTGGTCAAGACGCTGATCGCCGGGGCGCCGGAGCTGCGGGTGCTGGGTCAGGTGCTGCCCTACTCGCCGCTGGCCGATCCGCTCGCCGACCGGCCGGTGTGGGCGTGGCTACGCCGGCACGTCGGGCTGCTGCTGTTCCTGCACAACGTCATGCAGATCTTCGTAGCCGCCGACCGCCGGTACCGCCCCCTCTACAACCGCGCCGTCGGCACTCAGATCGCCACCCAGCTCCGGCTCGCGGGCTACCGGCCCGGCAGCGGCATCCCGGTGGTGCTGCTCAGCTACAGCGGCGGCGCCCAGGTCGCCACCGGCGCAGTCGACGAGCTGCACGCGCAGCTGCGCTCCCCGCTCCTGCTGATCACCCTCGGCGGGTTCCACAACGGCGCCAACGACCTCACGCACGCCCGGCACCTGCACCTGCTCACCAGCGCCGAAGACCGGATCGAGCGGGTCGGCACCTGGATCTTCCCGCAGCGCTGGCGGTTGTTCCGGCGCAGCGGGTGGAACCGGGCCCGACGCGCCGGAAGGGTCACCGTGCACCGGCTCGACCCGGCCACCCACGTCGGGCCCCGCAGCTACATCAGCCCCGAGGCCCAGCTGCCGGACGGCCGCAGCCACCTCGACCGCACCGCCGACACGGTCATCTCGCTCATCCGGGCGGAGCGCAGCGCCACAGCGGCGACGGAGGACGAGCAGCACCAAGGCCCTCGACAAGGGCGGCACCCGGGCAGGACGGACCGGCCCGACGGGTGAGCCCGATGTTCCCTCCGCAGCCCGAAGCGGTCAGGGCGCGAAGCTCATCCGACACAGATCGGCGAGCTCGACCATCCCGACGAGCCGCCGGCCCTCGACGACCGGCAGGTGCCGGATGCCGTGGGACAGCATCAGCCGGGCCGCGTCCTCGGCGACGGCATCGGCTCGGACCGTCACCGGCTTCGCCGTGACGACCTGGCTGACGCGCGTGTCCTCGGGGCTCCGACCGTGGGCCACCGCCCTGGTGATCTCGGCGGCGGTGATCATCGCGACGGGTTCGCGGGTGTCGTCGTCCACCACCACGAGCGCAGGGTCGTGGAGGTGCTCGATCATGTAGGCGGCCGCGGCGAGGTGGGCTTCCGGTTCGATCGTCGCGGGCGGTCTCATGACCTGCCCGACGGTCCGCCTGCGTGAGAGGTGGGCCGTTGCGGTTTCCACCGGTGACGGGGAACGAGTGCTCATGATGATCCGTCCTGGTTCTCGACGTTGGGTGTCGGCACGTCCAGATCGCCTCGACGGAGGCGGTACACCTCGAGCGTGAGGTCGTAGTACTCGTCCGTCACGCCGCCCGCATCGTCGCGATGTCGGGCACCCGCTCCACCGCCGGCGCGAGCCATCTCGACACGTCGCCGGCACCGTAGACGGCGAGCGCGGCATCGGCGTCGTCGAGGATCCACGGCCGCAGGAGGAGCCGGGCCGTGCGGATGCACTTCCCGTCGACGGACAGATCGTGCTTCCCACCGGGTGCCATCACGGGCTTCTCTGCCCGTTCGGGGAGAGGACGCTGGACGGTGTCACGTCCAGCCCCTTCCGCAGGATGAAGTTCCCCTGCTCCCTGGCGTCTCCGGTGAGGATCAGTCCATAGCAGTTCCTGACCTGCTCGTGGAATTCCCGGTGCGGAACTGCGGCGATCGAGCACCGGAACCCCAGTGCGTCATCGACCTCGACCTGCACCGCACGTCGCACCTCGCACGACGGTCCCGACTCGGCGTGTTCCACCTGCCTGACGGGATCGGCGACGAAGCTGGTGTCGAGCTGCACCGCCGACAGGACGGCACGCACCGCCTGCAGGATGTCGGCGCCGCCCATCTGCACCACCGTGCCGCGCAGCTGTCCGTCCTGGCCGACGAGGTAGCACGAATCCACCACGGCGACCTCGTCGCCGTGCCCCATCGCCCACAACAGGAACAGCACGTCGGGCGGAAGGCGGGGATCAACGCTCCTGATCATTCGGACCGGCCCTCATCCCGCGACCGGGACCCGTCCGCCCTCGGCGGCCACCCCGTGGATGACCGAGACCTTCGGTTGCTCCATGGGTGTCTCCTTCGACTGCGACGGTGTGCGTGATCGGTGTGCGCCCGCCGCCGGCGGCGGGTGCCGCCGGCGGCAGGCTCGCGAACTACTGCCGCTGGGCGAGCCACGTGCGGAGGGTGATCTCCCCGAGCTGGGCGTCCGGGCCCGGGAGGAGCGTCCGCTCGCTGATCCGCGCGCCGGAGTAGCTGGCCTGCTCATCGGTGACGACCTCGCGAGGGTCGTCGGCCGCCGCAAGTGCCTTGCGCACCAGCTCGTCGAGCCGGAACTGCTCGGGGCCACCGATCTCGCGGATCCCGTTCAGCGGTTCCCCCACCGCGACGCGGCCGACCCCGGCGGCGACGTCGTCGGAGGCCATCGGCTGGAACAGGACCGGCGGCAGGTGGACCTTCCCGTCCACCGTGCTCAGGTCCGCGATGCCCCTGACGAACTCGAAGAACTGGGTGGCGTGCACGATCGAGTACGGCCGGCCGGAATCGCGGATCAGCTTCTCCTGCTCGATCTTCGCGCGGAAGTAGCCCGACTCCGACAGCCGGTCCGTGCCGACCACCGACAGCGCCACGTAGTGCCCCACCCCGGCCTTCGCCGAGTACTCCAGCAGGTTCGTGGTCGAGGTCCGGAAGAACTCCATCACCGCGTCGTCGGCGAACGACGGCGAGTTCGAGACATCCACCACGACCGCCGCGCCGTCGAGCGCCTCCGCGAGCCCTTCACCCGTCAACGTGTTCACGCCGGTGTTCGGGGCCGCCGACACCGCCTCGTGGCCGTGCTCGCCCAGCTTGGTCACCAGCTTCGACCCGATCAGCCCGGTACCACCGATCACAACGACCTTCACGACGCATCCCTTCGTCCGAGCCCGCTCTCGTACGGAGCGGCGCCGGAAGCGAGGACAGGACAGCCGTCGGATTCGTGACGGCCAGGTCCGCCACGGTCACGGTGCCGGTCCTCGTGTCACGGCCGGGGCGTCCATCCGGTCCTACTGGCGGCACACCCGCACCCGAGGAGGACACATGGACCCGACGCCCCTGATCGAAACCGCGCGGGCGCACGTCGAGTGGGCGCGGGCGGCGGCTCACGGCCGCAGCACGCACACCGTGCACGGCGGCCACGACCGCGCGCTCCGGCAGGCCGTGGTCGCCCTGAGAGCCGGCACCACGCTGCACGAGCACCACAACACGCGGGAGGCGACGTTGCAGGTGCTCGCGGGCCGCGTCCGGCTGACCACCGGCACGCAGGTGGTGGAGGCCGTGACGGGCGACCTCGTCACGGTGCCCACCGAGGCCCACACCCTCGACGCGGTCGAGGACTCCGCGCTGCTGCTCACCGTCGCCCTCGGTGCGCTCGACACCGTCGCCGTGGTGGGCAGCGCCGGCCCGGCCTACTCGTGGCAGGAGGACTGGGCGTAGCCATGCCGCAGCTCCGGATCCCGATGACGGCGCGCAGCGTCGACGAGCCGCACCGAGCGGCGACGCAGCTCGAGCTCCTGTTCGACCTGACGTTCGTGGTGGCCGTGGCCGCGGTGGTGGCGCAGCTCGGCCACGCGGTGGCCGACGGGCATGCGGCGCAGGCCGTGAGCCCGTTCCTGCAGGTGTTCTTCGCCATCTGGTGGGCCTGGATGAACTTCACCTGGTTCGCTTCGTCCTACGACACCGACGACGTGCCGTACCGGCTGCTCACCCTGCTGCAGATGGGCGGGGTTCTCGTCCTGGCCGCCGGCGTGCCGGCCGCGTTCGCGGCCGCCGACTACCGGGCGATCACCCTCGGCTACCTGGTGATGCGCGTGGGCCTGTTCGTGCTGTGGCTGCGGGCCGCGCGGGAGCACCCGGAGGGCAGGCGCACCGCCCTCCGGTACGCCGCGGGCATCGGCATCGCCGAGGTCCTCTGGCTCGTCCGCCTCCTGCTGGCCGAGCTCGGTGTGCTCACCGGCGTGGTGCTCGTGGTGGCGTTCGTGGCCCTCGCCGGCGTCGAGCTGGCCGTGCCGATGTGGGCCGAACGCAGCCGGGGCACGAGCTGGCATCCGCGCCACATCGCCGAGCGGTACGCACTCTTCACGATCATCCTCCTGGGCGAGAGCGTCCTCGCGGCGTCGATCGGGATCGCCGACGTCGTCTCGGAGGGCCTGCACTGGTCGCTCGTGGTCGTCGCCGGCTCCGGGCTGGTGCTGCTGTTCGCGCTGTGGTGGCTCTACGAGCTGGAGCCGAGCGGAGACGGGCTGTCGAACCGCCGGAGCCGCTCGTTCCTGTGGGGCTACGGCCACTACGGGATCTTCGCCTCGCTCGCGGCGCTCGGGGCGGGCCTCGAGGTCGCCGTGCGGCAGACCGGGGCCCACGGCGCGCTGGACCCGCGCGGCGCGGGGTACGCGGTGGCGATCCCCACCGCGCTGTTCCTGGCGCTGCTGTGGGCGAGCCACTCCCCGATCGTGCCGAGGTCGCGCGTCCGGCCGTCCGTCCTGTTCGGGGCGGCCGCTCTCGTGCTACTGGCCCCGGCGGTGGGCGCCGGAGCCGGGGTGGGCGCGGTCGTCGCCCTCGTCGCGCTGGCCGCCGCCGCGGCCGTCCTCGTGACGATCCTGCGCACGACGGCACCGGAATCCGCACACCCGCTCACCACGGTCCGGTCCGCCCGATGAGCGCGCCGGAGCGGCGGCTCGCGACCTCCGTCCTGATCATCGGGACCGGTGGCTCCGGCCTGCGGGCCGCCATCCAACTGGCCGAGCGGGGCACCGACGTCCTCGTGGTGGGCAAGCGGCCGAGTGCTGACGCGCACACCACCCTCGCGGCGGGAGGCATCAACGCCGCCCTCGGCACCATGGATCCAGGAGACTCCTGGCAGCAGCACGCGGCGGACACGATCAAGGAGAGCTACTTCCTCGCGGACCCGACCACCGTCCGGATCGTCACCGAGGGCGCGGCGCGTGGCATCGCCGACCTGGACCGCTGGGGCATGCCGTTCGCCCGCGAGGCGGACGGCCGCATCTCGCAGCGGTACTTCGGCGCGCACACGTTCCGGCGGACCGCCTTCGCGGGGGACTACACCGGCCTGGAGATCCAGCGCACCCTGGTGAACCGCGCCCGGCAGCTCGACGTCGCGGTCATCGACACGGTGTACGTCACGCGGATCCTGACGCGGGACGGCGTGGTGTTCGGCGCCTACGGGTTCGACATCGGAGACGGCACCCGGTACGTGGTCCACGCCGACGCGGTGATCCTGGCCGCGGGCGGTCACACCCGGATCTGGCGGCGCACCTCGTCCCGCCGCGACGAGAACACCGGCGACGCGTTCCGGCTCGCCGTCACCGCGGGAGCCCGCATCCGGGACCCCGAGCTCGTGCAGTTCCACCCCTCGGGCCTGCTCGGGCCCGAGAACGCCGCCGGCACGCTCGTGTCCGAGGCGGCCCGCGGCGAGGGCGGCGTGCTGCGCAACCGGCTCGGCGAGCGGTTCATGCAGCGCTACGACCCCGTCCGGATGGAGCTCTCCACCCGGGACCGGGTGGCGCTGGCCGCCTACACCGAGATCAAGGAGGGCCGGGGCACCCCGGACGGCGGCGTGTGGCTCGACGTCTCCCACCTGCCCCGGGACACGATCACGAAGCGGCTCCCCCGCGTCTACCAGACGCTGATCGAGCTGCAGATGCTCGACATCACCACCACGCCGATCGAGATCGCGCCCACCGCCCATTACTCGATGGGCGGGGTCTGGGTGCGGCCGGAGGACCACGGCACCGGGATCGCCGGCCTGTACGCCGTCGGCGAGGCCGCCAGCGGGCTGCACGGGGCCAACCGCCTCGGCGGCAACTCCCTGATCGAGCTGCTCGTCTACGGCCGGATCGTCGGCGACGCCGCCGCTGACTACTCCGCCGACCTCGACGCGCAGCCGCGCAGCGCCGCAGCGGTGGCGCAGGCGCGTGACGAGGTGGACCAGGTGCTCGCGGCGGACGGGCCCGAGAACGTGCGCTCCCTGCAGCGGGCGCTCCGCGACGTCATGACCGAGCACGCGGGCGTGGTGCGAGACGAGACCGGCCTGCGGGCGGGCCTCGCACGCCTGGACGACATCGAGGCGGCCGAGAAGAGTATCGGGGTGCATCCCGACCTGGCCGGCTTCCAGGACCTGGCCCACGCGTTCGACCTGCGATCCTCGCTCGTCGCCGCTCGCGCGACGGTGGAAGCGGCGCTCGAGCGCCGCGAGACCCGCGGTTGCCACAACCGCTCCGACTTCCCGGACCTGGACGAGTCGCTGCGGGTCAACCTGGTCTGGTCGGGGCCGGGGCAGGTCGTCGGGGAGCCGGTGGCGGAGACACCGGTCGACATCGCCGCGCTCATCAAGGAGGTCTCGAGCATCGGCAAGCTCGTCGAGTGACCCTCGTTCTACGACGAACGGCCATGACCCTTGACCCGATCGGCGTCTGGCCGCCCCGGATGGCGCGGTCGATAAACTGAAAGCCCTTTCGAACAGCGGCGGTGGGGGATGTCGAGCAGGGGTCCGCAGGGTCTGCGCGGGCGCCGCCGTGAATGCCACGAGCTGGACCAGCTCCTGACGAGCGCCCGCGAGGGGCGGAGTCGCGTGCTCGTCCTGCGCGGCGAAGCCGGGATCGGCAAGACCGCGTTGCTGGAACACCTCGCGAGCCGCGCCGAGGGGTGCCGCATCGCGCGCGCCGCGGGGGTGGAACTCGAGATGGAGCTCCCTTTCGCCGGGCTCCACCAGCTCTGCGCACCGTTCCTCGACCGGCTCGAGCGGCTTCCCGGCCCTCAGCGTGACGCGCTCAGCACCGCGTTCGGCTTGCGCAGCGGCAACCCCCCGGACCGCTTCCTGATCAGCCTGGCGACCCTGAGCCTGCTGTCGAACGTCGCCGAGGAGCAACCCCTGGTCTGCCTCGTCGACGACGCCCAGTGGCTCGACCAGGCCTCGGCGCACACTCTCACCTTCGTGGCCCGGCGCCTGTTGGCGGAGCCGGTCGCGCTGGTGTTCGCCACCCGGACGGTCGGCGAGGACCAGACGTTCCGGCAAGTCCCGGGGATGCAGGTCACCGGCCTGAACGACACCGACTCGCGCGCGGTGCTCAGGACGGCACTGCGCGGCCCGCTCGATGCCGCCGTATTCGACGAGATCGTCGCCGAGGCGCGGGGCAACCCGCTGGCGCTCCTGGAGCTGCCGCGCGGGCGCACACCTGCAGAGCTCGCGTTCGGGTTCGGGCTCGCGCACACGATCCCGTTGGCCAGCCGCGTGGAAGAGGAGTTCGTCCGGCGGCTCCGGCCGCTTCCCGCGGACACCAGGAAGCTCCTCCTCGCGGCTGCGGTGGAACCGGTCGGAGACGTCACCGTGCTGTGGCGCGCGGTCGAACTGCTCGAGATCAAGCCTGACGCGGCGGCTCCAGCGGAGGCGGCCGGGCTGATCGATCTCGGCACGCGCGTACGGTTCCACCATCCGCTCGTGCGCTCGGCCGCGTGGCGCGCAGCCGGGGTGCACGATCTGCAGGAGGTGCACGGCGCGCTCGCGGAGGTCACCGAGCTCGATCCCGACCGCCGGGCGTGGCACCGCGCCCAGGCGAGCGCCGAGCCGGACGAGGAGGTCGCCACCGAGCTCGAGCGCTCGGCCGACCGTGCCCGTTCCCGAGGCGGGTTCGCGGCGGCCGCCGCCTTCCTCGAGCGGGCGGCCGAGCTCACCTCTGACGAGGCGCAGCGGACGGGCCGCATCCTGGCCGCGGCGCAGGCCAAGCTGCACGCCGGTGAGTTCGACGTGGCGCGGAACCTGCTCGCGGTCGCCGAGGCGGGGCCGCTCGACGAGCTCGGGCGGGCACTGGCCGATCGGCTGCGTGCCCAGATCGCATTCGCCTCGAACCGCGGCAACGAAGCCCCTCCCCTGCTGCTCGCCGCCGCCGAGCGGCTCGAGTCGCTGGACGCCGAGCTGGCCCGCGACACCTACCTGGACGCCTTCTCCGCTGCGATGTTCGCCGGCCGCCTCGCGGGCACCGCCAACACGGTCCACGTGGCGCGAGCGGTCCCGCGCACACATGCGGATGGAACGGGCAAGGGCGACATGCTGCTGGAAGGGCTGGCCTCGCTGTTCACGGATGGCTACTCGGCGGCGATGCCGCTGGCCCGGCGAGCGCTGCAGGCGTTCTCCGCCGAGGACCTCTCGATGTCGGAGGGACTCCGGTGGCTCTGGCTCGCGTCGATCATCTCGGTGGACGTGTGGGACGACGAGTGCTGGCAGGTTCTCTCCGCCCGCCACGTGAGTCTCGCTCGGGAGGCCGGCGCCCTCGGCGAGCTCCTCCTCGCGCTCAACTCGCGCGTCATGGCGCAGGTCTTCGCCGGCGAGCTGACGGAGGCCGCACCCCTCGTCGATGAGGCGAACGCGGTGGGTGAGGCGACCGGAAGCAGTCTGGCTCCGTGCGGAGCCATGGCGCTCGCCGCGTGGCGCGGTCGCGAGGAGCAGGCGCGCGCCCTGATCGAAACCAGCATGAACGAGGCCGTGGCCCGTGGCGAGGGGATCGCGGTGACCATCGGGCACTGGACGAGCGCGTTGCTCCTCAACGGGCTGGGCCGGTACGAGGACGCCATGGGCGCGGCCCGCCAGGCCGGCTTGTTCCCCACCGAGCTGTGCGCGGCGAACTGGGGGTTGGCCGAGCTGGTGGAGTCGGCGGCCCGTACCGGCGCCACCGAGGACGCGGCCGAGGCCCTCGAGCAGCTCTCCGCGATGACCCGCGCCAGCGGCAGCGACTGGGCGCTCGGCGTGGAGGCGCGCTCACGCGCGCTGCTGAGCGATGGCGAAACCGCCGAGCGGCTCTACCAGGAGGCGATCGAGCGGCTGGGCCGAACCCGGGTCCGGGGCGAGCTCGCCCGGGCCAGGCTGCTCCACGGCGAATGGCTCCGCCGAGAAGGCCGACGCCTCGACGCACGCGAGCAGCTGCGGGCCGCTCACGAGCTCTTCATCGCGATGGGCGCCGAGGGGTTCGCCGAACGGACCCGCCGCGAGCTGCTCGCCACCGGCGAAACGGCACGCAGACGCACTTCCCGCACACGTGACGAGCTCACCGCGCAGGAGGCGCAGATCGCCCGGCTCGCCGCGCACCGGCACACGAACTCGGAGATCGGCGCCCAGCTGTTCATCAGCCCCCGCACCGTCGAGTGGCACCTGCGGAAGGTGTTCACCAAGCTCGGCGTCAGCTCCCGCAAGGAACTGTCCGAGGCCCTCCCGACGCCGTAGCAGCCGGGACGTCACGATCCGGCGCGCTGCCTTGTCCTTGTTCGTGAAGGGCACCCGGCCGAGCCGCGAGGTGAGAGCGGGAACACCGGGTTTCAGACGGCTCCCAGCGGAGTACGCGTCAAGCAGAGCGTGGCTGGTCCCACCCGCCGCCGGGCGCCGCACGCGTGCCCGCCCCCCCGGCCGATCGGCCGCTGCGGTGGGCCGTCCTCCGCGGCGATGCCGGCACGGGCGTGGCTGCGTTGCCGCATTCGCGGCGTTCACCGGGCTGGACGTCAGCTCCCCCGAGGGGCTCGTCGCGGCTGCCGAGCCCGTCCGGGCCACCTCTCCCGCCACAGCAGGCCCGGGCGACGGGCGCACCTCCCCCGGGACCCTGGCCCCGCGCCCAGGGGTACACCCGGGGCCACCAAGGGCGCGACCGGGCCCCGGGCCGAACGACGGTGGTCCCATGCCCATCGACATCGCGTCCGCAACGGCCGAGGAAGCAGCGGACTTCCAGAGCGTCCGTCCACGTCTGTTCGGGATCGCGTACCGGCTGCTCGGCCGGGTCGCCGACGCCGAGGACGTCGTCCAGGACGTCTGGGTGCGTTGGCAGGGCGCAGACCGAGCACAGGTGCACGACCGGGTCGCATTCCTCGTGAAGATCACGACGCGGCTCGCGCTCAACGTCGCCGTCTCCGCACGTGCGCGCCGCGAGGTCTCCGTCGACAGCTGGTTGCCGGCGCGGATCTCGACCACCGAGGACCCGACGGTGGCTGCCGAGCGGTCGGCGGACCTGGAGCAGGGGGTCCTGCTCCTGCTCGAGCGGCTGTCACCGGTCGAACGTGCCGTCTTCGTACTCCGGGAGGCGTTCGACTACCCGTTCCGCGACATCGCCGAGGCGCTCGGGATCAGCGAGGCCAACGCGCGACAGCTCGGGCGACGGGCCCGGATGCACCTCGCCGAGGCCCGGCACGCGCCCGTTCACCGGGTGGCTCGTGACCGGTTCCTGCGGGCCTTCCTCGACGCCGCTCAGGCCGGCGCCGTGGCGCGCCTGGAACAACTGCTCGCCGCTGACGCCCTGCCGCCGCCCGGGCGCGACCGAGCAGTGGCGTGACCGACCCGAGGAGAACGTCATGGAGGAATCCCCGAGTACGGCGCCGTGGAGTCCTCTCGCCGACGAGGCCCATCTGTTCGCGGTCGTGCACGGCCGCGAGAACTGACCCACGAACGATCCCGAGAGGAACGCCGGACCATGAACCGCCAGGAGCAGCGCGCGCTGCGCGCCATCGAGAGGAACCTGGCCGTGGAGGACCCGAGACTGGCCGAACTGCTCCGCACGTACGGGAAGAGCCGTTGGAACCGGGTCGCCCACTACGCCGGATGGATCGCCGTCCCGTTCACGCTGCTGGGATTCGTGCTGGGAGACGGCCTGCTCCTGCTGACCGCTGCGCTCCTGGTGACCGGCGCCGTTCTCGGGTGGAGCCTGCGGCCCGATCAGGGGCCCGGGTCCGGTGGTTCGACGAGGCGGAACCGGTAGGTCTGGCAGTCGCGCGGCTGACGCTCCACGAGCCGAGCCGACTTCTGGCGGATCGCCCTCGGGTTCCACGCCGACGCGACGGGGCGACCACCCGCCGACCTGCGCGCCGCGCTCCCTCGCGGTGAGGGATCGTCGTCGGGTTCGAACCCGGCCGGTGCAGATCGAGAAGACCGGCGGCTGTAGCTCATGGCGTGAATGACAACCGCCGGATGACTGGTCGCGCGGCGTTTCCGGCATCGGCGCCGATTCCGGCCGGCAGCGCGCCGCCCACCCACAGGTCGGCGAAGCCGTGGACGATCGACCAGGCGGCCAGCTCGGTGGTTTTCGTGAGCGATGTCGAGAGCACCGCGGTGAGTGCCTGGCCGGCGCGCTCTTGCGCGGCGATCAGTTGTGGGTCGTCGGCGTTGTGCAGTGCGCGGTGAAACATCACTTCGAAATGCGCCGGATACTCGGCTGCGAACCTCACATATGCCACGCCTGCGTCGACAAGGCCACCATCTGCGGCGGTCAGGGCTTCGGCCAGCAGGTCGTATCCCTCGGCCGCCAGGGCGGCGAGCAGGCCGGGCTTGGTGCCGAAGTGATGGTTGAACGCCGCATGCGAAACTCCGACGCGGCGGGCCACCTCGCGCATGCGGAGCGCAGCAGTCCCACCGTCCTGTTTGATGGCATCGACGGTCGCGGCGAGCGCGGCCCGGCGCAGGTCTCCGTGGTGGTAGGGCCGATCGGTCATGGTCCGAACCTCACCATCGACGCATTTCAGGTAAGGCATCTCCTCAACAGATGCTTCTCCGACGATCAGACGCCGTTGCTCGACGAGCTGAGCGCGGTTCCCGGCCTGCCAATGCGTTCACGTACAGCGGAGCCACGCCCGGGCTGCGTCGCATGCGCACCAGCCTGCGCGCCGAGCCGGCGGAGATCGTCAACCTCAGGTCGTCGGCCGCTCCACCGAAATGATGAGATCGGACCAGCTGGGAGGAACGAGCCCGTTCCCCCACGCGAAGATCACCGCCTGCACCCCTCGGGGAGGAAGAGGTGGTGGAACGGCCCGATCAAGCGTGGTGCGCGACTTCACCGGCCACGGCATCGGCCGCTCCTTCCACAGCGGGCTGGTCGTCCCGCAGTTCGAGCACACGGTCCTCGTCACGGCGGACGGGGTGGAGATCCTCACGTTGCCGTCGTGACTTCGGTCGGCACGCGTCCGGGCCGTCCGCGGTGACGGGCCCGCGGGGCGTCAGGGGGGCGCGCCGTCGCAGCCGGGACGCGGATCACCGGCTGGGAACTGCGTTGGTGGGCGGCCGCGGCGCACCTACTGTCGGGCCATGGCCAAGGTGTACGACGGGATCGACGCCCGGATGGCGGGGTGGATCGAGAAGCAGCCGCTGTTCTTCGTCGCCACAGCGCCGCTGGCCGCAGACGGGCTGGTGAACCTCTCACCCAAGGGCACGATGGGCACGTTCCGGGTGCTCGACGAACACACCTTCGCCTACCTGGACATGACCGGCAGCGGGGTGGAGACCATTGCCCACCTGCGGGAGAACGGGCGCATCTGCGTGATGTTCTGCGCCTTCGCGGGCCGCCCCACCATCGTGCGGCTGCACGGCACCGGGCGTGCCGTGCTGGCGGACGACCCGGGCTACGAGGCGGAGCTCGCCCCGTTCGGGGAGGCGGCCGAGAGCAGGCGGCGGTACCTGCGGGGTGTGGTGCGCGTGAACGTGACCCGGGTGTCGGACTCGTGCGGGTACACCGTGCCGCGGATGGACCTCGTGACGGAACGCGAAGCGCTCGACGCGGTGTGGCGCAGCCGCGACGACGAGCGCATCGCGCGCTACCACGCGGAGCGCAACGCGACGAGCCTGGACGGGCTGCCGGGCCTCACGGCCGGGTGAGCTGCGCGGCTGTGCCTCCCTGTGGGCCGCCCGCCAGGCCGTCATCCGCAGCCGCTTCGTGTACTCGACGACCCCGCCGCCGGTGGCCGCGCGGAACAGGGCCCTGGCGCACCGGTTCCGTGCGCTTCGGGCCGCCCGCCACCAGCATTCGCGGCCAGCTGGGCCAGCAGCGACCACCCGGCCCCCGCGGCCGAGATCACGCTCACAAGCGTCTCGTCTCGCTCCGAGGACGCTCAGGTTCGAGCGCGCCGGCTCGATCCTCGGCGTCAGCGGCGCCCCAGCCGCTCGTCGAAGACGTAGACCCACGCCTGAGGTCCTGAGATGAGGGGCACCCGGATGCGGACGTAGTCATCCACCTCGTACCGGTCGGCCGCGTCTCCGTCCAAGCGGGCGACCGGCGCAACGCCGCGTCCTCGTGCTCGCGAGCGGCAGCGCGGGCCTACCCGCCGGCGGAGGTGCGGGCGCGGCTGCACGTGCGGGTGGCCGCCGTAGGCTCGCCGCATGGACACCCCGATGGAGACGCGGAAGGCGCAGCGGCTCGGCCGTGAGGTCGGGGTCGTGGGGCTGGGCTGTTGGCAGCTCGGCGGCGACTGGGGCCGTGTGGAGGACGCCGACGCGCTCGCCCTGCTGCACGCCGCCGCCGACACCGGGGTCACGTTCCTCGACACCGCCGACGTGTACGGCGACGGGCGCAGTGAGGCCCTCGTCGGCCGGTTCCTGGGCGAGCGCGGGGACGACCGGCTCGTCGTGGCCACGAAGATGGGCCGCCGGGTCGAGCAGGTGCCGGAGAACTACACGCGGGACAACTTCCGCGCCTGGAACGACCGCTCGCGCGCCAACCTCGGCCTCGACACGCTCGACCTGGTGCAGCTGCACTGCCCGCCCACCCCCGTCTACTCCCGGGACGAGGTCTACGACGCGCTCGACGAGCTGGTGGCCGAGCAGCGCGTCGCGGCGTACGGCGTGAGCGTCGAGACCGCCGACGAGGCGCTCACCGCGATCGCCCGGCCGGGCGTGGCGAGTGTGCAGATCATCCTGAACGCGTTCCGCCAGAAGCCGCTCGAGCGCGTGCTGCCCGCGGCGGCCGCAGCGGGTGTCGCGATCATCGCGCGGGTGCCGCTGGCGTCCGGGCTGCTGTCCGGCCGCTACAGCGCCACCACCGAGTTCCCGCCCGACGACCACCGCACCTACAACCGCCACGGCGAGGCGTTCGACGTGGGCGAGACGTTCGCCGGCGTGCCGTTCGAGGTGGGTCTCGCGGCGGTGGAGCGGCTGCGGCCCCTGGTGCCCGCCGGCGCGACGATGGCCCAGTTCGCGCTGCGCTGGATCGTCGACCAGCCCCAGGTCACGGTCGTGATCCCGGGTGCCCGGTCGGCGGAGCAGGCCAGGGGCAACGCGGCCGTGGCCGACCTGCCCCCGCTCGGCGCCGAGGTGCACGCGGCCGTGCGCGCGGTCTACGACGAGCTGATCGGTCCGCACGTGCACGCACGCTGGTGACGGAGCACGCCGCCATGAGCGACCTGCGACGCACCTTCCGCGGCCGCAGGCCCTGAACGACCGTGCGCGGTACCGGCACCGCGTCAGGCGCGCAGCCGGCGGGCGACCGCGGGGATCACGATCGCGGCGGCCACCAGGTGCGTCGCCATCAGCAGGACCTTGGTGCCGGTGGCGGCGTCGGCGAGCACGTCCGGCACCAGGGACAGCACGGTCAACGCGATCGTGGTGCGGATCCAGGTGGTGCGCGGGTGCCGGGCGAACCGGCGCAGGCCCACGGCGATGAGCAGGCCGATGACCGAGAAGATGACGGTCAGCGTCGCGAACCCGGAAGCCGGGATCGACGCACCCGCGACGTCGAGGCTGATCCCCACCGCCGAACCGGCGACGGCGACGGCCGCGGTGGCGACCGCGGCGACGACGGTGGCGACGGCCCCGTCCCGCAGCAGCGATCCGACCGTCGGGACGGACGACGTGGTGGTGGCGATGGTGGCGGACACGGTGGCCTCCGGTGGTGGGTCGACCGGCGCCGTGCCGGTCGCTCACCAGATCAGACCGGCGACCCGGCCGGAACTCATCGCAGCCCGACGGGACTCACCGGAGCCGCGGGTCCCGTTCGACCTGCGAGACTCTTCGCGTGCGCCCGCCACAGCCCATCGTCCTGACGGGAACCCGTGCTGGGATGGCCGGCATGCTGCGGCACGGCGAGGCACCCGGCACCCGCGCGCGACACCGCCGGGGTGCGCCGTGACACAGGGCACGGGGCGGGACACGGTCAGCGTCCGCCGGCACAACCTGCGCACCGTGCTGCGCCACCTGCACGTGCACGGACCGACCACCCGCACCCAGCTCGGGACGATCACCGGGCTGACCCGCAGCGCCGTCGGCGACCTGGTGGCCGAGCTGGCCGGGCGCGAGCTCGTGAGCGAGTCCGGGGTGGTCGCCGAGTTCGGCCGCGGTCGCGGCCGCCCCTCCCTCCTCGTCGCCCCCCGGGCCGACGTGGCGCGCGTGCTCGCCGTGGTGATCGGCGACGACGCGCTCCGCGCCGCATGGGTCGGGCTCGGCGGCGGTGTCGGCACCGTCGCCCAGGCGCCGCACCACTACGTCCCCGGCGATCCCGGGCCCAGCCTCGACCAGCTGGCGACCCTGCTGCGCGAGCAGCTGGCCGACCCCGGACACCCGCCGCTCGCGATCGGGGTGGCCGTGCCGGGCCTGGTGCGGGCCACCGACGGCGCGGTCGCGCTCGCCCCGCGCCTCGGCTGGCGGGACCTGCGGCTCGTCGACGAGCTGCGCCGCCGGATCGACGTCGACGCGCCGCTGGTGACCGGCAACGACAGCAACCTCTCCGCGCTCGCCGAGCACCTGCGCGGGGCCGGTCGCGACCACGACCACATGATCTACCTGACCTGCGGGCTCGGCGTCGGCGGCGGCATCATCGTCCACGGCAGGCTGCTCGAGGGCGGGCACCCCGGCTACGCGGGCGAGGTCGGCCACATGGTGATCGGGGGCGGCTCCGGCCCCTGCTACTGCGGGGGTCACGGCTGCTGGGAGACCGAGGTCGCCGCCGACGCCCTGTTCCGGCACGCCGGGATGACGGTGCCGGACGGGCCTACCCGCAAGGCCGCCCTCTCGCAGCTGGTGGCGCGGTCGGAGCAGGGCGACCCCGAGGCCCGGGCGGCGCTCACCGCCCCGCTCCCGGCCTTCGCGGCCGGCATCGCCACCCTCGTCTCGCTGTTCAACCCCGGCCGGATCATCCTCGACGGCGTGTTCGCCCATCTGCTGCGGCACGCCGGGCCGGAGCTGCGCGACGCCGTCGCGCACCTCCGCCCGGCCCTGTCGAACGGCCCGGTCGACCTGGTCCCCGCGGAGCTGGGTGCGCAGGGTCCGCTGCTGGGCGCCGCCGAGGCGGCCGTCGACGCCTTCCTCGCCGGCCTCCGGACCGGGTCGGCGGACGCGCCTGCCGCCGCCCGGGGAGCCGCCCGCTGACGCCCGTCACGAGGTGAAGCGGATGACCGCCTTGATCCGGTCGAGCCCCGTGTCGAACGCCGCTCGCCAGTCCTCGAGGGGCACGCGGTCGGTCAGCAGGCCGTCGAGCCACTCCCGATCCGCTCGGCGGAGCGCGGTGTGCGCCGCGTCGAAGTGCCGGCGGTTGGAGTTGACGGTGCCCAGGACCGTCCGGTTCCCGGAGATCAGCAGGCGCGCCAGGTCGGCCAGCTCCAGCGCTCCCGCGGAGCGGGCGTCACCGACACCGACGAGGCAGGCGGCCCCGGCAGGAGCGGTGCGGTCGATGGCCTCGGCGACGAGCGCACCGCTGCACTCCACGACGGCGTCGAACGCGCCGACGAGGGACTCGGTCGACGAGTGGTAGGTGGCACCGATCCCGGCGACCTGCCGCGGCTTGGGGCCGTGTGCCACCCGGTCCACGACGTGGACGTCCAGGCCGCGTTGCGTCCCGAGGAGGGCGGCGAGGAGACCGATCGGGCCGGCCCCCAGCACGAGGGCCCGCCGCAGCGGCCGGCGCACCGCGTGGTCGAGCTGCTCCCAGGCCTTGGCGACCACGCTGGCGGGCTCGAGCAGCACGCCGGCGAGCCCCAGGTCGGGGCTCACCCGCACGGCGTACTCCGGCTCGAGCCGGAACCGCTCGGAGCCGAACCCGTCGCGGCCGAGGATGCCGCGCTCGGTGAAGCGCCCGTTCTCGCACAGGTCGGACCGGCCCACGGCGCAGAACGCGCACGGGACCGGGTCGGGGTGCCGCACGAGACCCACCACGAGGTCACCGGGGACGACGCCGCATCCGGCCGGAGCATCCAGGACCCGGCCCAGTGACTCGTGACCGAGGACCAGCCCGGCGCGGCCGGGCGGTGCCAGCCGCGGCCCCCTCGCGACGATCTCCCGGTCGGTCCCGCACACGCCCAGGGCGAGCGCCTCGACCAGGAGCGCCCCGTCCTCCGGCGCGGGCTCCGGGACGTCGTCGAGCACGAGCGTGCCGCCGTCGGCGCCCGGATGGACGCAGAGCGCCCGCATCACCCGCGGTTCAGAGGCCGGAGTCCGCGAGCGTGTAGCGCAGGCGGGGCCGGTTCATCTTCAGCTGGTGCCAGTAGGGGTACGGCAGCGGCCGGGCGCTGACCCGGTCCAGCAGCGCCACCTCCTCGGCGGTGAGCTCCCAGGACGCGGCGTCGAGGTTGTCCGACAGCTGCTCGGTGGTGCGGGCCCCGATGATCACCGACGTGACGCCGGGACGGCGCAGCAACCAGTTGATCGCGACCTGCGCGATGCTGACCCCGCGCTCGCGGGCGATCCCGTCGAGCGCCTCGACGACGTCGAAGCCCTGCTCGGCGTCCATGGTCCCGGTGTCGCCCGTGGTCTCGCGCCGGCTGCCCGCGGGCGGTGCCTCGCCGCGGCGCTGCTTGCCGGTGAGGAAGCCGCCGGACAGCGGGCTCCAGACGAGCACGCCGACGCCCTGGTCCTGAGCGGCCGGCAGCAGCTCGTGCTCCAGCTCGCGGCCGACCAGGCTGTAGTAGGCCTGCAGCGAGACGTACCGCTCGAACCCGCGCCGCTCGGACACCGACAGCGCCTTCACCAGGTGCCACGCCGAGTAGTTCGAGCAGCCGATGTAGCGGACCTTCCCCTGGCGCACGAGGTCGTCGAGGGCGCGGAGCGTCTCCTCCATCGTCGTGCGCTCGTCGACGGAGTGCACCTGGTACAGGTCGATGTGGTCGGTGCCGAGCCGCCGCAGGCTCGCCTCGCACGCCGCGATGATGTGGTGGCGGGACTGCCCCCGGTCGTTCGGGCCATCGCCCATCGGGCCGTTGAGCTTGGTGGCCACGAGGACGTCATGGCGCCGCTTGCCGAGCGCCTGTCCGAGGATCTCCTCCGACAGCCCCTGCGAGTAGACGTCGGCGGTGTCGAAGAAGTCCACGCCGCGCTCGAGGCACATGTCGACCATGCGCGTCGCCTCGTCGACCTGCACCTTTCCCATCGGCGCGTGCCGGCCGGCACCGCCGAAGGTCATCGTCCCCATGGTCAGCACGGGCACCTGCAGGCCGCTGGCGCCCAGGAACCTGGTCTCGATGGTCATCAGGCCACTCCTGTTCGTCCCGCCCGCAAGGGGCGGAGCCCGATCGGCCGAGCCCTGCTCGGCACGATCACGGTCAGTTCGGGGTGATCTCGTTCGGTCAGCGCCACTGCGCGCGAGGGATGGCCCGAGTTGCGCTCGAACATGTCCCAGTGCATCGGGACGAGCACCTCGGCTCCCGCGCCCACGGCCAGCCCGACCGCCTCCTCGGCGGACATGTTGCCGACGATGCCGCGGGCCTCCCGCTCGGCGTCGCGGCCGTTGACCGGCAGCAGCACGACGTGCGCCTCCAGCCGGGCGAGCTCCTCGGCCAGTCCGGGGTAGGCCAGGCAGTCGCCGGAGTGGTAGACCCGCGTGCCGGCGAGATCGACGACGTAGCCGAGGAAGCGCACCAGCCCGCCCGACAGCTCGGCGCCGGTGCCGTACGCATCGGTCATGTCCACGCCGTGGTGGGCCGGCAGCGGGTCGACCCGCACCGACCCGATCGTGAGCGGCCGCCCGGGCTGGGCCGGTTCGATCAGCTCCCGGCGGATCCCGAGGGACGCGACCCGGTCGACCACCGGCTCCGGCACCACCCACCGGGCCGTCGAGTCGGCCTCCGCGAACGCCTCGGCCACGTGGACGTCGAGGTGGTCGCCGTGCTCGTGCGTCACCAGCACCGCATCGACCCCGGCGGCGTCAGCGGCGGGGAACGGCGGCGGGAACCGGCGGTCCCCGGACGGGACCAGGTAAGGGTCGACCAGCAGGGTCGTCCCGCCGCCCCGCAGCAGGAAGCCCGCCTGCCCCAGCCACCACACCAGCACCTCGCCATCGCCGAGCGGCACGCCGGCCGCCTCGGCGAACGACCAGGGCTCACTCATGCCGGCGTGGGAGCAGCCGGCGCCACGAGACCCTGGTCGCGCAGCGCCGCCCACAGCTCGGCGGGGACGTCGTGGTCGAACGCCGCGAGGCACGACTGCGCCTCACCGGCGTCCTTCACCCCGGCGATCACGGCTGCGACGGCCGGGTGCCCGAGCGGGAACTGCACCGCGGCCGCGGCGAGCGGCACGTCGAACGACGCGCACACCTCCTGCAGCCGGCGGGCCCGCTCCAGCTCCTCCGCGGCCGCCTCCCGGTAGTAGTAGGTGGCGCCCGGCGCGGGTCCGGTGGCCAGGATCCCCGAGGCGAACACCTGGCCGATCACGACGCCGACGCCGCGCTCGGCGCAGCGGTCCAGCTCCGCGAGCCCGCCCTGCTCCATCAGCGTGTACGGGCCGGCGACGAGGAACAGGTCCGGGTCGAACAGGTCCAGCCAGTGCGACACGAGCCCGATCTCGTTGATCCCGAAGCCGACGCCGCGGATCACGCCCTGCGCCTTGAGGTCCTGCAGCGCCGCCCAGCCCGACCGCAGCAGGTCGGCGCTGTGCGCGTCCATCCGGGCCTGCGGACCGAGGTGCACCAGGTCGAGGTCGTGCACGAGCACGAGGTCGATCGCCGAGACGCCCAGCCGCTGGAGCGAGTCCTCGATCGAGCGCAGGACGCCGTCGCGGCTGTAGTCGTAGTGCACCTCCCACGTGGCCGGGTCGCCGATCGCGGTCCGCTCCGCCGGCCGACGAGCGGCGCGGGAGGGACGGATCAGGCGCCCTACCTTCGTCGAGAGCACGAACCGCTCCGCGCACCGCCCGCCGAGGAAGCGGCCCAGCCGCTGCTCGCTGATCCCCCGCCCGTAGAACGGGGCGGTGTCGAAGTAGCGCACCCCGCCGGCCCAGGACGCGTCGAGGGCGGCCGCCGCGTCGTCCTCGGGGTACTGGGAACGGGGCAGCTTGAGCGCGCCGCCGCCGAACCCGAGCTGGGTGACCTCGACCCCCGTGCGTCCGACCTCCCGGGTCGCTGCCGGCTTCATGCGCCTCCCTCCACCGATCGCCTCACGGGACCGGTGTCGTGGCCTGGCCCGTCGAGAACCAGGACCGGATGTTGTCGATCATGCACTGGTCCATGTCGGCCCGGGTCTCGACCGTGTTGCTGGCGATGTGCGGGGTCAGCACGACGTTCTCGGCCTCGACCAGCGCCTGCGGCACGTTCGGCTCGTCGTCGAACACGTCGAGCCCCGCCCCGCCGATCGCCCCGCTCACCACCGCGTCGACCAGCGCCGCCTCGTCGACGAGCCAGCCGCGCGCGATGTTGACGAACACGCCCTCCGGGCCGAGCGCGGCGAGCACGTCGGCGTCGACGAGGTGGCGCTGCCCCGGGCCACCGGCCGCGCAGAGGAACAGGAAATCCGACTCGCGCGCGAGCTCGAGCCCCGTGCGGTGGAGCGGGTAGTCGACGTCGGGCGCCGGGCGCGGGTCGTAGTAGGCGATCCGCATGTCGAACGCCTCCAGGCGCTTGGCGAGCATCCGGCCGATCCGGCCCAGCCCGAGGATCCCGGCGCGCTTGCCGGAGAACCGCCTGCCCGCCCCGGCGTGCCCACCGGCGGCCCACCCGCCCGCGCGCACCCAGCGGTCCCCGCTGGTGATCCGGCGCGAGACGTCCATCGCCAGCGCCACAGCGGTGTCGGCCACGTCCTCGTAGAGCACGGGCGTGGTCGTGACCACGATCCCGCGCTCGCGGGCCGTGCTGAGGTCGGTGCGCTCCAACCCGACGCCGAACAGGGCGACGATCTCCAGCTTCGGCAGCGCCTCCATCACCTCGGCCGAGAGCCCGACCATCGGGTTGGACAGCGCGCCGCGGACCCGCTCCGCCGCCGGACCCAGCGCAGCCGCGACGTCGTCCCCGGGCGCCACCTCGTGCAGCGTGAACTCGGCGCCGAGCGCCTCGATCACCGCCGGTCGCTGCCGTCCGATCACGGCGAGCTCGACGCGTTCGGTCGTGGTCATCGGTACCTCCTCGATCGCCAGCCGTCCTGCATCAGGCGTACTGCTCCCTTCGACCCGACCCGGACCTCCCGGCCGCCCTGCCAATGACCTCTCTCCCCTGCTGCTCGTGAGCGGTTCGGAGATGGCCTGGCGGCTCAGGTGAAGAAGTCCTGGTCCTCGGGACGCAGGTGGGCCCTCGCGGCCTCGCGGTCGAACTCGACGCCGAGCCCGGGCCGGTCCCACACGTCGACGAAGCCGTCGACGACGATCTGCTCGGGCAATCCGGTGACGATCGAGTACCACCAGTCCGGCTTCGCGACGGGGTACTCGAACGCGATGAAGTTGTCCGGCAGCGTGGCGCACACCTGCACCAGCGCCGCGAGCCCGAACACCCCGTCCAACACGCCGTGCGGAGCGATCTGGACGCCGTGCAGGTCGGCGTACTCGGCCACCCACTTCAGCTCGGCGATGCCGCCGACGTCGCAGGGGTCCGGCCCGACCACGCGCACGGCCTGGGTGGAGATCAGGTCCTTGAAGTTCTGCCGCAGGTAGATCTGCTCGCCGGTGTGGGTCGGGGTGCTCGTCGAGATCGTGACCTCGCGGTACTGGTCGGCGTGCACCCAGGGCACGTAGTCACCGGTGAGCAGGTCCTCCACCCACAGGAGGTTCAGCGGTTCGAGGGCCCGCAGCAGCCGGATGGCGTCCGGCACTGTGAAACCCGGGCCGGCGTCCAGGGCCAGGCCGACCTCGTCGCCGAGCACGTCCTTCATCGCCTCGACGCACGCGATCGTGTGCTTCAGGCCGCGCTCGGTGAGGGGGCCGCGGTTGGGGTGCCGCGGCCCCGTGCGCAGCTCACCGAGGGTGAACTCCGGGGTGTTCACGGCCATCGGCCCGTGGAAGGCGACCCCCTGCTTGATCAGGGTGAAGCCCTCGAGGGCGGCCTTCATCTCCGCCATCGCGGCGGCGTAGTCCTCCGGACGGTGCCCGCGCAGCTGCGGGCGCACCCCGCCGTTGTAGACCCGCACGCGGTCGCGGACCTTGCCGCCGAGCAGCTTGTACACCGGCAGCCCCGCGGCCTTCCCCGCCACGTCCCAGAGCGCGATCTCGATCGCCGACACCGCCGCACCCCACGGCTTGAACCCGGCGAAGCGGCGGATCTTCAGCAGGCACCGCTCGACGTCGGTGGGGTCCTCCCCGACCAGGAAGTCGCGGTACATCTCGACCACCGGCCGCATGTACGGCTTCGAGGACTCGATCTCCCCGAACCCGTCCACGCCCTCGTCGGTGACCACGCGGACGATCGGGCTCTCGCCGATCACGGCGCACCTCAGATCGACGATCTTCATCGACCGCGCCTCCCGTCGAGAGCACCCTGGGGTGGGAGCACGGGGACGAGAGTATGTAAGGCCCGGATACAAAACAAGGCTGAGCGACTGCCCCCGGGCGCCGGCGCGGCAGGGTGCAGCCGGGCCGCGTGGACGCGGTGGTCGATGTGGACCGACCTGGCCCGGCCCGGATCAGATGACGTCGCCCCGATCGAGCCTGCGCCGGTCCAGACTGATCGGGCCGGGCCCGATCACGAACAGCAGGAGGAACACCCAACTGTAGAGAGCGGGTGGCTCCCCTCCGTTGTCCAGCCAGTTCCAGCCGTTCGGCAGGTGTATGAAGAAGAAGGCGAAAGCCATCATCCCCGACAGGAGGAACGCGGCGGCTCGCGCGTGGAACCCGACGGCGACGAGCACGATCAGGACGATCTCCACCACGGAGACCGCGACCATGAATCCGCCCCATGACTCGCCGCCCAGCAGCCCCAGCGCGGTGAGGGGATGCAGCACGAACAGGACGGCCACCGCGCAGCGGAAGGCCAGCAAGGTCCACGGCTGCGCTCGGACCAGGAACTCTCGGGTGGATGTCGGCGAGACCGCTGTCGTCGTCTCAACTGGTTGGGACATGCGGACCAATCTGCCGATTCGTACACATATCCGCCAACGCGTGATTCGGATACCCGCCATTCGTCTCCCGCATGGTCGTCAGCGCTGGGGAAGCGCACATGGCCGAGCCCGCCGAGGCTCCGCCGGGGCGACCAGCGCATACGTTGACGGCACACTATGCACGTGCCGCATAGCGATCTCGGGCTGCTCCACGACCTGCGCGCCCTGTCCGTCCTGCTCGAGGAGCGCAACGTGACCCGGGCCGCCCTGCGCTTCCACTTGAGCCAGCCGGCGATGAGCCGCACCTTGCAGCGGCTGCGTGGGCTGTTCGACGACGAGCTGCTGGTGCGGTCCGGCGGTGACTACGAACTGACGCCCCGCGCGCGGGCGATGCAGCACGAGCTCGCCCTGCTCCTCCCGCGACTGCAGAACTTCGTGGCCGGCAAGGAGTTCGACCCCACGACGGCAACCGGGACCGTGCGCATCATCGGCACCGACTACACCACCTCGACGCTGGGCCCCCACCTGCTGCCCAAGCTGTTCCTCGCCGCTCCCGACCTGGAGGTGCGGATCGAGTCGAGGGAGCACGACAGCTACGCAGCCCTCGAAGGGGGGCGGGCCGACATCGCGCTGTCCGTGCTCCGCCCGCCCGCCCCGCTGCGCTGGGAGCAGCTCTTCACCGACGACCTCGTCTGCGTGGTGGACCGGGACCACCCGGAACGGAACCGATTCTCGCTGGCCGGCTACACCGCGGCCCGGCACGTGGCCGTCACCGTCATCGACCAGGAGCAACCGATGATCGAACGGTGGCTGCAGACCCGCGGGCACAGCCGGACCGCCGCGGTCCGGGTGCCGCACTTCGTGTCGGCGCTCGCCGCCCTGCCCGGCACCCCCCTCGTGGCCACGATCCCCCGCAGGCTCGCGGAGCTGCAGGCCGCCGCTGACCCACGGGTGCGACTGGTCGAGGCCCCGGAAGGTCTCGACCCCTTCCCGTACGGCATGGTCTGGCATCCGCGACTGGAAACAGAGCCGACGCACACCTGGCTGCGCGGCATGATCCGCGCAGCAGCACTGGACCTCACCGAATCGTCCAGCGGGGAAAGAACATTCTGAGGATTTCCTGAATCCCTTCACACCGATTACATGAGAGGGGGGTCGACAGCCCCTGTATAGGCGCCCGGTTCGACGCCACCATGGCGGACGCCTGCCGATCCGACTGAACGCCCGTCGTGCGGGCACGCCTTTCGGATCGCTTTCGCCGACATCCTGGAGCAACCCGATGCCACGGTTCATGAGACGACCGACCCGGAAGAACCATCCGAGCGGATTGTCTCGCCGACAGTTCATCGGCGGTGCCGGCGTCGTGGTCGCCGGCGCGGCGGCGGTCGCCGTGCCGGTGGCGGTGAATCGGTCCTCGACCCCGACGGTGACGACGCCGGGCGAGAACCTGGTGACCGTCGGCCTGCGGGTGAACGGGGAGAGCACGCGCCTGGAGACGGACCCGCGGTCGACGCTGCTGGACACCCTGCGCGAACGCCTGGGGCTCACCGGCACCAAGAAGGGATGCGACCGCGGGCAGTGCGGCGCGTGCACCGTCCACGTCGACGGGCAGCGGGTGCTGTCGTGCCTGACGCTGGCCGCATCCCTCGACGGGGCCGAGGTCACCACGATCGAGGGACTGGCCGACGGGGAGCAGCTGCACCCGATGCAGCAGGCGTTCATCGACCACGACGGCTTCCAGTGCGGATTCTGCACCTCGGGGCAGATCATGTCGGCCGTCGCTCTCGTCCAGGAAGGCCACGCCGGGTCCGACGAGGAGATCCGGGAACACATGTCCGGCAACATCTGCCGCTGCAGCGCCTACCCGTTCATCACCGACGCGATCAGGGACGCCCGCGAGGTGATGGCCTGATGCGCGCGTACGACTTCACCAGGCCCGGCGCCGTGGACGTGGCGCTGCGCGACGCCCGCGACGGCAGCGCCTACCTCGCGGGTGGCACGACGCTGGTCGACCTGATGAAGCTCGAGGTGATGACGCCGTCGCGCGTCGTCGACATCAACCGGCTACCCCTGCGCGGCATCAGCGTCGACCGGGACGGACTGCACATCGGGGCGCTGGAGCGGATGAGCGACGTCGCCCGGCACGACGACGTCCGGTCCCGCTACCCGATGATCAGCCAGGCACTGGAGCTGAGTGCGTCGCCGCAGCTGCGCAACATGGCCAGCATGGGCGGCAACCTCCTGCAGCGCACCCGGTGCAGCTACTTCCGAGACCTGTCGACACCCTGCAACAAGCGCACGCCCGGCAGCGGCTGCGCGGCTGTCGCCGGGCACAACCGGATGCACGCCGTCCTCGGCACCAGTGACGCGTGCGTCGCCGCCCACGCCAGCGACGTCGCGGTCCCGCTGGTGGCGCTGGACGCGCAGGTGCACCTCACGGGGCGGGACGGCCCGCGGACCGTCCCGATCGGCGAGTTCTACCAACTGCCCGAGCAGACGCCGCACATCGAGAACCAGCTGCGCGCGGGTGAGCTCGTCACCGGGCTGACCGTGCCGCCCCTGCCGTGGGCGAGCCGCTCGGCGTACCTCAAGATCCGAGACCGGCAGTCCTACGAGTTCGCCCTCACCTCGGTCGCGATCGCGCTCGACGTCGGGGGCGGCGTGATCCGCGATGCGCGGGTCGCCGCGGGTGGGGTCGGCAGCCGACCGTGGCGACTTCCCGCGGTCGAGCAGGCACTGGTCGGCCGGCCCGCGACGGCCGAGACGTACGAGGCCGCCGCCGCGCGTGCCACGGACGGCGCCCGTCCCCTGACGCACAACGCGTTCAAGCCCGCGCTGCTGCGCCGCACGCTGGTGCGCGCACTCACCGGGCTCGGTGAGATCCGATGACCACTCCCCTGGGTTCCGACGTCCCCCGCGTCGACGGCCGGCTCAAGGTGACCGGCGCCGCCCGCTACAGCGCCGACCACTCCGAGGACCACTGGGCCGGCCGGCTCGCGTACGCCCACGTCGTGCTGAGCACGGTGGCGCGGGGCAGCGTCCGTTCGATGAACGTCGACGCGGCGCGCGGTGCTCCCGGTGTGCTCGCCGTGTACACGCCCTTCGAGCCGTTGCGGATCTACTCGGCGTCCCGGGGCGAAACCTACGCGCCGCTGCAGGACCGGGACGTCCGCTTCCGGGGTCAGGTGATCGGACTGGTCGTCGCCGAGACGATCGAGCAGGCGCGGGAGGCGGCCGCGCTCGTCTCCGCCGAGTACGACACCGTCCCGGCCCGGACCACCCTCGCCGCCGGCATGCCGGGCGAGCCGGTCGAAGGGGACGCCGAGTTCCCGGCGCAGGCCGCGCCCGTGCTCGCTCCCGGCGTGGCCTCGATCGACGACGCGCTGCGCGCGAGCGCGGTCACGGTGGACATCACCGTGACCCAGCTGCCGCAGAGCCACGTCGCCATGGAACCGCACAGCACGACCGCGGTCTGGCAGAACGACCACCTGACCGTCTACAGCGGATGCCAGGGGCCGGCGAACTACGCGAACACGCTCGCCGAACGCGTCGGGGTGAGCCGGGACAACGTCCGGGTGATCAGCCCCTTCGTCGGCGGCGGCTTCGGCAGCCGGGTACCGACCTGGGGTGACGGGCCGCTCGCTGCCGTGGCCGCGCGGGCGCTCGGCCGCCCGGTCAAGCTCACGCTGACCCGCGAGCAGGCCTTCGTCCTGACCGGGCACCGCCCCCTCATCGAGCAGCGGGTCCGGCTCGGCGCCTCCCGGGACGGCGTGCTCAACGCCGTCAGCCACCAGTGCTGGTCCGAGATGCCCGTCGCCGGGGGCTGGAACGAAGCACCCGCAGGGGAGACCACGACGGTGCTGTACCGCACGCCGAACCTCGCGATCGAGGAGCGGCTGGTGCCGATGGACACCCCGGCCACCTGGGCTATGCGGGCACCCAACGAGGCACCGGGGATGTTCGCGCTGGAGACGGCCATGGACGAGCTGGCCGTCGCGCTGGGGATGGACCCGGTCGAGCTCCGGCTGCGCAACGACGCGACCACCGTTCCCGGCAGCGACCGCGGCTGGACCAGCAGGCGGCTCGCCGAGTGCTACCGCGTCGGCGCCGAGCGCTTCGGCTGGGCCGACCGCAACCCCGTCCCCGGCTCCCGGATCGACGGCGAGTGGCTCGTCGGGCACGGGACGGCCACCGCGATCTACCCCGCCAACCGGTCCGACGTGCCCGTACGCCTGACGCTGCGGGACGACGGCACCGCCGTCGTGTCGACCTCGACCCCGGACATCGGCACCGGCACGTACACGATGGCCTCGATCGTCGCGTCCGATGCGCTCGGCATCCCACTGGATCGGGTCGTCGCCGAGCTGGGCGACTCGGCGCTGCCGGCGGGAACGGCCGCCGTCGGTTCGCGGGCCGCCGGCACCCTCGCCCCGATGATCCAGGACGCCGCCCGCACGCTGATCGGGGAGATCACCGCACTCGCCGTCCGGACCCAGCGCTCCCCGTTCCACGGGCTCGACCCCGCATCGCTCACCTACCGTGAGGGTCGCGTCGAGGGCAACGGCCGGGCTGTCACCTTCGCCGAGATCATCGACATGGCCGACCTGCCGCACCTCGAGGTCACCACGGAGGGCGGGGCGGGCGGACCCGGCGGCGGCGGGGCTCCGGAAGGCCCCGTGGCGCACGGCTTCGGCGCCCACTTCTGCGAGGTGCGGGTCAACCGGTTCACCGGCGAGCCGCGGGTCAGCCGCTTCACCACCGTCGTCGACGTCGGGCAGGTGATCAGCGCCCGGACGGCCCGCAGCCAGCTGGTCGGCGGCGTCGTCTTCGGCATCGGCGCCGCACTGCTCGAGACCAACCCGATCGAGGAGGACAGCGGCCGCTTCGCCGGCGCGAACCTCGCCGACTACCTCGTGGCCGTCAACGCCGACATCCCCCCGATCGACGTCAGCTGGATCGACTACGCCGACACCGCCTTCAGCTCCGCGGGAGCACGCGGACTGGGCGAGCTCGCGACCGTCGGAAGCTCCGCCGCGGTCGGCAACGCCGTCTTCAACGCGACCGGCATCCGGATCCGGGACCTACCGATCACCCTCGACAAGCTCATCACCTGAGCGCGGGAGCAACCTCTGGGTGCCCACGACGGCGAGCAGCTCGAGCTTCGCGACCGAGTCGGTGCCGACCGCCGGGGTGAACCACAGCAGCCGCTGCGTGCCGTCCTCGCTGAACAGGCTCAGGCAGTTCACCTCGAGCAGACCGAGCTCGGGGTGCACGATGCGCTTGCGGTCGTGGCGGCGGAACCCGACGTCGTGGCGTGCCCAGTGCTGCTCGAACTCGGGGCTGCGCGCGGTCAGGTCAGCGATCAGCGCGGCCACCTCGGGGTCGGCGCCGCCGCGGCGGGCCATGGCCGCGCGGAGGTCGGCCACGAACGAACGAGCATGCTCGTCGTGGTCTTCCGCGGGGTAGATCGCGCGCGACGCCGGGTCGGTGAACCACCGGTACAGGAAGCTCGCGGTCCACCCGGTCGTGGTCGGCGGCGGGCCGAGCAGCGCGGCAGCCAGCCGGTTCTGCACCAGCATCACGCGCAGGTCGGTGACCACCTGCGCCGGGGTGCCGTCCATCCGGTGCAGCAGGTCGAGCATGCCGGGGTGGACGTGGTCGGCCGGGCCGCCGGGCGCGGGAAGCGGGCGTCCGGCGAGGGAGAAGAGGTGGTCGCGCTCGTCGCGGCTCAGCCGCAGGGCCCGGGCCAGCGCGGCCAGCATCTGCTCCGACGGCTGGGCGCCGGCTCCACGTTCCAGCTCGATGTAGTAGTCGACCGACGCACCGGCCAACTGGGCCACCTCGTCACGACGCAGACCGGGCACCCGACGGCGTGGGCCGGCCGGCAGGCCGACGTCCCCCGGCCGCACCCGGTCCCGGCGCGACTTGAGGAAGGCACCCAGCTCGACGAGGTTCACCTCCGCCACTCTGCCGGGGGCCTGGGTGCGCAGCCAGGGGGTGCCGGCCCCTGGCGAACACCCACCGGTTGCCGCTGAGCTGCGACCGGTGGTTGCTCGTCGGAGAGGCTGCACGAGGGCCGGCCCTCATCCCTCGCGCAGCCTCGGCCGTCCTGGAACCGTCAGGTCGAGGTCGAGGTCGCGGTCGCCGCTCGGTCGACATCGTCCTCTGATCGTGCCGGCTGGAACTCGACCTGCGCCCGAGCCCGGGGAGCCGCTGCGATGACGAGGCCGCAGACCACAGCAGCGAAGATCACGTAGACCGCGATCGCCGAGGAGGAACCGAACTCGGACAGCAGCAGGGTCGCGACGATCGGCACCGGAGCCGCCGTGACCGCACCACCCAGGTGGTAGGCCACCGATGAGCCGGTGTAGCGCGCCCGCGGCGGGAACAGCTCGGCGGTGAAGGCCGAGATCGCGCCGTAGACCAGGGCGTGCAGGACGGGAAGGGCGAGCAGGTAGGCCGCGAACACGCCGGCAACGGTCCCGGTGTCGAACAGGAGGAAGACGGGGAACGCGCCGACCGCGACGGCCACGCACCCGGCCATGAGGAAGTTCCTCGTGCCCGTCCGGTCGGCGACGATCGCGAACAGCGGCAGGGTCACCACCTGGATGGCGGCGGCGACCAGCAGCGCGACGAGGACGAGGCCCCGACTCAGCCCGAGGTGAACGGGGCCGTAGTTCAGGAAGAACGTGCTGGCCAGGTAGAAGATCGTGTTCGGGGCGAGCATGCAGAGCATCCCGACGACCAGCGCCCTCTTGTACGAGGCGAAGACCTCGGCCGCCGGGACCTTGACGACGTCTCCGCGCTCCCGGAGCGCGAGGAACTCGGGCGACTCCGTCACGCGCAGGCGGATGTAGAGGCCGACCACGATCAGCAGCGCCGAGCACAGGAAGGGGATGCGCCACCCCCAGGAGAGCAGTTGCTCCTCGGGCATGAGGGTCACGAGGAAGAACGCGCCGCTGGACAGGAAGGTCCCGGCGGGCACGCCGGCCTGGGGGAAGCTGGCGTAGAAGGCTCGGCGGTGCGCCGGCGCGTGCTCGAGGGACATGACGACGGCGCCGCCCCACTCGCCGCCCACGGCGAAGCCCTGGACGAACCGCAGCACGACCAGCAGGACCGGCGCCCAGGTCCCGATCGTCTCGTAGGTCGGCAGCAGCCCGACGGCGAACGTGCCTGCGCCCATCATGACCACGGAGAGCACGAGCATCTTCTTCCGCCCGATCCGGTCACCGAAGT
The DNA here is from genome assembly GCF_006717045.1 of Pseudonocardia cypriaca. Taxonomy (NCBI): domain Bacteria; kingdom Bacillati; phylum Actinomycetota; class Actinomycetes; order Pseudonocardiales; family Pseudonocardiaceae; genus Pseudonocardia; species Pseudonocardia cypriaca. The sequence continues at coordinate 608,175 of NZ_VFPH01000002.1, forward strand.
GCCCGAACACCAGCCCACCCAGGGGGCGCGCGAGGAAGGCGACGGCGATCGTCGCGAACCCGGCGAGGGTGCCTGCCAGTGGGTCGAGCGCGGGGAAGAACAGCGGGTTGAACACCAGGACGGTGGCCGCGCCGAAAACGAGGTAGTCGTACCACTCGATGGTGGTTCCGATGAAACTCGCCACGGCGACCTTCGCGGCCGACGGCTTCTTGTGGGCATGCGGTTCGGAACGCATCGTTGCCATCCCTATCTCCCTGATCCGGGACTACTGGATACTGCGGCCGCCGTCGATGTCCAGGCAGACGCCGGTGAGGAAACCGGCCTGCTCGGACGCGAGGTAGAGAATGCTGTTGGCGACGTCCTGGGGGGTTGCGGTGCGCGCCATCGGAATGCCTGCGACCCAGGTCGAGCGGAGGTCGTCCGGCAGGGCATCCGCACCGGTGAAGCTCTTGACGAAACCGGTCTCGGCGATGACCGGGTTGACGGCGTTGACGCGCACGTCGGGGGCGACCTCGACGGCAAGGCCGCGGGTGAGCGTGATGACCGCACCCTTCGTCGCGTTGTAGACGGTCAGGCCCGGGCGAGGGCGTTTCGCCGCGATCGAGGCGACGTTGACGATCACGCCCCCTCCCCTGCGGCGGAGCGCGGGCACCGCGTGCTTGCAGCCGAGGAACACGCTGCGCACGTTCACGGCGAGCTGCCGGTCGACCGTCGCGACGTCGAGGTCGACGAGGGCTCCGGCTCGATGGGGCACGCCTGCGTTGTTGACCATGACGTCGATCCCCCCGAACGCCGACTCGGCGGCGTCGACGAGGCCTCGCACGGCGTCCTCGTCGGTGACATCGGTGGTGATCGCGATCGCCGACGGCAGGTCGGCGGCGACCTTCTCCGCGCCGACCGTGTCGACATCGGAGACGACGACGTGGGCTCCGGCGTCGGCGAACGTCCGCGCGGTCACCGAGCCGAACCCGCCTGCGGCCCCGGTGACGACGACGACCTTGTTCTCGAAAGACAGTTCCATGACAGCTCCTGTGTGGGCTGGGGTTTCTCGGTACCGGGGCTTCGCGACGGCCGAAAGCCGCCGCTCCACCACGCGTCAACCGACGCCGGTCATCCGCCGCGGGTCGAGCAACTCGGAGAGCTCGTCCTCCCGCAGGTCCGTGCGCTCGCGGGCCACCTCGCGGATCGTACGCCCGCTGGCGCGCGCCTCGCGGGCGACGGCGGCCGCCTCGTCGTACCCGATGCGGGGGGAGAGCGCGGTGACCATCATCAGAGTTCGCTCGACGGCCGCCGGTCCCGCCGACGTGGCCCGGATCCCGCTGATGCACCGGTCGGCGAACACGACGGCCGTGCCGGCCAGTAGCTCGATCGACTCCAGCAGGCTGAACGCGACGACCGGGGTCATCACCGTGAGCTCGAAGTTGCCGCGGCCGCCTGCCACGGCGATCGTCGCGTCGTTGCCCATCACCTTGGCCGCGACCTGGCACACCGCTTCCGCGACGATCGGGTTGGTCTTCCCCGGCATGATCGACGAGCCCATCGAGAGGCTGGGCACCTCGATCTCGCCCAGTCCCGCGCGGGGCCCGCTGTTCATCCAGCGGACATCGTCAGCGATCTTCAGGAGGCTGGCGGCCGCCGTCCGCAGGGCGCCCGAGGCGAACACGACGGCGTCGAGGTTGTTCTGCGCCTGGAAGTGGTTGTCGGTCTCGCGCAGCTCCACACCGAACTCGGCGGCCAGTGCCGCGACGACCCGACCGGCGAACTCGGGGTGGGTGTTGAGGCCCGTGCCGACCGCCGTGCCGCCGAGGGCGACCTCGGCGAGGCCGCGCTGCGCCGCGCGGAACCTGTCGATGCTGCGCTCGATCTGTCCGGCGTGGCCGAGGAACTCCTGCCCGAGCCGGATCGGCACCGCGTCCTGCAGATGGGTGCGGCCGGGCTTGACGATCCCGTCGGTGGCCACGGCGATCACGCGAAGCGCGGTCTCCAGATGGGAGAACGCAGGCACCAACCGGTGGGTGATCCCCGTCTGCGCGGCCAGGTGGACGACCGTGGGCGTGACGTCGTTGGAGGACTGCCCGAGGTTCACGTGGTCGTTCGGGTGCACCGGGTGTCTGGTCCCCAGCGGCATGCCCAGCAGCTGGTTCGCCCGGTTGGCGATCACCTCGTTGGCGTTCATGTTCGTGTTGGTGCCGCTGCCGGTCTGGAACACGTCGACGCGGAAGTGGTCGTCGAGGAGACCGTCGGCGACCTCGCCGGCCGCGGCCACGATCGCTTCGGCGAGCGCCGGGTCGAGCCGCCCCAGATCGGCGTTGGCCCGGGCGGCCGCTCGCTTGAGCGCTCCGAGTGCGCCGGTGTAGCGCCGCGGGAGGCGCAGGTCGCTGATGGTGAACGTCTCGATCGCGCGCTGGGTCTGCGCACCCCACAGGGCGTTCGCGGGGACGATCACGGCGCCGTCGAAGTCGTTCTCCTCCCGGTACGCGGACGGCCGGGCGGGGCCGCGCAGACCGGCGCCGGGCGTGATCGGCTCGGCACTCACCGGTCCACGTCCAGCGCCACGTACTTGACCTCGAGGTACTCCTCGATGCCGAGCCTGCCGCCTTCCCGTCCCAGGCCGGACCGCTTCACGCCTCCGAACGGGGCGGCCGCGTTCGAGACGAAGCCGCGGTTGAGGCCGACCATCCCGGTCTCGAGACCCTCGGCGAGGCGGATCGCCCGACCGATGTCGCGGCTGTAGACGTAGCTCACGAGGCCGGACTCGGTGTCGTTGGCGGCGCGGAGCACCTCGTGCTCGTCGGTGAAGGTCGAGATCGGCGCCACCGGCCCGAAGATCTCCTCCCTCGTCATGCGCGCGGAGGACGGAACACCGGTCAGCACGGTCGGCGGGTAGAAGTAGCCGGGTCCGGACGGTGCCGTGCCTCCCGTGTGCACGCGAGCGCCACGGCTCACGGCGTCGTCGACGAGCGCGGCGACCTTGTCACGCTGGACGGCGTCGATCAGCGGGCCGACCTCGACCCCCTCGTCGACACCCGGACCGACCACCATCTTGCCCATCCGGGCCGTCAGCTTGTCGGTGAACTCCTCGACCACGTCCGCATGCACGTAGAACCGGTTGGCCGCGATGCACGCCTCACCGATGTTGCGCATCTTGGCGATCATCGCGCCGTCCACCGCTGCGTCGATGTCGGCGTCCGCGCACACGATGAACGGGGCGTTTCCCCCCAGCTCCATCGACGTCCGGAGCACCTGGTCCGCCGAACTGACGATCAGTTTCCGGCCCACCTCCGTGGACCCGGTGAACGACAGCTTCCGCAGGCGGGTGTCGTGGATCAGAGGCGCGGCGACCGCCTCGGGGTCGGACGTGGTCACGACGTTGAGGACCCCGTCGGGAAGACCCGCCTCGGCCAGTACCGACGCGAGCAGCAACGCCGTCAGCGGAGTCTGCTCGGCCGGCTTCAGGATCATCGTGCAGCCCGCGGCGATCGCCGGGCCGATCTTGCGCGTCGGCATCGCCAGCGGGACGTTCCACGGCGTGATCAGCAGGCTCGGTCCAACCGGCTGGCGCATCAGGACGACCCGCCCCGAGCCACCGGGCTCGACCGTGAAGTCGCCCTGGATGCGCACGGCCTCCTCGGAGAACCAGCGGAAGAACTCGGCTCCGTACGCGACCTCGGCGCGCGACTCGGCCAGCGACTTGCCCATCTCCAGCGTGATCAGCAGCGCGATCTCCTCGGTCCGCGCCACCAGGAGCTCGTAGGCGCGCCGGAGGATCTCGCCGCGCTCGCGGGGCGGCGTCGCCGCCCAGGAGCTCTGCGCCGCCGAGGCCGCGGTGAGGGCGTCGACAGCGTCCTCGGCCGAGCCGTCCGCGACCTCGCACAGGGTCGCCCCGGTCGCCGGGTTCTCCACCGCGAAGGTCCGTCCGCCGGCCGCGGGACGGAAGCGCCCCCCGATCAGCAAGCCCTTTTCGATTCCGCCCAGCAACTCGATTTCGGAAAGCGTTCCGCTCATTTGCCTCGGAGTCCTCGTTCTGCCTCGGTAGCCGACCGGCCGCTACTGTGCAGCGTCGGACTCCTCGTTGTCACCAGCGGCGACGAGCAGCGCCCTTTCGCCGGGACAGCGGGTCGTCAATCCGTACGTCACCGCCTGCTCGTATTCACGAACGAAGATCACCTATTCAGTTCTGGTCACCCCGCTGTTCCGGATCGGATGTCGCGGCTGCCACGAGTTCGCACTGGCGCGTCGAAGGCGAAGTACGATGCCGGAATGCTCTCGCCGTCGTCGACCGTCGCGTCGGATCTGATGCCGAGGCTGATGCTGCTGCACGCCATGACCGAGCGCGGTCACCTGAGCGCCGCGGCGGAGGCGGTCGGCGTGCCCCAGCCCACCGCAACGCGCTGGCTCTCGGCGCTGAGCCGGACCGTCGGTGTCGCGCTCACCCACCGCGTCGGCAGGCGGATCGAACTCACCCGGGCAGGCGTCGCGCTCGCCGAGTCCGTGGGGTCGGCGCACACCACGTTGGCGATGGGTGTGGCGCGAGCCCACGAGGCCGCCGACCCGGGGCGGGGCCAGGTCGTGTTCGGCTTCCTCCGGACGATGGGAGCGAGCCGAGCTCCCGAACTCCTGCGTGACTACCGCGCCACGCGGCCCCGCGTCCGGTTGGCGCTGGTGCAGGCCGCTCACGAGGAGCTGATCGAGAAGCTCCACGACGGAACGATCGACATCGCCATGAGCTCGGTGCGGGAGAGCGACGTCGACATCGTCGCGACGGAGCTCTTCCAAGAGCCGTTCGTCCTCGTCGTTCCGGCCGATCACCGCCTGGCACGCCGCGAGTCGGTCCGCCTGTACGACTGCCGCGACGAGACCTTCGTCGGGCTCTCCGTGGGGATCGCCCTCCGCCGCCGGGTCGACGAGCTGTTCGGCGCGGCCAGGGTCCGGCCGCGCTACGGGTTCGAGACCGACGAGGTCGAGACCGTGCGGGGGCTCGCAACTGCGGGTGTCGGGATCGCGGTCCTGCCCGCCCGCCACGGCGGACCTCTTGCCGGCTCCGCCGAGGTGCCGATCGTGCCCCGGCACTATCGGAACATCGGGCTGCTCGTCTCGACGCGCCGTCCGCTCGAGCCGACCGCTGAGGGCTTCCGGCAGTGGGCCTCCGCGCACAGCTGGACCCGGTCGCTCGGGGCCCGGCGAACGTCCGGCAGGGTGTGACGGAACGTTCGGTCGCGCGCTGAGGCTGTGCGCGCGCGGTTCGCGGATATCAGGCCCACCCTAATTCCACTTAGCGTTCGTCCATGACCGAACGCACGTACAACGGGGTACAAGAGGCACGTCCGGTCGACGGAGCCCGGATGCGGGCGGTCCTCGGCCATTTCGCCTCCGGTGTCGTGGTCATCACCGCATCCGGACCGGACGGGCCACTCGGCTTCACGTGCCAGTCGTTCAGCTCGCTGTCCCTCGAACCGCCGCTGGTGTCGTTCTGCCCGGCCGGGACCTCGACGACCTGGCCGAGGATCCGCGCGGTCGGCAGGTTCTGCGTGAACGTGCTGGCTGCCGACCATTCGGACCTGAGCACCGCGTTCGCCCGCTCCGGAACCGACAAGTACGCGGGCGTCCGGTGGAGGCCCGCTCCCTCGGGCGCTCCCGTCCTCGACGGGGTCGCCGCCTGGATCGACTGCACCCTCGAGCACGAGTACCCGGGAGGCGACCACACCATCGTCGCCGGGCGGGTGCACGACCTCGCAGCGGACGAGACGCGGGAACCGTTGCTGTTCCACCGTGGCGCCTACGCGGTCACCGCGCCGTCGGCGCGGTGACCGGCTGTCAGCCGGTGTGCTCGTTCAGCACCAGGACGTGCCCCATCCGTTCTTGTTTGGTGCGCAGGTAGCGCATGTTGTGGGGGCTGGGAGTGGTGGCCAGCGTGACGCGGTCGAGGATGTGCAGGCCGTAACCGTCGAGACCGCCGTGTTTGGCGGGGTTGTTGGTGATCAGTCGCAGCCGGGTGATGCCGAGGTCGGTGAGGATCTGGGCGCCGGTGCCGTAGGAGCGGGAGTCGACGGGCAGGCCCTGCACGGTGTTGGCGTCGATCGTGTCCAGGCCGGTTTCCTGCAGGGCGTAGGCGCGGATCTTGTGGGCAAGCCCGATCCCGCGCCCTTCGTGGCCACGCAGGTAGACGACGGCGCCGGCGCCTTCGGCGGCGATCGCGCGCATGGCTTGTTCGAGCTGGGCGCCGCAGTCGCAGCGCAGCGAGCCGATGATGTCGCCGGTGAGGCACTCGCTGTGCACGCGCACCAGCGCGCCGCGGGGGCTGCGGGAGGCGGCGGCGGCATCCCCGTGGACCAGGGCGAGGTGCTCCGTGGCGTCGATGGTGGAGCGGTAGGCCACCGCCCGGAACTCGCCGAACACGGTCGGCATCGCCGATGTGGCCACGCGTTCGACGAACCGCTCTGTCGCGCGCCGGTAGCGGACCAGATCCGCGATGGCCAGCACCGGCAGGTCGTGCTCGTCGGCGAACGCCCGCAGTGTCCGGCCGCGGGCCATCGAGCCGTCCGCCGCCACGATCTCGGCGATCACTGCGACCGGATCCTGGCCGGCCATGCGCAGCAGGTCCACCGCGGCCTCGGTGTGCCCGGCCCGGGCCAGTACCCCACCCTCGCGGGCTCGCAGCGGGAACACGTGCCCGGGGCGGCGCAGCTGCTCGGCGCGGGTGGCCGGATCGGCCAACGCCCGCAAGGTGGCAGCCCGGTCGGCCGCCGACACCCCCGTCCCGGTGCTCGTGTGGTCGACGGTGACGGTGAACGCCGTGCCGTGCGCGTCGGTGTTCTCGGCAACCATCAGCCCCAACCGCAGCACGTCCGCGCGCTCGGCCGGCATCGGCGCGCACACGATCCCCGTCGTGTGCGCCACCACGAACGCCACCTGCTCCGCGGTCACCGACCCCGCGGACAGCACCAGGTCCCCCTCGTTCTCCCGATCGGCGTCGTCGGTGACGACCACCATCCGCCCCGCTGCCAACGCCGCCACCGCGCGCTGCACCGCCGACGCCCCCGGCAGCCCGGAGACGTGGACGCTCGGGTTCCCGGCGGAGTGCGGCATCGTCGGCTCCTCACGGTCGCGTTGACCCCGGGCTCGGCGTGGAACGATCGGGGTCCGGCGACGGTACGAGGGCCGACCCGGCACGAGCTATCCGCGCACAGCCGTCACGTAGCCACAGAGCGCAGCGGCCGGGAGGGCGCGCGCCTCACCAGCTCCGGCTGCGCAGCGTTTCCCGCGGCAGCTCACCGAACCGTTCCCGGTACTGGTGCGCGAACCGGCTCTGGTGGAAGAAGCCCCACCGCAGGGCGACATCCGTGACCCGGGTCGACCTCGGGTCGCATCGCAGGAGTTCGGCTCGAACGTGGTCGAGTCGGATGCGACGCAGGTAGCTCATGGGTGACTCGCCGAGCTCCTGCTGGAACGTCGCGTGCAAGGTCCGGACGCTCATGCAGCCGATCCGGGCGAGCTCCTGCGGGCTCAGTGGTTCGTCGGCGTGCTCTTCGATGTAGCTGATCACCGGTCGCAGCCGGCTCGACCGGACCGGATCGGCGGGAGCGGTCAGGGCGTCGGTGTACTGGTGCCGGCCGGCGTGCAGCAGCTGGGTCATCACGAACGCCTCGAGCTGCTCGCGGGCGATCGGCATGTCGGCGAGCCCGCCGGGTCGGTTCAACTCACGGGCGAAGAACTCGACCGAGGCGAGCAGCGAGCTCCCGGCGGGCGTCGTCAGATCGATCCCGAAATCGAAGTCCAGCACACCGTTCACCGGCAGGTGGAGCTGCTCGCTCAGGTGACCCTCCAAGCTCTCCCGGGAGATCTTGAGGATGAACTGCCCGGCATCCGGTGACCACCGGACGGTGGTCTCCTGGTCCGGGAGGAGCACGAGGCCGCTCGACATGGCCCGGGTCGTCGCACGGGCGCCGTCCGTCCGGTGGGCCTCGGTGCGTCCCTCGACGGTGAGGTTGATGTGGTAGCAGTCCTCGGTCGGGGGCATCACGAGCTTCGCGCTGGACTGGTACGTGAGGTAGCCGATGGTGAACCGGCGGTTCGGCGCGGCGTTGAGCGTCGCTTCCAGCCGATCCTCCGGTGCCGACAGCGCGTGGTCGAGGTACACGCGGCTGACGATGTGGCGGGCCTCCTCGAGACTGCGCGTGTCCATGATCGAGTACCGCGACAGCCGAGCTGCCGGAGCGGCGGGGCCCGATGGCGTCGAAAGATCCATGGCCCGCCGCCTCCTCGAGTTCTCGCTCGTCCGGGATCGGCCGAGCCGGTCCGCACGAGTCGGCGTCACCATCCCGAGAGGTAGGCCACAGTATGGGGCCCGCGGAGCCGCTGAACAGCCGATGAGCGCACCGCGCCAGCCGCGGAGCGCGGCTCGGCCTCGCTGATGTCCGAGATCCGGCTCGCGTGGAACGGCTCTGCCGCTGCGTTCCGCGGCTATCGACGGGCGTCGGGCCGTTCCTATGGTCAGCCTCCATCCGCTGCGCGGTCGGCGCACCGAAGGCCGGACGGAAGGAAGATCGATGACGACATCCTTGGAAGAGCTGAAACTCTTCATCGGCGGCAAGCCGGTCGACGCCCGCTCGGGCCGCACGTTCGAGTCGCAGAACCCCTACACCGGCCGGCCCTGGGCACGCCTCGCCGATGGCGGTCCGGAGGACGTCGACGAGGCCGTGGCCGCCGCCCGCTCCGCCTTCGAGGGCGAGTGGGGACGGATGACGGGTTTCCAGCGGGCCGCGATCCTGCGCAGGTGCGGGGACGCGATCGCCGCGAACGCCGAGCGGCTGGCCCGGCTGGAGGTCAACGACTCGGGCAAGCTGCTGCGCGAGATGCTCGGCCAGCTGAACAGCCTGCCGCAGTGGTACTACTACTTCGCGGGGCTGGCCGACAAGGTCGAGGGCCGCACCGTGCCGCCGGTCAACCCGAACTACTTCGGCTTCACCACTCGGGAACCGATCGGCGTCGTCGGCGCGATCACGCCGTGGAACTCGCCGCTCCTGCTGCTGACCTTCAAGCTCGCCCCCGCGCTGGCCGCCGGTTGCACGATGGTGGCCAAGCCGTCGGAGCACTCCCCCGCTTCTACCGTCGTGTTCGCCGAGATCCTGCACGAGGCGGGTCTCCCGGCGGGCGTGCTGAACGTCGTCACCGGTTTGCACCGCGCGACCGGCGAGGCGCTCGCCTCGCACCGGGGTGTGGACAAGATCGCGTTCACCGGGTCGACGGCCACAGGTGCCAAGGTCGCGCAGGCCGCGGCGGCGAACCTCAACCGGGTCACCCTGGAGCTGGGTGGGAAGTCGCCGCAGATCGTCTTCCCCGACGCCGATCTCGACGCCGCCGCCAACGGCCTCGTCGCGGGGGTCTTCGCCGCTACCGGCCAGACCTGCATGGCGGGCTCGCGCCTGATCGTGCATGCCGCCGTCCACGACGCGCTGATCGAGAAGGTCGTCGCCCGCGCCAACTCGATCGAGCTGGGCGACCCCACCGCCGCCGAGACCGAGATGGGCCCGGTGGCCAACCGACCGCAGTACGAGAAGGTCCTGTCCTACCTGGAGGGCGCGGCCGCCGAGGGGGCCACCTTCGCCTGCGGCGGTGAGCCCGACGCCGAGCGCGGAGGCCTGTTCGTCAAGCCCACCGTCGTCACGAACGTGACCCCGGAGAACACCATCGTCCGCGAGGAGGTGTTCGGCCCCGTGCTCGCCGCTTACACCTTCCGAGACGAGGACGAGGCCCTCAAGCTCGCCAACGACACCCCCTACGGCCTGGCCGGCGCTGTCTGGACCAAGGACGTGCACCGGGCCCACCGGGTCGCCGCGAAGCTCCGCGCCGGCACCGTGTGGATCAACGCGTACCGCGTGGTGTCCCCCGCCATGCCGTTCGGTGGCTTCGGCGCGAGCGGCATCGGGCGCGAGAACGGCATCGACGCGATCAACGAGTACACCGAGAACAAGTCCGTGTTCGTCGAGCTCACCGGCGGCACCCGCGACCCGTTCCAGCTGGGCTGAGCCCCCTCGTCGAAGGAGACGACCATGACCGCGACCGCCAACGAGCGCCTCGGGCTCGCCCCCACGGACCCGCGCCCCGCGAGCGAGACCCGCCCCCTGCAGGACCGCAGGGAGACCAACCCGCTGTTCGGCGACCAGAAGATGAAGCTGGGGCTGTTCGGCATCAACTGCTCGTACGGGCTGATCATGAGCCACGCCCCGTCGTCGTACCGGGTGACGTGGGAGCACACCAAGGAGATCGCGCAGCGCGCCGACCGCATCGGCTTCGACGTGCTCGTGCCGGTGGCCCGCTGGAAGGGGTTCGGCGGCTCCACCAACTTCAACGGCAACTGCTTCGAGACCTACACCTGGGCCGCAGGCATCGCCGAGGCGACCGAGCGGATCGGCGTCGCCGCGACCTCCCACCTGCCCACCGTGCACCCGATCGTCGCCGCCAAGGCCGCCACCACGATCGACCACATCTCCGGGGGCCGGTTCGCGCTCAACCTCGTGATGGGATGGGTGCCGCCGGAGATGGAGATGTTCGGCGGCGAGCAGCGCGAGCACGACGAGCGCTACGCCTTCGGCCAGGAGTGGATCGACTACGTCACGAGGCTGTGGACCGAGCCCGGCTCGTTCGAGGTCGACGGGGAGCACTTCCAGGGCGCCCTGCTCGAGGCGTACCCGAAGCCCCACCAGGCGCCCCGGCCGGCCCTGCTCAACGCCGGCAACTCGCCGGCCGGCATCGAGTTCTCCGCCCGCAACGTCGACATCAACTTCGCCTCGCTCGACACTCTGGAGAACATCAGGGCCTACACCGACAAGGTGCGGTCGAAGGCCCGCGACGACTACCAGCGGGAGATCCAGGTCATGACATACGGCCTGGTCGTGTGCCGCGACACCGAGGACGAGGCCGAGCGCGCGTTCCAGCAGGTCGTCGACGAGGGCGACTGGGGGGCTGCCGGCAACGTCATCAAGATCGCTGGTTCCGGCGCGAGCCAGTCCTTCGACCACGCGGTCAAGAAGATGCAGGAGCGCTTCATCGCCGGCTGGGGCGGCTACCCCGTCGTCGGCACCCCGGAGCAGGTCACCGAGCAGCTCGCCGCCCTCAACGAGGCCGGCATGCAGGGCATGATCTTCGGGCTCATCGACTACAACGAGGAGCTCGAGTACTTCGGGCACAACGTCATGCCGCTCCTGAAGGAGCTGGGTCTGCGCCACTGACCCGGGCATCGGAACTGCGTCCTGGAGGTTGGACGATGACCTCGACCGATGGTCGGTCCCCCTTCTCCCTGCTGCTGCATCTCGCGGGCGACGAGGAGCAGCTGGGGATCTTCTCGAAGCAGAGCTTGATCGAGAGCTGGCTCGCCGCAGAGCGGGCACTGGCCCTGGCTCAGGCCGAGCACGGCGTGATCAGCCGGGACGACGCCGACGCGATCGTCGCCGCCGCCCGGCTGTGCAACGTCGATGACGAGACCCTCTGGAAGACCGCCCGCAGGGTCGGCTACCCGATCCTGGGTCTGGTCCGCGAGGTCTGCGCGGGGCTTCCGGCCGGTCCCGACGGCCGCGTTCACTTCGGAGCGACCACCCAGGACATCATGGACACGGGTCTCGCGCTGCAGATGGCGCGGTCGCTGGCCGCCCTCGACCGGGCACTGGGGCGGCTCGGTGACGCTCTCGCCGGGCGGGTCGCCGAGCACGCGGGAACGGTGATGGCTGCCCGCACCCACGCCCAGCAGGCGGTCCCCACCACGTTCGGCGCCACGCTGGGCACCCTGCTCGCGCAGTTCACCCGCCAGCGTGAACGCCTCGCACAGGCCGCTCCGAGGATCGCGCTGGTGTCGCTGTTCGGCGCAGGCGGCACCGCGGCCGCGCTCGGCCCTCGCTCGGCGGAGATCCGCGCGACGGTGGCCGACCTGCTCGGCCTGCACCACACCGACGTCCCCTGGCACGTCGACCGCGACGGCGTCGCCGAGTTCGGCTGGCTGTGCACGACGGTCACAGCCACCTGCGCGAAGCTCGCCCGCAACGTCGTGGACCTCTCCCGCACCGAGATCGGCGAGGTCTTCGAGCCGTTCGAGAGCCACCGCGGCGCGTCCTCCACGATGCCGCAGAAGGTCAATCCGATCTCCTCGGAGATCGTCATCGGGCTGGCGGGCACCGCCGGAGCCCTCACATCGTCGCTCGCCCGACTCCAGGAAGCCGGACACGAGCGGGCGGCCGGCGAGTGGCAGATCGAGTGGCAGGTCGTCCCGCAGCTCGCAGTGCTGGCCGGGACGGCACTGTCCGAGACGCTGATCATCGTCGAGGGGCTCCGGGTCGACGCGGGGCGCATGCGCGCCAACCTCGAGCTCGACGGCGGGCTGGCGATGGCGGAGGCGCAGATGATCTCCCTCGCGGAGGCGATGGGGCGCGAGCACGCGCACGACCTCGTCTACGAGGCCGCGATCCGCGCCCGGACGACGGGCCGCACCCTGGCCGAGGTGCTGCCGGAGGTAGCCGACGAGAAGGGCAAGCGGGACGTGTTGCCCAAGACGCTGATCGACGCCGACGCCTACGTCGGTGAGGCCGGCCGGATCGCCGACGCCGCGGTGCGCGGCTGGTCGGCCGTCCCGGCGCTCTCGCTCGTCGACACCCCGTTGCCGGAGCTCGCGTCGCGAGCCCCCTGAAGGCTGCGTCGTCCTTGCGACCATCCGACATGGCGACGACGGCACGTGGATGTGATGCGTCCGCCCCTGGCCGCTGGGAGTCGCTCGGAGAAGAACGACAACGAGTCCGAGATGAAGATCTTCCCGTGCTCGTCGTCCTTCGCGGCCCGGTCGCCGTCGATGGCGTCGACCGGGCATTTCGGCTGGCAGGCGCCGCAGTCGATGCATTCGTTCGCGTTGATGTAGCTCTTGCGCTTGCCGACGTAGATGCAGTCGACAGGACAGACGGGCTCTTGCCGATGTCTGATTCTGAACCCTGGGCTCTCACATGCAACTGCGATGGGCGATCATGCCGGGTATGCAGCAGTGGACCGAGCTCATCGGGGTCGTGATTTGGCCGATCGTGGTCGTGTTCAGTGCTGTGCTGTTCCGCAGGGCGGTCCAGGACGTCCTCACCAGGGATGATGTGTCCTTCAGCGGACCTGGTGGGATTGCGTTCAGTGCCCGCCGAGCTACCGGTGCACTGCTGGATGCGGAGGAGGACAAGAACCGCAGCGCGGCCGGCGACACTCCGGGCCGTACATCTGGGGAGAGGGATGGTGCCGGTCGTCCGTCATCGGCGGTAGACGCCGCGGACCAGGTGCGCGCGGTCGGGGCCGCGGTGCGGCGGCTCGGCCGCACTCCTCGCCTGCTCTGGGTCGACGACAGGCCGAGCAACAACCGATATGAGCGCTCGGCCCTGGAGAACATGGGCATGATCGTGGACCTCAGCACGTCGACCGGGGACGCCCAGCGCAAGCTCCAGCGCGGCGGCACGTACGACGTCGTGATCTCCGACATGGCACGCCCTGAGGACCCGCGCGCCGGCTACGTTCTGTTGGACTGGATGCGAAAGCGGGGCGACAACACCCCGTTCGTCATCTACAGCTCTTCGAACAGCGCCGACCATTACGACGAGGCCGTGCGTAGCGGCGCAATCGGGAGTACAGGACAGCCGGCCGAGCTGATCGACATGGTGCTCCGGTCTCTGCGCGACGTCCAGCCCCGCAGCCGCTGGTGGCACATGGGCTAGCGGAAGTTCCTCCTTGAGTAGTCACCTCCGGATGGGGGTCCTCCCGCACGGAGGTTGTCGAGGTGGAAGACCGTCGCCCACATGTGCTGGACCGGCGCCGACGCGGCCGGACGCGTAGATCGACGTGGACCGACATGTCCCGACCGGGCCCTCGTCACGCACGATCACGACGTCCTCGAGGTGTGCGTTCCGGCCCGGCGATAAAGAGGCTCAACCGTCTTGCGGCGCACGACGCCTTCGGCGGTGAGTACGGACCGTTCCAGCACGTCTGATCTGGCTTTCAGGGACAGGCTCCTGCTGGTCAAGCCGAACAGCCCGAGCTGTATCTGCGCGGGTGGCCCACTTCTCAGACTAGGAGCAGGGTTCCCCGATCGGGAAGGACGACCATGTCCGGTCCCAGCAGCCGGGATGGCCACGGCGACGACGCGAACGGGCGTGTCGTCGCCACGCCGAGTCAGCCGACGGGTCCCGCCGTCGTCGTCCCAGCGGCTAGCAACTACGGCCGGTCTGAACGCACGGGATTCACACCCGCCCGCGGCCGAGCCGGGGCACACGGAGGCAATCGAGGAGGCCTGGACGAAAACGTGCCCGACGTCATGTGGGGCCCTCCCCCATGGACGTCGTGGCGGGAAGGGGCGATGACGCGGGCGACGGAGTTGCAGACCCTGCACCAGAGCCTCTGCGGGCGGTCTGGCGACGACATCGACAAGGCCATCTCCCGACACCTCAAAACAGCAATCGACGCTGTCTGGTACGACAACAACTGGTGGCGCTGCTTCACAGGGGGCGGCGTTCGAGCGAATAAACAGCAACTGCGACGCGGCGGAGGCGGACCTGCTCCGCATCGCACCGGAGGAGTACCTCATCGGCCAGATGCCCAGCCTCGTTCGGCACGTCAAGCGCCACCTACCCGCGCCCGACGAACGGGCGCAGGGGCTGCTGAGCATCGCGGCCGAGCTCGCCCAACCTCACCGGCAACGGACATGGCCGTCATGGCGGGGGCCCAGGGCGCACACCCACATCGGCGACGTGGAACGGAACCGGATCGTGGCAGCCGTGCGGGCCGCGAGCTCGGCGGCCGGTCGGGAGTTCGTCACCGTCCGGAGCTTCCGGAACGTCCTCATCGCCACCACCGTGGTGCTCACATTGCTCGCGCTCGCCACCGCGGTGTTCGGATTTCTCCGACCGACCGCAATACCAGTTTGTTTTACCCCCGACGTCGGCGGGCAGATCTTCGTCGTCTGCCCGACGGGTGCCACGAGGCTGCTCCCGGGCGACGACATCGACGAGGTGATCGGCAAGACCGTGAACAACGTCGACCTCATAGTCGTGCAGCTCGTCGGGCTCGTCGCGGCCTCGGTCGCCTCCGCCGCCGCACTGCAGCGGCTGACCAGTACGACGGTTCCCTTCAGCCTGCCGGTCGCGGTCGCGGTGCTGAAACTGCCGACGGGCGCGCTGACCGCGTTCGCCGGGCTCCTGCTGATGCGCGGGGCCTTCATCCCCGGTCTGAGCGCCCTCGACTCGTCCGCCCAGATCCTCGCCTGGGCCCTTGTCTTCGGCTATGCCCAGCAGATCTTCACCCGGTTCGTCGACCAGCAGGCGCACGCCGTCCTCGACCAGGTCCGTGGACAGGAACTACGCGACGGCACCGCCCCGACCCGCACCTCCTAGCCTCCGAGTAGCTGCCCCAGGTCCACGTGGTGGAGCGGCTCGCAGGGTCTTGATCGCCTATGAATGGCTTCCGCCGGCGCTGGGCAGTACAGGTTGATCGGATGCCACGTGCCTGACATGACGCGATGACCAATTCGCAGGCGAGGATGCGCGAGCGTCAGTCGATCAGGTCGAGCGGTCGCGTGATCTCGATGGCGACCACGCCGGGATCGCGGTCGAGGTCGCTCAAGCCGGCGGGCTCTGTCGTCCCGGTGAGTACCGTGTCGGTGATCCCCGAGCGAACCTCCAGGCCGGGAGGGCGGTAACCGGGCTCCGCGACCTCGACGACGACCTGCACGGGCCGGTCTGCCGCGACCAGATCGTCCATGCTCAGCGCGGCCGGTGAGCGGACCTTGTGAAGGGCGCCGAGCGCGCCTGCAGCCGGCTCGATCTCGAGCGAGCCGGGTGCGGGGTCTTCGCGCTTCTTGTCGTTCACGTTCCTCAGACGAGCTTCTGCACGGCGCGCACCGCGTCGGCGGCGGTGGCCCGCCCGTGCCCGTAACGCGGGTCCCACCCGCCGGCCGCGGGCGGGTTGTTGCGGGCGGTGTCCATCACGACCTGTCTCACCGTATCAGCGTCCAGCACCTTTCCCAGTGCCCTCGCCTCGGCAAGCGCCAGCGCGACGATCCCGGCGACAGCGGGGGCCGCCATGCTGGTGCCGGACTTGCGGACCACTCCGGTCCGGGTGCGCGAATGCGCGGCCAGGACGTCGTGGCCAGGGGCACTCACCTCGGGCTTCTCCCTGCCGTCGCGGGTCGGTCCGGCGCTCGAGAAGAACGACAGCGGAGTGCTGGCGCGGTGCGCGTCGTAGGACCCCACGACGATGCTCGACCGCCCGCAGGAGATCGAGCCCAACGTGTGGCTGCTGTCGTGCGGTGCCACGAACGAGGTCTGCGACAAGTCGTTGCGTTCGATCCAGGCGTGGTAGGCGCATCCGTCCGTGCCGACTTGGTCGGCGCGCAGGCGGATCGTCCATGTGCCCGGTGGCATCCGTTGCTCGAGGAAGACGCCGATCGTGTTGTCGCCGTTGAGCGGGTCGGGTCCGCGGTGGCCGATGAACAGCACGGTGTTGCCGTCGTCGTCCATGAGCCGGGCGTTGGAACCGAGCGGCACCGACCCCAGGCTTGTGCCATCGGGGCCGATGATCTCGGCAAGCAGGCGGTCGTCGCCCGGGTACCAGATCTCGAGCTCGCTCTGGCCAACGACGCCGGCTGGTATCCGCCAGCTCACGTCGTCGGACCCGCCGGCGGGCACCCGCCCCGCTGCATGGATGCCGTCGTCGAACGAGTTCGACGCGGCGATCACCACTGCCCGATTCGGACGCTGCGCGAGAATGGCGTCGATACCCCGCTCAACCAAGCTGGACCCGTCATGCGGTCCACCGTTTGTGCCGAGGCTGATGTTGACGACGCAGGGCCGCTGGCCCGCCTCGTCGAACAGGAACCGGATGGCCTCGAGCAGCTGCCCGGAGTCGCCGAACGAGGAGAAAACCGTGGCGGGCCCGATCCACGTGATGTCCGCGACGGCGGGGTCGACGAACAGGATGGTGGAGGCCGGCGCTACGCCGGGCTGTCCTGACCCGCCGCCGCTACCCGCGGCGATGTCGGCGACGTGGGTGCCGTGGGAACCGCGTCGAACGGGGCTGTCGGGAGCCGGGCCGTATCCGAGGGCGGTATACGGGTCGGAGCGCGTCAGCGCGGTCTGGATGTCGGCCTGTCCGTGCCGGCGTCCGAAGCCGAAGGGGCTCGCCGCGGTCGTGGGACCGGACTGGTCCCAGATCGCCTCGATGCGCGTGCGACCGTTCGCGTCCACGAAGTTCTGGTGCGCCATATCCAGTCCGGAGTCGACGAACCCCACGACGACGCCGGCTCCGCCCGCGGCGAGCGAGTTGGGCGGGAGGGCGGCGGGTGTGGCTTCGAGCTCCGCCAGAGTCGCCGTCAGGAGCGGCCGCAGCGGCTGGACCGCCTTCAGGCTGACCACGCCGTCCGCCTGCCGGATCTGCTCGAGCCGCGACAGCGGCACGCGGGCAGTCACGATCGTGCCGCCGTCGGTCGGCCCGATCTCCGCGCCGACCCGGACGTCGGTCCGCTCGGCGAAACTCGTCACGGACGTCACCAGCGCGATCACGCCGATCTCGCTGGCGTCGCTGGAGGCGGTGGCGACGGTCGTGAAGCCGCTGTCGCGCCGATCCGCGGCGTATTGCAGGCGAGGGTCCATCGCCGGATAGATGTCGGTCTCGTCGAGCTGCATCGGTTCCTCCCAGGGTAGGACCAGCAGGAGCCCGACCAGCCACGCATTGATACCCACCGCGGCTCGGGCCGCGCCCCCATCACCCACTTGCGCAAGCGACGGGCGGGCCCTGGGCCCGGACGGGCAGGAGACCGCGCGTCGACTTCTGCTCCGCATGGTCGGTATCGGCACCGGCGCCGAGCACACCCGCCGCCGAGCTGCGAAGCGAGTCAACACCGTGAGCGCGCCGGAGGCGTTCGCTCGGGCCGGACTGGCGCGCGTCGGTACGCCGCTGAGCGGCAACAACAGCGCCGTCGCCTCTCCCCCGACGGCGCCGCCGTGGTCACCACGGGGTTCGACGGGAGCCTTGGCTCCTCAATCGCCCGCGCCTTGGGAACGGAGCATCCGGCGATACTCCTGTGGCGACACACCGAGCGCTCTCGTGAAGTGTTGGCGCAGGTTCCCAACGCTGCCCAAGCCGCTGCGCCGGGCGATCTGCTCGACAGATCCCTGACTCGATTCCAGGAGCTCCTGGGCGAGACGAACCCGTTGCGCCAACAGCCATTGCAGCGGTGATGTGCCCAACGCTGCGTGGAACCGTCGAGACAGTGTCCGCGGGCTGAGCCCCGCAATCTGCGCCATGTCCGCGAGGGTGAGCGGCTCGGCGAGCCGGCCGGACGCCCATTCCAGGACGTGAGCCAGGCCGTCGTTCGTCTCGCTGAGCGGCGCGGCCACGAACTGACGATGATCGCCCGATCGCTGCGGAGGAGCGATCATCCACCGTGCGAGGGAATTGGCCACGGCTGCGCCGCGGTCTCGTCGGATCAGTTCGAGGCCCAGGTCGAGAGTTGCGGCAGCACCGGCCGCAGTGAAGATTCCGCTGTCCTCGACGTAGAGCGCTTGGTCGTCGACGACGACGTCCGGGTGGCGGCGACGCAACTCCTCGCAGATCGACCAGTGGGTGGTGGCACGCATGCCGGTGAGTAGCCCAGCGGCGGCAACCACGAATACGCCGGCACCGAGGGCGACAATCCGAGCGCCGCGTGCGTGTGCCGCTCGCAAAGCCTGCAGTACCGTCTCGGACGGGTCGGGTGGAACCCGCGGTCCGGCCACGACGATGACCGTGTGTGCGCCGGTAAGCATGTCCAGCCCATAGGACGTCCCGGTCGTATAGTTTTGAGCCAGTCGCCCCGTTTGGTCGGTTTCCGGGACACACAGCAACTGCTCATACCATCCGCTCGCGCTTCCTGCGTGGAGATGTGAGGACCCGAAGAGCGCGGTCGTGATCCCCAGGTCCATGGCCGAGGCGCCGTAGACCACGAGCGTGGTCACGACGTGAGGTGGCTCGGCCTCCGATCCGCGTCCGTCTCGTCGTAATGCTTCAGTGGGCACCGCGTGCAGGCTGCGCTCGCCGCGGTCCTGGACATCCCGGGCGCGCTGACCTCTCCACTCCGCAGAGCTAGACGGCGACGCCAACGTGCACCGCTCCAAGCCCTGATGCGTTGTGACTGCTGATCATTTTCACAGCGTGAATGTCCGACACCAACCCTTGACGAGTCCAGGTCATCGATCCGGGTATTCACCGGACAAGATCCGGGCATTTCGGTTCCTAGTGCCCCGCCCCGGAAGGTTGGCGCGTACATCGGTGGATCCAGGCGTTCGCTGGTAAGGCGCCGCACGAGCCTCGTACCGGGCGTACTCGGCCAGCGGGCGTCTGGGCCGCCGAGTTAGGTGGTGAACCTTCGGGGCGAGGCACTAGGTTGCCCTGGATGTTGCGCCGGTCGATGCAGGCGGCGGTCGCGGCGTACTGCTCGTCGTAGCTGCGGTGATCGGTGCCGCTCCGAGCTACGTAGTGCAGCGCGGCGGCGCTCAGCCCGAGCATCCGCAGTAGGGCGGCGCCTCGAAGAGCTCACCCCAGGTTGACAGTCAGCCGCTGTGCAAGACCTCGCGCGCGTGGCTCGCGCTCGTCGCCTGTTCCCGTTCGGCCTCGGCATCGAGTCGCTCGAGATGCGAGCGTATCGCCGCTGTGGTCGTCTCGGGCTCCTCCGTGCGGGCCGAACCCAACGCAATCAAGATCGATAACGCCCGACGCCAGTGCGCACGGGCCTGTTCATGATCTTCGAGCGTGGAGTGGGCGTGCGCGAGGCCGTCATGTGCGCGTGCTTCCTCCGCCGCCTGGCCGAGGCTGACTGCGAGATCGAGCGCCCGCTGGTGGAGAGCGAGCGCCTCGCGGGGGCGCCCGGCGTCGTTCTGGAGCCGGCCGCTGCCGTGCAAGGCCTCGAACTCGTAGTTGCGGCTGCCGACCTCGCGCGCAACCCGCACTGCCCGCTCGTACATCACGCCGGCTTCCTCGAAGCGGCCGAGAATCCGCTGGAGGGAAGCGATCCTGATCAGAGCCTCGAGCTCGCCGGGCTGCTCGCCGGCGGCGCGCGCAACTCGCATCGCCTGCTCGAACAGCGACATGGCCTCGCCGTGTCGGCCGCCCAGCCGGTGGGAGAGCCCGAGCGCGGTCAACGCACGTACCTCCGCGGTTGAGTGCCCGACCGCGCGAGCGAGCTCGACTGCCCGCTGCAGCTCGGCGACGGCCGGATCACCCTGCGCTACTCGTACCCACCCGAGGCCGAGGAGTGCTTCCAGCTCACGGCCCCGACAGCCGATACGCACCGCGGTGCTGCGGGCCGCCCCGAAGCTGCCCACGGCCTCTGTGTAACGACCCTGCATGAGATGCACCTGGCCGATACCGATGAGCGCGTTCAGGTCGCCGTGCTGATCGCCGGTAGTCCGGGCAGCGCACCGGACTTCGGCGAACAGGGCGATCGCATCCGGGAAGCGGCCCTGGAGCCGGCGCATGTGTCCGAGATCGTTGAGCGCGTCCAACTCTGCCAACCGGTCGCCGATCTTGCGAGCGGTGCATACCGCTCGCTCGTGCAAGTCCGCCCCGTCGCTGTACCTGCCGCGGGTCCGCAGGTGACGGTGGAGCAGGGCTGAGAGCCGCAGAGTGCCCTCGGGCCATCCGTTCAGGTCTGACGACTCCGCCACCGCCAGCAGGTTCGTCAGCTCGGTTTCCACCCACGTGGCCGCGCGAGCTGGATCTTCGACTGCCAGAAGGTTTTCGTCCGCGTCCCCCGCGCGACGCCGGTTCTCGCGTTCGTACGGGTAGAGCAGGTCGACCGCCGAGCGCACCGCTCGGCAGTAGTGCTCGGCCAACCGCACCAGCGCATCACGCCGATCCGCCTGGCCCTCCTCGACCCGAGCAACCTCCATCGCATGCGCTCGGATGAGATCGTGGAACCGATAGCGCCCGGGGACGTGCTCCTGCAGCAGGTGAACCTCGAGCAGATGGTCGAGAAGCGGCTCCACCTTCGTCGAGCGCTGCCCCATGAGCGTCGCAGCGGCGTCGACGTCGAAGTCGAGGCCGGGGTGCAGCGCCAGCATCCGGTACCCGTAGCGCAGGTCCGGCTCCAGATGCGCGTACGAGAGGTCGAGTGCCGCTGTGACGCCCCGATCGCCGGCCTCGAGCTCGGCGAGGCGGTGGCGGAAGCAACGAAGCCGCTCGTTGAGGTGGAGGAGGCTCCAGGACGGGCGGGATCGCAGTCTCGCCGCAGCGATCCGTACCGCCAGCGGGAGGAACCCGCACAACTCGGCGGTCTCCATGAGCTGGTCACGCTGATCCGCGGGTGACCCGCTGCGGCCAGAACTTCGCACGAGCAGGTCCACCGCGTCGTCCGCGGCCAGGATTCCGAGCGAGTGAGCGTGCGTGACATCCAGTCCGGCGAGCCGACGTCGACTCGTGATCATCACGAGCGATCCGCCCGAACCGGGGAGCTGCGGAAGCACTTGGGCCTCGCTCGCCGCGTTGTCGAGGAGGACGAGCACCGTGCGATCGGCCAGGCAGCTGCGGTACAGGGCGGCGCGGTCCTCGAGGTCGTCGGGGATCTGCCCGCCGGGTACGCCGATGGCCCGCAGGAGACGGCCCAGCGCGTCGCGGGGGTCGACCGGACGCACTCCGCGGGTGTAGCCCTGGAGGTCGAGGAAGAGCTGCCCGTCCGGGTAGCGGCTGGACCAACGGTGTGCGACGTGTGCGGCAAGGGCCGTCTTGCCGATACCGGCCATCCCGTCGATGGTGACGACAACGGGCCCGGGCCCGGATTGCTCGATGATCTGATCGAGGTATGCCACGTCGGCCGACCTGCCGGTGAACAGAGGTGGTGCCGCCGGAAGTTGGTGGAGCGACCTGTCGTGGCGCGGTGGGCTCTCCGGAACCGAGCGGTGGCCCGAGACGGCGATCTCGGAGATCTGTGGCGCCGGCGCCGGGCGGGCCGCTTCGATCAAGAGTTCGCGTTCCGTGGCGTCGAGGCCGAGGGCTACGGCGAGGCGCTGCAGGGAAGTGCTGTGCGGCCTGCCGCTTCCGGCGCCTCGTTCGAGTCGCCGGATCGTGCGCACGTGCAGCCCTGTTCGATCCGCGAGCTGCTCCTGCGTCAGGAGCGCGCGTTCCCGCCAGGTCTGCAGGAGCGTTCCGAGATTCGCTGTCATGCTCCTACCACCGACCTCGCTCGCCTACTTCGCTGACGGTGGCTCGGCGACGAGCCGGGAAGCTGGGGGTCTCCGGCAGGGGCCCAGTTTCCTGGGAGTTGCGTTCGGCCTGCGCCTTCGAATCGGCCATCGAGGGCCATGG
Organism: Pseudonocardia cypriaca; assembly: GCF_006717045.1. Lineage (NCBI taxonomy): Bacteria > Bacillati > Actinomycetota > Actinomycetes > Pseudonocardiales > Pseudonocardiaceae > Pseudonocardia > Pseudonocardia cypriaca. The sequence goes on from NZ_VFPH01000002.1 coordinate 630,513, forward strand.
AGTCCACCACCTCGCTCCTGAACTGGTCTTGACTGGCTCTGCGGGCTAGGCGTTCCCCTCGGCACCGCGATGCCCGGCGGCGGGGGCGACGCAACGGTCGATCGCCCTGCCGGGCACATCGAGCACGACGAGCACGCCGACGCACGCGAGTACGGCCACTTCGGTCATCCCCGCCGCGAACCGGCACCGAACTCCTCGGCCGACCCGTGCCCGCCCACACCCGCGAAGACGGCGACGGTGGCCGAGGCGCCGAACACCCACCGAAGATCCTCAGCGTCGGTCCACACGGCGAGGTTCGCTCGTCGATGTGGATCAAGGCGTCAGCGGAACCTACCGATGCTCTCCGCCCTCGCACACCTCATGGCGAGATTCATGGGAAACCTGTCGTTCCTCACCCACTTACCGCCTGCCGCGACCCGGCTCCGGCTTCGCAGCCGGACCGCGGCCACTGCCGCCCCGACGCCGGGTCGGCGAGCAGGTCGCGGGCCGCGGCCTCGGCTCGCTCCGCGAACCGGGAGCGGACGGCCTCGTACTCGACGGCGTCCATCCGGAACACGGCGGCGCGGCCTCGGCCATCCCCGGCAGGTAGCCGTAGAGCTTGTCCAGGTGCGTGTACCGCACCCACGTCTCGATCATCTGGTCGCTCATCGCCGTCCCTCGTGGCGCGCGGTCGGGGCGAACGGCGCCATGCCCGCGAGTAGGCCACCGTCGACGGTCACCGTGGTGCCGGTGACGAACTCGGCACCCGGGCCGCAGAGCCAGACCGCCGCGGCCGCGACCTCCTCGGGTGACCCGAGCCGGCGCGCCGGCACGGTCGCGGCCACGGTCCGCTGGGCGTCGGCGCCGGCGCGGTGCAGTTGCTCGGTCAGGATCGGACCGGGCGCGAGCGCGTTGATCCGGATGCCTGCGGCGGCGTAGTCCAGGGCAGCGGTCCGGGTCATACCCTCCAGCGCGGCCTTGGCCGTGACGTAGCCGGCGAGGCCGCCCACCGGGCGATGCGCTGCGGTGGAGGACATGTTGACGATCGCGCCGCCGCCGCCCTGCAGCATCGCGGGAATCTCGTACTTCATGGCGAGGAACACCCCGCGGAGGCTGACCGCGATCGCGCGGTCGAAGTCCCCGATCGAGACGTCGGCCAACGGGGTGGGGCGGTGCCCGTTGTCCGCGGCGCAGTTCACGGCGACGTCGAGTCGCCCGTAGGCGCCGACGGTCTGCTCGACGAGGCGGCACACCGACTCCGGGTACTGCACGTCGGTGGGGATGGCGACGGCGCAGCCACCGCGCCCGGAGATGTCATCGGCGAGCGCGTGCAGCGCGTTCTCGTCCCGCGCCGCCAGCACCAGCTTTGCGCCGGCCGCGCTGAACGCACGGGCAGTCGCGGCGCCGATGCCTCGGCTCGCACCGGTGACCAGGGCGACGCGACCCTCGAGTGCCGGCCCGGTGGGCATGGCGTGCTCGCTCATGCGTTCGCGGCCGGACGGCGCTTCGGCAGCAGCACCGCCGCGGCGATGAGCCACAGCAGGCTTCCGAACCTCCCGACGGGCACCACGGCGATGGCGCCGTCGACCAGGAGCACGAGTGTGGCCAGCTCACACACGGCGGCGATCGCCAGGCCGGCGATCGCGACCCAACGCGGCAGGAGACCGGCGAGCAGCCCCGGAACCGCGATCCCGGCGACCAGCAGCCCCAACGCCACGACGTGCCCTGGCCCGCCGGTCATGAACGTGAGGCCCTGCAGCGCATGCACGACCGGCGGCTCGCCGGCGATCTCCGGTCGGGACAGCACCCAGCTGAGCATCCCCGAGAGGCAGAGGAACACCGCCGCGACGATCCCGCCGACCAGGGCGATCGTGGCGCCGGGATTGCGGATCCCGAGGTTGCGCAACCGGGCTGAGGCCGTGGCCGCGTATATCGCGAGCGGGACGCCGGACGCGAACGTGGAGAACGCGGTGACCGCGACCGCGGTGCGGTTGTTGCGGAAGTAGGACTCGACGACGTCCGCCGGCGCGAACGGGGCAGGGAAGGTCTCACCGGCCAGGGCGGTGCTGACGATCAGTCCGGCCACCAGCAGGCCGGTCGAGACGATGGCGAGGATCACCAGTGGTGGCCCGGCATCGGCCCGGTAGCGCCGCCGGGCATCGGGGGTCTCGGTCCTGGTCATGATCGCCTCCTGTCGGTGTTCCTGCTGGTACCGACGCTAGGGACAACGCCGCGCAGGCGAATCAGCGAAATCGCCGGTCGTGTCACCGGCGGGTGCAGTTAGCCTCCGGGCATGCTGCACGGGCGGGTCGGCGAGCAGACGAGGATCGACGAGCTCCTCGAGCAGGCCCGCGAGGGGCGTGGCGGCGCCCTCGTCCTGCGCGGTGAGCCGGGGATCGGCAAGACCGCACTGCTGGAGTTCGCCGCCGAGCAGGCGACCGGTATGCGCGTGCTGCGCACCGCCGGCGTCGAGCCGGAGCAGGACATGGACCACGCAGCACTGCACCGCGCGGTGCAGCCCATCCTGGACATGATCAGCGGGCTGCCCCCCGTCCAGGCCGAGGCCCTCGACGCCGTGTTCGGACGGGCGCGGGCACCGGTCGCCGACCGGTTCCTGGTCGCGCTGTCCACGCTGACCTTGCTGACCGACGCGGCACGCACGCGGCCGCTGCTGTGTCTCGTCGACGACGGGCAGTGGATCGACCAACCCTCGCTCGACGTGCTCGCCTTCACCGCGCGACGGCTGGCGGCCGAACCGGTCGCGGTTCTGTTCGCCACCCGCCCGGAGGCGCGGGCCGCAGCCGTGCTCGCCGGGCTGCCGGAGCTCCCGCTCGCCGGGCTCGACCGCACCTCGGCTCGGCTGGTCCTGCGGGAGCGCGGCATCGCCGCCGACGACGAGGACCTGCTGCTGCGCACCGCCGCCGGGAACCCGCTCGCGCTCGAGGAGCTCCCGGTCCGTGTCCCGTCGGCCGGCCCGAGGGACGAACCGCTCCCGCTGGTCGAGCGCCTGCAGGAGGCGTTCCTCGCCCGCCTGCCACCCGCCGCCGACGCCAGGCGGCTGCTCCTGCTGGCCGCGGCCGACGGCACCGGGCGTCGCGACGTCCTGCAGCGGGCGCTGCCGTCGGCGGCGGAGCTGGACGGACTCCACGACCTGATCCACGTCGACGGCCCCACGGTGACGTTCCGCCACCCGCTCGTCCGGTCGGCCGTGTACCACGCAGCCAGCCCCGCGCAGCGCCGCGCCACCCACCGGGCGCTCGCCGCCGCCCTCGAACCCGAGCCGGCCGAACACGACCGGCGAGCATGGCACCTCGGGCAGGCTGCGGACGGACCCGACGAGGCGGTCGCGGCGGAACTCGAACACTCCGCCGAGCGGGCCATGCGCCGGGGCGGTGCGGCCGCGGCGGCCGATGCGCTCACCAGGGCCGCTCAGCTGACCCCGCCCGGCCCCGACCAGGCACGCCGTCTCGTCGCGGCCGCGTCGGCCTCCTGGCACGGCGGGGATGCCGCCGGTGCCGTCGAACGGCTCGACCTCGCCGAACGCGTCGACCTCCGCGCCCCGCCGGCCCACGTCGACGCCATCCTGCTCCGGGCCCTGATCGAGCTGAGGACCGGCAACCCCGCCGACGCCCTCCGGCTGCTGCGGCCCGCCCTCGCGCACGCCCTGAACGGCAGCCCCGACACCGCGATCGAGCTGCTCATGCTCCTGGGCGAGGCCGGCTACCACGCTGGCGACGCAACGTCGTGGCGGGAGGTCTCCGAGGCCGTCGAGCGACTGACGTTGACCGGTGACGACCCGCCGGTCGTGCTCCTGCGACTCACCCGCGCCGTCGCCCGGGTCCGCCGCGGTGCGCCGAGCCGGCTGACCGCGGAGGACCTCGCCACGATCGAGCAGCTGACCGAACCCGGGCGGCTGTGCTGGGCCGGCGGGATGCTCTACGGCCTCGGCGATCGTGCTCGGGGGCGTTGGCTGCGGCGCAGGGCGATGGAGCGCGCACGCGCGGTCGGCGCGGTCGGGACCCTGGCCTGGGTGCTCGAGTACGTGGTGCTCGACGAGATGGGCGCGGGCCGCTATCGCGCCGCCGAGGCGTACGCCGACGAGGGCAACCGGTACGCCGCTGAGACCGGGCAGAGCACCCTCAGCTGCTGGTACCGCAGCACGCTTGCCGTCCTCGCCGCGGTGCAAGGCTGCGATTCCGACAGTCGCGAGCTCGCCGAGAGCGTCCTCGCGGCGACGGCCGGTCGGCAGCTGCTGGCCGCGACGACCCAGGCACGTCGAGCGCTCGGGCTGCTCGACCTCGCCTCCGGGCGGTTCGAGCAGGCCGTCGGGCACCTGCGGCCCCCCGAGGGCCCCGACGGCGCAGCACATCCCGGCCTCGTGCTGCAGAACGTCCCGGAGCTCGTCGAAGCGGCCCAGCACCTCGGCAGACCGGAGCTGGCGGCCGAATCGCTCCGGTGCTTCACCGACTGGGCCGACGCGAGCGGATCACCCGACCTGCTGGCGCTCGTCGCCCGCTGCCGAGCACTCACCGGCGAGGGCGACGTCGAGGGCGCGTTCCGACGTGCCGTGGCGCTGCACCCGCCCACGGATGGCCCACTCGAACTGGCCCGAACCCAGCTGCTGTACGGCGAGCACCTCCGCCGGGCCCGCCGCCGCTCCGACGCCCGGCCGCTGCTGCGCGCCGCCCTGGAAACCTTCGAGATCATCGGCGCCACGACATGGGCCCGCCGCGCCCGCGACGAGCTCCGCGCCACCGGCGAAACCACCAGCAACGCGACCGACGACGCGCTGGCCGCGCTGACTCCTCAGGAACTGCGCATCGCCACCGCCGTCGGGAGCGGCGCGACCAACCGGGAGATCGCCGCACAGCTGTTCCTCAGCACCCGCACGATCGACTACCACCTGCGCAAGGTGTTCCAGAAGCTCGGCATCAGCTCACGCGTCGAACTCACCCGTTTCCAGCTGGTCGACGGCGGGCTGGACGCGACCGACGCGCTGGCCGACCGAGCTGATCGATACGGGACCGAGACATCGGAAATCGACTGAAAGCCTGCCAGGAGCGGCCCATTTGGGCTACGAGGCGGCTCTGGCACTCCTCCGCTCGACAGATCCGCCGACGGCGATCTTCGCCATGTCCGGCTACTCGGCGCTCGGCGTGATCGGGGCGTACCGCGACAACGGCCTGATCGTGGGGCAGGACTTCGCGCTGGTCGGCTACCACGACATCTCGATCTCCGCGCAGCTGAGCATCCCCTCACGAGCCTGCGGTCGCCACTGGACGAGCTCGGCGTGCAGGCGACGAAGGTTGCTCCTGAGCCGGATGGCGGGCGAGGAGGTCGAGTCCGTCCGGCTTCCCCCGGTCCTCCAGGTGCGCGACTCCCGCAGCCGCCGCTGGCGGTCCTGACCGGGAGCTCGTTGGCTGTCCGCGCTGACGCGGCCATCGAGCGCCCGTTCCCGGCCTCAGAACACCAGCACGATCTTCCCGTCGAGCCGGCCACGGGCAAAGCGTTCGTGGGCCTCCCGCACCCGGTGGACGGGATGGACCGAGTCGACGCGCAGCCGCAGCACACGATCGTCCACCAGCTTCACCAGGTCGACCAGCCGGGCGCCGTCCTCGACGATCTGGATGTTCGTGGTGGCGATGCCGCGCCCGGACAGGTCCGGCACGGGACCGGCCTCGGTGGCGACCGAGGCGAGCCTCCCCCCGTCCCTGACCGCGCCGTCGGGGCGCACGCCGGCGGTGTCGAGCACCCCGTCGTAGTGGCCCCGCCCGAGCTGCGCGACGTCGGTCACGACCTCGGTGGCCCCGAGCGCGAGCGCCTGCTCCCGCTGGGCGTCGCGGGAGACCAGCGCATCGACCACGACACCTGCGTGGACGGCCAGCTGCACCGCCATCCCACCGACGGCACCGATCGCCCCCGTGACCAGCAGCCGCTGCCCCGGCGACAGGTCCAGCCACTCCACCGCCTGGGACGCCGTGAGCCCCGGCAACGGAAGCGTCGCGGCCTCGACGAGGCCGGCCGCCGCCGGCGCGGGAGCGAGCACGCGTTCCGGCAGGGCCACGAGGTCCGCCCACGTCCCCCGCCCGGCGGCCAGCTGCGCCGACATGCCGACCACCCGGTCACCCACCTCGAACGAGCTGGCCCCGGGATGCACGACGATCCCCGCGAGATCCCAACCGAGGATCATCGGCAGCTCCGGCACGCCACCCCTGATCAGGTCGGCGCGGGTCTTGGCGTCCACCGGGTTGATGCTGCTGGCCACGACCCGCACCAGCACCTCGCCGGATGCCGGCACCGGGTCGGGGACCTCCTGGACGGCGAGGACCTCGGGGCCGCCGAATCGGTCGATGCGCACAGCGCGCACGGATACCTCCCTGTTCGTGGGGTGAGTCGATGGGTGAAGGGCGTCAGCGGGCGACCATGCCCGCGCCGGGTCGGTGCCGGCGACACGGACTGCCGGCGTCGCGGTGACCGCGGTCGCACCTCATGCTAAATGATCATGTGTCCGGAGACGGCGGGTACGACGAAGGCCTTCCGGGCTTGTCGTGGGGACCGGACGCCACTCAGGTCTCTTCGCTCTTCTCGCCCGTCGCACGCTGGATGAGGAGAGCGGCGAGGATGATCGCGCCGTTCGCGGCGTCGATCCAGAACGTCGAGATCTGCGACAGCGTGAGGATGTTGGAGATGACGCCGAGCAGGAGGACGCCCAGCAGCGCCCCGAGGACGGAGCCGCGGCCGCCGTTGAGGCTGATCCCCCCGATCACGGCGGCCGCGAAGACGGTGAAGATCATGTTCTGGCCCTGGCCCGCCGTCACGGCGGCGAGCCGGCCCGTGAGCAGCAGACCGGCCAGTGCCGCGAGGACGCCTGCGACCACGAACACGGCCAGCACGGTGCGCGACACCCGGATGCCGGCAGCGTGCGCGGCGACGGGGTTGCCCCCCACTGCGTAGATCGCACGCCCGTGCCGGTGGTAGTTCAGGAACAGGTGCACCCCCGCGAACAGCACCGCGGCGATCCAGACCGTGAAGGGCAGCCCGACGAAGCTGGTGCTGCCGAGGTAGGTGAAGGCGGGCGGGAGGTTCGCCAGTGTCCGTCCGTCGGCGACTCCCAGTGTCGCGCCGCGCAGCAGGATCAGCACCGCGAGGGTCGTGATGAACGCGTTCAGCCGGAGCCGGGTGACCATGAGCCCGTTCAGCAACCCCACCGCGGCGCCCACGCCGAACAGGACGATCAGGCCGGTGGCTGCGGGGATCGCCTCGGTGCCACCGAGCACGCTGGGCAGGACGAGCCAGGCAGCGAGCATCGGGGCGAACCCGACGACCGACTCCAGCGACAGGTCGAACTTCCCGGTCAGGAGGATCAAGGTCTCCGCGATCACCAGGATGGCCAGCTCCGCGCTCTGCTGGAGCACGTTGAGCAGGTTCCCCGGGGTGAGGAACGCGTCGCTGACCAGGGCGCCGATGACGATCGCCGCGACGACGGCCGGGATCATCCCGAGCTGGAAGGACAGGCGTTTACCCGCCATGCGCGGTACCTGCGGCCGGGAAGGTGCGGTGGGTGGCTCAACGAGCGGCACTGTGCCTCCTTTCGACATCGTGCGTCCCTTCGATCTCGCTGACGAGGTCCCGGTCGTCCCATCCGGCCGGCAGTTCGGCGGCATTGCGGCCGTGCCGCACGACGACGACCCGGTGGCAGATGCGGAGGTCGTCGAGGTCGTCGGTGCAGACCAGGACCACCGCCCCCTGTGCGGCGGCCCGGGCGAGCGCGCCGAGCAGCACCGTCTTGCTGGCGATGTCGACCCCGGCGGTGGGCTCGACCGCGACGAGGACCCGTGGCGACGTGGCGAGCGCACGGCCGAGCACGAGCTTCTGCTGGTTGCCCCCGCTGAGCGCCTTCGCGGGCAGGGTCCGGCGAGGGGGACTGACACCGAGGTCGGCGATGAGCGCGTCGGCATCAGCACGGCGAGCACCCGGCAGCGCGATGCCCAGCCGGCCGGGTCGCAGGTGGGCGGCGGCCAGCGTCAGGTTGTCCTCCACCCGCATGCCTGCCACGAGGCCCGCGCGGTGGCGATCCCGCGGTACGAGCGCGATGCCGTGGGCGAGCGCCCGGTCCACCCGGCCGAGCGGCACGGGCACCCCGTCCACCTGCACGAGCCCGCGTGCGGGTTCGAAACCTCCGATCGCCTCGCCGATCTGGGAGCGGCCGGAGCTGACGAGCCCCGCGATCCCGACCACCTCCCCCGCCGCGGCCGCGATGTCGACGTCGTGGAACCGCCCGCCGGACAGGCCGCTGACCACCAGGCGCGGTGGACCCGGCTCCGGCCGTGCCGACGCGACGACCTCGGTCGGCGGTGCGTCGCCGATCATCTCCTCGACCAGCTGGGCGGGCGTTGTACGGGCGACGAGATGGGTACCGACCCGCCTGCCGTCGCGCAGGACCGTGACGTCGTCGCACACGTCGAAGACCTCGTGCAGGTAGTGGGAGATCAGCAGGAACGTCGCACCGGTTTCCTGCAGCCGGCGCACCGTCGCGAAGAGGCGGGCAGCGGCACCCGCGTCGAGACGGGCGGTCGGCTCGTCCAGCACGATCAGTTCGCTGCCGTGCGACAGCGCCTTCGCGATCTCCACGAGCTGCGCCTGCTCGACGTCGAGCTCCCCCGCGGCAGTCGTGGGTGCGACGTCGACGCCCCACTGATCGAGCAGCTCCGCCGCACGCCGCCGGGTGGATCGCCAGTCGATCCGGCCGTTGCGGTGAGGCATGCGGCCCATCAGCAGGTTCTCCGCGACCGTGAGGGACGGGACGAGCATCGGATGCTGGTAGACACAGGCCACGTGCCGACGCCACTGCTGCGGCGCGGCGTACGGCGGCGTCCGTCCGTCGAAGGTCAGCGACCCGCGGTCCGGGCGGTGGAGACCGGTGAGCACGCCGACGACGGTGGACTTGCCCGCCCCGTTGCGGCCCACCAACCCGTGACTCCGCCCGCGGTGCACCGCGAGGTCGATCCCGTCGAGGGCGACGGTCGCACCGAACCGCTTGGTGACCGCCGTCAGCTCGGCGACGGGGGCGCCACCGGGCGAACGAGCTGCAGGTGGGGAGGACGAGAGCGGCATCCCCCTCACCCGGCCTGGTTGGCCCAGAGGGCGGCGTCGTCGACGTTCGCCGCATCGACGACGAGGGGCGGGAACAGGTCGGCCGGGTAGCCGTCGCCCGTGAGCTCGACCGTCGACCCGTGCCCGGTGGGTCCGACCGCGATCTCGCGCTGGTCCGCGAGGGCCTGCAGGTACTCGAGTCCCTGCAGCACGAACTGGTCGGCCGGCTGGCTGACCGACGCGTCGAGCTCCCCGGCGCGGATGGCGTCGAGGGCGGCCGGAGTGCCGTCCACGCTCACCGTCCAGACGTGGTCGGGCGCGTCCGGCGCCGTCACCCGCCCGCGCTGCTCGAGAACCTGGTGCACGCTCGGCTGGTAGCCGTCGCTGTGCAGGAAGATCCCGCGGATGCCCGGGTCCGTGCTGAGCGCTCCGGCGGTGGATTCGGCGGCCTTCGCCGGGTCCCAGCGCCCGCCGGTCTTCGTCAGCACCGTGATCCCGGGGTAGTTCGCGGTCATGCAGGCGTCGAACCCCTGCTGCCGCTTCTGCGCGTTCGTCGAGCGCATGTCGCCCTGCACCTGTAGGACGGTGCCGGTACCGGCGAGCTTGGCACCCAGGTACCGGCAGGCCTGCTCGCCGATCTGGGTGTTGTCGACCTGCATGCTGACCGTCGTGGGGCCGCCGCTCGGCCCGAGCATCAGGGTCACGACGCGCACACCGCGCTCGGTGGCGTACCTGATCGCCGGGACGACCGCCTGCGGATCGGCCGGGATGACGAAGAGGCTCTTCGCGCCGGCGTTGACCAGGTTGCGGATGTCGGCGTCCTGCTTCGAGGCGTCGCTGTTCGCCGACGTCGGGGAGAGGGTCTGCAATCCGCGGCGCTGCGCCTCGGACTCGAAGATCCGGACCATCGCCGACTGGGCGGGGTCCTGCAGGAACAGCGCGCTGTACCCGACGGGTTCGACGGCGGTTCCGGCTGAGGCGCCGCTCGCGGCGCCGGTGGGCGAGGTCAGGCCGCATCCGGCCAGCGCCGCAGCGGCGAGGGCGGCGAGGGTCACGACGAGGGTGGGACGATGTTTCGGGCGAGCGTTCCGCATGTCCTGCTCCAATGGAGGACGGGGGGGGAGGGTGGTCGAGGCGCGTCCCGTGGAGGCGCACACCGGTGTCGAGTCGCGCCGGGGCCCCGTCCCCGGCGCCGGGCGAGGCCTAGGCGGACCCCAGCTGGACGTCGAGGGTGGTGACGAAAAGCTCCGCACCGTCCGGGCCGCCGACGAGGTCCACCCGGCTGCCGAGCCCGACCGCCATCGCCCGGCCCTCCGGCATCGGCGTGTCGGTGTCGCCGATCCGGGCGGTGACCGAGCCGGACATCACGAACACCGCCGACTCCGCGCCGTCGCCGACGATCGACTCGCGACCCCCGGCCGGGATCGCGATGCGGCGGAACTCCCGCCACGGGCCGGCGAAGACGCCGTCCGCGCGGAGGGTCTGTCCGGTCTGCAGAACAGTGACGAGCCCGGCCATCACTCACTCTCCTCGATCGTCGCCTGCTGGCTCAGCTGGTCGGGCTCCTCGGTGGGGCGGCGAGGTGGTAGGACACCGCTGACCGCGGGCGGGAAGACCTCGATCACCACGAACTCGAGCCGCTCGGTGCCTGCGTTCCAAACCGCGTGCCTGCTGTGGTGCGGGGTGAGGACGAGTGAGCCCGGCCCGACCTCGTGCCGCTCGCCGTCGAGCTCGACGACACCGCTGCCCTTGAGGAAGAACCAGATCTCTTCGGTGTGGCTGTGCTCGTGCAGTCCGGCGCGGGCACCGGGCTCGAAACCCACCCACTCGATGCCGTCCCACTCGCCGTAGAGGTGCGACCCGGTGGCGATCCGCAGCCACCACATGGCTCCTGCGCCGCCGTGGACGCCGAGCACCTGGCCCGGTGAGCGGGTGTCACCGACGATGACACTGGACATGGCGATTCCCTTCTGAGACGGGTGGGACCGGACTGCTCGAGGTGCTCATGTCGGGCCGTGCGCCCCGGTCATCAGCTCCGCGAGGTCCTCCGGGTGCAGGAAGGACGGCGGCGGGGGCGGTCCCCACAAGTAGAGGCCCTTGGCCCCCTCCCACACCTGCGGCGACCACAGCGCGTCGTCGACGACCGTGTCCATGTCGCTGTAGTACTCGACGAAGTTGCCGGCGGGGTCGCGCAAGTACCAGAAGAAGTTGGCCCCGATGCAGTGCCGGCCGAAGCCCCAGACGTGCCGGTTCGGATCTGCCTCGAGCAACTGCATGGCCCCGCGTCCGACCTCGTCGGCGTCCTCGACCTGCCACGACGTGTGGTGCAGGAAGTCGACCGGTGCCCGGTGGATGAGCAGGTTGTGGTGGTCGGTGGAACAACGCAGGAAGACGGCGGCGTCCTTCACCTCGTCGCTGACCTTGAACCCGATGCCCTCGACGAAGAACCGCCGGACGGTCTCGGGTTCGGAGGTGCCGAGGACGCAGTGGCCCAGCTTGCGCGGTCGCACGGGACCGCTGCGGTGCACGACGTCCGCCCGCTCGGTCGCGCGCTCGATGCGTCCCGGGCCGTTGTAGACCGGGGCCGGGGCCGCCGGCTGCAGCAGGCGCGGCGCGACTCGCACCGTCACCTGCGTGCCCGTGACCTGCTCGACGGTGTGCAGGGCATCGGCGGCCGGCCGCACCGGTGCTCCGAGCCTGCCGAGCGCGGTGGCGACGCGCGCGAGGTCGTCGGCGTCGTCCGCGCCGACCACCAGCTCCAGCAGGCGCCGCCGCGGCGCCGCGACGATTCGCAGCTGCTCACCGACATCGGCGGTGCCGAAGGCGTGCCCGCCGGTCGTGGACGACGCCCCTGGGAGGGGCTGCAGGCCGAACTCGCGGTAGAAGGCCGCGGTGGCAGCCGGATCAGGAACACCGACCGTGACCGACTGGAGTGCGTGGAGTGCCATGACGACCGCCTTTCACTCGGGCCGGAGCGATCAGATGAGCGAGCGGACCGTGCCGCCGATGTCGAAGGCCGAGCCGTTGATCCGGCCGGTGCGCGGGGAGACCAGGAACGCCACCATGTCGGCCACGTCCTCCGGATCGGCGATGCCGAAGGTCAGCTGCCGGTCCTTCAGGTAGCGGGCGAGAGCGGTGTCACGGTCCGTCCCGTACTCCGCGGCCAGCAGGTCGACCAGGCCGCCCGGACGCGACCACAGTCCCGTCCACACCGGTCCGGGGAGCACTGCGTTCGTCCGCACGGCGGGCGCGTACCGCAGCGCCAGCACCTTCGTGAGGTGCAGCACCGCGGCCTTCATCGCGCCGTAGTCGGCCGGGACGACCTCCGGCTGCTTCGCGAGATCGGAAGCGATGTTCACGACGGCGCCGCCGCCCATGCGCGGGAGCAACGCCCGGGACACGCGGACGTAGCTCATGAAGTTGGTGTCGAACGTCCGCTGCCACCCCGCGTCGTCGATGTCGGCGAAGTCGCGGCTGACCGCGACACCGACGTTGTTGACCACGATGTGCGGTGGCCCGTCGAACCCCGCGAGGGTGCTCTCGACCGCGGATGCCACTCCCTCCGCCGTCGACAGGTCCACGGTGATCAGCAGCGGCGGCCGCCCGTCCACCGTCCACCGCTCGTCGTTCTTGTGCAGGAGGTCGCCGTCGATGTCCGCGACGGCGAGGCGGACCCCCTCCGCGCAGAGGCGGTCGGCGATGGCCAGCCCGATCCCCTGTGCCCCACCTGTCACGAACGCGGTCGTGCCGTGCAACTGCAGGTCCATCACGCAGCCCCTTCGGTCAGGTCGGCGGAACCACTGCGGCCGCCGATCTCCAGCAGCACCTTCGGCCTGCTCCGCCGCCCGCCGGCGAGCGCCGTCAGCGCGTCACCGGCCGAGGCGAGGGGCAGGACCCCGTCGATCAGCGCACCCAGGTCGACGTGTCCGTGCACGACGAGCCGCAGCAGCGCGTCCCACTGCTCGATGCCCGAGAGCACCCCGTGCACCTCGAGGTTCTTCATCACCAGCTGCGCCGATGGGAACGCCGGGACCGGGCCGTGCGGCACACCGAGGAAGGCGAGGCGCCCGCCGGGCGCGACGAGCCGCGGCGCCAGGGCGATGGCCGGCTCGGCGCCCGTCGCCTCGATCACGGCGCCGTACGCGTCGTCCTCGGCCTCCTCCGGCCGGAGCACCGCCTCTGCTCCGAGCTCCCGGGCCAGCGCCAGCCCCGCGGCCTCGACGCCGACGGCGGTGACCCGCGCACCGGTGCTCCGCGCGATCTGCACGGCGGCGAGCCCCAGCGTCCCCGTGCCGAGCACCGCCACCGCATCGCCCTCGCGCACCCCCAGGCGGGCGACCGCATGAGCCGATGCCGTCGCCGGCTCCAGTACCGCGGCCGATCGGAGGTCGAGCGAAGCAGGCAGCGGCAGAAGCGTCTTCGCCGGCATGCAGATGTACTCGCTCGCGACGCCCGGACAGGTGCCGAGCACCCCGATCTCGGTGCGGTTGCGGCAGTGCAGCCTCCGCCCGGAACGGCACCGGTCGCAGGCGTCGCAGGTCACCACGTTGTGCCCGGCGACGGGATCGCCCACCGCGAACCCCTGCACACCCGTGCCGACCTCGACGACGGTGCCGCTCCACTCGTGCCCGACGACGAAGGGGTACCGCTTCAGGCCGTCACGCAGGTACCCGCTCGATCCGTCGTAGAACGCCAGGTCGGTGCCGCAGAGACCGACGTAGGCCACCCGGACCAGGCAATGGCCGGGCTCGGTGACCGGTACGGGCAGCTCGGCCACCTGCCACTGCCGCGGCCCGGTGAGCAGCAGGGCTCGCATCGTCGATCCCGGGGAGCCGGTCATCGCTCGCCCGGTGCCGTCGCGGCCACCGGCCGCCGACCGGCGGGGGTGGGTGCCGCGACCGGGTTCGACAGCAGCCCGACCTCGTCGATCTCGACCTCCACGACGTCGCCGGCCCGCAGCAGGACGGGCGGGTTGCGCTTGAACCCGACCCCGGCCGGGGTTCCGGTCGCGATGAGGTCACCCGGTTCGAGCGTCATCGCCTGGCTGAGGTACGCGACGAGCTCCGCGACGCCGAACACCATCTCCGCGGTCGAGCTGTCCTGGACCACCGTCCCGTTCACGCGGGTCCGCATCCGCAGATCCGCGACATCCGCGATCTCGTCGAGGGTGACCAGCCAGGGGCCGCACGGGCCGAACGTGTCCACGGACTTGCCGAGCGTCCACTGGCTCGTGGCCAGCTGCAGGTCGCGGGCGCTCACGTCGTTGAACACCGTGATCCCGGCGATGTACCGGTGGGCGTCGGCCACCGGGATTCCCTTGCCGCGGCGGCCGATCACGACCGCGAGTTCGGCCTCGTAGTCGACCCGCTCGACCTCGTCGGGGAGCACGATCTCGTCCGACGGGCCGATCAGGCAGTTGCGGAACTTGGCGAACACCATCGGCTCGGTCGGCAGGTCGAGGCCGGCCTCTGCCGCGTGGTCGCGGTAGTTCAGGCCGATGCAGAGGATTTTGTCGGGATCGGGAACCGGCGGCAGCAGGCGCAGCTCGTGCTCCGGGATGCCGTTCCCGGTCGCCGCCAGCCGGGCCGCGGCCTCCGCGACGAGGTCGTTCGGGTGCCCCGCTGCGAGGTAGTCGCGCACCGACAGGAGGCCGTCTGCCGGCGCCGGCAGACCGGCGAGTTCCACGGCGGCCGCGAGGTCGACGGCGACACCGGCGCTGAGCACGGCTCCGCGCGATCGGCCGTTCTTGGCATGACTGAGCAACCGCATGCGTACCTGCCCCTTCGACTGGAGTGCGGCGCGGCGCCGCGAGGGTGTGCGAGGTGGCCCGGCCGGTGGCTGCGGGCTGAGGAAAGGCGTGGGGGAGCCCCGGCGGCGGGTGCTAGGTCAGCCGGAGACGAACTGGACGGTGGCCCGCTGGGCCACCATGACGCTGGTGAAGGTGCGCACCACGTCCTGGTGGGCCGGGTGGTCGAGGTAGGTCGCCACCGCGGCCGCGTCCGGCAGCTGGGCGAGCACACCGAAGTCGGCGTTGCCGGCGCGCAGACCGAGGTCCGGACCGAACCGGTACGACGCCAGCTCGGGGATCTGCGCAGGCAGTGTTGCGAGCGCGGCGCACAGCCGTTCCACGTCCGCGGGGTCGACGTCGTCGTGCCAACGGAAGACGGCGAGGTGACTGATCATCCGGCCCTGCTCCTTCCGGGACGCTCCACTGCGTCCGCGTCTCCGCGGTCGGGGCCGCGGCACCGCAAGAACGTCGCACGCCAGTCTTCGACGAGTCAAGAGACTCTCGAAATTTTGCTACTCATTCGGGATTCTGGTATCCATGACCGATGGCGGGTCGGGGGAAGACGATCAACGGTGCGGCGTACGACCGACTCCGCGCCGACATCCTGAGCGGACGACTCCGGCCCGGGGAGCGCCTCAAGTTCGCCGGCTTGTCCCAGCAGTACGAAGTGAGCATGAGCGTGCTGCGCGAGGCGCTCGCCAAGCTCAGCGCGGAAAAGCTCGTCGTGGGCGCGCCTCAGCAGGGCTTCCGCGTCGTCCCGCTGTCCACGGAGGATCTCGAGGACCTCACGGCCGTCCGTTGCGACGTCGAGGGGCTCGCGTTCCGCTACTCGATCGAGCGCGGAGACCTGGTGTGGGAGAGCCGCGTGATCGCTGCGCACCACACCCTCGAACGGACCCCGATGATGGTCGAGGGAGATCCGCAGCTGTTCAGCGAGGCGTGGGCCGCGGCGCACTCGGACTTCCACCTCGCGCTCTTCGAGGGCTGCGGATCACCACGCCTCATCGGACTCGCGTCCTCGCTCCGCGACAGCGCCGAGCTCTACCGCCGCTGGTCACGCCCCCTCGGCGATCCCGGCCGGGACATCGCCGCGGAGCACCGCGCACTGCGCGACGCGGCACTCGACCGCGACGCGGACGCGGGCGTACGCCTGCTCAACGCCCATATCAGCCGCACGACGTACAAGCTGCTCGACGCCGTCGCGCGATGAAGATCTTGCGCATCGCCGCTCGGCATGGGGCGGACGATCTGGGGGGAAGTGAATGAAAGTACGGTTCGCTCGGTGGCTCGGAATCTCCTTCATGGTCGCCGGCGTCGCCGCCATCCTCGTCTGCCTCGGAATCGCGTTCAGCGGTATGCCGGAGGTCGGGCTCGTCGTCGGCATCGTCTTGGGCCCGGGGTTCATCGCGTTCGGCTGGCTCTACCTCGACCGCCTTCCGTACTTCATCCTCACCGACGCCAATCTCGTCGTTCCCATCCAGCCGGTCCACAGCAGGGCTCTGAACGGCGGCCGGCTCACCGTGGACGGCGTCCGGCTGGTGATCGTTCGTCCCGGCGAAGAACCCGAGAAGCTCCCGGTCTACCGCTGGTACGCCCACCCGGACGACTGGGCCAAGGTGGTGGCGACGATCACGCAGGGCGGGCTGCGGCACTGACCCGCGCCGTGGGGAGCCGCCGGTCCACGATCTCCTTCACACCCGACTTCCGCTGCGACCCGGACGACGCCGTCGACGCCTTCCTGGACGAGGCCATCCGTGCCTGACGAGGCTCGCCGCCCTCGACCGGATTCGGTGGCTGGCGTCAGCTCCGTGCGGGGAGCTTGCGCGCCGCGGCCGTGGCGAGCTCGGCGGCTGCCCGGCAGAGTTCGGCGTCCGTGCCCGGGCCCTCGTAGATCAGCTGCACGGTCTCGCCAGGCCCGCAGACACCGCCATGCTGTGTGCCCGGACCCATACCCCGGCTGCGGTGGCAGATCGCGCCAGCGACAGCCCGTGCACAGCACGAACAGGATCCCTTCCAGTGCGGCCCGATCGTCGATCCGCGGACGTCTACCCGGTCCTCGTGTCGGGGCCGGGCGGGCAGGAGGGGTCGGATCAGTTCCAAAGGCGTTCGTCTATGAGTTGCCGCTGCCGCAGCGTCACGGCCGAGAAGGATCACCGACCCCGACCATCAAGATCACGTCCGACGCGAGTTTGAGACCAGGTCTAAGCCGCCTGGCGCAGCAACGCCCGGGTGCGAGCGCGCTCTTCGTCGCCAGGGCCGAAGATGTGCGCAGCGAATTCGGCGACCCCGGCGGCCCGGATCTCCTCCAGCCGGGCACTGACCGCGTCCTCATCGCCGATGAGCGCCACGTCGGCGGGCCCCTGCGCACCTTCGCGGGCAAGCATCGCCTGGTAGGACGGCAGTGTCCCATACAACGCATAGGTCTCGGCTGCTAGCTCGCGGACCTTGGCGGCGTCGTCGGTGACGCAGATCGGCAGTGCCGCGACGACCTCGGCTTCCCGACCCGCTTCCTCAGCGGCGGCACGAAGAGTGGGCACCACGTGGTCGGCCAGGGTGCGCGGACCGGTCAGGAAGGTGATCGT
This sequence comes from Pseudonocardia cypriaca, assembly GCF_006717045.1. Lineage (NCBI taxonomy): Bacteria > Bacillati > Actinomycetota > Actinomycetes > Pseudonocardiales > Pseudonocardiaceae > Pseudonocardia > Pseudonocardia cypriaca. The sequence goes on from NZ_VFPH01000002.1 coordinate 647,955, forward strand.
ACCGGCGGTGCGCCGACCGGCGATGCGCAGAACCTGCGGCCCCATCGCGGCCACGTACACCGGCGGCGCGGTGGCTCCGGCAACGCGTACATTGCCCCGGGTGGTGTAGATCTCGCCGGTCGCATCCGCCTTCTCGCCGGCCAGCAGTGGCTGCAACCCGTCGAGGTACTCGTTGAGCCGCCGGACCGGACGGTCCCATGGCACGCCCCACATGCCGTCACAGATCAGTGCGTGGGTCAGGCCAATGCCGAGCCGGAAGCGGCCGCCCCCTATGAGGTTCAGGGTGAGCGCGGCTTGGGCGAGCGACATCGGCTGGCGCAGCTGGATCGGCTGCACGCCGGTGCCGAGCGTCATACCTTCGACCTCCCGCAGGGCGATGCCCAGTGTGACCAGAGCGTCCGGATCCCAGGGCAGCTGCACAGTCCACGCGTGACTGAACCCCTCGTCGCGGGCCGCACGAAGGTCGTGCACGTAGTCGTCGACCGGCGATGCCCGCAGGCTGTCGTGGAAGTAGGTGAACAGGCTGGTGCGCATGACTGCCCTCCGAACTGAGCCGGTCCGCCGCCGGCCGCTACTCGCCGCCATTCAGTTCAGGCAACCGAGGATCCGGTTGTCGACGCCACGTCGGGCGCTACCGGATGCGTCACCCCCGGAACCGCGGCTGGACCAGGCTCACCGTGGCCCGCCCCGTGGTCGCTGGGAACAGCAGACAGCGGCCGATCGGCGAACGGTGGGTAGTTGGGTCCGCATGGCGCAGCCTGTGTACTACTTCGGCAGTTGCGGGCCATCCACCGCTCGATGTGAGCGAAGATCAGCTGCGGTGGGACTGTGGAAGGTCTTCAAGAAGATCACGCGGTGGCCTGTCGAACTTGTCTACGCCACTGCTGGACGCCACTCGGCATCTTCGTCTGCGGCACACGTTGTGCGGTCTGGCTACACACGTGGCTGACGTGCTTTCTCCCCGGACATTGGCACGCAGATGACGCGGCCTGATAGGTCCCGGAACGGCGCTCGCGCATCCCTTTACATGATGACTCGGCACCGCCCCATCGCGCTCCGCTATCGATGCCTCCAGCGCCGACCTATGGCTGGGCGCTACGTCGACGCCGGACCGGGATGAAGACCCAACGAAGTACCCGCCCCCATCCACACTGCACTGCCCGGAGCGAAGCCGGTTCCGCGTGCAGCCGCACCACTCTGCTCGAAGCGCAGGCACGCTGCCACGACGAAGCCGACGACGCGACCCCTTGACAACAGCAGTCCGCGACGACGACAGCCAAGACGTCAAGCCTCCAGCCCGTCCCGAACCGATCAGAACTACACCGCGGTCCTGGAGCAAACCCTGACCCCTTTCGCGGCGCCAGACGGCTTGCTCCAGATTTGCTCCAGTCGGGCGCGCAACGGCGTGCCGAACTACCAGAACCAGATCGTCCTGAGCCCCGCCTCAGATCTCCAGCATCGACGTCCTTGCAGCTAGAAACGCCGATGGGCGGCTCCCTCGTGTTGAAAGAACCGCCCATCGTGCCGTCGGGACGACAGGATTTGAACCTGCGACCCGTTGACCCCCAGTACGGTCAACGGGTCGAGCCGACCTGGCAAAATAGAGGATCCCCTGCTTGGCCTGGTGCAGTACGACGCAACTCGGCGACCTTCAGGCCCGCTCGGCGCGATGCCGTGCTCCACATTCGCTCCACCCCAGCCGTCAATGACCTCGCCGCGGGACAGGGCGGCCAACGCGCTCGGCCCCGAGGAAGGGCGACCACCGGCTCGTATCCCAGTTCCCGTTGGTGCCGATCAACGTGCGTACCGTCGCGCCAAAGCCTCCACCACGGTTGCCATGTGTTCGCGCAGCTTCGGAGGGCCGAGTACCTCCGCGTCAGCACCGAGGCGGAGCAAATCCGTCACGGCCTGCTCCGCCGGCTCGACGGGAATGGTGACTTCGACCCAACCGGCTTCGTCCGGCGGGCCCGCAGTGCGGCTCGCAGCGTCGGCCACAGCGGGCTCCAGCAAGTGCGGCAGGCGCTCGGCGCCCTGTGGCGAGATGCGTAGCGTCGCCGTGCCCCGGAATCGGTCGTGGTCGAACCGCTCCAGCTGGTCCGCCCAGTACGCGGCAAGATCGAAGCCGGGCTCGCGTTCGAACTCGTCGGCGAGCACGTCGACGCCGAGTAGTCGCGATACCCGGTAGGTGCGCATCTCGCGCTCGGCAGCCCGCGCCACGAGGTACCAGCGTCCCCCCTTGAGCACGATCCCGTGCGGCTCGACGGTGCGTACGATCTCCTGCGGCTGCTCCCACCGCAGGTACCGGATCGTGACGGTCCGCTGCTGCCACGCCGCACCCGCAACCGCAGCGAGGTGGGGCACCCGGTCGGCGTCGTGGTACCAGGATGGCGTGTCGAGGTGGAAGCGCTGGGCGCTGCGGTCGGCGCGGACCCGGAGCTCCGCGGGCAGTGCGGCGAGCAGCTTCACCTGGGCGGCCGCAGCGGTGGACCCCATACCGAGCTCGTCAGCCGCCGCAGGCAGCGATGCGAGGAACAGCGACTCGGCCTCCGGCGCGGTGAGCCCGGTCAGCCGGGTGCGATAGCCCTCGACGAGCCGATATCCACCTTCGTGGCCCGGCTCTCCGTACACGGGCACGCCGGCCGCACCGAGGGATTCCACGTCGCGATAGACGGTGCGGACCGAGACCTCCAGCGCCGCAGCGAGCTCCCGCGCCGTCATCCGCTCCCGCGTCTGCAACAGCATCAGCAAGGACACGAGCCGGCTCGCGCGCACCACCTCAGTCTGCCGGAGTCCACTGACACAAGATGGCAGCAGACCAGCCATAGCGTCCGGGTCATGGGAATCACCGATGACACCGCCGCCTTCGTCCGCCGCTACGTCGACGTCTGGAACGAGCCCGACGCCGATGAGCGGCGCGCGACGGTGGCTGCGCTGTGGGCCGAGGACGGCATCGAGCACACCGACGCGAACACCTACCACGGCCACACGGAGATCACCGCGCGTGTGACGGGCGCATACGAACAGTTCGTGCGCGACGGCGGATTCAGGTTCACCCTCGGAGACGAGCCGGCCTGGCACGACGGTGCTGTCACGTTCACCGTGCAGATGGTCAAGGCGACTGGAGGCGGGCCGGTGTGGGCTGCCACCATCCTCACCGTCCTCGACGCCGACGGTCGCATCCGCGCCGACCACCAGTTCGCCCGGGCAGCACCGTCCAACGCCGACACCCGCGCCACCGCCGAGGAGCTGCTGCGCCGGATCGGCGCAGGCAACCCGGACGAGGTCGCGGAACTGTTCGCCGAGAAGGTCGACTGGCGGCTCAGCTGGCCGGCCGAGGGGCACCCGGCCGTGCCGTGGATCCGGCCGCGGAACACCCGCGCCGACGTCGCCGACCACTTTCGCGAACTGCGGGACGCGCACGTGCCGCAGCACGAGTTCCCGGACCCGACCGTGCTCGTCGACGGAGCCGGTGCCGTAGTGCTCACCGAGATCCGCCAGACGCCGCGAGCCACCGGCGTGCCCTACACCGCGCTCTGCGCGCTGCGACTCACCATCGAGGACGGACTGATCACGGCCTACCACGTGTACGAGGACAGCCTGTCGGTCGCGAACGCCCTCGCCGCCTCAGGAGTCCAGGACCTCCAGCAAGAGAGCGTCTAGAGCAAGAGCACGACTCGCTTCGACGGCCGCCGCTCGTTGGCATCGTCGCGAGGAGCGCGTCGACCTTCCATCAGCGACGACAAGGACGCCGATACGTCACACCCGAGTGCGACGCCGAAGCGGCCGCATCGCGACGCCGCGCCCCACCTGTGACGCCCTTTACTCAGACTGGTCGACGAGAACGGTGTGGCCAGCCGACCGAGTACACCGCCGCGGCGTTGCCGCTCGCTCAGATCGACGTCGGAACTTGTCGAATCTGCTGGACCCGTCCGACGTAGAGGTGTACGGACGAAGCGACCGAGATCAAGAGGAGACCGTCATGGCCCAGTACGCGGTGCTGATCTACGCCAACGACTCCGCCCACGCGCCCGACGCGACGTCGGATGAGCTGGAGGGAAGCACTGATCACGCGGAGGACCTGGCTGGCCAGGGATCGATGGTGGCCGCGTACGCGCTGACCCCGCGGGACATGGCGACGTCCATCCGCGGCAACTCCATCACCGACGGCCCGTTCCTGGACTCCAAGGAGGTCGTCGCCGGCTTCTACGTGCTCGAGGCGCCCGACCTCGACGCCGCCCTGGCGATCGCGCGTACCAACCCGGTCGTGCACGAGGGCGGCGGCGTAGAGGTTCGCCCGGTGCACAGCGGCGGCCCCGTGGAGCGCACGGAAGAACCCGCTCGGTGACCGATGTCGCGGCTGTGGAGGCGGCGGTAGCCGGTACGCATCGTCACGAGTGGGCCCGGGTGCTCGCCGCGACGGTGCGTGTTGCGCGTGATCTGGATCTGGCGGAGGAGTGCGTGCAGGACGCCTACGCCGCAGCGCTCAAGCGCTGGGTCGACGTCGGCATCCCGGACAACCCGGGCGCTTGGCTCGCCACAACGGCGCGGCGGCGTGCGATCGATGCAATCCGTCGAGACCGGGTGCTGCGGTCCCGGCTGCCCCTGCTGATGACGCCCGAGGAGGCCTCCGGGCCGGAGGAGAACGAGCTAGAACCCGCTGACGACGCCGTGCCGGACGGCAGATTGCGTCTGATCTTTTTGTGTTGCCACCCGGCGCTGGGCCTGGACGCGCAGGTTGCGCTCACGCTGCGGCTCGTCTGCGGGGTCCCGGTCGCGGACATCGCGCGCGCATTCCTGGTCTCCGAACCGACCATGGCGGCGCGGATCACCCGCGCCAAGAAGAAGATCGCCACCGCGCGGATCCCGTTCCGGGTGCCGAGCCCCGGGGAGTTGCCCGAACGGCTGCCGGCCGTGCTCGGCGTCATCTATCTGCTCTTCACGACCGGGCACACCGCGCCCACGGGCCGGGCGCTGGTGGGTGCTGAGCTGGTGGACAGAGCGGTGCATCTGTCCGGGATGCTCCGCGAGCTCATGCCCGGCGAGGCCGAGGTTGCTGGGCTGCACGCGCTGCTCCTGGTGACCAAGGCGCGGCAGGCGACACGGGTTGACGACGACGGCCGCCTTCTGCGGCTGAAAGACCAGGACCGGTCGCGGTGGGACCGGGCGACGCTGGCCGAGGCCCACGACATCATCATGGGGGCCCTGCGGTCCAAGCCGCCGGGGCGGCTGCTGTTGCAGGCCGCGATCGCCTCCCTGTACGCCGATGCGCCGTCCTACGAGGAGACCGACTGGCCGCAGATCCTCTCCCTGTACGACCGGCTGGTGCCGCTGTGGCCGTCACCGGTCGTGCGGCTGAACCGGACGGTGCCGCTGGCCATGGTTGCCGGCCCGGCGGCCGCACTCGCCGAGATCGAGCGGTTGGAGGGGGACGACCGCCTGGCGGCGTACCAGTACCTGCCGGCGGTCAAGGCTGAGCTGTTGAGCCGGCTCGGCCGGCGCGGCGAGGCGGCCGTTGCCTATCGACAGGCGTTCGCGTTGGCCGTCAACGAGGCCGAGCGGGCCTTCCTCGCCGGGCAGATCGCCGATCACACTCTCCTGGGCTGACATAGCCCGGCCCGCAGGTGGCTGCGCAGCGCGGAAGCCGAGGCACTCAGTCCACGAGTGGCAGTCGGTGCTGCCACAGAGACCCCCATCACGGGCCTTTGACCACGACCGTCGATCTCCGAGCAAGCGGGGGAACCTCAGGACCCGCCCTGTGGAGGGAACAGCCAGGACAGGCTGCGTTGCGCCGCACGCAGATATGCGGCGCGACCGCTGGCCTGGCCGTAGGCAATGTCTTCGAGGGCGGCGCAGCGGGCGAAGAAGGTGATCCGGCCGCGGAAGTCTGCGCTGTCGGTGCCGTAGGCGAGCAGCGCTTGGTCGAGGAAGGTTGGTCCGAAGTCGCGGTAGAGCCGGGTGAAGTCGAGGGCGGGGTCGGTGATGGCGGCATCGGACCAGTCGATGATTCCGCTCAGCTCGCCGTCGTGCTCGAGGATGTGTTCCGCGCCGAGGTCGGCGTGGGTCAGGACGAGATCTTGGGCCGAGCGCGGACGCTGCGTGTGCACGATCTGCAGCAACTGCGATGGGCCCGTGAGGTCGTCCAACCACTCGTCGGGCAGGGCCGGGTCGACTGGCACGCATTCTGCGACCTCAGAAGGATCGACATCGTGCAAGTCGCGAAGCAGCCGGCCCAGCCGGGTCGCCAGCCCCCGTGGGGGCTCCCGGTCCAGCAGCGGCCGGCCCGGGAGCAGGCGGTAACCCAGGGCGCCTCGCACCGGGTCGGCGAACACCGGTGTCGGCACCGGAACCGACACGCGCCTGTTGAGCAGCTGCAGCAACTCGGCCTCGGCGAGCACCGCCGCGGGTGAGGCGTGGTCGGCGAGGCGTACGACCAGGTCGCGTACGAGGAACGCGCGGTGGTCCAGCCCGCTACCCAACTCTCGTAGCTCGGCGTCGCCGTACTCGGGAGCGTGGGCGAGGACGGCGCCGAAGGCACGTTCGCGCGGCGTCTCAATGCGCACGTTCGCCCCCGCGGTCGGTGCTGCTGTCGTCGGCGGGGGTGGCGGGGACGATGCGGCACAGCAGGGTGGCGATGGCGCCGGTAACCACACCCACCACTGTGCCGACGACCAGACTGGACATCGTTGCGGCCGTGCGCATGGCGGCCTCGGGCACGGATGAGTCGATCCCCGCGGGGAACGCCGCGTCCCACAGCAGCTGATGACCCACCGCGAGGAACACCCCGTACATCGCACCGATCACCACGACGGTGACGAATGGCCGGCGAGGACGCTTCCACAGCACCGCCGCCACCCAGCACGCAGGCGGGACGAACACGAACAGCCCGTTGACGAACGAACCCTCCTCGATGATCCCCGGGTCGTGCAGCACCACCCTCGGGGCGGCCAGCGCAGCCAGCCCGACCAGCACCGGCCAGGAGAACCCCAGCATCGGTTTCCCGCGGCTCATCGCAGCGCCCCCGCACGCCCGGCGGCCCCGCTGGCCCCGTTGTGCCCGTTGCTGGCCAGCGTCCTCATCCGAACCCAGCGCAGCAGCGCCGTGAGCGCCAACGCAGACGTCACCGCACCGCCGGCTAGACGGACCCAGTGCCCGGCCACGAACTCCTGCGCCACCTGACGCAGGTACTCGGGAGAGTGCGTACCCACGGGATCCACGAACATGATCTCGTTGCGCGGCCAGAAGAACAGCACCGAGAACAGGAACTCGCACGCGATGAACACCCCGGCCGCGGCCATGATCCACCACCGCAATCGCGGCTCGCGCAGCGTGAACGCAGTCGCTGTCAGACATGTCAGCACCACCGTGGCGCCCAATGGCGGGAAGTAGTCGCTGGGGCCCCCTGCCACCAGGAATTCGCGGGCGCGGTCCAAGGACGCCGGAGCGTCACCGAAGATGTTCGGATACAACATCACCGTTTCTGCGGCCACCCCGCCGAACGACATCATCGACGACCACACCAGCACGATCAGCACCGCCGTGGTCAACGTGCTTCGCGATATCTGCACGGTCTCCTCCACATCGATCCTCGACAACCCAGCCACCAGGGCTGCTATCACCCGACCGACGCTAGATCCGCCCACCCACCCCGACAGCCGCCTCACAGCGCGGCCCACAACGCTTCTCGACGTACGTCGTGCCCTCGCAGTCACGCGTCTCGGCGACAGCCCTGGTGACGCACTCGGCGCTAACCTGCGTCATCGTGCAAGCCGGCCGTCCCACCCGTTCCGATGCGCTCCTGGCCCTCGCGGTGTTCTGTCTCATGGCGGCGGCGGTCGTCACCGACGCTGGACCGGCTGGACGCGCGGTGGTCGCCTACGCCTTCGCAGCCGGTTTCGGCGCGCTGATCCTGGCGAGCCGACGGTGCCCGGTCGGGGCACTGGCCGCGACCGCCGCCGGCCTCGTCGTCTACTACTCGTTCGACCTACCCCCGGTCGGCTTGGCCGCTCCGGTGGCAGCCGCGCTCTACGCGGCGGCATACCACGGCCGGCCCTTCACCGCGGCGGGCATCGGCGCGGCGCTGCTCCTCGTGTCGGTGAGCTTTCGACTGATCGAGGGTGACGACGTCTCCTACGTCTTGGGAATCGCCCTAGGCTCGGACGCCGTCCTGATGGTCGCCGTCATCGCGCTGGGCGATGCCACGCGCAGCCGCCGCGCTCTACGGGCGCAGATGGCCAGTCAAGCCGCAGCGGCGGCAGACGAGCGACGCCGGGAAGCTGCGCGGCAGGTCGACATCGAGCGGATCCGCATCGCCCGCGAGTTGCACGACACCCTCGGTCACACGATGTCGGTGATCACCCTGCAGTCCGCGGTGGCGGAGGAGGCCCTCGACGCCGGTTCGGCAGCCGACGCCCGCAGGGCGGTCACCACGATCGGCGATGCCGCCAGGAGCGCGATGTCCGAGCTCCGCGCCACCCTGGGCACCTGGCTCGGCCGTCCCGGAACTCGCGAACCGCCACCGGGGCTCGATCGGCTCGGTGCACTCACCGACAACGTAACTCGCAGCGGACTGCCGGTCGACCTGAAGATCACCGGGGATGTGAAAGGTGTTCCCACAGTCGTCGGCACCACCGCATACCGCGTCGTGCAGGAGGCGCTGACGAACGCGCTGCGACACGCCGAGGCGTCCCAGGTCACCGTCCTCGTCCGCGCGGCGGCTACGGAATTGAACCTGGAGGTTCGCGACGACGGTCGTGGCGCACCGAACGGTCGGCTCATCGAGCCCGGTCACGGGCTGCGCGGCATGACCGAGCGGGTCACCCTGCTCGGCGGCACCGTCCACGCCGGCAACGTGGACGGAGGTGGCTTCCGCGTGCAGGCGCACCTGCCCCTCAAGAGGGCCGCCCGATGAGCTCTCAGGAGCACGACCCGGTGAGCGAGATCCGCGTCGTTCTCGTCGACGACCAGCACCTCGTGCGCGCCGGACTGCGCGCACTGCTGGAGCGCGCACCAGACATCGGAGTCGTCGGCGAGGCCGGCGACGGGGCGACCGGAGTCGCCGTCGTGCGCACCCACCGCCCCGACGTGGTGCTGATGGACGTGCGCATGCCCGGCACCGACGGGCTGCAGGCCACACGCCGCATCCTCGACGATCCCGCGCTGGGCGACGTCCAGGTCATCATGCTGACCACCTTCGACGACGATGAGTACCTCTTCGAGGCCATCCGCGCGGGTGCTGCGGGATTCCTCCTCAAGGACACCGCACCCGACGCCCTCCGCGACGCCGTGCGCATCGTCGCCGGTGGCGACGCCCTCCTCTCGCCCGCCGTCACCCGTCGAGTGCTGGAGGCGGCAGCCCGTTCCGCAGCGGCGCAGCCCGAGCGCCTCGCCGGGCTCACCGACCGTGAACGGGATGTCCTCGCCCAGGTCGGAGCCGGCCGGTCGAACGCCGAGATCGGAAAGGTCCTGCACATCAGCCCGGAAACAGCCCGCACCTATGTCGGCCGCCTCCTGGGCAAGCTCGACGCACGCGACCGCTCCCAACTCGTTGTGATCGCCTACGAGAGCGGGCTCGTGCGACCCGGCGAGCAGTAGCGCGGTCGGCCCCGATGGCTCGGCTGTCGACCCGCGAACCGGCCATCAGCTCTGCCCCTGCATGCGCTCCTGCTCGACGAACGGCACGGCCTCGATCAACGGTGCCCGTTCCTTCCATGAGCGCCGTGGACGATCAGCGCGGCCTGCCAGCGGGCGTTGAAGGCGAGGATCCAGGCGGCCGCGGCTGCGGCTGCTCGCCGTTCGCGCTCGGAGAGCCGCTGCCCCCGCACTTCCTCGTAGTCGCGGAAGAAGGCAGCGACCTCTTCCGGGGTCGACAAGCCGCCACCGCCGGGGCCGTCGCATCGCACCCCGCGTCGATGCGGCGGGCCGGCTCCGGGAGGTCCAGGCGCTACGCCTGCCACACCGTCTTGATGTTGACGAACTCGCGGATCCCCACGCCGGCCAGCTCCCGCCCGTAGCCCGAGTCCTTGACGCCGCCGAACGGCAGCTGCGGGAACGAGGAGGTGAACCCGTTGACGAACACGCCACCGGTCTCGAGCCCGGTGCTGAACAGCTCGATCTCGGCGGGGAACCGGGTCCAGACGCTGGCCGAGAGGCCGAAGTCGGATTCGTTGGCCTGGCGGAGCGCATCGTGGGCGTTCTCGGCCGGGAACAGGCAGGCGACCGGGCCGAAGCACTCCTCGCGCGCGATGCGCATGTCCGGCGTCACCCCGGAGAGCACGGTGGCCGGGTAGAACCACCCGGGACCGTCGGGGAGCTCGCCGCCGGTCAGGACCCGGGCGCCCTTCGCCCGGGCGTCCTCGACCAGCTCGTGCACCTCGCGTCGCACCGCCTCGGTCGCCATCGGCCCGAACGTCGTCTTGTCGGCGAACGGGTCGCCGTACACCGTCGCGGCCATCGCGCTGGTGAACCGCTGCTCGAACTCGTCGTACACGTCGCGGTGCACGATGAACCGCTTCCCCGCGATGCAGGACTGCCCGCTGTTGCCGACCCTGGCGTTCACCGCGACCGGCACCGCGGCGTCGAGATCGGCACTGGGCAGCACGACGAAGGCGTCCGCGCCACCCAGCTCGAGCACCGACTTCTTGACGTTGCGACCGGCGGCGGCGGCGACCGCGGCACCCGCGCCGACCGAGCCGGTGAGCGTGACGGCGCGGATCCGGCGGTCGTCGAGCAGCGGCAGGACCTGCCCGCCCTCGACGAGCAGGGTCTGGAAGGCGCCTTCGGGGAACCCGCCTCTCGCGAACAGCTCCCCGAGGTACAGGGCGCTCTCGGGCACGTTCGAGGCGTGCTTGAGCAGTCCGGTGTTGCCGGCCATCAGGGCCGGCGCGGCGAACCGCATGGCCTGCCAGATCGGGTAGTTCCACGGCATGACCGCGAGCACCGGCCCGATGGGTTCGTAGCGCACGGCGATCCGGCTCGCACCTACCTGGTCCGGCCGTACGGGAGCCTCGGACGCGAGGTAGGTCGCGGCGTGGTCGGCGTAGTGGCGCATGCCCTTCGCCGACTTGTGCGCCTCGAACAGCGCGCTGGCGAAGGTCTTGCCCATCTCGGTGGAGATCGTGCGGGCGACCTGCTCGGCCTCGGCGTCCAGGATGTCGGCGGCACGGTGCATCCACCCGGCCCGCTCCTCGAAAGAAGTCCTGCGCAGGGTCTCGAACGCGGCGGTGGACGCGGCCAGGGCCGCCTCGATCTGCTCCGGCGTGTGGGCCGCGTACTCCTTCTCCACCTCGCCGGTCGTCGGGTTGTGGACGGCGATGGGCATGGGTGTCCTCCGGTTTGGTCGGATGTTGGTGGTGGGCTCGGCGAGTCAGCGGGCCGGGACGGCACGCGCGTCGAGCAGGCGCGCCAGGTTCTCGGCCTGCCGCAGGACGAGCGCCACGATGGTCAGCGTCGGGTTGGCGGCGGCACCCGTGGGGAACACGGAGCCGTCGGAGACGAACAGGTTCGGGACGTCGTGGGCCTGCCCGAACTCGTTGACCACCCCCTCGGCGGGGTCGGCGCTCATCCGCGCCGTTCCGAGGTTGTGGCCCGACGGCATGGGCGGTGAGGTGAGCACGCGCTCCGCACCGGCGGCGCGGAAGATCGCTTCCGCCCGGCCGGTGGCGTGGTCGCGCATGGCGACGTCGTTGGGGTGGTCGTCGTAGTGGACCTCGGGTGCCGGCAGTCCCAGCCGGTCGACGAGCGTCGAGCTGAGGGTGACCGCGTTGCCCTGCTGCGGCATGTCCTCGCCGCAGATCCACAGCGACGCGGTGCGGGTGTAGGCCTCGATGACCTCCGTGTACTCCCTGCCCCACGCCCCGGGGCGGGCGAAGGTGACGAACGACGGCAGCCCCTGCGAGATGATCTCCAGGTAGTAGCCGCCGACGAAACCCCGCGCCGGGTCGTGCCGCGCCTCGTCGCGCAGCAGGCCTGCCATGTTCTCGCCGCGGTAGTGGTGGACCGGCCGGGCGAACTGGCCGTGCACCACGCCCGTGGTGTGGCGCATGTAGTTGCGGCCCAGTTGCCCGGACGAGTTCGCCAGGCCGTCGGGGTGCCTCCGCTCCGCCGACAGCAGGAGCAGCCTCGGGGTCTCGATCGAGTTGGCCGCCACCGCAACGACGGAGGCGCGCTGGCGGTGCAGCGAGCCTGCCGCATCGGCGTACACGACGCCGTCGGCGAGGCCGTCGGCGCCGAGGGTGATCTGCACGGCCTGGCTCTCGGTCCGCAGCTCGACGTTGCCGGTGGCGATCGCGCGCGGGATCTCCCGCACGAGCGGGCTCCACTTCGAGCCGGTCCGGTCGCCCTGGGAGTTGAAGCCGTCCTGGATCGACGCCGGGCGCCCGTCGTAGGGCTCCGCGTTCCCGGCGTACGGGCCCGTCGCCACGTGGCGGTACCCGAGCCGCCGCGCCCCGGCCGCCAGCACCTTGTAGTTGTTGTTCGCCGGCAGCGGCCGCTTCCCGTGGCGGTGCGTGACGCCGATCGCGCGCTCCGCCTCGTCGTAGTACGCGTCCAGGTCGGCGCGCCCGAGGGGCCAGTCCTGCAGGGTGGCGCCGGGGACCGGCCCGTAGGTGCTGAGCGCCCGGAACTCGTGGGCGTGGAAGCGGGGGCACAGCCCGGTCCACAGGACGGCGGTGCCCCCCACGCACCGGCCGTTCCACGCCGGGAGCGATGGGAAGTCGGTGGCGAGCGTCCAGCTCCCGGTGGCCAGCCGGGGGTCGAGCCAGCTCAGCTGCTCGAACGCCTGGTTGTCGTCGTTGACGAACTCCTCGTTGCGGATCCAGGGGCCGGCCTCCAGGACGACGACCCGGTACCCACGCAGGCCGAGCTGGTGGGCCAACGTGGCACCACCCGGGCCCGAGCCGATCACGATGACGACCTCGTCGTCCAGGTCGTAGGTCCTCACGGTGCTCTCCGATCGGCGGTGGCGACGGGGTAGGGCAACGGGCCGAGCTCGACCAGCGGTTCGTCGGGCTCCTCGACGGGCGGGTCGGGCAGCCAGTCCAGGTCGTCGAAGCCCCGGTGGAGGTATCCACCGAGGTCCGAGGAGGGGCCGGGGTAGCCGATGTGCGCCCGTACCTCGGGGTCGTCGTAGAGGTGACGCGCGACGAGGGGGCGCAGCGTCCGGAACAGCTCCCCCTCCTGGATCGCTGCCAGCTCCGCAGTCACGGACTCCAGGTCCGCGCGGCCCTCGAGGGCCACCGCCAGATCCGCGAGCCCCCTGTCCAGCACGAGCCCGACGGCGGGAACAGCGGCAGCCGTCGCGAGTACCGCGTCCGCGACCCGCTCGTAGGGCCCGTCCCCCAGGCCCGGGTGCGGGTAGAGCGCGCGGGCGATCGGCACCACCAACGCGGCCTCCCGCTCGCCGATCGGGCCGCCGCCACCACCGCGCCGGAGCGCCTGCTGGGCCGCGTTCGCCAGGTCGGTCACGGCATCTCCCGTGCGACCCACGCCTGCGGGAACCCGGGCAGGTCCTCCCCGCCGAAGCGGGCCGAGTGCACGTCGGGCATCCGCGCTCGACGGCGTGCCGGTCGAGGAAGGCCAAGTTGTCGGACCGCGGCCCCGAAGCACCGCTTCGGCTGCGGCAGCGGCGGCGCGAAGATGTTCGTGTACACCGGCACGATCGGCAGATCCGCCTCCGGCCGCAGCGTGATGATCGGGCACGTGATCGAGTGATCGATCCGCAGCTCGTTGGAGAACGCCAGGTCGAACCCGGCATCCAGACCCTCACGCAGGATGTAGGCCGACAGGTCCTCCTGCCCCTTCAAGACCATGCGCGGCAGGCCGAACTCGCGTTCCTCGTTGTACCAGTTGGCGTCATACACCGGCGCCTTCCCGACCAGGAACTGCGGCATGTTGTCCAACCACAACTGGTGAAAATGATCGGACCCCACCATCACCAGCACATCGGGCCGGGCCCGGGTGAGCGTCTCCCGGAACGCCTCCACCTTGCGCACCCACTCGTCCGCGAACGGCGGCCGGTCCTCACCGGTCGAGGTACTGGCGCGGTAGTAGAAGGGATGGTGGGTGGAGGCGATCACCGCCACCAGCTCAGCCACGCGGACCTCCCGGTGCTCGAACGTTGTCTCGACATGATCTGCAACCGTCGCGACTCGGGTTGCTGGTGAGATTTGCCGCGACCAGCACACCGGTCGGACCGTCGAGTCAGAAGGTCTCGTTGGGCATGACGCCATTCCGGGCAGGCATCGGACAGATCGAACCGGCTGCCCCTTGCCGCCTGGAGGCTGCTGATGACCAGGACGGATGGAGCGCACGGTCACGTCGCGACGTCGCGGCAGGTTCGGACTTCGCCAGGTGCGCCCGCGGGTTCCGTTCTGGTACGCCATCCCCAGGTCCCGGACGATTCCATATTTGTCACGCGGTTGTAGACGCGCTGCGGGTCGTCATGCTTGCGCGCGGCGAACGCGGCTTCGTTGCGGCAGCGTCCGGGGTAGAGAACTGATGACCGCTTGGGCGGCGGTGACTGCCGTGTCGTGGGCGAGGTCGATGTTGGTGAGTTGTGATCGCACTCGGTTCGGTGGTCGTGGTGGAACCTTCTCCGCGGGCCCTGGAGACCGGCGTGGACGCTTCTCCGGCCCCCGCCGGCGGCGCGCCTCGAGGAGCGGCCCGGGGATGAGGCCCGCGGGCGGACCGGTGTGGCCGTGGCGTCAGGCACCGCTCAGCAGTAGCGCGCCGAGCACCCCGGTCAGGATCAGCAACACGGGCGGCGCGAAGGCGTCGCTGCGACGGGTGCGGCGGCCGTAGTCCCCCGCTCGGGCGTGGTAGCCGATCGCTCCGGCCAGGAGCAGGACGATGCCGACCGTTGCCGCCACCCCCGCAACCGGGTACCAGATCCCGACCGTCATGCCGATCGCGCCCAGGATCTCCAGGGTCCCGATGAGGCGGGTCAGCCCGTGGCTCGCGCCGAGGCGACGCATGTTCGACGTGACCGTGCGGAGCAGCAGGACCTTCTGGAGCCCCGCGGCCAGGAAGACGAGCGCGAGCAACCCGGTGATCGTGGTGATCACGACAGGCATGACTTCTCCCTCAGATCGAGAATGAACGTTCCTTCAGCCTGCGTCCACCGTCGTGACTGTGTCAAGAAGGAATGCTCGTTCTAGGATCGCCACCATGGCCCGCATGCCCCAGGAACACCTCGATGCCCGGCGCCGGCAGATCCTGGACGCCGCCCGACGCTGCTTCATCCGCAACGGCTTCCACGCCACGTCCATGCAGGACGTGCTGGCTGAGGCCGAGCTGTCCGTCGGCGCGGTCTACCGCTACTTCAAGGGCAAGGACGACATCATCGCGGCGATCGCCGCGGAGGCGCTCGCCGAGGTTGCCACCGCGTTCGACACCCACGATGCCGACGAGCCGCCCCATTTGGACGACATCGTCGACCTCGTCCTGCAGGTGGAGAAGCCCCCGTTGGCGGGCTCGCCGGAGTCGGCCCGTTTGCTGGTGCAGATCTGGTCCGAGGCGCTGCGCTCGCCAGGGCTGGCCGCACAGCTGACCGAGGTGATGGCAGCCACCCGCGGGGTTGTCGGCGGCCTCGTCGCCCAGCACCAGAAGCGCGGGCTGCTACCCGATGACGTCCCCGCAGAACAGGTGGCAGCCGTCCTGATCGCCTTCGTGGACGGGTTCATGGTGCAGCGGGCCGTGCACGGCCACGCTGACGCCGCCGCCTTCCGCAATGGCCTCCACGCGCTCATGTCCGGACCTCGACGCGACGACCACTGACGGGCGAGCCCCTCTCTTGACCGGCCACCGCAGGCGTGCTTCAGTGAAAGAACGAGCATTCGTTTTTGGAGGCTGTCATGGCGACGGACAAGCAGGTCATCATCGTGGGCGCCGGCCCGACCGGTCTCGTGCTGGCGGCCGAACTCGCGCGGCGGGGCGTCACACCCCGGGTCGTGGATGCGGGCGCGGAGGACGTCAGGGAGAGCCGCGCGGTCGCCGTGGTGGCAAGATCACTCGAGCTTCTGGACGATCTCGGAATCGCCGCGGCCGCGGTCGAGCAGGGCATCCCACTGCGGGCCCTGAACTTCTACCAAGGCACCACGCTGGTGGCCGAGCTGGACACCACCGCGGTGGATTCGCCCTTCCCGATGGACCTGTGCATCGCTCAGTGGCAGACCACCGACCTCCTGCGGGAACGGGTCCGGGAGCTGGGGGTCGACATCGAATGGAACACGCGGCTGGCCTCCTACGACGCGGACGAGACCGGTGTCTCGGTGGACCTCGTCCACGAGGACGGCCGCCTCGAGCGGTGCAGCACGAGCTGGCTGGTCGGCTGCGACGGCTCGCACAGCACGGTCCGCGACGCGGCGGGCATCGGCTGGGAGACGGCCGACCTGCGCCGCGGGTTCATCCTCGGGGACGTCACGACCCGGTGGGATCTGGTGCGGGACCGCTTCCACGTGTGGTTCGCGCGCGGCGGGCTCCTGGCGGTCTTCCCCATGCCGGGCGGGTACTGGCGGATTCTGGCCAGCACGCCCGACGACCAGCCGCCCAGGCCGCCCGAGCTGCACCACTTCGCGGCGTCGGTCGCCGAGCGGACCCCGTTGGATGCACAGCTCAGCGACCTGAGGTGGAGCTCGGCCTTCGTCGCGCGGGAAGGGCTGGCCGACCGATTCCGCAAGGGCCGGGTGCTACTGGCAGGCGACGCCGCGCACAGCCACAGCCCCATCGGTGGCCAGGGGATGAACACCGGCATGCAAGACGCCTACAACCTGGGCTGGAAGCTCGCCATGGTCGCCTCCGGACAGACCGACGACACGCTCCTGGACAGCTACGCCGCCGAGCGCCGACCGGTCGCCGAGGCCGTCGTCGACGCCACCTCCACCGCCACCCGGGTCGCCACCGGCAGCGCGCTGGTCGCACGCCGGGCCCGGCGGCACGCCCTGCGCCTGCTCAGCCAGCTCAACACCGTCCAGCAGAAGTTCTCCAACGCCATCGGCGAGCACCTGGTGAACTACCGCGACAGCGCGCTCGTCTCGGAGCAGTGGTCCTACCTCCGGCCAAGGGCGTGGAGCAACGGCACCGACACCGGCCCTGAAGCCGGGGAGGTGCTGCGCGACGCCTACCTCGAGTCCCGCTCCGGACCGGTGGCGCTCCGGCACCTCCTGCGGGCCCTCGGACACCACCTGGTCCTGTTCGCGGCCGACGAGAGTGACCCCGGCACCCTCGCCACCTGGAAGGTCGAGGCCGAACGCGTCATGGCCGGGCACGGCCAGGTCCTGATCATCACTCGTGGCCACCTGCCGACGACTCCCACGGACGGAGTCTTCGCCGATGTGCGGAGCGAGGCACACAACCGCTACGGCGTCCGCCGCCCGAGCATCTACCTGATCCGACCGGACAAGTACATCGGCCACCGCAACGACGACATCGACTTCCCGCCCGTGCTCGACTACTTCCGGACACTCGTGGGAGAGCCCGGACGCAGCGCTGCGCGAGCTGTCGGATAGCGATCCGCGACGGCCTCGGCCTGACGGTCGCCTGGAGCCCGACCGGGCCGCCCTGGCCTGCACCGTCGTGCCGAGCGAGACCGACCGGTGGTGCCGGCGCTGCGGCGCTGAAAGCTAGCCCCGCGGCGACGACTTCACCGACCAGGACATCGAGTGCCTACGCCGGCAACCACGACGGCCAGCGTCGGTCGCCTTCGCTGCGGCACTGCACGAACAGATGGGGAACAGCGTCCGCTGCGTACCCGGCTTCGCGCTCGACGTCGCGCACCCCACCACCGTCGGGCTCGGCGACACGTTCGTCGGCGGCTTCCTCGCCGCGCTCGCCCGGAAGGATCGCCGATGAGGGTCGGGACAGCGCCCCGCCGACCAGCTCGACACGGTCTACCGCGGCGCCGGCCGGATCGCCCAGCTCCGCAACGGTCGAGCTGCGGAGCAGCGGCTCGATCAACCGCACGCTGTGCTCGTCGGTCGTCCCCGAGGGTTCAGAGCTCCCGTCCGTTGGCGCGCTGCCTGCGCCCCGGCAACCCGTACGGGTAGTCCCCGACGATCGGATCGCTGGCCTCGTCCAGCACTCGCGTCTCCTCGTCGGACAGGTGCAGACCAGCCGCGGCCAGGTTGTCGTCGAGCTGCTCGACCGTGCGGGCGCCGAGGATCACCGAGGTGACCGCCCGCCGGTCCGCGGTCCAGGCCAGTGCGACCTGTGCCATCGACACGCCCCGCGACTCGGCGATCTTGCCAACGGCGTCGATCACCTGCCACGTCCGCTCCTGTGCGTTCCGCGGCGCGTAGGCCTCCATGCCACGCTCAGGGTCGTCGCCCAGCCGGCTGGGTCCCGTCGGGACCTCGTCGCGGCGGTACTTGCCGGTCAGCCAGCCCCCGGCCAGCGGCGACCACGGCAGGATGCCGATGTTCTCGTTCTCGCAGACGTCGGTGAGCTCGAACTCGATCTCGCGGACCAGGAGGTTGTACTGCGGCTGGAGGGTGACGATCGGTGCCAGGCCGAGGAACCCGGTGAGCATCGCGGCCTTCTGCAGCTGCCAGCCGAGGAAGTTGCTCACCCCGGCGTAACGGATCTTGCCGGCCCGCACGGCGTCGTCCATGAACCGAAGCGTCTCCTCCAACGGTGTCAACGCATCCCATGCGTGCGCCTGGTAGAGATCGACGGAGTCGACCTGGAGCCGCCGCAGGCTCGCCTCCAGCGCGCGGGTGAGCGCTACCCGGCTCAGGCCGACGTCGTTGGGCCCCTCGCCCATCGAGAAGCGGCCTTTCGTTGCGATGACGACCTGGTCACGGATACCCGGCCGCTTCGTCAACCAGCGCCCGATGATCTCCTCGGAGACTCCCCGGGAGTAGACGTTGGCGGTGTCGATGAAGTTGCCACCCCGTTCCACGAACCGGTCCAGCTGCGCGTGCGACACCTCCTCGACACACTCGTTGCCGAACGTCATGGTGCCCAGGCACAGCGACGACACGACCGTTCCGGTGCCACCGAGCGTGCGATATTCCATTCCGCTGTCCCTCCACGGGGTCGCTGCTGGGGTCGCGACCACACCTCGGACATCCTGTCGCCCGAGTCAGCCGGTGGTGGGTGATCTCTGCCACCGCCCGGCCGTTCCGCCGCGCGCCGGTAACGCTTGCCGATCACCGATCGAGCCTTCGGGCAACCCGCCACCAGAGACGAGGGGCCGCCGGTGCCCGACTTCATCGTGATCAAGTCGCAGGACTGCACGTCCGACCAGGAGTCGGACATCACGGTGTCGCTGATCTACAACGGCGGGGCGACGGTCACGCTGATGCTCGACGCCGTCGGGGCGCTGATGACCGGGACGGGCGCCGACGTCGAGACCGCGCTCTCCTACGTCGGCAACGGGCTGGACCAGGTGGTCCTCGCCTCCGACGAGCCGCTCTCCGGCTGGGCCGGCGCGGACGTGCTCGAGGTGATGTGGGGCGTACAGGCCCTGCTCAACCCGGAGGTCGCTGCGGCGTACGCGGATCCCCCGGACGTCGACCCCGACTGGCGGTTCGGCGGCGACTGCACCGCGGGTACGTCGTGAAGCCGCTGCGGCCGCTGCTCGGCCGCGTCTACGTGGTCCTGGTGTTCGTCGAAGGGCCCGGCTCCGCCGCGATGGACGAGGCCACCAGGATCGGGGCCTACACGGAGTGCGCCGCCGGGCAAGGCGAGCTGGGCAACCTCGGCGCCGTCTGGGGCGCCCGGCAGAGCCCGTCCGTCCCGCAACCGTGCACGTTCGCCCTAAGCGGCAGGCGGGTGCAGATCGGCGTGGACCCGCGGTCACTGCCGGCGCGCACCGGGAACAGGGGGCTCGACTGGTCGCGCGGATCGACCGGATCTGGCTCGACGCGGCGCTCACCGCGCTCGGTGTACCCGTGGGCGGCGACTTCGACGACCGGATGCGCCAAGTGGCCGCTGGGCTCGCCGTGGCGGGCTGGACCTGGCTCGCCATCGACGACGTGGTGCCGGTGTTCGTGACCAACTACCCGACCCACTGGTACGCCTACGCCGACGGGTACCGGCGCTACGCCACGATCAACGTGCCCGAGACGTGGTCGAAGTACCCGTCGACCAGGCATCGGGTGTTCGCGCACGAGCTCGGGCACGTCTTCGGCGCCCCGGACGAGTACCCGGACTCCACGTGCACCGTGGCCGACACGGCCGGCCCGTTCGGCACCCCGAACGCCAACTGCACGTTCGTCAGCCGCGTGCCGCCCATCCCCAACCCGCTCAGCGGCGCCTGCCTGATGAACCACAACAGTGGCGTCGTCTGCGCGTCGACCGAGTTCATGTGGGGCTGGCTGGACTCCGACGGGAACGGGGAGGCCGATCTCGCCGCCTACCCGAGGGTCACCGACGTGGAGCCCCGCGCCGTCCAGGCCGGGCAGCCGATCACGTTGATCGGGCGCAACCTGTGGGACGTCACCCAGGTCGACTTCAACGGCACGGTCACCTCGGACATCAGCTACATCACGCTCGACGGCAACCTCCACCCGCTCGAGGCAGCCGATCCCATGCAGAAGTACCACCTCGACCAGATCATGGTGACCGTCCCGCCGTCGCTCGATGGGATCCAGCAGATCCAGGTCCGCGCCCGCGGCGGCTGGTCGCCGCAGGCACCGCGGGACGCGTGGGTGCTGGTGACGCAGCCGGGGTCGGCGCCGGTCCTCACCGAGCCGGCGGTTCTGCTGCTGGACCCGGCTTCGGGGCCACCCGGGACGAGCGTGACGATCACGGGCGCGAACCTCGTCCACACCACGGCGGTGACCGTGGGCGGCGTGCCCGCGACGGACGTCGAGCCGCTCAGCAACCAGTGGGTCGTGTTCACCGTGCCGCCGCTGCCGCCGGGCCCGGCCGACGTGGTGGCGACCACCCCTTCGGGTTCGTCGTCGCCCTGGCTGTTCTCGACGTTCACGGTGACGTGAACCTGCTCGACGCCGTCGGCGCGCGCGCCCCCGCCGTCGCGCTGTCGACGCCGCTGCGCGCGCTGCTCGCGGCGCTGGAGATCCACGGCGAGACGGTGACGGGGCGCGTCGACCGGATGCCGTTCGGGCTGCTGCACCTCGACCTGGCGCCCGGCGGGCCGGCGGTGCCGTACCGGCTGACCACCGCCGGCGACGGTTTCGCCCTGGACCTCCTGCTGAGCCGGGTCGATCCGCTGCCGGCGGCGCTGACCGATCCCACGAGTTTCCTGCGGCCCGCCACCCGGCACACCGACGCCACCGGCGCCTGGCTGGAGCCCGCCGCCGGTGCGGTGCGGGTGCAGGCCGACCTGGCGCTCCGGATCGCGGGCACGCCTGCGCAGCCGGCGGAGGCGCGCCTGCTGCCGCTGATCGGGCCGGAACCCGCCGAGGCCGTGCTCGAACTCCGGCTGACCACCCCGTACGTGCTGTTCGGCGACACCGGCTTCGGGCTCGGCCTGCCGAACGGCCTGGTCCTCGACGACTCCGCGACCGCGCCGACCGGCGCCGCGGCGTGGCGCGGCGCCGTGCTGCGCGGGGCGGAGCTGTACGTGCCGCGTGGGATACCGCTGGTCGGGGGGACGGTCGCCACCTTCGACGTCGCGCTACAGCGCGCGGGCGGCATCGACGCGGTGGTCACCGTGCCCGTGGACCGCGGCCAGGTCGAACTGGAATGGCACGATCCGGCCGCGACCGGCCTGGCCGACCTGCTGCCGACCGTCGTGCAGGTGACCGTGAACCTCCCGGTGCGCGGCCGGACGGTCGACGGCGGACAGGGCTCCTTCACCCTCGGCGGGGCGGACCCGCTGCGGCTGCGCGGCAGGTTCGCCCGCGACCTGCGGGCCTCCCCGCCGGTGATGTCCTTCGACCTGGCCGTGGACGGCGGTGAGCTGGTCACGGTCAGCGCCTCGACCGCCCCTGGGAAGGTCGTCGTGACCGCCGCCGCCCTGGCCACCGCGCTCGTCGCGGAGAGCCGCCTGCAACCGGAGCCGCCGCCATCGGGCGACGAGACCGGGCCGTGGCTGTCCGCGCTGCTCACCGCGGCCACCGCCGCCACCACCTTCTTCGACGACACGGGGACGGTCGTCATCGAGGCGGTACGGCTGCACGGCACCACCTCGTCCACCGAGTCCGTGCTGCAGCTCGAGGTCGACTACGTCGTCGACGTGACCGTCCGACCGGTCGAGGCGGGCCCGTTCGCCATCTGGATGGACGGCTCCCAACCCATGCGGATCCGCTACCGCGGTGTGCGGGTCGAGGCGGACCCGCGCAAGCCCGGAATCTCCGGCCTGGCGGTCTCGTTCGCGCAGGCCGGTATGGACCTGGAGGACCCCGGCGGCTGGCGGGTGCGGTCGCCGGGCTCGGTGCTCGACGTCATCGGTACCCGCTCCGGCCGCGGCTCGGTCTGGTTCGACGTCGACCTGCGGTTCACCCTCGACCTCGGCCCGGTCACCGTGTCCGACGCGACCGTGCGGATCACCGTGGAGAACCCGGGCCCGCCGCCGCAGCTGACCCTGGAGCTGCGCGGGCTCGGCGTGCGGCTGGAGGCGGGCCTGCTCACCGCGCACGGCGGCGCAGTCCTGACCGACGGCGGCTTCACCGCCGAGCTCGACGCCACGCTCGGTGATCCCGTCGGCGTCAGCGCCCGGGCGCAGCTCACGCACACCAGCGAGTCCCTCACCGTGGAGGTCGAGGGCTCGCTGCCCGGGCCGATCCCGCTGGGCCCGACCCTACTCGGGCTCTACGGCTTGGGCGGCACGGTCGGGCTGAACGCGCGGCCGGTGCTGCCGCCGGGCGACGATCTCGTCGAGCAGCAGCTGAGCTGGACACCGAACCACGTCGAGGACGATCCCGGCTCGGTGATGCTCGGGGCGCTCGTCTCGATCGGCACGCTCCACGACTGGGGGTTCACCTACAGCGGCCACGGCAGGCTGCTGGTGACCCTGCCCGACCCCTCGCTGCGGATCGCGACGAAGGTGCGCATCCTCCAGCCACGAGCGGGCAGCATGGCCGAAACGGCACCGTTGCGGGGGATCCTCGTCGTCGACGAGGACGGGATCACCGTGGGCGCGCGCGGCTCCCTCACGATCGACCACCTCCTGGACCTGCAGATCCCGGTGGGCGGTCGACTGCCGTTCCACGACCCCGGGAGCTGGTACCTCGACGTCGGCACCGACGGCTACGGGGACCGCAAGCCCGGCCCGGTGACCGCGAAGGTGCTGCCGGACATCCTGGACCTGGGCGGCTCGGCCTACCTGATGCTGCACGGCGCGGGCCTGCCGCACCTGGGCGGCGTCGAGCCGGACATCTCGCTGCCGGGCCCGGCGATCGGGTTCGGGGTGCAGGCCCGGTTCACCCTCGGGATGCCCTCGGTGTGCTGGGTGTCCGTCGGGCTCACCCTCCGGGCCGGGACGTCGACGAACCCGTTGTTCCTGTCCGCCACCGGCCGCCTCGACGGCGCGCTCCACCTCGGCCCGTTCTCACTCGGCGCCCACGCCGACCTGGCCCTGCGCGTAGGCCCCGGCGACGACGTCCGGGCGAGCTTCCGGATCTGCGGCAGCATCGACCTCTGGTTCACCGAGATCGAGGGCTGCGTCGACATCGAGCTCCCACCCGGCGCCGCGAGCACGCCCGAGGTCCCGATCCCGGACACCTGGCCGGACCCCCTGCTGGTGCTGTCCGACCGCGACTATCGCGCGCTGGACACGCCCGAGGTGCTCCCGGACGTCCTGCCGATCCTGCAGTTCCCGCTCGGGCCCGCGGCTGAGGCCGTCTCGACACCCTTCACGATCACCGGTGGCGCCAACGCCGGCGACGGCCGCACCGGCAACGACCTGCTCTCCTACACCTACACCCTGGAGAGCGTGCGGCTCACCGCCGCCGACGGCACCGCGGTGGGCGGCGACGCGGCGTGGCAGCAGCCCAAGCACGCGCTCGGCCCCGGTTCCGCGGCCACGCCCGGCGCGCGCGAGCTGGCGCTGCTCACCTACCGCACCGACCTCTGGGCGGCCCGCCGCAGCGACGGCGGGAAGGGGCATCCGGCCGATCCCGTCAAGGCCGCGCAGCAGGGCTGCCACGACTCGCACCGCGCGAGCACCGGCTGGGCGCTCGGCGCCGGGGCGTCGGTAACCGAGCGCGGCGCGCACCTGCCCGCGGACCCCGTGCGACCCGGCCGGCACCCGTCGGTGTTCACCGCGGAGCTGGAGCTCGACCGCTACCACGCGCTGCCGCTCACCGAGATCGGCGTCGCGCCGCTGCTGGTGCCTGCCG
This sequence comes from Pseudonocardia cypriaca, assembly GCF_006717045.1. Taxonomy (NCBI): domain Bacteria; kingdom Bacillati; phylum Actinomycetota; class Actinomycetes; order Pseudonocardiales; family Pseudonocardiaceae; genus Pseudonocardia; species Pseudonocardia cypriaca. The sequence continues at coordinate 672,197 of NZ_VFPH01000002.1, forward strand.
GGTTCCTCGGCCTGCGGGCCGCGCCGTGGGAACCTCCGACGGAGGTTCCCGGTAGCGACCACCTCCCGTTCGCGGGCGTCGTGCGGCTGCCGTGCTTCACCGGCACGGCGGAGGTGCTCGAGCGCACGCAACCGTTCGCGGAGGAGCCGTGGCTCAGAGCCGCCATCACCCCGTCCGACGAGCTGGTCGACGCCACGCTCTGGGTCGCCTCGCGGGGCGAGGTCCAGCTCGACGACCGGCCGGGCCGGATCGTGTCGTCCCTGCCGGACGGCACTCCGGTGTGGGTGTTCCCCGTCGGCGCGATCGCCGGCCCGCTGCGCCTCAGCTGGTACGTCGGCGCGGAGGTGCTGGTACTCGGACTCCAAGGGGTCACCCGGCAGGCGTCGGACGACGCGGCCGCGGTGGCCGTGCACACCGCCCGAACCCAGCAGACGATCACCGCGAAGCGGGGCCGGCGGCCACGCGAGCGCACCCCGATCGCGTTGCGCCCGGACACCCGGTACCGGATCGACGCCGAGGTCCGGGCCGTGGGCACGCTCGCCGGCACCTCCCGGGACTTCGAGCCCCGGCCCGTCAGCCACTGGTTCACGACCGCTGCCCGGCTCGATCCGGCCGCGCTGACCCGGTACCTGAGCGGCTACACCCCGGGCGACCGCACCCTCGGCTGGTACCTCGATGACCCGCTCGCCGCGCACTTCGCCCACGACCACGTGCCCGCGCTGGCACAGGCGTACGGCTTCGGCATCGACCTCGCCCTGCGCCGCACCGACGATCCACCACACCGCCCCGCCGCACCACCACCCGGCTGGCTCGCGCTCGGGGCGACGGTCACCGAGCTGCTCGAACCGGGCGTCCTGCCCCCGTGGCTGCGCCGGTACCTCGACGAACCCGCCGCCTGCCCCGTGCCGCCGGCCGGCCTGTCGGTACAGGCCGACCCCGGCCTGGCACCGCGGGCCACCTACGACCTCGCGGTCGCGCTGATCGGCCCGGGCTCGCCGCGGCTGCCCGGGATCACGTTCACCACCTCGCGTTACCGGAACCCGGCCGCGCAGCTGGCCGAGCTGGGCTTCCCCGGCACCGTCACCGGGCACCTGCCCGTCGATCCCGCGGTCCTCCCCCACACCGGCACCACGTCCGATGCCGCCCTGGCCACCGTTCTCGAGACGGGCATCCGGTGGCCCGGCGTCGAGCCGGAGGAGCAGGCGTGGGCGCCGGTCGGCGAAACAGGACGCAGCACCGCGCTCTGGGCCGCCGACGGGGTCGACGGGGCGGGGGGCGTGATCGGGATCCTGCTGGAGTCGCCCGAGCCGCTGTTCCGACCCGGGCGGGCGGAGCTCACCGGCCTGGCCGGGTTCCCCGTCGCGGTCCGGGACCGCTCCGGGTGCCGGGTGCTGTTCTGCACCCGAGCTCCGCTCCCCGGCCCCCGGACGGTGATGCTGAGCCGCACCGAGCGCGGCGTCGCGAAGACGGACCTGCCCTGCGCGCTGCCGGAGGGCTGGCGATGACGGCCGGGAGGAAGGCAGAGGTCTACACCCCGGAGAGCTTGTTGCGGCTCTCCTCGTTGGCGGAGTCGCCCGCCGCGCACCTGCGGGCATGGGTGTCTCCCGCTATCGGCTTCCCGCTGCACCCGCTGATCTACTGGCGGGTGCCGGTCCCGCAGATCGAGGAGATCCGCGACATCCTCTGGTGGACGCCGGCGCCGGACGGACCCCGCGAGCTACAGCCGCCGATCGACCTGGACGGGATCGACGGGCCGGTCTTCGCCGAGCTGCGCGACGCGGGCGGCAGCGACTTCGCGGCTCGGTGGTGCTGGGTGGCCGTGGACGTCGCCGACCCCCACGTGCCGCTGACCGTCGCCGTCGCAGACGGCGGGGCGGGCACACGCACGCTGCTGCAGCGCAGCGCCTGGCCGTACACGCTGGGCGCCTCTCGGATCACCCGGCTGCGGATCACCGGCCACGGACAGGTCGTCGGCGTGCGCGGGGTCGACGCCACCACGTTCACCGCCGAGCGCGCCCTGGTCGGGCTGGTGTCGGCGCTGCCCGTCCCCGACTCCCGCTGGTACACCGGGGGGATCTCACCGGACGAAGCGCTCGACCGTGCCGCCCAGGCGGGACCGACCCGGACCGGACCGCTGGACCGCGGGGTCGACGTGCAGCTCGGGTACGACGACGAGTTCACCCGCGTTCGCGCCCTCACCGGCATCGATCGGACCGGACCGCACGCCCTGCTCCAGGCCGCGCACCTCCACGGCGACCTCCCGGCTCGGCACCGCACGCAGGTCGACCTCCCCGACGACCGCCGCCCCGCGCAGGCCCGGTTCGCCACGGTGGAGGCGTTGCTCACCGGAGCCGCCGACCCGGGCGTCGCGCGCTGGCTCGGGCTGCTCGCCACCGATCGGGTCGACGAGGACCTCGACCCCGAACGCCCCTACGCCTGGGTGTCGGCCGGGTACTGGGCGCTGGACCCGGACCGCCCTGTGACCAAGGCGCCGCGGACCGCCCTCGGCGACGTCCTCGCCACCATGGCGGACCCCTACTCCTACCCACCGTGGACATCGCAGTGGACCCGCCTGGTCCGCGCGGCGTTCCCCGACGTGGCACGCGTGCTGGCGGAACTGCCCGGGCACGTCGTCGTGCAACCGATGGTCGCGCCGGTGGGGCTGGGTGCGGTGTCGGACCCGCCCGCCACCCCGGATCCGGTGCTCGCCGGACCCGCCACCTGGGAGGACCGCGACCACTACGGTCGCCGGCTGCGGCTGCGCGGCCCGACTTCCGGGGCGGTCGCGTTCGCCCGCGGCTCGCTCGGGCTCAACGAGCGCATCCTGACCGGCGGGCCCGGGCTCGACGAGCGCGGACTGATCCTGCTCCCCGGCCGCGCCGACGGACCGGGCGGGACCGAGGGCGCACTCGCCGACACGGGCATCCCCGCCGACGAGCCGGTGACCTGGCTGGTCGCGACCGCGGACGAGTTCGGTCGCTGGAGCGAGGACGGCCGGGTGTCGGCCGAACCGCCGGACCGCCCCGAGCTGCCCGCACCGGTCGTCGAGGCCGCGTTCGTGCCCGCGACCGAGCTCCCGCCCACCGGGTCGGTCGTTCCCGGGACGGTGTCGGTGCAGGTCGCCGTGCCCACCGCGCTCGGCCCCGGCACGCTGCCCGTGACGGACGTGGAGGTCGTCGTCCACGGCCGACCGCCGGACCACGTCGCCCCCGCCGAGCTCGTGGCGGCGTCCTACGACGCGCCGGAGACCGGGGTCGGCGGAACGGTCCGGGTGCCGGTCACGGTCCGGTTCCACGACGAGCGGGGGCCCGGCCCGGCCACCTCGACCACTGTGAGCGTCCGCGATCCTCGCCGCCCGGCGCCGCTGGTCGTCGGGCCGGCGGTGCTGTGGGCCGCCCGCCCCGACCCGACCGGCACCGCGGAGCTCGCCCTTCGCCTGCCCGCCCAGCAGGCGGGGTGGACCTACCACGTCTACCTGGCCGAGGAGACGGCGCTGCGCCGCACGCTCGGTCTCCCCCTGGACCGCGACCGCAACCGCGCGCAACGTGCGAAGGAGATCGCCGACGCGGCCGGGCGGATCGGCGACCGCAGCCCGTTCACCCTGGCGGCGACGGTGACCGGCGTCCGGTTCGCGACGGCGCTCCCGGGGGCGGTGCGCACGCTGCGGTTCGTGCGCGCGGTCCCGGTGACGCCGGCCGGCCGGGAGGCGGACTTCGCGGCCTGCCCGCTCGTCCCCGTCGCCGTGCCGGGACCGGACCGGCCGCCCTCACCCGCCCTCACCGTGGCGGCGAACGGGCCCGACCTGCGGCTGGTGCTCACCGTCCACGGGATCGACCGGCGGACCCTCGACCGCCTCCATCCCGGCGCACCCCCGCGGTACCGGCTGCGCCGCGCCACGGCAGGCACCGGAGATCCGCTCTACGTCCCGGTGACGGACACCGGCGAGCTCGCTCCAGCGGCCGACGGCGCGTGGACGGCCGTGGTCCCGGCACGCGGGCTCGCCCCGTTCGTCCGCTACACCTGGCAGGCCGAGGCGTGCCTCCCCCCGGAGATCGCGCTCGCCGCCGCGCCCCGGCCCAGCACCGTCCTCCCGGAGCGGGGCGAACCAGGAGATCCGGCACCCAGCCCGTGGAGCACGCCGTCCGTCCCGGTCCAGGGGATGGTGACCGCGCCGATACCGCCGCTCGACGCCCGCGCCACCCTGCCCGGTCCGACGCTCACCCTGCGCGCGGCCCCTGTCGCGGCTCCCGACGCCGTCGGGGCCTGGCGGCTGCGCGTGTGGCGGCGGGGCGCTGATGGCGCGCTCACCCCGCTAGATCCCCCGAACGGGGATGGCTGGGCGGTGACCTCGTCGGACTTGACACTGACCGACCCCGGCTGGGCCGGCGAAGCGTACGCGCTGCAGCTCGTCGATCCGCTGGGCCGGACGGGCCCGCTCACCGAGGTGCCCTCACCGCTGGTGCGGACGACCACGGCACTGCTCGTCGAGGAGGCGCTGACCGCCTCCGGGGTCGACGGGGCCTGGCTCACGGGGATCGTGACCGCCGACAGTCCCGCTGCCACCGACACCACCCCGACCGGCACCGTTCGATTCCGCACCGGGGACGGGATCGTCCTCGGCGAAGCCCCACCGAGGACGGCACTGCACGTCGGATTCGGGCAGATCCCGTTCTGGGGCGGCCGCGCGGCCGCCGACTACCTCGGTGACGCCTTCCATGCCCCGTCGACTTCGGACGCCCGTCCCCTGCCCGAGGGCCCCGAGCTCGGACAGCCACCCGACATCGAGCGCTGAGTCCTCGCCACGTCGGACACCCTGTGATCGGCGGCTCTCCCGCCGTCCACGTGCCCGACCTCTCCGGGCAGCACGTCCAGGGCGCGCACGAAACCGGCCCGTCTCCACCAGGGAGCAGGGCCGGTTTTCGAGACCATTGCTTCGGGATGCTGTGGCAAACGCCGGCACGGCGCTTGTCACCGAAGTTCGCACAGAGCCGGATGCAGACCGATCCCTCGGGCCCGAAGGCGCGCCCGTCCGGCGGACGCCCGGTCATCCCGACTCTCGCCGATCCGGCCCGTCAGCGGGGTCGGCGGTCGGCTGCCGACGGCAACGGCGGGATGGCGGTGCTGGGCTCGGAGAGAGATACCAGTACGCAGTCGTCGAGATGTCGTCCTGCCGTTCGAACAGGCCGTGGTCCCACGCCCCGATCTGCTGGACGGTGACCTTCAGCCGCTCCTCGAAGTAGATCGGGGCGGGGAGGTGCCACCGGTAGAGCCCGTGGGAGGGGGGCATCGGCGTCGCGAACGGCGACGCCCGGGTGGTGTCGCGCACCGAGTAGAACGGGTAGCCGGAGTACGGGGCGCTGAACGTGACGACCTCCGGATCCGGACGCGAACGCAGCTCGTCCTGGAACGCCCACTCGGTTGCGAGTTCCGCGCCATCGCAAACGCGAGGTTGGCTCTGACTCTGAGCGGGTGGCATCAGGTGCGCGGAGTCGCCGAGCCCCGTTGGCCAATGCTCCGCATCTCGTCCTCACACGTCGACGACGATCTCGCCGTCCTCCTCCCGCACCGGATAGGTCCGGACGGCCAGATCGCCGTTCAGGCAGGCACCGTCGGACAGGGAGAACGCGTAACCGTGCAGCGGACAGACGATCTTCATGTGGTCGATCTGGGCGTCGGCGAGCGGGCCGCCCGCATGTGGGCAGACCGCGTCCAGCGCTCGGATGCCGCTGCCTGCTCGCGGCCGGAACACCGCGATCTGCCTCCCGTCGACGGCGAAGGCGCGTCCTTCCCCCACCGGGATGGCGTGCGCCGGACCAAGACGATGGCTCGACACTTCCGGGGCGCTCATGCCCCCGACTCCGTCCGATCAGCCGTTCCGGCGCCGCTCGCGAAGGGCGCGGCCGCCGCGGGCAGACCGCCGTTCGAGGCGACGCTCCCGTTCCGCACCGGTACCCGGGGTAGTGGGACCAGCGGCAGCGAGTTGGCGAATTGGCCGGACGTGACGGGCTCGCGGCCCTCCCGCCACGGATCGCGGTAGGCGTCGGTCGCCACCTGCATCCGCTCGTCGAGCCCGGCGACGATGCCGTCGCGGTCGTCGACGAGCAGCGCCTTGAGCTCGTCGAGCCCCACGCGCGGCACGAAGTCGTAGGTCCGTTCCAACCAGCGCGCGTTCTCCCGGTAGTACTGCATGAACGTCCCGCACAGCCGCAGCGCGGTGTCGCGCCCGGTCACCGTGGCGAGCAGGTCACCCTTCCGGACCGACGCCCCCGCCGCCCCGCCCACGTACACCTCCCACCGGTCTTCGCCGACCGCCACCACCCCGACGTCCTTCACCAACGCCTCCGAGCAGTTCCGGGGGCACCCCGCGACGGCGAGCTTCATCTTCGCCGGGCTGTCGAGGCCCTGGTAGCGCTGCTCCATGTCGCGCCCGAGCCCGGTGGAATCGCCGAGCCCGAACCGGCAGAAGTCGGTGCCCACGCAGGTCTTCACCGTGCGGAACGACTTGCCGTAGGCGTAGCCCGAGGGCATGTCCAGATCGGCCCAGACCCCGGGGAGGTCCTCCTTGCGCACCCCGAGCAGGTCGATCCGCTGTCCCCCGGTGATCTTGATCATCGGGATCGCGTACTTGTCCGCGACGTCGGCGATCCGCCGCAGCTGCTCGGCGTTCGTGACGCCGCCCTTGATCTGCGGCACCACCGAGAACGTGCCGTCCCGCTGGATGTTGGCGTGCACCCGGTCGTTGATGAACCGGGCATCGCGCTCGTCGACGTACTCGTCGTTCCACAGCACCTTGAGCAGCGACGCGAGCGCCATCTTCGACCCCGCGTCCTCCCCGTCCGGCGCGAGCTCGGAGAACACCGCCGACACCGACCTGAGCCCACGCTCACGGCACGCGGCCATCAGGGTCGGTTTGTCCATCGGGATCGACGGGACGTACCAGCCTGCGCTCACATCGACCTCGACATCCCCGCCCGTCGCCCAGTCGACGATGTCGCAGACAAGGCCCTTGCACGCCCCGCAGCCCTTGCCGGCCCTGGTCGCGGCCATGACGCCGCTGACGCTCCTCGTCCCGTTCCGGACGCACGCGACGAGGTCGCCCTTCGAGACGCCGTTGCAGTTGCAGACCTGCACCGAGTCGTCCATCTCGGCCGCGCCCTGCTCGCCGGAGGGTCCGGCAAGCTCGAAGAGCAGCTCCACCCGTTCCTCGGGGAGGGGAAGGCCGCGGTCGAAGCTCTGGGTGAGGAACGCGACCTTCCCGACGTCGCCGAGCAGGGTGGCACCAACCAGCTTGCCGTCGCGGATCACCACCGACTTGTAGACGCCGCGGCGTGGCTCGGAGAACCGGACGAACTCGTCGTCCTCCTTTTCCGGGTGCTTGAGACCCATCGATGCCAGGTCGACGCCGGCGACCTTGAGCTTCGTGGCGATCCGCGAGCCGTGGTAGGCCGCCTTCGGGTCGGCGCCGGTGATGTGGTCGGCGAGCACGGTGGCCTGTTCCCACAGCGGCGCGACCAGCCCGTACACCTCGCCGCGGTGCTGCGCGCACTCCCCGACCGCGTAGATGTCGGGGTCGTCGACCGCCCGCATCTGGTCGTCGGTGACGATCGCCCGTTCCACGGTGAGGCCGGAGACGACGCCCAGGCCCACGTTGGGCCGGATGCCCGCGGTGAGCACGACCATGTCGCAGTCGATCGACGAGCCGTCGCCGAACAGGACCCCGCTGACCGTGCCGGCGCTGCGCACCGCGGTGGTCCGCTTGCCGAGGTGCACCGTGATGCCCAGCCGCTCGACCACCCGGCGCAGGATCGCGCCGGCCTCCTCGTCGAGCTGCTGGTTCATCAGCACCGGCCCGGACTGCACGACGTGCACCTCGAGCCCGTGCTGCTGCAACCCGTACGCCGCCTCCAACCCGAGGAGCCCACCCCCGATCACGACCGCCCGCCGGTGCTCCTGCGCGTACTCCAGCATCGCGTTGGTGTCGTCGAGGGTGCGGAAGCCGAAGACGCCCGGCGTGAGCGTCTTGTCGTCGACCCACATGCCGTCCATCGGTGGGAAGAACGTGCGGCTCCCGGTCGCGATGATCAGCTTGTCGTAGCCGAGGATCGTGCCGTCGTTCGCGAAGACCTTGCGGGAGAAGCGGTCGATCCGCACGACCCGCACGCCCGCGTACAGCGTGATGTCGTTGTCGGCGTACCAGCCCAACGGGTTGAGGTAGATCTCCTCGGCGTCCTCGCCTGCGAGGACGTGGCTGAGCATGATCCTGTTGTAGTTGCCGTACGGCTCGTCACCGAACATCGTGATCCGGAACCGCTCGGCGCCGCCGCGCTCGAGGATCTCCTCCACCGCGCGGGCACCTGCCATGCCGTTGCCGATCACGACCAGGTGCTGGCGCCCGTCGTCCGGGAGCAGGTCCACCATCGTCACACCTCCACCAGCCCGAGGTCGACGACGACGGTGCCGGCGAGACCCTCCGGTGCGGCGAGCTGCAACTCGAGCACCGTGCCGTCCTCGATGTCCTCGACCACCGCGAGCGCGACGTGCGTGTCGGACTTCGCGCCGATCGGGAAGTAGCGCATCGGAGCGCCGTCGCGGACGAGGACGACCGTGATCAGCTCGGCGGTGCTGTTGCCGCCCCGGAAGTACAGCGGTTGCGTGGTGATCCCGGCCGGGACCGTGTACGTGAGGCCGTCGTGCAGCAGCACCGGCTTGTCCACCCCCTGACCTTCGAACGGGAAGATCCCCTGGAGGAAGCGGGGCGAGCTGTGCATGGCGTCTCCTCGGGTGCTGGGCCGTCAGGCGGGAAGGTTGGCGGTGCTCTGTTGTTCAAGGCGGTCGTCCGACGTGGTAGCCGGTTCGACGGCCACCGGGCACGTCTTGAACTCGGGCATCCGCGAGATCGGGTCGAGAGCGTCGCTGACCAGCACGTTCACTCGCGACTCACCGGCCCAGTGGAACGGCACGAACACCGTGTCGCGCCGGATGCCGGGGGTGCACCGAGCCCGGAGCACGGCGCTGCCGCGCGGGGTGCGCAGCCGCACGAGCTCGCCGTCGGCGACGCCGAGCGCGCCGGCGAGCTCCGGGTGCAGCTCGGCGTAGGCCTCGGGCACTGCCGCCTGCAGCGTCGGGCTGCGGCGGGTCTGGTTGCCGGACTGGTAGTGCGAGCGGGACCGGCCGGTGGTCAGCAGGTACGGATACTCCTCGTCGGGGCGATCTGCCGCGGCTCGCGGTCGCACCGCGACGAAGCGGGCCCGCCCGTCCGGCGTCGGGAACGTGTCGAGGAACATCCGTGGCGTTCCGGGATGCGACTCGTCCGGGCACGGCCAGAACAGCTGCTCGCCCGCGGCCAGGCGCTCGTAGCTGATCCCGGCGTAGTCGGCGGTGCCGCCCGCGCTCGCCCTGCGCAGCTCGGCGTAGACGTCGGCAGGGTCGGTCGGGAAGAGCTCGCCTCGCCCGAGCCGGTCGGCCAGCGCGTGCAGGATCTCCAGGTCGGTGCGCACCCCCGGCGGCGGGTCGACGGCCTTGCGGCGCAGCAGCACCCGGCCCTCCGGGTTGGTCAGCGTGCCGTCCTCCTCCGCCCACTGGGTGGTGGGCAGGACGACATCGGCACGCTCAGCGGACTCGGAGAGGAAGAAGTCGGTGACGACGAGCAGGTCGAGCGCGTCGAGCCGCTCGACGACATGGCGCGCGTTCGGAGCCGACACCACCGGGTTCGACGCGGCGAGCAGCAAGACGCGGACCCCGCCCTCGGTGCCCAGCCGGTCGAGCATCTCGTAGGCGGAGACGCCGGGGCCCGGCAGCTCGTCGGGATCGATGCCCCACACCGCTGCGACGTGCGCCCGGTCCGCCGGGTCCGCCAGCCTCCGGTAGCCGGGCAGCTGGTCGGCCTTCTGCCCGTGTTCACGCCCGCCCTGCCCGTTGCCCTGCCCGGTGATCGTGCCCCAGCCGGAGCCGGGGCCCCGTCCGGGCAGGCCGAGGGCCAGCGCCAGGTTGATCCACGCCTGCACCGTGTCCGTGCCGTCCGCGTGCTGCTCCGCACCGCGGGCGGTGAGGATCATCGCGCTACGAGCACCGGCAAGCGCATGGACCGCCTCGGTCATCTCCGCGACGGACACACCCGTCGTCCGCTCGACGCGGTCGGGCCAGTACGCGCGGACAGTGCGGCGAACGTCCCCGAACCCGCTGGTCCGGCTAGCGACGTATGCCTCGTCGACAAGCCCGTCCCGGATCGCGATGTGCAGCATCCCGCCGGCCAGTGAGAGGTCGGTGTTCGGCACGGGCTGCAGGTGCAGCTGCGCCAGCTCGGCGGTCGCGGTGCGCCGCGGGTCGACGACGATGTGCCGCGCACCCCGCTCCCGCCCCTCCGCGAAGAACCGCATCGCGGGCGGCATCGTGTCGGCCGGATTGCTTCCGACCAGCATGACAACCTCGGCCAACGGGATGTCCTCGAACGGAAACGGCAGCCCCCGGTCCATCCCGAACGCCCGCGTCCCGGCCGCGACCGCCGACGACATGCAGAACCGGCCGTTGTAGTCGATCTGCGAGCTGCCCAGCGCGACCCGCACGAACTTCCCGAGCTGATAAGCCTTCTCGTTGGTGAGCCCACCACCACCGAAGGCCCCCACCGCATCCGCGCCGTAGCGGGCCTGCGCGTCCCGAATCCCGGCCGCGACGCGGTCCAGCGCCTCGTCCCAGCTCGCCACCCGCAGCGGCCCACCGCGCCGATCTCGGACGAGCGGGGCGGTCAGCCGCTCCGGGTGGTCCAGCAACTCGGCTGCTGTGACGCCCTTGATGCACAACCCGCCCCGGTTCACCGGATGATCCCGGCCGGTCAGCTCGATCGCACCGTCGTCCCGACGGGCCAGATCGATCCCACACTGCAACGAGCAGTACGGGCAGTGCGTCGCGATCGGCCCGGCACTCACCTCCGCCAGGATGCGCGGCTGCTATTACCGACCCGTTGTGGACAGATGAAAAGGTGCGTGATGTGCGGGCGGAGGGCGGGGCCAGAGGCCCTGGTCGGGCGGAAACGCGGCCAGCCGCCCCGCCGTCGCCGGCGGGCGCCGAGGGCGATTTCGTGAGCCGGAACTCGAACTCGGCCTGTCCGCCACTTGGCCGGATCCTGATGTCCAGCTCGGTCTGCAACCGGGTGACGAGGCGCCGAGCACCGTCTCGACGCTCATCCGGTCGTCCTGGGGAGAGGATCGGCGACGACGTGCTGGTGGGGGTGGCGGTGTCCGGGGCGAGCAGCGCGTGTTCGAGCAGCGCGCGGGCCGACGCCGACCGCGCTGGAGTGGTCGTTCAGAGCGGCCATGGGGTCGACCGTCGAACCGACCATCTCAAGCAGCGACGCGACCAACGGAGGCACGACCGTCGAACGGTGACGCCAGGCATCCGATCCGGCACGACCTGGTGGCGCTCGGGTCGACGGGATCTGGCGATGCACGAAGGGGGGCACGTCTGGGCGCGGCGTCTCGCACACTCCGATCGGTCACCAGCTCTGATCTGCAGCGCGGACGAATACCTCGTTAACGGCCACCCTCCGGTTGCTGGTGACCACGTAGGCGACGGAATCGGCGATGTCCTCGGGCTGCAGCTTCTCGATCGACCGGACCTGCGCCTCCACGCCCGCACGCAGCTCGTCGCGAGTGTGCGAGGTGAGTTCGGTGTCGACGTTGCCGGGCTCGATGACGCTGACCCTCACGCGCAGGGGCCGCATCTCCTGGCGGAGCGCTTCGCTGAAGCCGTTGACCCCGAACTTCGTCAGGTTGTAGACCGCCGTGCCTGCCCGGGCGACCCGCCCGGCGGACGAGCTGATGTTCACCAGATCCGCTGTGCGCCGCGGCTCCCCCGCGGCGGCCTTGATCAGGTGAGGGAGAGCGGCCTTGGCCATGTAGAGCAGTCCCAGCACGTTCACATCGATCATTCGCTCCCACTCGCCCTCCGGCGCATCGGCGAACGGACCGACCAACATGACCCCCGCGTTGTTGACGACCGTGTCGAGCCGGCCGAACGCGGACACCGCTTGTTCCACGGCGGAGTCGGCGCCCACCCTGCTCGTGATGTCCGCGACCACGGGCTGCGCCGCGCCGCCCTCTTCCGCAATCTCACGGGCGACCTCCGCGAGCCGGTCGCCGCGCCGAGCGACCAGGGCCACCGACGCGCCGTCCCGTGCGAGCCGACGCGCGGTCGCGGCGCCGATACCGCTGCTCGCGCCGGTGACCACTGCCACCGTGCCTGCGAGTTCCTTCGCCATGTCTCTCTCCTTGTTCCGCGACCCACTTTTCGGAGCCGGCTCCGGTTACAGTAGCGCAAACGGAGTCGGGTCCGCTTGAGCTGCGGCGTGTGGTCCGGGCGGCGAGGACCCGAGGGGCAGACGGCGTAGCGACCAGATGACTGGCATCCCGCCTCCGTCAGTGGGACGGACCGCGACCGCGTTGGACTCGATGTCGATCGGCGTCGATCGGCGCGGTCAGTGCGCCGCCACGCCGAACCCTTCGGCGTCGTCGGGCTCCAGGCTCGCGCGGTGTGTCGCGGGAGACCCGGCTCGGGCCTCCTAGATCGAGGATGCGCTCGCGCGAGGGGCGATGAGGCCGTCGAGCAGCAGGGAGACCAGCCGGGAGGCGAGATCGCGCTGGTGCTCGTGGCCGCTGATGAGGGTGATCCCGCCGAGTGCCATGAGTACGTCGGAGGCCGCGACGTCCGCACGGAAGTCACCCGATGCAATGCCGGCGTTCAGCAGTACCGCGACTGCCTCGCCGAGCGCCTCGCGGCTGTGCAGGCGGAGCGCGTCACGGGACGCGAGGATCGCCGGCAGTGCGTCGGCCATGCCCTGCTTGGTCAGCATGTAGTCGACGAAGCACTCCATCCAGACTCTGAAAGCGTCCGTCGGCGAGTGCCTCCCCAGCAGCTGCGGTGCCGACTCGCACAGGCGCCTCGTCTCGTTCCGGTAGGTCGCCTCGATCAGGTCCTCGCGCGTCGGGAACCTGCGGTAGAGCGTTCCGATCCCGACCCCCGCCTCCGCGGCGATGGCCTTGAGCGAGGTGTCCGCTCCCTCGCGGGCGAAGGTGCGGGCAGCCACCTCCAGCAGGCGCTCGTAGTTGGCCTGTGCGTCAGCGCGAAGTCCGCGCGGCATGAGCCCTCCTTGCAATCGGACCCAGCTCCGCTACGCCGAAGCATGTAACCGGATGCGAGTCCGATTAACCCTAGACGAGTAAGTCCTAAAGGCGCGGTGGCCGTAGACGCAGCAGGAGGGCGTCCAAGATCAGTTTGTGACGACCGACCTGAACTCGCAGGCCCGCTGGCTGCGGTCGTCCCGCGCGCGCCGCCCAGCGCGTTCCCCTACCTGCCCGGGCAGTCCGGCTACAACAAGCGGCTCCGCTCCGCGCTGTCGCTGATCAAGCACGTGATCCGGATCCTGGCCACCGACACGACCTGTCCGGGCGGCGCGCGATCTCCACCGCAGGAGCAGGAGGCCTGGGCCACAAGCAGCCCGTGCACTGGCTCCGCCGACGTTGCCGAAACTCACCCGTGCCACAGTCCGAACCTATGTGTCGTCCGCCCCAGGCCTCCGTCAGCTGCGCTCCGCGACGGTTGACGAGGGTGGGTTCCGGAACACCGCACTAGCGGTGAGGACGGTCTGCCCCCGGCTGTGCAGGCGCGCCGACACGAAGGTCACCGTCCGGGTCGCGCGATCGACCGCGGCCTCGCCGAACAACAGCTCGCCCCCGCGAGCCGGCGCGAGCATCGAGCACGAAAGCTGAAGTGTGACCGGGTGGCGATCGGCGGCCACGCCGAGGAACGATTCGACGGTTGCGCCGAGGGTGATGTCGAGCAGGGTCAGCAGGAACCCGCCGTGCGCGGTGCCGTTGGGGTTCAGGTGGTGGGGGGCCAGCAGCAGGCAGGTGTCGGTCCGGTCGGCTCTGCGTTTCCAGGTGATACCGCCGACATGACCGAGGAACGTGTCCTCCTGGCCGATCGGGACATAGCCCTCGGGGGCCCGGATCTCGGTCATGCCTCCTCCACCAGCACGATCCAGGTGGCCACCAGGGCGGGCCGATCGTGGTTCCTCCGCTCCAGCAGGCATCCGAGGTCGAGACGGGTGGTCCCGGCCGGTTCCGGTGCCGCGTCGTCGAGCGTCAGCCGCAGGCGGAACTCGTCACCGGGGAACACCGGCGCGGTGAACCGGAGCCGTTCGAGGCCGTAGTTGGTCCACCTGCGCGCCCGGCGGACGGTGTAGCACTGGCCGCCCAGCGCCGTGATCAGCGAGAGCACGAGGAACCCATGGGCGAGGAGGCCGTCCAGGCCGACCTCGGCACGAGCTCGGTCGGGGTCGGTGTGGATCCAGTGCCGGTCCCCGGTCAGCTCGGCGAACCCGAGGACGTCGGCCTCCTCCAGTGCGGCCCACCCGCTGATGCCGATCTCGTTGCCGACGTGCGCCGTGAGCTCGCCGGCGCGGTCGACGACCAGTGATGCCGCCGGGTCGCCAAGCTTCACAGCGCCACGCCCTGTCGGCTGTAGAGCTGCTCGATGAGCGGCGCGCGTCGACGGAGCACGGCGTCGCGAACGAGCTGCCCCTTGCTGCTCACCTCGTCCCCCTGCGGCTCAGGGGTCAGCAGTGCCCCGTCGAGCAGCCTGGTGCTCGGCCGGGCCTGCTCACGGTTGTGGTCGCTCAGCACCACGCGCAGGTCCTCCTCCTCGAAGGGTTCCGGGGAACGGCCGTCCGGCCAGACCAGCACGCACAGGGCGGACCGGTCGGCGCCGACGACGAGTACGTCCCGCAGCCGGCCCCCGCTGCGGGACAGCAACGACGCACGGATCCTGCTGCTGTCGACCCAGGTGCCGTTGGCCAGCTTGAAGTCGTCGGCGATACGGCCTGCGAAGCGCAGACCGCGTTCCGGGGCGGAGGGATCGACCAGCTCGCCGGCGTCACCCGAGCGGTACCACCCGTCCGCGGTGAACGCGGCCCGGCTCTGCTCGGGGTGCCGCCAGTACCCCGGGGCGACGCACGGCCCGCGGACGAGGAGCTCGTGCTTGCCCGCCACCGGGCGCAAGGCGATCTCGACGCCCGGCAGCGGGGTGCCGATGCAGTCCGGACCGACGCCGTGCGCGTGCACCATGGTCGCTCCCGGCCCGACCTCGGTGGACCCCCATCCGGTGACGATCGGGACGTGGGCCCCGCGCACACTCGCCGACAGTTCGGACAAGCGCCGGAAGACGTTCGGGTGCATCGCCGCGCCCGCGCTGAACAGGACGTCGAGGCGGCCGAAGAACGCCCCGCGGAACTCCGCGTCGGCCTCCAGCGTGGGCAGGAGCGCTGCGAAGCCGGCGGGAACCGCCCCGTGGAAGGTCGGCCGGAAGCGGCGGAGGTTCTCGATCGTCGTCCCGATCCGCTCCGGCCGGCCCGCTGCCTCGTCGACGTGCAGGGTGCCACCCCGCGACAGCACGAGGTTGAGGTTGGCGTTGCCGCCGAACGCGTGGTTCCACGGCAGCCAGTCGACGAGGACCGGCGGGTGGTCGTCCAGGAAGGGCCAGACGTCGATCGTCATCCGCACGTTCGTCGTCATCATGGTCTGGGTGTAGGCGACCGGCTTGGGCCTGCCGGTGGAGCCCGAGGTCAGCAGGATCTTCGCCGGGGCCGCCGGGTCCAGGTCCTCCGGACACGGACGGGCGGTGGTGTCGTCGATCGTCTCCGCGAGGGCGGTCACGGCCGCGGGTCCGACGAGGACCGGGGGTGAGTGGGCGACCGATGCCGCGGTCACGACGGCGGCCTGCGCGGCGGTCTCCACCCACATCAGGGCGGGTTCGAGCATCTCGAGCAGGCCGGCGAGCTTGTTGCGCTCGGCGTCCGGGCCGGCGTACTGGGATGCGATCGGGACGGCCACTCCCCCGGCCAGCATCGTGGCGAGCCCCATGGTCAGGTGCTCCACCGAGTTCGCTCCCAGCACCATCACGCGGTCCCCGGGACGCAGTCCGCGCGCGGCGAGCGCGGCGGCCACCCGGGTCACTTCCTCCCATGCCTCGGCGTAGGTCCAGCTCCGTCGGCCGGCGCCGGCGGACACGGTGAGCAACGCGGTGTCCGGGGACTGCGCGGCGTAGTGCCGCAACCAGTGCAGGATCGTGGGGGTCGCCCGGCCCAGCGGGACGCGGGAACGCAGCACGAGCGTGCCGTCCGGTTCGCGGCGGCACTCGACCGAGGGCGGCGTGAACAGCGTCGTCATGCCCCTGCACCACCCGGTTGCTCGGTGGGACGGTGCAGCGACAGCGCGTCCACCACCGCCGCATCCCGGGCGGCGAGGACCTCGCTGATCGACCGGCCACCGAGGATCTCGTCGGCCGCCGCGACGAGCCGGGCGCGGACGTCGTCGTCGAGATGCGGGGTGCCGAGGTCGGACCACCACTCCTCGATCGTCGACGCGAACGAGCGCATCGCGCCCCGCATCCCGTCGGGGCCGCCCGCCAGCGCCAGCGAGGTGAGCGGGCCACCGATCAGGAAGCGCGGGGTGATGCCGTGCACCACCGCGTCCTCGATCCCGCGGGCGTCCACGACGCCTTCGGCGAGCAGGTGCACGGCTTCGCGGAGCATCGCGAACGTCAGCCGGTTGGTGAGGTAGCCCGGCATCTCGCGGTGCAGCAGCACCGGGCGCTTGCCGAGCGCGGTGAGGTGCGCGAGCACCGCGGAGACGACATCGGGCGCGGTCGACTTGCCTACCAGGACCTCGACGAGGGCCAGCGCGTACACGGGGCTCTGCGGGTGGGCGACGACCAGTCGCTCGGGGTGGTCCATGCACGCCTGGAGCTGGGTCGGCATCAGCCCGCCGCTGCTCGACAGTATCGGGACGTGCGGCGCGACCACGGCCTCGACGCCGCGGTACGCCTCCTGCTTGGCGTCGAGGGACTCGGGCACGTTCTCGTGCACCAGGCCGACCTCGCCGAGATCCTCGATCGGGACGAGCCTCAGCAGATCCGCGGGGACCGAGGCGGGCGCGTCGGGCACGGTCCGGCGGACCGACGGCCACACCGTGTCCAGGTAGGCCGTCACCCTGTCGAGGGCGGACGCCGCCGGGTCGACCACCAGTACCGGTCGCCGCCGCACGAGGTAGGTGGCGGCCCATCCGCCACCGATGGTTCCGGCGCCGAGCAGGCCGACCGGTGCGGCGCTCCTGTCCTCGGGCATGGCAGACCTCCCTGTCTGTGTCGGTGTCGGTGTCGCTCAGGTCGATGCGGGTGCGGCGGCGTCCTCGCGCAGCGCGTCCATGTCGGGCACCGGCCCGGAGCGGGTGATGAGGGCCTTGCGGCGGAGGAAGCGCAGCATCCCGTTCGGCCCCATGCGGGAGCCGCCCAGCCCGGACATGCCGTAGGAGGTCTTCTCGACGTCACGCATGATGGTGATCGTCAGGGAGGTGTCCATCAGGCTGACGGCGCCGGCACGGATGCGCCGCCCGATGGCCATGGCTTCCTGCTCGTCGCCGGCGATGACCGCGGCCGAGAGCCCGTAGTCGCTGTCGTTGGCGAGCCGGACCGCCTCGTCCACGGTGTCGAATGCCTGCACCGGGACGACGGGACCGAACGTCTCCTCACGCATGATCGTCATGGTGTGGTCGACCCCGGTCAGCACCGTGGCCCGCATGTAGCGGCCACCGTCGAGGGTCTCGCTGGGGCCGCCGCAGCGCACGACCGCACCGCGGGCCACGGCGTCGGCCAGGTGGGCGTCCACGATGTCGGCCTGCCGGCCGAGGATGAACGGGCCGAGGTGCCCGCGGGTGACGTCGGGGTGGTTCAGCTCGAGCCGCCGGGCCTGAGCGACCAGCTCCTCGACGAACTCGTCGTGCACGCTCCGGTCGACGTAGACCCGTTCGGTCGCGAAGCACACCTGGCCGGTGTTGTGCGCGGCTCCCTTGAGGACCGCGGCAGCGGCACGCCGCAGGTCGGCCGAGGCGGTCACGATGGCCGCGTCCTTGCCGCCGAGCTCGAGGAAGGCCGGGATGAACCGGCGGGCGCACGCCTGGGCGAGCGCGCGGCCGGTGGGCACGCTGCCCGTGAAGCACAGCGCGTCCACCTGGTCGACGATGGCCTGTCCGGTCTCCGGGCCCCCGACGACGTACCGCAGCACGGCGGCGAGCTCGGGCACCTCGGCGATGCTCGCCGCAACCGGTTCGACGAAGCGGGGCGTCACCTCGCTCGGTTTGACGATCACCGCGCAGCCGGCGAGCAGGGCGGGCACCGCGTCGAGCGTCGAGAGCAGGAACGGATGGTTCCACGGGCTGATCACGCCGAGCAGGGGGTACGGGTCGAGCTCTGTGTCGTAGCCGACCGTCTCGGTCACGCTCGACACGCCGTGGAGGCGAGCCCGGTCCAGGATCGCGGGGGCCGCGTCGCACCAGCCGCGGATGGCGGCGACCACCATGTGTGGCACCTCGTGGGACACCCGGCTGCGCCCCGTGTCGACCGTCTCCGCGTCTCCGATCGCCGCGGCGTTGGCCTCCACCACGTCGGCCCAGCGGCGCATCACCGCCACCCGGTGACCGATCCCTGCCTCGTTCCACGCGACCTGGGCGCTGCGGAGGGCGGTGCCGAGGCCGGCGATCTCCGCCGGTCGCGGCGGGTGGATCCAGTGGTCCACGCGCCCCGTACGGGGGTTGCGCACCGGCAGGACGTCGGTGGCGGCCGCCGTCGCGCTGTCGAGGTGATGGCCATTCGAAGGCCGGGTCTCGGTCACTGGAGGCTCCCTTGCCGGGTGTCGAGCTGTGCGTGGGTCGTGCGCGAACGCGTGTGGAGTGTCGCCCGCGTCAGACGCCGACGTGGGCGTCCTCGGCCAGGAACGCGAGCACGAGTTGGTTGAAGCGGCGGTGCTGCTCCCACTGCGGCCAGTGGCCCGCGCCCTCGACCAGCTCGAGGCGCCCGTTCGGGAGCCGCTCCGCCATACGCAGCCCGACGGCGGCGGGTCCCGACGGGTCGTCGCTGGTCCAGATCACGAGGGCGGGCGCGTGGATTCCGGCCAGCTCCTCGTCCGTGATCATGTTGCGGGCCCGCACCTCGCCGTCCTGCAGGCACATGATGTTGCGCATCGACTCGGCGAAGGCCGGCTGCGCGTAGATCGTGCGCCGGACGTCGACCAGTTCCTGGGTCACGCTCGCCGGATCGGCCATCAGCCAGCTCACCCGGGCGCGGATGCGCTCGTCGCTCGGGTCGTCCGCGGCGCCCTGGGACAGGGTGCGGATGCGCTCGCGCACCGCCGGATCGGACAGCGCGCCCCCGGGGGTGTTGAGCACGATCCGGCCGACCCGCTCCGGGTGCGCGTAGGCGGTCTTGACGGCGATCCACCCGCCGAGGGACTCCCCGTTGAGGTGGGCGCGTTCCACGCCGAGCACGTCGAGCAGCCCGAGCAGGTGTGCCACGTAGTCCGGCAGCTCGAGCGGCTTGGCCGTCGCTGTGGTCAGGCCGTGGCCCGGATAGTCGTAGGCGATGACGCGATAGTGCTCGGCGAAGGCGGGCACGTTGCGCGCGTACGCCTCCAGGTGCCCGCCGACACCGTGCATCAGTACGACGGTCTCCGGACCGGAGCCCGCCTCCAGCACACGGGTGCTCCACTCGCCGACCTGCACGTGGCGGATCGTCAGGTCCTGGCCCAGCAGGGCCGTCCAGATGCTCGGCTCGGCTGTCACGGGGCTGGGGACGGTCACGCGCTCCTCCGGGTCTCTGCTGTGGTGATGCCGAAGCCGGCGATCCACTCCGGGATCGGGCGGTAGAAGCTGCTGCGCACGGTGTAGGGGCCCGCGGCACCGAGTGCCGCGTAGCAGGCCAGCCAGGTGCGGACCTCGTGCGCGGAGTTGCCCGCCTCGGCGGTGATCCAGTCGTTCGTCCACGTGTCGGCGGCCGCGAGCCTGCACTCGGCCAGCAGGTCGAGGAAGGCTCGGTCCCAGTCCGGGTTCAGTCGCGGTCCGGGCTCCCCCGCCACCACGGCCAGGCCGGCGTCGCGGACCCGGGCCTCCCGTGCGGCACGTTCCTCCGGCGTCGGGTTCCGGCCGGCGACGAGCCGGGCGGCGACCTCGGGCGGCGCCCCCTCCAGGGTGGGCAGAGGCGGATCGTGGGAGAGCCCGCCCGAGCCGAGCAGCAACACCCGACGGTCGAGCGCCACGAGCGCGCGACCCAGTGCCTCGCCGAGCAGCCGCGTACGGCGGATCGGGCCGAAGGGCACGGCCAGCGAGTTGACGAAGACCGGCACGGTCGGGACGGCGTCGATCGCGCCGAACAGCAGCTCCAGAGGCTGCGCGAACCCGTGGTCGACGATCATCCGCTCGGACATCGCCAGGTCGATCCCGGTCGCGAGCAGTTCGCGTACGACGTGTCGGGCGGCGGCGCGGTCGACGTCCAACGGCCCGGCGCCCGTCCCGTAGTCGCCGACGGCGTCGGCTGCGGTGCCCACGCAGAACGGCGGCATCAGGTCGTAGAACATGCCGTTGTAGTGGTCCGGCGCGACGACGACGACCAGGTCCGGCCGGAAGTCCGCCGCGAAGGCACGCGCCTGGGCGAACGCGGCGTCGACCGCGGCGCGGGTGTCACCTCGCGGCTCGACGGTGTGCATCAGCGGCGTGTGCGACGCGGTGATCGCGGCGAGCGGCATCCTGACCTCCTCGGCGGGCGGGGACACCACGACGCTATGTCCGGCCGTTCACATAGGTCCATGTGAAAGTTCGACGCAGCGACTTAGCATTTCGGCTATGAGTACTCCGTCGCCGGCGCCGGACAACCGCATCTCCCTGCACAAGCTCGAGGTCCTCTGCCGCGTGGTGGAGCGCGGCGGCGTCCGGCTCGCCGCCGAGGACCTCTTCGTCTCCCAGCCCGTCGTCAGCGCGCACCTGCGCTCGCTGGAGGAACGTCTGGGGGTCAAGCTCTTCCGACGCGAGGGCCGGGGCATGGAGCTGACCGAGGCGGGGGCCGAGGTGCACCTGTGGGCCACGGAGGTGCTGCGCGGGCGCACCGAGCTCGACCGCAGCCTGCGGGACATCTCCCGCGGGGCCGCCGGCCGGGCGTCGATCGGGTCGAGCATGTCCGTCGGCAACTACGTGCTGCCCCCGATCCTGGTGGACTTCCGCCGCCGTCACCCGCACGCGGCGATCTCGCTGAACCCCTCCAGCGTCGAGATCGCCCTCGAACGCACGCTCGCGGGCCGCTACGACTTCTCGGTACTGGCCACGGACGCCGTCCTCGACACCAACTCCTTCGAGGCGGAACTGATCGCCCGGCCACCATTCTGCCTGGTCGCGGCGATCGACGAGGAACGGGTCGGAGACGCGGCGTCGGTCGCCGAGCTGACCGGGCTGCCCTTCGTCTGCCCTCCTGCGGGGATGGCGATCCGACGCAGCCAGGACTCGGCGCTGGCGGCGATCGGGGTCGTCGACCGGCGCGTGGAGATCGAGCTCGGGAGCGCCGAGTCCATGAAGGTGGCGGTGCAAGGGGGACTGGGGGTGGCCTTGCTCTGGCGGGAGTCGGTGCGCCGCGAGCTGGAGGCGGGCCTGCTGCGCGAGGTGCGGATCGCGGGCCACGACCTGCACGACAAGCTGTACCTCGTGCAGCGCCGCGGGAAGCGGCTCACGGCCTTCCAGTCCACGTTGACCGCGGTCCTCCGCGACGGCATCCGGGCGCGGCTCGGCGAGGACCGATAGCCATATGGCTCATTCGAGCCATGTGAATTCGTCATAGTGCTATTCGTGCAGGACGCCTAGCTTTCCCGGCATGTCCGACCTCGCACCCTCCGCGCCGGCCGCTGCCGCCCGGCCGGGAGCCCCCGCGGCCACGCCGCCCGGTGGGCTGCGGCGGCTCATCACCGTCGCCGTCCTGGCCCAGGCCGTGGAGTACTTCGACTTCTTCGTCTACGCCACCGCCGCCGCGATCTTCCTCGGGCCGCTGTTCTTCTCCGGGCTCGGGGACACCGCCGCGACCCTGGCCTCCTTCCTGACCCTCGCGGTCGGGTTCGTTGCCCGCCCGCTCGGTGGCGCGGTCGCGGGCCACTACGGCGACCGGTACGGCCGCAAGCCGATGCTGGTGGCCTCGACCGTGATCATGGGCGTCGCCACCTTCCTGATGGGCCTGCTGCCCACGGCCGCCACGGTCGGCTGGGTCGCCCCGGCGCTCCTCGTGGTACTGCGGCTCCTGCAGGGCTTCGCACTGGGCGGGCAGTGGGGCGGTGCGTCCCTGCTGCTCACTGAGAGCGCCCCGACCGGGCGCCGCGGCTTCCTCGGCAGCTTCGTTCAGGTCGGCGCGCAGCTGGGGCTGATGGGTGGGATCAGCGCCTTCCTCGTGCTGTCGTTCGTCTTCTCCGACGCGCAGATGTCCGCGTGGGGATGGCGGATCCCGTTCCTGTCCGGACTGGTCATGATCGGCGTCGGGCTTTACATCCACCGCGCGGTGGAGGACACCCCCAAGTTCAAGGAACTGCAGGCCACGCGGCCGGAGTCCGACGCGCCGGAGCAGCCGCCCCTCGCGAAGGTGGTGCGCGAGCACTGGCGGACGATCCTGCTGGCCGGGGGCGCCTTCGTGCTGCCGAACGCCGTCGCCTTCATCATCGTGTCGGGGATCCTCGACTACGGTGTGCGCTCGTTGCACCTGCCGAGGGGTTCGCTGCTCGGCGTCATCCTCGCGGCCGGAATCGCGCCGCTGTTCTTCCTGCCGTACTTCGCCCACCTGTCCGACCGCGTGGGACGGCCGCGGCTGTTCATCATCGGGGCGATCGGCGTGGCGGCCTGGGCGTGGCCGATGTTCGCGTTGATCGACACCGCGAACCTGTGGCTGATCTTCGTCGCGCTCCTCGTCTGCTTCACCGTCCACTCGATGATGTTCGGGCCGCAGGTGGCGCTCTACTCCGAGCTGTTCAGCACCGACGTGCGTTTCTCCGGGGCGTCGCTCGGCTACCAGGTCGGATCGATCTTCGGGGGCGGGCTGGCCCCGCTGATCACCGCCGCGCTGCTCGACGCGACGAGGGCCAGCTGGTCCGTCGCCGCCTACATGACGGTGCTCGGCGTGATCAGCCTGCTTTCGATCATGGCCCTGCGCCGGCGCGCGAACGCGGCGGGCCGCGAGGAGCTCGCGTGAGCAGGCGGACGGTCCGGTACGTCGTCGACACCCATCACCACGTCGGCGCCCTGTCGATCGGCGCGGCCGAGGAACGGACGGCCACGCGGGAGGCACGCGAGCCCGTCGAGGCCCACCACAAGATGCTCGACCGCTTCGGCATGACGGCCTGCGCGGTGATGCCGGGGCTGCAGTACGAGCGCCCGCACGGCATCGTGAACACCCGCGAGATCAATGACGGCATCGCCGCCTACCGGGACCGCTCGCCGCGTTTCCTCGCCGCGCTGGGGACCGTCGAGCCGTTGCACGGGATCGCGCTCTGCCGCGAGGAGCTGGACCGGATGACCGCCGAGCTCGGCCTCGACGGGGTCGTCTGGCACACGCGCTACCAGGGCGTGGCCGTGTCCGACCGGCGGATGCACGCCCTGGTCGACGAGGCGACAGCCCGCGGCCTGCCCTGCTACGTGCACATGTTCGCCGAGTCGAACCTCGAGGCGCCCTGGATGTTCGCCGATCTCGCCCGCAACCACCCCGACGCGACGATCGTCGCGCTCGACGGCTTCTCGGGGTCGACCCAGATCCAGTACGTGATGGACCTGGCCGACCGCTTCGGCAACGTCCTGTTCGACACGGCGATCTGCTTCCCGCTGCTCCGCCCGCTCGACGCGTTCGTCGCCCGGTTCGGTTCCGAGCGGCTGTTGTTCGGCACGGACTCCTACGCCGACCCCGTCAGCTACAACGTGCCCGCCGTCATGGAGGAACTGCTCGCGTCCGACATGGACGCCGAGCACCTGGAGAACATCTTCTGGCGCACCTTCTGCCGGGTCTTCCCCGCCGCTGGCAAGGCACTGGACGCGCTCGACGCCCCCGAGGAGATCCGCTGATGCCCGCCCCCTCCCACCACTCCGTGATCGTCGTGGGTGCGGGCCCGGTCGGCCTGACGCTCGCCGCCGAGCTCGGCACCCGCGGCGTCGACACCCTCGTGCTCGAGCAGAACCGCGGCACCACGGACAACCCGCGCTGCAACACCACCAACGCCCGGTCGATGGAGTACTTCCGCCGCCTCGGCGTCGCGGACGCGATCCGGCGGGCCGGGCTGCCCCTCGACCACGCCACGGACGTCGTCTACTGCACGACGCTGACCAGCTGGGAGCTGACCCGCTTCCGGTTCTCCTCGGCGCAGCAGATCCTCGACGGCTCCGCGCCCGAGCTCGCCGAATGGCCGACACCCGAGCCCCAGCACCGGATATCGCAGATCTTCCTCGAACCGATCCTCGAAGAGCACGTCCGCGGCTACCGGTCCGTCGCGATCGCCCGCGGACACCGGGTCGTCGGGGTCGTCGAGCGCGGCGAGACCGTAGAGGTCCGGGTCGAGGCGGACGGGGTCGAGACGGTGCTGACCGCCGACTACTTCGTGGGATGCGACGGCGGCGCCAGCACCACCCGCCGCGCGATCGGCGCACGGCTCGAAGGTGATTCCCGTGCCGCGGAGAACCGGCTCTCGATCTACTTCCGCTCGGCGGAGCTGGCCCGCGAGTTCGCCGCAGCGGAGCGACCGGGCTGGATGTACTGGTGGTACGGCCCGCACCTCAAGGGCTCCTTCGTGCAGCTCGACGGCGCGGGGCTCTACCTCTGCCACGCGCGGGTTCCGGAGGGCGTCGCCCCGGAGGACCTCGACGAGGACGAGGTGCTGCGCGCCGCGCTGGGCCGCGAGATGGAGCTGGAGAAGATCCAGGTGGTGCGGTGGACACCGCGCAGGCTCGTGGCCGATCGGTTCCGCGACGGCCGGATCCTGCTGGCGGGCGACGCCGCGCACCTCTGGCTGCCGCTCGGCGGGTTCGGCATGAACACCGGTATCGCCGACGCGGTGGGACTCGGCTGGCGACTGGCCGCACTCCTCGCAGGCTGGGGCGGCCCCGAACTGCTCACGGCCTACGAGGTCGAACGGCGCTCGGTCGGCGAGGCCACCTCCCGCGCCGCCCTGAAGATCGACCGTGACATGGCGACGATCGCCCGCGACCCGGCACTGCACGGCGACGACGCCGAGGGCGCCCGGCTGCGCGCCGAGGTCGGTGCGCTCATCGCCGAGATCGACCGACAGCAGTGGCACAGCCAGGGCGTCCAGTTCGGTTCCCGCTACGCCGGGTCCCCGGGGATCGTCGCCGATCCCGCGTCCGGCCGCGGGGCGATCGACCGGATCGACCGGTACGAGCCGACTGTCACGGCCGGCTCCCGGTTCCCCCACGTCTGGCTGCCGGACGGGCGGTCGGTGTTCGACCTGCTCGGGCGGGACTTCACCCTGGTCCGCGCGCACGGCGACGTCGACCCGTTCGTCGACGCCGCGGCCCGACTCGGCGTCCCGCTGACCGTGCTCGATCTCGATGGGACCAGCCTGCCCGGCGAGCCGAGCCGACTCGTACTGGTGCGCCCCGACATGTACGTCGGCTGGAGCGGGGACACCGCCCCCTCCGACGTGGACGGGCTGTTCCGCGCGCTCGCCGGGACACGCCAGGCAGGCCCCCGGATTTCCAGCGCCGCGTCCTGACCGGCGAGGTCCACACACCCTGCAACGGCTGCAGTGTGAAGGAATGCCATGACCGACCACCTGACCACCCTGTACTCCGGGTTCAGCGAGCGCCTCCCGCGCACGCCGGACATGGCGATCGACGCGATGCGTGACCTCCGAGGCCGAGCTCACGGTCGTCACGTGCTCCAGGCCGTCCTCGGCCCGTTCGACCGCTCACGCGCACCCCGTTCCTGACCGCCGACAGCCTGTGGCTGGAAACCGATCCGACGGCGAGATCCACGGACGCACGCTCGTGCAGATCAGGTTGCAGGCCAACGCATTGCGCGTCATGGTCACCCCTTCCTTCGAGGACACGTGAGGCCGGCATCGTGCGAGCGCGACTGCGCCGAGGAGGTCGCGCAGGCCCTGCAGAGTCAACGATCAGGCAGCGGTCGGGGCGGAGGCGCCGGCGGCCGGCACCTCGACGATCCGCTCACGGTCCGCTAGGGCGCGGCCGGCGGTGGTGACGGCCTGGAGCACCGCGATGCGGGCGTCGAGAAGCGCGGCTGCGGCGCGGCGGGCGCCCGTGTCGGTACTGCCGAGCCGTGCCGCGTCGTCGACGGCTGCGTTCAGTGCGCTGAGCAGGAGCTGGGTCGCCTCTACGATCTGACGGCTGGCGCCCATCGCGTAGAGCCGGGGCTCCGAACACGACGGGAGGCAGTCGATGGTGGCGCGTTCGGCGTCGCACGGTGCGGCGGTCATGGCGGACCCCGGCCTTCCTTCCTACCTACTGCGGGACTTGTCTGAACGTAGGTACGACCCCCGACAGTTCCGGGGCCTCCCACCACCCCGACCACTGCATCGCCCGAACGGACCAGCGAAGAGCGATTGAGCCACTCGGCCCGGGCCCTCGTGATCCCACAAGCACACGCAGGTGGGCCGCCCGGGAGCCGCTCGCTGAGTACGTGGCCGCCCCCCATGCCGGCCACGCGACCAATCAGGCCCGGATGTGGGACCGGCTGCTGCGCCGCGCGCCGTGACCCACCGCCGCGAGCAGGTCGATACACCTCGGGTCCATTCCTGCCCGGTGCTGCCGCCGCAGCTCGCGCTCGAGCGGTTCGCCGATGGGCGACGGGGGCAGGGCCGAGGCGATATCTGAGCCGCAAATGGGACGCCCGAGACCGAGATCCAGCCTTACCGGATCACCGGAACGCTCCGTCGGTGCAGGTTCGCCGGCGGCTGCGTCCTCAGAGGTGGTGTACGAGTCCCTCGCTGGTGAGCGGCGTGGCGTCGTGATGTGAGACGGCCACCGCGTGATCTTGATGAGTACCGACCAAGGAACTCACCGAGAGGATCACCACGATGGCCGCACCGCACCATATCGAGGTCACCGAACTGTTGGAGCAGCAGCTGCAGGGCGCGTCGCCGGATCTACTCCGGCAGATGATCGCCTCGCTGGCGAACGCGATGATGTCCGCCCAGGCCGACCAGGCCTGCGGCGCCGACTACGGCGAACGCAGCCAGGAGCGGGTCAACCGGCGCAACGGGTATCGGGCCCGGGAATGGGACACCCGCGCCGGCACCGTCGAGCTCGCCGTGCCCAAGCTGCGCGAGGGCTCCTACTTCCCCGACTGGCTGCTGACCCACCGCCGCCGCGCCGAGCAGGCCCTGGTCACCGTCGTGGCCACCGCCTACCTACTCGGCGTCTCCACCCGCCGAGTCGAGCGCCTCGCCGAGCAGCTCGGCGTCAAGTCGCTGTCCCGATCGCAGGTGTCGGAGATGGCCACCCACCTCGACGCCCAGGTCACCGCGTTCCGGCAGCGCCCCCTCGATCACGGGCCCTACACGTTCGTCTGGGTCGACGCTCTCGTGGTGAAGGTCCGCGAGGACGGCCGCGTGGTCAACGTGCACGCGCTCGTGGCGACCGGGGTGAACGCCGATGGCCATCGGGAGATCCTCGGCCTGGACGTCGCCAGCGCCGAAGACGGCGCCGGCTGGCTGGCGTTCCTGCGCGGACTGGTCGCCCGCGGCCTGTCCGGGGTGCAGCTGGTCATCTCCGACGCCCACCCCGGCCTGGTCGCGGCGATCGGCTCCGCGTTGCCCGGCGCGGCCTGGCAGCGGTGTCGCACCCACTACCTGCGCAACCTGCTCACCCGCGTCCCGAAGAGCGCGCAGCCGCACGTGGCCACCCAGGTGCGCACCATCTTCGACCAGGCCGACACCGACGCCGTGCACGCCCAGTACGACCGCGTCATCCACGCCCTCGAGCCCCGCTTCCGCGACGCGGCCCAACACCTCGAAGCGGCCCGCGCCGAGCTACTGGCCTTCACCAGCTATCCACGCGAGATCTGGCGCCAGATCTGGTCCAACAACCCGCAAGAGCGGCTGAACAAGGAGATCCGCCGCCGCACCGACGTGGTCGGGATCTTCCCCGGCCGCGACGCCCTGATCCGCCTGGTCGGCGCCGTCCTGGCCGAGCAGAGCGACGAATGGACCGAAGGCCGCCGCTACATGGGCCTGGAACTGCTGGCCAAGTCCCGCATCCGCATCATCACCACCGAACCCGACCCGGCCACCAGCGAGCCGCCGGTGACAACCGAGGCGCTCACCGCATAACCTTCACCAAGATCACGCGGGGGCGATCTTGTACACCACCTCCGCGGACGTGGCCTCGCCGGCAGGCGCCGCGAGCGCCCTGGTCTCTGGGGTAGTCGCGATGCCGCGTCTGGGTGTAGGCACTGCATGAGCCAGGTCCGGCCATGCCGGGAGGTGTCGGATGGAGCCAGGCGGAGTACTGCCAGGCCGAGGTCCACCTGCTCGGGCCGAAGTCCTGCACGAGAGCGAACGCACGCGCGTCACCCGGCTCTTCCTCTCCGGACGCACGATCATCCGCAAGGAGCCGTTGGGACCGGACGCAGACCGTCGGCTCGGGCACGAGCTTGCGATTCTCGATCGGCTGCGCGGGCTCGCCGGGGTCGCGCAGTTACTTGATGCCCCACGGTATGCCGGATCGATCGTGATGGCTGACGTCCGTGGCACGAGCCTGGCCAGATCGGCGACGCCGCTCGCTGTCAGTCCTCTGATCAGGCTCGCCGTGGAGTTGGCTGAGGCCGTCGCGGGGATGCACCGCCGGGGTGTGATGCACCGCGACATCGCTCCCGCGAACATCGTGATCTCCCGCGAGGGCGCCCCCTGCGTGGTGGATTTCGCATTGGCGACGCCGTTGGCCGAAATTCGTCCAGAGTTCAGCCACCACACGGAGATCGTGGGCACGTTGGCGTATCTGGCGCCCGAGCAGACCGGGCGCACTGGGCGGTCGGTGGATCAGCGTGCCGACCTGTACGCGTTGGGGGCGACGCTGTACGAGCTGGGGACGGGCGAGCCCCCGTTCGGCACCGGCAACCCGTTGCGGCTGGCGCATGATCATTTAGCGCGGGTGCCGGTACCGCCGAGTGAAGTGAATTCGGCTGTTCCGGCGGCGCTGTCAGAGATCATCATGCATCTGCTGGAGAAGGAACCGGACAACCGGTACCAGACCGCCGAGGGCGTGATCTACGACCTGAATCGGTTGCGGGACGCCCAGACAGATCCGGCGGCGGGTCCGGTACGCATCGGTGAGCATGATCTTCCGCTGTGGCTCCTGCCGCCCTCGCGGCTGGTGGGGCGCGATGCCGAGATGGTGATGATGCAGGCGGCGTTCGAGGACGCGCTGGCGGGCCGGTCTCGTGGCGCACTGGTCAGCGGCGCGCCCGGAGTGGGCAAGACGACGTTGGTCGACGAGCTGCGGCCGGTGGTGACCGCCGTGGACGGCTGGTTCGTGGCCGGGAAGTTCGACCAGTATCGGCGGGATCTGGAGTTCGATGCCGTCTATCAGGCGTTTCGCACGTTGGGTCGGCTCTTGCTGGCCGAGCCGGAGGACGAGCTGGCCGAGGTCCGCGAGCGGATCTTGCGGGGGGTCGGGCCGAACGCGGGTCTGCTGACCGCGACGGTGCCGGAGTTCGCGGCGCTGCTGGAGGTGCCGCCCGATGCCGGGGATCCGCTGACCGCGCAGGTGCGGGCACAGCAGAACGCTGTGAAGGTGCTGCGCGCGGTCGCCTCGCGGAAACGGCCGGTGGTTCTGTTCCTCGATGACCTGCACTGGGCCGGGCGCACCCCGCTCGGCTTCGTCGACCTGGTGCTGGGCGAGGAGCCGATCGAGGGTCTGCTGCTGGTGGGCGCCTACCGCGAAGACGGCGTGGACGCGGTGCATCCGCTGGCGGCGGCGCTGTCCCGCTGGCGGGACCAGGCCTCAGTGCGGCACCTGCGGCTGGCCAACCTGTCGGAATCCGGGTCTGTCGCCTTGATCTCCGAGATGCTGCACGTCGACCCCGCCGCGGCGGCGGGCCTGGCGGAGGTGATCGGTCCGTGCACGTCGGGTAATCCGTACGAGACGGTTGAGCTGCTCGACGCGCTGCGTCGGGACGGCTTGCTGACCGCGACGGCCGCCGGTTGGCGGTGGGAGGCGGCGGCCGTGCACGCCCACTTGGGCCGCTTCGAGGTCGCCGCGCTGCTGCTGGCGCGAGTCGAGGCCCTGCCGGCGCCGTCCCGGGCGGTTCTGGAGGCGATGGCGTGCCTCGGCGGGCGGGCCGAGCTGAGCCTGCTGCCAGCCGCGACCGGCGAGCCGTCCGTCATGGTGGAACAGGCGCTGGCGCCCGCCCTGAAGGAGGGTCTGCTGGTGGCCGAGCCCGGGCCGAACCAGGCAGTGCGGTTCCGCCACGACCGGCTCCGCGAGGCGGTCATGGGCGGGCTGGACCCACGGCGGCGGCACGCGTTGCACCTGGCCATGGCGCGGCGGCTGGCCGCCGTGCCGGAGCTGTTCGCGGCCGCGGCCGGCCAGTACCTGCCAGTGGCCGGCACAGTGGACGATGCCGCAGAGCGGCGGCTGGTGGTGGAACTGCTACGGGCCGCAGCCGACCAAGCCGCGCTGATCGGGGATCACGCCCTGGTGAACGAGCTCTTCGCCGCCGCACTACATCTGATCGGCGCCGATGACAGAGCCACGCTGATCGCAGCGCACACCGGCCGGCACGCCGCCCTGTACGGCCTTGGCCGCTTGGAGGAGGCGGACGAGGAATACAGCGCGATCAGGAGGCTGTGCACGACCACGACGGAGCACGCCGGCGCGACGGCGGTGCAGGTGAGAAGCCTCACCTACCGGAGCCGATTCGCGGAGGCGATCGCTCTCGGCATCGAGTCGCTGCATGAGCTCGGCATCGCCGTCCCGGCCCCCGGTCGGCTCCTCGCCGACCTCGACCGCCAGTTCGGGCATCTGTACCGGTGGCTGGACCACACGAGCGCCTCCGACGAGCTGGCCCGGCCGGACATCACCGACCCCACACTGCTCGCCACCACCCACCTGCTCAACGCAATCCTCCCGGCTTGCTACATCACCGACCACGCCACGCTCGCCTGGCTGAGCCTGGAGGCGCTGCGGATCTGGATCGAGCACGGCCCGGCGCCCGGTCTGCTCGGCCCAGCGAGCCACGCGCCCTTCGTCGCTGTGACGCTGCGCGGGGACTACGACGCCGGGTACCGCGGGTTGCGGCGGGTCCTGGCGCTGGCCGAGTCCCGCGGCTACGAACCCTTCACGTCGCAGGCGCTCTCGCTGTTCGCCATGCTCGCCTGTTGGTTCGAGCCGATCGAAGACAATGTCGATGCAGGTCAGCGGGCCCGGGAAGGGCTGAGCTTCGGGGGCGATCTCGCCAACGCGGGCTACACCTACCACCGAACCGTGACGGGCCTGCTGGACTGCGCGCCAGCGCTGGACACCTACGCAGCCGAGGTGGAGGCGGGGGTGGCCTTCGTGCGCCGAACCGGCAACGAGCAGGCCGGGCAGTGGCTCGACTGCTACCGGTGGCTCGTTCATGTGCTGCGGGGTGACGGCTCCGCCGCGGCGGAGGCGGTCCCCATCGACAGGTATGCCGGCAACCCGTTGGCCCAGTTCCACGCGCACCTCACGCGCGCGATCGTCGCAGCCATCTTCGGCGATCCGGCCGGCCTGGCGCGGCACACCGCGGCGGTGATGCCGCTGCCGCCGGCCGCCTTGGGCATCTACTCGAGCGCCGTGGCGCAGGTGTTGCGCGGGGTGGCAGTGGCCGGGCAGGCCCGCACGACGGGCGACGAAGGCGGCCATCTGCTGTCCGAGCTGGACGATGTGACGCGATGGCTGGCCGCGCGGGCTGCGGACGCGCCGGACAACTTCCTGCACCTGCAGCGGTGGCTCGAGGCCGAACGTGCGTGGACTGTCGGGGACTTCCGCGCCGCCGCCTTCGGCTTCGACGCCGCGCGGCGGGAGGTCGCTCAGCGTCGGCGGCCGTGGCATCGAGCTCTGATCGCCGAACGCGCGGCCCGCTTCTACCTCGCACACGGCCTCGAGCACTCTGGTTACGAGCTGCTGGCCCAAGCCCGCCGGCACTACGTCGCATGGGGCGCGTCCGCGAAAGCCGGTCAGCTGGACTGGGCCTACCCAAGTCTGCAACCGCACCCTGACGTGATCACCGAGCAGAGCGCTGACCAGCCCAAAGGTGTTCTTCATCAGCGGGTCACCGTCACGTCGGGAACCCTTGATCTGCTCGGCATCCTGTCGGCGTCGCAGGCGCTGAGCTCCGAGACCAGTGTCGAGCAGCTGCACGCCCACGTGGCAAAGGTGCTCGGCACGATGACCGGTGCCACCGGCGTCCAGCTGCTGCTGTGGGGCGACGACAGCCAAGATTGGCTGCTGCCGGCACCGGGCGGCCGCGCCGTCCCGATCAGCGGCACCGGGAACGAACGCGCGATCCCGATGTCCGTGCTGCGCTACGCCCAGCGGACCGGTGAACCGCTGGTCGTGGACGACGCCACCCGCGACGACCGCTTCGCCCGCGACCCATACCTCGCCGGCGTCGACCACTGCTCCCTGCTGGCCCTGCCCATCCTCAGCCGCGGCACCCTGAGGGCCGTGCTGGTGCTCGAGAACCGCCTGATCCGCGGCGCGTTCAGCACCGAGCGGCTCGACGCCGTCCGGCTCATCGCCGGCCAGCTCGCCGTCTCCCTCGACAACGCCCAGCTGTACGCCGAGCTCACCACGTCGCGGGCGCGGATCGTCACCACAGCCGACCAAACGCGCCGGCGCATCGAGCGGGATCTGCACGACGGCGCACAGCAACGACTGGTCTCCCTGGCCATCCGAGCGCGCACCGCCCAGGCCGCGATGCAGACGGTGGCGCCGCCGGAGGCCGACGAGCTGGCGGCCCAGCTGAACGATCTGGCAGTGGAGGCGACCAGCGCCCTGGACGAGCTGCGCGAGCTGGCCGGCGGCATCCACCCGGCGATCCTCGCCGAGGCCGGGCTGCGCCCGGCGCTGAAGGGTCTCGCCCGCCGTTCTCCAGTTCCGGTCGAGCTGACAGTGCGCGTCGACGGGCGGCTACCGGAGCCGATCGAGATCGCCGCCTACTACCTGGTGGCGGAGGCGCTGACCAACGCGGCCAAACACGCCGACGCTTCTGTCGTCCACATCGAAATCAACACCGACACCGCCGAGGACGACGCCGGCAACGGCGGCGACGTGCTGCGGGTGTCAGTGCGCGACGACGGCCGCGGCGGTGCCGACCTCGCCGGCGGCTCCGGCCTGGTCGGGCTCAAGGACCGCGCGGAGGCACTCGGCGGCCGGCTCCGGGTGCGCAGCCCACTCGGTGCGGGCACCGCCCTGCAGGCCGAGCTCCCGCTGGGTCCTGCCCGCCCGGTCCCGGGGTGACGAGCCGAGCGGGGATAGCATCCGCCACTTCGTCGAGCTGGCGAAGCAGTTCCACTCGGGCAACGGGGAGCCGGTTTCGCGATTCTGCCCCGACCCGACAAACCCGAGCCCGATCGATCGTGCGCTCACTCGGCGCCCTCACCGCAAACTTGGATTTCTCACGCCAGGCGGCGGGTCCCACGGCCGCGGCGTCGGTGGCCTGGCCCACCGAGATGGCCTACGACGACGCGAAGAACGTACTCCACAGCAATCTACTCAGCGCGTTCCTGGTGATGAAGCACTTCGCGCCGCTGATGCCCACCGCAGGAGGCTCGTTCGTCTGCGTCAGCTCACGGCTCGGCATGGTCGCCAAGCCCGAGGAAGTCATGTACTCCGCCGCGAAGGGAGGCCTGATCATGCTCAACAAGGGCGCGGCGATCGAATGGGCGCCGCGCAACATCCGCGTCAACGTCGTCACTCCGGGCCCGACCGCCACCCCGATCATCGATGCATCTATTCGGCGCAGCCCCGACCCCGAGGCCTACCGCCGCGAGCGCGAAGCCCAGATCCCGCTCCACCGCCTCGCCACCCCCGAAGAGGTCGCCGACGCGGTCCTCTTCCTCGCATCATCGGAATCGACGTACATCACCGGAGCGGTCCTCCCCGTCGACGGCGGATACACCGCCTTCTGAGCGGACACCTTGATCAGCCGGGGAGCCGCGCGGGCAGCCCCAGGGCCGGCGGGTCGCGGGAGCGAATCAGCACTGTGCGCGAACCTGATGGCCGCTGGCCGATCTGGTCACCTCGACGGGCCGGGACGCGACCGCAACAAGATCAACGAGCCAGGAGCTTCAGCAACCGGCACGCACGCTCTGTAATGCATCAGCTAGGCATTCATCAGATCGTGAACCAAACGAAACCAGCCCAGCCCAGCAGTCGTTGCCAAGCCAGAAGGACACCCGGAGGTGGACGGCGCTACCCGAAGGAAAGGCTTTCCACATGGAAGACCCATCGCCGATATTTACGGAACTGATCGAACTCTTCAGCCAGCGCGCGATGTTCGAGCGCTCCGAGGCGACGACATCAAGCTATGCCGACAGCGAGGCCCCTACCGCCGCAATTCCAATCGGCGGTGAACTCGTTTCCGAGTGACGACGCCCAGTTCGCCTGCCGGTCACCAGCCGATTCCCAGCCAGTGGGCCTTTGCCAACCTGCCGGACGGGCAGGTCAGGGCCGCTCTGGCGTGGCGTACGGAGTAGCGGGCCTGCAGAGCACGCGAACGACATGGCCACCACGGCGGTGACGAGCAGGACTGCTGGGCGCGTTCGCGCCGGGCGCATGTCGGCTTCGAGCGACAGCTACGCGCGGACGGGCCGTTCGTGCTGCCGGGACCCGACGTGGCCGGCGGAGGCCCGGAAGGTGCGGCGGTACTCGGTGGGCGGCACCCCGACGTGCAGCGCGAACTGGCGGCGGAGGTTGTTCGCCGTGCCCAGCCCGCTGCGCTCCCCGACGAGCTCGATGGGCAGGTCGGTGGCCTCCAGCAGCGCCTGAGCGCGGGCGAGCCGCTGGGTGAGCAGCCACTGCAGCGGGGTGCGTCCCGTGGTGGACCGCACGTGCCGGTGCAGCGTCCGCGTGCTCAACCCCGCCCGCCGGGCGAGGTCCTGCACGGTCAGCGGACGGTCGAGGTGCTCCACCGCCCACTGCAGCACCGGCGCGACCGGGTTGCCGTCGTCGACCGGGATAGCGAGGTCCACGAACTGCGCCTGCCCGCCCGCGCGGTGCGGCGGGACGACCAGCCGGCGCGCCAGTTGGTTGGCCACGTGGGCTCCGAGGTCGCTGCGCACGATGTGCAGGCACAGGTCGAGTCCGGCCGTGACACCGGCGCTGGTGAGCACGTCCCCCTCGTCGATGTAGAGGACGGAGGGGTCCACGCGCACGGCCGGGTGGCGGCGGGCGAGCACCGGTGCGTGCATCCAGTGGGCCGTGGCCCGCCTGCCGTCGAGCAGACCGGCGGCGGCGAGGGCGAACGCCCCGGTGCAGAGCGCGACGATCCGCGCGCCTCCGGCGTGGGCGGCACGGAGCGCGTCGATCAGCTCGGGCGGGACCTCGCGGTCGCCGTGGACGCACTCTTCGGGCATGCCCGGCACGACGACGGTGTCTGCCCCGGGCACGTCGGCGAGTCCGTGGCGGGTGCGGAGTCCGAACCCGGGCGCGGCGCCTGGCGCGTCGGACTGCACCGCGCACAGGCGCATGTCGTACCAGGGGTCGGCGAGATCGGGCTGCGGGATCCCGAACACGAGGCAGGCGATGCTCAGCTCGTAGAGGTCCCACAGCGGGATGTCCCGGTCGTCGACCACGACGACGGCGACGGAACCGGGTGCGCCCACGCTGCTCCCCGCCACGCCTCGAGCGTACGGCAGGAATCTGGTGGGTCGTGTCGGTCCTGCCAGTGTCGGCGTCGCCGCCCATGGCGTGGACTGCCGGTATGAGCACAACGACCCCGAACGGCCGTTCGGATGTGACGGTGATCGGCCTCGGACTGATGGGCAGCGCCCTGGCGCGGGCATTCCTGCGGGCCGGCCACCGCACGACGGTGTGGAACCGCTCGCCCGCGAAGGCGCGGCCGCTCGTGACCGAAGGCGCGGTGCTCGCCGGGTCGGCCCGCGACGCGGTGGCCGCGAGCCCCCTGCTGGTCGTGTGCGTGCGCGACCCGGATGCGGTGCGCGAGGTCCTGGAACCGGTCGCGGGCGAGCTGGCCGGCCGCGCACTGGCGAACCTCACGTCGGGCTCGTCGGAGCAGGCCCGCGCTCTCGCCGGTTGGACGGCGGGCCACGGCGCGGACTACCTGGACGGGGCGATCATGATGACCCCGCCCGGCATCGGCGCCCCGGACACGCTGATCCTCTACGGCGGGCCGCGTGGCGCCTTCGACGTGCACGAGCCCGTCCTGCGGGCGCTGGGCGGAGCAACCACGCACCTGGCGACCGATCCCGCCGTCCCGTCCCTGTACGACAGTGCCCTGCTCGGGCTGATGTGGAGCAGCCTGACCGGGTTCCTGCACGCCCTGGCGCTCGTCGGCACGGAGGGCGTCACGGCGACGGAGTTCCTGCCGTTCGCCACCGGCTGGCTGCGCGCGGTCGGCTCCTTCATGCCGGGCATCGCCCAGCAGGTGGACGCGGGTGCCTACCCGGGGGAGGAAGCGACGCTCGAGACGCAGCTGCCGCCCGCCCGGCACCTGGTGCACGAGAGCGAGCTGCGGGGCGTCGACGCCACGCTGCCGCGGTTCACCCGCGACCTGATCGAGCGGGCCGTCGACCGGGGCCACGCCGGGGACAGCTACGCCCGCCTCATCGAGCAGCTGAGAGCGCCGTGAGGACGACCGGCAGCGCGAGCGCCCGGGAAGACGCCCCGATCCTCGTGCTCGGTGGCACCGGCCGGACGGGCCGGCGGGTCGCCGACCACCTGGGGCGCCGCGGCCGGCGGGCACGGGTCGCCTCTCGGTCGGGTCCCGTCCGCTTCGACTGGGACGACCCGGGCACCTGGGGCCCGGCCCTCGCCGGCGTCGGCGGGGTGTACCTGATGAGCGCAGGGGCGGGAGAGGCGGTACCGGCGTTCCTGGACGTCGTCCGCGCGAGCGGCGCGCCGCGGGTTGTCCTGCTGTCGGCCCGCGCATGGGAGCGCGCCGGCGACGGCGATCTGCTCGCCGTCGAGCGATGGGTGCGGGAGCACGCACCGGGATGGACCATCCTGCGCCCGACCTGGTTCGCGCAGAACTTCGACGAAGAGCCGTTCCTGCGCGACATGGTCGCTACGGGCACAGTCACGCTCTCGGCTGGGAACGGGTTGGTGCCCTTCGTCGACGTCGAGGACGTCGCGGAGGTGGCGGCGGCGGTGCTCACCGAGCCAGGCCACGTGGGACGAGTTTACGAGTTGTCCGGGCCCCGGCTGCTCGGCTTCGGCGACGCGGTGGGGGAACTGGCGCGCGCCCGCGGACGGTCTGTGCGGTACGACCCCGTTTCCTCCCGCCGCTGCGCGGCGCGGCTGCGGGAGATCGGCTGCTCCGCGGAGGTCGCCGCGTTCGTGGACCGCATGCTCGGCTGGGTGGCCGCCGGCGCCGAGGCACACCTGTCCGACGGCGTCCACCAGGTGCTCGGCCGGCAGCCCCGCGACTTCGGTGAGTACCTGCGCCGCGGACGGTGCCTCCCCGGGGGGCGGACTCAGTGAGCCTTTGCCAGCCTGCCGGACGGGCAGGTCAGGGCGCTCTGGCGTGGCGTGACCTCGCAGCACACGCCCGCCAGCGCGGACCGGGTGAGCGGGCCAACGCCGAGCTGAAGAACTGGAAGATCCTACGCAAGATCCGGTGCTGCCCGAGCCGGGCAGCCGAGCTCGTCGCCGCAGTCCAGACCCTGATGATCGCCAGCCGCATGACCAGGTTGGCAAAAGCTCAGTGCAGACCCAACAGTCGACCCGGAGACCGGCGACCACGACCTCAGCCTGTCTCGCGCTGGTGCCCATCGGAGCAACTGCTGGGAACCGCCGAACACGCCCTGACCTGCCCCTTCGACAGGTTGACGAAAGCTCAAATGGGCTGAATCTCGCGGGGCGTAGTTGCACACCCGTAGGGTCCGCCGGGCTCGCTCGAGCGGGGCTGCAGGTCGGCTCCCGACCATCCCCGGGTACTTGCTCTGGTGCGCCGCTACCCGCATTCAGAGGTGAGGCGTGGTGCGTGCCGCTTGGATGGTATATGGATGGGGCCCTCTATGAGTTCGGGGCGAATGTCCTCGGTCGGCTGGAACCAGGGTCGGCTGGCCCATTCTCCGCGTTCCTGCGAGTCGGTCGGCGCGGTCCCGGTCAAATTCTGGTCAAATTTCCATCGGGCGGGGAGCCGGACGCCGACCGGATACACGGTCAGCCCGTCCGGGTTGACGCGGAGTCGTAGGAAGTTCTTGTAGCTCTCGTTCGCGCAGGCCGCGTACAGCTCGTTGCTGTTGACCTGCCAGTGGTCGGCAATCCAGAGATACACGGCGACCATGAGCGGGCCGAGCATGGCGCCGACGGCCCCGCCGAGGACGGCGCGCATCCACGGGTCCGCCGCGGCGACTCCGCTGATGTGAAGGAGCAGGTCGACGACAGCGATCACAACGCCCAGATGCAGGACGGTGTGCAGCGCGGCCAGGGCCCGCTTACGACCGGGGGAGGCCTGCGAGCCGGCGGTGAAGGCGTACAGCGCAGCGAACAGGCCCAGCGCCGTCAGCGTGACCGGGAGCAGAGCCGCCACCGCCTCCAGCCATCGTCCGGTGGGACGGTCGAAGACCCGATCAGCCGGGACCGCCATGGCCACCAGACCGTAGACCGCCGCCGTGACCAGGAAGAAGCCCCGGTTGTGGTAGATCTGCCCGAAGATCCGCCGGCGCAACCGTCGTGACTCGCCGGTGGCCGGGAAGACCCGCTCGAGCCCGAACACCTTGGGCTGCTCCTCGGGTACAGCCTCCGACAACTCCGGAGCCGGCAGTTGGACCGGGGTCGGCAGGTGGTGAGTGGGTGACAGGTAGGCGCCCCCACCCCCTGCAACGATCTTGCTCTCGCCATCGGCGGTCGTGTAGCGGGCGTAGAAGTGCAAGTCACCGGCCAGGGTGAGCCGCAGCTCGGCCCGGGCACCGATCACCGTCCGCTGGAAGTACTCCAGCACGTCGTGCGCTGCCGGGTCCTGGCGGGTTGCGGTCCAGGTCGGCTTGGCCGCGCACAGCACGATCTGTGCCCCCGGTTCCAGCGCGCGGGCCCGCTCCTCGAAGTAGTCGAGCTGCCCGGTGTCGATATCGGTGGCGAGCGCCACGTCCACCGCCCACAGGTGCCAGTTGTGCGGCAGGGCCAGCGCGAAGTAGCTGCGGGTCTGGCAAGTCTTCCACCCGCCGATCCAGCGGCCCTGGCAGAACTGTTTCACGAAGCTGGCCAGGCCGTCATACCAGTCGTGGTTGCCCGGGATGGCGAACAGCCACCGCGGATGCCAGGTCCACGGCAGCGTCGACCGGAACGGGCCGACCAACCGGTTGCGATACTCCTCCATCGTCGCGAACGGGTACGCCTGGTCCCCGCCCAACACCAGAATCGCGCCCGCCCGCGTGAAGTGCTCGCCCGTCGGGCCGGGCAGGGTAAGGCTCTCGCGGGCCACCAGCGCGGCGATGGTGGTGGTCGCGTCGAACCCGTCCCCGGAATCGGAGACGTAGTCCAGCCACAACTCCTCGGCACCCGTGAAGTCATAACCGCCAACCGTCTCCACCAGGCTCCAGCGATCCCCGCCGGCGTGTGTCGCATCGGGGAGTCGAGTCGCCAGGACGCCGGTGTGGGCGTCGCGCCGGTCGAAGAACTCCGCGAACTTCGTCGACAACGCAACCTGCACCCCGATCAGCACCAACAGCTTCGGCACCAGCCAGCGGGTCGGCTCCTGCGGCGCGAATTCGATCTGCGCGGGCGCGCCCGAAGTGGGCCGCGTCGAGGGCGGCACCCCCGGCGCCGGCATTCGCACCGGCTCCCCCGGCCACTCGCCCGCGCCTCCAGCCCTCTGCGGCCCATCCGCACCGGGGGCGGCCTCACCGCCGTGCATCACGTCCACAATCACCCCAACACCGCGTCACAACGCTGTGGCTCGCACCAGCGCAGCCGGCGTTACCCCGACCCCACCGGTCACGACGGCCGGTCTGCCAGCGTCGCACTTCCTGTGCTGACGCCGACCAACCCCCGAGAGCACATCGGTGACCTTCGCTCGGCCTGTCGTCGCCCCAGAGCGCCACTTCCCTCAACGCCGGGACCGGCAAGACCGTCAATCTGACCTGCCCGTGGACCAGGAACCGCCTTACGACAAGGCTCTGCTCGTTGGGGTCGGGGTGCTCAGGGGTGGCGATGTAGAGGCGCGCACCGGCGGTGCCGCCGGCGACCTGGTGCCAGCGCTTCATGCAGCGAGCGGAAGCTCCGCGGCGTTGGGCGGCGAGAAGGCTCAGGTGTCTCTGAAGGAAGGGCGGACCATCACGCGTAGCGCGTTGGCCTCCAGCGTGATCTGCACGGGCGTGCGTCCGCGGATCTCGCCGTCGATGTCGAGGTCGAGGGGCGGATCGGTTTCCAGCCACAGCTTGTCGGCGGTCAGGAACGGGCTGCGGGCCAGCGGCCGGTACGGGCCGTAGAGAGCCTGGCGCACGGTGGCGGCGGTGAGGCGGAGCCGGTTGGCGTCACCGAGCCGGTAGACCACGAGCAACCGGTCGTCGACGCCGGCG
This sequence comes from Pseudonocardia cypriaca, assembly GCF_006717045.1. Classification (NCBI taxonomy): domain Bacteria; kingdom Bacillati; phylum Actinomycetota; class Actinomycetes; order Pseudonocardiales; family Pseudonocardiaceae; genus Pseudonocardia; species Pseudonocardia cypriaca. Next base: position 712,785 of record NZ_VFPH01000002.1, read on the forward strand.
TCGGCGGCGATCGCGCGGCCGGCGTGGAAGCTGCCATTGGCGATGTTCAGCTGGTGGGTGGCCAGCTCGTACACCTCGCCGTCCACCCTCAGCCGGGCACGGAACGGCTGGTGGCGGGGTAGCAGCGCCAGCGCGGTCAGCGGGTAGGCGGCCCGGCCGAGGAGCCGTTTCAGTCCGTGCGGGACGTGTTCGGCCACCAGGACCGACACCCCGAGGCTGGTCAGATTGGCGAAATGGCGACCGGCCGCGTGGCCGAGATCCACGTCGGCCACCTTGCCCTCGGTGAGGGTCCGCACCGCCTCGGAGAGGTTCAGCGGCAGGCCGAGACTGCGAGCGAAATTATTCGTGGTCCCCAACGGCAGCACGCCCAGGCACACGTCACGATGGGCGAGCTGATGGCAGGCCTCGCTCAACGTGCCGTCCCCACCGCCGACCACCACCAGGTCAGCGCCGCACGTGGCCGCCGAGGCGAGGCGCTGCGGCAGGTCGGCGGGATCACTGACCGGCCAGACGCCCATGAGGTCCAGCCCCGCGGCCTGCAACCGCTGCCGAACCTCCGCGAAGTGCCTGCGCCCCCGGCGGGATCGAACGTTGACGACCAGCGCGGCACGCCCCTGCGCCCGGATGACCGTCGTCAACGCCGCCTTCGTGCGGATCTCCACAAGCTCACCTCCCGCGTCGCCCAGTTCAGCAAGGGCATCGCTGTCGCCATCCTCCGAGTAGAACCGCACATGTGCGCGGAGAGACTCCCTCAAGTTGCAGTTGAGTTTGCTGTTGCAGGTGCAGCTCGTACGGCCGTGGGTGCCGCCCGCTCGATGGTGCTAGGGGTATCCGGCCCACCAGCCGCGCGAGCATCCCTCATCAAGCGAGCGCACCCGTAGGTAGGCGTACGTGGTGGCAATGTCAGGGAGGCGCCCGGTGTGATTGCCATGCCGCCCATGGGCAGGACCTGCGCCATTGCAACGCGGCGAACGAGTGCGTCGAGGCCGGGGGGGTTACGCCGATGAGACAGCCGGCCGCCGCAGCTCCACCGGCGACAGCTACGCGCGTCGGCCGCGCCTGAGACCCGACCTCCGTTGCGCGCTCCGACGCCCCTTGCCCTTCGGTTCACACCGCGTCCGGATTCTGCCGCCCCCGCAGCGCGTCGTCGCCGCCCTACCCTGGCCTGGGTGGGACGGATGCGCGGGATCGCGGAACGCCCGGAAGGGCTCTCCTACCACCCCGACGTGCTCTTCCCCCACGAAGAGCAGGACCTGCTCGCCGTCGTGGAGTCGCTGGACCTGCAGCCCGTGGAGATTCGCGGACAAGTCGCCCGCCGTACCGTCAGGCACTTCGACCTCGAGTACGGCTACGAGTCGTGGCTACTGCAGCCCGCGCCACCGCTCCCCCGCGAGCTCGAACCCCTGCGCGAGCGGTGCGCCCAGCTCGCCGGACTGGCCCCGCAGGACCTGGCGCAGACGCTCGTCACCCGGTACCCACCCGGCGCAACCATCGGCTGGCACCGGGACGCACCCGTCTTCGGCCCGATCGTCGTCGGGGTCTCGCTGCTGTCCGGCTGCGTGATGCGCTTCCAGCGGCGCGTCGGCGGCGAGCGCCAGGTGCACGAGGCGGCGCTCGCGCCGCGCTCGGTCTACATCCTGAGCGGCAGTGCCCGGTCCGCCTGGCAGCACAGCATCCCCGCCGTGCCCGCCCTGCGGTACTCCATCACCTTCCGCACCCTGCGCCGGCCGGTAGCGCGGTGAGTGCAGGACCGCCCGCGATCGAACTCCTCGTCCTTGAACCGCTCGTCGTCGTGTTCGCCGTTAGCCGGCGTCATTCGGCGAGACGGTGCACGGCCTCCGCGGCGATGCCGGCGGGGACGGTGTGGCCGCCGTCGAACTCGTGCACCTCGACGGGGATGCCCGCCGACCGCAGCCTCGGGACGATGCGTCGGGTCGTCCGATCGATCGGCAGCACGTCGTCGGCCCGGCCGTGGGAGACGTACACGCCGGGCGTGCGGGCTGGGCGCGCGGGCACGACGAACCCGGGCGAGAACGCGAGGATGTGGGTGAACAGGTCGGCGTTGGCCAGTCCGAGCGAGAGCGCGTAGGACGCCCCGTCGGAGAACCCGCTGATGGCGAGCCGCCGTGGGTCGAGTGGATAGGACGCGAAGACGTCCTTCAGCGCCTCGTCGATACGGCGGACGTCCGGTCCCCAGCCACCCACGATGACGTCCCATGTCCTGTCCTGCGATGTCGGGGCGAGCACGAGGAGCCGATGCGTCTCGGCCAGCGGGACGAGCGGGCCGAGCCCGGCGCGCGCGTCACCGCCGGCACCGTGCAGGCTGACCACCAGCCGTGCCGGCGTACCGACGTCGATTCCCGCCGGTACGTGCAGCAGTACCTCACGCCCTTGACCGAGGTCCACGGCGCGCAGCCCGGGCCGCTGACCCGTCCGATCCGGCGGGGTCGCGGGCGGCCGGGCGGTCAGCCGTGAGGGGTCGTTCCCCGTCTTCCCCATGTCGGACGTTCCTCCTGCACAGCCGGCGCCGGCCGCGACGGTGATCCCGCCGAGCAGAACCGCTCGCCGGGACACCTCGGACCCGAAGGCAGCCAATGCGGCCCCCGTGACGATCACACCCGGTCAGGACATCGCGGACGACGCCGGGTCGGGGCGGCTCGGCGGCAACCCGGTGGGATCGCCCTGGAAGCCCTGCGGTCGCAGCTGCTCCTCGGCTGCGGTGGGCACCCGGTGCAGCAGCTCGTCACGGTCATCCTGGCGGTACTGACCGGTCTCGACCAGCGGCGGCGAGTAGGCATGGATCGTGACGGTCAGCTCGGCCCTCGGCTCCCGCCGCATCCGGTGGATCACCGTGCCGTCGAAGCAGAACCCCTCCCCCGCCCACACCGGCCCCCCGACCGGCCGCGCCCCCAGCCGCAGGTGCTCGTGCCGGATCACCCCGCGCGCCACATGAACCGCACCACAGGAGCTGCCGTGGTCGTGGTACCCGGTGTCGTGGTCGTCGGCGTTCCAGCAGATCACCCACACCCCGAGATGCTCGCTGGTGAACACCTCGTTGTAGGTCCGCTTCCTACGGTCGTGGTCCAGATCGTCTTCCCACAACCGCGGGTGCTCGGCGATGCAACGCGCGATCTCAGCGAGCTCGTCCGGTCCCACCGGCCCGTCGGATGGCGCAAAAGGCAGGTCCATGTGGACCTGCTACCCGTTCCGCGCCGGATCAGGCCCAACGGGTCCACTCTGGATTGCGGCGACGCGCTGCGGACCGGCCCGTCGGGACCTGCTCGCCCATCGGGAGCCGACGGTCGGCGAGATCGGGGCCCCAGCGCCGCGGCCGACGACCTCGTCGCCCGAGCCAGGCGGCAGGGCGACGAGCGGGTGCTGTACGTGGCGGCGATCGGAGCCATGACCCGCGGAGATACCTCGATCACGGGCCCTACACGTTCATCTGGGTCGATGCCCTCATGGTCAAGGTTCGTGAGGACGGCCGGGTGGTCAACGTGCGCGCCCTGATCGCGGCCGGGGTCAACGCCGACGGGCACCGCGAGATCCTCGGCCTGGACGTGACCTCGGCCGAGGACGGGGCGGGCTGCTTGGCGTTCCTGCGCGGGCTGGTCGCCCGCGGCCTGTCCGGGGTGCAGCTGGAGTGACGGTCGCAGACCCCGGGCGGGTGGTGGACTGCGTGGACGACGGCCGTGACGGGGACACCGTCACGCGTCGGGACCGAGAACCTGCACGTTGGATGCAGTGTGCAGCGTGTCCATCGGTCCGACGCTCACCGCGACCCGTCGAGGATGCCCTGTCTTGGGCACGTGTGCGGTGCCGGTCGGTGCAGGTCGAGGTGCCAGCAGCGCCGTTCAGTCGTCGATGGTGCTCCACTGGTCGTAGTCCGGGTCGGCGAGCAGCGCCTGCAGACGACGGCGGCGAAAGGCGATGTTGCCGCCGCTGAACAACGGATAGGCGAGGGCGTCCTGGAGCAGTCCCGCGAGCGGCAGGTGATGTCCGTAGGACTCCACCCCGACCACGCGCATGAGGTCGACGAGCGACTGCACCGCCGCCTCCGAGCCGAACACCTTGGCGTGCACCGACAGCTCCTCGGCCCCGGGCGATCCCCGGTCGAGCGCGGCGCACGCGCGGTAGGTCAGGCTGCGAACCGCCTCGATGCGGGTCTTCACGTCGGCCAGGACGAACCCCGCCCCCTGATGCGCGACGACCGGGACCCGGCCGCCGCGGCGGTCGGTGCGGGCGAAGCGCAGCGCGACGTCGAAGGCGACGCGCATGACCCCCGCCGCGCACGCGCCGATGAGGGCCCCGCCGAACGCGGCACCGACGATGCCCAGGCCCGCGCCGACCTCACCGACGAGGTTCGCGGCCGGCACCCGGACGTCGACGAGGGAGAACCGCGGGAGCAGGTGCGCCCGATGACCGAGCGGGTCGATGAGCTCATCGATCCGCAACCCGTCGATCGGGCCGGCGGCCAGCAGCACGGCCAGCGACTTCCGCGGATCGGGGTCGTCGCCCGCCCGGCACACGACCGACATCACGTCGGGCCCGGTGCCGTCCCAGCCGGTCGCGTGCGAGACCCACTGCTTGCGCCCGTTGATGACCCAGCCGTCGCCCTGCCTGCGTGCAGTGGTCTGCAGGCCGACGGCCTGCCCCTCACCGGGATCGCGCTCGTCGAGGTTGGCCGTCCCACCCGGCTCGCTCAGCGCCAACGACGCGAGTGGCGCGCCGGACGTCGCGAGGAAGGCCGGCAGGTACCTCTCCCGCTGCTCGGCGCTGCCCGCCCGAAGCAGTGGTGCGAGCCCCAGCCCCGTCGAGAACAGGTTCAGCGCGACGCTCGGATCGCCCGCGATGAGCTCCTCGGCCAGTACCGCGGCCGCCGAGGCACCGGTGCCGTCCCCGCCCAGGGCCTGCGGGACGAGCCTGCGGAGGAACCCGGCCGCGACCAGCTGTTCGTAGAACGGCCGAGTCGCGCGATACCGCTCGGTCGCCGTTGGCAGCGGATCGGTCACTTCTCGCGCCCGCGCGAGGACGTCGCCGGCGAACTCCCGTGCCGTGGCGCGCAGCGCCTTCTGCTCGGCGAGCAGAATGTTGGTGGGCATGCCGCTCAGTGCCCCGCGCTCTGGCCGCCGTCGACGTGCAGCGTCTCGCCGGTCACGAACGCGGCGGTCTCGAGGTAGAGGACCCCGTGGACGATCTCCTCGATCTCACCCATCCGCCCCATCGGGTGCAGACCGGCGTAGGCGCCGTGCGCCTCCACGGGATGCATCGGCGTCTTGATGATGCCCGGTGAGACGGCGTTCACCCGCACCCCGGAACCCGCGAGCTCGATGGCCAGCGAGCGGGTGGCGGCGTCGAGGCCACCCTTGGTCAGCGACGCGAGCACCGACGGCACCGCGCTCAGCGCGTGGTCGACGAGCGAGGTCGTGACGGTGATGACGTGCCCGGAGCCACGCTCGACCATCGCCGCGACCGCGCGCCGGGTGATGCGGAAGAACCCGGTGAGGTTGAGCCCGACGGCCGCCGCGAAGTCCTCGTCGGTGTAGGCGGTGAACGGCTTGGCCACGAAGACCCCGGCGTTGTTCACCAGTGTGTCGATCCGGCCGAACCGCTCCAGCGCCGCGTCCACGACCCGGTCCGCGGTCTCCGGGTCGGTGAGGTCGCCGGCGACGGCGAGCACCTGCGGGTCGTCCGAGGCCGTGATGGAGCGGGACGTCGTAACCACGGCGTAGCCGTGCTTGCGATAGCCGTCCGCCACACCGGCACCGATGCCGCGCGACGCTCCGGTGACGATCGCGACCTTCTGCGCGGACGTGGTCATGCCTGCCTCCTGGGTATGTCCACAATGGCCTGTCGAGTTGCGGTCGTCCCCGGCGGGATCGACGAACGGTCGATCAGCCGGTTACCCGACGCGGAGCGCGTCCCGGCACGTGGTCGCCGTTCCCCGGCGTCGGGAGGGCTGCGGCCCGGTCACGGCGGCCTGACCGGCGGATCTCCGTCGCCGTCATGCCGAACTCCGCCTTCAACGCGCGGCTGAGGTGCCCCGAGTCGGCCATCCCCCAGCGCGCCGCGACGGCAGAGACGGTCCGCCCCCGCAGCGACTCGTCGGCGAGATCGCGGGCGATGTGCTCCAGCCGCTGCGTCCGTATCCAGGCCGACAGGGTGATGCCGCGCGGGGCGAGGGCCTTGTGGAGGTACCGGATCGACACCGCGTGCACGCGAGCAACCGACTCGACGGTGAGGCCGGGGTCGGAGAGATGCGACAGGCAGTGCGCGAGCACGCGGTCGGCGAGGTCGTCACCCACACCCTGGGGTGGTATGTCCACCAGCTCGGCGATGGCCAGCGAGACGATCGCGTCCGCGAGGTACTCCTTGCTGCAGCTCGCATCACCCGCGGTGCAGTCGTCGATCTTCGCGGCGAGCGTCGCGAACAGCGTTCCCACGACGTCCCGCGGACCGCTGTCGGTGCTGACCGCGACGGCCGTGCGCGCTGCGAGGGTGTCCGCGTGCGAGCCCAGCGCAGCCAGTGGCACCGTGACGACGACCATCTCGTAGGGCTCCCAGTACGTCACCTCGTACGGTCGAGAGGTGACGTAGTTGACCAGGCCGCCGGGCCCGAGCAGACAACGACGACCGTCCTGCTCGACCATCGCCCGTCCGGTCCGCGGCAGGGCGATGATCAGCAGCGCGGGATCCTTCGTTCCGATCAGATCGGGGCCGCGGGTGACGACGCACGGGCTGCCACTCACCACCGAGACCCGGACGTCGCCGGCCACGGCACTGCGCAGCGCGCTGTGGAACGCACCTTCGGTGAGCGACCGCACCCGGACCGGGGCGGACACCTCCGCGAGGAGCGTCGCGAACCGCGCCCGGTCGCCGGTATCGGCCACCGCGACGAGGTGCAGCTGCGGCTGTACGGACACCAGCGGACGATGCGAGCCCATCCGCCACCTCCGGGTTCCGGATCTCGTCGGTCCCATCAGCGAGGACTGTATGTGTCTGCGGCCACCCACAGCCGCCAGTTCCAGCACCGACGTACGCCAGTTCGTGCACCGACGGCCGGCCGGCAACCATCTGCCGCTCGACACTGGGCGTCAGCGACATGCACCTCCTGAGCGTCGAGGTCGACGGCCGGCGTGCCCCCGGGAAGAAGGTGGCTTCTTGGCGAGGACTCGCGACGACCGCGGGACAGCCAAGGGCGGGTTGTCGACCCGCAAACCGGACATCGACGCCACGGCGAACATGACCGCCCCATGCCGCGGCCGCCCCCGACCCACCCGTGCCCGCCCCCGGAGCGCACGGGTCAGGCGGGGAGGTGACGGCCCATCGACCTGGTGGAAACGACGTCGTCACAGAGCCGCCCCACGCCCGTCACGGGCGCGATGTTTCCTCTGAGGCGACACCGATTCCCCCTGCGACACAGCCTGGAGTGGCGATGGACGCCGCAAGTACCGCATGGATCCTGGCCGCGACGATGGGCGTGAGCCTGATGGTGCCCGGGCTCGCCCTCTTCTACGGCGGCATGGTCGGCGCCCGCAGCATCCTCAACGTCGTCATGATGACCTTCGGCGCGGTCGCGGTGACCGCGTTCGTGTGGACGCTCTTCGGCTACTCCGCCGTGTTCGGCGACTCCTACGGCGGCGCAGGCCTGCTCGGCGACGTCGCCGCGTATCCCGGGCTCGGCGGCGTGATCGTCGAGGACCCGGCCGCGACGCTCCCACCCGCGCTGGTGGCGGTCTTCCAGGCGCTCTTCGCCGCCATCACCGTCGCGATCATCTGCGGCGCGGTCGTCGACCGGGTGCGGTTCGGCCCGTGGCTGGTGTTCAGTGCGGCCTGGGTGACGCTGGTGTACCTGCCGATCGCGCACTGGGTCTTCGCGTTCGACTCCGCCGACGGCGCCGTGCGCGGCGGCTGGATCGCCAACACCCTCGCGGCCGTCGATTTCGCAGGGGGCACGGCCGTGCACATCAACTCCGGGATCGCCGCCCTCGCGCTGATCCTCGTGCTCGGAAAGCGCATCGGCTGGCCCGGCCAGCCGCGCCCGAACAGCGTGCCGTTCGCCGCGCTCGGCGGCGGCATCCTCTGGTTCGGCTGGTTCGGCTTCAACGGTGGCTCGGCGCTCGCCGCCGGCAACAGCGCCTCGGTCGTGCTGCTCACCACGTTCAACGCCGCCTGCGCCGCCATGCTCGGCTGGCTGCTCGTCGAACGGATCGTCGACAAGCACGCAACCACACTCGGCGGCGTCTCCGGTGTGGTGGCCGGACTCGTTGCGATCACGCCCGCGTGTGGTGCCGTCTCCCCGCTCGGCGCGCTCGCGATCGGCCTCGCCGCCGGCGTGGCCTGCGCGTCCGCGGTGCGGCTCAAGTACCGCCTCGGCTACGACGACAGCCTCGACGTCGTCGGCGTCCACCTGGTGGGCGGCGTGCTCGGCACCCTCCTGATCGGCCTGCTCGCCGACCCGGCAGCGCCGAACGGGCGCACCGGCCTGCTCTACGGCGGCGGGTTCGAACTGCTCGGGGTTCAGGCCATCGCCGTGATCGCGGTCCTCGCCTACTCGTTCGTCATCACCTGGGTGCTCGCGAAGGTCCTCGACCGCACGATCGGCCTGCGGCTGCCGCGCGAGGTCGAGGAGGAGGGCGTCGACGTCGTCGTGCACGGCGAGCGCGCCTACGACCTCGACGGGCACGTCCACGCGCCGCTGGCCGGCATCGCCGCGCGGGAGCAGGAGGTCGTCGCCTCCGCCGAGGCCGTGATCACCGACGTCCCCACCGCCGCCCGCGACTGAAGGAGATCCGCATGATCGGCAAGGTCGAGAAGGGTTACGAGAACCTGCCGTCGATGAACGAGCCCGGCTGCGAGGCGTTCATCGGGGACGCGTTCGCGAACCCCGACGGGGCGGTGTTCTGCTCGGGGTTCTTCGAGCTGTTCCATTCGGAGCCGCTGGTCTACGAGTACACCTACGACGAGACCAAGTTCGTGGTCGAGGGCGAGTTCGTGCTCACCGACATGACGTCCGGGCAGGTCGTGCACGCCCGCAAGGGGGACGTCCTGTTCTTCCCGAAGGGCACGACAGTCAAGTTCGAGACGCCGGACCGGGCGCTCGGCTTCTACGCCGGCCATCGCAGCTTCGCACCCTGATGGGAGCCGCGCACACCAGCGTGCCGCGCTGGCCGACCACCGACCCCGGGGTCGACCGAGCGGGCCGGGCGTTCGCGATCATGGCGTTCGGGCCGGACGCCGCGCCGGTCGGCGAGCACTGGCACCGCGAGGTCGCCCGGCTCGGCCGGCCGGTGTGGGTCCGGCGCGTCGAGGGCGCGGACGAGGCGGTGCTCGCCGAGCTCGGCGAGCAGCTGGCCGCAGCGCGCGTCGGGTGGCGGCTCATGCTTGCCGGTCCACAGGCCGACGTGCTGGCCGCCTACGCGGCGGCGACGCGCGCGGGAGTGCTGGCGGCGGAGATCGCCGTGCTGGTGACCGACGACCGGCATCGGCGCGTGTGGTGCGCGCACTGCGACACCACGTCAGTGGCCGAGGTCGCCACCGGCGAGGTGACCCCGTGCCCGGGCTGCGGCCGGTCGTTGCTGGTCTACCACCACGTGTCGCGCCGGTCGGCGTCCTACCTGGGATTCATGGCCGATGCCGAGGAACGCCCATGACCCTGGATCTGGTGGTCGGCAAGACCGAGGAGATCGCCCCCGGCATCCGCGAGCTGACGCTCGTCCGGCCGGACGGGCGGCTACCCCCGTACCCGGCAGGCGCCCACGTCGTCGTCGAGTGCGGCCACGGCCGGCGCAACGCGTACTCGCTAACGGGCTGTGGCGTCGAGCCGGACGCGTACCGGATCGCCGTCCTGCACATTCCCGACGGCGACGGGGGTTCGGCGTACGTCCACGGCCTGCGGGTCGGCGACCGCGTGCGGGTGTCACGCCCGCGCAGCGCATTCCCGCCGGTCGCCACGGCGCGCCGGCACCTGCTGGTCGCCGGGGGTATCGGGATCACCCCGATGCTCGCGCACGTCCGGGCCGCGCTGCGGTGGGACCGGCCGGTCGAGCTGCTCTACGTGCACCGGCCGGGCGTCGCCCCGTACGCGGAGGAGCTCGCCGGGCTGCTCGGGGACCGGCTCGTCGAGTCCACCGACCCCGACGAGTTCGGCCGGCTGCTGCAGGCGGCCCTGCGCGAGCAGCCGATCGGCACGCACCTCTACGTCTGCGGCCCCGGCCCGCTGATGGACCGGGTGCTCACCGACGCCGCCGCGGCGGGCTGGCCGCCGGAGCGGCTGCACCTGGAGCGGTTCGTCCCCGCCGCCCTCGACCCGGGCCGGGAGTTCGTGGCCCGGCTGGCCCGCTCGGACCGGGACGTGCACGTGCCGTCCGGGACGAGCCTGCTCGACGCGCTGCACGCCGCGGGCGTCGCCGTGCCGAGCATGTGCCGGCAGGGCGTGTGCGGCGAGTGCCGCGTACCAGTGCTCGCCGGACGGCCGCTGCACCGCGACGAGTTCCTCGCCGCCGACGAGCGCAGCGACGCCGTCATGTGCTGCGTGTCCCGGAGCGAGACCGACGCGCTGGAGATCGACCTGTGACCCGGCGACTGGCCCGCTTCCCGTTCCCCTTCCGCGCCGACACCTACCGCTACTCGACGAACGTCGAACCGGCCCGCGTGCCGGTCGAGACCGAGGCCGGCAGCTGGGGCACCGGCATCCTCGACGTCGACGACGAGTACGGCCCAGAGCTGGCCGAACGGGCCGCGGTGCTCGACCGGGACCCCGCGCGGCTCCAGGTCCTGTCACACATGCGCCCCGCGTGCTGGGACGCGCTGCACACCGTGCTCGGCGAGCTCGCGGCCCAGCACCCTGACCGGATGTCGCTCGAACGCACCGGGCCGGATCTCGTCTGGCGCAACGCTCTCCTCGGCATCGAGCAGCGGTTCACCGACGGCGACGACGCGAGCCTCCCCGGCGGCCCGCTCGGATTCCTCGGCAGCCAGGTCCAGGACGACATCGTGCTGCTCGACCAGCGCGAAGGCTCGCTGTGGGCCGACGCGGGCATCGTCACCTTCGCCGCCGACTGGTCCATGCGCTTCGACGTCGGGATGCGGTTCCTCGAGGTGCACGGGCCGGTGCCGCGCGTCCACGAGGAGGGCATCATCTCGCGCGCCGAGCGCTTCCTGATGCGGCTGCAACCCGGCCAGGAGTACCGGCGCACGAACTGGACGATGTCGGTCGACCGCCGGCTCGACCAGTCCACCGAGATCTACCCGGAATGGGGTCCCGACCGGCGCGCGATCGCCGACGCGGACGGCGACGAGCTCGCCCGCCGGCTGCACCTGCGGGTCGAGGTGCAGCACCTCGTCCGGCTCGGCCACTCCGGCGCGGTCATGTTCTTGATCCGCACGTACCTCGCCTCGCTGGCCGAGCTCGCCACCGTGCCCGCCTGGCGGGAGCGCTTCGGCCGGGTGCTGGCGGAGCTCCCCGAGGACATGGCCGACTACAAGGGCCTCGACCGCTTCCGCGGCGCCGCCGCGCGCTGGCTCCTCGCGAACTGACCTCTTCCCTGTTTCCTGTTCAGTAACTAAGTTTCTTACTGAGATACCCACGAGAGGGGTCCCGATGGCGACCACCGACCTGGCCGCGCGGGCCGAGGCCGACGGGGTGCGGTTCCTGCTCGCGCTGTTCGTCGACCTCGCGGGCAAGCCGTGCGCCAAGCTCGTGCCCGTCGAGGCGGCCACCGAGCTGCAGCACGAGGGCGTCGGGTTCGCCGGCTACGCCGTCGGGGCGATCGGTCAGGTGCCGAGCGACCCCGACCTGATCGCCATCCCGGATCTCGCGAGCTACACGCCGCTGCCGTGGGTGCGCGATGACCTGGCGCTGGTGCATTGCGACCCCCACGTCGAAGGCGAGCCGTGGCACTTCGCGCCGCGGGTCGTGCTCAAGAAGCTCATCGCCGAGGCCGCCGCGCGCGACGTCGCGCTGTTCGCGGGCGCCGAAGTGGAGTACTTCCTCGTCCGGCGCGACGACACGGGCCGGCTGGTACCCGCCGACGCCAAGGACGACGCCGCCCGGCCCTGCTACGACGCCCGCGGCCTGACCCGCATGTACGAGCACCTCACCGGGGTGTCGGCGGCGATGAACGCGCTGGGCTGGGGCAACTACGCCAACGACCACGAGGACGCGAACGGCCAGTTCGAGCAGAACTTCGCCTACGCCGACGCCCTGACCACAGCCGACCGGGTGATCACCGCCCGCTACCTGATCTCGGTGCTCGCCGAGCAGCGCGGGATGATCGCGACCTTCATGCCCAAGCCGTTCGCCGACCGCACCGGCTCCGGGATGCACCTGCACCTGTCGCTGTGGCGCGACGGTGCCGCGCTCTTCCCCGACGCGGGCGACCCGCGCGGGTTCGGGCTGGCCCCGCTGGCGTACCAGTTCCTGGCCGGGATCCTCGACCACGCCCCCGGCCTGCAGGCCGTGCTCGCGCCGACGGTGAACTCCTACAAGCGCACCGGGGCGACCTCCACCCGCTCCGGCGCCACCTGGTCGCCGCGGCGCGCCACGTACGGCGGTAACGACCGCACCCACTTCGTCCGCATACCCGACCAGCACCGGATCGAGCTGCGCGGCGGCGACGGCTCGGCCAACCCGTACCTCGCGGTGGCCGCGGTGCTCGCCGCGGGCCTCGACGGGATCGACCGCGACCTCGACCCCGGCGACCCCGGCACGAGCGCGGACACACTCCCCCGGCCCGAGCTTCCACCCACGCTGCTGCACGCGGCCGACGCGCTCGCCGCCGACAAGGTCGTCTCGGCCGCCCTGGACGCCGCGGGCCCGGGCGTCGCCGAGTACTTCACCGCCCTGAAGCGGGAGGAGTTCTTCGACTGGCACGGCACGGTCGGCTCGTGGGAGCACGACCGCTACCTGACCGCCTTCTAGGGAAAGGAGACGGCCCGTGTGCGGGATCGTCGGACTCCACCTGCGCGACCCAGCGCTGTACCCGCGGCTGGGCCGGCTGCTGGAGAGCATGCTGTGCCAGGTCGTCGAGCGCGGCCCGGACTCCGCGGGCGTCGCCGTCTACGGCGACCGCCGCCGCTGCCCGGAAGGGCACGCCGCGGTGTCGGTGCTCGACGCGCCGCCCGACCTCGCCGCCCGGCTGCCCGACGCGCTGGTTACGGCGGCGGGCGACACCACGGTCGTCGCCGCTCCGCTCTCCGTCGACGCCCTCGTCGACGCGGTCCGGGCCGCCGCGCCGGATGTCACGGTGGTCGGCTCCGGCACCGACCTCACCGTGTACAAGGGCACCGGCCACCCGCGGGCGCTCGCCGCCACCTACGACCTGGCAAGCGCCGAGGGCTGGCAGGGCCTCGCCCACACCCGGATGGCCACCGAGTCGGCGGTCACCCCAGAGGGCTGCCACCCGTTCTCCGTCGGCCCGGACCAGTGCCTGGTGCACAACGGCTCGTTCGCCAACCACGCCACGATCCGCCGGGACCTGCGCCGCGACGGCGTCGTGTTCGACTCGGAGAACGACTCCGAGGTCGGCGCGCGGTTCGTCGCGTCGCGGCTGGCGCAGGGCGAGGACCTGGACAAGGCGCTGCGGCTGCTCTGCGAGCGCTTCGACGGCTTCTACACCCTGCTCGTGACCAGCGCGGACGGGTTCGCCGTCGTCCGCGACGCGATCGCGTGCAAGCCGGCGATCATCGCCGAGACCACCGGATGGGTCGCGATGGCCTCGGAGTTCCGCGCGCTCGCCGAGCTGCCCGGCATCGAGGACGCACGGATCTACGAACCCGAGCCGGAGAAGGTGTACGCATGGGTGCGCTGACGGTCGACCTGCAGGCATCCTCGGTTCGGGAGCTGAACGCCGAACTGCACACCCCCACTGCGACCTCCTACGAGGTGCTCGATCCCAAGGGCGCCCACGCGATCGCGGCGGGCGTCCACCACCCGATCGACGTCCAGGTCCGCGGGCACGCCGGCTACTACTGCGCCGGCATGAACGACGGTGGCGCGATCACCGTGCACGGCAGCGTCGGCACCGGCGTGGCGGAGAACATGATGTCCGGCACCGTACGGGTGCGCGGCGACGCCTCGCAGTCCGCGGGCGCGACCGCGCACGGCGGCCTCCTCGTGATCGAGGGTTCGGCGTCGATGCGGTGCGGCATCTCCATGAAGGGCGTCGACATCGTCGTTGGCGGCGACATCGGCCCGATGAGCGCGTTCATGGCCCAGGCAGGTCGGCTCGTCGTCTGCGGCGACGCCGGCGACGACCTCGGCGACTCGATCTACGAGGCGCGCATCTACGTGCGGGGCAAGGTCGGCTCCCTCGGCGCGGACTGCGTCGAGAAGCCGGTGCGCGACGAGCACCGGGCCGAGCTGGCCGAGCTGCTCGCCGCCGCGGGGCTGGATCACGAGCCGGGCGAGTTCCGCCGCTTCGGCTCGGCCCGGCGGCTCTACCACTTCGCCGCGCACAACACGTATTGAGGAGCCCGATGACCGACCCTGCGCTCCGCGAGCAGCACCGATTCGACTCGCTTCGCGAGTCGGCGACCTTCGACCGCGCCACCATCGCCGCCATCCAGAACGCCGCCGACACCGGCGTCTACGACATCCGCGGCTGGGGTGCGAAGCGCCGCGTGCCGCACTTCGACGACCTGCTGTTCCTCGGCGCCTCGATGTCCCGCTACCCCCTGGAGGGCTACCGGGAGCGCTGCGACACCGACGTCGTGCTCGGCGACCGGAACGCGAAGTACCCACTGCACCTCGACATCCCGGTGACGATCGCGGGGATGAGCTTCGGCGCCCTCTCCGCGCAGGCGAAGGAGGCGCTCGGACGGGGAGCCAGCGAGGTCGGCACCTCCACCACCACCGGCGACGGCGGCATGACTCCCGAGGAGCGCGGCCAGTCCAAGCACCTCGTCTACCAGTACCTGCCCTCCCGCTACGGGATGAACCCTGCCGACCTGCGCAAGGCCGACGCCATCGAGATCGTCCTGGGCCAGGGCGCCAAGCCCGGCGGCGGCGGGATGCTCCTCGGCCAGAAGATCTCCGACCGGGTCGCCGCGATGCGCAGCCTGCCCGCCGGCATCGACCAGCGCTCCGCGTGCCGGCACCCGGACTGGACCGGCCCCGACGACCTCACGATCAAGATCCTCGAGCTGCGTGAGATCACCGACTGGGAGAAGCCGATCTACGTCAAGGTCGGCGCCACCCGCACCTACTACGACGTGAAGCTGGCCGTCGCCGCAGGTGCTGACGTCGTGGTCGTCGACGGGATGCAGGGCGGCACCGCCGCCACCCAGGAGGTGTTCATCGAGCACGTCGGCATCCCGACGCTCGCCGCGATCCCGCAGGCCGTGCAGGCGCTGCAGGAGCTGGGGCTGCACCGCACGGTCCAGCTGATCGTGTCCGGCGGTATCCGCACCGGCGCCGACGTCGCCAAGGCCATGGCCCTGGGCGCTGACGCGGTGGCGATCGGCACCGCCGCCCTGATCGCGCTGGGCGACAACCACCCCCGCCACGCCGCCGAGTACGAGCAGCTCGGCTCCGCCGCCGGCTTCTACGACGACTACCAGGACGGGCGCGACCCGGCCGGCATCACCACCCAGGACCCCGAGCTCGCCGCACGGCTCGACCCGGTCGAGGGCGGCCGCCGCCTCGCCAACTACCTGCGCGTGCTGACCATGGAGGCCCAAACCATCGCCCGGGCCTGCGGCAAGGCGCACGTGCAGCACCTCGAACCCGAGGACCTCGTCGCGCTCACCATCGAGGCCGCCGCGATGGCCCGCGTGCCGCTCGCCGGCACCGACTGGATCCCGGGGACGTCCGGTGGCTGACGTGGTGATCGTCGGTGGCGGGATCGAGGGGTGCGCCGCCGCATGGGCGCTCGCCGAACGCGGCGTCACCGACGTTGTGATCGTCGAACGCGCCACCGTCGGCTCCGGCGGCACCGGCAAGTCGTCCGGGGTGGTGCGCTGCCACTACGGCGTCTCCTCGCTCGCGGCGATGGCGAACGCCGCACTGGACGTCTTCGAGAACGCCGCCGAGATCCTCGGCGCGGACGTCGGGTTCCACCAGACCGGCTACGTCGTGGGCGTCGGCGAGCAGAACCTCGACGCGCTGCGTGCCTCCCTCGCGAACCAGCGGGCCGTCGGCGTGCGGACAGAGGAGATCGGCCACGCCGAGGTCCGCAGGCACTGGCCGACCGCGTACCTCGACGACTTCGCCGCGTTCGCCTGGGAGCCCAGGGGCGGGTACGGCGACGCGTACCAGACCGCGCAGGCATTCGCCGCCGCCGCCCGCCGCGCGGGGGTACGGCTGCGGCAGGGCAGCACGGTCACCGAGATCGTGGCCGAGAACGGACGGGCCACGGGGGCGCGGCTCGCGGACGGGTCAACGATCCCAGCCGGCGCCGTCGTCGTCGCCGCGGGCCCGTGGTCGGTGCCGCTGCTCGCCGCGCACGGCATCGACCTGCCGATCACGGTGCACCGCGAGCAGATCGTGCTCGTCGATCCCGGCGTCGACCTGGGGCCGGTCCCGGTGTTCTCCGACCTCGTGTCGCTGCAGTACGTGCGGCCGGAGGCGTCGGGCGAGATCCTCTTCGGCAACTCCGACCTCGCCGAGCTGGAGCCCGCCGACCCCGACCGCTACTCCAACCAGGCTTCCGAGGCGTTCCTCGACCTCGCCGTCGAGAAGGTCGGCACCCGGTTCCCCGGGCTGGAGAACGCCTCGGTCTCGTCGACGTATGCCGGCTGCTACGACGTCACCCCCGACTTCAACCCCGTCATCTCCCCGACCCCGGTCGACGGGCTCGTCGTGGCCGCCGGCTTCTCCGGGCACGGCTTCAAGATCTCCCCGTCGGTGGGGCGGCTGGTCGCGGACCTCGTGGTCGACGGGACGAGCTCCGACCCGCACGTCCCCGACTCGGACTTCCGGCTCTCCCGCTTCGCCGAGGGGGCGCTGCTGCGCAGCCCGCACCCCTACGTCGGGGCAGGCGAGATGCGCTGACGCGCCGGGAGAGGATGTGCAGATGGCCGACACCATCGATCACGGCCCCGCCGCGCGCGAGATCGACCGGCCGGCCGCGCAGGAGGGCCGGCTCGAACGCGCGATCGCCGCGCAGGTGCGGCGGATCCGGCACGCATCGGGGGCGACCCTCGCCGAGCTCGCCGAGCGGACCGGGATCTCGAAGCCGATGCTGTCGAAGATCGAGAATGCGCAGACCTCCTGCAGTCTTACCACGCTCGCCCGGCTCGCCGACGCGCTCGACGTGCCGGTCACCACGCTGTTCCGCGGCGCCGACGCCCCGCGAGAGGCCGTGTTCACCCCCGCGGGGACCGGCGCCCGCATCGTGGCCCGCGGCACCCGTGTCGGCCACGACTACACCCTCCTCGGCGCGCTGCGCGGCCCGCACAAGCGCATGGAAGCCCACCTCGTGACGCTCACCGAGCGCAGCGAGGAGTTCCCGCTCTTCGAGCACCCGGGCACGGAGCTGCTGTACATGCTGGAAGGCGAGATGGTCTACGGGCACGGCGACTCGAGCTACACGATGCGCCCGGGTGACGCCCTGCAGCTCGACGGCGAGGGCACCCACGGCCCCCAGGCGCTGGTGCAACTGCCGATCCGGTTCCTCTCGGTGGTGGCCTACGGCGAGGTGCATGATCAGGTCCCATGAAGGAGGGAAGGTTTTCGCACGCGTGCGGAAACCGCTCGGAAGCGGAAGGCCGCCCAACACGTGCCCCAGAAGGCTTCTACCGACTCCCTGTCGCGCTCCGGGACACCATGGCGAAGTGGGACGCGGTACCGGACTAAAACCCGCAGGAGGTCGTGCCCAACCCCGAGTGCAACAAGCTGCTGGGCGAGCTGCTGACCCTGACGGCGACGGCATCCGGAGGCGCCTCGCGGTGATCGCCGGCCAGGTCGGCCGCCGCCGCGCTACGCGGTCGCGATCCGCTCCAGCAGTGGCGCCACGCGGTGCTCCACGAGCGTGCGCATGACGAGCGAGGTGGTGGTGCGCTCGACGCCCTCGGTGGCGAGCAGCTGTCCGGCGATCCGGTAGAGGTCGTCGGCGTCGCGGGCAGCGACGCGCACCAGCAGGTCGCTGGGCCCGGAGAGCCCGAGCACCTCGAGCACCTCCGGCACCTCGCGCAGCGCGGCGGCGACCTCGGCGAGCAACCTCTGGGTCACCTGGACCATGACGAACGCGCTGAGCGGGCAGCCGAGCGCGGCCGGGTCGATCCGCCGCTCGAACGTCGTGACGACGCCCCGCGCCTCCAGCCCGGCGAGGCGCGCCTGCACGGTGTTGCGGGACAGTCCGGTGCGCTCGGCCAGCGCCAGGACGGTGGCCCGCGGGCTTTCGGCGAGCGCGAGCAGCAGCCGCGCGTCCGTGGCGTCGACGGTCTCCGGAGTGCGCACAATGACTCCCTCCGCTCCGGTCCTCCCACCGAGATTGAGCATAGTGCTCAGGACGACCGGTGAGGGTTGCGCAGACTTCGCACCGATGCTGCCATCGGAGTGCAGAGTGGCACGAGGAGGATCCTGATGACGACGGTCGCACGGCAGCCGGAGGCGGCGGCGCCGCCGGTGGAGGTGCTGCGCCAGGTCGAGCGGCGGGTGCTGTGGCTCGCCACCTCGATCGTGCACCACGCCAACCGGGTGCGGCCGAACCCGAGCGGGCTGAAGGTCGGCGGCCACCAGGCCTCCAGCGCGTCGATGGTCACGATCGCCACGGCCCTGTGGTTCACCCACCTGCGCGCCGAGGACCGGGTCTCGGTCAAACCGCACGCCTCGCCGGTGCTGCACGCCGTCAACTACCTGCTCGGCGAGCTGGACGAGCGCTACCTGCCCACGCTGCGCGCGTTCGGCGGCCTGCAGGCTTACCCGTCCCGCGCCAAGGACCCGGACCCGGTCGACTACTCGACCGGTTCGGTGGGCATCGGGGCAACCGCCCCGATCTGGGGAGGGCTCGCCCGCCGCTACCTCGCCTCCAAGGGCGCCGACGTGGGCAGCGGACGCCAGTACTCCCTGGTCGGCGACGCCGAGCTGGACGAGGGCGCCTGCTGGGAGGCGATCCTCGACCCGATGGTCGCCGAGCTCGGAGAGGTTGTCTGGATCGTCGACGTCAACCGCCAGTCCCTGGACCGGGTCGTGCCGAACATCGGTGTCCCGCGCCTGCAGGGCATGTTCGCCGCGGCGGGCTGGCAGGTGCTCACCGTCAAGTACGGCCGGGTGCTCGACGAGGTGTTCGCCCGGCCCGGGGGCGCCGCGCTGCGCCGCCGCATCGACGAGATGTCCAACCCCGAGTACCAGCGGCTGCTGCGCTGCGACCCGGCGCAGCTGCGGGAGCGGCTGCCCGCGGGCGACCGCGAGCTGGCCGCGCTCGTCGCCGGGCTGGACGACGCGACGCTGCACACCGCCGTGCGCAACCTCGGCGGCCACGACGTCGCCGCCCTCGTCGACGCCCTCGCCGCGATCGACGACACCCGGCCCACCGTGATCTTCGCGTACACCGTGAAGGGCCACGGCCTCCCCACGGAGGGCCACCCCCAGAACCACTCCTCGCTGCTCACCACGCAGCAGATGGCGCACCTCGCCGAGTCGCTCGGCGAGTCGGTCGACCGGCCGTGGTCCCGGTTCCCGGACGGCACGGAGGCCGCCCTGCTCTGCGCCGCCACCGCCGAGCGGCTGCGGCGCCGACCGGCACCGTCCACTCCCCCACCGGCGATCCCCACCGACTTCGGCCGCACCCCCGGCGGCACCGCCACCACCCAGGCCGCGCTCGGCCGGGCGCTGCTCGACCTCACCCGCTCCGCGCCGGACGCGGCCGGGCGGGTCGTGACGCTCTGCCCGGACGTGAGCTCGTCGACCAACCTCGCCGGCTGGGTCAACAAGGTCGGCGTCTGGTCCTCCCGCGAGCGCACCGACTGGTTCGCCGACGACCCCGAGACGATCCTGCACTGGCGGGAACGCCCCACCGGGCAGCACGTCGAGCTCGGCATCGCCGAGACCAATCTCGTGGGGTTGCTCGGCGAGCTCGGCGCCACCTGGAGCCGGTGGGGCGAACCGCTGCTGCCGATCGGGGTGCTCTACGACCCGTTCGTCGAGCGGGCCCTGGAGCCCTGGTCGTTCGGCATCTACGCGGGAGGGCAGTCGATCCTCGTCGGCACCCCTTCGGGGGTGACCCTCGCGTCCGAGGGGGGAGCGCACCAGTCGGTCACCACGCCGTCCGTTGGGCTCGAGCAGCCCGGGTGCACCACCTACGAGCCGGCGTTCGCGGTCGACGTCGAGTGGACGCTCCTCGCGTCCCTGGCCCGGCTCGGCAGGCCCGACGGCGGCTCGGCGTACCTGCGCCTGTCGACCCGGCCCGTCGACCAGACCCTCGCCGCGGTCCCGCCCGACCCGGCGGCCCGCGAGCACCGCCGCCGCCAGGTGGTGGCGGGCGCCTACCTCCTGCGCCGCTCCGCGAGCCCGCCCGCGGTCACCCTGGCCGCGATGGGCGCGGTCGTCCCCGAGGCACTCGCCGCCGCCGAGCGGCTGGACCGCACGGGCGTCCCCGCGGACGTCGTCTGCGTCACCAGTCCCGGCCTGCTCTTCGACGCGCTCCACGCCCGCAGCGGGCGCACCGACGGCCCGACCTGGATCCTCAACGCCGCCTTCCCCGCCCACCGCAGCGCACCGCTGGTCACCGTGCTCGACGGGCACCCCCACACCCTGGCGTTCCTCGCCGGCGTCCACCGCGTCCGGGCCGCGTACCTCGGCGTCACCCGGTTCGGCCAGTCCGGCGACCTCCAGGACGTCCACCGCCACCACGGCCTCGACGCCGACGCCATCGTCGGCGCCGCCCTCGGCCTCACCCCGTGACGTCCAGCGCGGGCCGCGCCGACCGGTCGGATCAGCGCATGTGGGTGTCGAACCACTCCAGCATCCGCCCGGGGTCCGACCTTGCCCAGCTACCGAGGTCAGGTGTGTCCGCGCGGCTCGCGGTGGCAAGATCCAATCGACTTCTGTCGCTGATGGGCTTTTGTTCATTCAGACGCTGTCGCATCATCGGCGCCGACTGGCACTGCAGAACGCAGGGCCAGTGTCAGAAGACAGAGGAGACTGCCGACCTGAAAGTAGCGAATGCCCCGTGCGGTCGACCATGCAGAGCGTCCTTCGAGATCAGGCGAGGTCGTTCCTGCTGCTCAGACCCAGTTCACATGGTCGACGGTGATTGGTGAGGCCATGCACTGATCGGCAGTAACCGTGGGAGCGATCATGCGCCGCACACACTGAGCCTTTTTCAACCTGAGGTCAGCTGGCGAGGATCAGGGTCTGGACGGCCTTGACCAGGATGTTCGCCCGACTGGGGCTCGAGCGGATCTTGCGAAGGATCTTCCAGTTCTTGATCTCGGCGTTGGCCCGCTCACCCGGCCCACGACGGCGGGCGTGGGCCGTGTTGACCTCCTTCTGCGTATGGGAGAGTCGCTGGTAGCGGCCGGTGTCCGGGTCGAGGCGTCGCCGCCGCTGCGGAACCCGGATTGTGGGTCCGCCGCCCTGGTAGGCGGTATCGGCCAGCGTCTGCACTCCGGCCGCGTTCAAGGCGTCGATGATCCCGTGCTCGCGGGCAGCGCCCATGTCGTGCCGTGCGCCGGGCAGCACCGGGGAAATCCAGATGAGCCGCCCGGCCGGGTCGGCGATGACCTGCACGTTCACGCCGTGGCACTTGTGTTTCCCGGAGTAGAACGGACGGTCCCGACCACCGGCCATGCCGACCCGGTCGATGCGCAGCAGCGTCCCGTCCAGGATGACGTGGGCCTTCCCGCGGGCGACCTCGATCGCCTGGTCCAAGGTGGGGGCGAACGCGGCGAGCAGGTCGAGGGCCTCGCACAGGTAGCGGTAGACCGTGGTCGTGCCGATCCCGAACCCGACCGCGAGGTCGGCGTAGGTCTCGTTCTTGCGCACGTGGGCCAGGGTCAGCCGGGCCTGGCCGCCGGCGTCGAGCCTGCGCCATCGGGTGCCGAGTTCGGTGCGACGGTGTCGGATCAGGTCGGAGAGCATGATCAGCGCTCGGGTGGACACCGACATCGCGGACGGGTATGACAGCAACCGAAGCTCCTGGTCTGGACGAGTTGATCTAGTGAATCGCCCGTCTACCAGGAGCTTCACCCATCCGTGGCGCTGACACGCCGAGCCCGTCCAGAGCCCGCCAGCCAGGTTGGAAAAAGCTCACTGGTACCGTGCAGCGCGATGCTTTCGGTCAGCTCGCTGCGGCTTGACCGACCGCGGGGAGCGCGAGGACCGGCTGACACCGACGTGCTCGAAGAGAACCGGCGGCTGGCCAGGGAGATCCCGAGCCCGTGAAGCGCCGGTGCGAGCATCGGAGGCCCGGAGCCTACGTCCCGCTGTCCGGCGGCGCGATCCGCGGCGCCGTCCGCTCGACCCATTGACGTTCCGACGGATTGCGCGCCGACGCCTCCAGCCGCCGGAAGTGGTAAGCACGCTCGCGACCGATCGCGTCCAAGGCCTCCGGGATCGCGTTCCTGTCACGCGACCAGGCCGCAAGCAAGTCCGAGGTCTCCCCCTCTGACGGCAGCGCGGCGATCACGTCGAGGGCCCGTTGCACTCGAACGCGGGCTTCGCTGTCCTTTGGCAGTGCCGCCATAACGGCGAACGCACGCCCATGAGCCGTGAGAATCTGGTGGACGAGCCCCCGCCGAGCGTCCCAGTCCTTCAGGAACTCTTCGTTCAGCTCGAGCCCGTACCCGTTCGCGCTCTGCCCAGCCTCGGCGAGATGCTCGGCGAGGCGATCACAAAGCTCGATACCCGCCTCGGCTGTTTTCTGGCGTGCTCCGACACCCGCCGCGTAAGCGGTACCGGTGCGCTGCACGAGCGCTGCCAAGACGGCAGCGAGGGCAGCGATCGCAGCCACGATCAGAGCGATGTCCACGGCCGCGCACAGTAGCGCGTCGACCATGGCCTCCTGGACCCGGGTTCACGCATGCGGGGAGAAGGGCAAGCCGGGCGACGGGTTGCTCTGCGGGTTCAGGTCAAGGCGCGATCGATACTGCTGGCCTTACAGGCGGCCATCGAAGACGAAAATCGCCCCGACATCCAGCTCCACACCCGGTCCGGAACGACCGGCCGGTAATCGATGGGCTTACTCGACAGCTGCCCGAACCAGCTGGACGGGATGGACGGCGGCCAGGGGTGGCCCACTGCAGCCGGGGTCAGCAGGGCGGCGAGCTCGGCGCGCGCCGGTCACTCGCCACGACTCAGCGGCACCTGCACCCGGACCGACAGCCGGTCACCGAAGCTGCCGCTCTTCTGTCGCTACACCTCCGCGGGTCCCAGATGGGTCCCAACCGGGACTCGGTATAGATCATGGACGAAATCTTGTCCGGGAAAGACAAGGCCCGGTGAGCTGCACTAACACCAACTCACCGGGCCTCGCCCGTGCCGTCGGGACGACAGGATTTGAACCTGCGACCCCTTGACCCCCAGCACGGTGAACGGATCGCGGTGATCTGCGAAAACTGGAAATCGGCCGCTTGACGCGGTGCAGTACGACGCGCCTCAGCGCCCTCCAGACAGGCTTGGCGCGATGCCCTGCTCCACATTCGCTCCACCCCGACCAGTCAATTGGTCGCCGGCACGGAGTTGCTGTGGCTCGTGAACCTACCGATTCCTGATCGCGATGCACGCTGACGACGGTTGAGATCCCGTCACTCCCCGTACCGCTAGGTGAGCAGGCGTCGTGCCACCACGGCCGCCGCGAGCAGCGCCGCCCCGCCGGCCACGACGAAGCCCCATGCGGAGCCGGCCACCGCACAGACCCAGCCCAGCAGCGGACCGCCGAGCGGCGTGGTCCCGAGGTTGAGCAGACCGTGCAGGGCCATCACGCGGCCCTGCATCTCCGGCGCGCTGCGCAGCTGCAGCAGGCTGCGGGCCATCGTGTTGAAGGCGATGTTGGCGACGCCCACCGCGACCAGGCCGGCCAGCGCGAAGGCGAGCTGTCCGGCCAGGGCCATCAGCAGGTTCGTCGCGCCGAGCGCCAGGGTGCACGCGAACAGCCTCCGCCCGGTCACGGTCACGCTCGACGCCGCGCCGACGGCGCCCAGCACGGCCCCGAGGCCGAGCGCGGACGTGAGGTAGCCGTAGGTCGCCGCGTCGCCGCTGAGCACCTCGGCGGCGGTCACCGGGAGGACCACGCGGAAGTTCTGGCTGAACAGGCTCACCACCGCGACCAGCAAGAGGCAGGCACGCAGCTCCCGGTGGCCCCACGCGTAGCGCAGCCCGGCCATCGCCTGTCCCCTGCCCGACCCCGCCTTCACGGTTCGGTGCAGCGCCGACCGGTCGATGCGGGCGAGCCCGACCAGCACGGCGGCGAACGAGATCGCGTTGAGCGCGAACGCTTCGCCCGCACCCGCGGCCGCGATCACCAGGCCGGCAACGGCCGGCCCGACCAGCCGGCCGGTGTTGTGGATCGTGGAGTTCAGGGCCTGCGCATTGACGTAGTCGCCGGGCGGCACCAGGTCGGTGACGAACGTGTGACGGGCCGGGGAGTCCACAACGGTCACCAGTCCGAGGAGCGCCGCCATCACGTAGACAAGGCCGAGCGTCGTGGCGCCGAGCAGAGTGGTGACGGCGAGGACCCCGGCGAGGACGGCACTCGCCGCCTGGGTGGCGACGAGGAGCTTCCAGCGGTCGAGCCGGTCGACGAGCACCCCGCCCCACACGCCGAGGAGAAGCATCGGCAGGAACTGCAGGGCGAGCGCCGTGCCGACGGCGACCGGGTCGCCGGTGAGCTCCAGCACGAGCCAGTCCTGGGCGACCCGCTGCATCCAGGTGCCGACGATGCTCAGCGCGTGCCCGCCGAGGTAGCGGCGATAGTTGGGGTGTCGCAGCGAGCGGACGGTGCGGGCGAGGAGACCGGCCGGCGCTCCCGGTGCTGGAGGCTCGACCATAGGTCTGACACTAGACCATTATGTTCGCCATCCACATCGAGGAGATCGCGATGACACACACCTCCGCCCGCCCACCCGTCCCGCCCGGAGTGGGAGTGATCGGGCTCGGCGCAATGGGCGCCCCGATCGCTCGGCACCTCGCCACCTCCGGAATCCCCACGACCGTCACGGATCTCGACGAGGTCGCGGTCGACGCCGCCACAGCCCACGGGGCGGTCGCAGCCGCCGACCCGGCCGCGGTGGCCGTCGCGGCCGGCGTCGTGATCGTCGTCGTCGCCACGGACACACAGCTGCGCGACGTGCTCACCAGGCCGCGGGGCGTGTTCGCAGGCGCCCGCCCCGGCACGGTCGTCCTGCTGTCCAGCTCCGCCCTGCCGGACACCTGCCGCGAGCTCGCCGCGGCCGCGCCGGAGGGCATCGACGTGCTCGACGCCGCCCTCACCGGTGGGGTCCGCTCCGCAGAGGCGGGCCGGTTGACGTTGCTCGTGGGCGGCGATCCCGGGGCACTGGACGCCGCCCGACCCGCCCTTCGGCCGTGGACGGCCGCGGTGCACCTGCTGGGCGACGTCGGAGCCGGCCAGGTGGGCAAGACCGTCAACAACCTCGTGCACTGGGCCCAGATCTCCGCAGTGGCGCAGGCCCTGGAGCTGGGTAGACGCCTCGGCGGCGACGTGCAGAAGCTGCGGATGGCGATGCAGGACAGCCCCACCGACAGCCGGACGCTGCGCGAGATGGACCAGATGCGCTTCACCTGGTTCGAGAAGGACATCGCGAACGCCGAGAAGATGGCAGCGGGCACCGGCGCCGATCTGTCGATGGCGCGCACGGCTCTCGCCTTCATGCGGACGTTCGACATCGACGCAGCCCTCCGGCTGCTCGCCGGCGAGGACCCGGGGCTTTACAGCGCGCTGTGAGGCGAGCTACCTTCCTGCGCACCAATGGTCAGTCCGTTAGTCCTCTCGGGTTGACCCTCCCGAGCTGCACCGCCGCACCTCCTGGAGACAACATGTCACGACGATCGGCGCTCGCCGGCCTCGGCGCAGCGGGCCTGCTGCTGCTCTCGGGCTGCGGTGGCGCCCCGACGTCCGGCCCTGCACCAGGGGCCGACCAACCCACCGCCGCCGAAGCCGTTTACGCCGAGGTCGGCGCCCTCACAGGAAGCGCGCGCCACGACCGCCTGGTCGAGCTCGCCGCGCAGGAGGGCAACACGCTGTCGGTCTACACCTCGTTGAACGCCGACATCGCCGACATCGTGGTGCCGCAGTTCGAGCAGGCAACGGGCGTCCAAGTGAACCTCTACCGCGCCGACTCGGAGACGGTCCTGCAACGCACCCTCCAGGAGGCGTCGGCGGGCTTCGCGGGGGCCGACGTCGTCGAGACCAACGCCACGCAGATGGCGATCATCGCCGCGCAGGGGCTCACCGGGGACTACGAGGGCGAGCAGCGGAACAAGATCAACGAACAGTTCAGGTACGACGGCTGGACACCCACTCGCTTCAACATCTTCGCGCCCGCGTGGAACACGAACCTCGTGCGCCCGGACCTGGTCCCCCACCGGTGGGAGGACCTCGCCGACCCGAAGTACGACGGCATCCTGTCCCTCGAGGTCAGCGACTACGACTGGTACATGACGCTCTACACCCACTTCCGCCAGCAGGGCATGCCCGACGCCGACATCGACCGGCTGTTCGCCGACATGGTGAAGGGCTCGAAGGTCGCGAAGGGGCACTCCGGCCAGGTCGAGCTGCTCTCGGCGGGCGAGTTCGGCGTGGTTGCGGCCTCGTACACCTACCTGACGGACAAGGCGCGGACGAGCGGTGCGCCGGTCGACGACCAGCCGTTCGTCGAACCCGTCGTGGCGCGCGCCAACGGCGGCGGACTGCTGCGCAGCAGCAAGCACCCGGCAACCGCGATGCTGTTCATGGACTGGATGTTGAAGGACGGGCAGCAGGTCGTCCTCGACAACGGCCTGACCCCCGCCGTGATGCCGGACGGCACCGACCCGCTCGCCGGCCACCAGGTCCTCCCGGTCGACGTGCAGCAGCTCATCAACGAGGGCAACGACTGGTCCGCCCGCTACGACGAGGTCGTCCGCGGCGGCGAGCAGCTCCCGGAGAAGTGATGGCCACGCTCACAACCCGGATGCGGCAGCCGGGAGCCCTCGCGCGATGGCGCGAGGTGATCCTGCGCCCCCGCACCCTCGTCGCGGTCGCGATCACGATCGTGGTCGGCTACCTCGCCCTGATCCCGCTGGTCTACCTGCTGTGGACCACCTTCTCCGACGCCCAGGGCTTCAGCCTGGGCGGCTTCGCGCGCGCCTACGGCGACGCCCGCATCGGGGAGCTGGTCGGCAACTCGCTGTGGTTCGCGGCCGGTGCGGCGCTGCTCTCCCTCGCGGTCGGCACGGCGCTCGCCTACTTCAACGTGCGCACCGACGTACCGTTCAAGGCGCTGTTCTTCGCCGCGTCGATCATCCCGCTGATCATCCCGGGGATCCTGTACACGATCGCCTGGATCTTCCTGGCCAGCCCCACGATCGGCCTGCTCAACAGCCTGCTCGAGCCGGTCTTCGGGCCGGGCACGTTCGACGTCTTCACGGTGTGGGGGATGATCTGGGTCGAGGGGCTGCACCTGTCCCCCATCGCGTTCCTCTTCATGGTGGCCGCGTTCCGCTCGACCGACCCCTCACTCGAGGAGTCGTCGCTGATGAGCGGCGCAACCCGCGTGCAGACCTTCCGGCGGGTGACCCTCCCGCTGGTCCGCCCGGCCCTCCTCTCCGCCGCCCTGATCATGGGAGTGCGCAGTCTGGAGAGCTTCGAGGTGCCGGCGCTGCTCGGCCTGCAGAACGGGATCTACGTCTTCACCAGCCGCATCTACCAGGTGCTGCGCAGCTTCCCGGTCGACTTCGCGGGGGCCGGCGCACTGGCCGTCGGGCTGCTCGCCGTAGCGGCGCTGGGCATCTGGCTCTCGAACGTGCTGAGCCGGGGCCACGCCACCGGCACCATCACCGGTAAGGGCTTCCGCCCGCGCCCGATCGACCTCGGCCGCTGGAAGCCGGTCGTCGGCAGCGGCATCCTGCTCTACTTCTTCGTCACCGTGCTGGCCCCGCTGATGGTGCTGCTCTACACGGCACTCCTGCCCTACTACCGGCCCCCGTCGGCCGAGGCGTTCGCATCGATGAACCTCGACAACTTCGTCGCCGTGTTCAACCTCCCCTCGGTCCCCACGGCGCTGAGGAACTCGCTCCTCCTGGGCGGTGGAGCGGCGACGATCGTGATGGCCCTGATGGCGGTGGCCGCCTGGGTCGTGGTGCGTTCCGGCATCCCGGGTCGCCAGATCCTGGACCACATCGCGTTCTCGCCGCTCGTCATCCCGGGGCTCGTGCTCGGCGTCGGGATCGCGTTCGTCTACCTGCGCAGCCCGCTCCCGATCTACGGCACGCTGGTCATCCTGCTGATCGCGTACTGCACCCGGTACCTGCCCTACGGCATGCGCTACGCGGTGACCGGGATGCAGACGATCTCCGCCGAGCTCGAGGAGTCTGCGCAGGTCAGCGGAGCCGGGTGGTGGGCCACGTTCCGCCGGGTGCTGCTGCCGCTCATCGCGCCGGCGCTGCTCGCCGGCTGGGTCTACATCTTCGTGGTGAGCTTCCGCGAGCTCTCCTCCTCGATCCTGCTCTACACCCCGGGCAACGAGGTGCTGTCCATCTCGATCTGGGAGCTGTACGCGAACGCGCGCTTCGGGGAGCTGTCCGCGCTCGGCGTGATCATGGTGCTCATCCTCGCCGTACTGGTGGCGGTCGCCTACAAGGTCGGCGCGCGCGTCGGCCTCAAGTCCTGAACGGAGGGTGGGCTCACCCATGTTGACGATCAGCAACCTCGTGAAGAGCTTCGCCGGGGAGGCGAGCAAGCGGCGGGCGACGGCGGGACGGGTACTCGCGGTCGACGACGTCAGCCTGGAGGTCGGCGAGGGCGAGATGTTCACGCTGCTCGGCCCGTCCGGCTGCGGCAAGACCACCACGCTGAGGTCGGTGGCCGGGCTGGAGCGCCCCGACTCCGGCCGGATAACCGTCGGCGGCCGCGTCCTCTTCGACGGCGGCCGCCTCAACGTCCCGGCCAACCAGCGTGGCCTCGGCATGGTGTTCCAGTCGTACGCGATCTGGCCGCACATGACCGTGTTCGACAACGTGGCGTTCCCGTTGCAGGTGCGCAAGCGCTCGCTCCGGCCGGGCAAACGGGAGATCCGCGAGCGCGTGGCCAAGGTGCTCGAGACGATGGAGCTCGGTCACCTCGCCGACCGGCAGGCCACCAAGCTCTCCGGCGGTCAGCAGCAGCGCCTGGCGCTGGCCAGGGCGATCATCATCGAGCCACCGCTGATGCTGCTCGATGAGCCGCTGTCCAACCTGGACGCGAAGCTGCGCGAGTCGCTGCGCTACGAGCTCAAGCGCCTCCAGCGCGAGCTGGGCATCACCTCGATCTACGTCACCCACGACCAGATCGAGGCGCTCGCGCTGTCGACGACGATCGCGGTGATGAAGGAGGGCAACGTCCTGCAGACCGGGCGCCCCCGCGAGGTGTACGAGTCCCCCAACTGCAAGTTCGTCGCCGAGTTCATCGGCACGTCCAACTTCCTGCGCGGCAAGGTCGTCGGGCGGGACGGCGACTGCGTCGACGTCGACACCGAGGCCGGGCGCGTGCGGCTCGAGTCGGCGGCCCGGGTCCCGGTCGGCGAGGAGGTTGTCGCCGCGGTCCGCCCGGAGAGCCTCGAGATCAGCACCACCGGCTGGGGCAACCGCGTCAACGAGTGGCCGGGCACGGTGACCAACCGGGCGTTCCTCGGCGATGCGATCGACCACATCGTCCGGGTGGGCCAGGGCAGCCTCCGCGTGCGGGGCAACCCGTCGGTCTCGATCAAGCCGGGTACGGAGATCTTCGTGGCGACGGAGCCGAGCAAGGTCACGCTCGTCCCGGTGGGCTGATGCACTGGGCACGACTGCTGCACAACCGGGACTTCCTGCTCTTCTGGTCCGGTGTCGTCCTCTCGCAGATCGGGACGAGGGCGACGGTGGCCGCGAGCCTGTGGCAGGTCTACGAGCTCACCGGCTCGATCGCCGCCACCGGCCTCGTCGGCGGCGCCCAGGCGGTGGCGCTGGTCGTGCTGAGCCCGCTCGGCGGGGTGCTGGCCGACCGCTGGGACCGCCGCCGCCTGCTGCAGGCGAGCCAGGCCGTCGCCATGGTCGTGGCGCTCGCGATGGCCGCCGTGTCGCTGACCGGTGCCGCGCAGGCCTGGCACGTGGTCGCAGGCGTGCTGGTCACCACGGCAGCGGCGACGTTCGACCAACCGTGCCGGCAGGCGCTGGTGCCGGCCCTCGTCCCCCGGGACGTTCTGCCCGCTGCGATCGCGCTGCTGAACCCCTCCCGCGAGGTCGCCGTGCTCGTCGGGCCCGCGATCGGCGGCCTGCTCATCGCCGTCGACGGCCCGGGACTGGTGTACCTGCTCGACGGGATCTCCTACGCGGCTCTGGTCGCCGTGCTGGCCGCGGTCCGGGTCCCGCCCCTGCACCGCGAGGACGGGCCGCGCTCGATCCGGGCGGACATGGCCGAGGGCATCCGGTACGTGCGGCGGCGGCCGATCATCTGGTCGCTGTGCGGGCTGGACCTGCTGCTGACCGTCTTCGGCGCCTACCGGGTGCTGCTGCCGGCCTTCGCCGACCGCCTCGACATCGGGCCGGCCGGGTACGGGCTGCTGTCCGCGACGCCCTCGCTCGGCGCGCTGCTCGCGACGTACGGGATCGTCCGGCTGGTCTCCCGGTCGCGCAGGCTGGGCCGTGCGCTGCTGGCGGCCACGATCGCCTACGGGGTGGTCGCGATCGCCTTCGCCCAGGTCTCGCTGCTGGCGGCCGTCCTGCTGTTCGCGCTGCTCCTGGGCTCCTTCGACGCCGCGGCGACCACCATCCGGCACGCCGCGGTGCAGCTCGAGACGCCCGACGAGCTGCGAGGCCGGGTGCAGTCGCTCTACCAGATCACGTCCCGGGGCGGGCCTGCGCTCGGCGACGTCGTGATCGGCGTGGCCGCCGGCCTCGCCGGCCCGGTCGCCGCGCTCACGGCGGGCGCGGCGGTGCCGGTGCTGGCCGGGATCGCGCTCCTCCTGCGGCCGAACACCGTGCGCGACTACGCCGGGATCGCTGCCCAACCGAAGGGAACACCCGCATGACCGCCCGCCACCAGGTCGTCGTCGTGGGTGGGGGCCCGGTCGGCGTCGGGCTCGCCCTCGAACTGGGGCTGCGCGGGATCCGGTGCGTCGTCGTCGAGCAGCGCACGGAGCTCTCGATGATCCCCAAGGGGCAGGGCCTGTCCCAGCGCACGATGGAGCACATGTGGCGCTGGGGCGTGGCCGAGCAGATCCGCGCCGCCCGCACGATGCCTCCCGGGTACCCGATCGGCCAGGTCACCGCCTACGAGAACCTCATGGGCGAGTTCTGGGCGGCCCCGCCGGCGCGCGAGCTCGTGCAGCCCTACTACTCCCAGGCGAACGAGCGCCTCCCCCAGTACCGCACGGAAGAGGTGCTGCGCCGCCGGCTCGCCACCCTCCCGCACGTCGACGTCCGACTCGGCCGGCGGGCGATCGCGGTCGAGCAGGACACCGACGGCGTGCGCGTCACGGTCGAAGGGGACGGCGAGCGCGAGCTGCTGACCGGCGACTACGTCGTCGGCTGCGACGGCGGTCGCTCGCTCGTGCGCGAGCAGGCCGACATCCCGCGCAGCGGCACCGACTGGGACGAGCTCGTCGCGCTCGTCGTCTTCCGCTCCCCCGAGCTGCACCGGGCGCTCGCCCGGTTCCCCGACCGCTCCACCTACCGCGTGCTGCACCCGGCCCTGAACGGCTACTGGATGTTCTTCGGGCGCGTCGACGTCGGCGAGAGCTTCTTCTTCCACGCCCCGGTCCCGCGGGACGGCCGGGTCGGCACGTACGACTTGACGTCGCTGCTGCACCGCGCCGCCGGGTTCACGTTCGACTGCGACATCGAGCACGTCGGGTTCTGGGACCTGCGGGTCCAGGTGGCCCACACGTACAGGGCCGACCGCGCCTTCATCGCCGGGGACGCCGCCCACACCCATCCGCCCTACGGCGGGTTCGGCCTCAACAACGGCCTGGAGGACGCGGTCAACCTCGGCTGGAAGCTCGCCGCGGTGCTGCAGGGCTGGGGCGGCGAGGACCTGCTCGACTCCTACACCCTCGAACGGCAGCCGGTCTTCCGCGAGGTCGGGGAGGACATCATCGGCGGCTGGATCCGCGACGACCGCGAGTTCCTGCAGACGTACGACCCGAAGGCCGACCGCGCCGCGTTCGAGCAGCGCTTCGCCGAGGCCGCCGCCGGGTTCGGGAAACGGCTGCGCGACTTCGAACCGCACTACGAGGGTTCCCCCATCGTCTGCGGCCCGCCCGGTGGCACCGTCAGCGCGCACGGCGAGCACACCTTCCGGGCGCGGGCCGGTCACCACCTCCCCCCGCTCCCGCTATCGTCCGGCCGCAAGGCCTTCGAGGCACTCGGCGAGGGCTTCACCCTCCTGGCCCTCGACGCCGACCCCGGCGGATGGGCGGAACTGCCGGTGACGGTCGTCCAGGACACGTACGCGGGTGGTCGGGAGGCCTACGGCGCCCGCCTGATCCTGGTCCGCCCCGACCAATACGTGGCCTGGGCGGGCCACTCGGCACCGGCCGACCCGGAGGCCCTTCTCACGAGAGTCGCCGGTCGCACATGAACGTCGGCGCCTGCAGGTGACTGCTGTGGATGCTGACGGTCAACCGCATGCCTGCCGCCGCGCTGTACCTCCGCTCCCCCGACGACAAGTACCGGCTGTTGAACATCGCGGTCCTGCACATCGTCGCCGGGTCCAGCGCACCCGCCGCCACCGTGAGCACGTCAAGCACGATTTCGACGTGGCCTTACGAGCCGAGCATCTGGCCCGTGCTCATCGCCTCGTCTCGTACCGGTTCAGCACGACGCCACCGGGAAACGTCCGCGTCTCCACCAGGTTCAGATTCACCCAGCTGTCCAGCGCCGTGAAGAACGGCGTGCCGGCACCCACCAGGACCGGGTAGGTGGCCAGGGCGTACTCGTCGATCAGCCCGGCACGCATGGCAGCCCCGGCGAGCGTTGCGCCGCCGATGCCCATCGGGCCGCCGTCCTCGGCCTTGAGCCGGGTGATCTCGGCGACCGCGTCGCCGGTGACCAGGCGGGTGTTCCAGTCGACCTCGTCGATCGTCGAGGAGAACACCACCTTCGGCGTGTCCCGCCAGTTCCGCGCGAACTCGATCTCCGCCGGGGTGGCGTCGGGCTGCTGGTCGCCGGTCGGCCAGTAGGAGCTCATCGTCTCCCACAGCTTGCGCCCGTACAGCGACAGATCGCTCGCCCGCTCCTGGTCGAGCCACCACTGGAACAGCTCGTCGCTCGGCGGCCCGCTCCAACCGATGTCGTCGCCGATCGCGGCGATGTAGCCGTCCAGGGTCACGTTCATGCCGAAGATCAGCTTCCGCATCGTGCCAGCCTCCCGTGAGTCGATCTCACACGTACGGACGGGCGCGACGCGGAAACCTGATCTGTGCGCGATCTGCGGCCCCAGGTAGTCCGCGCGTTCCGGACTCAGCATGCTCAGGCTGACATGCGCCGCCCGCGGTGGGGCTCAGGCGCGCACGGTACTCGCCGTGCCAAGGAAGGACCTACGTCGTGCGCAGGTACTCGCGGATCTTCTCCGCGTCCAGGACGACCGACGGGTCGTACTCGGGCGCGTCCTCGATCTGCTCCAGGTCGTTCAGGCCGCACTGCTTGTAGATCCGGTTGATCGCCGAGATCAGGCGGGCCGGGCGGTGCGGGTCGGCGTTGAAGTGCTGGTGGATCGTGTTCGGGGGCACGTAGATGACGTCGCCCGCCTCCCACTCGAAGCGCTTGACCTCCTCCTGGGGCTTCCAGAAGTAGGTGTCGGTGATCTCGACGTCGCAGTCCTGGTGCAGGTCGTAGCCGCGGCCCTCGAGGACATAGAGACACTCCTCGGCCAGGTGCCGGTGCTTACCGGAGCGGCTCCCGGCCGGGATGATCTGCATGTAGGCGTCGACCGTCTCCATGCGGGTGTTGAGGTCCTCGTTGATCAGGTGCTTGAGCAGCCCCTGCCGGGACATCTCCCACGGCATGTCCGTGGGTTTGAGGATCTTGCGGCGTCCGGCGTTGCGCTGGGGGGCTTCGGTGGCGTCCTGCAGGAGGTTCGCGTAGAGCGGCGCGTTGTCGGTGCCCGCGACCCACGCCGCGGTCTCGGACCAGGCCATCAGTAGCCCTCCCGCGGGTGGTTGAAGTCCTCTTCCTCCTCGCGCACGACGAACCCGACGCCCTCCGGCGTCGGCTCGGTCTGGCGGGGCTCCACCTGCTTCTGGAAGAGCATGTTCATGAACATGTACATCGGCTTGGTCTTGATGACGAGAGCGCGTGCCGGCCGCTCGGGGTCGGCGTTGAAGTGCTGGTGCACGCAGTTGTTGTGCACGATCGCGACGTCGCCCGCCTCCCAGTCGTAGCGCTCGCCGTCGTGGATCTCGTAGCCGCGGCCGTCGAGGATGTAGAACGCGGCCTCGTTGACGTGCCCGTGCTTCTGCGACTTCCCGCCGGGGCCGTACTCCTCCAGGTGGAGGTGGAAGGTCTGGGTGATGCCGTCCTTCGGCTCGACGTAGTGCCGGCTGTACGCCTGCGGCCCGTCGACGAACTTGATCTCGCTGGCCTTCTGGACCCGCGGCATCGATCGCAGCCGCTCGAGCTCGGCGTTCAGCCCGTAGTCGCCCTGGACGGCGCGGACGAACGTGCGGTTCTTGTTGCTGTGGTAGAGCTGCGGGGGCGCGTCGTCGTCGGGCGGCGGCATGCCGGCCTCCTCCATATTGGACTGATAGTTTTACCTTAGTACATGCCGGTCAGCAGTTCGCGGTACTGCGGGGGCGCGGTGAGGATCCGCTGCACGAGGCCGTCGAGCTCGGCGCCGCCGAGGAAGGAGAGCTCGCGCTCCTGCTGCTCGGCCGTGGCGAGGAGGTCCGGGTTCGCCATGACCGTGGCCATCGCCTCCCGCCAGCAGCGCTTGGCCGCATCGTCCATCCCGGGCGGTCCCACCAGCGGGCGGCCGATCTCGATCAAGGCCAGGTGCGCGTCCACCAGGGCCCGCTGCTCGTCGGTCATCGGGACGTCGTGGACCCAGGGGACGTCGTCCCGCAGCCACGCCGGCGACTGCTCGCCCATGCGCAGGACCGGGGTCTGCGTGGCCTCCTCGATCGCCTGGCGGCGGCTGCCGGGGTTGCCGGACATGCCGTCGATGGCCCCTTGCAGGATCGCCAGCTCGGTCTCGCCCGAGCCGGGAAACCCGGTCACGACCTGGGCATCGATGTCGAACACCTTGGACAGGAGCGAGGCGGTGACGTAGTCCTCCGCGCCCGGACCGGTGGATCCCCAACGGAAGCCGCGGGCGGCTCGCACCGCGTCGAACGTCTGGTACGGCCCGGTGGCGCTGGTCACGATCAGCGGGGGCTCGCTCACCACGCGTCCGATGTAGGTGAAGTCGTCGAGGGCGAACTGGGCACCGTCGGCCCCGGCGAGCGACGAGCCACCGGCTCCGACACCATTCATGATCGCGATCGTGGTGCCGTCGGCCTTCTCGGTGTGGAGGT
The DNA here is from genome assembly GCF_006717045.1 of Pseudonocardia cypriaca. Classification (NCBI taxonomy): domain Bacteria; kingdom Bacillati; phylum Actinomycetota; class Actinomycetes; order Pseudonocardiales; family Pseudonocardiaceae; genus Pseudonocardia; species Pseudonocardia cypriaca. The sequence continues at coordinate 748,410 of NZ_VFPH01000002.1, forward strand.
TGTTCAGAGCGAGCAGGCCACCCGCACCGGGCTGGTTCTGCACGGCGATCGTGGTGCCGGTCCGCTCCTCCAGGTACGGGGCGAGCAGCCGCACGTAGGAGTCGTAGCCTCCGCCCGGTTCGTAGGGCACGACGAGCGACACGGTCTCCCCGTCGAGCGAGGAACAGGCCGGTAGCGCATCACCCGCGGCCTGGGCGCCGCTCGCGCACCCCGCCAGCACCCCTGCCCCGACACCGAGCGCCACCACTGCACTGAGGCCACGCCGACGGTCAGCCATCATTCTCCCTGCGTTGTTCGGAGCTGCGATCAATCGACGAGCAGGCCGGACGGCGTAGGGACGCCGAGCGCCAGCTCGAATGCCACGTAGAGCAGGACTGCGGTCACAACGGCGTAGATCACACTGAAGATCCATGTCCGCTTGCCGGCGAACCTGAGGTACAGCAGGGAGAAGACCGGTGCCGTGACGTACAGGCCGCTGAGGTAGAGCAGCACGAAGAAGGCGGCCACCCAGCCGAGGGCGGACGCCCACCGCCGCGCGCCGGCCGTGCGGAAGACGTACTCGACGTCGTCGGAGTCCGCGTCGCCGGCCTCGGGAGACGGGGTCGGGCGCCGCAGCCGCAGCACGGCCTGCACCAGGTGCAGCGCGGTGAGCACGACACCGGCACCTGTGACGAGGCGCGGGAACAGCGCCGCCCGGAACGACCACTCGCCGGCCTCGATGAAGGCCCAGGCGAAGAGCACCAGCAGCAGCACCGTCACGACGACGTCGACCACAGCCTCGGGCGAGGGGCGTCGACCGTTCAGGAAAGGCACCTCGGCAGGGGCGCGCGCGGTCATACCGTCTCCTCGCTCGTCGGGCCCGGTGCCCGCTGCCGGGCACGCAGCCTCCGGATCGTCGGGAGCAGGATGGCGACCGCCATCGCCGCCGCGATCACCAGGACGATCGGCCGGGTCAGCCACGTCCACCCGAACAGCGAGTGGGACAGGAAGAGGTAGCGCTCGGCCAGCGACCCGAGCACGACCGCGAGCAGGAACGGCACCCGCGGCCAGTCGTACCGGATGCACATCACGCCGACGGCCGCTGCCCCGATCATCACGAGCACGTCGGAGAAGGAGTTGCTCGACGTGTAGGCGCCCAGCGCGAGGAGCAGCAGCAGGAACGGCACGAGGAGCGGGCCGGACACGAACGTGAGGCGGGTGAGCGGCTTCAGGAGCAGGAACGCGGCCACCACGGCGACGGCGTTGGCCAGCACCGTCACCCAGATCATCGAGAAGGTGACGTCGAGGGACGTGGTCAGCATCTCTTTGCCGGGGTTCAGGCCCACGATGAGGAACGCGGACAGCAGCACGGCACTCCCGGCCCCGCCGGGGATACCGAACCCGATCGTCGGGATCAGCGACCCGCTGTCCTTGGCGTTGTTCACCGCGCCGGCCGCGATGACGCCCTCGATCGACCCCTTGCCGAACATCTCGGGATTCTTGGAGCTCTGCTGGGCCGCGCCGTAGGCCATGAACTGGGCCACGGTGCCCCCGAGGCCGGGCACGATGCCCACACCCGTGCCGATGGCGCTGGAGCGGATCACGAGGGGCCAGTGGCGGAAGACGTCGCGGACGCCCTGCCCGATGCCCGCGAGCGAGGCCTCCGTGCTGTCGGTGCGGGCGATGCTGCGCCTGCTGAGCATGATCTGGAGCACCTCGGCGCCGCCGAAGAGGCCAACGACCAGCGGGACGATCCCGATCCCGTCCCAGAGGTAGAGCAGGTCGAACGTGTAGCGGGGAACGCCCTCCTGCGGGTCCAGGCCGACCAGCGCAACGAGCAGGCCGAGGCAGGCCATGACGAAACCCTTGAGCAGCCGGCCGCCCGACAACGCGACGACGAACGTCAGGCCGAGCACGGTCAGGGCGAAGAACTCGGGCGGGCCGAACGCCAGCACGACGGGGCGGATGATCGGGATGGACAGCGCGAGCACCAGCGCCCCGAACACGGCGCCGAGCGCGGAGGACAGCAGTACGGCGCCGAGCGCCCGGCCACCCTCTCCCCGCTTCGCCATCGGGTGCCCGTCGAGCACCGTGGCCGCCGAGGTGGCCTCGCCCGGGACGCCGAAGAGCACCGAGGTGATGTCACCGGTGGTCGACGTGACGACCCACATGCCGAGCAGGAACGCGAACGCCTCGACCGGCTGCATGTCGAACGTGAAGGGCAGCATCAGGGCGAGCGTCACGGCCCCGCCCAGGCCGGGCAGGATGCCCACCACGAAGCCGATGGCCACCCCGAGGAGCATCAGCATCAGGGGTACCGGCTGGAACACCGCCATGAGACCGTTCAGGGCGTCGGTCAGCATTCGGGGTCCCACTTTCGCGACGGTGCGGTGGTCCACGGCACGGCTGGTAGTTTGGCACAACCATAATACCTTTGATGCTGCCGATCGGAGCACAGTGAGTGCCGTCGCGTGACCCCCTTTCGCGCGACGCCGTCGCGTCGGCGGCCGGAGCCGGGATCTACTCCGTGTCCCTCGGTGCCGCGGGCGTCGCCCTGCCACTGCTCGCACTGCAGACGGGCTACTCCGCATTCGACATCGGGGCCCTGACCGCGACCTCCGCGGTCTCGCAGATGCTGGTTCGGCTGGCCCTGGCCTGGGCGATGCGCCGGTGGGCGGACTGGACGCTCATCGCCGGCGCCGTGATCACGCTCGCAGCCAGCTGCCTGCTCGTCACCCTGTCCAGCGCGATGGTGCCGTTCGTCATCGCCCAGCTCCTCCAGGGCGCCTCCCGGGCCTGCTTCTGGACGGGCAGCCAGACCCACGTGGTTCGCGGCACCGGCCGGGCGGCGGGCGCGCTGGCCCAGGTGAACCTCGTGGCGTCGGTCGGCCTGCTCTGCGGCCCGCTGCTCGCAGGCGTGCTGTCCGAGATCGCGCCGGAGCTCGCGCTGGGAGCGGCCGCGGCGGTCGCGCTCGCCGGCCTGGTCCCCACCCTGCTCCTCGACCGCCTGCCGCCGTTCACGCCGCCGCCCGACCGCCCGCCGGGACGGCTGTGGCGCCGCCCCGGGGTCGACGTCGGCTGCTGGGCGGGAGTGTCTGCGGGCGCCTGGCGCGCCCTGCTCACCTCCTACGTCCCGGTGGCGCTCGACGCGGCCGGCCAGTCGGCCACTGCCGTGGGCGCCCTGATCTCGGTCGCGAACGGAGCCCAGCTGCTCGGCACGGGACTCGCCGGACGCATCCGTTCGCACCTGACCGGCCGCGCGCTGCTGTCCGGGATCGTGGCAACCGGTGTGGCCACCGCCCTGACGGCCGCCGTGGCCGGCAACACCCCGCTCGCCGCCGCTGTGCTCGCGGTCAGCGGCGTGGCGGCCGGCGCCGTGCAGGTGCTGGGCCCGGCGCTCGCTGCCGAGTCCGTACACCCCGAGGAACGCGGCGAGGCCATCGCGGCCACCGGCACGTTCCGTGCGGCCGCGCTGTTCGCCGCACCGCTGGCCGTCGCGGGCATGGTGGTGCTCGTGCCGCTCGCGCCCGCGATCGCCGTGGTCGGTGCGGGGATGACCCTCCCGGCCTTCGCCCTGCGCGGACGCGACGCCACTTCCCAGTAAGTCTTGCCTTTGGCATAATGGTAAGTCCATTCCAGTCGGAAGGGGCGCCCCATGCCGCAGACCACGTCCACCGGGACGCTGGTGATCGGCGCCGGCCAGGCCGGCGTCCACCTGGCCGGGTCGCTGCGACAGCTCGGTGACGCGCGCCCGATCACGCTGATCGGCGCCGAACCCCACGCGCCGTACCAGCGACCGCCGCTGTCCAAGGAGTTCCTCGCCGGTTCCGCCGACGCGGAATCGCTCGCCTTCCGCACCCCCACCTGGTACGCGCAGCACCGGATCGAGCTGGTCGGGGGCGAGCGGGTGGCCGACCTCGCGCTTCCCACCGGCGGCCGCCCGGGGCTCGCGCGGACGACGGTCGGGCGGACGCTGCCCTTCGCGCGCCTCGCCCTCACGGTGGGCGCACGGCCGCGGCGGCTGGACGTGGCAGGCGCCGACCTCGACGGCGTCCACTACCTCCGCGGCCTCGACGATGCGATCGGGCTGCGCCACCGCCTGGCGGTCGCCTCCCGGGTCGTGGTCGTCGGGGGCGGCTTCATCGGCCTCGAGGCCGCGGCGGCGGCCCGCGCCCAGGGCAAGGAGGTCACCGTCGTCGAGGCGGCCGACCGGCTCGTCGGACGAGCGGTGGCGCCGGTCGTCTCCGAGTTCCTCCGACAGGCCCACGAGCGCCGCGGCACCACGGTGCTGCTGCCGGCCGAGGTCGTGAGCTTCGGCGGCACGGGACGGGTCGAGTCCGTCCGGCTGGCCGACGGTCGCGAGCTCCCGGCCGACCTCGTCCTGGTAGGTGTCGGCGTGGTCCCCCGCACCGAACTCGCCGAGGAGATCGGCCTCGAGTGCGACCGTGTCGTCGGCGGCATCGTGGTCGACGCCACCGCCCGTACCAGCCACGAGGCCGTGGTGGCCGCCGGCGACTGCACGGCGCTCCCGCACCCCGTGACGGGTGTCGGCCGCGTCCGGCTGGAGTCGGTCCCCGGCGCCGTGGCGCAGGCCGGTGTCGCCGCGGCCACATTGCTGGGCCGGACCTCGGACACCCGCAACGTGCCGTGGTTCTGGTCGAACCAGGGCGATCTCCGGCTGCAGATCGCCGGCCTGTCCGCGGGCTACGACCACTACGACGTGCGTGGCGAGCCCGACAGCGAGCGGTTCGCCGTCCTCTACTACCGCGACGGCGCACTCATCGCGGTCGACGCCGTGAACACCCCGACCGACTACCTGGTGGTCCGGAAGGCACTTACCACCGGCCGGACCCTGCCCGCCGACAAGGCGGCCGATCCCAGGATCCCGCTCAAGAGCCTGCTCGCGGGCTGACCAGCCCGCACTAGATCACGAACTCCTCGGTGGCCTCCGGGGCGAACAGCTCATCCGGCGCGTACCGGCGCCGGGACAGCCCCTGCTCGTGGTGGTAGCGGAGGAAGGTGGACAGCGTCTCCTCGTTGGCCGCGAGCCCGTAGGACCAGTAGTCGGCCCCGAGCAGCGATCGGGCCTCCTCCACCCCCTGGATGAGCCAGGGCAGCGTGAACCGCAGCGCGGAGGAGTCGTAGAGGTTTTCCATGGCCGCCTTCTTGGCCAGGTGCAGCGCCTTCGTGAGCGACTGCGCGACCCAAGGGTGGCGCTCGTAGACGTCGCGGCGGACCACGACCACGTGCATGATCGGGAAGATGCCGGTGGCCGCGAAGTACTCCTTCTCGGCCGCCACGGGATCGTCGAACAGCCGCCGGACCGGGCCGCCGGGGCGGAACGAGGAGGGCACCCGCGGGCTGTAGAGCGCGTCGATCCCGCCGTCGGCGAGCATCGCCGACAGGGTCGCGCCCTCCGGAACGGGCTCGATGCGGACCCGCCCGCCGAGGTCGACGGCGGCCTTCTCGATCCGCCCGGGCGTCTCCTGCCCGCCGGTCCGGTACTCCACGGCATCGATCGGCACGTCGTGCCGGTCGGCGAGGATGCCGCGGATCCACACCCCCGCCGTGAGCTGCCACTCGGGTGTGCCGACCACCTTGCCCCGCAGGTCCTCCGGCTTCTCGATGCCGGACGCCGCGTTCACGAAGATCCCGCCGTGCCGGAACATCCGCGAGGGGTAGACCGGCAGCGCTACGAACGGCGACGGGTCGAGGTCCAAGGACTTCACGTAGGACGACAGCGACAGCTCCGCCACCTCGAACTCGCGGTGGCGCATCATCCGGAAGAACGTCTCCTCGACGGGGAGCCGCAGGTAGGTCAGGTCGATCCCGTCCGGCTGGACGGTGCCCTCGTAGAGCGCCCGCGTGCGGTCGTAGTCGCCGCACGCGAACGCCAGCCGCAGTCGTGACACGTCCCTACCTCCCCGCAGCCCGCAGCCGCGCGTCCAGCCGCGGGTACACGCGCCGCGCGTTCTGTTCGAAGATCTGGTGGCGCTGCTCCTCGGCGAGGCCCAGCTCGTCGATGTAGGACTTCGTGTCGTCCCACTCGACACCGGTGTCGGGGTCGGTGCCCCGGACGGCCCCGAGCATCTCCGACGCGAAGAGGATGTTCTCGATCGGGATCACGCCGGTGAGCAGGTCGATCCCGGGCTGGTGGTACACGCAGGTGTCGAAGAAGACGTTGGACAGCAGCGTGGCGGGATCGGGCCGGCCCATGCGGACCGCGAGCCCGCGGTAGCGGCCCCAGTGGTACGGGATCGCGCCACCGCCGTGCGGGATGACGAAGCGCAGGGTCGGGAACCGCGTGAACAGGTCGCCCTCCAGGAACTGCATGAAGGCCGAGGTGTCGGCGTTGAGGTAGTGCGCGCCGAGGGCGTGGAAGTTGGGGTTGCACGAGGCGGAGACGTGCACCATCGCCGGCACGTCCAGCTCGACCATCGCCTCGTACAGCGGGAACCAGTACTCGTCGGTGAGCGGCGGCGAGGTCCAGAAACCGCCGGACGGGTCGGGGTTCAGGTTGCACCCCACGAAGCCCGCGGCCACGCACCGGCGCAGCTCGGCGACGGAGTCGTCGAGGGCGCCACCCGGCGTCTGGGGCAGCTGGCAGACCGCGGCGAAGTGGGCGGGGTACAGGTCGACGACCCGGGCGACGAGGTCGTTGCTCGTGGCCGCCCACGCCCGCGCGGTGGCCGGGTCCGGCACGTGGTGCGCCATCGACGAGGCGCGCGGCGAGAAGAGCATGAGGTCGCCGCCGCGCTCGCGCAGGATCCGCAGCTGATTGCCCTCGACGCTCTCCCGGATGGCGTCGTCGCCGATCTCGGCCGGCGACGGCGCCGGCAGTGTCGGGTCGTCCAGCGCGGCCAGCTGGGCGTCCCGGAACTCCTGCTGGGCGGCCGGAACGGTCGTGTAGTGACCGTGGCAGTCGATGATCACCCGGCATCCACGTAGGTCAGGCCCTTGGCGCCGAGCGCCTCGCGCATCGAGGAGACGTCCAGGCTCAGCTCACCCTTCGCGTAGCGCTCCCGGGAGCGGGCCTCGCGCTCTTCTCGCTCCCGCGCGGCGGCGATCACGTCGGCGGCCCGGGCCCTGGGCACGACCACGACCCCGTCGTCGTCGGCGACGACCACGTCGCCGGGCTCGATCCACTGCCCGGCGCACACCAGGCCGACGTTGACGTCGCCGAGCGTCTCCTTGACGGTGCCGAAGGCCGACACGTGCCGGGACCAGACCGGGAACCCCATCTCCCGCAGCTCGGCGACGTCGCGGCAGCCGGCGTCGATCACGAGGCCGCGGACCCCGCGGTAGGCCAGCGCGGTGGCCAGCAGCTCACCGAAGTACCCGGCCGACGAGGGCGTCGTCGGGGCCACCACCAGCAGGTCACCCTCGGCGCACTGCTCGACGGCGACGTGGATCATCCAGTTGTCGCCGGGCGGGACGCTGACCGTCACCGCGGTGCCGGCCGCCCGGGCGCCCGACCAGATGGGCCGCAGGGCCGGGTCGAGCAGGCGCGCACGGCCCTGGGCCTCGTGGATCGTGGACACCCCGAACTCCGCGAGGCCCTCGACCAGCGCCCGGTCGGTGCGGGGCGGATTGCGAACCACCACACTCACGCTTTCTCCTTCCACGGCAGCAACGAGATGTGGATCGCATCCTCCCCGGTCTCGCCGGCGAGGGCCCGGATGGCGTGGTCGACCTGATCGAGACCGAAGCTGTGGGTGGCGAGCCGGTCGAGCGGGAAGCGCCCCGAGGCCAGCTGCTCCAGCGCCAGCTCGACCGCCCGGAAGCCGTGCCCGCGCGCGCTGGCGAGCGTGATCGACTTCTCGGTCAGCTTCTTCAGCGGGAAGTCCGGGAACGCCGCCACCTCACCCTGGGTCACCATGATCCCCTCGCGACGCTTCAGGGCATCGATGCCGAGCAGGACCGGCGCGGTGCCGGCCCCGGCGGTGCAGTCGAGCACCGTGTCGACGCCCCGGCCGCCGGTGAGCTCCAGCACCCGCGCGAGGGGATCCTCGCGCTGCACGTCGATCACGGCGTCGGCACCCAACCCCTTGGCCAGGTCGAGCCGGGCGGCGTCCCGTGCCGTTCCGGTCACGATGATCAGCGAGGCACCGGCCTGCTTGGAGGCGACCACCTGGGACAGCCCCTGCTGCCCGGGCCCCTGGATGAGCACTGTGGACGCGTAGCCGACCTTCCCCGCGTTCAGTGCCCACTCGATGCCGTTCGACAGCGGCGTGACCAGGCCCGCCAGCTCGGCCGACACCCCTTCCGGCACCTTGTGGACCACCGCGTTCCAGGGCAGGTACATGTACTGCGAGAAGCCGCCCCACAGCCGGCCGGGATTGTCCGCGGAGGTGTAGCCGTAGCGGCGGGCGTCGGGGTTGGTGCGCCAGTCGGTGAGCTCGCAGTGCCGGTACTCCCCCGCGTGGCACCACTCGCAGTGGAAGCAGCCGACGTAGTGCTCGACGAAGACCCGGTCACCTTCACGCACACCCTTGCGTTCGGTGAAGCCGCGCCCCGCGTGCGAGATGACTCCGACGTTCTCGTGCCCCATGATCACGGGCGAGGTCGAGGGTGGCTTCGCGTACATCTTGACGTCGGTGCCGCAGATCCCGGCCACCTCGACCTCGAGCAAGGCGCTGTCCTCGTCGATTTCGGGCATCGGGAACTCGCGGAGCTCGGTCACACCCGGACCTGTCCGCACGGCCGCCAGCACCTGATCGGGCATCGACCCGCCTCCCCGTTTCTGGTCTATTGGTCATACCATAGACTATCGGTGAGCGACCAGAGGGGATCGACATGCAGGAACCCGGGCCCGTACTGCGGACCGTCACCCGCACGCAAGGTGCCAACGAGGCGTTGAAGTCCGGAGAGGTGACTCCCCACGGGTTCCACTTCGAGTTCGAGGAGGTGCGGGTCCTCGTCTCGGCCTTCCGCCGGATGGTGCGCGAGCTGGAGTACGACGTCAGCGAGATGGCGCTGACCACCTACCTCGTCGCCAAGGAGCACGGTGTCGAGTTCACCGCGCTGCCCGTCTTCCTCGCCCGCGGGTTGCACCACGGCGTGATCCAGGTGGCCTCCGCGGGCGGCATCCGGCACCCGAAGGACCTCGAGGGCCGCCGGGTCGGGGTGGACCGGGGCTACACGGTCACGACCGGGGTGTGGGCCCGCGCGATCCTGCGCGACGAGTACGGCGTGGACCTCGACAAGATCACGTGGGTGCTGTCGGGCGACGAGCACGTGGCGGAGTACCGGCCCCCGGCCAACGTCGTCCCGGTCAAGCCGCCGCGCAGCCTCGAGGACCTGCTCCGCGGCGGGAAGCTCGCCGCGGTGCTCGGCGCTCGCATCCCCGCCCCGGACGTCGTGCCGCTGATCCCGAACGCGACGGAGGCGGCCCTCACCGCGCTGCGGGAGCGCGGCCTCTACCCCATCAACCACCTCGTGGTCGTTCGCGACGACGTGCTCCGGCAGCATCCGGACATCGCCGCCGACGTCTTCGACGCGTTCGCGCGCGCCAAGCAGCTCTACGTCGAGCGGCTGAGCAACGGGAAGATCGAGTCACCCGACGCCAACGACCGGTTGTACCGGCAGGTGTTCGAGCTGACCGGGGCCGATCCCCTGCCGTACGGGATCGACCCGAACCGCGAGGTGCTGGAGCGACTGGTCCGCACGTGCGTCGACCAGAAGATCCTCTCGCGTCCGGTGGAGCTGGAGACCGTGTTCGCCGCGAGCACGCTCCGGCTCGAGGCGTAGCCGTCCGGCATGCGCATCGCGATCGCCGCCGACCACAACGGTGTGGCGCTGAAGGCCGGGCTCGTCGCGATGCTGCGCGGGAGCGGCCACGACGTGACCGACCTCGGAGCGCACGGCGCGCAGGAGGTGGACTACCCGCCGCTCTGCGCCGAGCTGTGCCACCACGTCGTCGACGGCCGCACCGAGCGCGGGATCGTCGTCGGCGGGAGCGGGCTCGGCGAGACCGTGGCCTGCAACAAGATCCGCGGCGTCCGGGCCGGGCTGTGCCCCGACCTCTTCCACGCGCGGATCTCGCGCGGCAACAACGACGCCAACGTGCTCGTGCTGGGGGCCAAGGTCCTCGCACCCGACCTGGCCCGCGAGATCGTGACCGCCTGGCTGGAGACGCCGTTCAAGGGCGGCGTCCACCAGCGCAGGATCGACCAGATCGCGGCGCTCGAACGCGGTGAGAGCCTTCAGTAGCTGGCCACGATCATCTGCCGGAACTCCTCGGGAGCGGTGAGCACGTCGCTCACCAGCCGCGCGGTCTCCGGCCCACCGAGCGGGTCGAGGGGCCGTTCCTGTTCGTCGAGGGCGGCGACCAGGTCCGCGTTGCCGATGGCGCACCCGAACGCCGCGCGGAGCGCCTCGACGCGGTCGGCCGGCATCTGCGCCGAGGCCATCAGGGCGCGCCCGGTCTGCCCCAGCGCCACGAGGTTGTCGATCATCACCTTCGCGCGGTCGTCGGGCGGGGCGGCCTCGTAGACGGTGGGGGTGTCGGGCAGGGACGCGTCCCGTTCCCCGTCGATCGTGACGATGGGGCGGACGTCACCCGACTCGATAGCCGGCAGCTGGCTGTCGATCGGGAGGACGTGCGCGTCGGCGTTCCCGGCGACGACCGCGGCTCGCGCCTCGGGAGCGCCCGCGAACCCGCTGACGATCTCCATGGGGAAGCCGTAGGCGGCACCCAGGATGTTCGGGGCGATGTAGTCGTTCGATCCCGGTCCCGTCGTCACGAACTTCACCGGTCGCCCCGCGTGCACGAGGTCGGCGAGGCTCTGGATCGGGCTGCCGGTGGCGACCACCATCACGCTCGGCGGTCCCGCGATCCGGCCGATCCAGTTGAGCTTCTCCAGGTCGAAGCGCACCCCCTCGGCATGCGCGATCTGCGCCGAGACGAGGCCGACGGTGTTCACGATCTGGATGCGCTTCTCCTCGGCACCTGCTGTGGACGTCCGGTTGGTCGCGACCAACCCTCCCGCACCCGGCTCGTTCCGCACCACGACCGTCGCGTCGAGGCAGTCCTCGAGGTAGGGCGCGAGCGCCCGGGCGTAGGCGTCGTAGCCGCCGCCGGGCTCGTAGGGGACGACCAGGTCGACGTCCTCGCCGGCGAAGGGACCGGCCTTCTCCCCGCTCGCGGCGCCGCTCCCGCACGCTGCGAGCGCGGCGAACACGACAGCGGCCGCGGCGGCACGCAATGGCTTCGATGATGGCCTCATCGCCATCTGCTCCTCACTGTTCGTCGAGGAACTCCAGGACCCGGGCAGGAGCGGTCTCCCGCGTCTGCCCGGCCACCGGGACGTCCCAGTACTCCACACGCGGTAGGCATTCCTGCAGGTAGCGCGCAGCGGACGGGGCGTGCGACTCGTCCTGACCGGGGACGATCAGCGCCGGGACGTCCAGCAGCAGCAGGTCCTCCGGTTCCGCGCCCGGCACGGTGTCCCGGTCGAACATCAGCCGTGCGGTGCCGCCCACGACGAGGGCGTAGCGGTCGACGTCCTGCTTCGCGTATGCGTCGGCGAAGCTCTGGTCGGCGCGGATCACACTGTTCCACGGACCGACCCGCGGGTCGGCGGAGAAGCCGGCGTCGGTCGCCCGCACGAGCGCGACGACCCCGTCGACCCCCTGCGCCTGCACGTACGAGAGGTGTCGGGCGAAGCGCTCGTGCTGCCGCATCCGGTACTTGACGCCGCCCGCCGGGGAGAACAGCACCATGGACCGCACGCGGTCGGGATGGGCCACCGCCATGGCCGCGGCCGTCGAGCAGCCCACGCAGCCACCCATGAGGTGGGCCCGCTCGATGCCGAGGTGGTCGAGCAGCCCGATCGCCTGCGCGACGTAGTGACTCCAGGACAGGCGTTCGACGCGGCCGCCGGAGCGGCCGGACTCGCGGCGGTCGAACGTGATGCAGGTGTAGCGCGTCGCGAGCTGTTCCAGGAGGGCGAGTCGGCGGTAGACCCCGACCGTCCGCCAGCTCTCGAGCGTGGAGTCGAAGCCGCCCGGGGAGAACATGAGCAGCGGGGGACCCGATCCCGCCACCTCGTAGCGGGTGGGGATCCCGTCGGCGAGGGCGGTGGGCACGGTCACCGCCCGCCGGGGAGCTGCCGGGCGCCGCGGACGTCGTCGGCGTACCGCGTGAGCGCGTCGAGGGTGGTCCGCGCGACGTGCGCGTAGGTCCCGGGTCGGTCGTCAGCCGGATCGTCGACCGTCGACTCCGCGTAGCCGATGGCGGCGTGCGCCATGCGCATCCGGCCGTCGAGCCACGGCCCGCCGCCGAAGCCGCCGAGCACGGGGACCGAGGCGGCCTTCGCGACCGCGGCGCCGACCACCGGCCCCGAGTTCGTGAAGTTCAGCAGCACCGCGCCTGCCTCCTCGAGGCGTCGTGCCGTGTCGATCATTTCGCCGGTCAGGTCCTCCGGGATCTGGTCGGCCGCGGACGGGGTGGCGGAGTACTCGACGCCGTAGCGCAGGGCGGTCTGCGGCGTGATGCCGAACTGCGCGAACACCGGGATCCCGGCGCGGGTGATCGCCGCGACGGCGTCGAGGTGGTCCGCCGCCCCGTCGACCTTGACCAGGTCCACGCCGGCTTCCTTGACGAACCGGATCGCGGCGCGCACGGCCGCGGCCGTGCCCTCTTGGACCGGGCCGAACGGGAAGTCGGCGGACACCAGCGCCCGCGACACGCCCCGGCGCACCGCCCGCGCCACGACGACCATCTCGTCCATCGTGATCTCGAACGGGCTCGCGTGACCCCAGAGGTTGACGCCGACGGTGTCCCCGACCGAGACGATCTCCGCACCGGCGCGGTCGGCGATCCTGGCGATCTGGTAGTCCCACGCCACGACGCCGACGATCTTGCGGCCCTCGTCCTTCATCCGCTGGAGGCCACGAAGGGTCGTCCTGCCGTTCATGCGCGCCCTTTCATGCTCGTAGGGCCGTGAGCAGGTCGACGACATCGCTCTCGTCCGCGCCGGGGAGCAGCACGCGGGCGTGCGGCCGCAGGGCGGCAACGGCGCGGTCCGCGGCGTCGTCGTCGGAGACGACCAGGCCCGCGGTCATGATGCTGCGCTGCCAGCAGGCCTTGCCGATCGTGTGCGCGCAGCCCGCCCCGCCGTCGTCCGTCGCGATCATGACGACGACGTCGGCGCTGGCGAGCTCGTCGGCCAGCGTGGCCGGGTGGCCCTCGATCCCGCGCAGGGTGACCGTGCCGTCGATCGACTCGCAGGCGTAGAAGCGGGCGTTGGCCCACTGCAGCGCCGCGGCGCGGCGGACGATCTCCACCGCCCCGCCGTCGAGGGCGATGATCCGCGGCGCCCGGGCGGGCGCGACCGGACGCTGGATGCGGTAGCGGGCCTCGGCCGCCGTCGCCGCGCGGGCGCAGCTGCTCGGAAGGTTCGGGTCGACGAACGCCTGGGTGGCCATGGGTCTACACCGACGCGATCGGCATGCCGGGGTTGACGCGCACGTCGTCCTTGCAGGCGTCCAGGAAGGCCTCGGCCTGCGGCAGCACGACGGCGGCCGAGCGCACGCGGTGGTGCTCGGGGTCCACCCCGGGTGGGGTGGTGCCGTGGTCGCGCAGCGCGATGGCGGCCTTGCGCAGCTTCTGCCGCGCCTTGATGATGCCGGCGTCGGCGGGGACGAGCCGCTCCTTGGTGCGGTCGGCGATGGGCCCCATGCTCTCCTGCAGGGACGCGTCCTGGATCGCGATGCCCTTGATGCCCGAGTAGTACTCCCCCGCCCGCTGCTTCTCGCGGTCCATCAGGTAGTCGTTGTCGCGGTTCGCAAGGGGCCGGTAGGTGCCGGGGATGTTCTCGCTGTGCACGCCGTGGCCGTCGATCATCGCCTGCCGCTCGGCGGCGGTGAGGGCGCGGACCGGGTGGTAGTCGAAGCTGTAGGCCCAGCAGTTCTCGTCGTCGATCGGGATCCAGAAGTGCCCGTGGATCGGGTGGTCGCCGCGTGGGGGGACCATCGTGAAGCACGGCATCACCCACGGCGTGATCCGCCAGTAGTACTTGCCGTCCTCCGCGTTGCGCCGGGCGCCGACGAATAGCCCGCCGTCGGAGTCGGCGACCTCGAAGAAGGGCTTCTTGTCGTTCTGGTTGTACTCGTTGCCCTTCGCGCCCTTGAACAATGGGTCGTTCTTCAGGCCTCCGGAGTGCAGGAACGTGACGTGGCTGGAGTCGATGCCACCCTCGAAGGCCTGCAGCCAGTTGCACTGCTGCAGGCGTTTCGACGTGTAGGTCTGCTCCGGCGGCACGAGCGCGAACTCGAACTCCGGCAGCGGCGGCTGCTCGGCCGGGTCGCCCATGAACGTCCAGAGGATGTCGCCGATCTTGACGAGCGGGTACGCGGTGAGCTTGACGTTCTGGCAGAAGCTCGAGTTGTCCGCCTCCGACGGCACCTCGACGCACTGGCCGGTGACGTCGTACTTCCAGCCGTGGTACGGGCAGCGCAGCCCGCCGTCCTCGTTGCGGCCGAACCACAGGGAGGCGCCCCGGTGGGCGCAGAACTCGTCGATCAGCCCGTAGCGACCGTCGCTGTCGCGGAAGGCGATGAGCCGCTCGGACAGCAGTTTGAGTCGCACCGGCGGGCAGTCGTTCTCGGGCAGCTCCTCCGCGAGGCAGGCCGGCATCCAGTACTGCCGGAACAGCTCACCCATCGGCGTGCCCGGGCCGGTGCGGGTCAGCAGTTCGTTGATGTCCTGACGAAGCACGGGCGTCTCCCCTCGAGCGTGTGGACTAACCGTAATACCTATCGGGTGCCCTCACGGCTGCACGGGGGGCACATCGACCGTCAGCCCGTCGAGCTCCGGCCTCACTTCGAGCTGGCAGGAGAGCCTGCTTCCGTCGCGCCGCTCGGACACCGCGAGATCGAGGAGGTCCTCCTCCATGTCGTTCGGCAGACCGACCGCCGACGCGAACTCCTCACGCACCCAGACGTGACAGGTAGCGCACGAGGCGTTGCCCCCGCACTCGCCGACGATGCCGGGTACGCCGTTCTTCACCGCGGTCGCCATCACGGACTCGCCGACCACCGCATCGACGGCCATCTCCTGACCGTCGTCGCCGACGTAGATCACCTTCGGCACTGTTGCAACGTCCTCTCTCCGTTGGTCTGTCCATTAGACCACGCTGCTTGTTCGAGGACCAGCACCACGATTCGTGACGTTCGTGCCCGGTCGTGCCACCCGAGCCGACTGTCCGTAAGGGCATACAATTCGTGAGTGACGAGGCCGGGAACCACCTCCCCAGTGACGGACGGCGGCACCGCGCCGAACAAGGGTGACCTGCTCAGCAAGGTCAGCGTCGGTCGGATCTCCGAGGTCATCGTTGATCAGATCCGCCTGCTCATCCGCTCCGGACAGCTCACTGCGGGTGACCGGCTGCCGAGCGAGCGGGAGCTGTGCGAGCGGTTCGGGGTCAGTCGCGTCACGGTCCGTGAAGCCCTCCGCGTACTGGAGGCCAACGGCCTCGTCGACATCCGCGTTGGCGCCCGTGGCGGCGCGTTCGTCACCGCGCCGAGCAGCCGCATGGTCGGCGAGGGCATCGCCGACCTCATCTCGCTGTCGAGCCTCTCCGCCCTCGAGGTCACCGAGGCGCGGATGATCTTCGAGCTGGGCCTGGTGCCACTCGCGTGCGAGCGCGCCACCGAGGAGGACATCGCGGCGCTGTACGAGATCTGCGACCGCAGCAGCGCGGCCCTCGAGTCCGACGACTACCCGCTCACCCTCTCCGCCGAGTGGCACTCCCGGTTCGCCCGCTGCGCCCACAACCGCGCCATCGCACTGCTCGCCGAGTCACTGCACGACCCGATGATCCGCTCGCTCCAGGAGGCCCGCTCCACCGCGCCGGCCCACGGCCGCCACGGCGCCGAGGAGCACCGCGCCCTCGTCGACGCGCTCGCCGAGCGCAACGTGGAGCGCGCCACGGAACTGATGAGGGTCCACCTCACGCGCACGGCGTCCCGGGTGTCGGGCTCGGAGGATGCCGACTGAAGACGAGCGACTTGATCGTCACCGGCACCGTGTTCGACGGGTACCGCACGCGGCCGATGTCGACGTAGTCGAAGTCGCGCAACGTCAACCCGTCGACCACCAGGACCTCCGTGGCGACGGCCAGCTCCTCGCGCAGGAGCCGGCCCAGCGTCATGGCCACGTCGCCGTCGAGCACCACGTACACCGGCCGGCCCCCGCGGATCCGGTCGGCGAGGCCGTCCTTGATCCCGAGCGCGAAGGCGAGCAGTCGCTGGTAGCGCGGCGACCCGGACCAGGACATCGCCAGCGCGACGTCCGCGGTCCCGGCGTCGAGCGCGGCGAGGTGGCGGCGGATCGCGGACGCGACCGCGGCACTGTCGACCGTCTCGCCGAGCTCGTACCCGGGGCGGAGCACCTGCATGTTCCGGCGGGGCAGCAGGACGTCCGGCTCGGAGATCCAGCAGGTGTTGCCGCTGAGCTGGACGCTGTACTCCGACGCGCCCAGCGCGGTGGCCCGGATGCACTCGCCCGCGGGGAGGAGGGGCCACGGCAGCGCACCGGTGTCGGCGCGCTGGCGCAACGCCCGGCCGAGGGGATGCCCCAGGTCGCCGAACCGCGCCTCCTCGCGGCCGTAGACGTACTCCGCGACACCGCCGGAGAACATGACGCCGTCGATCCGCCCGAGGTCGCCCAGCGGCTCGGTGAGGAAGAAGCCGGCCGTGTCCGGCCCACCCGTCACGGCGGCGACCACGACGTCCGCCATCCCCTCGGCCACCCGCACCAGGTCGTCCTCGCCGGCCTGGTCGCCGAGCTCCCACCGGTGACCGGCCCTCTCGGCGTGCTCGCGGCCGGCCGGCTCGATGCGCACGATCGTGCCCGCCTCGTCGACGACGTGAAGCCGGCCGCCGACGTGCACGGCCGCGGTGGCGAGGATGCGCCCGCCGTCCAGCACCGCCAGCTTCGTGGTCCCGCCGCCGACGTCGATGTTCAGGATGCGCGCGCCCGTGTCGTACGACGCCTGGGCCGCTCCGGAGCCGTAGGCGGCGAGCATCGCCTCCATGTGGTGGCCCGCCGTGGCGGTCACGAGCGCGCCGCCGCGGTCGGCCAGGATTCCGGCGATCACCTCGGCGTTGCGTCGGCGCAGCGCCTCGCCGGTGAGGATCACAACTCCGGTGTCGATGTCCTCCGGGTCGACGTGCGCCTCGGCATAGGCCTTGTCGATGATCGTGCCGAGCGCTTCCGCGTCGATGTTCTGCCCGCTCGCGTACGGCGTGAGCGCAACCGGGGACCGGTAGACCGTCTCGCGCCGGACCACCACGTACCGGCTGGTCAGCTCCTCGCCGATCCGCCGCAGGTGCAGCCGGGAGAACACGACCTGGGTACCGGAGGACCCGATGTCCATCCCGACGCTCGCCAGTCGGACGTTGTCCTGCTGCCAGATCGGGTTGTCCTCGATCGGACCCAGCGGCTCGTCGTCGTGGTCGTGGTCGTGCCCGGGGACGTGAGCGGAGTAGACCGTCTGATCGGACACTAGACCGCGACCGTCTCCTGCGGCTTCGGCGGAAGTGTCGCGAGCTCGGCCTCGTAGGCCGCGTCCATCTTGGGCTCGAGGCCGACCTTCGCCAGCGCCTCGCGGAACGTCTCGCGCACCACCGGCGCCTCGTCGGCGTAGTCGATCTGGTCGCCGCCGACGCGCTTGCTGATCCACGCCTTCGGCACGCCCTGCGCGTTGCGCACGGACACCACCTCGTGCTTGAAGGCGAGGTAGCGCGCGGGCTGCGTCCCGCTGTTGAAGTGCTGGTGGAACCACATGTTCGGCGGGACGATCAGGGTGCCGGGACCCCAGTCGTAGCGGCGCGGCTCCTCGCCCTCCGGCCACATGAGGCTGTAGCCCTCGCCGGACAGGATGATCACGTGGGCGCCCGGTCCGTGGCGGTGGCCCTTCTTGTACGTCGCCGTGGGGAACTGCGAGATGTGGCTGTTCATCGACCCCTTCGCCATCGCGAAGCGGATGTGCCCGCCGCCGGCACCGCGCTCCTTCGCCTCGATCAACGGCAGGTTGACCGCGTCCGCGACGAAGTTGGTGTCGAGCAGGAGACCCTTCTGCTCGCCCTTCGGGGCGAAGTAGTCCGGTTCTCCGGCGAAGCGGCTCGGGAAGTCGTGCGCCGTGCCGAACACGAAGTCGACGTCGTCGTAGAGGTTGAGGACGGGCGGGAGGTTCGTGGAGGCGACGAACCGCGCCGCCTGCTGCCCGGATCCGTTGAAGTGCTGGTGGTGGGCGTTCAGCGGGATCGCGAACAGCGAACCGGGCCCCCACTCGAAGCTCACCTCGGCTCCGGCGTCGTTCCACACGCGGGTCGAGCCGTGCCCGTCGAGGACGAGGATCATCTCCTCGAACAGCTGCCGCTGCGGGGCCAGCTCGCCGCCGGCGGGGATCTCGCAGACGTAGCAGTCGTTCGACGTGCGGGTGGCCTCGTGGTTGATGAACACACCGCTGCCGCCGCGGCGCGCCCACGGCTTGAGCTCGACGGTGCGCAGGTCGGGCACGTAGTGCGCGGCGATGATGTCCAGACCCTCCGCGGCCACCCAGCGCGTGTACGGCGAGTCCTTCTCGGTGGCGAACTTGACGGCGAGGTCATTGGTGACGAGGGCGTCCTTGGCCATGGGACGGGACAGTAGCAAGCTTGACAGCTATTGGTCTAACCACTAGACCTTACTCGTCGATCGGCGCCGAGGAGGCCACCGTGGGTGAAGACGGACGCGTGTTCGTGCGCGGCCTGGAGTCCGACAAGTACGAGCTCGAGGCGTTCCGGCGCGAGCAGCTCGCGCGGCCACGGGTCCGGGACGAGAAGGTCGTCACCGACCACGGCGAGGCCGTCGCCCACTCCGGCAGCAACAAGGAGTCGCGGACCTGGTGGCGGATCGGCCCCGGGGACGAGGAGTTCCTGACCCAGACGCTGCAGGTGCACTTCGTCGAGATCGACGGCCACGGCAGCAACCGCGGCCACGGCCACCAGAATGAGGCGGCGTTCTACATCCTCGAGGGCGCCGGCTACGAGATCCACGACGACCAGCGCTACGACTGGAAGACCGGCGACTTCGTCTTCGTCCACACCGACTCGGTGCACCGGCACTTCAACCCGTACGACGAGAAGGCGCTGACCCTCGTCGTGAAGGCGAAGAGCAGCTGGATGTTCCTGGGGCTGCTGCAGCAGGGCCGCGGCGGTCCGGTGGAACGACCGGACGAGTTCGGCCCGCGAGCGGACTGGTCGGCCATCTGGACCCCCGGCGTGCTCGATCGCACGAAGGTGATCAGCCCCGAGGACACGGTCTGGCAGGACACCGAGCTGGGCCGGATCCGCGTGATGACCAGCCCGAAGACCGACCACGCGCGGCTGTTCAGCGTGGACGCGTTCGAGTGGGCGATCGAGGCCGGTGAAGCCACCCCGCGCTACTGGAAGATGGCAGACGAGGTGCTCTACGCCCTCTCGGGCGACGGCTACTCGCTGCACTGGGAGGTGCAGGCCGAGATCGCCGAGAAGTACTACGCGCACATCGCCAAGGAGCCGACCCACCACGAGTTCAAGCAGGGCGACGTCCTCTACGTCCCGCAGAACACGGTGGCCCAGCACTTCGCGGCGGACGGCACGCCACTTCGACTGCTGAGCTTCCAGAACCGGCTCTTCAAGCACCTCGGCTACGACAACGTGAAGGTCCTCGAGGGGTGACGGAGCAGCCTCTCGGGTTCACGCCCGGCCCGGCCGGCTACGGCAGTGACCTGGTCGTGGACCTGCTGCGCGCACTCGGAACCCGCTACGTCCCGCTGAACCCGGGCTCCTCGTTCCGCGGGCTGCACGACTCCCTGGTCAACCACGGCGGCAACACCGACCCGCAGCTCCTGCTGTGCCTGCACGAGGAGATCGCGGTCTCCCTCGCCCACGGCTACGCCAAGGGCTCCGGACAGGTGGGCGTCGCCGCGGTGCACGACCTCGTCGGGCTCATGCACGCCTCGATGGCCGTCTACGACGCGTTCTGCGACCGGGTGCCGCTGCTCGTCCTCGGCGGCAGCGGCCCGGTCGACCCGGCGCTGCGCCGCCCGATCGACTGGGCCCACTCGGCCACCACGCAGGCCGAGCTGGTGCGCGACTTCGTCACGTGGGACGCCGAGCCGGCCACGCCCGCGGCCTTCGTCGCGGACGTGCTGGCCGCCCACCGGCGGGCGGCGAGCGTCCCACGCGGTCCGGCGTACGTCTCCCTCGACGCCGGGGTGCAGGAGGCGGCGCTCACCGAGCCGGTCCCGCTCCCCGACCTCGTGCTCCACGCCCCCGCCCCGCCGCCGGCCGCCGACGAGGCGAGCGTGGAGCGGGCCGTCGACGTGCTGCTCGGTGCGCAGCGCCCGGTCGTCACCGCCGGGGCGCTGAACTGGGACCCGGCGGCCACGCCCGTCCTCGTCGAACTGGTCGAGCTGATCGGCGCCGCCTACGTCGAGGACCGCAACAGCGTCTCCTTCCCGACCACCCACCCGCAGAACGGCACCGGGGACCCGAGCTGGCTCGCCGACGCCGACGTCGTGCTCGCGATCGGCCTGCCCGACGTGGCGGGCCGGCTGCGCCGCCGCGGCCGGGGACGCACGAGCGCGCCCGCCGCACAGCAGGCGATCGTCGACGTCTCCACCGGGCACCTGGACCAGCGGTCGTGGAGCAACGCCTTCGCCACCCCTTTCCCGCGGACGGCCCAGCTGCTCGCCGACCCGCTGACCGGCGCCCGCCAGCTGCTCGCCGCGCTGCGTGAGCGCCCGCCGGATGCCTCGGTGCGCCGCGAGCTGGTGGTGGCGCACGTCCGCGTGCAGCGCGAGCGGACCGCCGCCGCGCGGCAGGAGCGCTGGGACGCGCGCCCGATCACCCCCGCGCGGCTCGTCGCCGAGCTCTGGTCCGTCGTGCGCGACGTCCCGCACCTGCTGTGCCTGCGCAACACCCGCAGCTGGCCCGAAGCGGTGTGGGAGCTGCCGGGCGCCGGGAGCTACCTCGGCCACTCCGGCGGCGGGGGCGTCGGGTACGGGCCCGGGGCGTTCGTCGGGGGTGCCCTCGCCGCCCGCGACCGCGGCCTGCTCGGTGTGGGGATCGTCGGCGACGGCGACCTGCTGATGGCGGCGGGCGCACTGTGGACCGCTGCCCACTACCGGATCCCGGGCCTGTTGGTCGTCAACGACAACGGGTCGTTCTACAACGACGAGCCCCACCAGGCCGCGGTCGCCCGCGAGCGCGGGCGTCCGGAGGCGAACAGCTGGATCGGCATGCGGATCGCCGATCCGGCCGTCGACATCGACGCCCTCGCCGCGTCGTACGGGTGCTGGACGGCCGGCACCGTCTCGGAGCCGGCAGATCTCGCCGGCGCCCTCGCCAAGGCACTGGCCGCAGCCCAGGACGGCCAGCTCGCCGTCGTGCACGTGAGGACGGAGCCGGCATGACTCGGGTGTTGGGGAACGTCGGCCGCGGCAAGCCGCCGGTGCACGCCCGGATGTCGATCGGCGGGCAGTGGCGCGACGCCGACTCCGGCGCCCGGCTGGACTGCATCGACCCCACCACGGAAGAGCTGCTCGGCACCGTGCCTGCCGGGGGCGCCGCCGACGCCGACCTCGCCGTCCGGGCCGCGGAGGAGGCCTCCGGGGCATGGCGGGCGCTGGGGTGGACCCGGCGGGCCGCGCTGCTGCGCGACCTCGCCGCCGCCGTCGCCGAGGTCGCCGAGCCGCTCGCCCTGCTCGACGTCCTGGACAGCGGCAACCCGATCGCCGGCATGCGCGGCGACCTCGAGTCCACCGTCAGGGAGCTGCACTACTACGCAGGGCTCGCCGGGCAGACCCACGGCGCGAGCACGCCCACCGGCGCCGAGACGGTGTCGTTCACCCAGCGCGAGCCATACGGCGTCGTGGTGCGGATCGTGCCGTTCAACCACCCGTTCAAGTTCGCCTGCGGCAAGGCCGCGGCCGCGCTGGCCGGGGGCAACTCGGTGATCGTGAAGCCGGGCGAGCAGACATCGCTCTCCGCGCTCGCGCTCGCCGAGGTGGCCGAGGCCGTGCTCCCGGCGGGCGTGCTCACCGTCCTGACCGGCACCGGGGCCGAGCTCGGCGAGGCACTGGTCTCGCACCCGGGCGTGCAGCGGGTGGCTTTCACCGGCTCGGTGCCGACCGGGCGACGGATCCTGGCCGCCGC
The DNA here is from genome assembly GCF_006717045.1 of Pseudonocardia cypriaca. Classification (NCBI taxonomy): domain Bacteria; kingdom Bacillati; phylum Actinomycetota; class Actinomycetes; order Pseudonocardiales; family Pseudonocardiaceae; genus Pseudonocardia; species Pseudonocardia cypriaca. Next base: position 770,580 of record NZ_VFPH01000002.1, read on the forward strand.
CGCGCAGAACCTGGCGCACGTCACCCTCGAGCTCGGCGGCAAGAACCCGCTGATCGTCTGCCCCGACGTCGACCCCCGGAAGGCCGCCCGCGACGCGGTGGCCAGCATGAACATCGCCCGCAGCAACGGGCAGTCATGCGGGTCGACCTCCCGGCTCTACGTGCACGAGAGCATCCGCGCGGCGTTCACGGATGCGCTGCTGGACCGGGTCCGCGAGCTGCGCGTCGGTGACCCGTGCGACGAGGCGAACGAGGTCGGGCCGGTCGCGTTCGCAGCGCACCACGCGCGCGTGCTCGACCACATCGAGCGGGCGAAGGCGTCGGGCGCGACCGTCGCCGCGGGCGGGTCCCGCCCGTTCGGGCTCGACCGCGGCTACTTCGTCGAGCCGACGGTGTTCACCGACGTCACCGACGACATGCCGATCGCCCGCGAGGAGGTGTTCGGGCCGGTCATGGCGGTGCTTGGCTTCTCCGACCTCGACGACGCCGTCCGGCGGGCCAACGACACCGACTTCGGGTTGACCGCGAACGTCTACACCCGCGACCTGCGCGTCGCGCACCGGCTCGCCGACCGGCTGCAGGCCGGCTACGTCTACGTCAACGGGACAGGGCGCCGCCCGCCCGGCTCTCCCTTCGGCGGCTGGAAGCACAGCGGCCTCGGCAAGGAGAACTCGCACGAGGAGCTGCTCTCCTACACCCGCGAGAAGACGATCACGATCACACTGCCGGCCGACGACCCCGACTGGAGCTGGCCCCGATGAGCAACCACGCGCCGTACGACAAGCCGGTCTGGGGCTCCGACGTCATGGTCGACGCCCTGCGCCGCCTCGACCTGCCCTACATCGCGCTCAACCCCGGCTCCTCGTTCCGCGGCCTGCACGACTCGCTCGTCAACTACGCGGGCGACGAGATGCAGATCATCGAGTGCCCGCACGAGAAGATCGCGGTCGCGCTGGCGCACGGGTACGCGAAGGCGACCGGCCGCGCAATGGGCGTGATCCTGCACGACCTCGTCGGCCTGCTCCAGGGCACGATGGGCGTCTACTACGCCTACATCGACCGCGCCCCGGTGCTCGTCCTCGGCGGCTCCGGGCCGGCCGACCACGAGCGGCGCAGGCCCTACATCGACTGGATCCACTCGGCGAACGTGCAGGGCCAGGCGGTCCGGGAGTACACGAAGTGGGACCACGAGCCGCGCTCGATCGAGGCGGTGCCCGGGGTTCTCGCGCGCGCGTACCGCATCGCGACGACCGGCCCGGCCGGGCCGACCTACGTCGCCCTCGACGCCGGCCTGCAGGAGGATCCGGTCGAGGAGCCGGTGCCCGTCGACGACGTCGTCGCGCTCGCAGCCGCCCCGGCGCCGGTGGCTCCGCACCCGGGCGCGCTGGGTGCGCTCGCGCGCGAGCTGTGCGCGGCGAAGCGCCCGGTCATTGTGCTCGGCTACCCCGGTCGCGACCCGGAGTCGTTCGGGCACCTGATCAACTTGGCGGAGCAGGTCGGGATCGGAGCGGTCGACACGCATTGGCGGCTCAACTTCCCGACCCGCCACCCGCTGTGCGTGAGCGACACCGACATCGTCGACGAGGCCGACTGCGTTCTGTTCGTCGACGTCAAGGACATGGTCAAGCCCACGCACCGCACCGACCGGCTGGCGCGGCGGAACGTCTCCCGGCTGGCGCCGGACTGCCGGGTCCTCTCGGTCGGGTTCGGCGACATGGGCACCTCGTCCTGGAGCGAGGACTACGCCCAGCAGATCCCGACGGACCACGCCGTCGTCGCCGACACCGCGGTCGCGCTGCCGCTGCTGCTCGAGGAGTGCCGGGCGCTGCTCTCCGAGGACGACGAGCGGCGCACGGCCGAGCGTGCGGCGTGGACCCGGCGGCTCACCGAGCTGCACGAGAACACCTGGGCCGGCTGGGCCCGGCACGCCGAATCGGTCGCGGGTGAGACTCCGGTGGCGACGGCGCAGCTCGCGGCGTCCGTCTGGAACGTCGTCGAGGAGCACGACTGGGTGCTCACCGCCGGCACGGCCGCGGAGTGGGCGCTGCGCCTCTGGGACTTCGACGCCCCGCACCGCCACCCCGGCAAGCAGCTGGGCACGGCCACGCAGATCGGCATCTCGCTCGGGGTGGCGCTCGCGCACAAGGGCACCGGGCGCCTCGTCGTCGACCTCCAGCCCGACGGCGACCTGATGTTCGACGTCGGCGCACTCTGGGTGGCGAGCCGCTACCAGCTGCCGCTGCTCGTGGTGATGTTCAACAACCGCGCCTACTACAACGACTGGGAGCACCAGGAGAAGCTCGCCGCGCAGCGCGGAACGCCGGTGGAGCGCGCGCACATCGGCATGGCGATTTCCGACCCGGCGCCGGACTTCGCCACCGTCGCGACCGGCTTCGGCTGGTACGCCGAGGGGCCGGTCACCGACCCGTCGCAAGTGGAGGACGCGGTGCGACGCGCCGCCGCGCACGTGCTGGCGACCGGCGGACCGGCGCTGGTGGACGTGGTCTGCCAGCCGAAGTAGCCCGTCAGCCGCCTGCTCGGCAACGGTGGCGCGGTAGGCCCCGGGTCGCTGGTGGCCGGAGTACCTTCTTTCGCGCGCGGGCGCACGATGCGCGGGCACGGCACGAGGTGTGCCCGACGGCGCACGGAGATGTCGGGTGGTGACGGGCAGGGCGGTTTCGGGCCACGATCCATCCGCTCGGGCACACGTGCTGCACCAGAGCGAGCGCACGCGCGTCACCCGGCTGTTCCTCTCCCGGTACACCGTCGTCGGGAAAGAACCGCTGGGCCCGGACGCGGAACGGCGGCTGCGCCACGAGCGGGAGATGCTGGAGCGGCTGCGCGGCGTTCCGGGGGTCGCGCAGCTGGTGGACGAGCCGCGGTACCCGGCGTCGGCGGCCGTCAGGAGCGTCGCGAGGTGAGCGTCGAGCTGACTGAGGCGCGAGGCTTGACGCATGCAAGTCTCGGCAATCTCGGTTGTGGCCGCTTCAGCGTGCTCCCCGTGCACCGGGGTTCCAACCCGGGGACGGCGCCGCCGGCCCGGTCGACATCCCTCGGGCGACCAGGTCGGTGCAGCGGTCAGTCCGCGCGTTCCCGGGTCCCACCTGATTCGACCTTGTACTGTACGCCCGTCCGGTGATACGGGGAGGCTGCGGTGACGGACGGCGGAACGCCGGAGGACGCGGAGCGCAGGGACGCCGCGACCGACCTCGGTGTCCTCGCCGGCCGGTTGCTGTTCTCGGTGCAGGGCGAGCTCTTCCGGCGGCTCCACCGGGAGGGCTTCGTCGACATCGCCCCCCGCCACGGCGCCGTCCTGGCCTACCTGCGCCTGGACGGGATCCGCGCCACCGAGCTGGCCCGCCTGTCGGGCCAGCACAAGCAGGTCATCGGCAAGAACGTCGACGAGCTGGAGGCGCTGGGTTACGTCGAGCGCCGGCCCGACCCCGACGACCGGCGCGCGAAGCTCGTGATCCCGACCGAACGCGGCCGCGCGCAGATGCGGACGGCGGACGCGATCATGGCCGAGATCGCCGAGCGGCACCGGCGCTTGCTCGGCTCGGACACCTACGACCGGTTCCTCGCGGACTTCCGCTTCGTGGTGGAGCAGCAGCGCGCCGTCGAACGGGACGACGTGCCCGCGGCCGAGGAGCCCTGAGCCGGAGCCACCCGTTCACCCCGGCACGAGCACCGGCTTGATCGTGGTGCCCGCCTTCATGGCCTCCGCCGCCGTCTCGACCTCCTCCAGCGGGAAGGTGCCCACGAGCCGTCCCACCGGCAGCCGGCCCGTCGCCACGAGCTCGGCCAGCCGGGGCAGGAAGACCGGCGGGTTGCTGCGCCCCTCGACGACACCGACGACGCGCTTGCTGCCGTTGACGAGGTCGGCCACGTCGATCGCAGCGGTGATGCCGAACGGGGGCACGCCCACGACCGCGCCGGTGCCGCCGATCCCGAGGCTGCGGATCGCCTCGGCCAGCACCGCGGGCACCCCACTGCTCTCGACAACGTACTGCGGGCCTCCGCCGGTGAGGCGCGTGACCCGCTCGCGGGCGTCCTCGGTTCGGGAGTTGACGACGTCGGTGGCGCCCAGCGCGCGGGCCAGGTCGAGGCGCGTGTCCTGCACGTCGACGACGACGATCCGCCCGACGGGCAGCATCGCCGCCGCCATCACCGCCGACAGCCCCACCACACCCGCGCCGAAGACGGCCACCGCGCTGCCCGCCTCGGGGGCCAGCACGTTCAGCACCGCTCCCGCGCCGGTCTGCACACCGCAGCCCAGCGGCGCCAGCACCTCGGACGGCACGTCGGACGCCACGTCGGGGACCCGGACGGTGTTGCGCTCACGGGCCAGCGCGTAGCTCGCGAAGGACGACTGGCCGAAGAAGCTGCCGTGCACCGGCGTGCCGCCGTCCCACAGCGTGGGCGAGCCGTCCGGGCGGGCGCCGTTCGTGAAGTTGTGGGCCACGAACCCCAGGCAGCGCGACGGCTCCCCGGACACGCACCACACGCAGTGCCCGCACGAGTCGAAGGTCAGCATGACCCGGTCGCCGGGGCGCACCGAGGTCACCCCCGCCCCGACGGCCTCGACCCGTCCGGCGCCCTCGTGGCCCGCGACACCCGGCAGCGGGAACGGGAACTCCCCCGCCCGCACGGCGAGGTCGGCGTGGCACATACCGACGGCCTCGATGCGGACGAGCACCTCGCCGGCGGCGGGGTCGTCGATCGTCAGCTCCCTGCGGGTGAACGTCGCACCCGCTGCGCTGATCGTCATGGCGGTGGTCCTGCGGCTCATCGTCGCGCTGCTCCAGGTTCTGTGAGCTGGCCGGGGCGGGGTCGGGCGGATCAGCTCTCGCGGACGGCCTGGAGCTCCAGGGTGATCTCCGTCGTGTCCCCGACTAGGAGCGGACCGCCCGTCGCGGAGACGTTGCCGTTCACCCCGAATGCGGACCGCGACACGCGCCCGGAAGCCGTGAAGCCCACGCGGAAGGCTCCGGTGTGGTCCTCGCCGTCGCCGGTGAACCGCACCTCCAGCTCGACGGGCCGGGTCGCGCCCCGGATGGTCAGGTCGCCGGCCAGCAGGAACCGGTCGCCGTCCTCGACGACGCCGGTCGAGGCGAACGTGGCCACCGGGTGGTTCGCCGTGTCGAAGTAGTCGGCCGACCGCAGGTGGTCGTCGCGGGCGCCGACGCCGGTCGACAGGGTGGTGAGGTCGATCTGCACCTGGACGGAGGACTTCGCCAGGTCGTCCGCGATCTCCAGGGCTCCGGACAGCCCGCCGAAGGTCCCCCGCACGCGCGCGGCCACGAAGCGGGCGGAGAACTGGAGGGACGAGTGGACCGGGTCGAGGGCGTACCGGCCCGCGGGGATCTCGATGCTCATGGCTGCTCCTCCACGCCGGAACACCCCGACGTTAGTAATCGTTCGTGACTGTATGATTTAGTGACTATAGGGCGGTGAGCGGCCCCGTCAAGCGGCGGAGCCACTGCGCCGGGCGTTCGCCGCCCTGCCCAGAACCGACGGTTTCCGGAGGATCCGTGAGCGACACCAAGTTCACCGAACGCCTGACGCGGGACAACGCCGCGCTCCTGTTGGTCGACCACCAGGTCGGCCTCTACAGCGGGGTCCGCGACATCCCGCTCGCCGAGCTGAAGCACAACGTGGTCGCCCTGGTCAGGGCCGCGCGGGTGCTCGGCCTGCCGATCATCGCCACCACGACGGCCGCCGACAGCATGTGGGGGCCGACCATCCCCGAGCTGGCCGCGGTGCTGCCCGCCGACCTCACCGTCATCGACCGCTCCACCGTGAACGCCTGGGACGACCCGCGGGTGGTCGAGGCGGTCCGCGCGACGGGGCGCCGGAAGCTCATCGTCACCGGCATCTCGACCGAGGTCTGCCTGGCCTTCCCGGCGATCAGCGCCACCGCCGACGGCTTCGACGCCTACGCCGCGATCGACGCCTCGGGCACCTTCTCGCAGACCAAGCGCGAGGCCGGGCTGCTGCGGATGCAGCAGGCGGGCGTCATCCCGGTCGACCACGCCACCGCGATCGTCGAGATCCTCGCCGACAACGCCGACCCGCTGGCCGGCGAGGTCTACGGGGCGCTGGACATGCCGTTCGCCGTGCTGGTCGGCCAGATCGCCCAGGCCCTCACCAAGGCCTGAGCCGGAACGGAGCGAGGAGAGCTGGCAATGTCCGTCATCGAGCTCACGACGTTCGACGTCGCCGACGACCGCACGTCCGACATGCTGGCGGCGCGCCACGCGATGATCGAGGCGTTCCGCACGGACCGCCGCGGCTTCGTGGCCGCCAAGCTGATCCGGCTGGGCGAGCGGACCTGGCTCGACGCCGTCGAGTGGACCGACGACGCCGCCTACGACGAGTCGACGGCGAAGGGCGGCAACCGCCCGGAGATCGCGGCGTTCTTCGCGACGATCGACGCGCTGGTCGAGGTCAGCCGCGGCACGCGCTACGACGACGCCGAGGACGGGCCGCGCGCGGTGCGCACGGTCGCCTACGGGCCGCACCCCTCGCAGGTGGGCGAGCTGTACCTGCCCGCGGGCCCCGGCCCCTTCCCGGGGGTGGTGCTGTTCCACGGCGGCTTCTGGGCCGCGATGTGGGACCGCAGGCAGATCCTGCCGGTGGTCGTCGACCTGCTGTCCCTCGGGATCGCGGTCTACAACGTCGACTACCGCCGGGTGGGAGAGGACGGCGGTGGGTGGCCGGGCACGTTCGCCGACGTCGCCGCGGCGGTGGACACGATGGCCGGCATCGATCCGGCCGTTGACGCGGAGCGGATCGTGCTGGTCGGCCACTCGGCCGGGGGCCACCTCGCGACGTGGGCCGGGCTGCGCGCTGGGCTGCCGGCGGGCGCGGTCGGCGCGGACCCCCGCGTGCGGCCGGTCGGGGTGGTGTCGCTGTCCGGGGTGCTCGACCTGGTCGCAGCGGACGGCGAGAAGTTCGGCACCGACCTCGCGGACACCGACGCCGAACCGATCTGGGGCGCCCCGCCCCCCGCCCGGCCGCAGGTGTGGCCGGCGGTCGCCGCGATGGTGGCCGACGGGATCGTCCCGTTGCTGCTGGGCGCGCACGCCGACGAGGACCCCGAACGCCTCGCCGTCACCTCTCCCGCGCAGATGCGCGACGGCGGGGTGCCGGTGCTGGCCGTGCACGGCGACGCGGACGAAGCGGTCCCCGCGGGATACAGCCGCACCTTCGCCGAGTCGATCACGGCGCAGGGCGGCCGAGCCGAGTTCGTCGAGTACGCCGGGGCACGCCACTTCGACACCGTCGACCCGGCCAACCCCGTGATCTGGCCCGCGGTCCGCACGTGGATCACCGAGCGCATCGGGACCACGCCGCCGCCGGACGCCGGCTGACACCGGGGCGGCCGGGCCGGGCGCGAGGGTGCGCCCGGCCCGGCCGGGTCGGATCCGCCGGCCCGCGCTCACGACCGACCCGACGGTCCCCCGTGCCGAACGTGCTGGCGCACCTCGCGGTAGTGGTGGATCTCGTAGGCCACCAGCGCGCAGAGGACGGCGGCGAGGATGCCGAGGGACACCATCGCCGGGAGCGCCGCGACCAGCGGAATCGCGAGCAGCAGCACCGCCCCGACGACCAGCCGGACCGGGTTGACCGTGCCCAGGACGTACCGGGTGAAGCCGACGTGCGCGACCACGTACAGCACCGCCCCGCCGTAGAGCGCCGCGAGCGGGATGCCGTAGAGCGGGTCGAGGAGCGAGTGCCCCTCACCGCCACCGATGTAGAGCAGGGCCTTCTTCAGCCCGAGCGACATCAGGATGATCCCGCTGACCATCGGCAGGTGCAGGTAGGTGTACCCGCCGCGGGCCATGCGGATCTGCCGTTCCCCGCCGGCCCCGGTCAGCGCGTGCTCGGCGCGCAGCGTGACGACGTCGAAGTAGAGCCACCACAGCGCACCCGCCACGACCAGGCCCAGCGCGCTGCCGGCGATGATCGGCCAGGAGATCGGCAGCTCTGCCACCCCGATGCCGATGGACACGATCGACTCGCCCAGCGCCACGATGATGATCAGCCCGTGGCGCTCGGCGAAGTGGCGGGCCGAGTTGAGCCGCCAGGAGGCGCCGGCCACCGCGGTGCCGACGTAGTCGCCGACGATCGCCGCCACCCAGAACGCGGTCTGCACCCAGCCCTCGGTCTGCGACGCCACCAGCAGCAGCACCGTCCCGAGCACCGCGGACGGCACGACCCGCACGATCTGCCCGCGCAGCTGCGCGTCCTCGCCGCTGCACACCCAGTACATCGCCAGGTGCACCACCCGCACGCAGAAGTACGCGACGGCGAACACCACCGGTCCCGACAGCCCGCCCGGCAGGTCGTGGAACGCCTCGGGGATGGTGATCGCCCCGACGAACACCGCCACCATCGCGAGGAACACGCTGAGCCGGATCACCCCCTCGTCGGCCTTCGCGACGTTGCCCAGCCACGAGTAGGCGACCCACGCCCACCACAGGACGATCAGGATCAGCACGCCGCGCAGCACCGCCTCGGCCGAGGTGTCCTCGGCCATCCAGTCGGTGACGCGGGTGAGCGCGAAAACGAACACCAGGTCGAAGAACAGCTCGAGCGTCGTGACGGTGGCGCCCTCGCTCACCGTCTCGAACCGCCTGCGGCGCGGGGCGGCCATGCTCCTTCTTCCTCTGGTCGTCATGCGTCGATCTCGACCACGACCCGGCCGGCCGCGCCGGTGCGCTCGGCGGCGTCCTGCGCGTCGGCGGTGCGGTCGAGCGGGAAGCGCGCCGCGATCGGGTAGCGCAGGTCGCCCGCGGCGAGGGCCGCGGTGAGGTCACGAGCGGCGTGCTCGTTGGCCGGATCGGGGAAGTCGTCGTTGCTGAGGAACTGGATGGTGATATTGCGGAACGCGAGCGGCCAATACGGCAGGGACGCGCCCGGGTCGCCCGTCGCGTAGGTCGCGATCGTGCCGCCGACCGAGAGGATCTCCACGTCGAGAGCGGCGTTGCCGGCGAGGTCGATCTCGGCGACGCGGTCCACGCCGTCGGGTGCGATCGCGCGGATCTGCCGTGCGGCGTCCGCTCCCAGCACGACGACGTGGTGCGCGCCCGCGGCGAGCACCTCGTCGACTTGCTCGGCGCGGTGACCGGTGATGCCGGGGATGCCGACCACGGCGGCCTGCTCCCAGCCGACCCCGTCCGGGAGCCGCACCGCATGCCCGGCGGGCACCACCGTGTACTCGGCGGCCGTGCCGAACGGGCGATAGGACTGCGCGAGATAGACCCAGACGCGTTCGCCGACGCGCGCGGGGTCGACCCCGGGCCCGACCGCGTCGACGGTGCCCGCGCCGTCGCCGTGCGGGATCACCCGGGGGTAGGTCATCGTCGAACCCCAGTAGCCGCGCCGCTTGCCGACGTCGCCGACGTGCACGCCGGACACCGCGACCCGCACCCGGACCTCGCCGGGGCCGGGCTCGGGTGTCGGCACCTCGCCCACCCGGACGACGTCGTGCGCGGGGCCCTGCTCCTCGTAGTAGGCGGCGCGCATCAGCGACCCGCCTCCTCGAGCGCCCGGCCGCCCGGGGGCGCGGCCACCGGCACCGCGGGCGGGTTCGGCGGGAACAGCGTGCCCGCCACGAGCGCCACGACCGAGCGCACGGCGATCGCGCCGACCAGGACCGTGACGGCGGCCAGCACGACCCACGACCAGGCGAGATAGCCGGGCGGGGTCGTCGTGACCAGCCAGTGCAGCACGACCGACGCCACGGCCGCCCATGCGAACGTGAACGCCCAGAAGCCGATCGAGAACCTCAGCCGGAGGAAGACGGGCAGCAGCCGCAGCTGGGCGAGGACCATCAGCACGCCGTAACCGGCCAGGAACTGCGCGACCGCGTCGACGGCGCCGCCGTGCAGCGCGAACCAGGCCAGGCTCGCCACGGCGGCGGGGGCGACCTCGATCGCGAGCGTGGGCGCGAGCGCGGGCGGGAGCGCCGGGCGGAAGAACAGCCGGGCCAGGATGATCGAGCCGAGCACGAGCCAGCAGACCGTGCCGTAACCGAGCATCACCTGGCCCAGCGCGGGCTGCCCCACCTCGGCGGCGCTCGTGGCGGCGACCAGCCCGCCGGCGACGGTCGGCAGGAAGTAGCCGGGGTGCACCTGGTCGAGCGCGTACTCGCCGTAGATCATCTGCCCGGTGAACCACGCCCCGTGGAGCACGGTGAGGACGATGAACAGGTCCGTCAGCACGGCACCGGCCGTGGGGGCGAGCGGGGCGAGCCCGGCCGAGGCCAGGATCATCGGCGTGATCAGGGCGAGCGACAGGAACGGCGACAGGACCGGGTGGGTCAGGTCGGCGCGGAGCGATCCGGCGGGCCCGAGCGCCCAGCCGAGGTAGCCGGCGAGCACGGCCAGCCAGGCGACCGCGGCGACGGCCAGCAGCGCCTGCGCGATCCACGCCGGCGCGAGCCCCGCCTCGGCCGCCACCGACCAGGTGCCCGCCAGCCCGCACAGCCCGAACGCCGCGCCGAAGGTGTTGGGGGGTATCCGGACCATCACTCCCCCGCGGTCCGCAGTGCCGCGGCACGTCCCGGCCCCACGCGCTCCCGGACCGCGGGCGCGACCTCCTCGGCGAAGAGCCGGATCTGCCGCTCGTCGGCCCGTTGCGGCCACAGCACGAACGTCGTGAACGGCTGCTCGGTGGCCAGGCGGGTCACCAGCTCGACCCAACCCGCGACGCCGGCCCGGACCGGATCGTCGCCCGACCGCCCGAGCGGCCCGCTCGCCACCGCCCCCACCTCGACGGTTCCCACGAGCTGTGCGATCCGCCGGACGTCCGCGGGATCCCGGCCGGCCCCGCGCGCCGCCCGGTCCAGTGCCTCGTTGCTCCCGGCCCACCGCTCGTAGGGCAGGTACGACGGGATCGGAGCGGCCCAGCCGTCGGCGAGCCGTCCGGTCAGCGCGAGGCTGCGCGGGCCCTGCGCCCCGACCCAGATCTCCACGCCGCCAGGCCCCGGCTCCTGACCACCGACCCCGTGCACCCGGTAGAACTCGCCGTCGTGGTCGACGCGTGTGTCGGCGCGCCACAGCCCGCGCACGATCGCGACCGCCTCCTCCAGCGCGCGCAGCGCCTCGGGCGGGGTGCGCCGGGCCGCACCCATCGACTCGATCGCGTCCCAGTAGCCGCCCGCGCCGAGGCCGAGCTGGAACCGGCCCCCGGACACCCGGCTCAGCGCGCTCGCCGTCCGGGCCAGTACGGCGGGCGGGCGGAGCGGCAGGTTGGCCACATCCGGGAACACCTGGATGCGCTCGGTGCGGGCGAGCAGGTCGCCCATGACGACGAACGCGTCGAGGTAGCGCGCCACGTAGGGGTGGTCCTGGACGCCGATGTACTCCATGCCCGCCTGCTCGGCCACCGCCGCCAACCGGCGGGTCGCGTCGAGATCGCGGATGGGGACCAAGGAGACGCCGAACCGCAGGTCCGTCACGGGGTTCTCCTCCTCACGAGGCCGGACGGGGCGCGGTGGCCGTGCCGGTCCGGACAAATCGTCACTCAATATGACTATCAAGTTAAGTGACTATACGCAAGCTGTCCCGGGACGAGCGAGCACCCGGGCCTCGCACGCCCGATCCGGCCCATCGGTACGGTCCTACCGTATTTTCATACCGATCCGGCCGGTGAGCCGGGTCGGCAGCCCGAGCGGGCCGGCCGGCGCAGACCTCGGCCCGCACACCCCGGCCACACCCGCACGTCCGGCGGCGACGCCCCCGATGCCGCCCGCGGTCGGCAGCACCGGCCCGCGCCCGCACCGCCGGACGACCAGAAAGGCGCTGACATGCTTCCCCCTCCCGCGTCCTCCTCGCTCGCGTCCGTCAGCGGGCCCGTCCTCTTCCCCGGCGACGCCGGTTTCGCCGACGAGGCGTCCGTGTTCAACACCTCCGTCGCCCACCGCCCGCACGTGATCGTCGGCGCCACCGACGTGGCCGACGTCCAGGCCGCCGTGCGCTTCGCCGCGGACCACGACCTCCCCGTCGCGGTCCTCAACACCGGCCACGGCCCCTCCGTGCCCGCAGCCGCGAACGCCGTCATGATCACCACCCGCCGCATGACCGGGGTGCGCATCGACGGCGCGACGAGGACCGCCCGCGTCGAGGCGGGCGTCCGCTGGGGACAGGTGGTGGAGGAGGCCGCGAAGGCCGGACTGGCACCGCTCGCCGGTTCCTCACCGGGGGTCGGCGTCGTCGGGTACACGCTCGGCGGCGGGGTCGGCGTGGCCCTGGCCCGGGCGTTCGGTTACGCGGCCGACCACGTGCGGGAGATCGAGGTCGTGATCGCGGACGGCGAGCTCCGCCGGGTCACGGCGGAGTCCGACGCGGACCTGTTCTTCGCCCTCCGCGGCGGCAAGGGGAACTTCGGCGTCGTCACCGCGATGGAGTTCGACCTGTTCCCCGTCACGGAGGTTTACGCGGGAGCGTTGCATTTCGCGGGCACCGACGCGCGGACCGTGCTGGCGGCCTACGAGCAGTTCACCGCGAAGGCGCCGGACGAGCTCACCTCGTCGATCGTGTTCCTGCGCGCACCCGACCTGCCCTTCGTGCCCGAATTCATGCGGGGCCGACTCACGGCATCCATCAGGATCTCCTTCCTCGGCCCGGCTACCGACGGCGAGGAACTCATCGCGCCGTTGCGAGCGGCTGCACCCGTGCTCGCCGACACGGTGGCCACCATTCCGCACGCGCAGATCGCGTCGATCACCAACGACCCGAGCGAACCGGCCGCCGCCGTGGAGCACTTCGCCGTGCTCGACGAATTGTCGCCGTCGGCGATCGACGCGATCCTCGACGCCACCGGATCCGATTCCGGCTCCCCCGTCACCATGGTCAACCTGACCCATCTGGGCGGCGCGCTCGGGCGGGCGCCGGAGGTGGCGAACGCGGTGGGACGGCGTGACGCCGCGTTCGCCCTCTTCGCGTTCACAGTGGTGCCGCCCGGCCAGGTGGGCCTGGGCGCCGGCACCGACGAGGGCCTGGAACTGGTGCGGAGGCTCACGCCTCCCGGGGGCGGGCGGAAGCACCCCGGCTACCTCTCACCTGCGGACGCCTCCGCCGAGAGCGTGCGCCTGGCGTACGACGAGCCGACGTACGCGCGCCTCCAGGTGGCGAAGACGAGCTACGACCCGCACAACATGTTCCGCTGCAACCACAACATCCCGCCCCTCACGTAACCGCCAGGACGGGTCCGATCACCGGTTTGACCGCCATCCGGCACGGCTATACGGTACGGTCGTGCCCACGACGAATTCGTCGGCCGCACTTCGAAAGCGGCGTGCCGGTGGCGGAAAGCGGATCCTCGTCCTGGACACGGTGGCCGAAGTGCTCGCCGAACGCGGATACGAGAACACGCGATTCGCCGACGTCTCGGCGGCCAGTGGTGTGGCGATCAGCACGCTGCAGAACTACTTCGGCTCCCGCGCGGACATGGTGGTGGAGGCCATGGAACTGGCGACCACCCGGGAGGTGGACGCGCTGGAATCGGTGGCCGCCGCCGAACACGATCCGTGGGCGCGGCTGGTCGCGCTGGTCGACCGGAGCCTCGACAACGCTTACCGCTCCCAGCAGATGCTCGTCGAGTTCTGGCGGTCCGCCATGCGCGACGACGAACTCCGCGAGTTCGGCACCGAGGTGTGGGAGCGCTACCGGGCACCCTTCCTGGCCGCGGTGTGCGAAGGCCGCGAGCAGGGTGCGTTCACCCCCACCGCCGGCCCCGACGACGTCGTGGACCTCGTGTTGTCCGCACTGGCCGGTGCCACCGTCTTCCGCGTCGTGCACCACCCCGCGCCACCCCCCGCTGGCTTCCGCGGCGTCCTGCTCGCCCAGCTCCGGTCGATGCTGGGTCTCGGGGTTGCCGCCCGGTGACCCGAATCAGCGGGCGGAACCGGGGGGCTGGCTCGGGACGGCCACTACTCACGGACGCCCGGGCAACGGGTCCAGCGCCGGCGATAGCGACGCCGGTCCCGGGGAACCGGTACTGCGCAGTGATCTCGGCTTGGTGAAACCGTGTGCACGGGGGAGCATGCTGAAGCGGTCACGAGCGGTGTTCCAGGTTGTGGAACGTCATGGACGGACGGAACCCGGGAGCCGGCATCGTCGACTACGACTTCTTTCACTATGACGCTTCTGGAATCGTCGCGACGGCTTCGCCGGCGATGGTGAGCAGCGTTGCCCCGGGCCTTGCGTCGATGTGGACGATCAGGTCGAACACCGGTCACCTCCAGGGCAGCAGCCATCGACGTGGCCGATGTACTGCATGCTCCACGAGCGGCCGGTTGCGCATGATCAGCGCGGTCGGCGCCACGCGCGGGTGGACGCAATCCACTCGAGGGTGGCGCGAGGGTCCTCGCCCAGCTCCCGGGACAGTCGCATGATCGCCTCACCGGCGATGGCAGTGACCTCGATCAGCACGTGCTCGGCATCGCTGCTGGCGGTGACCGCGTCCATAAGGGCTGCGAGGTCCATGTGTTCCGCCGTGGGCTGCTCATCGGCACGGCCGGTGAGCGCATCCTCGATCTCCGCGGCCACGAGCCGGCGAGCCAAATCGGCCCATCGATTCTCGTCTTCGGTGTTCACCACCTGCATCACCCTCTCGCGCCCCTGGCTCAGATTCCGATTCCCACACCGAGCCCCAGCCAACCGACCGTGGCACGCGTATCAAGACCAGCGAAGGGGCTACTCGGTGACTCGCGCGGGATCAGCAGCCGAACCGCGGCACCTTTTCCTGATCAGCACACCCGCCACCCAACGGCGGATCTTTCCCGCTCGCCGCGGCCGCGACCCGCTGCTGAGGGCCCTCCCGGCGTCGTGGGGCAGTGTCGGCCGCATCACCCCCGGAGGGCGAGTTGCAGCTCGCTCCCGGGGTATTCGGTAAGGGACCAGCGGCGAGGCCAGCGCCGCCGACCGGTCGCCGTTCGTACAGCACCCCGGACAGACGGAATCCACCGATGGTCCGGGCCGCACACCACCTTTGCACCGGCTGTGCCCGGATCTGGGCTCGGGCTGGCATCCACGCCTGACAAACGAGGACAACTCTGAGCATGACGACTTCGACGCACGGGACAACCGCCCCCGGCGCCACGAGACCCGCGCTCGATCGGAGGGCCGGCGTCGCCAAGCCGGTACTCGACGGGCGACGACCTCCCGGTGAGAGCGCACTGGTCTATTTCTTCACCCTCGTCCCGATGCTGGCCCTGGTTGCAGCCGTTCCGATGGCCTGGGGCTGGGGACTGAGCTGGCTTGACGTCGGGCTCGCTGTCGGCTTCTACCTGCTTTCCGGCCTCGGGGTGACCGTCGGGTTCCACCGCTACTTCACCCACCGCGCCTTCAAGGCAAACCGGGGCCTGCGCAACGGCCTCGCGATCGCCGGTAGCACGGCCTTGCAGGGCGATGTGATCACGTGGGTCGCCGACCACCGCCGCCACCACGCCTTCTCCGACAAGGAGGGCGACCCGCACTCCCCGTGGCTGTTCGGCACCACCCCGGGCGCGCTGGCCAAGGGCTTCTTCCACGCCCACCTCGGCTGGCTGTTCGGCCGGAACCGCACCAACGCAGCTCGCTTCACCCCAGATCTGCTCGCCGACCGCGACATCACCCGCATCGGCCGGCTGTTCCCACTGTGGACAGTGCTCAGCCTGCTCACCCCCGCACTGCTCGGGGGCCTGATCAGCATGTCGGTCTGGGGTGCGGTCACGGCGTTCTTCTGGGCCGGGCTGGTCCGCGTGGCGGTGCTGCACCACGTCACCTGGTCGATCAACTCGATCTGCCACATGATCGGCGAGCGTCCGTTCGCCGGTCAGGGCAAGGCCACCAACGTATGGCCGTTGGCGATCCTGTCCATGGGCGAGTCCTGGCACAACCTGCACCACGCCGACCCGACCTGCGCCCGCCACGGCGTACAGCCCGGGCAGGTCGACATGTCCGCGCGCATCATCTGGCTCTTCGAGAAGCTGGGCTGGGCACACACCGTGCGGTGGCCCACGCCCTCCCGCCTGGCCAAACTCGGTGCCCACGCAGCCAGACCGTCCACCACGACGATCCGATGACCTCCAGGGCTGCCGACAAGGGAATCGTTGAGCGCGCTACAAGTCCGGCCTGCGGCGCTGACGGCGCAGGTGCCGACCGGCGCGGTGAGACCGGGACCCCGTTCGACCGGATCGTCCTGATCTACAACCCACAGAGCACCGGCGACGCGCCGCGGCTGGCCGAGGAGCTGCACGCCGATCTGACGAGGCGGTTGCCGCAGGTCCCAGTGGTCATGCGGCCAACGGAACATGCAGGTCATGCCCGATATCTAGCCAGGGAAGCTGCGCAGACCGGCCATCCGCTCATCGTGTCGGTCAGCGGCGACGGGGGCTACAACGAGGTCGTCGACGGTGTCATGCAGGCCGGCAACGAGCACGCGGTCTGCGCGGTGAAGGCAGCGGGCAACGCGAACGACCACCGCAGAGCCACCGCCGAGCGCCCACTGGTCGATGCCGTCGTCGCCGGCAAGATCCGCCGGATCGACCTGCTCCGCCTCACCATCGGCGACGGCGACGACACGCGATCGCGGTATGCCCACTCCTACATCGGCATAGGCCTGACGCCGGTGGTGGCGATCGACCTGGAGAAGGGCGGCAAGGGATCGTTCAAGGAGATCGTGTCCGTGATCCGAACCTTCGCCAAGTTCCGGCCCTTCACGATCCAGCTCGAGGACGGCGGCCGGCGCAGGTTCGACAGCCTCCTGTTCGCGAACATCGCCGAGATGGCCAAATACGCCACCCTCAGCGAGTCCGGCCGCCCCGACGACGGCCGGTTCGAGGTGATCACCCTGCCGCACACCGCGAAGTGGCGGATCCTCGGCGTCGCCATCCGAGCGGCGACCCGCGGCCTCGGCCCGCAGCCCACCGCCGAGCATTACGCCTTCACCACCCTCAAACCGACCCCCCTGCAGCTCGACGGCGAACTGCTGACCCTCGACCCCGCCACCTCGGTTCGCATCGACATCGCCCCCCACGCCCTGGCAACCGTGGGCTGAGCAAACGCCAGGCACTCGCGCGGCGCGGGGTCAGGGGCCGGGTCCACGATCCGAGCCTCAGCACCACCGCGACCGGCTGACAACCCTTCCCGCAGCAGATTCGAGAGTCCCCGATGGTGACCCTGCCGGCCGCTGCCTGAACCCCCGCACGGGAGCCATCCATGTCGACGATCTCGGCACCCAGCTCGCTCCGCCCACGCCGACGATCGAGCGTCCTACTGCGGCAGGCCTACGCCGCCCCCGTAACAAGGCGGGAGATGCTGCTGCACGGCCAGCGAGTAACGTTCCTGGAGGCTGGCGCTGACAGCGGCGGCCCGGTCGTCGTGTTGCTGCACGGCCTGGCCAGCAGCTCACAGACCTGGTCATCGGTCATGCCGCTCCTAGGCCGCCACGCCCACGTCATCGCCCCGGACCTGCTCGGTCACGGCCATTCCGCGAAGCCCCTCACCGGCGACTACTCGCTGGGCGCCTACGCGGCCGGACTGCGCGACCTCCTGGTCACGCTGGGCCTGGATCGGGCCACCGTCGCCGGACACTCCTTCGGTGGCGGGGTGGCGATGCAGTTCGCCTACCAGTTCCCGGAGCTGACCGAGCGCCTGGTCCTGGTGGCGAGTGGCGGCCTCGGCCAGGGCGTCACGATCGCCCTGCGTGCCGCCACGCTGCCCGGCACCCCGTTCGTCCTCCAAGCCCTCGCCACGCTCACCCCGCCGTGGCTGGCCAGAGTCGTCCACCGAGCCGTGCGGGCCGTGCCGGTGCTGGACGGGCCGGACCTCGAAGGGCTGGCCAGCGCGTTCACCTCCTTCACCGACGGCGGGGCGCGCGGCGCCTTCGCCCAGACCGTGCGCGGCACGTTGAACTGGTCGGGCCAGCGCCTGGAGGGCACCGAGCGGCTCTACCTGCTCGCCGAGGTCCCGGTGTTGCTCGTGGGTGGCAGCCGGGACTCGGTCATCCCGATCGAGCACACAGTGGCTGCTCACAACCTGCTGCCGGGCAGCAGGCTGCAGATCTTCGAGGGGGCGGGGCACTTCCCGCACGCCGAGCAACCGGCTCGGTTCGCCGAGCTGCTGACTCACTTCCTCACCGACACCAGGGCGGCGCAGTCGGACCTGCACTCACTGCGCCGCCGCCTGCAGTCCTCCGCAGGCCTGCACTCCCCCGCGGACGTCCCTGTCGCCTGACGAGCACGGTCCGAGGGCCCTGCCCGTCGACCCTGCCCGCCGGCCCTGCTCGCCGTAGCCACGGTCGCGTGCCAGGGGCACGATGACAGGCAAGCGGTAGAGCCAGCCCGACGACGTGGGTCGCGATCGGGCGATGTGTGAGCAGTATTCGCCTCACCCGGCGTCTTGAATCCGTAACGCCTGAGCCGAGAACGCCGACGACCACGCCCGGCATGTGCACATGCTGCACGCACCGACCTCGCCGACCTCTCGGCCGACGGTGGCGGCGCGGAAGCCGCCAGGCGGTCGATCAGGTGATCGGCGAGCCACCGGTGACGCCGACGACCTCCGAAGTGATGTAGCTCGACTCCTGGGACGCGAGGAAGACATAGATCGGCGCGAGCTCGGCGGGCTGGGCCGCCCGCCCCAGCGGCGCCTGCTCGCCGAACGACTCCACCTTCTCGGCCGGCATCGTCGCCGGAATCAGCGGCGTCCACACCGGCCCCGGTGCCACCGAGTTGACTCTGATGCCCTTCTCGGTGAGGTTGCTGCCAAGCCCCTTCGTGAAGTTGACGATCGCCGCCTTGGACGTCGCATAGTCGAGCAGGTGCGGCGAAGGGCTGAAGGCCTGGACCGAGGACGTCGTGATGATCGTGGAGCCCTCCGGCATGTGCGGGATCGCCGCCTTGCACAGCCAGAACATCGCATAGAGGTTGGTCTTCATCACCCGGTCGAACTGCTCGCTGGTGATCGCATCGATGCCGCCGTCCTGGGACATCTGGTACGCCGCATTGCTGACCAGGACGTCGATCTGCCCGAACTCCTGCACAGCCCGCTGGACAACGGCGCGGCACTGCACCTCGTCCCGCAGGTCACCGGGTACCGTCACAGCCCGGCGTCCGGCATCTTCGACGTGGCGCACCGTCTCCCGCGCGTCCTTCTCCTCGTCCTCCAGGTAAGAGATGAGCACATCGGCGCCCTCGCGGGCGAAGGCAAGAGCCACGGCTCGCCCGATCCCCGAGTCGCCACCTGTGATCACGGCCTTCTTGCCTTCGAGCCGTCCGCTACCCCGGTAGGTCCCTCGCCGTGGTCGGGCTTGACGTCGAGCTCGCCCGTGCGGCCGGGGTAGTCCACTGTCTGGCGACCGCTGCCCGGGGCAGCGTGCTGCTCGGTCGGGTCCTGCTGGGTGAACTGGTCCTGCCCCACTGATCGTCTCCGTCCGACGGCCGCTCGTGGCCATCGCGTTACCCCACAGCCGAAGGGCGAACCCTCGGATCTCCCGCGCTGTGTCCTGCCGATCGGTTCCGGCCCGCTGTATCGCCGCGCACGCGCTGCAGTCGTGCCCGCTGGACGTCGTGCACATCCTGGTGCTCGCCGCGGTCATCGCAACGCTCCGCGCCACCCGGGCCCCCGGTATCGCCACGGCTGACCTCGTCGCGACCGCCGCCGCCGGCCGAGCGGGCGCGTGCACTGCGACAGGTAATTGTCCTGCTCAAAGCCACCACCCCACTCCTGTCCGCGAGGACCTGTTCGTGGCGTCCTGAGGGCTATCCGGTCTCCGGTGTCCGCGTCCGCAGCGCGGACCGGTTTCGACTCGCAGAGCCCCGCTGGCGCAGGTAGACCGAGAGCACGGCAATCGACCCGACGGCCAGCATCCCGGACTGCCTGGAACACCGAGCCGTCGGTGAAGTTCGGGTGCGCCCGCGGACGCGGGGGTGGCTGGGAAGCCGGCGCGATCTCAGCGGGCCGCCGACCGGAGCCGCTGTTCGCGCTGCGTGCCGGACCGCCACCACACCCCCGGCGCTAAGCACCGAGTTGTGCTCGCGACGTTGCAGTCACCACTGCGGTCTTCCTGTACCGAGCCGAGGCGCGGAAGCGCCGGAAGGATCACGGGGATCCGCCCGATCGCCATGCCGGTGTGTCGGAGCTGTGCCCGCGGTGTGCGCGAGCCACTGCGCGCGGGCGTCGTCGACGGCCTGCAGCTCCGCAGCGCGGCCGTCGAGGGTGTCGGCCA
This sequence comes from Pseudonocardia cypriaca, assembly GCF_006717045.1. Lineage (NCBI taxonomy): Bacteria > Bacillati > Actinomycetota > Actinomycetes > Pseudonocardiales > Pseudonocardiaceae > Pseudonocardia > Pseudonocardia cypriaca. Next base: position 790,799 of record NZ_VFPH01000002.1, read on the forward strand.
GGGCGTGGTCCTGCGCGGATTCGGCGCGCAGGCGATCCCGCTCGGCAGGATCGGTGGCCTCGTCGGCCTCGGCGGCGCGCAGAGCGGCGGTCTGGCGGTGGGTGGCGGCGGCCTGGTGGGTGCCGGCGAGTTCGTTGCCCACGTAGCGGGGCGCCCACGCGGCTTCGCGCTCGTGCGCGCGGACCCGCACGCGAAGCTGCCCGTCGGACAGCTCCAGCTCCTCCCGGTCGATCTCCGGTCAGCCGAGGGCACGCCACGCGGCGCGGTAGGCGGCGTACTGCTCGACCTGCCCCGGCTTCGGCGCCGGACCGAGCGCATCGACGCCCTGCTCGTCGTGGCCGGCGAGTTCCCGCACCGCGGCGACCGATCCGGCGTGGCGCTCCCAGGCGCGCCGGTCGTCGGTGTCGGTCGGTACGGGCCCGAGCGCCTCGACCGCCCACGGTGCCGCCTGCGCGGCCGCCTCCCGGCCCGCCGCTGATCGGCTTCCTGGGCAAGGGTGGCGAGGTAGTCACGCCATTCCGGGTTGTCCACGCGCGGCGCCCAGTCGGCGAACGACTCCCCGACCGGATCGAGCCGGTCGCGGTACTCGTTGCGGATGCGGCTGTAGACGACGTTCGACAGGTTGCGAGCCCCGTCGAACGGCCGACCCGCGACCGCGTCGTGCAGGACCTGCCGCGGGTCGTGGCCGGCGAGTTCGGCGCGGCGCAGGATGCGAGTCAGGGACGCGGCGCCATCCTCGGCGGCGATCCGAGCCCGCTCATCCGGCCGGATCACGCCAGCGTGGGTGAGCTGGTCGAGCCAGGTCGCGGTGCGCTCGGTCGCGGCCAGCTGGGCGGCGTCGGCGAGCAGCTCCGCGGCCGTCCGCACGCTCCCGGCCTGCGCGGCGGCCTCGGTCGCCGTCGCGACCGCGGAGCGGTTCGCGGCCTCGGCCTGCACGGTGGCGTCGAGCGCCCGGGCGAGCACCGCAACCGGGTCGCGGTGCAGCGTGTGCTTCTCCTCCCGGCCCTGGGCTGGGTCGTCGACCCCGGTCAGGGTGGCGACGTGCGCGGTGTTGACCTCCCGCCCGCGCGACATCCCCACATACAACCCGCCCGGCCCGGTCCGGCCGGTGACGACGGTGTGCGTGGTGTCGACGGTGGTGCCCTGCGCAGCGTGCACCGTCGAGGCGTAGCCGAGCGCCAGGTGCTCGGCCACGTAGCAGGGCGGCAGCACCAGCCGTTCGCCCAGCACGTCCCCGTCCGGGGTGCGGCCCTCGACGACGGCGACCTCCAGGCCCCCGTCGGGCCGGACGGCCTGGACGCGGTAGTGCTCGCGGTTGATCGCGTGCCGACGGTTGCCCTCGTACCCGGCGATGCTCCAGTCCAGTTTGCGGGCCTCCACGAGATCCCCGACGCCGGCGACGGTGCCCTGCAAGCCGAGCGCCACCCCCGACTCCTGCACCTGGCCGAGCCGGACCAGTTCCGCCCGGACCTGTGCGGAGACGCGGGCGGCCTGCTCGTTGCTGTCCACAATCAGCAGCGACCGCCGCCCGGCCAGGGTGTCACCCAGCCACGCCCGCGCCGCGGACGCCTCGGCGTCCTCGGCGGTGCCGGAGTCGAGCAGGCGGCCGTGCTGGTGGTAGGTGCGCAGCACCGTCTCGTCCCCGGCCCGCAGCCGCAGCGACGCCTCCCGCTCCCACTCGTGGGTGAACCGGCGGGCCTCGGCCAGTTCATACCGGGCGCCGGACGCGGCGATCAGGTCCATGCCGCCGCCGGCGCCCACCGCGCCGAGCTGCTTGTGGTCCCCGACGAGCAGCAGCTTCGCCCCGGCGGCATCCACATGCAGGTGGATCGCGGCGAGCGCGGCGGTGTCGGTCATCGCGGACTCGTCGACCACGACGAGGTCGCCGGCGTGCAGCCGCAACGCCTCGTCGCCCTCCATCGGGCGTGGCCCGCCCGCGCCCGGACCGGCGGACAGCCGCTCCTGCGCGGCCAGCCACGCCGCCATGTTCGCGCGAGGCAGGCCTTCAGCCATGAGGAACCTCGGTCGCGATCGGCGACGTGGCGAGCCCGAATCCCCCCGCAGGCGTGGTCGCCGCAGGCGGTGATCGAGACCGCGCTCGCCGTGATGCAGGCTGGCTGGACCGAGTCCGACCTAAGCCGTGCGGTTTACGCGGACCGACCCCTCGGATCTGCAGATCACATCGTCCAAGCCGCGCCCCCTTGACTACGGCCGGGACACCGGACACACACTGGGGCCGACCGAGGCGCAGCCCACCTCGTACCGAGCTGAACCAGCCTGAAGTGACCGAAACCACATCGACGAGCTGGAGCAGAACGTGACCCCATTTCGGCCCGCCCGACGCCGTGCTCCAGATTTGCTCCAGTTGGCCGTGATTCAGTGTCCGCCAGGCCGACAAGCAAGATCATCAGTGAGCGTCAGCAAGATCGACTAGCGAGCTGTTCCCGCAGGTAGAAACGCCAATGGGCGGCTCCCTCGTGGTGAGGGTGCCGCCCATTGTGCCGTCGGGACGACAGGATTTGAACCTGCGACCCCTTGACCCCCAGTCAAGTGCGCTACCAAGCTGCGCCACGTCCCGGCCACCCCCCGCGGGGGCGGGATCAGCGTACCCCATGACCGATCAGCCCCGACCGGCCGGTCGTGGCTCCCCCCAACACGCCTGGTAGCCGCACCTGACCGTCCGCGCGCCGATGGCCCGGCGCAGCGGAGGCATCAGTCTCCGCAATGGCGGCGGCGTTGACCACCGTCGTCGGTAGCTCTTCGGGGGCGACTTTGGTAGGTACTCGGCGGTAGCAAGGACGTTACGTCCCGTTCGCCCGATCAGGGGAGCGCCGGCTCCTGGTCGGGGGCCTGCGTCAGGGGGGCCGGGGGTGCCGGTTCGAGCGGGAACGTCGCTCGCACCGCGAATCCGCCGTCGGGTCGTGGGAGGGCGGTGAGGCAACCACCGGCGGCGGTCACCCGCTCCGTGAGACCGGTGAGCCCGGCGCCACCACCGGCGTCGGAACGGCGCAGGGCGGCGGGGGCCGGGCCGTTGCGCACCTCCACGACCAGCTCGCCGGGCCGCCACTGCAGGTGGACCGAGACCGGGGCACCTGCGGCGTGCCGGGCCGCGTTGGTGAGCGACTCCTGCACCACGCGGTACACCGCGCGGCCGGTGCCGGGTGCGACCTCGACCGGGTCGCCGCACTCTTCGAACTCGACGGCCACACCCGCGGCGCGGGAGCCGGCCACCAGTGCGGTGACCTCCGTGAGACCCGCCACGTGCTCGCTGCCGTCGAGCAGACCGAGGGCGGCGCGCATCTCCGCGAGCGCGCGCTTGGCCAGCACCCGCAGCTGCTCAGCGCCGCGGCGGGTCTCCTCCTCCGTCGTGGAGGCGGCGATCGCGGCGGCGCCGACGGCGATCAGCGTGGCGTGGTGGCCGACCGCGTCGTGGATCTCCCGGCCGATCCTCGCCCGCTCCTGCGCCCGCGCCGCGTCCCGGGAGGCGGCGAGCGCCTCCTCGCGGGCGCGCTCGAGCTGCCGCAGGCTCTCGGTGAGGCGGGCCCGCGTGCTCACGAGCAGGCCGAGCGCGGCCGGCGCTCCCGCGTAGAGAGCGACGAACGCGACCGTCAGGACGATGCGGCCGACCGGGAGGTCCTGCGTGAGCAGCACGGGCGTGATGGACACCGCGACGGTGGCCACGAGCCACGGAACCAACGTGACGACCCGCCGGCAGCGCCGGCCGAGCGTGTAGAGCGCGACGATCGCAGGCGGCCAGCCGAGCCCGCCGGCGAGCGCCCAGAAGGAGCCGAGCAGCCCCAAGGGGGGCCACAGGTGCCGTAGCGGCAGCAGGACGCACGCGACGAGCGCCGCGACCACCGACCACTCGAACGGTGGGACGCCGAGCAGCACCGCGATCGCCGGGAGCACGACGGCGGCCAGCTCGACGAGCGCCCGCCGCAGCGGTGCGGGGATCATGGTCATGACAGTCCCCATCCCTGGGCGAGCAGCGCGGCCTGCACGCGGTTCTCCGCGCCGAGCTTGACGAGCAGCGCGGACACGTACTTCTTGACGGTGGCCTCGGCCAGCCCGAGCCGCTCCCCGATCGCGGCGTTCGAGTCGCCTGCGGCGAGCCCTCGCAGCACCTGCATCTCGCGCGGCGTCAGGTCGGCGAGCCGGGACGGGCCGGGACGCGCGGACCCGGCGGCGAGCCGCGGCAGGAGCCGGGCGGTGATCCGCGGGTCGAGGACGGCCCCGCCTGCCGCCAGGTCGAGCACGGCGCGCACCAGCGTGTCCGGCTCGGCGTCCTTGAGCAGGAACCCCTGCACGCCGAGCCGCAGCGCCTCGGCGACGTAGTCGTCGAGGTCGAAGGTGGTGAGCACGGCGGCGGGCGGCGCATCAGGACGGGCGCACAGCACGCGCAGCGCCTCGAGCCCGCCCACCCGCGGCATCTGGACGTCGACCAGCACGACGTCCGGCCGGTGCGCGTCGACCGCAGCGAGCATCGCGGCGCCGTCCTCGGCCTGCCCTACCACCTCGACGGCGCCGCCGGCCTCGAGCACGGTGCGCAGTCCGGCCCGCATCAGGGGTTCGTCGTCGGCGAGCACGACTCGGACCGGCACCCGTCCAGGGTAACCAGCTTCCCCCTGATCAGCCCTTACGGCCGCGCTTCTCCCGCACGCGCACCGAGATGCGGATGGGCGATCCGGCGAACCCGAACTCCTCACGCAGCCGTCGCTCCAGGAACCGCCGGTAGCCGGCCTCCAGGAATCCGCTGCTGAACAGCACGAACGTCGGCGGTCGGGTCTGGGCCTGCGTGGCGAAGAGCACCCGCGGCTGCTTGCCGCCGCGCACCGGGGGCGGGGTCGCGGCGATCACGTCCGCGAGCCAGCCGTTGAGCCGGCCGGTCGGGATCCGCTTGTCCCAGGACGCGAGCGCGGTGCGCAGGGCGGGGGCGATCTTCGCGACGGCCCGGCCGGTGAGCGCCGAGACGTTGACCCGCTCCGCCCACGGCACGCGCACGAGGTCGCGCTCGAGCTCGCGCTTCATGGCGTGGCGGCGGTCCTCGTCGACGAGGTCCCACTTGTTGAACACCAGCACGAGCGCCCGCCCGGCCTCCTCCACCATGGTGATCACGCGCTGGTCCTGCTCGGCGATCGGCTCGCTCGCGTCGATCAGCACGACGGCCACCTCGGCGGCCTCGATCGCGGCCCGCGTGCGGAGGCTCGCGTAGTACTCCATGCCGCTCGCGGTCTGCACGCGCTTGCGCAGACCCGCGGTGTCGACGAACCGCCAGACCTCGCCGTCGAGCTCGACGAGCGAGTCGACCGGGTCGACGGTGGTGCCCGCGACGTCGTGCACGACGGAGCGCAGCTCGCCGGAGACGCGGTTGAGCAGGCTGGACTTGCCGACGTTCGGCTTGCCGACGAGCGCGACGCGCCGCGGTCCCGTGCCGCCCGCGCCGAAGTCGTCGCGCGGAGTCTCCGGCAACGCGGCGAGAACCGCGTCCAGCAGGTCGCCGGAGCCGCGCCCGTGCAGCCCGCTGACGGGGTAGGGCTCCCCCAGCCCGAGGCGCCAGAGCGCCGCGGTGTCGGACACGAGCCGGTCGTCGTCGACCTTCGTGGCGGCGAGCAGAACGGGCCGCTCGGAGCGGCGCAGCACCCGCGCCACCGCCTCGTCGGTCGCCGTGGCACCGACGCTCGCGTCGACGACGAGCAGCACCGCGTCGGCAGTCTGCATGGCGAGCTCGGCCTGTGCGGCGACGGCCGCCTGCAGGCCGGTGGCGTCGGGTTCCCAGCCCCCGGTGTCGACGAGCGTGAACCGCCGTCCGTTCCACAGCGCGTCGTAGGCGACGCGGTCCCGGGTGACGCCGGGGATGTCCTGCACGACCGCCTCGCGGCGGCCGATGAGCCGGTTGACCAGCGTCGACTTCCCGACGTTCGGCCGCCCCACGACGGCGAGCACCGGGGCGGGCGGTGCCGCTCCGGTGTCCTCATCCGCTGGGGCGCCGGGGCTGTCGGGTGCCCCGAACTCGTCGGGGTCCAGTCCCAGCGCCGCCATGGCGGCGCGGTCGTCGGTTCCGTTCACGTCTTGCTCCGTATGTCATCAAGTTCGCGGACCATGGTGGCCAGCTCTGCCCGCACGGTCTCGGTGGCGGCCACCAGGCCGGCGCGCCCGCCACCGGCAGGGACGGTCAAGGGCTCCCCCACGACGATGTCGACGCGAGGCCGCCATCGACGACCGGAGCCGTCGGGAGGCCGGGTTCCCCGCGACACGACCGGGAGCACGGTGGCCCCGCTGGTGCGGGCCAGCCATGCCGCTCCGTGCTCCGCAGCCGCGACGTCGCCGCTGCCGCGGGTGCCCTCCGGGAACACGCCGACGAGGCCACCGCCGCGCAGCACGCCTATCGCCGCCGTCAGCGGCCGCCGGTCGGCCACGCCGCGGCGCACCGGCAACTGCCCGATCCGCCGCAGGCCCCAGCCGGCGACACCGCTGAACATCTCCTGCTTCACCCAGAACACCGCACGGCGCCCGAGTAGTCCGAAGAGCAGCGGTCCGTCGACGAACGCGCTGTGGTTGGCGACGACGACCACGGGACCGTGGGCCGGGATCCGCTCCCGGTGGTGGATGTGGACCCGGTAGAAGGGGAGGAACATCCAGGACCCCAACCAGCGGCCGAGGTCGTGCATCCACGGCCACGCGCCCGGCGGGAGGTCGGGAGAGTTCACGCGACCATCCCGCGGTCCTTCACCAGCCGCAGCAGCTCTGTGAGCACGTCCTCGACGGACAGCTCGTCGGTGTCGAGCACGAGCGCGTCCGGGGCGGCGTGCAGCGGGGAGGTCTTGCGGGTGGAGTCGAGCTGGTCGCGGCGGCGGACGTCGGCGAGCACCGCGTCGTGGTCGGCGAGCCGGCCGGCCTTGCGGTCCTGCGCCTCCCGGCGCGCGGCCCTGATGTCCTCGGACGCGGTGAGGTAGACCTTGAGCGGCGCGTCCGGGACCACGACGCTCCCGATGTCGCGGCCCTCGACGACGATGCCGCCGCAGCCCCCGAGCGCGTCGTCGATCAGGGCGCGCTGGCGTTCCACGAGTGCGGCCCGGACCCCGCGGATCGCGGACACCGCGCTGACCGCCGCCGTGACGGCGGCGCCGCGGATCTCGGACTCCACGTCCTCGCCGGAGAGGCGGATCGCCGGGGCCGCCGGGTCGGTGACCGACTCCAGGTCGGCAACGGCGGCCACCGCGACCTTCTCGGTGTCCGACTCGGTGCCGTCGAGCCCGGACCGCAGCACGGCGAGCGTGAGCGCGCGGTACATCGCCCCGGTGTCGAGGTAGGCGGCACCGCAGGCGAGAGCCAGCCGTCGCGAGACGGTGGACTTCCCCGTCCCGGACGGTCCGTCCATCGCCACGACCCCGTGCAGCCGCCCGGTCACCGCATGCCCCCTGGTTCTCGGGCCCTGGTGGCCCGTCCTGCCGCGCGCCTCCGCGGGCCGCCGACCATCATGCCTTGTCGCACGTGGCGGCCCGGCGCCCGGGCGGTTCCCTTGCGCGGTTCCTACTGGGGCAGGTCGGTGCGCAGGGCGGCGGCGCCGCGCAGGTAGACGTGGCGCAGCTCGGACCTCGCCAGCGGGGTGTCGACGTGGGCGAGCAGCCGCAGGGTGCGGGGCAGCGCGCCCGGAACGGCGATCTCCGACGCGCACAGCAGCGGCACGTCGGTGAGGCCGAGCAGCCGGGCGGCGTACGCGGGGAACTCGGCGGTGAGGTCCGTGGTGGCCGTGAAGACGATGGAGATGATGTCGTCGGCCGTGAGGTCGTTGCGCTCCAGCACGGCGGTGACGAGCTCGGCGGAGCCCTTTAGGATCTCCTCGCGGGTGTCGCCGTCGACCTGGATGGCGCCGCGGATCGCGCGAACCGGCACTACATCCCCACGGAGCGGTAGAGCGAGCCGACCTCCGCGCGGGTGAGCGGCCGGAAGCGACCGGGCCGCTGGTCGCCCAGCCGGACGTCGCCGATCGCGGTGCGCACGAGTCGCTGCACCGGGTGCCCGACCTCGTCGAGGAGCCTGCGCACCACGTGCTTGCGGCCCTCGTGGATCACCAGCTCCACCAGCGACCGCCCGGGCGTGGAGTCGACCAGCTTGAACGAGTGCACCCCCACCGGGCCGTCGTCCAGCTCCACGCCGTCCCGCAGCCGCTTGCCGAGGTCGCGCGGCACCTGGCCGATCACCTCGGCGAGGTAGGTCTTCTCGATCTCGTAGGAGGGGTGCATGAGCCGGTGGCCGAGCTCGCCGTCGTTGGTGAGCAGCAACAGGCCCTCGGTGTCGGCGTCGAGGCGTCCGACGTGGAACAGCCGCGCCCGGGGTGATCCGGTGAAGTGCTCGTCGACGATGCCGCGCTCCACGACGAGGTCGCCGACGCAGGGGCGCCCCCGGTCGTCGTGCATCGTGGAGAGGATGCCGCGTGGCTTGTTCAGGGCGAGGTGCACGAGATCGTCCTGGAGGACGATCCGGGAGCCGTCGACGTGCACGACGGCCGTCTCGGGGTCGATGCGGCGGCCCATCTCGCGCACGACCTTGCCGTCGACGCTCACGCGGCCGGCCGCGATCAGCTCCTCGGCGGCACGCCGGGACGCAACGCCGGCCTGGGCCAGCACCTTCTGCAGGCGGACGCCATCGGTTCGCGCGCCTGTGGTCATGTCATTCATTCCGGAGATCTCACAGTTCGTCGATCGCATCGACGTCGGGAAGCAGGGGGGCGAGCGGGGGCAGCTCCTCGAGGGACGAGAGCCCCAGCCGCTCGAGGAACAGCTCGGTGGTGCGGAACAGCGTGCCCTGGGTGGCGGGATCGACGCCCGCCTCCTGCACGAGACCGCGGGTGAGCAGGGTGCGCAGCACGCCGTCGCAGTTGACGCCGCGGACCGCGGCCACCCGGGCCCGGGTGACCGGCTGCCGGTAGGCCACCACGGCCAGGGTCTCCATGGCGGCGCGGGTGAGCCTGGCCCGCTGGCCGTCGAGCAGGAGGCGCTCGACGTACCGGGCGTGGACGTCGCGGGTGTAGAAGCGCCAGCCGCCACCCGCGTGCCGCAGATCGATCCCCCGCTGCTGTGCCGCGTACAGCGCGGACAGGCGCAGGAGCGCCTCCCGCACCCGCGCCACGGGCTGGTCGAGGGCCTGCGCGAGCGTCTCCTCGTCGGTGGGCGCGTCGACCACCAGCAGCAACGCCTCCAGCGCTGCGTCGAGGGCGGCGTCGTCGGCGAGCTCGTCGGAGCCGGGCTCGTCGACGGCGAGCCCTGGGCCGAGCTCCTCGGGCGCGACGGGGACGAGGTCGAGTACGGCGGCGGCGAGGTCGGACGGGGTGTCAGTCATCGGTGCTGGGAGCCTGCTCGGGCTGTTCGTGAGCGGATGGTGTCCAGCGTACTGTCAGCTCTCCGAACGGTTCCGGCTGCTGCAGCTCCACCGAGCGGTCCCGGTACAGCTCGAGCACCGCGAGGAACCGGGCCACCACCTCGAGGGGGTTCGCGCAGTCGGCGGTGAGGTCGGCGAACGTGGCCGCGCCCAGCTCGGCGAGCCGCTCGCGCAGGATCGCGGCGTGCTCGGCCACCGACACCGGCACGCCGTGCAGGTGGTCGATCCCGACCGTCGGCGGTGGCTTCGGCCGGAACACCGACGCGGCGAGCGCGGCGAACGCCTCCGGGTCGACGCCGAGCAGCACCTCCGGCAGCAGCGCCGAGAACCTCTCCTCCAGCGCGACCGAGCGCGGGAACCGCCGCTGCGCCCCGGCCTCCAGCTCGACGAAGAGCCCGGCCACCTGCTTGTAGGCGCGGTACTGCAGCAGGCGGGCGAAGAGCAGGTCGCGGGCCTCCAGCAGCGCGAGGTCCTCGGCGTCCTCCACCTCGGCGTTCGGCAGCAGCCGGGCGGCCTTCAGGTCCAGCAGCGTGGCCGCGATCACCAGGAACTCGGTGGTCTCGTCCAGGTCGGCGTCGTCGCCCAGCGCGGCGAGGTGCGCGATGAAGTCGTCGGTGACGGTGTGCAGCGCCATCTCGGTGATGTCGAGCTCGTGCTTGCCGATGAGCTGCAGCAGCAGGTCGAACGGACCCTCGAAGTTGTGCAGCCGCACCTGGAAGCGCGGGCGCGCCGGTGCGACCACCGGCACGTCGTCGTCGACGACCGTCACCCGCCCGGACCTCGCTGTGCTCGGAACGGCGATCGACCGGGGCCGCGGTACGCGCCGGGCTCGCTCACGGGCTCGCTCACCGCGCGAGCACCTCACGGGCCAGCAGCCGGTACGACTGCGCGCCGTTCGACGCGGGTGCCCACGTGGTGATCGGCTCCCCGGCGACGGTGGTCTCGGGGAAGCGCACGGTCCGGTTGATCACGGCCTCGAACACGAGGTCGCCGAACGCCTCGATCACCCGCTGGCGCACCTCCTTGGTGTGCAGCGTGCGCGGGTCGAACATCGTGGCGAGGATGCCGAGGATCTTCAGGTCCGGGTTGAGGCGCTGCTGGACCTTGTCGATGGTGTCCATCAGCAGCGCGACCCCGCGCAGGGAGAAGAACTCGCAGGCCAGCGGGATGAGGATGGCTTCGGCGCAGGCGAGCGCGTTTATCGTGAGCAGGCCGAGCGAAGGCTGGCAGTCGATGAGGATGACGTCGTAGCGGTCGAGCACCGGCTTGATCGCCCGCCCGAGCGCCTGCTCCCGGCCGACCTCGGTGACGAGCTGCACCTCCGCCGCGGACAGGTCGATGTTGCTGGGCAGCAGGTCCATGCCCTCGACGTTCGTGGGCCGGATGATGTCGTCGATCTCGGCTCCCCGCTCCATGAGCAGGTTGTAGATCGTGGTCTCCAGCTCGTGCGCCTGCACGCCGAGGCCGACGGACAGCGCACCCTGCGGGTCGAAGTCGACGAGCAGCACCTTGCGCCCGTACTCCGCGAGCGCCGCCCCGAGGTTTATGGTCGACGTCGTCTTGCCGACGCCGCCCTTCTGGTTCGCGACCGCGATGACCCGGGCCGGGCCGTGCTCGGTCAGCGGAGCAGGTTCCGGCACCTTCAAGTGCTGTCTCCCCGCGGAGTCGGCGGCGGCGGCGTCCAGCTCGCCACCCTCGTAGTCGCCATACTGTTCGTCGCCGTTCGTCTCGTGGTCGAGCGGCTCCGGGCGGGGGGTGAAGGGCCGCGGCGTGTTCATGCGGTCTCCGGTCTCTGGCGGGCGGCCCAGTAGGGGCCGATTCGCGCAGCGTAAGAGTCCGGGTGGACGACCGCCAACGCACCCCGCCGCGTGTCGGCCGACCTGTCGGCCGGATGTGGCCGACGCAGCCGGAACGTTACCGCCCGATGGCCGGGAGGTTCGGGTGCCCTCCGTCCGTGGGCGTGTCGCGGGCGGCTAGGCCACCACCTGGACGCCTGCCGCCAGCAGTTCGCGCATCGCCGGAACGTCCGGGTCCGCGTCCGTGACCAGGCCCGTGACGTCGTCGAGCGGCAGCACGGCGAACCGCGACGCCGCCCCGACCTTCTCCGCGCTCGCGAGCACGTAGGTGTCGGCGGCGCGGCGGGAGAGGGCCCGCTTCATGGCGGCCTCGTCGGCGTCGCCGGTGGTGAGGCCGGCCTGGTGGTGCACGCCGGTGACGCCGAGCAGGAACACGTCGGCCGTGACGGACTGCGCCGCCTCGACCGCGGCCGCGCCGCACGTCACGAGCGAATGCTTGAACAAGCGCCCGCCGAGCAGGAACACCTCGACGTCGCGGTGGTCGACCAGCGCAGCCGCCACGGTCGGGCTGTGCGTGACGACGGTGGCGGCGAGGTCGAGCGGGAGCGCCCTCACGACGGCCAGCGCGGTGGTGCCCCCGTCGATGATCGCCGTGCTCCCCGGTGCGACGAGCCGGGCGGCCACGGCGGCGACCCGTTCCTTGCTCGCCGGTTCCACGCGTTCGCGCCCGGCGTGGTCGGCGATGGCAGGCGAGACCGGGAGCGCTCCGCCGTAGACGCGCTGGCAGAGCCCGGCGGCGGCGAGCTCGCGCAGGTCGCGCCGCACGCTGTCCTCCGAGACGCCGAGCTCCGCTGCGAGGTCCTTCGCGACCAGGCGCCCGTCGACGCGGAGGCGTTCGAGGAGGAGGTCCCGGCGCTGGGCGGCGAGCATGCACGTTCTCCCTTGTTCTTTCCGACTTCTGCACATTACTCTGCCGAGTCGTGTCGACTCCACTGATGGTCCTGATCGCCGGCCCCTACCGGTCCGGCACCGGCGACGACCCCGAACTCATGGCCGCCAACCTCGGCCGGCTGGAGGAGGCGGCGTGGCCGCTGTTCCGGGCCGGGCACGTACCGATGATCGGCGAATGGGTCGCGCTCCCCGTGCTGCGCAGCGCGGGCGCGACCGGCGTCACCGACCCCCTGGCCGAGCAGGTCATGTACCCGACGGCCGAGCGGCTGCTGCAGCACTGCGACGGCGTCCTGCGGCTCCCCGGCGAGTCGAAGGGTGCCGACCAGGACGTCACGATCGCCCGCGAGCGCGAGATCCCGGTCTGGCACCGGCTGGAGGACGTGCCCGGCTGCGGGTGACCCCGCGAGTCGCGGTTCGAGTGCGCGCGAGTTGCGGTCTCAGCGCAGGGCGCGGGGGTGGGAGGTGGCGTAGACCTCGCGCAGCGTGTCCACCGTTACGTGGGTGTAGACCTGCGTCGTGGTCACCGAGGCGTGGCCGAGCAGCTCCTGCACGACCCGGACGTCCGCCCCGCCGGCGAGCAGGTGGGTCGCGAAGCAGTGCCGCAGCGTGTGCGGCGAGACCTCGGCGGTGAGCCCGGACACCTCGGCCGCCCCGCGCAGGACGTGCCACGCGCTCTGCCGCGACAGGCGCCCCCCGCGCGCGTTCAGCAGCAGTGCCGGGCTCCCCCGCCCGCGGGTCGCGAGCGCGGGCCGGGCCCGCACCAGGTATGCGTCGACGGCCGCGAGCGCAGGCCGCCCGACCGGCACCAGGCGCTGCTTGCCGCCCTTCCCGCGCAGCAGCACGGTGCGGGCGCCGGTGTCGAGGTCGTCGAGGTCGAGGCCGACGGCCTCCGAGATCCGGGCGCCGGTCGAGTACAGCACCTCAAGGAGGGCGCGGTCGCGCAGCGCGACGGGGCCGTCGCCGATGCAGCCGGCCAGCAGCTGCTCGACCTGGTCGACCGACAACGCCCGCGGCAACCGCGCCGGCAGCGCGGGAGGCGCGACGTCACGGGCGACGTCGACGGGCACGAGGTCGTCCCGTACGGCGAACCGGTGCAGCCCGCGCACCGCGGCGAGCGCCCGGGCCGCCGAGGACGCGGCGAGGTTCAGCGGTGGGCTGCGCAGCGCCGGGACGAACGCCGCGACGTCGGCCTCGTGCACCGCAGCGAGGTCGTCGATGTCGCGGGCGCGCAGGTGGTCGAGGTAGCGGGTGAGGTCGGCGCGGTACGCGGCGAGCGTGTTGGCCGCGCTCCCCCGCTCCACGGCGAGGTGGTGCAGGAAGGCCTCGACGACGTCCCCCGGCCGCGCACCCACGAACCGATCCTCCCGGACCATGCACCCGAGCGGGTGGCGGCGCGCCGGTCCCGAACGTCAGCAAAGCCACTTTCATGTCACGTGACGTCATGAAAGTGGCTTTGCTGACATCGGGTCAGCGCAGCGCCGGGATCACCTCACGCTCGAACAGCTCGATCCCCGACTGGTCGTACGCCGACTCGTGGAAGTTGAAGATGCCGTAGGTCAGGCCCAGCTCCCGGAACTTCCCGAGCCTCTCCACGATCTGGGCTGGGGTGCCGACGGTGGGGCTCTCCCCGTTCAGCGTCCACTGCGCGATGGAGTTCTCCGCCTTCTCGGCCCCGACGTAGGGCTCCAGGCGGGCCTTGGCCTCCTCGATCCGCTTCTGCACGTCCGCCTCGGTCTCGCCGATGAGGACGTTGAAGTTGGCGGACCGGACGATCTTGTCGTAGTCGGTGCCGACGGTGTCGCAGTGTCCCTTGAGGATCTCCGACTTGCGGGTGAAGACGTCGGCCGTGCCGATGAAGTTGGTGTACTGCGCGTACTTCGCCGCGATCTTGAGGGTGACCTGCTCGCCGCCGCCCGCGATCCACAGCGGGATGCCGCCCTCCTGCAGCGGCAGCGGACGCACGATCGCGCCGTCCACCTGGTAGTGCTTGCCGTCGAGGGACGCCTTGCCCTCGGTCCAGGCCTGCCGCATGATCTGCACGCCCTCGTCGAGCATCCGCAGCCGCTCCCGGGCGACCGGGAAGCCGTAGCCGTACGCGCGCCACTCGTGCTCGTACCACCCGGCGCCGATGCCCATCTCGATGCGGCCGCCCGAGACGTGGTCGCAGGTGGCGGCGACCTTCGCGAGGTAGACGGGGTTTCGGTAGCTCATGCACGTGCACATCTGGCCGAGCCGGACGCGCTCGGTGACGGCGCCGAGGGCCGACATGAGCGTCCAGGCCTCGTGCGTGGCCTCGTCGGTGGGGGCGGGGACGGTGTGGAAGTGGTCGTAGACCCAGATCGACTCCCAGGGCCCGACGTCGGCCCGCTGGGCGAGGGCCTTCATCGTGGGCCATTGGTCCTTGGCGTCGATGCCGACGAGGTCGAGGCGCCAGCCCTGGGGAACGAAGATTCCGAAGCGCATTCCGGTCACGGACCCTCAGCGTAGACCACTTGTCTGACGAGTGCGCAGCTGTGCACAGTGCACTGTCGCCCCGATCCGACCGAGCACTCTGCCTCGTGACCACCCTCTGACCAGCGCCTACGGTTCCGCAAACGGCCCGAGGAGGTCATCGTGGCAGCACATGTGGGTGTCGACGACTACGCGCTCACCCGCGTCCCGGCCGCAGCACGCCATTCCTGGTGGACCGTCGCGGTGCAACGGTTCGGGCAGGTCTCGGCGCTGAGCCAGTTCCTGCTGGGCTCCACGCTCGGGTTCGGGATGGGCTTCTGGGACGCGTTCCTCGCGTTCACGTTCGGCGCGGTGATCCTCGAGCTGGTCTCGATCGGGGTCGGGATCATCGGCAGCCGCGAGGGCCTGCAGACCTCGTTGCTCACCCGCTGGACCGGGTTCGGCCACGGCGGCAGCGCCGTGGTCGGGGTCGCGATCGGGATCTCGCTGATCGGGTGGTTCGGCATCCAGTCCGGTGTCTCGGCGCAAGGACTGGTCAGCCTGATCGGCGTGCTGCCGTTCTGGGCGTGGTCGCTGCTCTTCGGGCTGGCGGTCACGTTCATCGTGCTCTGGGGCTTCGCCTCGATGAAATGGGTGGCCTACCTGACGGTGCCGTCGTTCCTCGTGCTGGTCGCGTGGTCGATCGGCAGCGAGCTCTTCGACCACGACTTCGGCACGCTCGTCGCCTCCGCACCACCCGGGCCGAGCCTCTCCCTGCTGGAAGGCACCACGCTCGTCGCGGGCGGCTTCATCGTCGGCGCCGTGATCACCCCCGACCTGACGCGGTTCAACCGCAGCGCGGCCGACGTCGTCAAGCAGACGGTCGTCGGGTTCACCGTGGGTGAGTACCTCATCGGGATGTCGGGCGTGCTGCTGGCCCACGCCATCCGCTCCGACGACATCATCGCGATCGTGACGTCCTCGGTCGGCTGGGTCGGCACGCTCGTGATCATCCTGGGGACGCTGAAGATCAACGACTGGAACCTCTACAGCTCCGGGCTCGGCGTCGTGAACTTCGTCGGCACGGTGTTCGGCAAGCACGTCAACCGCGCGATGGTGACCCTGGTCCTCGGCGTGGTCGGCAGCGTGCTGGCCGCCGGCGGGATCCTCGACAGCTTCATCGGCTTCCTCACCGTGCTCGGCGTGGCCTTCCCGCCGATCGCCGGGATCATGGTGGCCGAGTACTTCGTGGTGAAGCAGTGGCGGCCGGAGCTGGAGCGCTCCCGCGCCGCGGGCACCGTGCCCGAGACGGCCCCGACCTGGGTCCCCGCCACACTCGTCATCTGGCTCGGCGCCGCGCTGATCGGCCACTTCGTCAGCTGGGGCCTGCCCAGCATCAACTCGCTCGCCGCCGCGTTCGTGCTCTACGTCGTGGCGGGCAAGCTCGGCCTGGTCCGCGGTGTCGGGGTCAGCCGCACGATCGACAGCTTCCAGCCCGTGGACCAGAAAGAGAGCGTCTGAATGCGGATCGGGATCGACGTCGGGGGCACCAACACCGACGCGGTGCTCATGGACGGCGACCGGGTGCTCGCCGCGGTCAAGGCGGCCACCACGCCCGACGTCACCTCCGGCATCGTCACCGCGCTGGACGGGCTGCAGGCCGGGCACCCGTTCCCGCCGGCCGACGTGCAGGCGGTGATGATCGGCACCACGCACTTCATCAACGCGCTGGTGCAAGCGCGTGATCTCGCCCCGACGGCGGCCCTGCGCCTCGGCCTGCCGGCCACGGCGTCGCTGCCGCCGATGGTCGACTGGCCGGGTCGCCTCGTGGAGGCGATCGCCGGACGCGCCTACCTCGCGCACGGCGGCCACGAGTTCGACGGCCGCCCGATCTCCGCCCTCGACGAGGACGAGCTGCGCCGCCACGCCGCCGACATGGCCGCGAACGGCGTCCGCTCGGTGGCGATCTCGTCGGTGTTCTCCCCCGTCAACACCGAGTTCGAGGTGCGAGCCGCCGAGCTGGTCGCCGAGGTCATCGGCCCGGACGTCCCGGTCTCCCTCTCGCACGAGATCGGCCGGGTCGGCCTGCTCGAACGCGAGAACGCCACGATCATCAACGCGGCACTGCGCGAGCTGGCCGCCGGCATCGTCGACGGGCTCGCCGCCTCCATCGCCGGTCACGGCATCACCGCGCCGCTCTACCTCAGCCAGAACGACGGCACGCTGATGGACGTCGAGTTCGCCCGCCGGTACCCGGTGGCGACGTTCGCGTCCGGCCCGACCAACTCGATGCGCGGCGCCGCGGTGCTGTCCGGGCTCGGCACCTGCGCCGTCGTGGACGTCGGCGGCACCACCACCGACGTCGGCGTGCTCACCGGCGGCTTCCCGCGCGAGGCCACGGTCGAGGTCAGCGTGGCCGGCATCCGCACCAACTTCCGCATGCCCGACGTGCTGTCCGTCGGTCTCGGCGGCGGCAGCCTGGTCCGGGGTACCGGCACCGACACGACCGTCGGGCCCGACTCGGTCGGCTACCGCCTCACCGAACAGGCATTGGTGTTCGGGGGCAACGTCCTGACCGCCACCGACGTCGCCGTCGCGACGGGGCGGGTTGAGATCGGCGACCGCTCCCTGGTCGCCGGTCTCGACCCGGCCGACGTCGCGGCGGCCCTCGAACGGATCGCCACGGACGTCGCCGACGTCGTGGACCGGATGCGGATCTCCGCCGACCCGCTGCCGGTCGTGGCCGTCGGCGGCGGCTCGGTGCTGCTGCCGGAGTCCTTCCCCGGCCTCGGCGCGGTGCACCGGCCGGAGCACTTCGCCGTGGCCAACGCCATCGGCGCGGCGATCGCGCAGGTGGGCGGGGAGGTCGACCGGGTGTTCGCGATCGCCCCCGGCAGGCGCGACGCCGCGGTCGACGAGGCCCGCCAGGAGGCCGTGGACCGCGCGGTGGTGGCCGGCGCCGACCCCGCCACCGTCGAGATCGTCGACTTCGACGAGGTGCCGATCCCCTACCTGCCCGGCAACGCCACCCGCATCCGCTGCAAGGCCGTCGGGGACCTGCGGATCGAGCAGGCGGCGGGACGGCGCGCGTGACCGGGGTGATCACCGATCGGCTCACCACGATCGGCGCGGACGACCTCGAGGCACTGGCCCGCGGCGCCGCCGTCCTCGGCACCGGAGGCGGTGGCGACCCCTACATCGGGCGGCTGCTCGCGGCGCAGGCGCTGCGCGAGCACGGGCCCGTCCGGCTCGTCGACCCCGCCGACCTGCCCGACGGCGCCGTCGTCTTCCCGGTCGCGATGATGGGCGCGCCCACCGTGATGGTCGAGAAGACCCCGTCGACGGAACGGATCGGGGCCGCGGTCGCCGCGCTGGCGGAGTTCCTCGGCGTCACCCCGACGCACATCGCCTGCATCGAGGCCGGCGGCGTCAACTCCACGTTCCCGCTGGTTGCGGCCGCGCAGCTGGGTCTACCGGTCGTCGACGGCGACGGGATGGGCCGCGCGTTCCCCGAGCTACAGATGGTGCTGCCGACACTGTCGGGCATCCCCTGCACCCCCATGTCGATCGCCGACGAGAAGGGCAACATCGGCGTCCTGAACACGGTGGACAACCACGCGGCCGAGGCGCTCGCCCGCTCCCTGACGATCACGATGGGCTGCGCGGCGATCATCTCCAACTACGTGATGAGCGGCGCCCAGGCCCGCGACGCCCTCGTGCCCGGCACGCTGAGCCTCTGCACCCGGATCGGCCACCGGCTCGACCGGGTGCGCGCCGTGCACGGCGACGCCGTGGCCGCAGTGGCCGACGAGCTGGGCGGGCGGGTGCTGCACACCGGCAAGGTCAGCGACGTCGCCCGCCGGACCCTCACGGGCTTCGCCCGCGGCACGGCGATCATCTCCGGTGCCTCGCCGATGGCCGACCCTGCGAGCAGGTCGGCTGCGGGCGACCTCACTCTGGAGTTCCAGAACGAGCACCTGATGGCGGTGCGCGACGGTGTGGTCGAGGTGACCACGCCGGACCTGATCGTCGTGCTCGACACCGACACCGGCGAGCCCGTCACCACCGAGGCGCTGCGCTTCGGCCACCGCGTCACGGTGCTGGCCGCCCCGACCGACGAGCGCTGGCACTCCCCCGGCGGGATCGCCCTGGTCGGCCCGCGCTACTTCGGCTACGACACCGACCCCGTCCGCTTCGACGCCCGGGAGCGCCCATGACGTGGCAACTGAGGCCGGAGGACCTGCCCGACCTCGCCCGCGGCGCTGCGCTGCTGGGCACCGGTGGCGGCGGCGACCCGCACATCGGCCGGCTGATGGTCGAGGCCGCCATGCGCGAGTACGGCCCGGTGACCGTGCTCGACCCCGACGAGGTCGCGGACGACGCGTTCGTGGTTCCCACCGCGATGATGGGCGCACCGACCGTGATGGTGGAGAAGATCCCCCGCGGTGACGAGGCGGTCCGCGCGCTCCGCACCCTGGAGACGCACCTCGGCCGGCGGGCCGACGCCACGATGCCGATCGAGTGCGGCGGGATCAACTCGATGATCCCCCTGGTGGTCGCCGCCACCGCGGGCCTGCCCGTGGTGGACGCCGATGGGATGGGCCGGGCGTTCCCCGAGCTGCAGATGGAGACGTTCGGCGTGTACGGGGTGCCCGGGTCGCCGATGGTGGTCTCGGGCGACCACGGCGAGACCGTCACCATCGACACCGGCCCGGACAACGAGCGGATGGAGTGGCTCGCCCGTGGCGCGGCCATCCGGATGGGCGGTGCGGCGCTCATCGCGGAGTACGCGATGTCCGGAGCCGACGTCAAGCGCACCGCGATCCCCCGCACGCTCTCCCTCGGCCTCGCGGTCGGGAGGGCCCTGCGGGAGGCCCGCGAGCAGCTGCGGGATCCGATCTCGGCGCTCACCGAGGTGCTGGCCCCCACCCTGTACTCGCACCTGCGCGTGCTGTTCGCTGGCAAGGTCGCCGACGTCGAGCGGCGCACGGTCGACGGGTTCGCCCGCGGCAAGGCCAGGTTCGTCTCCTTCGACGGGACCTCGACCCTGCGCACCGAGTTCCAGAACGAGACGCTGGTCGCCGAGGTCGACGGCGTGGTGCGGTGCATCGTCCCGGACCTGATCTGCGTGCTGGAGGCCGAGTCGGGCGAGCCGATCACCACGGAGACGCTGCGGTACGGCCAGCGGGTCGTCGTGATCGGCATCTCGACGCCGGAGATCATGCGCACGCCGGAGGCCCTCGCCGTGTTCGGGCCGTCCTGCTTCGGGCTCACCGAGGAGTTCCGCCCCGTCGAGGACGCCGTTCCGGTTCCCTGATCTGCGACCATTCGCGGATGGCGGGTGTCCGGCTCGGAACCGCCGACGTCGACCCGCTCGTCGTCGGGCTTCAGCTGCTCGGCTCTGGCGGAGGTGGCGACCCGCTGCCGTTCCGCCACGGCCTGCGCCGCGCGCTCGCGGCGGGCGGTGTGGAGCTGCACGACCCGGCCGATCTCGGCGACGCTCCGGTCGTCGCGGTCGGGATGCTCGGCGCCACCAGGGTGTTGGCCGAGAAGCTGCCGAGCGGGCAGGAGATCACGCGGGCGGTGCGGGCCCTGTCCCGCTGGACCGGCGTCACGCCCGCCGCGCTGATGCCCTACGAGGCGGCCGGCCAGAACGGCGCGCTCGCCGTGGTGGCGGCGGGCGAGCTCGGGCTCCCGTTGGTCGACGCCGACCTCATGGGTCGCGCCCTCCCCCGCCTGGACCAGCTCACCCGCGCCGTCGCAGGCGGGGCGCTCACCCCGTACGCGCTGGCCGAGGCGAGCGGTCAGATCGTGCTCGTCGACGACGCCGACGCGGTCGCGCTGGAGCGGGTGGCCCGCACGGTGGTGGCCCAGGGCGGCGGGTGGGCCGGCGGGGCGCTGGCGCCGGTGCCTGCCCGGCTCCTCGTCACCGACGCCTGCGTCGGCACCCTCGCCAGGGCGCTCGGGTTGGGACGCGCGCACGCGGGGCTCGTCCGGCCCGGCCCGGCCGAGGTGGCCGCGGCGCTCGGCGGCCGGGTGCTCGCCGCAGGCCGCATCGTGGAGATCGCCCGGCATCCCTCCTCCTCCTTCGGCCGGGCCGGCGTCACGGTCGTCGACGACGGCGGCGGTGTGCTGCGCGTCGAGGCGGAGAACGAGTACCTGCTCGCGATCCTCGACGGCGAGCCGGTCGCGAGCTGCCCGGACCTGCTGTGCCTGCTCGACCGGCGCACCGCGGCCCCGATCCCGGTGGACGGGCTGCGCATGGGCGACGACGTCCTCGCCGTGGCGCTCCCGGGCCCGCCGTGGTGGCGCGCCACCCCGGAGCGGCTTCGGCACGTCGACCCGCGCGCGTTCGGGCTCGACTGCGACGCCGTACTGCTCCCCGAGCCGGTCCGGGGCGCGTCGTGACCGACGCTCCGCTCGTCCTGCAGGCGCTGCTGCGCCACCCCGACTGGGCCGCCGTCAGCGTGCTCGCCGTCCCCGGCGGCGGGCCGGACGGGGTGCCCGTCCGGGGCGTGCTCACCGTCGCCGACCTCCGGGCGGAGGTGGTCACGGCCCCCGACGCCCTGCTCGCCGTCGCGCTGTCCGGCGACCGCGAGGACTGGCACCTGGACGCGCTGCTGCGCCGGGCAGCCGCGGCGGAGGCGGCGGCGGTGTTGCTCCCCGGCGGGGAACCGCTGCGGGTGGCGAGCCGGCTGCTCGCCGAGCGGGTGGGGCTCACCGTGCTCGGGGCTCCGGACCCGCTCGCCGCCGCGATGGCCGCCGCGCGCCTGCTGCGCGAGTCCGACCAGGTGGTGGCCGCGCTCGTCGCGACCACGGCCGCGGTGTGCTCGGCCACCGGCGGCGGCGTCGACGAGCTGGTGGCCGCGCTGGCCGCGGCGTGGCGCCGCCCGGTGTGGCTGCTCGACGGCGCGGGCGACCGGCTGGCCGGCCCCGAACCGGGCCCCGCCGACCCGCGAGCCCTGCTCACCCGTCCCGTCGGCACGGGACGCAGGCCCACGGTGCTGGCGGCCGCCGTCCCGCCGGGGATCCCCGCGGAACTGGCTGCCGTGCGGGCCGCGCTGGGGGTGGCGACCGGGGCGGTCGGGCAGCGCCTGGCCGAGAACCGGCTCGCCGTCGAGCGGGACGCCCGGCTACGGATGTCGCTGCTGGCCGAGCTCGTGCAGGCCGAGCCGGACCCGGGCACGCGCCGTCGTGCTCTCGACGCCGGCTGGCAGCTGGACGGCTGGCACGTCGGGATCCGCATCGACGTCCCGGACACCGTCGACCCGCTGGCCATGCGTCCCGAGGTGCTGCGCGCGTTCGGGACGGCGCACCTGCACGCGCTGGTCGTCGAGCAGGGTCGCGGGTGGAGCGCCTGGACGACGTTCGCCGAGGAGCCGTCGGCCACCGAGCTGCACCGCCACGCCGCCGCGGCCCGCCGCGCGCAGTGGCTCCTGCGATCCACCCTGCCCAGCGCCATGGGCGTCGGCCGGCTGTACCGCGACGCCACCGGCCTGGCCCGCACCCTCGGCGAGGCAGGCGACGCCGCCCGCCTGGCGGCCACCCGCTCCGCGAGCGGCTACTTCGTGCACGTCGACCGGCTCGGGCTCGGCCAGCTCCTGCTCGCCTGGACCCGCACCGACACGTTCCTCCCCGCCGCGCGCTCCCTGCTCGAACCGCTGCGGGACCAGCCCGGCGACCTGCTCGCGACCCTCACCGCCTACCTCGACGCCGAGTCCTCGCTCACCGAGACCGCCGCGGTGCTGGGGGTCCACCGCAACACCGTCGCCACCCGCATGGCCAAGGCGCAGGAGCTGCTCGGCGTGGAGCTCACCGACCCCGACGAGCGGCTCGCCCTGCACCTGGCCTGTCGCAGCGTGCTGTTCCACAGCTAGCGGCTTGACGGGTAGATTCAGCAGTGCCTTAATTAAGGCCCACTGCAATCAGGAGGGCCGATGAACGACACCGACCCGGTGAGGCTGTTCCAGCGGGCGACGGCCCGGGCGTCCACGATCATGGACGCGGTCGCCCCGGAGCAGCGGACGGGAGCGACACCGTGTTCGGAG
This sequence comes from Pseudonocardia cypriaca, assembly GCF_006717045.1. Classification (NCBI taxonomy): domain Bacteria; kingdom Bacillati; phylum Actinomycetota; class Actinomycetes; order Pseudonocardiales; family Pseudonocardiaceae; genus Pseudonocardia; species Pseudonocardia cypriaca. Next base: position 813,402 of record NZ_VFPH01000002.1, read on the forward strand.
TGGTCCGTGCAGCAGCTCATCGACCACATGACGGGGTCCACCGACTACCTGCTCGCGGCCGTTGCCGGAGAGCCGCCGTCCGTCCGCCGGGGAGCGACCCCGGACGACTACCGGGCCGGTGTGGCGGCGGCGCTCGAGGCGCTCGCCCGCCCCGGCGTCCTGGACCGGCGGTGCGCGTCACCGCTGGGCTTCGAGTGGTCGGTCGCCGAGGCGACGGCAGGCACGTTCATGGACAACCTCGTGCACACCTGGGACCTCGCCGTCGCAACCGGGCAGGACCCGACGCTGGACGTCGACCTCGTCGAGGCGTGCGTCGCGATGTTCCTCCCGGACATGCCCGAACGCGGCCGGGCGGGCGGGATCGTCGGGCCGGCCGTCGCCGTCCCGGTCGACGCCTCGCCGCAGGACCGGCTGCTCGGGGCGATGGGCCGCAGACCGTGACCCCCGCCGCCGGCCCGTCGGACGATCCGTCGGACGAGGCGATCCGCGCCATCGCGCACCCGAGCCGGCGGACGATGCTGCGCCTGGTGTGGGACCGCGAGCGGCCCGCATCGGAGCTGGCGGACGCGGCGGGCCTGTCCCGGCCGGCCGCGAGCCAGCACCTCAAGCAGCTGCGGGAGGCGGGGCTCGTCACCGTGCGGGTGGATGCGAACCGGCGGCTGTACCGCGCCGATCTGGGGCGGATCGCCCAGGTCGCGTCGTTCCTCGACGACTTCTGGTCCGAGCCGCTGCGCCGCCTGACCGCCGCGGCCGAGGCGAAGGCGGGGAACCCGGACGCCGGCGGGCAGGCGCCGTGAAGCTCGTCGCGCAGGAGCTGGTGATCGCCGCGCCGGCGGACGTCGTCTACGAGCTGCTCACCGACCCGGCGGAGTTCGTGAGGTGGATGGCGGAGGAGGCCGTCCTGGACGCCCGCCCGGGTGGCGCCATCAGGTGGACCCACGCCAACGGCGACACCTGTTCCGGGACCTACGTCGAGCTCGTCCCCGGGCGGAGGGTGGTCTTCACCTACGGCTGGGAACGCCCGGAGGTCGAGATCCCACCCGGCTCGACCACGGTCGAGATCGACCTGACGCCCACGGTCGACGGCGGCACGCTGCTGAAGCTCGTGCACCGCGGCCTGGCAGCACCGGCCGCGGACGCGCACGACGGCGGTTGGCACCACTACCTCGGCCGACTGGGCAGGCTGGCAGCCGGAGACCCGCCGGGCCGGGACGCGTTCGCGTCCCGCCGGGTCCCGACACCGGCCGAGTTGGCGCAGCCGTGATCCCCGCTCAGCGTCTGCCTCTGCCGCCGAGCCTGAGGAAGTCGCGTTCGGCGTCGGTCGGTGCCATGGTGGCCGCGCGTTCGTAGGCGTCCGCGGCCTCGCTGTCGCGGCCCAGCCTGCGCAGCAGGTCCGCCCGGGTGGCGTGGAAGGCGTAGTAGTGGCCGAGGTCGAGCTCGTCGACCAGGGTGAGCGCGGCGGCGGAGCCGTGCACCTCGCCGACGGCGATGGCCCGGTTGAGGGCCACGACGGGGGTGGGTGCCATGGCGAGCAGCTGGTCGTACAGGGCGAGGATCTGCGGCCAGTCGGTCTGCTCGGCGGTGGCCGCGTCGGTGTGCACGGCGTTGATCGCCGCCTGGATCTGATAGGGGCCGGGACGGTCCCGGCGCAGGCATCCGCGCACGATTGCCTGCCCCTCCTCGATCAATGCGCGATCCCACCGGGAACGGTCCTGCTCGCCGAGCACCGCGAGGGAGCCGTCGGGGAGCGTGCGCGCGGCGCGCCGGGACTCGATCAACAGGACGAGCGCGAGCAGGCCGGCCACCTCGGGCTCGTCGGGCATGAGACCGCTCAGGATCCGCGCGAGCCGGATCGCCTCCGCACACAGCTCCGGGCCGGCGAGCCCGGCGTTGTGGACCCCGGCGTTGTAGACGAGGTAGACGACGGCCAGGACGGATCGCAGCCGGTCCGGCAGCTCCTCGTCCTCCGGCACGCGGTAGGGGATGCGGGCGGCCTTGATCTTGCGTTTGGCCCGGACGAGCCGTTGCGCCATCGCCGGCTCCGCCATCAGGAAGGCCCTGGCGACCTCCGCGGTCGACAACCCGCCGAGCAGCCGGAGCGTGAGCGCGACCCGTGCTTCGGCCGACAAGGCCGGGTGGCAGCAGGTGAAGATGAGGCGCAACCGCTCGTCGGGCACGGCTCCTCCCCCCTCCGGACCATCCGGTTCGGCGAGTGCCGCCACCTCACCGAGCAGGATCCGGCCCCGAGCGTCGCGGCGCAGCCGGTCGATGGCGCGTTTGCGGGCGGTCGTGGTGATCCACCCGCCGGGATTGGGCGGCACCCCGACGTCGGGCCATCTGCGCAGCGCGATGGCGAACGCCTCCTGCACCGCGTCCTCCGCGACATCGATGTCACCGCAGAACGCGATCAGGGCGGCGACCGATCGGCCGGACTCCTCGCGGAAGATCCGGCCGATCAGGGGCGCGTCGACCGCCCCGTCAGGCGCGTGGTTCATCCGCGAAGCCGGCCAGCGGACGGACCTCGATCGGCACCCCGATGGCCGCGGTGACCTTCGCCGCCCAGCCGAGTGCGGCGTCGAGGTCGGCGGCCTCGATCAGGTAGAAGCCGCCGAGGTGGTCCTTGGACTCGGCGAACGGACCGTCGGTGGTGAGGACCTCGTCGCCGGACATGCGCACGACCGTGGCGGTGCCCGCCTCGTGCAGGCGCGCGGAGAACACCCACGCGCCCTCCGCCGCCATCTCCCGCTCGATGACGCCGAGCTGCGCGTGGGACCGCTGCATCTCCTCCTCCGTCGGCGGCTCGCGCACCTCACCCTCTCGGCTGTGCACGGACAACATGTATCGCGCCATGCCGGTCCTCCTCCTGGTCGGCGGGCACATCCCGCATTCTCACCCCACTACGAACGGGGTGCGCCCGTATCGACACCGGACCGGGAGAATCTCGCTGCGGGCACACGCCGCGTTCCACGCAGACCCCGCCCGGGAGCGGTACCGTCGATGGCGTGAGCACGCCATCGGTGCGCATCGGCAACGTCGAGCGTGAGGCGGCGGTCCGCGAGCTGGGCGAGCACTACGCCGCAGGCCGGCTCGACGCCGCCGAGTACGAGGAGCGCACGAGCGCCGCCTACGCCGCCCGCACGGCCGAGGACCTCGCTCCGCTCTTCGTCGACCTCCCGCGGGACCAACCCACCGTCGCGATGGCGCCGCAGCCGACGGTGGCCGTCCCCGCACAGGCCGGCTACGACCTGGAGGCCCCGTACGGGCGGGATCCGGTCACGGGCCGCCCGTACTCCGACCGCCTCAAGGTGATCGCGGCCCTCCTGCAGCTGTTCCTGCCGTTCGGTACCGGGCGCTTCTACACCGGCCACACCGGGATCGCGGTCGCCCAGCTGGTGCTGGTCCTGTTCGGGGTCGGGGTGGTCTGGTCGTTCATCGACGGGATCGTGATGCTCGCCGGGGACCCCACCGACCCCGACGGGCGCCTCCTGCGTCCCTGACGACGGCATCCGACGACGATGACCGGATCCCAGCTGCCGCCCGACCTGCCCGTTCCGGAGGACGACGGCGCGGCCGCCCACCTGCCCGGCACGGCGGTGCCGCCCGTGGAGCTGCGGGCCACCGACGGTGCGACGGTCCGCCTCGACGCGCTCGGCCCGGACCGGACGGTGATCTACGCCTACCCGCTCACCGCGCGCCCGGGCACGGAGCCGCCCGACGGCTGGGACTCGATCCCCGGCGCGCGTGGCTGCACCCCGGAGGCCTGCGGCTTCCGGGACCACCACCAGGACCTGCGCGCCGCAGGTGCGGTCGACGTGTTCGGCCTGTCGAGCCAGGACGTCGACTACCAGCGCGAGGTCGTCGAGCGGCTCCACCTGCCGTTCCGGATGCTCTCCGACCCCACCCACAGCCTCGCCGGCGCCCTCGGGCTACCGACGTTCGACGCCGGCGGGCTCACGCTCTACAAGCGGCTGACCCTGATCATCCGCGACGGCGTGGTCGAGCACGCGTTCTACCCGGTCTTCCCGCCGGACCAGCACGCGCACCAGGTTCTGACCTGGCTGCGAGGTCAGCGCACCTGATCCGCCACCCGGTCCGCGAACCGCGTGGGCCGGTCCGGCCACGGCGCGTCGGCCGCGCGCGCGGCCGTCGGCGCGACCGCGAGGGCGTTGGCCGCCAGCACGCCCGCCACCGTGGTGCTGTTGACGATCGTGCCCGAGAGCACCATGCGCACCGCGACCGGCAGCGACACCCACCGCGTGGTGAGGTCGGCCTCCTCGTCGCCCTCGACCGCCGGGCGACCCACCTCGGTGAGCCCGCGGGCGAGGTAGACCCGCACCGCCTCCTCGGTGAAGCCCGGCGAGGGCGCGAGGTCGACGAGCGTGGACCACTCGCTCGCCGCGAGGCCGGTCTCCTCCGTCAGCTCGCGCTGCGCGGTGACCAGCGGGTCCTCGCCACGCACGTCGAGCAGCCCGGCCGGGAGCTCCCACAGCCGCCTGCGCAGGGCGTGCCGGTACTGGTGGATCATCATGAGCCGGTCGTCGGCGTCGAGGGCGGCGATCGCGACGGCTCCGGGGTGCTCGACGATCTCCCGCACGGCCAGCCCGCCACCGGGCATGACCACCTCGTCGGCCCGCAGGGCCATGACCTTGCCGACGTAGATGTCCTTGGACGCCTCGACCGTGAACTCGTGCCGGGGCGCCGTCACGATCCCGCCCCGTTCACGGCCGCCTTCACGCCGGCCGTCGCGGGCTCGCGGGGCGGCAGCTCCACCGGGAGCCGGTCAGCGGCCCGGTAGGCCAGCGCGGCCTTGACGAACGCGCTGAACAGCGGGTGCGGCCTGGTCGGGCGGCTCTTGAGCTCGGGGTGGGCCTGGGTGCCGACGAAGAACGGGTGCGTGTCGGCGGGCAGCTCGATGAACTCGACGAGCTTGCCGTCCGGCGAGGTGCCGCCGAACACCAGCCCGACCTCCTCCAGCCGGGTCCGGTAGGAGTTGTTCACCTCGTAGCGGTGCCGGTGCCGCTCGGACACCTCGCGGGCGCCGTATGCGGCGGCCACGACCGAACCCTTCTTCAGGACGGCCGGGTACGCGCCGAGCCGCATCGTGCCGCCCATGTCGCGCTCGCCCGCCACGACGTCTCGCTGGTCGGCCATCGTGGAGATCACCGGGTGCGGGGTGCGCTCGTCGAACTCCGACGAGTTGGCGTCGGCGAGGCCGGCGAGCGACCGCGCGGCCTCGATCACCATGCACTGCAGGCCGAGGCACAGCCCCAGGGTGGGGATGCCGCGGGTGCGGGCGTGGCGGATCGCGCCGAGCTTGCCCTCGATCCCGCGCACGCCGAAGCCGCCGGGGATCAGCACGCCGTCCATGCCGTCCAGGTGCGCCGCGGCCCCCGCAGGCGTGCGGCACTCGTCCGACTGCACCCAGACGATCTCCACGCGCCCCCGGTGGGCGAACCCGCCCGCGCGCAGCGCCTCGGTGACCGACAGGTAGGCGTCCGGCAGGTCGACGTACTTGCCGACCAGCGCGATCCGCACCGTCTCGTCCGGGTGGTGCACGCGGTCGAGCAGGTCGCCCCACACCGTCCAGTCGACGTCGCGGAACGGCAGCCCGAGGCGGCGCACGACGTACGCGTCGAGGCCCTCGCGGTGCAGCACGCGCGGGATGTCGTAGATCGACGGGGCGTCAGGGGCGGCGACGACGCCGTCGGTGTCGACGTCGCACATCAGGCTGATCTTGCGCTTCATGCCGTCCGGGATCTCCCGGTCGGCGCGCAGCACGAGCGCGTCGGGCTGGATGCCGATGTTGCGCAGCGCGGCGACGGAGTGCTGGGTGGGTTTCGTCTTCAGCTCGCCCGACGGCGCCAGGTAGGGCACCAGCGAGACGTGCAGGAAGAAGCAGTTGTCCCGGCCGACGTCGTGGCGGACCTGCCGCACCGCCTCCAGGAACGGCAGCGACTCGATGTCGCCCACCGTGCCGCCGACCTCGGTGATCACGATGTCGGGGACCTTGCCGTCCTCGTCCGGCTCCGCCATCGCGCGGATCCGGTCCTTGATCTCGTTGGTGATGTGCGGGATGACCTGGACGGTGTCGCCGAGGTACTCCCCGCGGCGTTCCTTGGCGATCACCGACGAGTACACCTGACCCGTGGTGACGTTCGCCCGGCCGTTGAGGTTCCGGTCGAGGAACCGCTCGTAGTGGCCGATGTCGAGGTCGGTCTCCGCCCCGTCCTCGGTGACGAACACCTCACCGTGCTGGAACGGGTTCATCGTGCCCGGATCCACGTTCAGGTACGGATCCAGCTTCTGCATGATGACCCGCAGGCCGCGGGCGGTGAGGAGCTGGCCGAGGCTCGAAGCCGTGAGGCCCTTGCCCAGCGAGGACGCTACCCCGCCGGTGACGAACAGATGACGCGTCGCGCGAGGCTGCACGGGTCTTCAGGGTACATACGAACCAGCCGGCTCGGCGAACTCCCCCGCGTGTCGCACGCCCGGCACCCGATCAGGCGGCGGGCGCCGCTCCCCCGGTGGCCGTGGCCGACGTTCCGTAGCTGCCCGCGCGCCCGTCGAGCTGCTCGCGCAGCGCGAGCACGGCCGAGACCTGCCCGGCCCCGGTCTGCACGTCGTCCACGGTGGAGATCCGCTCGACGATGCCCGGCTCCGCGCGCGCCACACCCACGGCACCGGTGGCGTCCGCCGAGCCGGTGCGGCCGGCCAGGACGGCGCCGCCGCCCGCCAGGTCGAGCTGGGCGGCCAGCCGCGCGGTGACGGCGGCGGCGTCGGCCGCGTCGACGCCCTGCAGCGCGCCACCGGTGAGCACGAGCACGACGTTCCCGGGCTGCGGCCGCTGGCCGGGCGCGACGAACCCGGCGGCCGCGAGCCCGGCCAGCACGGCGTCGGCCTGCTGGGCCGCGATGGGCTGCACACCCTGCTGGCCGGCCGGGGCGAGGACGATGCCGCCGAGCAGACCGCCGACGAGGCTGCCGGTGTCGGTGGCCGCCGGCAGCTGGGCGCCGGTGGGCAGGAGCTCCGCGGTCAGCGCGCGCAGCTGGTCGCCGCGCGCCGGGTCGCCGACGGCCGGGGTGAGCGCCACCTCGCCGCCCACGGCGGCCCCGGCCTGTTGCAGGAGCGCAAGCACGGCGTCCCGGTCGGCGGGGTCGGCGCCCGAGGTCACCAGCGTCACGGTGCTGCCGCGGAGCAGCCCGCGCACGGCGGCGGGGCCGACGCGCCGCGCGAACTCGTCGGACGCGCGCTGGCCGGCGGCGAGGCCGTCCCGCTCCGCACGCAGCGTCTGGACCTGGCCCGCGAGGTCGTCGGCCTGGTGGGAGACGGCCGACAGCAGCCGGTCCGACACCCCGGCCGACCCGAGCACGATGCCGACGGCCAGCGCCAGGAACACCGCGGCGATCGACACCAGGTGGTAGCGGAAAGAGATCACGAGAACAGTCCCCCGGTCACGTCCCTGATCTGCTGCACGAGGCCCACGAACACCTGGGAGATCCACGCCAGCACGGCCTCGCCCGCGTCCGACACGAGCAGCGCGGCCAGCACCGCGACCAGCGCCGACGCCGCCATCAGCAGGATCGCGCCGACCGAGATCCGGCTGCGGTAGAGCGAGGCGATGACCCGCCCGTCCACGAGCAGCCCGCCCAGCTGCAGCCGGGTGAGGAACGTCGAGGCGATGCTGCCCGAGCGCCCGCGGTCGAGGAACTCCGCCATGCTCGCCGAGAGCCCCACCGTGACCACGAGCGATGCGCCGCCATGCGCGGCGATCAGCAGGGCGAGGTCCTCCGGGTTGGCCGAGCTCGGGAACGTCACGGCGCCCACGCCGAGGTCCTGCACGCGGTGCAGTCCGGGCGCGTGCCCGTCGGCGAAGGCCGGGACCACCACGTCCGCGCCGCAGGTGAGGGCCTCGCTGGAGATCTCGCTCGGGTCACCGACGATGAGCTGCGGCCGGTGCCCGGCCTTGATCAGCGCGTCCGCGCCCGCCCCCACGCCGACCAGCACCGGCCGGTACTCGCGGATGAAGTGGGCGAGCTGCTTGAGCTCGGCCTCGTGGTCGTAGCCCGTCGCGACCACGAGCACCTGGCGGTCGGCCAGCCGGACCTCGACGTCGGGCACGCCTGCACCGTCGAGCAGCATCGAGCGTTCGCGGCGCATGAACTCGATGGTGTTGGCGGCGAACGCCTCGAGCTGGTGGGTGAGGCCGGACTTCGCCTCCACCATCGCGTCGGCCACGGAGTCGGCGTTCTGCTCGACGCCCCTCGCCAGCTCCAGCTCGCCGGCGTAGACCACGCCTTCGTGGATGCGGATCCGGCTCCCGTCCTTGATCACCCGCAGGGCCTCGGCGCCGACGTCGTCCACCAGCACGATGCCGGCGGCGACGAGCACCTCGGGCCCCAGGTTGGGGTACCGGCCGGAGATGGACGGCGCCGCGTTGACGACGGCCGCCACCTGCGCCGAGACGAGAGCCTCTGCGGTGGAACGGTCCAGGTCGACTTGGTCGATGACGGCGATCTCGCCCGCCTTCACGCGGCGGAGCAGGCCGTCGGTGCGCCGGTCGACCCGGGCGACGCCGAACAGCCCGGGCAGCGCCGTACGCGAGCGGTGCAACAGGCCGGACAGCTTCATACACGCACTGTGACACTCGACGCGCGAGTTGCTGGGAAGGCACGCCGGACGGTCACCGTGGGTTCACGCCCCGAACTGTCGGAGTCATCCGGGACCCTCGGGCCATGACGCCGCAGATCCCCGGCTTCGACCTCCACGACGTGTCGCAGGCCGCGGGTCGCCTGCGCGTGGCCACCGGGGGCGCGGGGCCTCCCGTGCTCCTGCTCCACGGCTTCCCGCAGACCCACCTCGCGTGGCGGGCGGTCGCCCCGCTGCTCGCGGAGCGCTTCCGGGTCGTCTGCCCGGACCTGCCCGGTTACGGCGCCAGCGCGCCGGCCCCCGGCTACGCCAAGCGCACGACCGCCGCCACGATGGTTGCGCTCATGCGCGAGCTCGGCCACGAGCGGTTCGCCGTCGTCGGCCACGACCGCGGTGCACTGGTCGCGTTCCGGGCCGCGCTCGACCACCCCGGTGCCGTGGAGCGGGTGGCCGTGCTCGACGTCGTCCCCACGACCGACATGTGGGCCGCGCTGCAGGGCACGGGCGGCGTGCCTTCCACCTCTACCTGCTCGCCCACCCCGCCGACCTCCCGGAGCGGATGATCGCGGCCGACCCCGACACGTTCTTCGGCCACTTCCTCGACATCTGGTCGCGGCGCCCGGCCGCGATCCCCGCCGAGGTCCGCGCCGCCTACCTCGACGCATGCCGCCGACCCGAGGCGATCCACGCGATCTGCGAGGACTACCGCGCGAGCGCCACCGTCGACGTCGAGCACGACGCGGCCGACCGGCAGGCCGGCCGCCGCATCGAGGCGCCGGTGCTCGCGATGTGGCAGGACCCTGGTGAGCTGGTCCTCCCGTTCGACCCCGAGGAGGTCTGGTCGAGCTGGGCGCCCGACCTGCGCACCCGCGTACTGCCCGGCGGCCACTTCCTGCCCGAGGACTGCCCGGAGGAGGTGGCTGCCGCGGTCATCGAGCTCGTCGCAGGCTGATCGAGCAGACATGGCCGCCCAGAACCACCCGCGGATAGAGCAGTCCGCGTCTTGTCCAGGCCATCCTCTACCAGGCCTTCAGCGGCGCCTCGTATCTTCGAGGCCCGCCTCCACCTGGCCTTCGTTGGCGCCGCGCATCATGCGGGGCCGCCCCTCACGCCTCAAGGGCGCCTTCGGCGTCGCTGCGCGATCGCTTCGCGACCCTTGACCCGTGAGCCTCTGCGACCCCTCTTGGGCCCGCTTCGCGGGCAGGCGTGGGCCTGCCCTTCTTTGCGCGCGGCGCCACCGAAGGCGGTCTCACCACCATGATCAGTGTTTCGGCGCGTTTCCCGACCCGTGACGTCGGGAAACGCGCCCAACCGCCGATCATCAGCCACATCGGGGCGATCTCCGCCGCTCACACACCCCTTCTCAGGCCACGCGGCCCGTCAACGGGATGCATGGGCCGACTAGAGGTGCGTGAGCAGTGACCGGGTGCGCGAGGGCAAGGAGATGCCCGACTTCGGCCTCCTGGCGGCGCCGCGCGCCAAAGGGGCAGGCACGGGGCCTGCCCGCGTAGCGGGCCTCAAGGGTCGCAGAGGCTCGCAGGTCAAGGGTCGCGTCAGCGATCGCGAAGCGACGCGCAGCGCCCTTGAACTGTGAGGGGCGGCCCTGCACACTGCGCGGGGCCGCCAGGAGGCCCTGACGAGGCAAGACCTCGAGACAGGAGACCTCAACCCCAGGAGGCCCCACCGAGAAGCCTGCGACACAGACCTACGGCACTGTCTCGATACGGGCCGCCGCTGGGGCGTGATCTCACCCCGCCGCGGCCGAGGCCTTCCGGCGCTTCTTCTGGCCTGCCACCGACCCGTTCGCCGCGGCCGCCCGGTCGGCCTCCCGATGGGCGCGGGCCGCGGCGAGGAGCTCCTCGGCGTGGGCGCGGCCGGTGTCGGTGTGTTCGAGGCCGGCGAGCATCCGGGCGAGCTCGACGATGCGGTCGGCCTCGGGCAGGGTGCGCACGCTGCTGCGCACCCGTCCCGTCCCGCCCGCGCCGTTCTGCCCGGCCGACGACTTGTCGACCACGAGGTGCCGGTCGGCGTAGGCGGCCACCTGCGGCAGGTGGGTCACCACGATCACCTGGTGGCGCGCTGCGAGCCGGGCGAGCCTGCGGCCGATCTCGACGGCTGCGCGGCCGCCCACCCCGGCGTCGACCTCGTCGAACACCATCGTGGGCACCGGGTCGGCTCCGGCGAGCGCCACCTCGAGGGCGAGCATCACGCGGGAGAGCTCGCCGCCCGAGGCGCCCTTGTGCAGCGGCTGCGGGGTGGCACCTGCGTGGGCCACCAGCCGCAGCTCGACCTCGTCGACGCCGTCAGTGCCGGCCGCCAGCAGCGCGCCGCCGACCTGCAGGGCGTCGGGGGCGTCGCGGCCCGCCTCCCGCGGTGTGACCGACACCTGCAGGCGCGCGTCGCGCATCGCGAGGCCGGCCAGCTCGGCGGTGGCGCCCTCGGCGAGGCGCGCGGCGGCCTCGGTGCGCGCCGCCGTGACGACCTGCGCGTGGCGGGCCAGCTCTGCGGCGAGCTCGTCGCGGCGGGCGGCGAGGGCGGCGAGGGCCTCGTCGGAGGTGTCGAGGCCGGCGAGGCGCTCCCGAGCGGCGGCTGCCCAGGCGAGCACGCCGTCGATGTCGGCGGCGTACTTGCGCGTGAGCGCCTTCAGCTCGGCCTGCCGGGCGAGCACCTGCGCGAGCCGCTCGGGATCGGCGTCGAGCCGGTCGAGGTAAGCGGTGAGCTCCGTGCCGACGTCGCCGAGCAGCGCGAGCGCCTCGCCGAGCCGGGCGTCCAGCCCGGAGAGCTCGGGATCGCCTGCGGCGGCGAGCCGGTGCCGGGCATCGCCGATCAGCGCGAGCGCGGCCGGGGCGTCCGGGTCGAGCTCGTCGGCGCCGACGAGGGCGGCCTGCGCGGCCGTGGCTGCCTCGCGCAGGTCGTCGGCCGCGGCCAGCCGGCGCGCGAGGTCGACCAGCTCGACGTCCTCCGCCGGCCGGGGGTCGACCGCCTCGATCTCGGTGAGACCGTGGCGCAGCATGTCGGCCTCCTGCGCGAGGCGCCGGGCGCCGTCGCGGCGCTCGGCCAGCTCCGCGGTGACCCGCTGCCACTCCGCCCGCACGGCGCGGTAGCGCTCCAACGGCCCGGCGACGGCGTCACCTGCGAAGCGGTCCAGCAGCGCCCGCTGCTCGGCCGGACGCAGCAGGCGCAGCTGGTCGTTCTGCCCGTGCACCGCGAGGGTCGCCTCCGCGAGCCGCGACAGCACCCCCACCGGTACCGACCGGCCCCCGAGGTGCGCCCGCGACCGCCCGTCGGCCGACACGGTGCGCACGGCGATGAGGGTGCCGTCCTCGTCGGCGTCGGCGCCCACCTCGTCGGCCACGGCGAGCGCCGCCGGGTCGGCGGTGAACCTGCCCTCCACGACCGCACGCCGGGCGCCGCCCGCCACCCGGGACGCCTCGGCCCGGCCGCCGCCGAGCAGCGAGAGGCCGGTGACGACCATGGTCTTGCCCGCACCGGTCTCGCCGGTGAGGACGGTGAGCCCCGGGTCCAGCTCGAGCGTCGCGTCGTCGATCACGCCGAGGCCCTGGATCCGCATCTCGGCCAGCATGGGCCGAAGCGTACGGCGCCACCCGGACAGGCAGTCCTAGTGTGGGGTCCCGGGCGCGCCGCGCCAGCCCCGCACGGGCAGGTCGAACTTGCGGACGAGGCGGTCGGCGAACGGCTGCCCGTCCAGGCGCACCATCCGCACCGGGTTGTCGCCGCGGGCCAGCTCGACCCGCGATCCGGGCGGCAGCGCGAACGTCCGGCGCCCGTCGCACTCCAGCACCGCGGGCGGCCCCGTCGGGTCGACCTCGACCGCCACCTCGCTGTCCGGCGCGATCACCATGGGCCGGGCGAACAGCGCGTGCGCGTTGCTCGGCACCAGCAGCAACGCCTCGACCTGCGGCCACACCAGCGGCCCGCCCGCGGAGAACGCGTACGCGGTGGAGCCGGTCGGCGTGGCGCAGAGCACGCCGTCGCAGCCGAACGCCGACACCGGCCGCCCGTCCACCTCGAGCACCACCTCGAGGATCCGCTCCCGGCTGCTCTTCTCGACCGTGGCCTCGTTGAGCGCCCAGGTACGAGCGATCACGTCCCCGTTGGATCGGGCGACCGCGTCGATCGTCATCCGCTCCTCCACCGAGTAGCTGCCCTCGACGACGGCGTCCAGCGCCTCGTCGAGCGACTCCTGCTCGGTCTCGGCGAGGAACCCGACCCGGCCGAGGTTCACCCCGAGCAGCGGCACCCCGACCGGCCGGGCCATCTCCGCGGCGCGCAGCAGGGTGCCGTCGCCACCGAGCACCAGCACGACCTCCGCACCCTCGGCGCAGCCGGGCCTGCCCTCGACGATCCGCGGGGTGAGCGCAGTCGGGAGGTCTCCGTCCTGCACCTCCGCCCACTCCTCACCCAGCACCCGCAGCCGGACGTCGGCGGCGGCTAGCCGGTGCGCGACGGCCGCGGCGGTGCGGCGGTTGGTGGCGCGCCCCGAATGCAGGACGACCAGGATCTCCCGCGTCACGGCCCCTCCTCGACAGCGGTGGCCAGCACGCCGTCGCCCGCGTCGGGACCGGAGCGGGCGAGCCGCAGGAAGTACTCCACGTTGCCCGACGGGCCCGGCAGCGGGCTCGCGACGGCCCCGCGCAGCACCAGGTCGAGCGCCCGCGCCGCCACCGCCACCTCGGTGAGCGCCGCGAGCCGCAGCTCCTGGCTGCGCACCACACCTCCCGCACCCAACCGCGCCTTCCCCACCTCGAACTGCGGCTTGACCATCGGCAGGAGCTCTCCGTCCTCCGCCGTGCACGCGACGAGGGCCGGCAGCACGGTGCGCAACGAGATGAACGACAGGTCGGCGACCGTGAGGGCCACATGGCCCCCGATCGTCGCCGGTTCGAGCGCGCGGACGTTGGTGCGGTCGTGCACCCGCACGCGCTCGTCGCTGCGCAACCGCCACACGAGCTGCCCGTACCCCACGTCGACGGCCACCACCTCGGCCGCTCCGCGGTCCAGCAGCACGTCGGTGAACCCTCCGGTGGACGCGCCCGCGTCCAGGCAGCGCAGGCCGGTGACGTCCACGCCGAACGCGTCGAGTGCGCCGATCAGCTTGTGGGCTCCCCGCGACGCCCACTCACGCTCGTGGACGCGCTGCACGACGACCGGGGTGTCGCGGTCGACGACGGTGGCGGCCTTACCCGCAGGCACACCGCGGACGACGACGCGGCCCTGCTCGATCAGCTCGGCCGCCTGCTGCCGGGAGCGGGCCAGCCCGCGCCGGACGAGCTCGGCGTCGAGACGGGATCGGGTGACCACCGCGGTCACGCGCCGCCCGAGGACCCGGCGGCGAGCGCGTCGGACAGCGCCGTGTGCACGCGCTCGTACGCCTCGACGTGCTCGCCGAGCGGCCGGTCGGCCAGCCCTTCGAGGGCGGACACGGCCTGCTGGACGGCGTCGAGGGGGTCGGCCGTGCGCGGTGGCGGCCCCGGCATGGGAACTGTCATCGGTCGGCTCCCCCCGTCTGGTCGTGCTTCCCGACTCCCGCCACGGTAGCCGAGTCGACCACGTCGAGACCGAGGCCGCCCAGCGCGGCGGCCGCGTCGTCCCCGTCTGCGGTGACGTGGACGGGCCCGCCACCGGCCGCCCAGTGGGCGGCGCACAGGGCGCGCAGCGCGTCCACCGGGTCGGCGCCCGAACCGGACAGCACGACGGTGCCCGGCTCGGGCACGCGGACGTCCCAGCCCGGCCGCGGCCCGAACGCGAGGTCCTCGGGGCGGGCGGTGAGTCCGTCCAGGTCGGCGGCCACGTAGTCGGGCCGCAGCTGCGGCGGCGCGGCCAGCAGCTCCGCCGCGTCCGAGATACCGGTGAGCACGAGCAACGTCGCCATGTCCGCGGCGCGACCGCCCTCGATGTCGGTGTCGAGACGGTCACCGATCATGAGCGGGCGTTGTGCCCCCGTGCGCCGCGCCGCCTCCAGGAGCAACGCGGGTCCGGGCTTGCCGGCGACCTGCGGCTCGCGCCCCGTGGAGAGCCGCACGACGCCGACCATCGCCCCGTTCCCGGGCAGCGGCCCGCGCTCGGTGGGCAGGGTCGCGTCGAGGTTGCACGCCACCCACAGCGCGCCCGCGCGCACCGCGACCGTGGCCTCGGCGAGCTGCGCCCAGCCCGTGTGCGGGCTGTGTCCCTGCACCACCGCGTCGGCCTCGCCCGCCGTGGTGACGACCCGCAGCCCGCGCGCGGTGACCTCCGCGGCGAGGGCCTCGGCGCCCACGACGAGCACCCGGGCGCCCGCCGGCAGCTGCTCGGCGAGCATGGTGGCCGCGGCCTGCGAGCTCGCGACGACGTCCTCGCTGCTCGCCGCGAACCCCAGCTCGGCGAGGTGCTCGGCCACGGACGACGGGCTGCGCGACGCGTTGTTGGTGACGTACACCGTGCGCACGCCCCGCTCCGCCGCGCCGCGCACGGCTTCCACCGCGCCCGGCACCACGGACGGCCCGCGGTAGAGCGTGCCGTCCAGGTCGGCCAGCAGCACGTCGTGGCGGCTCAGCAGGTCGTCGCTCACCCGGAGGCTCCGCGATCGCGCTCCTCGTCCGCGCCGCCTTCCACGCCCGAGTCGGCAGCCTCGGTGTCGCTCGCCTCGGCGTCCGCACCATCCACCGGACCGGTCTCGTCCGAAGGTTCGGGCTCCGGGTCGGAGCCGGCAGCCTCGACACCATCGGGTTCGGTCGTGGGCGCATCGGTCCGCGCGTCCGTCGCGGAGGCCTCGCCCGCAGTGCCGCCCAGCTCCGGGTCGGCGTCCGCCGGCTCGGACGTCGAGGAGTCCGGGCCCGGTCCCCCCTCCGCTGTGTCGACGGCCGAACCCGCAGGCTCGGCCTCGACGTCGTCCGTGGCGGAACCCGCGTCCTCGCCCTCGGCGTCGGCCGGAGAGTCGTCCTCGACGCCGAGGTCGAAGTCGTCCTCCGGCAGCGGCTCACCGGTGAGCTCGGCGATCCGCAGGGCGGCGTCGGTCTCGCCGTCGTCGTCGACGTCGGCGGCGTGCACGAACCACTGCAGCGCGTCCGACTCGCGGCCGGCGGCGAGCAGGTTGTCGGCGTACGCGTAGAACAGCCGAGCGCTCCACGGGTCGCGGCGTGCGGGATCCAGCTCCGGGATCTGCAGGCTGACGACGGCGGCGTCCAGCTCACCGAGGTCCCGCCGGGCTCCGGCGGCGACGATGGCGAGCTCGATGCTCTCCGCCCGGCCCAGCTCACGCGCCTCGGGACCGCGGCCGAGCTCCAGTGCGCGCTCGGGCCGGCCGAGTGCACGCTCGATGTCGGCCATGACCGCCAGGTGCCCCGGTCCGCCCCCCATGCGCCGTGCGGCACGCAGCTCGCCGAGCGCCTCGGCCCATTCCCCCGCGTGGTAGGCGACGATGCCGGCCGCCTCGCGCACGACCGCGATCCGGGACGCCCTCGCCCGCGCGAACCGGGCGTGCTCGAGCGCGAGCTCCGGGTCCTCGTCCACCAGGCGGCCTGCCGCCACCAGGTGGCGGGCCACGGTGTCGGCGGTGTCGCGCTGCAGGCCGCGCAGGTCGCGCCGCACCTCGGCGTCGAGCTCTCCGGCCGTGATGTCGTCGGTCAGTGCGGGCTCGGGCACCCTCGGGGTGGTGTGGGCGGCCACGCCGTCGGGCCGCTGCTGCCGGTGCGGCGCGCCGGAGGACGAACGGGTCTCCTCGCGACGGTCCGGCCGCCGGTCGCCACGACCGGAACCACCCGCCGGCCGGCCGGTGGAGCTGGGGCGGCCGGTCGAGCTGGGGCCCCGCTCGTACCCGCCGCGTTCGCCCCTGGACCGCTCGTCCGAGCGGCCGCGCGACTCGTCACGAACCCGGTCGTCGCGACCACCGCGGGCGTCGTCACGGCCCGCCCACGGCCGCCGATCCCCGCCGGCACGGTCGTCGCGCCGACCCCCGGCGGCGCCGCGGTCGGCCCACGGCTTCCGCTCGCCACCGGAGCGGTCGTCGCGACCGCCGCGGGTGTCCCGGCGCTCCGTCCACGGCTTCCGGTCACCGCCCGAGCGGTCGTCGCGGCCGCGCGCGTCTCCGCGATCGGACCAGGGCTTCCGGTCACCGCCGGAACGGTCGTCGCGAGCACCCCGGTCCACCCACGGCCGACGCTCACCGGCAGGGCGGTCGTCCCGCCGACCCCGGCTGTCTCCGCGGTCGGCCCACGGCTTCCGGTCACCGCCCGAACGGTCGTCGCGAGCGCCGCGATCCACCCACGGACGGCGCTCGCCACCCGAGCGGTCGTCCCGGCCACCCCGGGCATCCCCGCGATCCGACCAGGGGCGTCGATCGCCACCACCGCGGTCATCCCGCGTTCCGGCCCCGGGTCGTCCGCCGCCGTAGGGACGGCGCTCGCGCCCAGGGCGATCGTCGCGCCCGGCCGGACCGTCCTCGCGGCGCCGGTAGCCGCGGTCACCGCCTCTGTCGTCGCGCCCGGCACGGTTGTCGCGCCCGGCACGGTCGTCCCGGCCGCCGCGGAAGTCCCCGCGCGGCCTGTCGCCTCGTGCTCCCCGGTCGGTGCGCTCGCCGTCGTTCCGGCGGGCCCCCGGTCGGGAGTCGCCCTGCCGGCCACCACGCCCGCCGGTCTCCCGGCCCGCTCCTCGGTCGCCGGAGGTCCCGCGGTCGTCCCGGCCGGCCCAGGGCCGTCCCTCACGACCGCCGCTGGCGCGATCCGGGCGGCCTTCCCGCCGCTCCCGCTGCTCGTACGGCCGCCGATCGTCGCGGCCACGCCGATCGTTTTCGCCCTGCCGGGCGCCGCCGCGGTCGTTCCAGCCGGATCCGACCCGCGGCGCGCCTTTTCCACGGCCGCGTTCGTCGCCCTGCCGGCCTCGTGCCGCGCCGCCTACGGGTCGGCTCTTTCGATCATCGGTTCCACGGCCGCTGTCGCGATCTTCTCGCGGGCGGTCATCGCCGGAACCATCCGCGATACTCACCTACAGAGGATACAAAAGTGGGCCCCCGCCTGCTGGCGGGGGCCCACTGAACGTTGAATGTCGGCGGCGACCTACTCTCCCACACCCTAACGAGTGCAGTACCATCGGCGCTGGAGGGCTTAGCTTCCGGGTTCGGGATGGGACCGGGCGTTCCCCCTCCGCCAAAACCACCGACAACACTATCAAATTATATGAAACCATAGTGGATGCGCCAAAATGAACGTAGCTGTGCGCTCAGGGTCGCATAGTGGATGCAAACAACTTGCTGTGAACAAGCCCTCGGCCTATTAGTACCAGTCAACTCCACCCATTGCTGGGCTTCCATCTCTGGCCTATCAACCCAGTGGTCTGCTGGGGGCCTTAACCACGCAAGGTGGTGGGAGACCTCATCTTGGAACGAGCTTCCCGCTTAGATGCCTTCAGCGGTTATCCCTTCCGAACATAGCCAACCAGCCATGCCCCTGGCGGGACAACTGGCACACCAGAGGTTCGTCCGTCCCGGTCCTCTCGTACTAGGGACAGCCTTCCTCAAGTCTCCTGCGCGCGCGGCGGATAGGGACCGAACTGTCTCACGACGTTCTAAACCCAGCTCGCGTACCGCTTTAATGGGCGAACAGCCCAACCCTTGGGACCTACTCCAGCCCCAGGATGCGACGAGCCGACATCGAGGTGCCAAACCATGCCGTCGATATGGACTCTTGGGCAAGATCAGCCTGTTATCCCCGGGGTACCTTTTATCCGTTGAGCGACACCCCTTCCACCAGGAGGTGCCGGATCACTAGTCCCGACTTTCGTCCCTGCTCGACCTGTCAGTCTCACAGTCAAGCTCCCTTGTGCACTTACACTCGACACCTGATTGCCAACCAGGCTGAGGGAACCTTTGGGCGCCTCCGTTACACTTTGGGAGGCAACCGCCCCAGTTAAACTACCCACCAGGCACTGTCCCTGAACCAGATCATGGCCCGAGGTTGAGACACCCAATTCGACCAGAGTGGTATTTCAACAACGACTCCACCATCACTGGCGTGACAGCTTCACAGTCTCCCACCTATCCTACACAAGCCGAACCGAGCACCAATACCAAGCTGTAGTAAAGGTCCCGGGGTCTTTCCGTCCTGCCGCGCGTAACGAGCATCTTTACTCGTAGTGCAATTTCGCCGAGTCTGTGGTCGAGACAGCGCCCAAGTCGTTACGCCATTCGTGCAGGTCGGAACTTACCCGACAAGGAATTTCGCTACCTTAGGATGGTTATAGTTACCACCGCCGTTTACTGGCGCTTAAATTCTCCGCTTCGCCCCGAAGAGCTAACAGGTCCTCTTAACGTTCCAGCACCGGGCAGGCGTCAGTCCGTATACATCGTCTTGCGACTTCGCACGGACCTGTGTTTTTAGTAAACAGTCGCTTGGGCCTGGTCTCTGCGGCCGGCTGCCCCTAGCCCGCAAAGGGCTTCAGAGCCTCCGGCCCCCCTTCTCCCGAAGTTACGGGGGCATTTTGCCGAGTTCCTTAACCACAGTTCACTCGATCGCCTCGGTATTCTCTACCTGACCACCTGTGTCGGTTTAGGGTACGGGCCGCAACAGCACTCGCTAGAGGCTTTTCTCGGCAGCATGGGATCATCCTACTTCGCCTCAATCGGCTACGCATCACCTCTCACCCTTGATGACATGCGGATTTACCTACATGTCGGGCTACAGGCTTACACCAGGACTACCACCGCCTGGCGGGACTACCCTCCTGCGTCACCCCATCGCTTGCCTACTACCGGATCGGGCCCCACGCTCCCCCAACAAGCCAGCCCGAAGGCCAGCAAGCGGGTTCGGATGGTTAGCATCACCGGCCTCGGCACGGGCGCACTGTCACGGGCACGGGAATATCAACCCGTTGTCCATCGACTACGCCTGTCGGCCTCGCCTTAGGTCCCGGCTCACCCTGGGCGGATTAACCTGGCCCAGGAACCCTTGGTCATTCGGCGGCAGAGGTTCTCACTCTGCATTCGCTACTCATGCCTGCATTCTCACTCCCACACCCTCCACGACTCCCTCACAGGGCCGCTTCACCGGATGCAGGACGCTCCCCTACCCAACACCACGACTACACAACTCCTCCGAAGAGGAGAAGCGGATCTAATGTGGCATTGCCACGGCTTCGGCGGTGCGCTTGAGCCCCGCTACATTGTCGGCGCAGGACCACTTGACCAGTGAGCTATTACGCACTCTTTAAAGGGTGGCTGCTTCTAAGCCAACCTCCTGGTTGTCTGGGCGATCCCACATCCTTTCCCACTTAGCGCACGCTTAGGGGCCTTAGCCGGTGATCTGGGCTGTTTCCCTCTCGACTACGAAGCTTATCCCCCGCAGTCTCACTGCCGCGCTAGAAATACCGGCATTCGGAGTTTGGCTGAGTTCAGTAAGCTTGTCGGCCCCCTAGCCCATCCAGTGCTCTACCTCCGGCATCCACCACGCGACGCTGCACCTAAATGCATTTCGGGGAGAACCAGCTATCACGGAGTTTGATTGGCCTTTCACCCCTACCCACAGCTCATCCCCCAGGTTTTCAACCCTGGTGGGTTCGGGCCTCCACGACGTCTTACCGTCGCTTCACCCTGGCCATGGGTAGATCACTCCGCTTCGGGTCTACACCCCGCGACTACACGCCCTATTCAGACTCGCTTTCGCTACGGCTACCCCACACGGGTTAACCTCGCCACGAAGCATAACTCGCAGGCTCATTCTTCAAAAGGCACGCCATCACTTCGAAAAGCTCTGACGGCTTGTAGGCACACGGTTTCAGGTACTATTTCACTCCCCTCCCGGGGTACTTTTCATCTTTCCCTCACGGTACTAGTCCGCTATCGGTCATCAGGGAGTATTTAGGCTTACCGGGTGGTCCCGGCAGATTCACAGCAAATTCCACGAGCTCGCTGCTACTCGGGAACAACGTCCATGACACGTGCGGCGTTTTCGCGTACGGGGCTCTCACCCACTACGGCGACCCTTTCCAGAAGTCTTCCACTAACACCACACAACACCATCTGGAGCTCGGCAGAACCCCAACGACGAAATCCCACAACACCCCAGCCGCAACGCCTGCCGGCTTGACACGACCGAGGTTTAGCCTCATCCGCTTTCGCTCGCCACTACTCACGGAATCACGGTTGTTTTCTCTTCCTGTGGGTACTGAGATGTTTCACTTCCCCACGTTCCCCCTCATACCCTATGTATTCAGGCATGAGTGACACCCCATGACGGGTGCCGGGTTTCCCCATTCGGAAATCCTCGGATCACAGCTCGGTTGACAGCTCCCCGAGGCCTATCGCGGCCTCCCACGTCCTTCATCGGCTCCTGATGCCTAGACATCCACCATGTGCCCTTAAACACTTATTCACAACAAGATGCTCGCATCCACTATGCAACACTCAACGCACAACCACACCCCAACCCTCGCCGACCACCACCACCCCGACGAGCGGAGCGTTAGGCGATCGAGGCCAGGGGCCAGAAGAAACACCCCGAACAGGGTGTCCCCTCAGGACCCAACAGCGTGTCGAACCCCCGAACCTAGATCCGGAGAACCATGAATCGGACTCTATGTTCCACCCAGCCACACCCGCACCACCCCCGAAGGAGCAGCCCGAGCATGGAATCAAGGAAAAGGAGAACCAACCCCGAAGAACAGGATCGGCCAACCCCACCACACGGCGAGACTCCTTAGAAAGGAGGTGATCCAGCCGCACCTTCCGGTACGGCTACCTTGTTACGACTTCGTCCCAATCGCCGGTCCCACCTTCGACGACTCCCTCCCACAAGGGGTTAGGCCATCGGCTTCGGGTGTTACCAACTTTCATGACGTGACGGGCGGTGTGTACAAGGCCCGGGAACGTATTCACCGCAGCGTTGCTGATCTGCGATTACTAGCGACTCCAACTTCACGGGGTCGAGTTGCAGACCCCGATCCGAACTGAGACTAGCTTTAAGGGATTCGCTCCACCTCGCGGTCTCGCAGCCCTCTGTACTAGCCATTGTAGCATGTGTGAAGCCCTGGACATAAGGGGCATGATGACTTGACGTCATCCCCACCTTCCTCCGAGTTGACCCCGGCAGTCTCCCATGAGTCCCCGGCATAACCCGCTGGCAACATGGAACGAGGGTTGCGCTCGTTGCGGGACTTAACCCAACATCTCACGACACGAGCTGACGACAGCCATGCACCACCTGCACACCAGCCACAAGGGAACGCCTATCTCTAGACGCGTCTAGTGCATGTCAAACCCAGGTAAGGTTCTTCGCGTTGCATCGAATTAATCCACATGCTCCGCCGCTTGTGCGGGCCCCCGTCAATTCCTTTGAGTTTTAGCCTTGCGGCCGTACTCCCCAGGCGGGGCACTTAATGCGTTAGCTGCGGCACAGAGACCGTGGAATGGCCCCCACACCTAGTGCCCACCGTTTACGGCGTGGACTACCAGGGTATCTAATCCTGTTCGCTCCCCACGCTTTCGCTCCTCAGCGTCAGTGTCGGCCCAGAGACCCGCCTTCGCCACCGGTGTTCCTCCTGATATCTGCGCATTTCACCGCTACACCAGGAATTCCAGTCTCCCCTGCCGAACTCAAGTGATGCCCGTATCGACCGCACGCTCAGGGTTAAGCCCCAAGTTTTCACGACCGACGTGACACACCGCCTACGAGCTCTTTACGCCCAATAATTCCGGACAACGCTCGCACCCTACGTATTACCGCGGCTGCTGGCACGTAGTTGGCCGGTGCTTCTTCTACCGGTACCGTCAGTTTCCCTTCGTCCCGGTCGAAAGAGGTTTACAACCCGAAGGCCGTCATCCCCCACGCGGCGTCGCTGCGTCAGGCTTTCGCCCATTGCGCAATATTCCCCACTGCTGCCTCCCGTAGGAGTCTGGGCCGTATCTCAGTCCCAGTGTGGCCGGTCGCCCTCTCAGGCCGGCTACCCGTCGTCGCCTTGGTAGGCCATCACCCCACCAACAAGCTGATAGGCCGCGGGCCCATCCTCAGCCGAAAAACTTTCCACCCGCTGTCATGCAACAGCAGGTCATATCCGGTATTAGACCCAGTTTCCCGGGCTTATCCCAGAGCTGAGGGCAGGTCACCCACGTGTTACTCACCCGTTCGCCGCTCGTGTACCCCCAAAGGGGCCTTACCGCTCGACTTGCATGTGTTAAGCACGCCGCCAGCGTTCGTCCTGAGCCAGGATCAAACTCTCCAACAAAATCTGGCTCTAGCAAGACCTGCGACGGGGTCGCAGGTCGAAAACAAACTGGCATAAAACCAATTCATGATAAAGCTCGACACACTGTTGAGTTCTCAAGAGACACCCGCACACCATGCGATCCTCGCGGACCGGGCCGGGGCAACTTTCACACGGTACGTGGTCCTGGGCGCGGAGTCAAGCTCCGCCAGGCCCACTCCTTCAGGCTAGCACCGTGGTGCTCGGCCTTCCGGGGCGGCCGCCGTGATCCGGGGGCTGACTCTGGGCCGGAGATTCCGTCCCGGTCTGTCGTGCTGCCCGCCGTGGCGACGAGGAGAAAGTTACACACCCCCGTCGGAGGCCCTTTCACCGGGGGGTCCCTTTAGGGTGTTCCCGCAGGTCAGAGGCCGTTTGGGCGCGATGCTCGCTCCACCCGTGTCCAACGCGCGGGGACGGGCTCGTGTTCCCGTCCCCGCGCGGAGGGCTCAGCTGGCCCGGACGCCGGCGAGGTTGCGCTTGCCCCGGCGCACGACGGCCCACCGCCCCGCGAGGAGATCACCTTCGTCGAGCGTCCAGTCCTCGTCGGGAACCTTGGCGTTGTTCACGTACGCCCCGCCCTCGGCGACCGTGCGCCGGGCGGCGCTCCTGCTGTCCGCCAGCCCGGTGGAAAGCAGGAGGTCGACGATCGTCGGGCGCTCGCCGACCGAGACGTCGGCACGCGGCACCTCCGCTAGGGCGGCATCGAGCGTGCCGGCGTCGAGCTCCCTGAGATCACCCCTGCCGAACAGCGCCGAGCTGGCCGCGATCACCTGCTCCGTGGCGCGTCTCCCGTGCAGGAGCGTGGTGAGCTCCCCCGCCAGCCTTCGTTGGGCGGCGCGCGCATGCGGCCGTTCGGCGACTTCTCGCTGCAGCTCGTCGATCTCCTCCCGCGAGAGGAAGGTGAAGTAGCGCAGGTAGCGGATGACGTCGGCGTCGGCCACGTTGACGAAGTACTGGTACCAGGCGTACGGGGAGGTCATCCCCGGGTCGAGCCATATGCTGCCGCCGCCGGTGGACTTGCCGATCTTGCGGCCTTCGGCGTCGGTGACGAGCGGCGTGGTGAGCGCGTGCACGGCAGCGCCCTCGACCTTCCGGATCAGGTCCACCCCGCCGACGATGTTGCCCCACTGGTCGGACCCGCCGATCTGGAGCCGGCAGCCGTGCTCGCGGTACAGGTGCAGGTAGTCCTGGCTCTGCAGGAGCAGGTAGCTGAACTCGGTGTAGGACATGCCCTCGCCGGCGAGCCGCCGTCTGACCGTCTCGCGGTTCAGCATCACGTTCACCGAGAAGTGCTTCCCGACGTCCCGCAGGAACTCGAGCGTGGTCTGCCCGCCGGTCCAGTCGAGGTTGTTGACGACGAGCGCCCCGTTTGGGCCGTCGAAGTCGACGAACCGCTCCAGCTGGCCCCGGATCCGGTTCGCCCAGTCGAGCACCGTGTCGGCGCTGTTCAGCGCCCGCTCCCCCACGTCACGCGGGTCACCGATCATCCCGGTGGCACCGCCGGCGAGGACGATCGGCCGCGCCCCCGCCTGCTGGAACCGGCGCAGCGTGAGCAACAGCATCAGGTTGCCCGCGTGCAGGCTGGGCGCCGTGGGGTCGAACCCGGCATAGAGGGTGAGCACGCCGTCCGCCAGGTCTCGGCGCAAGGCGTCGAGGTCGGTGCTCTGCGCGATCAGGCCGCGCCACTCCAGCTCGTCGAGGATGTTCGTTCCCACACGTCGATCCTCCCCCACCGTGACTAGGGCATTTCAGCCGCCCAGACGCGCGGCGAACTCGGCCGGCAGCTCGTCGAGCAGCGCGGGGAGGCTGAGCACGCTGCTGAACGAGAGCGCGACGCCCTGCTCCTCGGTGAGCTCCACCACACGACCCTCCCGGGCCACGCGCAACGCGGCCGCGCCGGTCTGCTGGGAGATCCCCGGGTTCGGCGTGCCGGGGATCGTGATCCACCCCACGAGGTCGTTCTGGTCGAGCAGGCCGAGCTGCTCGCCGCTGATGTCGGCGTAGAAGTCGCCGGCGGCCAGCTCGTCGAACTGCGCGGGCACGGTGAAGCCGAGTGCGGTGAGGAAACGCCCGCGGTTGTCGTCCGAGGTCCACACGAAGTAGTGACCGTTGCCACTCGAGCTCGCCGCGGCCACCGCGGCCCGCTTCCCGCCGAACTGCGGGTACTGCGCGCGAACCGCGGCGAACCGCGCCTCCAGGTCGGCGACGAGGCGCTCGGCCTCGGCCGCCTTGCCGAGCGCGGTGCCGATCAGGCGGGTCGCGTCCTGCCACGCGGTCTGGTACGCGTCCGCGCCGGGCGGTTGCGTGATCGTGGGCGCGATGCGCGAGTACGTGGCGTACTGCTCCTGGGTCAGCCCGGCCGACACCGCGACGATGAGGTCGGGCCGAAGCGCCGCGATCGCCTCCGTGCTGACCTCACCCGTGAGCACCTGCGGCTGCCCGCCCTGCAGGCGGTCGCTCGCCCACGGCCAGGTGGCCGCCGGCCGGTTGCCGGTGAACTCGCGGATGGCGACGGGCACCACACCGAGCGCGAGGATCGTGTCCTGATCGGTATATCCGAGCGACACCACGCGCTGCGGCGCAGCCGGAACCTCGGTCGAGCCGAGCGAGTGCTGCACCGTGACCGGGAACGCGCCATCTGGCCCCGCAGCCGGCGGCGCCTCCGCCCCGGGGGCGGATCCACCTCCCCCGCACGCGCTGATCAGGACGGCGGCAGCCAGGAAGGCCACGAAGGCACGCAGGCGGACGATCACGCGCGAAGGTTAGGTTGCCCTACCCTGCTCGTCCAGTCGAAGTGATCGGCGCGCCACGACCGGGCCGGTACTGGCTCACCGCGGGCGAGCCGTCCAGCCAGAACCGCCACGGCAGCTCGTGGGCCGCCGCCACCCCGACCCGCGGGCCCGTGCGCACGAGCGCGCGGTCGACGGGCGGCGCGGCCAGGAGCCGCACCGGGGACGTGGCATCGGTCACGTCGACGCCGTTGTGCTCCCGCCCCAGCCCGAGCAGCGACGCGAGCCGGGCCGGACCCTTGGCGAGATCGTCGTCACGCCGTGCCGTCGGCCGCCGCACGTGGGCGACCGCGAGGTCCGACACGACCTCGCCCGCGCGCAGCAGCACCGCGCCGGCCTCTCCGTCCTCCAGCGCGCTGATGTTGGCGCAGAAGTGCATGCCGTAGACGAAGTAGACGTACAGGTGCCCGGCCGGCCCGAACATCACCGCGTTGCGCGGCGTGCGCCCGCGGAAGCTGTGCGACGCCGGATCGTCGGCGCCGCGGTAGGCCTCCACCTCGACGAGCCGGACGGCTACCGCGCCCTCCGGCGTGTCCGAGACGACCGTGCAGCCGAGCAGCCGCACGGCCGCCTCGACGACGTCGACGGCCAGCTCCTCCCGCGGGAGGAGGTCACCCACGTTCGGCCAGCGCCAGCCGCACGCACACCGCCACGCCCTCCATCGCCTTGCGCACCTCGGCGAGCACGGGGAACGTCGGCGCGAGCCGGATGGTGCTGTCCTGCGGGTCCTCGCCGTACGGGTGCGTGGCGCCGGCGGGGGTGAGCGCCAGGCCGGCCTCCTTGGCGAGCCGGACGATCTCGGTGGCGGTGCCCTCCGGCACGGTCAGCGTGACGAAGTAACCCCCCACCGGCTTCGACCACTCGACGCCGGGGGTGCCGGCGAACTCGCGCGTGAGCACCTCGTCGACCGCCGCGAACTTCGGGGCGATGATCTCGCGGTGCTTGCGCATGTGCTCGCGCAGGCCGTCCGCGTCGCGGAGGAACCGCACGTGGCGCAGGTGGTTGGTCTTGTCAGGGCCGATCGTGCGCTTGGAGGTGAGCCGGAGCCACCAGTCGATGTTCTCCGCCGAGGCGCCGAGGAACGCCACGCCCGCGCCGGCCAGGGTGATCTTCGACGTGGAGCCGATGACGAAGGGGCGGTTCGCGTTGCCCGCCTCGGTGGCGAGCGCCAGCAGGTCCGCGATCTCCACCTCGTCGTCGGTGAGGTGGTGCACGGTGTAGGCGTTGTCCCAGATGATCCGGAAGTCGGGTGCCGCCGTGGGCATCGAGGCGAGCCTGCGCACCGTCTCGTCCGAGTACACCGCGCCCGTGGGGTTGGAGTACTTCGGCACGCACCAGATGCCCTTGATCGTCGGGTCGGTGGCCACCAGCTCCTCGACGACGGCCATGTCGGGACCGTCGGCGGTCATCGGCACCGTCACCATCTCGATGCCGAGCCGCTCGCACACGGAGAAGTGCCGGTCGTAGCCGGGGACGGGGGCGAGGAAGACCACCCGCTCCTCGTCGGCCCAGCGCCGTTCCGCTCCGGGCAGGGGGCTGAGCATCGCGTGCACGAGCGTGTCGTGCATGACCTCGAGGCTGGAGTTGCCGGACGCGACCAGCTGCTCGACCGGCACCTGCAGGAACGGCGCGAAGAGCGCCCGCAGCTCCGGGAGGCCGTGCAGGCCGCCGTAGTTGCGGGTGTCGGTGCCGTCGGCGGCGCGGAAGTCGGCTGCGCCGAGCAGGCTCAGCATCGGGGTGGCGAGGTCGAGCTGCTCGGCCGACGGCTTGCCCCGGGTGAGGTCGAGCTTCATGCCCTCGGCCCGGAGCTTCTCGTAGGCGGTGCGGGCGTCCTCCAGCCCCGGCGTGGTCATGCTGATCCTCCAACTCGGATGAGGGCCTGCCGCGCGGTGGCGGCGGTGGCGCGCAGGTCGGCGAGCTGCTCGGCGACCCGCACACCGGCGGTGCCACCGCGGGCGGCCCGGGACGCGATGGAGCCTGCCACGGTCAGCACGGCACGCACGTCCGGGGTCAGGCTCGGGTGGACGGCGGCCAGTTCCGCGTCGGTGAGGTCCGCCAACCCGACACCGCGGGCCTCCGCCGCGCGCACGCAGCCGCCCGCGGCCTCGTGCGCCACCCGGAACGGCACGCCCTGGCGGACCAGCCATTCGGCGACGTCCGTTGCGAGGGTGAAACCGGCCGGGGCCAGCTCGGCGAGCCGGTCGGTGTGGAACGTGAGCGTGGCCACCATCCCGGCGACGGCCGGGAGCAGCAGCTCCAGCTGCTCGACCGAGTCGAACAGCGGCTCCTTGTCCTCCTGCAGGTCGCGGTTGTAGGCGAGCGGGAGGCCCTTGAGCGTGGCGAGCAGCCCGGAAAGGTTGCCGATGAGCCGCCCGGCCTTGCCGCGTGCCAGCTCGGCGACGTCCGGGTTCTTCTTCTGCGGCATGATCGAGCTGCCGGTGGAGAAGGCGTCGTCGAGCGTGACGTAGCCGAACTCCGCCGTGGCCCAGAGGATCACCTCCTCGGCGATCCGGGACAGGTCGACGGCGACCATGGCCAGCACGAACGCGGCCTCGGCTGCGAAGTCGCGCGACGCGGTGCCGTCGATCGAGTTGGCCGACGACGAGTCGAAACCCAGCTCCGCGGCGACGGCCTCGGGGTCGAGCCCGAGCGACGAGCCGGCGAGCGCGCCCGACCCGTACGGCGAGACAGCCGCCCGGCGGTCCCAGTCGCGCAGCCGGTCGACGTCGCGCAGCAGGGCGTGCGCGTGCGCGGCCAGGTGGTGCGCGAGCAGGACGGGCTGGGCGTGCTGCAGGTGGGTGCGCCCTGGCATGGGCGCGTCCGGATGCGCCCCGGCCTGGGCGACGAGGGCGTCGACGACGTCCAGCACACCGGTGCCGACCCGGCCGGCGGCATCCCGCAGCCACATCCGGAAGAGCGTGGCGACCTGGTCGTTGCGCGACCGCCCGGCCCGCAGCTTGCCGCCCAGCTCCGGCCCGGCCCGCTCGATGAGGCCGCGCTCCAGCGCGGAGTGCACGTCCTCGTCGTCGGGGGCCGGGCCGAACGCGCCCGACTCGACGTCGGCCGCCAGCTTGGCGAGGGCGTCGAGCATCCCGGCCAGCTCGTCGTCGGTGAGCAGGCCGGCCCGGGCGAGCACGCGGGCGTGCGCCATCGAGGCCCGCAGGTCGTACGGCGCGAGGCGCCAGTCGAACTGGGTGGACTTCGAGAGCGCGGCGAGCGCGTCGGCGGGCCCGGAGGCGAACCGGCCACCCCACAGGGCCATCAGTCGGTACCCGCTTCCAGCGCCGCCTCGTCGAGGGACTTCTCCGATTCGCGCTCGGCGGCCTCGTCGGCCGTCGCGATCCGGTCGAAACCGCCTGCGGGCAGCTCGCCGAAGAGCGTGCCGTGCTCGACGAGCACCGTGCCCTGCTCGTGCGGCTGTCCGGCGTAGGCCTCCAGCTTGGCGCGGGAGTCGGCGATGTCGAGGTTGCGCATGGTGAGCTGGCCGATCCGGTCGGTCGGCCCGAAGGCGGCGTTCTCGACCCGCTCCATGGACAGGCGCTCCGGGTGGTAGGAGAAGCCGGGTCCGTCGGTGTCGAGGATCGTGTAGTCGTCGCCGCGGCGCAGGCGCAGCGTGACGGTGCCGGTCACCAGCGATGCGACCCAGCGCTGGATCGACTCGCGCACCATCAGGGCCTGCGGGTCGAGCCAGCGCCCCTCGTAGAGCAGCCGGCCGAGCTTGCGGCCCTCGACCTGGTAGTTGGCCACGGTGTCCTCGTTGTGGATCGCGTTGAGCAGCCGCTCGTAGGCGGCGAAGAGCAGCGCCATCCCGGGCGCCTCGTAGATGCCGCGCGACTTGGCCTCGATGATCCGGTTCTCGATCTGGTCCGACATGCCGAGGCCGTGGCGTCCGCCGATGGCGTTGGCCTCCCGGACGAGGGCGACCTGGTCGGCGAACCGCCTGCCGTTGATCGCCACCGGGTACCCGGCTTCGAAGGTGATCGCGACGTCCTCGGTCTCGATCTCGACCGAGGGGTCCCAGAACTTCACCCCCATGATCGGCTCGATGGTCTCCAGCGACACGTGGAGGTGTTCGAGGGTCTTGGCCTCGTGGGTGGCACCCCAGATGTTCGCGTCGGTGGAGTACGCCTTCTCGGCCGCGTCCCGGTAGGGCAGCCCGTGGGAGGTGAGCCACTTGCTCATCTCGTCGCGGCCGCCCAGCTCCTGGACGAACTCGGCGTCGAGCCACGGCTTGTAGATGCGCAGCTCGGGGTTGGCCAGCAGGCCGTAGCGGTAGAACCGCTCGATGTCGTTGCCCTTGAAGGTCGAGCCGTCGCCCCAGATGTTCACGCCGTCGGACTGCATCGCGCGCACCAGCAACGTCCCGGTGACGGCGCGGCCGAGCGGTGTGGTGTTGAAGTACGTCCGGCCCCCGGACCGGATGTGGAAGGCGCCGCACGCCAGCGCGGCGAGGCCCTCCTCGACCAGCTGCGGCTTGATGTCGACCGCGCGGGCGATCTCGGCGCCGTACTGCTTCGCACGTGCGGGGACACCGGAGATGTCCGGCTCGTCGTACTGGCCGAGGTCAGCGGTGTAGGTGCAGGGGATCCCGCCCTTGTCGCGCATCCAGGCGACCGCCACGGAGGTGTCGAGGCCTCCGGAGAAGGCGATGCCGATGCGCTCGCCCTTGGGGAGGGAGGTCAGGACCTTGCTCACGAGTTGGATGCTCCTTGCTCTACAGCTCGCGCAGGCGCGCGACGAGTTGGGCGCCGGTGAGCGGCTCGCGGGCCACCACCAGGAGGGTGTCGTCGCCTGCGATCGTGCCGACGACGTCGTGCAGGGCGGCGCGGTCGAGCGCGCTCGCAAGATAGTGGGCGCCACCGGGCGGGGTGCGCAGGACCGCGAGGTTCCCACTCGCGTCCGCGGAGACCAGCAGGTCCCCCAGCAGCTTGGCGAGCCGCGCCGTGCCGCCCTCGACCCCGCGCACCGGGCTGCCGTCGTCGGGGACCACGTACGCGCCGCGGACCTTGAGCGCGCCCAGCTCGTCGAGGTCGCGGGAGAGCGTGGCCTGCGTGGTGGCGATGCCCTCGGACTCCAGCAGCCCGAGCAGCTCGGTCTGGCTGTGCACGGCCCGGTCCCGGATCAGCTCCACGATCCGAGCCTGGCGGGCCGCGCGCGTCCCCGTGGTCATGCCTGTCGGAGCAGCCACGAGAGCATTGCCTTCTGTGCGTGCAGCCGGTTCTCGGCCTCGTCCCACACGGCGCTGGCCGGGCCGTCGAGCACCTCGTCGGTGATCTCGTCGCCGCGATGGGCGGGCAGGCAGTGCAGGACGATCGCGCCGTCGGCCGCCCGTTCCAGCAGGGCCCCGTTGACCTGCAGCGGCCGGAACGGCGCCGCCCGGTCGAGGCCGTCGTGCTCCTGGCCCATCGACACCCAGGTGTCGGTGACGACCACGTCCGCGCCGTCGACCGCGGCGTGCGGGTCGGCGACCAGCTCCACGCCCCCACCGGTGTCGGACGCCCGGTCCTTCGCGTCGCGCACCACGCCGCCGTCGGGCTGGAAGCCCTCGGGGGCGCAGATCCGGACGTGCATGCCGGCCGTGGCGCCCCCGAGGAGCAGGGAGTGCGCCATGTTGTTGGCCCCGTCGCCGAGGTAGGTGAGCGTGAGGCCGGCGAGGCGGCCGAACCGCTCGCGGACCGTCTGCAGGTCGGCCAGTACCTGGCACGGGTGGAACTGGTCGGTCAGCGCGTTGACGACCGGCACGGACGATCCGGCGGCCATCTCCTCGATCCGGGACTGGTCGCCGGTGCGCCACACGATCGCGTCGACGTAGCGCGACAGCACGCGGGCGGTGTCGCCGATCGTCTCGCCGCGGCCGAGCTGGCTCGCCTGGGCGTCGACGATCAGCGGGGTGCCGCCGAGCTGCGCGATCCCCACCTCGAACGAGATCCGGGTGCGGGTGGACGGCTTGTCGAACAGCACGGCGACGGCCTTCGGCCCTTCGAGGGGGCGCTGGGCGAACCGGTCGGCCTTCATCGCGTCGGCGAGGTCGAGGACCTCCCGCTGCTCGTCGGGCGTCAGGTCGTCGTCGCGCAGGAGGTGCCTAGGCATGTCCGGCGTCCAGGAACGTCGGGAAGGCGGCGAGGAACTCGTGGGCCTGGGCCTCGGTGAGGACGAGCGGCGGCACCAGCCGGACCCGGTCCGGCACCGCGTTGTTGACGAGGAACCCGCCCGCGCGGGCGGCGGTGGCCACGGCGGCCGACACCGGCTCGTGCAGCCCGATGCCGATCAGCAGGCCCGCGCCGCTGATGTCGCGCACGAGCGGGTGGCCCATCGCCTCGATCGAGGTCGCGATCTCCTTGCCGATGAGCGTGACGTGCTCCAGCAGACCGTCCTCGGCGATCGTGCGCAGCACGGCCAGCGCGGCGGCCGCGCACACCGGGTTGCCCCCGAACGTGCTGCCGTGCTGGCCGGGGCCGAACAGCTCCCCCGCCGCGCCGAGCCCGATGCAGGCGCCGATCGGCATCCCGCCCGCGAGCCCCTTCGCCAGCGTGATGACGTCTGGCACCACGCCGGCCTGCTGGAACGCGAACCAGGATCCGGTGCGGCCGATGCCGGTCTGCACCTCGTCGAGCACGAGCAGGGCGCCGCGCTCGGCGGTGATGCGGCGGGCGGCCTGCAGGTAGCCATCGGGCGGGGTGATCGCGCCTGCCTCGCCGAGGATCGGCTCGAGGAACACGGCGGCCGTGTCGGCGTCGACCGCCGCGTCGAGCGCGGCCACGTCCCCGAACGGGACGTGCTCGACGCCCGGCGTCAACGGGTAGAACGGCGCGCGCTTGGGCTCCTGGCCGGTGAGGGCCAGCGCGCCCATCGTGCGGCCGTGGAAGGCGTTCTCGCAGGCGATGATCTTCGATCGGCCGGTGCGGCGGGCCATCTTGAACGCGGCCTCGTTCGCCTCGGTGCCGGAGTTGCAGAAGTACACCCGGCCGGGAGCGCCGATCAGCTCGAGCAGCTTCTCGGCCAGCTCGAGGGGCGGCTCGGTGATGTAGAAGTTGCACGCGTGGCCAAGCGTCTGCAGCTGCCGGGTGACCGCCTCGACGACGGCCGGGTGGGCGTGGCCGAGCGCGTTGACCGCGATGCCGCCGACCAGGTCGAGGTAGCGGTTGCCCTCGGCGTCCCACACCTCGGCGCCGCTGCCGCGCACGAGCGTGAGCGGCGGGGTGCCGTAGTTGTCCATCATCGCGGCCTGCCACCGCTGTGTCAGGTTCTCGCTCACGGCGTCACCATCGTTCCGACTCCCTCGCTGGTGAAGACTTCGAGCAGCACCGAGTGCGGCATCCGCCCGTCGATCACGTGGGCCTGCGGCACGCCACCGCGCACCGCCCGGAGGCAGGCCTCCATCTTGGGCGCCATCCCGCTCGCCAGGCCGGGCAGCATCGGCTCCAGCTCGTCGGCGGTGAGGGCGCTGATCACCGACTCCGGGTCGGGGTAGTTCGCGAACAGCCCCGCCACGTCGGTGAGCACGACGAGCTTCGCCGCGCCGAGCGCCGACGCCAGCGCGGCGGCCGCGCTGTCGGCGTTGATGTTGTAGACGGTGCCGTCGACGTCCGGGGCGACGCCCGCGACCACCGGGATCCGCCCCGCGCTGACGATGTCGAGCACCGCGTCCGGGTTGACGTGCACGACGTCGCCGACGAGCCCGATGTCCACCGCCTCACCGTCGACGAGCGCGGTGCGCTTCTCGGCCGTGAAGAGCTTGGCGTCCTCGCCGGACAGGCCGACGGCGTACGGCCCGTGCTGGTTGATCAGCCCGACAAGCTCCCGCCCGACCTGCCCGACCAGCACCATCCGGACGACGTCGATCGTCTCCGGCGTGGTGACGCGCAGGCCGCCGCGGAACTCGCCCGGCAGCCCGAGGCGGTCGAGCATCGCGGTGATCTGCGGGCCGCCGCCGTGCACCGCGACGGGGTGGATGCCGGCGAGCCGCAGGAACACCATGTCCTGGGCGAAGGCCTGCTTGAGGTCCTCGTCGATCATCGCGTTGCCGCCGTACTTGACGACGACGATCTTGTCGTGGAACCGCTGCAGCCACGGCAGCGCCTCGGCGAGGACCCCCGCCTTCTCGCCTGCGCGCTCCAGCCGGGCCTCAAGAGGAGTACGCACTGTTCTCCTCCACGTAGCCGTGCGACAGGTCGGTGGTGAGGATCTCCGCGGTGCCGTCGCCGAGGCCGAGCGCGATCTCGACGAGGATGTCCGCGCCCTTGAGGTCGGCGGCGGACCGGTCGCCGGCGGCCACGCCGCCCTGGCAGAGCAGCACGCCGTTGATCGTGACGTCGATCCGGTCGGGGTCGACGGCCGCGTCGGCGTACCCGACGGCGGCGGCGATGCGGCCCCAGTTCGGGTCCGAGCCGAACAGGGCCGTCTTGACGAGGCTGTCGCGGGCCACGGTGCGGGCGACCGTGACGGCGTCGTCCTCGGAGGCGGCGCCCGTGACGCGCACGGTGATCCGCTTCGTGACGCCCTCCGCGTCGGCCTGCATCTGCCGCGCCAGGTCCTTGCACAGGTCGGTCAGCGCGGCGGTGAACGCCTCGGTGTCCGGGACGACCCCGGACGCACCGGAGGCGAGCAGCAGCACCGTGTCGTTGGTGGACATGCAGCCGTCGATGTCGAGGCGGTCGAAGCTCATGCGCACCGCTGCGCGCAGGGCCGCGTCCAGGACGGGCGCGTCGACCACGGCGTCGGTGGTGACGACCGTCAGCATCGTGGCCATCGACGGCGCGATCATCCCGGCGCCCTTGGTGAAGCCGCCGAGGCGCCAGCCTGCTGCGTCGGCGTGCGCGGCCTCCTTGGCGACGGTGTCGGTGGTCAGCACGGCGGTGGCGGCGGCCAGGCCGGCCGCGGCGTCGGCACCGAGCGCGTCGTGCGCGGCGACGACACCGGCGAGGACGTTGTCGCGGGGCAGCTGGGAGCCGATCAGGCCGGTGGAGCACACCGCGACCTCGATCGCGCCGCACCCGAGCAGCCGGGCGGCCTCCTCCGCGGTGGCGTGGGCGGTCTGGAAGCCCTCCGGGCCGGTGCAGGCGTTGGCGTTGCCGGCGTTGAGGACGACCGCGCGCAGCCGGCCGGTGGCCAGGACCTGCTGCGACCACAGGACGGGAGCGGCCTTGACCTTGTTGCGGGTGAAGACACCGGCGGCGGTGTGCTGCGGTCCGTCGTTGACCACGAGGGCGAGATCGGGCCCGTCGCCCGTGCGGATGCCGGCGACGACACCGGACGCCCGGAAGCCCTGGGGGCTCGTCACGCTCACGGGGCCACCCCCGTCACCGGCAGGCCGGTGGTCTCGGTGAGGCCGAGCGCCAGGTTCATGCACTGGATCGCGCCGCCGGCTGTGCCCTTGGTGAGGTTGTCGATCGCGGCGACGACGACCAGCCGGCCGGCGTCCGGGTCGACCGTGACCTGCAGCAGGACGGTGTTGGCCCCGAGCGTGGCTGCCGTTGTCGGCCAGGTGGCATCGGGGAGCAGGTGCACGAAGGGCTCGTCGGCGTACGCCTTCGCGTAGACCTCGACCGCCTCGGCCGCCGGCACGCTCGTGCGCGCGGTGCAGGTGGCGAGGATGCCGCGGGGCAGCGGGGCGAGGACGGGCGTGAAGCTCACGGTGACCGGCGCGCCGGCCGCGGCGGACAGGTTCTGCACCATCTCCGGGGTGTGCCGGTGCACTCCACCCACCCCGTAGGCGGACAGCGAGCCCATCACCTCGGCACCGAGCAGGTGCGGCTTGAGCGACCTGCCCGCGCCCGACGTACCCGTGACGGCCGTGACGACGACCTCGGGTTCTGCGATGCCGGCGGCGAAGGCCGGGGCCATCGCCAGGTTCACCGCCGTCGGGTAGCAGCCGGGGACGGCGACCCGCTTCGCACCCCGGAGCGCGTCCCGGGCACCGGGCAGCTCGGGCAGGCCGTACGGCCAGCTACCGGCGTGCGTGCCGCCGTACCAGCGCTCCCACGCGGCCGGGTCGGCGAGCCGGTGGTCGGCGCCGCAGTCGATCACGACCGTGTCGGCACCGAGCTGCGCGGCCAGCTCGGCGGACTTCCCGTGCGGCAGCGCGAGGAAGACGACGTCATGGCCCGCGAGGGTCTCGGCTGTGGTGTCCTCCAGCACGCGGTCGGCCAGCGGGAGCAGATGGGGCTGGTGCGCCCCCAGGCGCGTGCCCGCGCTCCCGCCCGCTGTGAGTGCCCCGATCTCCACGTCCGGATGCCCGAGCAGCAGCCGGAGGAGCTCTCCCCCGGCGTACCCGCTCGCGCCTGCCACCGCTACCCGCGCCATGCGCATGACTATGCACGGTGACGCAAGCTGATGCAAACGAGTATGAGCGGCGCGACAAGGCCTCCGTGTGCCGATCGTTCAGCCGCCGATGCCCGGGTACACGGTGAGGATGAGCGAGCACCGCACGGACTCCCCGGAGCCCTCCGAGCACGACCAGGACTCGGAGCCGACCATGACCGCGCCACCCGGGGAACGACCTGACGCCGGTGCGTCGGAGCTCAACCCCGAAGGACGCGGGGACAGTCCGGACGTGGTCGACACCGACGACGAGCAGGACGAACGACCCCGGTAGCGCCGGTGGCGCGCGAGATCCGCACCTACCCCATCGTCTTCTGGCCGTCGAGGGACTCGCGGATGATGTCGGCGTGCCCGGCGTGCTGGGCCGTCTCGGCGACGATGTGCAGGAACGCCCGCCGGGCCGAACGCCGGACGCCCTTGGGGAACCACGGCGCCTCGGGGAGTGGGTGGGAGAGGTCCAGGTCGACGGTGGCCACGAGCTCGTCGGTGCGCCGGGCGACCTCCTCGTAGCGGGCGAGGACGCCGTCGAGGGTCTCGTCGGGGAGCAGCTGGAAACCCGCCCGGAACTGCTCGATCTGCTCCGGGGTCGGCTCGCTCCAGTCGGTGCCACCGCCCATCGACTCGGGCCCGTCCACGACGAAGTCCGCCCACCCCTTCTCGACCTCCGCCACGTGCTTGATCAGCCCGCCGAGGGTCAGCTCGCTCGCCGTGCTGCGCTGCCGGGCCTGGTCGTCGGTGAGGCCCTGGACGGTGTGGCGCAGGAACTGCCGGTGCACCGTGAGGGTCTCCAGGATGTCGGCACGCTCTCCGGTCAGCGCGGTGGTGGTCATGACAGGGGCCTCCTGGGTGCTGGTCATCGCGTCTCGCCTCTCCCGTATCGCTGCTGCTGAGGACTACGTTATTCCTCGCTGGTGCCACTTTCTGACCTCAATTCAGGGCAGCCTGGAGAACATGGCCAACACGAGCTCGCGGACGCTGCGGCTGCTGTCGCTGCTGCAGACCCACCGGTACTGGCCGGGGCCCGAGCTGGCAGTACGGCTCGGCGTCTCGGTGCGGACGCTGCGGCGCGACATCGACCGCCTCCGCGAGCTCGGCTACCCCGTCGAGGCGAGCCGCGGCGTCGACGGCGGGTACCAGCTCGCCGCGGGCGCCGCCCTCCCGCCGCTCGTGCTGGACGACGAGGAGGCCGTCGCCCTGGCGGTCGGGTTGCAGGCCGCCGCCCACGGCGGGGTGGCGGGGATCGCCGAGTCGTCGGTGCGCGCGCTCACCAAGGTCGTGCAGGTGATGCCGCCCCGGCTGCGGCGCCGCGTGGACGCGCTGCGGGCCATGACCGTCCCGGTGACCTGGGGCAGCGCGGCACCCAGCACCGACCCGGCCGTGCTCACCGCACTCGCCCAGGCCTGCCGGGACACCGAGCGGCTCGAGTTCGGCTACACCGCGAGGTCCGGGGAGCGCACCGACCGGCACGTCGAACCGCTGCGGCTCGTGTCGCTCGGCCGCCGCTGGTACCTCGTCGCCTACGACCTCGGCCGCCACGACTGGCGCAGCTTCCGCGTCGACCGGATCGACGCACCGCGGACCACGGGCGCCCGGTTCCTCCCCCGCTCGCTGCCGGCCGAGGACGCCGCCGCATTCGTGCGCGCGTCGACGGACCAGGTACCCGGCTGGACCGTGGAGGTGCTGGTCGCCGCCCCCACCGCGCGCGTGCGGAAGATGGTGGAGCGCTGGGGCACCGTCGACGACGCGGGCGACGGCCGCTGCCGGCTGACCATGCGCGTCGACTCGCTGGACTGGCCGGCCATGCTGCTCGGGGCGATCGGCGCCGACTTCGAGGTGGTCTCCCCGCCCGAGCTGCTCGACCACGTCCGCGGCTGGGCCCGGACGTTCGAGCGCGCCACGGGACCTGCCTGAACCGGGGCCGTACGGTGCCGACGTGCACGAGATCGTCGAGCGACTGAGGGCCGACCTCGCCGCGAACGCGAACCCGGCGGCTGCCGTTGAGATGCAGCGGTACATGAAGTCGGCGATGCCGTTGCGCGGGGTCGCGAAGCCGGCGCGCGAGCAGCTGCTCGAGGCCGCGGTCACCGCGCACCCGCTCGCAGGCCCCGCGGAGCTGGACACCGTCGTGCGGGAGCTGTGGGACGGCGCCGAGTTCCGGGAGGAGCGCTACCTCGCCCTGTCGCTCGCGGGGCACCGCCGGCACGTGCCGTGGCTCGACCCGTCGTGGGTGCCGCTGCTGCGGCACTGGATCGTCACGGGCGCGTGGTGGGACTTCACGGACGAGATCGCGAGCCGCCGGATCGGCCCGCTCCTACGGGTCCACCCCGCGGCGCTGCCCCCCGTGATCCGGGGCTGGATCACCGACCCCGACCGCTGGCTGCGCCGCACGTCCGTGATCTGCCAGCTGCAGGCCCGCGACGCCACGGACACGGCGCTGCTCACCGAGGCGATCGAGGCCAACCTCGCCGACCCCGACTTCTTCCTCCGCAAGGGCATCGGCTGGGCCCTGCGCCAGCACGCCCGCGTCGAGCCGGATTGGGTCCGCAGGTTCGTGGACGAGCACCCGGACCTCTCCCCGCTCTCCCGCCGCGAGGCCCTGCGCCGCCTCGGCGGCTGACGCACCTGGTCGCGCACCTCGCTCGCGCCTGCGCACGCCTCCGGCGCTCACGTACATCTACTTGTGTGTATATATATCGTCGAGTATGTTCAGTGGCATGGCCGCCACCGTGCAGCAGCGACTGGCGACGATCTCGGAGCCGAACCGGTTCCGGATCGTCGAGCTGCTGAAGGACGGGCCGCAGCCGGTCGGCGGCATCGTCGATGCGCTCGGCCTGGGCCAGCCGCAGGTGTCCCGACACCTGCGGCTGCTCGCGGAGGCGGGCGTGGTCGAGGTGACCAAACGGGCCCAGCAGCGGATCTACCGGCTGCACCCCGATGCGATGCATGTGATCAGCGACTGGGTGCAGGGCTTCGCAGCTCTGTGGGCGGAACGGATGGATCGCCTCGGCTCCCTCCTCGACGACGACCGTGCACCCGAGCCGAACCCGTGAGGAGGTCGACCGTGCCCGACGGCATCGTGATCGACAGGACGAACAACACCGTCCACATCAGCCGCACCTACGCCGCCGGCGTCGACCGCGCCTGGTGGGCGTGGACCGACGCCGAGGCGATCCCTCGCTGGTGGGGGCCGCAGGGCTGGATGGCCACCGTGTACGAGATGGACGTGCGGCCCGGCGGCCGCTGGCGGTTCCAGATCGCGCCGGTGGACGGCTCGGCAGCTGCGGTCCGCAGTGTCGCCACCTACAAGGTGGTCGTTCCGCGTGCCGAACTGGCCTACGACGACGCGTTCGCCGACGAGGCATGGCGGCCCGATGGCACCGACACCTTCCCCACCACGGTCACCTTCGCCGCTGCCGGCACCGGCTGCACCGTCGACGTCGCGGCGAGCTTCCCCGACGGCGCAGCGCTGCAACGGGCCGTCGAGCTGCAGATGACCGATGGCTACGCCGAGGCGCTCGACCGGCTCGGCAGCGTGCTGGACACCCAGGACAACCCCGCTGGAGGAGAACAGACCATGTCCACCCTCACCTCGGCCGACGGCACCACGATCGCCTACGAGCAGACCGGTTCGGGCCCCGCGATCATCGTGGTCAGCAACGTCGCGGAGGACCACACCAGCGTCGCGGGCCTGGTCACCGCGTTGGCCAAGGACTTCACCGTGATCAGCTTCGATCGTCGCGGCCGCGGCGCCAGCGGTGACCCGCAGCCCTACGACCCGGCACGCGAGATCGACGACATCTCGGCACTGATCGACGTCCTCGGCGGTTCTGCGGCCCTGACCAGCGGGTCCGGCGGATGTGGGCTCGCACTGGATGCGGCCAGCGCACTGGGCGACAAGGTCAGCGGCCTCTACCTCTACGAGCCTCCGTTCATCGTCGACGGCTCCCGACCGCCCGTCCCTGCCGACTCCGTCGAGCACCTGGAAGCGCTGGTCGCGGCCGGCAAGCGCAGCGAGGCCAGCGAGTACTTCATGACCGAGGTGGTCGGTGTCCCCGCCGAGTACCTCCCGATGATGAAGGCGGACCCGTCGTGGGCGGAGATGGCGGCCTATGCCCACACCTACGCCTACGACGGCCGGATCTGGCGCGGCCTCCAGGACGGCACGCCACTGCCCACCGACCGCTGGACCATCGACGCGCCGATCGCCGTCGCCGTCGGCGGCAACGGTGAGGCGTTCATGCGCACCGGCGCCGAGGCGCTGGCCGCGATCTTGCCGAACGTCACCGTGCTGACCTTGGCAGGCCACGACCACTCCGCGTTCTGGACGGCCCCCGAGCCCGTCGCCGAACAGGCCCGCACGTTCCTGCTCGGCTGACCGACCCATGAGCCTTTCCCAGCCGGGCAGAAGCTGACCGCCGAGCAGCGAACCGTCAACCGGCGGTGAATTGCGCGGAACGGGCCCGGAGCACCTGGTGGGCTGGTTACGGTCGCCACGTGTGGCGGGTCCTGGCGTACGCGGTGGTGGCCGCGCTGGTTGTCGGCGTGCCGGGATGCACCACCGTCGTCTCCGGTTCGGCCGGGGCCGCCGGCTCGCGCATCGACGGCCTCGTCGCCGACGTCCTGGCCGACGAGTGCCTGCTCACCGCGACGGAGCTCGGCGAGCTCGTGGACCTGCCTGTGGAGCCTCCTGCGCAGGGCACGGTCGACCGCGGCGACGGGTCGCGCAGCGCCGCGTGCGTGGTGACGGCCGGGGCGGAGCCGGTGGCGCTGGTCAACGTGTACGCAGTGCGGTCGGGTTCGCCATCCGACTACGTCCGCGCCGCGGGCGTGGGGGGACGGCGGGAGCTGCCGGACGTGGGGGCGGGAGCCGCGGTGATCGGCACCGCGGCGGGCCCCACGCTGCAGCTCGCGGGCGAGCGCTACCTGGTCACGGTCCTGGTCTCCGGCAGCGTGCCCTCCGACGAGGAGTGGCGCGCCGCCGCCGAGGCGGCGCTGTCCCGCATCCCCGGATGACCGGTCATGACGGCGGGGCCCCTGCGGGGAGCGCTACCCGCGCAGCTGCGCCGCGTGCCGCTTGGCCGCCAGTGTGACCGCCGCGTCGCGGGCCTCGTTGGCCTCTTCGCTGGTCAGCGTGCGGTCGGGCGCGCGGAACCGGAGCGTGAAGGCCAGCGACCGGCGCCCGGCACCGACCTGCTCACCCGTGTAGACGTCGAAGAGGCGGACGTCTTCGAGGAGGTCGCCGCCGCCGTCGTGCAGGGTGTCGGCGATGTCCGCCGCCGGCACGGCGGCGTCGGCCACCAGCGCGACGTCGACCGCGATCGGCGGGTACGGCGACACCTTCGGCGCGGGCCTGTGGTCGGTCAGCGGGATCGCGTCGAGGTCGAGCTCCATGGCGCAGGTGCGCTCGGGCAGCCCGAGCGCCTCCACGACCTTCGGGTGCAGCTCGCCCGCGTGCCCCACGACCCAGTCGCCGACGCGCAGCGCGGCGCATCGACCGGGGTGGAACGGCGGCAGCGTGGCGGCGGTGACCCGCAGCTCGACGCCCGCCGCCTGTCCGACCAGCCGCGCGGCCTGCACGGCGTCGGCCCACCCGGCGGTGCGGCCCGGCCCCCACCAGCCGCGCTGCTCT
This sequence comes from Pseudonocardia cypriaca, assembly GCF_006717045.1. Classification (NCBI taxonomy): domain Bacteria; kingdom Bacillati; phylum Actinomycetota; class Actinomycetes; order Pseudonocardiales; family Pseudonocardiaceae; genus Pseudonocardia; species Pseudonocardia cypriaca. Next base: position 855,012 of record NZ_VFPH01000002.1, read on the forward strand.
CGCTCACCGGCGAGCACCGCGGCCACGTGCAGCGGCTGCGCCGGCAGGGCGGCCTCGATCTGGGCCAGCTCGGTGTCCGACGGCCGGCCGGTGACAGCCGGGTCGGGCATGGGCACCGGCTGGGCGTGCGGCAGCACCACCTGGCCGACGTGGAAGAGCGCGAGGTCGGCAGCCCCGCGGGAGCGGTTGCGCACCAGCGTGTCCAGCAGGCCCGGGAGCAGGGTGGTGGCGAGCTCGGCGCGCTCCGCGTCGAGGGGGTTGAGCACGTGCACGGTGCGGCGGCGCACGTCGTCGGCAGCCAGTCCGAGGGCGTCCCAGGCGGTGGGTCCGACGAACGGGAACGGCTCCACCTCGACGTACCCGGCCTCGGCGAGCGCCCGCGACACGGCGCGGCGCCGCCCCTGACCCGGCGTGAGCCCGCGCCCGGCGGGCGCGGCGGGCAGCACCGACGGGATCTTGTCGTAGCCCTCGAGGCGCAGCACCTCCTCCACCAGGTCGGCGGGCTGTGTGAGGTCCGGCCGCCACGACGGCGGGAGGGCCACCACGCGCGCGCGACCGTCGTCGCCGGTGACCAGGTCCACGGCGCACCCGATCTGGGTGAGCCGCCGCACGGTGGCCCCCGGTGCGTACGAGACGCCTGCGACCTCGTCGGGCAGGTCGATCGGCATCCGCACCGGCGTCTGCTGCGGCGCGGCGCCCGCGTCGGTGCGGCCGGCGGCGAGCGTGCCGCCACCGTGCTCGACGAGCAGCTGGGCGGCCCGCTCGGCCGCCACCGGCGGCAGCTGCGGGTCGACCACCCGCTCGAACCGCTTCGAGGCCTCCGACGGCAGCTTGTGCCTGCGGGCGGCCCGCGCGATCACGGTCTGCTCGAAGTGGGCGGCCTCGATGAGGACGTCGATGCGCCCGTCCTCGCCCGGCCCGGCGATCTCGGTCGACGCGCCACCCATCACCCCGGCGAGCCCGATGGGGCCCGAGTCGTCGGTGATGAGCAGGTCGTCCGGGTCGAGGGTGCGCTCGACGTCGTCGAGGGTGACCAGCTTCTCCCCCGCCCGTGCGCGACGCACGACGATCGGGCCGGACACCCGCGCGGCGTCGTAGGCGTGCAGCGGCTGCCCGAGTTCGAGCATGACGTAGTTGGTGACGTCGACGATCAGCGAGATGGGCCGCATCCCGGCCGCGAGCAGCCGGCGCTGCATCCACCACGGCGACGGTGCAGCGGGGTCGACGCCGTCGACGCGGCGGGCGACGAACCGGGCGCAGCCGGGGTCGGCGAGCTCCACCGGCCAGGCGTCGCCGTCGGCGGCGGGCACGTCGACCCGGGCGGCGGGGTCGGGGAAGTCGATGTCGAGGGAGCAGGCCAGCTCGCGGGAGAGCCCGCGCACCGAGAAGCAGTAGCCCCGGTCGGGGGTGATGGCCAGCTCGACGACGGGGTCCTCGAGCCCGAGCAGCGGCATCGCGTCGGCGCCGGGCTCGGCCGTGCCGGGCGGGAGCACCATGATCCCGGCGTGGTCGGAGCCGATGCCCAGCTCGCGGGCGGAGGCGATCATGCCGTCGGAGACGTGGCCGTACGTCTTGCGGGACGAGATCGGGAACGGCCCGGGCAGCACGGCCCCGGGCAGCGCGACCACGACGAGGTCGCCCGCCGCGAAGTTGGCCGCGCCGCAGATGATGCCGTGCACCTTCTCGCCGACGTCGACCTGGCACCAGCGGATGGGCTTCTTCAGGCCTTCGAGGACCTCGAACTCCAGCACCCGGCCGACGACGAGCGGGCCGGTCAGCTCCGGGGGCCGGTGGACGTCCTCGATCTCCAGCCCGACGCGCACGAACGCGTCTGCCGTCTCGTCGGCCGGCGGGAGCTCACCGAGGTGCTCGGCGAGCCAGGACAGGGGAACACGCACTTCTGGCCCTCCCGGGCAGACTCAGACGCCGAACTCGCGGCTGAAGCGGACGTCGCCCTCGACCATGTCGCGCATGTCGGGGATGCCGTTGCGGAACTGCAGCGTGCGCTCCAGGCCGTGGCCGAACGCGAAGCCGGAGTAGACCTCGGGGTCGACGCCGCAGGCGCGCAGCACGTTGGGGTGCACCATGCCCGAGCCGCCCCACTCGATCCAGCCCGGTCCGCCCTTCTTCTGCGGGAACCACAGGTCGGTCTCGGCGGACGGCTCGGTGAACGGGAAGTACGACGGGCGCAGCCGGACGCGCGCATCGGACCCGAACATCGCGCGGGCGAACGCGTCGAGCGTGCCCTTGAGGTGGGCCATGGTGAGGCCCTTGTCGATCGCGAGCCCTTCGACCTGGTGGAACACCGGCGTGTGGGTGGCGTCGAGCTCGTCGGTGCGGAACGTGCGGCCCGGGCACACGACGTAGACGGGCAGGTCGCGCTCGAGCAGCGCGCGGATCTGCACCGGCGAGGTGTGGGTGCGCAGCACGGTGCCGGACGTCTCGGAGTCACCGAGGTAGAACGTGTCCTGCATGGTGCGCGCCGGGTGGTCCTTGCCGAAGTTCAGCGCGTCGAAGTTCAGCCAGGACGACTCGACCTCGGGCCCCTCGGCCACCTCCCAGCCCATCGCGACGAACACGTCGGCGATGCGCTCGGCGATCTGCGTGATCGGGTGGCGGGCGCCGCGCGGGACCCGGTCCCACGGCAGCGTGACGTCGACGGCCTCCTCGGCGAGCACACGCGCGTCGCGCTCCTCGACGAGCACGGCGCGGCGGGCGTCGAACGCCTCCTGCGCCTGCTGGCGGGCGGCGTTGACGCGCTTGCCTGCGTCGGCGCGCTCCGGCCCGGGCAGCGAGCCCAGCTCGCGGCGGGCGAGGAGGATCGGGGCGCGGTCGCCGAGGTGCGCGGGACGCACGGCGGCGAGCTCGGCGAGGTCGGACGCCTCGGCGAAGGCCCGCTCGGCGGCTGCGACGGCGGCCTTCAGCGCGTCGGGGTCCAGCAGGCTGGTGACATCGCCGGGGACGTCGAGGTCCGTGCTCTCACTCATGGTGCAGCGATCCTAACGGCGACGTGCCGCGGCACTCGCGTAGAGGCAGACGGCGGCCGCGGTGGCCAGGTTGAGGCTCTCCGCGCGGCCGTGGATGGGGATGCGGACGCGGTGGTCGGCCCGCGCCGCGAGGTCGGCGGGCACACCGTGCGCCTCCTCGCCGAAAATCCAGGCCACGGGCCCGGCGAGCACCGGCAGCGCAGCGGGTTCGTGCAGGTCCAGCTCGCCCGCCGCGTCGGCGGCGAGCAGCGCGAGCCCGGCGGCCGCGCACGCGTCCAGCACCGCGATGGCGTCGCGCTCGCGGGCGAGGGGCAGGTGGAAGACGCTCCCGGTGGAGGCTCGCACCGCCTTCCCGTTGTGCGGGTCGACGGAGTCGCCCGCGAGCAGCACGGAGTCGGCGCCGGCGGCGTCGGCCACCCGGATCACGGTGCCCGCGTTGCCCGGGTCGGTGATGCCGGCGCACACCGCCACGAGGGACGGCCGCTCGCCGAGGGCCGCGGCGACGGGCACGTCGAGCAGGTCGCAGACGGCCACCAGGCCCTGTGGGGTGACGGTGTCCGACAGCGACGCCGCGGCCTTGTCGGTGACGAGGCTGATCCGCGCGCCTGCGCCGGCGGCGGCGTCGACCAGGTCGGAGTGCCGATCGGCGGCCCCGTCCGTGACGAACAGCTCGCGGACCTGCGCGTACCGGACGGCCTCGCGGACCGCCTGCGCCCCCTCCACGAGGAACCGCCCGGCCCGATCGCGGCCCGCGCGGCGCAGCAGCTTGCGGGCTGCGACCACACGCGGGGTGCGTTCGGTGCCGGGCGGTTCGGCCTGAACTGCGATCAGGCGGCGCTCCCGTCCTGGGCGGGGACGTTGGCGCGGGCGAGCTCGACGAGCGCGGTGAACGCGGCCGGGTCGCTGATGGCGATCTCCGACAGGATCTTGCGGTCGACCTCGACACCCGCGGCCTTGATGCCCTGGATGAAGCGGTTGTAGGTCATGCCGTTGGCGCGGGCGGCAGCGTTGATGCGGGTGATCCACAGCTGCCGGAAGTCGCCCTTCTTGGCGCGCCGGTCGCGGTAGGCGTAGTTGAGCGAGTGGAGCATCTGCTCCTTCGCCTTGCGGTACAGGCGCGACCGCTGCCCGCGGTAGCCGCTGGCCAGCTCGAGGGTGGTGCGACGCTTCTTCTGAGCGTTGACCGCGCGCTTCACGCGTGCCATGAGGGTGTTCCTTCGTGTCGGGCCGGCGGCGGGGTGGCCGCGCGCCGGTCAGGCGGGAGGGGAGGTCGGAAGCGTCAGCGGCCGAGCAGCTTCTTGACGCGCTTGACGTCGGCCTTGCTCACCGGCACGACACCGGACAGGTCGCGCGTCTCCTTGCTCGACTTGACCTCGAGGCGGTGCCGCAGGCCGGCCTGCTGGCGCAGCAGCTTGCCCCGGCCGGTGACCTTGACCCGCTTGGCGATCCCGCTGTGCGTCTTGTTCTTGGGCATGACAGTTCCGTTCACCGGTGACGCCCCCTGGGGCAGGGACGTCGAGCTTGTCGTACTGGGCGTTCCGTGGAGCCGTCAGCCCTGCGTCGCGTCTGCCGACTCCGCGGCGGGAGTGGTGGCGCGCGGGCGAGGTGCCGGCTTCTTGTTCGGAGCGATCACCATCGTCATGTTCCGCCCGTCCTGCTTGGGTGCGGCCTCGACCGTACCCAACTCCGCCACGTCCTCTGCGAGGCGCTGCAGCAGCCGGAAGCCCAGCTCGGGGCGGGACTGCTCGCGGCCGCGGAACATGATCGTGACCTTGACCTTGTTGCCACCCTCGAGGAAGCGCACGACGTTGCGCTTCTTGGTCTCGTAGTCGTGGGTGTCGATCTTCGGTCGGAGCTTCTGCTCCTTGATCGTGGTGAGCTGCTGGTTGCGGCGGGACTCCCTGGCCTTCTGCGCGCTCTCGTACTTGAACTTGCCGTAGTCCATGAGCTTGCAGACGGGCGGGCGGGCTTGGGCGGCGACCTCGACGAGGTCGAGCTCGGCCTCCTGCGCCAGCCGCAGGGCGTCCTCGATGCGCACGATGCCGACCTGCTCCCCGTTGGGTCCGACCAGGCGGACCTCGGGAACGCGGATGCGGTCGTTGATGCGCGTCTCTGTGCTGATGGGGTCTCCTCGTATCGACGTCGTGGGTGCGACGGAGCGAAGACCCGATGGTCGAGCCGGCGAACCGTACGGCTCGCCGGCGGACCGGACCCGGACACCTCGGCGGTGGCGGGTGGGAGCGGGGCTCCGCTTTTGTCGCCCTGACGCGCAGCACAACGCGCGACAGGGTGGTCGCATTCCGGAGGGTACCAGGGCTGCCGCTGACCCGCGTGCCCCGGCCCCTGTCAGCGGGATGTCGGCGCACTGTCAGCGCCGCCCCGCAGCCTCGTGGCATGGACTATGTCATCCAGGCCGATGGCCTGGTCAAGAGGTTCAAGGAGACGACGGCGCTCGCCGGCGTCGACTTCGCCGCCCGGCGCGGCACCGTGCTCGGCCTGCTCGGCCCGAACGGCTCGGGCAAGACCACGTCGGTGCGCGTCCTCACCACCCTCCTGCGCCCCGACGGCGGGCGCGCCCGCATCCTCGGCCACGACGTCGTGCGGGACGCCCCGGCCGTCCGCAGGATGATCGGGGTCACCGGCCAGTACGCCGCCGTCGACGACGCCCTGTCCGGCACCGCCAACCTCGTGCTCGTCGCCCGCCTGCTGGACATCCCGCGGGCCGCCGCGCGGGCCCGGGCCGCGGAGCTGATCGAGCGGTTCGGCCTCACCGAGGCGGCGGGCCGCCGCGTCCGCACCTACTCGGGCGGCATGCGGCGCAGGCTCGACCTCGCGGTCAGCCTCGTCGGCCGCCCGGACGTGCTGTTCCTGGACGAGCCGACCACCGGGCTCGACCCCCGGCACCGCGGCGAGGTGTGGGACGCGGTGCGCGCGCTCGTCGCCGACGGCGTCACGGTGCTGCTCACCACCCAGTACCTCGAGGAGGCCGACCAGCTCGCCGACGACCTCGTCGTGCTCGACCGAGGGCGGGTGATCGCCGCGGGCACGCCGGCCACGCTGAAGGCCGAGGTAGGTGGCCAGCGGCTGCACGTGCGGCCGCTGCACCGCGAGGACCTCCCCCGCGTCGCCGCACTCGCCGCCGAGTCCGCACGGGACATCGAGCCGATCGTCGACCCGGCGGGCGAGCTCGTCCTGCCCGGTGCCGGCACCGCGTTGCTGCACCGGCTCGGCGCGCAGCTCGACGAGAGCTGGATCCCGATCGCCGAGCTCGGGCTCCGGCTACCGAGCCTCGACGACGTCTTCCTGACCCTCACCGGCCACGCCGCGGCCGGCCCGGAGACCGACCCCGAACAGGAGGCCGCATGACCGCCACGACCCCGGAGGCCACGCGTACGAGCGCGGCCGCCAACCCACCCCCGCTTCCGACCGCGCCCCGCGCATCGTCGGCGCTGCGTCGATCAGCACTGCAACACGGCGCCACGCTCGCCTGGCGCGGCATCGTCAAGACGATCAACTCGCCGGAGGCGCTGCTGGACGTCACCCTGCAGCCGGTGGTCTTCCTGCTGCTGTTCGTCTACGTCTTCGGCGGCGCGATCGCCGGCGACACCAGCACGTACCTGCAGTTCGCGCTGCCCGGTGTGCTCGTGCAGACGTTCGTGTTCGCCTCCGCCGGGACGGGGGTGGCGCTCGCCGACGACCTCAGCACCGGGATCTTCGACCGGTTCCGCAGCCTGCCGATCGCCCGGTCGGCGCCGCTCCTCGGCGCGATCGCGGCCGACCTCGTCCGGTACCTGACGTCCGGGGTGATCATGCTCGGGCTCGGTCTGCTCCTCGGGTTCCGCTTCAGCACGAACCCGCTCGCGGTGCTGGCCGGGCTCGGCCTCGTGACCGTGTTCGCGTTCGGGCTCTGCTGGGTGTTCACCGCGCTCGCGATGGTGGTCCGGCAGCCCCGGTCCGTGCAGGGGCTCAGCGCGCTGATCATGCTGCCGATCACCTTCGGCAGCAACGTGTTCGTCCCCGCCGCGACGATGCCGTCCTGGCTGCGCGGCTTCGTCGACCTCAATCCGGTGTCGAAGCTGTCCGACGCCGTGCGCGGGCTGTTCACGGGCGGGCCCGTTGCAGGGCACGCGACGGCGGCGCTGCTGGCGTCCGGCGTGCTCATCGCGATCTTCGCGCCGCTCGCGGTGGCCCTCTACCAGCGCCGGACCTGACCGGCCGGGCCGCAGGCGTACGCGACGAGGGCGGCGAGGCCCTCGTCCCGGGGCAGCTCCCGGCCGCTGCGCACCGCATCGTCCGCCGCCCCACCGAGCGCGGCCCGCACGCGGTCGTGCGCGGCGAGCACCTCCGGGTTGCCGACGTCGGTCGCCCCGCGCTGGCTCGTGGCGACGCCGAGCATCAGGGCGGCCGTCCGCGGGTCGCCCTCGTCCAGCGCGAGCGCAGCAGCCACCTCGGCGACCGCGGCGGCCACCGGCCCGTCGGCCGTGTCGGCGGCCGCCTTCGCCGCGCTCGCGAGGTGGGCCCTGGCTGCGGCCCGATCGCCTGCCGCCAGTTCGACGGCGGCTTTCGCGGCGATCAGGGTCGTCCGCCATTGGGGCCGGTCCGGTCCATCGGCCGGGCGGGCGACGGCCAGGTGGCGCCGGGCCTCGTCGAGGTTCCCGGCCATCCGCTCGACGTGGGCGAGCCAGATCCGCAAGGCGGAGTCGTCGCCTGCCCCGCGGAGGGCCAGCGCCTCGTGGAGGCAGGTGCGCGCGGCTTCGAGATCGCCCCGCCGTGCGGCCAGCAGCCCGCGGCGTGCCAGGAACTGCGGTAGGTCGTCGTCGTTGCCCAGCTCCGTGGCGAGCGCGATGGACTCCTCGTACGCCTGCTCGGCCGCGTCGTAGTGGCCCGCGATGTCCTCCACCTCGCCGAGCGAGTGCACCACGATGCCGAGACCGAAGCGGTCGCCGGTGGCCCGGAACGCCTCGTGGGCGGCGCGCAGCAGCTCACGCTGCTCGTCGAGCTCGCCGTTGTTCTCGGCGACGAGGGAGAGCGCGCTGAGCGCGAACCCGCGCACCCACGGATCCTCCGTCTCGACCGCCAACCGCCGGATGGGCCGGTCGTCGGAGCCGACGAAGAGCGTGTGGATCGGCCCCGCCAGCTGGAGCGTCGGGTGCAGCGGGGGCGGCAGCTCCTCGACCAGCGCCAACTCGGCCGTGACCGCGTCGAGCTCCCCGCCGATGTCGCGCCTGCCCGCGCGCTGGAGCGCCTCGTAGGCCCAGTTGACCGCCCGCGCCGCGGCCGGCGCAGGCCCGTCCATCGCCAGCACGGCACCGAGCCAGCGCGTGGCGTCGCCGAACAGGCCGCGGATGATCCACGACCACGCCATGCCGGCCACCAGCCGGTGCGCACCCGCCGCGTCCCCCGCTGCCACGGCGCGGCGCAGCGCGACGTCGATCTCCTCCGCCTCGGCCCGCAGCCGGGCGAGCCACGGCAGCTGGTCGGCGCGGCGCAGGTGCGGCTCGGCGGCCTCGACGAGCTCGAGCAGCACGGCGAGGTGCGCCGCCTCGGCGGCCGCCCGCTCCCCCGCCTCGTCGAGGCGCTCGGCGGCGTACTCGCGGATCGTCTCCAGCATCCGGTAGCGGGTGGGCGCGCCGTCGGGCTGCTGCACCGCGACCACGATCGACTTGTCGACCAGCGACGCGAGCAGCTCGAACACGTCCCCGGCCACGGGCGGGCCCGCGCAGACCCGCTCCGCCGCCTCGGCCGTGGCGCCACCCGCAAACGCCGCGAGCCGGCGGGCCACCGCCCGCTCCGGCTCAGTGAGCAGGTCCCAGCTCCAGTCCACCACCGCCCGCAGGGTCTGGTGTCGCGGAAGGGCGGTGCGGACGCCTGACGTGAGCAGGCGGAACCGGTCGTCGAGGCGCGCTGCGATCTCGGCCGGGGTCAGCGTCCGCAGCCGCGCCGCGGCCAGCTCGATCGGCAGCGGCTGGCCGTCGAGCCTGCGGCAGATCTCGGCGACGGCGGGCGCCACCTCGGGGCCGAGCGCGAACCCGGGACTGACGGCGGCGCCGCGGTCGGCGAACAGGCGCATCGCGTCGTCCGGGGCCAGCGCGTCGACGGGGTGCAGCACCTCGCCCGCGATGCCGAGCGGTTCCCGGCTCGTGGCCAGCACCCGCAGCCCGGGGCAGGCCTGCAGCAGCGACTCGACGAGGGTGGCGACCGCCTCGACCAGGTGCTCGCAGTTGTCCAGCACCAGCACCACGCGGCGCCCGGTGAGGGCCGCGACGAGCCGTGCGGTCGTGTCGGGCTCGGGTGCCTCACCGGAGCGGACCACGAGCTCCGGCTCCCCGACGGCGGAGAGCACCGCGGCGGGGAGCTGGTGGGCGTCGGTCAGCGCGGCGAGCTCGGCCAGCCGGAACTCGCCCGCCCCCACGACCGCCTCCCGGGCCAGCCGGGTCTTGCCCGCGCCGCCGGGCCCGATGAGCGTGCCGAGCCGGACGGTGGCGAGCAGCTCGCGGACCCGCTCCACGTCCCGCTCGCGGCCCACGAAGCTGGTCAGCGCCGGAACCGGTGCCGGAACCGGCCTGCGCACCGGGGCCGCGGCACCGCGCAGCACGGCGAGCCGGGCCTCCTCCAGCTCCGCGCCCGGGTCGACGCCCAGGTCCTCGACGAGGCGGCGGCGGGTGCGGTCGAGCACCGCGAGCGCGTCGGCCTGGCGGCCTGCCGCGTGCAGCACGCGGGCGAGCAGGGCGGCGGTCGTCTCGCGCAGGGGTGCGGCGTCGAGCTGGGCGGTGAGCGCGTCGATCTCCGCCGCCGGCTCGCCGAGCAGCAGCGCCAACCGCGCCCGCTCCTCCACCGCCGCCGCCCGCCGCTCGGCCAGCCGGTGCGCAGCGGGCTCCGCGAACGGCAGCTCCCGCACGTCGGCGAGGGCCGGGCCACGCCAGAGCCCGAGCGCCTGCCCGAGCAGCGCGTGGGCCGAGCGCGGGTCGCCCGCCCCGCTCGCGGTGGTCGCCAGCTCGCCGAACCGCGCAGCGTCGACCGCGTCCACCGCCACGGCGAGGCGATAGCCCCCGCCCACGGTGGCGACCAGGTCCGCCCCGACGGCGCGGCGCAGCCGGGACACCAGCGCCTGCAGGGCGTTGGCGGCGCTACCCGGCGGCTCCTCGCCCCACAGGTCGTCGACGAGCGTGGACACCGCGACCGGATGCCCGGCGTCGAGGGCGAGCCGTGCCAGCAGCCCGCGCACGCGCAGGCCGCCCAGCGGGACGGCGGCACCATCCCGCCGCGCCTCCACGGCACCGAGCAGCCCGATCAACACGGTCCGAGTCTGCCCCGGCACCACCCGCGGCATCACGCGCAACTTGACTTGGCACCACGCTGGTGCCATTGTGGCACCCATGGATCTGACGCCGCATGTCGAGCGCCTGCGCTACGAGCTCGGGATCGCCGCCGCAGCGGGTGGCGAGGATGCCAGGACGCTCGCCGAACGGCTCACCGCTCCCCTGGAGTCCGCCGTCCGGCTCGTGCTGCTCGACGCCCTGTCCGAGGCGGCCGACGAGATCACCCGGGAGCTGGCACCCGGATCCGTCGAGATGCGGCTGCGCGGGCGGGAACCCGGCTTCGCCGTCACCCCACCCCCGGCCGACGACGCATCCCCGGCCTCCGACCACGACGCCGCCGGCGCGCTGGGGGGTGGCGCCGGCGGCGTCACGCCCGATCTCGACGAGGGCGCGATGACCCGGATCAACCTGCGCCTGCCCGACACGCTCAAGGCCCGGGTCGAGGAGGCCGCGGGCCGCGAGCGCCTGTCGGTGAACGCGTGGCTGGTCCGCGCGGCCACGGCGGCGCTCACACCCCACACCCGGGGCACCACCCAGCCCGCCGCCGGCAGCACCGGGCGCGGGAGTCAGAGCCTCACCGGCTGGGTCCGCTGACCCGGCCGTTCTCCGGCAACTCCGGCCCGTTCTCCGGGCCGGCATCCCACGAATCGACGAAGGAAGGCTTTGCCATGCCCACGTTCGCCACCCCGGAACCGATCACGGTCACGCTCACGCTCACGCTCGCCGACGTCCGGCTGCGGGCGAGCGAGCGCACCGACACCGTCGTCACGGTCGGACCGCGCGACCCGTCCAACGCCAAGGACGTCCAGCTGGCGGAGCAGACCCGCACCGAGTTCGCCGACGGCCGCCTGGAGATCCACGCTCCGCAGCCGTGGCGCGTGCTCGGCCCGTCCCGCTCGGCCGGCAGCCTCGACATCGAGATCGAGCTCCCCACGGGCTCCGCCCTGCACGGCGAGGCGTGGATCGCCGACCTGCACACCACGGGCGAGCTCGGACGCTGTGACTTCGCCACCTCGATGGGCGACCTCACCGTCGAGGGCACCGGCCCCGCGAAGCTGGCGACGAACGGCCGCGTGACCGCGCGCCGGATCGGCGGGACCGCCGAGATCAAGTCCGCTGGCGCCGTGCGCATCGACGAGACCGGCGGCACCACGACGATCAAGAACCTGAACGGTGTCACCCAGGTCGGCCGCGTCGAGGGCGAGCTCACCTGCCGGTCCGCGAACGGGGACATCACGATCGACACGGCGCTGGCCGCGATCACGGCCGCCACCTCGAACGGCGACATCCGCATCGACGAGATCGTGCGCGGCGACATCTCGCTCAAGACCGCCAACGGCCACGTCGAGCTCGGCATCCGCCCCGGTACGGCCGCGCGGCTGGACGTGCAGACGAAGTTCGGCCGGATCCGCAACACCCTCGAAGCGGCCGAAGGCCCGGACGAGTCCGACGAGGTCGCCACCGTCAGCACCCGCACCTCCTACGGCGACATCGTCATCCGGCGCCCCGAACCCCGCACGGCCAGATGAGGAGACCCGGGATGTCCGTCCCACCGGCCGTCACCGTGCGCGGGCTGCGCAAGGCGTACGGATCGAAGGTCGTGTTCGACGGCATCGACCTCGACATCGCGACCGGCTCGATCTTCGCCCTGCTGGGGCCGAACGGTGCCGGCAAGACCACGATCGTCAACATCCTCTCGACGCTGGTCCCCGCCGACGGCGGGAGCGTGCGCGTGGCAGGCCACGACCCCGCCCGCGAGCCCGACGCCGTGCGCGCCGCCATCGGCGTGACCGGCCAGTTCTCCGCCGTGGACGGCCTGCTCACCGGCGAGGAGAACCTCCTCCTGATGGCCGACCTGCACCACCTGGACCTTGCGGACGGCCGGCGCCGGGCCCGCGACCTGCTCGAACGCTTCGACCTGCTGGAGGCCGCCCGCAGGCCCGCCGCCACCTACTCGGGCGGCATGCGCAGGCGCCTCGACCTGGCGATGGGTCTCGTCGGCCACCCCGCCGTGCTCTTCCTCGACGAACCGACCACCGGGCTCGACCCCCGCACCCGGCGCGCGCTCTGGGAGCTGATCCGCGAGCTCGCAGCCACCGGGGTCACCGTCCTGCTCACCACCCAGTACCTGGAGGAGGCCGACCAGCTCGCCGACCGCATCGCGGTGCTCGACCACGGCCGCATCGTCGCCGCCGGCACGGCCGACGAGCTCAAGAGCCTCGTGCCCGGCGGGCACGTCCGCCTGACCTTCCCGGACGCGGCCGCGTACGAGGCGGCCGCCCACGTGCTCGGCGGGGCCGTCCGGGACGACACCGCGCTCGCGCTTCAGGTGGCCAGCGGCGGCAGCACCCACGAGATCCGCGACCTGCTCTGCCAGCTGGACCGCCTCGGCGTCACCGCCGACCGGCTGACCGTGCACACCCCCGACCTGGACGACGTATTCCTCGCCCTCACCGGGCGACCGGCCCCGGCGGAGGCGTCGCGATGACCACGACCACGACAGCGACCCTCGCCCTGCGCGACTGCGCCACGATGCTCCGCCGGCAGCTGCGGCACGTGCAGCGCTACCCGTCGCTGACGCTGATGCTCGCCGGGATGCCGGTGGTCTTCCTGCTGCTGTTCGTGTACGTCCTCGGCGGCACTCTGGGCGCCGGGCTCGGTGGCGACCGCGGCGACTACGCCACCTACGTCGCCCCCGGGATCCTGCTGATGACCGTGGGCACCGCGGTCAGCGGCACCTCCGTCGCGGTGGCGATGGACATGACAGAGGGCATCGTCGCCCGCTTCCGCACCATGGCGATCTTCCGGCCGTCCGTGCTCACGGGGCACGTGCTGGGCAGCATGCTGCAGACGATGCTCTCGGTCGGCGTGGTCGCCGTCGTCGCGGTCCTGGTGGGCTTCCGCCCGGCCGCAGGCGTGGGCGGGTGGCTGGCCGCCCTCGGGACGATCGCCGCGTTCGCCTTCGCGCTGATCTGGCTCGGCGTCGCGCTCGGGATGAGCGCGCGCAGCGTCGAGACCGCGAGCAACACGCCCATGCCGCTCATGCTGCTGCCCTTCCTCGGCAGCGGGTTCGTGCCCACCGACTCCATGCCGCCCGCGCTGCGTTGGTTCGCCGAGCACCAGCCGTTCACGCCGGTGATCGAGACCGTGCGCGGCCTGCTCATGGGCACCCCGGTCGGCGGCGCCGCCATCGCGGCTCTCGCCTGGAGCGCCGCGATCGTCGCCGGCAGCTACCTCTGGGCGATCCGCCGCTACAACCACATCTGAAACGGAACCCGAACATGCGCGTCACGACGCTCCCGACCCTCCGCCACCCGGACCGCCCCTTCGACCCACCCACCGAGCTGGCCGGGATCCGCGAACGGCACCCGCTGGTCCGGATGACCTACCCCGACGGACACGACGGCTGGCTGGCCACCGGCTACCAGGCCGTGCGCACGATCCTCGGCGACCGCCGCTTCAGCAGCCGCTACGAGCTGGTGCACCTGCCGATGGAGGGCGCGCCGCCCGAGCTGCCGCCCGCCCCGCTGGGCGACCTCACCGGGATCGACCCTCCCGAGCACACCCGTCTGCGGCGCCTGCTCGTCGGCTACTTCACGGTGCGCCGCATGCGCGCGCTCAGCGAGCGCGTGGAGGAGATCACCGCAGCACAGCTGGACGCGATGGAGCAGCAGGGCCCGCCGGTCGACCTCGTGACCGCCTTCGCGGCGCCCGTCCCCGCGCTGGTGATCTGCGAGCTGCTCGGCGTGCCGTACGCCGACCGCGACACGTTCCAGCGCCACGTCCACACGCTGACCGCCATGAGCGGGCCCGAGGCGATGGCCGCTGCCTGGACCGCGCTCCACGAGTACCTGCTCGGCCTGGTGCGGGCCAAACGCGCCGACCCCGGCGACGACATCCTCAGCGCGCTGACCGAGAGCGACCTCACCGACGACGAGCTCGCCGGCACCGGCGCCTTCCTGCTCGGGGCCGGCCTCGACACGACGGCGAACATGCTCGGCCTCGGCACGTTCGCGCTGCTGCGCCACCCCGACCAGCTCACCGCGCTGCGCACGGACCCCGCGGTCATCGGCGCTTGCGGGCCGGCGTCGTCCTGCGGGGGAGGCGCGCAGGGAGCGAGGAACGAGCGACTGAGCACCGGAGGAGCAGGACGACGCCTCGAGGGCCCGCAAGCCCGCCGGAGCGGAGCGGAGGCCATCGACACGGCCGTGGAGGAGCTGCTGCGCTTCCTGACCATCACCCACACCGGCATCCGGGCCGCTCTCGAGGACGTCGAGGTGGAGGGGCAGCTGATCCGGGCGGGCGAGACCGTGACGCTGTCGATGCAGGCCGCCAACCGGGACCCCGCGCAGTACCCGGACCCCGACACCCTCGACCTGCGCCGGCGCGCCACCGGCCACCTGACCCTCGGCCACGGCATCCACCAGTGCCTCGGCCAGCAGCTGGCCCGCGTGGAGATGCGGGTGGCGTTCCCCGCGCTGCTCACCGGCTTCCCGACGCTGCGGCTCGACTGCGACCCCGCGGACGTGCCGCTGCGCACCGAGTCGAACATCTATGGCGTGCACCACCTCCCGATCGCCTGGTAGCCCAGCGTCCCGTGCTTGCCTTCGAGCGCGCTCGAAGGCCTAACGTCGTGGACATGACCGCATCGGTGGACGCCGCACTGGACCGCCTGAAGAGGCAGGACGCCGCGGTACCCGCCCCGGACGACACGCTGACCATCGCGGAGATGGCCGAGCGCACCGGGGTGTCCGCCCACACGTTGCGGTACTACGAGCGGATCGGGCTGCTGTCGGTCGCCCGCGACGCGGCGGGATACCGGGTTTACACCGCAGGCGACTACGCCCGCGTGGTGTTCCTCAACCGGCTGCGGATGACGGGGATGTCGATCCGCGATCTGCAGGGCTACATCGCCCTCGTCGCCGAGGGAGAGGCCACCGTGCCGGAGCGGCTGCAGATGATGCTCGCGCACCGCGAGGCGGTCCGGGCGCAGATCCAGGAGCTCACGTTCGCCCTCGAGACGATCGAGTTCAAGATCGCCGCCTACGGCGGGCACGCGCAGCCATAGCCCACCGCTCGTCCGTTCCACTTCCCCCTCACCTCAGGAGACACCTGTGTCCCTACCCACCCGTGCCCTCGGTCCCCTCTCCGTGAGCGCGCTCGGCCTCGGCTGCATGGGCATGAGCTTCGCGTACGGCTCGGCCGACCCCGGTGAGGCGACCGCAACCCTGCACCGGGCCATCGACCTCGGTGTCACGTTCCTCGACACCGCCGACATGTACGGCGGCGGGGCCAACGAGGAGCTGCTCGCCACCGTGCTCGCCGACCGGCGGGACGAGGTCACCCTCGCCACCAAGTTCGGCATCCTGACCGGCGACGACGGCTACCCGAGCGGCGTCGACGGGAGCCCGGCGTACGCGCGCCGCGCCTGCGACGCGTCGCTGCGCCGGCTCGGCGTGGACCACATCGACCTGTACTACCTGCACCGGCCCGACCCCGAGGTGCCGATCGAGGAGACCGTCGGCGCGATGGCCGAGCTCGTCGCGGCCGGGAAGGTGCGGCACATCGGGCTCTCCGAGAGCTCCGCCGAGACGATCCGCCGGGCCGCGGCCGTCCACCCGATCGCCGCCGTGCAGTCGGAGTGGTCGGTGTTCAGCCGCGACATCGAGCGGGCCGTCCTCCCGGCGTGCCGGGAGCTCGGCATCGGCCTCGTGCCCTACAGCCCGCTCGGGCGCGGCCTGCTGACCGGCACGCTGCCCACCGAGTTCGCCGACGACGACTTCCGCCGCAGCCTGCCGCGGTTCCAGCGCGAGAACCTCGAGCGCAACCTCGCAACGGTCGAGGCCGTCCGGGAGATCGCCGCGGCTCACGGCGGCACGCCCGGGCAGGTCGCGCTCGCGTGGCTGCTGGCGCAGGGCGACGACGTCGCCCCGATCCCGGGCACGAAGCGCGTCCGGTACCTGGAGGAGAACGTCGGCGCGCTCGACGTCGCCCTCACCCCGGCCGACCTCACCCGCCTCGACGCGCTGGAGCCCGCGGGCGACCGCTACCCCGACATGGCCTGGGTGGAGCGCGATACCCCCGATGCAGCACTCCGTTGAGGCCACCGAGGACGAGCCGGTAGCAACCCGTCCGGCTCGCCCCGGGATGCAACCCGGGACGACCCGGACGCCCCCTCGCCGGCTACCGACCCGTCCTCGCCCGGCCGGTGGTCAGGCCCGTGATCGGGGCGGCTGACCCGGGCGACGTTCGTGCAGGCGCCCGGGGCGGTCGCCCGGCCGACGCTCGAGGCGATCGGCACAGGGCGGCGGACCGGGGCGACGTTCGTGCCGGAGCTCGGGCCGGTCACCCGGCCGGTGCCGCTCGGCACACGGCGCGGGTCGATCGCCGGGCGGAGGACCGGGAGGACCCGGAGGGCCAGGAGCCGGCGCGGCGGCGGCCACCCCTGCCAGTCCCCCGGTGAGCGCGCCGGCCACCAGCGCCGACGCCGCGAACGTTCGGATCCGCACGAACATCTCCTTCGGTTGATCCGGGTGGATCGGACGGAACCGAGTAGAGCGTGCGCCGGGTTGCCGGAACGTATCCGGTTTTCGATATGCCGACGATATGCACCGGCCGGTCCGTCACGATCCACGAGACCCGCGCCGGTCGCAGGGTGGATGCGGGCTCAGATCGACCCGAGCACCCGGATGCGGTCGGCGACGGCGCGCCGTGCCACGTCGGAGTCGAAGGCGATGGAGTCGAACTCGTGCGGGGCGCCGGGATGCAGGTGGAACTCCACCGGCACGCCTGCGCGGCTGAGCTTCGTCGCGTAGGCGGTGTCCTCGTCGCGGAAGACGTCGAGCTGGCCGACCTCGATGTAGGCCGGGGGCAGGCCCGTCGCGTCTTCCAGCCGGGCCGGTGCCGCTGTGGCCGGAACGTCGGGGCCGCCGGCGGCGTCACCGAGCAACGCCGGCCACGCGGTGAGGCTGTCGTCGTAGGACCACACCAGGTAGGGCGCGATGTGCGGATCGGGCGTGGTGGTGCGGTCGTCGAGCATCGGCTCGAGCAGGATCTGGCGGGCGATCTTCGGACCGCCGCGGTCGCGGGCGAGGATCGTCATAGCCGCCGCCATGCCGCCCCCGGCGCTGTCGCCCATCACGCCGATCCGGTCGCGGTCGACGCCCAGCTCGGCGGCGTGTTCGTGCAGCCACAGCAGCGCGGCGTAGGCGTCCTCGAGCGGCGCCGGGAAGGGGTGCTCGGGGGCGCGGCGGTACTCGACCGACAGCATCGGCACGCCGCTGGCGGACACGTAGCGGGCGACCGGCCCGTCGAACAGGTCGATGTGGCCGAAGATGTAGCCGCCGCCGTGGAAGAACAGCACGGCCGAGCCCGGCGTCGCGCCGTCCTTGACGTACCAGCGCATCCTGACCTGCGCACCGTCGTCCGCGGTCGCGTGGTGCTCGCTGGTCGTCACGTCGGCCGGCATCGGCTGGGCCGTTCCCGCCGCGCCGATGATCGGCTCCCAGAGGGCGCGGCGCGCCGCCACGTCCCCCACCGCCGGCGGTGTGGCGTCCGCCATCGCGCCGGCCATCGGGGCCAGCGCCTCGGCGATCTGGGGGTCCAAGCTGAGTGGCACGGTCTTCGCCTTTCGGGGTTGGGGTGGGTTTCAGGCGGTGGGTGGGAGGACGACGACCTTGCCGGCCAGCGTGCCCGCGGCGGCCTGGGCGTGGACGGCCGGCAGCTCGGCCAGCGGTACCCGCTGGGCGACGTCGACGCGCAGCTCGCCGCTGTCGATCAGCGCTACCAGCCGCGACAGCTGCTCCGCGTCGCTGCGGACGTAGAGGTCGATGCCGCGCACGCCGCGCTCCTCGTCGGTGGGCGCGGGCATCCACACCGTCGTGTTCACCACGACGCCGCCCTTGCGGACCAGGCCGGCCAGCGCGGCGAGCTCGGCCGGGTCGATCGGCGCG
Organism: Pseudonocardia cypriaca; assembly: GCF_006717045.1. NCBI lineage: Bacteria > Bacillati > Actinomycetota > Actinomycetes > Pseudonocardiales > Pseudonocardiaceae > Pseudonocardia > Pseudonocardia cypriaca. Next base: position 873,270 of record NZ_VFPH01000002.1, read on the forward strand.
AGGTTGAGCACGACGTCGACCGGCTCGGTGACCGCCTCGGTCACCCCGGTGACGGTGTGGTCGATGACCTCGTCGGCGCCTGCGGACTCGACCGCCTCGCTGCTGCGCGGGCTGGCCGTGGCGATCACGTGCGCCCCGGCTCCCTTGGCCAGCTGCACCGCATAGCCGCCGACCGCTCCGCCTGCGCCGTTGATCAGCACGCGTTGCCCGGCCTGCAGCTCGCCGTGGTCGAACAGCGCCTGCCACGCGGTGAGGCCCACCACCGGCAGCGCTGCGGCGTCGGGAAGCGGGACGCTCTTGGGCGCAGGCGCCAGGACATCGGCCGGCGCGAGGACGTACTCCGCAGCGGCGCCGGTGCCGTCCATCGGCAGGAAGCCGACGACCTCCTCCCCGACCTCGATGCCGTCCACGCCCTCGCCCAGCGCGTCGACCGTGCCGGCGACGTCGAGGCCGGGCGTGTGGGGCAACACCACCGGGATGGGGCCGCGCATGAAGCCCCCGCGAATGTTGCCGTCGACGGAGTTGAACGACGTCGCAGCGACGCGGATCCGGACCTCACCGGCTCCGGGGACCGGCTGCTCCACGTCCTCGTAGCTCAGGACACCCGGGTCGCCGTACTCGTGGAAACGCACTGCCTTCATCGGAGCTCACTCGCTTTCGCTCGGAGTCATCTGCTTCGAACTCGAAGCAACTACCAGTCACGCTACTACTGCTTCGAACTCGAAGCAAGTGACGTCGCTCACCGCCCGCGAGAGCTGTTCGGGCAGCCGCCGATCAGGAAGGAGCGTGCGCCCTCGTCCGCGTGGTGGAACGGTCAGCCGGCGCGTTCACGTCGTTGATCCACATGGGCCCCAGGATCGCGGCCACCGGCTCGGTCAGCCTGGGCCAGGTTGGCCCACCCGGACGACGGCCGGCTTGCCGGGGACGCTGACGAGCTCGCCGAGCCGCGCCGCGTCGGTCGAGCCCGGTGCCGCGGTGAGGACGACCGCCATCAGATCGTCCCCCGGCACCTCGAGCAGATTGCCGTCGAGCGTGATGTCGGTGCCGTCCGGATGACGGAACACGGCACGGTTCTCATAGGCACCGACCGTCGTCGGCGTGCGCCACAAGGTGTCGAACGGCCGGCTCGTGCTCCTCAGCTCGTCGACGAGCTCAGCGAGCGAGGCGTCAGTCGGGTAGCGCAGGTACGTGCTGTGCAGTCGGGCGACGAGCAATGCCTGCATACCGGCCGCACGTTCCTCGGTTCGGCTGATCCCGCCGAGTGCACTGCGGAACGTGCGCCACGCGACGTTCCAGTCCCGGGCGTGCCCGGTCGGAGCCCCACATTCCAGCGCCAGCCACGCCCCGTTGACGGCGACCACGTTCCACGCCGCGTCGCACAGGAAGACGGGGGTGTCGTCGAACCGATCCAGCAGCCGCATCGAAGCCGCCCCGGCCTCGCGCGGCACCTGCCCGGCCGCCGCGGCGTATCCGGCCAGCGCACAGAGCCGCTCGTACTCCGCCCGTCCGACCCGCAACGCACGGGCGATGGCGTTCACCACACCGGCAGACGGGTGGCTGCGTCCCTGCTCCAACCGTCGCACGTAGTCCGCCGACACCCCGGCGAGCTCGGCGAGCTCCTCCCGCCGCAGCCCGCGAACCCGCCGCCCACCGTCCGGCGGTGCGCCCACCGGCAGCCCGACTGCGGCGGGCTCGGTGTTCTCGCGCAACGAGCGCACCGCCGCCCCGAGATCGCGCAACGCCACGGCGCGAGTCTGCACCACCCCGGGGGTGTCCGCCTTTGCGATCAGCTCGCGGCGGCGGCCTTCTTGCGCCGACCCGCCTTGGGAGCGGCCGGCTCCTCCGGCGTGACCAGGGTCTTCAGGAACTGGCCGGTGTAGCTCGCCGGGTTGCCGGCGACCTGTTCGGGGGTGCCCTCGGCGATCACCGTGCCGCCACCCGAGCCGCCCTCCGGCCCCATGTCGATGATCCAGTCGGACGTCTTGATCACATCGAGGTTGTGCTCGATGACGATCACCGAGTTGCCCTTGTCGACCAGCCCGTTGATCACGTCGAGGAGCTTGCGGATGTCCTCGAAGTGCAGGCCGGTGGTGGGCTCGTCGAGGATGTAGATCGTGCGCCCGTTGGAGCGCTTCTGCAGCTCCGAGGCGAGCTTGACGCGCTGCGCCTCGCCGCCGGACAGGGTGGGCGCGGGCTGCCCGAGCCGCACGTACCCCAGCCCGACGTCGACGAGCGTGCGGAGGTAGCGGGAGATCGAGGTGATCGGCGCGAAGAACTCGGCGGCCTCCTCGATCGGCATGTCGAGCACGTCGGCGACCGTCTTGCCCTTGTAGTGCACTTCCAGGGTCTCGCGGTTGTACCGGGCACCCTTGCAGACCTCGCACGGCACGTAGACGTCCGGCAGGAAGTTCATCTCGATCTTGATGGTGCCGTCGCCGGAGCACGCCTCGCAGCGCCCGCCCTTGACGTTGAACGAGAACCGGCCCGCCTGGTAGCCGCGCACCTTCGCCTCGGTGGTGGAGGCGAACAGCGTGCGGATCTTGTCCCACACGCCCGTGTACGTGGCCGGGTTGGATCGGGGGGTGCGCCCGATCGGCGACTGGTCGACCCGCACCAGCTTGTCGAGCCCGTCGAGCCCGGTGATCCGGGTGTGGCGGCCCGGCACCTGGCGGGCGCCGTTGAGCTTGTTGGCGAGCACCGTGGCGAGGATGTCGTTGACCAGCGTGGACTTGCCCGAGCCGGACACGCCGGTGACCGACACCAGGACACCGAGCGGGATGTCGACGTCGATGCCGCGCAGGTTGTGCTCACGCGCTCCGACGATCGTGAGCTGCCGCTTCCGGTCGCGCGGGCGGCGGATGTCCGGCACCGGGATGGAGCGCCGGCCCGACAGGTAGGCACCGGTGAGCGAGGTGTCGTGCGCCTCCAGCTCGGCGACCGGGCCGCTGTGGACGATGTGGCCGCCGTGCTCCCCGGCGCCGGGGCCGATGTCGACGGCCCAGTCGGCGGCACGGATGGTGTCCTCGTCGTGCTCGACGACGATGAGGGTGTTGCCGAGGTCGCGCAGGCGCGTGAGGGTCTCGATCAGGCGCCGGTTGTCGCGCTGGTGCAGCCCGATCGACGGCTCGTCCAGCACGTACAGCACGCCGACCAGCCCGGACCCGATCTGGGTGGCCAGCCGGATGCGCTGGGCCTCACCGCCGGACAGGGTGCCCGCGGCGCGGTCGAGCGAGAGGTAGTCGAGCCCGACGTCGAGCAGGAAGCCCAGACGCGCCTGCACCTCCTTGAGGACCCGGCCCGCGATCATCGCCTGCCGCTGGTCGAGCTGCATGCCGTCGAGGAACTCCGAGCACTCCGCCACCGACATCGCGGAGACCTCGGCGATGGACCGCTCGCCCTGCGTGCGGTGGGCGAGCGTGACGGCCAGTACCTCCGGCTTGAGCCGCGCCCCCTTGCAGGCGGGGCACGGCACGTCGCGCATGTACCCCTCGTACTTCTCGCGCGCGTACTCGGAGTCGGTCTGGTCGAGCCGCCGCTCCAGGAACGGGACGACGCCCTCGAAGTTGGCGTAGTAGGAGCGCTCACGGCCGTACCGGTTGCGGTAGCGGACGTGCACCTGGTCCTGGGTGCCGTGCAGCACCGCCTTCTGCGCGGCGGCGGGCAGCTTGCGCCACGGGGTGTCCATCCGGAAGCCGACCGCGCGGGACAGGCCTTCGAGGAGCCGCCCGAAGTACTCGGCGGACTGCCCGCCAGCCCACGGCGCGATCGCGCCGTCGGCGAGCGACTGCTCCGGGTCGGGGACGACGAGGTCCGGGTCGACCTCCTTCTTGATCCCGATCCCGGTGCACTCGGGGCACGCACCGTACGGCGAGTTGAAGGAGAACGTGCGCGGCTCGAGGTCGTCGAGCGACAGCGGGTGGCCGTTGGGGCAGGCCATCCGCTCGGAGAACCGGACCTCGCGGTGCGGGTCGTCGTCGGGCAGGTCGACGAAGTCGAGCACGACCAGCCCGTCGGCCAGCCGCAGCGCCGTCTCGACGGAGTCGGTGAGCCGCTGCTTGGCCGACCCCTTCACCGTGAGCCGGTCGACCACGACGGAGATGTCGTGCTTCTCCTGCTTCTTGAGCTTCGGCGGGTCGGTGAGCTGGTGGATGGTGCCGTCGACCATCACGCGCGAGTAGCCCTGCGCCTGCAGGTTGGAGAACAGGTCGACGAACTCGCCCTTGCGCGTGCGCACCACCGGAGCCAGCACCTGGAACCGGCTGCCCTCCTCCATCGCGAGGACCTGGTCGACGATCTGCTGCGGCGTCTGCTTCTCGATGACGTGCCCGCACACCGGGCAGTGCGGCACGCCCGCGCGGGCGTAGAGCAGGCGCAGGTAGTCGTAGACCTCGGTGATGGTGCCGACCGTGGACCGCGGGTTGCGGTTGGTGGACTTCTGGTCGATCGAGACGGCGGGCGACAGACCCTCGATGAAGTCGACGTCGGGCTTGTCCATCTGCCCGAGGAACTGCCGGGCGTACGCGCTCAGGGACTCGACGTACCGGCGCTGGCCCTCGGCGAAGATGGTGTCGAACGCCAGGCTCGACTTGCCCGAGCCGGACAGGCCGGTGAACACCACGAGGCTGTCGCGCGGCAGGTCGAGGTCGACGCCGCGGAGGTTGTGCTCGCGGGCGCCGCGTACTACCAGACGGTCGGCCACGGTGGGGAAGCCTCCTGAGATGCGGGTGGAGGGCCGAGAGCGGCCCCCGATCCATGCTAGGCGCGGCCACCGACAGATCCGGCACGACGGCGGGCGACCCGGCGAGCGGCTGCCCCGGGGAGCCGGACAGCTGGAACGAGGATCGCACACACGTTCGAACTGCCGCGCACCGACCCCGGGACCGACACTACGGCTCCGTGGTGCTGGCTGGACGGCGTCGGAACAGCACTACGACTCCATGCTGCGCCGGCGGGGCGCCCAGCGTTCGACGGCGATACCTGCGGCGATGATCCTTCCCAGGTGGCCGGACATCGCCCGGCGGGGCAGGGTCGCCAGGCGCGGGGCCAGGTCGGGGAGTCGCCGGTGCGCGCCCTCGGCCACCGCGTGGGCGACGTGCAGCGCCGCGAGCGGATGCGTGTCGAGCGCGCTGTGGCCGAGGCCGGGCAGCGGCACGAGCACCGCGTCCGGCGCCAGCTCGACGACCCGCTCGGCCACCGGGCGTGGCGTGCGCACGTCCCGCTCGCCCGAGACGACGGCGGTCGGCCAGTGGAACGCACCGAGCGCCGAGACGAGGTCGTAGGGCTCGCCCGTGAACGGTGGGTTCCGCGCGGCTGCGGCCACGTACATCACCTGGGGGTCGAGCGGCTTCCCGTCCGGGGGCGCGCCGTAGTGCAGCTCGCCGTAGCTGATACCGGCGACGAGGTCGGTCTCCGCCACGAACGGCGTCCCGGCGCCGTCGATCTCGCGGCCGCCCGCGCGCTCGCAGAACTCCCACGCCCGCCTGCGGCCCTCCCGCACCCCGGCGAGCAGCCGCGCGAGCACGCGCGGACCGGCGAACTCGTACACGAGCGGTACGACCGCCCCCGTGCGTTGCGACGTGACGATGCCGTCGGCCACGAGCGCGCGCAGCAGTGCCGCGGGCCGGGCGGTGTCGGGCGTGGCCCCGTCCCAGAGCAGCGCACGCAGGTGCGCGCGCTGCAGGGCGAGGTCGCGCGGGCCGAGCAGCGGCGAGTCGAGCACCATCCCCGCGACGCGGTCCGGGTGCCGCAGCCCGAAGCCTTGCGCGAGGTAGGTGCCGTAGGACGTGCCGTAGACGAGCGCGCGGCTCACCCCCGCGTCGTCGAGGACGGCTGCCAGGTCGGCCACCACCTGCTCGATCGTGACCGCGGCCAGTGGGAGGTCGCGGCCGGCGTCGTCGTGGCGGGACAGCCCGACCCCGCGGTGCTCCACCATGATCACGTCGAGGCCACGGCCCGCCGCCAACCGGCGCAGCGCGCGGTACGGGAGCACGGACGCGATCCCCGGCCCGCCCGGAACCACCAGCACCGGTACGCCGCCGCGCGGCCCCGTGCGCAGGTACGTCAGGTCGAACTCCGCCGTGCCGTCCGGCGTGACCGGCCTGCGCACCCGGTGCCCGTCCGGTGGCCCGGCGAGCCGCCGCGCCACCGCCCCCAGCCGAATCCCCACACGTGATCGACGTCTGCGGACGCCGCCGGGTTCCCGCGGGGGATCTAGGCTGGCAGGGTGGGAGAACCGAACGTCTGGTCGGTCGCATGCCTGCCGACCCCGGAGAGCGACGCAGCCGACCTGACCGTCAACGGGTTCGAGCTGAGCTGCGCCGTGCCCGACGGCACCGGGGCGGAGCCGCCGGGCGCCACCCCGTTCGGCCTGCTCGCGGCGTCCCTGTCGGCGTGCACGGCCATGTCGGTGCGCACGTTCCTGCAGCGCTGGCACATCGACCCCGGCGCCGTCACGGTGCGGGTCGGTGTCCATCCGAGCACCCCGCCGATGCTCGACCGCCGGGTCACGGTCGACGGCGAGGTCGGTCAGGACCTGCGTGAGCAGCTCGCCGGGGTGGTCGACAGCACGCCGGTCACGGTGCTGCTGCGCGATGCCGTGACGATCCGGACGGTGCTGGCGACGGGTCAGGACGAGACCGCCCGGTAGGTGTGCCGGTGCGGCACGGTCTCGTCGTGCTCGCCGTCCACCAGCGGGAACGGGGAGCGCTCCCCCGCCGCGGCGAGCGCAGCGAGTCCACGTGCGATCGCCGGCTGCTCCCGGCTGCCCCGGCGCACGCACGTCAGCACCGTCCGGGACGGGACGAGTGCGCCGCGCAGCGGGATCCGCACGACGCGGTGGTGGGCCGGGATCGGCGCGAGCCGCGGCATCAGGCACACCCCGAAGCCGTGCGAGACCAGCGCGATCACGGAGTTCCAGTTCTCCGCGCCGTGCGCGATGCGCGGTGTGAAGCCCGCCGCGCTGCACGCCGCCATGACGATCGCCGAGTCGTCGCACCGGTCGGCGCCGACCCAGGCCTCGTCGGCCGCGTCGGCGAGCTCGACCGCCTCCGCCGTCGCGAGCCGGTGGTCGGCGGGCACCACCAGGTCGAACGGGTCGTCCAGGAGCGGCTGCTGGTCGAAGCGCGGGTCGTCGCGGGGTGGCACGTCCGGCGCCGGTAGGACGACGGCGACGTCGGCGGCGCCCGCGAGCAGGAGCGCGAAGCACTCCGCGCTGCCCGCCTCCCTGATCTCGACCTCCGTGGTGCCGCGCAGGTCGGCCGCGGCGGGCGCCACCAGTGCGGCGAGCGCGGTCGGGAACGCGCAGATCCGCAGCGCACCCCCGCCCGGAGCAGCCGTCACCTCGGCGAGCACGCGTTCCCAGTCGGCGTAGAGCCGGTCGGCGTGGCCGAGCAGGACCCGGGCCGGCGGGGTGAGCCGCACGCCACGGCCCACCCGCTCGAGGAGCTCGACGCCGAGGTCGCGGCCGAGCAGCCGGATCTGCTGGGACACCGCTGACGGCGTGAGGTACAGCGCCGCCGCTGCCGCCGTGACCGTGCCGTGCTCGTCGAGCATCCGCAGGACGTGCAGCCGCCGGAGGTCGATCATTCAGCCAAGGCTACAAGGAACTGCTGAGAAAATTGCAGCTGGACGTTCAAGGAATGCGGTCGCAGGGTGGATCTCGTGTCCCGCGCCCCGCTGCTCGTGCTCGCGAGCGTGGTGAGCGTCCAGGTCGGGCAGGCGTTCGGGAAGCGCGCGTTCGACCTGCTGGAACCCGCCGGCGTCGTCACGCTGCGGCTCGGGCTCGCCGCGCTCGTCCTACTGGCGGTCCTGCGGCCCCGGCCGCCGACCGATGGCCGCGGACTCGGGCTGGTCGTCGCGTTCGGCACGGCCATCGCCGGCATGAACCTCGTCTACCCGGCGATGCGGTACCTCCCGCTCGGTGTCGCGATGTCCCTGCTGCTCCTCGGTCCGCTCACGGTGGCCCTCGCGGGATCCCGCCGCCCCCTCGACGTCGGATGGGCACTGGTGGCCGGTGCGGGCGTTCTCCTGATCGGCGACGGAGGCGGGCCCCTCCCGGTCGCGGGCGTGCTGCTCGCGCTCGGGGCGGGCGTGGCCATGGGCTGCTACTTGCTGCTCAGCAGGCGCGCGGGCACCGCCGCACCCGGCACCCTCGCCCTCGCCGTGGCGTGGGCGGCCGTCCTCTCGCTCCCCTTCGGCATCTCCGCGTCCGGCACCGACCTGCTCCGGCCGTCCGCGCTCGCGACGGGGTTGCTCGTCGCCGTCCTGTCGGCGGTGCTCCCCTACTCGCTCGACCTCGCCGCGCTGCGCAGGCTGCCGCCGCGCACGGTGGGCGTGCTGCAGAGCCTGGAACCGGTCGTCGGCGCGCTGGCCGGCCTCGTGCTGCTCGCCGAGGTGCTGGACGGGTGGCAGTGGGTGGCGATCGCCTGCATCACGGCCGCCTCGGCCGGCGCGGTGTTCACGCCACCCCGAGCAGGCGGTACGCGGTGTCCGGATCGCGGCGGAACTCGGGGGTCGGCACCCGGTGCACGAGCACGCCCTTCTCCATCACCGCGATCTCCCCGGCCACCGCGAACGCCAGGTGCAGGTCCTGCTCCACGAGGAGCACCGCCACCCCCTCGTCGCGCAGGGTGCTGACGACCCCGCCGATCTGGTCGACCACGGCGGGTGCGAGCCCCTCGGACGGCTCGTCGAGCAGCACCAGCCGGGGGTTCGTCAGCAACGCCCTCGCGACGGCCAGCATCTGCTGCTCCCCGCCGGAGAGCTGGCCCGCGTAGTGCCTGCGCCGCTCGGCGAGCCGCGGCAGCAGGTCGAGCACGGTGTCCACGGTCCAGGTACCCCCGCGGGACCGGGACGAGAGCGCGAGGTGCTCGGCCACCGTGAGCGTCGTCCACACGCGCCGGCCCTGCGGCACGAGCGCCACGCCGGCGCGCGCGATCCGGTCCGGCCGCGCGCCGGCCAGCTCGCGGCCGTCGAGCAGCACCGAGCCCGCGCTCGGCGACACGAGCCCGGCCAGCGTCATGACCAGCGTCGACTTGCCGACGCCGTTGCGCCCGAGCAGCCCCAGCACGGAACCGGCGTCGAGGTCGAGGTCGACACCGTGCAGCACGACGCCCCGGTCGTACCCGGAGACGAGGCCGCGGACCTGGAGGAACGTCATGCGTGGAACAGCTCCTCACGGCGTCCGGCGCCCAGGTACGCCTCCCGCACCGCATCGCTCGCGCGCACCTCGTCGGGCGTGCCGGAGAGCAGCACGCGCCCCAGGTGCAGCACGGTTACGGAGTCGGCGAGGGAGAACACGAGGTCGAGGTCGTGCTCCACGAACAGCACGGTGATCTCCTCCGGCAGCGCGGAGAGCAGCGTTAGCAGCCGGGCGCTCTCCGCGGGTGACATGCCGGCCGCCGGCTCGTCGAGCAGCAGCAGCGACGGGCGGCAGGCCAGCGCGAGCGCCACCTCCAGCTGCTTGCGCTCGCCGTGCGAGAGCGCAGGCACCGGGACGTCGCGGCGGTCGGCGAGCCCGACCTCGGCGAGCAGCTCCTCGGCGCGCGCCCGCACGGCCGGACGCCGGCGCGGCAGCGGCGAGATCCGCCCGCCCTCGTGCCTCGCCGCGGCCAGAGCCACCGTCTCCGTCGCAGTCATCGAGCCGAACAGGCTCGCGTGCTGCATCGTCTGGCTCATCCCCAGCCGGCAGCGCGCCACCTCGGACAGCCGGGTGACGTCGCGGCCCGCCAGCTCCACCGTGCCCGCGTGCGCCCGCATCGTGCCGGTGACCAGCTTGAACAGCGTGGACTTCCCGGCGCCGTTCGGCCCGATCAGCGCGTGCCGGGCGCCCGGCTCCACGGCGATGTCGACGCCGTCGACGGCCCGCAGCGCCCCGAAGGACCGGGTGAGGCCGGTGCAGCGCAGCGTCATGACGACCTCCGGCCAGGCAGCCGGATGCCCGCCGCCCCACGCGGAAGCAGGTACACCACCAGCACGAACACCGCCCCGAGCACCAGCGTGCCGTGACCGCCGAGGCTCGGCCCGAGCGCATCCCTGACGACGATCACCAGCGCCGCACCTAGGCAGGCGCCCCACAGCGACCCGGCTCCACCGATGACCACGGCCAGCAGCGCGAAGGCCGCCGTCGCGAAGCCCAGGTCGGGCAGCGCGACGAACCGCGCCTGCGCCGCGAGCAGCGATCCCGCGAGCCCCGCGACGCCGCCCGCGAGCACGAACACCGCGTACTTGTAGAGCGACGTGGGATAGCCGATCGCCCGCATGCGCCGCTCGTTGTCGCGGATGCCGCGCAGCGCCGCGCCGAACGGCGACCGCGCCACCAGCCAGACCAGCGCGAACCCGAGCAGGAAGACCGCCAGCACGTACCAGTAGGTGAACCCCGCATTGGCCAGCGGCGCCCCTGCGACGCGCACGGACGGGATCCCGGTGAGCCCGTTCGCCCCACCGGTGACCGACTCCCACGCGTTGCCCAGCTCCTGCACCACCTCGCCGATGGCGAGCGTCAGCATCAGGAAGAACACGCCTGCGCTGCGGACCGTGATCCACCCGGTGAGCGCAGCGGCCACCGCCCCCGTCGCGGCGCCGACCAGCAGCGGCACCGGCGCCTCCGCCGTCACGTGGATCGAGACCCAGCCCGCGGCGTACGCACCCGCGCCGAAGTAGGCCGCGTGCCCGAGCGACGGCAGGCCCGTGACGCCCACGAGCAGGTCGAGGCTCACGGCGAACAGCGCGAACACCAGGATGCGGGTGAGCGTGGTGGTGGCGAACGGGGCGAGGAAAAGCGGCACCGCAGCGAGCACGACGACCACGGCCACGGCGCCGAGCCACGCCCGCCCGCGCGGCGCCCGCGGGGTGACCGCGGCCGCGCCACCCGGAACAGCGGGCGCCTCCACGGCCGTCACCGGGCGCCCACCGCCGCAGGCCCGCCGAACAGGCCCTGCGGCCGCAGCACCAGCACCAGCGCGAGCGCCGCGAACAGCAGGAACGAGGCCAGTCCCGGCAGCAGCACCCGGCCGAGGGTGTCGGCCTGCCCGATGATCAGCGCCCCGACCAGCGCGCCGCGCACCGAGCCGAGCCCGCCGATCACGACGACCACCAGCGCCAGGATGAGCACGGTGGCGTCGAGGCCCGGCCGGGCGCCGTAGATCGGCCCGCCGAGCACGCCTGCGGTGGTGGCGAGCAGCGACCCGACGGCGAAGACCGCGGTGGTGACGAGCCGGTTGTCGATGCCGATCGTCGCGACCATGTCCCGGTCGGCCACGGTGGCGCGCACGAGCGCGCCGACCCGCGTGCGTTCCACGACCAGGTACACCGCGATCGCCAGCACCGCGCCGACGCCGATCAGCACCAGCCGGTAGGCCGGGTACACCGCGCCGAACACGGTCACCGAGCCGTCCAGCGCGGGTGGCGCCGCCGCCGACAGCGGGTCGTCCCCGAACGCGATGATCAACAGCTCGGCGACGACGAACGCCACCCCGAGCGTGAGCAGCGCCTGGTCCAGGTGCGAGCGCCGCCGCAGCGGGCCGGTCATCAGCGACAGCAGCGCCCCGGCGAGGAGCCCGCCCACCGCGGCGATCCCGAGCGCGGCGAGGAAACCGCCCCAGCTCCCGGAGAACGCGGCGCCGAGGTAGGCACCGCCGAGGAAGAGCGCGCCGTGGGCGAGGTTGAGCACGTCCATCATCCCGAACACGATCGACAGCCCGACCGCGAGGATGAACAGCAGGAACCCGATGGCGAGCCCGTTGAGGACCGAGACGAGCATCAGACCGCCGCTGGCTGGCTCTGCTGGCCGAGGTCCTGCACCACGGCGTTCACCAGCTTGCCGCCGACGTTCTCGACCTTGCGCAGGTAGATGTTCTGCCGCGGCGTCTGGTTCTCGAACGTCCACGGGCCGCGGGGGCTGTCGTCGACGTTGCCGATGCCGCCGAGCGCGGCGGACAGGCCGTCACCGTCCAGCGCGGTCGCTCCGCGCAGCGCCCGGTTGAGGACGTTCGCCGCGTCGAAGGTGGCCATCGAGAAACAGCTCGGCGCCTCGCCGTGGGCCGCGGTGTAGGTGTCGACGAAGGCCTTGTTGGCCGGGTTGTCCAGCTGGTCGGTGTAGTGCAGCGTGTTCTGCACGCCGAGCGCGGCGTCGCCCTGCTGGGGCAGCACGTTCCCCTCGGTGAGGAAGCCCGAGCCGTACAGGGGGATCGAACCGGCCAGCCCGAACTGCGCGTACTGGCGCACGAACGTGATCGCCTCGGAGCCGGAGTAGAAGCAGAACGTGGCCCGCGCCCCGGAGTCCTGGATCCCGGTGAGGAACGGCTGGTAGTCCGACGTCTTCCCGAACGGGGTCTTCACCTCGCCGACGACGCGCCCGCCACCCGCTTCGAACGCCCGCTTGAAGTGCGCGATCACCTCGGTGCCCGCGGCGTAGTCGGGCGCGATCGCGTAGACGCCCTCCGAGAACCCCGACTCGGCGAGGTGCTTGCCCATCGCCGCCGCGATCTGGCCGTTGGTGAACGAGGTGCGCCAGATGTACGGCGACCTCTTGGCACCGGTGACGTCCTCGGCGCCCGCGTTGGTGACGACCAGCAGCTTGCGCGCCTCGGTGACGGCGTCCCGGACGCCGAGCGCCGTGGCCGAGTTGACCAGGCCGACGACCACGTCGACGCCGTCGTTCTGCAGCACCTTCTGCACCGCGGGCACACCGGTCTGCGGGGTCTCGCCCTCGTCCGCGGCCACCGTCTCCACGGCGTAGTCGCCGAACTTGCCGCCGTTCTGGTCCAGCCACAGCTGCCAGCCGCGTTGCATGTCCGTGCCGAGCGCCGCGTAGACGCCGGACTGCGGCACCACCAGCCCGACCTTGACCGTGCCGCCGCCACCACCGGCGGCGGTGCCGCTCTCCGAGCCGCCGACGCTGCTGCCGCACGCCGAGAGGACCGGCACGGACGCCGCCGCGCCGAATAGACCGAGGAGCCGTCGTCGGGTGAGCAGGTGGGGGTCCATCGCGGGTGGCTCCTCGTCGAACTCGTCACGCCCGGGATCGAACGTCGACGGATCGTTGTCGAGCCTGCGACATGCTGTCAACGATTCGGGTGAACCGCGCATCTCACCGCGATCCGATCGTGACGGACACGCACCACCACTAGGCTGTCGGGGTGGACGTCCTCGACAGCTACTCCGGCCATGTCGACCCGGGCGGCGCCGCCATCCGCCGCGACCTCGACGCCCTCACCATCACCAAGGTGTCGGTGGGCCCGATGGACAACAACGCCTACCTCCTGGTGTGCCGCGCCACCAACGAGGCGCTGCTGGTCGACGCCGCGAACGAGCCGGACCGGCTCGCCGACCTCGTCGGCGCCGACGACGGCCGCCCCGAGCTGAACCACCTGGTCACCACCCACCGCCACCAGGACCACTGGCAGGCACTCGGCGCGGTGGCCGGCATGTTCCAGACCCGCCAGATCGCCCACCCGCTCGACGCCGCCGAGCTGCCGATCCCCATGGACGAGCTCGTCGAGCACGGCGACACCGTCCGCTTCGGGGAGATCGAGCTCGAGGTGGTGCACCTGCGCGGCCACACCCCCGGCTCGATCGCGCTCGTCTACCGCGACCCGGCCCCCGGCGGGCACCCGCACATGTTCACGGGCGACTCCCTCTTCCCCGGCGGCCACGGACGCACAGCCACCCCGGAGGACCACATCCAGCTCATGGACGACCTGGAGGAGCGGATCTTCGGGGTGCTGCCGGACGAGACGTGGTTCTACCCCGGCCACGGGGACGACTCCACGCTCGGCGCCGAGCGCCCGCACCTCGGCGAGTGGCGCGAGCGCGGCTGGTGAAGCCGGGGTTACCCGGAGCGATCGCCGCGCCGAACCGCACGACAGCGCTGCGATGATCGCCTTGGTGTGCTGCCCGGCAGGATCTCGGGCGCTCGGCGAGCAGTGGCGCAGATGATCCGCTGTTTCGGTTCGCCATGGCTGTGTCGGCAGCAATGGGCAACCGATACACGCGATCTCGGTGGGCAAGATCCGATTCATCGGGTGTCCATGGTCGTCGGGGCAGCCGTGGACAACCGCGAGTTCGGATCATGGTCGCCCGACCGGTGCTTTCCTTGCCTCCTGCTGATCAGTTCCCGCCGAGTCGGCCTGGTCAGGAAACCGCCAGTGGGCGCGCCACCACAACGGCGTCACACCGGCGTCTACTGCGTTCCGCGGAACGCACCCCGAGGCCGTGATCAGCGGTCGTGGAACCGCCCGTCGTCGGCGGGAAGCTCCGCGCGAACCTCACGTCCCGCTACGAGCCGTGCTGCCTGGGCCGGATCGCAGTCCGCGGCGATGGCCTGGACAGGACTTGCTCATCCAGACCCCAGCTCCTCCTGTACGACGTCGACCAGCACCGCGGCATTGCTCGACGCCGGGTCCCTGGTCGCCGTCAGCAGCACCACCCCGCTGGTCCGGGCCAGCTCACCGAGCCGCTCCACGGCGTTCCGGCGCTCCGGCTCGTTCAGCTCCTCGCGGTAGCGACGGCGGAACTCCGCGAACCGCCCCGGCTCGTGGCGGTACCACTTCCTCAGCTCCGCCGACGGGGCCACGGCCCTGAGCCATTCGTCGAGCGCAGCCGCGTCCTTGGCCACGCCACGCGGCCACAGCCGGTCGACGAGCACCCGGGCCCGTCCGTCGCCCGCGGGCGGGTCGTACACGCGGCCGATCGCGACGCGTCCCGGGTCGGCGTCTCGCACGGGGCGATTGTGGGAGCGCCGCACGGACACCGCAACGCGATCTGCAGCAGCCGCCGAGCGTCAGTCCACCACGAGGCAGAAGGGGTGGCCGGCCGGGTCGAGGTACACCCGGAACCGGTCCGGCGCGGGCTGCGTCTCGTGCTTGCGGGCCCCGATCGCCAGTACCTCCCGCTCCCCCTCGTCCAGGTCGGGCACGTCGAAGTCGATGTGCAGCTGCTGCGGCACGTCCTGGCCGGGCCACTGCGGCGGGCGGTACCCGGACGACACCTTCTGGAACGCGAGCGCGGCGCCCCGGCCGTCGGGCGGGTCGAGCTGCACCCAGCGGTCGTTCTCCCCCTGCGGGTCGAGCGGCCAGCCGGTGAGGGCGCTGTAGAAACGGGCCAGAGCGATGGGGTCGGGGCAGTCGAGCGCGACGACACCGAACCGGGCGATGCCGCCCCGCGGGTTATCGGAAGTGGTCACGCGCCGACGGTAGAGGCCGCCGCCGACACCCGCCGGGGGCGGCGATCACCCGCGCTCCGTCAGCCGCCGAGAGCAAGCCGGTTGACGGTGGCGATCCGGCAGTCCGCCGGCCCCGGTTGTGCCCGCCCGCTCACGGTTCCGCTCGCGTCCGCGCCCGACAGGACCACGCTCTGGCCGGGTGCAACGGCGGTGGCGATCGCGTTGATCTCGCCGACGCGGGGGCCGTCCATGTCGTTCACGGTGATGTTGATGTTGTACGACTGGCGCGTGTCGGTGCGGTTCGTGATCTCGATCGTGGCCTCCGCCGTGACCTCGCCGCCCCGCCGGCTGACGGTGCAGTCGCGCAGGGCCACGTCCTGGGAGGCGACGTCGCCGACCGCGTCCTCGCCGTCGGGCCGCGCCACCTGCGCGGTCGTGGCGACGGCGATCGCCGCGGCGCACAGGGCCGCACCGGCGCCGGCGAGGACCTTCCGCGTGCCGACGAGCGCGATCGCCCCGAGGAGCGCGCCGACCGCGGCGAGACCGATCGTGAGGTACTTCAGGACGAGCACGTCCGTACCGAGGACCGCGGAGGCGACACCACCGACGATGCCGAAGATCCCGAGGGTGAGCGCCGTCCAGGCCAGCGCCTCGAACCGCTTCCTCCGCACGAACATCGGCGCTGCCGGCACCGCGGGGAAGCCGAACGGCGCCGACTGCGCCCGGAGGAGCTCTTCCTCGGCGGCGCTCCGGGGGGGCCTCTCGTCCGGCTGGCCGGGCAGCCGCTGCCCCTGTGGCGGGTAGCCCTGCTGCTCGGGGTTCACCGGCCACGGCCGCAGGTGCTGGCCGGGCGCCACCGGCGGGCGTACCGGCTGGTTGGGCTGCTGCTGGTGGGGCTCCTGCGGGTACGGCCGTTCGGCAAAGGCCGACCTCCGCGGGGACGAGTGGTGGGGAGCGGTCATCACGAACGTCCGTTCTGCGTTGTGCTCTTGTCGTTCATGGATCTCTGCCGGGCTGCTAGGAACGGACACACCCCAGCGCGAACGACCGCGCCGAACTCCCGCGTGACGAGCTCCGCATTCCTGCTCTCCCCCCTGCCTCGACGTGAAGTAGGCGGCGACACTAGCGCGTTGATCATGGATCAGTCACCGAACGTGTGATGACACGTGGCAAACGTGCTGTGACGTGCACCGTTCGGAGCAGTCGGGGCCTACATCCGGTGACTACAGTGGACGCGGCCGCAACGGCGGCCGAGCAAGCCCCGGGCGGTCGCGGCACCGGTCCAGGCGCAGGGCGACCGCAGTTACCCGGAGTGCACACATGGATGCAAGACGCACGATGCGCGCGGCGGTCCGCGTCGTCACCGCACTCGCGTCGGCAGCCGCGCTCATCGCCACCGGGTTCGTCTGGTCGCTGCAACAGCAGGTCGACACGACGGTCGTCAGCAGCACCGCGGCCATCCCGACCCCGCGCCCCACGCCGCCGGGCGAGTCGTTCACGGCGCTGCTGGTGGGCCTGGACGCGCGGACCGACGCCCAGGGCGAGCCGCTCCCCCGTGAGGTGCTCGACGCGCTGCACGCCGGTCCCGACGAGGGCCAGCTGCACACCGACACGATCATCCTCGTTCACGTGCCCGCGAACGCGGGAGAACAAGCTGTCGCCATCTCCATCCCGCGCGACTCGTACGTGCCGATCGCGGGCGGACACGGGACCCACAAGATCAATTCTGCGTACCGGCGCGGGATGCAGGACGCCGAGGACGCCCTGCGCGCGCAGGGCATCGACGGCGCCGAGCTCGACCGGCGCGCCCGCGAGGCCGGCCGGCGCACCCTGGTCGCCACGGTGGGACAGCTCACCGGGGCGCAGGTCGACCACTTCGGTGAGATCGGCATGGCCGGGTTCGTCGAGCTCACGGAGGCGCTCGGCGGGATACCGGTGTGCCTCAACGCGCCCGTCCGCGACTCGTACTCCGGAGTCGACCTGCCGGCGGGCCAGCACCTGGTCAGCGGACCTGGCGCGCTCGCGTTCGTGCGGCAGCGGCACGGGCTGGAGGACGGCGACCTCGACCGGATCGCCCGCCAGCAGGCCTTCGCGGCCGGCCTGGCGCAGCGGGTCCTCGCGCCGGGCACGATCACCGATCCCGTGCGGCTGCAGCGCCTCGTCGAGATCGCCACGCGCTACGTCGTGCTGGACAGCGGGTGGGACCTCCGCCAGGCGATCTCCCAGCTGCGCCAGGTCTCCGCACAGGCGTTGACCTTCCACACCATCCCGACCGGCCGCCCCGACCTGCGCACCCCCGCCGACGGGATCGCCGTGCAGATCGACCGCGACGCCGTGCGGACGTTCGTCGGATCGCTGCTCGAGTCCGCCACGACGCCCCCGACGGTGGCGGTGGCGCCCACTTCGGAGCCGTCCGCGCCCTCGTCGACGCCGCCCACCACGGCCCGCCGCGTGGCCGACGACGACCCGATCAACGTGCACCCGGCGGACGCATCCGAGGTCGGCGGCACTCCCGTCCCGACGACGAGCGGCCACCCGGTGATCACGGCGGATGGCGTGCCCTGCGTCGACTGACCGGTTTCCAGGGGCACACTGACCTCCCGTGACCGACAGCTTTCCGCGCAGGCAGGCCCGCACCCGTCGCTTCACCCTCGGTGCCCCGCGTGGCATCACCGTCTCCCCCGACGGGGAGCGGGTGGTGTTCCTGCGCAGCCGCGGCGGCACCGATCCCCTCACCTGCCTGTGGACGCTGGACCTCGCCACCGGCGAGGAGCGGCTCGTGGCCGACCCGCGGGAGCTCGAGGGGTCAGGTGACGAGGAGGACCTGCCGCCCGAGGAGAAGGCTCGCCGCGAACGCAGCAGGGAGCAGGCGGGCGGCGTGGTCGGCTATGCCGCCGACCGGCCGGTCACCATGGCCGCGTTCACCCTGTCCGGCCGCCTCTACCTGGCGGACTTCGCGGGCGGCCTCACCCCGCGCCTGGTGGACACCCCGGGCGGCGTGATCGACCCGCGCCCCGACCCGCACGGGCTCAAGGTCGCCTTCGTCCGCGCAGGGGCGCTGCACGTCCACGACGTCGCGTCCCGCATCACCACGGCCCTCGCCGAACCGGACGCCCCGCACGTCACGTACGGCCTCGCCGACTTCGTGGCGGCCGAGGAGATGGGCCGCATGCGCGGGTACTGGTGGTCGCCCGACGGCGACTCGCTGCTCGTCTCGCGGGTGGACGACGCCGAGGTGCGGCGCTGGCACATCGCCGACCCGGCCAACCCGGACCGCGAGCCGGCCGTCGTGGCCTACCCCGCAGCGGGCACCCCGAACGCCCGCGTCACGCTCGAGGTGATCGCGCTCGACGGCACGGCGGTGCCCGTGCGGTGGGACACCGAGCGCGACGAGTACCTCGCCGATGCCGTCTGGGACGGCCACGGCCTGCTGATCGTCGTGCAGCCGCGCGACCAGCGGGCCCTTCGGGTGCTCCGCGTCGATCCGGCCACCGGCGCGACGACCCCCGTGCACGAGCAGACCGATCCGGCCTGGGTCGACATCGTCCCGGGCGTGCCCGCGCACACGGCGTCCGGTGCGCTGGTGACGGTCGGGAACGTCGACGGCGCCCTGCGGCTCGTCGTCGACGGGGAACCGGTGACGCCCGCGTCGATGCAGGTGCGCGACGTCGCGGACGTCGACGGCGACGTGGTGCTGTTCCGCGGGAGCGAGGACCCGACCTCGATCGGCCTCTGGACGTGGGGTCCCGACGGCCTCACCGCCGTCGCCGCGGGCGCGGGCGTGCACAGCGGGCGGCTCGTGGCGGGCACCCTCGTCGTGGTCCGGCAGGACCTCGACAGGGACGGCACGACCACCACGGTCAACCGGGAGGGGGCCGAGCGCACGATCGCGTCGTTCGCCGACCTCCCCGGCCTCACCCCACGGGTCACGCTGCTCACCGCGGGCGAGCGTGCCCTGCGCACGGCGGTGCTGTTCCCGGCCGATCACGAGCCCGGCACCCGGCTGCCGGTCCTGATGGACCCCTACGGCGGCCCGCACGCCCAGCGCGTGCTCGCCGCCCGCGCCGCGCACCTCACGAGCCAGTGGTTCGCCGACCAGGGCTTCGCGGTCGTGGTCGTCGACGGGCGCGGCACGCCGGGGCGCGGGCCGGAGTTCGAACGGGCCGTGCACGGGGATCTCGCCGAGCCGGTGCTGCAGGACCAGGTCGACGCGTTGCACGCCGCGGCCGAGCGGTACCCGGACCTCGACCTCACCCGCGTCGGGATCCGCGGCTGGTCCTTCGGCGGCTACCTCGCCGCGCTCGCCGTGCTGCGCCGCCCGGACGTCTTCCACGCGGCGGTGGCCGGGGCCCCCGTCACCGACTGGGCGCTCTACGACACCCACTACACGGAGCGCTACCTCGGCCGCCCGGACACCGACCCCGAGGCCTACGAGCGCTCGTCGCTGATCGCCGACGCGCCGTCGCTCACCCGGCCGCTGCTGCTCGTGCACGGGCTCGCCGACGACAACGTGGTGGCCGCCCACACCCTGCGCCTGTCCTCGGCCCTGCTCGCGGCGGGGCGGCCGCACAGCGTGCTGCCGCTGTCGGGCGTCACGCACATGACGCCGCAGGAGGTGGTGGCGGAGAACCTGCTCCTGCTGCAGGTCCAATTCCTGAAGCAGGCCCTCGCCACCTCCGCCACGGCGGCGCCAGCGCACTGACACCCCGAATCGCCCACACCGAGACCGCGACCTGCGGTCCCCGCGAGTCGCGGTCTGGGTGCACGCGAGTCGCGGTGCGCTGCCCTCAGCCGTGGGCGGCGTGGTCGTAGTTGTGGGTCTCCTCCTCGGTGCAGCGGCGGCGCGCCGCGCGCTCGTGCCGCAGGTCCCGCACGGCGATGACGAGCGCGGCCGCCACCGAGAGCACCGCGCCGCTGAGCGCCGCCGCCGCGGCCAGCGCGTGGTCCTGGCCGGTGGCGCCGAGCACCATGTAGTACGCGCCGGGCAGCGCGGCGGTGCCGATCGCAGCGCCGACCCGCTGGCCGGTCTGCAGCGCGCCACCTGCCGAACCGGCCATGCGCACCGGTACCTCCCGCAGCGTCAGCGTGATGTTCGGGGAGATCACCAGCCCGCCGCCGAGCCCGGCCACCAGCAGTGGCGCGGCGAGCGCCCCCGTCAGCGACTCCGCCGGCACGACGAGCACCGCACCGATCGTCCCGACCAGCCCGGTGAGCACGGCGGCCAGCCCGATGACGGTCAACCTCCGGCCGTAGCGCTCGACGAGCCGGCCACCGACCGCGGCCGACACGGCGGACCCCAGCGCGAACGCGGTGACCGAGAGCCCCGAGTGCAGCGGGGTGTAGCCCAGCCCGGACTGCAGGAACAGCGCGAACACCAGCCAGACACCGGAGAAGCCCAGGAAGTAGACCGTGCCGAGCGCGGCACCGGTGGCGTACCCGCGGGTGCTGGACAGCAGCCGCAGGTCGAGCAGCGGGGCGCCGTGACGGCGCATCAGCCGCCGCTCCCACCGGACGAACATCGCCACCAGCGCGATGGCGACGAGGAACAGCCACCAGAGCCGGGCGAGGCCGCCTGCGTCGGCCTCGGCCAGCGGCAGCAGCACGGCCAGCACGGCGCCCCCGAGCAGCAGGCCACCGACGACGTCGATGTGCCCGGTGCGACCGGGCGCGGTCCGCGGGATGAGCCGGGCGGCGAGCACGAGCGCGACCAGCCCGATCGGCACGTTGACGAGGAAGATCCAGCGCCATCCGTCCGGGCCGCTTGCCACGGCGAGGATGAGCCCGCCGACCACCGGCCCGACGGCCGTGGAGATCCCGACGGTCGCGCCGAACATGCCGAACGCCCTCCCGCGCTCGGCGCCGCTGAACAGCTGCTGGATCAACCCCGAGTTCTGCGGAGCGAGCGCGCCTGCCGCGAGGCCCTGCGCGATCCGGGCCGCGACGAGCAGCCCGATGCTCGGGGCCGCGCCGGCGAGCCCGCTGAACAGGACGAACCCCGCCAGCGCGCCGAGGAACATCCGCCGCCGCCCGAGCGCGTCACCGAGCCGCCCGGCCGGCACGAGCGCGAGGCCGAACGCGAGCGCGTAACCGGAGACGACCCACTGCACGGCCGCCGGCTCCGCGCCGAGGCTCTGCTGCAGGGACGGCAGCGCCACCGAGACGATGCTGACGTCGAGCAGGCTCATGAAGCCGGCGACGAGGGTGACCGACAGCGCCCGCCACCGGTTCGGGTCCGGGGCGTCGGCTTCGGCGTCCGATCGACGGACATCAGGCCTGGCCACGAGCCCTGTCTACTCCGCGCCACCCCGTCTGGCACGCTGAGCGCGTCCACCCTCAGGAGGAAAAGAACGTGGCACTGCAACGACCCGACGTCGACCCGCACGACGGCCCCGCCCCCGCTGACCTGCTGGTCGAGGACCTCACCCCGGGCGACGGCGCCGAGGCCACCCCGGGCCGCACCGTCGAGGTGCACTACGTCGGTGTGGCGCATTCCACCGGCGAGGAGTTCGACGCCTCCTGGAACCGCGGCTCGACGTTCCGGTTCCCGCTGGGCGCGGGACGCGTCATCGCGGGCTGGGACCGCGGCGTGGCCGGGATGAAGGTCGGCGGTCGCCGCCGGCTGGTGATCCCGCCGCACCTGGGCTACGGCAACCGCGGCGCGGGCGCCGCGATCAAGCCGGGCGAGACCCTGATCTTCGTGGTCGACCTGGTGGGCGTGCACTGAAGCTGCTGCTGATCTCCGACACCCACCTGCCGGTGCGGGCGAAGGACCTGCCCGCACCGGTGTGGTCGGCGGTCGACGCCGCCGACGTGGTGATCCACGCGGGCGACTGGGTGTCGGTCGACCTGCTGGACGCGCTGGAGGCGAGGGCACGCCGGCTCGTCGGGGTCTTCGGCAACAACGACGGCGCCGCGCTGCGGGCCCGGCTGCCCGAGGTCGCGCGCGTCGAGCTCGGCGGGGTCCGGTTCGCGGTGGTGCACGAGACCGGCGCCGCGACCGGCCGCGAGAAGCGGTGCGCCCGGGCCTACCCGGACGTCGACGTGCTGGTGTTCGGGCACAGCCACATCCCGTGGGACACCACGGCGGACACCGGGCTGCGCCTGCTCAACCCCGGCTCCCCCACCGACCGGCGGCGTCAGCCGACCTTCACCTGGATGACCGTGGACGTCGCCGACGGGACGGTTCGCGACGTGGAACTGCACCACCTCGATCGCCGCTGAGATGGTCCGGCCGCCGCGGCCGTGGTAGGAGTGCCCGGTGAGCCGTGCCAAGACCGTCGAGACGCGGGACGGGGTCGAGCTGACCAACCTCGACCAGCCGCTCTTCGACGGCGCCGACGCCACCAAGCGCGACCTCGTCGACTACCTCGACGCGGTGCGCGATCGGATCCTGCCCGAGCTGCGGCAGCGGCCGCTTTCGGTGATCCGGATCCGGCCGGGCCAGGAGCCGTTCATGCAGAAGAACGTGCCCAAGTACACGCCGGACTGGATCGAGACGACGACGGTGTGGGCCGAGGCGTCGCGGCGCGAGGTGCACTACGCGCTCGCGAACGACCGGCGCACGCTGCTGTGGTTCGCCAACCAGCGCTCGGTGGAGTTCCACCCGACGCTGATGCGGGTGGGCGAGTCGCACCCCACGCACCTGATCCTCGACCTCGACCCACCGGAGGGCGACGACTTCGCCCACGTGGTGCGGGCGGCGCGGCTCGTGCGCCAGGCGCTGGAGGACAGCGGGCTCGAGGGCATCGTGAAGACGAGCGGTTCGAAGGGGCTGCACATCTTCGTGCCCCTCGACGAGGGCGTCGGCTTCGAGGACGCCGCGGCGGCCACCCGCGCGCTCGCGGCGCGGGCCGAGCGCGTCGACCCCGACGTCGCCACCACCGCGTACATCAAGGAGGACCGGGGCGGGAAGGTGTTCGTCGACTCCACCCGATCGGGCGGGGCGACGGTCGTGGCCGCGTACAGCCCGCGGGTGCGGCCGGGGGTGCCGGTGTCGTTCCCGGTGGCGTGGGACGACCTGGACGACGTGGCGCCCCGCGACTTCACCGTCCGCACGGCCGTCGACCTGCTCGACGGGGCGGACCCGTGGCACGAGCGCATGCCTGCGGCCCAGCGGCTCCCCGCCGACCTCCTGGAGGAGGGGCACGCGATCCCGATCGCGCGGGTCGCGGCCATGCACGAGGGGAAGCGGCGGGCGCGGGCCCGGCGGCAGTAGCTCACACCACGACCACCGCGCCGCACCGTCGTGCGTCCGCTGCGCCGTCCAGGACGCCGGTGGCGGTGTCGCGCCGGGCGGCCTGGCACCCGCCGAAGAACAGGTTCGGTGCGGCGAAGGGCGTCACGGGGTAGCCGGCGCTCTCCAGCGCTGCGACGTCGATCCCCGGTTCGGCGTACGCGACCCCCCGCTCCACGTGCAGCCGCGGCGCATCCACCGCGTGCTGCGGCGACTCGCCGCGGTCGAACACGTTCACCAGGGCCTGCAGGAGGGCGCTGCGGATCCGGCTCGAACCCGCGGAGCCCACCACGAGCTCGGCGACGCCGTCGTGGCGGACCACCGTCGGGGCCATCGCCGACGACAGCCGCTCACCGACGCCGCGGGGGACGAACAGGTCGTGCTCCCCGAGCATGTTGTTGAGGTGGATGCCCGTTCCCGGGACGGTCACCCCCGAGCCGGTCCCGTTGGAGCAGGTCACCGAACAGGCCCAGCCTTCGACATCGAGCACCGAGACGTGCGTGGTGGCACCCGGCCCGTCCAGTGACGCCGCCGGGGCGAGCACGTCGCGGACCCCGGCCTCGAGGGCCGCGGCGATCCCGAGCACGTCCGGGGTGCGGCCGGTGGCCTCCAGATGGGCCAGCGCGCGGACGAGCCGGCTCCCGCCCGCGCTGGGCGGGGGGTTGGTGAAGACCTCGCGTCCGCGGTAGGTCACGCGCAGCGGGTCCCGTGGCACGACGCGGTAGGCCTCGAGATCGGCCCGGGTCAGCACGCCACCGCGGGCGCACACCCAGTCCGAGACCGCGGCGCCAATGTCACCGGTGTAGAACGGCGCGGCCCCCTCCGCCCCGAGCCGGTCGAGCGCGTCGGCCAGCTCCGGGTCCCGCAGTAGCTCGCCCTCCCGCGGCGGGCGCCCGTCCACCGTGAACCGCGCGGCAGCCTCCGGGGTCGAGCCGACGACGTCCACCAGCAGCTCGAACACGTACGCCTGCATCGCGTTCAGCCGCACCCCGGAGCGGGCCAGGCGGGCGGCAGGAGCGGTGAGCTCGGCCAGCGGCATGTGGCCGAACCGCTCCACCGCCGCCACGACGCCAGCGGGCACCCCGAACGTGCCGCACGAGGACGCCCCGACCTCGAACACCTGGGTGGCGCCCTCGAACGTCACCAGGACTTCGGTCATCGGCGCGGGGCGCGCATCCGCGCCGCGGCCGGGGGTCTCCACGAAGAAGTCGAGGAGCAGCGGGGGCTGCCCGGGCGGGGCGACGAGCAGGTAGCCGCCCGCGCCCAGGCCGGTGAGCAGCGGCTCCGCCACGAACGACGTGAGAACGGCGGCCACCGCCGCATCCACAGCGTTGCCGCCTGCCTGCAGGGCCGCTGCCCCTGCGGCCGCCGAAGCCGGATGCCCGGCGGCGACCACGCCCCGTTGCGCCACGACCGTTCCTTCCCGAACAGCCGTCCCCCGGTCGGGCGAAACCTGGCGCGGCGCGCCCGACGTGTCAGGAGGTCGGCGGTTCGTCCTCGCCCGACTCCTCCGCGGCATCGGCTTCTTCCTTCGTGCGGTGCACGGCTCCGTCGGCGTGCTCCGGCGGACCGTAGACGGTGTACAGGACGAGCGGGTTCGGGCCGGTGTTGACGAAGTTGTGCTTCTTGCCGGCCGGCACGACGACCAGGTCGCCGGCCGCCACGCTCTTCGTCCTACCGCTCACGCGCGCCTCGCCGGTGCCGCTGACGAATGTCAGGATCTGGTCGATCCCCTCGTGCACCTCCTCGCCGATCTCCCCGCCCGGCGGAATCGTCATGATCACGAGCTGCGTGTGATCACCGGTCCAGAGAACTCGGCGGAAGTCGTCGCTCTTCTCCGCGACGGTGGCGATGGTGAAGTGCTCCATGCCCGATCTGTGCCCCGATCACCGTGGTTCCACGCGTGCGAGGATGGCCACATGGTCCTGGAGATCGCCGACATCACGATCCTGCCCGGCACCGGCGAGGAGTTCGCGGCCGCGGTCCGCGAGGGCATCCGGTACGTCTCCGACACGCCCGGATTCCGCAGCGCCCGCCTCACCAAGGGCATCGAGACACCCGGCCGCTTCGTGTTGATGATCGAGTGGGACAGCGTGGAGGCCCACACCGTGGGGTTCCGGCAGTCGGAGAACTACGGGCGCTGGCGCGGCCACATCGGCCCGTTCCTGGACGGCGACCCCCGCGTGGAGCACTTCGACGAGGTCACCCTCCCCGGTCCGGCAGCGGGCTGAGAACGCACTGAGGGCATCACCGAGAGGCACCCCGTAACGTCGTCCCGTGCACCCCGTCCGCGGCCGTCTGCCGTCCCTCGCGCTCAGCGTCGTGCTCGCCGTGGTGGCCGGCATCGTGCTGACGGGTGCCGCCCCCGCCGATGTCCGGGTCACGGAGGAGCGGGTCGCCACGGCCGAGGACGTCGAGCTGGACACCTCGCTCTACCTGCCGGCCGTCACCCCCGCTCCCGCGGTGCTGGTGGCCCACGGCTTCGGCGGGAGCAAGGCATCCGTGGACGCCGATGCCCGCGCGCTCGCGGCGCGCGGCTTCGTGGTGCTCACCTGGTCGGCGCGCGGGTTCGGCACGAGCACCGGCCAGATCGCGCTCGACTCCCCCGACGCCGAGGTGGCCGACGCGCGGGCACTCGTCGACCGGCTCGCCACGAGCCCCGAGGTGCAGCAGGACGGGCCGGGTGACCCCCGGGTGGGCGTCACCGGCGCCTCGTACGGCGGCGCGCTCGCGCTGATGCTGGCAGGGTCCGACCTGCGCGTCGACGCCCTCGCGCCGGTGATCACCTGGAACGACCTCGGCCAGGCGCTGTTCCCCAACGCAGCGGCGGCGGCACGACCCCCGGCCGCCACCCCCGCGGAAGGCATCTTCGCTCCGGACGGCGTGTTCAAGAGCGGCTGGGCCGGGATGCTGTTCTCCGCGGGCAGCGACCAGGCCGACCAGGCGCGGGGAACCGGGGCCGACCCGTGCGGCCGGTTCACCAGCGAGATCTGCGTCGCGTGGACCGAGGCCGCCACCACCGGCCGGATCTCCCCCGCCACGGCCGAGCTGCTGCGCCGCTCGTCACCCGCCGCCGTCGCAGGCAACATCACCGCGCCGACGCTGCTGGTGCAGGGCGAGCAGGACACGCTGTTCGGCCTGGACCAGGCCGACGCCACCGCCCGGCAGATCGCAGCAGCGGGCGGCCGGGTGAAGGTGGAGTGGTTCGCGGGCGGTCACGACGGGGCCGCACCCGACGACGCCGTCCGCGACAGCATCGGCGACTGGTTCGACCACCACCTCGCCGGCGAGGGCGACGACCCCGGCACCGGCTTCTCCTACGCCGTGCAGAGCGGGGTCCGGGCCGGTGCGAACACGCCCACCAGCCGAGTCGTCTCCGTCCCGGCCTACCCCGGCCTGCCTGGCGCCGCCCCGCTCGTCACCACGCCGCTCCCCCTCGAAGGCGACCCGCAGCAGGTCGTGCACCCGGCGGGTGGCAACCCGGCGGCGATCACCTCGCTGCCCGGGATCGGCGGCGCGCTCGGCTCCCTCGCCGGGCGGCTGTCCGCATCCGCCGACCCGCCCGGCCAGTCCGCCACCTTCCGCACCGCGCCGCTCGCGGCCCCGCTCGTGGCCGTGGGCACCCCGCGGGTGCAGGTGACGATCTCCCGGGTGCCCGGCCTGCCCGCGCCGGACGAGGCCGTGCTGTACGCGCGCATCACCGAGCTGTCGGCGGACGGGCGGCGCATCCTCCTCGGCGGCGGCGTCGCACCGATGCGCGTACCGGTGCCCGCCGACGGCACGCCCGCGACGGTCACGGTGGCGCTTCCGGCCGTGGTGGCGCCCGTCGAGACCGGCAACCAGCTCGCCGTCTCGGTCGGGACCACCGACCAGGCCTTCACCGGCCCGGTCGAGCCCGCGGTCTGGCAGGTGGGCGTGACCGGCGATCTCACCGTGCCGGTGGTGCCGGCCGACAGCGCCGCCACCGCCTCCACCGTGCCGCCCGGGCCGCTCCTCGGGCTCGTCGGCGTGCTGGCCGTCGCCGCGCTCGGCTGGCTGATCGCCCGGCTGCGCCGCAGGCGGGTCACGGCGCACGCCGCGTCCGACGACGGTCCTCCGCTCCACGTCACCGGGCTGGCCAAGACCTACTCCGGCGGCTTCCAGGCGGTGAAGGACGTCTCGTTCACCGTGGAGAAGGGGATCGTGCTCGGCCTGCTCGGGCCCAACGGCGCCGGCAAGACCACCGTGCTGCGGATGCTCATGGGCCTGGTGCGCCCCACGGCCGGCAGCATCAGCGCGTTCGGGCAACCGGTCGGCCCCGGCGCGCCGGTGCTGGCGCGGATCGGCGCGTTCGTCGAGGGCCCCGGGTTCCTCCCGCACCTGTCCGGCCGCGACAACCTGCGCCTGTACTGGGCCGCCACCGGCCGCCCCGCCGAGGACGCGCACGTCGAGGAGGCCCTCGAGATCGCCGAGCTCGGCGCGGCACTCGACCGCCGGGTGGGCACGTACAGCCAGGGCATGCGCCAGCGGCTGGCCATCGCGCAGGCGATGCTCGGGCTCCCCGACCTCCTGGTCCTCGACGAACCGACCAACGGGCTCGATCCGCCCCAGATCTCGGCGATGCGCGAGGTCCTGCGCCGCTACGCCGCGCGCGGCCGGACGGTCGTGGTGTCGAGCCACCTGCTCGCCGAGGTGGAGCAGACGTGTTCGCACGTCGTCGTGATGCACCGCGGCGAGGTGGTGGCCGACGGCACGGTCGAGGAGATCATCGCCGGTGGCGGCGCGGCCACGTTCACCGTCGACGCCCCGGAGCGCGCGGCGTCGGTGCTCTCCGACCTCGCGGGCGTCCGCTCGGTCGAGGTGATCGACGGGGGCGTGCACGTCGAGCTGAACGGCACGCCACGTGCCGAGGCCGTGCGGGCGCTCGTCACCGCGGGGGTCGGGGTGACGGCGGCCGGCCCGCGCCGCCGCCTCGAGGACGCGTTCCTGCAGCTGGTCGGGGAGGACCGCACGCCATGACCCGACCGGTGACCACTCCGTACCGGCCCGAGCGCACTCTTCCGTTGCGCGTCGAGCTGGAGCGCCAGCTGCGCCGCCGCCGCACCCAGGTGGTGTTCGGCCTGGTCGTGCTGCTGCCGGTGCTGCTGTGGGTGGCGTTCCAGCTGGCCCCGGACGGCCCACCCACCGGCTCGCTCACGCTCGTCGACCTCGCGACGCGCAGCGGGCTGAACTTCACCGTGTTCGCGATGTTCGCGTCGTCCTCGTTCCTGCTGGTCGTGGTGGTGGCGCTGTTCTTCGGCGACACGGTGGCGGCCGAGGCGTCCTGGTCGAGCCTGCGCTACCTGCTCGCGGCGCCGGTGCCCCGGGCCCGGTTGCTGCGTCAGAAGGCGGTGGTGGCGGCGCTGCTGTCGCTGGCTGCGCTGCTCCTGCTGCCGATCGTGTCGCTCACCGTCGGCACCCTCGCCTACGGCGCGGGTGACATGGTGAGTCCGACGGGCGTCTCGCTCGACTACGGGCCGGGCGCCGTCCGGGTGCTGTCCGGGGCGCTGTACCTCGCGGTGCACCTGAGCTGGGTGGCGGCGCTGGCGCTACTGCTGTCGGTGTCCACCGACGCCCCGCTCGGCGCCGTCGGCGGGGCGGTCATGGCGTCGATCGTGTCGCAGATCCTCGACCAGATCACCGCGCTCGAAGGCCTGCGCGACTACCTGCCCACGCACTTCGACGACGCCTGGTCCGGCCTACTCGGCGATCCCGTCGACTGGGGCGGCATGACCCGGGGCGCGCTGTCTGCCTCGATCTACGCCCTGGTGCTCGGCGCGGCCGCGATCTGGCGGTTCCAGCACAAGGACATCACGAGCTGAGCAGGGCGGACAGCAACAACGACGCGCCCGCCACGAGCAGGACGACCCCGACCGGGACCACCAGCAACGCTCCCCGGCGAGCCGTCTTCTCGACCACCATCACGGCCGTGAGGCCCACCATCCAGACGAGGCTGCCGACACCCGTCGCGAGCATCACGACCATCAGCGCCCAGCAGCAGCCCAGGCACGACAGCCCGTGCCGCACCCCCAACCGCCAGCCGCCAGCCGCGCCTCGGCTGTAGTACTGCCAGAGGAACCCGACCGGGTTGCGGCACGCCGTCAGGCAGGCGTTCTTCAGCGGGCTGAACTGGAACCCGCCTGCCAGCACGAGCGTGGCGCCGAGCACGAGGTCCGGCCGGGCCGCGAGCCACGCCCACGCGGCCACCAGCGCTTGAAACGCCTGGTCGGCGAGCAGCGCGAGCACGGCGAACGCGGTCCACACGGCGAGGTAGCCGGCCAGGAAGGACAGCCGCGCGGCCGTCGGGCCGGGGGCCCGCGCGGTCACAGCGCCGAACAGCCGCACCATCGGCACGACGGTCGGCAGCATCATCGCGCCGATCATGACCAGCCAGACGGCGAGGAACGCCCCCAGCCGCAGCGGCTCCGCAGAGCGTTCGAGCACGGTGCCGTGATGTCCCACCGCTCCCGCGCCGACGACGAGCCACCCGGTGCCGGCCCAGCAGACGCCCGCCACGACCCAGAGGGCGACCCCCGGGTCGCGGCGGGCGCGTACCGCCGCCGAAGCGATGCCCGGCACGGTCAGGCCGTGAACCGGAACAGGCCCTGGATGGCGTTCTGCCCGGTGACCGCCACGTCCGGCAGCCCGTGCCGGCTGCCGTCGCGACGGAAGCTCTCGGCCTTGCCGACGTAGGCGGGTGCGCCGGGAATCGTGGAGAACGCCGAGTCGTGCAGCGTGGTCGGGTTTCCGGTGGCGCCCATGAACTGCACGAGCCGGGCCTCGGCGACGTCACCGATCCTCAGGTAGCCCTTGCCCTCCACGACGTCGAACGTGATCGGTACCCGCTCGACCGCCACCACCTCGCCGATCAAGGCGGCGAGGTCGGCGACCGCGCCCCCGAGCTGCCCGGTGAAGACGTTCAGGAGGGCGGCCTGCTGCTCCTCGCTGCACCGGTCGTCCACCAGCACGGCGACCTTCCAGTTGCCGGCCAGGACGTTGCCCGGGATGTGCGTCGACACGCAGATGCACCGGTCGGACACGTCCACGCCCTGCACGGCCCCCCGGTCGACGTACCAGCCGAGGACCGAGTCGCACGTCTGGTAGTCGGGGTCCTCACCCACCCAACAGGGGCAGAGGGTGTTGCACGTGCAGACCTCGAGCAGCCTGCCTTCCACGTCATAGGTCGTCGCCACGGTCTCCGCCGTCATGGCACCCCCTCCAGGTGAGGATGCGCAGAGTAAGGACGGCGGGCCGGGAGCGGTATTCGCAGAACTGCGTAGGCCGATTCAGCACGCTGTGCCGTTCGGGGTTGGTACGGATGGCTGGCGGGGCTTGTCGTCGTCGTCTGGATCGGTAGCGTCATCTGGTCGTGGAAGCCTGGAGGGCGTGAGCCGGTGCTCCGTCCGGGAGTACCTGTGGTGAAGACGGCGGTTCCGCGACCGCCGCAGAGCTGCGTGCCGCGCCCCCGGCTGCTGGCCGCGTTGGACGAGGCGGCCGACGGGCAGGTCACGCTGGTCAGCGCTCCGGCCGGCTACGGCAAGACCCTGCTGCTGGCCGAGTGGGTGGGGCAGCGGCCCGCGCTGACGGCGTGGGTCTCCCTCGACGAGGACGACAACGCCGACCGCCGCTTCTGGACCGCGGTACTCGCCGCGCTCGACTCGTGCGCGGCGGTACCCGCGGACAACCCGCTGCACGAGCTCACCGTCCCCGGTCTCCCCAGCCGCGATCCGGAGTTCCTCGCCCGCGTCGCCGACGCCGTCGCGGCGGTGCCCGGGCCGCTGCGGCTCGTCCTGGACGACGTCCACGAGCTCACCGCACCCGACCCGCTGCACGGGCTGGCGTCGCTCGTGCGGGACCGGCCGCCGGGCCTGCACCTGGTGCTGTCGGGCCGCACCGATCCACCGCTGCCGCTGGCCCGCATGCGGCTGGCCGGTGAGCTGTCCGAGGTCCGCGCCGATCGGCTGCGGTTCTCGCTGGCGGAGGCGGGCGCGATGCTCGCCGCCGCGGGCATACCCGCGCGTCCCGACCAGGTACGCCTGCTCGTCGAGGAGACCGAGGGCTGGCCGGCGGGACTGCGGCTGGCCGCGTTGTCGCTGCGCGAGGCCGAGGATCCCGACAAGTTCCTGGCCGGTTTCGTCGGCAGCGGCCGAGCGGTCTCGGACTACCTCGTCGGCGAGATCCTCTCGCGGCTCGCGGTGGAGACCCGAGAGCTGCTCGACGCCGTCAGCATCTGCGACCAGCTGCCCGCCCCGCTGGCCGCAGCCCTGTCGGGCCGGGAAGATGCCGGGGCCGTGCTCGACTCCCTGGAGCGGGAGACCTCGCTCGTGCTCACCACGGGCGCCGATCGCCGCTGGTACCGGGTGCACCCGTTGCTCAGGTCGCATCTGCGGGCCGACCTGCAGCGGCGGCGTCCCGACCAGATCCTGCGGCTGCACCGTCGAGCCACCGCCTGGTACGCGGCCGCCGGGCAGCCGGTCCCGGCCCTCGCGCACGCGCGCCTGGGCGGGGACTCCGAGGAGGTCGCGCAGTTGCTGCGCCGGCAGGCGACCGCGCTCATCGCGGACGGCGAGCACGAGGCGGTTCGCGAGGCACTCGAGCTGCTCGACGACGTCCAGCTCGCCAACGAACCCCGGTTCGCACTGATCGCCGCGTTGATCACGACCGAGCGTGGGGAGACCGCGGCGGCCGACGGCCACCTCGCCGATGCTGCATCGTGGTGGCCGCCCGACCCACCGGCCGACCTGCTCGCGCTGCGCGATCTCGTCCGGTCCCGGCGGGCGATCGTCGCGGGCGATCCGAACGTCCCTCCCGCGAGCGCCGACGACACCGGTTCCGGTGCTGCGGCGCACCTGGGACTCGGGCCGATGGCGATGGTGCACGACGCCCTCGACCTGCTGGCCGATGGCCGGCACCAGGAGGCGCGTGACATCGCCGAGACCGCGCTCGTGCAGGCACGGCACCAGCACCACGTCTACCTCGCCGCGCTCGGGCTCACCGTGCTCGCTGCGGTCGCCGCCGCCGAGGGCGACTACCGGCGGATGACCGCGCTGGCGGCGGCGGCCGACGCGGAGCTCGCCGACCCGACGTGGCGGGCCACCATCGCCGGTGCGTGGTCGGACACGATGCGCGCGTACGGGGCGCTGCTGCGCGCCGAACCGGCCACGTGCCTGGCGCTCGCTCCCACCGACGCCGCCGGCGGATCGGCTCCGCAGCTCTCCGACCAGCTGATCGTGCTGCGCACCGCGCTGCGGGGAGCCGCGCTGTCCGACATCGGTCACGGCGAAGAGGGCCTGAACGAGCTCCGGGAGGCACGCACGGTGGCCGCCGGTCGACCGGGCGCGGCCGAGATCCCCGCGATCGTCGCGGTGCTCGAGCACCGGGCCGCGACGTCGCAAGGCCGCAACGAGGTGGCCCGCAGCATCCTGCGATGGGCCGAGGACGAGCTGGGACCGGTCGGCGAGGTGCTCCTGCTGCGCGCCTGGCAGCTGGCCGCGCTCGGCCGTCCCGGTGCGGCGAGCGATGCCCTCGTCCACCTGCTGAGCGGCGCGGCGCCGGTGGTGCTGCCCTGGACACTGGTGGAAGGCAGGGTGCTGGAGTGTCAGCTCGCGCTGCGTGGAGAACGCCGCCCGCGTGCACGTCGCGAACTGGACCACGCACTGGCGCTGGCGGAGAGCATGGACGTGATACGGCCACTCGCCACCGGCCCACCGGACGTCATCGAACTGCTGACGAGGCACCTGGGCAGCTTCGGTGACCGGGAGCCGACTGCGCTGCGGGTACTCGCGGCGCGCACCGCGCTCGGCGCCGACGCCACGCCGGTGCCGCTGACGGAGCGGGAGCGCGCGGTGCTGAGCATGCTGCCCACGCAACGGTCGTTCGACGAGATCGCCCGCGACCTCACCGTGTCGCACAGCACGGTGAAGACCCACGTCCGGGCGCTCTACGGGAAGCTCGGCGTCGGCTCCCGGCGCGACGCGGTGGCCGCGGCGCGCCGGCGCGGCATCCTCGGGCCGGACGGGGCCTAGGTCGGCGGTGCTGGTGGTCGCCGACCCGCCTCAGCGCTCCGAGTCGGCGACCTGGTTCACGGACACGACGCGCAGGCCCAGGTTCTGGATCAGCGCCAGCACGCCGTGCATGTGGGAGTCGTCGATGACCTCACCGCGGATGATCGTCTCCGGCGGGGCGTCGAGCACCGTCATGTCCGGGAACGCCCCGCGGGTGTGCTCCGACAGTCGCCCGGCCACCCGGAACTCGTACCGTAGAGGTGTCACGCTGCGACTCCGTCCGCGCGGTGCGTTCGGCGGCGCACTGGTTCCACGGTCGTCGGGCCGGTGTGCGCTCGGCATCGTCCCCAGGGGATGAGACCGGTTCCGGCATCGGGGTGCGGGTGAGCCCGCGAAGCCGCTGGACGTGCCGCTTCCGACGAAGGGCGCCCCCCGACCCCATCCGGTGCGGGGGAGGCCCCGGGTCCCGTCGCACGAGCACACTCCGGCCACGACGTCCCTCCGCCAGAGGAGAGCCCGTGTCCACGCCGACGTCCACGCCATCCGAATCGCACGACGCGACCCACGCGGACGGCGCCACATCGCGCGCGACCGGGCGGCGCGCGTCGTACGGCAGCCGGTTCGGGAACGGTAGCCGGCCCGTCCTGCTCGTCGTCGGGATCATCACCGTCTTCTACGGGCTGCTCGTGATGAGCCTGCGGCCCGTCGCCATCGCCACGATCGCGGTGCTGGCCGCGTTCGGGTTGCTCATCGCCGGTGTCGCGCAGCTGCTGCTCGGCGGCAACCTCGACCTCCCGTGGCGCTGGTTCGCGTACGCGGGCGGTCTGATCGCGATCCTCGCGGGCATCGCCGCGTTCGTGTGGCCCGGTGTCACCCTGGTGGTGCTCGCGTTCATCACCGCGTGGACGTTCGTGGTGAACGGGCTGGTCCGCCTGGTGAGCACGCTCGCGCAGGAGAAACGCGACCTGTGGTGGATGGGGCTCGTGATCGGTGCCAGCGAGCTGCTGCTCGGCCTGTGGGCGGTCGGTGCGCCCGGCCGCGAGGTCCTGCTCCTGGTCAACGTGATCGGGATCTTCCTCGTCCTGTCGGGCGTCGACTCGATCTTCGGCGCGTTCGCAGGCCGCTCGGCACGCCGGCCCTGAGCTGTGTCCGTCCGCCCTGGAGGCCGAGCAGCGACGACCGCGATCGGTGAACCGGGGCCGCCGGTGGTGGCCGCGCCGCGCGGGCCGCGGGCGCTGCCACGGGCGTTCGTCATCCTCGTCGGTACCGCGGCGGCCACCATCGTGGCAGCCGGCCTCCACGCGACCGCCTGGCTGATCGGTCCCGCGTTCCTGGCACTCGTCATCGTCATCGTCGTCAGGCCGGTGGATCAATGGTTGCGGCGCGTCGGGGTGCCCGGGTGGCTGTCGACGGCCGTCCTGCTGCTGCTCGTGTACGCGGTCGTCCTCGTGCTGGCAGGCGTGCTCCTGGTCTCGGCGTCCCGGCTGGCGACGCTCCTCCCCCAATACACCTCGTCGGCGAACGCGCTCGTCGGCGCAGGCACCGGGGCGCTGCGTGAGCTCGGCGTGGGTCCGGAACAGCTGCGGGGGCTCGCGGGCGAGCTGGACCTGCGAAAGATCATCGCGCTCATCGGCGGGCTGCTGGCCGGGCTGGCGGGCCTGGCCGCGAACCTCGCGTTCCTGCTGTCCCTGATGCTGTTCCTCTGCATCGAGTCGTCAGGGGCCGGGGCGCGGATGGCGACGATCGGCCGGGATCGCCCGCACATCGCCGAGGCGCTCGGGCGCTTCACGGCCGGGACGCGGCGCTTCCTGGTCGTCACCACGATCTTCGGGCTCGGGTTGGCGGTTCTCGACACGATCGCGCTGGTCCTGCTGGGCATCCCGCTCGCGGTGCTGTGGGGGCTGCTGTCGTTCATCACGAACTACATCCCTTATGTCGGGTTCTTCCTGGGAGTCCTGCCGCCCGCGATCCTCGCGCTGCTCGCCGGTGGCTGGCGGCTGATGCTGATCGTGGTCGGGATCTACACCGTGCTCAACTTCATCGTCACCTCCCTCGTCCAGCCGCATTTCATCGGCGACTCGGTCGATCTCTCGGTCACCATCACCTTCATCGGGCTGGTGTTCTGGGGCTGGCTCCTCGGCCCGGTCGGCGCCGTACTCGCGATCCCGCTGACCCTCCTGGCCAAAACCCTGCTGGTGGACACGGATCCGCGCGCGGGATGGGCGAAGGCCCTGCTGTGCTCGGCGGGCAGCGTTCGCGCCGACCGGGACGCCGCGCACGTCTCCCCCGCCCCGGACGAAGTCGAGCAACTCCGGGATGCCGCACCGTTCTCGCCGTGACCGACGCCGTCACCCGCCGGGCCGTCCGCGAGCCGTCGCTCGCCGATGCCGTCATCCCGCTGGTCGCGCTGGTGGTGCTGATCGGCGGGTCGCTGGCGCTGTTCGGCCTCGACGCGCTCGACGGTCCGATCCAGGTGGCGCTGGTGCTGTGCGCGATGGTCGCCGCCCTCGTCGTGCTCAAGAACGGGCACCGCTTCGAGGACGTCCAGGCCGCCGGCCAGCGCGCGGTCTCCTCGGTGACCAGCGCGATATTCATCCTGCTCGCCGTCGGCGCGCTCATCGGCACCTGGAACCTGTCCGGCACGATCCCGACCCTCGTCTACTACGGGATCCAGGTCCTCTCGCCCACCTGGTACTACGCGGCGAGCGCGCTCATCTGCGGGATCATCGCGATGTCGATCGGCAGCTCGTGGACCACCGCGGGCACGATCGGGGTCGGGCTCGTCGGGATCGCGGTGATGCTCGGCATCTCACCGGGGATCACCGCAGGCGCGGTGATCTCGGGGGCCTACCTCGGCGACAAGCTCTCCCCGCTCTCGGAGACCACCGTCCTCACCGCGCAGATGGTCAAGGTCGACGTCTACGAGCACATCAAGCGGCAGGCGTGGACGTCGGTCCCGGCGTTCGGGATCGGGTTCGTGCTCTTCCTCCTGATCGGCCTGTTCTGGGGGCCCGCGGCGACCGACGTCGGCGACACCGGCAGCGAGCTGAGCGCCCTCGGCGACATCTACTGGATCACCCCGCTGAACCTGCTGCCGCTCCTGCTGCTGGTCGTGCTCTCGGTCCGCAAGGCCCCCGCCTCCCTCGCGCTGATGGCCGCGTCGCTCTTCGCCGGGGCACTGGGGGTGTTCACCCAGTACCCGGTGGTGCGCGACTTCGTCGCCGATCCGGGTCTCGACCCGGTACGCGCCGCAATCACGGCCGTGTGGCAGTCGATGGCGACCGGCTTCGCGATGGACTCGGGCATCGCCGACATCGACCAGTTGCTCTCGCGCGGCGGCATGGACAGCATGCTGCTCACGCTGTGGCTCATCATCGGCGCGGTCACGTTCGGCACCCTGCTCGAGGAGTTCGGGTTGATCAGCCGCCTGATCGACCCGATGATCCGCGCGGCGAAGGGCACCGGGCGCCTGTTCCTGACGGTGTTCACGTGTGCCTTCGGGCTCAACGTCATCGCCGGTGACCAGTACATCGCCCTGGTGCTGCCCACACGGGTGTTCCGCGCCGAGTTCGCCCGCCGTGGGCTGGCCCCGACGAACCTGTCGCGGCTCGCGGCCGACAGCGGCACCGTGACCTCGCCGCTGGTCCCCTGGAACTCCTGCGGAGCGTTCATGGGCGCGGTGCTCGGCGTCCCGACGCTCGTCTACCTGCCGTTCTGCTTCTTCAACATCGCCAGCCCGCTGCTGAGCGTGATCTACGGATTCACCGGCTTCAAGGTCGAGAAGGTCGAGAAGGCGGAGCCGGCCGACGCATGAGCGGAGTCATGAGATGACCACCACCGACGTCAAGGCGTCGCAGAAGATGCCGCTGATGACCCTGACCGCCATGGTGGTCGGGTCGATGGTCGGCGCAGGCGTCTTCTCCCTGCCCCGCAACTTCGGGCAGGCCACCGGCGTGCTCGGCGCCGTCGTCGCGTGGGTGATAGCGGGCGTCGGCATGCTCATGCTCGCGTTCGTGTTCCAGACCCTCGCGGTCCGGAAGCCGGAGCTCGACGCCGGGGTCTACGCCTACGCGAAGGCGGGCTTCGGCGAGTTCCCCGGCTTCTTCTCCGCCTTCGGGTACTGGGCCAGCGCCTGCGTCGGCAACGTCAGCTACTGGGTGCTGATCAAGTCGACGCTCGGCGTAGCCGTCCCCGGGTTCGGGGAGGGCAACACGCTGCTCGCGGTGGCCGTCTCGGCGGTGGGGGTCTGGGCCTTCCACTTCGTGATCCTGCGCGGGGTCAAGGAGGCGGCCGCGATCAACCGGATCGTGACGATCGCCAAGCTCGTCCCGATCCTGGTGTTCGTCGTCGTGCTCGCCGTCGCGCTGCGCGCCGACGTGTTCGCCGCGAACCTGTGGGGCGACGACCGGTCGTTCGGCGGCCTGTGGGAGCAGGTTCGGGCGACGATGCTCGTGACGGTGTTCGTCTTCCTCGGCGTGGAGGGGGCGAGCGTCTACTCCCGGTACGCGCAGAAGCGCTCCGACGTCGGCCGCGCGACCGTGCTCGGCTTCCTCAGCGTGCTCGCCCTGTTCGCCTCGGTGACCCTGCTGTCCTACGGCAGCCTGCCCAAGAGCGAGCTCGAGCAGCTGCGGCAGCCGTCGATGATGGGCGTGCTCGAGTCGGTCGTCGGGCCGTGGGGCTCGGTCTTCATCGGCCTCGGGCTGATCGTCTCGGTGCTCGGCGCCTACCTGGCCTGGACGCTGATGGCGGCCGAGGTGCTGTTCGTCGCGGCGAAGGACGACGACATGCCGCGCTTCCTCCGGCGCGAGAACGCGCACGGCGTGCCGGTGGCCGCGCTCGTCATGACGACGATCCTGATCACCGCGGTGCTGGCGGTCACGGTGTTCTCCGACGACGCGTTCACGTTCACGCTCAAGCTCTGCAGCTCGCTGTCGCTGATCCCGTACCTGCTGGCCGCCGCCTACGCGCTGCAGATAGGCGTGCGCGGGGAGACCTACGACACCGCTCCGGAACGCCGCCGCAGGGAGCTGACCTTCGCCGCGGTCGCGGTCGTCTACACGGCGTTCCTCATCGTCGCCGCCGGTCTGGAGTTCCTGCTGCTGTCGTTCATCATCTACGCCCCCGGCACGATCCTGTTCGTCATGGCGCGCCGCGAGCAGCACCGGCGCGTGTTCTCCCCGGCCGAGCTGCTGCTGTTCGTCGTCGCCGTCGTCCTGGCCGTCCTCGGAATCGCCGGACTCGCCACGGGCCTGATCACGATCTAGGAGGAGCTCTGCCATGGCCGACCCGATCCCGACTCCCGGCCCCTCGACGGACCTCGGTGTCCATTCCGAGGTGGGAACGCTGCGCAAGGTGCTCGTCTGCGCGCCGGGGCTCGCCCACACCCGCCTGACGCCGACGAACTGCGACAGCCTGCTCTTCGACGACGTGATGTGGGTGCAGAACGCCCGGCGGGACCACTTCGACTTCATGAGCAAGATGCGCGAGCGGGGCGTCGACGTCGTCGAGCTGCACAACGTGCTCGCCGAGACGATGGCGATGCCCGAAGCGAGGACGTGGCTGCTCGACCGGAAGATCGTCGCCAACGAGGTGGGGCTCGGCCTCGTCGACCACACCCGCGCCTTCCTCGACAGCCTCGACGAGCGGACGCTGGCGGAGTACCTGATCGGCGGCCTGTCCACGGTCGACCTGCCCGACGGCTTCCGGCCCGGCTACATCGCGCTCGCCCGCGAGTCCAGCGGCGTGCCGGAGTACCTCATGCCGCCGCTGCCCAACACGCTCTACACGCGGGACACGACGTGCTGGCTGTACGGCGGCGTCACCCTCAACCCGCTCTTCTGGGCCGCCCGGCACGACGAGACGCTCCTGATGAAGGCGATCTACACGTTCCACCCCGACTTCGCGGGCGCGACGATCTGGTGGGGCGACCCCGAGCGGGACTGGGGCCTGGCGACGCTCGAGGGCGGCGACGTGATGCCGGTCGGCAACGGCGTGGTGCTGGTCGGGATGAGCGAGCGCTCCTCGCGGCAGGCGATCACGCAGCTCGCAGCGGATCTCTTCGCGAACGGGGCCGCCGAGCGCGTGATCGTCGCGGGGATGCCGAAGCTGCGCGCCGCGATGCACCTCGACACGGTCTTCACCTTCGCCGACCGCGACTGCGTGACCGTCTTCCCGAACATCGTCGACGGCATCCACACCTTCTCGTTGCGTCCGCACGACCGGGATCCGGTCGAGGTCACCGAGGAGAAGCTCGCCTTCGTCGACGTCGTGGCCGAGGCGCTCGGCCTTCGCGCGCTGCGCGTCATCGAGACCGGCGGCGACGCCTACGCGACCGAGCGCCAGCAGTGGGACAGCGGCAACAACCTCGTCGCCGTCGAACCGGGCGTGGTGTTCGCCTACGACCGCAACACCTACACCAACTCGCTCTTGCGCAAGGCGGGCATCGAGGTCATCACGATCGTCGGCGCCGAGCTCGGCCGCGGCCGCGGTGGCGGGCACTGCATGA
The DNA here is from genome assembly GCF_006717045.1 of Pseudonocardia cypriaca. Classification (NCBI taxonomy): domain Bacteria; kingdom Bacillati; phylum Actinomycetota; class Actinomycetes; order Pseudonocardiales; family Pseudonocardiaceae; genus Pseudonocardia; species Pseudonocardia cypriaca. The sequence goes on from NZ_VFPH01000002.1 coordinate 913,190, forward strand.
CCTGCCCGCTCGTCCGGGACCCGGTGGCCTTCTAGCCGGGTGCCCCCGTGAGTGGATACGAGTGCTCGAGCACTCGTATCCACTCACGACCTGTCAGAGGTGGGTCCGGATCGCTGAGATGACCTCGCCGGGGGCCTCCATGTGGGCCATGTGGCCCGCCTCCACGCGGGTCAGCTCCACCCCGTCCGGCACCGGGACAATTCGGTCGGACGCACCCCACACCACCGTCAACGGCACGTCGACGCCCTCCAGCAGCGCCGGCGTGTCGAGGGCCTGCCGGTCGCCGTCGAGCAGGGTGCCGAGCACGGCGGTGAGCGCCTTGTCGACCCCGTCGAGCCGCTTGTAGCGCAGCAGGTCGTCGACGAGCCGGCGCGTGACCAGCGCCTCGTCCGCGAACAGCCGCCCGACCAGCGGTTTCAGCTCCCTCCTCGACGACGCTGCCGCGAACCCGCGCAGGTACTCCACATCGGCCTCCGGCGTGAACCCGGCAGGCGAGATCAGCGTCAGCGACGCGACCTTCCCGGGCGCGGCCTTCGCGACGGCCGCCACGACCGCTCCGCCCAGCGAATGCCCGACCAGGTGGGCGCGATCGATCCCGAGCGCGTCGAGGAAGCCGCTGACGGTGTCGGCGAGGGTCTGGAGCGACCCGTCCCCCACGTCCTTGCCGGACGCGCCGTGCCCGGGCAGGTCGAGCGCGACCGCCCGGCGGCCCTCCTCGGCGAGCGGTTGCTGCACGAACAGCCAGGAGTTCTTGTCCCCGCCGTAGCCGTGGACGAGCACGACCGCGTCACCGTCCTCGGGCCCGAGCGCCAGGTACGAGATCGTCCGCCCGCCGACCTCGACGAGCTGCGGCTCCGGCTCGTCGTCGGCTTCGAGCGCTCCGGAGGCGACGGCGGCCTTCGCCTCCTCGACGACGGCGTCGATCTCCGAGTCGGGCACGTCCGCAGGCGCGACGACGGCGAGCACCGCCCCGACCGGCAGGTCCGCCCCGGCCTCGGCCACGATCCGCCGCAGCGGTCCCTCGACCGGCGACTCCAGCGTGCCGGCGATCTTGTCCGTCTCGATGTCGACGATGTCGTCACCCTTGGCGATCGTGTCCCCTTCCGACACGAACCAGTCGACGATCTTGCCCGTCTTCATCGACAGGCCCCACTTGGGCATCGTCACCCGCTGGATGCGGTCATCGGTCATGTCAGGCCTTCCAGTCGACCGCTGTCTTCACCGCGCCCGCGATCTTCGCCGCGTCCGGGATGAACAGGTCTTCGAGGGAGTCGGAGAACGGCACCGGCGTGTGCGGGCCGGTCACCAGCTGGATGGGCGCGCGCAGCGACCCGAACGCGTCCTGCGCGACGGTGGCCCCGATGTCGGTGGCGAGCGAGCAACGGGGATTGGACTCGTCCACCACGACCAGCCGCCCGGTGTTCTCCACCGACTCCAGGATCGTGTCGACGTCGAGCGGGCTGGTGGTGCGCGGGTCGATCACCTCGGCCTGCACCCCGGAGCCGGCCAGCTCCTCCGCCGCTTCGAGGGCGGTGTGCACCATCCGCCCGATCGCGACGATCGTGACGTCGCCACCTTCCCGCACGACGTTCGCCTCGCCGAACGGGATCGCGTAGCTCTCCTCCGGCACGTCCGCCGCGGTGTCGTAGAGCATCTTGTGCTCGGCGAAGATCACCGGGTCGTCGTCGCGGATCGCCTGGATCATCAGGCCCTTGGCGTCGTAGGCGTTGGACGGCGCCGCGACCTTCAGGCCCGGGACGTGCGTGAACACCGACAGCAGCGACTGCGAGTGCTGCGCGGCGGCCCGTAGCCCGGCACCCCACATCGTGCGGATCACGACGGGCGTGACGGCCTTGCCGCCGAACATGTACCGGAACTTCGCCGCCTGGTTGAAGATCTGGTCGAAGCAGACGCCCATGAAGTCGATGAACATCAGCTCGGCCACCGGCCGCAGCCCGCCGGTCGCGGCCCCGATGGCGGCGCCGATGAACGCGGACTCCGAGATCGGCGTGTCCAGCACCCGGCCGGGGAACTTCCCGAACAGCCCCTTCGTGACACCGAGGACCCCGCCCCATGCGTCCTGCTCACCGGGCGAACCCTCGCCACCGGCGTTGTCCTCGCCCATGACGATCACGCGCTCGTCGCGCTCCATCTCCTGCGCCAGCGCCTCGTTGATCGCCTCGCGGTAGGTGATCGTGCGTGCCATCTCGATTCCCTCCGATCAGTACGAGACGTAGACGTCGGTGAGCAGGTCGTCCGGGCCGGGTTTCGGGGCCGCCTTCGCGGCTTCGACGGCCGCGTCGATCTCGGCCGCGACCTCGGAGTCGATCCTGTCGAGCTGCTCGGCGGAGAGCTGGCCGCTCTCGGTGACCCGGGCCCGGAAGCGCTTCAGGCAGTCGAGCCGCTCGCGGGCCTCAGCCACCTCGTTGGCGCGGTAGAGCTGCTGGTCGCCCTCGAAGTGGCCGAAGTAGCGGGTGAACTTGACCTCGATCAGCGTCGGGCCGCCGCCCTCCCGGGCCCGCGCGATCGCCTCGCCCGCGGCCTCGTGCACCGCGAAGAAGTCGAACCCGTCGACGATCACGCCGGGCATCCCGAACGCGGCGGCCCGGTCAGCGATGTCGTCGCTCGCCACCGACCAGCTCGACGACGTGCTCTCGGCGTAGCCGTTGTTCTCCGCCACGAAGATCGCCGGCAGGTTCCAGACCGTCGCGAGGTTCAGCGACTCGAGCGTGGTGCCCTGGTTGGAGGCGCCGTCGCCGAAGAACGCGACGGCCACCCCACCGTCGCCCTTGTGCTTGGACGCCAGCGCACGGCCGCAGATCAGCGGCGGCCCGCCCCCGACGATGCCGTTGGCGCCGAGCATGCCCTTGGACAGGTCGGCGATGTGCATCGAGCCGCCCTTGCCCCGGCACGAGCCGGTGACCTTGCCGTAGATCTCGGCCATCATCGCGCTGACGTCCACCCCCTTGGCGATGCAGTGACCGTGGCCGCGGTGCGTCGAGGCGATGGCATCCCGCTCGTCGAGGTGGGCGCACACCCCGGCCGCGGACGCCTCCTCACCCGCGTAGAGGTGCACGAAGCCGGGGATGTCACCGCCCGCGAACTCCTCGTGCACCCGCTCCTCGAAGTCGCGGATCGTGCGCATCACGCGGTAGGCGGCGAGGAGCTGGTCGGCTGTGAGCTCCTGGGACGCGGCGCTGGACAGGGTCTCGGTCATGACAGCTCCTCCTTCGGCGACACGAGGATCTTCACGTTCTCCTCCTTGTTGTCGATCAGCTCCCGGAAGCCGCGATCGACCAGGTCGGCGAGCCCGATCCGGCCGGTGATGAACTGCTCGGCGTCGACCGTCCCGTCGCGGAGCAGGGCGATCGTGTCGGCGTGGTCGCCGCAGTACGCGAGCGAGCCGATGACGGAGACCTCGGAGAACACGAGCTCGTTCACCGCCACCCGTGGCACGTGGCCCCAGATCGCCACGTTCACGACCGTGCCGCCGGGGCGTACCGAACCGATCGCGGCGGCCAGCACGGCGTCGACGCCCGCGCACTCGAACGCGACGTCGGCGCCCGCGCCGGAGGTGAGGTCGCGGATCGCGTCGGGCACGGCGGTGCCGCTCGGGTCGATGACCTCGTCGGCGCCCGCCCCCGTCGCCTTGGCCTTTCGCGCGCCCGCGGGCTCGACCACGATCACCCGGCCGGCACCGGCGGCCTTCAGCGCCGCAGTCGTGACGAGGCCGATCGGCCCCGCGCCGAACACCGTCGCCGTTCCTCCCGGCCGCAGGCCGGACAGCCGCACGGCGTGGTAGCCGACCGCCAGGGGCTCGACGAGCGCCCCGACGTCCGTCGGGAGGTCGCCCAGCGGGTGCACCCAGCGCCCGTCCACGACGCACCGCTCCGCGAACCCGCCGTCCTGCCCGGACAGCCCGACGAAGCCGAGCTTGCGGCAGATGTTGTAGCGGCCGGCCGCGCACGCGACGCACTCGCCGCAGACGTAGTACGGCTCGACGGCGACCCGGTCGCCCTCCTGCACGCCGCTCACCCCGGAACCGACGGCCGACACGACGCCCGCGAACTCGTGCCCCATGACGACCGGCAGCTCCGACCCGGTGATCGGGTGCGGCGCTCCCCTCGGCGGGATGAAGATCGGGCCCTCGAGGAACTCGTGCAGGTCGGTGCCGCAGATCCCGCACCAGTCGACGCTCACCTCGACCTGGCCCGGGCCGACCTGCGGGTCGGGCACCTCCTCGACGCGGATGTCGCCCCTGCCGTGGAACCGTGCCGCTCTCATGATCGGACCTCCTGCGTGAGCGCATCCGGGTCGAGCAGCCGCCGCTGCGCCGCGGCGGCGAGGACGGTGCGCACGTCGAGCACCCGCGGCCCGTCCGGCGCGAGCGTGACGGTCACGGGCGTCGAGGGACCGAACTCGATCTCCCGCTCGCCGTCCACGGCGACGGTTCCGCGCGCGAGACCGACCGGATGCGGCCGGCCGGCGGCGAGCGGCCCGGCGTGGTGCACGCCGATCGGCGCGACGACGCCCGGCGCGATCGGGGCGAGCACGGTCTGCGGGGCGGCCTCGACGCCCGCCAGTCGCACGACGACCCCGTCCGGATCGGTGCGGGCGACCGGGTGCAGCAACCCCGCGATGCTGGACAGGCCGATGGCGTGCGGCTCGGCGAAGGCGCAGTACAGCTCGCGCAGGGTGGCCGGCTGCCACAGCGCCCGCGACCCGACGTGCGTCACCGTCGAGACGCAGACGTCGACGAGGGCGAGCTCGTGTTTCGCGCCCGCGGCCACGTGCAGGGCCTTCGCCCGGTAGCTCGCCTCGCCGACGGGCAGCCGACCGGTGGCCACGAGCCCGGCCGCCGTGCCCGCGACCGTCGCCTCCCACATCTCCGGGAAGGCGTTGTTGGTGCCGGTCGACAGCGGCAGCAGCGCGACGTCCCCGCTCGCCGCCGCGGCCGCGCGTACCGTGCCGTCCCCGCCGAGCAGGACGATCACCGACGCCCCTGCGGCGACCATCCGGCGCACCAGCACGCGGGTGTCCTCGGCCGTGCCGGAGATCGTGTCGAGCTCGACGAACTCCAGCTCCGGCCACCGCGGGGCCCCGGGACGACGCTTGTCGCGCGCCCGCAGCACCCCGGCCGCGACGCCCATGCCGTCGGTCGACATCAGCACGCGGTCCACGCCGGTGGCAGCGGCCGCGGCGACGAGCCGCAGCGCCATGTTCGTCTTCTCCGCGTTCGGGAAGACCGAGGCCTGCGCGACCAGCCGGCGGATGTCACGCCCCGACATCGGGTTGGCGACGACACCGATCGCCGAGCCCGGCACGACCGGCAGCCCCGTCGGCCCGGACGGCGGCACCCGCCCGTTCGACCCGCCCTGCTGCACCCGCGCCTCCGGCCAGTCCGCGAGGCCCCGGCGCCTCGCACGACCCATTCCACGCCGGGAGAGCGGATGAGACAACGGTTGCACCGGAGTTGCACCGGGTTGCAGCCGGACTCGCGCGAGCACCACGGCCGCGGGTCCGGCGTCTCGCTGGGTGAGTCCGGCGTCGCGCGCGCCGGGCTGCCTGGAAGCCGGTCAGCGGCCGCCGGCGAGGCGCCGGACACCGGGCGCCGTGGAGCGGCGGAGCAGCGCCGACGTCGCTGGGTCGGGCGCGGACACCTCGACCTCGGGGGCGATCCGGTAGGGCCGGGCGAGCAGCAGGCCGCCCAGCGACCTGCGCAGCCGCGACATCTCGGCCCGCACCGTGACGAGGTGGTCGCGGTCGCCGTAGAGCGCCGCCGACAGCGCCCCCGCGCCCATCCCGGCCGCGCCAGCGGCCGCCAGCAGGACGAGCACCTCCGCATGCCGCGTGGACAGCGGGTGCACCCAGCGGGCCGACCCGTCGACGACGGCCCGCGGCGGGCGCGCGTCGAGGTCGAGGGTGAGCCGGATGCGGGCGGTGTCCTCCACCCGGAGCAGCCAGCCGCCGGGTACCGGCTCGGGCAGGAAGACGCCGACGCCGTGCACCGAGACCGGCCGGTCCCCCCGGGGAACCGCAACCCGTTCGACGCTCGGCATGCCGGTCACGGCCGCGACCCAGCCGTGCTCGTCGACGACGAGACCCGCCCCCTGCACGCGGGAGAGGATCGGGGCGGCGAGCCCGCGCAGCGCCTCGATCCGCCCCTCGTGCTGGCGCCACAGGCTCGCCTCTGCGAGCTTCACCGCGGTGGCGACGAGAGCCACCGTGGTGGGGTGCACGGTGTGCGCCGGGCCGCTGACGTCGACCACACCCAGCAGCTCACCGGAGCGCGGGTCGTGCACGGGACATGCGGTGCAGGTCCAGACGTGGTGGGACCGCACGAAGTGCTCGGCCGCGAACATCTGCACCGGCGCCGCCTCGGCGAGGGCGGTGCCGATCGCGTTGCTGCCGACGCTGCCCTCGGACCAGTCGGCGCCCTCGGTGAAACCCAGGCGGTCGGCGCGGCGGCGCACCTGGGCGGATCCCTCCCGCCACAGCAGCCTGCCCTGCGCATCGGTGATGACCATGATGTGCGAGGCGTCGTCGGCCACCGACGTGAGCGCGGCACGCAGCTCGGGGAGCACCCGCTGCAGTGGGCTCTCCACCCGGCGCCGCTCCACCTCGACGGCGGGCAACGGCCCCACGGGGTGGCCCAGATCGGGATCGACCCCCTGCGCCTGCACCCGCTCCCAGGACCGCGCGATCAGACGCCGCGGCGTGGCGGGCGGCCGGTCCCCGGAGAGCAGCGCGTCGTGGACGCGGGCCAGCATGCGGGCGTGCCGAACGATGTCCGTGCCGGGCCGGACCGCGCAGACGCCCTCGTCCGCTGTCATGAGCATCACCCGGGGACGACACTATGCAGGCACAGCACCCTTCGTCGATACCGCGACCGGCGCGGGCTTCGGCGTACCGAGCAGCACGCCGCCCACGATGACGGCGGCGGCCACCAGCTCGAGCACGCTCGGCCGCTCCCCCAGCAGGGTCGCGGCCAGCCCGATCCCCACCACCGGCACGAGCAACGAGTACGGCGCCACCACGCCCGCCGGGTACCGCCGCATCAGCCCCACCCAGATCCCCGACCCGACGAGGGTGCCGAGCACCGCGATGTACCCGAGCGCCGCGACGCCGGGCAGGCCGTCGGGCGTGACGGCGGCGCGCAGGGCCTCCCAGCCGGCCGCCGGGCCCTCCCAGACCATGGACATCGCCAGCAGTGGGATCGGCGGCACGACCGACATCCACAGCGTGAGGTGCAGCGGGTTGGGCGCGGCGGCGAGGCGGCCCGCGAGGTTGCCGAACGCCCAGCCCAGCGCCCCGAGGAGGGTGAGCAGCACCGGGAGCACCGCGGCGACCTGCGCCCGCGACACCGCGATCGCCGCGAGTCCGAGCATCGCGATCGCGATGCCGATCCCCTGCGGGGCCGAGATCCGCTCGCGCAGCAGCAGCGCCCCGAGCAGCACCGTGAACGGGGCGGACGCCTGCAGCACCAGCGATGCGAGCCCCGTCGGCATCCCGATGTCCATGGCGATGAACAGGAAGATGAACTGGACGGTGCCGAACCCGAGCCCGAACCCCAGCAACCAGCGCAGCGGCACCTGCGGCCACGGCACGAGCAGGACCGTCGGCACGGCGAGCACGAGGAAGCGCAGCCCGCCGAGGAACAGCGGGGGGAAGTGCTCCAGGCCGATGTGGATGGCGATGAAGTTCCCGCCCCAGAGGACGGCGACGAACGCGGCGAGCAGGCGGTGGCGGAGGCTCACGTCTTCCGAGTCTTCGGCCAGATGACCTCGAAGACCAGCGAAATGTTCTGAAGAGACTCTTTAGGATCGCTTCATGGACGTTCAGCGGCTGCGCGTGCTGCGCGAGCTGGCCGATCGCGGCTCGGTCACCGCCGTGGCCACCGCGCTCTCGTTCACCCCGTCCGCGATCTCCCAGCAGCTCAAGGCGCTCGCCGAGGAGGTGGGCGTGCCGCTCACCGAGCCCGCGGGACGGGGGCTGCGCCTCACCGACGCCGGACACGTGCTCGTGGCCGAGGCCGAAGGGGTGCTCACCGCGCTCGCCCGCGCCGAGGCCGCGGTGGAGCGGCTGCGCACGGAGCCACGCGGGCTGGTGCGCGTCGCGCTCTTCCCGTCCGGCGCGCGGATGCTGCTGCCCGGGCTGCTCCGGCGGCTGGACGCCGTGCCCGGCATCAGCCTGGTGTGCCGGGACGTCGACATGACGCCCGCCGACGTACCCGCGCTCGCGGCCGACTTCGACGTCGTGGTCAGCCACCGCGACGAGACGGCGCCCCCGCCGCCCACCGACCGGTGGGTCGTCGTCCCGCTGCTGCGCGAGCCGCTCGACGTCGCGCTCCCGCCGGGGCATCGGCTCGCGCGGCGCAGGCGGCTGCGGCTCGAGGAGCTCGCGGACGAGGAATGGATCAGCGTGGGCGTCGGCTGGCCCGTCGACGACGTGCTGCGCTCGCTCGCCGTGTCCACCGGCGCCACCCCGCGCGTGGTGCAGCGGATCAACGACTTCGCCGTCACCGAGGAGCTGGTGGCGGCCGGGCACGGGATCGCGCTGCTACCCCGCTACTCCACCGACGACCGGGGCGGCCGGCGGCTCGTGTGCCGCCCGCTCGCCGGCGTGCGTGCCGGGCGGCTCGTCGAGGCGGTGCTGCGAACCAGCACCGCGGAGCGACCGGCCGTCCGGACCGTGCTCGACGCGCTGCGCGCCGAGGCGCGCACGCTCACTGAAGGCAGAACTCGTTCCCCTCGGGATCGCTGAGCACGATCCACCAGCCGCTCTCCTCCTGCATCTCCCGCTGGACGGTGGCGCCCGCGGCGACGAGCTGCGACATGTGCGACCGCACGGCCGCGCGGCGGTCGGTGCCGCCGTGCCCGGCGTTGACGTCCAGGTGCACGCGGTTCTTCAGGGTCTTCGGCTCCGGCACGCGCTGGAACAGGATCCGCGGCCCGATGCCCGCGGGGTCGACGATCGCGGTGTACTGCTCCTCACGCGCCCCGTCGCCGCTGCGTACGAGGTACCCGGGCCGCGGCGGCTGCAGCACGTACCCGAGGGCCACCGCCCAGAACGCGGCGAGCCGCCGGGGGTCGCGCGCGTCCACGGTGATCTGGATGGGGATCGCCATGGCTGCAGTTTGCCGCGTTCATCCCCCGAACGGGGGAAGCTACGGGCGAAGTCGCTTCGGCAACTTGGCGACGATCGCGTCGTAGGACTCGTCGACGAGCTCGCGCAGCTCCTCGTCCGGGATCGTCCCGTCGACCCGCACGCTGTTCCAGCCGTGCCGCCCGATGTAGGGCATCACGGTGGCGTGCTCCGGGTAGCGGTGGCGCAGCTCGGCGGCCTCGTCCGCGGTGGCGCCGCACTTGACGCCGAGACCACCTCCGCCGAGGAACGCGAAGATCTTGCCCCCGACCTTGGCCACGACGTCGCCCTCCCACGGCTCGTCCTCGACCGCGCCGGGCTTGGCCAGGCAGTAGGCGACGAGCTCGTCGTGCGTCACCCCGTCCTCGGCGCTCGGGCGGGCTTCGGCCAGGACCTCCGCGCGAACCACAGCAGGACGATCAGCAGCACGGTGAACCAGACGTAGGTGCCGTCGACGAGCTGCTGCAGCGGCGTCCACGTCAGTTCCTGCTCCCCGCCGCGCGGGTGGACGAACTGGTGCGGGGCGACGACGAACACCGCCGCCATCGCCACCGTGGCCGCCGTCCACACGGCCGAGCGCTTCGCCCACGCGGTGGCCGCGGCGACGAGCAGCGCGGGCGCCACCCACACCCAGTGGTGCGACCACGACGTCGGGGAGACCAGCAGCCCGACGGCCGCGAGCGCGACGAGTGCGAGCGGCGCGGGCGCCCGCCGGATCGCGGGCGCCGCGAGCGCGAACAGCCCGGCCGACAGCAGGAGCCAGGTGGCGGTCCGCGCCGTGCCGTCGACCCCGGCCCGCACCAGCATCGCCTCGAACGTCTGGTTGCTGAAGAACGGCGACCCGCTCACCCCGCCCGCGGGGTCGGACCAGAACTCCCACGACTGCGCGGGCGCCACGACGAAGCCGATCACCGTGGCGACCGTGCCGGAGACCGCGGCCGTGGCGGCGGCCCGGTAGTCCCGTCGCAGGAGGAAGAAGAGCACGAAGACCGCGGGCGTCAGCTTGATCGCGGCGGCGATGCCGATGAGCATGCCGCGGGGCCACTTCGTCCTGGGTACGAGGCAGTCGAGGGCGACCAGCGCCATCAGCACGAGGTTGATCTGCCCGAACTCGATGGTCTGCAGCACCGGTTCGAGCCCGAACGCCGGCCGGCCCGGGACCGGGTGGTCGAAGTCGATGGCCCGGCCCGGCTCGACGGCCAGTGCCAGCGGCAACGCGATGGACGCCACCGACAGCGCGCCGGCCCGCCCGACGGACGGCCACAGCCGCCGTGTGAAGACGTACAGCGTGACGCCGAGCGACAGCGCCGAGAGCCCGAGCAGCGCCACCCAGGCGACGAGCCACGGTACGACCGCGAGCGGCACCATCAGCAGCGCCGCGAACGGCGGGTAGATGAACGGCAGCGCGATGTGGCCCGAGGTCTCGGGCAGCGACCCGTAGAGGTCACCGCCGGCCAGCCAGGCCTGCACCCCGAACCGGTAGACCTCCAGGTCGATGTGCCGGCCGCCGGTGTGGGCCACGAGCCCGGCCAGCGCGAGCGCCAACAAGGGCACGGTGACCGGCAGCACGCGCGACGGCGTGCGGAGGACCTGGAGCAGCCGCGGAGCGACCGGCGTGCGTGCGGTCGACGCGCGGACAACCGTCACGCTGGTCTCCCTCCCCTGCCTCAGCTCCCCCGCCACGGTAGCCCGACCGGGGGGCCGGACGACCGCCACCCCTGTCGCCCGGCACCGCGCGAGCGAGGCGCAGAGCTCAGCGGATCCCGGCCGCGTCCATCCCCCGCAGCTCCTTCTTGAGATCGGCGATCTCGTCGCGCAGCCGGGCGGCGAGCTCGAACTGCAGGTCGCGGGCGGCGGCGAGCATCTGGTCGGACAGCTGCTGGACCAGGTCGGCCAGCTCGGCGCGGGGCATGTTGGCGGTGTCGCGCCGCGCGACGATGCCCGAGCTGGCGGCCGGGGCGCGGCCGGGCTCGCCCGCGGCCCGCTTGCCGCGGGACTGGTTGCGCCCGGACCCTCCGACCGGGACCTCCTCGGCCTCGCGGTAGACCTGGTCGAGGATGTCGGCGATCTTCTTGCGCAGCGGCTGCGGGTCGAGCCCGTTGGCCTCGTTGTAGGCGACCTGCTTGGCGCGGCGGCGGTCGGTCTCGTCGATGGCGTACTGCATCGAGTCGGTGATCTTATCGGCGTACATGTGCACCTCGCCCGAGACGTTCCGGGCGGCGCGGCCGATCGTCTGGATGAGCGACGTGCCGGAGCGGAGGAAGCCCTCCTTGTCGGCGTCGAGGATCGCGACGAGCGAGACCTCGGGCAGGTCGAGACCCTCGCGGAGCAGGTTGATGCCGACCAGCACGTCGAACTCGCCGAGCCGCAACTGCCGCAGCAGCTCGACGCGGCGCAGGGTGTCGACCTCGGAGTGCAGGTAGCGCACCCGGATGCCCAGCTCGAGCAGGTAGTCGGTGAGGTCCTCTGCCATCTTCTTGGTGAGCGTGGTGACCAGCACCCGCTCGTCGCGCTCGCAGCGCTCCCGGATCTCGTGCACCAGGTCGTCGATCTGACCCTTGGTGGGCTTGACCACGACCTTCGGGTCGACGAGACCGGTGGGCCGGATGACCTGCTCGACGAACTCGCCACCGGTGCGGGACAGCTCGTACGGGCCGGGGGTGGCCGAGAGGTAGAGCGTCTGGCCGATCCGGTCGGTGAACTCCTCCCACGTCAGCGGCCGGTTGTCGACCGCGGACGGCAGCCGGAACCCGAACTCGACGAGGTTGCGCTTGCGCGACATGTCGCCCTCGTACATCCCGCCGATCTGCGGGACCGTCTGGTGGGACTCGTCGATGACCAGCAGGAAGTCGTCGGGGAAGTAGTCGATGAGCGTGGCGGGCGCCGAGCCGGGACCGCGGCCGTCGATGTGGCGCGAGTAGTTCTCGATGCCCGAGCAGAACCCGACCTGGCGGATCATCTCGATGTCGTACTGGGTGCGCATGCGCAGCCGCTGCGCCTCGAGCATCTTGCCCTGCCGCTCGAACTCGGCGACCCGCTCCTCCAGCTCGGCCTCGATGTCGCGCACGGCGCGCTCCATCCGCTCCGGGCCCGCGACGTAGTGGGTGGCCGGGAAGATGCGCACGTCGTCGACCTGGCGCAGGACGTCGCCGGTGAGCGGGTGCAGGTAGTACAGCGCCTCGATCTCGTCGCCGAAGAACTCGATGCGGATCGCGAGCTCCTCGTACGCCGGGATGATCTCGACCGTGTCGCCGCGCACCCGGAACGTGCCGCGGTTGAACGCGAGGTCGTTGCGCGTGTACTGCACGTCGACCAGCGCGCGGAGCAGCGCATCGCGCTCGACGCTGCCGCCCACCTCTAGCTTGACCGAGCGGTCGAGGTAGGACTGCGGCGTACCGAGGCCGTAGATGCACGACACCGAGGCGACCACGACGACGTCGCGCCGCGACAGCAGGTTCATCGTGGCGGAGTGGCGCAGCCGCTCGACGTCCTGGTTGATCGAGGAGTCCTTCTCGATGTAGGTGTCGGTCTGCGCGATGTACGCCTCGGGCTGGTAGTAGTCGTAGTACGAGACGAAGTACTCGACGGCGTTGTTCGGCAGCATCTCGCGCAGCTCGTTGGCCAGCTGCGCCGCGAGGGTCTTGTTGGGCGCCATGACGAGCGTGGGCCGCTGCAGGCGCTCGATCAGCCACGCGGTGGTGGCCGACTTGCCGGTGCCGGTGGCACCGAGCAGCACGACGTCCTGCTCACCCGCCTTGATGCGGCGCTCCAGCTCGTCGATCGCGGCCGGCTGGTCACCCGCCGGCTGGTACGGGCTGACCACCTCGAAGCGGCCGCCCGTGCGGGGGACGTCCCCGACGGGACGGAACTCCGAGTGCGCCACCGGCACGTCAGGGAGCGCCGCGCTGCCGGGAACCTCAGTCGCGAATGCCACGCCGTCCAGGGTACGAGCTGCCCCCGACAAAGACTGGCAGCATCGTTCCCCGTGCACCCGCCGAAGACCGTGACCTTCGACGTCCCGGCCCGTGTCAACACCGATACCAAGGGAGTCCGGCGCCCGGTCGACGAGTACCGCGAGACACCGTTCGGCCTCTACATGAGCCGCGCGATGGTCAACCGGCCGACCGCGCATTGGGTGGAGTCATGGCTCCTGCCCGACCTCGGCCTGTGCGTGACCGACTGGTGGTGGAACCCGGGCCACGCGCGGGAGCAGGACTTCTACCTCGACATCTGCCAGATCGTCCGGGACGGCGGGAGCTGGGTGCTCACCGACCACTACCTGGACATCGTGGTGCGCACCGGACGCGACGCCGCCGTGCTGGACGTGGACGAGTTCGTGGCGGCCGTCACGCTCGGCCTGCTGGCCCCCGCCGCCGCCGAGTCGGCGATGCACACGGCCTACCGGGCCGTGGACGGCATCGCGAGCCACGGCCACGACCTGGACGCATGGCTCGCCACGTTCGGGATCGCGCTGACCTGGAAGGAACGCGGCGGCGTGGGCGAGGACCCGGGCTAGGAGGGTCCTGAACAACTCCGGCCGTAGCGAGCGGCGTCCAGGTGGTGCCATCGCAAGGCGGACGATCGGGCCGATACCGCTGTTGTATCGGTGCGATCGTCCAACGCGGCGAGGGCGCCGCCTGGGCGTCGCGCAGTAGGTCGGAGTTGTTCAGGGCGCTCCTAGGAGGTCGGCGGGTCCGGGTCGGGCTCGGCGGTCGGCCTCGTGTCCGTGGTTGGCTTCGGCTCCGTCGTCGGCTTCGGCTCCGTGGTGGGCTTCGGCTCCGTCGTCGGCTTGGTGGGCTTGGTGGGCTTCGTGGGCCTGGTCGGCTTCTCGTCCTCGTCGCCCTCGTTGTTGCTCTGCGACTTCCGGGTGGTGGTCACCGGCGGCGGCGGTGGTGCGGTGGTGGGGAGCGCGGCCGGCGGCGGGGCCGGCGGGAGCGGCGCGGCGAGCGCGGGATCCGGGGCGGGCTGGACCGGCTCCTCGACGGGCGCCGGGAACTCCGACGTCGGCTCGTCCGTGTAGGAGGGGTACTCGTCGCCGAGGGGCAGCGACGCGCCCGCTCCGACGCGGCTGGTGCGGTCTGCGCCGGCGGAGACCGAGGCGGCCGGATCGACCGCCGGGCTCACCGCGCTGACCTGGGCGACCGCGGTGGTGGCGCCGAGGGCACCGACGGTGAGCACGGCCGCCGCGGCCGCGGTGCTCGCCCGGTTCAGCGTGCTCGCGCGGCGCAGGACGGTGTCCACCGACGGGAGCGTGACAGCGGCCGCCAGCTCGTCGTCCAGGCGGCGGAGCTCGTCGGTGATGCGTTCGTAGCCGTCCGTCACCGACGACCTCCCTCGTAGTCGTGGGCGTCGGGATCGTCGAGCCCGTAGTCGTCGGATCCCCCGGCCCCGGGACCGTCGAGCCCGTAACCAGGGGCGTAGCCGGTGGCAGCGGCGTCACCGAGCACGTCGGGGAGCACGTCGGCCATCCCCTCCGTCACGACGTGGCGCCCGCGCGTCAGCCGGGCGTGGACCAGCGTCTCGGAGGCCTGCTCGATCGCCGCGATCTCCCCGACCGTGGCACCGGCCATGTGGAACAGGACGACGGCGCGCCGCTCCGCGGGCGAGAGCCGCGCGAGGGACCGGAGGATCGCCCGGGTGCGCTCGTCGACGCCGGAGCCGATGGCCCGCGGGCGGCCGATGCCGAAACGCGCGAGCGCGCCGCGCCAGCTGCGGATGGTGGAGCGCACCGCCACCCGGCGGATCCACGCGCTCGGGTCGGGCGTGCGCCCGATCGCCGCCCAGCTGCGCCACGCGCGCGAGTAGGCGTCCTGCACGACGTCGTGGGCCTCGCCCGGGTTGAGCGTGATGGCGTACAGCTGCGCCACCAGGCGCTGGTAGTTGGCCTCGAGATGAGCCCCGAAGTCCACGCGCAGCTCGGCGGCGGTGCCCAGCCTGGGCCGCTGCACCTGCTCGGCGCCGTCCGACACGTCGCCGGGGTCGGTGCGCTGGGAGACCGAAGTGGTCACTCCTCGGCCCTCCCCGACAGCTCGTCCTTCACCCGAACGGAGATGCTCTGCCTCCTCCATCGCCGCACTACTCCGCTCCGTTACCGGCAGCGTCCTCCGTTCAGTCCAACGACGGGACCCATGCGGAAGTTGCGGCCCAACCTTCGGCTCGCCCGATCGCGGCATCGAACCAAGGTTCTTTCACCTCGACGTACCGCTCCGCATCGGGGTCGCCCGCGTAGCGTCGGGCCGCGGACCGCTTCACGGCGAGGTACTCGGCGCGAGCCGCGGAATCGGCGCGGAGCCAGTCGCGCACGAGCAGCGCGTAGCGCCACCCGGGCGAGCCGACCTCGCGGATGTGCAGGTGCACGACCCGGCCGGGGTCCGCGCTGCCGTGGAACCGCTTCGGCCACACCGGCGAGCCGGGCGGCTTCGGGTTGTCGTGATCGATCCGCGGGACCCACGGAAAGCCCGAGTCCTGCAGGGCGTCGCGCACCGCGTCGGCATCGGCGAGCGTCTCGACCCCGAGCTGCAGGTCGATGACGTCCTTCGCGGGGAGCCACGGCACCGCCGTCGACCCGATGTGCGCCACACCCCGGCCGCGCTCACCGACCGCGGCGGCCACCCGCGCCCGTAGGCGCTCGGCCGCGGCCGGCCAGTCCGGGTCCGGTTCGACGAGCCGGGGAGCGCCCGCGCCGACCGGCCTGCGTTCCCGCAGGTTCGCCTCGAACGGGACCAACCGCCGCTCCCACAGCGCGTCCACGGCGGCCCCGAGGTCGTGCTCGTCGCCGGAGTTGTCCAGCCACACGTCGGCCGCGGCCCGGCGCGCCTCGTCGCTCGCCTGGGCTGCGATCCGGGCCCTGGCGTCGGTCTCCGGCAAGCCGCGCAGCACCAGCCGCCGCACCCGCTCCTCCGCGTCCGCGTGCACCACGACGACCAGCGGGAGGAGCGGCGCCATCCCGCTCTCGACGAGCAGCGGGACGTCCTGCACGACCACGGCATCGGCGGGGGCGGCAGCGATGAGCTCCGCCGACCGCTCCCGCACCCGCGGATGGACGATCGCGTTGAGCCGCTCCCGGGCGGCCGGGTCGTCGAACACGACGGCGGCCAGTGCCGGCCGGTCGAGCGCCCCGGACGCGTCCAGCACGCCGTCGCCGAACGCGGCGGCGATCTCGGCTAGCCCGTCGGTGCCGGGGGCGACGACCTCGCGGGCCAGCACGTCGGAGTCGACGAGGACCGCACCGCGCGCGACCAGGCGACGCGCAACGGTCGACTTACCCGATCCGATGCCCCCGGTGAGTCCGACGCGCAGCACGGCCGGAGGTTACTGGATCATCGCGAGGCGCCGGCCTGCGATACCGGCTCGCCGAGCGGGGGCGGCGGGGGTGCGGTCGACGGATCGGTCGAGACCGCCGGGAGCACCCGCAGCGCGAGGTCGACCAGCGCGTCGACGCGCGTCTTCCCGCCCGGAAGCGGCTGGTCCGGCAGCACGAGCGTGAGGTTGCTCGTGGAATGGGCCACCATCAGCACGGCTTGGCCCCGCTTCTCGAACACCACAGCTGGCGCGCTGCCGAGCGGCATGTCCCGCCGCTCCCCCGACTCCGCCTTGACGTTCACCTGCCACTGGGCGGACGCCGCCGCGGGGTCGCGATAGGCGGTGGCGTTGATGTCCAGGAGCGCCCTGCCGCCGCCGTCGCCCGCCCGGGTGTAGCGGCACGAGACCCGCTCGGTGCGGCCCACGGCGGGCTGGGGCACGCCGACGGTGGTGCGCACGGCCACCGAGCCGAGCGGGAGCCCCATCACGGCCTCGAGATCGGGAGCGGCGAGGATGCGGCCGCAGTCGACGGGGATGACGCGCCCGTCGTCGGCCGCCGTGGCGGCCGGGCCGGACCCATCCGCCGTCGGGAACGTCGGAAGGGCCGTCGGCTCGGCCTCGGAGGTGCCGCACGCACCGATCGCCAGCGCGAGCGCGGCGGCGAGCAGCGCCCGCGCGGCGCGCCCGCCTCCCGCCCCGCGCATGGTTCCCACGTTAGATCGGAACAGATGGGTAATCACCCCACGCGGCCGCTCGCTCACCGAACCGTGACAATCCTTCCCCCGAACGCGGGACGGCCCCGGTGACCAGAGGTCACCGGGGCCGCCCCAGCGATCTGGCGATCAGGCTCCGCCGGACAGCTTCTCCCGCAGCGCGGCCAGCTGCTCGTCGCTCGCGAGGGAGCCACCGGTCTGCGCCGGAGCCGCCTCACCGCCGGACGAGTAGTTGGCAGCCCCGCCGTCGGCGGCCGCCTCGGCCTCCGCCTCGGCGGTCTTGCGGATCTGCGCGATGTGCTGCTCGTAGCGGGAGTGCGCCTCCGCGTACTCCTTCTCCCAGGCCTCGCGCTGGGACTCGAAGCCTTCCTTCCACTCGCCGGTCTCGACGTCGAAGCCCTCGGGGTAGATGTAGTTCCCCTGGTCGTCGTACTCCGCCGCCATGCCGTAGCGAGTGGGGTCGAACTCGGTGTCGACCGTCATGCCCTCGTTGGCCTGCTTGAGCGACAGCGAGATGCGGCGCCGGTCGAGGTCGATGTCGATGACCTTGACCATGCAGTCGTCGCCGACCTGCACGACCTGCTCCGGGATCTCCACGTGGCGCTCGGCCAGCTCGGAGATGTGCACCAGGCCCTCGATGCCCTCCTCGACGCGCACGAACGCACCGAAGGGAACGAGCTTGGTGACCTTGCCCGGCACGATCTGACCGATCGCGTGGGTGCGGGCGTACAGGCGCCACGGGTCTTCCTGCGTGGCCTTGAGGGACAGCGAGACGCGCTCGCGGTCCATCTCGACCGACAGCACCTCGACCGTGACCTCCTGGCCGACCTCGACGACCTCGCTCGGGTGGTCGATGTGCTTCCAGGACAGCTCGGAGACGTGGACGAGGCCGTCGACCCCGCCCAGGTCGACGAACGCACCGAAGTTGACCACCGAGGAGACCACGCCCTTGCGGACCTGGCCCTGCTTGAGCTGGTTGAGGAACTCGCTGCGGACCTCGGACTGGGTCTGCTCCAGCCAGGCGCGGCGCGACAGGACCACGTTGTTGCGGTTCTTGTCGAGCTCGATGATCTTGGCCTCGATCTTGCGGCCGACGTACGGCTGCAGGTCGCGGACCCGGCGCATCTCGACCAGCGAGGCGGGCAGGAAGCCACGGAGCCCGATGTCGAGGATCAGGCCGCCCTTGACGACCTCGATGACCGTGCCCTCGACGGGCTCGTCGGCCTCCTTGAGGGCCTCGATCGTGCCCCAGGCGCGCTCGTACTGCGCGCGCTTCTTGGACAGGATCAGCCGGCCTTCCTTGTCCTCCTTCTGGAGGACGAGGGCCTCGACGAACTCACCGACCGACACGACCTCGGCAGGATCGACATCGTGCTTGATGGACAGCTCGCGCGAGGGGATGACGCCCTCGGTCTTGTAGCCGATGTCGAGCAGGACCTCGTCACGGTCGACCTTGACGATGGTGCCTTCGACGATGTCACCATCGTTGAAGTACTTGATCGTCTGGTCGATGGCGGCGAGGAAATCCTCCTCCGACCCGATGTCGTTGACGGCGACCTGCGGCGTGGTCGGGGCGGCGGTGGTGTCGGTGGACATGTAGTGGGGTGCTCCGGTGGTGGATGGTCTGGTGGTGCGGTCTGTGTGCGGTACGTCTCGTGACGTGGTGCTGTCACCCTTGCTCGTGGATCGTGGATTGCGTCGCGATGCGTGGCCGGATCGAAGCGCGCGTCGTACCCGCGACGTTGACCACACCGCGAGTATGATGCTACGCGCCGCCCGATCAGCAGGGCAATGCGGGTACCCCCTGGTCAACTGCTCTCGGCACGTGAAGATTCCCAGGTGAGCGAGCGACAGCGAGCGAACCATCGATACAGCGCGTGCGCGAAGCGCCGGCCGAGCGCCAGCGAGGCCGTGCAATGAGCGCTGAAGAGCTGTTGGGTACGGCCGGAGTGGCCCGCCGGACCGTCGACGCGGCCGAGTCGGAGCGCGCGAGCCGGCTCTGGTGGGACGCCGACGCCGACGACTACCTGGCCGAACACGGCCGCGACATCGGCGAGGCCGACTTCGTCTGGTGCCCGGAGGGCCTGCGCGAGGCCGACGCCCGGCTGCTCGGCGACCCCACCGGGCTACGCGTGCTGGAGGTCGGTTCCGGCTCGGCGCCGTGCGCGCGGTGGCTCGCCGCGCAGGGTGCGCACCCGGTTGCGCTCGACCTCTCCTCCGCGATGCTGCGCCACGCCGCCGCGCTCGGCACCGCCACCGGGTTGGCCGTACCGCTCGTGCAGGCGGGCGCCGAGCACCTGCCGTTCGCCGACGCCTCGTTCGACGCCGCCTGCTCCGCGTTCGGCGCCGTGCCCTTCGTCGCCGAGCCGGAGCGCGTGATGCGCGAGGTCGTGCGGGTGCTGCGCCCGGGCGGCCGCTGGGTGTTCGCCGTGAACCACCCCATGCGCTGGATGTTCTCCGACGACCCCGGCCCCGACGGCCTCACCGTCCAGCAGTCGTACTTCGACCGCACCCCGTACGTCGAGATCGACGGCGATGGCCGCGCCACCTACGTCGAGCACCACCGCACCCTCGGTGACCGGGTCCGCGACCTCGTGGCCGCCGGCCTGGTGCTGGACGACCTGGTGGAGCCGGAGTGGCCGGAGGACAGGGAGACGGTGTGGGGCCAGTGGTCCCCGCTGCGTGGTCGGCTGTTCCCCGGGACGGCGATCTTCGTGACGCACAAACCGCACCCGTGATCGTTCCGACGAGCGGCGCGTTCGTCGGATAGGTTCCGACGAACGCGCCGTTCGTCGGAACCGGTCAGGGCCCTGTGCTGGGATCGGCCCATGAAGGTCACGTGGCGGCAGGTCGTGCGGTGGCGGTTGCGGCGGCAGCTCCTGGTGGAACCCGCGGCCGACGCGCTCGCCGTGGCCCGGCGGGTCTGCGGGCTGCACGCCCAGGTGGCGTCGTGCACGGAGCTGATCGCCGGCATCCGCAGCGCCGCACCGCCCGACCTCGACACGGCGCTGTGGCGCGACCGGTCGTTCGTGCGCACCTGGGCCATGCGCGGCACGCTGCACCTGCTCCCCGCCGACGAGCTCGACGTGTGGGTGGGCGCGCGCACCGAGTACGAGTCGCGGCGCCGCTTCCCGCCCTCGTACGAACGCGAGCACGGCGTCACCGGGGAGCAGGTGCACGCCATCACCGAGGCCGTCGGCGAGGTGCTCGGCGCCGAGCCGCTCAGCAGGGCCGAGCTCGCCGCCGCGATCGCCGCCCGGCTGGGCGACCCGGCACTCGCCGGCCCGCTGTCCACCGGCTGGGGCGCCGTGCTCAAACCGGCGGCGAGCCGCGGGCTGCTCTGCTCCGGGCCCGCCACCGACGGGGCGGTCTCGTTCGTCAACCCGGCGGCGTGGCTCGGGCGGCCGCTGCGGCCGGTCGACCCCCCGGCGGCCAACCGGGAGGTGCTGCTGCGCTTCCTCGCCGCCAACGGCCCGGCCACCGCCGTCGACGTCGCACGCTGGTGGGGCGACCAGCCGGCCCCGGCGCGGCGCTGGATCCGGGAGAGCTCCGACGCGCTCACCGCCGTCGAGGTCGACGGGGAGGCGGGGTTCGTCGTCCGGGTCGAGGACGCCGACGAGCTGGCGGCCGTCCCCGACGCCCCGGCGGGCGACGTCGTGCTGCTGCCCGGCTTCGACCCGTGGGTGATCGCCCCCCGTTCCCACCGCGAGCGCGCGGTTCCGCCCGACCGCGCGGCGGAGGTCTCGCGCACCGCGGGCTGGATCTCCCCCGTGCTCGTCGTCGACGGCGCCGTCGCCGGGGTGTGGGAGCACGAGCGGCGGGGCGACGCCCTGACCGTCACCGTCCGCCCGTTCGCCCCGCTCCCCGCGCCGGTGCGCGACGCGGTGCAGGTGCAGGCAGCGCGCTACGCCGACCTGCTCGGAGCCGCCGACGCCCGCCTCGGATGGGGCTGACATAAAGTGCCGGCATGCCCATCGACCCGGCCGAACTGGCGCTCCCCGACGCCCCCGAGCAGCTCCAGAAGCTGATGGGCATCGAGCTCGTCTCGCTGAGCCTCGACGAGGTGGTCGGGACCATGCCGGTGGCGGGCAACCGGCAGCCGTTCGGGCTGCTGCACGGCGGCGCCAACGCCGTGCTGGCCGAGACGCTCGGCTCCACGCTCTCGGCGCTGCACGCCCTGCCCGACCGGTTCCCGGTCGGCCTCGAGCTGGCGTGCACCCACCACCGCTCGGCCACCGAGGGGCTCGTCACCGGCGTGGCCCGGCCGCTCCACATCGGCCGCAGCACGTCCACCACCGAGATCGTGATCACCGACGCCGCGGGCAGGCGCACCTGCACGGCCAAGCTCACCTGCCTGCACCGGGACACCCGGCCGTCCGGGTTCTGACCCGGACGGCCGAGCGTCGGTGCCCGCTGTTCGCTCCGCAGGCTGCGGTCAGGCCACGCCCAGGTAGGCGTTGCGCACGGCAGGGTCGTCGAGCAGCTGACGGCCGGTGCCGTGCTGCACCACCCGCCCCGTCTCCAGCACGTACGCCCGGTGCGCGAGCGCGAGGGCCTGGCTCGCGTTCTGCTCCACCAGCAGCACCGTGGTGCCGCGATCGGCGTTGATGTCGCGGATGATCCGGAAGATCTGCTGGATGATCTGCGGCGCCAGCCCCATCGACGGCTCGTCGAGCAGCAGCACCCGGGGCCGCGCCATCAGCGCACGGCCGATGGCCACCATCTGCTGCTCGCCGCCGGACAGGGTGCCGCCCGCCTGGTTGCGCCGCTCCGCGAGCCGCGGGAACAGCTCGAACACGTGGTCCAGGTCCTCGCGGTACGCGGCCGTCCGCCGGTCCTTGCGGCTGTAGGCCCCCATGTCGAGGTTCTCCAGCACCGTGAGGCCCGGGAACACGCCGCGACCCTCCGGCGCCTGGCAGATCCCGCGCCGGACCCGCAGGTCGGCCCGCATCCGGGTGATGTCCTCGTCCTCGAAGACCACCCGGCCCGCGCTCAGCGGCAGCAGTCCGGAGATCGCGCGCATCGTGGTGGTCTTGCCGGCGCCGTTCGCGCCGATCAGCGCGACGATCTCGCCCGCCTCAACCGTGACCGACACGTCCGAGAGCGCCTGGATGCGCCCGTAGTGCACGGCCACGCCGTCCAGCTCAAGCAGAGCCATCGTCGGGAACCCCCAGGTAGGCCGCCACGACGGCCGGATCCTCGCGGATCGCTTCCGGCTCGTCTTCTGCGATCTTGCGTCCGAACTCGAGGACGACGATGCGGTCGGTGACGCCCATGACGACCCGCATGTCGTGCTCGATGACGAGCACGGTGTACCCGTCCTCCCTGATCTTGCGGATCAGTGCGACCAGGTCGTCCTTCTCCGCCGGGTTGAAGCCGGCGGCCGGTTCGTCGAGGCAGAGCAGCTTCGGCTCGGTGGCAAGCGCCCTGGCGATCTCCAGCCGCCGCTGGTAGCCGTAGGGCAGGTTGCGCGCCTTCTCAGCGGCCCGGTCGGCGATCCCGACGAACTCGAGCAGTGCCATCGACTTCTCGACGCCCGCCCGCTCCTCGGCGTAGTGCCGCGGGAAGCGGAAGACCGCCCCCGGCACGCTCGTCTTGTGGCGGGCGTCGGTGCCCACCATCACGTTCTCGAGCGCCGTCATCTCGCCGAACAGCCGGATGTTCTGGAACGTCCGCGCGATCCCGAGCCGGGTGATCTGGTGGCGGTGGCTGCGAGCGATCGAGCGCCCCTCCAGCAGCACATCGCCCGACGTCGGGCGGAAGACGCCGGTCATGGCGTTGAAGCAGGTGGTCTTCCCGGCGCCGTTCGGGCCGATCAGCCCGAGGATCTCGCCCCGCTGGATCGAGAACGACACGGAGTCGAGCGCCGTCAGGCCGCCGAAGCGCATCGTGAGGTCGCGCAGCTCGAGCAGCGTGTCGCCGACGCCGACGGCGATCTCCCGATCCGTCGCGGCGGCCGCGGCCACCTCCCTGTCGTGCGCCGCCCGCTCCTGCGGGGTCATCCGCTCCAGCTCGGCGACCAGCCCGCCCTCGGCCTGGTGGATCTCCTCGGTGGGCGGTTCCTGCGGGTTCACCGGAGCACCCCTTCCTCGTGCTTGCCCAGCGCACTCTCGCTGCTGATCTGCTCCCCCTTGCCGATCAGGCGCTGGTAGGCCTGCCTGCCGTAGGTCAGCAGACGCTGGCGGGCGCCGAGCAGGCCCTGCGGACGGAAGATCATGAGCACGATGATGGCAAGTCCGAAGATCAGGAAGCGGTACTGGGCGATCACCTGGAACCGGTCCGGGATGTACACGATGATGAACGCGCCGAGGATGACCCCGACCTTGTTGCCCGAACCCCCGAGCACCACGGCGGCGAGGAACAGGATCGACGTGATGATGTCGAAGCCCTGGCTGTTGATGAAGCCGACCTGCCCGGCGTAGATCGCGCCGGACAACCCGCCGACGGTGGCGCCCATCGCGAACGCCCACAGCTTGAACCGGAACGTGGGCACGCCCATCGACTCCGCAGCGTCCTCGTCCTCCCGGATGGCCACCCACGCCCGGCCCACGCGGCTGCGTTCGAGGTTGCCGACGAACATGAGCACGATGATGATCACGGTGACGGTCAGCCAGTACCACGGCGTGCCGTCCGTGGAGGTGAAAACCTGCGAGCCGTCGGCGCGGGTGACCTCCGGGCCGGGGATGGCACCGAAGCCGCGCTGGCCGCGCAGCGGGTCGAGGTTGTCGGCGAGCAGCCGGACGATCTCGCCGAACCCGAGGGTGACGATCGCGAGGTAGTCGCCGCGCAACCGCAGCGTCGGGGCACCGAGGAGGAGCCCGGACACCGCCGTGACGAACATCGCCAACGGGATGCAGGCCAGCCACGGGTAGTCGGTGGCGAGGAACGAGTCGGGGCTCGAGAACACCGCCGTGGTGTAGGCGCCGACCGCGAAGAACCCGACGTAGCCGAGGTCGAGCAGGCCCGCCTGCCCGACCACGATGTTCAGCCCGATCGCGATCAGCGCGATCCGGGCCGCGTTGAACAGCGTGATCTGGAAGTCGGTGCCCGGCTCGGTGGTGAGCAACGGCGGGTTGAGCACCGGCAGGAGGTAGATCAGCAGGACCGCCGGGATGAGGACCGCCCACTGCTGCCACCGGTCCAGCGATCCCCACCAGTCCCGCAACCGCGTGCCGAACGGGACCTTTGCCGCGGCGGCGTCCGGGGCGTTCATGCGCGTGCCTTCGCGAGCGACTCGCCGAGGATGCCGGTGGGCCGGAACATCAGCACGACGATCAGCAACACGAACGCGATGACATCGCGCCACTCGCCGCCGAAGAACGACTGGCCGTAGTTCTCGACGACGCCCAGCACCAGCCCTCCGAGGAGGGCGCCGCGCAGGTTCCCGATCCCACCGAGCACCGCGGCGGTGAACGCCTTGATGCCGAGCAGGAAGCCGCCGTTGTACACCGCTGCAGCCGGAATGGTCATGATGTAGAACAGCGCAGCCGCGCCGGCCAGTACGCCGCCGAGCAGGAACGTCAGCATGAAGACGCGCTCGCGGTTGACACCCATCAGCGTGGCCGTCGCCGGGTCCTGGGACACCGCCCGGACGCCCCTCCCGAGGCGGGTTCGGTTGACGAACGTGTCGGCGACGACCATCAGCACGATCGCCGCCACGACCGTCATGATCTGGATGTTCGTGACCCGCGCACCGAAGATCTCGAACACCTCGGTCGGGCGCAGGAGCCGGATCGTCGGCTGCGAGTTGGCGCCGAGCGTGATCAGGAAGATCTGCTGGATGGCGAACGACGCGCCGATCGCGGTGATCAAGAAGACCAGCGGTGGAGCGCCGCGCTTGCGCAGCGGCCGGTAGCAGACCCGTTCCAGCAGTACGGCGGATCCGCCCGACACCGCCATCGCGACGAGCCCGGCGACCAGCAGCGAACCGATCAGCACGAACAGCCCCAGCTGGGGCGACTCGCCGGGGACGAACCCCAGCGACGCGAACGTGAAGTAGGCGGCGAAGACGCCGATGACGAAGATCTCGCTGTGCGCGAAGTTGATCAGGCGCAGCACACCGTAGACCAGGGTGTACCCGATTGCCACCAGGGCATAGATGGAGCCGTAGGACAGGCCGTCGATGGTGTTGGCCCAGAACCGGTCGACCAGCAACTGGAAGTTGAAGTCGATCAGCGGGTCCTGCGCGAGCACGCTCGTGACGTGGGTGATCACAGGGTGTTTCCCGTCTTCACGTGACTACGGCGCGGTCCCGGGGCTTGTCCCGGGACCGCGCTCGTCGCCACCGCTTACGTTGGCGCCTGACGCGTGTTGCTAGTCGATCGGCGACAGCCGCTGGATCTGGCCGTCCTTCACGACGTAGCTCCACACCGGGGTCTCGTTCAGCTCGCCCTGTGCGTTCCACGCGAATGCCTTGGTGAGGCCCTGCCCCTTGTAGTTGCGCACGTGCTCGAGCAGCCCGGCCCGGTCGGAGATGCCCTGGTCGAGGCCGCGCAGCAGGATCGTCGTGGCGTCGTACGCCTCGGCCGAGTACGTCTGCGGGTCGACGTTCCAGCGGGCCTTGTAGGCGTTCGTGAACTCCGGGAACACGTCACCCGGCAGGCACGGGCAGGTCATGTAGACACCGTCGGACGCCTCACCGGCGTTCTGGACGAAGATCGGGTCCTTCACACCGTCCGGCACCACGAGGTCCGCCTCGATGCCGGCGTCGCGCAGCTGCTGGGCGAGCGGGGCGCCCTCGTCGTAGTAGCCGGCGTAGAAGATCGCGTTCGGGTTCGCCGACTGGATGGTGCCGATGGCCGCGGAGAACTCCCGCTGACCGGTCTTGACCTCCTCCTGGCAGGTGGCGGCGCCACCCAGGGCGTTGGTCAGCTCGGTGGCGAGACCCTGCCCGTACGCGCTGTCGTCGCGGATCACGCAGACGCTCTGGGCGCCGAGGGTGCCGGTGATGAACCGGGCCGCAGCGGGACCCTGCACCGCGTCGTTGCCCAGGCCGCGGAAGAAGTGCGTCCAGCCCTTCGTCGTGAGGTCGGGCCGGGTGGCCGACGGGGTGACCGAGACCAGGCCCGCCTCCGTGAGCGCCGGGCCGACGGCCTCGGACTCGCCGGAGAACGGCAGCCCCACGACCCCGAGGATCGACGGGTCGTTGATGGCGGCGACCGTGGGAGCGAGCGCGGTCTGCGGGGAACCGCCGGTGTCGAACTCCTTGTAGGAGACCTGGCAGCCGGCGTTGGCCTGGTTGTGCTCCTCGATCGCGAGCTCGACCGCCTGCTTGATCGCGATGCCCAGCCCCGCGTTCGCGCCGGCGATCGTGCCGACGTAGGCGATCGACGGGTTGCCGCTGCACTGCCCCTGACCGTCGCCGGCCGGGAGCACGGCGTCGGCCGGCGGGCTGAACGGCGCCTGCGTCGGCTCTGCGCGCTGCTGGGTCGGGGCGGCACCACCGGTGTCACCACCGCCACCGCCGCCACACGCCGCGAGCACCAGGGCTCCGGCCAGTGTCGCGGCGACCGCGAGCACCATCCGCTTCCGACTCATGTCCATGTCCTTCCGTACCGCCCCCGGACTCCCCGCGGGACCGTCCACGCTCGCCCCCCGATCCGGGAGACGGGCGGACGTTAAGGGAAAGCGACTGACAGAGTCATCATCAGAGGCCGGTCCTTTACCGGACCGCAACGTTCATGAGCCTCAGGACTTCGGCGCGGCCAACCCGTCGACGATGGCCTCCGCGACCGCCTTCATCGTGGTCCTGCGGTCCATCGCGGTGCGCTGGATCCAGCGGAACGCCTCCGGCTCGGTCATGCTCTGCCGCGTCATCAGCAGGCCCTTGGCCCGGTCGACGATCTTGCGGGTCTCGAGCCGGTCGGTGAGCGTGGCGACCTCGTCCTCGAGCGCCCGCTTCTCGGCGAACCGGGACACCGCGAGCTCGATGGCCGGCACCAGCTCGTGCCGCGCGAACGGCTTCACCAGGTACGCCATCGCGCCCGCGTCCCGCGCCTGCTCGATGAGGTCGCGCTGGCTGAACGCGGTGAGCATGACGACCGGCGCGATCTTCTCCTCGACGATCGACCCGGCCGCGGCGATGCCGTCGACCTTGGGCATCTTCACGTCCATGATCACCAGGTCGGGGCGCAGCTCGCGGGCGAGCTCGACGGCCTGCTCACCGTCGCCCGCCTCGCCGGCGATGACGTAGCCCTCCTCGGTCAACATCTCCGTGAGGTCGAGGCGGATCAGTGCCTCGTCCTCGACCACGAGCACACGCAGACCGGTGGCCGGTCGGGCCTCGTCCGCGGACTTCTGCTCGGACACCTGCTGGCTCACAGGGCTGCTCTCCTTCGCCGGAGGGTTGTACCGGAAGGATTCAGAATACCGGCGGACCAGGCGGCCGAACTGTGATCCCGCCGATCGTCCCGGGCCGACGGACAGCCGCGGTGCCGTCGCGATAGAGTTCCCGGAGCCGCCCCCGTAGCCCAATTGGCAGCAGGCAGCGCTCTCAAACAGCGTCCAGTGTGGGTTCGAATCCCACCGGGGGCACCCGGCCGTCATCGGAATCGTCAGGGGCGGACGCGACACTGGGTACGTGTACGACGCCGAGGTGCGCGAGGCTGCGCTGGCGGCTGTCCGCTCCGGCCAGAGCATCTCCGCTGTCAGTCGAGCCACCGGAATCAGCCGGTCGGCGGTGCGCAGCTGGCGCGACGGAACTCATCGATCTCGTAGCTCCGAGTGCCCTCGCTGCGGTCCGGATCCGAGTTCGCCCGCGACCGCAACGGAGTACGCCTACCTTCTCGGCCAGTACCTTGGCGACGGCACCCTCAGCCGCGGGCGCGGGAACGTGTGGTCGCTGCGCATCGCATGTGCCGACGCATGGCCGGGGATCATCGCCGAATGTGCCGCCGCGATCCGCGCGATTCGGCCGGACAACACGGTGAGCCGCCTGCGGCGGCAGGGATGCACATCCGTGACTGCGCGCTGGAAGCACTGGCCTTGCCTCTTCCCCCAGCACGGCCCGGGCATGAAGCACACCCGCGCGATCGTGCTGGAGCCGTGGCAGGAGGAACTCGTCGCCGAACACACGGGAGAGTTCCTCCGCGGCTTGTTCCACTCAGACGGCTGCCGGATCACGAACTGGACGCCCCGCAAGACGGCTGGAGACACCCGGCGCTACGAGTACCCGCGCTGGCTCTTCAGCAACAAGTCCACCGACATCCTCGGGCTCTGCAGCACCTCGCTCGACCGGCTCGGCATCGCCCACCGCTTCCCCCGCCCCGACACGATCTCGGTGGCCCGCCGGGAGGCAGTGGCCACGTTGGACCGGGTCGCGGGCCCGAAGCACTGAGCCGGGCCCATACCGATCAGCCCGAGAGGTCCTGCAGAGCCCGCTGCGCCGCGTCGAGCTCGGCCCGCAGCCGCTCCACCCGCTCGATCTGCCGCTGCCGGGCCGCCACCAGCGACGACTCGATCGCCTCTGCGACGGCAGGCGGAAGGGAGCGGGCGGCCTTGGCCACCTCGGCCGGCTGCACCGGGGTGGGCCGGACCGTCCGCTTGCGGCCGGTGACGACCTCCACGGTCCACTCGCCGTCGGCGGTGCTGCTGAGCGTGACGGTGACCTCGGTCGGCCGGGCGGCGCCCGGGCGGGGGCGGCTGGACCGCCGCTCGGGGACGGCGGGCGGCGGCGTGCCCGCACGCTCGGCGGTGCCGTTCCGCTCCACCGTGTCGCTGCGCTCCACCACCTCCTTCGGCCGCCGCTCCGGCTGCTTCGCCGGCGCCGCCGCCACGGGCGCCGGCGGAGTTGCCGGGGGTGGCGGCGCGGCCTGCCGGGCCCGCTTGCGGGGCGGGCGGGTGCTCGTGAGCTCGTTCGGGGAGCAGAACACGGTGTCGCGGCTGCCGGT
Organism: Pseudonocardia cypriaca; assembly: GCF_006717045.1. Classification (NCBI taxonomy): domain Bacteria; kingdom Bacillati; phylum Actinomycetota; class Actinomycetes; order Pseudonocardiales; family Pseudonocardiaceae; genus Pseudonocardia; species Pseudonocardia cypriaca. The sequence continues at coordinate 942,237 of NZ_VFPH01000002.1, forward strand.
GGGCCGGACCTCGACGAAGTCGCCCTCGGCCGGCTCGCCGACCGACACGATCTTCGCCGACCCGCCCACCGGGACGCCGACGGCGGCCGCGGTGAACCAGACCGGGAACGGCCGGCCCTCCGCCAGCTCCGCGCGCGCTGCCGCCAGGTCCTGATCCGACAGCGCTGCCGGTGCGTCCGTCATCGATGGCTCCCCTCACTCGACCGGGGGCATCATGCACGGGCCCACCGACAGTGATCAGTTCGCCCAGACCCCGGTCGGCGCGACCCGCGCCACCCAGTCCTCGAAGGAACGCGCCGGACGGCCCAGCACGTCCTCGACCCCGGACGTGGGGGCGGCGACCTGCCCCTCGCGCATCAGTTCGAGCAGGCCGCCCAGCAACGCGACCCACTCCTCCTCGAGGCCTGCCGCGCGCAGCTCGTCCGCGTACGCCGCGGGGGTGAGCTCCTCGAACCGGATCGGCCGGCCGGCCGCGGCCGCGATGGTGGCCACCGCCTCGGCGTACGTCAGCGCGGCCGGACCCGACACCTCGACCGTGCGGCCCGCGTACTCGTCGGACGTGAGCAGCCTCGCCGCGGCCGCGGCGACGTCATCGAGGTCGACGAGCGGCTCGGGCACCCCGCCGGTGGGCAGGGCGAGCCTGCCGGCCAGCAGCGGCTCGTACCAGAGGTCCTCGGTGAAGTTCTGCATGAAGTTGTTGGCCGCCAGGATCGTCCAGCTCAGGTCGCTGCCCCGGACGGCGTCCTCGGCCGCCGCCATCGCGTGCCCGAAACGGTCTCCCCACGCCTCCCTCGCCCGGCCCGAGAGGAGCACGACGCGCTTCACGCCGGCCTCCTGCACGCGGTCGACGAACTGTCGCACCGGGGCGGGGTCGTCCGGGGCGACGAGGTAGAGCGCGCCCGCCCCGTCGGTCGCAGCGGGCCAGGTGGTCGGGTCCTGCCAGTCGAAGCGGACCTCCGAGGTCCGGGACGCGGCCCGCACCGGGTGCCCGGCGGCCCGCAGCGCCGCGACCACCCGGCGGCCGGACTTGCCGCTCGCGGCCAGCACCGAGATGTCTGTGTTCATGGCACCCAGTTGATCTCGTGCAGGTCGCGGCGGCCATGCTCGCACGTCTGTGACGGATGCGTTCGCGTCTATGCTGCGTGATCGTGACGGTCCTGGAGACCTTGCTGCGTGGGATCCGGACCCAGGAAGGCGCCATGCTCCGCGCCCGGCTCGCCCCTGGCGAGGAGTACGCCGTCCCCGTGGGCTCACCGCTGGTGCTGTGCGCGGTCGTCGCGGGCGAGGTCGCGGTGGCGGGCGAGGTGCTGCGGCCCGGTGCGGCCGCGATGCTCCAGCCAGGGGCCTCGGTGACCGTCCGGGCGGGCGACGCGGGCGCGTCCCTGCTCGTGTGCGGGTACAGCACCCGCGGCGGCGGCACCCGGCTGATGGGCGCACTGCCTGCGGTCGCCACCGTCTCGCCGGACGACCCGGACTGCGTGACGCTGCTGGAGCTGCTCGACCGCGGGTGCAACGGGCCTGCTGTGGTGCAGGACCGGCTGCTGGACTGGCTGCTCACCTGCACGCTGAACGCCTGGTTCGACCAGCGGGCACCCGAGCGGCCCGGCTGGTTCGCCGCGCTCGCCGACCCGGTGGTCGGGCCCGCCCTCGAAGCGGTGCACGCCGCCCCGGCCCGGCACTGGACGGTCGAGGAGCTGGCGGCGCGGAGCGGATCGAGCCGGGCGGCGTTCGCCAAGCGGTTCCGCGAGCTGGTCGGGTCCGCGCCGCTGGCGTACCTGCGCAGCTGGCGGATGACCCTGGCCGCCGAGTACCTGGCCGATCCGGACGTCACGGTCGGGGCGGTGGCGCGCCGGGTGGGGTACTCCGACGCGTTCACGTTCAGCGCTGCGTTCAAGCGGGAGCGGGGTGTGGCACCGAGCACGGTCCGGGCATGAACGCGACGGCCCGCGTGTTGGGCGAGGTGATTGCAGATGCAACTACCGGAGGCAGGGAACGAGATGGAGATGCAGTTCGGCGTCTTCTCCGTCGGTGACGTCACGCCCGACCCGACGACCGGCCGCACGCCCACCGAGGCGGAGCGGATCAAGGCGATGGTCGCCATCGCCCTGAAGACGGAGGAGGTGGGCATGGACGTCTTCGCGACCGGTGAGCACCACAACCCGCCGTTCGTGCCCTCCTCCCCCACCACGCTGCTCGGCTACGTCGCCGCGCGCACGAAGCGGCTGCTGCTGTCGACCGCAACCACGCTGATCACCACCAACGACCCGGTGAAGATCGCCGAGGACTACGCGATGTTGCAGCACCTCGCCGACGGGCGCGTCGACCTGATGCTGGGGCGCGGCAACACCGGGCCGGTCTACCCGTGGTTCGGCAAGGACATCCGCGACGGCATCTCCCTCGCCGTCGAGAACTACGCGCTGCTGCGCAGGCTGTGGCGCGAGGACGTGGTCGACTGGGAGGGCAGGCACCGCACACCGCTGCAGGGCTTCACCTCCACCCCGCGGCCGCTCGACGGGGTGCCGCCGTTCGTCTGGCACGCCTCGATCCGCAGCCCGGAGATCGCGGAGCAGGCCGCCTTCTACGGCGACGGCTTCTTCCACAACAACATCTTCTGGGACGCGGGCCACGTCCGTCGGATGGTGAACCTGTACCGGCGGCGGTTCGAGCACTACGGCCACGGCCCTGCCGACCAGGCGATCGTCGGGCTGGGCGGGCAGGTGTTCATGCGGAAGAACTCCCAGGACGCGGTGCGCGAGTTCCGGCCGTACTTCGACAACGCCCCCGTCTACGGCCACGGCCCGTCGCTGGAGGACTTCTCGGAGCTGACGGCCCTCACGGTCGGCAGCCCGCAGCAGGTCATCGACAAGACGCTGTCGTTCCGCGAGTTCGCGGGCGACTACCAGCGCCAGCTGTTCCTCATGGACCACGCGGGGCTGCCGCTCAAGACGGTGCTGGAGCAGCTGGACATCCTCGGCGAGGAAGTGATCCCGGTGCTCCGCAAGGAGTTCGCGGCGCGGACGCCCGCGCACGTCCCGGACGCCCCGACCCACGAGAGCCTGAAGGCGGCCCAGGAGGTGCTCGCATGACGCGCAAGATCACAGTTGTGAGCGCCGGGATCGGCGTCCCGTCCTCCACGCGGCTGCTCGCCGACCGGCTGGCCGCGGCCACCACCGCGGCGCTGGCCGAGCACGGCCCGGAAATCGGTGGCGACGTCGACGTCCAGGTGGTGGAGCTGCGCGAGCACGCCCACGAGCTGGTGGACGCCGTGCTCACCGGCTTCGTCGCGCCGGGCCTGCGCCCGGTCCTGGACGCGGTGGTCGGCGCGGACGGGCTGATCGCGGTCACGCCCACGTTCTCGGCGTCCTACAACGGCCTGTTCAAGCTGCTCTTCGACGCGCTGGAGGACGGCGCGCTCGACGGGAAGCCCACGCTGATCGGCGCGACCGGCGGCACCGGCCGGCACTCCCTCGCCCTCGAGCACGCGGTGCGCCCGCTGATGGCGTACCTGCACGCGGTGGTCGTGCCCACCGCGGTGTTCGCGGCCCCGGAGGACTGGGCGGGCGGGGCCGCGGGGGTGCCGGCGCTGGACCGCCGGATCGCGCGGGCCGCCGGCGAGCTCGCCGACCTGGTGGCGGCCCGCCCGGCCGGGGCGGCGCCGGACCCCTTCGAGGATCCGGTGCCGTTCGAGCAGCTGCTGCGGGGCGAGTGAGCATCCAGCACGACGAGTTCGCGGCGCTGGTGGAACCCCACCGCCGCGAGCTGCGCGTGCACTGCTACCGGATGCTCGGCTCGTTCGACGAGGCCGAGGACCTGGTGCAGGAGACGTTCCTGCGCGCCTGGAAGGCCGTCGACGCGTTCGAGGGCCGCTCCAGCGTGCGCGCCTGGCTGTACCGGATCGCCACCAACGCCTGCCTCGACGCGCTCGGCGGCCGGGCCCGGCGGGTGCTGCCGCAGGACCTGCGCCCGCCGTCGGACGCGAGCGTAGACCTCCCGCCGCGCACCGACGTCCCCTGGCTGCAGCCGTTCCCGGACCGGCTGGCACCCGACGACACGGAGCCGGGCGCGGCGGCCGTCGCGCGGGAGACGATCGAGCTGGCCTTCCTCGTCGCCGTCCAGCACCTGCCGCCCCGGCAGCGGGCGGCGCTGCTGTTGCGCGACGTGCTCGGCTGGCGGCCCGGGGAGATCGCGACCGTCCTCGGCTCGAGCACCGCGTCGGTCAACAGCGCGCTGCAGCGGGCGCGGGCGACCCTGCGCGAGCACCTCCCCGCCCGTCGGGCCGACTGGACGGCCTCCCCGCCCACGGCCGAGGAACGCGAGGTGCTGCGCCGCTACATGGCCGCGATGGAGAACGCCGACCCCGGCGCCGTGGCCGCGGTGCTCGCCGAGGACGTGCGCACCGCGATGCCGCCGTGGCCGATGTGGTTCCGGGGCCGCGACACGGTCGTCGCCGCGCTACGCGCGAGCTGGGACCCGGCGGGACCGGGCCGCCGCTTCCGGATGCTGCCGATCGGGGCGAACCGGCAACCGGCGGTGGCCACGTACGTCCGGGACGGGTCCCGCTTCCGCGCGTTCGCGATCTCGGTGCTCCGGATCGAGCGGGGCCTGGTCGCCGAGGCGACGGCGTTCCACGAGACGCACCTCTTCGCCGCGTTCGGCCTGCCGCTGCTGCTCACCGATGACGTCCCGGGCGCCGCGTCGTCTCCATGACATGGCGAAACTCCTGTACTCGGTCACGATGTCGCTGGACGGCTTCATCGCGGGCCCCGGCGGGGACATGTCCTGGCTCACCCCGTACCTCGGGCCGAACCCGCTGATCGACGAGCTGGTCGCGCGGGTCGGCGCGATCCTGGTGGGCGGCCGGACGTTCCGCGGGGACGACCCGCACAAGGGCACGGCTGCGGAGGGCGAGGTGTTCGGCGGCGGCTGGGAGGGGCCGCAGTTCGTGCTGACCCGCACACCCCCGGCCGAGCCGGTGCCCGGCCTGACCTTCGTGTCCGACCTCGGTGAGGCGGTCGCCGCCGCTCGCGCCGCCGCCGGCGCCGGGTACGTCAACGTCCTGGGCGCGGAGACGGCGCGCGGCTGCCTGGAGGCGGGCGAGCTCGACGAGGTGCTCGTCTGCATCGCCCCGGTGCTGCTCGGCGACGGGGTCCGGCTCTTCGACCATCCGGGGGGCACCCACGTCCGGCTGGAGCGGATCGAGCTCGGCGCCGCGCCCTCCGCGACGAACGTCTGGTTCCGCGTCGCGGGCCGGGACGGCTAGGCCCCGTCCACAAGCCCGTCGACCGGCGCTGTCGATTTCCCGCCTCGCCGTTCGACGTACCGCCGGAGGACGACAGCCTGGAGGAGCCGATGCGCGAGCTGAGTGTCGATCTGTTCTGCACCGTCGACGGGTACGGCGGCGGTGGGCCGCGACCGGCGCCGTACTGGGGCTACGGCGGGCCGGGTCTGTCCGGGTGGATCGACGCGCGGCTCGCCGAGGAGCACGTGTTGCTCATGGGTGGGACGACGTACCGGCTGATGGCCGAGATCGTCGCGAACGGCGGCGACCCGACGTTCCCGAGGATGGCGGAGCTTCCCAAGATCGTCTTCTCGGGCACGCTCGAACCGCCGGCGAGCTGGGCGAACACGACGATCGTCCACGAGCCGGTCGAGACGGCCGTGCCCGCCCTGAAGGCCGTGGCCGACGGGCTGCCGATGCGCACGATCGGCAGCCCGTCGCTCGTCCGGAGCCTCTTCCGGCTCGGTCTGGTCGACCGGCTCCGGGTGCTGGTCTTCCCGATGATCCACGGCGTGGCCGGTGAGGAGCCGGTGTTCGCCGAGCTGCCGGACGCCGAACTGGACCTCACCGGGACGACCGTGCTCGACGACCGTCTCGTCCTGCTCGACTACCGCGTGGTGTGATCGAGGGGTGAGCACCACCGCGATCCTCGCCTTCGCCCTCGTCGCGCTGCTGGGGGTCGTGACCCCCGGCCTCGACACGATGGTCGTGCTCCGGCACGCACTGCTCGGCGGGCGCAAGGTGGGGATCGCGGTGGTGCTCGGCATCTCGCTGGGCTGCCTGGTGTGGGGCGCGGCGAGCACGCTGGGGCTCACCGCGCTGCTCGTCGCGTCGGAGACGGCGTACCGGGTGGTGCAGCTCCTCGGTGCCGCGTACCTGATCTGGCTCGGTGCCTCGGGGCTGTGGCGGTCGCTCCGCCGTGGGCGTGGCGGTGCCCTGGACGTCGAGGTGCGGGTGGCAGGCGCCGGGCGCGGGTTCCGCGCGGGACTCGTGACGAACCTGCTCAACCCGAAGGTCGGCGTGTTCTACATGAGCCTCCTGCCGCAGTTCCTGCCGGTCGGCGGGCACATCGGGTGGGGCGCGCTGCTCGTCGCGATGCACATCGCGATCGGGCTGGCGTGGCTCGGTGCGCTCGTCGTGCTGGCCGGCCGGGCGCGGCGGGTGCTGTCGCGCGTGAGCGTGAAGCGCTGGCTCGACCGCGCCACGGCCGGTGTGCTGCTCGGTCTCGGCGCGGCCATGGTGGCCGACGCGCGCTGAGGGCCTAGGCGGGCGGGCCGAGCAGCAGCCCGCCGTTGACCTCGAGGGTCTGGCCGGTCACCCACCGGCCGTCGTCGGAGGCGAAGAACGCCACCGCGTCGGCGATGTCGGCGGGCTGCCCGTGCCGGCCCAGTGCGGTGATGCCCGCGACCGCGCGGGCGGCGTCGGCGCTCTCGGTCAGCCAGCCGTTCATGTCGGTCTCGGTGATGCCCGGCGAGACCGTGTTGACGGTGATCCCGCGCGGCCCCTGGGTCTTCGCGAGCGAGCGGCTGAGCACGTTCAGAGCGCCCTTCGACATGCCGTAGACGACCTCGGGGGTGGCGAACCACGTGACGCCCGACGAGACGTTCACGATCCGGCCGCCGTCCGACATCAGGGGCAGGGCCCGCTGGATGACGAAGAGCGGGGCGCGGACGTTCACCGCGAACAGCCGGTCGAAGGTCTCCGGGGTGGCGCCCTCGATGGTCGCCGAGTAGTCGATGTAGGCGGCGTTGTTGACGAGGATGTCCAGCGGGCGCCCGGCCAGGCCTTCCTGGAGGCCGGCGAACAGGGCGTCGAGCTCGGCGGTCTCGGCGAGGTCGGCGCGCACGGCGAAGGCCTGCCCGCCGGCCTGCTCGATCGCCGCCACGGTCTCCTTGGCGGCCGTCTCGTTGCTGCCGTAGTGCACGGCGACGAGCGCGCCGTCGGCGGCGAGCCGCTCGGCGATCGCGCGGCCGATGCCGCGGGAGGCGCCGGTGACGAGGGCGGTGCGTCCGGTCAGGTCGGTCATGCTGGGACTCCTTCTGTCTGCTGGGTGGAAGCGGGGCGGAGCGCGGCGGTGGCCCACGCGGCGGGCAACGCCACCGCGGTGACCACGAGGCCGGTGATCAGGGGGCCGCCCGCGCCGTAGGCGTCGAGCGTCCAGCCGCCCGCGAGCGCGCCGAGCGCGATGCCGGCGTTGAGGGCCGATGCGGGGAGGGTGGCGGCGAGGTCGCGACCCGGGCCTGCGAGCTCGAGCACGCGGTATTGCAGCGATGGCACGAGCCCCATCCCGACGACGCCCCAGACCACCAGCACGATCGCGACGAGCACCGGGATCGCGGCGACGAGGTGCAGGAGCCCGAGCGCGACCACCAACGCGGCGTTGCCGAGCACGAGGGTGCGGGTGGCGCTGCGATCGGCGGCCCACCCGCCTGCGAACACCCCGACCGCGGTGGCGACGCCGAAGGCGAGCAGGAACACGCTCACCGCGGCGCTGGAGACGCCGGTGCGTTCCTGCAGGAACGGCGTGATGTAGGTGAGCACGGCGTACTGGCCGCCGAGGATCAGCAAGCCGGTCCCGAGCACGGCCAGTACAGGCGGCGCGAACGCGTGCCGGGCCTGCACGGATGCCCGGCCGCCGCCCGTCGCGGTGACGGCGGGCACGACGCGCAGCAGCGCGAGCAAGGCTGCCAGCCCGAACACGGCGACCCCGACGAACCCGGTCCGCCAGCCCGATGCCTGCCCCACGAGCGTGCCCAGCGGCACGCCGATGGCCGTGGACACCGAGATCCCGCCGAGCACGATCCCGATGGCACGCCCCGTGCGTTCCGGCGGGACGAGCGCGCCTGCGATCGCGAACGCGACGCCGATGAACAGCCCGTGCAACGAGCCGGCGGCGAACCGGGCCGTCAGGAAGAGCGCCGCGCTCGACGTGGCCAGCGGTGCGGCCGTGGCCACCACGTACCCGGCGAGCGCCCACACCAGCACGGCGCGGCGGCCGCGGCGGATGGTCAGCGCCGTCAGCACGGGCCCGCCCGCGGCGATTCCGAGCGCGTACGCGGTCACCGCCGCGCCTGCGGTGCTCACGGATATCTCCAGGTCGGCGGCGATGAGGTCGATCACCCCGACGACGAGCAGCTCGGCGCTGCCCATCACGAACGCGGCCGCGAACAGAGCCGCCAGCGCCGGACCGGATCGGGTGTTCATGACCCGCCTCCTCGAATGTTAGGGATCGTTCCCTATCGGGAACGTAAGCGCGCTCCGGCCCGGCGGCAAGGAGGTGTGACGCAGGACGCTAGGGAACGGTCCCTAACATAGTAGGATGGCGGCATGACCAGGGTGGGAACGCGTCGTAGCTCCGCGGAGACGCGCGAGCACGTCCTGCAGGTGGCCCACGGCCTCTTCTACTGGCAGGGGATCCGCGCCGTCGGTGTCGACCGGATCGCGGCGGAGGCCGGGGTCGCCCCCACCACGCTCTACCGGCTCTGGGCCTCGAAGGACGACCTCGTGGCGGCCTACGTCGAGCGGGCGGACCGCCACTACCGCGAGTGGTTCGACGGCGCGCTCGGTCCCGGGAGCCCGCGGGAGCAGATCCTGTCGCTGTTCGACGCGCTCGCCGTGCAGACCCAGCCGGACCGCTGCCGGGGCTGCCCCTTCCAGATGGCGCTGACCGAGTTCCCGGACCCCGAGATCGCGGTGCACCGCCACGCCGCCGCCAACAAGGCCTGGGTGCGCGCGCGGCTGGGCGAGCTCACGGCGGGCTTCCCCGGCCACGAGGCGCTCGCCGACCAGCTCGCGATCCTCATGGAAGGGGTCTACGCCTCCGCGCAGGCCCTCGGGGCCGAGGGGCCCGCGCGGAGCGCACGCACGCTCGCGGAGGCGCTCCTGCCACCCGCTTAGGGGTCGTGGCACGGTGGTCGTCGTGGACACCACGCGCGACCGCGACCCGGCCGGACGCCCCCGCAACTCCCGCCCCCGCGACGCGGCGGGAAGGCCGCTCCCCCACGGCGCCGAGGGCGTCGAGCGGGTACCCGAGGACCTCGTGCTGAGCCCCGACGAGAGCGTCACCGAGGCGCAGCGCCTCCTCGACGAGGGTCTGCCGTTCCCGGCCCACGACGTGCTGGAGGCCGCCTGGAAGGCCGCACCCGACGGGGAGCGCGAGCTGTGGCGCGGGCTCGCCCAGCTCGCCGTCGGGTTGACGCACGCGCAGCGCGGCAACGCCCGCGGCGCCGCCGCGCTGCTCGACCGCGCCGCCCACCGCATCGGCTGCTGGGCCGCGCCCGCACCGGCCGGCCTGGACATCGCCGGGCTGCAGGCGCACGCCGAGGCGCTCGCTCGGCGGATCGAACGGGACGGGCTGGCCGGCCTCTCCGAGGCCGACCTACGACCCCGCCTGCGCGGCTCCTGAGGCTTCCGCCACCCCGCGCACGGCGAGCCGGTCGGCGCGCTCGTTCTCCGGGTGCCCGGCGTGGCCCTTCACCCAGAGCCACTCGACCTGGTGCGGCGCCGCGGCCTCGTCGAGCCTGCGCCAGAGGTCGGCGTTCTTCACCGGCGTCCGGGCGGAGGTCGTCCAGCCGTTCGCCTTCCACCGGGGCAGCCAGCTGAGGATCCCGTTGCGGACGTACGTGCTGTCGGTGTAGATGCGGACCGTGACGGGCCGGGTGAGGGACTCGAGCGCCCGGATGGGCGCCATCAGCTCCATCCGGTTGTTCGTGGTGGGGCCGGCGTCACCGCCGTGGAGCTCCTTCTCGACGGTGCCGTAGCGCAGCACCGCACCCCAGCCGCCGGGGCCGGGGTTCCCACTGCACGCCCCGTCGGTGTAGATCTCGACGACGCGCTCCGGCACCGGGCCACAGTAGCGATCGCGGCTACCGGTCCCGGAACAGGCGCGCCAGCGCCGCCTCCAGGTCGGGGAGGCCGGACGTGTCGATCAGGAACGTCTCCTCGAGCTCCTCGCGGATCTCCGCGGGCGACTCGAGGCTGCGACGCTCGGTGGGGCCGTCGAGGTGGTGCACCGCGAGGCTGGTGCTGCTCAACGCGTAGCGGCGGTCGGGATCGGGGCGGGCGACCATGATCCCGCTCAGGAAATGCGAGCGCGGGTGGTGGCAGAGGTACCAGTTGGACACCTCGTAGTCGGCGACGAGCTGCTCGGTGAGGTCGAACCAGTACAGCGGCCGCCACTCACCACCCACCCGCGCCTGCACGACGTACCCCGACCGCTCGGCCGGGAGCAGCCGGAACGTCTCGTGCGGGGTGGCCTGCTCGACCTCCGGTTTCAGCGCGAGCACACCGGTGAGCGTGAGCCCGCCGAAGCCGACGTCGACGAGGTGCGGCCCCTCCGGCAGGTCGACGCGCAGCAGCATGTGGCTGCGCGGGCTCGGCGGCGCCTCGGCCGGGCGGCTCCACAGCACGCGCGCGGCGAGGCTGGTGGTGCGGTAGCCGACGGCGTCGAGGGCACCGCGCAGCAGCAGGTTCTGCTCGAAGCACCACCCGCCGCGGCCGCCGCGCACGAGCTTCGCGCTGAGCGCGTCCGGGTCGAGGGCCACCTCGCGCCCCGTGAACGCGTCGAGGTTCTCGAACGCGATCGACCGGGCGTGGCCTGCGACGATGCGCCGCAGCGACGGGAGGTCCGGGCCGGTGACGCTGGCAACGCCGATCCGGTCGAGGTACGCGGCGAGGCCGGTGTCGGTCGCGGCAGCGGTGCTCATGCGCCCATCCTCCCGGACGCGGCACCCGCGTCGCGCAGTTTCGTGAACAGGTCGCCGAGGATCGCGTCCCGGTCGAGCTGCCGCATCTCCCGGATCAGGTGCCGCCGCGGGTCGTGGCTCCAGGTCCCCTCGGAGGTGAGCACGGGGCTGTGCACCCCGTTCCGCCGGAACTCGGTGGGCGGGCCGGGGTCTCGGCCGCGATCATGGGCGGGTGCGAGCGCCGACACTGACCGATGGGGTGGTGACCCTGCGGGCCCACACCGCCGCCGACGTGGACGGCCTGCTGGCGTTCGCCCGGGATCCGGAGACCGCCCGCTGGACGCGCGTCCCGCAGCCCTACGGCCCGGCCGACGCGCGGCGGTGGATCGAGGAGACGGTTCCCGCGGGGTGGCGCGACGGCACCGCGGCACGCTGGGTGGTGGAGGCGGACGGACGGTTCGCCGGCAGCGTGGAAGTCCACCGTGGCACGCCACCGTTCGTCGGTTTCGGGCTCGTCCCGGCGGCGCGCGGGCGCGGTCTCATGTCGATGGCGCTGCGGCTGGTGGCCCGCTGGGCGTTCGAGCAGGCCGGGCTGCCGGTGCTGCACTGGTGGGCGCACGCAGGCAACCTCGCGTCGTGGCGGGTGGCGCACGCCTGCGGCTTCACGTTCGAGGGCACCCGGCGTATGGCCCTGCCCCGCCGCGACGGCCTGGTCGACGGCTGGTTCGCCTCCCTCACCCCGGACGAGGACATGACGCCCCGCACCACCTGGTGGCCGGTGCACGAGCTCGTGGGCGAGCGGGTGCGGCTGCGCCCGCACACCGATGCGGACGTGCCGCGCATCGTCGAGGCGTGCACGGACCCGCGTACCCGGCACTGGCTGGCCACCCTGCCGCACCCGTACACCGAGGCCACCGCGCGCGACTTCGTGCTCGGCTGCCGGCTCGGCGAGTCGCTCGGGCAGAAGGTCACGTGGGCGGTCGCCGACCCCGCCGACGACCGGCTGCTCGCCAACATCTCCATCTTCCGGCTCGACGACCCGATGAACCCCACCGGCGGGGAGATCGGCTACTGGGCCCACCCGGACGCGCGCGGGCGTGGCGTCGTCGGCGAGGCCGTCGACCTCGTCGTCGCACACGCGTTCACGCCTGCGGACGAGGGCGGGCTCGGCCGCAACCGCCTGCAGATCGGAGCATCCCGGGACAACCGGGCGAGCCGGCGCGTGGCCGAGCAGGCGGGATTCGCCCTGGTCGGGGAGGTGCACCAGGATGGCGTCGTCGGCGTCGGCGCGGACCGCACGCTCGACGACGGTGTCTGGTACGAGCTGCTGGCACCCCGGACGTCCTGACGGTCGGGCCGGCTTCGCCGGGGATTTCGGTGGCGCCACCCGACTGCCGATCACGCCGCCCGGAGCGCCACTACGACCGACTTCACACACCCAGCACCCACTTCGCACAGAGCCGGCCCTGTGTGAAGCGGACACTGGGTGTGCGAAGTGACCATCCGCGGGCAGAGGGCAGCCCCGTGGCCGAGCGCGCCGTCGGCACCCCGGAGACCGACGCGGCTATGCCCCACCGGGGTTGAGCGTGACCTGGAGGGGCTGGTAGCCCGTGCCGGTGACGTCGACGCCCTCGCCCTTCAGCTGGTCGAGGGCCCGCTGGACGTAGGTGTTGGTGTGGGCCTCGGGGTCCGGGTCGCGGGTGAGCACCGTCTGCCCGTCGGCGTTGACGGCGGTGCGGGCCACCTGCACGGTCTGCGCCCACGCGGCCTCGTCGATCAGGCCCGCGCCCGCCGGGGCCGGCCAGATCAGCTTGTTCACCTCGTTGACCTGCCACAGCTGGTGGCTGGCGCCGAGCGTGGAGCCGGCGGCGACGATCATGTCCCGGCAGGACTCGACGTTGTCCCGGCAGTAGGCCCAGCCCTCGAGGGAACCGGCGATGAACCGGGTGGTGAGGTCCTGGTACGCCGGGTCCTGCAGGCGCTCGGTGCTCGCCCAGATCGCGTCCTGGAGCATCGCGGTGCCGGTCTCGTTCCAGTCGATCACGGAGAAGTCACTGGGCTGGTAGAGCTGCCCGGTGGCCGGGTTGGTGGCCTCCAGCACCTGCGCGTACTCGTTGTACGACATCGCCTGGGCGGCGTCGATCTCCCCGGACAGCAGCGCCTGCATGTCGAACTGCTGCTGCACGAGCGTGACGTCCGTGGCCGGCGTGAGCCCGGCCTTCGTCATCCCGGCGAACAGCTCGAACTCGTTGCCGAAGCCCCAGTTGCCGACCTTCTTGCCCCTGAGGTCGGCCGCTGACCTGATCCCCTTGTCCGCGAAGGACACCTGGTAGGTGCCCGACTTCTGGAAGACCTGGGCGACGTCGGTGATCCCGGCGCCCTGTTCACGCGACGCGAGCGCCTTGGGCACCCAGGCGATGGCGAAGTCGGCCTGGCCCTGCGCGAGCACGGTCTGCGGGACGATGTCGACCCCGCCCTCCAAGATCTGCACGTCCAGCCCGCGCTCGGCGTAGAAGCCCTGCTCGACGGCCGCGATGTAGCCGGCGAACTGGCCCTGCTTGAACCACTGCAGCTGCAGCCGCACCTGCTGCGGGCCCTCAGCGGGTGGGGCGCTGCCGCCGCCCTGCGGCGTGACGCTGCAGGCGGTGACCGCCACGAGGAACGCAGCCACGAGTGCGAGGCGGCGGAAGGCGGAGCGAGGCATGGGGACCTCCGGGGTTCAGGCGGTTCGACCGCGGGTCACCAGGCGCTCGATGAGCAGCCCGGCAAAGTGGAACAGCAGCCCCAGTGCGATCGAGGCGGCGACGAAGGCCCACGCACGCGCGTAGGCGGTGTTGGCGGCGGCCGCGGTGATGCGGCTGCCCAGCCCGTTCTGCAGGCCGCCGAAGTACTCGGCGACGATCGACGCGATCACCGACGCCGGGGCGGCGAGCCGCAGCCCCGTCATGATGTACGGAACGGCACCGGGCAGCCGGACGAACCGGGCGTGCTGCCACGGGGTGGCGGCGAGCGCCGTCATGAGCTCGGCGTGCACCGGCAGCACCTGCCGCAGCCCGCGGGCGGTCGCGACGAAGACCGGCACCGTGACCACCACCGCCACGACCAGCCTGCGCGGTGTCTCGGTGGCCGAGCCGTACATCGTGGTGAACACGGGCGCGAGCGCGACGATCGGCACGGCGCTCGCGGCCAGCACGATCGGGGTGGCCAGCTCGCCGAAGATCCGCGACCGGGCGGCCAGCAGCGCCAGCGCGACGCCGAGCACGAACCCGGCCACGAGGCCGGCGAGCGCGTTGCCGCCCGTGACGGCGGTCGTGGAGAGGAGCACCGGGAACTGGGCGCCGATCTGCTCGGCGATCGCGCTCGGTGCGGGGAGCAGGAACGCCGGCACCCGGGCGACCCGGACCACCAGCTCCCACAGCACCAGCACGCCCACCCCGAACGCGACCGGCGGCCACACGTTCCCGAACCCGCGCGGGCCCCGCCGCGGGCCGGCGTCGACCCCGGTCGCGCCGGGCACGGCCCGCGTCACGGGTGCCCCTTGCGCAGCGCCTCGCGCACGGCCGTGATCGCGGCGAAGAACGCGCTCGACTCGCGGACGTCGTCGACGTCCTGGTCGGCGCCGGGCCGTTCCCCCTTGACCACCTCGGTGATCCGGCCGGGGCGCGGCGACATCACGACCACGCGGTCGGACAGCACGACGGCCTCGGGGATGGAGTGCGTGACGAACAGGACGGCGGCCTCGGTCTCGCGGGCGATGCGCAGCAGCTCGGCCTGCATCCGCTCGCGCGTCATCTCGTCCAGCGCGCCGAACGGCTCGTCCATCAGCAGGAGCCGGGGGCTGGGCGCGAGCGCGCGGGCGATCGCCACGCGCTGTTGCATGCCACCGGACAGCTCGCTCGGCCGGGACCCGGCGAAGTCGGCGAGCCCGACCAGCTCCAGCAGCTCCGCGGCCCTCGCCCGGCGCTTCGCCTTGTCGACCCCGTGGACGTGCAGGGGCAGCTCGACGTTCTCGACGACGCTGCGCCACTCCAGCAGGCCTGCCTGCTGGAAGGCGATCCCGTAGTCCTGGTCGAGCCGCGCCTGGTGGGGGGTCTTGCCGCCCACCTGCACGGTGCCCGAAGTGGGGTGCTCCAGGTCGGCCACCACGCGCAGGAGCGTGGACTTGCCGCACCCGGAGGGCCCGATCAGCGAGACGAACTCGCCCGCGCCCATCTCCAGGTCGATGCCGTCGAGCGCATGGACGTCACCGAAGCGCTTCTGCACGGCGGAGAGCAGCACGGCGGTCATCGGACACTCCCCCGGTAGCGGCGCAGGCCGACGTCCAGCAGGCCGACCGCGCCCGCGGCGAGCAGCCCGAGCGCGGCGGCGCCGAGGATCGCGGTGTAGAGGCGCGACGGGTCGCCGGTGGCGGACTGCGCGTACTCGATGATCAGGCGGCCGATCCCGCCGCGGGTGCCGGTGGAGATCTCCGCGACGATCGCCCCGACCACCGCCGCGGCGGCCGCGAGCCGCACCGCGGGGAGCAGGAACGGCACCGACGCGGGCAGCCGCAGCCGCAGCAGCGTGGTCCACCAGCCGGCCGCGAGGGTGCGGAACAGCTCGACGTCGGCCTTCGCAGGCGCGTTCAGGCCGCGGAGCATCCCGACCGCCACCGGGAAGAACGCCAGGTACGACGAGATCACCATGACGCTCGCCCACGGCTGCCACGACCACCCCATGATCGCGATCTTGCCGCCCCACCCGGCGACGAGCGGGGCGATCGCGATCAGCGGCACCGTCTGCGACGCGACGACGTAGGGCAGGGCCGCGCGCTCCAGCAGCGCGAACCGCTGCATGGCCAGTGCCAGCAGCATCCCGAGCACCCCGCCGAGCACCAGCCCGCC
The DNA here is from genome assembly GCF_006717045.1 of Pseudonocardia cypriaca. NCBI lineage: Bacteria > Bacillati > Actinomycetota > Actinomycetes > Pseudonocardiales > Pseudonocardiaceae > Pseudonocardia > Pseudonocardia cypriaca. The sequence goes on from NZ_VFPH01000002.1 coordinate 958,082, forward strand.
CAGCGCGAGACCGAGGGTGAACAACGCCCCGGACGCCACGGCCGTCCCGACCGTGCGCGTGGCGGCCGCGCCCGCCACCTCCGGCTCGAAGAGCCGCCCGAGCACCGTCCAGACGTGCGGCATGGCCGAGTCGTCGGCGCGGGGCAGGATCCGGGTGTCGCCGATCAGCACGCCGTTGTCGGGCAGCAGGAGCTTGGCCAGCTCCCACAGCACCACCAGCAGCACGAACGCCACCACCGTGGCGACCACCGTGCGTGCCCGACCGACCATCCGCTCTCCCTCTCGTGACCGGGTGATCCTCTGAGCAGGGGATGACGGTAGCGTTACGAACGCGTTCCCAATAGGCCATGCACTCCGGGTCAGCCGCTGGTGCCGGACCGTGTCCAGCCGTCCGGGAGGCCCTCGACGGTGGCCTCGCCGCCCGTCGCGGTGATGTCCGCGGTCACCGGCCCGAGGCGCAGCTGGCGCAGCCGCAGCCGTCCCCACCTGGGCGGCAGGTGCGGTGCCACGGTCAGCGTGCGGTGCGGGACGTGCGGCTGCAGCCCGAGGAACGCCCGCACCAGCAGCAGCGGCGCCGCAGCCGCCCATGCCTGCGGCGAGCAGGACGTCGGGTACGGCACCGGCGGGCTGAAGCCGGACCGCGAGAAACCGCAGTACAGCTCCGGCAGCCGCCCGCCGAACGCGGCCGCCGCGTCGAGCAGCCCGTCGGCGAGCCGCTGCGCGAGCTCCACCGCGCCGGGCACGTGCGCGTAACGCAGCAGGCCCGCGACGGCGATCGCGGTGTCGTGCGGCCAGACCGAGCCGTTGTGGTAGCTCATCGGGTTGTAGGCGCCCATGGACGTGGCGAGGGTCCGCAGGCCGAACCCGCTGTCCATCTCCGGCCCGCCGAGGCGCTCCACGAGCACGGCGGCGTGCTCGTCGCTCGCGATACCCGACCACAGGCAGTGCGCCGCGTTGCTGGTCAACGCATCGACCGGGGCCTTGTCCCCGTCGAGCGCGACGGCGTACCAGCCGCGCTCGGCGAGCCAGAACGCCTCGGCGAACCGCTTGCGCAGCTCCTCGGCCCGCTCGCGGTGGCCCGCGGCGGCAGCCGGATCCCCGAGTGCCTCGGTGAGCTCGGCGAACGCGAGACGGGCCGCATAGGCGTATCCCTGCACCTCGCAGAGCGCGATCGGGCCCTCGGCGAGGCGGCCGCGGGCGTCGTTGATCCCGTCGAAGCTGTCCTTCCAGCCCTGGTTGACCAGGCCGCGGTCGGTCCCCCGGCGGTACTCGACGAACCCGTCACCGTCGCGGTCGCCGTACTCGTCGATCCACCGCACCGCCGCCTCGGCGGCGGGGAGCAGCGCGCGGACCATCGCCTCGTCGGCACCCCAGCGCCAGCACTCGGCGAGCAGCATCACGAACAGCGGGGTGGCGTCGGCGGTGCCGTAGTAGTGGTTGCCGCCGAGCACGCGCGCGCTGTCCGGGCCCATGCGCAGCTCGTGCAGGATCCGGCCCGGCTCCTCTTCGGTGAACGGATCGACCTCGCGGCCCTGCAGCTCGGCGAGCGTCTGCAGGGTGCCGAGCGCGAGCCCGACGTCCAGCGGCAGGGCCATCCAGGCCGTGAGCAGGCTGTCGCGCCCGAACAGCGTCATGAACCACGGCGCGCCCGCGGCGACGAACGGCCTGCCGCCGCGGGCGGGGTCGTGGATCTGGAGTGCGCCGAGGTCGCTCTCGGTGCGCCGCAGCACCGCGGTGAGGGCCGGGTCGTCGACCTCGACCTCGGTGCTGGCGCTGCGCCACGCCTCGATCTTGCGCGCCGGGCCGGTGCTCTCGGCCAGCTCGCCGCGCCGGAACTGCGGCTCGACCAACCGCCCGGCGAGCGTCGGCTGCACCATGATCTCGGTGGTCCAGCGCCCGCCGGCGGGCACGACCACCCGCCAGGTCAGCGCGCCCGGGACGACCTCGGGCTCGGCCGACGCGCTGACCGACAGCCCTCGGATCCCATCGGAGCGGTCGCGCAGCAGCAGCTCGGTGCCGGCGGCGGTCGCGTCCGCCCCACCGGCCGCCGCCCGGCCCTCCTTGACGGCGAACAGGTCGGCGAAGTCGGCCTCGACCCGCAGCTCGAGCCCGACGGCGGTGGCCTCCCGGCCCAGGTTCTCGAGTGTGATCGTCTCCCGCAGACCGTCGCCCACGAGCCGCTCGCGCACCACGAGCAGCGTGCTGTCGGCCTGCCCCGGTTTCGGTGGGCGGCGCAGGACGAACCGGGCCGTGAACGCCTCCGGCGTGATCACCGAGAGCGCGTGCGGCACCCGGCCGTCCAGCCGCAGCTCCCACCGCGACAGCATCCGGGCGTCGCGGAAGAAGAACCCGTGCGTGGTGCCGGAGCGGACGTCGCCCGCGCCGTCGGACAGGCAGAACGTGCTGCCCTCGACGAGGGAGACCGTGCCGCCCGCATCGGTGATCAGCGCGGGTTCACCGGCGTTGAGGGCGGCGGGCGCCTCGCTCACGACCGGCCGCCGGAGACCGGGACGGCGGGACCGTCGTGGTCGTCGTTCCCGTAGTCATCGCGGTCGGACAGCGCGGAACCGAGCGAGTCGAGGTCCGAGTCGAGCGCCGGGTAGTCGCGGCGCAGCAGGTCGAGCGAGCTGCGCACGCCCGCCGCGGTGGCCCGCTCGGCGCCCAGCGCCCTGCGGTAGGCCGTCTCGTACCCGGCGGCGAGCCCGTCGACGTCGAAGTGCTCGGCGACGTGGCGCCGGCAGTCGGCCGGCGAGATCGCGCGCACGTCGTCGAGGGCCTGGACGAGGTCGGCGGGGTCGTCGCGCACGATGCCGGTGACGCCGTCGACGACCACCTCGGGCACGGCGCCGGATCCCAGTGCCACCACGGGGGTGCCGCACGCCATCGCCTCGATCATGACCATCCCGAACGGCTCCTCCCACTGGATCGGGAAGAGCAGGCAGCGCGCGTTCGCGAGCAGCTCCCGCTTGGCGGTGGCGTCGGCGACGCCGAACACGTGGTCGCGCTCGGTCAGCCGCGGGCGCACCTCGCGGTCGAAGTACTCCTTCTCGATCGGCTCCGCACACTTGCCGGCGAGCACCAGGCGCAGGCCGGCGGCGTGCGCGGCGTCCAGGGCCAGGTGAGGGCCCTTGTCCGGGTGGAACCGGCCGAGGAAGAGCGCGTAGTCGTCCTTGCGCTCCCGGAACGGCCAGTCGGCGAGGCGCAGCGCGTTGTGCACCGTGGCCGTCCAGTTCAGCTCGGGGGCCAGCGCGCGCTGGCGGTCGCTGATCGCCACCAGGTGCACGTCGTCGCCGAGCTCCCGGTAGTAGCGACGCAGGTCGTCGTCCACCGGGCCGTGGACGGTGACCACGGTGGGCAGTCCGAGGCCCGCGTACGCGGGGGCGTTGAGCGGGCCCGCGAACGTGTGGTCGTGCACGACGTCGACGGAGCCGGTGAGGGCGAGGCGCTCAACTGCGCGGCGGGTGGCGATGGCGTGCATGACCTCGGGGTACGGCTCGCCGAGGCGCTCGGGCACGGTGCGCTCCCACAGCGGGACGAAGCGGGCGGCCGTCCCCGGCTTCCCGGCGCCGATGACGGTGACCGTGTGCCCGCGGACGACGAGGGCGTCGGCCAGGTCGGCGACGACGGCCTCGACCCCGCCGTACGCGGCGGGCGGGACGTCGAAGTAGGGCGGGGCGACCAGTGCGACCCGCAGCGGGCGGGCGGTGGGGAGAGGACGATCGAGGGTGGCACCAGCGGACGGCACCCGGTTCAAGGCTTCCTCCCGAATCTTCCGGAACCGGTTCGAGTAGCACTCTCTGGTCAAGAGTGCTAACAACCGCCGCCCTCCCGATCAAGGTGATCCACGCCACGGGTCACCGCGGCATGCGCCGCCAGAGCGCTCGGGGCGCGTGCCCCAGCACCGCGAACACGGGCCGCAGCACCTTCGGCACCCACACCTCCCCGCGCCCCGCCTTCAGGGCGGCGACGGTGGCGTCCGCGACCTGGTCGGGCGTGGACGAGAACGGGGCGGGCTTCATCCCGTCGGTCATCCGGCCCACCACGAACCCGGGCCGGACCAGCAGCAACCGCACACCGCTCCCGTGCAGCGAGTCGGCGAGCCCGCTCGCGAACCCGTCGAGACCGGCCTTCGCCGAGCCGTACACGAAGTTGGCCCGGCGCACCCGCGCCCCGGCCACGGAGGAGAACACGACCAGCTGTCCGTGCCCCTGTTCCCGCAGGATCGCGGCCAGGTGCAGGAGCACGGCCACGTGCGCGACGTAGTCGGTGTGGACGATCTCCACGGCGTGCGCCGGGTCGCGCTCGGCGCGGGCCTGGTCGCCGAGGATCCCGAACGCGACCACCACGACGTCGAGCCGGCCGTGCCTGCGCACCACGTCCAGCAGCACGGCGCGGTGGGCGTCCAGGTCGTCGGCGTCGAACTCGACGCGGTCGACGGCGGCCGCGCCCGCGTCGCGCAGCGCCTTCTCCTCGGCGTCGAGATCGGCGCTGCGCCGCGCCGCGAGCACGACGGTGTTGCCGGCGGCGAGGCGCCGGGCCACCGCCAGTCCGATCTCGCTGCGTCCCCCGAGCACCAGGACGGTCTCTGCCATGCGGTGAGCCTGGCACAGCTGGTCCGCGCGCATCCTGCGGTCCTCGCAAGGTCAACGGGCCCTGCGAGGACCCGGCTCGGCGAGCGGAGATACTGGCGGGCATGCGTGCCGCAGTGCTGGGGAGTCCGGTGGCCCACTCGCTGTCGCCGGTGCTGCACTCCGCCGCGTACGCGGCGCTCGGGCTCGACGGGTGGCACTACGACGCGCACGAGTGCGACGAGACCGGCCTGGCTCGCTTCGTCGACGGGCTGGGACCCGAGTGGGCGGGCCTGTCGCTGACGATGCCGCTGAAGCGGGTGGCCCTCGACGTCGCCCGGGACGTCTCCCCGCTCGCGGCCGCCGTCGGCGCGGCCAACACGCTCGTCCTCACCGAGGGCCGCCGCTACGCCGACAACACCGACGTCGCGGGGATCGTCCACGCCGTGCGCGGCGCGCCACCGGCCGGGCGCGCGGTCGTGCTCGGCGCGGGCGGCACCGCGCAGGCCGCGCTCGCAGCGCTGCGCGAGCTCGCCATCGGCGACGTCACGGTGCTGGTCCGATCCACCGCGCGGACGGGTGAGCTGCGGGCCACCGCCGACCGGCTCGGCGTCGCCCCGGAGATCACGGACGGCCTGCTCGACCCCGCCCGCGCGCGGGCCGCGCTCGCCGACGCCGACGTGGTGGTGTCCACGCTCCCCCGCGGCGCCGCCGACGGGCTCGACGGGGTGCGGCCCGGTGCGGTGGTGCTCGACGTGGTCTACGCGCCGTGGCCCACCGCCTTCGCAGCGGCCGCCGAGGCCGCGGGCGCGCACGTCGTCAGCGGGCTGGAGATGCTGCTGCACCAGGCCGTCGCGCAGGTGGAGCTGATGACGGACCGCACACCGCCGATCGAGGCGATGCGCGAGGCGCTTGACGCGGCGGTGGCCGCCCGGGCCTGAGGATTACGATCCGCCCTATGGAGGGCAGGCGGGGCACCAACCTGCCGCGGATCGCCGACTTCAACCAGGCCGTGATCCTGGACGCGGTCCGGCACGCTCCCGACGGCCTGTCCCGGGTGGAGCTCGCCGAGCTCACGGGCCTCTCGGCGCAGGCGGTCTCCAACATCACGCGGCGGCTGCTGGACCGCGACCTGATCACGGAGGCCGGCACGCTGCTCCCGGTCGGCCGGGGCAAGCCGCGCACGCTGCTGCGCCTGCACCCCACCGGGGGCTTCGCGATCGGCGTGCACGTCGACCCGACGGTCACCACGGTCGCGCTGCTCGACCTCGTGGGCGACGTCGTGGCGTCGGTCCGCACGCACCCGGCGTCGGCGATGTCCCCGGCCGAGCTGGTCACCGCGGTCACCGACGCCGCCACGGGACTGGTCCGGTCCACCAGCGTCGACGCGGGACGGGTGCTGGGCATGGGGATCGCCGCGCCCGGGCCGTTCGACCCGGGCACCGGGGTCGTGCTTGAGCCGCCGCTCCTGCCGGACTGGACCCGGGTCGGGCTGCGCCAGCTGCTGCACGAGGCCACCGGCTACCCCGTGGTGCTGCACAAGGACGCGGCCGCAGCGGCGCTCGCGGAGCTGTGGCGCGGGTCGGCCACCGGCCTCGCCGACTTCGCGTTCCTCTACCTGGGCACCGGGCTCGGTGCGGGGTTCGTGATCGGCGGCGAGCTGCTCGGCGGGAGCACCAACAACGCCGGCGAGATCGGCCACCTGATGGTCGACGCGAACGGGCCGCGCTGCAGCTGCGGCCAGCGCGGCTGCGTCGGGCCCGCCTGCATGCCGCGCCACCTGGTGGCCGAGGCGGCCGGCGCGGGGCTGCTCCCCCGGCCGGCACGCGACGCGGGCGACCGCGAGATCGACGAGCTGTTCACGGTGATGTGCCGGCTCCCGGCGGCCCGTCCCGTCCTGGAGCGGAGCGCGACGCGGCTGGCCCGCGCCGCGGCCACCGTCAGCAACCTGCTCGACGTGCGCGCCGTCGTGTTCGGCGGGCCGATCTGGGACCGGGTCAGCGACGTGTTCCTGCCGATCCTGCGCGACACGCTGCTCACCACCACCGAGGCCCGCCAGGTGCACCCGGTCGCGGCGCTGGGCAGCTCGCTCGGCCCGGACGTCGGCGCGATCGGCGCCGGGTGCCTCGTGCTCGAGCACTCCTTCTCCACCCGGCCGTCCACCCTGCTGCTCGGGCCGCGCGACGATCAGGTGGCCGCGGTTCCCTGAGAACGTGTTCGAGAAGCGCGGAGCGGGCCGTCCAGGCCAGCCGCGACCTGCAGGATCACCGCGCCGTCGGCGGCCCACATGCGCGCTTCTCGAACACGTTCTGATCGCGCCGGTGCACCGCCACGACGTAGTCGCCGCCCGCGTACGGGTCGCGTTCCCAGGTGGCGAACCGGTCCTCCGGCACGGCCCCCGCCGCGGCGCACCAGTCGTCGTAGTCGTCCGGTGTCGGCCAGCTGGGCCGCAGCCGGAAGCCCGCAACGAGGCGGCCGCCGGGCACGAGGTGCGCCACGCAGGCGGCCACGGCCCTGCCCCGCTGCGCGGGGGCCACGTACGGCACGACGTTGCCGGCGAGCACCACCACGTCGAACCGCTCCGGGCGGTCCAGGTCGGCGAGGTCGGCGGTCACCCACTCCAGCTCGGGCGCCTTCCCGCGTGCTGCGGCGATCATGTCGGGGTCGGCGTCCACGCCGAGCACCGCGATGCCCCGCCGGGCCAGCTCGATCGCGACGCGTCCCGTGCCGCACCCGGCGTCGAGCACAGCGGACGGCGCGTAGGAGGCGACGAGGTCGGCCTCGCCGTGCGGGTTGCGCCCCGCCTCGGCGAGCCGCCGGAAGCGCTCGTCGTAGCGCTCGAGGTCCTCCTGCGCGCGCCAGCTGTGCCAGTCGTCGGGGAGGTTGGGCATACCGGCCAGGCTAGGGAACACACTCGGGGCACCAGCGGTTGACCTGCGCGTGAAGGTGGAGATCTGGTCGGACGTCGTCTGCCCGTGGTGCGCGGTCGGGAAGCACCGGTTCGAGAAGGCCCTCGCCCGGTTCGCTCACCGCGACGAGGTCGAGGTGAGCTACCACAGCTTCGAGCTGGACCCCTCCGCTCCGCGCGAGCAGCAGGGCGACATCCACGACCACCTCGCCGCCAAGTACGGCATGAGCCGCGCCGAGGCCGAGGCCAAGCACCGGCAGATGACGGCGATGGCCGCCGAGGACGGCTGGGACTTCCAGTTCGACCGCGCCCGCCGCGGCAACACCTTCGACGCGCACCGCCTGCTGCACCTGGCCGCCGAACGCGGCGTGCAGGACGCGGTGAAGGAGCGCCTCTTCCGCGGCTACTTCACAGAGGGCGAGCCGATCGCCGACCACGCCACCCTCGTCCGGCTGGGCGCCGAGGCCGGGCTGGACGCCGACGAGGCCCGCGAGGTGCTGGCGTGCGACCGGTACGCCGACGCCGTGCGCGCCGACGAGCGGCAGGCCCAGGCGTACGGGATCACCGGCGTGCCGTTCTTCGTGGTCGACCGCAAGTACGGCGTGTCGGGCGCCCAGCCGCCGGACGCGCTGCTGCAGGTGCTCGACACCGCGTGGGCCGATGCACACCCGCTCCAGGTCCTCACCCCGGCCGGTGGCGACGAGGCCTGCGCGGACGGGTCCTGCAGCATCTAGCCGACCTGTTCAGGACGGCACGCGATAGGTCACGTGCGTGGCGGTAGGGCGGATTCTCGCCCCACCAGCCGTTCCACTCCCGGTCCCACTCGCCGCGCACTCGTCCTCCTCGCGGTGGGCTTCCTGTCGAGGATCAGCCTGGAGCAGGCGGGATATGACGTCCAATGCCAATCCGGCCGGGTTTCCATTGATATCGTTGATCTGTGCTCAACATGGTCCACCTCAAGGTCCTGGCCGCGGTCGCGCGTCACGGCTCGGTGACCGAAGCGGCGAGGGAACTGCACTACTCCCAGCCGTCGGTGAGCCACCACCTGTCCCGCCTGGAGGCGGCCACCGGTGCCAAGCTCGTGCAGCGGGTCGGGCGCGGGATCCGGCTGACGCCGGAGGGGCAGCTGCTGGCCAACCGGGCCGCCGAGATCCTGGGACGGGTCGACGCGGCGGCCAACGAGCTGGCGGCGCAGGTCGGCCTGCAGGCGGGGCGGGTCCGGCTGGCCGCCAACGCGTCCACGCTGAGCACGATCGTGCCGAAGGCGGCCGCCTCGTTGGCCCAGGCGCACCCGGGGCTCGAGCTGAGCCTGTTCGACCAGCACCCCGTCGAGGCGTTGCAGATGCTGCGGCACGGCGAGATCGACGTCGCCATCGTCTTCCGGTACGCCGACGCCCCGGTCGAGGAGGAGGGACTCCGCCTCGTCCACATCGGTGACGACCCGATCCACCTCATCAGCAGGCGGCCCGACGACAGCCTCGCGAACCACCGCCACTCCGCCTGGATCGGTGGTTGCGCCCGGTGTCAGAACGAGCTGACCGCCATGTGCCGGTACGAGGGCTTCACACCCCGCATCGCCTCCCACAGCGACGACATGGTCGTCGTGCAGGCCCTCGTCGCCGCCGGCATGGGCGTCACCACGCTGCCCGGCCTCGCGCTACGGGCCCACCGCCGGCCCGACATCCACGCCACCGTGCTCACCAGCTTCCACCGCCAGATCTACGCCGCCACCTACGGCGAGCCACCCGACCCGCCCGCCGTCGCCGCCGTGCTGGCCGCGCTCACCGAAGCGGGCCTCTGACGCCCAGGGACTTCAGCGCAGACCGCTCCCTGCGCCGCGGAGCCCGCATCCCGCGGGCGGCGGCGCCTCGAGGCCCGGTGTGACCTCCGCGCTGCGTGGCTGGAGGTTCGTCACCGATGCTCCTCGGGGACGGCGCTGGGCACGGCGCGCGCATCCTCCCGCTCGTGCCGGCGCCCGACCACCATGACCACGATCCCCGCCATCACCATGAACCCGGCGACGACGAACATGCCCGCCTCGTTGTTGCCCGTGAGGTCGCGCAGCCACCCGGTCATGTACGGCCCGGCGAAGCCACCGATGTTGCCGAACGAGTTGATCATCGCGATCCCCGCGGCCGCGCCCACACCCGTGAGGAACGTGCTGGGCAGCTGCCAGAACACCGGGATCGCCGAGTTGACCCCCGCGGCGCAGAGCGTCATCGCGGCGATCACGAGGTACGGCGAGTCCATGAACAGCGCCGACGCGACGCCCACCGCTCCGATGAAGGCCGGGACCGCCACGTGCCACCGCCGCTCGCCGGTGCGGTCCGAGTGCCGGGCGTTGAGGATCATCACGACGCACGTGATCGCGTACGGGATCGCGGTGATCAGGCCGATCTGCACGAGGGAGAACTTGATCGCGAACGTCTCCTGCAGGTCCGAGACGACCTGTGGCAGGAAGAACGCCAGCGTGTAGTTGCCGAACACGATCCCGAAGTAGACGAGCGACAGTCCCACGACGCGCGAGTCGCGCAGGCCCTCCCGCACTCCGGTGGTGTGCGGCACGTGCGCCGCGTCCTCGTCGGCGATCTTCTTCTCCAGCGCGTCCCGCTCGTCGGGCGACAGCCAGCGCGCATTCCGCGGCCGGTCCGGCAGCAGCAGGAGCACCAGGAAGCCGACGAGGATCGAGGGCAGGCCCTCGACGAAGAACATGAACCGCCAGCCGGCGTCGAAGCCCCACGCCCCGTCGCCGTACTGGATCAGCAGCGTGGAGATGGGCGAGCCGACCACCGACGAGATCGGCACGGCCAGGAAGAACAGCGCCACCACCTTGGCCCGCTGCACGCGGGGGAACCAGTAGGTGAGGTAGAGGATGATCCCGGGGAAGAAGCCGGCCTCGGCGACGCCCAGCAGGAAGCGCACGATGTAGAAGCTGACTTCGCCCTGCACGAACGCGGTGGCCGAGGCGATGATCCCCCAGGTCACCATGATCCGGGCGATCCAGAGCCGGGCGCCGACCTTGTGCAGGATGACGTTGCTCGGCACCTCGAAGAAGAAGTAGCCGATGAAGAACAGGCCGGCGCCGAGGCCGTACGCCGCCGCCGACAACCCGAGGTCGGCGTTCATCGTCAGCGCGGCGAACCCGACGTTGACGCGGTCGAGGTAGTTCAGCAGATAACACAGCCCGAGGAACGGCAGGAGCCGCCACATCGCGCGGCGCACCGCGCCCTCCACCACCTTCTCCTGCCCGGTCCCCGCGTCGGCCATCGGCTCCTCCTCGAGCTCATCAGAGGACTACACCTAAGCGTCCGGCCGGCCGGAGATCAACATTTGATCCCGGAACGACGAACGGCACTCCGTCCGCCAGCGTCGGACAGGAGTGCCGTTCGTGCAGAGTGGATCAGTCAGTCGCGGCGCCCGCGACCCCCCGCCGTGGCGAAACCGCGGTCGCGGCGGATGTTGGTGCGCCGCCCCTTCAACGTGGTGCCGCCGCGGAGGCTGCGCAGCACGTCGTCGGCCGCGTGCTCGGGGATCTCCACGAGCGCGTGCCGCTCGTGGATCTGGATCGCGCCGATGTCGCGCCCGGACAGGTTCGACTCGTTGGCGAGCGCACCCACGATGTCCTGGGGGCGCACGCCGCTGGACCGGCCCGCGTTGACGAACAGGCGCGTGGTGCCGGCCCTCGGCGGGCGGGTGCCAGCGGCACCGCCCCGGCCGCGGGGTTCGCGGCGCTCGCCGGGACGCGGGGGCGCGACCACCGGGATGTCGTCGGCGTCGTCGGGGGCGCCGGTGGCCGCCTGCAGCAGCCGGACCGCAGCGGCGGCGACGTCCGCCGGGTCGAACTCCGCGGTGAGCCCCGCCAGCATCTCGCGGACGCCGTCGCCGGACTCCTCGTCGCGCAGGTCCTCCACCAGGCGCTCGCGCAGGGCGGCGCCGGTGCGCTCCAGCCGGGCGGCCCGCAGGTCGGCGGCCGTCGGCACCGGGGCGAACTCGATCGGCTGCCCGGTGAGCCGCTCGACGGCGCGCATGGCGTGCACCTTCGACGGCGGCACGAGCGTGATGGCCACGCCCTCGCGCCCGGCCCGGCCGACGCGGCCGATCCGGTGCACGTACGCCTCCGACGACTGCGGCACGTCGTGGTTGACCACGTGCGTCAGCAGGTCGATGTCGAGGCCGCGAGCGGCCACGTCGGTGGCCACGAGCAGCTCGGTGCGGCCGCTGCGCAGCCGCTCGACCACGCGGGTGCGGTGCTCCTGGTCCATGCCGCCGTGCAGCGCCTCGGCGCGCAGGCCGCGGGCGGTGAGCGTCTCGGTGACCGCGTCGACGTCGAGCCGGGTGCGGCAGAACACGATCGCCGCCGTCGGCCGCTCGGCCTCCAGGACGCGCCCGAGCGCGGCCGTGGTGTGGCTGCGAGGCACCAGGTAGGCCGTCTGGCGCACCTTCGGGGCCTCGCCCTCGGGCACCGCCTCGCGCTGGATCCGGACCGTGACCGGCTCCCGCAGGTACTTCTGGGCGAGCGTCTCGATGCGCCGCGGCATGGTGGCCGAGAACAGGACGGCCTGCCGCGTGTCAGGGGTGGCGTCGAGCAGCGTCTCGATGTCCTCGACGAAGCCCATGTCGAGCATCTCGTCGGCCTCGTCGAGCACGACGGTCTCGAGCTCGTCGAGGCGCAGGGAGCCACGGGTCAGCAGGTCGATCGCCCGGCCGGGCGTGGCCACGACGATGTCGACGCCCTGCTGCAGGGCCTTCCACTGCGGGCCGACCGGCGCGCCGCCGTACACGGTGACGACGCGAGCGCCCAGGCCGCGCCCGTACCGGGTAACGGCCTCGGCCACCTGCAGGGCGAGCTCACGGGTGGGGGTGAGGACGAGCCCGAACGGCGCGTCCCCCCTCGCCTGCTCCGGCCGCTGCTCGGCGAGGCGCTGCAGCAGTGGGAGCGCGAACGCGGCGGTCTTGCCGGTGCCGGTGGCGGCCTGCCCGAGCAGGTCGCGGCCCTCGACCAGGGGAGCGATCGACTGGGCCTGGATGGGACTGGGGTGCAGGTAGCCCAGCTCCTCGACCTCGCGCAGCAGTTCCTCGCGCAGCGGGAGGTCGGAGAAGCGGGGCAGGTCGAGCTCGTGCTCGTTCTCGATCAAGAATCGTCTTCCGTCGCAGGGACGGGAGCACCGACGGCGCTCCCGCGGGGTGAGCCCGCGGGGCCATCGGCACAACAACTACCCGGCCGGTGCGGTCTCAGGTGGTCCAACACACCACCGACCACACATAGTCCCAGGTGACGGCGGTCACCCGCACACCGCCCCTACCGCAGTGCCGGGAGCACGTCCTTCTCCCACGACGTGAAGAACCCCTCCATGTCGTGGCCCATCTGCGAGACGTAGACCTCGTCGACGCCTGCATCGATGTACTCGCGAACCTGCGCGACCTGCTTGTCGACGTCGTCGCCGCAGGCCACGGACTCGGCGATCATCTCGGGCGTCACGAGCGTCTGCGCGTCCATGAAGTCGCGGGGCCGCGGGAGCGTCTGCGCGAGCTGGCCCGGCAGGCCCTGGTTGCCCCACGTGCGGTGCGCGATCTCGACGGCCCGCTCGGCGTCGCGGTCCCAGCACACCTTCGTGCCCGCCTGCACCGGCTTGCCCTCGCCCCCGGCCTCCCGGAACACCCGGATGAGGTCGGCGTCGGGCATGGTCGTGACGTAGCCGTCGCCGATCCGGCCGGCCAGCTCGGTGGCCTGCGGACCGAACCCGGACACGTAGATCGGCACCGTCTCCGCCGGCAGCGTGTAGATCCGCGCGTCCTGCACCTCGTAGTACGTGCCGTGGAAGCTGATCTCCTCGCCCTCGTGCAGCGTCCGGATGACGTCGATGGCCTCCTCCAGCATCTCCAGCCGCACGCCGACGGAGGGCCACTGGTCGCCCAGCACGTGCTCGTTGAGCGCCTCCCCGCTGCCGACGCCCAGCACGAACCGGCCGTCGAGCTGCACGGCCGCGGTCGCCGCCGCCTGGGCGATGATCGCCGGGTGGATGCGGACGGTCGGGCAGGTCACGGCCGTGGTGACCGGGAGCGACGTGGCCTGGGACAGCGCGCCGATGACACCCCAGACGAAGGGGCTGTGCCCCTGCTCGTCGTTCCAGGGGTGGAAGTGGTCGGAGATCCAGAGCTTCTCGAAGCCCGCCGCCTCCGCGCGCCTGGCCTGGTCGATGAGCTCCTTCGGGCCGAACTGCTCACAGGACAGGAAGTAGCCGATGCTCGCCATGTCCCGAGCGGTACCCGCGATCCGCCACACTCACGCGGTGCCTGATCACCTGGACGGATTGCGAGCGGCCTGTGCCCGCGTGGACGAGCGGATCCGGACGGAGCCCGCCTACTCCCACACCTCCCACCTGCTCGTCGAGGTCGGCGGGCAGGTCGTGGTGGACACGCACTACCGCGGGCCGGAGGTCGCCGACGTCTTCTCCGTCACGAAGTCGGTGCTCGCCACGCTCGTCGGTATCGCCGTGCAGGAGGGGCTCGTGCCCGACCTGGACGCGCCCGCCGGTGACCTGCTCGGCCTCCCGCTGCCAGGTCAGACCCTGCGCCACCTGCTCACGATGACCCGTGGCTGCGCCACCGACGGCCCCTTCGACATCGACGCCGTGATGGCGCTGCCCGGCGGCTGGCTGGAGCGGATCGCCGCCGCTCCAGCCGTCACCGCGCCCGGCACCGCGTTCCGCTACGACAACGGCGGTGCGCACCTGCTCGCTGCCGCCCTGGAGCGACTGGTCGGCGCCCCGCTCGCCGAGTACGCGGACCGCGCGTTGTTCGCGCCGCTCGGGATCACCGACCGGGAGTGGCCGCGGGACCCGGACGGGCACCACCTCGGCTTCGGGCACCTGCGCCTGTCCGCGGGCGCGCTCGCCGCGCTCGGCAGGCTGTGGCTGCGGCAGGACCGCCGGCTGCTCGATCCGGACTACGCCGCCGCCATGGTCACCGCCCACTCCCCCGGCGGCCCACCCGAGCAGCGCCCGTACGGCTTCCTGATCTGGATCGACCCGGCGGGCCCGCTCGCGGGCGGCTGGGCGGGCCAGCACGTGCACGCCGTGCCTGCGGCCGACGCCGTGGTCGTCACGACCGGCGACCCCGGATTCGACCCCGGCCCGCCGCCGACCGACCGGCTCGCGCCCGGCTGGCGTCCCGCCCACGATCTGGTCGTCGAACACGTCCTGCCGGTGTTGACCGGGCAACCGGATTAGCCATTTAGCTAATCGTCGCACTATGCTTCGCCCGTCGTCGACCGATCGAGGGGATGAGATGAGCGCGTTGGGAACCGCGGAGGAGCGACTCACCGAGCTGGGGCTGGAGCTGCCGGATCCACCCGCGGCGGCCGCGGCGTTCGAACCGGTCGTACGGGCCGGGAGCACGGTGTACGTCAGCGGCCAGGTCGCGACCCGGGACGACGAGCTCGTCGCCACCGGTCACCTCGGCGCCGACCTCGACGTCGCGGGAGGCCAGGAGGCGGCACAGCAGTGCGCGCTCAACCTCCTCGCCCAGCTCCGGGCGGCCGCGGGCGGCCTCGACGGCGTGGAGCGACTGGTGAAGGTCACCGTGTACATCGCCTGCACCCCGGACTTCGCGGCCCAGTCTCAGGTCGCCGACGGCGCCTCCCGACTCCTCGTCGACGTGCTGGGCCCGGCGGGCGCGCACGCCCGCGCCGCGATCGGGGTGGCCGCGCTGCCCATCGGGTCGCCGGTCGAGGTCGAGGCCGTCGCCCTGCTCCGGGAAGACGCCGCGTGATGGGCGCATCGACCGGGGTCGCGATCGGCCGGGCCGAGATCAGGCGCGTCCACGAGGTCGTCCGGCCGCACCTGCGACGGACACCGGTCGTGCAGGTCAAGCCCAACGCGCTCGCCGGCACCCCGCTGGCCCTGAAGCTGGAGCAGCTGCAGCGCTCCGGCTCGTTCAAGGCGCGGGGCGCGTTCGCGAACCTCCTGCTCCGCGACGTCCCGGAGGCCGGGGTGATCGCGGCGTCCGGCGGCAACCACGGCGTCGCGGTCGCCTACGCGGCCCACGAGCTCGGGATCCCGGCGCAGATCTTCGTGCCGACGGTCTCGGCTCCCGCCAAGGTCGAGCGCATCCGCAGGCTCGGCGCCGACCTCGTGGTCATCGGCGACCGGTACGCCGACGCGCTCGCCGCGGCCGAGGCGAGCGCCGCCAGGTCCGGCGCGCTGGCGGTCCACGCGTTCGACCAACCGGAGACCATCCTCGGCCAGGCCACGCTCGGCCTGGAGCTCGCCGAGCAGGCGCCCGAACTGGACACGGTCCTGGTGCCGGTCGGCGGCGGCGGGCTGATCGCCGGGGTCGCGGCCTGGTTCGGCGACGCCGTCCGCGTGGTCGGGGTCGAGCCGACCGATGCCCCCACCCTGACCCGGGCCCGTGCCGCCGGCGCCCCGGTCGACGCTCCGACCGGCAGCGTCGCCGCCGACGCACTCGCACCCCGCCGCGTCGGCGACCTCGTCTTCCCCATCACCCAGGCCCACGTCGACGACGTCGTCCTCGTCGACGACGACGCGATCGTCGACGCCCAGCGGGCGCTGTGGGACGAACTGCGCCTGGTGGCCGAGCCGGCCGGCGCGGTGGCGATGGCCGCACTGCGATCGGGTGCCTACCGGGCCGAGCCGGGAGAGCACGTCGCCGTGGTCCTCAGCGGAGCGAACACGACCGGGATCGGGACCTCGCAACCGCGGGTCTGAGAGTCCGGCGTCCGGGCGGGGATGGCAGGGGTTCAGGTGGGTACCCGGCCCGGCATGGTGAACCGTTCCGAGCTCCCGGTGCCCGACTACGACCACCTGCCGCTCGGCAGCCTCGAACATCGGATCCGCGCCCTCGACGCGGACTCCCTGGCCACCCTGCTGGACCACGAGCGGGCGCACGGTGACCGCGCGCCGGTCGTCCAGGTCCTCTCCACGCGGCTGGACGCACTGCGGTCCGGGCGCGCCGAACCGTCCGGCGGGGACCCCGCCGCCGCCCAGCCCGAGCACGCCCCCGCTCCGGACGGCGGCGCCGCCACCGCCCCGGGCAACCAGACCGACACCAACCAGCCCCTGCGCCACGGCGTCGCGGGCCAGACGCCGAACCGCGAGATCCGGTCCGGCGGCTGAGCCCACGAAGCAGACGGGAGGGAGATGTCGATGCGGGCGATGGTGTACCGGGGGCCCTACAAGATCCGGGTCGAGGAGAAGGACGTCCCGCGGATCGAGCATCCGAACGACGCGGTCGTCCGGGTCACCAGGGCGGCCATCTGCGGCTCCGACCTGCACCTCTACCACGGGATGATGCCCGACACGCGCGTCGGGACGACGTTCGGCCACGAGTTCGTCGGCGTGGTCGAGGAGGTCGGGCCATCGGTCCGGACCCTGTCGCCGGGCGACCGGGTGATGGTGCCGTTCAACATCTACTGCGGGTCGTGCTGGTTCTGCGCGCGCGGCCTGTACTCCAACTGCCACAACGTCAACCCGAACGCGACCGCCGTGGGGGCCATCTACGGGTACTCGCACACCTGCGGCGGCTACGACGGCGGCCAGGCCGAGTTCGTGCGGGTCCCGTTCGCCGACGTGGGCCCGACCGTCGTGCCGGAGTGGATGGACGACGAGGACGCCGTCCTGCTCACCGACGCGCTCGCGACCGGCTACTTCGGGGCGCAGCTCGGGGACATCGTCGAGGGCGACGTGGTGGTGGTCTTCGGCGCAGGCCCGGTCGGCCTATACGCGGCGAAGTCGGCGTGGCTGATGGGAGCAGGCCGGGTGATCGTCATCGACCACCTGGAGTACCGGCTGGAGAAGGCCCGCACCTTCGCGCACGCCGAGACGTACAACTTCGTCGAGCACGACGACATCGTCGTGCACCTCAAGCGCATCACCGACCACCTCGGCGCGGACGTGGCCATCGACGCAGCCGGCGCGGAGGCCGACGGCAGCTTCATGCAGCACGTCACCGCCGCGAAGCTCAAGCTGCAGGGCGGCTCGCCGATCGCGCTGAACTGGGCGATCGACGCGGTGCGCAAGGGCGGCACCGTCTCCGTCATCGGTGCGTACGGGCCGATGTTCAGCGCCGTCAAGTTCGGCGACGCGCTCAACAAGGGCCTCACCCTCCGGATGAACCAGTGCCCGGTGAAGCGCCAGTGGCCACGGCTGTTCGAGCACATCCGGAACGGCTACCTCAAGCCCAGCGACATCGTGACGCACCGCATCCCGCTCGAGCACATCAACGAGGCCTACCACATCTTCTCGGCCAAGCTGGACGGCTGCATCAAGCCGCTCATCGTGCCGAACGCCGCGTGACGGAGGACCGACGCCCATGGCATACACCCGGCAGCGACCCTCGACCGGCGAGTCGCCCGACGAGCTGCGCGCCCGCATCCCCGGCTGGGGCGCCGACCTGGACCCGGCCGACCGGCCGTCGGTCCCGAAGCTGCAGCTGCACGACGTACCGGGCGTCGACTGGGACTTCCCGGAGCGGCAGCCGGAGCACCAGCCGCGCGAGCGGTCGATCGAGCACGCGTTCCTCACGCCGGTGTTCGGCACGACCTGCCCGCCCCGCGGCCTGTCCGGCGCGGTCCGCAGGCTCGCGTAC
This sequence comes from Pseudonocardia cypriaca, assembly GCF_006717045.1. Classification (NCBI taxonomy): domain Bacteria; kingdom Bacillati; phylum Actinomycetota; class Actinomycetes; order Pseudonocardiales; family Pseudonocardiaceae; genus Pseudonocardia; species Pseudonocardia cypriaca. The sequence continues at coordinate 976,163 of NZ_VFPH01000002.1, forward strand.
CGGCGCTACAGCGAGGGCCGCGCCGCCCACTGGCTCCTGCTGCTGGCCGCCGACCGCGTCGACGCGTGGGAGAACCACCTGCGCTCGTTCGCGACCCTGCGCCCGGACAACCCGATCACCGAGACCGGGGTGAGGAGCGAGCTCACCCGCGGCGGGTGGTCGTCCCGGTTCGGGCGCAAGCGCGCCGACACCGCGCACCAGCTGCTCGACCCGGTGATCGTCGCCGGGCCGTGGGTCGCCGTCGCCGCCGCCGCGCTCGTGGCCGCGAAGCGAGCGCGCCGCCGCTGACTCGTCCGGGGTGAACGCTTCTCCGCCTCCCGGTCGCACACCGACTCCAGCGCTGGCACACCGACTGCAGTCGGTGTGCGAGTGCAGAAATCGGTGTGCAAGCAGCGAATTCTCTCATTCGGCCGCGGGAGGAGCCGCGGTCTCGGCATGCTCGCCGGGTGGACAGACCGCGCCTACTCCTGCGGCGAGAGCTGATCGCCTCCGGCTGGAGCGATCAGGAGCTGCGCAAGCAGCGGCGGGCCGGCGAGCTGCACAGGTTGGGCCGGGGAGCATACGTGGCAGCGCCGGGGGCGCCGCCGGAGTTCGAGGCCCGGCACGCCCTGCTCGCGGCGGTACGCGACGAGCGCCACGCCGCTGACGGCGTGCTGAGCCACGTTTCGGCCGCGGCGCTGCACGGGCTCTCGACGTGGGGGCTGCGGTTCGACCGCATCCACCGCACCCGCGATCGGCGCACCGGCGGACGCGTCGGCAACGGCGTGCACCTGCACGCCGCGCCACTGGCGCCGGACGAGGTGGACGAGGTCGACGGGCTGCTCGTCACGTCCGTGGCGCGTACGGTCGTCGACCTGGCCCGGACCGTGGGGTTCGACGCCGCGGTCGCGGTCGCCGACAGCGCCCTGCACAAGCACCTCGTGGACCCCGACCGGCTGGCCCGCGCCGCCCGCCGCTGCGCCGGATGGCCAGGTGCGCCCCGGGCTCGCCACGTCGTCGCGGCTGCAGACGGCGGCAGCGGCAGCGTCGGGGAGTCCCGGAGTCGGCTCGCGATCCTGCGGGCGGGGCTGCCGGCGCCGATCCTGCAATGGCCGGTGCAAGGTTTCGGCCGGGTTTTCGAGGTCGACTTCGCCTGGCCGGAGCTCTGCACCGTCGGCGAGTTCGACGGGCTGGTCAAGTACGGACGGCTGCTGCGGCCGGGCCAGGACCCGGCCGAGGTCATGGTGGCAGAGAAGCTGCGCGAGGACGAGGTCCGCGACCGCGGCCTGCGGGTGGTTCGGTGGATCTGGGCCGACATCGACCAATTCGACCCGGTGTCCGAACGCCTCTGCCGCGCATTCGCCGCCTCCCCGTCCGGCGCCCGCTGGCGCCGCTGACGGCGCTCACACACCGACTTCTGCACTCGCACACCGGCTGCAGTCGGTGTGCGAGTACCGAAATCGGTGTGCGAGCGGGCGGTCAGCGCTTGCCGTCACCGCCGGCGAGCCCCGCACGGCGCAGGGCGTCGGCCATCGCGCTGTTCGCAGGCGCGGCAGCACCCTGGCGCTGCGCGCCGCCCCTGCGGTCGCCGCCGCGGCCGCGCTGGTCGCTCTGCTGGTCCCGGCGGCCCTGCTGGTCCCGACGGCCCTGGCCGCCCTGCTGGTCCCGGCGACCCTGGCCGCCCTGGCCACCCTGCTGGTCGCGGCGCCCGCCGGGCTTGCGGTCGCGCGGTTCGCCCTTGCGGTCCCGGTTCTGGTCCCGACCCTGCCGCGCGCCCGCGGCGGGCTCGTCCTCGAGCCGCAGGGTGAGCGAGATGCGCTTGCGCGCCTCGTCGACCTCCAGGACCTTGACGCGCACGACGTCGCCGGACTTGACGACGTCGCGGGGGTCGGACACGAACTGGTTCGACATGGCGGAGACGTGGACGAGCCCGTCCTGGTGGACGCCGACGTCGACGAACGCGCCGAACGCGGCCACGTTCGTGACGACGCCTTCGAGGAGCATCCCCGGCCTCAGGTCGGAGATCTTGTGGACGCCCTCGGCGAACGTGGCGGTGCGGAACGCCGGGCGCGGGTCGCGGCCGGGCTTCTCCAGCTCGGCGAGGATGTCGCTGACGGTCGGCAGCCCGAACCGGGCGTCGACGAAGTCCTGCGGCTTGAGCGACTTGATCTTCTGGGCGTTGCCGATCAGGGCGTCGATGTCGGTCTTGGCGCGCTCCAGGATCCGGTGCACCACGGGGTAGGACTCGGGGTGCACGCCGGAGACGTCGAGGGGGTTGTCGCCGCCGCGGATGCGCAGGAAGCCCGCGCACTGCTCGAACGCCTTCGGGCCCAGCCGCGGCACGTCGGCGAGCGCGGTGCGGGTGCGGAACGGGCCGTGCGCGTCGCGGTGCTGCACGATCTGCGCTGCGAGCCCCTCGGTGATGCCGGAGACCCGGCGCAGCAGCGGTACCGACGCCGTGTTGACGTCGACGCCGACCGCGTTCACGCAGTCCTCGACCACCGCGTCGAGCGACCGCGACAGCGACGACTCCGGGAGGTCGTGCTGGTACTGGCCCACGCCGATCGACTTGGGGTCGATCTTCACCAGCTCGGCGAGCGGGTCCTGCAGCCGCCGGGCGATGGAGACGGCGCCGCGCAGCGAGACGTCGAGGTCGGGCAGCTCGGCCGAGGCGTAGGCCGACGCGGAGTACACCGACGCCCCGGCCTCGCTCACCATCACCTTGGTGAGCTTGAGCGCGGGGTTGCGGGCCACGAGCTCGCCGGCGAGCTTGTCGGTCTCCCGCGACGCGGTGCCGTTGCCGATGGCGATCAGGTCGACGTCGTGGGCCGCGGCGAGCTTCGTCAGCTTCGCCAGTGCCCCCTCCCAGTCGTTGCGCGGGGCGTGCGGGTAGATCGTGTCGGTGGCAACGACCTTGCCGGTGGCGTCGACGACCGCGACCTTCACGCCGGTGCGCAGGCCCGGGTCGAGGCCCATCGTGGCGCGGCTGCCTGCGGGGGCGGCGAGCAGCAGGTCGCGCAGGTTGGTGGCGAAGACGCCGATGGCGCCCTCCTCTGCGACCGTGCGCAGCCGCACCCGGATGTCGATCGACAGGTGCAGCAGGATCCGGGTGCGCCAGGCCCACCGGACCGCGTCGGAGAGCCACTTGTCGGCCGGCCGCCCCTGGTCGGCGATGCCGAAGGCGGCCGCGATCGTGCGCTCGTAGTCGGTGACGACGCCGGGCTCGACGGGCTCGGCCTCCGGTTCGAGGGCGACGTCGAGCACCTCCTCCTTCTCCCCGCGGAACGCCGCGAGGATCCGGTGGGAGGGCAGCTTGGTGAACGGCTCGGAGAAGTCGAAGTAGTCGGCGAACTTCGCGCCCTCGGTCTCCTTGCCCTCCCGCACCTTCGTGACGAGCCGGCCGCGCGTCCACATCCGCTCGCGCAGGCCACCGATCAGGTCGGCGTCCTCTGCGAAGCGCTCGACGAGGATCGCCCTGGCGCCCTCCAGTGCGGCGGCGGCATCGGGGACCTGCTCGTTGAGGTAGCCCTCCGCGACCCCGGCCGGGTCCTGGGTCGGGTCGCCCAGCAGCGTGTCGGCGAGCGGCTCGAGACCGTTCTCCCGCGCGATCATCGCCTTGGTGCGCCGCTTCGGCTTGTACGGGAGGTAGATGTCCTCCAGCCGCGCCTTCGACTCCGCGGCCATGATCCGCGCCTCGAGGGCCTCGTCGAGCTTGCCCTGCTTGCGGATCTCCTCCAGGACGACGGTGCGCCGCTCCTCCAGCTCCCGCAGGTACCGCAGCCGCTCCTCGAGGGTGCGCAGCTGCGCGTCGTCGAGCGCCCCGGTGGCCTCCTTGCGGTACCGGGCGATGAACGGCACCGTGGAGCCGCCGTCCAGCAGGTCTACCGCGGCCGTCACCTGGTTCGGGCGCACGCCGAGCTCGTCGGCGATGCGCTGCGGGATCGACTGGGCCACCGACTGGGGCTGCTGGGCCTTGGACTGCTGCGGGGTCGAGAGCGACGTGCTGGTCACCCGCACATCGTCCCGCTAGCCCTCCCGCGCCGCACCGAGGGGTGGGCGCACCGCCGCCGCGACCGCGAGCTCCTGCTCGACGAGGCGCACCGCCTCCGCCGTGCCGCCCTGCTCACGCAGCTCCCTGCGGATCTCCGCGCTGCGGGCGGCCACCTCCGCCGAGCCCGTCAGCTGCAGCAACGCCGCGCGCAGCTCGCCGGCCGTGACCGTGGCCGAGTCGACCCGCCGGGCAACGCCCGCGGTTACCAGCGCGTCGGCGTTCGCGAACTGGTCGACGGCCTGCGGCGCGGCGATCATCGGCGTGCCGGTCCACAACCCCTCCGACGAGCCGCCCATGCCGGCGTGCGTCAGGAACGCGTCGGCCTGCTCCAGGATCGCCAGCTGCGGCACCCACGAGTGCACCTCCACCGACGCCGGCACGTCCCCGAGCACGGCGGGGTCGACGTACTTGCCGATCTGCAGGACGACGTGCCAGCCGGGCAGGTCGCCGAACGCCTCGACGCACCGGCGGTAGAAGTCCGGGTGGTCGGTGAACGCTGACCCCAGCGACACCAGCAGCACCTTCTCGGCACCGGCCGGCCGCGTCCACTCCCCCTGCTCCGGCCGTGGCGCGATGCAGGGTCCGACGAACGTGTACTGCGGCCCGACGCGGTCGGCGTTCGGCTGCAGCGCCCGGGGTACCAGCACGAGCGACCGCTCGGGCCGGCCCATCCAGCCTTCCACCGGCGGCTGCCCGTTCGCGGCGAGCCACTCCCGTTCGACGCGGTACATCTCCGCGCCCCGCGGGTCGGCCTTCATCGCGTCCGTCGTCTCCCGCATGTCGTCCTCGTAGCCCTCCCAGGCCACGAACGTGGACGAGAGCTGGACGGCCGGGATCCCCCACTGTGCGCCGAGGATGCGGGCCGGGGCACCTGCGATGTCGTAGAGGAACAGGTCGGGCCGGTCGTCCTCGTAGGCCGCCCGCAGCTGCGGCAGCATCGCGATCGCATCGTCGAGGAAGAGCCGCAGCGCGTCGATCGCGTCGCCGCCCCATCCGTCGTCGTCCTGCACGGGGAGCGTCGTCCGGTACGGCACGAACTCGGCGCCGACGGACCGCACGGTGTCGGCGAACAGCGGGTCGTTGGCGTACGTCACGCGGTGGCCGCGGCCCACCAGCTCCCGGATGATCTCCAGGCTCGGGTTCACGTGCCCGGGCGCCGGGATGCTGACCATGGCGATGTGCGCCACCGGACCTCCTTCGATCGGAACGAGACGGCTCGTCTCGCCACCCGAGGATGCAGGAGTCGCCTTCCCGCTGTCAAGACGGTGCGTATCGTCTCGTTTGTGAGTAGGATCGCCCCGTGCCCCCCGACGCGTCCCGGCGCAGTGAACGTTCCCGCCGGGCGATCCTCACCGCCGCGGCCGACCTCGCGCACGAGGTCGGCTACCGCAGGCTGACGATCGAGGCGATCGCCGCGCGGGCAGGCGTCGGGAAGCAGACGATCTACCGGTGGTGGCCGTCGAAGGGCGCCGTGGTGCTCGACGGTTTCCTCGCCGCCGTGAACGAGGACCCCGACGACCTCTCGCTCCCCGACACCGGCGACATCGCCGCGGACATCGGCGGCGTCGTGCGCGCGATCGTCGCCGAGCTCGCCGACCCGAAGCTCTCGGGCACCACCCGCGCGCTGATGACCGAGATGCAGGAGGACGCCGAGTTCGCCGACATGGTGCGCGAACGGTTGCTGGGGCCGCAGCTGCAGGCCATCGCCGACCGGCTGCGCGCCGCCCAGGAGGCCGGGCAGCTGCGCGCCGACCTGGACGTGCCCGTGGCCGTCGAACTGCTCGTGGGGCCGCTCTACCACCGCTGGCTGCTGCGCACGGCTCCGCTCACCGAGGCCTACGCGGACACGGTCACGGAGCTGGCCCTGCGCGCGCTCTCCCCCTGATGGAGCAACGCGTTTCGTCCTGAATGGCGCTCAACGGCACGGAGGGTCAGCGCATTCACCCGACCGTGACACGGCGGACACGTGACCTGCTCACGCTGCTCAGAGGTAGCCCTACGCCTCGACCACGGAGCCGCCATGACCGCCGCACCCACCGCCGGCCCGCACGCCGGCGCCCCACTCCCCGACGGCCGAGACCCGTCGACACAGCCCGACCGCCTCTCGGGCGGCGCACTCGGTCTCACGTCCGTCCTGTTCTGCATCGTCACCGGCGCCGCCCCGCTCGCCGCGATGCTGTTCAACGTCCCCGTGGCGACGCTCGGCGCTGGTTACGCCTCCCCGGCCGCGTTCGCCGTCGCCACCGTCGCGCTGACGATCTTCTCGGTCGGCTACATCGCGATGTGCCGGCGGGTGACCTCGGCCGGCGGCTTCTACACGTTCGTCACCCGCGGTCTCGGGCGCGTGCTCGGGCTGGGCTCCGGCCTGCTGATCGCCCTCTGCTACATGGTGTTCACCGCCGCCGTGACCGGCACGATGGGCTACTTCGCCTCGACGACCGTGGCGAGCCTGACCGGCCTCGAGCTGCCCGCATGGGTCTACATGATCGTCGGGCTCGGCCTGATGACCGTGTTCGCCCTGTTCCACATCGAGCTCACCGCCAAGGTGCTCGGGGTCGCGCTGGTCGCCGAGGTGGTCGTGCTCGCGGTGCTCGCGATCGGCGTATTCGCGAGCGGGGGCGCGGAAGGGTTCTCGCTCGCCCCGCTCAACCCGCTCGCCATCTTCGACAACCCGGCCGCCGTGCAGGTCTTCGGCGCGGGTGCGTCCGGCATCGCGCTGTTCGCGGCGTTCTGGTCGTGGGTCGGCTTCGAGATGGCCCCCAACTACGCCGAGGAGACCCGCGACCCGCACCGGATCGCCCGTACCGCCACGTACGGCTCGGTCATCGGGCTCGGCGTGCTGTACGTCATCATCTCCTACGTCTACGTCACGGGCTGGGGTCTCACGGGGGCGACCGAGGCCGTGCAGGCGCAGTACGCGGGCGAGATCGCATCGGCGTTCTACCCGCTCACCGACCGCTACGTGGGCGCGTGGGCCACGGTCCTGATGGAGATCCTCATCGTCACCGGCTCGTTCGCCTGCGCGATGGCGTTCTACAACACCAGCGCCCGCTACCTGTTCGCGCTCGGCCGCGAGGGCGTGCTGCCCACCACGCTCGCCCGCACGTCCCACCGGCACAGCCCGGTGACCGCCTCGATCACGGTCACCGCCCTCGTCGGCCTGTACTGCCTCGCCTTCGTGCTCTACGACCCGAGCAACGAGGGCGCGCTGCTCAAGCTCGGCACGTGGTCGCCGCTGCTCGGCGTGCTCGGCATCCTCGGCGTGCAGGCGCTCGTCTCGATCGCGATCATCCGCTACTTCCGCACCACCGCGCGCGACGGCTTCCGCTGGTGGTCCACGCTCGTCGCCCCCGTCCTCGGGTTCGCCGCGATGGCGGGCGCGTGCACTCTGCTCGTCGTCAACCGCTACGACCTCGCAGGCGCGAGCGACGCCGCGTTCATCGTGCTGCTGCCCTGGGTGGTGCTCGCCGTGTTCGTCGCGGGCCTCGTCCTCGGGCTGGTGCTGCGCAGCCGCTACCCCGACCGCTACGCCCGCATCGGACAGTTCGAGGTGACCCCGTGACCGCCGTAGAAGAACCCGTCGTCACCACTCGATCGATTCGAGGGGCCCACCCGCTCGAGCCGCTCACCGCGGACGAGATCAGCACCGCGGCCGCACTGCTGCGCGCCGAGCGGGGCCTGGGCGACTCCGCGCGCTTCGTGTTCGTCACCCTGCACGAACCGCCGAAGTCCGCCGTCCTCGGCTGGACGCCGGACGCCGCACCGCTGCCGCGGGAGGCGCACGTCGTGCTCTACGACCGCGCCACCCGCACGACGTACGAGGCCGTGGTCTCGCTGACCGACCGGACGATCGTGTCCTGGACGCCGGTGGACGGCGTGCAGCCGCCGATCATGGCCGAGGAGTTCACCTCCTGCGAGGCGATCGTCCAGGCCGACCCGCGCTGGCAGGAGGCCATGCGCAAGCGGGGGATCGAGGACTTCTCGCTCGCCATGATCGACCCGTGGGCGTCGAGCTGGACCGGGCCGGAGGACGACCCGTCGGCCCGCCGCATCGCCCGCCCGCTCACCTGGGTGCGCTCGGCACCCGGCGAGCACGGCTACGCCCGGCCGGTCGAGGGCCTGGTCGTGGTGGTGGACCTCGACGCGGGCGAGGTGGTGGAGGTCGCCGACCACGGCGTCGTGCCGCTGCCCGGCCGGCCGGGCAACTACGAGGAGCCGTGGCTCTTCGAACCCGGCAACGTGCCCGCCGTCGAGGCCTACCGCACCGACGTCGCCCCGATCTCGATCACCCAGCCCGACGGCCCGAGCTTCACCGTCGACGGGCACGCGGTCACCTGGCTGGGCTGGCACCTGCGGATCGGGTTCACCCCGCGCGAGGGCCTCGTCCTGCACGAGGTCGGCTACGCCGGCCGGCCGATCGTCTACCGCGCCTCGCTCGCGGAGATGTACGTCCCCTACGGCGACCCCGCACCCACGCACCGGTTCAAGAACGTGTTCGACCAGGGCGAGTACGGCGTCGGGTGGCTGGCCAACCCGCTCACCCTCGGCTGTGACTGCGTCGGCCACATCCACTACTTCGACGGCACCGTCAACGACAACGACGGCGACCCCGTCACCATCCCGAACGCCGTCTGCATGCACGAGGAGGACGCCGGGATCGCCTGGAAGCACACCGACTTCCGCACCGGCGCGGTGCAGGTGCGCCGCCGCAGGAGGCTCGTGATCTCGACGATCGTGACGGTCGGGAACTACGAGTACGGCTACTTCTGGTACCTCTACACCGACGGCACGATCGAGTACGAGGTCAAGCTCACCGGCGTGATCTCCACCGGCGCCGTGGCCCCCGGCGAGGTGCCGGCGCACGGCACCCTCGTCGCCCCCGGCCTCTACGGGCCGCACCACCAGCACTTCTTCTGCGTGCGGCTGGACATGACCGTGGACGGCACGGCCAACACCGTGGTGGAGGTCGACTCGGCGCCGAGCCCGCCCGGACCGGCGAACCCGCACGGCAACGCCTGGCAGACCCACCGCACGGTGCTGACCGGGGAGGCCGCGGCCCAGCGGGACGTCGACGCCTCGAAGGCCCGGTACTGGAAGATCGAGAGCGCCGAGCGGACGTCCGCGCTCGGCGCCCCGACCGCGTACGCGCTGATGCCGGGCGCGAACGTGCCGCCGATGTACTCCGCGGACGCGGTGTTCGCCCCGCGGGCCGGGTTCACCCAGCACCAGCTGTGGGTCACCGCGGCCGACGACACCCAGCGCTACGCCGCGGGCGACTACCCCAACCAGCACCCCGGCGGGCAGGGCCTGCCCGCGTACGTCGCCGGTGACCGGCCGTTGGAGGGCCGGGACGTGGTGGTCTGGTACACCTTCGGCGCCCACCACGTGGTGCGACCGGAGGACTGGCCGGTGATGCCGGTCAGCACCGTCGGCTTCATGCTGAAGCCGAGTGGCTTCTTCGACGGCAACCCGTCGCTGGACTTCCCGCCGTCGGCGCCGCACTGCCACGGCGGCTGAGGACCTCAGGCCGCGCGGACCGCCGCCACCGCCTCGATCTCGACCAACGCGCCTTCGGGCCCGAGATCGGACACGAACGCGACCGTGATCGCGGGCGGCGGCGCTTCCTGCGGCCAGATCTCGCCGTACGCGGCGAGGCCCTCCTGCACGTCGGTGCCCTCGACGGCGAGGATCGTCCACTTCACGACGTCGGGCAGGCCGGCTCCGGCGGCCTCGAGGCAGGTCCGCAGGTTCAGGAACGCCTGCCGGGTCTGCTCGAGGACGCCGGGGCCGACCACGACGCCGTCCGGGCCGACGCCGTTCTGCCCGCCGACGAACACCAGGTCGGCGCCGGCGGGCACCCGGACCGCCTGGGTGAACCACGGGCTGCGGTGCAGGGACTCGGGGTTGATGTGCGTCGCTGTCGTCATGGCTCGAAGTGTAACCAGTTAGACTGGTTACATGGAGCTGGGATCCGCCGCCGATCTGCGCAGGCGCTTCCGCACCGGGCGCCCGTGCCTCGACCTCGTGCACACCGGCGGCGATGGCGAGCTGGCGCGGTGGGAGATCGTGCACGCCCCGGCCGACCTGGGCCGCCTGCTCGGGGTGATCCTCGGGCTGCCCGCCCTTCCCGCCGAGGAGTCCGACCTCGCCGCGATGCGGCCGCTGCGCGCCGCCGTCACCCGCATCGCCTACGGGCTCGCCCTTGCCGCCGAGCCGCCTCCCGGCGCCGACCCCACGCCGGCGCACCCGGTGCGTGTGGAGATCGTCCGCATCGCCTCCGCGGTCGCGGGCGGCTCCACGCCCCGTCCCGCCGACGTCGCCGTCATCAACGAGTTCGCCGCCAACCCACCGCTGGTGCGCGCGCTCCGGCCAGGGGGCGGCTCGACCGTCGTCTCACCGACGGTCGCCGCCGCGCTCGCCACCGTCGCCCGCGACGCCGTCGACCTGTTCGGTGGGCCGCTCGCCGGGCGCGTTCGCATGTGCGCCGCCGACGACTGCGGCCTGCTGTTCGTCGACACCTCCCGCCCGGGAGGGCGCCGGTGGTGCTCGATGGAGCGCTGCGGCAACCGGGCGAAGATCCGCACGCACCGGGCACGGCGCGGGGAGCCGCCTACTTGATCGCCCCGCGCGTCACGCCGCTCAGCACCCAGCGCTGCGCGAGTACGTAGACGATGATCGACGGGGCCAGCGCCATCAGGTAGGAGGCGAACGCCACGTTGTAGTTCGTGGAGAAGGCGAGCTGGAAGACCTTCTGCACGACCGGGATCGTCTGCATCCGCTGGTCGGCGGTGATCATGGACGGCATCATGTAGTCGTTCCACGACGCGAGGAACGCGAAGATCCCGACGGTCGCGTTCATGGGCCCGAGCAGCGGGAAGATCAGTTTCCAGAACACCTGCCACGTCGATGCGCCGTCGAGCCGGGCGCTCTCCTCCAGCTCGAGCGGGATCGACCGGAGGAACGCCGTGTAGAGCAGCACGCTGAACGACATCTGGAACATCACGTGCAGGATCGCGACGCCGATCGGGTTGGCCAGCCCCAGCGTTGCCGTGAGGGTGACCTGCGGCAGCGCCACCACCGGGAACGGGATGAACATCGCGCCGAGCAGGTAGAGGTAGGCCAAGCGGAACCCGCGGCGCTGCCAGTTGCGGGCGATCGCGTAGCTCGCCCACGACGCGAGCACGAGCGTGCCCGCCACCGTGACCGCGCTGACGAACACCGAAACCGCGAACGCCCGCGGGAAGGAGGTGAGCGTCCACGCCTCGGCGAAGCTGGCGAGGTTCGGCGGCCACGGGAAGTCGAAGCCGGCCCCGCGCACCGCCTGCTCCGACGTCTTCAACGACATCGCGAGGGCGAAGTACAGCGGCACGACGACGGTCAGCGCGGCGAGCCCGAGCAGGACCGTGAGCCCCCAGCGGCCCGTCCGGCGGTTCACAGGCTCACCCCCCGGCCGCGGACCAGCCTCAGCTGCACGACCGAGACGGCCAGCAGGACGACGAAGAACACGACCGCGTTGGCCATCTGGTAGCCGTAGTCGCCGGATCCGAAGCCGTTGAAGATGGTCATCGCGATGCTCGTGGTCGACGCGCCGGGGCCGCCGCCGGTGAGGCCGACGATGATGTCGTAGGCGTTGAAGAAGTTCTTGAGTCCGAGCACGCTGCTGATCAGCACGTACCCGGCGATGAGCGGCAGGGTGATCGAGCGGAACCGGCGCCACGCTCCCGCCCCGTCGATGGCCGCCGCCTCGTAGACCTCCTCCGGCACGGCGAGCAGCCCCGCGAGGTAGATGATCAGCGCGCTCGGTACGGCCTGCCACGCGGTCACGATCACCACGCCGATCCACGCGGTCTCCGGGGCGGCGAGGATGCTCTCCTGCAGCCAGCCGGCCCCGAGCGCCGCGCCGACGGCGGGCGCCGACGTGGAGAACAGGTAGTTGAAGACGTAGGCGATCACGATGCCGGACACGACCATCGGCACGACGAACACGCCGCGCAGCACCGTCCGGCCGGGGATCCGCGCGTTCAGCCCGAGCGCGAGTGCCAGCGCCACCACGTTCGTGACCACGACCGTGACCAGCGCGAACCCGAACGTGAAGGCGTACGAGCCGAGGATGCGCGGGTCGGTGACCAGCGAGCCGTAGTTGGCCAGTCCGATGAACCGGAACTCGCCGAAGCCCATGGAGTTGGTCAGGCTCGCCACGAACCCGACCAGCGCCGGCAGCGTCACGAAGAACGTGAAGAGCACGATCGCGGGCAGCAGGAACAGGTGGTAGACGCCGTCGGCCCGCCTGCGCCGGGCCGCGCGCGCCGACACCGGCGGCGCGACGGCCGGGGTGCTCTCGATGATCATCGACGTCCTCCTCACGCGGAACGGGCGGCGAGCCGCTGCCAGTCGGTGTCCAGGCGGTGCAGGAACGTGGCGTCGTCGCCGGTCTGCAGCGCCTCCTGCAGGTAGCTGCCGAGCGGGATCGCCTCGGTGACGAACGTGCTCGCGCCCGGCTGGATGCGGTTCGCCTCGATCGCGGGCCGGAGCCCGGCCAGCCGCGGGTCCGGCTGCGCGGGCGCTCCCCGCAGCGGCGACTGGGCGAGGTTGGCCGCGTTGTAGGAGTTCACGACATCGGGGCGGAACAGGTAGGACAGGAACGCCCGGGCCGCCTCCTGCTTGCGCGTGGAGCGCGGGATCCACACGCCGAGGTCGACGTTGACCCGCGCGGTGGTGAGCGCCGGATCGTCGGTGGCCGGCAGCGGGAACGTGGCCACGGGCGCGTCCGGGTTCACCTTGGCGATCTCGCCGAGCGCCCACGGCCCCTGCAGGTACATCGCAGCGCGGCCGTCACCGAAGGCCAGGTTGCCGTCGTAGTAGGTGCGCGTGTCGGCGTCCGGGTTGAGCCAGCGCCGCAGCTCGATCATCCGCCGCGCCGCGGGGGCGAACCCGGTGGTGAAGGGCGCCGAGACGGCGGGCCCGGCCGCGATCAAGTTGCGGAAGAAACCGGCGACGTCGAGCGTGCTGCCCGCGACGTAGTCGAAAAGGCCCTGGGTGAGCGGCCACAGCCCCTCGGCGCGGTGGGTGCTGTAGAGCGGGGTGATCCCGGCTGCAGCGAACGTCTCGCAGGCCGTGACGAGCTCGCTCCACGTTCGCGGCACCGCGACCCCGTGCTCGGCGAACAGCCGGGGGTTGTAGATCGTGCCGGCCGCCGTGATCGAGAACGGCAGCACACTCGTCTCGTCGCGGTAGGTGCCGTAGCTCGCGGCGAGGTCCCGGTAGGCGGGGGCGATCTGCGCGGCCTCCGGCATGTCGCCCAGGTCGGACAGCACGCCCTTGGTGGTGAACAGCGCCGCCTCGGCCCGGTAGTTGTAGCAGGCGATGTCCGGCGGCTCACCGCGCGCGAACTGCGGGACGATCGCCACCGGGGTCGTGTCGAGCACCACGCGCACCGCCTGCTGGCTCGCGTTGAAGTCGGCGACCATCCGGGCGAACTGGTCCACGACCTCCGGCTTGTTCATGAGGAACCGGATCGTCGTGCGCCCGTCGGACGCGCCGCAGCCGACGAGCGGTGCCACCGCCGCGGCGACTGCGCCGGCGCCAACCGCGCGCAACACCCGTCTGCGGGTGACCCCACCCTCGCCACCAGGACACGAGCGCATGCGGAACTCCCCCCGCTCCCCGACCAGCGCGGCGGTCCAGACGCCTGCGGCTGGGTGCCTGACGCTACGCCCTCGAGCCCCTCGGCGCCGGGGTCGCGCTCACCCGCGCGTCAGCAGGGCGACGCTCTCGAAGTGGTGGGTCATCGGGAACGCGTCGAAAGCCCGCAGCTCGGCGAGGCGGTAGCCGCCGGCGGTGAAGAGCGCCAGGTCGCGGGCCAGCGCCGCCGGGTCACAGGCCACGTGCACCACGCGGTCGGGGCCACGGTCGCACAGCGCGTCGACAAGCTCGCGGCCCAGCCCCCGCCGCGGCGGGTCGGCCACCACCACGTCGGGGCGGCCGTCCAGCTCGGGCAGGACGCGCTCGACGCGGCCCACGTGCCAGCCCACCTGCTGCAGGTCGGCCAGCGCCGCCCGCCCGTCGGCGACGGCCCGGGCCGACGACTCGACGACGACGACCTCGCCGTCCGGGCCCACCTGCCCGGCGAGCACCGCCGCGAACAGGCCGACCCCGCCGTAGAGGTCCCACGCCGCGCCGCCTGCCGGCGCGTCCGCCCACTCCGCCACCACCGACGCCAGCGCGTCCGGGAGCGCCGGGTGCACCTGCCAGAAGACGCCCGGCGAGAGCAGCCACTCGCGCCCGGCCGCACGCTGCACGGCTGGCCCACCCCCGGCGTGCACGACGCCGTGGGCGTCGACGACCACCTCGACCTCGCCACCCGGCGCGAACCGCCGCTCCAGCACGGGCGGCAGCGCGCCTGCCGGGGCGATCGGGCAGTCCACGATCGGCAGGACGTCGTGGCTGCGGTGCGCGCGCAACCCGGGCTGCCCGTGCTCGTCGACGGCGAGCCGCACGCGGTGGCGCCAGCCGAGCGCCCCGCCGGGCAGCTCCTCCACCTCCACCGCCCGCTCGATCCCCGCCAGCCTGCGCAGCTGCTCGGCGAGCACGGCGGCCTTGAGCTCGCGCTGCAGGGCCGGGTCGGCGTGCTGGAAGTCGCAGCCGCCGCACCCGCCCGCCCGCGCCCACACGCACGGCGCGGGCACCCGGCCCGGCGCCGCCTCCCGCACCGCAACGGCGTCGGCCCGGCAGAACCCGCCGCCACCGTCCTCGACGACCACGGCGAGCACCCGCTCCCCCGGCAACGCGTGCCGGACGAACACCACCCGCCCCTCGTGGCGGGCGACGCAGTGCCCGCCGTGCGCGACCGGGCCGACGTCGAGCTCCAGCACCCGATCGGTCCAGTCGAGCTTCGGCTCCGAGACCGCAGACGTCATGGCCTGCGCTGCCCGACGGTCGCCTTGGCCGGAGCCGCTCCGTCGTCCTGCGCCACCGGCTCGTAGCCGCGCCTCGACGACCCCGGTGGGGTCTCCGGCCGCCGGACGACCCGCTCCGAGGAGCGCAGCTGCCACGGCACGCTCGTGACCATCACCCCGGGCTGGAACAGCAGCCTGCCCTTGAGCCGCAACGCGCTCTGGTTGTGCAGGATCTGCTCCCACCAGTGCCCCACCACGTACTCCGGGATGAACACGGTGACGACGTCACGCGGGTTCCTGCTGCGGATCCGCTTCACGTAGTCGAGCACCGGCTTGGTGATCTCCCGGTACGGCGACTCCACGACCTTGAGCGGCACCGGCAGCTTGCGCTTGTCCCAGTCGCGCATCAGGCGCTTCGTGTCGGCGTCGTCCACGTTGACCGTGACCGCCTCCAGCACGTCGGGCCGGGTGGCGCGGGCGTAGGCGAGCGCGCGCAGCGTCGGCTTGTGCAGCGTGGAGACGAGCACGATCGCGTGGTTGCGCGAGGGCAGCACGGCGTCGGACTCGCCCGCGACGAGCTCGGCGGCGACCCGGTCGTAGTGGCGGCGGATCGCCTGCATCATCACGTAGAACACGGCCATCGCCGCGATCGCGATCCACGCGCCGCGGGTGAACTTCGTGATGAGCACGACGACGAGCACGAGGCCGGTCATCACCGCCCCGAAGCCGTTGATCATGCGCGCGCGCAGCATCCTCCGCCGCGCCGCCGGGTCGGTCTCGGTGGCGAGCAACCGGTTCCAGTGCCGCAGCATGCCCGACTGACTGAGCGTGAACGAGGTGAACACACCCACGGTGTAGAGGGCGATCAGCCGAGTGACCTCGGCCTGGAACCCGACCACGAGCACGATCGCCACGGCCGCCAGCACGACGATGCCGTTGGAGAACGCGAGCCGGTCGCCGCGGGTGTGCAGCTGCCGGGGCAGGTACCGGTCCTGGGACAGGATCGATCCCAGCACCGGGAAGCCGTTGTAGGCGGTGTTCGCGGCCAGTACCAGGATCAGTGCCGTCACGATCACGACGAAGACGAACCCGGCCCGGAAGTCGTGGAACACCGCATCGGCGAGCTGGGCCACCAGGGTCTGCTGCACGTAGCCGGGCGCCGCCGCCACGATCTGCGTATCAGGGTGTTCTGCGACCTTCGCCCCGGTGAGGTGCGCGAGCGCGATCAGGCCGGAGAACATCGACACCGAGATGACCCCGAGCAACAGCAGGGTCGTGGCCGCATTCCGGGACTTCGGCTTGCGGAAGGCCGGAACGCCGTTGCTGATCGCCTCCACCCCGGTGAGCGCCGCGCACCCCTGGGTGAACGACCGCAGGATCAGCAGCGCGAGGGCGAGCCCGGTGAACGCATCGCCTTCTGCCAGGAGGTCGACGTCGGCGCTGGGTGCCCGCACCACGTCGCCGAACAGCAGGATCCGCGTCAGACCCCAAATGATCATGGAGCCGACGCCGAGTATGAACAGGTAGGTCGGGACCGCGAACGCGACGCCGGACTCCCGCACGCCGCGCAGGTTGATGGCGGTGAGCACGACGATCGCGGCCACCGCGAAGGCGACCTTGTGCTCACCGACGTACGGGATCAGCGCACCGACGTTCGCCGCGGCCGCGGAGATCGAGACCGCGACGGTCAGCGTGTAGTCGACCAGCAGCGCGCTCGCAACGGCGATCCCCGCCCGTCGGCCGAGGTTGACCGTGGCCACCTCGTAGTCGCCGCCGCCGGACGGGTAGGCGTGCACGACCTGCCGGTAGCTCGTGACGACCGTGAGCAGCACGACCACGACCGCGAGCCCGACCCACGGCGAGAACGCGTACGCCGAGATCCCCGCGACCGACAGCGTCAGGAAGATCTCCTCGGGCGCGTAGGCGACCGAGGACATCGCGTCGGATGCGAAGACGGGCAGCGCGATCCGCTTGGGGAGCAGGGTGTGGGCGAGACGGTCGCTGCGCTGCGGCCGCCCGACCAGTACGCGCTTGAGGGCGGTGCCGAGCCTGGTCACGGGGAAAGCCTATGCGGTGCGGCGACCTGCCACGCGATAGCGTTCGCGCGACCCCGGGAGGCCAGTGCGGTGTACGTCGTGATCATGGGATGTGGGCGGGTCGGAGCGGCCCTCGCAGCCGGGCTGGACCGGCTCGGCCACGAGGTCGCGGTGATCGACCGCAACCGCCAGGCGTTCCGCAGGCTGAGCCCCGACTTCCGGGGCAAGCAGGTCGTCGGTGAGGGCTACCACCGCGAGGTGCTCGTCGAGGCCGGGGTCGAGGGTGCCCAGGCCTTCGCCGCCGTGTCGAGCGGCGACAACTCCAACATCATCTCCGCGCGTGTCGCCCGCGAGACGTTCGGCGTCGACCGCGTCGTCGCCCGCATCTACGACGCCAAGCGCGCCGCCGTCTACGAGCGGCTCGGGATCCCCACCGTCGCCACCGTCCCGTGGAGCACCGACCGCTTCCTGCGGATGCTGCTACCCGATGGGGTGGCGTCGGCGTGGCGCGAACCCACCGGCACCGTCGCGATACTGGCGTTGCCGGTGCACGAGGAGTGGGTGGGCCACCCGATCCGCGACCTGGAGGCGGCGACGGGTTCCCGCGTCGCGTTCATCGTGCGGTTCGGCACCGGGATCCTCCCCGGCCCCGACACCGCCGTGCAGGCCGAGGACACGATCTACGTCGCGGCCGTGTCGGGCACCGTCAGCGACGTCACCGCGGCGGCCGGCGCGCCGCCCCAGGAAGGCTGAGTCGGATGCGCATCGCGATCGCAGGAGCCGGGGCCGTCGGCCGCTCCATCGCGTTGGAGCTGGTGGAGAGCAAGCACCAGGTGATGCTCATCGAGCGTGAGCTCGCCAACATCGAGCCCGAGTCGGTGGAGCGCGCCGAATGGGTGCACGCCGACGCCTGCGAGCTGGCCTCCCTGGAGGAGGCAGGCCTCGAGAGCTGCGACGTCGTCATCGCCGCCACCGGCGACGACAAGGTCAACCTCGTGGTCTCGCTGCTCGCCAAGACCGAGTTCGCAGTGCGGCGGGTGGTGGCGCGGGTGAACGACCCGCGCAACGAGTGGCTGTTCTCCGAGAACTGGGGCGTCGACGTCGCCGTCTCCACCCCGCGGCTGCTCGCCGCGCTCGTGGAGGAGGCCGTCGCCGTCGGCGACCTGGTCCGGCTGATGACGCTCCGCCAGGGTCAGGCCAACCTCGTGGAGCTCACGCTTCCCGAGGACACCCCGCTCGCCGGGCGGCCCGTGAGTTCCCTGCAGCTCCCCACCGACTCGGCGCTCGTGGTGATCCTGCGCGGCGGACGCGTCATCGTGCCCCAGGCCGACGACGCCCTCGAACCGGGCGACGAGCTCCTGTTCGTCGCCACCACCGCGGTCGAGGAGGACATCCGCGACGCGCTGGGCGTCTAGCAGCGGCGAATCCAGGGATACGACCGCTCACGAGCGGCTCAGGCCGGGGCCGGCTCCCGCCCCGCCCGCCGGACCGCCCAGATCGTGCCGAGCAGCGCGAGCCCGACGAGCGGGAAGCCCATCGCCAGCCGGGCGACGCCGAGCCACGTCTCCTCGTCGGCCTTGTAGAGCCAGCCCTGCACCACCACGCGGGAGGCGAAGACGACCGTCCAGAGCGCGGTGGCGAACGTGTACGCGCGCAGCAGCCGGGGGTCGGACCGCCACGTCTGCCCGTTGCCGTTCACCGCGTGCCAGATCACGCCGGCGAGAGGCCACCGGACCACGATCGACACCAGGAACGCCAGCCCGCAGGCCGCGCTGAAGAGCAGGCCGGGCAGGTAGAAGCCGCGTGCCTCGCCGGTGCGGTAGGCGATGAACGCCGCGACGCCCACGCCCAGCAGCCCGGACACGGCCGGTTGCAGCGCCTGCTTGCGCACGATCCGCCACACCGCGATCGCGGCACCGGCCGCCAGCGCCGAGATCAGCGCGGGCTGGAGCCCGAACACCACGTTCACGACGACGAACACCGCGACCGGGATGGTGGACGCGACGACGCCCTGCACGCCACCCATCTGTTCGAGCAGGGTGGGGAACTCGCGCTCCTGCGGCGGTGGGCCGGCGGCCGGACCGTCGGTCCGGGACTCAGGAGGGGGGCCTGGGGTCGGGCCGGGGGTCGGGCCGTGGGTCACGGTGCTCCTAGCGCCCCGGACCGGCGGCCCGGTGCATGTCTCGATGCTGCTGAGCGTGCCGGCGGACCGGCGTCGCCGAGGGTACCCGGCCGGGTCCCGACCGTGTCCGCAGGGAAAACGGCGCAAGGGATCGGCGCCGTCCGATCAGGAGGTGCTGGCGGAGCAGATCTCGTAGAACGGGTTGTAGAGGACCTTGCGCCCATCGCGCAGGGCGAGCCGCCCCCGCACCCGCATCGTGCGCCCCGGCTCGATGCCGGGGATGCGGCGCCTGCCGAGGAAGATCAGGGTGACACCGTCGGTGCCGTCGAACAGCTCGGCCTCCAGGGACGCCTCGGCGTCCCGCGGCCGGAACTCCACGCTGCGCAGCCGGCCGAGCATCGTGACCTCCTGCCCGCAGGCGCAGTCGGACGCGCGCTGCGCGCCGGACTTCTGCGCACCGGCCTCGAGGTCATCGGCGTCCAGCTCGTCCGCATCGCTGGTCAGCCGGCGAAGCATGCGGCGGAAGGCACCGCCATCGGTGCTGGTCATCTCTCCCCCAGCTCGCTCGGCGCCCCCCATGCGGGGCCCGATATGTTCCCAGCGTAACCCGCAAGAAACCATCTTCGTCGACCTCAGCCGCCACCTTCTCGCCAGGTCACGGCGAGCGGTCGGCAGGTCGCGCCGTCCGGGCCGTCGTACTGCCCGGCTCCGGGTCGGATGACCGTTTCGTCCGGTCCGCGTTCGGGCCCGCGCTCCGGGAGCGGGGACTGGCCCTGGATGCGGTGGCGCCCCGGTCGGGTGCGGACGTCGTCGCCGGGTACCGGGCCGCGCTCGACGCCGCGGCCGAGCGGCCGGGACCGTTCCTCGTGGGCGGGATATCCCTCGGCGCGCACGTCGCCACGGCGTGGGCCGCCGAGCGGGCGCGCGGTGGGCTCGCCGGCGTGCTGGTGGCGCTGCCCGCGTGGACGGGCGCGCCGGACGGCGCACCCGCAGCGGCGGCGGCCCGGATGACGGCCGCACAGGTCCGGTCGGGCGGTCTTCGGGCTGCGGTGGCGGCAGCCCGGGCGGGCGCTCCCGCGTGGCTGGCCGACGAGCTCGCCCGCGCGTGGGCCGGCTACGGGCCCGGCCTCGCCGACGCCCTCGACGCCGCCGCGGCCCAACCGGCCCCCGACCCGACCGCGCTCGGCTCGCTGGCCGTCCCGGTGGGGATCGCCGCCCTCGTGGACGACCCCGTGCACCCCCTCGCCACGGCACGGACCTGGGCTCGGGCGATCCCGCGAGCGGCGATCCGCAGCACCACCCTCGCCGAACTCGGCGCCGACCCGGCCGTGCTCGGGCGGGTCGCCCTGCGGGCCTGGCAGGAGGCGGCCCGCGCCGGAGGATGACGTCAGCGGCGGTGGCGGCGCCTCGGGCGGTTCGGGTCGAGCTCCCCGAGCAGCGTCTGGAGACGGACCGTGGCGTCGCTCGCACCGGAGTGCCGGCCGCCGTCGCGCCGCTCCGCGTAGTCGTCGAGTGCGGATGTCCAGCCGGGATCCTGCTCACCGGTCTCGATCAGGTACTCGGCACCGAGGGTGCGACGGGCGCTCCCCTCCGGCGGGCCGTCGGGCGCGTAGAGCCAGGGCTCGGTCTGGGATCCGTCGCGCACGGGTGGCGGCTCCGGCTCGCGCAGGCGGCGCCGCCCGCCGGCGCCGGTGAGCAGGTCCTCGCCCGCACCGGGATCGGGACGTCGACGGCCGCCCGGCCCGTCGTCCCACGGCTCCCGCAACCGTCGCCTGCCGGATGCCGACACACCGGTGTCAGCCGCAGACCGCGGTCCGTCCGAGGGCTCGCGCAGGCGCCGCCGACCGGACGCGGAGGCTCCGGTTTCGGCGGCTGGTCGGGGCTCGCCGAACTGCTCCGGCCCGCGACGTCCGCCCGGTCCGTCCAGCGGTCCCGGAGCCGGCTCGAGGGGACCTGCACCCGGCAGGCCGTCCCACGACTCGCGCAACCGCCGCCGACCGGTCCCGGAGACGCCCGTGTCCGCGCCGGGCAGTTCGGCCGGCTCGTCGAGCCGTCGCCGTCCACCCCGCCCGTCGAGTGCGTCGAGGCCCGCCTCCCGCGGCCGCGGGCCATCGTCCGGGCCGGCCTCTTCCCACGGTTCCCGCAGCCGCCGGCCTGTGTCGACCACCGGGGCTGCCGGTTCCCACGGTTCCCGCAGGCGCCGTCGACCGGACGCGGAGAGACCGGCGTCCGCCGCACCCGGTGCCGCGTCCGCGGCGGGCGGGTCGACCGGCCACCGGGGATCCAGCGCGTCGATACCTTCGGGGCCGGGCTCCCGCAGCCGTCGGCGGCCCGTGGCGGACACGCCCGGGTCGGCCACGGGCGCGGCCGGTTCCCGCAGGCGTCGCCTGCCGGCGGAGGACACCCCCGCGTCGGGCGCGGGCGGCGCCTCGTCCCATGGCTCCTGCGGGCGTCGCCTGCCGATCGCCGGCACCCCCGGGTCGGCAACGGGCTCGCGCAGCCGGCGCCGCCCGTCGGGTTCGCCGAGGTCCCACGGCGCCGTCGCACCGACTGCGCCGTGCGGCTCCGGGGGACGCCGCCGCCCGCTCTCGGGAACCTCCGGGTCGCGGTACCGGGCTCCGGGGGGCGGCAGGTCGGCCGCGGGCTCGCGCAGCCGGCGCCGCCCGTCGGGGTGGGACGGCTCGCCCAGCGGATCCTGCAGGTGGCGGCGTCCCCCGGACGGGGGCGGAGCGGGTTCGCCCAACCGGCGCCGCCCGCCGGTACCGGGCTCGACGACACGCAGCGCCTCGGTGGGAGGTGCAGGTTCGGTGGGGGGCAGGCCGGCCCGGGCCGCG
This sequence comes from Pseudonocardia cypriaca, assembly GCF_006717045.1. Lineage (NCBI taxonomy): Bacteria > Bacillati > Actinomycetota > Actinomycetes > Pseudonocardiales > Pseudonocardiaceae > Pseudonocardia > Pseudonocardia cypriaca. The sequence goes on from NZ_VFPH01000002.1 coordinate 998,080, forward strand.
GGGAACGCCTGGGTCACGGGCGGGTTCTCGAACGGGCGCGCGACCGGCAGCGCCTCCGTGGGCGGGGGCGCCTCGCTCTCCGGCACCACGGGGCGCTCGCGCCAGGAGGCGGCCGCGGCCCGGCGCGCGGACGGCGCCTGCTCGTGCAGCGGAGCGTCCGGTTCCGGCCCGGTGGGGATCGTCCCCGGGACGGGGTGGGACCGGCTGCGCCCGGCACGCGCCGTGTCCGGGCGTTCCGCGGCGTCGGGCCCGTCCTCCGCGGCGTGCTCGGCCAGCGCCTTCGCTGCCGCCTTCAGCGCCGCCGCCGCGGCGGCCTTGCGCGCGGCCGCTCGGCGCGCGGCGGCCTTCTTGGCGGCGGCGGTGGCCGCGTCCGAGTTCGGGGGTGCCGTCTTGCCGGGTGCGGACTTCCCGGGCGCCGCCTTGGTCTGCGACCTCTTCCTGGTGCCGGCCGCGGGCACCGCAGGGGTCTCCCCCGCCTCGGCCGCGAGGTGTTCGGGCACGGTGAGCGGCAGGATGGTGCGCACCGGGTAGGGCTGCTTACCGCGCTCCACCACGGTGCCCCGCAGCATGCGGCGCAGCTCGGAGTCGAGGAGCTCGGAGTGCGCGCTCGGGCCGGTCGCGACCCCGTAGAGCATCCAGCGCGGCCCGTCCACCCCGACGAACACGGACGTGGCGTCGCCGGACGTCGCGTGCAGCTCGCGCCCCCAGCTCCCGCGGAACGACCGCACCCGGGCCCCACCCTCGCGCAGCGAGGCGTCGATCTCGTTGGCCAGCTCCGGCCACAGCTTGGAGCTCTTCGGGGCGGCGAGCGCGCTCACCGACAGCCGACCCTCCGGCATCCTGATGTGGACGGCCTGCATCCGGCCGCCCGCCGTGGGCTCGACGGTGACGGTGCCCTCCGGGGGCACGGGCACGCGGATCGACCCGAAGTCGACGAGGCCGGCCGCCTCGGTGACCTCGGGGTCGAGGTCCGCGCTGTCGTGCGGGCCGGTGGGCGGGATCGGGCTCTCGGTGTCGAGGGCCAGCCCACCCCCGTGCAGGTCTGCGTCGCCGTCCGGGTCGAGCTGGACGGCCGTGGTCCTCCGAACGCGTCGCGCCACTACGGCTCGTCCCCGCTGCGCAGCCGCTCGTGCCCGCCGGTGGAGCCGTGGCCGCCCGCGCCGCGCTCGGAGGCGGGCAGCTCGGCGACCTCGACGAACCGGGCGTGCTCCACCTTCTGCACCACCAGCTGGGCGATCCGGTCGCCGCGGCGCAGCCGCAGCTCGTCGCGCGGGTCGAGGTTGATCAAGCAGACGAGGATCTCGCCACGGTAGCCCGCGTCGACGGTGCCCGGCGCGTTGACGATCGACAGCCCGGCCCGGGCGGCCAGCCCCGACCGGGGGTGGACGAACCCCGCGTACCCCGGCGGGAGCGCGATGGCGACGCCGGTGCCGACGACGGCCCGCTCGCCGGGCGCGAGCACGACATCGGTGGTGCAGTGCAGATCCGCGCCCGCGTCACCGGGCCGCGCGTAGGACGGCACCGGGAGCCCGGCGTCGAGCCGGGTGATGAGGACCTCCACGGTGGGGGTCGCGACGAGCGGTGCGGTGAGCGGCTCGCGCTGGGGAGCATCGACGGGGCCGGGCACGACGGGCGAGGCTACCCTCGGGTGCCGTGAGCGAGCACCCGTCGGCCACCCCGTCTGCGACGTCCGGCACCCCTCGGTTCGACGAGCGGTTGTCCGTGCCGTTGTGGTGGTACCTGCCGGCCGTCGGCCTGGCTGTGCTGCTCGGCGCAGAGATTCACATGGGCTACCCCGGCGTCCGCTCGTGGATCGGCTACGCGATCACGATCCCGCTCTGCATCGGGGCGTTGGTGTGGCTCGGTCACGTCCGGGTGCGGGTGACGGGTGACAAGGCCGACGGCGAGCTCCGGGCGGGTGCGGCTCGGCTGCCGCTGCGCTTCGTGGGGCACGTCGACGTGGTGCCGCGCGAAGGCAAGCAGGAGGCGCTGGGCCCGGAGCTCGACCCCACCGCCTTCCTGATGCACCGGGCGTGGATCGGCCCGGTCGTCCGCATCGAGGTGACGGATCCCGGCAGCGACACGCCGTACTGGATCGTCAGCACCCGCGATCCGGACGCCCTGGTCAAGGCGCTTCGCTGACCGGTACTGGCCGCTGGTCGGGGTTCCCCGAACACGACACAGCCCCGAACCGGCGTGCGGTCCGGGGCGGTTTCGCTCCCCCTTGGTCGGTTTGCTCAGGCCGCGCAGTCGCGGCAGATGTACTGTCCGCCGCTGCTGGACGCGAGCCGGCTGCGGTGGTGGACGAGGAAGCAGCTCGCGCAGGTGAACTCGTCCGCCTGCTTGGGCAGCACCTTGACCGTGAGCTCCTCGCCGGACAGGTCGGCGCCCGGCAGCTCGAAGCTCTCCGCCGTGTCCGACTCGTCGACGTCCACGACCGACGACTGGGCCTCGTTGCGACGGGCCTTCAGCTCGTCGAGTGAGTCCTCGGCCATGTCGTCGGTCTCGTTGCGCCGCGGCGCGTCGTAGTCGGTCGCCATCGTTCCCACCCTCTTACACACATGTAGTCGTCGTGCGGCTGGACAACGCCCTAGGGCCGGGGTTTGTGCCCGGCATTTCTGTGACGCACGTCTCAACCCAGCCCCGCTCGCGGCCGTGATGCGCTATCGCGCCCGCGCATTTGGAGCTCCCCCTCGGGGCGCAGAAGGGTAACCCAGCGCTCCGCCGCCCACACCCCTGGCCGTGTCGCCCAGAGGTGGCGTCCACATGCGCGGTTAGGGTTCGCGGCGTGGCTGTCCCTCCCGAGCGCGACGATCGCGCGCGCAACGGCCCCGGCCCGGCGCCCGGAGCCGATCCGGTGGCCGTCGGCGCGTGGCTGGCCGCCGTGCTCGGTGACGAGCGCTGGCGCGGCTGCACGCTGCGGCCGATCGGGGCGGGCCGGTCGAACCTGACCTACCGCGTGGACAGCCCGGCGGGCGCCGTCGTGCTGCGCCGCCCGCCGGTGGGCCGGGTGGCGGCCACCGCGCACGACATGGGCCGCGAGCGGCGCGTGATCACGGCCCTGGCCGGCACCGCGGTCCCGGTGCCGCGCGTACTGGCGGCCGCGGACGGCGGGCCGCCCGTGGACGCGCCGTGCTACGTGATGGAGCTCGTCGAGGGCGTCGTGCCGCTGCGGGAGCTACCACCCGGATGGGCGAGCACGGAGGGCGAACGCCGCCGCGCGAGCACGGCGCTCGTCGACGTCCTCGTGGCACTGCACTCCGTCGACCCGGACGCGGTCGGGCTCGGCGGCTTCGGGCGCCCGGAGGGCTTCCTCTCGAGGCAGGTGCGGCGCTGGGTGACGCAGTGGGAGCAGGCCCGCGACGGCGTGCCCGCTGACGCGGCCACGGCGGCCGAGCTGTCCCGGCTCGCCGAGCGGCTCGCGGCCACCGTGCCGGCCACCCGGCGGCACACGATCGTGCACGGCGACTACCGCTTCGACAACTGCCTCTTCGACGCCGACGAGCCGGGACGGATCCGCGCGGTGCTCGACTGGGAGCTCTCCACGCTCGGCGACCCCCTCGCCGACCTGGGCCTGCTGCTCGTCTACTGGCAGCAGGACGACGAGCACCCGGTCTGGCGGGCCGCGCAGTACCTGCCGAGCCCCACCCGGCTGCCCGGCTTCCTGCGCCGCGACGAGGTGGCCGCCGCCTACGCCGCCGGTTCAGGCGCCGACCTCACCCCACTGCCGTGGTACGTCGCCTTCGGCGCGTTCAAACTGGGCGTGGTGCTCGCAGGCATCCTCGCCCGCGTGCAGGCGGGGATGGTGCCGGCGTCGATGGCCGCCGGGCTCGACGGCAGCCTCGCGCCGCTCGTAGCGCTCGGCCACCACGTGCTCGCGGAGGGACTGGACCGATGACTGCTGCCCGTAGCCGCCCCTACCAGCGCCGCAGGCGCGGCCCGGTGCTCGTCGTGGTCAGCGTGCTGGCAGTGCTGGCGATCGTCACCTGGACCGTCGTGCTCGTCAACGCGGGCGGCGCCTCGAGCGCGTCGTCCTGCCCGGTGCCCAACCCGCCCGCGGGCGACGTGCTGCCCAGCGGTGCCCTCGACCCGGTGGCGCCGGCCCAGCCGGGCGCGGTGGAGGTGCGCGTGCTCAACGCGGGCGGGCAGCGCGGGCAGGCCAGCCTGGTGGCCGCGCAGCTGCGCGACCTCGGTTTCGCCGTCAACGGCACGGGCAACGACCCGCTGTTCCCGAACGAGAACCTGGAGTGCTACGGCCAGCTGCGCTTCGGGGCGGCCGGTGAGGCCGCGGCGAGCACGCTCACGCTCGTGATGCCCTGCGCCGAGCTGGTGCGCGACGGCCGCCAGGACGCCGGGGTGGACATCTCGGTCGGCACCGGCTTCGGCGACTTCAACCCGACCCGCGCGGCACGCGACGCGCTCGACCAGCTCACCGAGCCCGGTGGTGGGAGCGACGGCGCGGCCAACGCGGACCCGAACGCCGCAGACGCGGCCCCCACCCAGCCCACCGTGAACCCGGAGCTCGTCGAGGAGGCGCGCAACGTCAACTGCTGACGGGCGCGCGGCGCGCTCGCACACCGGTGGAGAGGTCAGACCTCCGCTGCGCCGTGCTCGCGGGCCAGCGCGGCGAGCTCGTCGGCGATCGCGGGCGTCGCGGCGAAGACCGCGTCGGCGCCGAGCCCGTCGTCGGGGGGCACGCTGCCCGTCGGCCCCGGCGTGCGCACGAGCGCGCCCGCCTCCTGCGCGATCAGCGCTGCGGCGGCCCAGTCCCACCAGTTGAGGCCGTGCTCCAGGTAGGCGTCCACCCAGCCGGCGGCCACGGCGCACAGGTCGAGCGAGGCGACACCGGCCCGGCGCACGTCCCGCACGTGCGGGAGCATGGCGCCGATCATGCGCACCTGCCGCTCCCGCCGCTCGGCGCGGTAGGAGAACCCGGTGCCGAGCAGCGACAGCGACACGTCGGTGGCACCCGACACGCGCAGCGGCCGCCCGTCGCAGGTGGCGCCCGCGCCCGCCGCGGCGCTCCACAGCCGCCCGGAGGCCGGTTCCATCACTGCGCCGGCCACCGACACGCCGTCGCGGACGGCGGCGACCGAGATCGCGTACCAGGGCATGCCGTACAGGAAGTTCACGGTGCCGTCGATGGGGTCGACCAGCCAGACGGTGCGCGACTCGCCCGCCGTGCTGCCGTGCTCCTCCCCCACCACGACGTCGCCGGGCCGCAGCACGCCGAGCCGCTCGCGGATGAGCACCTCGACCGCGTGGTCGGATGCGGTGACGACGTCCGTGGGGGTGCTCTTGGTCGCCACGCCCGTGCCGCCGCGCTCGTCCCACGGCCGGGGCAGCGACGCGAGGTGCTCGGCGGCCTCGGTCACGAGGTCCTCCGCGATGCGGCGCAGATCGGCGGGCTCGTCGCCGGCGAGAACGGCCGGGTGAGCGGGAGTGGTCGGAGCGGTGGGACGGGCCTCGTTCACGGTGACCATCCGACCACATCGCACCGCCGGCGCGCGCACGCCAGGCCTGCGGACCAGCCACTGGGCGCAGCTTCGGACGTGCGGAGCACGCGCAGTTACAATGGTGCGGTACCCCGATGCGGGATGGGCTTCACGAGCTCCATATCGAGCGCCATCCGTCGAGGTAACCGAACAACATCTCGTCCAGCAGCCGGAGCTCGACGTCTCCCGGCGCACCATAGAGCGCACGCAGCGAGAGGGCCTAGTGGCAGCCGCAGACTCCGCAACCCGTATCGACCCGACCGTCGACGAGGCGGCAGGTCCCGCACCTGCTCGCCGATCCGGCAAGCGGCCGAGCGCACCCGCCAAGACCGGCACCACCCGGTCCCGCGCGGGTGCCGCGAAGGGTGGGGCCGCCAAGACGGCGGCCAAGTCCACGAAGAAGGCCGACCCCGCCGCCGAGGGCGAGCCCACCGACCTCGAGGGCGAGGTCGATCTCGCTGACGCCGAGGTCGGCGAGCTGGAGGACGTCGAGGTCGAGCTCGACACCGATCTCGCGGACGACGTGCCCGAGGTCGTTGCCGACGACGAGGACGAGGAAGCCGAGGAGGACGACGAGGAGGACGAGCCCGCCAACACGGGCGCCAACCGTCGCGCCCCCACCACGCGCAGCTCCCAGCAGAAGCAGTCCGCCGACTTCGTCTGGGACGAGGAGGAGTCCGAGGCGCTGCGGCAGGCCCGCAAGGACGCCGAGCTCACCGCGTCCGCCGACTCCGTCCGCGCCTACCTCAAGCAGATCGGCAAGGTCGCGCTGCTCAACGCGGAGGAGGAGGTCGAGCTCGCCAAACGGATCGAGGCCGGCCTCTACGCCGCGGAGCGCATGCGCCGCGCGATCGACGCGGGCGAGAAGGTGTCGCCGCAGATGCGCCGCGACCTGCGCTGGATCGTCCGCGACGGCGAGCGTGCGAAGAACCACCTGCTGGAGGCGAACCTCCGCCTGGTCGTGTCGCTGGCCAAGCGCTACACCGGCCGCGGGATGGCGTTCCTGGACCTCATCCAGGAGGGCAACCTCGGCCTGATCCGCGCGGTCGAGAAGTTCGACTACACCAAGGGCTACAAGTTCTCCACCTACGCCACCTGGTGGATCCGGCAGGCGATCACCCGCGCGATGGCCGACCAGGCCCGCACCATCCGCATCCCGGTGCACATGGTCGAGGTCATCAACAAGCTCGGCCGCATCCAGCGCGAGCTGCTCCAGGACCTGGGCCGCGAGCCCACGCCGGAGGAGCTGGCCAAGGAGATGGACATCACCCCGGAGAAGGTGCTGGAGATCCAGCAGTATGCCCGGGAGCCCATCTCGCTCGACCAGACCATCGGTGACGAGGGCGACTCCCAGCTCGGCGACTTCATCGAGGACTCCGAGGCCGTCGTCGCGGTCGACGCGGTGAGCTTCACGCTGCTGCAGGACCAGCTGCAGTCGGTGCTCGCCACTCTGTCGGAGCGCGAGGCGGGTGTGGTGCGGCTGCGGTTCGGTCTCACCGACGGCCAGCCGCGCACGCTGGACGAGATCGGCCAGGTCTACGGGGTCACCCGGGAGCGGATCCGGCAGATCGAGTCGAAGACCATGTCGAAGCTGCGCCACCCGTCGCGGTCGCAGGTGCTGCGCGACTACCTCGACTGAGAACGGTTCGAAGGAGGCCCTCCACGCCATGGCGTGGGGGGCCTTCTTCCTACTCCCAGCCGATCGACCCGTTCCACGGCACGTCGTGCTCGGAGGCGTCCGACCGCAGCGCCGCGAGCTCGGCCGCCCGCTGCAGATCCGTCGTGGCGATGACGCCGACCACCCGGCCCCCGTGCTGCACGACGATCTCGCGGCACGGGCCGTGGGGGCGCCGCAGGACCTGCTCGAGCGGCATGCCGGAGTCGACGACGAGCTCGGGTGGCACGGGACGCGCGACGTCGGCGACGGTCGTCGTCGCGCGCGCGTCCCGGTCGATCGCGCCCAGCTCGGCGAGGTGCAGGCGCCCGAGCAGGCGGCCGTGGACGTCGACCACCGGGAACACCCGGTACCGGGGCCCGTCGGGGCCGAGCAGGTGCTCGACGAGGGCCTGCACCGTCCACCACCCGGGCGCCAGGTAGGGCCGGGGCGTCATGACGTCGGCTGCGACCAGCCCGTCGAGCCGCCCGGCGAGCGTTCCACACGTTCGGATGCGCGCCCGGCCGGTGCCCGGCAGCACGGAACGCAGCAACGCGGCACCGGCCCGCACGATCGACACCGCCTTCACCACCTGCTTCCGCAGTCGCTCGGCGACCGGCTGACCGCCGGCTCTCGGCCCCTCCCGGATTCCCGCTACACCGCGTCCCGACACCGGACCTGCACCAGCAGCTCGGAGGCGAGTCCGGGGCCGCGCAGCCGTTGCTCCCCAGCACGGCTGTACGGCCCCGGACCGGCCGGAGGCGCCCCGTTCCGACCCCTCCCACCCGGTCCTGGGCGCCGGGCCCGCCGCGCCGGCCACGTCCCCCCGTTGGCCCTCAGCGGCTGCAGGCTGCCCGTTCCTCCGACGGGTATGAGCGTCGCGCATCGGGCGGGCGGGCGGACAGGGTCGAAGGGCCTGAACGCGAGAGGGCAGAACGGCGGCTCGGAGCGCGCGTCCGGGCGAACCCGACGGCACCGTGCCTCCGGCCCTACTGGTTCTCCAGCACCCAGAACCGCTCGCCCCGCGACTCCTCCAGCCGGCCGAGGAGCTCCAGATGGATCTCGCGGACCCGCTCGGCCGTGATCGCCTCGGCGGGGTCGACCTCCTCGATCCGCACGCTGGTCGGGTCCTCGTACAGGTGCTCCCCCGCGAGGCGGCCGCGCTCGTCGTACGGCCAGACGAAGGCCTGGCGGCTGGAGACGTGGTAGAGCCGGTCCGGGTCAGGGACGTCGTCGTATCCGACGGCGCGCAGGTCCGAGCCCCTGGCCAGCTGGTGGAAGGTGAGCTCGTCGGCCACGCCCCAGTCGGCGACGGCGATGCGGTCGTCGGAGTTCCACAGCACGGAGTTCCCGACGCTGTTGTAGAAAGCGACGACGCCGTCCTTGCCCTCGATCACGGCCGGGTGGGCGCCCCAGGTGACCCGGTACACGGGATGGTCCACCATCATGTCGGGCGCGACGATCTCGTCGAACCGGCCCGATCCCTCCAGGTGGACGTGCCGCCAGAAGTTCAGCAGGATCGCCCGGTGCAGCGGCTCGGTGGTGCGTTCGAGCAGCTCGGCGGTCGGCGTCATCGTCTCGTACAGGGCCTTCTCGAAGCGGTTCATGGCCGTCCTCGTGGTGGGGGTTGCGTCCGGGCAAGGCTGACCAGGCGCCACGAACCCTGTCCAGGACGGCGAAGAGGCTGTTCCCCCGAGAACGGGTCCCGTGCACTGCAGGCCGTCTACGACCACTTCACAGACCGAGCCCCGGCTTCACACAGGGCGGGCCGTGTGTGAAGTGCCTACTGGGTGTGTGAAGTCGCCGCGCCCAGCGCCGCGGCCAGCAGGGCGGCCACGTCGGCGTCGACCGCGGTGTAGTGCACGAACGTGCCGTCCCTCCGGCCCCGGACCAGGCCGGCGAGGCGCAGCTTCGACAGGTGCTGGCTGACCGCGGTGGGAGTGGCGCCCACGAGCTCGGCGAGGCAGGCCACCGACGTCTCCCCCTGCGACAGCGCCCAGAGGATCTTCACCCGCGTGGGGTCGGCGAGCAGCCGGAAGCGCTCGGCGGCGGCCTGGGCCTCGTCGTCGCCGGGCATGTCGAAGTCGGGCAGGGTGCCGTGCACGTTCCGAGGGTAGCGGAGGCCACAACTACCTGACTGCCTTTGAACCTTCGCATATGCGCAGCTATTGTTCCTCGCCGTGGTCACCCTGGAACGTCCTGCCGCGCTCCCGGCCCGTCGCCGCGCACCGATCCACGCGATGCCGGAGGTGCGGTGGGCCGCGGCCTCGCTCGCGCTCTTCGCCGCCGGCTGCGCAGCCCAGCTGGCCGGCACCCCCGCGCCGGTCTGGTGGACCCTGTACCTCGCCTGCTACGCGGCAGGCGGCTGGGAGCCCGGGCTGGCCGGGCTGCGCGCGCTGCGCGAACGGACGCTCGACGTCGACCTGCTGATGGTCGTGGCCGCGATCGCCGCCGCCGCCATCGGCCAGGTCTTCGACGGCGCCCTGCTGATCGTCATCTTCGCCACCTCCGGCGCGGTGGAGGCCGTGGTCACGCGGCGCACCGAGGAGTCCGTGCGTGCGCTGCTCGACCTCGCCCCCGAGCGCGCCACGCTGCTGCGGGACGACGGCACGGAGACGAGCGTGCCGGTGGCCGACCTCGCCGTCGGCGACATGGTGCTCGTCCGGCCCGGTGAGCGGGTGGGCGCCGACGGGGTCGTCGTCTCCGGGACCAGCGAGGTGGACCAGGCCTCCATCACCGGCGAGGGCCTGCCCACCCCGAAGCGGCCCGGGGACGAGGTCTTCGCCGGCACGGTGAACGGCACCGGCGCGTTGCGGGTCGTCGTCCAGCGGGTGGCGGCGGAGTCGGTGGTGGCGCGCATCGCCGCGATGGTGGAGCAGGCCTCGGCCGCCAAGGCGCGCACGCAGCTGTTCATCGAGCGCGTCGAGCAGCGCTACTCGGTGGCCGTGGTGGCCGGCGCGCTCGCGCTGGTCGCGATCCCGCTCGCCTTCGGCGCGGCCTTCGAGCCCACGCTGCTGCGCGCGATGACGTTCATGATCGTGGCGTCCCCCTGCGCGGTCGTCCTCGCGACGATGCCGCCGCTGCTGGCCGCGATCGCGAACGGCGGTCGGCGCGGTGTGCTCGTGAAGTCGGCGGTGGCGATGGAGGCGCTGGGCCGCACCGGCGTCGTCGCGTTCGACAAGACCGGCACGCTCACGGAGGGCAGGCCGCACCTGGAGTCGGTGACGCCGCTCGGCGGGCTCGACGAGGACGCCGTGCTCGCGCTCGCCGCGGCCGCCGAGCGCCCCAGCGAGCACCCCCTCGCCGCCGCGATCGTGCAGGCCGCCCACCGACGCGGGCTGCCCGTCGCCGAGGCCACGGGGTTCAGCTCCGTGCCCGGACGCGGCGTCCGCGCCACGGTCGGCGGGACGGACGTCGTCGTCGGCTCACCGGCGGTGCTGGACGGTGTCCCGGAGGTCGCCACATTGGAGGCGGGCGGCGCCACGGTGGTCGCCGTGATCGCCGACGGCCGTCCGGCCGGACTGCTCGCGCTCGTCGACCGGCTCCGCCCGGACGCGGCCGGCACCGTCACCCGGCTCACGGAGCTCACCGGCACGGCGCCCGTCCTGCTCACGGGCGACAACGCGGCCGCCGCGCAGCGGGTCGCCGACGCCGTCGGGATCACCGACGTGCGGGCCGGTCTCCTCCCCGACGCCAAGGCAGCCGCGGTGCGTGAGCTGCAGGCCGCAGGCCGGCGGGTGCTGCTCGTGGGCGACGGTGTGAACGACGCCCCCGCGCTCGCCACGGCCGACGTCGGGGTGGCGCTCGGCGGGCGGGGCATCGCGCTGGCGGTCGAGACGGCCGACGTCGTGATCGTGCGCGACGACCTCACCACCCTGCCCAACCTGCTCGGCCTCTCCCGCCGCGCCCGCCGGGTGGTCGTGGCCAACGTCGCGATCGCGGCCACGGTGATCGCGTCGCTCGTGACGTGGGACCTCGTTGGCACCCTGCCGCTCCCGCTCGGCGTGGCCGGGCACGAGGGCTCCACGGTGGTGGTCGCGCTCAACGGCCTGCGCCTGCTGCGCGCGGCCGCGTGGCGGCGTGCCGGCTAGCGGCCCAGGTGAGCCGCGGCCACGCTCTTCGGCACGACCATGCGCCAGGCGTCGACGACCAGCTCGCGCATCTCGTCCTCGTCGAGCGCGGCCGTCCACGCCTCCACCCAGTGGTACCGCTGCTCGGAGAACCGCGGTAGGTGGAACTTCGTGGGGTCGGACGCGATGAGCGCGTCGCGCTCCTCCTTCGGGTACGCGAAGCCCATCACCGACTCGTCCCGCGAGAACGCGATGTAGACGATCTGCTTCACCCGGAACTTCACGCGGTCGTGGATGAGGTGCTCGGTGGTGCGCGGCAGCGACAGGGCCAGCCGCCGCACCTCGTCGACCGTGACCATCCACCGAGTATGGGCTCGGGGCCTGACACTTTCCGACGAGCGGGGCGTTCGTCGGTACCTATCCGACGAACGCGCCGCTCGTCGGGATCGGGGTCGGTGCCGTGAGGCGACTCACCGCTCTCTGGATCGATTCTGGAGCAGCTTGCGGGGATGCTGGAACGAGGTGCCCGCCGTCGCCGCGCCATTGACCGGACGAAGCCGACGAACTCGTGGAACCGGATCCCCGATGCCTTTCCCCCTCGATCCCGCACGCCTGCAGATCCGCCGCAGGTCGACCCCTCCCCCGGTGCGCAGGCACCGGATCGCCGCCACCGTGCTGTTCACGGTGGACGGGGCGGTCTTCGGCTCGTGGGCCTCCCGCATCCCCGACGTCGCAGCCGGCATCGGCGCAGGCCCGACGGCGCTCGGGCTCGCCCTGCTCTGCGTCTCCCTCGGCGCGCTGGCCAGCATGCAGCTGACCGGTGCGCTGTGCGCCCGCCTCGGGCCCGGGCTGGCCGGAGTCGCCGCCGCGATCGCCACCTGCGCCGCGCTCGCCCTCCCCGGCCTCACCGGCTCGGTACCAGAGCTCGCGGTCGCGCTGCTCGTGTTCGGCGCCGCCACCGGCACGCTGAACGTGGCGGCGAACGCCATCGGCGTGCAGGTCGAGGCCGTGGCCCACCGGCCCGTGCTGCCGTCGCTGCACGCCGGGTTCAGCTTCGGCGGGCTCGCCGGGGCCGCGGCAGGCGGGGCGGTCGCGTCATTCGCCCCACCCGCCGTGCACCTGCTCGTCGTCGGTGCGCTCGGGGTGCTCGCGACGACGACCGTGGCGCCGGTCCTGCTGGCCGCCGACGGCCGGCCCACGCGGGACGGCGACGAGCCGGCGCTGCGCGGCACCACCCGCGGTCTCGTCGTGCTGCTGGGCGTGATCGCCGGGTCCACCGCGTTCGGCGAGGGCGCCGTCACCGACTGGGGAGCGCTGCACCTGAAGGAGATCGGCGCCACCCCGGTGCTCGCGGCCGCGGGCTACGCCGGGTTCTCCCTCGCCATGGCCTGCGGCAGGCTGGCCGGGAACGCCCTCGTGCACGCGCTGGGCCCCACCCGCGTCGTGACCGGTGGAGCCCTGCTCGCCACCGCCGGGGCGCTGCTGGTCGCGGCAGCACCGGCCGTCGACATCGTGCTCGCGGGCTTCGTGCTGATCGGGCTCGGCCTGGCCAACGTCTTCCCGATCGCGATCGCCCGGGCCGGTGCCCACGCCGGGGCGGGCGGGGTCGCCCTCGCCTCGACCGTCGGCTACACCGGGCTGCTCGGCGGGCCGCCGCTGCTCGGGATCGTCGCCGAGTCGGTCGGGCTGCACGTCGCCTTCGCGGCGGTCGCCGCGCTCGCCGCCGTGGCCGCGGCGCTGGCCGTGCCCGCCCTCGGCGGCGGCGAACGCGTGCTCGCCGGCATTTCCGCCGCCCTCCGCCGGCACACCGCGCAGCTCGGCGCGCTCCACGCCCAGCTGAGCGGACCCACCACCGACCGGCGGCCGTACCCGGGCCTCGAAGCCCTCGCCACCTGACGACAGGAGGCCTCACATGGACGCTCCCACGCTGACCCACCCCACCTCGATCCCGCGGTTCGCCACGATCCACGGCAAGCTCATGCAGGGCGTGAGCTACGCGATCCCGTTCGTCGTCACCGGCGGCGTGCTGCTCGCGCTCGGTTACGCACTCGGCGGCCCCACGGTCGCCGCCGCCCCACCGGTGACCGCCGGCTTCGACTGGCTCGCCCCCACCAGCTGGGCGGCGCTGCTGCACCAGCTCGGCACCCTCACCTTCGGGCTCCTCGTCCCGGTGGTCGGCGGGTACGTCGCCCACGCCATCGGCGACCGCCCGGCGCTGGTGCCCGGGTTCGTCGGCGGCAGCGTCGCCGTCCAGACCGGAGCCGGCTTCCTCGGCGGGCTCGTCGCCGGGGTCGTCGCAGGCGTCGTGGTCGAGTGGGTGGCCCGCTGGCACCCTCCGCGCGCCGTCGCGGGGCTACGTCCGGTGCTGGTCCTGCCGCTCGCCGGCACGCTGGTCACGGGCGCCGTCATGTGGCTCGTCGTCGGCACCCCGCTGGCCGCCCTGACCGGTGCGCTGACGAGCAGGCTCGCCGACCTCTCCACCGGCAGCCTCGTGGTGGCCGGTGCGGTCGTCGGCCTGATGGTGGCCGTCGACCTCGGCGGGCCGATCAACAAGACGGCCTACACGTTCGCCGTCGCCGGGCTGGCCACCGGCGCCCCGGAGGCACAGACGATCATGGCCGCCGTCATGGCCGCTGGGATGACCCCACCGCTCGCCATGGCAGTCGCGAGCACCGTCGGCCGCCAGTGGTTCACCCCCGCCGAGCGGGAGAACGGGCGCGCGGCCTGGCTCCTCGGCGCGGTGTACGTGACCGAGGGCGCCATCCCGTTCGCCGCCGCCGACCCCCTGCGGGTGCTGCCGTCCCTCCTGGCCGGCTCGGCGGTGACCGGTGGGCTGTCGGCCGCCTTCGGGGTGGCCGCCGCCACCCCGCACGGTGGGATCTTCGTGCTCCCGCTGGTCGGCAACCCGCTCGGCTACCTGGTCGCGATCGTCACCGGCACCCTCGTGTCGGCCGCGGCCGTCCTCGCCCTGAAGGCCACCGCGCACCGGCGCACGGAGAGCGAGCTGTAGCTCCTCCGACCCGACGCCGGGAAAGGTGGGAGCGGGAATCCCGGTCCCGCGATCCCCTGTGCCACGATCCGTGACCAGGACGCAGCGGGGGGTCACGTGACGCGGCACGAGGGTTCCATGATCCGGCGTCGGGTGCTGGCCAGGCAACTGAAGCTGCTGCGCGAGCAGTCCGGCCTCACCCTGGAACAGGCCGCGCCGCAGCTGGACTTCTCGGTGAGCAAGCTCAGCCGGGTCGAGAACGCCCAGGTCATGATCGACGTGCACTGGGTGAAGAGCATGCTCGACATCTACGACGCCGGGGGCACCCGGTGGAACGAGCTGCTGGACCTGGCCCGGGAGGCCCAGCAGCCCGGGTGGTGGCGGGCCTTCGGTCTGGGCAACAACAGCTACATCGCCTTCGAGACCGAGGCGAGCCGCGTCCAGATCTTCACCCTCGGCTACGTGCCCGGTCTGATGCAGACCGCCGACTACGCCCGGGCGTTGATGCGTGCGGTGCCGGTGCGACGCACCGAGGAGCAGCTCGACAACGAGGTTGCCGCCCGCATGTACCGCCAGCAGCGTCTGTCCTCCGCCGACAATCCCCTCGAGCTGGTGGCGGTGATCGACGAGTCCGTACTGCACCGCCCGGTCGGCGGGCCGGACGAGCTACGCAAGCAGCTCGACCACCTGATCGCGCTCACCGGGCTGGACACCGTCACCCTGCACGTGCTGCCGACCGCCGTCGGTGCCCACGCCGCGCTGGCCTCCGGATTCAGCATCCTCCACTTCGGAGAGCTCGATGAGCCGGACATGGCCTACATCGAGCACACCGTCGGAGCGCTGATGATCGACAAGGCCGGGGAGGTAAGCCGGGCTAGGCTTGCGTTCGAGCGCGTGCTGTCAGATGCGCTCGACCCGGCCGAGTCGCAGGCGCTGATCCGCCGGCTGGCCGGGGGGTGAGCCCGTCCGAAGGAGAAGGCCGTGGGCGACGACGAGCTCCGCTGGTTCACGAGCAGCTTCAGCGGCGGCAACGGTGACTCATGCGTCGAGGTGGCGTTCCTCCCCACCGCGGTAGCCGTGCGCGACACGAAGAACCGCGCGCTGCCCCCACACCGCCACACCGAGTCGTCGTGGACGGAGTTCCTGGCAGCCGTCCGCGCGCGCGAGTTCGACCGGGCCGACGCCACTTCACAAACCCAGTAGGCACTTCACACAGGGCGGGCCCTGTGTGAAGTTGGTACTGCCTTTGTGAAGTGCGGCTCAGCCCTCGCGGGCGAGGGTCGGCCGGCGCGCCGCGAACGCGGCGGTCAGCTCTTCCAGCGCGGGCAGGGCGGCCAGCAGCGCGCTCGCGGTCTCCGCGGGGAGCTGCTCGACCACCGCGAGCAGGGTCGCGGTGCGGCGCTCCATGATCCGCGTGCTCTTCTCGCGCCCCTCGACCGTGGCCTCGGCGACCACACCGCGCTGGTCGGAGGTGGCCGAGGAGCGCTCGATCAGCCCCTTCTGCTCCAGCACACCCATCACGCGCGAGAGCATCGTCGGGTTGACGCCCTCGAGGTCGGCCACCGCGGAGATCCGGATCGGGCCGCGCGCGACCACCACCCCGAGGACGGACGCCTGGGTGGGGGTGAGCTCCTCGCTCGACGCCGACTCGTTCATCGAGCGCGCGAGCTTGCCGATCACGCGCCGCAGCCGCACCGCGGCCTCGGTGTCGAAGGCCGCGCCCAACCCTCCGCCCTGCATCTGCCCATGAAACCAGGGCGGACGGCAGCACGAGCGGACACCCGAGTGTTAGATTGCTTGCCGTCAAGCAACTAGCGGGAGGGATCCGGTGACCGTGACCGTCGATGCCGCACCGCGCCGGGCGCTGATCCGCTGGCTGGTGTTCGCCACCGTCGTGCTCGCGATGCTGATGCACGCCATCGACCAGACCTCGGTGGCCACGGCACTCTCGGCCATGCAGAACGACCTCGGCGCGAGCCTCGCCTGGACGGGCTGGACGATCACGATCTACTCCGTCGGGCAGATCCTCGTCCTGCCGCTCGCCGGGCCGATGGGCGACCGGTTCGGCGCCCGGCGCGTGTTCCTGCTCGCCGTCGCCGCCTTCACGGTGGCGTCGGTGCTCTGCGGGCTCTCCTCCGGCACGGCGCAGCTGATCGTCTTCCGGTTCCTGCAGGGGCTCGCGGGCGGCGCGCTGCTGCCGGTGGCCACCGCGATCGTCTCCGCCGAGTTCGGGCGCGACCGCGACCGCGCGATCGCGCTCTTCAGCACGGCGTTCCCGATCGGCGCGATCCTGGGACCGCTGGCAGGCGGCCTCATCCTCACGTTCGCGTCGTGGCGGGAGATCTTCTTCATCAACGTGCCGGTCGGGGTCCTGCTGATCTGCCTCGGGCGGGTGCTGATCCGCGAGACGCCCCGCACGGCGCCTGCCCGCGTCGACGTCGGCGGGATCGCGTGGCTCACCACGCTGCTGCTGTCCGGGATGGTGGCGATCACCCGCATCGGTTCGTTCGGCGAGGGGTGGACCGGACCGGCGTCGGTGGTGGGCGCCGCCGCCGTCGCGCTGGTGGCCGGGCGGTTCCTGCTGCGGCACCTGCACCGGCACCCCGACCCGATCGTCTCGCCCCGGCTGCTGACCGGGCAGCGGCTGGGCCTGATGAACGTCATGAACGTCCTGTTCGGCGCCGCGGTGATCGGGTTCTCCGCGCTGCTGCCGCACTACGCCCAGATCCGCTACCAGATGACGCCCATCGCCTCCGGTGGCCTGCTCACGGTCCGGGCCGTCTTCATGATCGCGCTGTCCGCGCTGGCCGTCGGGCTGCTGCGCCGGCTCGGACACCGGCCGCTCCTGCTCGCCGGGATGGCCGCGATCACGGTCTCGCTGCTGATCACCGGCCTCCCACCCGTGCACACCGGACCCGAACTCTGGCTCTCGCTCGGCGCCGCGGTGATGGGGTTCGGGATGGGCCTCGCCGCCCCGTCCTCGGCCAACGCGGGGATGCACCTCGTGCCGGAGCAGGCCGCGGCGGTCTCGGGCCTCCGGGTGCTGTTCCGGCAGGCCGGGGCGATCATCGCGGTCTCGGTGGTCACGGCCGTGACCTCGGCCGCCACCGACCCCGCTGCGGCCAACACCGCCGCGTTCCTCGTCCTCGCGGCGGTGATGGGTGGCGCCGTCGTCCTGGCGATGCGGATCCCGAACCAGCGGGGTCGCTGGTAGCCGCTCGGCTCGATCAGGCCGGATCGGCCGGCGTGCCGGTCGTCGTCCTCCGGGAGGTCCTCGGGCGCGCGAAGAGCCACATGAGGATCGCGCCGAGGATCGCCCCGCCGACCAGCGCGATGACGACCGTCAGCGGTGCGGCCTGGCCGCTCCCGCCCGCGGTGTTCTCGATCGCGACCTGGCTCGGCTCGTTGGCCGGCGCGGCGGCTCCCGGCTGGGGGGCACCCTGCCCGAGGAAGTCGCGCAGCATCCCGGTGTCGGTGATGACGTTGAAGTTCTGACCGAGGAACGGCACGGTCATCTGGCTGTTGATCCCGAGGACCTCGCCGCGCGCGTTGATGGTGGGCCCACCGGAGATGCCCTCGGCGAGGTCGGCGTTGATCTGGTAGACCGCGACGCCCTGGCGGAACTGCCGGGCGGTGATCGTGCCGCTGGTGTTCACCGGCTGGAGCCGGGAGTCCTGCAGCACCTCGGCGGGCGTCTTGCCGCCGCTCACGAGCCCCTTGACGTCGACGCCGTCGGTGGAGTCGATGTTCAGCCCGGGGAACCCGATCGACGTCACGGTCTCCCCGAGCTGCGGCTCGTCCGGAGCGATCGGCAACGGCTTCGCAGGCGGCAGGCCGTACATCTCGAGCTTGGCGGTGTCGCCCTCGTCGGCCGAGCGGAAGCTGTCGACCCGGACGATGACCGGCGCCGTGATGACGGCACCCTGCATCTCACGCGGCTGGAACGCCCAGACCGTGCGCTTGGGCTCCGCGCGCGCGGGCTGGTTCGCCGCAGGCGCACCGGTGGTCGGGTCGATGGCCGGGCCGCTGCGACTGTCGAGCGCCTGCCGGCCCTCCTTCGGGTCGACGCAGTGACCGGCCGTGACGATCGTGGTCGGGCTGTCGAACCAACCGGTGCAGATCGTCATGACGGGCAGCTCGTCCTCGCCGGGCGCAGGCGCGGGCGCCGGGGCGAGGGCGAACGGGTCCTGGGGCTCCTCCCAGATCACGACCACGCCCACGATCGACTGTTGCACCGACTGCAGCAGAGCCGGGTCGATGAGGCCGTTCAGCGCAGGCGGCGGGGGCGCCGGCTCGTCGGCTCTCGCCGCGCCGGTGAGCAGCACGGATGCCACGATGGCAGCCAGCGCCACCAGCGCCCCGGTCGACACCTTCCGAACGGATCTCACGCTGCAGTTCCCCCCAAAGCCTCGATGATGCCCCCGAGTGTGCCCCTCGCCAGGCCGGCGCGCACGGGTTCCGCGACATTCGTGACCGGCCTGCGGCTCCGTACTACGCGCACCTCATGGGGACTTCACACAAGACCCGCTTCGTGTGAAGTCCGTACTCGATGAGTGGAGTCAGTAGTCCTTGACCCGCATCGAGTCGTGCAGGCGCAGGCCTTTGTCGTTGGCCTTGGCGATGGCGCGGCCGATCGCCGTGGGCAGGGCCGACATCAGGCGCGCACCGCCCACCACCGCCCGGACGCCCAGTGCCGAGT
This sequence comes from Pseudonocardia cypriaca, assembly GCF_006717045.1. NCBI lineage: Bacteria > Bacillati > Actinomycetota > Actinomycetes > Pseudonocardiales > Pseudonocardiaceae > Pseudonocardia > Pseudonocardia cypriaca. The sequence goes on from NZ_VFPH01000002.1 coordinate 1,016,987, forward strand.
TCGGGATGAGCGTCCTGGCGACGCCGCGGGCGAACGCGCGGCTGCGCCGGACCAGCTCACCCATCTCCCGCTCGTAGGCGGGGTAGGCGCGCTCGTGGTCGCCGCCCGCGAGGGCCAGCTCGCCTGCGAGGACGTAGGCGCCGAGGACGGCGAGGCTGGTGCTGCCGCCGACGGCGGGTCCCGGGCAGTACGCGGCGTCGCCGACGAGGGTGACGCGGCCGCGTGACCAGGGGTCGAGCTGGAGCTGGGTGATCGAGTCGAAGTAGAACGCCGGGGTGACCGCCAGCTGGTCGAGCCACCGGTCGACCTCCGGGTGCATCCCGGCGAACGTCTCGCGCAGCACCTCCTTCTGCCGCGGCGCATCCCGGTGGTGGTAGTCGAGCTCGTGGTCGCGACGGAACAGGAAGGCGGCTCGCGCGTCGGTCAGGTGCTGCGCGGTCTGAACCACGGCCGCGCGCCCGGGGCCCGTGTGCATGCGCATCTCCCCGGCCCGGCCGAACTCCTTCGGGACCGACGACACGGAGATGTAGGCGCCTGCGAGGTGGACGTGACGGGCCTCGTCACCGAAGACGAGCGTGCGCACCCCGGAGTGCAGGCCGTCGGCTCCGATCACGAGATCGAAGCGGCGGTGCCCACCGTTCTCGAAGGTGACGGAACCGTCCGGGTCGATCGCGGTGATCCGGTCGCCGAAGACGTACTCCACGTCGTCGCGGGCGGCGTCGTAGTAGATCTCGCTCAGGTCGTCGCGCATGATCTCGACATGGCGGTCGGAGGCCGCGCCGAACAGCTTGCCGAGGTCGATCTCGACCGGCCCCGCCGCACCTTCCCGGGTGACGACCAGCCGCTTCGTGCCGGTGACCAGCTCCTCGATCCGAGGGAGCACCCCCATCCGCTCGGAGATCTCCATGGCCGGGCGGAACAGGTCGACCGGATGCCCGCCGGTCTTGCGCAGCGTCGGGGCGCGTTCGACCACGGTGACGGGGTAGCCGTAGCGGCTGAGCCAGTAGGCGAGCACCGGACCCGCGATGCTCGCGCCCGACACGAGGATCCGCGGCCTCGGGCCTGCTCCGCCTGCGCTCGCCGATCCGAGGCTCACTGATGGCCCTCCTCGCCGTGCCGTCCCCGGACGGTAGCGGGTGGAGGGCCCTCCCCTATCGCCGCCGGCCGGGCAGCGCCTCCTGGAGCTTCGTCTTCACGCCCTCGACGACCAGGTGGAACGCCTCCGGGTCGCCCTTCAGGACGGCCTGGGCCGCCTGCTTCGCCTGCTCGAACGTGGCGTGCGGCGGGATCGGCGGGACCTCCGGGTCGCAGTACACGTCGAGGACGGCCGGTCGGTCGGCGGCGAGCACGCGGTCCCAGGCCGGCCCCAACTCGTCCGGGGAGGTGACGGTGACGGCCTCAAGGCCGAGGCCGCGCGCGAAGTCGGCGTAGGAGACGTCCGGCAGCTCCTGCGACTCCGTGAACTTCGGCGAGCCGCCCATCGCCCGCAGCTCCCAGGTGACCTGGTTGAGGTCGTTGTTGTGCAGCACGCACACGACGAGGCGGCGATCGGACCAGCGCTCGGCGTAGCGGGCGATCGTGAGCAGCTCCGCCATCCCGTTCATCTGCATCGCGCCGTCCCCGGCGAGCGCGATCACCGGCCGGTCCGGGTGGGCGAACTTCGCCCCGATCGCGTACGGCACCGCGGCGCCCATCGTGGCGAGCGTCCCCGAGAGCGAGCCGCGGATGTCGCCGCGGATGCGCAGGTGGCGGGCGTACCAGTTGGCGGCCGACCCCGAGTCGGCCGTGACGATCGCGTGGGGCGGGATGCGCTCGGACAGCTCCCACACGATCCGCATCGGGTTCACGGGATCGGCATCCACCATCGCCTCGCGCTGCATGGTGTCCCACCAGCGCGCCACGTTCGACTCGACCACCTCCCGCCAGGCCCGGTCGGTCGGCCCGGCCAGCAGCGGTAGCAGCGCACGCAGCGTGGCGCCCGCGTCGCCGACGAGGTTCACCTCGGTCGGGTACCGCATCCCGATCATCGTGCCGTCGAGGTCGATCTGGACGGCCCGCGCCTGCCCGAACTCGGGCAGGAACTGGCTGTAGGGGAAGTTGGAGCCGACGATCAGCAGCGTGTCGCAGTCGCGCATCAGCTCGTAGCTCGGGCGGGTGCCGAGCAGCCCGATCGACCCGGTGACGAACGGCAGCTCGTCCGACAGCACGTCCTTGCCCAGCAGCGCCTTGGCCACGCCTGCGCCGAGGACGTCGGCCACCTGCTCCACCTCGGCGGCCGCGCCGCGCGCGCCCTGCCCCACGAGGATGGCGACCTTCTGCCCGGCGTTGAGCACCTCGGCGGCACGGGCGATCTCCGCCTCGGCGGGCACAACCGTTGGCGCCACGATTCCCGGCTCGCTGGAAGGCACCTGCTTGAAGGCGTGCTGCGGCGGTGCGTACGGCTGCGTCTGCAGGTCGCTCGGGATGATGATCGCCGTCGGCGCGCGGCGGGTCAGCGCGGTGCGGAACGCGCGGTCGACCGCGTTCGGCAGCTGCTCCGGGACGTTGACCTCCACGAGGTACTCGCTGGCCACGTCCTTGAACAGGGCCTGCAGGTCCACCTCCTGCTGGTAGGACCCGCCCATCGCGCTGCGCTCGGTCTGCCCGACGATCGCGACCACCGGCACGTGGTCCAGCTTCGCGTCGTACAGGCCGTTGAGCAGGTGGATCGCCCCCGGACCCGAGGTGGCCATGCAGACGCCTACCCGGCCGGAGAACTTCGCGTACCCGACCGCTTCGAAGGCCGACATCTCCTCGTGCCGCGACTGGATGAACCGCGGCCGGTCGTCCGCCTTCCCGAACGACGCCACCAGGCCGTTGATCCCGTCCCCCGGGTAGGCGAAGACCTGCTCGACACCCCACTCCCGCAACCTCCGCAGGACGTAGTCAGCCACTGAGTCGGCCACGTGCACTCGCCTCCACTGCTCCTCGCTCACGGCTCGTCCCCCACCGGCTACCCCGGACCGCGCGCGCGACACCGTTTGCCCTGGCCCCGTCGGGGGATCCCCTCCGGCATGCGAGTCGTCGTCGTGGGCGCCACCGGGAACATCGGCACCAGCCTCGTCCAGGGACTCGTCGCCGATCCCGCCGTCACCTCCGTGCTCGGGCTCGCGCGGCGCCTCCCGGACTGGCGACCGGACGGAGTCGAGTGGGCCACCGCCGACATCGCCTCCGACGACATCGTGCGCCACCTGCGCGGCGCGGACGCGGTCGTGCACCTGGCGTGGCTGTTCCAGCCCACGCACGACCCCGTGCTCACCTGGCGGGTCAACGCGCTCGGCGGGATCCGGGTGTTCCGGGCCGCGGCGGAGGCCGGCGTCCGCGCACTCGTGTACGCGTCGTCGGTGGGCGCGTACTCGCCGGGCCCGAAGGACCGGGAGGTCGACGAGAGCTGGCCGACCGACGGGTGGCCGACCGCCGGCTACACCCGCGAGAAGGCCTACCTGGAGCGGGTGCTCGACGGGCTCGAATCCGAGCACCCGCAGCTACGGGTCGTGCGGATGCGCCCGGGCTTCGTCTTCAAGCGGGAGGCGGCCACCGAGCAGCGCAGGCTGTTCGCCGGCCCGCTGCTGCCGAACGCGATCGCCCGGTCGAGGTTCATCCCGGTCGTGCCGGACCTGCCGGGGCTGCGCTTCCAGGCGCTGCACTCGTTCGACGCCGCCGACGCCTTCCGGCGGGCCGTGGTGCGCGACGTGCGCGGCGCGTTCAACATCGCCGCGGACCCGGTTGTCGACGCGCACGAGCTGGCCCGCCTGCTCGACGCCCGCGTCGTACGGCTGCCCACCCCGGCCGTCCGCGCCGCCCTCGCGGCCGCGTGGCAGCTGCGGCTCGTCCCGGCCTCGCCCCACCTGTTCGACGCCGTGCTCCGAGTGCCGATCATGAGCGTCGCCCGCGCCCGCACCGAGCTCGACTGGCAGCCGCGGCACACCTCACTGGCCGCCATCGGCGAGTTCCTCGCCGGCCTGCGCGACGGGGCCGGGATGGACACCCCGCCGCTCGCCCCGGCCACCAGCGGGCCGCTGCGCGCCCACGAGGTGGCCACGGGCGTCGGCACGCGGCCGTAGACCGAGCTACTCGGGCAACGAGATCGCGAGCTCCTCCAGGATGTCGTACCCGGCCTGCGCACCGGCCTCCATGCCCGAGGCCAGCAGCGCGTCCCGGTCCTCCTTCGAGGCCATCTCGGTGAGCAGGCGAAGCGTAGTGCGCCCGTCCTCCTCGATGAGGTCGTAGCTGCAGAGCGCGGGCGCGCTCCCGCCGGGGACGCCCTCGTAGATCTCCGTGCAGACGAACCGCTCACCGGGGACGACCTCCCGGTACTCGCCGTGGAAGCCGACCTCGTGGCCGTCGGCCGTCATGACGTAGCGCCAACGGCCACCGACCCGGAGGTCGACCTCGGCGATGACGACCTCGCCGAAGCCACCGCTCCACCACTTCTTGATCAGCTCCGGCTCGGTGAGGACCCGGAAGACCGAGCGCCGAGGCGCCGCGAACTCGCGGGTGATCAGGATCTGCGTGTCGGTCGGGGTCGTCACGACCGCCGTGCCCTTACTGCCCAGACCGCTCTTGCCCAGACCGCTATCGCTCAGTGCCACCATCGTCGTCCTCCAGTTCCATCAGTACCTCGTCCATGCGCTCGAAGCGCCGCTCCCACGTCCAGGCGAACCCGCCGACCCACTCGTGGATCGGCCGCAACGGCCCGCCCTCGAGCCGGTAGAGCCGCTGCCGCCCCTCCTCGCGCACCCGCACCAGACCGACCTCGCGCAGCACCCGCAGGTGCTTCGAGACCAACGGCTGCGCCAGACCGAGCGCTGCGACGAGATCGCTCACGGACCGCTCCCCCGCGGCGAGGATCTCCAGGATCTGCCGCCGCCGGGGCTCGGCCACCGCGTTGAACGCGTCGGTCGTCGTCGCCGCTCGAGCCATGTGACAAACATATACCCATATGGGTATGCGATGGAAGAGCCAGTTCTCGGGTCGATCCGGTGATCACGGGTGCGGGCGCGTTCCGCGGAACGCAGTCGGTGCCGTTGGTGCCGTCGTGGGCGGGAACCGTTCGGTGGGCGCGCCGTCCCCGACTCGGGTCACCCGGATCATGCCCGTCAAGATCGCGTATAGCGGTTGCTCATGGCTGCCGCAACAGCCATAGCCAACCGATACCGCGGATCACGCCCGCAGCCACGGCAGACTCAGAGATCCAACTGGAGTGCTAGACGCGGAAGGCCTGGATGTCGATCTCGACGCGCAGGGACCGGCCGACGGCGAGCACGCCGGCCAGCACCGGCTGGTTCCAGCTGATCGCGAAGTCGTCGCGGGACAGCTCGGTGGAGGCGGAGAACGCCACGCGCGTGCCGCCTGCGAGGTCCGGGCCGGTGCCGCCGTGGACGACGTGCAGTGGCACAGCTGCGCTGACGTCTTTCAGGGTGAGGACGCCGTCGAGCGTGAAGCGCTCGGCGTCGACGCGCCGCAGCCCTTCGCTCTTGTACCGGATCTCGGGGTAGCGGGCGACGTCGAGGAAGTCGGGGCTGCGCAGGTGGGCGTCGCGGTCGGGTTCGGCGGAGTCGACGGCGGCCGGGTCCATGGTGACCTCCACCGAGCTGCCTTCGAACGGGTCGGCCACCTCGATGTGGCCCGCGAAGCGGGGCAGCCGGGCGTGGATGCGGCTCATCCCCAGGTGGAGGGCGCTCACGCGGATGCTGGAGTGCTGCGGATCGATCGTCCAGGTGCCCGGCGCCGGCAGGACGAGGCCACCTTCCGGGGCGAGCTCCAGCACGCCGAGCGGGGTGATCCGGTCGTCGGCCACCGTCACGGTCCTGGCGCGCGGCTGCCTGCCGGGCGCGGCGACCACCAGCGTGTAGCCACCCGCGGGCAGCCCGTCGAGGAGGAAGTGCCCGTCGTCGCCGCTGGTGGCGCGGGCCGCCTGCCCGCCTGCTGCGTCGACAACGGTGAGCATGCCGGCGAGCGGGCCGCCGTCCGGGGAGGCCAGCCGGCCTGCCACCGCGCCGCCGCTCATCGCACACGCTCGACGGACGGCGGCACCAGCTCCACGACCGCGGTGGCCACCGTCCCGGCCGCGACGTGCACGACCTGGGCCACGGGGTCGTAGCCCCGCGCGGTGAGGGTGTACGTGCCTGCGGGCAGGTCGGCGAACTCGAACGCGCCGTCGGCCCCGGTGATCGCGGACGCCACCACGGCGCCGTCGGAGTCGACGAGCGTGGCGAGGGCGTGGTCGACGACGGCGCCCGTCGCGAGGACGGTGCCGCGCACCGCGGCGCGGGCCGGCAGTGCGAGGTCGCGCTCGGTGTACCTGCCCTGGTTCAGCCGCACGCTCACGGCCAGCGGCGGGTGACCGGGCGCGGCGGCGGCCAGCGTGTACCGGCCCTCCGGCACGCCGGGGATGCGGAACCTGCCGCTGCCGTTGCTCCGGGTGGCACCGGCGACGGCGCCCTGCGCGTCGATGAGGGTGACGGACGCGTCGGGAACCGGAACGCCGTCGCCGGTGACGAGGCCGTGCACCCCGCTGCCACCGGAGAGCACGATGTCGTGCCGGACCGGCCGACCGTCCACCGGCACCAGGGCGGCATGCGGCTCCAGCGCGCCGGAGGCGGCGACCACGAGGAAGGTGCCGCCGGTCGGCAACGTGACGCGGTAGGTCCCGTCGCGCCCGGTGGCCGCGCTCCCCTCCTGCCGCCCGCCGTGGTCGGTGACCGTGACGACGGCCCCGCTGACCGCAGCGCCGTCGGCGCGGGAGACGGTGCCGTGGACGGCGGGGCCAGGCGGGGTCTGGCGCGGCCGCGGGGACGGCCGCGGCGGCGCGACGGCCGCGACCTCCACCTCCGGAGGCCGGTGGCCGTTGCTGCCGTTGCCGTTCGGCGAGACGGCCTCGGCCTCGGCGCGTTCCATGCCCGTCTCGGTGCGCAGCGGCACCTCGCGGATGGCCAGGACGGACAGGAAGGTGATGATCGCGAGGGCGCCGGCGATCATGAAGATCCAGGCCGTCGCGTCGCCGTATGCCGCGCGGACGATCGCGGCGATCGCGGCCGGCAGCTCGTTCAGGCTGCCGATGCCGACCTCGCCGGACCCCGCGGGCACGGCCACCCCGGCGGTGGCGAGGCCCTGGTCGGTCAGCTCGGAGACCCGGGACGCGAGCACGGCACCCAGCACCGAGACGCCGACGGTGCCGCCCATGGAACGGAAGAACGTGACGGTGGAGCTGGCGGCCCCGAGGTCGGCGGCGGAGACGGAGTTCTGCACGGCCAGCACGAGGTTCTGCATCGACATCCCCATGCCGAGGCCGAGGACGAACAGGAACGCCCCGAGCAGCGCCATGTTCGTGCTGTGGTCGATCGTCGAGAGCAGGCCGAACCCGACTAGCAGGAAGACCGCGCCGAGGACCAGGTAGATCTTCCACTTGCCGTAGCGCGTGATGAGCATTCCGGAGCCGGTCGCCGCGATCATCGACCCGAGGATCATCGGCAGCGTGAGCAGGCCGGCGGTGGTCGGCGAGTAGCCGCGCGCGATCTGGAAGTACTGGCCGAGGAAGACGGCGCCGCCGAACATGGCCACGCCGACGGCGATGCTCGCGAGGGTCGCGAGCGTGGTGGTGCGGTCGCGGAACAGGCGCAGCGGGATGATCGGCTCCTTGGCCCGCGCCTCCACCACGAGGAAGAGCACGATGAGCACCGCACCGAGGCCGGCGAGGGCCAACGAGGTGGTGGAGCCCCATGCGAACTGGTTGCCGGCGAGCGTCACCCAGATCAGCAGGGCCGAGACGCCGCCCGCGATCAGCGCCGCGCCCAGGTAGTCGATGCTGACCTCGCGCTTGACGACCGGGAGGTTGAGCGTGCGCTGCACGACCACCAGCGCGACCGCGGCGAGCGGCGCACCCACCCAGAAGCACCACCGCCAGCCCAGCCAGTCGGTGTCGACGATGAGGCCGCCGATCAGCGGTCCGGCGACGGGGGCGACCGACATGACGGTCGAGATGATCCCCGTGTAGCGGCCGCGCTCGCGCGGGCTGATCATCGCCGCCATCACGATCATGATCAGCGCCTGCAGCCCGCCGAGGCCTACGCCCTGCAGCACCCTCCAGCCGATCAGCGTGCCGACGGAGTGGGAGAACCCCGCGAGGATCGAGCCGACCGTGAAGATCGTGATCGCCAGCTGCACCAGCAGCTTCTTGCTGAACAGGTCGGCGAGCTTGCCCCAGATCGGCGTGGTGGCCGTGGAGGCGAGCAGGGTGGCGGTGACCACCCACGTGTACTGGCTCTGCGTGCCGTGCAGGTCCGTGATGATCGTCGGCAGCGCGTTCGACACGATCGTCGACGACAGGAACGCCGTGAACATCGCGAGCAGCATCCCGGAGAGCGCCTCCAGGGTCTGCCGGCGCGACATCCGTCCGCTGTCCGCTGCAGTCGGACGGTGGACGACGGCGGCCTGGACGGGCAGCGTCTCCTCCGCTGTGGTTGACACTTCTTCTCCTCGGGCCGATGCGCGGGCACGGGTGGTTGTGGAGGTCATGACGGCACCCGCACGGCCGGTCGCTGGTGGGCGGCGATCGCGCAGTGCAGGTCGCCGACCAGCTGCTTCAGCCGCGTGACGAGGTGGGCGACCTCGGCGTCGTCCCAGCTCCGGAGGGCCTCGGCTACCCACTGGGCCCGCATGGCGAGGTACCCGTCACGAGCGGCGAGCCCCGCCGGGGAGATCGCGAGCAGCTGCGCGCGGCGGTCCGCGGGGTCGGGGCGCCGCGTGACGAAACCGAGCTGTTCCAGCATGGCGACCTGGCGGCTGGCCACCGAGGGATCGACCTCGAGGTGCGCCGCCACCTGGCCGAGGCGCTGCTCCCCCTCCCTGGCGAGCAGGCCGAGCACGGCGAACTTCCAGCCGGGCATGTCCTCCGACTCGGGGCCGAGGCGCGCCGTCCGGTTCGCCCGCATGATCGCGCGCAGGAGCTCGAGCAGCTCGTCCGCCGTTCCCGGGGTGATCACAGGAGCCTCCAGTTGGTTGCTACCAACAACTATAGCTAGGTTAGTTGGCCTCTACAACTGTTTTGCTGTGGCGCCGGCCACCGCCCCCCAGGCGGGAGGGTCAGAGGCCGCCGCCGACGCGCAGCACCGCGCCCGTGACGTAGGACGCTTCGTCCGAGAGCAGCCACAGGACGGCCGCGGCGATCTCCTCCGGCTCCCCGATCCGCCCCATCGGCACCCGAGCGACCACTCGTTCCGGCCGCCCGGGATCCCCCGCCGCGGCGTGGATCCCGGTGTGGACGGTGCCGGGCGCGACCCCGTTGACCCGGATCCCCTGCGCCGCGACCTCCTTGGCCAGGCCGAGCGTGAAGGTCTCCACCGCCGCCTTGCCTGCCGCGTAGTGCACGTACTCACCCGGCGAGCCGAGCGTGGCCGCCGTCGAGGACACGTTGACGATCCGCCCCGCCGTGCCCCGCACCTCCCAGCGGCGCACCGCCTCCTGCGCGCAGAGCATCGTGCCGAGGACGTTGACCTCGAGCACCCGCCGCAGCGTCGCGACCGACGCGTCCACGAACCGGCCCAGCCTCCCCGTCACGCCCGCGCTGTTGACCAGCGCGGTGACCGGGCCGAACGCCTCCTCCGCCGCGTCGAAGAGGGCCACCGCGGAAGCGGGGTCGGCGACGTCCGCCCGGACGGTGACGACCCCGGGCAGGTCGGAACGCAGCCGGTCGGCCGCCGCGTCGTCACTCGAGTACGCGACGCACACCGCATACCCACGCGCGTGCGCCGCCCGCGTGACCGCGGCGCCGATCCCCCGGCTGCCGCCGGTGACCACGAGCACCTCTTCCGCTCGACCGGACCCGGCCGTAGGCAGCGACATGGGGTCGAGCCAATCAGAGCGAGTCGAGGAACCGCTCCGCGACCTCCCGGACGGCCTGCGCCCCGTCGTCGATCTCCGCGGTGTAGTACTCGCCGGTCGCGTGGGCGAGGAAGACCGCGTTCCCGGCCCGGGTCACGGCGATGCGGGCGCCGTTGCTCGCGTACTCCGGCGCCACGAACGTGGACGCGGCGAGGAAGCCCTCGTCGCCGAGGTCCGGGGTCTCCGCGGTGACCCACGTCCACCGGGCGCCGCCCGGGAGCTGCCCGGTGCGGCAGGCGGCCAGCACCCGCCGGAAGCCGGCGAGCACCTCGGCCGCCACGTCGGCCGTCGGGTAGACCCCCAGCTGCCGGGCGTCGAACGCCTCGGGACCCTCCCGGCTCACGGTGCGGAACCCGACGCGCTGCCGGTCGGTCGGGTACGCGGTCGGCAGGCACGGATCGAGCAGCCACGGCCGGTCGAGCGCAGGGTCGGTGATCCAGTCGGTGAACTCGACCACCGTGCTGCGCCTGCCCTCGTCCGGGAGCGGTGGCATGTCCGGCACGGTGGGGGTGCTGGTCGGCGCGGGACCGCTCACCGGCGCGGCTCTTGCCGCGCAGGAGGCCAGTACCAGCAGCACGACCAGGGCAACTACCGCTCGTGACGTGCGCATCGCGCCCCCGTTCTCCGTACCAGGAGGGACGTCCGGGAGGCAGTGGCGTTGCTCGCGAGACGATGGGCACGTGGCAACGCCCATCGAGCCCGTGCTGGCGGACCCGCCGCCGCTGCCCCGCCCGCACCTGCTCTCGCAACGCTGGCTCGACGTGGCGTTCCTGCACTGGGCCGTCGACCCCGGCGCCGTGCGGCACCTCCTCCCCGCCGGCGTGGCGCCGGACGTGCTCGACGGGCGTACCTATGTGGGGCTGGTGCCGTTCCGCCTGGTCGGCACGGCGTTCGCGGGCGGCCCGCCGGTGCCGTGGGCCGGCACGTTCCTGGAGACGAACGTCCGGCTGTACTCGGTGGACGCCACCGGCCGCCGCGGGGTCGTGTTCCTGAGCATGGCCGCGGAGCGCGCGGCCGCGGTCGCCGCAGGGCGGGCGGTGTTCGGGCTGCCGTACCGGTGGGCCCGCATGGGGTTCCGCCACGAGGGCGAGCTGCGGACCTACGCCGCGCGGCTGCTCCCGCCCGGTCCGCCGGTGCGCAGCCGGGTGTCCGTCCGGCCAACCGGCCCCGCGATCGACGGCGCCCTCGAGCGGTTCCTGACCGCACGCTGGGGTCTGCACGTCGCCCACCTCGGGCGCACGTGGTACCTCCCCAACACGCACGTCACGTGGCCGCTGCGCCGGGCCGAGGTGCACGAGCTCGACGACGGGCTGCTCGCGGCCGCCGGTCTCGGCGACCTGGCCCGGCGCCCGCCGGACCACGCCGCCTTCAGCCTCGGGGTGGCCGCGACGTTCGGCCGGCCCCTGCTCGCCTCCACCCCGCGACCGCGACCCGGGGATCGACTGTTCCGCACGGGCTGGACCTTGGGCCGCTTGCCGCAACCGATCTGCTCCGTTCGGCGAGCACCGTCCGAGTGAGAGTGGTTACGCACGGTCACGTCCTCGCTTTTGGTAGCCACTCCAGCGCGGACCGTGAGGCGATGTAGTACTGCTCCATTCGGAGCGAAGATCGCCGGGGGACTGCGTGGCGAACGGACGCGTGCGCCGGTGAACGGTCCTCCTCCGACGGTGAACGGCCCACGGCTGCCATCGGAGGCTGATCAGGTGACACGCGACGAGCGGGCGAACAGCGTCTGGCCGTCCGTTGTGGGGCCCCGGTAGGAATCACCATCAGACCCACTTGGACCTGCACGAACGCCACCCGGAAGACGTGACCTGTGGAATCGCCCGCCCGTTCGCACGGCCCGCGCCCCGGTACGACCGGGACGGTCACCGTCGCAGAGCTGCTCGCCCGCTGCGCGGGGGTGCCCGCCCCTCCCCCGCGCCGGACGGGGCCGGCGGGCGCGGTGTCGGTCGCGGCGCTGCTGCGCCGCGAGGGACGCGGCCCGCACGTCGCGGACCGGCCGCTGGTACCCCGCGGGCACTCCCGGTTGGTGCCGCCTCCACCGGACCCGCCCCGCCACAGCGCCCGGAAGGCGGCGGTCGCCGCCGGCGCGCTGTTCGCCGCAACCGCCGTCCTCGGACCTTCGGTGGTGCAGGACTCGGGCGCTCCCTCCATCACCGGTCGGGGCACGGCCCTCCCGCTGCCGCCGACGGACGCCCCGCTCTCCGCGGACTACGACTGGTTCAGCGACGCGGCATCGGCGGGCCGCGAAGAGATGGTGTTCGCCGCGATGCGGCAGGTGTTCGCGGAGGGCCTCCCGTCCGAGGTGGGCAGCACGACCTACGACCGGCTCACCGAGCCATCCGCCGGCGGCCAGCACCTGGCCGTCAGGCGCGTCCAGACTCCGGACAAGGCATCGACCGGGTCAACCGACCCATCGGTCGCGCCCGAGTCCGGGACCGTCCCGCCCGGCGGAGCCGGCACCCCGCCGGGCGGGATCTGGTCACCTCCTCCGTCCCTGGGACGCAGCGATCCCGGTGGCGGGCCTCCGCACGAGGCGCCGACCGGCGCGCGCTCCCACGGCAACGGGCAGGCCAACGGGCACTCCGCCGACAAGCCGGGCAACGGACCGCCCAGCAGCCCGCCCGCCGCCGCGAAGTCCGAGGACGGGCACCGAGACGCGCCACCCGACGACACCCCGGGGAACGGACCACCCAGCAGCACCCCGGCCAGCACGAAGGCCGCCGCTGGCGGCCGAGGTGCCGACCGATCGGCGGCCGCCGCAGGTGAGCACCGCGGCGACCCGCAGCGCAAGGGCGCCCAGCGCCCGGACCCGCCGGCCCGCAAGACCGAGGAAGCCGGCTCCGAGCGGTCCGCCCGCGACAACGGCAGCTCTCGTGAGAAGAACAGCCACAGCCGCGCCACGAGCGACGACGACGAGTCCGACGCCAGCGGCAAGAAGGGCGACCGGGCATCTCGCGAGCGAAGCGCCGACAAGGGCGACGAGAGCCGCGGTGGCTCCGACAGCAGGAAGAGCAGCAAGGGCGACAACGACAACGGCAAGGGCACCGACAACGGCAAGGGCACCGACAACGGCAAGGGCACCGACAAGGCGTCCGACAAGGCGTCCGACAAGGCGTCCGACAAGGGCAGCGACAAGGCGTCCGGCAAAGGCGGCGGCAAAGGCGGCCGCGAAGGCGAAGGCGAAGGCGGCGGCAAGGGCGGCGGCAAGGGCGGCGGCTCCGCCGACGACTGACCCACGCATTGCTTCACAGACCGGGTAGGTGCTTCACACAGGGCGGGCCCTCTGTGAAGTGGGTGCGGGGTGTGTGAAGTCGGCGTGTCGCACACCTCCCGCATGAGGGCGAGCGAGCGCCGAACTACCCTTTCCGCCGTGGTCACCGTTCGCCGCGACGTCGGCGCCCCCGTGGACGCCGTGTGGGCGGTCCTGGCCGACGGCTGGCTGTACCCGTCGTGGGTCGTCGGAGCCAGCCGGATGCGGGAGGTCGACCCGGCCTGGCCCGGCGTCGGCACACAGCTGCACCACTCGGTCGGCACCTGGCCGCTCGTCCTGGACGACACGACCACCGTGCTGGCGTGCGTCCCCAAGCGGGAGCTCGTGCTCCGCGCCCGCGGGTGGCCTCTCGGCGAGGCCGAGGTGCGGCTGACGCTCGACGAGCGCGCGGACGGCTGCGAGGTCGCCCTGTCCGAGGACGTGCGCAGCGGCCCGGGAAGACTGCTGCCGCCGCCCGTCCGGTCGGCCTTGATCGGCCCGCGCAACGCGGAGTCGCTGCGCCGCCTCGCCTACCTCGCCGAGGGCGAGTCCCGGTAGACCAGCTCCAGCGCCGCCGACACGACGCGGCGCCGGAGCCCCCCGAGCAGCCCCTGGTCGGCGAGCGCGGCACGGGCTGCGAGCCAGCCGCACACGCCGTGCACGCCCCCGCCGGGATGCGCCGAAGCGCTGCCCAGGTACAACCCGTCGACCACCGTCTCCGCCCGGCCGAGGCCCGGCACCGGCCGGAAGACGAGCTGCTGGTGCAGCTGCATCGTTCCCCCGCCCACCGCGCCGTGCACGAGGTTCGCGTCGGCGGCCTGCAGGTCCCGCGGCAGCTGGACCATCCGGTGCAGCACCCGCTCCCGGAAGCCCGGCGCGAACGCCTCGACGACCTCGTCGACCCGATCCGCCAGCCCGCCTGCCGCGGCGTCGTCGGCGAGGTCGCGCGGGAGGTGCGTGTAGGCCCACGCGCTCTCCGTGCCGGCCGGGGACCGCGTGGCGTCGGTGGTGGTCATCTGCCCGAGCAGCAGGAACGGCGTGGCCGGAACGGTGCCCGACTCGATATCCGCCGCCCACCGCGTGATACCCGGTCCGTCAGCGCCCACGTGCACGGTGCCCGCCTCGCCGACCCCGGGGTTGACCCACGGGATCGGCCCGTCCAGTGCCCAGTTGACCTTGACGACGGGCGTGTCCCATGCGAAGTGGTCCAGGTCGGCGCGGAGCCGCGACGGCACCGCGGCCGCCGGAAGGAGGTCGCGGTAGAGCGTGGGCGCCGCGACGTCGGCGATCACGGCTCGCCGGACCCGCACGGTGCGGCCGGTCGCGCAGTGCACGGCCACGGCCCGGCCGCCGCGCACGTCGATCCGCTCGACCCGCTCCCCGGTCCGCAGCGCGGCACCGGCGGCCCGTGCGCGCCGGGCGAGCGCGGTGACGAGCTCCCCCGCCCCGCCCACCGGCACCGGGAAGCCGCCGTGCTGCCCCAGCATCGCGAGCAACCAGCCGAACATGCCGCTCCCCGCAGCGTCCGGCGGGATGTCGGCGTGCGCGGCGTTCCCGGCGAGCAGCAGCCGCGCGCGCTCGCCGGCGAAGAGCTCCTCCCCCATCCGCCGCACCGGCAACGCGAGGAACCGCGCGAGGCGCAGCGCGTCCGCCGTGCCGATGCGGCGCAGGAGCTGCAACGGCCCGCGCACCGGCGGGAAGGCGGTGAACAGCGAGCGGAGCACCGCCTCTCCGACGGCGTCCCACTGCTCGCAGAGCCGCAGCCACGCCTCACCGTCGCAGGGCTCCAGCGCAGCGGCCGTGCGCTCCCGGTCCCGGTGCAGGACGGCGGCCGGGGCGCCGTCGGAACGGGCCGGGTGGGCGAGGACGGACGGGGCGTGGGCCCAGCGCAACCCGCAGCTGCCGAGGTCGAGGGCCCGCAGCACCGGCGAGACCGCCGCGAGCGGGTAGAAGGCGCTGAACAGGTCGGCGGTGAACCCGGGATGCAGCTCGGCCGAGCGGACCGCGCCGCCGAGCACATCGGTGGCCTCCAGCAGGCACACGTCCCAGCCGGCGTCGGCCAGCACCGCCGCCGCGACGAGGCCGTGGTGCCCGCCACCGATCACGACGGCATCGGCGATCTCCATCCCGCCACTATTACCCCTCACGTCATCGACCAAGCGCGGGCCCGCGATCCAAGCTGGTCACGTGAACACACGAGAGACGGTCGACGAGCTCCTGCGCCGCGTTGCAGCGGGCGACCCGGAGGGGATCGGGCAGCTGTTCGCCGACGAGGTCGACTGGAAGCTGGACTGGCCCGACGGCGACTACGCGCAGACCGTTCCGTGGATCCGCCCCCGCAGCACGAGGGCCGACGCCGCCGACAACTTCCGGGAGATCGCCGAGCACCACGTCCCGGGCGAGAGCGACGCGCGCGTCCACGCCGTGCTCGTCGACGGGGCGGACGCCGTGGTGCTGGGCGAGGTCGCACACACCGCCAAGCCGACCGGCCGCAGCTACGTCGCCGCGTTCGCGCTCCACCTGACCGTCGTGGACGGGCTCGTCACCCGCTACCACATCTACGAGGACAGCCTCGCCGTCGCGCAGGCGTTCGGGGTGGCGTGAGGGGGTGGCGACGGCCGTCGTCGCGGGGGCGGCACAGGCATACACCTACCAGGCCTTCAGAGGCGTCGCGGCCGTCCGGGAATCCCACGCTGGGCCTTCGGAGGCGCCACACCCGTCCAGGCATCCCTCACCAGGCCTTCCGTGGCGCCGCGCATCGTGCGGGGCCGCCCCTCACGCCTCAAGGGCGCTCCGCGTCGCTGCCGCGACCCTTGACCCGCGAGCCTCTGCGACCCCTGAAGGGCCCGCTTCGCGGGCAGGCCACAGGCCAGCCCCTTCGGCGCGCGGCGCCACCGAAGGCCGGTCTCACCACCATGATCACGGCTTCGGCGCGAAAACCGACCAAAACAGTCCAGAAACGCGCCGAAACGGCGATCATGAACCGCTCCGACGAGTGTGACCGGGCCCGAGCAGTACTATCCGGTCGCGGGCAGGACCCTCGTGTGCTGCTCGGGTGATCTTCGGACAGTCACGCACCCGTTCCCGGCCCACGCACCCCGTCGACCGGCTGCATAGACCGACAAGGGGTGCGCGAGCCCAAACCAGGTGCGCGACGGCAACCAGATGACCGACACCGGGCCTCCTGGCGGCGCCGCGCACCAAGAGGGCAGGCCTTTGGCCTGCCCGCACTACTTGCCCTCAGGGGCCGCAGAGGCTCGCAGGTCAAGGGTCGCGCAGCGATCGCGAAGCGACGCCGCAGGCGCCCTTGAGCTGTGAGGAGCGGCCCCGCACAATGCGCGTCGCCGCCAGGAGGCCTTGAAAGCCACGGCCCCCGCGAACCCCTAGAAGACGATGTCCGCCGGCTCGATCCCGGCTTCCTTGCAGTAGTCGGTGTAGCGCTTGAGCTTCGTCTCGGCCGTCTCGACGTAGGCGAGGTTGCCGTCGGCGTCCATGTACTCGATGGGGCCGTGGATGGAGAACAGGGTGAGCATCGGCTGTGACTCGTCCTCGACGTCGGCGACGAGCGTGTGCACGTCCCCGGGCGGCTCGTAGACGTACGCGCCGGGCGATGCCTGCCAGTCGTGCTCGATGTAGTGCCACTTGCCCTGCAGCACCCAGCCCTCGACCTCTGCGAGGTGGCGGTGCCGGTTCACGACACCGCTCCTGGCCACCTTCAGCAGGTTGACCCAGGTGCCCTTCTTCAAGTTGATCCGGATCGGCTTGAACCAGACGTTGTTCGAACCCTGCGGCACCCAGGGCAGGTCGGCGGTCTGCACGAGGAAGTCGGGCGCATGCTCGGTCATCGCCCGGTTGTACCCCGCCCGCGGCGGTCCGTGAACCGCGCTTCTCGGATGCCAGCATCAGAGTCACTGATCGTGCGCCCGGCATCCCGCACTCGTAGGGTCCCGTGGCATGCGGCTGGAGTGGCTGGTCTCGTTCCTCGCCGTGGTCGACACGGGCAGCTTCGTCGCCGCGGCGGAGGCCACCCACCGCTCCCAGCCGCGGATCAGCATGCACGTCGCCGCGCTGGAACGCGGCGTGGGCATCCCGCTGTTCAACCGGCGCAAGCGGCCCGTCGAGCTGACGGAGGCGGGCAAGGCGCTCGCCGACCACGCCCGCTCGATCCTGCACGAGGTGGAGGCCACCGAGGCCGCGATGGCGGCGTGGCGCGGCGGCGCCCGCGGCGTCGTCACGCTGGGGAGCCACCCCAGCGCCAGCGCGGCGTTCGTGCCCCACGTGCTGCGCGAGGCCGCGCGCACCAGCCCGGACGTGCGGGTCGTGCTGGTCGAGCGATCCACCATCGAGCTCGACGAGGCGCTCGCCGCCGGTGAGCTGGACCTGTGCATCCGGCCGGTGAGCCCGGCACCGGCCAGGGCGAGCGTGCGCCGCCACGTCCTGTGGGCAGAGCCCCTCGTCGCGCTCCACCCGCCCGGGCACCCGCTGTCCGAGCTGCCCGATCCGTTGCCGGTGGCCGAGGTCGCAGCGCACCCGCTGCTCTCGATCGGCCGCCTGGACGCGCCGGAGACCGGCGAGTTCGAGTCCTACCAGCGCTTCCGGGAGTGCGGGTACGAGCTGGAGCCGGTGCAGGCGACCAACCAGCCGCAGACCCTCATGGCGTTGGTGCGCCACGGCCTCGGGGTGGGCATCACCAACTCGCTCGCCGCGCAGGTCACCGACACGTCCGGCGTCTGCGTGCGCAGGCTGGAGGGCGGCGCGGGTCGCCGGGTGGCCGTCCACTGGGACTCCGCCCGCCACCTCACCGCCGCCGCCCGCACCCTCCTGCAGCAGGTCGTGCGGCAGCCTCGCCCCGAGGGGACGGAACCGGCGCCCGATCCGGGATCCGAATAGGCCCATCCGGAAGTCGCTCTTCACCGCCGCATCCGGCCGCTCCTACGGTCGGGCCGTGGCCCCCACCTCCCCCTTCTCCCTGGACGGCCGGCTGGCGATGGTCACCGGCGCCGGGTCCGGGATCGGCCGCGCGATCGCGCTCGGCCTCGCCTCGGCCGGCGCGGACCTGCTCCTGCTGTCCGACCGCGACAACCTCGGTCCCGTGGCCGAGGAGGCGCGGGCGGCGGGCGCGGTGGTCACCACCGAGCTGCTGGACCTCTCCGACCGGCCCACCCGCCGCGCGGCCGCCGAGCGCCTGCTCGACGCCCACGCCGTCGACATCCTGGTGAACAACGCCGGCCTGATTCGCCGGGCCCCGGCCACCGAGTTCCCCGACGAGGACTGGTACGACGTCATCGAGGTGAACCTGAACGCCGCGTTCGAGCTGTGCCGCGCCGCCGGGCGGCGGATGGTCGCCCGCGGCTCCGGGAAGATCGTCAACGTCGCGTCGATGCTCAGCTTCCAGGGCGGGCTCCTCGTCCCCTCGTACACGGCGAGCAAGCATGCACTCGCCGGGCTCACCCGCGCCCTCGCCAACGAGTGGGCGCCCCACGGCGTGAACGTCAACGCGATCGCGCCCGGCTACGTCGCCACCGCCACCACCGCGGCGCTGCGCAACGACCCCACCCGCAGCGCCGAGATCCTCGCCCGCATCCCGGCCGCCCGCTGGGCCGATCCCGAGGACGTCGCCGGCTCCGCGGTCTTCCTCGCCTCCCCCGCCGCCGACTACGTCCACGGCCACGTCCTGGCCGTCGACGGGGGCTGGCTCGCGCGTTAGCGCCTGCTCAGCGCGGTCGCCTCGGTGAGGGCGACGAAATCGGCTGCGATCAGCTGCAGGGTCGTGCCGCGGCTGCCCGCCGTCACCCGCAGGAAGGCGAGCGCCTTCTCCGGCGAGCAGTTCTGCTCGGCCATGACGATGCCGATCGCCTGGTCGATCGCCGATCGGGAGACCAGCGCCTGGCGCAGGCGGGCGGACAGCGCGGTGTCGTCGTAGCTGCGCATCGTCCCCGTGACGGCCACCGTGGCGAAGCCGGCGATCCGGTCGGCCAGCGTGCGGTCCGCCGGGTCGAACGCGTCCGGCGCGGTCCCGTAGACGGTGAGCACGCCGATCGGGGCGCCGTCACGGACGAGCATCGGGACGGCCCGGACCGCGAGAACACGGGCGCCGGCTGCGGCGTGGGCGAACGCGGGCCAGCGCCGCTCGGTCCTCAGGTCGGCGGCCTCGACCGCGCACGCCGCCTGCAGGGCGTCCAGGCCCGGGCCCGCGCCGTGCTGCCGTTGCAGCGCCTCGAGCAGGGCCGCCCGCTCGTCGACGGCGATGGCGTGCCCGCTCCACGCCGGGGCCGTGACCGCCACGCTCGCGGACACCGCTGCCGGCACCGCACCGGCCGTGAGCTCGGCGATCCCCACGAGGAGCTCGTCGAGGGATGCCGTCGTCACCACCAGCGCCGCGAGCTCGACCCCGACGTCCACCTCTGCAGTTGTCCGCCCCACCGACGTCCCCTCGCTCACCCACCCCGGCAGGCGGGCGGTCGCCGCCCGTCCCTCAACCGTTACGGGGTGCGATACACGCGAGGACGGCATCGGCGGTGCCGGGGACGACGTGCTCGCCAAGGCCGATCAGCCGGAGCCCCTCGACGACCCGCTCGTTCTCGGCGGCGACGTGCAGCTGGGTGCCGCAGTCGGTGGCCGTGGCGCGCAGGGCGCGCAGCTCGATCCCCACCCGCAGGTCCAGCCACGTCACCGAGGTGAGGTCCAGGATGACGTGGGGCGCCCGGTGCAGCTGCTGCCGGACCCGCACGGCCAGTGTCGCGCCGCTGCGCCCGTCCAGCGGACCGATGACGCGCACGATGACGGTGTCGGGCGACGGCGCGTGCAACCGCACGTCGAGCGGCTCTTCCGGACCGGGGACGGCACGGGGATGGCTCTCCGGCCGCGGGGATGGCACGAACGCCGACACGTCCACCGGCGCCGGTTCCGGGTGGAGCAGCGCGCTGCCCGTGCCGGATCTCCATTCGGTGCTCATCATGCTGTTTCACCGGCGCCGGACCGGACCGCGCCCCGGTGCAGGGCCGCCTGGTACATCGTGAACAGGTCCAGCAGCGAGGCTTCGTACCGCGCCGCC
The DNA here is from genome assembly GCF_006717045.1 of Pseudonocardia cypriaca. Classification (NCBI taxonomy): domain Bacteria; kingdom Bacillati; phylum Actinomycetota; class Actinomycetes; order Pseudonocardiales; family Pseudonocardiaceae; genus Pseudonocardia; species Pseudonocardia cypriaca. Next base: position 1,037,218 of record NZ_VFPH01000002.1, read on the forward strand.
GACGACGAGTCGTGCCCGACCGTTCGAAGCCATCCGTTGCGCCGCGTCAGCTGCCGTCCGGCGGCCGCGAGCGCGGCGTTCGTGGTGGGCGCGACCTCGCCCGCCGCGCTGAGGTCCACGAGTACGAAGCGCGCGCCCGCGATCAGCAACCCGTCCACCCTCTGCCGCAGCTCGGCGACGCCCTCCTGGCCGCAGGCGCCGATCACCTCGACGAAGGCGTGTTCCCGATCGGGCTGAACGGACATGATCCGCAGGCCCGCTGGTTCAGGATCAGGAGCGACGTACTGCTCCGGCTGCGCGGTGTCGCGCATGCTTTCCCCTCTGCTGCCGTGGCTCGACTCGTGAGCGCGTGCCGAGGATCGGTGCCGCGGGACAGGACGGGGGATTCAGGACCGCGACGATGCCCGCACGTGCGCTCACGCACCGGCTGTCGGTCCAACCGCCCCCGGATGCTACGAGAGGCCCGTCGGGAACGGCAACTCCCCGTTGCGGTGCACCCACCATCCGTGCAACTCGGCCACGCCCGCCGATCGCGGTGTTCCACCCGTTCGCCTGCCGCTGTGGACGGCGCTGTTCCGTGCCAGGCTGTGCAGTGACCCAGCGACGTCGACCGGCGCATTCCGGTGGAGCGCGGACGGGCAGAGCGATGGCAGAAGGTCCGGATCGGGACGACACAGCGGCCGAGCTGGCGGCGCTGTTGCTGTCCACGGAGTCGTTCGACGACCTGTTGCGTGCTGTGGCTCAGCTCGCCGTCCAGCTCGTCGACGGGGCGTCGACGGCCAGCATCACCCTGGCCGAGCGGGGCCGGGTGATCACCGTGGCCACGGCCGACCCGCGGGCCACCCGCATCGACCAGCACCAGTACGAGCTGGGCACCGGACCGTGCCTGGACGCCCTCCGCAGCGCCTCCGTGGTGCACGTCGCCGACGTGCGCCGGGAGCGGCGGTGGAGCGGGTTCGACGCGGTCATGCTGAGCCACGGCATGCGGAGCGCGCTCGCCGTTCCGCTCGTGGTCCGCGACGGCGCCGTGGGCGTGCTCAACCTCTACGCGAGCGCACCCGGCGGGTTCGACGAGCCCGACCAGCAGCTGGCGCGGGCGCTCGCCGCCCATGCCGCGGTCGCGCTGACCGCGGCCCTGCGCACCTACGACCAGGTCAGCCTCACCGACAACCTGCGCATCGCCCTGTCGTCCCGCTCGGTGATCGACCAGGCGATCGGGATCGTGATGGGCCGCCAACAGTGCTCGGCCGACCAGGCCTTCGACGTACTGCGCAAGGTGTCGCAGCAGCGCAACACCAAGCTGCGCCACGTCGCCACCGAGCTCGTCACGGCGGTGACCCGTGCCGCCGGGGAGGACGGGCGCTGACGGGGGGCTCGCTAGGCTGCCGGGGTCCCCGACACCCAGGAGGTCTCCCGCCGGTGGCTGCGCCGTCCGTCCGTTCGCGCGTGGCCCGGAGCCTGGCGACCGGCACCTTGGCCTGCGCGCTGGCCGCGTGCAGCGTGGTCCCCGCCGACGCGCCCCAGGAGGGGGCGCGCGAGGAGGTGGCCCGCAACGTCATCCTGATCCTGGCCAGCGGTCTCGGGCAGGCCCAGCGCGACTTCCTGCAGCTGGCGATCGCGGGCCCCACGGGTCGGCTGGCGATGGACCGGCTCGGTTCCGGCGGGACGCTGTCGCCCGTGGATCCGGTTTCCGACGCTGCGGCGGGCGCCACGACCCTGTCCACGGGCATGCCGACGGCACCCCGCGCGATCGGGGTCGACGCCGACGGCGAGCCGCTCGCCACGGTGCTGGAACACGCGCGGGACGCGGGCAAGGCCACGGGCCTCGTGACCACGGCGGAGGTCACCGACCCCACGCCGGCCGCGTTCGCCGCGCACGTCGCTCCCGGGCCCGTCCTGCGGGACCCCGACGAGCAGGAGAGCGAGGTCGCGAGCACGATCGCGCGCCAGTACCTGGAGGAGACCCGGGTCGACGTGATCCTGGGCGGCGGGGCGGCCCGGTGGCCGGACCTCCTCGGGGAGGCGCCCTCGCTCGGCTACAGCACCGTGTCCGACGCCGCCGGGCTGCAGGCTGCGTCGGCGGACCGGCTGCTGGGGCTCTTCGCCGACGGGCCGATGTTCGAACCGGGCCGACCCGGGTCCGGCCGCTACACCCCCGCCGTACCGCTCCCCGACATGACGCGCGCCGCGCTCACGGCCCTCGACCGGCGCGAGGCAGGCTTCTTCCTCGTCGTCGAGGAGGCGGGCATCGACGCGATGGCCCGCGCCGGCAACGGCGCGCTCGTGCTGGAGGCGGGCCGGGCGCTGGACGCCACCGTGCAGGCGGCGCTGGAGTTCCAGGCGGTCAACCCCGGCACCTTGATCGTCGTCGCCGGGGACCACGAGACCGGCGGCATGAACCTCGTCGTCACCGAGCCGGGGCCGGTGACCGCCGGCTCGGACGGCCCGTTCCAGGCCACCGACTCCGACCAGCAGATCTGGCTCCGCTGGACGCGTTCGGGCCTGACCAACGGGGCCGTGCCCGTCACGGCCGGCGGGCCCGGCGCCGACGAGTTCCACGGCGGGATGGCCAACACCCAGCTCTTCCCGAAGCTGCTGGAGGCGATGAGCCTCAGGGCGTGACGCGCTGGGTGCGGAGCGCCGCGGCGGCGCGGGCGCGCTCGGCGATCGCGTCCCAGCGGCCCTCCGTGATGTCGGAGCGCGGGGCGATCCAGGTGCCGCCGACCGCGAAGACGTTGGGGAGCGCGAGGTACTCCGCCACGTTCTCCGGCCGCACGCCACCGGTGGGCATGAAGCGCGCGCCCGTCCAGCCGAACGGGCCGTCGAGGGCCTTCAGCGTGGAGATGCCACCGTAGGCACCGGCCGGGAAGAACTTGATGTGCCGCGCGCCCGCCTCCAGGCAGGCACCGACCTCGCTCGGGGTGACCGCGCCGGGCACGAACGGCAGCCCCGCCTTCTCCGCGGCGTCGAGGCAGGTCCTCGAGTACCCGGGCGACACGCCGAACCGAGCACCGGCCTCGGCGGCCGAGGCGACCATGTCCGGGAGCACCAGGGTGCCCGCGCCGAGCAGGAAGTCCGGCAGCTCGGCGGCGATCGCGGCCACGGCGTCGCGGGCCGCGGGGGTGCGGAAGGTGACCTCCACGACCGGCAGGCCCGCCTCGGCGAGGGTGCGGGCGAGCGGCACGGCCGTGGCAGCGTCGTCGATCTCGACGACGGGCACGACGGCGAGCGCCTCCACAGCGGTGAGAACATCGGACTCGGGGGCCATCGGGCCACTACACCACACGGGGAGGCGAGCGTGATGAACCGCTTCGAGGGACGCCGGATAGCCGTCGTCGGCGCCACCGGCGGGATCGGGCTGGCGATCTGCGAGAGCCTCGCCGCGCAGGGCGCCGAGGTCCACGGGCTCGACCTGAAGGGCCTCGACTCGCTCCCGGCAGGCGTCAGCGGCCATCCGGTCGATGTCACGTCGGAGGAGTCGGTGGTCGCCGCCGTCCGCGCGCTCTACGCCGACGACGACCGGCCCGTCGACCTGGTGAACAGCGCCGGCATCGTGGAGAACGTCGCGGCCGAGGACATGCCGCTCGCCGAGTTCGACCGGATCCTGTCGGTGAACCTGCGCGGGGTGTTCCTCACCTGCCGCGAGTTCGGCCGCGAACTGCTCGCGCGTGGCGGCGGTGCGATCGTCAACATCGCCTCGATGTCGGGCAACGCGATCGTCAACCACCCGCAACGCCAGTGCGCCTACAACACGTCGAAGGCGGGCGTCAGCGCCCTCACCCGGTCGCTCGCCGTCGAGTGGGGGCCGCGCGGGGTGCGCATCAACGCTGTCTCCCCCGGCTACGTGCAGACCCCGCTCACCATGGCCAAGACCGACCTGCACCCGCAGTGGATGCGCGAAACCCCGCTCGGCCGGTTCGCACAGCCGGAGGAGATCGCGAAGGCGGTGGAGTACTTCCTCAGCGAGGACTCGGCGTTCTGCTGCGGCACCGAACTGCTCATCGACGGGGGCTTCGCCCTGCGCTGATCGACCCGTGAGTGGATACGTGTGCCGGAGCACTCGTATCCACTCACGGCCTACCGGAGGTGGCGCAGGGCGGAGTGGGTGAACGCCTCCGGGTTGACCACGTGCTGCGGACGCCTGCCGTCCCGCACGTCGAGCACGGCCCGGATCGCGCTGGTGCCGTTCGTGAGCGCGAGCTCGTCGGTCCAGCAGGTGGCGTGCGGGCTGAACAGGGTGTTCGGCGCCGAGAGGATGGGGTCGTCGGGCGCGGTCGGCTCGTCGCGGAACACGTCCAGGGCCGCCCCGGCGATGCGGCCCTCCGTGAGGGCGGCGGCGACGGCGTCCTGGTCGACGATCGGTCCGCGGGCGACGTTGACGAGGAACGCGGAGGGCTTCATGCGCGCGATCGCCGCGGCGTCGACGAGGTTGCGGGTCTCGTCGGTGAGGGCTGCGGTGACGACCACGAAGTCGGCACCGGCCAGCACGCTGTGCAGGTCCCCGAGCTCGACACCGACCTCCGCGGCGGCGGCGGGGTCGGCGTAGGGGTCGTGCGCGGTCTGGTGCATGCCGAGCGGGGCGAGGAGGCCGCTGATCGTGCGGCCGACGTTGCCCCAGCCGACGAAGGCGACGGTGCGCCCCGTGAGGCCGGTGCCCATGAAGTCGAGCCGGTCCTGCCAGCGGTGCTCGCGCACGAGCCGGTCCTTGTCGAGCAGCCGGTGCGAGATGCCGAGCATCAGGGCGAGCGCGGCCTGGGCGACCGGCCGCGCCACCGCGTCGCGGGTGATCGTGAGCAGGGTGCCGTGCGCGGTGAGCGCGGCGACGTCCACGTTGTCGTAGCCCACCCCGAACCGGGCGACGACCCGCAGCCGGTCGGCCTCCTCCAGCGACCGCGCCGTGACCCTCGGCAGGAGCCCGATCAGCGCGTCGAGGCCGGCCAGCTGTTCGGGCGGGATCTCCCCCGCCGTGACGTCCAGGAACCGGTGCTCGACGCCCGGCGCGTCCGCGAGCAGCGACAACCCGATGTCACCCCAGCCGATCCGCCCGTCCGGGGTGAGGAAGTCCCCGGTGAGCCCGACCTGGAACGTGCTCGCCATCAGCTGGTCCTCTCGATGGTGACGGGTCGCGGGGACCGTAGCGAGGGCCTCGGAAATTGGTCAACCGGTTGCTAGGTTGGACCGGTACTCGACGGCGAGAGGAAGGCGGAGACCCGTGACCCTGCCCGTGATCGCGAAGGCCAGGTCGGGCGAGCTCGCGCTCGGCACGTTCGTGTTCGAGTTCGCGACGAACGGGATCGGCCGGCTCGCCGCGCACGCGGGTGCCGAGTTCGTCCTCTACGACGCCGAGCACACCGGCTGGGGCTGGGAGACGCTCGGCGGGCTCGTGGCGACCACCCGCCCCACCGGCGTCCCGGCGTGGATCCGGATCCCGTCGGCGTTCGACCGCACCTTCGTGAGCCGCGCCCTCGACGTCGGTGCGAGCGGGATCATGGCGCCGATGGTCGGCTCGGCCGAGGTGGCGGCGCAGCTCGTCGACTGGGCGAAATACCCGCCGGACGGCAGCCGCGGCGCCGCCTTCGGCGTGGCGCACGACGACTACCGCGCCGGCGACAACGTCGCCACGATGCGCGCGGCCAACAGCGACAACGTGGTGATCTGCCAGATCGAGACGGTCGCGGGGCTCGAAGCCGTCGAGGAGATCGCGGCGGTGCCCGGCGTCGACGTCGTGTGGGTCGGGCACTTCGACCTCACCAACTCGATGGGCATCCCCGGCCGGTTCGACCACCCCGACTACCTCGCCGCGCTCGACCGCGTCGCCAAGGCGGCCGCCGACACGGGCACCATCGCCGGGTTCATGCCGACGTCGGTGGAGCAGGCCACCGACCTGATCGCCCGCGGCTTCACGCTGCTGGCCTACAACGGCGACCTGTGGCTCTACCAGCAGGCGCTCGCGTCCGGGCTCACGGCGATCCGGTCCGCCGCGAAGGGGTGAGGGTGGTCGCCGACACCGGCGGCCCGGCGCCGATCCGCCGGGACAGCCCGGTGAGCCAGGTCGCCCGCCGCCTCCTCGACGAGGTGACGGCGGGCGGCCACCGCGCCGGCTCCCGGCTGCCGTCCGAGCGGCGGCTCGCCGAGTCGCTCGGGGTGGGGCGGTCGGCCATCCGCGAGGCGATCGCCGTGCTCGAGGTGCTCGGGCTCGTCGAGGTGCGCGTCGGCTCGGGCACCTACGTGCGGGGGACGATCTCCGACCTGCTGCCCCAGGCGATCGACTGGGGGCTGATGCTCGGCGAGCGGCACACCCGCGACCTCGTCGAGACCCGCCTGCACCTGGAGGCCGTCACCGCCCGGCTGGCCGCGCAGCGCGCCACCGACGACGACGTCGCCCGGCTGCGCGCCCGGCTGGACCGGATGCGGGAGACCGCGGAGGCGGTGGCCGAGTTCACCGAGGCGGACGTCGACTTCCACCTGGAGGTCGCGCGGATCGCGGGCAACACCGTGCTCCGCGACATCCTGCACAGCGTCCGTGCCCTGCTGCGGGTGTGGATCCAGCGGGCGGTCGGGGCCGACGGCGACACGGCCGCCACCCTCGCCGAGCACGTCGCGGTGTTCGAGGCGATCGAGCTGCGCGACCCGGACCGGGCCGCGACGGCGATGGGGACCCACATGAAGTCGGCGAGCGCAAGGCTGGAGCGCTCCCTGAGCACTGGCGCCTGAGGGGCGTACCCGAGCGACAGCAAAGTGGCTTTACCGACACAGGAAGACAGACAGCAAAGCCACCTTGCTGTCACGTGGCGGCGGCGCCTCCCGGGCGCACCACGGCCTTCACGCACTCCCGGTCACGCAGGGCCGCCAGCGCGTCCGCGTAGTCGTCCAGGGCGAACGTGTGCGTCACGATCCCGTCGGTGGCGACCCGGCCGGTGCGGATCGCCTGCAACGCGCGGTCGAAGCTGTACGCCTGGCTGAACGAGCCCTTGATCACCAGCTCGCGGCGGAACACCTCGTACGGCGACACGGTGAGCCGGTCGTTCTCGTCGGTCATCCCGTAGACGAACACGGTGCCGCCGTCCCGGGCGAGCGGCACGCACAGTTCGAGCACGCCGACGGCGCCGGTGGCGTCGACGACCGCGTCGAAGCCCTCGGGGGCGAGCTCCCGCAGCCGGGCGACGGACGCGTCCGGACGCTCGCGGTCCACCCGCACCGTCTCGTCGGCGCCGTGGCGGGCGGCGAGCTCCAGCTTCGCCGCGGTCGGCGCGGCCACCGTGACCCGGTTCGCGCCCGCATGGCGCAGCAGCTGGGCCAGCAGCAGCCCGGTGGGGCCTGCGCCGAAGACCACCACGTCGCTGCCCGGCGGCAGTTCGAGCACGTCGAGGCCGTGCATCACGCAGGCGGTGGGCTCGGTGAGCACGGCGGCCTCGGGCGCGAGGTCGTCGGCGGGATGGCACTTGCCGGCCGGCGCCACGATGTACTCCGCGAACCCGCCCGGCGCGTTCACACCCTGCGCCACGAGCACGCGGCAGAACGCGGGACGGGCGCGCCGACAGCTCGTGCACACCCCGCAGGACTGCATGTTGTCGAGCACCACGCGCTGGCCGGCCCGCAACCCGGTGACGCCGTCGCCCACCTCGTCGACCTCGCCGACGATCTCGTGGCCCGGCGTGAGCGGGTAGACCGGGTCGAACTGGCCGTCGTGCAGGTGGGCGTCGGTGCCGCACACCCCCGCGAGCACCACCCGCAGCCGCACCTCCCCCGGGCCCGCGTGCGGGTCCGGCACCTCGGTGACGGTGAAGCTGCGGGGCTGGTCGTAGACGACGGCCTTCACGGCCGGAAGCTACCAAGCCGTGCCCTCAACTGATCAACGACGGGCGCGCTCCGCCTTGCCGTCCAGGCCCAGCATCGCCAGCATCTCGGCGCATTCGGCGACGTCGATGGCCCGGCCTGCGACCACTCGGGCGGCCCGGCGGTTCTGCTCGACGTGCACGGCATCCGCGGCGGCCTGCGCCATCGCGAACCTGCTGTGATCGTCGGTGCGGGAAGGGTGTCCGGTCCAGCTCATGTGTCCGTGCTCCCTCAATCGTCCCGCCGAAGGCCACCCGGTGCGGGGGCGGCTCGTGTGGCGCGACCGTGCGTCAGGCGGCGATCTGCACGAGGCGCACACGGAGTGCCCGCCCGACCTGACCCGATGACCATACCCCGCGACGGGCGGCATCGCCGATCATGCGAGGCGGCGCATGCGCCCGGACGCCGTGCTCATACGCTGTCCGGCATGGTGGGGGAACCAGCGGCGGGCCCGTCGCTGCTCTACGCCGTCAAGCAGGTCGAGCTGGCCGTGCGGGCCCACCTCGACGAGCTGCTGCGCCCCACCGGCACCACCGCGCTGCAGTACACCGCCCTCACCGTCCTCGCCCGCCGCGACGGCCTCACCAGCGCGGAACTCGCCCGCAACGCGTTCGTCACGCCGCAGTCGATGGGTGACCTCGTCACCGCGCTCGAGCGCCGCGACCTCGTGGCCCGCCACCGCGATCCCCGCCACGCGCGCCGCCTGCTGATCAGCCTGACCCCGGCGGGGCAGGAGCTGCTCACGCGCGTGGAGGCGCAGGTTCGGGCCCTGGAGGAGCGGATGCTCGCCGACCTCACCGCGGACGAGCGCGCCGACCTGCGCAACTACCTCAACCGCTGCCGCAGCGCACTGGCCGACGGCCCCGCCCGCTAGTGCCCCGGGTCAGCTGCGGCCGGCCTCCTCGTCGGGGATGACGTCGAGCGCGGCCACCGCCTCCCGCGCCCGCGGGTCCAGCTCGGCGTAGAGCGCGCGGAACAGCCGCCACGCCGGCTCGGCGGGCCACCCCGGCGGGAGGTGCTGTGCGGGCAGGCGGGGGTCGCGGCGGATCACCTGCAACCACTCGGTCTGCAGGACGAGCTGGGCCGCCAGCGCGTCGGGGAGCTCGGGGCGCCGCCGCGGGTCGGACCACCGGTCCAGGAAGCCCTGGTAGCGGCCGGCGATCGCGTCGAGGTCCCACGCGTCCCGCACGAGCGCGTCGACGTCGGTGGGCGGCAACGCCCTGGCCGCGAACACCTTCACGTGCGCCGCCGCCTCCAGCCCAGCACCGATCACGGTGAAGTCGACGGGCGACGGGGCGATCCACAGCCCGCCCTGCAGCGGCCCGAACCCGGCCCAGAGCAGCCGGGAGCGCAGCTCGTGCCGCTGCCGCTGCCAGGAGTCGGGCAGGGTGAACGACAACAGCGTCCATGTGCCGTCCCACCCGTCGTGCACGGCCTCCGTGCGCCAGATGCGCACCTCTCCGTCGTGGAGCACCTCGCGCGAGCGCGGCGTGAGCCCGAGGTAGACCTTGCGCCCCCGGCGCACCCGGCGCAGCAGGTCGCGGCGCGCCATCCGGGAGAGCGTGGAGCGGGTGGCGTGCTCGGAGACGCCGACCCGGTCCAGCACGTCGATCACCGCGCTCGTCGCCACGTGGACGCCGCGGCCCAGCAGGTACCCGCCGAAGAACGTGAGCAGCAACGGCTGCGGCCGCTCGGCGGGGGAGGACATGGGACAAGCCTAGAGACTGATGTTGGGCAGATCGTTGGCCGCCGTGACGAAGCTGCCTACATTCGCCCGCAGCGGACCGCGGCAAGGAGGCCCCCGCATGACCGGACCACGCTCCCGCACCCAGCTTCGCCGCGCTGTGGCATCGAGCTACCTCGGCAGTCTCATCGAGTACTACGACTTCCTGCTCTACGCCACGGCGTCGGCGGTGGTGTTCAACAAGGTCTTCTTCTCATCCCTCGACCCGCTGGTCGGCACGGTGGCGAGCTTCGGCACCCTCGCCACCGGCTACCTCGCCCGGCCGCTCGGCGGAGCCCTCTTCGGTCACTACGGCGACCGCATCGGCCGCAAGCGGATGCTCATCCTCACGATGGCCCTGATGGGCGTCGCGAGCGTGCTCATCGGCCTGCTCCCGACGTACGGGCAGATCGGAGCCCTCGCACCGGTGCTGCTCATCGTGCTGCGCATCGCGCAGGGCGTGGCGGTCGGCGGCGAGTGGGGCGGGGCCGTGCTGATGTCGGCCGAGCACGCCACGAGCCGCCGCGGCCTGTGGGCGAGCTTCACCAACGCGGGCGCGCCGAGCGGGATGGTGCTCTCCACGCTGGTGCTGGCGCTCGCCGCGGGAGCCACCGGCGAGGAGCAGTTCCTGGCTTGGGGCTGGCGGATCCCGTTCCTGCTCAGCGCCGTGCTGCTGGCGGTCGGCCTGTTCGTGCGCGCCAAGGTGGAGGAGACGCCGGTGTTCGCCGCCTCCACCGCGCCGGAGCGGCCCCCGCTGATGGAGGTGCTCACCCGGCACCCACGCGCGCTGCTGCTCTCGATCGGCGTCGGGTTCGGGGCGTTCGTCGCGCAGGGCACGCTCACGGTGTTCGTCATCTCCTACGCCGTGCAGGCCGGCTTCCCGCGGCCAACCGTGCTGAACGCGCTGACGGTCTCCTCGGTGGTCGCCGTCCTCGGGATCATCGGGTTCTCGGCGCTGTCGGACCGGCTGGGCAGGCGCCCGGTCGTGCTCGCAGGCGCGATCGCGATGGCCGGCTGGGCGTTCCTGATCTTCCCGCTGATCGACAGCGGCTCCACCGCGCTGCTCGTCCTCTCGGTCGTGGTCGGGCAGGGCGTGGTGCACGCGTCGATGTACGGGCCGCTCGCCGCCCTGTACAGCGAGCTCTTCCCCACGCGCTCGCGCTACACCGGCGCCTCGCTCGGCTACCAGGTCGCCGGCATCGGAGCCGGGCTCGCGCCCGTCGTGTTCGCCTCGGTGATGGCCGGATCGGCGAGCTCCACGGCGGTCTCGACGATCATCGCGGCCTGCTGCCTGGTGAGCGTCGGCTGCATCCTGGTCCTGGGAGAGACGTCCCGCCTGGACCTCACGAGCGAGCCCCAGGCGCGCGCACTCCCCTGACCCTTCCGACGAACGGCGCGTTGGTCGGAACCTATCCGACGAACGCGCCGTTCGTCGGGATCGGGCTCGTCGGGAGCGAGCGGAGATCGGCCTCCGCCACCGCGACCGTGGCGGCACGGCCGGGCTCCAGACCGCCGGCATCCGCCGCGAGGCAGGTGAGGGTGCCCGCCGCCGTGTCCACGTCCACGCGGGTGGTCCCGCCCAGCGGGATCACCCGGCGCACGGTGCCGGGGACCCGCAGCCCGGTCCCCTCGCCGACCGTGCAGTTCTCCGGGCGGGCGACGTGAAGCTCCGGGCGGCCGGTGACGGCGGGCGGCAGCACGTTGGTGAACCCGACGAGCCGGGCGCAGTCGGCGTCGACCGGCCGGTCGAGCACGTGCCCGGTCGGCCCGAGCTGGCGGATCCGCCCGGCGACGAGCAGCGCGGTGTGCCCGGCGAGCGCCACGGCCTCGTGCCGGTCGTGCGTGACGAGCACGGTGGCGGTGTCCAGCCCGGCCAGCACGGTGTGTAGGTCGGCGAGCAGGTCGGCGCGGGTGGTGGCGTCGAGCCCGGCGAACGGCTCGTCGAGCAGCAGCACCCGCGGCGTCACGGCGAGCGCCCTGGCGATGGCGACCCGCTGCGCCTCGCCGCCGGACAACGTCCGCGCGGAGCGCGCCGCGAGGTGGCCGACGCCCAGCGCGTCCAGCCAGGGCGCCGAGCGGCGCCGCGCCTCCGCGCGCCCGACCCCGCGCAGCCGCAGGCCCGCCGCGGCGTTCGCCGCCACCGTGCCGCGGCGCAGGATCGGCCGCTGCAGCACCGCCGCGACCGCGGCGCGCAGCTCGCGGGCCCCGGCCGGTTTTCCGTCGAGCAGTACATCGCCGCTGCGATGCATACCCCCGGACCGGATCACGAGGTGCCCGAGCGCGCGCAGCAGCGTCGACTTCCCCGCGCCGTTGGGCCCGAGCACAGCGAGCACCTCACCCGCGGCGACGTCGAGTACCGGAACGTGCAGCAGCTCCCTGCCGTGCCCGCGCACCCGCAGGTCCCGGCAACCGATCCGCGAGCTCACCGCTGCCCGGCGAGCGTCACGACGAGGTTCACCGCGAACGCGAGCAGCAGCAGGACGAGCCCGAACGCGATGGCGAGCCCGAACTCGCCGCGGCTGGTGGCGAGCACGGCCGCGGTCGTGAGCACCCGGGTCTGCCCTGCGATGTTGCCCCCGACCATCTGCGCGGCGCCGACCTCGCTGACCACGGCACCGAACGCCGCCATCGCCGCGGCCAGCAGCGGCAGGCGGGCCTCCGCCCCGAGGGCGAGCAGCGCCCGCACCCGGGTGGCGCCGAGCCCCTGCATCTGCACGAGGAACTCCGGGTCGACCTGCTGCAAGGCGGCCGCCACCAGCGCCACGACCACCGGCGTCGCGATCACCGCCTGGGCGATCACCATCGCGGTCGGCGTGTACAGCAGGCCGAGCCCGCCGAGCGGGCCGCTGCGCCACAGCAGCACGGTGACGACGAGCCCCACGACCACCGGCGGGAGCCCCATCCCGGTGTTCGCCGCTGCCAGCAGCACCCGGCGCCCGGGGAACGACCCGAGCGCGATCGCCGCGCCGAGCGGCACCCCGACGAGCGCCGCGACCAGCGTGGCGCCGAGCGAGACGCGCAGCGTGAGCAGCGTGATCGCCCAGGTCTCGGCGTCGCCGGAGAACAGCAGCGAGAACGCCTGCGCCACGCCGTCGAGCAGGACGTCCATCAGGGACCGGTGGGATCGGGCTCACCGGCGTCCGGCACGAACAGCGGCTGCCCGTACTCCTCCCGGCCGAACTCCCCGATCCGCCGCTGCGCATCCGGGCCCGTGATCCAGTCGGCGAAGGCCGCCGCGGCCTCCGGCTGCACCCGCTCGCCTGCCCGCTTCGTCACCTCGATGACGTGGTAGACGTTGAACAGCCCCGGGTCGCCCTCCACGAGCAGCGCGAGCCCACCGGGCTGCGTGAGGTAGGTGCTCCGGTCCGAAAGGGTGTAGCCGGCCTTCTCCGCGGCCACCCGCAGCGTGGCGCCCATGCCCTGCCCGGTCTCCTGGTACCAGGGCGCTCCCGGTGCCACGCCCGCCTTCTCCCACAGGGACTTCTCCCGCGCGTGCGTGCCGGAATCGTCCCCGCGCGAGACGAACACCGCCCCGGCGGCGGCGATCCGGCGCATCGCCTCGCTTACGGTGGCGCCGCGGACGCCCGCCGGGTCGGCTTCCGGCCCGAGCAGCACGAAGTCGTTGTGCATGACGAGCAGGCGCCGCCCCGCCGTGCCCTCCGCGACGTAGTCCTCCTCGGCGGCGGGCGAGTGCACCAGGAGCACGTCGGCCTCGCCGCGCCTGCCCATCTCGATCGCCTGCCCGCTGCCGACGGCAACGGGTTTCACGGCCCAGCCGGTGGCGGCGGTGAACGCCGGGAGCAGGTCGTCGAGCAGACCGGAGTCCTGCGTGCTCGTGGTCGTCGCGAGGACCAGCGACCGCTCGGCGGACGGCCCCGCCGCGGGCGACCCGCACGCCGCGAGCACCAGCAGGACGATGGCCACGATCGCTGCTCGCATCTGTGCTCGCACAGATCGGGACTATAGGCTCCGCAGCCGTGACGCGGTACCGGGAGATCGCCGCCGAACTGGCGGGCCGGATCGGCGCGGGCGACCTCGCCGAGGGTGCCGAGCTGCCCGGCGTGCGCGAGCTGGCGCAGCGGTTCGGCACCACGGCGTCGACGATCGGGCGGGCCGTTCGCGCGCTCGCGGACGCGGGCGTGATCGTCACCGCCGACCGGCGCCGGACCCGCGTCGCCCCCGGCGGAGCCGTCGCCGCCCGCCGCTTCCTGCACGGCGAGCGGGTGTTCCGGCTCGCCGGCAGCGACGACCCGGCCCTCGACGTGGTGCTGCGCGGGCTCGGCCGCGCCGTCCGGTCGATCGGCACGGAGGGGAGCTTCGGCGGGCTGCGGGCCGTCCGGCAGGGCCGCGCCGACGGCGCCGCCGTGCACCTGCTGCACCACAGCGGCCGCTACAACGCCCCGTTCGCCTGCGGGCTGCTGCGCGGACTACGACCGCACCTCATCCACCTGTGGCGCCGCGAGCAGGGCCTGCTCGTGCCACCGGGCAACCCCCGCGGCCTCGCCTCCGCCGCCGACCTGGCTGGGCTGCGCGTCGCCAAGCGCCGGTTCGGCACCGGTACCCGCGTGCTGCTCGACCGGCTCCTGCGCGACGCGGGCCGGGAGCCCGACGCCCTGGCCGGCCCGGAGACCGGCTCGCACCTCGAGACGGCGCTGTCGGTGGCGGCGGGCGTGGTCGACGCTGGCCTCGCGGTCCGCTCGGTGGCCGCCGACCTCGACCTCGACTTCGTGCCGCTGGTCTCCGAGGAGTACGACGTGGTGCTCCCGGGCGACGCCCTCGACGCGGCAGCCCCCCTCGTGGCCACCCTGCTCGACCCGGCCACCCGCGCCGCGGTCACCGCCCTGGGCGGCTACGACGCCTCGGAGGCCGGGAAGGTGGAGGACCTGGACGCCTGACCGCGACTCGCGTACATCCACACCGCGACTCGCGGACAAGGTGAAGCCCACCTTCCGCGAGTCGCGGTCTGAGTGCGGGCGAGTCGCGGTCTGGGGTACGCGAGTCGGGGTCTGGGGGTACGCGAGTCGGGGTCGGCGTTCAGGTCTGGGGCGTGCCAGAAGCCCAGGCCGACAGGCGCGGGGCCAGGGCGGCGTAGACCGCGGGGTCCGTGCCCATGCCGGTGTGGCTGCTCGCGACCTCCACCCACTCGGCCTCCGGGTCCTGGCAGGACCGCCAGCCGACCACGCCGTCGTCGCGGGAGTAGATCGAGACGGCGGGCACCGGCAGCGGCGCGGCCAGGCCGACCGCGGCGGCCGCGCTGCACGGCCCGGTGAGGCAGTCGTCGTCGACGAGGCCGCGCACTCCGAGCTCGGACAGGCGCACGACGGCCGGCAGCACGACGGTGGCGAGCCCGCCGGCGTCGAGCGGGTCGAGCACCGGGCTGCCCAGCATCGCGAGCCCGCGCACCAGGTCGGGCCTGCGGACGGCGATGATGCGCGCCAGCATGCCTCCGCGGCTGTGCCCGACGAGGACGACCGGTCCCCCGGTGCGCGCGGCGTGGTCCGCGACGCGCCGCTCGAGCCGGTCGACCAGCTCCTCGGTGCAGCCGACGTTGATCCCCAGCCCGGCGCCGGTGGGGATGTACCCGCGGCGGGCGAGCCAGCGGCGCAGCATGCCCATGGACGCGTCGGCGCCGGCGAAGCCGGGCGCCACCACCACGCCGATGCCGCCACCGTCGGCCCCGGCCGCCCGCCAGACGGGGTGGCGCACCAGGGCAGGCGCGGTCAACCCGAGCGCGGGCGGGAGGGAGCGCCCGACGTGCCGGACGATGCGCTGCACCGCGGGCCACGGGAGCGCGGGCAGGTCGACCGTCACCGGCTCACACCCCCCGCTCGGCGCGCAGCAGCCCGCGCTCGACGGCCTTGACCAGGGCGGCGTGGTCGGCCTCGGTCTGGTCGGCGTAGGCGCGGGCGAACCGGCAGAGCGCGTGGTCCAGGTTGTCGGACCCACCGACGTATCCGGCGATCATCGACGCGCCGCTGGTACGCGCATGGCCCTTCGCGAGCAGATGTCCGAGCACACCGGCATAGTCGGCGAGCGCCCCCGCATCGATAGCATCGAGCGGCACGGTGCCCTTCATGTCCCGGAACTGCCGCACGTAGTACTGGCGCTCCCCCACGGTGGCCCAGCCGAGGAGCGGGTCGCTCACCGTCTGGAGCGCCTGCTGGTACTCGACCACCCGCTGGCCCTGGTGGGCGTGCCATGCCGACTCGCCGTGCACGTGCCGCGCCAGCACCGACCGGCGGGCCTGCTTGAGCTGCAGGAACACCACGTCGTCGGGCGAGGAGCCCTCGAGCAGCGCCACGTACGCCCGCAGCCCGACGCTGCCGACGCCCACCACCTTGTGCGCGATGTCGACGATCGTGTAGCCGCCGAGCGCCCGCCGCCAGTGCGAGGCGAGGGTGAGGAGGTACTCGTCCAGCGCCGCGGCCAGCTGCTCCGCCTCTGCGTCCGGCACGCGCGTGATGAGCGGGGGCTCCTCGACGATCCGGCGCCTGTCCCCGACCTTCTGGGTGAACCGGGGCAGTGCACGGTCGCTGGTTCGGTTGCGGGCCCGCCTGGCGGCCCGCTCGATCTCGGCACGCAGCGGCTTCGAGCTCTCCTGGGCGAGCCGGTCGACGTCGAGCCGCTGGTAGGAGCGGGAGAGCAGCGGCTGGTCGGCGAGGAAGCGCACCTCGTCCCGGTACGCGGCGCAGCACGCCATCACGGACGAGCCGCAGGCGTCCTCGCTCGCGCCGTTCTGCCGCCCGGCCACCCAGATGCTCGCCACGAGCCGGCGCAGGTCCCACTCCCAGCTGCCGGGGTGGGCCTCGTCGAAGTCGTTGAGGTCGATCACGAGGTCGCGTTCGGGCGAGGCGTAGAAGCCGAAGTTGCCCAGGTGGGCGTCGCCGCAGACGACCGGCATGATCCCGGTGGCGGGAAGGCGTGCCACGTCCTCGGCCATGACGACGGCGGTGCCGCGCAGGAAGCCGTACGGCGACTCGATCATCCGTCCGACCCGCACCGGGACCAGCCGTTCCACCCGGCCGACGTGGCTCTCCATGATCAGGCGGATCGGGTCGGAGCGGCCGGTCGACGGGCTCCAGTCCGCGAGCGACGAGCGCGGCACCCGCTTGCGCAGCGCCTTGCCGAGCGCGTAGCGCTCGGCCCGCTCCACGGGTCGCTGCCGCAACGACGAGTAGGGCGTGCCGTCGGCGTCGGCGAGAACGGTGTGGCCGCGCACCGTCGCCTGAGCAGGGCCTGTCACGCCGTGATGTTACGCCCAGGGGTTCGCTAACCCCGGACGACGCCGATCGCAACGGCGAGCAGGGCGCCACCGGTCACGGCGTCGACCGCCCGCCGCACGCGGCTGCGAGCGAGCGCGGCCCGCCCCCTGGCGGCGACCGCGATCACCACCGCCCACCACAGCATCGACGCCACCACCGTGGTGCCGGCGAGCAGGAGCAGCTGAGCGGTGACGGTGGGTCCCGGCACGACGAACTGCGGGATGAGCCCCAGGAAGAACAGCAGCGCCTTCGGGTTGAGCAGGTTGCTCGCGACGCCGTCCAGGTAGGGACGCGGGCTGTGCACGCGGGCCGACACCGCCTCCGGGTCGCGGGTGAGCGCGGCCCGCAGGGCGTGCGCCGCCAACCACACCAGGTACGCGGCGCCGGCGAGGCGGATCGCCGTGAGCACGTCCGGCAGGGCCGCGAGCACGGCGGAGAGCCCGACCGCGGCCGCTGCGGTGTGCCCGGCCAGCCCGGTCACGATCCCGGCTGCGGCCCGCACGCCCCGGCCCGGACCCGCGAGCGCGTGCCTCAGCACCACGGCGAAGTCCGGGCCTGGCGTGCACAGCACCACCAGCAGGACGCCGACGAACGCCGTCCAGCGCTCGAGCGTCACGGCACCGGCTCCGGGACGGGATCGGTCAGGGCGGGCAGGTGCCTGGTCAGCCTGCGGACCGCGTTGCCGGACCCGAGCAGCGCGATGGCGTGCACCCCGATCTCGGCGGTCGGGGTGCCGGCCACGGCCGCGGTGTAGTCGGCGTAGGTGGGCGAGGCCTGTGCGAGGTCCGGGAAGGCGAGCGCGGTGACGCCTGCCTCCTGCGCGGCGGCGCGCAGTGCGGCGAGCTCGGCGGGCGATGCGGCGAGGACGGGAACGACGATCTCCGCGATCCCGGCCCAGTGGCCGCCGGACGCGTCGGTCAGGTCGGGCCCGAGCGCGGCGGCGCCCGCGGCACCTGCGGACGCGCCGAGCACGGCGGCGGCGTTGGCGATCAACCAGCGGGGGGAAGCGGGGTCGAGGACCAGGACACAGCGGGGAGGCATCCCCTGATTCTCGGAGCACATCCGGAACGCAGCAACCAGGTCCGGATATCGTCCGGGCCATGCCACGTGAAAGCACCCTTGATCCGGTCGACTGGCGAATCCTGCAGCAGTTGCAGGACGACGCGTCCATCACCAACAAGGAGCTGGCGGCCCGGGTCGGCCTACCCACGTCGTCGTGCCACGAGCGGGTGCGGCGGCTGCGGGAGCTCGGCGTGATCATGGCAGTGCGGGCCGTCGTGGACCCCGCCGCCGTCGGGCGCGGCCTGCAGGCATTCGTCGCCGTGCAGCTCCGCCCGCACCGCAGGGAGCTGGTGGAGGCGTTCACGGCCGCCGTGCTGGCGCTCCCGGAGACGCTCGCGCTCTACACGGTGTCCGGCCCGGACGACTTCTTCCTCCACGTCGCGGTCGCCGACAGCGGCCACCTGCACCGCCTGATCGTCGACCACCTCACCACTCGCCCGGAGGTCGGCCACGCCCAGACCCACCTGATCTTCGACCGGCCGATGACGGCTCCGGTACGACCCACCCGCTGATTCAATACAGAGCAGTACTGTATCGTAACTACCGTGCCCGGTCGTCCTCGAAACCCCGGAGCGGATGCCGCCATCCTGGCGGCCGCGCTCGACCTGCTGCTCGAACGCGGCATCGCGGCCACGAGCATCGAGCAGGTGGCGCGGCGCGCGGGGGTCACCCGCGCCACCGTGTACCGGCGCTTCCCCGACCGGACGCAGCTGCTCATCGCCACCATGGAGGCCGCGTACGGCGACCCGCCCGCGGCGCCGGAGATCCGTGACGTGGAGCAGCTGCTGAGCGGCTGGGCCCACGCGCTCGCCGACCCGCGCCAGCGCCGCCTGCTCCGCCGCCTCTACGGCGCGCTCGACGAGCTCCCGGAGCTCGCCGAGGCGTACCAGGCGCGCTTCGGGCAGCACCGCGACGCCGCCCGCCGCCAGGTCCTCGCCGACGCCCGCGACCGCGGTCAGCTGCCGGCCGACACCGATCCCGAGGTGCTGCTGGACGTGCTCACCGGGGCCGTCTGGCAGCACCTGGCGTCCCGCCCGGACACGAGCACACCCACCGAGGTGGAGCGGTTCCTGCGCTCCGTGCTGCACCACGCCGGCTACCGCCGAGAAGGAGATCGAGATGGAACCCGCTAGCCCCGAGGCACAGCGGCGCACCCGGGCGTTCGCCCGCGTCATCGGCCCGTACGTGGCCACGTTCGGGATCGTGTACGCGATCCGCCTGCCCGATCTGGGCGGCCTGGTCGGCGACCTGTTCGCCCAGACCTTCAACGTGCTGATCCTCGGCGCGCTGATGCTCGCCGCCGGGTTGCTGATCATCGGCCTGCACCGCAGCTGGCGCGGCCCGCTCGCCGTGACGATCTCGCTCTTCGGCTGGTTCGTGGCGATCCGCGGGTTCCTCCTGATCGCCGCGCCGTCGACGATCGAGGCGGGCGCCGGTGCCACCCTGCTCTCCCCGACCGCGACGGTCGTGGCCCGCGTGTTCTTCGCAGCGCTCGGCGCGCTCGGCCTGGTGCTGGCCTACGCCGGCTGGTTCACGAAACCGAACCACGAGGTAATAGCCGGAGTGAGCTAGTTCGGGTGGAGGAGCGCTCGGCCCGTCGACGGGTCGAAGACGTGGGCGCGGCGGGCGTCGAGGAGCAGCTGGGCGTGCGCTCCCTTCCGCAGCGACGTGCCGCCGGGGATGCGCGCGAGCAGCCGGGCGCCGTCGGCCTCCCCCGGCAGGCCGACCTCGGCGCTCACCACGGCGTCGCGGCCCGGCCGCTCGACGCTGCGAACCGAGACCGGCACCGCGACGGAGCCCGGATCGGCGTCGGGCCCCGCCTCCGTGACGTCCTCGGCACGCAGCCCCAGCAGGACGGGCGAGTCGACGCGCGAGGCGAGCGCGTCGGGCACCGGCCCCCACAACGGAATGGTGCGCTCGCCGACCCGGAATCCGGCCGAGCCGCCCGACGTCACCAGCCGGGCCGGGAGCAGCCCGATCCCGGGGCCCCCGACGAACTCGGCGACGAACGTGTCGGCGGGCGCCTCGTACACCCGGCGCGGCTGGTCGACCTGGCGGACCCGGCCCTCGTGCAGCACGGCGAGCCGATCCCCGACGGCCATGGCCTCCGCCTGGTCGTGGGTGACGTAGAGCGCGCCGACGCCGGTCTTCCGGACGGCCTCGACGATGGTGCGGCGGGTGCGGGAGCGTTCGGCGGCGTCGAGGTGGGCGAGCGGCTCGTCGAACAGGAACGCCCGCGGCGTGCGGACGAGCGTGCGCCCGATCCCGGTGAGCCCGGCCTCGCCCGCGGAGAGGGTGTGGGGCAGCCGGGGCAGCAGGCGGACCAGCCCGAGCAGCTTGCTGCGCGCCACGACCCGCTGCGCAGCCTCCGGCGCCGGCACCCCGAACGCGCCCGCCGACCGCGTGAGGTTGGCGGCCACGTCGAGGAACGGCACGAGCGTGGTGGAGCGGAAGACCATCGAGATGTCGCGCTGGGCGACCGGGACACCCGTGACGTCGCGCCCACCCACCAGGACCCGCCCGCCGCGCAGCTGCTGGAGCCCGGCGACGGCACGCAGCGCGGTGGTCTTGCCGCTCCCCGACGGCCCGACGACCGCGAGCACCTCACCGGCCTCGGCCAGCAGGGTGACCCCGCGAAGGGCGGGGTCTCCGCCGTAGGTGACCGTGACGTCCACGAGCCCGGTGCGTCGCCCCATACCGGTGTCCACGTCAAGGAACGGTAAGCACTGCCCCTGACAATTGTCATGCGAGTTCCGCCGAGGACCCCGCCCGTTCGTCGGGTCAGGTCCGGCCGGCCGGTGCGCGGTCCAGCTCCCGCTCGTAGCAGACCGAGAGCTCCGAGTCGGCGTAGTGGCCGAAGTTGGGGATCCGCCGGTAGCCGTGGCGCTCGTAGAAGGCCATCGCGTCCGGCTGCTCGGTGCCCGTCTCCAGCTTCAGGAGGATCCAGCCGCGGCGTGCGGCTTCGTCCTCGAGGGCCGCGAGCACGGCGCGGGCCACGCCCGTCCGCCGCCGGGAGGGCACCACGTACATGCGCTTCACCTCACCTGCCCCGTCCCCGAGCGCGCGGAGCGCGCCGCACCCGATCGCCCGGCCGGCGGCGTCGCGGGCGAGCAGGAACACGGTCGTGTCGGCGGCGGTGGGGGCGGGACCGGGCTCGCTGTCCGGGGTGCCGTAGCGCTCGGTGAGCTCGGCCCGCTGCGCGGTGCGCAGCGCGACGGCGTCCGGATGATCGAACGGGACGGCCTCGACGTGGAGATCGGCAACCACGCCGTAGACGCTACGGCCGCGAGGTCACACAGCGGCTGCAGTGCTCGCACATCGACATCGGTCGGGTTGTGAGGGCCTCAGGCACGGGCCGGGGTGCGCTCCAACCGCCGCTCGGCCTCCGCCCAGGCGTGCTCGTCCCCCCGCGGCTCGTAGCGCGTGAGCGGTTGCGTCGCGCGCAGGAGGGCGCGCAGCGCCGCGAGGTCGCCCTGCACCGCGCCGAGGGCCCGGGCCTGCACCAGGACGTTGCCCAGCGCCGTGGCCTCCACCGGGCCCGCGACGACCGGCAGGCCGCACGCGTCGGCCGTGAGCTGGCAGAGGAGGGCGTTGCGCGCCCCGCCGCCCACGACGTGCACGACCTCGACCTCCCGCCCCGAAAGCGCAGACGCCTGTCGCACGACGCGCCGGTGGGCGAGCGCGAGGCTCTCGAGCACGCAGCGGACGATGCCGCCCCGGCCGGCCGGCGCGTCCTGGCCGAGCCTGCGGCACGCGTCGGCGATGCGTTCCGGCATGCCGCCGGGGGCGAGGAACTCCGGGTCGCCCGCGTCGACCACCGCCCCGAACGCCGGAGCGGCGGCGGCCTCGTCGAGCACGGTGAGCAGGTCGGCGTCCGGCCAGGCGCGCAGGCACTCCTGCAGCAGCCACAGCCCCATGACGTTGCGCAGGTAGCGGACGGTGCCGTCGACGCCCAGCTCGTTGGAGAAGTTCGCGGCGCGGCTCGCCTCGGTGAGCACGGGCGCGGGCAGCTCCACGCCGACCAGTGACCACGTGCCGCAGGAGATGAACGCGAACCGCTCCCCCTCGGCGGGCACGCCGACCACGGCGGACGCCGTGTCGTGCGAACCCACCGCGATCACCGGGACCGGCCCGCTGAGGCCGGTCTCGGCCAGCACGTGCGGTGACAGCTCCCCGATCCGCTCCCCCGCCTCGATGAGCGGCGCGAACACGGCGGGGTCGACGCCGACGCGCCGCGCGACGTCGTCGGACCACCTGCGCGCGCTGACGTCGAGCAGCCCGGTGGTGGACGCGTTGGTCACCTCGGCGCGGCGGACGCCGGTGAGCCAGTACGCGAGCAGGTCGGGCATCAGGAGCAGGTCGCGGGCAGCGGCGAGCTGGGGGGTGCCGAGCGCGGCGACCAGCTGGTAGATCGTGTTGATCGGCATCACCTGCACGCCGGTGGCCGCGTACAGGTCGGCGGGCGGGACGATCCCCTTCACCCGCTCGGCCACACCCTCGGTGCGGCGGTCGCGGTGGTGCACCGGGTTGCCGAGCAGGCCGCCGGTGGCGTCGAGCAGGCCGTAGTCGACGCCCCACGAGTCGATGCCCACCGCGTCCAGCTCGGGGCCTGCGGCGTGCAGGCCCTCCAGGATGCCCCGGTACAGCGCGAGCACGTCCCAGTGCAGCGTGTCGCGCAACCGGACGGGCCCGTTGGGGAACCTCGCGACCTCGGTGAGCTCCAGGCGGTCGGCGCCCACCTCGGCGACCATCACCCGCCCGCTGGACGCCCCGAGGTCGACAGCCGCAACTCTCATACCCGGACCTGCACGAACTCGAGCCCGAGCAGCTCGGCCACGGCCTTCAGCTCCGCGGCGCGGTGGCCGGTGCCGAGCGCCCAGTGGTGGTCCACGCCGGAGGCGCTCCACGCGTCTGTCCACTCACCGGGGTCGCAGCCGAAGTCCACCCGCGAGGTCGTGTTGCCGATCTTCAGCAGCGGCCCGGGCACGACCGTGCCCTCCGAGGCGACCATGACGTAGCGGCCGTCGCGGCGCTGCCCGATCCCGAACGTGGTGACGGGTCCCTGCGTCACGTCGAACTCGACGGACACGCCCCACCCGCGCTTGCCGTGGTAGACCCCGAGGCCGCGCAGCAGCGGCTTGCGGGAGCTGATGGCCAGGTGGGCGGGTCCGTCGTGCCCCATCTCCACGACGTCGTCGACGAAGTTCAGCGCCTGCAGCTCGGTGAACGACCCGCCACCGCCGAGCCGGTCCATGATCAGCATGGCGATGGAGTTGCGCAGCTCGTACTCCCCCGCGGCCGGGACCCCGCGAGCCGTGAGCAGCGAAGCGCCGAGGATCATGCCCGCGCCGAGCTTCTCGTGCTGCTCGCCGTTCAGGCCGCGGTGGTAGTAGGCGAGCGAGTCGATGGCGAAGTCGTCGACCAGCCGGTCGAGGCCAACCGAGACCCGGGCGCCCCATTCGAGGTCGTCGGGGTTGACGGTGTCGTCGAGCTCGAACACGTCCTTCGCGAGCTCCACGCGCTCGCGCACCTGCGCGTCGGTGACGTCCTCCACGCGGACCCGCAGGTCGTCGAACTCCAGCACCTCGACGTGCCCGCCGAGCTGCGTCGACACCGACGTGAGGTCGGTGGAGACGTCGAGCATCCCCGGGTAGAGGTGGCCCATCAGCCCGTGCCGGCCGTGGCGCAGCGCCCCACGCACCCCCGCGGCCTTGACCCAGCGCTCGATCCGGGCCCACGCGCGCTCGTCCTCGAGGTAGCCCGACACCGACCGGAACTCCACGCCCGCCCGCTCGAACGCGTTCGCCATCTCCGGCAGCGGGCAGGCGCCGCAGTAGGCGAGCCAGGCGCCGGTGTCGAACGTGTCGTGGTCCATCCGCTCGGTGGGCTGCAGGTTGATCAGCAGCACCGGGGCACCGCTGCGCTGGGCGACCGGCAGCAGCATCGACGCGGTCATGTACGTCGTGAGGAAGCCGACGATCAGGTCGCAACCGGCGCTCCGCAGCTTCTCGGCCGCGACCGCGCCCTCGGGGGCGTCGGAGATGAAGCCGACGTCGACGACGTCGATGTCGCCGACCTGCTTCAGCCGCTGCGAGACGCGGGCCGCCGAGCGCTGCAGCTGCGGGAGCAGGTCGGGGAACTGCGGCCAGTAGGCGCCGAGCCCGCCTGCGACGAGCCCGACGGTGGTGCGGCGCGGCGTGACGCGGCGGAGGGCGGTTGGGCTCTCGAGCAGGGACGTCATCGTGCCTCCGATCGCTAGCGCAGGAAGGCCGCCGCCACCCCGGCGTCGACCGGGATGTGCAGGCCCGTGGTGTGGGTCAGGTCGCCGCCGGTGAGCGCGAAGACCGCCGCGGCGACGTGCTCGGGGAGCACCTCCCGCTTGAGCAGCGTGCGCTGGGCGTAGAACTTGCCCAGCTCCTCCTCGGGCACGCCGTAGACGGCCGCGCGCTGGGCGCCCCAGCCGCCCGCGAAGATCCCGGAGCCGCGCACGACGCCGTCCGGGTTCACGCCGTTGACGCGGATGCCGTGCTCGCCCAGCTCGGCGGCGAGCAGCCGCACCTGGTGGGCCTGGTCGGCCTTCGCCGCCCCGTACGCCACGTTGTTGGGGCCGGCGAAGACCCCGTTCTTGCTGGAGATGTAGACGATGTCGCCGCCCATGCCCTGGGCCAGCATCGCCTTTGCGGCGGCGCGGGAGACGAGGAACGAGCCCTTCGCCATGACGTCGTGCTGGACGTCCCAGTCGGCGTCGGTGGTCTCCAGCAGCGGCTTGGAGATCGACAGGCCGGCGTTGTTGACCACGAGGTCGACGCCGCCGAACGCGAGCGCGGCGGCGTCGATCGCCGCGGCGACGGCCTCGGAGTCGGTGACGTCGACGGTGACCGGCACGGCCACGTCTGCGCTGCCGAGCTCGGCGGCGACCGCGGCGGCCGCATCGCCGTCCCGGTCGGCGACGACGACGCAGGCGCCCTCCGCGGCGAGCCGCTGCGCGATCGCCTTGCCGATGCCCGACCCACCGCCGGTGACGAACGCGATCCGGGTGGCGAGCGGCTTGGGCTTCGGCATCCGCTGGAGCTTGGCCTCCTCGAGGGCCCAGTACTCGATGCGGAACTTCTCCGACTCCGGGATCGGGGCGTAGGTCGAGACCGCCTCGGCGCCGCGCATCACGTTGATCGCGTTGACGTAGAACTCGCCCGCCACGCGCGCGGTCTGCTTGTTGGCACCGAAGCTGAACATGCCGACGCCCGGTACGAGCACGATCGCCGGGTCGGCGCCGCGCATCGGAGGGCTGTCCGGGCCGGTGTGCCGCTCGTAGTAGGCGCGGTAGTCCTCGCGGTAGGCGGCGTGCAGCTCCTTCAGCCGGGCGACCGCCTCGTCGAGCGGCGCGGTGGCCGGCAGGTCGAGCACGAGCGGCGCGACCTTGGTGCGCAGGAAGTGGTCGGGGCAGCTCGTGCCGAGCGAGGCGAGCGGCGCGAGCTTCTCGCGGGACAGGAAGTCGAGCACGACGTCGGAGTCGGTGAAGTGGCCGACCTGGCGGCGGTCGGTCGACGCGAGACCCCGGATCACCGGCGCGAGCGCGGCGGCGCGGGCCCGCCGCTCGTCCTCGGGAAGGGCCTCGAAACCGGGGCGCAGCGGCCCGAACGGCTCCGCCGCTCCCCGGGAGTCGATGTAGGCCTGGGCGGTGCGGATGATGTCGAGCGAGTTGCGCTCGCACTCCTCGCTGGTGGCGCCCCAGGCCGTGATGCCGTGCCCGCCGAGGATCACGCCGATCGCCTGCGGGTTGGCCGCCTTCACCGCCGCGATGTCCAGGCCCAGCTGGAACCCGGGGCGCCGCCACGGCACCCACAGCACCCGGTCGCCGAAGATCTCCTTGGTGAGGGCCTCCCCGTCGGCGGCGGTCGCGATCGCGATGCCGGCGTCCGGGTGCAGGTGGTCGACGTGGTCGGCCTCGACCAGCCCGTGCATGGCCGTGTCGATGGACGGTGCCGCGCCACCCTTGCCGTGCAGGCAGAAGTCGAACGCGGCGACCATCTCGTCCTCGCGTTCGATGCCCGGGTAGACGTCGACGAGCGCCCGCATCCGGTCCAGCCGCAGCACCGCGAGGCCCTTCTCGGTGAGCGTGCCGAGGTCGCCGCCGGAGCCCTTCACCCAGATCAGGTCGACCGGTCGCCCGGTGACCGGGTCGGTCTCAGAGCCCTTGGCCGACGTGTTGCCACCGGCGTAGTTCGTGGTGGTCGGATCGGCCCCGAGCCGGTTGCTCCGGTCGATGAGCTCCTGGACGACGGCGTTGGTCATGATCCCTTCCGGGGGTCGAGGGGTGTCAGCAAAGCCACTTTCACGACGTCTGGCGTCAGTAAAGCCACTTTGCTGACACCAGGGCGAGGCCTACGCGCCCCAGCCTGCCTGTTCGCCGCCCACCCGCTCGGCCACGATCTTCTCGGCGTAGCCGGACCTCGCGTACGCGGCCATCGGGTCGGGGTCGAGGCCCATCTCCTCGCGCAGCTCGCGCAGCAGCGGCCGCACGTCGGTGTTGTAGGCGTCCATCAGCGCGGCGTTGGCGCCGAGCACGTCACCGGCCCGCTGCGCGGCGGCGAGCGCGTCGGCGTCCACCAGCAGCGCCTTGGCGGTGGCCTCCTGGACGTTCATCACCGACCGGATGATCGCGGGGATCTTGGGCTCGATGTTGTGGCACTGGTCCAGCATGAACGCGATGCCAGCGTCCTCGCCGAGCGCGTCGGCCGAGACGATCTCGTGCATGATCCGGAACAGCTGGAACGGGTCGGCGGCGCCGACCATCAGGTCGTCGTCGGCGTAGAAGCGGGAGTTGAAGTCGAACGCACCCAGCTTCCCGGCCCGCAGCAGGAACGCCACGATGAACTCGATGTTGGTGCCCGGCGCGTGGTGGCCGGTGTCGATGCACACCGTGGCCTTGGGGCCCAGCTCGATGCAGTGGGCGTAGGAGGTGCCCCAGTCCGGCACGTCGGTGGTGTAGAAGGCGGGCTCGAAGAGCTTGTACTCCAGCAGCATGCGCTGGTCGTCGCCGAGCCGGTCGTACACCTCGCGCAGTGCCTCGGCGAGGCGGTCCTGGCGGGCGCGGATCGAGTCCTGGCCGGGGTAGTTGGTGCCGTCGGAGAACCAGAGCTTGAGGTCGCGGCTGCCGGTGGCGTCCATGATGTCGACGCACTCGAGCAGGTGGTCGGTGGCCTTGCGGCGCACCGCCGGGTCCGGGTTGGTGACCGACCCGAGCTTGTAGTCGTCGTCCTGGAAGACGTTGGCGTTGATCGCCCCGATCCCGACGCCCTGGTCGGCCGCGTACTTGGCGAGCGCCGCGTAGTCGTCCACCTTGTCCCACGGGATGTGCAGCGCCACCGTGGGCGCCACCCCGGTGAGGCGGTGCACGACGCCGGCGTCGGCGATCTTCTCCTCCGGGTTGCGGGGCACCCCGGCCTGGGCGAACACCTTGAAGCGGGTGCCGGAGTTGGCGTAGGCCCACGACGGGGTCTCGATGCGCTGCTGCCGCAGGGCGGCCCGGACGTCTCTCACCTGTGGTTCTCCGTTCGGGACAGCTGGTCCTCCAGGTGGAAGACCTCCTCGAGGACGAGGAACCCCTCGTCCGGGGCCCGGCCGTCGAGGCCGGTGAAATACTGCGCCATCTCGGCCTGCCAGCGGGCGTTGACGTCGGTCTCGGCCATGGCGCGCTGGGCGGCGGCCAGGTCGTCGCACTCGACGTACCCCACGAGCAGCCCGTCCTCCCGGACGTGCAGGGAGTAGTTCCGCCAGCCGGTGTCGCGCAGTGCGGCGAGCATCTCCGGCCAGACCTGCCGGTGACGCTCCTTGTACTCGTCGAGGCGGTCGGGCCGCACCTGGAGCAGGAAGCAGTAGCGCATCGGCGCTCGGTCCCCCATACGACGACGGTGGCGACGGAATGAAACCTTTCAATCCACTCTAGGAGACGCCGTCGGGGGCGTCAACGGCCGACGTGCGGCCACTCGGGCCGCAGAGGAGCGTCGGACGCCGCGTAGACGGGGCGCGATGAACCGCTCCGGATCCCGCTCGAAGCTGGGATGATCACAAGCAAGATTGTTATGATTCGGTCTTGATGGCCGTCCGCCTCGTCGCTAGCCTGCCGCCTTAATACGTTTCAACCGCCCGCAGGACCGTCGACGAGGACGAGGAGAGGTCATGGCCGCACCCGATGCCGTGGGGGTCGAACCCGGCGGGGACGAGAGCACGATCACCAAGCAGCAGTGGAGGTGGTCCGTGCTCGCCGCGATGGCGTCCTACCTCGACGCCGGCTCGATCGTGGCACTGGGAGCCGGGCTCACGCTGTTCCAGGCCGAGCTGGGTCTCTCCAGCGTCGGGGTCGGCGCGCTCGCGGCGATCGGGCCGAACGCCATCGGCTGTGCGATCGGCGCGTTCGTCGGTGGACGGCTCGGCGACAAGCTCGGCCGCAAGCGCATCTACAAGTGGGACCTGCTGGTCTACGCGCTGGGCATCCTGCTGATCGCGTTCGCGGTGGACCCGGTCATGCTGTTCGCCGGCACGTTCATCGTCGGCGTCGCGGTGGGCGCGGACGTGCCGACGTCCCTCGCGCTGGTCGGCGAGTTCGCGCCTGCGAAGGGCCGCGGGAAGCTCATCGGCCTCACCCAGGTGGCCTGGAGCCTCGGCCCGGTGGTCGTGCTGGTCCTGGCGCTGGTGCTGAGCCCGCTCGGCCTGCTCGGCACCCGCATCGTGTTCATCCACCTGGCGCTCGTCGCTCTCGTGACGTGGGCGCTGCGGCGAGGCATGGTCGAGTCGGCGCGCTGGACGGCGGCCCGGGAGCGGACGGTCCGGCTGGCGGAGCTCTTCCGCGGGCCGAACCTGCGCGCGCTCGCCTGGACGGCCTCGATCTACACCTTCTGGGGGCTCGCAGCGGGCACGGCCGGCATCTTCACGCCCTACGTCATCGAGACGCTCGGGGCAGGCACCCAGGCGGCCGGCATCGCGCTGTCCTGCGTCGGCTTCGTGATCGGCATCGCCTCCTGCGTCTTCGTGTTCATGCCCTACAACGACCGCAGCTACCGCACCCGCCGGATCATGTGGGGCGTCGGGGCGCTGCTGCAGATCACGGCGTACGCGCTCTACCTGGTGCTGCCGTTCACGGTGCCGGTCGTGATCGCCAACATCGTCCTGTTCGGCATCGGCTCCTCGCTCGCCGGTGAGCCGACGTACAAGGTGTTCAGCCAGGAGCTGTTCCCGACGATGCTGCGCGGCACCGCGCAGGGCTTCACGTTCGGCGTGGCCCGCACGCTGCTGGGTGTCTGGTCGTTCTTCGTGCCGGTGCTCGCCGCGGTGGAGATCGGCCCGGTCGCGCTGCTGCTCACGGCGTTCCTCCTGATCAGCGGGGTCATCGGGTTCTTCTGGATGCCCGACACCGTCGGCAAGTCGCTCGAACAGATCGAGGCCGAACGGGCCGCGGCATGACGGCCGGGGTCGAGGACCTGCTCGCCCGGTTCACCGACCCCGGCCCCCGGTACGGCCCCTTGCCGATCTGGTGGTGGAGCGGCGCGACGGTCACCCGGGAGCGGCTGCGCTGGCAGATGGAGCAGCTCGTGGCGGGCGGCGTCCGGCAGGCCGTGGTGCTCTGCCTGGCGCCGACCGGGCCGATGTTCGGCTCGGTGGCCGACGACCCGCCGTTCCTCTCCCCGGAGTGGCTGGAGCTGTTCGACGGCGCCTGCGCCGACGCCGACGAGCTCGGCTTCACGCTCTGGCTCTACGACCAGATCGGCTTCTCCGGCGCGAACTTCCAGGGCCGGTTGATCGCCGCCGAGCCCGGGTTCGCCGGGCAGGCGCTGTACCGGACCGAGCGCGAGGGCACCGACGTGTCCGTCACCGCTCCGGCCGGGCACGATCCGCTCGCCGCCTACGCGATCCTCCCGGACGGCGAGCGGGTCGCCGTCCCCCTGGAAGACGGCGCTGCCAGGTGGGCGGGCACGCAGGCCAGCGTCACGCTCGTCCACGCGGGCACGAGCGGGTTCGACTACTTCTCGAGGCAGGCCTGCGCGGCCCTGCTGGACCAGGTCCACGGCACCCTCGAGAAGGCGGTCGGACACTGGTTCGGGCGCTCCATCGGCGGGTTCTTCCAGGACGAGCTGCCGCCGATGCCGACGTGGGGCCGCGACTTCGCGGCGACCTTCGCCGAGGAGCACGGCTACGACCTCCTCCCGCACCTGTGGGCGCTCTGGGAGCCGGACCCCGCACCCGAGGCCGCCCGGGTGCGGCGGGACTACCACGCCCACCGCGCAGCGCTCGCCCGCCGCGGCTTCTTCGACCAGCACGACGCGTGGTTCGCCGAGCGCGGGCTGGTGTGCGGGTTCGACCAGGCCTCCCCCGCCCGGGAGGGCGACCCGGTCGGCGGCGTGCACACCTACGGCGACTACCTCGGCCTGCACCGCGGCTACGGCGCCCCGGGGAGCGACCACTGGGGCGACGCCAAGGTCCACAGCTCGCTCGCCCACGCCAACGGCCACGAACGCACCTGGATCGAGGCGTTCCACTCGTCCGGCTGGGGCGGCACGCTCGAGGAGACCTACGACTGGCTCTCGGCCTTCCTGCGCCGCGGCGCCACCCTCTACGACCCGCACGCCGTCTACTACGCCACCGTCGGCGGCTGGTGGGAGTGGGCGCCGCCGTCCACCTGCTGGCGCCAGCCGTACTGGCCGTCCTACCCGGTGTTCGCCACGGCCGTCTCACGCCTCTGCTCGGTGCTGACGGCGGGCGAGCACGTGGCCGACGTCCTGCTGCTCTCCCCCACCACCACCGCGCAGGCGCACGTCACGCTCGCCGGGCCGCTGCCGGACGCCGAGCGCGTCAACCGGGTCTTCCGGGAGCTGAACGGCGTGAACTCGTGGCTCTCCGAGCGACGCGGGGCGCTGGAGCGCGCGGGGATCGACCACGACGCCCTCGACGAGGCCACCGTCGCCGGCGGTGAGGTGCTCGCGGATGCGCTGCGGGTCGGCGCGGAGACCTACCGCACGGTCGTGCTCCCCGCGGTGTCCGCCCTGCACGGCGACGTGGCGGAGCGGCTGCTGGAGCTCGCCGCCGCGGGCGGGCGGGTGCTGTGCGCCGAGCGCGCACCGGAGCTCTTCCTCGGCGGCGGCACGGGGATCGGCGAGCGGTTCGCGGCCGCCGTCGCGGACGGGACGATCACGGTCGTCCCGAACGCCGAGGACGTCCCGGCCGCCGTGCGGCGCGGCCCGGTCCGGGTGGACGCCGACGCCCCGTTCCTGCTGCGACGCCTCGATCCGGGCACGCACGTCCTCGCGCTCACGGCCCACGACGACCACACCGGCACCGAGGCACCGATCCTCGACCTGCACGGGTCGTGGCTGGAGAGCGGCTTCACCTGGCAGGGCTACAACGACGCCCTCCGCACCGCCGGGTACCGCTTCCGGCCGCCGGGCGACCGGGTCGCCCGGGTGCGCGTGACGGGGGTCGAGCGGCCGCGGGCGCAGAGCTGGTCGCCGGGCACGGGTCGCCGCACGGAGCTGGAGGTGACGGCCGCGGAGGAGGGCTGGGAGTTCGCGGTGCCCTTCGACGACGGCGCGGTCGCCCTCGTCGTCCTCGGCCCCGAGCTGCCGGAACCGACCGCCGAGCCGCTCGGCGCGGTCGTGGGGACGATCCCCGTGGACGGGCCGTGGCGGGCGCTACCCGAGTCCACCCTGGACAACCGGTGGGGCGACCTGGCGGCCGCCGACCGCCACGGGACCATCCCGATCGAGGCCTGGCGCCTGGAGCACGCGGTGGACCCCGACGGGACGTGGGCGCCGGTCACGGCGGGCTTCGGGCCGTTCGCCGAGGTCCGCGAGCCGGGTTCGGGGTGGCGGCCCGCCGAGTGGTCGCTCTCGCGCGGCATCCGCAACGACCCATCGCACGCCGAGACGCTCGGCCCGAAGGGCCACGTGCCGGAGGAGTTCCTGGACTGGCGGCACGTCCGTGCGGGCGAGCGGGTGGCGGTGCGCACCCACCTGCCCCTGCCGGACCGCCCCGGCCTGCTGCTCGCCGTCGGCGCCGGTGCGCCCCGCCGCGTGCTCGTCGACGGCGTCGAGGCGCCGGTCGAGGGCACCGGGCACCTGTCGTTCAGCCCGCTCCCGGCCGGCCGCACGGTGGCGGTGGAGATCGAGCTGACCGCCGAGCGGGACGGCCCGCTGCGCGCGGCGTTCGCGGTGGTGACGGACGCGGAGGCCTACCGGCGACCGGAGTGGATGCTCCCCGGCGGGGACGTGGTGGTGGGCGAGTCCGCCGATCTCGTGCTGGACCTGCCCCTCGACGCGGTCCCGGCGGAGGCGCTGGTGCACGTGGGCTCGGACGGGGCGTGCCAGGTGCTCGTGAACGGCACCGAGGTGGGGCGCCAGGGCGACTTCCAGCCCTATCCCGACCACCGCGAGGTCCGGGTGCACGCCTACGACCTCGGCCCGCACCTGCGCGCAGGTGCCAACGAGGTGGTCCTGCGCGTGACCAACCAGGGTGGCGAGCCGACCGCGGCGACGCTGGACTCCCCCGACCTCGGCGTGTGTAGCGGACCCGCCTGGACCGCCCGCCGCAACGGGGTGCCGGTGCCGCTGGTGCTGCGCCGCCGCCATCCGCTCGACCCCGCGTTCGTGTGCGCGCGTACCCGACCGCACCCGCTGCCCGGCGCGGCGTGGCTCGACCCCGCCGCGGCAGGCGGCGACGTGGTGCTACCGGTCGTGCCGGACGCCCACCCCGGCCCGGAGCGCACCGAGTGGCTGCGGCTGCGCGTCCCGCCGGGGACGGTGGCCCTGCGCGTACCGACCCCGCTGCCGGTGGTGGCGCAGGTCGACGGCGCGGAGATCACCCCCGTCGACGGGACCGTGGGGCTGCCCGCGCACCACGGCCCCGACGTACTGCTCCGCGTCACCGCCCGGGACGGACGACGCGGCGGCGCGCTGCTGGACGGCCCGGTCGAGCTGGAGGTCGCCGAGGCCGAGGTGCCGCTCGTGCCGTGGGAGGAGCTGGGCCTGCGCGCGCTGGGCGGGCAGGTGACCTACCGGACCGGCGTGACCGCACCCGAGGGCGGCCGCACCGTGCTCGACCTCGGCACCGTGCGCGGAACCGCCGACGTCCGGGTGAACGGCACGCTCGCCGCCCGGCTGGTGTGGGGACCATGGCGCGCCGAGCTCACCGGCCACCTGCGACCCGGGGAGAACGAGATCGAGGTGGTCGTGCGCGGAACCCTGGCCGGCTACCTGGACGACGCCTCCCCCACCGCGGGCGTCTACGCTGGTCAGGTACGCACCGGCCTGCTCGGCCCGGTCGTGCTGCGCCGGCACGACAGCTCCCGGTGACGTGATCGGTGGAGCACTACACTCCATCCGTTTGACCGCTCCCGGGAGGCAATGGCCGTGACAGCGGGGACGAGCCCACGGGGCGCCCCGAGCATGAAGGACGTGGCGCTGCGCGCCGGCGTCTCGCTCGGCACCGTGTCCAACGTCCTCAACCGGCCCGAGCTGGTCAGCGAACGCACCCGGCAGCGGGTGCAGGCCGCGATCGTCGAGCTGGGTTTCGTGCGCAACGAGTCGGCCCGCCAGCTGCGGGGCGGGGGCAGCCGCACGCTCGCCTACGTCGTGCTGGACACGTCCAACCCGTTCTTCACCGACGTCGCCGAGGGCGTGCAGGAGGCGGCCGACGGAGCGGGGCTCGCGCTCTTCCTCTGCAACAGCGCCGAGGACAGCACGCGGCAGGCGAGCTTCCTCGACCTACTCGAACAGCAGCGGGTGGAGGGCGTGCTGATCACGCCGGTCGACGCGGCCGACCCGCGCATCACCGCGCTCGCGGGCCGCGGCACGCCGGTCGTGATCGTGGACCGCGGCGCGGGCCCGGAAGGCTGCTCGGTGACCGTCGACGACGTGCTCGGCGGCGACCTCGCCGTCACCCACCTCCTCGAGACGGGGCACCGGCGCATCGCGTTCGTCGGCGGGCCCCGCGCCATCGGGCAGGTCGCCGACCGGATCACCGGCTCCGAGAAGGCGGCGGCCCGCGCTCCGGACGCCGACCTCGTCATCCTGGAGACGGCGGCCCTCAACGTCGCCGAGGGCAGGCGGGCGGGCGAGCGGATCGCGGGGATGCCGGCCGCGCGGCGCCCCACGGCCGCGTTCTGCGCCAACGACCTGCTCGCGCTCGGGCTGCTGCAGCAGATGGTGCGCCTCGGGCTACGGGTTCCGGACGACCTCGCGATCGTCGGCTACGACGACATCGAGTTCGCCGAGGCCGCGGCCGTACCGCTGACGTCGGTGAGCCAGCCCCGCCAGCTGCTGGGGCGCACCGCGGCCGAGCTGCTCCTGGAGGAGGCCCGCGCACCGGAGCAGCACCGGCACCAGCAGGTGGTGTTCGCACCCGAGCTGGTGGTTCGCGCGTCCACCCGCCTGCGCCCGCCCTGATCGCAGCTCATCAGACGTGATCACGTTCCCGGGACCGGCGTCGAGCAGCCACGGGGACCTCGGTACCGTCTGACTCCACCAATCGGGGGAAGGGGTCGGGGCGATGGCGTGGTGGTCGCGTGATGGACGCGATCGCGGTTCCACCCGCCGGCGGGACGAACAGGACGCCGCCGCGCTCGCCGCGCTCAACGCCGAGGGCGTCAGCTACTTCGCGGTGGGCCGCGCCGCCGACGCGATCCCCCGCTTCGCCGACGCGTACGAGGGGTGCCTCGACACGCTCGGCGCAGACCACCCCCACACGCTCACCACCGCCGGCAACCTCGCTGCGGCGTGCGTGGCCGCCGGCAAGTGGCTGCCCGGGCTGGATCTGATGGCCGCGAACCTGGCCGCCCGGGCGCGCCTGTTCGGCGACGACGACCCGCGCACGCTGGCCGCCGCCGACGCCCTCGCCTCGGCCTACCGCCTCGCCGGGAACGTGAAGGACGCGGTGGCGATGGCCGACCGCGTCACCGCAGAGCGCAGGCGCCTGCTCGGTCCCGCCCACCCCGACACCCTCGTGTCCCGGCTGGGCATGGCCCTCGCCCGCGCCGCCGCCGGAGACGTCGTGGCGGCCCTCACGCTGCTGGAGGTCGCGCTGCACGACTCCGAGCAGGCCCACGGCGCGCGCAACCAGCACACGATCGCGCTGCGCGCGAACGTCGCCGACTGCCTGGCCACGCTCGGCCGTGGCGACGAGGCCGTCGCGGTCTACCGGCAGGCCGTCGGCGACTCGACCGCGCTGCTGGGTGCCAACCACCCCGACACGGTCGCGCTGCACGAGGAGATGCAGAACCTCGTTCAGGCCCCGCGCAGGGCCGCGAGCAGCTCCGACTCGATCTCGGCGAAGCGCGTCGACGTGATCAGCTCCACCTGACGGGGGCGGGGCAGGTCCACCGCCACCTCCCGCAGCACCCGGGTGGGCCGCGGCCCGAGCACGATGACCCGGTCGGACAGGAACGCGGCCTCGCGGATGTCGTGGGTGATCAGCAGGACCGTCCAGCCGAACCGGGCGCGGACCTCCTCCAGCCAGGCCTGCATGTCGGTGCGGGTGAGCGAGTCCAGCGCACCGAACGGCTCGTCGAGCAGCAGCAGCGCGCGGTCCTGCACCACCGTGCGCAGCAGCGCGGCCCGCTGGCGCATCCCGCCCGACAGCTCGTGCGGCCGCGCCGACTCGAACCCCTCGAGGCCGAACGGCGCGAACAGCGGGCGGGCCCGCTCCCGCGCCGCCCGCCGCGACAGGCCGGCCACCTCCAGGCCGAGCGTCGTGTTGTCCAGGACCGTGCGCCACGGGAACAGCAGGTCCCGCTGCGGCATGTAGGCGACGTGGTCGACGCGGCCGGTGGCGTCCTCGCCGTCGACGAGCACGCGGCCCGCATCCGGGGGCTCGAGCCCGGCGATCACGTTGAACAGCGTGGACTTGCCGCAGCCGCTCGGCCCGATGACCGAGACGAACTCGCCGGGCGCCACGTCGAACTCAACCCCGTCCAGCACCGGGAGCGGGCCGGGGAAGGCCTTGTGCAGCCCGTCGAGGACCAGCTTGTGCTCAGCCACGCCGCCACCAGGGGATCACGAGCCGCTCCACGGCGTAGGTGAGCAGGAACAGCGTCACCGACAGCAGCGCCGTGACCAGCACGGCCGCCAGAACGAGGTCGGTGCGGAAGGAGTTCTTCTGCAGGCTCATGAAGATCCCGAGCCCGGCCGTGGCGCCGACGTACTCGGCGAAGATCGCGCCGGTGACGGCGTAGGTGATGCCGATGCGCAGCGCCGTGAAGAACCGGGGCATCGCGCCGGGCAGGCGCACGTAGCGGAACTGCTGCCAGCGGGAGGCGCCCATGCTGCGCAGCAGGCTGGTGGCCTGCCGGTCGGTGGCGGCGAACCCCTCGATCAGCCCGACGGTGATCGGGAAGAACGTGACGAGGGCGATCACCACGACCTTCGGGAACAGCCCGAACCCGAACCAGATGATCAGCAACGGGGCGATCGCGATGATCGGCAGCGTCTGCGAGGCGACCAGCAGCGGGGTGAGGGCGCGGCGCAGCCACGGCGAGAAGTCGACCGCGATCGCGAGCGCCCAGCCCAGCGCCAGCGACACGGCGAACCCCACCGCGGTGACCTGCAGCGTCGGCACCGTGTTGGCCCAGATCTGGGCGCGGAACGCCCAGCCCTGCTCCAGCACGCGCAGCGGCGAGGGCAGGACCTGCGGCCGCACGTCCGCCGCGGTGACGTACCACTGCCAGGCCGTCAGCCCGGCGGCCACCAGCACGACCGGCGGCCCCACCCGCCCCCACACCCGCGAGTCCGACGCCCAGGCACGGCGGGTGGTGCGTTCGAGCACGGGCTCAGGCGGGCGGTGCGAGGTAGTCATCGGTGAACCACGTCGTGAAGTCGGGGCGCTGGGTCAGGGGCGCCCCGTCGGGCCCGGTGAGCACGCCCGAGTCGAACACCCAGCCCGAGTAGCCTGCCCACCTCTCGGGCGTCTGGGTGCCCACCCGGCCGTTCTCGTCGCGCAGGAACCGCTCGGCGAGCATGTGCTGGCTGCGCGTCACGAGCTCCGGTTCGCTGAACGCGCCGGGGTTCGCGTCGATCAGGAGCTGGGCCGCACGGTCCGGGTCGTCGGCCGCGAGCTGGTAGCCGCGCTGCGCCGCCTGCACGAACTTCGCCGCGAGGTCGGGGTGGTCCCGCAGCCATGGCGAGTTGCCGATGAGCAGCACGTTGTAGGCGTCGGGGAAGCCGTAGTCGGTGTAGGAGAACGTCTTCAGCGGCTGCCCGCGCAGCTCCGCCTCGATGCCCTCCCACGCGACGAACGGCTCGGTGAAGTCGACCTCGCCCGCGTAGAGCGCCTCGTAGGCGGCGGTGCCCAGCACGACGGTGCGGAACGTGCCCGTGCCACCCGCGTCCTGGATG
The DNA here is from genome assembly GCF_006717045.1 of Pseudonocardia cypriaca. Lineage (NCBI taxonomy): Bacteria > Bacillati > Actinomycetota > Actinomycetes > Pseudonocardiales > Pseudonocardiaceae > Pseudonocardia > Pseudonocardia cypriaca. The sequence continues at coordinate 1,074,477 of NZ_VFPH01000002.1, forward strand.
ACGGCCCGCATCTTGGGCTCCTCGTACGCAGCGCCGAACCCGCCGTACGTCTTGCCGTCCAGGTCGCGCGGCGAGGTGATGTCGGCGCGGTCGGCCCGCACCGCGATCTGCGTCGCCCAGTGCTGCAGCACCGCCATCACGGACGTGATCTCGGCGCCGGCCGCCTTCGAGAACGTGAACGAGTCCTGGAAGGAGATGCCGAACTCGGCCGCGCCGGAGGACACGAGCGTGTCCGGCGACGTGTTGTTGTACGGCAGGAACTGCACGTCGAGACCGGCCTCGCGGAACCAGCCCTCCTGCTGTGCCACGAACAGGCCGGTGTGGTTGGTGTTCGGGGTCCAGTCGAGGGCGATGCGCACGGTCTGCTGCCCACTGCTGCCCCCTCCGCAACCGGCCAGCAGCAGCGCCAGCACTGCGCCGAGGACGGCCGCGATCCGGGGTGCGCGTACGGGTTTCACCAGTTCCTCCCTACGCCGGTACTAACCGGGTCAGGTACGAACGGTCGGCGGCCGGTCCTGCCGCCCTCTCAGCCTCGGAACGCGAGGCTCCCGTGGGTCGGGAGGAGGATACGTCCTGTTCCCGCCAGGCGCAGTCGGCCTCCTCACACAGGTGGCTCTCCCCGAATCTCGCCGGGGTGCCCCGACGGCGGGCGCTCCAGCTCCTCCCGGCCGGCGCCGCGGCCGCGGCGGGAGCCGGTGTAGGCCCACGCGCGCAGGCGGCGCAGCGGCCGGGCCGGCTGCAGCTCGGGATGGGAGTTGCGCATCGGGTCGAACGCGATCGCGTCCTCGCCGTGCGGCGCCTCCAGCACGAGCCGTCCGATGGGGCGCCGGGGGCGGTGGCGTTCCCGCTCGGTCAGCGTGAACGCCAGCGGGGTGACGGCCGCGGTGGGATCGGCGGGCGCGGCCTCCTGCGGGTCCTCCGGCTCGAGGCCGAGCACCACGCGGCTCCCGGCGGCCGCGTACGGCAGCAGCGTCGTGTACGGCCGCCTGGCCCACCCACCGGACGGGACGAGGAACCGGTTCCCGCTGGTGAACAGCACGTCGAGGACGTGCCCGCCCACCTCGGTGCGTACGGCCACGCCGAGCAGGTCCGGGAGCCCGCCCGGCGTGCCCGCGCCCTTCGACAGCCGTACGAGCGCGGGGCGCTCGCCGGTTCCGCCGAGCGCGGTGGCCGTCGCGGAGGCGCGCTCGGTGAGCGAGACGTGGGCGTCGAACAGCTCGCCCCGTGGGTGGAAGGCGCGGGCGGCTCGCCACCGCGCGAGCTGCGTGAAGGCGGCGGAGACCAGCTGGCGCATACCGGGCACGGTGGTGGCGTTCCCGCCCGGCTATCGCGCCACTCGTTCCCGCTGGAAGACGGTGAAGAGGAACACGAGCGACGGCACCAGCAGCAGGGCGCCGATGCCGAGCACCCACAGCACCGCGGAGAGCACGGCCGGATCGCCTGCCGCCGCCGGGACGCTCAGCCCGGGCAGCACCTGCGGGTACTGCGCGGCGCCCCATCCCCAGATCACGGCGGCGACGGCCAGCGCGGCGGTCACCCGGACCAGCACGTACCTGCGGGCGATCAGCAACCCCAGCGACGCCACCCCGGCGAGCACGCTGGTCAGCGCGATCGGCAGGGCGCGGCCGGTCAGCCCGGCGACGAGTGCCGGCGCGTCCGCCCGGACGACGAGCGGTGCGGCCACGGTCGCGACACCGACGACCACGCCCGTCACGAGGGCCCGCCGCCGGAAGCCCTCGGCGAGCCGCTCCTGCCCGGCGCGACGGGCGTCGGCACACAGGTAGACGGCGGCCAGGTACGCGCACGCGCCGACGGCCAGCAGCCCGACGGTGACGGACGTGGGGTTCCACCAGCTGCCGAGGACGTCCCCGTCCTCGATCCGCGCCGGCACCCGACCGGACGCGACGGCGCCGGCGATCGCGCCGAGGAAGAACGGCGTCACCACCGACGAGAACGCGAACGCGGCGCCGAACAGCCGCTGCAGCCACAGCTCCTCGCTCGCCTTGCGAAAAGCGAAGGCCGCCCCGCGGGCGATGATGCCGAGCGCGGCGAGGGTGAGCGGGATGTAGAGGGTGGCGGCGAACGGGGCGAATGCCGTCGGGAACGCCGTCCAGAACAGCGTGATCACGAAGATCAGCCACACGTGGTTGGCCTCCCAGACCGGGCCGATGGAGTGCTCGATCAGGTCGCGCTGCGGGCGCCCGCGCTCGGCGCCGCCTGCGAGCAGGTCCCACAGCCCGGCTCCGAAGTCGGCACCACCGAGCAGCGCGTACAGGGTGAGCCCGATCCACAGGATCGCGAGCAGCGCGTCCGCGGCGCTCATCGGGCGTCCGTCCGCTCCTGGGGCGCCACCGGCCCGCGGCGGGCCAGCCGGCGCAGGACGGCGACGGTCGCCACCGTCAGCACGGCGTACACGGCCAGCACGGTCAGCAGGCCGGCGACGAGCCCGGGGTGCGGGTTGACCGCGTCGCGGGTGAGCAGGACGCCGTAGACGACCCATGGCTGGCGGCCGACCTCCGTGACGACCCAGCCGGCCTCCAGCGCGATGGCCGCGGCCGGCCCGGCGAGCACGGCGGCGCGCAGGAACCACGGCGAGCCGGGCAGGTCCCGGCGCCGCCACCAGCTCCACGCCAGCCATGCGCCGAGCGCGACCAGCGCGAACCCGATCCCGACCATGATCTGGAAGCTCCAGTGCACGACGTTGACCGGCGGGCGCAGCTCCGGCGGGGCCTGGTCGAGGCCGAGCACCACCGCGTCCGGATCCCAGTGGGCGAGGAGCGAGAGCGCGTTCGGGATCTCCAGCGCGTAGCGCAGCTCCCCGTCGACGAAGATCCCGCCGAGCGAGAGCGACGCGCCTGCGGTGGTCCGCGAGAGGCCCTCGATCGCGGCGAGCTTCAGCGGCTGGTACTCGGCGAGGAAGCCCGCGGCCCAGTCCCCCACCACCACCTGCACGGGCGCGAGCACGGCGGCCACGGTGAACGGGACGAGGAAGCCGAGCCGGTGGTGGCGGTCGCGCCGCCCGCGCAGCAGCCCCACGGCGTAGACCGATGCCATCCCGAACCCGGCCACCATGAACGCCGCGATGATCATGTGGACGGTCTGCGGCGGCGTCGCCGGGTTGAACATCGCCTCCCACGGCCGCACGCCGACCACGTCGCCGTCGACGAGGTCGAAGCCCCGAGGCTGGTTCATCCACGCGTTGGCGGTGACGACGAAGAACGCCGAGGCCACCCCCGCCACGAGCACCGGGACGCCGGTGAGCACGTGGATCCGCGGCGGCAACCGGTCCCACGCGTAGAGCCAGATCCCCAGGAAGATCGCCTCGATGAAGAAGGCGAACCCCTCCAGCGCGAACGGCAGCCCGATCACGTCGCCGAACGGGCCCATCAGGCCGGGCCAGAGCAGGCCCATCTCGAAGCTGAGGATGGTGCCCGACACCGCGCCCACCGCGAACAGCACGCCCATCGCGCGGGCCCAGGTGCGGGCGAGCACGTCCCAGGCCGGGTCGCCCGTACTCAGCCCGCGCCACTCCGCGAAGACGGCGAGGCCAGGCATGCCCACCCCGAAGCAGGCGATCACGATGTGCCAGCCGAGGGAGAAGGCCATCTGCACCCGCGCCGCCACCAGGTCGCCCGGGGTCGCGGCCGCCGCCACCCACGCCGTACAGCTCACGCGAACCCCCCGTCGTCGCGGCAGGGCTACCCGCGGAACAACTCGTCGCACCAACCCGTTGGGCTGATGAGTGATCAGTGCGAGGCATCACAGCTGCCGGAACATCCGCGACGGCGCGGCCCCATCCGGAGCCCAGAACCTGGAGAAATGGAACGTAATGGCCATCCGGATCGCCGCCCGTAACCCGCGCCGGACACAGCGTGACCACTAATCTGAGACGATCTCAGGACACGTTGAGATAGTATTTGTCGCGTAGGGTTCCACCGGCGAACAGCCGGTCAGCGGTAGGAGTTACGACCGACCTCGACTCCCGGTGGCGGGGGCCGTCCGGCGGGGGCGCAACACCGGACGACTTCATCGGGAGCTGGCAACGGCCGCACCGAGGATCGGCTTGACCTGCACTGATGTGCTCGAGCACCCGATCGCCCACGGGGTGTTCGCACGCCGCGTGCCCGGTCGATGACGACCGAGGGGTCGAACTGATCTCCGCGGACGACGACGTCCGGCGCTCCGCTATGCCATCGGATCCGAGGCAAACCATGCCTGTCCTCGGATCGCCCGTCAAGAGGGGAATAAACGTGAAGAGCAGGATTTTCATCATGGGTTCCGGTGTCGTGGGCGCCGCGACCGGTGAAGGCTTCCTGAAGGCCGGCCACGACGTCACGTTCGTGGACATCAACGAGGTGCGGGTCCGCGAGCTGCGCGACCGCGGCTGGGACGCGCGCACCGGGATCGACCTGGCCGACGAGCCCGAGTCGCTGATCTTCCTGACGCTGCCGACCCCGAACGACGGGCACCGCTACGACCTGTCGGCGTTCACCGCCGGCACCGCCGCCGTCGGCCGCGCGATCGCGAACGCATCCGCCAAGCACATCGTCGTCGTCCGCTCCACCGTGCCCCCGGGCACCACGGAGGGCCTGGTCAAGGACACCCTGGAGGAGGCCTCCGGGAAGGTCGCGAACGAGGGCTTCGGCCTGGCGTCCAACCCCGAGTTCCTGCGCGCGGCCTCGGCCGCGGAGGACTTCGCCAACCCGTGGATGACGATCATCGCCAGCCGCGACCCGCAGAACGTCGAGCGGCTGCGCGCCCTGCTCTCGCCCTTCGGCGGCGAGCTGCGCACCTTCACCAACCCGGCCGAGGCCGAGTTCATCAAGGCCGCGCACAACATCTACAACGCCACCAAGATCAGCTTCTGGAACGAGATGTGGCTGGTCGCCCAGAAGATCGGCCTCGACCTCGACCCGATCGCCGCCACCGTCGCCCGCTCCGCCGAGGGGTCCATCAACCCCGAGTACGGCATCCGCGGCGGCGCCCCCTACGGCGGGGTCTGCCTGCCCAAGGACACCCAGGGTTTCCTCGGCTTCGCCGGCACCGTCGGCGTGGACATGCCGCTGCTGTCGGCCGTGGTGGAGGTCAACGACCGCCTCGCCGCGATCGTCGACCACGAGATCGAGAAGGTGGCTCACGCCGACGCCAGCGAGCTGCGCGGCCAGAGCGGTGCGGCCCCGGTCACGGAGCGCGAGTCGGCATGAACCTGCCGATCTACTACTACGTGCTGGGCACCCCGCTCGGGGTGCTCGGGCTGATCCGGTGGGGCGCCTGGCTCATCCGGCGGATCCCCGCGGTGCTGTACACGCCGGTGCGCAACGACCACCGCCTGCCGATGTCCATCGTGGTGCCGGTCTACCAGGAAGACCCGAAGATCTTCGCGACGGCGATCGAGTCGTGGCTGGCCAACGACGTCGAGGAGGTCATCCTCGTCATCGACGCCTCCGACACCACCTGCCAGGACGTCGCGGCCCGCTACCCGGTCACCGTCGTCATCACCGACGTCCCCGGCAAGCGCGACGCGCTGCGCAAGGGGTGGCGCGCCGCCCGCACCGAGCTGGTCGCCCTCGTCGACTCGGACACGATCTGGGCCGACGATGTCGCCGTCGAGGTGAGCAAGCCGTTCGCCGACCCGCGCATCGGCGGTGTGGGCACCCGGCAGTCGGTATACGGGTCGGAGGGTTTCCTCGCCCGGATCACCGACATGTTCCTCGACCACCGCTACTTCGACGAGAACGCCAGCCAGAGCCTGCTGGGCAAGGCCGTCTCGTGTCTGTCCGGGCGCACCGCCGTCTACCGCCGCGAGCTCCTGCTGGAGATCGAGGACGACTTCATGAACGAGACGTTCTGGGGTGTCCAGTCGCTCTCCGGTGACGACAAGCGGCTCACCACGCTGATCCTGGAGCGGGGCCACCTCACCTACATGCAGCGCACCGCCGAGGTGTGGTCCACGTTCCCGGACCGCTGGCGCACGTTCTTCCGCCAGCGGCTGCGCTGGGCCCGCAACACGTGGCGCTCGGACCTGCGGGCGCTGTCCAAGCCGTGGGTGTGGCGCCACCCGTTCCTCGCCTACACCATGATCGACAAGGGCCTCAGCGGTTTCACGCTGCTGCTCGGTCCCCTCGCGATGGTGTTCGCGCTGGTCACGCAGAACTGGATCCTCGCCGGTGTGCTGCTGCTGTGGTGGCAGGTCAGCCGCGCGGCCAAGCTCGCGCCCCACATCCGGCGGCGGCCGTCCAGCTTCTTCTTCGTGCTGGGCTACGTCGCCGTCTCCTGGCTGATGGCGATCATCAAGATCACCGCCCTGGTCACCATCCGCAAGCAGGCCTGGCTCACCCGCCAGGTCGCGGTCGAGAACGGCGAGGTCGTGCGCACCACCACCGGCAACGACGAGGCCGATCCCCTCGACACCCTGCGCTCCCCCGACGAGCACCACGACAACGTCATCCCCCTGCGGAGGGCCGCGGCATGAGCACCGGCACCACCAGCAGGCGGTGGGTGGGGCGGATCGTCGCCGCCGGCATGACCACAGCCGTCGGTCTCGGGCTCGCCGCGGGCACCGCGGTCGCCGCACCCGCGGTGGCGCCGGCCGCCCACACGGTGACCCAACCGGCAGCGGCAGCCCAGCCCGCGGTGGCAGCCCAGCCGGCGGCCCGGCCGACCCAGGTGATCACGCCCGATACCGCGGCTTCCGTGCGCAGGGCGTGGGAGGCGCGCGGTCGCCCCCACCGGATGGCGGTCGTGCGGGACTTCCGCATCGACCTCGCCACCGACGGCCGGGTCACGCGCCAGGTCGGCCTCTCCGGCGGCACGGTGACCATCGCCGACCTCGCACGGGTACTGCCGGCGAGCTGGCTGAAGGTCGACGACGGCACCGCGACGCTCGACGCGACCCTCGTCCTCACCCACAGCGTCGCGCTGCAGCTGGGCGGCCCCCGCAGCTCCGTGAGCACCCTGCAGCTCGCGGGCGGCGCCACCCCGGCCGACGCCGCCTCGATCCACACCGGTGGCGGCAGGCTCGCCCTCAACGGGATCACCGTCACGTCGGTCGACCCCGCCACCGGGCAGCCGCTGCCCGCCACCGCGAAGGGCCGCCCGTCGATCGTCGCCTCCGGCGGCGGCCGGCTGGACGTCACCGACGCCACGATCAACGACCTCGGCGCCGTCTCCGACGGTGCGCCCGGCGCCGACGAGCACACCAGCGCCGCCGTGGAGTTCCGCACCGGCAGCACCGGCTCGCTCGTGCGGACCACCGTGGCGCGCGGGAGCGTCGGGGTGGAGCTGTCGCGCTCCCAGGGCGTCCACCTGGAGCAGCTCACGGTCTCCGACTCGGCGGAGGACGGCCTCCTGCTCGCGGGCGACCAGGACACCTCGATGACCGGGATCCGCGCCACCGGCAACGGCGGCAACGGGGTTCTCGTGTCCGGGGCGAGCGGCGGCCGCCCGATCACCGGCATCACCACGAACGCCAACGGCGCCTTCGGCGTCGCCGTGGTCGGCGAGACCGGCACGCAGGTCTCCGCGGTCGACACCACCGCCGACCAGGCGGGTGGGCTGCGGATCTCCCGCTCGACGAACATCACGGTCACCGGCTACACGGCCACCGACCAGCGCATGGGCGTGTTCACCCACGTCCACAGCTCGGGGATCGTGCTCGACGGCGTCCAGACCGTCGGGGGCGCGCGCGGGCTGGTGGTCGAGAAGAGCACCAGCACGCTCGAGGCGAAGAACTCGACGTTCAGCGGCGCGCGTGTGGCGGGCGTGGCCCTGAACGGCAACGACATCGCGCTGAGCGGCGTGCACGTCTCCGAATCCCGGTCGGCGGTCCGGGTCGACCGCGGGGCGAACAACATCCGCCTCGCCGGGCTCACGATCGACGGCGGGCGCGACGGGCTCGTCACCGCTGCGGGCACCACCGGCCTCGTCGTCACCGACCTCACCGTCAACAACGTCACGTCCGACGGCGTGCGCAGCTTCACCCCGGACGCCCGCATCACCGGCGCGCACATCACCGGCGGCGGCACCGGCCTCGACCTCGCGGCCGGTGCGACGATCACGAACTCGACGATCACGGCAGCCCGGGAGGGCATCCGCTCCCGATCCCCCGAGTCCGTCTACGCGTCCGGGGTCACCGTCGACGCCACCCAGCTGGGCATCAACACCGCCGCGGGCAGCCCGTTCACGCTGGTCGACTCCAACGTGCACGCCCTCGAGTCGGTGCGCGGCGTGATCAACCAGCAGGGTCCGAACGACCTGAGCCTGCCCCCGCTCAACCTGCTCGGCGCGATCGGCGTCCCGCTGATCGTGCTGGCCGTGGTGCTGGAGGAGCTGCACACCTTCCGCCAGCGCCGCCGCGGTGGCACCACCCGGCGCCGCCGCCCGCCGCTCCCGGTGGAGGCGTGATGAGCACGTTCCGTCGCGTGGTACAGGCCGTCGCCGTGGGCGCGGTCGCCACGGTCCTCCTGGCGGGGTGCGGTGCACCCGCACCGCCGCCGCTGGAGCCCAGGCAGGTCGCCGCACCCGTGGTCGACGACCCCGCGCAGCCGTGCGTCCGGGAGGCACCGGCCGCCGACGCGGGCGTCGCGCCGCCGGCCGCCCCGATCGGCCTCGACGTCCGGTTCGACCGCGCCACCAACGTGATCGACGTCGTCGGCGGCACCGGGGTGACGCTCCCGGCGATCGCCGCCGAGGTCGGCGATCCCGCCGCGCTGCGCGAGGTGAACCCCGGCGAGTGGCTGCTCGGCGCCGACCTCGTCGTGCGCGGCGGGGCCGAGCTGCAGATCACCACCCCCGAGGTCCGCTGGCTCAAGCTCAGCAGCGAACCCGGCCGGTTCGTCTCGGTGGACGCGCTCGGCGGGAAGCTCGACGTCACCGGCTCCTGCGTCACGTCCTGGAACGACGCGCAGGGCAGCGTCGACACCGCCTACGACGACGGGCGCAGCTTCCTGCTCGCCCGCGACGGCGCCCAGATGACGATCGACCACGCCGAGCTGCACTACCTCGGCCACGGCGACGTCGAGTCCTACGGGCTGTCCTGGCGCACCGCCGGCACCGGCGGGGGGATCACCGACAGCATCGTCTCGAACCTGTACTACGGCCTCTACACCTACGAGGTGAGCGGGCTGTCGGTGCTGGACAACGAGTTCCGCAACAACGTGCTGTACGGCATCGACCCGCACACCGGGTCGGCGAAGCTGGACATCGAGCGCAACGTCGTGCACGACAACGGCAAGCACGGGATCATCCTCGCCGAGGACTGCGTCGACAGCGTCATCCGCGACAACCTCGTCTACCGCAACGCCCACCACGGGATCGTGCTGTACCTGCGCTCCGACCGGAACCTCGTCGAGGGCAACGAGACCTTCGACAACTCCGCCCAGGGCATCAACATCAACGAATCCGGCGCCAACACCCTGCGCGACAACAAGGTGTACGACAACGGCGAGACCGGGGTCGGGGTCACCCAGCTGGCACAGGGCAACGTGGTGGAGGGCAACCAGCTGCGCGGCAACCAGCAGGACGGCCTGCGGGTGGTCAGCGAGTCGGCGGCCACCACCGTCCACGACAACGTCATCGCCGGCAACGCCCGGTACGGCCTGTACGTCGACACCAGCGGCGCCGTCGAGGTCGCGGGCAACACGATCACCGACAACGCCTCCGGCATCATGTCGACCGGCGCCCCGGTGGCCCCGGCGAACGCCAACGACGTGAGCGGCAACAAGCAGGCCGACGTGGTGGAGGACAAGGGCTAGGAACAGCCCTGGAAGTCCGGGGGCAGGGTCATGAGCCACTCCACGGGCATGCTCGGTGCGAGCAGTACTACCCGGTCGCAGGCAGGACCCTCGTGTGCTGCTCAGGGTGATTCTCGGACAGTCACGCACCCGTTCTCGGTCCGGGCTGCCCGTCGACCGGTTGTGTGGACCGACAAGAAGTGCGCGACAGCAAAGAGATCGCCGACGCCGGCCTCCTGGCGGCGCCGCGCACTAGGAGGGCAGACCCTTGGGCCTGCCCGCGAAGCGGGCCTGGGGGATGTGACGGCTCGCTAGACCGCGCCCAGCACCGGCTCGAACGCCAGCTCGGCCGCCCCGACGAGCTTGGCGTCACGTCCGAGCGGGCTGGTCTCGATGCGGGTGCCGCCGACCGCCCGGCTCACCAGGCTCCGCTCGTGCACCTGCGTGCGGACGTGGTCGACGACCGCGGGCGGGAGCGCGGTGAACAGGTCGCCGAGCACCACCAGGTCCGGGGCGGTCACGTTGACGACCGTGACGAGGCCGGTGGCCAGCCACTCGGCGAACTCGTCGAGCGGGCCGGGGAGCGGGGCCGTGGCGAGCGAGCGCAGCTCCGCCACGATCACGCCGCGCGGGGTGTCCTCGGGCAGCCCCAGCGCCCGGCACAGCGCGGCCTCCCCCACCTCGGTCTCCCAGCAGCCGCGGTTGCCGCAGTAGCAGTCCCGCCCGCCGGGCCGGACCACGAGGTGCCCGATCTCCCCCACGTACCCGCGGGTGCCGCGCAACGGCCGGCCGGCCGCGATCACACCGCCGCCGACACCGCGGTCGGCGGAGATGTAGACGAGGTCGTCGACGCCGTGGGCCTCGCCGCGGACGTGCTCGGCGAGTGCGCCGAGCTCGGCGTCGTTGGCGACCTGCACCGGGATCCTCAGCACCGCAGCCAACCGGGTGCCGAGCGCGACGTCGCGCCAGCCCAGGTTGGGCGCCTCGTGCACGAACCCGTCGTCGCGGCGCACCACGCCCGGTACGGACACCGCCGCCCCCCGCGCCGAGACGGCGAGCTCGTCGGCGAGCAGCTGCGCCGACTCCGCGATGTGCGTGATCACCTCGCCGGGTGCCCGGGTGCGGTGGTGCAGGTTCCAGCTGTGCCGTCCGAGGACCTGTCCCCCGATGCCGACCATCGCCATCGCGACCTGCTCGACGCGCACGTCGATCGCCAGCACGACGGCCGCCTCCGGCTCGGGCAGCACCATGAGCGACGGGCGGCCCGCGCCGTTGCGCTGCGCGGGCACCGCCTCGGTGACGACGCCGGCCTCGGCCAGCCCGTCGACCACCGCCTTGATCGTGCTGCGGTTGAGCCCCAGCTCCGCCGCCAGCGTGGCGCGCGTGCATGGTCCGGCGACGTGCAGGCGGCGGAGCAGCGCGGCGCGGTTGTGCCGGCGGGCCTCGTCCGGCCGCGCACCTGCCGTGCCGGCGGGTGCACCACCCCCACCGTCACCGCCCCACGCGCGGCTCACCTGCCGGCGACCGCCGACCGCCGTCGCGACAGCACGTCCACGCCCGCGGCGAGCAGGAGCACCAGGCCGTTGACGAGGAACACCACCGACGCGGGCTGGCCGAGCAGGCCGAGGCCGTTGTTCACGGTGGCGAGCACCGCGCCGCCGATCACCGCGTTGCTGACGCGCCCACGCCCGCCGAACAGCGATGTGCCGCCGATCACCGCCGCGCCCACCGCGAACAGCAGCGTGTTGCCGCCACCCGCGGCCGGGGACACCGAGCCCACCTTCGAGGAGTAGACGATCGCACCGATCGCAGCGCACGCCGCGCCGATCACGAACACCGTGGCCCGCACCCGCGTGACGTCGATGCCGGCCCGGCGGGCGGCCTCCCGGTTGCCGCCGACCGCGTAGACGTGCCGGCCGAAGCGGGTGCGGTCGAGCACGTACGTGCCCGCGACGAGCAGCACGAGGACGACCGGCACCACGTACGGCACGCCTGCGATCGGCGTCGTGCCCGGCGAGCGGTCGAGCGTGAGCAGGAACGTGGCCACCGCGGCGAGTACGACCACCGCGCCGACCTTCAGCAGCACGAGCCCCGTCGGCTGCGCAACCAGCCCGAGCTTGCGCCGCGACCGCTGCCGGTTCAGCAGCACGGCCGCGTAGCCGCCCGCGGCGATCACGAACAGCAGCCAGCTGGCGAGCGTCGACAGGTTGCCGTTGGCCACCGCGATGATCACGGGGTCGCGCAGGCCGAGCGTGCCGCCGTCGCCGATCAGCTGCAGGATCACGCCCTGCCACGCGATGAACAGCGCCAGCGTCACCACGAACGACGGCATCCCGAGCTTCGCGACCGCGAAGCCGGTGAGGCAGCCGATCGTCACGCCCACGCACACCGCCAGCAGCATCTCCAGCCACGGGTTGGGTGGGAACCCGACCAGCATCAGCACGAGCGCCACCGCCGAGAGCGCGGCCCCGAACCAGATGCGCAGCATCAGCGCGAGCGCGATGGCGACCACCGTGATCACGAGGAACAGCACGAACACCGTGGTGCCCATGCCCCCGAGCAGGTTGCCGCTGCTCACCAGGTGCAGCGCCATCACCGCCGCCGCGAGGCCGGACGCGGTGCCGGCGGCGAGGTCGATCTCGCCGGTCAGCAGCACGAACACGAGACCCATCGCGATGATCGTCTGGCCCGCGCCCTGCTGCAGGAGGTTGGCCAGGTTCAGCAGGCTGGGGAACGTGCCGCCCGAGTCGAGCACCGTGAACAGCACGAACAGCGCGGCGAGCCCGAGCAGGGCGGGCAGCGCGCCCAGGTCACCGTTGCGCAGGTTGCGCAGGTAGGCGCGGATGGCCTCCTCGGTGCTCCGGGCAGTGGTGTCGATGCCGAAGTCGGCCGCGCGGGCCGACGCGGGCGCGGCGCGCTCCGCCGCACTCGCGGCGCCGGCCGTCTTCTCCACCTGGGTCTCCTCCGTGTGCGCCTTCTCGGCGCTGATCTTCGGTGGGCTGGTCTTCTCGGGAGGCATCAGACGGCCACGCTCTCCGGGCGCTGCAGGCCGAGGTCACCCGACCGGCCCGCGGTGATCAGTTCGACGACCTGGCCGTGCGTCACGTCCTTGGTCTGCACCTGCGCGACCATCCGGCCCAGGTACAGCGTGGCGACCCGGTCGGCGACCTCGAACACGTCGGCCATGTTGTGGCTGATCAGCACGACGCCGAGGCCCTGCTCGGCCAGCCGGCGGACCAGGTCGAGCACCTGCCGGGTCTGCGCGACGCCCAGGGCGGCCGTCGGCTCGTCCAGCAGCACGACCCGGGAGTCCCACAGCACGGCCTTCGCGATGGCGACGGTCTGGCGCTGCCCACCCGACAGCGCCGCCACCGGCATCCGCACCGAGGTGACGGTGCGCACCGACAGCGACGCCAGGGTGCGGCGCGCCGCCTGCTCCATGTCGGCCTCGTCGAGCAGCCAGGGCTTGCCCCGCTCCCGCCCGAGGAACATGTTCTGCACGATGTCGAGGTTGTCGGCCAGCGCGAGGTCCTGGTAGACGACCTCGATGCCCAGGTGGGACGCGTCGGTCGGGCCGTGGATCGCCACCGGCTCGCCGGCGAAGCGGATCTCGCCGCTGTCGATCGGATGGATGCCCGCCACGCACTTCACCAGGGTGGACTTGCCCGCCCCGTTGTCGCCGACGAGCGCGGTGACCTCACCGGCCCGCACGTCGAAGTCGACGTCGTGCAACACCTGCACGGCGCCGAAGCTCTTGTTCACCCCGCGCAGCTGCAGGATCGGCTCACTCATGGTCACCTCCCGGTACTCGTGAGTGGATACGCGTGCCGCCGCGACTCCCGGGGCACGCGTATCCACTCACGACCGTCGATTCGTCAGCTGGCGCTGATTCCCAGTTCCTGGCAGGCGGCGGTGGTCTCGGCGACGCAGATCTCGGAGCCCTTGACCTGGCCGTCGTCGATGACCTTCTTGACGTTGTCCCGGGTGATCAGCTGCGGCTCGAGGAGCACCGACTTCACCTCGCGGTTGCCCTTCGAGTCGGCGACCGAGGCGGTGGCGAGCGCGTCGGCGGCGGCGGTGTCGCCCTTGGCCAGCGCGGCCGCGAGCTTCGCGGCCCCCTCGGCCTCCTGCTTGATCGGCTTGTAGACCGTCATGTACTGGTCGCCGCGCAGGATGGCCTGCAGGCCGTCCGGGGTGGCGTCCTGGCCGGTCACGACGACCTTGCCGTTGAGGCTGTACTTCCCGAGGACGGTGATGATCGCGCCCGCGAGCCCGTCGTTGGCCGCGACGACGCCGTCGACCTGGCCCCCGTTGCCCGTGAGGATCTGCTCGAAGGTGGTGCCGCCGATCTGGTTGTCCCAGTCCTCGATCTTCTGGCTGCCCACGAGGGTGTACTGGCCCGCCTGGTACTTCGGCGCGAGCGCGCGCTGCTGGCCGTTGTAGAACAGCGTGGCGTTGTTGTCGGTCGGCGCACCCTCGATCTCGATGACCTGCGCGTTGGTCTTGCCCGCTGCGTCGAGGCCCTGCACGAGGCCCTCGCCCTGCAGCTGGCCCACCTTCTCGTTGTCGAACGAGACGTAGTAGTCGCTCGAGCCGCCGAGGTTGAGGCGGTCGTAGTCGATGGTCGGGATGCCCTGCGCCTTGGCCTTGGCGGCGACGGCCGAGCCCGACTCGCTGCTGATCGAGGCGATCACGAGCACCTTGACGCCGCTGGCGAGCATGCTGTCGGCCAGCGTGGAGAACTTCTGCTCGTCGCCGAGGGCGTTCTGGATGTCGGCGTCGAGGCCCTCGGCCTGCATCGCCTGCTCCAGCAGCGGCTTGTCGAAGCCTTCCCAGCGGGCGGAGCTCTCGGTCTCGGGGAGGATCACCCCGACCTTGATCCCGCCGGCGGGCGCCTGGCTCTGAGCGGGCGCCGCGGGAGCGGCAACGTTCTGACCACAGGCGGCGAGTACGAGGGCGAGCCCCAACCCGGCGGCCGCGAGCGCGGTTCTCCTGATGCGCATGGTCGTCCTTCCACAGCTGCGGGGAATGTTGTGACCGACAACGTATGGCCCCGATCCCCGTGGCGCCAAGCACACTGAATCGTTAAAGTTCCCCTCGTACGGTCACATTTCGGTCTCACGGGTGGGTATTTGTTGCGACGACCCACCCGCGGCAGCGCAGGCGGGGCGTGCGGCGCTCGGTGCAAATGCACGCCGCCGGGGCCCTCGGAGATCGTCGGCGAGTTCACCCGACCGTCTCGCCATCACTCGATCAGGCGGAACTCCATGACGGATCGTGAAACCCCTGACCGCTACCGAGAGTGCTCAGCCTCCCGTTCGGCCCACCGCTGCCGGGGTGTCCCCGTCGCGGGACCGGAGCGACACGGCGGCCACGACGGCCGCGATGCCGAGGAACTCCAGCACGGTCGGGACCTGCGCCAGGCCGATCAGCCCGACGACCGTCGCCGTCGCCGGCAGCAGGGCGAGCAGGACGGCGAACCGCGCCTGCCCGAGGCGGCGCAGCACGACCTGGTCGAGCACGTACGGAACGACGCTCGACAGCATCCCGACACCAACCGCGAGCACGAGCACGACGGGGTCCGCGAGCGCGGCGAGGGCCCCCGTCCCGCCCGCGAAGAGCAGCGGAGAGAGCACGACGGCGGCCACCACGAACCCGACCGTCATGTCGTCCAGACCGTTGCCGCCAGACGCCACCCGCTTGCCGAGCACGATGTACGCGGCCCACATCGTGGCTGCTCCGAGGGCCCACAGCACCCCAGAAGGGCTGCCTGACCAGCGCACATCCGCGATGAGCAGCACGCCGACGGCGGCGAACAGCACCGCCGCGACGTCCCGCGGGCGGCGCGACGCCACAGCGGCGACGGCCACCGGGCCGCAGAACTCGATCGCCACGGCCGTGCCGAGCGGCAACCGGGCGATGGCCTCGTAGAACGCGATGTTCATCAACGCGGTGGCGAGCCCGAACGCCGAAGCCCGCCAGAACCGGGCCCCACGCCACGCCGACCGCGGCGGCCTGCGCCACGCCAGCAGCACCAGCGCGGCCCCGAGGAGGCGCAGCACCGCGACCGCCGTGGGCGGCAACCGCGTGAACAGCCCGACCGCCAGCGCCGCGCCGACGTACATCGAGACGGCGCCGACGACGAACAGGACGGGCGCCGGGACCCGCGTAGCCACACCACGCACGTGTGCTCAGCGTAGTCAGCCTGTCAGAAGTGTTTACACGGGTCGTGTTGCGGCATCCCGTGGGGGCACGCATCATTCACACGTAGTCAACTGGATCTGCAAGAGTCACCGCAGCGCCACCGCGATGACAGGTCGCTCACTCGGTAGAGCGTGATGTCCGTCGCGACGCGCCACGGGAACACGTGCAGGGGTTCTGAACGTCTGGGAGAGTGGGCGCACCGCGCAAGCGGTCGTCACAGCAAGCGACACCGGGTCCTCCGCCCGGTGTCGAGACGGAGGGAGACCGCTATGCAGCCAGGAACCCTGACCCGGCCCGCGTTGACCGCCGCTGACCGCTGTGACCGGTGCGGAGCGGCCGCGAAGGTCCGGGCCGTGTTGCCGAAGGGCGGCGAACTGCTGTTCTGCGGTCACCACGCGCGGGCCCACGCCGACAAGCTCCGCGAGCTGGAGATCGACGTGCAGTCAGGCAGTTGACCAGGCCGGCTCCGGCCGGCCATCGATGACGCCTCGACGGGGCGGGGACCACGGTCCCCGCCCCGTCGGCGTATCCCCACCCCACACGCGCGAGTCGCGGTGTGAGTGCGCGCGAGTCGCCTCAGCGCCAGGAGCGGAGGGTGGCGATGCGCTCCTCGAGCTGCTCGATGTTGGCCATGGCGGTCGGCGGGCCACCGCAGGACTTCCGCAGCTCGTTGTGGATCACGCCGTGCGGCTTGTTGGTGCGGTGGTGGTACAGGGCCACGAGGGTGTTGAGCTCCTTGCGGAGCTTGTTCAACTGCTCGCGAACGGTCAGCTGGGGGCGTTCTGCGGGCGGTGGGGGCACGGCGGGGGCGTTCTTCTGGCCGCGGCTCATCCACTCCTTCTGCCGCTGGTTGAGCAGCGTGCGCACCTGCTCGGGCTCCAGCAGCCCGGGCAGGCCCAGGTAGTCCTCCTCGTCGGCGGAGAACGAGGTGCCCTCGTAGATCAGCTGGTCCAGCTCGGCCTGCGCGCCGAGGGCGGTGAAGGACTTCTCGTCCTCCCCCGGTTCGTCCTCCTGGCGCTGGGCGCGGGCGAGCAGCTCGTCGTCCCACTGCTCGTCGGCGCGGTGCGGCTTGCCGAGCACGTGGTCCCGCTGGGCCTCCAGCTCGCTCGCCAGCCCCAGGAGCACCGGCACGCTGGGCAGGAAGACCGAGGCCGTCTCCCCCTGCCTCCTCGACCGCACGAACCGGCCGATGGCCTGGGCGAAGAACAGCGGGGTGGATGCGCTCGTGGCGTACACGCCGACGGCGAGCCGCGGCACGTCGACGCCCTCGGAGACCATCCGGACCGCGACCATCCAGCGGTCCTCGGACTCGGAGAACTTCGCGATCCGCGCCGAGGCGCCGGCCTCGTCGGACAGCACGAGGACCGGAGGGGTGCCGGTCACGCGCGTGAGGATCTCGGCGTACGCGCGGGCCGTGGTCTGGTCCGTGGCGATCACGAGCCCGCCCGCGTCCGGCATCCCGCCGGTGCGGTGGGCGGTGAGCCTGCGGTCGGCGGCCGCGAGCACCGCGGGGATCCACTCGCCGGCCGGGTCGAGCGCGGTGCGCCAGGCCCGGGCGGTCTGCTCCGCGGTCATCGGCTCCCCGAGCCGGGCGCTCATCTCCTCGCCCGCGCTCGTGCGCCAGCTGGACGTGCCGGAGTAGGCGAGGAACACGACCGGCCGCACGACGCCGTCCGCGAGGGCTTCGGCGTAGCCGTAGGAGTGGTCGGCGCGGCTGCGCAGGCTGCCGTCGGGGTCCGGGAGGTAGTCGACGAACGGGATCGGGTTGTCGTCGCTGCGGAACGGCGTACCGGTGAGGGTGAGCCGCCGCGTGGCGCCGTCGAAGGCCTCCTTGACCCCGTCACCCCACGAGCGCGCGTCGCCCGCGTGGTGCACCTCGTCGAGGATCACCAGGGTGCGCCGGTTCTCGGTGCGGGCGCGGTGCAGGAGCGGGTGGGAGGCCACGCCCGCGTAGGTGACGGCGATGCCCCGGTAGTCCGACGAGGTGGCCCCCGTGGAGTTGCGGAAGTCCGGGTCCAGCGCGATCCCGACGCCTGCGGCCGCCCCGGCCCACTGGTGCTTGAGGTGCTCGGTGGGGGTGACCACGGTGATCGCGTCGATCAGCCGGTCGGCGATCAGCTCGGACGCCACCCGCAGCGCGAACGTCGTCTTACCGGCTCCGGGCGTCGCGACCGCGAGGAAGTCCTTCGGTGCGGCGGCGAGGTAGCGGGCTAGCGCGCTGCGCTGCCAGGCGCGCAGCGGTCGTGCGGAGGGAGCGATCTGCTGGGCCTGAGGGGTCGGCGCGGACACACATCTCCCTGACGTCTCGACTACTCACCGAACGGCCCGGCACTGGGGGACCCGCGGCGTCACCGTTGAGGGCGCGGGGCGGCTGCGGGGCGTCGACCAGGTTAACGCTCGCCGCGCGGGGGGCCGGTGGGACCCGCCGATGGTGCATCCTGGGGAACGGGCGCCGGCGCCCCCCTGACCGGGTGAGCCAGTCGTGCCCGCGGGGCCGAGCTGGGACGATGCTCCGGCAGCCCCCTGCCGGTACCGAGGAGCCGTGATGACCGACCCGTACCCGCCCGCGCCGGCCGCCGCGGAGGCCGTCGCGTCCGGGCTGGACGCGCTGATCGCCGACGGGCATCCGGGCCCGCTGGGGTTGCTGTCCGGGGGTTCGGCGTTGCGGATGGCCGCCGCGCTCGCGGTCCGGCCCGGTGCCATCGCGCGCCGCGGCATCGGGTTCGCCGCGGAGCTGGCCCGGATCGGTGCCGGCCTCTCCCGGGTGTCGCCGGCGCCGGACGACGCGCGCTACGCCGACCCCGCGTGGTGGCACAACCCGCTCCTGCGCCGCCTCGCCCAGGCGCACCTGGCCGCGAGCGCCACCGCCGACGCGCTCGTCTCCGACGCCGGGCTCGGCGCCGCGGACGAGGCCCGGCTGCGCGGTGCGGTCGCCGCTCTGTCCGGCGCGCTCTCCCCGAGCACGTCCCCGCTCAACCCGGCGGTGTGGCGGTCGGCGGTCGACACCGGCGGGGCGAGCGCCGTGCGGGGCGTCCGCAGGCTCGTCGCTGACCTGGCCGTTCCGCCGCGCGCCCCGGTACACGTGGCGGCCTCGCTGGAGGTCGGCGCCGACGTCGGCGCCACACCGGGCGCGGTCGTGCTGCGCACGCCGGTCTTCGAGCTCATCCACTACCTGCCCCAGACCGAGCTGGTGCACGAGGTGCCGCTGCTCGTCGTGCCACCGGTGCTGAACCGCTTCTACGTCGCCGACCTCGCACCCGGCCGCAGCATCGTCGAGCACCTGGTCCGGGCGGGCGTGCAGGTGTTCGCCCTGTCCTGGCGCAACCCCGATCCCGCGGAGGTCCGGGCTCACGCTGACTGGGACCTCGACACCTACGGCCGGGCCGTGCTCGAGGGCATGGACGCCACCGAGCACGTCGCCCGCACCCAATGCACGTCGCTGATGGCCTTCGGCGCGGGCGGCACGATCACCGCGATGCTGCTCGCCCACCTCGCCGCCACCGGCGCCCAGCACCGGGTCGCGGCCGTGACGCTCGCCGGCACCGTGCTCGACACCCGCACCGTGCCGCCGGATCCGGCCACGGCACGGGCGGCGGTGGCGGAGTCGGAGCGCACCGGGCACCTGGACGGCCGGCCGCTGCTCGCCGAGCTGGCCTGGCGGGCGCCGGACGCCCTGCTGTGGCCGCAGGCCGTGCGCTCCTACCTCTGCGGGGAGGAACCCCCGACGTCGGACGTCCTGTTCTGGCTGACCGACACCACCCGCGCGCCCGCCGGTCTGCACCGCGACCTCGTCGACGTCGCGCTGCGTGCGCCGCTGTCGGTGCCGGGCGCGGCCAGCATGCTCGACACGCCGCTCGACCTGGCCAAGGTCGACCGCGACTGCTACCTGGTGGCCGGTGCCGCCGACCCCGTCACCGCGTGGCGCGACGCGTACACGGCGGCCGGCCTGTTCGGTGGCAGCTGCCGGTTCGTGCTCGCGACGGGCGGGCACGCCGCGTCGCTGGTGAGCCCTCCGGGTGGCGCCGGGACCGGCTTCCGCGCGGCGGGCGCGGTGCCCGGCAAGCCGGGCCACTGGCTCGCCGCCGCCGAGGAACAGCCCGGATCCTGGTGGACCGACCACCTCGGCTGGCTCACCGCGCGCAGCGGCCGGCTGCAGGACGCCCCACCGGAACTCGGCGGGCGCGGGATGCACGCCCTCGCTCCCGCGCCCGGGGCGTACGTGCTGGAGCGTTAGCGCCCCGCAGGGAGTGCTAGGCGGCCTCGGGCAGGCGGGCGACCGCGAGCCGGTAGGACGAGCGCCGCGTGCTGCGCATCGTGGAGAGCTCCTCGAGCTCGACGCCCGCGTCGGCGAAGGCCTTGCGGAACTCGTGCTCGTATGTGACCCGCCCGAAGTGGATCGTGGTGACGTGCTGGGCGAGGGGCTTCGCCCACTCCAGCAGCGGGGATCGCCGGTGGTGGAACGTCTGCGTGGCGTACAGCCGTCCGTCCGGCGCGAGCAGGGCCGCCACGTGCGCGATGGCGGCGGCCGGGTCCGGGAGCAGCATCAGGCTGGCGCTGAAGTACACGGCGTCGTACGGGCCGCCGCGGTGGTCGTAGACCGAGCCGAGCACCGGGGCGACGTGCCCGGTGAGGTCGGCCCGCTCCAGCGCGGCGCGGCAGCACGCCACGTAGTCGGGATCGATGTCGAGGCCGACGACGGAGAGCTCCTTGGCCCGCACGACGTCGGCGCACCGCGCCAGCGCCGCTCCGGTGCCGATACCCACGTCGAGCATCCGGGCACCGTGCGGGAGGCGCGTGAGCACCTGCCGGTACCAGGTGGAGGTCATTCCGGCGATGACGCGGTCGTAGACCCAGGCGCGGACGGCGCTGCGCACGGGGACCCGGCCCGGGGACGGCATGCTGCCGGGTACCCCGGCGGGGTGGTCAGTCAACAGACCGGCCGCTCAGTCTCCGCCACCGTCATTGCCGTCGTCCTTGCGGTACGTGTCGAAGATCTTCTTGCACTCGGGGCACACCGGCGAGCCGGGCTTCGGCGAACGGGTGACGGGGAAGGTCTCGCCGCACAGCGCCACCACCATGTTGCCGAGGACCGCGCTTTCGGCGATCTTGGCCTTCTTGACGTAGTGGAACATCTTCGGCGAGTCGTCGCCCGTGGTGTCCGTGCCCTCGGGCCGGGTGTCGACGTCGGGCAGAACCTGCGTGGCCATGTCGTCCATGATGCCCCACGTGCCCGTTCCCGTCTCCCCACGTGATCCGTTGCTGACCTCACCCGAGGTCGGCGATGCCGTTGCCGCAGGCCGCCCCGTTGTCGCGCTGGAGAGCACGCTGCTCGCCCACGGCCTTCCGGCGCCGCAGAACCGCGCCGCCGCGGAGGACCTAGAGACCGCCGTCCGCGCCCACGGAGCCGTCCCGGCCACCGTGGCGGTCCTCGACGGGGTGGCCCGCGTCGGGCTCACGGCGGGCGAGCTGGACCGCGTGTGCGCGGGCGGGCTCGCGAAGCTGTCGGTGCGCGACCTGGGCGCCGCGGTGGGCCTGCGCCGGGACGGCGCCACCACCGTGGCCGCCACCGCCGCCCTCGCGCACGCCGCAGGCGTGCAGGTGTTCGCGACCGGTGGGCTGGGTGGCGTGCACCGCGGCGCGCGGGAGAGCTGGGACGTGTCCGCCGACCTCGCCGCCCTCGCCACCACACCCGTGCTCGTCGTCTGCTCGGGCGTGAAGTCGATCCTCGACGTCCCGGCCACCCTCGAGGTCCTCGAGACCGAGTCGGTGCCCGTCGTCGGCTACCGCACCGACGCCTTCCCCGGCTTCTACCGGCGCGACTCCGGTCATCCGGTGCCGTGGCGCGTGGACACGCCCGCCGAGGCCGCGGCGGTGTGGCAGGCGCACCGGGCGCTGGGCGGCAGGCCGGGCGCCGTGCTCGCGCAGCCGGTGCCGGCCGACGCCGAGCTCGACGCCGTGCTGCACGACCGCCTGCTCGACGAGGGACTCGCGCTGATCTCGTCGCGCGGGGTCACCGGCAAGGACGTGACGCCGGTGCTGCTCGAGCACTTCCACTCGGGCAGCGACGGCGCGAGCCTGAGGACGAACCTCGCCCTCGTGCTGGCCAACGCCGCGCTGGCCGCGCAGGTGGCGGCGGCGCTCGGCGCATGACGCCGCCCCGGACCGTGCCCCGGATCGTCGTCGTGGGCGACGTCGCGGTGGACGTCCTCGTCGAGCCCCGCTCGCCGGTGGTCCCCGGAGCCGACGTGCCGGCGCGGATCCGGACGCGCGCGGGAGGCGCCGGGGCGAACACCGCCGCGTGGCTCGCCCACCTCGGTGCGGAGGTCACGCTCGTCGCACGCGTCGGGGACGACCCGGCGGGCCGCGCGGCCGCCGCCGACCTGCACGAGGCCGGCGTGCGCCCCGCGCTTTCGGTCGACCCCGGCCACCCGACCTGCGCGGTGGTCGTGCTGCTCGCCGACGGCGACCGCACGATGCTCTCCGACCGCGGCGCAGCCGCCCTGCTGGCGCCCGCCGACCTGCCCGCGTTCGACGGGGCCGACCACCTGCACCTCTCCGGGTACGTCCTGCTCGACCGGGCATCGCGGGCGGCGGGGCTGGCCGCCCTCGCGCGGGCCCGGGCCGCCGGGCTGAGCACGTCGGTGGACCCGCAGGTCGCCCCCGCGCTGGGGCCCGGGTTCGTCGACGACGTGCGCGGAGTCGGCCTGCTGCTGCCGAACGCCGCCGAGCTGGCCGCGCTGGGCGGCGTGGCGGCACTGCGGGACGTGGCCGGGGCCGTCGCGGCGACGGACGGGCCGAGGGCGGCGCGGTGGACCGACCCGCACGGGACGTGGACCGCCCATCCCCCACCCACCGCCGTGGTGGACCCGACGGGTGCGGGCGACGCCTTCGACGCGGGCCTGCTCGTCGCCTGGCTCACCGGGTCGGACCCGTCGGCCGCACTGGCGGCGGGCTGCGCCGCGGGCGCGGCGGCGGTGGGACAGCTGGGCGCGCGGCCCGCTGGTCCGCCTCAGCAGCCCAGCGCCGTCGCCAGCTCGTGAACGGAGCGGACCGCCAGGTCGGACGGCGTGTCGGCGGCCCGGTCCGCGACGCGCTGCGGGCCCTTCTCCCCCGGGCGTTCGAGGAACGCGGTGCGCAGACCGGCGTTCGCCGCCCCGGCGATGTCCCACCCGTGGCAGGCGACCATCAGCATCCGGGCCGGCTCGACGCCGAGCAGGTCGACCGCCGTGCGGTACGCGGCGGGATCGGGTTTGTAGGTCCGGGCGAGCTCGGAGGACACGATCGCGTCGAAGCGCAGGCCCGCGTCCTTGGTCAGGCGTGTGAGCAGCCCGAACCCGCCGTTGGACAGGGCGACCACGAGGAAGCGCTCGCGCAGCCGCTCCAGGCCGTCCGCCACGTCCTCCCACGCGGGCAGGCGGTACCAGCCGCGCACCAGCTCCCGGCGGGGCTGCTCGTCGAAGCGGTCGGCCACCCCGAACGCCTCCAGGAGGTCGTCGAGCGACTCGCGGTGGAGCGTGTCGAGCGGCGTCCACGGACGCTCACCGTCCCGGACCCGAGCCATCGACGGCAGGTACCGGTCGCGCCACGCGCCCGCGAGCGCCGCGGCGTCGACATCGACCCCGCCCGCGGCGGCGATCTCCGCGATCCGCCCGGTGATCCCCGTCCACCAGTCGACGGTGGTGCCGAAGACGTCCAGCGCGACCACGTCGACCTCGTCGGCCCGCATCACAGGTCGACCTCCAACCAGTCGCCGAGACCCCGCCTGCCCTGCGCCGTCACGTGCACGATGCGGCTCCCCTCGGCCACCCGCATCCAGCCGAGCGCGATCAGCCGGCTCATGACGGCCGCGCCGAGGCTGCCCGCCAGGTGGTGGCGCCGCTCGCTCCAGTCCATGCAGCGGCGGGCCAGCGGGCGGCGCAGGCGGTCGAGCTGCTCGAGCCGCACACCGATCCGCGCCAGCACGGCCGGGGCGGTCGCCGTCACCGCGTAGCCGCGACCGTTCTCGACGAGCACGTCCCGCTGGGCCAGCGCCTCGGTGAGGACGACGCCGGCCGTGCCCGCCAGGTGGTCGTAGCACAACCGGGCCCGCCGCAGGTTCTGCCCGCGGACCGAGGCCCGCAGCGACGTCACGCGGTCCGGCGGCGCGAGCAGCAGCAGCGCCTCCATGGCGTCGGCCACGGCGTTCGCCAGCCGGTACAGCCGCTGCCTGCCGACCGGCTCGACGACGAGCAGCCCGCCGTCGACGAGCTTCCGCAGATGGGCGCTCGCCAGCGACGCGGACGCCCCCGCGGCGTCGGCCAGCGCGGACGCCGACATGGCACGCCCGCTGAGCAGCGCCAGCAGCATCGCGACGCGCGTCCGGTCGGCCAGGAGCGCCCCGATCCGCGCGAGATCCGCTTCTCCCGTCACGGGTGGAACGTAACCGCCGGAAGCTCGAACGGCGGTTGAAGTGTGTCAGCCGTCGATCACCGGGTGTTCGCGCTGCTCGATCTGGCGGCGGTCGGGCTGGTAGCGGTTGGTCTTCTCGACCTTCTTCGGCAGCCGGTCGTTGGCGACGAGCACGGCCACCCACGGCAGCGGGATCGACAGCACGAGCAGGGTGACCGCGAGCCACGGGATCTGGTAGCAGGCGGCAGCGACGACCATGAACGGGATCCGCATCCCCATCATGATCTTGTAGCGGCGCTTCCGGACCGCGAGCTCTTCCTCGTAGGAGCGAGCCGCGTCGGTGATGAGCACCGGTTCGGTTGGGCGAAGTGGATCTGCCACGACTCTCCCTCTGTAGACCCCCCATCGTGCCACTCGGGTGGGCCTGCGTGTGCCCTACCCGGGTGCCCGGTTCAGCGCCTGACCGTCGAGGAGGGCGTGCAGCTCGGCGGCGCTGCGCGGGCTGGCGTCGAACCCGGCGGCGCGCAGCAGCCGGTGCACGGCCGGCGCCCAGGCCGGCCCGAGCCGGGCGGTCCGCAGCAGGTCCGGGTCGCCGAGCACGGCGTCGGCCGGTCCGGTCCGCACCCGCCCGTCCACGACCACGGCGACGTCGGCGGCCCACCGGTGGGCGAGGTCGACGTCGTGGGTGGAGAGCACCGGCGTCGTGCCGCCCGCCTCCAGGGCGGTCAGCGTGTCCAGCAGCGCCTCGACACCCGCCGGGTCGAGGCCCGCCGTCGGCTCGTCGAGCACCAGGAGTCGGGGCGCCATCGCGACCGCACCCGCGATCGCCACCCGCTTCTTCTGGCCGAACGAGAGCAGGTGCGGGGGCCGGTCGGCGAGGTGGGTGAGGTCGAGCGCGGCGAGTGCGCCGTCGACGCTGGCCCGCACGGTCGCCTCGTCAAGGCCCAGGTTGACCGGCCCGAACGACACGTCCTGCGCCACCGTGGCGGCGAAGAGCTGGTCGTCGGGGTCCTGCAGCACGAGCTGCACCGCGGTGCGCAGCGCGGTCCGGCCCGCGCGACTGCGGCGCACCGGGACGCCGTCGAGCAGCACCTCCCCCGCATCCGGCGCGAGCGCCCCGGCGAGCAGCCGGAAGAGCGTGGTCTTGCCGCCGCCGTTGGGCCCGAGGACGGCCACGCGCCGGCCCGGGTGCAGCACGAGGTCGGCACCGGTGAGGACCGGTCGCCCGGGCTCGTAACCGAAGTGGAGGCCGCGGGCCTCCAGCACCGGCGGCGTCACACCGGCACCAGCGACAGGGTGACTACCGCCGCGAGCAGCACCGCGGTTCCCGCCAGGAACCGCCGGGAGAGCCGCTGCGGCGGCAGCTGCACCCGAAGCGAGCCCGGGTCGCCACGCAGGGCGAGGCCCTGCTCCATCCGCCGTGCCCGGTCGAACGCGCTCACGAACACCGCCCCTGCCTGCCCCGCCACCGAACGGAACGTGGTGCGGAAGGAGCGGAACCCGAGCCGGCCCGCCTGAGCGGCGCGCACCGCGGCCATGCGGTCGAGCAGCAGGAACAGCAGCCGGTAGACCAGCCCGGCGACGTCGACCACGGCGGCGGGCACGCCGAGCCGCGCCAGCCGGGGCAGGGTGTCGGCGAGCGGCGTCGTCGCCGCGAACAGCAGCAGGCACAACAGCGCTGCCGTCGCGCGCCCGGCCAGGGCGAGCGCGGCGCCCACCCCGCCCGGGTCCAGCCGCACGAGCGTCGGGCCACCCACCGAGAACAGCAGTGGCAACGCGCCCACCACGACGAACAGCAGTGGCCCCCGGGCGGCCCGCAGCAACCGGCGCGCCCCGAGCCCCGCCGGGCCGAGCAGCAGCGCGAGCGCCGTCCCGCCGACCACGAGGGCGCCCGGCCACGGCGGCACCGCGACGGCACAGCAGAGCAGGCCGAACGCCAGCACGGCCTTCTCCCCCGGGTGGCGGTGCCGCCACGGCCCCGTGCAGGCCACCGCGTCGAGTGCGGGCATCAGGCGGGCGGGTCCGCGTCCCGGCGGCGCGTGCGAGCCGCCCCGAACACGTAGCCGAGCACACCTCCGCCGATCGCCGCCTGCAGCGCGAACAGGCCCGATGCCGTTTCGGCCGACGGGTTGAACAGCGGCGCGAACCACGGCCGGTAGTCGCTCTCGTCGATGCGCTCCACCGCCCTGCCGTCAGCGCCCGCGAACTCCGAGTCGCTGCCGATGAAGAGCGGGACGGCCGCGAGCAGCACCACGCCCAGCACGAGGATCCAGTTGACGATGCTGAAGCGCGACACTCAGGCCTCCTGCCGGGCCGGGCGGAAGCCGAGCCGGGCCAGCTCGGCCGGGCTGACGCGGGTGAGCAGGCGCACGACCAGCACCGTCAGCAGGCCCTCGCTCACGGCGAGGGGGATCTGGGTCACGGCGAAGATCGCGAGGAACTCGGCGAGCGCGCCCGGCACACCGGACGTGGCGTCCGGGTGGGCGAGTGCGAGCTGGACCGCGGTGGTGCAGTAGGTCGAGAGGTCGGCGAGCGCGGCGGCGAGGAACACCGCAACCGCGAGCCCACCCCCGAGCCGCCGGACCAGCGCGTACACCCCGTAGGCGACCCACGGCCCCACCACTGCCATGGAGAAGGCGTTGGCCCCGAGCGTGGTGATCCCGCCGTGGGCGAGCAGCAACGCCTGGAAGGTCAGCACGATCGTGCCGAGCAGCGCCATCACGGGTGGCCGGAACAGGATCGCGCCGAGGCCGGTGCCCGTCGGGTGGGAGCTGGAACCGGTGACGGACGGGAGCTTCAGCGCCGAGAGCACGAACGTGAACGCGCCGGCCGCGCCGAGCAGCAGCCGGGTCTCGGGCTCCTCGCGGACCTGACGGACGACGGCGCGCGCTCCGTGCACCACGAACGGGGCGGCCACGGCGGTCCAGGCCACGGCGTGCAACGGCGGCAGGTACCCCTCGGCGATGTGCACCGGCGGACACTAAGCCGACGGCGCGATCACCATCAAGTCTGAACAGTCCTTCAATCGTTCAGCGGTGATCGTCGCCATGGGCGTGCAGCACGACGTCCCCGACCACGCCCTCGGACACGACGTCCAGCAGCCGGGTGGTGAGCTCGCCGGTGACCCGGTAGCGCACGAGCCTGCCCTGCCGGTTGGCGCTCACCATCCCGTGCGCGCGCAGCAGCCGCAGCGCGTGCGACACGGCGCTGTCGCTCATCCCGACGGCGAACGCGAGGTCCGAGACGCACAGGTCACCGGCGTGGTGCAGCGCGAGCAGGATGCTGAGCCGGTTGACGTCGCCGAGCGCGTCCAGCACGGCGGCCGAGTGCTGCAGCTGTGCGGCGTCGGCCAGTACGGCCGCTGCGTCGCACACCTGGTCGGGGTCGATGACCCGCGCGTCCCGGCGGGTCTCGGGCACCCGATGCACTAGTGCCCCCCTCCGGAAGTTCGGCGCACATCTCGACGGCCCAGCTTCCCGCTGGGCGCACCGGCGAACCGGCCGAGTATGTCCAATACGAGGCCGGCCCCCCGGCGCACCCAACGAAAACCTGGATCCGTCGATATACGCACCGGCCTTCCGGAGGGGGGCACTAGCCTCCCGCCTTCGCAGCCGCCTTCTTCGCCTGCTTGTACTCCCGGACCTGGGCGAGCGACGCGGCGTCGACGACGTCGGCGACCGAGCGGTGCACGCCCTCCTCGCCGTAGCCGCCGGCGGCCTCCCGCCACCCCGCCGGGGTGATCCCGCGCTGCTTGCCCAGCAGCGCCGTGAAGATCTGCGCCTTCTGCTTGCCGAAGCCGGGCAGCGCGGCGAGCCGGCGGAACAGCTCCCGCCCGTCGTCGACGTCGCTCCAGATCCGGGACGCGTCGCCGTCGTACTGCTCGACGATCGCGGCTGCGAGCGCCTGCACCCGCCCTGCCATCGAGCCCGGGTAGCGGTGCACCGCCGGCGGGCCGCGGAAGACCTGCACGAGCGCCTCCGGGTCGTACGCGGCGAGTTCGCGCGCGTCGAGCTCGGTGACACCGAGGCGCTGCGCGATCAGGCCGGGACCGGCGAACGCCCGCTCCATCGGGAACTGCTGGTCCAGCAGCATGCCGATCAGCAGGGCCAGCGGGTCGCGGTCGAGCAACGCGTCGGCGTCGGCGTCCTGGGCGAGACAGAGGGCCACGACCGGAGGGTAGCGCCGCTGCCCGGCCCGCCGGAGTTCAGGAAAGCCACGTTCCTGTACTGCAAGGCCCTGAATGTGGCTTTCCTGAACCCACGGGGAGGATCTCCCCGTGGTTCCCCATCTCTCCCCGGCCGCCGCCGACGCGCTGCGCACCGCGCTGCTGCGCTCCCGCTACACCACCGACGGCGTGCGCGAGCTGCTCGGCCCGTCCGCGCACGCCGCGCTCGGGCGCGGCGAGCTCGAGCCCGCCTTCCGCGCCAGCCGCGACGGCGGTGAGCTCGGTGTACTGGTGCGCCTGCTGCTGCTCGGTTCGACGGAGCCGGACGCCGCCGTCGCGGCCGCGCTCGCACCGCTGGCGCCCGCCGACGCGGCCGCCGCGGGCCTGCTCGCGCCGTCGGGGCAGGGCTGGACGGCCGCGCTCGACCTGCGGCCGTACGGGGACGAGGACGGCGACTGGTGGGTGCTGTCCGACCTCGACGCCCGCCGCCAGGAACGCGACCACGTCACCGGGGTGGGTGCCGCGTCGCTCACGCTCGCCGCGGCCACGGTCCGGCGACCGGTCGGGTCGCTGCTCGACCTGGGTACCGGCTGCGGCGTGCAGGCCCTGCACGCGGGGCGGCACGCGGCGGCGGTGTCGGCCACGGACGTCGCGCCGCGGGCCCTCGCCATGGCGAGGGCGACGTTCGCGCTGAACGACCTCGACGTCGAGCTCCTCGACGGGCCATGGCTGGAGCCGGTGCGGGGGCGCCGGTTCGACCAGATCGTGTCCAACCCGCCGTTCGTGCCGGGACCGGCGCGCGTCGACTACGTCTACCGCGACTCCGGCCAGGACGGCGACGCCGCCCTCGCGGCGTTGCTGCGGGCCCTGCCCGACTACCTGGAACCGGGTGGCGTCGCGCAGCTGCTCGGCTCGTGGCTGCACGTGCGGGGCGAGGACTGGCCCGACCGCGTGCGGTCCTGGCTCCCGGCGGGCGTCGACGCGTGGATCGTGCAGCGGGAGGTCTCGGACCCCGCTCTGCACGTCGGGACGTGGCAGCGCGACGCCGGCCTCGACCTCGCCTCGCCGGAGGCGCGCCGGCAGGCCGGCGCCTGGCTGGACTGGATGGAGCGCGAGCGCGTCGAGGCCGTCGGGTTCGGGTTCCTCACCGTCCGGCGGACCGACGGGGAGCCGACCGTCGTGTTCGAGGACCTGCTCGGGGACGTCGCCGACCCGCTGGGCCCGGAGACCGCCGGCTGGCTGGACCGCGTCGACTGGCTGCGCGCCCACGCCCGCGACGACGCCCTGCTCGCCGCGCCGCTGACCGTCGCGCCGTCGGTGGTGCTCGAGACCTACGCCGAGCCGGGTGCAGAGGGGTGGACCGAGGTCGGCGCGGCCGTCGCCCGGCTGGACGGGCCGCGCTGGCGCCACGAGGTCGACGGCCCGGCCGCCGCCCTGCTGGCCGGCTGCCAGGGGGCGCTCGCGCTCGGCGAGCTCGTGGACCTGCTGGCCTTCGCGCACGACCGGCCGGCCGACGAGCTGGTGGCCGCGACCCTGCCCGCCGTGCGGGAGTTCGTCCGGCACGGCGTGCTGGTGCCGGCGTGAGGGCCGCCACATGAGAGCGGTGGCCGCCCGAGTGACGCACGCAGCGGTTCGCGTGGACGGCGAGGTGGTCGGCGAGATCGAGGGGCCCGGCCTGCTCGTGCTGCTCGGCGTGCACCGCGACGACACCGAGGCCGCCGTGCCCGTGATGGCCCGCAAGCTGCACGAGCTGCGGATCCTCCCCGGCGAGGTGTCCTGTGCGGAGGCGGGCGCCCCACTGCTGGTGGTGAGCCAATTCACCCTCTACGGGGAGACCCGCAAGGGCAGGCGCCCGTCCTGGTCGGCAGCCGCCCCACCGGAGCAGGCGGAGCCCCTGGTCGAGGCGGTGGTGACGGCGCTGCGGGAGCGCGGTGCCCCCGTGGCCACGGGGGTGTTCGGCGCGATGATGGCGGTGGAGTCGGTGAACGACGGCCCGTTCACCGTGCTCGTCGAGGTGTAAGCCGTGCCGCTGAGGGCACGCTGAGAGTGCACGAGCGCACAGTGGCGACCCGGGAACGATACGAGCGAAGGGTGCGTTGACCCCCATTGAGAGCCCCGGCGGCAGCTGAAGCCAACGCCCCGCCCGGGTCGCGTAAGGGGAGGACCACCATGACAGCGCCCACCATCAACGGGCCGAAGACTGCCCGGCCCGCCATCCCGGGCCAGCGTACCGACTCCGACCCGTTGGAGACCACCTTCGGCGACCGTCCCGAGGAGATCACCCCCGAGATCTCCGCCGAGGACCTCGACGCCCAGAGCCCCGCGGCCGACCTGGTCCGCGTCTACCTCAACGGCATCGGCAAGACTGCGCTGCTCACGGCCGCGCAGGAGGTCGAGCTGGCCAAGCGCATCGAGGCGGGCGTCTTCGCCCAGCACGTGCTCGACGAGGCCGCGCCCGGCGAGCTCGACAAGCAGTACGCGGCCGACCTGCGCGCGATCGTCCGCGACGGCCGGCGGGCCCGCAACCACCTGCTCGAGGCCAACCTGCGCCTCGTCGTGTCGCTGGCCAAGCGCTACACCGGCCGCGGCATGCCGCTGCTGGACCTGATCCAGGAGGGCAACCTCGGCCTGATCAGGGCCGTCGAGAAGTTCGACTACACCAAGGGCTTCAAGTTCTCCACCTACGCCACCTGGTGGATCCGCCAGGCGATCACGCGCGGCATGGCCGACCAGGCCCGCACGATCCGCCTGCCCGTCCACCTCGTGGAGCAGGTCAACAAGCTGGCGCGCATCAAGCGCGACCTGCACCAGAAGCTCGGCCGCGACGCCACCCACGAGGAGCTCGCCGCCGAGTCGGGCATCGACGAGGACAAGATCTCCGACCTGCTCGACCACGCCCGCGACCCGGTGAGCCTCGACATGCCGGTCGGTGCCGAGGAGGAGGCGCCGCTCGGCGACTTCATCGAGGACGGCGAGGCCGCCGACGCCGAGACCACGGTGATCTCGCACCTGCTGCACGACGACCTGCGTCGCGTGCTCGCCACCCTCGAGGAGCGCGAGCAGCAGGTCATCCGGATGCGCTACGGCCTCGACGACGGCCAGCCGCGCACCCTCGACCAGATCGGCCGCCGGTTCGGGCTCTCCCGGGAGCGCGTGCGGCAGATCGAGCGCGAGGTCATGGCCAAACTGCGGATCGGCGAGCGCGCCGACCGGCTGCGGGCCTACGCCAGCTGAACCACCCCGGACGACCTGACCGGCGCCACCCGAATGGGCTCCCCGTGAGCCGGGTGGCGCCGGCCAGCGCACTGTGTACCGGCTCCACGGCGACATCCCGGCCGGGGCACACCGGCGACGTTCGGACTTCACTCGAACGAGTCACCGCCTAGGCTCGGGCCATGGGTGCACCCGCCGGACCCGTCTCGCCCGCCGTCATGCGGGAGGTCCTCGGCCACTTCGTGTCCGGGATCGTCGTGGTCACCGCGGCAACCCCCGCCGGCCCCATCGGCTTCACCTGCCAGTCCTTCGCCTCGCTGTCGCTGGACCCGCCGCTGGTCAGCTTCGCCGCCGCCCGCTCGTCCACCACCTGGCCGCGGATCCGCGAGGCCGACACCTTCTGCGTCAACGTGCTGGCCGCCGACCACCAGGAGCTCTCCGTCGGCTTCGCCCGCTCAGCAGGCAACGGCGTCGACAAGTTCGACGGGGTGCCATGGCGCCCGAGCCCGTCCGGCGCGCCCGTCCTCGACGGCGTCAGCGCCTGGATCGACTGCACGCTCTGGAACGAGTACGACGGCGGCGACCACACGATCGCCGTCGGCCGCGTCCTGGACCTGGGCGCCACCCCCGCCCGCCTCCCCCTGCTGTACTACCGCGGCCGCTACGGCGTCACAGCCGATCCCCCGCAGACCTGACACCCAGACCGCGACTCGCGTACACCCAGCCCGCGACTCGCGGGTCTTCCCCGCGAGTCGCGGTGTGGGTGCGCGCGAGTCGCGGTGTCAGCGGGGGTGGCGGACGGCGGCCGGGCCGTCGGCCGTGAGGGCCTCCGAGGCGCGGTGGGCCGCCTGGGAGACGTCCAGCTCGCGGACCGTCTGCTTGGTCGCGGGAACGGCGGGTGGGGCCGTGCTCAGCTCGCGCACTCCGAGGCCGACGAGGAGCTGCGCGGCCACGGGGTCGGCGGCTGACTCGCCGCACACCGCCACGAGGACCCGCTCCCCCGCTGCCCGGCACACGGCGTCGACGAGGCGGAGCACGCCGGGGTCGAGGGGGTCGGCGAGCGCCGCGAGCGCCGGGTTGCCCCGCTCGGCGGCGAGCGCGTACTGGGTGAGGTCGTTGGTGCCGATGCTGAAGAAGTCGACGTGGGGCACGAAGGCGGCGGCCTTGAGCGCCGTGGCGGGCACCTCCACCATGATCCCCACCTGCAGGCCGGGCGGTGTCCCCCTTCCCTCGGCGGCGATCGCGGCGTCGAGGGCCCGGCGGGCCGCGACCAGCTCGTCGAGCGCGGCGACCATCGGGAACATCAGGCTCACCGGCGTCTCGTGCGCCACGCGGACGGCGGCCAGCAGCTGGTCGGCGAGCAGGCCGGGGAACCCGTCGGCCAGTCGGATGCCGCGCAGCCCGAGGAACGGGTTGGCCTCGGCCGGGAGCGGCAGGTAGGGCAGCGGCTTGTCGCCGCCGACGTCGAGCGTGCGCAGCGTGATCCGGCGGCCCCCGAGCGCCGCGGCGACCTCGCGGTACGCCGCCTCCTGCTCGTCGACGTCCGGCGCCTCGGTGCGGCCGAGGAACAGGAACTCGGTGCGCAGGAGCCCCACCAGGTCGGCCCCGGACGCCGCGGCCTGCGCCGCGTCCGCCGGCGAGCCGACGTTGGCCCCGACGAGCACGGAGACGCCGTCGCGCGTCACGGCCGGTGCCGCCGCCTGCCCGCGGGCCTGCGACTCCCGCTCCGCCTGGGCGGCTGCTCGCTCCCGGAAGGCGGCCAGCACGTCGGGTGCGGGGTCGACGACCAGCTCGCCCGCGGCGCCGTCGACGACGATCGGCGTGCCGTCCGGTACGTCGAGCACGGCCGGCCCGGCCGCGACGAGCGCCGGCACGCCGCGGGCGCGCAGCAGGATCGCGCTGTGGGCGGTGGGGCTGCCCCCGGCCAGCACGACGCCCGCCACCCGTTCCGGGTCCAGCGCGGCGGCCTGCGCGGGGGTGAGGTCCCTGGCCACGAGGACGGCCGCGGGGCCACCGTCATCGACCGGGACGAGGGCCGGGCCTCCGACGAGCGCCCGCAGCACCTGCACGGAGACGGCGCGCACGTCGGCGGCGCGCGCCGCGAGGTAGGGGTCGGGCACGGCCTCCCACGCGGCCGCGACGCGTTCCGCCGCGTCGGACCAGGCCCGCGGCGCGGACGCCCCGCCGTCGATCCCGGCGTGTGCGTCGGCGAGCAGTGCGGGGTCGTCGAGCAGCAGGAGGTGGGCGTCGAAGATCGCGGCCTCCTCCTTCCCGAGCTCACGCGCGGCGACGTCGCGAGCGGCCGTGATCTCCGCGGCGACCGCGGGCAGTGCCGCGTCGAGCCGCTCGCGTTCGACGGCCGGGTCGGCGGCGGGCTCATCGGGCACGACCGGGGCGGGCGGCTCGGCCGCGCGTTTCGGCCCGATGCCGATCCCGGGCGACGCGGGGAGCGGCCCGCCGCCGGTCGAGGACGACGGGGCGGGCGGTGCCGGGGCCGAGGACTCGTCGAAGTGCCGGGAGGCCAGCGCGAGCACGGCGTCCACGGCGGCGCCCGCGCCCGGCCCGCTCGCGCTGATCTCGACCCGGTGCCCGGAGAGCGCGCCCAGTGCGGTCAGCCCGGCCAGGCTCGCGGCGGGGATCCAGTCAGAGCCCGTGGTCGCGTTGCGGACGCGGACCTCCGCCCCGTCCAGGCCCCGGACGAGGGCGGCGAGCCGGGCGGCGGGGCGCGCGTGCAGCCCGTGGGCGTTGGCGACGGTGAACTCGGAGGTGGGCCCGGCTTCCGCGACCTCGGCGGGACGTGCCTCCGGGGGCCCGCCCAGCTGCGCCTGCTTACCGCCGAGCGCGGCCGAGGCCTCGGCGGCGATCTCGTCCCGGTCGGCCCCGCCCGCCGCCGTCACCGCCGCGACGACGAGCCCCTCCACCAGCGGCGCCGGGCACAGCAGGACGCGGTCGCGCGCGTCGGGGTCGTCGAGCAGGTCGAGGGCCAGCTCCGCGGAGAGCACGGCGCTGCCGAGGTCCATCAGCACGACGACGCCGCAGCCGGAGTCGGCCGCCCCGATCGCGGTGGCGATGGCGACGGCGTCGGTGCCGAACGTGGTCTCGTCGAGCCCAGCGGCCACCTCGATCGCGAGCTCCCCCGGCGCCATCTCCCTGGCCAACGCCACGGCTGCTTCGCCGAGGGCGCGGCTGTGGGACACGACGACGAGCCCCACGAGGGAACTCACGCCAGCGTGTCCGCTGCCGTCTGCAGCAGCAGGGCCGCCGACGTCGCCCCGGGGTCCTGGTGGCCCACGCTGCGCTCGCCCAGGTAGCTCGCGCGGCCCTTGCGGGCCTGCATCGGCGTGGTGGAGTCGCGACCCTGCGCGGCGGCGTCGGCGGCCGCCTGCAGCGCGCCCGCGGTGTCCTCCCCTCCGAACGCGGCGTCGAGGGCGTCGACGGCGGGGGCGAGCGCGTCGTACATCGTCTTGTCCCCCGCCTCGGCCTTGCCGCGGGCGACCACACCGTCGACGCCGGCCCGCAGGGCCGCGGCGAACAGCTTCTGGTCGACGGTGTCGGCGTCACCGATCGCCGTGGCCATCCGCAGGAAGAACGTGCCGTAGAGCGGGCCGCTCGCACCGCCGACCGTGCTGACCAGCGTCATCCCGGTCTGCTTCAGCAGGGCGCCCGGACCGCCCGTGGACCCTCCGTCGAGCTTCGCGACCACGGCCTTGAGGCCGCGGTTCATGTTGGCGCCGTGGTCGGCGTCACCGATGGGCGAGTCGAGCCGGGTGAGCTCCTGCTCGTTCTCGGCGACCGCGGCCGCGAACGCGCGGATCCAGCGCTCGATCGCGGCGGCGTCGATCGCGGCGAACTGGTCGGGCGCGGCCATCAGGCGCCCCACCGCATGCCGGGCGTGCGGACCGGTGCGTCCCAGAGCCGCAGCAGCTCGTCGTCGAGCTGGAGCAGCGTGACCGAGCAGCCGGCCATCTCGAGGCTGGTGATGTACGGCCCCACCAGCGACCGGGCGACGGAGACCCCGGCCTTGGCGAGGATCCGGGAGACCTCGCGGTACATCACGTACAGCTCCAGGAGCGGCGTGCCGCCCATCCCGTTGACGAACAGGAGCGCACCGCCGTCACCGGTGAAGTCGCGGTCGGCGAGGATCGGCTCCACCAGCATCTCCGCCACCTCGCGCGCCGGCGCGAGCGGTACCCGCCGCCTGCCCGGCTCGCCGTGGATGCCGATGCCGATCTCCATCTCGTCCTCGGGCAGGTCGAAGGTCGGCCGACCGGCGGCCGGCACCGTGCACGAGGTGAGCGCCACACCCATGCTGCGGCCCGCCTCGTTGACCCGCCGCGCGACGGCGGCCACCCCGGCGAGGTCGCGGCCCTCGTCGGCAGCGGCACCGGCCAGCTTCTCCACCAGCACGGTGACGCCGACGCCACGCCGGCCCGCCGTGTAGAGGCTGTCCTGCACGGCGACGTCGTCGTTCGTCACGACGGAGACGACCTCGACGCCGGTATCGGCGGCGGCGAGCTCGGCTGCCATCTCGAAGTTCATGACGTCGCCGGTGTAGTTCTTCACGATGTGCAGCACGCCCGCGCCGCCGTCGATGCCGCGCGTGGCCTCGAGCATCTGGTCGGGCACCGGCGAGGTGAACACCTCGCCCGCGCAGGCGGCGTCGAGCATTCCGGGTCCGACGAAACCGCCGTGCAGCGGCTCGTGCCCCGAGCCGCCACCGGACAGCAGCCCCACCTTTCCCTGCACCGGCGCGTCCGCCCGGTACACGATCTTGTGGTCGAGGTCGACGCGCAGATCTGGATGGGCCGCGGCGATGCCGCTCAAGGCCTCGGTGACGACGTCGGCAGGATCATTGATCAGCTTCTTCACGCCGGCCCTCCGCAGCGATGGGACGATCACGCGGACCCTACGACTCCTGCGTGTCCTGCGCCACGTCCCTTGGGATGGCCGGGGGTAGGGCTACGCCCGGCTGGGCCCGCACGGCTCGCTCCATCGCCGGACCGAGCGCGGCCGCGAGCGCGGACGGCTCGTGCGGGCCCCGGACGAGCGCGGTGAACAGGAGCCCGTCCAGCGTGGCCGCGAGCTCCTCGGCGGACCGGGTCGGGTCGGTGGCACCCAGCGCCCGCAGCAGGTCGGCGACGAGCGCCCGGATGGTGTCGCCTGCCCGCGTCAACTCCTCCAGCAGCTGCGGATCGCGCGTCGCGGCGAGGCTCAGCTCGTAGCGGGCCACCGTGCGGTGCCGCTGCGTGGTGATCAACGAGACAGCGGCACCGACGAGCACGTCGACCAGCCCGCGACCGTCGCGCCCGACGGCGGCGACGAGCGGCCCCTCGGTGGTGAGGTCGAGCTCCACCAACCGCTGGACACAGCCCGCGACCAGCGCGGATCGGCTGCGGAAGTAGTACGACGTGCTGCCCTGTGGGATGCCGGCGGCGGTGTCGACGGCGCGGTGGGTGAGCCCGCGCATGCCGTGCTCGGCGAGGATGTGGAGGGCACCGTCGAGTATCAGGGTTCTGCGGTCCGCCATCTTCCCTCTACGTCTGTCGCGTCAGGTGAACTACGCTCGACTCTACAGATGTAGAGGGGGAGTCATGCACGTCGTGGTGATCGGGGCCGGGCTCGGCGGGCTGGCGGCGGCGGTGGCCGCCGACCGCGCCGGGCACACCGTCACCGTGCTGGAGCGGGCGCCGGCGCTGCGCGAGACGGGGGCCGGTATCGGGATCATGCCCAACGGCGTACTGGCGCTCGACGCGCTCGGGCTGGGCGCGCCGGTCCGGGCGCAGGCCGGCCCGCTCGACGCCGGGGGCGGGATGCGCGACCGGCACGGGAGACCGCTGCTCACCGCTGACCTGGCCGCCGTGCGGGAGCGCATCGGCGCGCCGGTCGTCGTCGTACGCCGCTCCTGGCTGCACGGCCTGCTCGTCGACGCGCTCGCGCCGGGCACGGCGCTCACCGACACCCCCGTCACGGCGCTGCGCGACGCCGGCGACCACGTCGAGCTCCGAACGGGCGGGGGCCCCGTGCACGCCGACGCCGTGGTCGTCGCCGACGGGGCCCGCAGCAGGCTGCGTGCCGGACTGCTGCCCGGGCATCCCGGTCTCGCGGGATCGGGCGAGTTCGCGGCACGGGCGATCGCCCCCGCCCCGCCGACCGGTGTGGCGTTGCCGGTCGGCGAGCTCGTCGACCACCGCACCGGCGACCGCTTCGGCTGCCTGCCGCTCGCCGACGGCGGCGTCTACTGGTACGCGACCTGGCACGACCCCGCCCCGGCCGATCCCACGCAGCGGCATCGGTGGCTGCGCGAACGCCGTGCCGGATGGCACCCGGCCGCCGTCGCGCTCGTCGACGCGACGCCCGCCGACACCGTGCACGTCGTGGAGACCGCGCAGCTGGTCCACCCGCTGCCCACCCTCGCGATCGGCCGCGTCGCGCTGCTCGGCGACGCCGCCCACGCGATGACACCCGACCTCGGACAGGGCGCCTGCCAGGCGTTCGAGGACGCCGTCACGCTGGGCGCGTTGCTCGACGGCACCTCAGCGGCCGACGTGCCGGCCGCGTTGCGGGAGTACGACGCGCTGCGGGGGCCGCGCACGTCCGCCCTGCAACGCGAGTGCCGCCGCATGCACCGGCTGCTCGGACTCACCGGCTGGCGCGGAAGGCTGCGCGACGCACTGCTGGGCTGCGTGCCCCGGGCCCTCGCCGTGCGCTCGCTGGCGGCCCAGTACCGGTTCACCCCACCGCGCGGTGGGAGCATGTCGGGATGGCGAGCACGGGAGAACGAGCAGTCCCGATCCTGACAGTGGGAGACCTCGACGAGGCGGTCGGGTTCTACGCCCTGCTCGGCTTCCGGGTCGAGTCGCGGTACGACGGCTACGTGATCATGGGGCGAACGCCGACGACCGAGCTGCACCTGTCCTGGTTCCCCGACCACGACCCGCACCTCACCGCCGGGAGCATCTACCTGCGGACCACCGACCCGCAGGCCCTCTACGACTCGCTGCGCGCCGAGCTCACCCGCCAGGGCGTGCTCTACCCGGCCCCGGCGTCCGGGCTCACGCCGGAGCTGACGGCCGAGCTCCGGGCCAGGGTCGCCTCGGGCGAACGGCTGGTGCGGCTCCACGAGATCGAGGACAAGCCGTGGGGCATGCGCGAGTTCACCGTGATCGACACCGCCGGCAACGCCGTGCGCGTGGGTCAGGTGTCAGCCGGGTAGCCGCACCCGCGCGAGCACGGCCCGGTGGTCGGTGCCGGCGAGGTCGAGCACGTCGAACCGCGTGGTGACGGCCGCGGCGGGCACGAGCACGTGGTCGATCTGGATGCCGAGCCAGCGGGGCACCCCGGCCGGGAACGTGCCGACCAGGCCACGCCCCGTGCCGTCGGCGGCGCTGCGGCAGCGGCCGAGCGCCGCACGAAGGGCGGGGTGGTCGAACGTGGCGTTGAAGTCGCCCGCCACCAGCGGCTCCACCGGGCCTGCGCACCAGCTCCCGATGAGCGCGAGCTCGTCGTGCCACCAGGCGGTGCTGCTGCGCGACATCGGCGCGGTGGGGTGCACGGCGTAGAGGGTGCGCGCGCCCAGGATGCCGCCGGTGACCTCCAGGTGCGGCAGCCGGAGCCCCCGGCCGGGCTGGACCCGCACGTCACCCGCGCCCTCGCCGACGAGCAGGACGACGTCGTGTCCGTCGCGGTGCCTGCCACCCGAGGCGACCCACGCCCGGTAGCCGAGCCCGGCCAGCAGCGGCATGAGCTTGTCGCGGAAGTCGGCACCCGCCTCTGGCAGGACCACGAAGTCCGGGCGCTCGTCGGCCACCACCGCGGCGAGGGCACCGCTGTCGGCCTGCCCGTGCCACACGTTCGCGGTGAGGACGGTGACGTCACCCGGTCCCGGCGTCGCGCCCGGTCGCCGGGCCGCCCGATGCACGACCGGCGCGCCGGCGGCCAGCCCCGCCGCCGCGAGGCCTGCCGCGAGCGAGCGGGTGCGGCGGCCGGTGGCCAGCACCGCGGCCCCCACCAGCGCGGAGGCGGCCACGTGCGGGCGCCACGCCTGCACGACCGCCGCGAACGTGGCCGGGCCGCCCTGCGCGAGCAGCTGGGCCGTGTAGACCTTCTCCGCGACCCGGGGTCGGAGGCTCCGCGGGACGAGCGGGCGCACCAGCGCGGTCACCAGCGGTACCAGGGCCATGGAGTGCCGCATCCTCTCTCGGTGGGGCCCGGCGTCGCGTCGGCGGGCACCAGGTGAACGTCCACGCCGCGGTGCCGGTTCCTCGCCGGCGACTACGCTCGGGCGCGGCCAGGCTATCGCTCCAGCACTGGATGTCAGCAAAGCCACCTTGCTGACGCGTGGGGTCAGCAAGGTGGCTTTGCTGACATCGGTGGGGAGGATCTCGCGCACCCCCGATTAAGGTGAGGCTTTCCATAGCTCAGGAGACCTTCGATGCGACTGCTCGGGCTGATCCTCGCCGGCCTGCTCACCGTGACGGCGTGCTCCACGGCGGCGCCCGCCGCCACCGGCACCGGGGGCTGGACGTTCACCGACGACCTCGGCCGCACGGTCACGCTCGACCAGCGGCCCACCCGGATCGCCGGGCTCACCGACGTTGTCGCGTCGTTGTGGAACTACGGGATCAAGCCGGTGGCCGCGTTCGGCTACACCGGGATCAGCCAGGACCAGCGGTTCGCGGGGCGCGACCTGTCCGGCGTCGCCGAGCTCGGGCCGATGTACGGCCAGATCGACCTGGAGGCGCTCGCCGCCGCCGATCCCGACCTGATCGTCACGCACGCCTACCCCGTCGACGCCGCGGGCACGATCGACCAGCAGGCCCCGCTGTACGGGTTCGCCGACCTCGCCCAGCAGGAGGCCGTCGCCCGCATCGCCCCGATCGTGGCGGTCACGATGGACGGGTCGGCCGTGCAGGTGATCGACCGCACCGCGCAGCTGGCGCTCGCGATCGGCGCCGATCCGGCCGTGGTGACGGAGGCCCGCGCCGAGTACGACGCGGCGGCCGACCGGCTGCGGGCCGCGGCGGCGTCCGGGCTGCAGGTGCTGGTGGTTGCCGCCTACCCCGCCGAGGGCCTCTACGTGGCGAAGGCCCCGCACGACCCGACGCTCACCGCGTTCGCCGATCTCGGCGTCCGGTTCGTCGACCCCGGCGGCACCGGCTACTACTGGCAGATCGTGAGCTGGGAGAACGTCGGCTCGCTGCCCGCCGACGTCCTGCTCGAGTCGCAGATCGACGACATGAGCGCGGAGCAGATCATGGCGCATCCGACGTTCGCGCGGACGCCCGCCGGGCAGGCCCGCCAGGTCTACCCCTGGGTGTTCGCGAGCATGGACTACGCAGCTCAGGCGGCGTACATGACCGAGGTGGCCGGGCACCTCGCGTCCGCCCGCAAGGTGGTGTGAGCCCCGCCGCGTGCCCGATAGGGTTGCGTGTAATCACGTAATTCGGAGGGGTTCCGTGCCCGACACCGTTCCCACCCTGTACGAGTGGTGCGGCGGCTCGCCCGCCCTGCACCGCCTCACCGACGTGTTCTACGAGAAGGTGCTCGCCGACCCGCTGCTCGAACCGATCTTCCGGAACATGAGCCCGGACCACCAGGACCACGTGGCCCGCTGGCTGGGCGAGGTGTTCCGCGGGCCCACCGACTACACCGACCAGCTCGGCGGCTACCCGGCGATGCTCTCCCACCACATCGACCTGGCGATCACCGAGCAGCAGCGGGCGCGCTGGGCGCAGCTGATCGCCGAGAGCGCGGACGAGGCGGGCCTGCCCGACGACCCCGAGTTCCGCTCGGCGTTCGTCGCCTACGTCGAGTGGGGCACGCGCATCGCGAAGGCCAACTCGGAGCCGGGGGCGAACCCGCCGACGGACTACCCGGCCCCGCGCTGGGGCTGGGGAGAGGCGCCGCCCTACACCCCGTGACGGGTTGCGGCGCCCTCAGGTCAGCGCCAGTCTCCCGGCGACGAGGGCGAGGGCGGGGCGGCGCAGGCCCAACCCGCCCGCCCCGCGGACGATGCCCTCCTTCACCATCGCGGCCGCCCGCCCGGTGAGCATCGGGCCGACCGGTCCGCCGTCGGAGCCGGAGTACTGGACGAGGCCCTCCTTCCGGCCGAGGCTGATGCACTGGCCGTCGAAATCAACGCGCAGCTGCCGCGGGGTCCGGCCGGCCAGGCGGTCGCCGATCGCGCGGACGGCGCACGCGGCCGCCAGCCCTCCCGGACCGCACCCCATGCGCAGCTCCCGCCCGTCCGGGTTGTGGGCGGCCGCGGCGTCGCCGACGGCGTAGACGTCGGGGTGCGACACCGACCGCATCGTGCCGTCCACGAGCACGCGCCCGTTGCCGCCGACCTCGAGCCCGGCCTCGCGAGCCAGCTGCGGCACCCGGAAGCCGGTCGTCCAGACCACCACGTCGGCGCCGACGTGCTCGCCGTTCTCCAGCAGCAGGCCGTCCGCGGCGACCTTGGCCACCTGCGTGTGCTCGTGGAGCCGGATGTCGAGGCGGTCGAAAGTGCGGTACAGGTGGTCCTGGCCGCGCTCGGACAGCGCGGGACCGAGGGTGCCGCCGGTGAGCAGTCGCACCGTCCGATCCGGGTAGGTCTCCGCCAGCTCGGTGGCGGCCTCGATGCCGGTCAGCCCGCCGCCGACCACGGCGACCGTCGAGGCGGTGCGCATCCGCTCGGGCAGGCGCGCGGCCCGCTCGGCGTCGGCCACCGAGGTGGCGTGCTCGGCGGCGCCGGGCACGGCGTCGAGGTCGGCGCGGCTGCCCAGCGCGTACACGAGCCGGTCGTAACCGACCGGATCGGCGCCGCTCGCCAGCTCCACCTGCCGCTGT
Organism: Pseudonocardia cypriaca; assembly: GCF_006717045.1. Taxonomy (NCBI): domain Bacteria; kingdom Bacillati; phylum Actinomycetota; class Actinomycetes; order Pseudonocardiales; family Pseudonocardiaceae; genus Pseudonocardia; species Pseudonocardia cypriaca. The sequence continues at coordinate 1,117,008 of NZ_VFPH01000002.1, forward strand.
TCGGGGTCGATCCGGGTGACCTGGTCGACGAGCAGGCGGACGCCGCTGCCCCTGAGCAGGTCGCGCAACGGCAGCTCGCGCAGCCGCTGGCCGGTGGCGAGCTGGTGGTTGCGCATCCGCTCCACGAACCGGTCCCGGTTGTTGACCAGCGTGACCGGGCCGCCGGTGCGCCTGGCGAGCAGCTTGGCGGCGACGAGGCCGGTGTAGCCGGCGCCCAGGACCACGATGTGCGGTGTCGTTGTCGTCATGTGCACGAGACGCCGGCGACCCGCTCCTTGTGACACCGCCCGGCGAGACGTGGGCCACGCGCACTCCTTTTACACCGGACGGGCCACGAGGACGTGCACGCCGCTCCTCGGGCCGGTCGGCAGGACGCGGTCGAGCCGGAAGCCGCCTACGTCGAGGAGCGCGGCGAACTCGTCGGCCGTCCGCTCCTGGCCGCCCAGCAACGTCAGCATGTGCACGTCCATCCGGATGGCCGCTGGGTCGTCGGCCGCCCGTTCCGGGAGCACCGCCTCGACGAGGAGCAAGGTGCCCGTGTCGGGGATCGCGCGGCGGACGGTCCGCAGGATCGCCACGGCCTCGTCGTCGGTCCAGTCGTGGATCACGCGGGAGAGCACGTACGCGTCGGCCCCGGCGGGGACGTCGGAGAAGAAGTCGCCGCCGACGGCCGGCAGCTGCGCGTCGCGCACGACCTCGGGGCGATCGAACAGCGTCGCCGACAGCTGCGGCGCGGCGCCCAGGATCTCCCGGAGCAGCACGCCCGATCCCCCGCCGACGTCGACGAGGCTGCGGAACCGCCGGAAGTCGTACGCCTCCACCACCGCGGCCGCCTCGCGCACGGCACGCACGGCCATCGAGCCCTGGAAGCGGGCGCTGTTCGCGGGTTGGGCGTCGAGGTACTGGAAGAACGTCATGCCGTGGACGCGCTCGAACGGGGTTCCGCCGTCGCGCACCGCGTCCAGCAGCCCCGCCAGCGCGCCGTAGTAGAGGCCGCCCCGCGCGAGCACCGCACCGCGCTGCGAGCCCTCGACGCCCTCCCGCAGCAGCTCGCTCGTGGCCGTCAGCCCGAACCGGCGGTCCGGCAGCTCCTCGAAGACCTCCTCGGCGGCGAGACCGCGCAGCACCCGGCGCAGCGCGCCCGCGTCCGCGCCGACCTTCTCGGCGAGCTCCTCCGCCGTGCGCGGGCCGCCCGCGAGCTCGTCGGCGATGCGCAGCTCGGCCGCGACCCACAGCAGCTGCGTCACGACGTAACCGTCCGTGAGCCGGGCGAGCCGCGCGTCGGGAGTCATGCACGAGAACGCTATGACCCGGCTGCCCCGGCGCCTATCCGCCGGACGGCATACGCGGGGCTACTCGCTCGCGAGCGCGCGACCACGACGCCCGCGAGCGCATCCTCCGCGAGCGCGCCTGGCCAGGCCGACCCCGAGACCTCAACCGCCTGCCACCATTCCTGGCGATCATGCCCATCCGAGGCCGGCGACCGGCCTCACACACCGGCGATCACCCCGGATGGCGCCGATCAAGGGCCAATGGTCGCGGTCCAAGATCAACGAGCGACCTTCTCCCCTCGATCACCGACGGGAAGCCTGCCAATCGGCCACCTCAGGCCGAATCCGGGAGGGCAACGAGATGCCGGTGACACCGGCCTCCTGGCGGCGCCGCGCGGCCCCAGAGGGCAGGCCCTTGGGCCTGCCCGCGAAGCAGGCCCTCAGGGGCCGCAGAGGCTCACAGAAGGCACATCCTTGAGCCAGGAGCCTTGCCGCACACCTCGCGTAGCCGTGCAGTCTCTGGCTGGTCGCCGACACAGCGCGCACGCCTCCTCGCGATCCGAACCGAGGACGACGCCGTACTCCTCGACTGATCAACCGCGCGGCGGCAGCACGCAGAACTCGTTGCCCTCCGGGTCCGCGAGCACCACCCACGGGAGCTCCGGCTCGTCGGCGATGCGGGTCGCGCCCAGGTCGACGAGCCGCTGGACCTCGCTCTCCTGCGTCCCTGCGGCAGGTGCGATGTCCAGGTGCAGCCGGTTCTTCCCGGCCCGCTCCTCGGGCACCGGCTGGAAGAGCAGCAGCGGGCCGCCGCCCGTGCCGATCTGCACGTACTCGACGCCGTGGGCGTCGCGCCACCGCCGGTCGACCTCCGTGCCGAGCGCCGCGCACCAGAAGGTGGCGCAGCGCTCGGGGTCGCGGCAGTCGACGGCCACCGCGATCAGCCTGCTGACCATGCCCACCCGTTCCCTTCCCGCCGCCGGCTAGTGCGCGTCGAACAGCACGCTCACGGACTCGCCGTTGTGGATCCGGCGGACCGCCTCGGCGAGCGCCGGGGCGATCGAGAGCACGGTGAGCTTCGGCGCGTGCTCGGCGCCGGGCACCGGGACCGTGTTGGTGCAGACGATCTCCGCGACGTCGTCGCGCCGCCCGATCCGCTCCAGCGCGCCGTCGCTGAACAGGCCGTGCGTGCAGGCCACGCGCGCGGAGGCGATGTCGTGGTCGACGAGCCGGTCGAGCAGCTCGACGATCGTGCTGCCGCGGGCGATCTCGTCGTCGAGCACCACGACGTCCTTGCCGCGGACGTCACCGATGATCGAGCTGATCACGACCTTGTCGTCGGAGATCCGCTCCTTCGCGCCGGCCGCGACGGGCAGGCCGAGCAGCCGGGCGAAGCGCGAGGCCTCCTTGGCGTTGCCGAGGTCCGGCGACACCACGACGGAGTTGGACAGGTCCCCGTTGCGGAAGTGGCCGGCCAGCTCGTGCAGCGCGTGCAGGTGGTCGACCGGCACCCCGAAGAAGCCGTGCACCTGCGGGGAGTGGAGGGTCATCGTCAGCACGCGGTTCGCGCCCGCGGTCTGCATGAGGTCAGCCATCAGGCGGGCTCCGATGGAGATCCGCGGCGCACCCTTCTTGTCCGACCGCGCGTAGGCGAAGTGCGGCATCACCACCGTGATCCGCGCGGCCGACGCGCCGCGGGCCGCGTCGAGCATCAGGAGCAGCTCGACGAGGTGCTCTTGGACCGGCTGCACCAGCGGCTGCACGATGAAGACGTCCCGCTCCCGGCAGTTGGCCTGCAGCTGGACCTCGAGGCAGTCGTTCGCGAACCGGGTGATCCGGGACGGTGCGAGCGGCACCTCCAGGTGGTGGCAGATCGCGGCCGCGAGCTCCGGGTGGGCCGAGCCGCTGAAGATCGTGATCTCTTTCATCGGGTCCTCCAGACTCCGCGGCGAGCGTCGAGCAGCGGGGCCTGCAGCTGCGCCCACGGGGACAGCTCGCCCGCGACCGCCGCCGCGAGGAACGCCTCCCAGCTCCACCACTCCACCGACTCGACCTCGTCGGGCCGCGCCCGCGGCTCGCCGACGAGCGTGCACACGTACACGGGGCAGAGCTCGTTCTCCTCGACCCCGCCCGCCTCGGCCCGGTAGGCGAAGTCGGGCAGGACCAGCTGCAGGTCCACGGCATCCAGGCCGAGCTCGTCGGCCAGCCGCCGCCGGACCGCGTCCTCCATCGCCTCGCCCGGCGCCGGATGGCCGCAGCAGGTGTTGGTCTGCACGCCGGGGAACGTCGCCTTGTGCCGGGCACGGCGCGTGACGAGCAGGCGGCCGTCCCGGTCGAAGCCGTAGCAGGAGAAGGCGAGGTGCAGCGGGGTGCTCGGCCCGTGCACGGTGGCCTTGTCGGCGACGCCGATGGCGCGCCCGTCGTCGTCGAGGAGCACGACCTGTTCGGGAGGGCCCACGCGGTAACCGTAGTCGATCGCTTGCTTTTCATACATACACGCATGTATGAAAAAGAAGTGCGCAGGACGGCCGAGGACACCGCAGCCACCCGGGCCGCGCTCGTCGACGCCGCGCTCTTCGCCTTCGCCCGCGAGGGCGTCGAACGCGCGACCCTGGGCGGGATCGCCGAGGCCGCAGGGGTGACGCGCGGGGCGGTCTACCACCACTTCGCCGACAAGGACGCGCTGCTCGCCGCCGTGCTCGGTGAGACGTGGGAGGTCGTCGCCGCGCCGGTGTGGGCCGCACTCGATGCGCCCGGCCTCCCGCTGGGCGACCGGCTGGAGGCGTTCGCGCTCGCCTGGCTCACGGCGTTGCACTCCGATCGCCGGTTCGCCGCCCTGATGGCGGTGAGCCTGCGGGCGGCCGCCCCGTCCACCGGGGAGAAGGCCGCGGGGTTCCACGCGTGGCGCGACCGGCTCCGCACCGCGTTGCGTTCCGGCCTCCCCAGCGGCCCGGACCCGGCCGCGGCGCACCTGCTCGCCTGGCTGAGCGGCACCGCGCTGCTCGCGGGCCACGACCCCGCGCTCGTTCCCCCGGCCGACACCCGCAGCGTGCGGCCACTGCTCGGAGGGATCCTCCTGTGACATCCCGTGGACCGACCCACCCGCGAGCCGCGGTCGGCGTCGTCACGCTCGCGCTCGTCGTCGACATGTTCCTGTACGGCAGCCTCGTCCCACTGCTGCCCGTGCTCCCCGCGGTCGCCGGCTCGTCGGGTGCCGCCGGGCTGCTCTTCGCCGCGTACGCGGTGGCGATGCTCGTCGCGACGCCGGTGGTGGGCCGCTGGGTCGACCGGAGCGGTCCGCGGGCGCCCCTGCTCGCCGGTCTGGTCGCGCTCGCCGCGGCGACGGCGCTGTTCGCGGCGGTGGTCGACGTCCCGGGTGCCGCCGGGCTCACGGTGCTCTCGCTCGCCAGGGCGGCGCAGGGCGTCGCAGCGGCCGCGAGCTGGTCGGCGGGGCTGGCGCTGATCGCGAGCACCCACCCACCCGAGCGGCGCGGCACCGTCATGGGGCTCGCGCTGTCGGCGATCGGGGTCGGGGTGCTGCTCGGTCCGGCCGTCTCCGGGTTCCTCGCTGACGCGTTCGGCCCGCGTGCCCCGTTCGTGCTGGTCGCGGTACTGGCCGCCGCCGACGCGGTGGCTCGGATGATCTGGATCCGGCCCACCGCGGCCGCCCCGGCGTCGGTCCCCCTGCGGGTGGTCGCGCGGGGGCCGCGGGCCGGGCTGCTGATCGGGCTCACCGCCCTGGGCGCGGCCGCGATCGCGTTCGCCGAGCCCGTGCTGCCGCTGCACCTGTCCGCGCTCGGGCTGGGCTCCACCGGCATCGGGCTGGTCTTCGGCGCGGCCGCGCTGCTCGGCGGGCTGGCGGCGCCGCTCGCCGGGATCGTGACCGACCGGCTCGGCGCGCCCCGCGTGGCGGCGCTCGGCACGCTGGTCGCGGCCGCCGGGTTCGTGCTGTGCGGCATGCCGGCGGCCGCCGCGTCGATCGCGGGGGTGCTCGTGGTCGGGATCGGCGCGCAGCTGGTGCTCGCGCCCACGCTCGTGCTGATCGGCGCGCTCGCCGAGCACATCCAGCCGCCCGCCTACGGCGCGGCGTACGCGCTCTACAACCTCGCCTACACCGCCGGGCTCGCCGTGGCGCCGCTGGCGGCCGGCACCGCGGCCGCGCTGGCCGGCGTGGCAGCGACGACGATCGCGGCGGCGGCCGTCGCCGCCCTCACCGGCCTCTGGCTGCTCCTCCCCTCACGCACCTCTGCTCCGCCGACGCACCCCGTCAACGGGTAGCGCGAGCTGCGCGGGCCGCAGGAGGGGCACGAGGCTAGGTGCGCGGCAGGCGGTACCAGCGCCTCGCGGTACCGGCGCGCACCTCGGCCAGCCCCGCCTCGTCGACGCCCGCCGCGACCACCGCGGCCTCGAGGTCGCGCAGTGCCGTGGCGTAGTCGGCCCGCAGCGTCACGACGGGCCAGTTGCTGGCGAGCATCAGGCGGTCCGGCCCGAACGCCTCCACGGCGTGGGCCACGGCGGGGGCGATCGCGGCGGGATCCCACCGCTCCCAGGAGCTGAGCAGGTCGACCCCGATCGAGAGCTTCAGCGCCACGTTGGGGCAGGTGGCCAGGGCGGCGAGCCGTTCCACCCAGCCGCCGAGATCACCGGTCTCCAGGGGCGGGCGGGCCAGGTGGTCGGCGACGATGCGCAGCTCCGGCACCCGCCGCGCGAGTGCGACCACGCTCTCGACCTGCGCGTCGGTGACGGGGACGACGTCCCAGGCGAGGTCGGCGGCGGCGAGCGAGGCCATGAGGTCGGGGTCGAGCCAGTCGAGGGGCTCGCGGGCGACGAGGCAGCGCACGCCGCACCAGCGGGTCCGGTCGGCGCGGGCCAGCTCGGCGCGGGCCGCGGCCGCATCGGCGAGCGGCAGCCACCCGACGACGCCCGCCACCTGCGGGAACGCGGCCGCATAGGCGGCGAGCCGGTCGTTCTCCTCCGGGGTGTCGACCGACTCGACGAGCACGGTGGCCTCGACACCGGACGCGTCCAGCAGCGGTGCGAGGTCGGCGGGCCCGAAGTCGACGGCGAGCTCGGTGTGCGCGGGGCTGCGCCAGGGCTGTTCCTGGAGGTCGGTCCGCCAGAAGTGGTGATGCGTGTCGATCACGATCCGCTCCAGCGAGGTGCTCGGCGGGCGACGAACGCGGCGACGCCCTCCCGGAAGTCGGCGCTGCCGTAGCAGTCGGCGAGGACGTCGTCGGCGTCCACGTCGCCCGAGCCGTCGGCGGCGGCGAGCCGCCGGTCGATCTCCTTGAGCCCGGCGAGGGTGCGGGGCGCGCCGGAGGCGAGCCGCTCGGTGAAGTCCGCCGCGGCGGAGTCCAGCTCGTCGGGTGGGACGACCGCGTGCACGAACCCGGCGGCCGCGGCCTCCCGGGCGTCGATCGTGCGGGCGGTGAGCAGCATGCCCATGGTCCGGGAGACGCCGAGGCGCCGCTGCAGCCGCGCCACCGCGGCCGGTGCGAGGCAGTTGCCCAGCGTCCGCGCGATCGGCGCGCCGAACACGGCCCGGTCGGTGGCCACGAGCACGTCGCAGCACGCGGCGAGCGCCAGCCCGCCGCCCACGGCGGGCCCGTCCACCACGCCCAGCACGGGCACCGGCACCGCGAGCAGGGCCTCGATCACGGCGCCGACCCGGCGCTCGTAGTCGAGACCGTCGGCGGCTCCGGAGAACTCGGTGAACTGGGAGATGTCCGTGCCGGCCGCGAACGCCTCCCCCGCCCCGCGCAGCACCACGACCCGCAGGTCGGGGTCGGTGCGCGCCGCGAGGCAGAGCTCGTGCAGCTCGTCGTACATCTTCCAGGTCAGGGCGTTACGACGCGCCGGGTTCGCCAGCTCGACGTGCAGGACCGGGCCGTCGCGCCGACTGCGCACCTCCCCTTCCGGCTGGCTGCGCGCGGCGAGCACCTCGTCGTTGTGCTGGCCGAGCAGCGGCGGGGGCATGCGGACGGTGGCAGGCGTGCGGGACAAGTGCAGCGGCGAGGACAGCACCGGGACCGGTCCCTCGACCGGGTGCTCGACCGTGGCGACCATCCCGCGCGCCTTCACGTGCGGGTCCTCCTCGAGGACCTGCTGGTAGTCCTGGATCGGCCCGGCCGGCACGCCCGCGGCGAGCAGCCGGTCCACCCATGCGGCCGTGTCGTCGCCCGCCAGCCGCCGTTCCAGCTCGGTCACCAGCTCGCCGCGGTTGGCCATCCGGTCGTCGTTGTGGGCGAACCGCGGGTCGTCGGCCAGCTCCACCGCGTCGAGGGCGCGGCACAGCCGCTGCCACAGGCGCTCGTTGTTGGCCCCGACGGTGATGAAGCCGTCGCGCGTGGCGAGCGCCTGGTACGGCGCGGACATCCGGTGGGCGGAGCCGAGCGCCTGCGGGGCCTTCCCGGTGGCCCAGAACTCCGTCGACTCCCACACCGACAGCGCGAGCGCCGCCTCGAACAGCGACGTCTCGACGTACTGGCCCTGCCCGGTGCGCTGCCGGGACGCCCACGCGGCGAGGATCCCGACGGCGGTGAACAGGCCCGCCCCCAGGTCGGCCACCGGGATGCCCGACTTCACCGGCCGGTCCCCCGGCTCCCCGGTGACGCTCATGATCCCGGCCATCGCCTGCGCGATCAGGTCGTAGCCGGGGCGGTCGGCGTACGGCCCGGTCTGGCCGAACCCGGACACGCTCCCGTAGATCAGCCCCGGGTTGAGCGGCCGGAGCGTCTCGTAGTCGACGCCGAGCTTCGCCGCCACGCCGGGCCGCCAGTTCTCCACCACGACGTCGGCCGAGCGCACCATCTCGTGGAAGGTCGCGCGCCCCTCGTCGGACTTCAGGTCGAGGGTGATGCTGCGCTTGTTCCGGTTGAGCGCTCGGAACGCGCCCGGATGTGCGAACGACGAGCGCGTCTGGTCGCCGGACTCCGGGTTCTCCACCTTGACGACGTCGGCCCCGAGGTCCGCGAGGATCATCGTGCAGAAGGGGCCTGCCATCACCTGGGTGAGGTCGAGGACGGTCATGCCGGCCAGTGCGCCGTCGTGGTTCGCCATACGTGTCCTTCCGGTCAGGTGGTGGCCAGTGCCGCGTTGACCTCGGTGATGAAGGCACGCGCAGCATCGCGCGTCGAGGTTCCGCCGAACACCACACTCTCGTATGCCCGCACGAACGCCCCCTCGAAGCTCGCGTGGTAGCCCGGCGGGTAGACGACGCTGACCGGGTTCTGCGCCACGATCCGCTGGTACAGGTCGAGCTCGGCTCGCTTCAGCGCGGGGAGGTTCGGGTCGTCGAGCTGCTGCTGCAGGTGCCGGCTGTTGGTGACGGCTCCGTTGGCCGAGAGGAACGCCTTCGCGCCGGCGTCGTCGTTCATCCAGAAGTCGACGAATGCGGCAGCCGTCGGGATGTTGTCGCAGTTGGTCGGGATCGAGAAGCCCGAGGTGAAGAGCACGTTCCCGGGGCCGGCCGGCCCCTTCGGCTGCGGCAGCGTCACCAGCTGCTGGCCGGGCTGCGTGCCGTCGAGGGTCTTCTGCGCGGGCGTGAGCGCGTTGCCCGGCAGGTTGTCGACGAGCACCCGGCCCTGGGCGACGTAGCGCTGCTCGGTCTGGTTCGGCTCCTCGGCGGTGGCCTCGGCCGTGGTGGTGACGCCGGCTGCGCGCAGCCGCTCCCACATGTCCCAGAACTCGACCAGCAGGTCCTCCGAGAAGCCGAGCTGCCGGTCGGCGAACAAGGACTCGCCACGCCCGGCCGCGTAGGAGATGAAGTTGTTCGGCAGCGACCCGCCGAGGTTGACGGCCGGGACGCCCTCCGGCAGGCCCGGCTGGGCTCGCGTCACCCAGTCGGCGAAGGCGTCCCAGTCGTAGCCCTCCGGCGGCAGACCGACGCCGGCCTTCTCGGCGAGGGTCCGGTTGACCGTCATCGCGTCGTACGCCGCTCCGTACGGGATCATGTAGAGCTTCCCGTCGAGGCCGCGGCCGGTGTCGAGCACCTCGGCCGGGACGTCCGACACGTCGATCGCGCCGGAGTCGATCATCGGCTGCAGGTCGAGCAGCACGTTCTTCGTGGTGTAGTCGTTGAGCTGGCGGCCCTGCATCTGCGTGACGCAGGGCATGTTCCCGCTCGAGGCCTGCACGTTGAGCCGCTCGAAGTACGCCTGGAAGTCGGCCGACTCCCCTTCCACCGTCGTGCCCGGGTGCGCCGCCTTGAACAGGTCGATGACCGCGTTGGTCACCTCGTTGCGCGGCCCCGAGCCCCACCAGGACATCCGGAGGTTGCCGGCGACCTCGCCGGTGCCGGTGGCGCCCTCGTTCGGGTTGGCCCCGATCGACGTGCCGCCTGCGCAACCGGTGGCCAGCAGGCCGAGCGCGAGCGCGCAGGCCGCGAGCGAGCGTGTGAACATCGTTGTTCCCTTCTACTTCAGCCCGCTGGTCGCGATGCCCTCGATGAGCAGCCGCTGGGCGACCAGGAAGAACCCGACGATCGGGGCGAGCGAGAGCGTCGCCATGGCGAAGAGCGGCCCGTACGCCGACTCGCCGGTGGCGTCCAGGAAGCCGTTGAGCCCCTGCGCCACCGTCCACGTCTCGGGACGGACGAGGTAGAGGAGCGGCCCGAGGAAGTCGTTCCAGGTGGAGATGAACGTGAAGAGCGCCGTTGTGCCGAGCGCCGGGATCGACAGCGGCAGCACGATCCGCCGGAAGATCCCGATGTGCCCGCACCCGTCCATGCGCGCGGCGTCGTCCAGCTCGTGGGGCAGGGTGCGGATGAACTGGACCATCAGGAAGATGAAGAACGCGTCGGTGGCCAGGAACTTCGGCACCACGAGCGGCAGGATCGTGTTGATCCAGGCCAGCTCGTTGAACAGCACGTACTGCGGCACCAGCGTGACGTGGTACGGCAGCAGCATCGTGCCGAGCATCAGCGCGAACATCGTCTTCTTGAACGGGAACGTGAGCCGCGCGAACGCGTACGCGGCCATCGAGCAGGCCACCACGTTGCCCACCACCGCGAGCAGCGTGATCACCACCGAGTTCAGGAAGAACCGCGAGAAGTTGAGGTTGCCGAAGCTCCAGCCCTCGACGTAGTTCTCGGTGGTGAGGTTGCCCGGCAGGACCGACAGGGTCCCGAACGCCTCGTTGCTCGGCCGGAACGACGCGCCCACCATCCACAGCAGCGGGTAGAGGATCACGACCAGGATCGCCACCAGCAGCGCGTGCCGGGCCAGCGCGAGCACGAGCGGGTTGCGCGACCGCCTGCGTCCGAAGATCATCGTTCGTCCCCGTAGTGGACCCAGAACCGGGCACTGGCGAACAGGCCCGCCGTGAACAGGGCCAGCACGACGACGAGCATCCAGGCCATCGCCGACGCGTAGCCCATCTCGAGGTTCGCGAAGCCACGCTGGTAGAGGTAGAGCGTGTAGAAGAGCGTGGAGTCGAGCGGCCCGCCCTCGCCGCCGGAGATCACGTACGCCGGCGTGAACGCCTGGAACGCGTTCACCGTCGACAGCAGCAGGTTGAAGAAGATCAGCGGCGTCAGCATCGGCAGCGTGATGTGCACGAACCGGCGGACCGCGCCCGCACCGTCCACGGCGGCCGCCTCGTAGTACTCCTTCGGCACCTGCCGCAGCCCGGCCAGAAAGATGATCATGGTGGAGCCGAACGACCAGACGTGCAGCACCACCAGCGTCGACAGCGCCGTGCGCGGGTTGCCGATCCAGCTGCCGCCCTCGATGCCGACGAGGGCGAGCACCTCGTTGACGATGCCGTCCTGGCCGAACACCTGGCGCCACAGCACCGCGATCGCCACGCTCGAGGCGATCAGCGACGGCAGGTAGAACGCGGCGCGGTAGCCGGCCAGGAACGTCATGCCCTTGTTGAGCAGCATCGCCACCAGCAGCGACACCACGAGCAGCAGCGGCACCGAGATCGCGACGTACCGCAGCGTGACGCTCACCGACGCGAGGTAGCGCGGGTCGGCGGTGAACATCCGCACGTAGTTGTCGAAGCCCACCCACTGCGCCGGGGTCATCAGGTTGTAGCGGGTGAACGACAGGTAGAGCGAGTAGACCATCGGGCCGACGGTCAGGAGCAGCATCCCGGCGATCCACGGCGACAGGAACCCGTACGCCGCGATCGCCTCGTGCGTGCGCCTGCTCGTACGGGCCGCGACCGGCGCCGGTACCGGCGGCGCGACCGGCGTGGCGGTCCCGGCCGTCATGGGCCCGACGCCGCGCGTTCCTCGACGCGCGCGGCGAGCGTCTGGGCGAGCCAGCCCGCGAGCGGCACGGGCACGTCGGCGGCCCGGGCGGCCTGCACCACCTCCGCGAGGTCCTTGCTCCAGGGCCGGTCGTGGACCGGCGTGCCGCTGCGGTCGTAGGCGGCGGCGGTGCGGCCCCAGAAGTCGAGGTTCCGGGCGATCCAGGAGTCGCCGAGGCTCGTCTCCAGCGCCGTGAGCAGGGCCTCGGTGGCCACGCCGTGGGCCGCGGCGAAGTCGATCGCCTCGTAGACGCCCGCGAGGTTGGCGAACATCGTGAGCTGGTTGGCGAGCTTGGCCGCCGCGCCCGCGCCGACGGGGCCGACGTGCAGCACCGGGTCGCCGATGGCGTCGAGCAGCGGCCGCAGCCGTTCGAGGACCGATGGCTCGCCGCCTGCCATCACGGTGAGCGTGCCCGAGGCCGCCCGCTCCGCTCCCCCGCTGACCGGGGCGTCGACCAGGTCGACCCCCTGGGCCGCGGCGACCTCGGCCAGGCGCTTCGCGGTCTGCGGCAGCACGGTGCTGTGCACGACGACCGCCCGCCCCGGCCGGTCGACGGTGAGGTAGGCGTCGAGGACCTGCTCGACGGCGGCGTCGTCGGGCACGGCGAGCACCAGCACGTCCCGCTCGGCGAGCGCGCCCGCGTCCGGTACCGCCTTCGCGCCGAGCTCGACGAGTGGTTCGGCGCGCTCGGGCACGGTGTCGAGGACCGCGAGATCCCATCCCGCCCGCACGAGTGTGGTGGCCAGCGGGAGCCCGAGGTTCCCGAGGCCTGCGAAGCCGACCGACCCCGACATCGACCCGGCCATCAGAGGCCGGCGTAGTAGGCCTCGACGGCCTCGACGTCGACGGTGCTGTCGGCGGGGAGGCCGAGGGCGGCGTAGTGCTTGCGCCGCGCGTTCATGTCTGCGAGCAGGACCGCGCGTGCGTGCGTGGCCACCTCGTGGGCGACCTCGACGGGCACGACGATGCAGCCGTCGCCGTCGGCGCCGACGATGTCGCCGGGCCGCACCTGCACGCCACCGCAGGCGATCGTCGTCTGGACCTCCACCACCTCGATGCGGCCCGGGATGATCGTGCGCCCGCGGCGGCGGGTGCAGATCGGCGTGCGCTGGCGGATCACCTCGTCGGTGTCGCGGCAGTACCCGTCGGTGACGATCCCGTTGGCGCCCTTGACGACCGCGCCCATCGAGTTCTCCGAACCCCAGAACCCCACCTCGCGGCCGCCGCCGGAGTCGGTGACGACCACGTGGCCGGGCTCGAGGTCGTCGGACAGCCGCTTGTGGCCGTACCGGCCGAACCAGATGCCGTGGGCGCCGACGATCTCCTCGGTGGTCTCTAGCTTCCACATCGGCTTGTTCGCCGGGACGCAGCGGATCGTCGCCGCGGGGCCCCAGAACCGCATGCCCTCCCACAGCGGCCGGATCTCCGGAGACATGAGCGTGAGGTCGAAGTAGCCCATGCCGTCCAGGGCGTCGGCGACGTCGGCCACCCGCAGGTGCCGGTAGAGCGAGCCGAGGTTCTCCGGGTCTGCCGTCGCCGGGGCGGTCCGGTCGTGCGCGATCGTCATCGAACGCCTTTCGAGTCGTCTCGCTGCAAGTCGGCTATTGTCTACAACAGTCAAAAGACAGACGCAAGGCACGGACCCCCGCCGTCGCAGCGGGCAGGGCGCGGGATGCTTGGGGCGACAGGAGCACGGGAGGGCGAGATGACCAGCGTCGATGCAGTCACCGGCGAGCGGATCGACCCGCCGAGCCTGGTGGCGCTGGCCGCCGAGTCGATCCGGAAGATGATCCTCTCCGGCGCGTACGCGCCGGGCGAGCGGCTGATCGAGGAACGGCTCACCGAGCAGCTGGGGATCAGCCGCCCCCCGCTGCGCGAGGCCCTGCGCCTCCTGCAGAACGACGGGCTGATCGTCACGCGGCCGCGCTACGGCTCCACCGTCGCCACCCTCACCGACCAGGACGTCTTCGAGATCCTCACCCTGCGCACCGGCCTGGAACGCATGGCGGTGGAGCTCGGCGTGCCGGTGCAGGACCGCAGCCGGCTCACCGCCTGCCACGCCGCGCTCGAACGGATGGAGCGCAACGCCCGCGACTCCGACCGCGGCTCACTGGTCGAGAACGCCTACGCCTTCCACGCCTCGATCGTGGCGCTCGCGGGCCACCGGAGGTTGTCGGAGATGTACCGGTCGGTGCAGCAGCAGATGCTGCTGTGCATGTCCCGCAACCTCGGCGCCCGCGAGCGCCACTACGAGAACCTCGTCGAGCACGTGGGGCGCCACCGGTACCTGCTGGACCTCATCGAGGCCGGCGACCCCCAGGCCGTGCTCGCCGAGCTGGCCGTCCACGGCGAGCGCAGCTTCGCCGAGCGGCGCGACCCGGAGACGGGCCGGTAGCTCAGCCCCGCTTCGGCTGGCGGAGCTCGATCCGGTTGCCGTCGGGGTCCAGCGCCGTGGCGCGGACGCCGAACGCGTAGTCGAGGGGCTCCGGTTCCACGAACCGGACGCCGCGGGACCGGAGGACGTCGAACTCCTTGCGCAGGTCGTCCGACTCGATGAAGACCGGACCCGGCGCCACACCGACCGGCCCCTGCCCGGGGTCGCCCGGCCACAACACGATCTGCACCGACCTGTCGCTCGCCGCGACCGTCAGGAACCGCCCGTCGGGTCCCGGGTTGTCGGCGACCTTCTCCAGTCCGAGCTTCTCGGTGTAGAACGCCAGCGCCCGGTCCTGGTCGCTCACGTAGATCGTCACGAACATCAGCTTCTTCAACATCACGACCTCCTCGCCGGTACGACGAGGCAGCCCCAGCGGATGTGAGCACGGAGACGCCCGCGAGCGCGGTCTCGAGATGGGCGATGCTGCCGGTCGGCATCAGGATCGTGAGCGGACGGTCCAGGCCATGCCGCTCGTACCGCGCCAGGGCGCACGGCGCCCTGTTCGCCGGCTGCTCGGTCCCGGGGGGCTCAGCCGGTGAATTCGTTGACGCCGAGGGCGAAGTCCCAGTGGCCAACCCCGTTGGCGGCGAGGCCCACCGTGACCACGCCCACTCCTTCCAGCCAGTGCGCCATTTTCAGGCCGCCGACGTCCAGCGGGCGCAGCCCGAGGCTCTCGATGAATGCCGCCACGCCCGCCTTGGCCTGCGAATCGTCGCCAGCGATGAAGACGTTGGGCCGGCCCTTCTCCAGGACGTTGCGGAAGATGGTGTTGAACGCCTTCACCACGCTGGCGCCGGCCGGGGCCACCTTGGCGACTTCCTGCGCGATCGAGGTCTCCTCGCTGTGGGCCAGTCCGTCGAACGTGGCGTTGAAGGGGTTGCTGATGTCGACGATGACCTTGCCCGCGAGGGCGTCTCCGTACTCGGCGACGACCGGAACGACACCGTCGTACAACAGGGCCGTGATGACGATGTCCCCGGCCGGAACGGCGCCCCACTTGCCCGTCGTCGCGCCGCCGCCCAGAGCCTTGGCCAGGTCATCGGCCTTGGACTGATCGCGCCCCATGACCTCGACGGTGTTGCCGCCCGCCACGGCGAGCGTGCCGATGGCACGGGCCATGTTCCCCGTACCGATGAGGGTGATGCTGCTCATGAGGTGTGCTCTCTTCCTGTTCTCGAGGTGTCGCTCTGTCTCGTTCGTGCCGCGTGTTCAGATAGCGGTGGTGCCGCCGTCGGTGACCAGTTCCAGGCCGTTGACGTAGCTGGAGTCGTCGGAGGCGAGGAACAGGGCGACGGTGGCGATTTCTTCGGGGCGACCCATCTTTCCGCGAGGGATGAGGGACTCGAATGCTGCCCTGGTTGCCTCGTCGAACAGTTCTTCCTGTTTGGCGGTGGCGACCTGGCCGGGGGTCAGGACGTTGACCCGGATCTTGCGGTCGCGCAGTTCGTTGAGCCAGACGCGGGCCCAGGCCTGCTGGACGGCTTTGCTTCCCGCGTAAAGACTCCAGCCGGGGAAGGCGCCGAGGGAGGCGTTGGATCCGGTCATGAAGATCGAGCCGCTGTCGTTGATCAGCGGCAGTGCCTTCTGCACGGTGAACAGCGTGCCGCGCGCGTTGAGCCAGAAGGCGCGGTGGAACTGTTCCTCGGTGATCTCGCCGAGGACGGCGGGTTCGCCCATCCCGGCGCTGGCCCACAGCACGTCGATCGAGCCCTTTTCCCGCTCGACGGTGTCGTACAAGCGGTCCAGGTCGTCCAGTTCGGCCGCGTCACCCTGGACGGCGGTGACGTTGCGGCCGATCAGCTCGACGGCGTCGTCCAGTGCTTCCTGCCGCCGGGCCTGGATGAAGACGTGCGCTCCTTCCTCGACGAACAGTTTGGCGCCGGCCAGTGCCATGCCGGTGGATCCGCCGGTGATCACCGCTACCTTGCCATCGAGTTTTCCCACGGTCACTCCGTTGAATTGATGAGTATCCGAAACAGTTCGGTGCTAGCGATTCGGGTCCCTGCCGTCAGCCGGCGGAGAAGTAGTGGCCGTTGTCCAGATCGGCGAGCAGGCCGGGCCGAGCGGGTTCCCAGCCGAGGGTCCGGGGGTAGGTGGAGGGGCTGTTCTTCTCGTGCCGTAGATCGACTGACGGGACGGCACGCGAGAAGTGGCGGTGCGGGTGCGCTCAGCCGGGAAGGTTGATACCGAGAGAGAAGTTGAAGTTCCCCACGCCATTGCGGGCCAGGCTGATCATCAGCACGCCTGCCCCTTCCAGCCAGCGCGCCACCTCCAGGCCGCCGGCATCCAGCGGGCGCAGCCCGAGGCTCTCGATGAACGCCGACACGCTCGCCTTGGCCCGCGCGTCGTCGCCGAACGCGGCGGCCAATTCCCTGGCTTTGGACTGGTCGCGGCCGATGATCTCGACGGCGTTGCCGCCGGCGAGCGCCCGGTCGGCCAGGGCGCCGGCCATGTTCCCCAGGCCGATGATACTGATGCTACTCATGGTGCGCCTGCTTTCCGGAGTCAGATAGAACAGCATGCCCACCCCGTCGCTGTTGACGGTTGCGCCCTCAACGCCGTCGAATGACGCGATGGACGCGGCTCAATTCCTGATGTGCTCAACCGAATTCGCTCGGGCCCCATTGACGATGCCATTGACTTGGGTGGGTGTCCAAGACTTCTTTCAGCCGTGGTGATACCCTGGAGGCATCACCAGGTCGGGAGGTTCCATGGATCTGGACCTGCGCAAGCTGCGCTACTTCCTCGCGGTCGCCGAGAGGCTGCACTTCGGCCGCGCCGCTGAAGAGCTGCATATCGCGCAGCCGGTGCTCAGTCGGCAGATCCGCGCGCTGGAACAGGATCTCGGCGCCTCGCTGTTCACCAGGGATCGCCACGGCGTGGCGCTGACCGACGCCGGCCGACAACTGCTGGCCGACGCCGGTCCGCTGCTCGCCTCCGCGCACGCGGTCCGCCGCCGGGTGACCGTGGCCGCCCGCGGCAGCCGGCGGCTGGCGGTCGGCTTCCGGACCGGTATCCCGGTCATTCCGGCGGCCCGGGCGTTCGAGGCCCGACATCCGGACGTGGTCTTGGACGTGCAGCGGATCGAATGGGACGACCAGGCCCCGATGCTGCTCGACGGCCGCATCGACGTCGGCTTCGTGCGGCTGCCCATCGACGAGACCGGCCTGCGCGTGACCCCGCTGTACACCGAGCCGCTCATGGTGGTGCTGCCCGCAGGCCACCGGCTGGCCGGCAAGGAGGAGGTCACCGAGGCCGACCTGGCCGGTGAGCCGCTGGTCTGGCATGCCGACCAGAGCACGCAGCCCACCAGGCGTCCGCACCCCGACTCCGGGCTCCGGGTGCGCGGCGTGGAGGAGAAGCTCGAGCACGTCGCGGCCGGCCGGGGCATCTCGTTCGTGGGCCGTTCGGAGACGGTGTTCTACTCACGTCCGGACATCAGCTACGTACCCATCCCGGAACTCGCGCCCGACCAGGTGTGCCTCGCGATGGCGGCATCGCGCAACTCGCCGCTGGCCGACGACTTCTTCACGGCGGCGCAAGCGACGGCCGAGATCACGGCAGAATGTGGGAACTACGAGGCTTATTCAGGCGGTCGCGGAACTGTAGGGCGATAACGGTCGAGATGGTCTCCTGGAAAGTCTTGAGCGGTCGACGGTAGTCGGTGTGCATGACGCGCCAGGTCTTGAAGTCGGCGATTGTTCGGTGCCGAGCGACCGGGGGCCACTGGAAGGGGTCTCGCACCTCCGACGTCAGGACAGCGGCACGACGGCCGGACCGCCGACGATCCGGCCGGTGAGCGACCCGAGCTGCTCGACCTCCACCGTCACCACGTCACCGGGCCGCAGCCAGGGGTAGCGCTGCGATCCGTGCAGGCCGGAGAGCTCCAGGAGGCACCCGGTGCCGACCGTGCCGCTGCCGATGACGTCGCCGGGGCGCAGCTCGGTGCCGCGGGAGGCGTAGGCCAGCATCTGCCCGAACGACCAGTGGATGTCGGCCCAGCTGCCGCCGCCGATGTCGCGCCCGTTCACCGAGCCCCGCATCGCGAGCCGGTAGCCCTTGCCGCTGCGGTGGGGCTCCAGCTCGTCCGGGGTGACGAGGACGGGGCCGATGCTGGTGGCGCCGTCCTTGCCCTTGGCCGGGCCGAGCCCGACGGTCGACTCGCGCGCCTGCACGTCCCGCGCCGACCAGTCGCAGAAGATCGTGTAGCCGGCGATGTGCTGCTCGGCCTCGGCCGGGGTGAGGTCGCTCCCGGCGCGGCCGACGACGGCGGCCACCTCCACCTCGTAGTCGAACGCCTCACAGCCGGGGGAGATCGGGACCTCGTCGTCGGGTCCGAGGATCGCTGCCGGGTTGGAGAAGTAGAAGACGGGCTGCTCGAACCACACCGGCGGCACGTCGTCGCGGCCCAGCGCGCGCCGCGCGTTGCGCAGGTGCTCCTCGAAGGACAGGAAGTCGCGCACCGAAGGCGGCCGTGGGATCGGCGCGGCGAGCCGCACATCGGCGAGGTCGACCACCTCGACCGGGCGGGCGGTCGCGCGCTCGGCGGCGGCCGCGAGGCCCGACTCGATCAGGCCGAGCAGGGTTCCGTCCAGCCCGTGGACCCGCCCGTCCTGCAGCAGTCCGGGGCGTTCGGTGCCGTCCGCGGAGCGGTAGGTGACCCAGCGCATCAGGCGAAGCACCCGAGCGGGCCGCCGTGGAAGGCGACCATGTCCGGCCAGACGACCTCGAGCGGGATCCGGGTGCCGAGCGGGTGCCCGTCCAGCTCGTTGTAGGCGCGGTGGAGGTTCCCGACGAACCGCTCGCTCTCCTGCCACGCGGCGAACCGGTTGTCCTTCTCCGCGACGGCCGCCTCCATCGGCGTGTGCCCGGCCGCGTGGTGCTCGCGGGCCACGGCGTCGACGAAAGCCGCGTACTCGGCGAGGTCGTCGAGCAGCGCGGGGATCTCCGCGCCGCGCCGCACCGGCCCGTGCCCGGGCACGAGGATCTCCGGTTCCAGCTCCCGGATCCGCGCCAGCGCACGTGGGTAGCCGGCGAGGCTCCCCTCGACGAGGAACGGCTGGCCGCCCGCGAACGCGAGGTCACCCGCGAACAGCACGCGCTCCTGCGGCAGCCAGACCAGCACGTCACTGCGGGTGTGGGCCGGGCCGACGTGGATCAGCTCCACCGGGCGGTCGCCGAGGTGCAGCGTCATCGCGTCGGTGAACGTGACGTCCGGTGGCCGGACCTCCAGGTGGCCGTAGTCGGGCCCGGTGAGCACGTGTGCCGCGATCAGCCCGGCGGCGAGCACGTCCTCGCGGCAGGTGACGTGGCCGATGATCGGGGTCTGCGGCGGCACGAGCCAGTTGCCGAAGGTGTGGTCGCCGTGGTGGTGGGTGTTGACCAGTGCCCGGGGCCGTCCCGGGCAGACGTCGGCGACGGCGGCGAGCAGGGCCCGGTTGCGCGCCTCGGTGGACGTCGTGTCCACCATCAGGTGCCCCGAGTCCCCGGCGACCGCGCCGGTGTTGTTGATCATCCAGCTGCCGTTCGGCTGGATGTAGGCGAACACGCCGGGAACGATCTCGACCAGCTCGGGCGGGGGCATCGTGGTCACGCCCGAAGCCTGCCACGAGCGAGCGCGCGTACCGTGCCTGTAACCGCTTTCCGAAGGAGGATCATGACCCCGCGTGTCGCGCTGCTCGGCCTGCACGGATTCGGGCGGGTGCACCTCGACGGGCTGCTGCGCCTCGCCGCCACCGGCGCGGTGCGGGTGGCGGGGCTCGCCGACCCGCGGCCACCCGAGCCCGATGCCCTCGACCGGGTACGGGCCCTCCCCGGCGGCGCGGACGTGCCGGTGCTCGCCGACGCGGCCGCGCTGCTCGAACAGGTCCGGCCGGACGTCACGATCGTCTCCACCCCGATCCACACGCACCTGCCGCTCGCCCGGCTCGCACTGGCCGCCGGGTCGCACCTGTTCCTGGAGAAGCCGCCCACGGCCTCGATGGAGCAGTTCCGCGGCCTGTCCGCCGAGGTCGCCGCGGCGGGGCGGGTGTGCCAGGTCGGGTTCCAGTCCTTCGGCTCGCACGCCCTCGCACACGCGGCCCGGCTCGCCGCCGACGGTGCCATCGGACGGGTGCGCGGGATCGGGGTGCACGGCGCGTGGGTGCGGGAGCGGTCCTACTTCACCAGGGCGGCCTGGGCCGGCCGCATGGAGCTGGACGGCGTGCCCGTCACCGACGGCGCGCTCACCAACGCGTTCGCCCACGCCACCGCCTCGGCGCTGCGCGTGGCCGGTGTCACCGACGACGCCGACGTCGAGGTGGAGCTGGAGCGGTACCGCGTCGCCTCGCCGGAGAGCGACGACACCGCCGCGGCCCGGCTCACCGTGGACGGGGTACCGATCGTCGTGGCCGTCACCCTGTGCGCCACGGAGCACAGGCACCCGCTGATCGTCGTGCACGGCGAGCAGGGCCGGCTGGAGCTGGAGTACACCACCGACACGCTCACCGGACGCACCGCCGACGGCGCCGCGGTCACCGGGCCGCCCGGCCGCGCCGCGCTGCTGGACAACCTCGTGGCCCACCTCGCCGACCCGGCCGTACCGCTCCTCGCCCCGCTCGCGTCGTGCGCGCCGTTCATGCACCTGCTGGAGGCCGTCCGGCGCGACGGCCCGGCCCGGCCACTCCCCCCGTCCGCCGTGACCGAGGTCGACGGCCGCCCGGTGGTCATCGGCGCGGACGAGACGATGCGGCGGTGCGCGGAGGAACTGGCTCTCTTCTCGGAGCTCGGACCGGCGCGAGGCGGCCGGGTTCCGGTCACAGGCGGGCGATGATCGTCTCGCCGACGGTGTCGATCAGGTCGTCGATCTCCGTTCCGTCCATCGTGGATGGTTGGACGACGAGACGGTGGACGCCCGCGTCGGCGTAGCGGCGAACCTGGTCGAGGTCGATGGGTCCGGGCGGCGTGATGCTCACCTCGACTTCGCCGAGCGCGGCCGGGCGCGGGCCGGCAGCACCGATCGCGGCGATCGACTCGGCAGCCTGTTCCGGGGTGAGCTCCCAGCCGTACCACCCGTTCCCGGAGCGGGCGACGCGCCGGAAGGTGGCCGCGGACTGGCCCCCGATGATGATCGGCGGATGCGGGCGCTGGATCGGTTGCGGGCGTTGGAGAACGCCGTCGAAAGACACGAACCGGCCGGCGAAGCTCGGCGTCGGGGCGTCCCAGAGCGCGTGCATGGCAGCGAGGTACTCGTCGGTGCGGGCGGCCCGGTCGGCCAGCGACGCGCCGAGCGCCGACAGCTCGGCCTCGACGTAACCGACACCGATGCCGACGGTGAGCCGGCCGCCGGAGAGCACGTCGATGGAGGCGAGCTGCTTGGCCAGCAGCACGGGTTGGCGCTGAGGCAGCACGATCACGCCGACGCCGAGACCGATCCGGGTGGTCAGGGCAGCGAGATGGGCGAGCGCCACAACGGCTTCGATGCGTGGCTGCTCGGGCGGGTCGGATCCCCCGGCCGGCAACGCGATGTGATCGCCGACCCACAACGCCTCGAACCCCAGCTCCTCGGCCCGGCGCGCCCGCCTGGCCATTACGGCCGGCTCGGCACTGCTCCCCCGGTGCAACCCGTACAGCGCGATCTGCATGATCCGATCCAACACCGCTGCAGGACGGTTCTGCATGACCTTTCGTCGAACGCAGGCGTCGCTCCCTATCGCGATGGCGCCGCTGCGCGGTCGAGGCGGATGCGCACGGCCACGGTCGCGCAGAGGATCACGGCGAGGCCGCCGAGAACGGTCGGCAGGGTCAGTTGCTCCCCCAGGAGCAGGGCCGCCCACATGATCGTGAGAACGGGCTGCACCAGCTGCACCTGGCTGACCTGCGCCATCGGCCCGATGGCCAGGCCGCGGTACCAGGCGAAGAAGCCGAGGAACATGCTCACCACCGCGAGGTAGGCGAACGCCGCCCACTCCACCGGCGTCGCGGACGGCGGCTGCCGGAACATCGAGGCGGCCGCGAGCGCGGTCATCACCGGGGCGGACAGCACGAGGGCCCAGGACACGGTCTGCCAGGAGCCGAGCTCGCGGGCGAGCAGGCCACCCTCGGCGTAGCCGATCGCGGCGGCGACGACGGCGCCGAACAGCAGCAGGTCCTCGACGTGGAGCTGCCCGAACCCGCCACCCTGCAGCGACGCGAACGCCAGCGCGGCGAGGGCGCCCACCGCGGCCATCACCCAGAACAGCAGGGGCAGGCGTTCCCTGGCCCGCAGGACCGCGGCGACGGCGGTCACGGCCGGGAGTAGCGCGATCACCACGGCGCCGTGGCTCGCCGGGACCGTCGTCAGCGCGTACGAGGTCAGCAACGGGAATCCGGCGACGACGCCGCCGGCCACCACCGCCAGCCGCACCCACTGACCACCCACCGGGAGGCGCTGCCGGGTGAGGGCGAGCGCGGCAGCGGCCAGCAGCGACGCGACGACCGCGCGTCCGGCGCCGATGAGGAGCGGCGACAGCCCGGCGACGGCGACGCGGGTGAACGGCACCGTCAACGAGAACGACGCCACGCCGAGCAGGCCCCACCAGAGTCCCGCGCGCGATAACGCAGCTGGCCGCGGATGAGTAACGCTACTGTCTAGTGACATGTCCGACGATAGCAGTTCCCGGATCGTGGCCGGGCTCCGCGCGTGGATCGCACAGGCACCTCCGGGCGCGCAGGTGCCGTCCAACCGGGCGCTGATGGCGCAGTACGGCGCCGGCCCCGTCACCGTCCAGAAGGCGATGCGGACGCTCGGCGCGCTGGGGCTGGTCGAGAGCCGCCCCGGGGTGGGCACGTTCGTCCGCGCGGTGCGGACCGCCCGCGCGCTCGACTACGGCTGGCAGACCGCCGCACTCGGGGCGCCGCGGGCGCGGATACCCACCCTGTCGACGCCCCTGCGCAGCAGCTCGCCCGACATGATCGGGCTGCACGCCGGCTACCCCGACCGCACGCTCCTCCCGGAGCGCCTGGTGCGGTCCGCGCTCACCCGGGCCGCCCGCGGCGCCGCCGCGCTGGCACGTTCGGACGCGGCCGGGCTGCCGGAGCTGCGGGCCTGGTTCGCCACGGAGCTCGCCGAGGCCACCCCGGCCGGCGTCACCCCGCCCGCGGCGCGGGACGTCGTGATCGTCCCCGGCAGCCAGAGCGGGCTGAGCTCGATCTTCCGGGCCCTGGTGGGCTTCGGGCGGCCGGTCCTGCTGGAGTCCCCGACCTACTGGGGTGCCATCCTCGCCGCGGCGCAGGCCGGCGTGCGCGCCGTCCCCGTGCCCAGCGGGCCGGACGGCCCCGATCCGGCCGAGCTCGCTCGCGCGTTCGACGAGACCGGAGCGCGGGTGCTCTACGCCCAGCCCAACTACGCCAACCCGACGGGCGCGCAGTGGTCCGGCGAGCGCGCCGAGCAGGTGCTCGACGTCGTCCGCTCCCGGGGCGCCTTCCTCGTGGAGGACGACTGGGCCCACGACTTCGGGATCGACACCACCGCGCACCCGCTCGCCACCCACGACGACGCCGGCCACGTGATCTACCTGCGCTCGCTGACCAAGAACGTGTCGCCGTCGGTGCGGGTCGCGGCGATCGTCACCCGGGGGCCCGCCCGCGACCGCATCCTCGCCGACCGCGGCGCCGAGTCGATGTACGTGAGCGACCTGCTCCAGACCGCCGCGCTCGACGTCGTCACCCAGCGCGGCTGGGTGACCCACCTGCGCAGCCTCGGCCAGCAGCTGCGGGCCCGGCGGGACCTGCTGATCGAGAGCCTCGCCGAGCACGTGCCCGACGCGCAGCTCGACCACGTACCCCGCGGCGGCCTGCACCTGTGGGCGCGCCTGCCCGACGGCACCGACCTCGACCGACTCCTCCGCGACTGCGAGACCGAGGGCGTGCTGATCGCACCGGGCACGGAGTCGTTCCCCGCCGAGCCCGCAGGCCCCTACGTCCGCCTCAACTACACCGGGCCCGCGCCCGAACGCTTCCCCGACGGCGCCCGGGTGATCGGGCGCGCCCTCGCCCGGCAGCTCGCTTGACGCAACCAATGGATTGCCATACTCTGCTTGGCAACTGACCGGTTGCTATATGAGCGGGGTTCGAGATGGCGACGACGATCGGAAACCTGCCCGAGGTGGTGTCCCGCGAGGAGTGGCTCGCCGCCCGCAAGGAGCTGCTGGCGAGGGAGAAGGCGCTCACCCGGGCTCGGGATCAGCTGAACGCCGACCGCAGACGACTGCCGATGGTCCGGGTGGACAAGCCGTACACGTTCGAGGGCCCGGACGGACCGGTGGGCCTGCTCGACCTGTTCGAGGGCCGGCCACAGCTCGTGGTGCACCACTTCATGTTCGACCCGGAATGGGAGACCGCCTGCCAGAGCTGCTCCTCGGCAGCCGACCAGATCCCCGCCAACCTGCGGCAGCTGCACGTGCGCAGCACGACGCTCGTGGCCGTGTCACGGGCCCCGTACCCGAAGCTCGCCGCCTACCGGGAACGGATGGGCTGGTCGTTCCCCTGGTTCTCCTCCTACGGGAGCGACTTCAACTACGACTTCCACGCCACGCTCGACGACCGCGTCGCGCCGGTGATGCTCCACTTCCGCACGGAGGCCGAGCTCGCCGAGACCGGCATCCCGTGGACGGGCCGGCCCTGGACCGAGAGCGACCGCGGCGTGGAACTGCCCGGGATCAGCACCTTCCTGCGGGTCGGCGACGAGGTCTTCCACACCTACTCCACGTACGGCCGCGGCCTCGAGGAGTTCCACAACGGCGACAACTACCTCGACCTCACCGCGCTCGGCCGCCAGGAGGAGTGGGAGGAGCCCAAGGGGCGCGCGGTCCCGCTCGGCCGGCAGGTCGGCGGCCCGGGGATGCGCCTGCCCGACGAGTACGACGTCTGAGACCGGAGGAGCATCCGATGTTCGACCCACTTGCCGTTCTCCTCGCCGACAAGGCGACCGTGCACCACGTGATGTCCGGACGCCCGGACGCGCCCACGACGCCCGACCGCCCGCCGCGGCACCGTTCCCACGCGGTGCGCCGGCTGATCGTCACGACCGTGCGCCGGCTCGCCGACCGGCTCGAGCCGCGCACCGTCGGCACGTGTGCCGCGGCACCGTAGCTGCGCGCTGCCGAACCGCTGATCAGAGACTGGGGTGCGTTCCGCGGAACGCAGTCGGTACCGTCGTGGTGGAACAGTTCCGGTGGGCGCGCCGTCACCGGCTCGGGACACCCGGCCTCACCCATCCGCCCGAGGCCGCTGGTGTGGCAATCCGATCCGCTCTTCCCCACCCTTACCGGGATGGCTGGGTGGGCATCACCACCGAATTCTGTGGTTGCGCCGGCGGCCGTCCCCCAGGGGATCGGCAAAAGTCAGATGATCTTGAGTAGGTGCAGTGGCGGCTGGAGGGCCTCATGCCGTAGCGCGGCGGCGATGTTGGTGGCACCAGCGCCAGTAGGAATGAAGATCACATCCGCCCAACCGGCCGGCCGCGATCGCGGTCATCATCTGGCATGCGAATCTCGCAGTACGTCTACTTCGCGTTGCGTTCGGAGCGCACAGCAGCGCACCACATCACCGGCCGGCTCGGGATCGAGCCGGACGAGATTCAGGTGCGGGGCAGCAGGTCCGTTGTTCCGGTCCGACCCCGATATCACGCCTGGGAGATCGTCTGCCGTGACCGCGGCCTGAGGATCGACGAGCAGATCGATCGGATCGTCGCCAGGCTTGCGCCGCATGCCGACCAGATCGCAGCCCTGGTAGCCGAGATCGACGGTCCCGGAGATCGCAGCACCGCGAGCCTTCAGCTCGTGCGCTACCTCGATGACGACGGCGGTGAAGAGGAGGATCTCGGCCCGCAGGACGGCGAGCTGGTGAAGATCCCCGGCCAGCATCAGCTCCTTGGCTGGCACCTCGATCGTCGAACCCTCGAGTTCCTCTGCCACATCGGCGCCGAACTGGACGCAGACGAATACGGCTGACCGCCTCACCCGACAGAGGGGCTGGCACGTCAGATGATCTCGAGTAGCTGTGGCGGTCGGAGGGCGTCACGGCCGTGATGTCGCAGCGCGGCGGCGATGTTGGTGGCTCCAGCGAGGCGGTGCAGGCTGATCGCCAGGTTGCGCAGCGATGCCATGACTTCACGGCGGTCCCCGACGAGCGCGCGACCTGGCTGCCACGCAACTTGCTGTGGTCCCGTTCCCACCTCGACCACCCCAGCGATCCGGGCATGATCAGCGGCACCTGATCCCAGGGGTGGTCTCGGCCGCGACCATTCCAGAAGGCTGGGGTGGTGAGGGGCGGGACCACAGCAGGTTGCGTAGGCACCCGACCGCGACGGTCTCGTCCCCGACCGCCGTGCCCCCAAGCCGGGGACGGCGCGCCCACCGGCGGGCTTTCTGACGAGGGACGACCATGATCCGAACTAGCGGTTGCCCATGGCTGTCAGCACAACCATGAACGCCCGATACACCGGATCATCCCCACCAAGATCGCGTGTATCGGTTGTCCACGGCTGTCACCACAGCCATGGACAACCGCTACAGCGGATCATGCGGACGACCACCATCGAGCAGCCCCGGCAACTGCCTCAGCGGCTCGCCGCGTTACCCGCGTCCTGTGCCTGCTGCAGCCCCTCCGCCACGGGGCTGCGCCCGGCGAACACCTCGTTCAGGATCGGGTTGAACGCGGTCGAGGCCGCCTCGAACTTCGGCCCGAACGGGGCGGGGGTCGTGGCCGTGCCGCCCGCATCGCCGAAGGCGGTGGTGTCGACGCCCTGACCCTCCCAGTAGTCGTAGAAGGCCTGCTGGGCGGCGGTGACGGCGGGCAGCGCAGCGCCCTCCTCGCCGACGTAGGTCGCGCCGTCCTCGGAGCCGATCCAGCGCAGCACCTTGAGGATGGCGTCGCGGCGGGGGCTGTCGACGTTGCCGGCGGCGATCACGCTGTTGACGACGCTGACCCGGCCCAGTGGCCCGGCGACGATCGGCGCGACCCCCCAGTCGAACGTCGCCCCGTCGCCGACGTTCTTGAGGTTGTAGGTGCCGGACTGGAAGAGCGCCATCTTGCCCTGCAGGAACTGGTCACGGCTGAAGTCGCTGTTGTCGTTGGTGTCGGCGGCCGACGGCGACACGTGGTCGGTGTTGATCAGCTTGACCAGGTAGGCGAACGCCTCGACGGTCTTCGGGTCGGTGAAGGTGAAGGTCCCGTCCGGCGCCTGGATGCGGCCGCCGTTGGAGCCTGCGAAGTTGTAGTAGATGGCGTTGAGGTCGCGGGCGGCGTTGAAGCCGAACTGGGTGATCGCGCCCGGGTCGAAGCTGGGCTGGTCGGCGGTGCGGCCTGCGCCGTCGCGGGTGAGCTTGCGCGCGGCGGGGAGGAACGTGTCGGCGGCCGGGTCGGTCGGGTGCCACGTCAGGTTGCTCGGGTCGACGCCCGCGGCCTCGACCATCGCCTTGTTGTAGTAGACGGCGATGCGCCCGTCGGTGAGCGCGGGCACCCCCCACAGCGTGCCGTTGCGCGAGTACTGCTCGATCGCGGCGGGCACCCAGCTCGCCTGCTGGTCGGCGAGCTCCTTGCCGACGTCGATGAGCTTGCCGCCGTCGGCGAGCGCCCCGAAGTTGGCGGCGTTGAGCCAGTAGACGTCGTCCATGGTGCCGCCGGCGACGTCGAGGGGCAGGCGGACGAAGTAGTCCTTCCACGGCACCACGTTCACCTGCACCCGCACGTCCGGGTTCTGCCGGGTGAACTCGTCGAACGACTGCTCGTACGCGGCCGCGACCTGCTCGTCCCACAGGCGCACGGTGACGGTGGTGGCGCCCTCGCCTTCGGGCGCGTCGTCCGGCGCGGCGGGCGAGCAGGCGGCGAGTGCGAGCACGGCGGCACCTGCCGCCACCAAGGAGCGCAGTCTCATGGGGAACTCCTACCGGAACCCGGTGATCGTGATCGAGCGGACGACGTGGCGCTGGAACGCCAGGAACAGGATCGTGAGCGGCAGGATCGCGAGCGTCGTGGCGGCCATGACGATCGTCCAGTTCGAGTTGTACTGGGACTGCAGCGCCGACGTCGCCACCGTCAGCATCTGCCACTGCCGGCCGCTGGTGATCACGAGCGGCCACAGGAAGTTGTTCCAGTGCGTGACGACCGTGATGATCGCGAGCGTCGCGAGGATCGGCCGGCTCACCGGGACGACGACGTGCCACAGGATGCGCAGGGTGCCTGCGCCGTCGAGCTTCGCGGCGTCGAGCAGGTCGCCGGGGATGCCGCGGAAGTACTCGCGCAGCAGGAAGATCCCGTACGGGCTGCCGAACACGTACGGGAGCACGAGGGCCCAGAACGTGTTGCGGATGCCGAGGTCGGCGAACATCGCGTAGAGCGGGATGATCGTGACGACCTGCGGAACCATCAGCGTGGCCAGGTACACCCAGAAGAGCGGGTCGCGGCCGGGGAAGCTCAGGCGGGCGAACGCGTACGCGGCGAACACCGAGAACAGCAGCTGCCCCACCAGGATCACGGCGACGACCTGCGCGGTGACCACGGTGGGCACCACGAAGTCGTACCGCTCGCCGAACAGCTCCGCGAAGTTGGAGAGGGTGGGCGGGTCGGGCGGGGTGAGCACGGGCTCGGACGCGAACTGCTTCGGCGACTTGAGCGCCGTCATCAGGCTCAGCAGGAACGGGCCGAGCGTCACGACGGCGCCCAGCACGAGGAGCGCGTAGGTACCCGGCGGTTCTCATGTGGCCAGGTCGTAGGTCGTGCGGCGGGCGAACCACCGCTGCTGGACGAGCGTGATCGCGACGAGGAGCACGAACAGCACCAGCGCCATCACCGCGGCCTGCCCGACGGCGCGCTGCTCGAACGCCTCGTAGTAGATCCGCCCGGCGACGACGTCGGTGACGCCCTGCGGCCCGCCGTCCGGGGTGAGCGCGTAGACCGAGTCGAACACCTGGAAGGTCGCGATGATCTGCGTGACCAGCACGAAGAACGTGGTGGGCCGCAGCAGCGGCAGCGTGATCCGCCAGAACCGCTGCCACGCGCCCGCGCCGTCGAGCGTCGCCGCCTCGTGCACGGTGTCCGGGATCGCGCGCAGGCCCGCGGAGAAGAACAGCGCGACGTAGCCGACGTGCGTCCACACGGTCACCGCCGCCACCGACGGCAGCGCGAGCACGGGGTCGGCGAGCCACTCGACGCGCCTGCCGAGCAGTGCGTTGAGGGCGCCGTCGGTGGGGGCGAGCACCCAGCTCCACATCACGCCGAGCGCGAGCGGCGCGCAGATCCACGGCAGCACGTAGAGCACCCGGAAGGTGGCCGAGCCGCGCAGCCCGCGGTTGAGCAGCAGCGCGGCGACCAGCCCGAGCACGGTCTGCGCCGGGATCACGATCGCCACGAACACCGCGGTGATCAGCAGGGACCGGGCGAACCGCCCGTCGGCTGCCACCTCGACGACGTTGTCGAGCCCGACGAACGTTCGCGGGCCGATCAGGTCCCAGCGCTGCAGCGCGAGCACCGCGACGACGAGGATCGGCAGCACCAGGAACGCGCTGATGCCGAAGAGGCTGGGGGCGAGCAGCAGGTACGCCGTGCGTGTGTCCCGCCGCTGCCTCACATCCGCCCCCCGCGCTCTGCGCGCGAATCCCATCAGATCATGTATAGAGCGTGAACGGCGGGTGCGTCCCGTTGAGGAAGTGGTCGCCGACCTCCCGCCGCTTGTACGCCACCGGGTCGTGCAGCGTGTGGGTGCGGACGTTGCGCCAGAACCGGTCCAGCCCCACGGCGTTGCTCGTGGCGCGGGCGCCGGTCACCTCGAAGATCGTGTTGGTGACGTCGAGCGCGACGTCGGTGGACACCACCTTGAGGGCGGCCACCTGCTCGGCGAGCTCCCCGCGGGCCTCCCAGGTGAGCGCGTCGCCCGCGGCGTCGGCGCGGTCGAGGTGGCCGGCCACGGCGTCGGCGAGCGCCTCCACCGCCCGCGTCGCCGCGACGAGCCGGCCGTAGGTGGCGAGCACGTACGGGTCGGCGGCGGCGCTCGGGCTGTCCGACAGGATCCACGGGCGCGAGGTGGTGCGCGTGTAGTCGCGGGCCGTGCCGAGCGCACCCTGCGCGACGCCGAGGTAGAACGCGCCGAACACGGCCTGGATCGCGGGCGTCACCAGCGAGGACCGCGGGGTTGCCGCGTCCTCGCCGAGGCCGCCGAGGACCTGGTCGGGCCCGATCGCGACGTCCGTGAACCTCACGCTCCCGCTGGCGGAGAGGCGCTGGCCGAGGTTGTCCCAGTCACCGCCCCGTACGAGGCCGGGCGCGTCGCCGCGCACCACGACGAGCAGGGGTTCGCCCTCGGCGGTACCGGACACGACCGAGGCGTCCCCCACCGACACCCCGGTCGCGAAGCTCTTCCGCCCGTTCAGCCGGTACCCGGAGCCGTCCGGCACGAGCTCGAGGTCCGGGTCGGTCGGGTTGACCGCGTCGCCCCACAGCCACTGCCCCGCCGCCGACGGCGGGCCCCAGCGCTCGAGACCGCCGACCCACCACAGGTTGGCGACGTTGACGTAGTGGTAGCCGAGCAGCTGCGCGATCGAGCCGTCCGCCACCGCGATCTCGCGGACCACGCGCAGCGCGGTGGCCCAGCCGAGGCCGTCGCCGCCGACGCTCGTGGGCAGCAGCAGGGCGGGGAGGCCCGCGTCGCGCAGCAGCTGCGCCTCTGCGAGTGGCTCGGCGTTCGCCCGGTCGCGCTCGAGCGCGTCCTTGGCGAGGACGGCGGCGACGCCGCGGGCGGCCTCGATCGCCCGGTCGTGGGTGAGGGTCATGCGGTCCTCCTCAGACCAGGCCGCTGGGCGGCGGCGGGACGTCGTTGAGGGCGTGGTTGCCGATGTGCTGGATCTTCATCCGGCGCGGGTCGTGCAGGGTGTGGGTGCGCGCGTTGCGCCAGTGCCGGTGCAGGTTGAGGTCGTTCGCGGTGGCCCGGCTCCCGATCAGGGCGAACACGTCGCCGGCCACGCCGACGGCGGCCCGGTCGGTCTCGGCGCGCGCCGCCGCCACGGCGACCGACGCCTCGGCCGCGGTCTCGACGGTCAGCTCGGCGCGGGCGGCGTCGATCGCGTCGCCCGCCTCGTGCAGCAGGGCAGCGGCGGTGCGCACCCGCAGGGCGAGCTCACCGAACTCCTGGATCACCAGCGGATCCTCCGCGGGGCGGGCCGCCGTGGACTCCGCGCCCGGGCGGGCGATCCGCCGGACCAGGTCCTTCCCGTCGCGCAGCGCCGCCCGCGCGATGCCGAGGTCGATCGCGGCGTGCAGGTAGTTGCCGAACGCCCCGAACACCTCGGGCCGCTCGAAGATCGTCCAGACCGGCACGACCCAGGCAGACGGGATCACGACCTGCTCGAACCGCACGGTGCCGCTGCCCGTGGTGCGCTGCCCCATCCCGTGCCAGTCGTCAACGACCGTGACGCCGGGCGCGTCGGCCGGCACCCAGGCGGCCACCTTCCGCCCGTCGGGGTCGTTGGCGTAGATCGGGATCCACGGCGCGAACGGGGAGCCGGTGGCGTAGTACTTGGTGCCGTCGATCAGCACGTCCCCGCCGGGACGTGGCCCGAACCGGATCGCGTACTCGCCGGGCGTGCGGGTGCCCCGCTCGGAGAGCGCGTTGCCGAAGTGCCGCCCGGCGAGCACCTCGGCGAAGAAGAACTCCCGCTGGGCGGCGTTCGCGGCCTCGCGCAGGACCTCCACGAAGAAGAAATGGTTCTGCGGGATCTGCCCGACGCTCGCGTCGCCCTCGGAGAGGGTCGCGATCAGCTCACCCATCGTGCGGGCGGAGACGTCGGCGCCGCCGTGCTCGCGCGGGACGGTGACGCCGAGCAGGCCGGACGCGGCGAGCGCGGCGACCTCGGCGCGGGGCAGCCTGCGCTGCGCGTCCCGCTCGCTGTCGCCGGTGGCGAGGTCGGCGGCGAAGTCGCGGGCGACGGCGAGCGCCTGGGCGTCGCCGGTGATCACGGGGACGGCGGTCGTCGTCACGGGGTCACCGCCTTCGTCGAGAAGCGGGCGCCGGGATGGTCGTCGCGCAGCCGCACCTGCCCCGGCCCGTACAGCTCCTCGCGCAGCGTGCGGCCCGCGTAGTGCTTGGGCAGCAGGCCGCGGCGGCGCAGCTCCGGCACGACGAGCTCCACGAGGTCGACGAACGTGCCGGGCGTGATCGCGTAGGCGAGGTTGAACCCGTCGACGTCGGCGACCTCGACCCAGCGCTCCATCTCGTCCGCGACCGTCTGCGGGCTGCCGACCACCACGACGCCCATGCCGCCGATGCCGACCCACTCGGCGATGTCGCGGGGCGTCCAGTCGCGGTCGGGGTCGACGGTGGTGAAGGCCTCGACGGCGCTGCGCACCGCCTCGGTCTCGGCGTAGCGCAGCGGCTCGTCGGGGTCCATCCGCGACAGGTCGAGCCCGCTCCAGCCGCCGTAGAGGGTGAGCGCGCCCTCGAGGCTGACGTAGCGCCGGTACTCCTCGTACTTGGCCTGCGCCTCCTCGTCGGTGGGCGCGATGATCACCGTCATCAGGGAGAAGAACTTGATCGAGCGCGGGTCCCGGCCCAGCTCGGCGGCGAGAGCACGGGTGGCGGCGATCGACCGGCCCAGGATCTCTGGACGGGTGGCGGTGGTGAAGATGCCCTCGGCGTGCGCCGCGGCGAACCGGCGACCGCGCGGCGACGCGCCCGCCTGGAAGATCACCGGCGTGCGCTGCGGCGACGGTTCGGTGAGACCGATGCCCGGCACGTCGAAGTAGCGGCCGTGGTGGCCGATCGGGTGCACCTTCCCCGGGTCGGCGTAGACGCCCGCGGCCTTGTCCAGCCGCACCGCGTCGTCCTCCCAGGATCCCTCCCAGAGCTTGTAGACGACCTCCATGAACTCCTCGGCCACCTCGTAGCGCTCGTCGTGGGGCACCTGGTGCTCCAGGCCGAGGTTGCGCGCCGCCGACTCCAGGTAGGACGTGACGACGTTCCAGGCGATCCGGCCCCGCGTGTAGTGGTCGAGCGTGGCGAACCGGCGGGCGAAGGAGTACGGCTTCTCGTAGGTGAGCGAGACGGTCACGCCGAAGCCGAGGTGCTCGGTGACCGCCGCCATCGCCGGCACGGCCAGGGTCGGGTCGCCCACCGGCACCTGCGCGCCGTCGCGGATCGCGGTCTCCGGGCCACCGCGGTAGACGTCGTAGATCCCGAGCACGTCCGCGATGAACAAGCTCGTGAAGCCGCCGCGTTCGAGGAGCTGGGCGAGGTCGGTCCAGTAGCGCAGGTCGCGGTAGCGGTGGGACTGGTCGTCGGGATGGCGCCACAGCCCGGGCGACTGGTGACCGGCGCAGGTCATGTCGAAGGCGTTGAGGTGAATCCGGCGAGTCACTTGACCGCTCCCTGGGACAGGCCGCCCACCAGCGCGCGCTGGGCGAGGACGGCGAGGACGTACACGGGCACGATCGCGACGAGCGAGGCCGCCGCCTGCTGCCCGAACTGGACGGTGCGGTCGCCCTGGAAGAGCGACAGGCCGACCGTCAGCGTCTGCGCCGACGGGGACTGGGCGAACGACACCGCGAAGAGGAACTCGTTGTAGGCGAGGAAGAAGCACACGAGCGAGGCCGCGACCAGCCCGGGCACGATCAGCGGCAGCACGATCCGGCGCAGCCCGGCCGCGACCGACAGCCCGTCCACCCAGGCCGCCTCCTCGACCTCGGCCGGCACGCGGCGGACGAACCCGTCGAGCAGCCACACGGCCACCGGTACGTTCGCCAGCCCGTTGACCAGGGCGAGCCCGACCACCGAGTTCGTCAGCCCGACCGACTTCAGCAGGAAGTACAACGGCAGCACCGCCACGACCGGCGGGGCGCAGTAGGCCGCCAGCAGCCCCGAGTACAGGCGCTTGCCCGACCGCCCCGCCCGTGCCGTGACGTAGGCGGTGGGCACCGCGATCAGCGCCGTCAGCACGGTGGCCCCGAGCGCGACCACCCACGAGTTGGCGAGCATCTGCGCGAGCGGCACCGTCTGGAAGGCGGCAGGCCAGTTGTCCCAGCGCACCCGCTCCGGCAGCCAGCCGCCGTTCTGCACGTCGTCGACGCCGCGCAGGGAGAGCGACACCAGGAACAGCACCGGAGCCGTGGCCAGCACGGCGGCCACGGCGAGCACCGCCCTCGGGAGCACGGCCCTCATCCGTCCGCCCTGCGGGTGACGAGCCCGGCGGCGGCGAGCACGAGACCGACGAGCAGGCCCAGCACGATCGTCTCGGCCGCGGCCGTGCCGACCTCGAAGCTGCCGCGGAACGCCGTGCGGAACACCTCGAAGCCGGCGACGATCGTGGCGACCCCCGGCCCGCCTGCGGTGACGACGGCGACCAGGTCGAACACCTTGAACGCGATCACCAGCTGCAGCACGGCCGCGGCCACCACCGTCGGCGCGACGACCGGGCCCACCACCGAACGGAGCGTGCGCCACCAGCCCGCGCCGTCGAGCGCGGCGGCCTCCCACAGCTCGGCCGGCACCCCGAGCAGCGCGGCGTAGACCAGGAGCAGCACCAGCGGCGCCCATTGCCATGCGTGGATCAGCACGAGGGTCGTGAACGCGCCTGCGCCGGTGCCGAGCGGGTTGAACCCGGCGATGCCGAGGGCGCCCCACAGCCCGGTGAGGCCGCCGCCGACCGGGGCGAGCAGCAGCTTCCACGCCACGCCCACCGAGACCGGCGGGGTGACCATCGGCAGCAGCAGCACGGCCCCGAGCAGCCCGAAGCGGCCGCCGCGGGCGTGCAGCGCGAGCGCGCCGGTCACGCCGGCCAGCACCGCGAGCAGGGTGGCGAGCACCGCGAAGAGCGTCGAGCGCACGAGTGATCCGCCGAACGCCACCGACTCCGCGGCCGCCACGAAGTTGTCGAACCCCGCGAACTCACGCAGCGGCCGCGCCAGCGACGAGTCGGTGACCGCCAGCGCGATGCCGGCCACCGCCGGGTAGGCACCCGTCACCAACAGCGACCCGATCGCCGGCACCGCGAGCCACAGCGGGACCCGCCTGCGCCCCCGCGCAGCCCGGGTGGGAGCCACCGCCGGTCGGGACGCCGGCCGGACGGCCGTGACGGTCATGTGAGCGCCCGCTCCCAGCTCGCCTGCGCGTTCGCGAGGGACTGCTGGGGCGTCTGGCTGCCGGCGATGGCGAGCGCGAGCTGGTCGACGAGATCCTGCAGCAGCCGCGGCGCGTCCTTGTCCTTCGGCCAGACCAGCGGGGAGCCCTCCAGGCCCGCCTTGATCACGTCGGTGGCCGGGGCGCTCACCTTCGCGTAGTCCGGGGACTCGAGGGCGCTGCGCCGCGCCGGGTCGATGCCAGAGCCCGCGGTGCTCGCGAGCAGCAGGTTGCGGGTGGGGTCGGTGGCCCAGCGGACGAACGCGGCGGCCTTCGCGGGGTCGGCCGCGGCCGTGGACACGCCGAGGCCGAAGCCCGCGTTCAGCGCGGTGCGGTGCTCGGTGTTGGAGCCGCCGACCGGGAGCGGCACCACGCCCCACTTGTCGACGATCTTCGAGCTCGCCGGGTCCTGCGCCTTCAGGCCCAGGTCGGTCCAGGTGTCGAGCATCGCGGCCTGCCCGGACAGGAAGGCGGAGTTGGCCTGGTCGAAGCCAATCTGCAGCGGGGTCGGCAGCGCGTACGGGTTCACGTCGATCAGGTGCTGCAGCGCGGCCTGGGCCGCGTCGGAGGTGAGGGTCGGGGCGCCGTCCGGGCCGACCAGCGCGCCGCCGTAGCCGGCGAGCCGGTTGATGAACGAGCAGCCCAGGATCATCGGCACCTGCTGGCCCTCGACCACCGCGCCGTAGACGGAGCCGCCGCTGCGCTCGGTGATCGTGCGCGCCGCGGCGTCGTACTCGTCCCAGGTGGCGGGCGGCGCGAGGCCGTAGGTCTCGAAGACCTCGCGGTTGTAGTAGAGGACGTGCACGTCGCCGTCGAACGGCACGCCGTAGCGGCGGCCGTCGAGCAGCGTGTAGGCGTCGTAGACCGAGGGCAGGAAATCGGAGGTGTCGGCGACCGCGAGCTGATCGGTGAGATCGACCAGTGCACCCGCGTCGACCAGCGCGCCGAGGCCGAAGTAGAAGTAGTCGAACACGTCGAACTGCCCGGCGCCGCCCTGCACGTCCAGGATCTGCTGGCTGGTGAGCTGGTCGTACGGCACGGCGGTGGTCTCCAGCCTGCCGCCGAACTCGCGCTCGAACGCCGGGGCGAGCAGCTGCGTGAACGCCAGCACGTGCGGCTGGTTGACCATCGCGCGGATCGTGGCGCCCTGGAGATCGGCGGGCGCGGTGGCCGGGACCGAGGCGGTCGTCCCCTGGCCACAGGCAGCGAGGCCGAGGCCGAGGGCACCCGCCCCGAGGGCGGAACGCAGGAGCAGGCGGCGGGACAGCACGGGTGAAGGCATGCGGAACTCCGGGGACGAGCTGGGGAAGGGGGACGGGGCCGGGCGTCAGGCCGGACAGACCGCCGTGCTCGTGCGGCAGAGGTCGACGTGGTGACGGCGGACGAGCGGAGCGCTCATGCCGTCCTCCCTCCCCGTCGTGCCAGCGGATACCGCCGGGAACGGTAGAGAAACGCGCGACGGCAATCAAAGCTCCGACGTTTTTGCGATGGACGTCACGCCGAATTGTCGGGACATCGGCAGGCGTCGCCCAATCATTGGGAACGAATTGTCCGGACGATTACAGCGGGTTTGCATTTCCGGCGCTGCCGTGCTGCGCTGGAAATGCTTTCTGTGCCCGTTCCCCGAGGAGAACCTCCCGTGTCCCTGACCGCCCACTGGTTCCTGCCCACCTACGGCGACGGCCGCCAGCTCGTCGGCGGCGGCCACGGCGTCGGCGTCGGCTCCGCAGGCGGCGTCCGCCCGGCCTCGATCGGCTACCTCACGCAGGTCGCGCGGGCGGCCGAGCAGGTGGGGTTCGAGGGCGCCCTCACGCCCACCGGGGCGTGGTGCGAGGACGCCTGGCTCACCACGGCGATGCTCGTGGGCGAGACCGAGCGGCTGAAGTTCCTGGTCGCGTTCCGGCCGGGGTTCGTCTCCCCCACGCTCGCCGCGCAGATGGCCGCCACCTACCAGCGGCACTCCGACGGGCGGCTGCTGCTCAACGTCGTCACGGGCGGCGAGCCGTCGGAGCAGCGCGCCTACGGCGACTTCCTCGACAAGGACGCGCGCTACCGCCGCAGCGGCGAGTTCCTGCAAGTGGTGCGCGCGCTGTGGCGCGGGGAGAAGGTCGACCTGGAGGGCGAGCACATCCGGGTCGAGGGCGCCCACCTGGACCGGCTGCCCGACCCGGTGCCGCCGCTGTACTTCGGGGGCTCCTCCCCCGCCGCGCTGCAGGTGGCGGCCGAGCACATCGACGTCTACCTGACGTGGGGCGAGCCGCCCGCCCAGGTCGCGGAGAAGGTCGCCGCCGTGCGCGCGCTCGCCGCGAAGCACGGCCGGACCGTCCGGTTCGGC
Organism: Pseudonocardia cypriaca; assembly: GCF_006717045.1. Taxonomy (NCBI): domain Bacteria; kingdom Bacillati; phylum Actinomycetota; class Actinomycetes; order Pseudonocardiales; family Pseudonocardiaceae; genus Pseudonocardia; species Pseudonocardia cypriaca. Next base: position 1,154,427 of record NZ_VFPH01000002.1, read on the forward strand.
ATCCGGCTGCACGTGATCACCCGCGACACCTCCGAGCAGGCGTGGGCCCACGCCGAGTCGCTGCTGACGGCGATCGACCCGGCCACGATCGAGAAGGTGCAGGCGGGGCTCGCGCAGAGCGAGTCGGAGGGGCAGCGGCGGATGCGTGCCCTGCACGGCGGCTCGACGGCGAGCCTCGAGGTGTCGCCGAACCTGTGGGCGGGCGTCGGGCTCGTGCGCGGCGGTGCCGGCACCGCGCTCGTCGGCAGCCACAGCGAGGTGGCCGACCGGATCGCCGAGTACCACGCGCTGGGCATCGACGAGTTCGTGCTCTCCGGCCACCCGCACCTGGAGGAGGCCTGGTGGGTGGGCGAGGGCGTGCTGCCGATCCTGCAGCGGCGCGGGCTCTGGCAGCCGCCCGGCGGGACCGACCTCGCCCCGGCGCCGTCCCGGACCGTTCCGTTCGCGGCCGCCCAGTGACCGCCCTCGTCGAGGAGCGCGCCCCGGCGGCACGGACCCGCACCGTTCTCACTGCGAGCCTCATCGGCACCACCGTCGAGTGGTACGACTTCTTCCTCTACGCGACCGCCGCGAGCCTGGTGTTCCCCAAGCTGTTCTTCCCGGTCGGCAACGAGGTCGCGGCCACGCTGCTGGCGTTCGGCACGTTCGCGGTCGGGTTCGTGGCGCGGCCGATCGGTGGGATCCTGTTCGGGCACGTCGGCGACCGCATCGGGCGCAAGCGCACGCTCGTCGCCACGATGCTGCTGATGGGCGCGGCAACCGCGCTGATCGGCCTGCTGCCCTCGTACGCGGCGATCGGCGTCGCGGCCCCCGTGCTGCTGGTCGTCCTGCGGGTGCTGCAGGGCCTCGCCGTCGGCGGCGAGTGGGGTGGCGCGGTGCTGCTGGCCGTCGAGAACGCGCCGCCCGGCAAGCGCGCCCGGTACGGCAGCGTCCCGCAGATCGGGCTCGGGCTGGGCCTCGCGCTGGGCACCGGCGCGTTCGCGCTGCTCGGCGAGGCGCTCGACGAGGAGACGTTCCTGGCGGTCGGCTGGCGGGTTGCGTTCGTGCTGAGCGTGGTGCTCGTCGCCGTCGGGCTGCTGGTGCGGCTGCGGATCATGGAGACCCCGGAGTTCCAGCGGCTGCGCGAGAGCGGCGCCACCGCGAAGGTGCCGGTGGTCCAGGTCTTCCGCACCCGCGCCCACCGACGCGGCATAGCCGCAGGCATGCTCGCGCGCTGGGCCGAGGGCGCGGCGTTCAACACCTGGGGCGTCTTCGCGATCACCTACGCCACGGCGACCGTCGGCATGGACCGGGTCGTCGTGCTGCTCGCCGTCACGGCCGGTGCGCTGCTGATGGCCGCGGTCGCGCCCGTCGCCGGAGCGCTCGCCGACCGCTACGGGCGCAGGCTCGTGTTCGGCACCGGCGTGGCCGGGTTCGGGATCACGGTGATCCCGTCCTTCTTCGCGGTGCAGACCGGGTCGGACCCGCTAGTCGTCGCGATCCTGCTGATGCAGCTCGGGCTCTGGTACGGACTGATGACCGGGGCGGAGTCCACCCTCTTCGCCGAGCTGTTCGACACCGACGTGCGCTACACCGGGATGTCGCTGGTGTTCCAGGGCTCGGGCATCTGGGCCTCCGGCCTCACCCCCATGGTGCTGACCGCCCTGCTGGCCGCCGGTGGCGGCAGCCCGTGGTGGGCCGCCGGGTACCTGGCCGCCACCGCGGTCGTGAGCTTCACGGCGGTGGCGGCCATGCCCCGGTGGATCGGCTGGCGACCCACCTGGACGGGCGGCACCCGCTGGTGATCGCCGGTTCGATCACCCCTGCGGCAGGATGTTGTTGTTGAGCTGGAACAGGTTGTCCCGGTCGTAGGTGGCCTTGATCCGGCCCAGTCGCGCCAGGTTGCGCCCGAACGCGCTGTCGACGTTCGCCTGCAGCGGCTCGCCGGCGCGGCCGGTGAAGTTCAGGAACACGTTCCCGTTCCCGTACTTCGAGGTGGTTGCAGTTCGCTGTGCTGCTGCGTTGTTGGTTCACGCTCCACCGGTCGAGCCGGCGTTCGGGATCTCGTCAGCCTGGCCGGCCCGGCAATCACGACGACGGCAACCGCGGTCGCGCAATGCAGACCGATACCGATCAAAGTGGGGCGGACGTCTCCGATGGCAGCCGGTAGAACCGGCAGGAAGACCGCGGAGGTGTTCAGCGACGCGTGGAACAGCGTAGCCATCAAGAGGCTGTTGCCGGTGCTGTTGTAGACCCAGGCGGTCAGAATCGCCTTTGCGATGCTGTCCAGCACGAAGAGGCCGAACGAGTAGTCCTGTGCGCTGCCTTCCGTCAGGAACTTCGGGATGTGCCAGCACGCCGCGACCAGCCCGACGACGAGACAGCCGACCAGAGCGCTGTGGCGGGCCTGGAGTCGCGACTGCGCGTACCCGCGCCAGCCGATCTCCTCCCCGTTCGTCAACACCCCCATGAGGAAGAAGACGGGCAGCAGTGCCCACAGACTCCCCGAAGGCCCGACGATCTGACGGGCGAAGGGCTGACCGAAATCCGGAGCGGCTCCGCCGAGCATGACGTGCGCGGCCAGCGAAGCCAGGTCGATGACCGCGGGCAGGAGCAGCACAACGGCGTACCAGACCAGTCCGACCCGCCAGATCAGGAACTGCCGCAGCAACGAGCGAACGCCCTCCCGCCCGTCGATGATCCCGGTCATGACGATGGCGGCGACCACGAATCCGTAGCCCACGAAGAGCGGCAGCACGGACGGAATCCGCACACTCGTCAGATCATGTGAGTCCGCCGCCGCCCACAGATCGATCGGCCAGGTCAGGGCGAACATCAGGACGAAGCCGGCGAGCACCGGGAAGCGCTTCAACGAATGCAGCATCCGGTCCACTCCGTTCGTCCTCACGGCATCATTCGGGTGACCGCGTGCATAGCGCACTCGGTTGCCGTCGGCCCCCCGTTACGGATGCGGCTGTGGTTCGTGCAGCCCCGCGCGCTGGCGCACGTTCCCGGGCGAACCCGATCGGTAGCGGCCCGGTGTGGTGCCCATGATCGTGCTGAAGGCAGCGATGAAGCTGCTGGGATTCGCCCACCCGGATGCGTGGGCGACGCGGGTGGTGTCGTGGCCCTCCGCGAGCAGGACGAGCGCGTGGTGGATGCGCAGCTGCGTGCGCCACTCGTGGAAGGTCATGCCGAGCTCGTCGTGGAACAGCCGGCTGAGCGTGCGGGCACCGGCCCCGACCGACCGCCCGAGCTCGGCCAGCGCGGTGTTGTCCGCCGGGTTGTCGTACAGGATCCGCGCAACGGCCTGCAACCGGTCGTCGCGTGGCTCCGGTAGCTGCAGCGCCTGCTCGGGTGCTTCCTGGAGCTCGTCGACGAGGACCCGGCGAAGGCGGGCGTGCGCGGCCCGGTACCGGTTGCGCGCGCCGCGGTCGTGGTTGCGTGCGCCGCTGAGGGTGAGCAGGACTTCGCGGACGAGGCCGGAGGCCGTGAACACGGCGGGATGACCCGGCAGCGGACGGGCCAGGGATGCCGGCAGGAACTCGATCCGCATGTCCGTGTCGCCGTGGGCGCGGTGGTGGTGGGTGAACCCGGCGGGGATCCATGCGACCCGGTTCGCGGGAACGATCGACGTGCCGGACTCGGTGTGGACCGACAGGACGCCGCGAGCCGCGTACACCAGGTGCCCACGTGGATGGGAGTGCGCCGAGCTCGTGCCTCCCGACCGCCAGAGATGCGCCCCACCGGACGGCCACAGGCGTGACTCGAGAGGTTGGCGGCCAACGGGCACAACGTGGCAACTTACCGGTGGTCGGCCAGGCCTCGCTCCGGCGAGGGTGCAGGCATGAGCACGACGATGCGAGCGGCGGTCTGTGTCAGCGCGGGTGGCCCGGAGGTGCTGGAGATCCGCGACCTGCCGGTACCGGCCGTTCGGGAGGGCTGGAGCCTGGTGCAGGTGAGGGGCGCGGGCCTGAACCGGTCGGAGCTGCGGACCCGGCAGGGGCATTCCCCGAACGTGGGGTTCCCCCGCGTGCTCGGGATCGAGTGCGTCGGAGTCGTGGCGGCCTCCACGGATGCCCGGTTGCCGGAGGGGACGACCGTCGCAGCCGTGATGGGTGAGATGGGCCGGGCGTTCGACGGCGGCTACGCCGAGTACGCCTTGCTGCCGAACGCGCTGCTGATGCCGGTCACCACCACGTTGCCGTGGGACGTCCTGGCCGCGCTACCCGAGACGTACCTGACCGCGCACGGCTCGCTGGACGCGCTGGGCGTCGAGGCGGGTGGACGGTTGCTGATCCGCGGCGGGACCTCGTCGGTGGGGATGGCGGCCGCGTCGATCGCGTCCGGCCGCGGCATCGGGACCGCGGCCACGACCCGCCGGTCCGGCAGGATCGACGCGTTGACCGCTGCCGGTGTGGACCACGTGCTCGTCGACGACGGTGGGTCGCTCGCGGCGAGGGTGCACGCCATCTGGCCGGAGGGCCCGGACCACGTCCTCGACCTCGTCGGCACGACCACGGCGGTGGACTCGCTGCGCCTGGTGCGGCGGGGCGGCACGGTGTGCGTGGCCGGCTCGCTCAGCGGGTGGCTGATCCCGAACTTCGAACCGATCGCGATGATCCCGTCCGGGACGAAGCTCACGGCCTTCCACAGCGACAACCTCAAGGGCAGCGCGGGCGCGGCCGTGTTGCAGCGGATCGTCGACGAGGTCGAGGCCGGCCGGTACCGGCCCAACGTCGACCGGGTCTTCCGCCTGGAGGACATCGTGGCGGCCCACCGGTACATGGAGGACGACCGGGCCACCGGGAAGGTCGTCGTGGTGCCCTAGTAGGTGCACTCCGCGCACCGCGCAGGCCACCTCCCACCAGGCCTTCGGTGGCGCCGCGCATCGTGCGGGGCCGCCCCTCACGCCTCAACGGCGCTCCGCGTCGCTGCCGCGATCGCTACGCGACCCTTGACCCGCGAGCCTCTACGACCCCTGAAGGGCCCGCTTCGCGGGCAGGCCCACGGGCCAGCCCCTTCGGCGCGCGGCGCCACCGAAGGCGGTCCTACCATCATGATCAGGCTTCGGGGCGAGCAGGAGCCGGTACCGCCACGATCAGAGGCTCCGGCGGAGGTGATCACCGCAAGTGGTGGGAGAGCGACAGATCTGTCGTCCTCACACCACTTCCGGCGATCACCCACCCGAGGCGCCCGCGACCGGCCAACACACCGGCGACCACGCCCGGATGGCGGCGATCAAGGGCTGATGGTCGTGATTCAAGATCAACTGGCGACCTTCTCCCCTTGATCAGCGACGGGCTGGGAGCCCGCGCGTCCGGAGTTCGCCGCGGACCCGGGTGTGCCGACGACGACCTTCGACGACTGGGCGAGAACCACCCTGCCCGGCCGGCCGTCCGGCTCACCCGGGAAGTGAGCCTCAGATCTGCGGCGTGATCGCCTGGAGCGCCGCGGAGCCCCGGACGGCCGCGGCCAGGTCGGCCAGGGCCGCGCCGTGGGATGCGGCGAGCTCGGCGCTCTGCTCCGTCAGCGTGGTGCGGTCGACGTAGCCGCCGTGGTCGAGGTACAGGCCCGGCGACAGCACCTGCACGGCGAAGAAGCCGGCGAGCACGTTCCGCAGGTCGCCGAGGGCGAGGTAGTGGTGCCCGCTCGCCCCGGTGAGCACGGTGGCGGCCACCTTCCCCTGCAGCGGAGCCGTGGACTCGCCCCACTTCCCGCGTTCCGTGCGCTCCAGGAGGTCCTTGAGCAGGGCGCTGTACGTGGCCCGGTAGACCGGGCTGCCGAACACCACGGCGTCGGCGTCGCCGAACGCGGCGATCACGGCGTCGACGCCCGCCTCGGCCAGCTCCACCAGCGACGTCGCGGCGCCCGCCTTCTCCGCGCCGGCCAGCACCCCGGCGACGGCGGTGGCGGTGCGCCCACCCGGCTCCGGCCCGGCGACGACGCCCAGCACCCGTGTCAATGGTCCTCCTCGATGTGCGTGGCGAGACCGTAGCGGCCCCGGTGGAACAGCAGGGGCGAGCGGGTGGCGTCGGCACCGAGGTCGCGCACCCGGCCGGCGACGATCGTGTGGTCGCCGCCGTCGTACTCCCGCCACAGCGTGCAGCTGATCCACGCGCAGGCGCCCTCCAGCACCGGCGCGCCGTCCGGGCCCGGCCACCAGCTCACCCCGGCGAACTTGTCCACCCCGGAGCGGGCGAACCCGGCGGACAGCTGCTGCTGGTCGGCGGCCAGCACGTTGACGCAGAACGCGCCTGCCGCCCGGATCCGCGGCCACGTCGACGACGTGCGGGACGGCGAGAAGCTGATCAGCGCCGGATCCAGCGACAGTGACGCGAAGGACTGGCACGTGAAGCCCAGCGGCCCATCGGGCCCGGCCGCCGTGACCACGACGACGCCCGACGCGAAGTGCCCCAGGACCTCCCGCATCGTCGCGGGTTCGACAACGACCGTCATGCCTGCTGGAGGTCGGGCCGCGGCGGGATGCGCTCCCCCGCCTCCACCGCCACCGGCAACCGGTTCTCCGCCGGTGGGAGCGGGCACGTGGCGTGGGCGGTGAACGCGCACGGCAGGTTCACGGTGCGGTTCAGGTCGATCCGGACGCGGCCGTCGGCGTCCGGGTCGGGCAGCGCGACCTGGCGGCCGCCGCCGTAGGTGCTGTCCCCGGACGTCGCGTCGCGGAAGTGCAGGGACAGGCCGCCGGCCTTGCCCGGGAACGCCACCAGCTCGTGCTCGGCCCCGTCGAGCTCGAACCGGACCACCCCGACGGCGGTCGGGAAGTGCTGCAGCCCGTCCACGACGGCGCCGACGGTGAGCTGCTTCGGCTCCGGGTACGGCTCGAAGCGGCCGTCGACCACCCAGCGCTCGTCGACGGGGAAGGCAGGCGCGCCGGTGAACGCGGTGCGCGTGATCGCCTCGGGGTCGCGTACCCGCAGCGCGTAGGTGTCGGTGCGGCGGATGACCTCGACCCGCCGGTCCCCGATCTCCACGAGCACGCCCGGCTGCCCGTCGACGGGCTCCAGCCGGACGGTGCCGCTGACCGGCGTGCCCTCGATGGCTGGGCCGATCTCCGGGTCCCCGTCGGCGGTGAGCTCCACCCCGCCGTCACCGGTGGCGCGCCAGGTGCCGGGGATGCCGTCGTAGCCGCGGGCGGTGTCGTCGAGCCAGTGCAGGGCGGTGAGGCTGAGCCAGCCGTGCGGGGTGCTCAGCTGCTCCTCGCGCTCGCGGTGCCAGGCGTCCCACTCCTGCTGGAGCGAGGACTCGATGGTGGTCATGCGGACTCCTTCCGGGTCAGCGGTGCGTGCGGGTGGCGCAGGCCGAGGTGGTCGCGCAAGGTCGGGCCGGGGTACTCGGTGCGGTAGCTGCCGCGGTCCTGCAGCTCGGGCACGACCTCGGCCACGAACCGGTCCAGGCCGCCGGGCGTCAGGTGCGGCACGAGGATGAACCCGTCGCAGGCGTCGCGCTGGACGAACTCGTCCATCTGCGTGGCGACGGTGCGCGGCGTGCCGATGAACGACTGCCGCCCGGTCTTCTCGATCACGACCTCGCGGATCGAGAGGCCGCCGTGCGCGGCAGCGAAGTCGCGCCACTCCTGCGCGACGGCCCGCGGGTCGCGGGCGTGCCGAACCCGGCCGCGGGTGATCGAGACGTTGTCGACGTCGGGCTCCAGGTCGGGCAGCGGGCCGTCCGGGTCGTACTCGGACAGCTCGCGGCCCCACACCTGCTCCAGGAAGGCGATCGCGGTCTGCGGGGAGACCTGCTGGCGCCGGATCCGCGCTGCCTCCTCCCGGGCCTCCTCGTCGGTGTCGCCGAGCACGAACGTGACGCCCGGCAGCACCTTGAGGTCGTCGGCGTTCCGCCCGTGCTGCGGGAGCCGCGCCTTGACGTCCGCGTAGAACGCCTGCCCCGCTTCGAGGGTGCCGTGCAGGGTGAAGATCGCGTCGGCCGTGGCGGCGGCGAAGTCGCGGCCCTGCGCGGAGTCGCCCGCCTGGATGAGCACCGGGTGGCCCTGCGGGCTGGGCGAGAGCGGGAAGCGGCCGCGCACGTCGAACTGCGGGCCGTGGTGCTCGATCTCGCCGCCCTGGGAGTCCCAGAGGGCGCGGGTGACGGCGACGACCTCCGCCGCCCGCTCGTACCGCTGCTCGCGCGGCAGGAACCCGCCCCGGCGGAAGTTCTCCCCGGTGAACGCGTCGGACGTGGTGACCATGTTCCACGCCGCGCGCCCCGCGGACAGGTGGTCGAGCGAGGCGAACTGCACGGCCAGCTCGTACGGCTCGTTGTAGGTGGTGTTGATCGTGCCGGCCAGCCCGATCCGCGAGGTGACGGCGGCGAGGGCGGCGAGGACGGTGAACGTGTCCGGCCGGCCGACGACGTCCAGGTCGTGGATGCGGCCGCGGTGCTCGCGCAGCCGCAGGCCCTCGGCGAGGAAGACGAAGTCCATCAGCCCGCGCTCGGCGTTCTGGGCGAAGTGTGCGAACGAGGCGAAGTCGGTCTGGCTGCCGGCGCGGGGGTCGCTCCAGACCGTCGTGTTGTTGACGCCCGGGAAGTGCGCGCCTAGGTGGATCTGCTTCTTGACGCTCACGCAGACGCTCCAGTGAAGTGGTTGGCCGGTCGGGCTAGGCCGAAGCGGGCGCGCAGCGAGCCGCCCGCCGAGCCGGTGCGCAGCAGTCCGCGGCCCGCGAGCAGCGGCACGACCTGGGCGGCCACCACGTCCAGGTCGGCGGGCAGCACGAGCGGCACCAGCGTCACGCCGTCGGCCGCGCGGGTGCGCACCGCGGCGCCGACCAGGTCGGCGAGGTCGGTGGGCGGGCCGAGCACCCGCACCGACGACGCGGGCAGCTCGGCCCCGGCGAGCCGGTCGAGCTCGACGAGGTCGCGGCGGGCCTGGTCGCGGTCCGCGGCCAGGTGCACCTCGACGTCGAGCAGCACGGTGACGTCATCCGGGTCGCGGCCGGCGCCCGCGACGGCGTCGCGGATCCGATCGCGGGCCGCCGCGGCGGCCGTGAGGTCCGGGGCCGAGATCCGCACGACGTCGGCCCAGCGGGCGGCCACCGGGAGCGCCTCGTCCTCGTCGCAACGCAGCACGACCGGCGGGTGGCCCTGCGGCGGTCGGGGGGTGATGGACGGGCCCTTGACGGAGAAGAACTCACCCTGGAAGTCGATGTGGTGCAGCTTGTCGCGGTCGACGTAGCGGCCGGTGGCGGCGTCGCGGATCACCGCGTCGTCCTCCCAGGAGTCCCACAGCCGCACCACCACCTCGATGGCGTCGGCGGCCTCGCGCCACAGCTCGTCGGCTGGAGCGGCCTGCTTGCGGCCGAAGAGGTCCGCCTCGACCTGCGTGCGCGACACGGCGGGTTCCCAGCCGGCGCGGCCCGCGGACACGATGTCCAGGGTGGCGATCGCCTTGGAGAGGTGGAACGGCTCGGTGTGCGTCACGGTCGCGGTGGGCGCCAGCCCGATCCCCGGCACCACCGGCGCGATCCGCGCGGCCAGCGAGACGGCGTCGAGCAGCGGGCCGCCGTCGGGGTGGAAGGTGTGCGGCAGCAGCACGAGGTCGAGGCCGCGGCGCGCGGCCGTGCGCACCAGCCCCGCGTGGTGCACCGCCGAGAGCAGCACCGCCGGGTCGAGCCGGGCCCAGCGCGCGGCGGCCGGATGTCGGCCGGCCGCGGTCAGCTCGACGGCCAGGTGCATCCGCGCCTCAGTGAAGGGACTCATCGCGCGAGGCTCGCCTCCGTCTCGTCGGACTTCGTGTTCCAACCCGCCCGTGCTGCGGCGTGTTCCGCCCACGCGCCGGCGAGCAGCTCGGTGCTGCGCACGCGGTCGGCGTGCTCGGTGGTGATCGTGGTGACCAGCAGCTCGTCGGCACCGGTCACGCGGGCGAGGGTGGCCAGCTTCCCGGCGACCGCCTCCGGCGAGCCGACGAGCTGCGTGTCGACCCGGTCGGCGACGACCGCCCGCTCGGCGGGCGTCCATTCCCGCGCCCTGGCCTGCTCCGGCGTGACGTAGGGCCGGGCGCCGACGCCGGTGCGGATGTCGAGCACCCACTGCGCGTACGGCGCGGCCAGCTCCTCCGCGCGCTCCTGGCTGTCGGCGACGACCACGTCCGCCGACACCACGACGTACGGCGCCGCGAGCCGCGCCGACGGCCGGAACGCGCGGCGGTAGGCGTCGACGGTCTCCAGGACCGCGCCCGGCGCGATGTGGTAGCTCGCCGCGAACGGCAATCCGCGCGCCCCCGCCACCTCTGCGCTCTCGCCGGGGCTGGAGCCGAGGATCCAGACGTCGAGGTCCGCGCCCTCGGCCGCCGGCACGGTGACCGGCCGGCCGTCCGGGCGGCGGGCGGCGCCGCCCAGGTGGTCGAGGATCGCGCCGACCTGCGCGTCGTAGTCCGGGGCCGGGTCCTCCGCCTGGATCCCGAGCAGCCGGGCGAGGTGCACGTAGGTCGACACGTCCCCGCGGAACCGGGCGGCGGGCGGGATCAGCAGCCCGTCGACGACCCGGGCGGGTGGCACGGGCGGCGGCTCGGCGTCCGGCGGCGGTGCCGTGCCGGCCAGCCGGAGGATCTTGTGGATGTCGAACCGGCCGAGGCCCAGGTCCACCCGGCCCGGGTGCAACGCGGCGACCGTGCCGAACTGCTCGGCCGCCTGCAGCGGCGAGGTCAGCGGGAGCTGCACGGCGCCGGACCCGACCCGGATCCCGGACGTGGCCGCCGCGATCAGCGCCACCAGCACGGGCGTGGACGAGGACGCCACGCCGGACGCCAGGTGGTGCTCGGCCACCCAGAAGCGCCGGTAGCCCGCCCGTTCCGCGACGCGGGCGAGGTCGACCGAGTTGCGGATCGCGTCGCGCGCCGTGCCACCGGCCGGGACCGGGGAGAGGTCGAGGATCGACAAGGGGATCGTCATGACGCCACCCCCACGGGCGAGTCGGCGGGCCGGGCGTCGTCCGGGTCGCGGGGCACGGCGCCTGCCAGTGGGCGGCTCGGCACGTCCGCCCGCAGCGCCGGCGCCACCTCCGACTGGAACGTCTCAAGCTGCTCCCGCTGCCGCCGCGGGGTGAGCCCGTCGCCGTCGAGGTGCAGGTGCAGCACTTCGTGGCCGAACACCGCGTGGTAGCGAAGCACCTTGTCGACGATCTGCTGCGGGCTCCCGACCAGCGCGGACGAGCGTTCCACGAAGTCCTCGACGGTGGGGAACACGGTCGGCAGCCCGAACCGCTCCGCCGCGGCGAGCCGCGCGGCGTAGGCGGGCCGGAACTCCTCGATCGCCTGCTGCGAGGTCGGCGCGATGTGGAACGCCGCGGTGCCGGCCCCGACGAGCGCGTCCGCCGGGTCGTGCCCGTGCGCCGCCCAGCGCTCGCGGTAGTGGGCGATCAACTCGGCGTACGGCTCGATCGGGTTGGTGACGTTCGCCGAGAACAGCGGGTCGCCGTACCGGGCGGCCACCTCGACGGACTCCTTGCTGGTCGCGCTGCCGTGCCAGACCCGGACCGGGTGCTGCCGCGGCGGCGGCCAGGTCTCGGCGTCGACGAGCGGCGGGCGGAACCGGCCGCTCCACGTGGTGCGCTCCTCGCGCCACAGCCGGCGGAACAGCTCGTAGCCCTCCGCGTTGCGGTCCCACTGGTCGTCGGTGGTCACGTCGAACAGCTGGGCCTGCGCCGCGCCGTTGCCCTTGCCGATGATCAGCTCGAGGCGGCCGTCGGCGAGCTGGTCGAGGGTGGCGTAGTCCTCGTAGGCACGCACCGGGTCGAGCAGCGACAGCGTGGTGACACCGGTGAACAGGGTGATCCGCGATGTGCGGGCCGCGATGTGCGACAGCACCACCGGCGGCGCCGACGACAGGAACGGCCGCTCGTGCCGCTCCCCCACCGCGTAGCCGTCGAAGCCCAGCTCCTCGGCGAGCACCGCGTTGTCGACCACCCGGTGCAACCGGGCGTTCGGCGTCGGCGTCCGGCCGGTGACCGGGTCGGGTCCGTTCGTGATCAGGGTGAGGACGAGGATCTTCATGCCGTTTCCTCCAACCGGCGTCCCGCGATCGCCGCGAGCAGCTCGCGCGTGTACTCGTGCCGCGGTGCGGCGAAGAGCTGCTCGGTGGGCGCGAGCTCGAGCAGCTTCCCGTCGCGCAGCACCCCGACGCGGTGCGCGATCCGGCGCACCACGGCCAGGTCGTGGGAGATGAACAGGTAGGTGAGCCCCGCGTCGGCCTGCAGCTCCGCGAGCAGGTCGAGGACCTGCGCGGACACGCTGACGTCGAGCGCGGACACCGGTTCGTCGCACACCACGAGGTCGGGCGAGAGGGCCAGCGCCCGGGCGATCGCCACGCGCTGGCGCTGCCCGCCCGACAGCTCCGCCGGCCGCCGGTCGAGCACCGCCTCCGGCAGCGCGACGCGGTCGAGCAGCTCGGCGGCGCGCGCCCGGCGCGACCGCGCGTCCCCCACCCGGAACGCCCGCAGCGGCTCGGCGATCACCTCGGCGATCGAGAACCGGGGGTCGAGGGACGCGTACGGGTTCTGGTAGATCAGCTGCGCGCGCCGGCGCAGATCCCGCCAGGCCCGCCCGCGCACGCGGGTGATGTCGGCGCCGTCGAACGTCACCGCGCCGGAGGTGGGGTCGGCCAGGCGCAGCACCAGCCGGGCGGTGGTCGACTTGCCGGACCCGGACTCACCGACCATTGCCAGCGTCTCGCCGCGCGCGATCGTGAAGCTCACGCCGTCCACGGCGCGGATGCGTCCCTTCCCCAGCGGGAACTCCTTCACGAGGTCCCGCACCTCCACCAGCGGGGCTGCGGACGTGGGAGCCGGGGCGGAGCGCGGCACCGCGCGCAGCCCGGGCGCGCTCTCCAGCAGCTGCCGGGTGTAGGGATCGCGCGGCGCGGCCAGCACCTCCCGCACCGGCCCCTGCTCGACGACCCGCCCGCCCTGCATCACGACGAGCCGGTCGGCGCGGTCAGCCGCAACGCCGAGGTCGTGCGTGACGAGCAGGACGGCCGTGCCGGACGCGCGGACGAGCTCGTCGAGGCGGTCGAGGATGTGCCGCTGCACGGTGGCGTCCAGCGCGCTCGTGGGCTCGTCGGCCACGAGCAGCTGCGGGCGCGCGGCGATCGCGATGGCGATGAGCACGCGCTGGCGCATCCCGCCCGACAGCTCGTGCGGGTACTGGCGGGCCCGCGCCGCGGCGTCCGGCAGCCCGGCCTCGGCGAGCAGCTCGACGGCCCGGGCCGGGGCGCTGCGGCGGTCGGCGAGGCCGTGCACCGTCAGCGCCTCGGCGACCTGCACCCCGACCCGCTGCACGGGGTTGAGCGAGACGCCCGGATCCTGCGGCACGAGCCCGATCCGCCGGCCGCGCACCGTGCGCCACGCCCGCTCGGACAGCCCGGTCAGCTCCTGCTCGCCGAGCGTGATCCGCCCGGCGTCGATCCGGCCGGTGCCCGGGAGCAACCCGGCCACGGCGTGCACGAGCGTCGACTTCCCCGATCCGGACTCGCCGACGACGGCGACGACCTCCCCGGGCGCCACCGCGAGCGAGACGCCGCGCACGGCCGCGACGGTGGTGTAGGAGACGCGCAGGTCGGTCACCTGCAGCAACGGCGCGGTCATCGGGGACCGTCCAGCGCGCGGGAGATCCGGTTCACCGCGAGAACGGCGGCCGCGATCGCGGCGCCCGGCACGGCGCACAGCCACCAGGCCACCGCCATGTAGTTGCGTCCCTCGGCCACCAGCGAGCCCCACTCGGGCGCCGGGGGCGGCGCGCCGTAGCCGAGGAACGACAGCGACGACACCGCGAGGATCGCGAGCCCGAACTCCAGCACGGCGAGCACCAGCACCGGACCGGCGGCGTTCGGCAGCACGTGCCGCAGCAGCGTGACGTGCCAACGGGTGCCGACCGAGCGCGCCGCCTCCACGTACACCGACTGCCGCACGCGCAGCGTCTCTGCGCGCATCACCCGGGCGAAGCTCGCGACGCTCGCGATCCCCACCGCGATCGCCACCTTGACCGTGCCGTACCCGAGCGCCGTGATCAGCGCGAGCGACAGCAGCACCGCGGGTACGGCGAGCAGCACGTCGACACCGCGCATGAGCACCTCGTCGAGCCAGCCGCGTACGAATCCCGCGAGCACACCCACCAGCCCGCCCACGACCAGCGCGACCGACACCGCGATCACCGTGGCCTGCAGCGAGAGCGACGCGCCGTGCACGACGCGTGTGTAGACGTCGCGGCCGAGGTAGTCGGTGCCGAACACGTGCGCCGCACCGGGCGGCTGCAGCCGCTCGGCCGGCACGCCGACGGCGGGGTCCCCTGGCGCCAGCACGTGCGGCGCGAACGCCGCGAGCAGCACCAGCGCCACGTAGACGATCGAGACGACGAGCCCCGGCCTGCGCAGCAGGAACCGCACGCGGCCCTCCCGGCGCGGCGGCGCCTCGTCTATCCGGGGAGCCGCGATCGGTTCCCGTACCAGCAGCTCCGTCATGAGGCAGCCCCGATCCGCGGGTCGAGCAACGGGTAGATCAGGTCCACCGCCAGGTTGACCAGCACGAACACCGCCGCGGCGAACACCACGACCCCCTGCACGACCGGGATGTCCTGCACCCCGACGGCGGCCACGGTGAGGCGACCGAGCCCGGGCCGGGTGAACACCGTCTCCACCACCACCGACCCGGCGATGAGGTTGCCCACGATGTAGCCGAGCACGGTGAGCGCGGGCAGGGCGGCGTTGCGCAGCGCGTGCCGCAGGTGGATCCCGGCGCGGCCGACGCCCTTCGCGCGCGCCGTGGTGACGTACGGCTCGCCGAGGGCCTGCGCCAGGCTCTTCGCGAGCACCTGCGCCACCAGCGCCCCGGTCGGCAGCCCGAGCGTCACCGCCGGCAGCACGAGCGCGGCCGCACCGTTCGCCCCGACCGAAGGCAGGAGGTGGAACCCGAACGCGAAGACCTGCACGAGCACGAGCCCGACCCAGAACACGGGCAGCGACACCGCGAGCGAGGGCAGCGCCATCAGCAGCTGCCGCAGCCACGGCGCGCGCGTGTAGGTGGCGACGAGCGCGGTGGTCCCGCCGAAGACCACCGCGACCAGGAGCCCGGCGGCCGAGATCTGCAGCGTGGGCGGGAGTGCCTCGATGATCGCCGAGCGCACGTCCTGCCCGTTCTGGATCGACGTGCCGAAGTCGCCGGTCAGCGCGGCGACGAGCCGGTGCCCGTACTGCACGACCACCGGCTGGTCGAGCCCGTAGCGGGCGCGCAGCGCGTCCAGCTGCTCGGGTGGGAGCGGCTCGCCGTCCAGGCCGCCGCTCGCCATCGTCGCCACCGGGTCACCCGGCAGCAGGTAGAGCACCACGAACGACACGGTGAACGCCGCCCAGAGCACCCCGACGGCCGCGAGGAGCCGCCGCAGCAGGTACCGACCGGTCATGGCTGGACTTTCCACGCGTCGTGCAGCTGGATCCGCGAGCCCGCGTCGAACGCGATGCCGTGGACGTCCGCGGCGACGCCCAGCACCGTGGTCAGCTCCACGACCGGGATCGCGTCGTACTCCTGCACGAGCAGTTGCTGCGCCTGCGCGACGACGGCGGCGCGGGCCGCCTGGTCCGGCTCGGCGGCCTGCTGGGCGAGCAGCGCGTCGAGCGGGCCGGGCGACAACCGGTAGTAGTTGTTGCCGGCCGTCGAGTAGGTGCTGCGCAGGATGTCGGGGTCGGCGCGGGTGGTGTTGCCCCAGGTCGCGACGAACTGGCCGGACTGCAGCGTCGGCGTGTTCTCCGAGATCGGCTTCTCCCGCAGCTGCAGGTCGATCCCGACCTTGCGCACCTGCTGCTGGATCAGCTCGACGGCGGCCCGGTTCGCGGGCGAGTTGGAGAACCAGGTCAGCTCCACCGTCAACGGCGTGCCGTTCCTCGCCCGGATGCCGTCCGCGCCGGGCAGCCAGCCTGCGGCGTCGAGCACCGCCCCCGCCTTCGCGGGGTCGAACGCGAGCAGCGTGGACTGGTCGGCGTAGCCGGGTGTCGTCGAGGCGAGCGCGCTGGTGGCCGGCTTCGTCTGCGAGTTGTAGACGGTGGCGACCACCTCGGCGCGGTCGATCGCGAGCGACAACGCCTCCCGCACCGCCGCGTCCCCGCCGAGCGGGGTGGCCTGGTTGAACGAGATCCCGAACGGGATGCCCGGGTTGGGCCGGCCCACCAGCTGCGCGCCGGCCGCCGTCAGGGGTGCCTCGTCCTGCTGCGCGAGGTTGCCGATGGCGTCCACCTCGCCGGACTGGAGGCTCCCCACCCGCACGCCGGACTCGGGCACGATGCGGAACTCGACCCGGTCCAGCTGGGCCTCGCCCGGCGACCGCCACAACGACGAGCCCCACGCGTACCCCGCCCGCTTGGCGAGCACGATCGCCTCGTCGCGGGTGTAGGACTCGATCACGAACGGGCCGGACCCGACCACCGCCGCGCAGCGGTCGTCGTCGCTCTTCGCCACCGTGGCCGGGGACAGGATGCCCAGGCTGTGCGTCGACGTGCCCTGCAGGAACTGGACGTTGGGCCGGTCGAACGCCACCGTGAACCGCGTCGGGCCCTCCACGGTGGTGCCCGTGTAGCCGGCGAGGTAGCCCTTCGGCAGCGTGCCCCGGGGGCCGAGGTCCTGGACGGCGTCGAAGTTCGCCTTCACGGCGGCGGCGTCGAGCGGGCTGCCGTCGCTGAACGTCACGCCCTCGCGCAGGGTGAACGTGTAGGCGCTGGCGTCGGCGTTGCCCTCCCAGCTCGTCGCGAGCCACGGCCGCAGCTCGCCGGTGGCGGGGTCCTGGTCGGTGAGCGAGTCGACCACCTGCCGCAGCGAGTAGATCGTGTCGTTGCTGCCGACCTGCTGGGGGTCGACGCACCCCTGATCGCTGCTCACCGCGAAGCGCAGCGTGCCGCCCGGTTGCGGGACGCCGGGGTCGGCGGTGCTCGCGGCAGGCGTGGCACCGCACGCGCTCAGCAGAACGGCGGCGACTCCGAGCCACGGTGCGAGTGATCGGGGCATGAGAATGGTCCTTCGAAAAGCGCAGGAGTGGGCACCACCGCGGGATGCGGTGGGTTTCGGATAGGTGCGCTCAGCCCCGACAGAGCGCCGCGCAGGTGCGGCACAGGTCGACGTGGCGGCGCCAGGCGTGCCATGTCGTCATCAGCACAGTCGTCCGCGGCTCGATCCGTTCCCGACCCGGCACTGCTACCTCCATCGCTCCCGGCGGTAGCACCCGCTCCCGCTTCCGCGGGGGGTTGCTGCGGCGTCGTCGATCCGGGTCTCTCGGCCGCTCTGGATGGGATTGCTCCTCGAACTTACGTAGCGATCGCACCGTTTTTCAAGCGGTGTGTCGATTGCCATCGAGAACCGCGAAATGACCGGACAGATTCGCCGGGGAAATGTCCGTTCGTTGACACGGCCCGGGCCCGGCCGCCTACCGTGATGTTCCGTTGACCGGGAGAGCTGGAGGCCGCCGTGCCCTGTCCACCGAGCCTGCTGGACCCGACGCCAACCGACGCCCCGCCCATCCCCACCGACGTCGCCGTCATCGGCGCGGGCGCCGTGGGTGCCGCCACCGCGTGGCACCTCGCCCGCCGCGGCCTCGCCGTCACGCTGCTCGAGCGGCGGCCGGCGGGCGTGGTCTGGCGGGCGGCCGGGCCCGCACCGTGGACCGACACGGGGCTCTCCAGCAGGCTCGCCACCCGGCTCTGGCAGCAGGTCGAGCAGGCGACCGGTGCCGCGTTGCTGCACGTCGTCGACGGGGTCCGGCAGGTGCGGGCCGACCAGGCGACGGCCGCGCTCACGGCCGCGGCCACCGCGTGGGGAGCGCAGCTGCGGCACTGCGACGAGGTCCTCACCATCGACGGCTCCGCCGGTGGCGCGCTGGTCCGCACCCGCACCGCCACCTGGTCGGCCGCACGCGTCGTGCTGGCCGGAGCCGGCCCGGCCACCCTCGATGTCGACCCGGCCGCGTCGATCGTCACGGTCGCGACCCCCGGCTGCTTCGCCGTGCCCGCGCTCACGGCCACCGTCGGGGAGATCGGCTTGACCGACCACTCCGGCCGCCCGTAATCTCCGCCTCAGGTCAAGAGCGCCAGCGTCAAGCCCCGGCTCGCTGGCCGGCAACCCTCCTCCGCGGTGGGGTGCTCCGGGTGACGACCAGGCCGCCGTGCAACCACGGCCGGCAAGCGCGGACCCGACATCCGTCCGGGTCCACAGAGTGGGTCCGGAGGACCTCGATGACTGCTGTGCTGTCCGCCCGTCCCGGCACCTGTGCCCCGGCGACCGTCACGGGCGCCGACCTGCGGGTGCCGCTCGTCACCGGTGAGCACGTGCGCTACGCCAACCTCGACCTGGCCGCGAGTGCCCCCGCGCTCACCGCCGTGGCCGACCACGTCGCCGCGCTGCTGCCCTACTACGCGAGCGTGCACCGCGGCGCCGGCTACGCCTCCCAGGTCTGCACCAACGTGCTGGAGCAGGCACGGGAGACCGTCGGCCGGTTCGTCGGCGCCCGCCCGGACGACGTCGTGGTGTTCACCCGCAACACCACCGACGCGCTCAACCTGCTGGCCGGCTGCGTGCCCGGCCCGGTGCTGCGGCTGGACGTCGAGCACCACGCCAACCTCCTCGCATGGGGCCCCGGCCGGGTGCTGCGGGCCGCCGGAACCGTCGAGCAGACGCTCGCCGACCTGCGCTACGCCCTCCTCGCCGACCGGCCCGCCCTGCTCGCCGTCACCGGGGCGTCCAACGTCACCGGCGAGCTGCTGCCCCTCGAGGAGATCGCGGCGCTCGCCCACGCCGCAGGCGCCCGCGTGGTCGTCGACGCCGCCCAGCTCGCGCCGCACCGCAGCATCGACATCACGGCCAGCGGCATCGACTACGTCGCGCTCTCCGGGCACAAGCTCTACGCCCCCTACGGCGCCGGGGTGCTCGTCGGGCACCGCGACTGGCTCGACGTCGCCACGCCGTACCTGGCGGGCGGCGGGGCCGTGCACGCCGTCACCGCGCCCGACGAGGGCGGAGCCACCGAGGTGTCGTGGGCCCCCGCGCCGCACCGGCACGAGGCCGGCACCCCCAACGTCCTCGGCGCCGCCGCGCTCGCCGAGGCCTGCCGGGTGCTGCCCGGCGCACTCGACCCCGCCCACGAGGCCGCGCTCCTGCACCGGCTCGAGACCGGCCTGGACGCGCTGCCCGGGGTCCGGACGCTGCGGATCTGGCCGGACAGCACCGACCGGGTCGCGGTCTGCACGTTCGTGGTCGACGGCCACCCGGCCGGGCGCGTCGCGGCCTACCTTTCGGCGGAGCACGGCATCGGCGTGCGGGACGGCAAGTTCTGCGCCCACCCGTTGCTCTCCCGCCTCGCCGGCACGTTCGACGGCTGCGCGGTGCGCGCCAGCCTCGGCCTCGGCTCCACGGTCGACGACGTGGACCGGCTGGTCGACGCCGTCGAGTGGCTCGTCACGGACGGGCCGGGCTGGGACTACGCCGTGGTCGACGGCCGCTGGAGCCCGGTGCCCGACCCGCGCGAGACCGACCCGCTGGGCATCGGCAGCCCGACGGGCGCCACGCTCCCCGGCTGCGGCCACTGACCTCGACCCGTGAGTGGACAATGGCGGCTGATGTCCATTCCCACCAGCGCCGACCGCCTCACCGCCGACTGCTCCCGCTGCGCCGGCCTGTGCTGCGTCGCCCTCCCGTTCGCGGCGTCGGCCGACTTCGCCGCCGACAAGCCCGCCGGCACGCCCTGCCGGAACCTGCAGGCGGACTTCCGCTGCGGCATCCACACCGGCCTGCGCGAGGCCGGCTACCCCGGCTGCACGGTCTACGACTGCTTCGGCGCCGGGCAGCAGGTCGTGCAAGTGACGTTCGGCGGCCGGGACTGGCGCGGCCACCCGGAGCTCGCCGACTCGATGTTCGCGGTGTTCCCGGTGGTCCGGGTGCTGCACGAGCTGCTGCGGTACCTCACGGAGGCGCGCGCACTCCCGGCGGCGGCTCCGCTCTCGGACGCGCTCGACGATGCCATCGCCACGACCGAGCGGCTCGCCGGGGGCACCCCCGACGAGCTCGCGGCGCTCGACGTGGAGGCGCACCGGCGGTCGGTCGCCGACCTGCTGGGACGGGTGAGCGACCGGGCCCGAGCCGCCCGTCCGGCCCCCGATCACCGCGGCGCCCAGCTGCTGGGGGCCCGGCTGCGCGGCGCCGACCTGCGCCGGGCGAGCTTCCGCGGCGCCCTGCTCGTCGGCGCCGATCTCAGAGGAGCGGACCTGCGGGGTGCCGACCTCCTCGGCGCGGACCTCCGCGGCGCCGACCTGGCAGGCGCCGACCTCCGCAACACCCTCTTCCTGACCCCCGCGCAGCTGACGGCCGCGAGAGGCGACACGACCACGCGAATCCCGCCGCCGTTGACGCGCCCCACCCACTGGAGGCCGAGGGGCCGCGCCCGCCGCTGAACCCCCGCGTCACTTCACAGAGCCCGTGCGGACTTCACACAGGGCGGGCCTTCTGTGAAGGGCGGGCTGGGTCTGTGAAGTCGATCGGGGACGGGACCGGCGACTCCTCCGTGTCGGTTTTCCGGCGGTTTCAGACCGCCGAAGCGGGTTCCGCCCGTCCCCCGGCGCCGCTAGCGTCGGTGATCGTGAAGGTGCTGATCGTCGGGGCCGGCATCGCCGGGCTCGCCACTGCCCTGTTCCTGCACGATTCCGGGATCGAGTGCGAGGTCTACGAGCGCAGCCCCGAGATCAGGGAACTGGGGGTCGGGATCAACGCCCTGCCGCTGGCCGTCGGGCCGCTGGCCGGGCTGGGCCTGCTCGACGCGCTCGACGAGGTGGCGGTGCGCACGAAGGAGCTGTTCTACTGCCACCGCCTCGGCCAGGTGATCATGCACCGGCAGTGCGGCATCGACGCCGGCTTCGACGTCCCGCAGCTGTCGGTGCACCGCGGCCGGCTGCAAGGGGTGCTGCTGCGCGCCGTCCAGGAGCGCCTCGGCCCCGGCGCCGTGCACACCGGACACCGGTTCGCCGGGTTCGAACAGGACGGCGACGGCGTCCGCGTCAGGTTCACCGCCCCGGACGGGGAGCCGCTCGGTGAGCGCTCGGGCGACGTGCTGATCGGCGCGGACGGCATCCACTCCACGGTGCGCGCCACGTTCTTCCCCGAGGAGGGCCCGCCGCGCTGGAACGGCGTGCTGATGTGGCGCGGCGCCACCGACTGGCCGCCGTTCCTCACCGGCCGTTCGATGATCGTGGCCGGCGGCAACGCGGCCAAGCTCGTCCTGTACCCGATCGGCCGGGGCGGCTCGCCCGAGACCGTGCTCACCAACTGGGCGATCTGCATCCGCACGGGCGAGCCGGGCGACCCGCCGCGCCGCAGGGAGGACTGGTCCCGCACGGGCGACCGGGCCGAGCTCGCCCCGCACGTCGAGCGCTTCCACACCCCGCACCTCGACCTGCCCGGCCTGGTGGCGGCCACACCGGAGTTCTACGAGTACCCGATGTGCGACCGCGACCCCCTGCCTCGGTGGAGCCACGGCCGCGTCACCCTCCTCGGCGACGCCGCCCACCCCATGTACCCGATGGGGTCGAACGGCGCGGGCCAGGCCGTGCTCGACGCCGTCGCGCTCACCCGCCACCTGACCTCCGGCGCCGACCCGGAGACCGCGCTCACCGCGTACCAGGACGAACGGCTGCCGGCCACGAGCGAGATCGTGCTGCGCAACCGGATCGGCGGACCGGAGATGGTGATCGACGAGGTGGAGCGCCGCGCGCCCGACGGCTTTGACCGCCTCGACGACGTGATCGACCCGGCCGAGCTCGAGTCGATCGTGAAGAGCTACGCCGCCGCGTCCGTGGCCGCACCGCGGTCCTGAGCGCTCACGCACGACCGCCCGCGGCCAGCAGGGCGAGCCATCGCCGACCACACGTCTACCGGGGCGACGGTCGCGTGGACGGTGGTCCTGTGCGCCGCGGGCGCGGGATCGCAGTCGCCGCACCCCGCCCGTCCTCCGCAGCGCGGGCCTGACGCCCCCCGACCCGGTCGGACCGCGTCGGCCAAGTGGTTTCGGTGATCGCACTAGCGATGAGTTGTCGGCTACTCCAAGGTCATAGAGAGGTCGTCCACCCACGCGAGAAAAGGACCCGACCATGACCGTCGAAACCTCCCCGGGCGTTCGGGGCATCCGGGACGTCGTTCTGCTCCTCGCCCGCATCGGCCTCGGAGTGATCATGATCGCGCACGCGAAGCTCGAATGGGACTTCGCCGGCGGGAGCCTGGCCGGGGTCGGGCAGCTGTTCGCGCAGTCCGGCATACCCCTACCGGAGATCTCGGGGCCGGTCAACGTCCTCTTCGAGTTCGTCGGTGGCGTCGCGATGATCGTCGGCCTCGCGGTGCCGATCGTCGGTGTCCTGATGGCGCTGAACATGGTGGGTGCATGGGTACTCGTGCACACCAGCCCGCTGTTCTCCATGGATCACAACGGGCCAGAGCTGGCCATCATGATCGGTCTGCTCAGCCTCGTGCTCGCCGTGGTCGGCTCCGGCCGGTTCGGGCTCGACCACCTGATCATCGCCCGCCGGAGGGCCAGGGTCACGGCCGGCCGGTAGGTCGAGTGCCCAGTTCGACCAGGGAGATGGTGGCGCACTTCGAAAATTGTCTGATCGGAAGCGGCCCGAGATGTCCGTGAAAGGAGCGTGACATCTCCATCCGCGACCGTTGCTCCCATGACCGACGGGGCGAGCGACGAGAATCGGCGCTGGAACGCCTACCTCTACCGCAGGCATTCGCCGAGGGAGCTGCGCGACTGGGCGACCCGGCTGCGGTGGTTCCGGATGTGCCGGGCGTCCGGCGGCCACCACGACGACGGTGATGATCTCCGGCTCGCCCTGCGGGCGGAGACCGAGCAGGAGCTGGGCGCCGTCCTCGCGGCGCTCGGGCTCACGGAACTCGGACACGTCCGCATCGCAGGCGAGAGCGCGTTCGCCTCGGCCCGTCCCGGCCGCCTGGAGCTCAGGCTGTCCGACCCCGACGAGCCGTATGAGGTGAGCGCACGGGCGGTCGCCTCCGCGGTCGCGATCGAAGCAGCGCTCGGCGCGCTGACGTCCTCCGTGATCGACCCGCCGCTCGACGACCCGAAGTGCGTCTGCCCCAAGTACTACCCGCACCTCTGGGCGCCCTGATCCGCCATAGTTGAGTCACGGTGACCGCGCTCCAGCTCGCCGGCCTCGACGTCGCGTTCCCCGAGCACGCCCGCCACTGCCTCGGCGGGCCGGTCGATCTTGTCCCCGAGGACCTGTTCGCAGTTCACCAGAAGTTCGCACTCCACCCACGGCCGCAGCGAGCGCGGGGCGTAACGCCGGGCCTACCGTCGGCGAGCGTCGACATGCCCCAGGGAGGCGCGATGGACATCAAGGTGGGCACGTTCAACGTCCTGAACCTCGCACGGCCCGGCGAGACCTTCTACCCGGACGACCGGCCCTACTCGTTGGCCGAGTTCGACCGGAAGGCCGACTGGATCGCGGAGCAGCTGCGCCGGATGGATGCCGACGTCGTCGGCTTCCAGGAGGTGTTCCACGTGGAGGCGCTGCAGGAGGTGTGCAAGCGATCGGGCCTCTACGCCGCCGGAACCGTCGTGGCACCGGGAGCGGACGGGGCGAGCGGGCCGCTGCTCGGGCTGGCCACCCGGCTTCCCGTGACGGAGGCGGCAACCACCATCGACACGTTCCCGGCAGGCGTCGACGTCGCAGCCGAGGGTGTCGCGCTGCCGGTGGGCAACTTCAGCCGGCCGGTGCTGCGGGCCCGGCTGCGCCTCGACGAGACGCGCGAGGTCACGGTGTTCGTCGTGCACCTGAAGTCCAAGCGCCCGATCCTGGCCGACGGCGCCGACGACCACGACCCGCGCGAGGAGGCGCTCGGAAAGGCGAGGTCGCTCATCCGGCGGGCGTCCGAGGCGGCGGCGCTGCGGTTCCTCGTGCTCGACGAGATCGTCGGCAACACGCGGGCCGCGGTGGTGCTCGGGGACCTCAACGACGGCGCCCGCGCCGTCACCACCGACATCGTGATGGGCGACGAGCCGTCCCGGTTCTGGCCGCGGCCCAATCAGAAGCCCGCCTACTGGGACCGGGTGCTGTACTCGGCGCACGAGATCAACTCGCGGCTGGCCGGCCGGGACGTCAGCTACACCCACATCTTCAACGGCCGCTACGAGAACCTCGACCACATCTTGGTCAGCCAGGAGTTCTACGACCGCAACCCGCAGCGGATCGGCGAGGTCGCGAACGTGCGTTACTTCAACGACCACCTCTTCGACAGCCGCCTGAGCGACGACGACCGCGACCGGATCGCGTCCGACCACGCCCAGCTCGTCGCCGAGCTCCGGCTGCGCCCGGCCCCGACCGGTTGAGTCACGGGTGGGGACAGCCTCCATCCGCACCGGCGGACCTGCGCCATGCGGTCGTAGTGCCAGCCGGATGGCCCGAGGCCCTCGCCACGTGAACCCTTGCGGGTGACGAGCTCACCGGAAGGTGGTCGACGATGAACACCGCGACACCCGCGGGCAACCGCGACCCCGCCGTGCCCGCGCCGCTCGCCCGGCCGGAACGCTGTGACCGGTGCGGTGCAGGGGCTCTGGTCAGGGTCACGCTGGCCACCGGGGGCGAGCTCCACTTCTGCGGTCACCACGCCCGCATGCACGCCGCCCGGCTCCTCGAGATCGGCGCAGGCCTGCGCTCCGCCCTCTGAATCTCGCGACTATGTTCGGCCCGTGACGGTGCGGGTGGAGCAACGGGACGCGGTCCGCCTCCTCACCCTCGACCGGCCGGCGAAGCGCAACGCGTTCGACGCCACCATGTCCGCGGCCCTCGACGCCGCGCTCAACGAGTTCGAGGACGACGACGGCGCCCTGGTCGCCGTCCTCACCGGCGGGCCGGACTTCTTCTCGGCGGGTACGGACATCAGGGCGTGGGCCGGCGAGCCGACCGAGCGGGGCGGGCCGTACGGGATCGCGGGGCGCCGGATGCGCAAGCCCGTCATCGCCGCGGTCGAGGGCGTCGCCGCGGGCGGCGGGTTCGAGGTCGCGCTCTCCGCCACCATGATCGTGGCGTCGCGCTCGGCGACGTTCTCCTTCCCCGAGGTCGGGCTCGGCCTGATAGCCGAGTGCGGCGGCCTGTTCCGCGGGCCGCGCGCCCTGCCCCTCAACGTAGCGCGGGAGCTGCTCCTCACCGGCGACCCGCTGCCCGCCACACGCGCGTACGAGCTGGGCCTGGTCAACCGGCTGACGGAGTCCGGCGGCGCCGTGGCCGAAGCCCTCGTCATGGCGGAGCGGATCGCGTCCCGTGCGCCGATCGCCGTGCGGGAGACGCTGCGCGCGATCGAGGCGGCCTACGACACCGGCGACGAGCAGGGCTGGGCCGAGACCGGCGTCGCCCGCGACCGCGCCCGCGCCTCCGCCGACTCCGTCGAGGGCGTGGCCGCGTTCCTGGAGAAGCGCGCCGCCCGCTGGACGGGAACCTGACGGCGAGCGCTGCAACGGTCAGGCGACGGCGGCTCGGAGGTAGAAGTCCTGGACCCGCTCGGCCAGTTCGCGGGGGAGCCCGTCGTCCTCGCACCGGGACTCCAGGTACCCGAGGAGCTCGACCCCCGTGGAGGCCTTGACGTCGAGCTCGCCGTCCCGGATCGGGTTCGAGTCGATCCGCAGGCGGGCGAAGGCGCTGTGCAGATCCGGCGCCAGCGCGGTGGCCGTGTTCGTTCCGGGAAGACCGGTCCAGGCCGGGGCGCCGCTCATCCAGGCGACCACGGAGCCGTAGCGGGGCGAATCGGGGTCGGCCACGACGTAGACCCGCTCGAGGTACTCGAACCCGCCGATCGGCAGCGCGTCGAGCTGGCCGGCGAGCCCGCGGGCCGCCGCTTCCTCGTGGACCAGCTCGACCTGGAAGTCGATCCACTCGTGGAGGTCGCGGTATCCGGGGCTGCCGTCGTAGAAGAGCTCGGTCCAGCTGAACGCCGCCGGACGTCCCTCTACGGTGACCGTCAAGTCGTAGTCGAGCTGCCCGCCTGCGGTGACGCTCCACAGCTCGCGCACCGCCTCCGGGATGGGGCCGGGGCACACCGACTCGACGTAGGCGAGGGACTTCGCGCTGATCGGCGGCTGCGCCTCGTAGATCACCCGGTCGGCGAAGAACGCCAATCCGTGGCTGCGGAGCACCGTCAGCTCGTCACCGGTGAACGGCAGGGGTTCGGGAGCCACGGGCTGACCCTAACCAGGCGCTCAGCTCACAGGCGTGGGGCGGACGAGCTGGCCTGTAAGCCGGATCCTGTTCCCGGGCGCCTCGCGGCGCTCCGTTCGGCGACCATCCATCTAGACCCGCCGTCACCGGCGGGCTCGAGCGGTCTACCCGCAGGCTCGGACGGGCCGCCCTCGAACGCCTGCGCAGCTCCCGCGCGCGGGAGCCTTTTGACCTTGCTCCGGGTGGGGTTTACCGAGCCACCCCGGTCACCCGGGGTGCTGGTGGTCTCTTACACCACCGTTTCACCCTTACCCCGCGCGGTTGCGCGAGGCGGTCTGTTCTCTGTGGCACTTTCCCGCGGGTCGCCCCGGGTTGCCGTTGACAACCACCCTGCCCTGCGGAGTCCGGACTTTCCTCGGCGACGGTTGCCCGTCGACGCGGTCGCCCGGCCAGCTCGTCCGCCTGCGCAGTTTACTCGGGGCGGTTCAGGACCAGCGGTGCGCCACGTCGACGACGACGCGGGATCCTTCGACGACGGACACCCGGAACGGGAGGCGGGCGCGCACGCCGACGCCGAAGGTCGTGGCGCCCTCGAAGCTGCTGCCGTAGACGACGGAGCGCAGCGTCCGGTAGCCGCTCAGGTCGGCGACCTCCTGCCCGGCGGCGGGCACGGGAACGACCGTCGGGTTGCCGGCGTCGTCGTATGCCGGGTGGTTGACGTTCACGAGCAGCCGTGCCCCGCCGGGCACCGTGAGCACGGCGCCGGACCCGTCCTGGAACACCTGGTCCACGTACTCCACGCGGTATCCGGCTGCGGGGCCGGCCAGGTCGAACACGACGCGGTCGAAGCAGTCGTGGCGGCCGGTCCGCACGGCGGTCAGCGGGGCGGCACCCAGCGGCTCGACCCACTCGGACGTGCTCCCCCACGGCGTGGCGCAGGACGTCGTCGCGGCGGGGACCGCCCTCGGAGCCGTGGCTGCCACGACGGGCAGCGCCACCGCGGTGAGGGCGAGCACCACGGTCAACAGGCGGCGGAGGGTGCGGGACATGGCGACCTCCTCGGTCGTGTGACCTGAGGACGTTCACCCGTGCTCTCAGGTTGCCTCGCGCTCGTCGACCGGCCGTCGCTCCGCTCCGCACCGCCAGCAGCGCTCGTCCCCTTCGCTGGGCATGGCCCCGCATTCCGGGCACAGCTTGCCGAGCCAGCAGACCACGTCGCCGCTGTCGTCGTCGGGCATGAGCCCATCCTGCGCCCGCACCGGTGTCGTGCGCACCACGCGTGACGCGGACCGCGCATCCCGAGATCCGCCGCAGGCCGCAACTACCGTTGGCCCGTGGTCGACACGTCCCCGAGCTCGCTGGCGTTCCTCCTCGTCGCCGGTCTGGTGGCCGGGGCGGTGAACGCCGCTGCCGGTGGCGGTTCCCTGCTGGTGTTCCCCTCGCTGCTCGCGGTGGGCCTACCGCCGCTCGCCGCCAACGTCACGAACTCGATCGCGCAGTGGCCGGGTTACCTCGGCATCGTCGCGGGTGCCCGCCGCGATCTGCGGGGCCAGGGCAGGCGCATCATGTTCACGTCCGTGGTGTCGGCCGCCGGCTCGGCCGTCGGCTGCGCGCTCCTGCTGGTGCTGCCCAGCGCCGTGTTCGACGCGGTCGTGCCGGCCCTGGTACTGCTCGCGAGCGCGGTGTTCGCGCTGCAGCCGCTGATCCGGCGCTGGACCGCGCCCACCCCGGGCGCACCGGACCGGCTCGCCACCCTGCTGCCCACCGTGTTCCTCGCCGCCGTCTACGGCGGCTACTTCGGCGGGGCGCTCGGCGTCATCCTCATCGCGACGCTGTCGCTGTTCGCCCACGACTCCCTCGTGCGGCTCAACGCGCTGAAAGGACTGCTGTCACTGGTGGTGGCCACGGTGACCGTCGTCTACTTCGCGATCGGCGCCCCGGTCCACTGGCTCGCGGTCGGAGTGCTCGCCCCCACCACGCTCGTCGGGGGCTACGTCGGCGCACGTGTCGCCCGGCGCTCGCCGGAACGGGTGCTGCGCGCCGCGGTGGTGCTGCTCGGGTTGACCGTCGGGGTCTACCTGCTCCTCAACCCTTGACGCACCCACGGACGCAGCACGACGCTCCGGCCCGTGAAATACGTCGTCCTGATCTACAGCAACGCCGGTTCCCGCAAGCTGTGGGAGCAGTTCTCCGAGGCCGAGCGCGGTGCGGGCCTCGCGTACTACGCGGGGATCGACGCCGAGCTGGAGGCCTCGGGCGAGCTCGTGGCCAGCCAGGCGCTCGCCGACCACACCACGGCGAAGCGGGTGCGCGTCGACGAGGGGCGGACGTTCACGACGGACGGGCCGTTCGCCGAGGCGAAGGAGCACCTCGCCGGGATCTACCTGCTCGACGTCGCGAGCGAGGAGCGGGCGGTCGAGATCGCGGCGAAGCTCCCGGAGGCGTCGCTCGGCCTGGTCGAGGTGCGCCCGGCCCGGAGCCTGGACGTCGCGGAGTGGTGACACCCACCGACGTCGGGCAGCTGGTGCGGGAGCTCGCGCCCCAGGTGCTCGTCGCGGTCGTCCGGCGGCACGGCGGGTTCGACGCCTCCGAGGACGCAGTGCAGGAGGCCCTGCTCGCCGCCGCGATGCAGTGGCCCGCCGAGGGGGTGCCGGACAACCCGAAGGGCTGGCTGATCACCACCGCGTCCCGGCGGCGCATCGAGATGTGGCGCTCGGAGTCGGCGCGCCGGCGGCGCGAGGAGAACGTCTTCGCGCTGACGCCTGCCCCCTCCGACCCGGCGCCCGCCGTCGACGACTCCCTCACCCTCCTCCTGCTGTGCTGCCATCCCGCGCTCACGCCGCCGTCGCAGGTGGCGCTCACGCTGCGCGCCGTCGGCGGGCTCACCACCGGTGAGATCGCCCGCGCGTTCCTGGTGCCGGAGTCGACCGTCGCGCAGCGGATCAGCCGGGCGAAGCAGCGGATCAAGGCCGCCGGCGCGGAGTTCCGGATGCCGCCGCCCGCCGAGCAGCCCGAGCGGATCGCCGCGGTGCTGCACGTCCTCTACCTGATCTTCAACGAGGGCTACACGGCCAGCTCCGGCGCGGAGCTGAACCGGGTCGACCTCACGGCGGAGGCGATCCGGCTCACGCGCCGGCTGCGCGCCATGCTGCCCGCGGACGGCGAGGTCGCGGGCCTCCTGGCTCTCATGCTGCTCACCGACGCCCGCCGCGCCGCACGCACCGCCCCCGACGGCAGCCTCGTGCCGCTGCCCGAGCAGGACCGTCGCGAGTGGGACGCCGCCGCGATCGCCGAGGGCACCGCGCTGATCAGCGAGACACTGGCCTCCGCTCCGATCGGCCCGTACCAGCTGCAGGCCGCGATCGCCGCCGTGCACGACGAGGCCGCTCGTGCCGAGGACACCGACTGGCCCCAGATCCTCGCGCTCTACAACCACCTGCAGGTCCTCGCCCCCGGGCCGATGGTCACTCTGAACCGGGTCGTCGCCGTGTCCGAGGTGCGCGGGCCACTGGCGGCGCTCGAGCAGCTGACGGCGGCGGCAGCCGATCCGGCGCTGGCCGGGCACCACCGACTGCACGCCGTGCGCGCCCACCTGCTCGAAGCCGCAGGTGACCGCGACGCCGCAGCCGTCGAGTTCCGGCTGGCCGCCCGCGGCACGCTCAGTGCGCCGGAGCAGCGCTACCTCGAGGCACAGGCCGCCCGGCTCGCCCACTGACCAGGACGGCCGCGGTCGCGATCGCCACGACCGCGGTGGCGCCGTGGATCCCGTACGCCGCGTACGCCGGGCCACCGTTGGCCAGCACGATCAGGGCGTCACCGATCGGGATGGAGCTCGCCGCCAGCGTCACCCAGCCGAGGACGTGGGGCCTGCGCAGCGCGAGCAGCGTGAGCAGGATCAGCCCGCTGCCGATGTCCCGCACCCCCTTCACGGCCAGGAACGGATCGTCCGCGGCAGGCGCCGGCACCCCGAACGCGACCGCGGCCGCGGCCGGGTCCAGCAGGAACCTGAGCCCGATGAAGATGATCCCGACGCCGATGAGCCCGGCGACGACCAGGGCGATCCGGTGCAACCACATGTCTCCTCCTAGCACTGCTAGCTTCTCTGTCGAAGCTAGACTAGCGACGATTGAATTGCTAGCGGTGCTAGAATCCGGAGCTGTGAGTGCCGCCACCCGCCGGGAACGCCAGCGCGCCGAACGCCATCAGCTGATCATCGACACGGCCCGCGAGATCGCGGAGGCCGAAGGCTGGGACGCCGTCACCACCCGCAGGCTGGCCGAGCGGATCGAGTACAGCCAGCCCGTGCTCTACAGCCATTTCTCCGGCAAGGATGCGATCGTCGGTGCCGTCGCGCTGCAGGGGTTCACCGAGCTGGCGCAGCGGATCCGGGAGCGCGTCGCCACGGCGTCGGACACCCGGTCGGCCGCAGCCGCGGTCGCCCGCACGTACCTGCAGTTCGCCACCGACCGTCCCGCGCTCTACGAGGCGATGTTCCAGCTCGCCACGGACTACCCGTTCGCCGATCCGGCGTCCCCGGCGCCACTGCACGAGGCGTTCGCCGCGCTCCGCGACGGCCTCGAGGCGGCGACCGGACCGGACGACCTCGACCTGCGCACCGAGGTGTTCTGGAGCGCGTTGCACGGCCTCGTGTCCCTCACGAGCAGCGGCCGGCTCCCCCCGGAGGCACAGGACGAGCGGCTGCGCCTGCTCGTCTCCCATCTCGGGTGAACCGGGGCGGAATCGGGCACAATCAGTTGCCACCGGCCGGCGACAAGGAAGTCACCATGACCGCTCCCACCCCTGCCCTCCGGACCTCGCGCAAGGTGGCATTGGCGAGTCTCGTCGGCACGACGATCGAGTGGTACGACTTCTTCATCTTCGGCACCGCCGCCGCCCTGGTGTTCGACCAGGTCTTCTTCCCGGAGTTCGACCCGCTCACCGGCACGCTGGCGGCGTTCGGCTCGTTCGCGGTGGGTTTCATCGCCCGCCCCGTCGGCGGCGCGGTCTTCGCGCACTTCGGTGACCGCATCGGCCGCAAGCCGATGCTCGTGTACTCGCTCCTGCTCATGGGTGCGGCGACGCTGCTGATGGGTCTGCTCCCTGGCTACGCCACGATCGGCGTGGCAGCCCCGGTTCTGCTCGTGCTGCTGCGCTTCGCGCAGGGCTTCGGGGTGGGCGGTGAGTGGGGCGGCGCCGCGTTGATGTCGGTCGAGCACGCACCGTCGCACCGGCGCGGCTTCTACGGCAGCTGGCCCCAGGTCGGAGTCCCGCTCGGGCTGCTGCTCGGTACCGGCGCGTTCGCCGTGCTCTCGGCCAGCCTGACCGACGAGCAGTTCCTCGCGTGGGGGTGGCGGATCCCGTTCCTCGCGAGCGTCCTGCTCATCGCCGTGGGCATGTGGATCCGGCTGACGGTCAGCGAGAGCCCGGTCTTCCAGGAGACGTTGGACGCGAAGGCCGCCGCCCGCATGCCGGTGCTCGACGCGATCCGCACCTACCCGAAGGAGATCGCGCTCGCCGCCGGGTCGTTCGTGGCCACGCACTCGACGTTCTACGTCGGCTCGGTCTGGCTCGTCTCCTACGCGACCACGCAGCTGACCTACGAGCGGACCGCCGTGCTCAACGCGAACGCCGCGTTGAGCGCTTCGGACATCCCGATGATCATCGCGTTCGGCCTGCTGTCGGACCACATCGGCCGTCGGCGGCTGTTCCTCGCCGGTATGGCCGTGCTCGCCGCGTTCGCGGTGCCGTACGTGCTGCTCGTGGGCAGCGAGAACATCTGGCTGTTCCTGCTCGGCGGCCTGGTCGTGCAGGCCTGCCGCAGCGCGGTGTACGGGCCGCAGTCGGCGTACTTCGCGGAGATGTTCAGCACCCGGATGCGCTACAGCGGCAGTTCGCTCGCCTACCAGCTCGCGGCGATCTTCGGCGGGTTCGCACCGCTGATCTGCACCGCGCTCGTCGCCGCAACCGGGAGCCTGTACGCCGTGGCGGGATACGTGGCCGTGCTCGCGCTGATCTCGCTGACCTGCTCGGCGCTGATGACCGAGACCGTGCGCACGGGCCTGCGCACGGACGACCCGGTGCGGGGCGCTCAGGCCGGATGATGACCGGTGTCGTTGACCAGTCGCACGCTCGCGCCGCCGTCCGGGTAGAAGTCGACGATCGACAGCGCGGCGAGGTCCAGGTGCAGCCGGTACAGCACGCCCGGGCCGGCCTGCAGGGCGTCGCGCAGCAGCATCTTGATCGGCGTGACGTGCGTGACCAGCACGAGCGTCGCACCCGGGTACTCGCGCAGTACGTCGGCGAGCTCCACGGCCACCCGCCTGCCCACCGCGGCGAAGCTCTCGCCGTCGGGCGGGGCGACGTCCTCGGAGCCGAGCCACTCGGCGTGCAGCTGCGGGTCGCGGGCTCGGGCCTCGAGGAAGGTGAGGCCCTCCCACTTGCCGAAGTCGGTCTCGATCAGCCGCTCCCGCACGACGAGCGGGGCTCCGGTCGCGGCGGCCACCAGGCCCGCGGTCTGGCGGGCGCGCCGCAGCGGCGAGGTGAGCACGGCGGCGATGTCCGGGACGCGCGCGAGCCGCGCGGCCGCCCCGGCCGCCTGCGCGTGGCCGAGCGGGGTGAGCTCGGGATCCCCGTGGCCGGAGTAGCGCCGCTGCACCGACAGCTCGGTCTGCCCGTGGCGCAGCAGGAGCAGGCGGGTCGGGGTGCCGACCTGCCCGGTCCAGGACGCAATCGTCACCGGTCGGCGGCCTGCGCGTCCATCGCCTGGTTGGCCAGGGCGTCGGCGCGGGAGTTGCGCAGCCGCGGGATCCACTCGAACCGCACCGAACCGATCTCGCGGACGAGCCGGCCTGCCTCCTGCGCGAGCGGCTGCATCGCCGGGTGCTTGATCTTCCAGCGCCCGCTCATCTGCTCGACCACCAGCTTCGAGTCCATCCGGACGTCGACCTCGGTGGCTCCCAGCTCGACGGCGGCGCGCAGGCCCGCGATCAGCCCCTGGTACTCGGCCACGTTGTTGGTGGTGATGCCGAGGCCTTCCGCCCGCTCGACCAGCACCTCGTCGGTGTCGGGATCCAGCACGACCGCGCCGTAGCCGGCAGGCCCGGGGTTGCCCCGCGAGCCGCCGTCCGCCTCGATGATCACCTTCACAGCCCGGACGCCTCCGTGCGCACGAGGATCACGCCGCACTCCTCGCAGTGCACCACGTCGTCGGCGGGTGCGGCCTTCAGCTCCGCGATCGCGGTGCGGTCCAGCTCCAGCCGGCACGCCTGGCAGCGCCGCGCGATCAGCGCCGCCGCCCCCACCCCGTGCTGCTCGCGGCGTCGCTCGTAGGCGGCGAGGACGTCGGCCGGGATCGTCACGACGACCTCCTCCCGGGCGCGGCGGCGACCGGCCTCGGCGGTGTCGATGTCGACGAGGGCGGTGTCGCGGCGCTCCGTGACCGCGGCCAGCTCGTGCTCAGCGGTGGCCAGCACGACCCGGGAGTGCTCCAAGTCCGAGCCGACGGCCTCGCGCTGCTCCATGATCTCCAGCTGCTCGTCCTCCAGCACGGCCTGCCGGCGCGCCAGGGTCTCCAGCTCGTGCTGCAGGTCGGCCGCCTGCTTCGCGCTGATCCCGGCCCCGGCGAGCAACTGGTTGTCGCGTTGGGTGCGCGACCGCACGCCGTCGACGTCGCGTTCCAGGCGGCGGATGTCCCGATCGAGGTCGCCTGCGGCGGTCTCGACCTCCACGAGCTTGTCCTTCGCCTCCCGCACCGCGGCCTCGGCTGCGGTCAGCTCGGCGTGCTCGGGCAGGGTGCGGCGGCGGTGCGCGAGCCGCGACAGCTCGGCGTCGACCTCGGCCAGGTCGAGCAGCCGGCGCTGGACGGCGGGGTCGGCTTTCACGAGGAGGTCCTTCCGGGCGAATGCGGACCCCGACGCTACCGCCCCGCGCCACCCTCGCTCCGCGGGCGCCCCGGGTGGCCGGAGGTTCAGGAAAGCCACGTTCCTGTACTGCAGGTTCAGGAAAGTGGCTTTCCTGAACCTCCGTAGGTGGCGCCCTCTAGGTACAGGTGCGGCCTGCGGTCACGCAGGGCGTCATTGCGGGGACCGACGCTCTTGTCCCGGGCCTCGGCCGGGTCGAGCTCCGCCGTGAGCACGGCGGGCGCCGCCACCGCGCCTTCCGGGGTGGCCGGGCCTGCGAGCAGGTACCCGGTGCTCGCGCACACGAGGCTGCCCCCGATCCATTCGACGCCCCGCTCGCGGCCGCAGCGGTCGGCGACGACGACGTGCACGCGGTAGGTCCCGGCGGCCGCCTGCGCCTTGACCACCTCCAGCGCGCGCTCCCCCGCAGGCCGCGGCAGCAGCGGCCAGTTGACCGGCACCGCGACGATCTCCGCGCCGGCCTGCGCGGCGAGCCGCACCCACTCGGGGAACTCCAGGTCGTAGCAGACCATCACCGCCACCCGGCCCACCGCGGTGTCGACGACCGGCGGCGGCGCGTCCCCGGGTACGAACAGCTCCGACTCCCGGTCCCACAGGTGCACCTTGCGGTAGCGCAGGCGCACCTCGCCGTCCTCCACGAGCACGGCCGCGTTGTGGACCGCGCCGTCCGCACCCCGCTCGGCGAACCCGCACACGAGCACGCAGCCCAGCTCCCGGGAGAGGTCCCGCAGCAGCGTGACGGTCGGCCCGTCCAGGTCCTGGGCGGCCGCGCGTGCCTCGGCGGCGTCCCGGAAGACGTAGCCGCACACGGCCAGCTCGGGGAGCACGATGAGGCGCGCTCCCCGCCCGGCCGCCTCCCGGACGGCGGCCACCAGCGCGGCGTGGTCACCGGCCCCCACGCGCACCGGGATCTGGCAGGCCGCGACGGTGATCACCACGCGGGTCAGTCGTCCTCCGTCGCCGCTGCCAGGACAGCGGCGGGGGCCAGGTAGCCGTTCGGGTCCAGGACCCGGCCGGCCCGGCGGGCCGCCGCGGCGACCTCCGGGGCCCAGTCGAGCTGCGTGCGCCCGTCGCCACCGGTGACCACGAGCAGCTCGCCCTCGCCGTCGTCGAGCTGCGTGAACGAGCGCCACGCGCCGGGGGGGACGGAGAGCGTGTCCAGCCTGCCTAGCTCGACGACCTGCTCGTCGGCGCCCGTGTTGAGGCGCACCGCCCAGCGCCCGGTCCTGGCCGTGACGACCTGAGTGGCCTGGAGGCGGTGGGTGAGCAGCCCGTCCCCGGCGCCCGCGCGCAACCAGGCGAGGGAGAACCCGTGCGGCTCGTGCAGCCGCGGCACCGCCCTGCGCTGCTCGCTGATCCCGTAGCCGATCACCAGCGAGAGCTGGGCGCCGCCGCCGGGCAGCCCGGAGCACAGGAACGGCTCGGCGATCCACTCGCGGTCGGCGGCGGTGGTGACGCGGCCGCGGAACTGCGCGGTCGTGAAGACGTCGAGCCGGTCGATCTCCTCCTGCGGCATCGGCTCGATCAGCTGCGCGCCGGGCGGCACCTGCTGCCCCTGCACCGTGTCGATCAGCTGGTTCTCGGCGGTGAGGTACAGGCCGTGGCCTGCCGCCTCGCGCAGCACGTCGGGGCCCCAGATGATGCCACCGGTGTCGTCGCGCCCGAGCACGGTGAGCAGGACGCCCTCGTCGTCGCCGATGTTGGTGAAGCCGCGGAAGATCCAGGTCGGCACGGAGATCACGTCGCCGTCGACGCTGCGGTACTCGCCCTGGCGGCCGTCGGCGCCCCAGCGCAGCTGGTAGTCGCCGTCGAAGTTGATGAACACCTCGGCGGTGAAGTGCAGGTGCAGGCTGTTGGTGGTGCCGTTCGGCATGCCGGCGGCGCCGAGGTTGAACCCGTGGGGCTCGGTGAGGTTGACGAACTGGTCGGCGTTCTGCGAGACGCCCGAGCCGATGAAGGAGTAGTTGTCCTTGCGGTCCGAGCCGGGCGTCCGGCAGTCGATGAACGCGGCCTTGCACGGGACCCAGTCGCTGCGGCGGATCGTCCGGCGGACGACCTCGCCGGGCGGGACCACGGTGTCGGTCATGGCGATCCCTCTCAGTAGATGTTCGTGTCGGTGAACTCGCCGTCGCCCCGCGTCGAGTTGATCTGCGCCCGCAGCGCGATCTCGTCGTAGACCCGCACCTCGCGGACGATCCGCCCGCGCTGCACGAGGAACTGCGAGACGCCCAGCAGGTCGACCGGGGCGTTGGTCAGGGGCCCGAAGGCGGGCGTGCCGTGGTAGGTGCCGTGCATCGTCCACAGCACCGCGATGCGCAGGCCCGCGTAGCGCTCGGCGTGGTTGGTCTGGACGTCGCGCACGGCGAACCGCGCGTCCGGGAACGGCGCGACGAGCGACAGCAGGTCGCGCTGGTAGCCGTCGGGACGCACGACCGTGGTGTCGCCGATGGTGTGCAGGAACAGGTCCCGCTCCATGTACTGCGGCACCTTGTGCAGCCGCCGCTGGTTCCACACCTCGTCGAGGAACTCGAGCACCATCTCGCACTCGGGCCAGAAGTCGTCGGCGCGCGGGCCGCTGTCACCGGCGCTCAGCACGTCGGACGGCGCAGGCTTGGTCATCGAGCCCTCGTAGCCGCGGAAGCGCATGCCGCGGGCCGCCTCGTCGGGGTCGATGCCGCGCTGCAGGCACTCGGCGAGCTCGTCGCGCACCACCCACTCCTCGACCATCCGCCCGCGGCGGTAGAGGCAGTTGGCGATCGTCCGCTTGCGGATCCGCCGAACCCGCCCGTCGACGATGTTCTCGTCGCTGGAGAACACCAGGTGCGAGCTCAGGAACGCGTCGTCCCCACGTGCTTCCCACACCACGTCCTCGGCCTGACCGACGTGCTGCGGCGTGCCGGCGATGCGCATGAGGCTGCCCTCGATCACGCCGTCGCGCCCGACCACCGTGCCGAGCCCGCCGTGGACGATCGAGTCCGGCTCGTAGTTGTCGACGATGTAGGAGATGTCGCGCTGCACCCAGATCCGGTCGGTCACCTCCCGGATGAAGTCGTCCGGGTCCTCGTAGGGCCGGTACGCGACCGGGTCGAGCGGCATGTCGATGATCCTCTCCTCGTCGGGTCGACTTGGACTGTATGCGTATGCACAACGCGGGCACAAGAGGCCCGCGTCCGCCGAGTGGGCACGACTCAGGGGCGCGGTGCGGCGATCGTCGCGCGCGCGACGTACCGCGTGGGGTAGACCGGGTGCGCAGGCGGCGCGTCCGGTCGCTCCACCCGCGCGACGATCAGGCGGGCCGCCTCCCGCGACATCTCGTCGAGGTCGTAGGCCACGGTGCTCAGCCGGATCAGCGCCCAGCTCGACGTGGGCAGGTCGTCGAACCCGGCGATCGAGACGTCGTCCGGAACCGCGAGACCGAGCTCGGCAGCTGCGTTGAGCGCCCCGAGGGCCACCACGTCGTTGCCGCACAGCACGAGCGTGGGCGGGTCGGCGCGGTCCAGCAGCGCCCGCAGGCCCTCGTGGCCGGTGCGGAAGTCGAAGGGGCCGTGCCGGACGTCGCGGTGCGCGAGCGCCAGACCGTGCTCGTCGAGCACGGCGTGCACGGCGTTCTCGCGCTGCTCACCGGTGCTGGTGTTGCGCGGGCCGAAGATCGCGCCGATCCGCCGGTGCCCCTTGCCGATCGCGTCCTCCAGCAGCTCGCGGACGCCGTTCTCCGGGTCGACGGTGACCGCGTCCGCCTGCACGCTCTGCGAGGTCCGGTTGAAGTAGACGAACGGGACGCCCCGGTCCTGCAGCCGGACCGGTACGACCGACTCCACCGTGGTCGTGGCCAGCACCACGCCGCACAACCCGTGGGCGGTGACGTGCTCGGCCACCGGTGCCGACTCCGACGACTCGGTGATGAGCACCAGCTCGTAGCCCAGCCGCTCGAGCTCGTGGTGCATCGGGGCGATGACGTGCGCGTAGAACTGGTTCTCGAGGTCGGTGACGACGAGCCCGACCCGCGTGGACCGGCCGACCGACAGCGCGCGGCCGATCGCGTTCGGCGCGTAGCCGAGGGCGAGCGCCGCCTCGCGCACCCGCTGCTTCGTGGCCTCCGAGACCTTGGGGTCGTCGCGCAACGCGCGGGAGACCGTCGGCTGGGACACGCCGGCGAGCCGCGCAACGTCCCGGCTGGTGATCATCTGCGACGCCCTCCCCCGACCCGGCGCGAGCATAGCGGCGGCACCGTGATCACCGGTGCCGCCTTGACAGCGCGACCGCTCGCCGGTTCAACTATCGCGCATACGTATGTTACATCGACGGGAGCAGCATGGCGCGCGAGCTCAAGAAGACCGTTTCCCCCGCACGCGGGGCGGCGTCCGGCGGCGAGGTCGCCGAGCGGGTCCGGGAGATCATCGCCGAGGTCCGCGCACGCGGGGACGCAGCGGTACGCGAGTACTCGGCGCGATTCGACGGATGGGAGCCCGAGTCGTTCCGGCTGGACGCGGACCGGGTGGCCGAGCTCGTCGCCTCGCTGCCCGACCAGGTCGTCGAGGACATCCGGTTCGTGCAGGAGCAGGTGCGCGGCTTCGCGCTCGTGCAGCGCGAGGCGCTGCGTGAGGTCGAGGTGGAGACGCTGCCCGGGGTCGTGCTCGGGCACAAGCACGTGCCGGTCGCCGCTGCGGGGGCGTACGTCCCGGGCGGGCGCTACCCGCTCACGGCCTCGGCGCACATGACGATCGTGACGGCGAAGGCGGCCGGCGTCCCGCGCGTGGTCGCGTGCACGCCGCCCATCCGCGGTGAGGTGCCTGCCGCCACGGTGGCCGCGATGCACCTCGCGGGCGCGGACGAGATCCACCTGCTCGGCGGCGTGCAGGCCGTCGCGGCGATGGCGCTGGGCACCGAGTCGATCGAGGCGGTGGACCTGATCGCGGGCCCGGGCAACGCCTACGTCGCCGAGGCGAAGCGCCAGCTGTTCGGCGAGGTCGGCATCGACCTGTTCGCCGGGCCGACCGAGATCCTCGTCGTCGCCGACGACACGGCCGACCCGCTCACGGTCGCCGTCGACCTGCTGTCGCAGGCCGAGCACGGGCCCGACTCCCCCGCCGTGCTCGTCACGACCTCCGAGGCGCTCGCGCGCGAGGTCCTCGAACTGGTCGAGCGGCTGCTGCCGGGCCTGCCGACCAACGACATGGCCGGCCCGGCGTGGCGCGACCACGGGCGGGTCGTCGTGTGCGACGACGCCGACGAGATGTGGCGCGTGGCCGACTCGCTCGCCTCCGAGCACGTCGAGGTGCTCACCGCGCAGCCGCGCGAGGCTCTCGAGCGGATGCAGAACTACGGCGCGCTCTTCCTCGGCGAGGGCACCTGCGTCTCCTACGGCGACAAGGTCATCGGCACCAACCACGTCCTGCCGACGCTCGGCGCCGCCCGCTACACCGGCGGCCTGTGGGTCGGGAAGTACCTCAAAACCGTCACCTACCAGGAGGTGCGCGACCCGGCGCAGAGCGCGGAGCTCGGCCGCGTCTGCGGGCGCGCCTCACGGGTGGAGCTGTTCGAGGGGCACGCGCGCTCGGGCGACCTGCGCGCGTACAAGTACGGCGGCGACCGCTTCGACTGGATCGACGACCTCGTCGGAGCGCAGGCGTGAGCCTGGCGGGACGGACGGCGCTGGTCACCGGCGGCGGCTCCGGGCTCGGCGCCGCGATCGCCGAGCACCTCACCCGGGCCGGCGCCCGGGTCGTCGTGACCGGGCGGCGCGCGGAACCGCTGCAGGAGGTGGCCGGGCGGCTCGGCGCCCGGGCCGAGGTGTGCGACGTAGCCGACCCCGCCGCCGTCGACGCGCTCGCCGACCGGCTGCGCGACGAGGAGGTCTCGATCCTGGTCAACAACGCCGGCATCGCCGGGCCGGTCGCGCCGCTCACCGAGATCGCCCCGGACGAGTGGGACGAGGTGTTCGCGGTGAACGTCCGCGGCACCTACCTCGTGTGCCGGGCGTTCCTGCCGCCGATGGTCGCGCGCGGGGACGGCGACGTGATCAACCTCGCCTCGGTGTCCGGCAAGCGGCCGCTGACCCGCCGCACGCCCTACTGCGCATCGAAGATGGCGGTGCTCGGGCTGACCTCCACACTCG
Organism: Pseudonocardia cypriaca; assembly: GCF_006717045.1. Classification (NCBI taxonomy): domain Bacteria; kingdom Bacillati; phylum Actinomycetota; class Actinomycetes; order Pseudonocardiales; family Pseudonocardiaceae; genus Pseudonocardia; species Pseudonocardia cypriaca. Next base: position 1,194,635 of record NZ_VFPH01000002.1, read on the forward strand.
CGTTCGAGGTCGGGCCGGCCGGGGTGCGGGTGAACGCGCTGTCGCCCGGGCCGGTCGAGGGCCACCGGATGGACCGCAACTTCCGGCTGGAGGCCGAGCGCACCGGCACGTCCGTCGAGGAAGCGCGCGCGGCGTTCGTCGGGCGGGCCGCGCTGGGCCGGATGATCACCGCCGACGAGGTGGGCGCTGCCGTCGTCACGATGCTCGCCATACCCGGGATGGCCGGCGCCGACGTGGACCTCTCGGCCGGGATGGTCGCATGAGCCCCGCGCTGCGGGCCCGGCTGCGCGCGGGCGAGCGGGTGGCCGGTGGGCTGGTGCGGATGCCGTGCGAGGAGCTCGTGGAGATGCTCGCCGTCGCCGGGCTGGACTTCGTGCTGATCGACTGCGAGCACGGGCCCGCCGACGTCGTCGAGCTGCGCCGGCACATCGCCTACGCCGACGCGCACGCGCTGCCGGTGCTCGTCCGGATCGGCGAAGGCGAGAACCACCTCGCGCAGCGCGCCCTCGACCAGGGAGCGCAGGGGATCGTCGCGCCGCACGTCGAGTCCGCCGCCGATGCCGCCGCCCTCGTGCAGGCCCTGCACTACCCGCCGCGGGGCGCCCGGGGCTTCGCCACCTACCCCCGCGCCGGGCTGTTCGGCACGGTGCCGGCGGCCGAGCACCGGGCTGCGGCGGCGGAGACCACCCTGGTGATCGCCATGCTCGAGTCGCCCGCCGCGATCCGCGCCGCCGGCGAGATCGTCGGCGTCGACGGGATCGACGGCTGGCTGGTCGGTGTCGCCGACCTCGCCGCGTCCCGGAGCCCGGACGACCCGACCGTCGAGGAGCTGCTCGCCGAGGTCCGCCGCGACCCGGCCGTGGCCGGCGCGGTCCGGGCCGACCTGGCCACCAGCGCCGAGGCCGCCGCGGCGTCCTTCGCCGACGGGGCGCAACTGGTGGTGCACAACATCACGCACGTGCTGATGGAGGCCCTGCGCCCCCTGCGCGCCTGAGGCCTCCGCTCCCGGATGTCAGCAAAGCCACTTTCATGACGTCTCGTGACGTGAAAGTGGCTTTGCTGACACAGGCCGGGGCGGGGCGCACCTCAGCTCGCCCGCCAGGTCCCCAATGCTTCGGCTACCCGGGCCGGGGCCTCCAGCGGCATGAGGTGGCCGACGCCGGCGACGACCTCCAGCCTGGCCCCGGGAACCAGCGCGGCGATCTCCTCGTGCCGGTCCGGCGGGCAGAGCCGGTCCTGCGCCCCGGCGAGCACGAGGGTGGGCACCCGCACATCCGCGAGGCCGGGGCGTTCGTCGATGCGGGTGGCCTGGGCGGCGAGCTGCCGGTCGAACGCCGCGGTGCCGACATCGTCGGCCATGGCGAGGGCCGTCTCGTCGTGGGTGCGGTCGTGGAGGAGCAGCGGGAGCAGGTCGCGCTGCAGGTCGCGGGCCCGCCGGCCGGCGGCGAGGCCGGAGCGCGCGGTCGCCCAACCCTCGTACTGGGCGGGGGTCGGGCCGCGGGCGTTCGTCGCCAGCAGCGCCAGCCGCGTCACCCGCTCCGGCGCCCGCCGCACCAGCGCCATCGCCACGATCCCGCCGAGCGAGAGGCCGGCCAGCGCGAACCGCGGGGGCAGCACGTCCAGGAGGGCGTCGACGCAGCCGTCGATGCTGGGCCGGTCGAGCGTCCCGTGCACGACCGGCACGTCCGGCAGCGCGGAGCACCACAGCCGCGGCGAGCAGCCCATGCCCGGCAGGACGACCAGCGTCACCCCTTGACCGACCCGGAGCTGAGGCCGGCCACCAGGTAGCGCTGCGCGATGAACGCGAACGCGACCACCGGCAGCGTCAGCAGCATCGCCGCGGCCCCGGCCTGCTGCAGCATCGGCAGCGTCTGGCCGAGCTGGGTGGCGATGAAGACCGGCACGGTGCGGGCGGAGACGTCGGTGAGGATGTTCGCGGTGAGGTACTCCTGGAACGCGAACAGGAAGACGAAGATCCCGGCGGTCAGGATGCCCGGACCCATCAGCGGGATCATCACCCGGCGCAGGATCCCGAACCGGCTGCAGCCGTCGATCATCGCGGCCTCGTCGAGCTCCTTGGGGATCTCGGCGAAGAAGTTGCGCAGCAGCCAGATGCTGAACGGCTGGTTGATCGCGACCAGCGCTGCCGCCACCGCGAAGGTGGTGTCGTAGATCCCGAGCGCGCGGGAGATGTCGTACATCGGCAGCACCACCGAGAACCGCGGAAGCGCCCGGAACACCAGTGCGGCGATGAGCAGCACCGCGCTGATCCAGCCGGGGAACCGCGACAGCGCGTACGCGGCGGGCAGCCCGATCACCAGCGCCGCCACCGTGGAGAGCAGCGCCACGATCAGGGTGTTGATCAGGTACTGGTAGAAGAGCGTGGTCTGCCAGAGGTCGACGAACGCGGTGAGCGTGGGCTCGTAGAAGAACACCGGTGGGTCGAGGAACGCCACGTCGGTGGGCTTCGTGACCGTCATCGCGGTCCACAGCACCGGGCTGAGCATCGCCCAGCACACGAGCACGAGGATCCCGCCGACGAGGTAGGTCGAGCCCTTCCGGCGGCGCTTCGGCCGCGGCGGGGCGGGCGGCGGCGGCGCCTGCGTCGCGGCCGTCGCCTTCTCCTGAACGACGCTCATGCCTGCCTGGCCTCCTTCGCGATGCCCCGGATGAAGGGGAAGAGCATGAGCACGATCAGCAGGATCAGCAGCACGTTCACCGCGCTGCCGAGCCCGAGCTGCTGGCCGCCGTCCTGGAAGGCCACGTTGAAGATGTAGAGCATGATCGACTCGTTACCGAGCTGGACCGCCTGCGGCGAGAGCGCGACGAGCTGGTCGAACGTCCGCAGGATGTCCATGATCGAGATGATCGCGACGAAACCCAGCACACCGCGGATGCTCGGGATGATCACGCTCCAGTGCGTGCGGACGGCGGAGGCACCGTCGATGCGCGCCGCCTCGAGCAGCTCGCCGGGCACGCCCTGCAGCCCCGCGATGATCACGAGCATCGCGAACGGCAGCATGAACCAGATCGTGTTGAGCGCGACGATGACCCGGTTCGGCCACGGGTCGGTGAACCAGAGCACCTCCTGGCCGGTGACGAGCGTGACCAGGTGGTCGACCACGCCGCCGAAGTTGGCGTCGAAGAGCCAGGAGAACATCGCGCCGCCCACCACGTGCGGGATCACGTAGGAGATCAGCAGGATGCCCAGCACCCACGGCTTGGACCGGCCGAGGCCGTTCACCATCACCGCGAGCAGGTAGCCGCCGACGAGCAGGGCCGCGGTGACGGCCAGCGTGAGCCCGACGGTGAACAGCACCGCCTGCCCGAGCCGCGGGTCGGTCAGCGCGGCGCCGTAGTTGGCGAGGCCGACGAACGTGCCGGCCTCGCCGTAGTTCACGCGCTCGAGGCTCCACTCGAGCGTCCGGTAGAGCGGCAGCACGAGCAGGCCGCCCATGACGAGCACGCTCGGGGTCACGAGCGCCAGGAACTCCCGCCGCCGCATGACGTCACCTCCCCTGTCGGTCGGTCACGGCTGGTACTCGGCCAGGATCTCGGTGGCGATCTCCTGCATCCGCGCGGTGCCCTCCGCCACCGGCACGGCGCCGGTGATCACGTCGGCCACCACGGACCGGGTGTCGTTGCCGATGCGCGCGGTCCACGGGTACGGCTCCGCGGGCGGGGCCTTGCCGATCGACTGCTGGGCCGCTGCGGCGTACGGGCTGCTCTCGGGCGTGACGATGCCCTCGCGGGCGGGGAACGCGGCCGGGACCGACGCGCGCGATGCGTCCACGCTCACCGCCGAGGCGATCATCTCGAACAACAGCGCCTTGTCCGCCTTCGTGTTGGTCGGGATCGACCAGCCGTCCACCGAGAGCACGTTGTAGAGGGTGTCAGCACCCCCGACCGACGGCGGAGGCGCGAAGGCGAACTGGCCGGCGAACCGGCTGTTGGACGGCTGCGACAGGTCGTTCATCCGGCCCGAGAACATGATCGCGATCGCGGCCGAGCCGTTGTACATCTGCTGCTGCACTCGCGGCTGGTCGAACGTGGTGACCTGCGGGTCCATGAACGGCAGCAGGGACCGCAGCTCCTCGAACGCCTGCGCCGCCTCCGGCCGGTCGAAGTTCGGACGCATCGCGGCGGCGTCGACGTAGTCGACACCGAGCGAGCCGAGCGCCGCGTCGTAGGCCGTGGAGATGTCGGCGCTGGCGAGCAGCGGCAGCGCGACCGGGTACTTGATCTCGCCGGCCTGCTGGATCTTCGCCGCCACGTCGCGCAGCTCGGCGAACGTGGTGGGCGGCTGCAGCCCGAGGGCGTCGAGGACGTCCTTGCGGTAGGCCATGACGTACATCTGCGCCTGCATCGGCAGCCCGTAGAGCTTGCCGTCGTAGGACAGGGCCTTGCGCATGTCGGCGTTGATGTCGCCGAGCGCGTACTCCTGGTCGAACTGAGCCACCAGGTCGTCGAGCGGCTGCAGCTTCTGTTGCGACGCGTACTGCGGCACCACGTAGGAGTAGGTCTCGACGATGTCGTAGGTGCCGGAGTCGCCTGCGAGCGTCGCCGTGGTCTTCTGCACCTGCCCGCCGAAGTCGATGGGCTCGTGGTTGAGCGTCACGCCGTTCTTGGAGCAGCTCTTGACCATCGTGTTCGTGAACGGGTCGATGGCCGAGGAGTTGTAGGCGAGCACGTTGACCGTGACCGGCTGCGGCGGTGCGGGGAGGTCGCACGCGACCTCGGTGGCGGACTGGTCGGCGGTGCGCGAGCCGGCTCCGCAGGCCGTCACGGCGAGCGCGGCGGCCAGCGCGACGGCGGTGGCGCGCAGCACGGTGGTGGGCGTGGGCATGGTTCGGTTCCTACCGTCCGGTCTGGGTGGTGGTCAGTTGTTCATACGCATGCATTGAGTCGGAGACGTCGGCCTCCGCGATCATGTCGAGGCGGAGCTGGGCACTGTCGCGGTGACCGACGAGCGCCTCGAAGTGGGAGACGGCCACGGTGGGCTCGGCCTGCGTGCGCGTGGCCTCGCGCGTGGCGCGCTGGTAGGTGAGCTGCTTGAGGAACCCGGCAACCGACAGCCCGCCGGTGTGCTTGGCGCCGCGAGCGGTGGGCAGCACGTGGTTGGTACCCGACATGCCCTTGTCCGCGTACACCACCGTCGACCAGGTGCCGAGGAACAGCGACCCGTAGTTGTGCAGGGCCCCGAGCCACCAGTCCAGGTCCTCGGCCAGCACCTCCAGGTGCTCAGGCGCGAGCAGGTCCATCGCGGCAGCTGCGGTCTCCCGGTCGGCGGCGAGGTACACCGAGCCGTGGTCGCGCCACGCGGCTCCGGCGATCTCCCGCGTGGCGAGGCCCGCCAGCTGCCGCTCGACCTCGACGGGCACCTCGGCGGCGAGCCGCTCGGAGGTCGTGATCAGGCACGCGGGCGACGTGGGCCCGTGCTCGGCCTGCGCGAGCAGGTCGGCGGCCACGACCGCGGCGTCGGCGGTGTCGTCGGCGAGCACCGCGACCTCGGACGGGCCGGCCAGCACGTCGATCCCGACCCGCCCGTAGAGCTGCCGCTTCGCTTCAGCGACGTAGGCGTTCCCGGCGCCGACCAGCATGTCCGCCGGCTCGCCGTCCAACAGGCCGAAGGCCATCGCGGCCAGTGCCTGCACGCCGCCGACGGCGTAGACCGCCTCCGCGCCGCTCACCTGGGCCGCGTACAGCACGGCCGGGTGCGGGCGGCCGTTCAGCGAAGGCGGCGTGCACGTCACGACGTTCGGCACGCCGGCGACCCGCGCGACGCCGACCGTCATGAACGCGCTCGCGAGCAGCGGGAACCGCCCGGCGGGCAGGTACGCGCCCACGTTCTGCACCGGCACGAACTTCTGCCCGCACACGACGCCGGGCACGACCTCGTCCTCGAAGTCCTGCAGCCGCGCCCGCTGCATCGCGGCGAAGCGCTTGGTGCGCTCGGCACCGGTGTCGAGCGCCGCGCGCACGGCCGCGGGCACCTGGTCGGCAGCCCTGGCCAGCTCCGCGTCGGGGACCCGCAGGTCGGTGCCGGTGAAGCCGTCGAGCCGCGCGGCGTAGTCGAGCACTGCGGGCATGCCCTCGCGCTCGATGCGTACGAGCATCTCCGACACCGTCGCGACGACCGCGGGATCGCGCTCGGCGGGCCGGTCCGGGCCCACCGGCTCCTTCACGACGCGAATGCGGTCGCCGACCCTGCGCTTGTCCCGATCCGTGAGGTGCATACGCATACACTAAGGATCGACGTCACTCCGTGGCAAGCGCGGGGGGCGAGTCGGGAGGCGGCGCCGATGCTCCACGGATCGGGTGCGGCGGAGCCACCGGTGCGGTAGGAGCCGAGAGGTCCGCACACCGTTGGCGTAGGCTCGACGTCGGGGGAGGTGGCTCCGACGAGCGATCAGCGGTTCGTGCTCGGAGCTCCCCGCCTGGCTCGCCGGCCGGAGCAGTAGCCACACCGTCGCTCGTACTGACCTGCACGCCCCGGAAGCCGGGGTCCGCCACCACATGAGTCAGGAACAGCGCATTCCTCCGACCGATGCCCGACCCGTAGCGCCCTCCTCGTCCACCACCTCCGCTCCCGAGGTCGACACGGTCAGCTGTGCCGCATGTCCGCACGATCGGGATGCGCACGACGCGATCGGCACGAGGTTCTGCGCAGCGACGATCGCGGGCGCGGTGCCCCGGGGATGCGCCTGCGCCGGTGAAGCGCGGGGGCCCGTGCACCGGGCTCGTTGAGCTCGACCCTCCCGCATCCACCCAGGAGTGCCGGATGCGATCGCCGACCGGCAACTGCGGCTCGCCTGTCGAGACCGACGAGGGACACCGACGGGCCGCCGAACCCGGCGTAGCTCGGCGTCACCGCCCGGGTCGCTCCGCCTGGGCCTCGACGTCGTACAGCCGGAACATCTCTGCCGCGTCGGGCCCGTCGTAGACCGGCTGCCCGTTCGCGTCAGCGACGTGGTTCACCCCGTCGGACGGCTGGTTGCGCCACGGCAATGGGCTCTCGGAGTCCGGGATCTGCGCGGCTACAGGTGCATTTTTGCGGGTGATCCTCCTCTTCCCGCCGCTCCTCATCTATCGCACCTTCTCCGGGATGTGGTCGATGGCGTACAGCACGTGCACCGCGAGGCTCGACGCATCCTTCTCGGTGAGCTTCGAGTTCTGCTTCAGGGCATCCGCGACGAGCCGGATGCGCTGCTCGTAGAGCGATACGTAGTTCGTGGCACTGTTTTCCATGGTTCGACTCCTCCGTGATTGGTGCAGATCAGGAATCGGGAACGGGCTCGGGGAGCAGCAGCGCGTCCACCTGGTCGACGTTGCCCCGGTGTCCCGCCGCCATCAGCGCTGAGTGCGCGGCGTCTGGTGCGGCGTCCGGTGCTACGACCAGGAGCGTGACGCGGTGGGCTGCGCTGATGACGTCGATCGTGGCCGGGTGCTGGGACCGGTAGCCGGCGAGCCGGACGAGCCGACCGTCGAGCACGATCCTGCGCGGCGTGGGACCCCAGGTGTCGAGGTGGTAGCTCACGCTCTCGACGGGACCCAGCCGGACCGCGAGCACGGCCAGCAGTTCCGGCAGCTCGGCCGGAAGGTCACGCGACCTGGGCCACCATCCACCGTCGACGAAACCGGTGACCGGTCCGCGCGGTTTCAACCGCAGCCGGAGGTGCTGATGGTCGTCGATCGACGGGGTATTCGTGGTGGCAGCCGACGTCATGTCGGTGCTCCGTCCTCGGACGTGAACGTCCGCATGGCCTTTCGCCGAGGACGAGATGGGCTCGAGCGCCCCTGTACTCACTGAACCCGACAAGCGTCACGATACACCCGCCGAACCCTCGGGATCGCCGATTCGGCTGCTTTTCTGGAGCGTCGTCGCCCGCGTTCCTCGCGGTGGCCGAACTCGACGAATTCACTCGCGAAGCCACCGGGCGAGCCGTGCCGCCAGCGGCCGGGGAACGACGCCGGCGCCTCCCCACCTCCGTGCTCGCCATCGTGTGCTTCCCCACCTCGGGTGGAAGATCCCGGCGCCGCACCGTAAGGTCTACGTCGTAGCGCTAGATCGTAGCGTCAGCTGTAGCACTACACCGTCGATCCCCAGGTACTCCTGGTAGGGGACGCCCCGGACACCCGCGGATGCCGTCCCGCCGCAGGGCCTCACGAACGGCCCACGCCGCCGCCCGGACCAGCGCGGCACCACCGCTCGCACGTCCGACACTCCTAGGAGAACCCCAATGACGACGTTGACCCGCGCGTCCGCCGCCTCCCGCGGCGGCGCCAAACCCGTCCTCGACGGTCGACGCCCGCCCGGCGAGAGCGCACTCGTCTACATCTTCACCCTCGTCCCGACGTTCGCCCTGCTCGCAGCCGTCCCGATGGCCTGGGGCTGGGCGCTGAGCTGGACCGACATCGGCCTCGCGGTCGGCTTCTACCTCCTGTCCGCCTTCGGCGTCACCGTCGGCTTCCACCGCCACTTCACCCACCGGGCGTTCAAGGCCAACCGGGGCCTGCGGGCCGGGCTGGCGATCGCGGGCAGCATGGCCCTGCAGGGCGACGTCATCACCTGGGTCGCCGACCACCGCCGCCACCACGCCTTCTCCGACAAGGAGGGCGACCCGCACTCCCCGTGGCTGTTCGGCACCACCCCCGCCGCGCTGGCCAAGGGCTTCTTCCACGCCCACCTCGGCTGGCTGTTCGGCAAGGACCGCACCAACGCCGCGCGCTTCACCCCCGACCTGCTCGCCGACCGCGACATCGCACGGGTCAGCCGGTTGTTCCCGCTGTGGACGGTGATCAGCCTGGTCGCCCCTGCCCTGCTCGGTGGCCTGATCACCATGTCGTTCTGGGGCGCCGTCACGGCGTTCTTCTGGGCCGGGCTGGTCCGCGTCGCCGTGCTGCACCACGTCACCTGGTCGATCAACTCGATCTGCCACATGGTCGGTGAGCGCCCTTTCGCCGCGCAGGGCAAGGCGACCAACTTCTGGCCGCTGGCGATCCTGTCCCTCGGCGAGTCGTGGCACAACCTGCACCACGCCGACCCCACCTGCGCCCGCCACGGGGTCCGACCCGGGCAGATCGACCTGTCCGCACGCCTGATCCAGGCGTTCGAGAAGCTGGGCTGGGCGCGCGACGTCCGCTGGCCGACACCCGCCCGGCTCGCGAAGCTCGACGTCGCGAGCTGACCGCAACGGGCGGCCCGGCCCCTCGCCGCAGACGCAGCGGCGAGACCGGGCGGCCGGTTCGATTCGCGGTACGGTAGCCGCGTCCAAGGATGCCGAGCCGGAGCGGGGCGAGCGCATCGTCGATGTCCTGAGCCCCGTGTCGACCGAGCCCGGCGAGACGGAGCGGGTTCCGATGCGGTCGGGCTGGATGTTCACGACGGGGTCGGTCCTGCCCCGGTTGCGTGGCGTCCGCCGTGCCTGAGCCGGCCGAGCTCGAGCGGATGTTGGCCGAGATCGTGGCCGAAGGCGGCACGACGGCACCGCGGCGGATCTGCGAGGCCTGCATCTCCGTGCTGAAGGTCAGTCGAGCTGCCGTCACGATGATGGCGGGCCCCGACCGCCAGGAGCCGATCTTCGCCAGCGACTCGGTCGCGGCCCATCTCGACGAGATGCAGTTCCGCCTGGGTGAGGGACCGTGCGTCGAGGCGTTCACGGAGCGCCGGCCGGTGCTCATCCCGGACCTCGCGGAGCTCACCGGAAGCCGCTGGCCGGTCTTCGCCGCCGCTGCCCGCCGCACTCCGGTTCGAGCTGCCTTCGTACTCCCGCTCCAGGCAGGCGCCATCGGGGTCGGGGTCCTCGACCTGTACCGCGACGAGCCCGGCATGCTCGACCACGACGAGCTCGCCGGTGCGCTGCGTGCGGCCGACGCGGTGCTGTGGGCGCTGCTCGGCATCCGCGCCGGCAAAGCGACGGAGCTGCCGGCACCGGCGACCCAGCCGCACAACGGCGCCGATCCCCACGGCTGGCTGACGGGGTCGCCGTTGGATCACATCGAGGTCTACCAGGCCACGGGAATGATCATGGTTCAGCTGGACGTGTCCGCCGAGACGGCGTTGAGCAGGCTTCGCGCGTACGCATTCGTGCACGAACGATCGATCGACGACATCGCCCGCGATGTGGTGGCGCGACGCCTTCGGTTCGGGACCGAGGAGGAGGAATCATGACGAACGCCGAGCAGGAAGGTCGCGAGCGGGTACTGACGGAGGCGTTCGTCAGTCTCGCAGACACCCTCGTCACCGACTTCGACGTGATCGACCTCCTGCACCGCCTGTGCAACGACTCGGTCAGGCTGCTGCCGGTCGAAGCCGCCGGCCTGATGCTGTCGGACCAGCGCGGCACGCTGCGAGTCGTTTCCTCCTCGACCGAGCAGGCGCACCTCGTCGAGCTCTTCCAGCTCCAGGCCGACGAGGGTCCTTGCCTCGACTGCTTCCGCACGAGCCATCAGATCGTCGCCGGCGACCTCGGTCACGAGTCCCGCTGGCCGCGCTTCGCCGAGCATGCCCGGCAAGCCGGCTACCGAGCCGTGCACGCCCTGCCCCTGCGCCTGCGCTCGGAGACCATCGGAGCTCTCAACTTGTTCGGGAGCACACCCGGTGCGCTCTCGCCCCACGCACTCCGGATCGGCCAGGCGCTCGCCGACGTGGCCACCATCGGGATCCTGCAGGAGCGCGCCCTCCGCCGACAGGAGGTGCTCGCCGAGCAACTGCAAGCCGCGCTCAACAGCCGCGTGATCATCGAACAGGCCAAGGGCATGCTCGCCGAACGCGGCCAGATCGATCTCTCGCAGGCGTTCACCCTGCTCCGGACCCACGCCCGTACCCGCCAGCTGCGGCTCAGCGACCTGGCCCGGGATGTCGTCAACGGTGCGACCCTCCCCGGCGGGCTGCTCGATCCCGGCCGGCCGGAGGAGTAGCACCTCGGCTGCTCGGCCCACCCCGGGCCGTCCGCCGGCCGCGCGGCCCATCTGCGGCCACCGATCGGCGCTGTACGGCCGGAAACCCGCCGTCTAGGCTCGGCCGGCGGCGTCGCCCCAGACCCCGGTGCCCGCTGTACGAGCGTGTGTTGTTCCGGGGACGCATCGACGACCGTGCACGCGGGATATGGCCCGCCAGGAGAGCACAGATGAGTAACGCCACCGCGGACCTGGTCGAATTCGCCCACCGCGAATGGCCGGCGCACCCACTCCAGCTGGCTCCGATCCACACCGAAACCCAGCGCTTGCTGGCACCGCTCAACCTGTCCGACGACACCGAGCAAGCTTTCGTCCGGGCCGTTGACGAAGCAGCGAGCAACGTCGTGGAACACGCCTATGCACCCGGCCCGACCGACGATGCGGTGACCGATCACGTCGCATCCGACGACGTCGTCGAACTGACCTTCTGGACCGAGGATCGGTCCGTCTGCATCGAGATCGTGGATCACGGGCGTTGGCGGCCACCGGACGCCACTCCCAGCAGTAGCTGCAGCGGGTTCGCGATCATGATTCAACTGATGCCGACGGTTCTGATCCACTACGACAGCCGCGGCACCCGCGTGCTCCTGCGCGGCACGGTCTGAATCCCACCAGGCCGTGGGACCAGCCGCACGCCGTCGCTCGAGGGGTTCGGCGGCGGAATGGCGGAGCAGCGAGCGGGTGCCGCGGCCCGACGTGCCGATCGGCGGCGGGGTGAATGCTCAGGAGCCGCGGGCGCGGCGACGTCGACGGGCGGACCTCGATGCAACACGTGGCGGACCTGCGTGCCATGGCGACTCGTACTTCTGCAGGAGGCGGAGTCCGCTGTTGCGGTCGAGCGCGCCGATCAGGACGACGATCGCGAAGATGAATGCTCCGAGAAGATTGATCATCGCCGACGTTCCCTTCTGCCACAGCTCGGCCTGGTGATCAGGCGAGGCTTCAGGGTCAGGCGGTGACTCCGCCCGGTCTCGGCGCCGCCAACGGCGGCGCGTCACGGCGAACGGAATGAGGCGATCGAGAGCCGACGCCGGTCGGCGCTCTTCGTTCTCGGCTTCGTGGTTGATCGAGTCGAATGCGGGACGACAGCGATCCGGAGGCCGCGTCTGAAATCCTTCTGCAACACCGGAGCCTACTCCTGTTCTCCCTCTACAGGGGCGAAGACCGATGCGCCAGGAGCCGCTGACTCGAATACCCGGTTCACGACCTCGGTGGACCGCGGTGGACGGCCGAACGCATCACCGCTAGCCTCTCCACGCGGTCTCACCCCAGACCCCGGTGCCCGCTGTCAGAGCGTTGTGCCGAACCGGGTAGGAGTGATCGACATCGTCCGTGCCGCGCTTCCCTGCTGCTCCTACGCGACATGGACACGCATCGAGCGCCCACACGTCCGTCGAAGGGCCAGGACGGGGGCTCGCGAAACTGGCGGTGGCCGCGCCTCCGGAGGGGGACGTGCGAGTCACCGGCTGTCGTCGGGCCTCGGCCGAGCAGGGAACGGCCGAGGCGCGATGACGCGGTAGCGGTCGGGTGACCGACCGCCCGTCAGCGGGCGGCGCCGATGCTCCACGGGTCGGTGCGGCGGGTGGACACCGTGACCCGCACGCGGTCGCCGAGCGCCGCGCGCACGACGTCCGCCGCCTGCGCGCACCACGGCCACTCGGACGCCCAGTGCGCCACGTCCACCAGTGCGGGCGTCGGGCGGCCGACCGTGCCCGCCAGAAGGTGCTCCGACGCGGGGTGGTGGCGCAGGTCAGCGGTGACGTAGGCGTCGACGCCTGCGGCGGTGGCGGCCCCCAGCGCCGAGTCGCCCGCGCCGCCGCAGACCGCGACCGAGTGGATCGGGCGGTCCGGATCCCCGGCCGCCCGCACGCCCCACGCCGTCTCCGGGAGCCCAGCCCGCACCCGCGCCGCGAATGCCGACAGCGGCTCGGGCTCGGGCAGGGTGCCGATCCGGCCCAGCCCGCGCGACGACGACAGCTCTGCGAGCTCGAACACGTCGAACGCAGGCTCCTCGTACGGATGCGTGGCCCGCAGCGCCGCGACCACCGCCTCCCGCCGCCCGCGTGGCAGCACCATCTCCAGCTTCGTCTCGGCCACCCGCTCCAGCTTCCCGACGGTCCCGATCGTCGGGTTCGCGCCGTCCAGGGGCTTGAACTGGCCGGTGCCGGCCGTCGCGAACGAGCAGTGGCTGTAGTCGCCGATCCGGCCTGCGCCTGCCGCCGACATCGCCTCGTGCACGGCGGTGATCACCGGGCCGGTCGGGATGAACGTCACGATCTTGTCGAGCGGCTCGGCCGGTTCGCTGATCAGCGGGCCGCTGACGGCCAGCCCGATCGCGCCGGCGAGCGCGTCGGACACGCCAGGGTCGGCCGAGTCGGCGTTCGTGTGCGCGGTGAACAGCGCGGTGCCGCCGCGGATGAGCCGGTGCAGGAGGGCGCCCTTCGGCGTGTCGGCGCCGACGCCGTGCACGCCCCGCAGCAGCAGCGGGTGGTGGGTGACGAGCAGCTGGTGGCCCCCGATCGCCTCGTCGACGGTCTCCGGCACGGGGTCGACCGCGAACAGCACCGACTCGACGGGTTCGGCCGGGTCACCGCAGACGAGCCCGACGGCGTCCCACTCGGCGGCGAGCGCGGGCGGGTACGCGGCCTCCAGAGCCGCGATGACGTCGCCGACGGTCGCGGTCACGCCGCCACCGCCGCGAGCGCCTCCGCGAACGCCGTCACCAGGCGGCCGACCTCGGCCGCGGGACGCACGGCGACCCGGACGTGGTCGGGGCCGAGCCCGGGGAACGTGTCGCCGCGGCGCACGGCGATCCCGGCTTCGCGCAACGCCGTCCGCACCCGCTCACCCTGCCCGTCCGGCAGCCGCAGCAGCAGGTACGGGGCGGTGCCGGGCAGCACCGTGACGCCCGGGACGGCCGCCAGCCGCTCCACCTGCTCGGCCCGGGCCACGGCGAGCCGCTCCGCCGCCTTCCGGGACTCCTCCACCGCGGACGGCGTCGAGCACCCGATCACCGCCTCCAGCGCGAGCGTCGAGACCGGCCACGGCGGGCGCGGCGCGGCCAGCCGCGCGAGCAGCTCGGGGTCGCCCAGCGCGTAGCCCGCGCGCAGGCCCGCGAGCGCCCAGGTCTTGGTGAGGCTGCGGAACACCAGCAGGCCCGGCACGTCGGTGGCGCCCGCGACGGACTCCGGCTCACCCGGGATCGCGTCGGCGAACGCCTCGTCGACGAGCAGCACGCGGTCCGGCGCGGCGAGCGCGCGGACGTCCTCGGCCGGGTGCAGCACGCCGGTGGGGTTGGTGGGGTTGCCGATCACGACGAGGTCGGCCTCGGCCGGCACGGCGTCGGGGTGCAGGCGGTGGCCGTCGGCCTCGTCGGTGAGCACGTGGACGACCTCGACCCCGGCCGCCCGCAGCGCCGCCTCCGGCTCGGTGAACCCTGGGTGCACCACCGCCGCCAGCCGCGGCCGCAACGCGGGGAGCAGCGCGAACCCCTCGGCGCTGCCCGCGAGCACGAGCACCTCGTCCGGCCGGCGCGAGTGCCGCGCCGCGACCGCCTCCCGTGCCTGCCGGTCGTGGGAGGCGGCCGGGTAGCGCCCGATCCCGTCGAGCGCGACGACCAGCCGATCCCGCAACCAGGGCGGCGGCCCGCTGCCCTGGACGTTGACGGCGAAGTCGAGCAATCCGGGCCCGGCATCGACGTCCCCGTGATGCCGCAAGGACGCAAGATCCATGGCCGGAAGCGTACGGCGGCGGCCCACGCCACTTCACACATCCAGCACGTACTTCACACAGGGCGGGCCCTGTGCGAAGTCGGTACTGGGTCTGTGAAGTGGGTCTGGGGTCAGGCCCGGGCCGCGACGACGAGTGACCGGCTGCGAGAGACTGCAGCCGTGACCGACAACCCCCTGCGCGTCGTGTTCGTCTGCACCGGCAACATCTGCCGGTCGCCGATCGCGGAGAAGGTGTTCGTCCACGAGCTGGAGCGAGCCGGTCTGGCCGACGCCGTGCACGTGTCGAGCGCCGGCACGGGCAACTGGCACGTCGGGTCACCCGCCGACGAGCGGGCCGTGGCCGCGCTGCTGGCCGGGGGCTACAAGTCCGAGCACATCGCGCGGCAGGTGGACGCGGACCAGCTCGGCGCGGACCTGATCGTCGCGCTCGACCGGTCCCACGAGCGGGCGCTGCGGTCGTTGGTGCGCGACCCGGACCGGGTGCGGCTCCTGCGCTCGTTCGACCCGGACGCCCCGCCCCGCGCCGAGGTGCCCGACCCGTACTACGGCGACGACGACGGCTTCACCTCCGTGCTGGACATGATCAAGGCCGCGATGCCCGGGATGGTCGAGTGGGTGCGCGAGAACAGGTGACGGTGCTGGGCGTCGTGGTCCGCGGCCGGGTGTCGCTGGGAGGCGGCGCCGCGCGGGTCGGGCTCGCCGACGGGCGCACCGTCGTCGTCAAGGAGGGTGACCGGGCGGCGATCGCCGCCGAGGCGGCGGGGCTGCGCTGGCTCGACGAGGCGGGTGGCGCGCCCGTGCCCGCCGTGCTGGAGTCGGACGGCGGGCGGCTGGTCACCGAGCTGGTCCCAAGCGGCTCCCCCGACGCGCGAGCGGCCGATGAGCTGGGCCGCGCGCTGGCCCGGACGCACGCGGCAGGTGCGCCCGCATTCGGTGCCGCGCCGCCCGGCGGCCCCGCCGACGCGCGCATCGGCGCCGCCCCGATGCGCAACGCACCCGCCCCGAGCTGGCCGGAGTGGTACGCAGCCGACCGGCTCGTTCCCTACCTGCGCACGGCCCGCGACGCCGGCACCCTGAGCGCCGACGACGCCCGGGTGATCGAGGCGGTCGCGGACCCCCTGCCCGCCCTCGCCGGGCCCGCGGAGCCGCCCGCCAGGCTGCACGGCGACCTGTGGTCGGGGAACGTGCTGTGGTCGCCGGCCGGAGCCGTGCTCATCGATCCGGCGGCCCACGGCGGGCACCGGGAGACCGACCTCGCGATGGCGGATGCAGCGTCACATGCTCGAGCCCGTCGGGGACGAACCTGTCGCAGAAGTGGTGCGGCGCCTCGGGGCGGAGGCAGTCAGCGCCGCAAGGAGGTCACCGCCCCTGGTCGGGCACTACTTCTTTCGCCTGGCGTTATCATCAATAAAGGGAATCAATACGTCCAGCAAGCCAGCGGGATTCTCCTCCTGAACGTAATGCCCAGCATCTGGAACGATCGCAACCTGAACATTAGTGGCGACCTCTCGAAGCATTTCCTCATTCACGTCAGAAAACAGGTTGGCCGCCCCCGCTACTCCCAAGACGGGCAACGTCAGTCGTCCGGCATCGACCAAGGCTGCTCGGTTGTCGCGATCGTCTCTTGCGAAGGCGCGGTAGAGCTCAAAACCTGCACGCATGGCGCCCGGTTGCTCAAAGTGAGCGGCATAGACAGACAAGTCCTCAAGTGTGATCGCTTCCGGATTGAAGGTTGCGCCGTCAAAGAATAGTTTCAGATAGGTTCGTTCTCGTCCCGCCGTCAGCTGCTCAGGCACATCCAGCGCCTGATGGAA
The DNA here is from genome assembly GCF_006717045.1 of Pseudonocardia cypriaca. Lineage (NCBI taxonomy): Bacteria > Bacillati > Actinomycetota > Actinomycetes > Pseudonocardiales > Pseudonocardiaceae > Pseudonocardia > Pseudonocardia cypriaca. Next base: position 1,211,139 of record NZ_VFPH01000002.1, read on the forward strand.
GAAGAAGTGCCAATGACGCATATCGACCCTGAGTCGTTCGTACACGTCTGTCCCCGGCAATGTTGCTTCCATCAGGGTCAGCGTCGACAGATCGTCACGGAATCGAAGCGCGTATGCCAATGACACCATCGAGCCAATATCGTGGCCAACCAGACTGATTGGCTCGTTGACCCGTAGGATTTCGCGCACTATCACCCGCACATCCCCGGCCATCGTCCATTTGTCGTATCCGCTCGCGGGGTGCGAAGAACTGCCTGCGCCTCGATAGTCAATACATACGACACTGTTACCTGCACGCACTAGCGGCGCGGCGACATGTCGCCAACTATGCCAAGTTTGGGGGTATCCATGCAGCAGGACCACCGTGTGCTCGCCCACGCCTGCCCGCGCATAGTGAAGTCGTACTCCCGGAGCCACTTCAGACGACCCGTGGCTCCACTCTGTGGAGTCAGTGCTCATATACATCCCCTTCGGTTGGAGCCTTTTTGAGTCGGCCGAACGCCAGGCAGAGCGGCGCCCCAGATACCACAGAAGGTACAGAAGGCGGCGAAGGCGCTGTATGCGGCTGCTAGGATGCGGCTGCTAGGCGCATCTGTGTAACGATACACGGATAGGGTCGGAAAGGTGAAGCCGTCCCGTGCCACGATGCGGCAGGTCGCCACCGAGGCAGGCGTCGCGGTGATGACGGTGACCTACACCTACACCCGACCCGAGCGAGTCGCTGCCGCGACGCGTACCCGGGTGCTCGACCGATCGAACCGCCCACCCGGTGCGACCTGCTTGGGCGCTGACCTGCGTAGATACGCCTAGGCTGGCAGCCTACTCAGAAGGCCTATAGATGCTCGCCCTCTTCGGCTGCCCGCACCTGCACACCGTGCTCGCCGCCTACGACGAGGCCGCGCCGCTCGCGGCCGGCTGGCGCGACCGCGTGCCGCTGCACCAGCTGTTCCCGCTGCTCGTGCACGTGGTGCTGTTCGGCGGCGGCTACGCAGCGCAGGCGGTGGACGCAGCCCGAGCGGCGCTGCGGGCAGGATGACCGGGATCAGCGCCAGTCGTCCAGCAGCCGCACGTCCTCCCGGTCGTAGCCGCTCTCGTTGGGGCGGTGCATGGTGATGCCTGGGCTGTCGGTGCGGAAGCCCGCCGCCAGCAGCTGCCGGTACGCCTCGTGGCGCGCGGTGTTCACCCCCAGCGTGAGCCGGACCGCTCCCGCACCCGCCGCGTAGCCCTGGCAGGCCGCCACCAACGACTCGAAGGCCTGCGCCGCGCCCGGGCCCGGCCGGACCGCCGCGAACTTGGCGTACGCAACTCCGCTACCCGCCTCCGTGCCCGGCCCGGCGTGGCACACGGCGAAGCCGCGCGGCACGTCCGGCTCACCGATGAGCACGACGTCTCCGAGGCCCTGGTCGAGCACGGCCTCGATCTCACCGCGCACGTCCAGCCCCGGGTGGATGGCGTCGGTGACGGCGGCGCAGCCGGCCACGAGGGCCGGACGGTGGGCGGGCGCCACGTCCGACAGGCGCCACCCGAGCTCCGGCTCAGCGCCCGTCAACGGTCTTGACATGATCGCCGTCAGGAACCGCGGCCAGAAGCCGAACCGCTGGTAGAAGCCGTGGTGCTGCGGGCTCTGGGCGAACGTGAACAGGCCCTGGTGCCCCGCACCCCACCCGTCGAGCACGTCGACGGCGGCGCCGACGAGCCGCGTGCCGATCCCCTGGCCCCACAGCTTGGGGCGCACCGAGAGCGGACCGAGGTAGCCGACGCTGCCCCAGCGGGTGACGATCGTCGAGCCGGCCACCTCGCCGTCCACGAACGCGCCGACCGTCATCGTGTGCTGCGCCCTGAACCGGGTGCGCACGAGCTCGGTGTCGCGATGCACCCCGGCGCCGAGAACGGTGGAGAACGCGTCGCGGAAGACGTCGTCCGCGGCGTCAACGTCGGCCGCCCCGAGCGGCCGAACCTCGATGTCCACGAGGGCAGGATGCCGTGTCACTGGGCTGAACGGACGGCGGGGTTACTCCAGATCGATACCAACCGGAGTAGACGGCAGGCCGAAGTGGGGGAACAGGCGGCGGTCGCCGAACCAGGTCACGGCCGACACGAGGTCGCCCTCGACGGCCAGCACGAGCAGCCCGTACCCGCCGATCTCGGGCAGGTAGCACCGGCGCCGCGCTCGTCGCGTCCGCACGCTCGGAGGAGCACGGCTGAACCGCTCGTACCCACCGCACGTGCGGTGATCCGGCGCGTCGCGGTGCTCGCTCACTCGCGCGGAGCGGGCGACGGCCCCTCGCCGGCTGAGGGCCGCCGCCCGCAGAGCCACGAAAGGGTCAGGCGCTGTCGTCGCTGGCGTTGATGTCGCCGTTGACGCCGTCCGGGAAGAAGCCACCGGATGTCACGCTGTCCGGGTTCAGGTAGACGATGTTGAGGACCTGTCCTGCGCTGCGACCGAAGGCGATGGCGTTCTCGTCGGTCGGGACGATGTTCGGTACCCCGTCGAGCTCGAGGCCCTGGTCGAGGTCGGCCTCGCCGTCCAGGCCGTCGCGGGCGTCGGAGATGGCGATCGTCGCCTCCTCGGCCCCACGAGCCTGCAGTGACGCGCGGATCAGGCCGGCGTGGTACGCCTCGACCGCGAGAATCCCGGCCGCGGCATCCAGGAACGTCTTGTTCTCTATCAGCGGAGCGGCGCCCTTGTAAGCGGTCACACCCACGTCCTCGAATACGAAGGCGCCGAGCAGGAAGTTGTCCTCGCTGCCGAACACGTCGAAGCGCTCACCGTCCTCGATGAGCCCGGCAGCCAATGCGGCGGCGGTGAACGCCTCGTCCAGGTCGATCGCCGGACGGGCGACCTTGGCGTCCCCGAGCGCGGTACGCAGGAAATCGACATGGGCGCGCTCGTCGTTCGCGATCTCGGTCGCGTTGGCCTTCAGGACCTGGTCGGTGAACTCCACCTGGCGACCGCCGGTTACCCCGCCGACGGTGCCGACGCCGTCGATCTGGTTGTCGTCGAGCCCCTCACCGGTGACGGCGCGCAGGTAGAACTCGGCCTCGAGGTACTCGAGGTTGAGGGCGAAGTTGAGCACGGCGGCATCGCTGATCGCGGCGTCATCCGACACCTCGGCCACGGTGCGGATCGCGGCTGTGGAGGGTGGGGCGGAGAGCCCGCCACCGGCCAGCGCGCCGCCGCCGACGACGCCGGCCGTGGTGAAACCCGCGACCCGCAGGAATCTTCTTCTGTCGACCTCGTTCTCGGCACTGCGGTTGATTGCCTCGCGGACAAACGCCTTGCTGAAACCTTTGAACACCGCTGCTCATTTCTGCTCGGTCATCTGGTCGAGGATCGGACGTCACCCTGTTCCACGCCGATTCCCACCGCGCAGTTCACCGCCACCGAACCGGATCGGATGAATGGTCGACTGGCCGCGATCAACGGAAGCAGTGGCAACCCGGGCACCAACGCGCCTCGGCCACCCGGCCGATCCGGTTGATCCACTCGACACCCGAGACCCCCGCCTCGCGCGACTCGCGCTCTCCGTGCAGGCGAGCCGAGTGCGGCGTCAGGAGAGGCCGACGAGTTCGGCCAGTGAATCCGCGACGAAGCCCGCCAGGACGTCCACGTCGGGGACGGCGTCGCGGTCGGCGGTGAACCCGTAGTGCATGCCGGTGTCGTAGGACGTGATTCCGATGGCGACGGCCTGGCCACCGGCGAGCGGGACCACCGGGAACATGTCGAGCATGGGGGCGCCCATGGCGTAGAGCGGGCGGGGTGGGCCGGGCACGTTGGTGACGAGGACGTTGTAGAAGTTGCTGGAGAACTGGCTGGCCAGCCGGGCGCCGAGGCTGTGCACGATCGGCGGGGCGAGCCCGACCAGCTTCATCAGCGTGGCGGCGCCCACGGCCTGGCCGCTGCGCTTGTGCACCTCCATGGCCTCGCGCAGCACCGCCAGCCGGGCGAGCGGGTCGTCCTCGGTGACGGGCAGGTCCACGAGGTAGGCGGAGATGCTGTTGCCCGCTCCCGATCCACCCCGGGCCCGGGCTCGGACGCTGACCGGCACCATCGCGCGGACGGCCGTGTCGGCGGTCAGCGGCTCGCCCCGGCTGATCAGCCAGCGGCGGAGGGCGCCTGCGACCACCGCGAGCACCACGTCGTTGACGGTGCCGCCGTGCGCCCGCCGGACAGCGCGGTGCTCGGCCAGCGACGTGCGGCACATGCCGTAGCGCCGTTGTTGGCCGGTGGCGGCGTTGAGCGGCTGCACCGGCCGGACGGTGGCGGCGCTGCGGCCCGCGGCGAGCACGCCCTCCACGGTCTTGCCCACCGTCGACACCGCCTCGCGGACGTCGGTGAGGGCGCGCCCGGCGACGTCGAGCACGTCGCGGGGCCTGCGCAGGGCGTGCGCGGCCGCGGACGCGGCCAGCTCCAGCCCGGACGGCTCGGGGGCGGGCCGCCAGTCGTCCTCGGGGGTCTCGCGCGGCTGCGGGGTGAGGTCGAGCAGCGCGGCGCCGATGTCCATGGACGCGAGCCCGTCGACCATGGCGTGGTGGGTCTTCGTGACCACGGCGAACCGGCCGTCGGCGAGCCCCTCGACCAGGTAGACCTCCCACAGCGGCCGCGAACGGTCCAGCTGCCGGGCGAGGAGCCGCCCGACGAGGTCGAGCAGCTCCTCCTCGGTGCCGGGCGCCGGCAGGGCGGAGCGCCGGACGTGGAAACCCAGATCGAAGTCGGGGTCGTCCACCCACACCGGCAGCCCCAGCCCGCCCGGTACCTCGCGCACCTTCTGCCGGTACCGCGGCACGAGCGCCAGCCGGTGCCCGATGAGATCGGTGAAGGCGTCCGGGTCGAACGGTCCGTCCTCCGGGGGCGCGAACGTCATGACCGCACCCACGTGCATCGCCGCCGTGCGGTGCTCGGCGAAGAGGAAGGACGCGTCGAGCGGCGAGAGGCGGTCGACCACGCTCCTATTCTGGACCGCTACCAACCGCGAAGGGGGAACCCGGACCGGGCGCGGTCGCCGAGCTTCACACCCAGCACCTGGTGCAGCTGGATGTTGTCGCGCTCGAACCCGAGCCGGCTGGCCGCCATGTAGAGCCGCCACACCCGCGCGCGGCCGAGCCCGACCTCGGCGACGGCCTCCTCCCAGTGCTCCTCCAGGTTGCGGCACCACTCGGTGAGGGTGAGCGCGTAGTGCTCGCGGAGGTTCTCCTCGTGCCGGATCTCGAACCCGGTGTCGTTCATCGCCGAGATGATGTCCCCGACCGGCTCGAGCTGGCCGTCCGGGAACACGTACCGCGCGATGAAGGGGTCGAGCTTGCGCGTGAGCGGGGTGCGCGGCTGCGTGATGCTGTGGTTGAGCAGCCGCCCCTCCGGCCGGAGCCGCCGGTACAGGGCGCCGAAGTAGCTCGGCAGGTTGGCCTTGCCGATGTGCTCGGTGAGCCCGATGGAGCTGATCGCGTCGAACTGCTCCTCCGGTGCGTCGCGGTAGTCGAGGTGGCGCACCTCGGCGAGGTCGGACAGGCCCCGCCGCTCGATCTCGGCCTGCGCCCACTCGGCCTGGTTGCGCGAGAGCGTGACGCCCAGCGCCTTCACGCCGTGCTCGGCGGCCGCGTGCATCACCATGCCGCCCCAGCCGCAGCCGACGTCGAGCAGTCGCATCCCCGGTCTCAGGGCCAGCTTCTGCGCCACCAGCTCGAACTTGGCCGCCTGCGCCTCCTCGAGCGTGCTGTCCTCGGTGGCGAAGACCGCGCAGGTGTACGCCATCGAGGGTCCGAGCACCCACTCGTAGAAGCGGTTGGAGACGTCGTAGTGGTGCGAGATCGCCTTGCTGTCCCGCGCCTTGGAGTGCAGCCGGCCCGGCGGGCGGTACTCGAACTCGGGTGGCGGCTGGCGATGGCGCAGCCACACCGGGAACAGCTTGCGCGCGAGCGCCACCTGCTCCTTGCGGCTGAGGTCGTGCAGCGTGAGGTCGGCCATGGCGTTCAGCACGTCGTAGACGTCGCCGTCGACCTCGATCTCGCCGGTGACGTACGCGCGGGCGAGACCCAGGGTGCCGGGCGCCGTGGCGAGCCGGGCGAGCGCGCGCGGCGTGAGGATCTTCAGCGCGACGTCGGATCCGTCCGGCCCGGCCTTGCTTCCGTCGTAGGCCACGATCCGGATCGGTACATCCTGGCCGAGGACGTCGGAGATGATCTCTGCTACCTGCATGACTGCCCCCTTCACCTGGTGACCTTGGAGTACAGATCGGGCTGCCTGCCGTGCGGGTCGTACCGCTGCTTGAGCGCGCGGTAGGCAGGCCCGTTGTAGTGCTTCCAGAACTCACCTTCGTCGTAGTGCACTGTGGAGTACAGCGACTTGTGCCCACCGAGATCGGCCACGAGCTCCTCGATCCGGCGGTTGTGCGCGTCCGGTCGACCTGGTGTTTCCGGCACGCTCGACCAGAAACCCACGTTGACGTACAGCTCACCCGGCTGCATCGGGTAGAGCGGCCACGTCCGCTCGCCGCGCAGCCGCAGCGGGCACAGCCACACCGGCCGGATGCCGATGTCGCGGTGGAACGCGTCGAGGAACTCGGCGAGCCGGTCGACCGGGATCTCGACGTCCTGGATCACCGGCTCCTCCTGCGGCGTGCGGGTGATGCGGTGCGCGAGCCGGGAGAAGCCGTGGCGCCGGTCGAGGGCGACGAGGCGGCGGTAGACGTCGGAGCGGCGGTAGCGGCGCGGCCAGAACCTGCGCACGACCGGGTGCTGGGCGCCGAGGGCCCGGGAGCACCAGAACCAGTCGGTGTCCCAGCGCCAGATGTAGTCGTGCACCGTCAGCACGTCCGTGGTCCGCTCGCGGATGGAGCGGTAGAAGATCTGCTGGCCGGTGTAGTCGCTCACGCCGGGCCCGGGGTCCTCGCTGAACGTGCCGAGCGTGAGGTACTGCTCCCCCGGCTCGAAGACCGTGCCGTCGACGAAGTCGGGCCCGTCGGGACCGCAGACCTCCTCGATCGTGGCGGCCAGGTCGGCCGTGGCCACCCGCCGGTGCTCCAGCCGGACGAACGGCGAGACCCGCTGCAGCTCGATCTTCAGCCGCAGCGCGTAGCCGAGGGTGCCGTAGGAGTTCGGGAAGCCGGCGAAGAGATCGGCGTGCTCCCCGTCGGGCGTGGCCGTGACGAGCTCGCCTTCGGGCGTGAGGATGTCCATCTCGAGCACCGACTCGTGCGGCAGCCCGTGGCGGAACGACGTGGACTCGATGCCCAACCCGGTGACGGCCCCGCCGAGCGTGATCGTCTTCAGCTGAGGCACCACCAGGGGCATGAGCCGGTGCGGCAGGGTGGCCTCGACCAGGTCCTCGTAGGTGGTCATGCCCTGCACGTCGGCGGTGCGCGCCACGTCGTCGACGGAGATCACGCCGGCCAGCGCGGACGCGTCGATGGTGCCGGCGGATTCGGCGCCGTCGAAGCGGAACAGGTTCGACGTCTTCTTGGCCAGCCGCACCCGCGTGCCCGGCGGCAGCGCCCGGTATCGACCCACCAGGTCGGCCACCGCTGCGTCGTGCCGGCTGGGCGTCAAGGTCATGTCAGCGACGCTAGTCTGCATCCCTCGCCTCACCCAACCCTCCGACCTGCACCGTTCCTCACATCGCCCGGATCGTCCCGGTGTGGGGGATCCGGCGACGCCCAGGTGGGCGTGGTGAGATGTGGCCGTGACCGACAACCCGCTCCAGGACGTCACGTTCCCCTCCAACGGCGGCACGGCCCACGGCTACCTCGCCGTCCCCGCGTCCGGCAGCGGTCCGGGTGTCGTCGTCATCCAGGAGTGGTGGGGGCTGACCAACCACATCGCCGACGTCACCAACCGGCTGGCCGCGGAGGGCTTCGTGGCCCTGGCCCCCGACCTGTACGGCGGCAGCACCACGCACGACTCCGAGGAGGCCGGGCGGCTCATGCAGGAGCTGCCGGTCGACCGGGCCGCCCGCGACCTCGGCGGCGCGGTCGACTACCTGCTCGGGCACGAGGCCGTCACGTCGCAGAAGGTCGGCGCCGTGGGCTTCTGCATGGGCGGTGGCTTCGTGCTCGTGCTCGCCGCGCAGCAGGGCGACAAGATCGGTGCCGCCGTGCCGTTCTACGGCCTGCTCAAGGAGGACTACCCGAGCTTTGCCGGGCTCACCGCGCCGCTGCTCGGGCACTTCGGCGAGCAGGACGACTTCGCGCCGACCGACGCGGTGCGCGAGCTCGCCTCACGGATCGAGGCCGAGTCGGGCGTGAAGCCGGAGTTCCACCTCTATCCGGCGGGCCACGCGTTCTTCAACGACGAGAACCACCTCGGCACCTACGACGCCGAGCAGGCGCAGACCGCGTGGAACCGCACGCTGGAGTTCCTCCGCGCGCACCTGAGCTGAGCGCGTCAGTCGTGCTCCGCGAGGAACTCGTCGAGCGCCTTCCAGGTGGTGGTGCGCGCGCCGCGCCCGGTGAGCACGCCGAGGTGCCCGCCGGGTGCGGTGCTGAACCGCACCTCCGGGGCGCCGGTGAGCAGGCCCACCACCTTCTGCACGGCCGGCAGCGGGGCGATCACGTCGTTCCGCCCGCCCACCACGAGCACCGGGACCTGCACGGCGGCGAGCCGGATCGACCGCCCGCCCAGTGACAGCTCGCCGTCGGCCAGGTCGTTGTGGCGCAGCATCAGGTGGAAGATCTGGCCGAACACCCGGCCCGGGTAGCCGTGCATGTTGCGCATCAGGTGCTCGACAGCCTCGATCTGGGCGAGCGCGTCGCGGTCGTCGAGCTGGGACAGCACCGTGAGCGGCTTCGTCACCAGCTTGTCGACGGCCACGAGCTGGAACGCCGCGCTCACCAGGGGCGCGGGGAAGCTCCCGATCGCGCGGTAGACCGCCGACAGGCCGCGCCCACCGGTCACCATCGCCAGTGGTCGCAGGGGGGCCACGAACGGCACGGCCGACACGTCGACCGGGCTGCCGACCATCGTCAGGGTCCGCACCGGGAGCGGTTGGCCCGCCTGCGTCCCGGCGGCGACCGCGAGCGCGCAGAAGATGCCCGCGAGCGACCAGCCGACGAGGTGGACGTCCGGCCCGGCGTCCTCCGCGGTGAGCCGCGCCGCCCACGGCACGACGTCGTCGACCCAGTGCTCCATGCCGAGGCGACGGTCGGCGAACGACTTCGGCCCGTGGTCGACCAGGTACACGAGCCGGCCCTCGCCGAGCAGGTGCTCAACGAGCGAACAGCCGCGGCGCAGGTCGTAGGCGAAGTCGGGGGCGCCGAGCGGCGGCACCAGCAACACCGGCTCGCCGCCGACCGGGGCGACACCGGGCACCGGGAGGTACCGGTAGAGCGCGCCGCGCGGGCCGTCGTCCACCAGCTCCCGCGGCATCCGCCGCAGGTCGGCCACCCCGCCGCGCGCCATGCCGACGAGGTTGACCGCGGCGGCGGGGAGGTCCACGGAACAACACGCTACCGATCACCTGCCGAACCCCGCCGTCACCCGGTCAGGGCGGGGAAGGAACGATCTCCGTCGGGAACATCGCTCTGACGAGGGGGGACACGATGAGCACGCCGGATCCGCAGCAGCCTTCTGATCCGCCGCCCGACAAGGCGGAGGAGTCGGCGACCGTGTCCTTGGACAAGCCGGGCCCGCCGGCACCCGAGCAGCCGACCGCGCCGGCGTACGGCGCCCCGCCGTACGAGCCGCTCCCCGGGCAGGCGTTCGACCCCCGGACCGGCCTTCCCCTCGGCCCGCCACCCGGCTCGCCGTACGGCCCGCAGGGCACGGCCGCGTACGCCCCTCCCCCTCCCTACGGGCCCCCTCCCGGCTACGGACCCCAGCCCGGCTACCCGCCGCAGTACTACGGCGGATACCCGCCCTACCCGCCGCCGCGCCCCACCAACGGCATGGCGATCGCCTCGCTCGTCCTCGGGATCCTGTGGATCTACTGGATCGGCAGCATCCTGGCGCTGGTGTTCGGGTACGTCGCACAGCAGCAGATCAGGCAGCGGGGCGAGTCCGGCGGCGGCATGGCGATCGCCGGCATCGTCCTCGGCTGGATCGGGGCCGCGACCCTGGTCGTCATGCTGTTCTTCGTGTTCGCCGTACCCGGGCAGTACTACTAGCCCATTTCTTGTTACCGGCCGGTATGTGAGACTCCGGCGATGCAGCGCGACATCTTCGACGCCGAGCATGCCGACTTCCGGGACCTGGCGCGGACGTTCATCGCCAAAGAGGTCACCCCGTTCCACGACCAGTGGGAGCGCGACGGTCAGGTCAGCCGGGAGGTATGGCTCGCGGCCGGGAAGGCCGGGCTGCTGGGCACCGACGTGCCCGAGGAGTACGGCGGCGGCGGGGTGGCCGACTTCCGGTACAACGCCGTGCTCACCGAGGAGCTGAACCGGGCGGGCGCGAGCGGGATCGGCTTCCCGCTGCAGAACGACGTGGTGGCGCCCTACCTGCTGCGACTGGCCACCGACGAGCAGAAACGGCGCTGGCTGCCCGGCTTCTGCTCTGGTGAGATCATCACCGCGATCGCGATGACGGAGCCCGGCACCGGCTCCGACCTGCAGGGCATCCAGACGAACGCCCGCCGCAGCGACGACGGCTGGGTCCTGAACGGCGCGAAGACGTTCATCACCAACGGGATCATGGCCGACCTGGTGATCGTGGTGGCCCGCACCGACCCGGACGCCGGCAGCCGCGGCTTCACCCTGCTCGTGGTCGAGCGCGGGATGCCCGGCTTCGAACGCGGCCGCCGCCTCAACAAGGTCGGCTTGAAGGCACAGGACACCGCGGAGCTCTCCTTCACCGACGTCCACGTCCCCGACGCCAACGTGCTCGGCGAGCCGGGCGGCGGGCTGATCGCGCTCATGCAGAACCTGGCCCAGGAGCGGCTCTCGATCGCGGTCGGCTGCGCGGCGGCCGCGGCGCGGGCGCTCGAGATCACCGTGGAGTACACGAAGGAGCGCACCGCCTTCGGCCGGCCGGTGGCGAGCTTCCAGAACACGCGCTTCGAGCTGGCGGAGATCGCCACCGAGGTCGACGTCACCCAGGCCTTCGTCGACCGCTGCATCACCGAGCTCGTCGCAGACCGCCTGGACGCGGCCGACGCGGCGAAGGCCAAGTGGTGGGCGAGCGACGTGCTCAAGCGGGTCGTCGACCGCTGCGTGCAGCTGCACGGCGGCTACGGCTACATGCTCGAGTACCCGATCGCGAAGGCCTTCGTCGACTCGCGCGTACAGGCGATCTTCGGTGGGACCAACGAGATCATGAAAGAGATCATCGGGCGGAAGTTGCTGGGGTAGGTCCTCCTGCTCAAGGCCTCCTGGCTCAAGGTCTTGCTTCCTCAGGGCCTCCTGGCGGCGCCGCGCATCGTGCGGGGCCGCCCCTCACAGCTCAAGGGCGCTGCGCGTCGCTCCGCGATCGCTGGCGCGACCCTTGACCTGCGAGCCTCTGCGGCCCCTTCAGGCCCGCTTCGCGGGCAGGCCCGTGCCTGCCCTTCCTGGCGCGCGGCGCCGCCAGGAGGCCGGTCTTCGGCGATCTCCTTGCCACCGCGCACCGGTCCCCGCTCAGGCACCCCGTGTCGGCCCACGAACCCCGTCGACCGGCAGCATCCGCCCACCACAGGTGCGCGAGCAGCGGAGATCACCCCGAGCAGCACACCACGGTGCCGCCCGCGACCGGAAAGTACTGCTCGCGCCGGCCAGGCCACCTCATGATCGGCGACTGGGCGCGTTTCCCGACGCAGGGCGTCGGTATTCGCACCGAAACGCTGATCATGCCCGCGAGACCAGCCTTCGGTGGCGCCGCGCGCCCAAAAAGGGCAGGCCCGTGGGCCTGCCCTCGAAGCGGGCCCTCAGGGATCGCAGAGGCTCAGGGGTCAAGGGTCGCGCAGCGATCGCGGCAGCGACGCGCAGCGCCCTTGAGGCGTGAGGGGCGGCCCCGCACCATGCGCGGCGCCACCGAAGGCCCCGGTGGCGGTTCGCCTGGACGGGCGTGGGGCCACGAAAGGCCGAGCCCGAAGGCGCACGCAGCCTGAGACAGCGTTCCGCGGAACGCGGTCTCAGGACACCCCGCTCGCAGCGAGCCGGGCGCGTTCGGCGTCGACGTCGAAGTCCGGCTCGGGGAACCGCGGGTCCAGGTCCGCCAGGGTCTCGGCGAGGAGAGCCGCGATCGCCCAGTTGCGGTACCACTTGCGGTCGGACGGGATGACGTACCAGGGGGCGTCGTCGGTGTCGGTCCGCTGCACCGCCTCCGCGTAGGCCTCCTGGTAGGCGGGCCACTTCACGCGGGCGTCCAGATCGCCGGGGTTGTACTTCCACCGCTTGGCCGGGTCGTCGAGGCGGGCGACGAGCCGCTCGGCCTGCTCCTTCGCCGAGATGTGCAGCATGCACTTCACCATCGTGATGCCCTGGGCGCCGAGCTCCGCCTCGAAGTCCGTGATCTGGGAGTACCGGGCCCGCCAGACGTCCTCGGGCACGAGCGAGTCGACGCGGGCGATGAGGACGTCCTCGTAGTGCGAGCGGTCGAAGATCCCGATCCGGCCTGGCGCCGGTACCTGGCGGCGCACGCGCCACAGGAAGTCGTGCGCGAGCTCCTCCTCGGTGGGCTTCTTGAACGTCGCGATCTGCAGGCCCTGCGGGTTGACCAGGCCGCCGACGTGCCGGATCACGCCGCCCTTGCCGGAGGTGTCCATCCCCTGCAGCACGAGCAGGAGGGCGCGCGGGCTGCCGCCGGTGGCCTCGGCGTAGAGGGCCTCCTGCAGGTGGTCGAGGCGCTTGCCGATGTCGCCCATCTCCTCGGCCGCGGCCGCCTTGTCCCGTGGCCCGATCGGCCGGGCCCGGGTGTCGACCCGGTCGAGGTCGGCGGGCGCCCGGAACGTCTCGCGCACGGTCTTTCCCATGCCGGGAGCCTAATCACATGTCCCGTCGTCGGTCGTGGTGATCGTCAGGGGAGGCCGAACAGCGCGAAGACCGCCGGGTCGCCGAACGCGTACACGTGCTCGATCCCACCCGGACCGATGTCGAGCACCTGCAGGAACGCCCGCCGCTGCGAGCCGTCCGGCTCCCGCGTGTACGTGGCGAACGCGGGCTGGCCGTTCGCCCGGATCGGCACGAGGCGGGCCTGCCCCGGTCGCACCGGACACCGCTCGGCGAGGTGGTGGGCGATGTCCGCCTGCCCGCGGTACCACGCCGCCAGCGGCGGCATCTCCCAGATCACGTCGGCGCTGAACAGCGCCACGATGGCGGGCACGTCCTTCGCCTCCCACGCGGCGACGTACTGGTCGAGCCGGCGGCGCAGCTCCGGCTCTGCGGGCTCGGCGGGGGTCTGCACGCGGGCCGCGAGCTGGTCCCGCGCCCGCCGCAGGCCGCTGTTGACGGCAACGGCCGTCGTGTCGAGCATCTGCGCGCTCTCAGCGGCGGAGAAGCGCAGGACGTCGCGCAGCAGCAGGATGGCGCGCTGACGCGGCGGGAGCGTCTGGAGCACCGCGACGAACGCCAGCCGCAGGCTCTCCCGCTCCACGGCCGCGTCCTCCGGCCCGACGGCGACCCTCGTCGTCGGGAGCGGTTCGACCCAGGGGACGTCAGTGGCCTCGGCCACCGCGTCGGCCGGATCGGAGGCGGGCCACAACTGCACGGGCAGCGCACGCCGCCGCGCAGCCTCCACCGCGTTCAGGCAGGTGTTCGTCGCGATGCGGTAGAGCCAGGTCCGCATCGAGGATCGCCGTTCGAACGAGTCGAGCGCGTGCCAGGCGCGGAGGTAGGTCTCCTGGACGAGGTCCTCAGCCTCGTGCACCGAGCCGACCATGCGGTAGCAGTGCGCGAAGAGCTCGTTCCGGAGCGCCTCCGCCTGCGCGACGAACTCCGCTGCCGGCTCCGGTGATTCCCGGGGCGCCCGGCTGTCAGTACGGATGACACCCACCACCCCTGAAGAGGATTCCAGATGGCACGCAAGCTCTTCCTGCAGATCAACATGACGGTCGACGGTTACGTCGAGGACGCGAACGGCGACATCGACTGGCACTTCGCCGACGCCGAGTTCGACTCTTTCATCCTCGACACGCTGCGCTCGATCGACGGCATGGTGTTCGGCCGGGTCGCCTTCGAGAAGCTCGCAGCGTACTGGCCGACGGCCGAGGCATCGGCGGGCAGCGAGACCCAGCGGGAAACCGCACGCCTCATGAACGAGCTGCCGAAGTACGTCCTCTCGCAGACGCTGACCGGCAGCGACTGGCACAACAGCCACGTGCTGTCCCGTGACGTCCCGGCCGAGATCGAGCGGCTGAAGGCCCGGCCCGGCAAGGACCTCGCGCTGTTCGCCGGCGCCGCCGCGGCCACGTCGCTCGTCCGGCTCGGTGTCGTCGACGAGCTGCGGTTGATCGTCGACCCGCTCCTGCAGGGCGGGGGTACCCGGCTCTTCGACGGGAAGGGCGAACCGACCCGGCTCGAGCTGACGGCCACGCGGCCGTTCGCCAGCGGCGCAGTCGTGCTGACCTACGTGCCGCGACGGCAGTAGCCCGGGTTCACCGGTGCCGGGCGTCAGGCCTTGACGCCCGGCTCCTCGGTCGGGATCACGGGGAGCGTCTGGGTGGGTGGGCCCTCGGCAGGCGACGTCGCCGGCGGCGCGGAGTCCGGCGCCGTGATCTCCGCGAGGTCGAGCTCGAGCCGGAACGGCTCCTCGATCAGCAGCGTCTCGTCGCCGCCCGCGCGGGCGTACTCGTGGTACCGGCCGCCGATGATCATGTCGACGACCGCGAACGGGCCGTCGTGGTCGAGCAGCAGCGAGTACGGGATGCGGCTGCGGGCGTACAGCTGCAGCTTGAAGCTCCGGTCGGCAGCACCGTGGTCGGAGCCGACCACCTCGATCACCAGCAGCGCCGCGGCGGCGTCGAGGACCACCGGCTCCGCGTCCTCGGCGGGCTCGTCACCGGTTCTCTCCTCGGTGGGGGCCGCTGTGACGATCAGGTCCGGCACCAGCACGCAGTCCAGGCCGAGGCGCAGCGGCACCGGGCCGCGAACGACGAGCCCGTCCGGCAGCACCGCGGCCACGGCAGCCCGCACGCGCTCGATCGCCCGAGCCCGCCGCGGGCGCGCATTCGGGCCGATGAGCAGCGTGCCGTCAACGACCTCGACGCGGCCGTCGTGCTTCAGGGTGAGGTAGGCGGCCTCGGTCCAGGGGCCCTCGTGGTCGAAGATGGAGCGCTCCACCACGGCCTCCTCTCACTCGATCCTGGTCGTCGCAGGTCACATGGTGACACGTGACACACAGGGAGCTCAGGACGACTGAGCGTGACCGCCGATGGGCACGACGAGGGGGGTGCCGGCCACCGGGTCGGATATCACGCGGGCCGCGAGCCCGAAAACCTCGGCGAGCATGGACTCGGTGAC
Source organism: Pseudonocardia cypriaca (assembly GCF_006717045.1). Classification (NCBI taxonomy): domain Bacteria; kingdom Bacillati; phylum Actinomycetota; class Actinomycetes; order Pseudonocardiales; family Pseudonocardiaceae; genus Pseudonocardia; species Pseudonocardia cypriaca. Next base: position 1,226,498 of record NZ_VFPH01000002.1, read on the forward strand.
GACCTCCGAAGGCTCACCGGCGGCGACGACCCGGCCGTCCCGCATGGCGATGAGCCGGTCGGCGTAGCGGGCGGCCAGATTCAGGTCGTGCAGCACCATGACGACGGTGCGGTCGGCCTCCTGGTGCAGGCGCCGGACCAGCTCCAGCACGTCGACCTGGTGGGCGAGGTCGAGGAACGTCGTCGGCTCGTCGAGCAGGAGCAGGTCGGTGCCCTGCGCGAGCGCCATCGAGATCCACGCCCGCTGCCGCTGGCCACCGGACAGCTCGTCGACCGGGCGCTCCGCGAGGTCGGCGATGCCGGTCCATTCGAGGGCCTGGGCCACGGCCTCCTCGTCGTCGGCCGACCACTGCCGGTACCACGCCTGGTGCGGGTGCCTGCCGCGCGCGACGAGGTCGGCCACGGTGAGCCCCTCCGGCGCGGTGGGCGCCTGCGGCAGCAGCCCGAGGATCTTGGCGACCTCGCGGGTGGGCATCTTGTCGATGCGCGCCCCGTCGAGCAGGACGTGCCCGCCGGTGGGCTTGAGCAGCCGGCCCAGCGCCCGCAGGAGCGTGGACTTGCCGCACCCGTTGGGCCCGATCACCGCCGTGATGGTGCCCGCGACGACATCGAGGTCCAGCCCGTCCACCACAACGCGCTCGCCGTAGGCCAGCCGGACGTGCTCGGCCCGCAGCCGGACGGCGGGGTCCGTGCCGGCGGCAGCGCCGTTCTGAGAGGCGTCGGTCTTGGTCAGCGGCGTCATGCACGGGCCTCCCGGCCGTAGCGGGCGAGCAGGTAGAGCAGGTAGGGCGCGCCGAGCACCGCGGTGACGATGCCGACCGGCAGCTCGGTGGCGCCGAACGCGGTGCGCGCCACGACGTCCGCGATCACGGTGAGCGCCGCGCCGACGACGAGCGACATGCCGATCGGCGGCCGCGCTCCCCCGACGAGGCGCTGCGCGATCTGCGGCGCCACCAGCGCCACGAACGCGATCGGCCCCGCGGAGGCCGTGGCCACCGACGCCAGCCCGACGGCGACGAGGAGCAGCAGGGACCGCGCCCGGTTGACGGGCACGCCGAGGCCGCGTGCGGTGTCGTCGCCGTACTGCAGCGCGCCGAGGACGTGCGCCAGCAGGAACGCGGCCGGCAGCAGCACGACGAGCGCGACCGACACGGGCAGGACGTGCTCCCAGCCGCGCGCGTTGAGGCTGCCGTTGAGCCACACGTAGGCGCGCGCCGCCTCGAACACCTCCGCGACGACGAGCAGCCAGTGCACGATGGCCAGCAGCATCGCCTGCAGGCCGATGCCGACCAGCACGAGCCGGAACCCGTGCACCCCGCGCCGCCAGGCCAGCCCGTAGATCAGGGCGGCGGTGACCAGCCCGCCGACCAGCGCGGCCATCGGGAGACCCGCGGCCGCGAGGAACCCGCCGACCAGGCCGAACCCGCCGCCGAGCACGATCACGAAGACGGCGGCGGCGCTGGCGCCCGCGGTGAGGCCGATCATGTCCGGGCTGGCCAGTGGGTTGCGCGCGATCGACTGCGTGATCGCCCCCGCAACGGCGAGCGCCCCGCCGACGAGCGCGCCGGTGAGCGACCGGGGCAGCCGCAGGTCCAGGATGATGAACCGCTGCCCCGAGTCGCCGCCGCCCATCAGCACGGCGAGCACGTCGGGGATGCTGATCGGGTACTCGCCGCGGCCGATGTTCGCCGCCATGCCGAGCACGAGAGCGGCCACGCCGATCGCGAGCACGACCACGTACCGCGGCCGCCAGACCAGCGACATCCCCCGTGCGCGCAGCGCGGGACGCCCGGGCACGCGCTGCTTCTCCAGCACTGCCATCAGATCGCCACCATCTTCCGGCGGCGCACGAGCCAGACGAAGAACGGGCCGCCGATCAGCGCCAGCACGATCCCGACCTGCAGCTCCCCCGGACGTACGACCACGCGGCCGATCACGTCGGCGACGAGCAGCAGGGCGGCTCCGGCGAGCGCCGACGCGGGCAGCAGCCACCGGTAGTCCGGGCCGGTGAAGGACCGGACGATGTGCGGGACGACGAGCCCGACGAACGCGATCGGCCCGCACGCCGCCGTGGCCGACCCGGCCAGCAGGGTGATCGCGACGATCCCCATGGTGCGGGTGCGGCGCACGGAGTGGCCGAGCGAGCGGGCGACGTCGTCGCCGAGCGAGAGCGCGTTCAGCGCGGGGGCGCTCGCCAGCCCGATGACCGCACCGGCGAGCAGGAACCACTGCACCTGCCCCGCGATCTCGACCTCGCGCCCGGCGAGGGAGCCGACGGCCCAGAACCGGTAGGCGTCGAGGGTCTGGACGTCGACGAGGATGACGGCGGATGTGAGCGCGGCTAGCAGCGCCGACACCGCGGCGCCCGCGAGCGCCAGGGTGACCGGGGTGGGTCCGCCGCGGCCGACCGACCCGAGCACGAACACCGCGACGCTCGCGACGAGCGCACCCGCGAAGGCGAACCAGACGTAGCCGTAGAGGTTGGTGACGCCGAACGCGTAGATCCCGATGACGACGAAGAACGCCGCCCCGTTGTTCACGCCCAGGAGCCCTGGGTCGGCGAGCGGGTTGCGGGTGTGGCCCTGGATCAGCGCCCCGGCGAGGCCGAGCGCGGCGCCCGCGAGCACACCGAGCAGCGTGCGGGGCACCCGCAGCGAGCGCACGACGATGTCGTCCCCGAGGCCGGTCGGCGTGAACACCGCGTGCCACACGCCGTCGAGGGGAATGGCCTTCGCGCCGACCGCGATGCTCGCGACGCAGGCCGCCACCAGGACGGCCGCGAGCAGGGCGAGCCCGGCGAGCCGGCGCCTGCGCAGCCCACCGACCGCGGGCGCGGGAGCGGCCGGCGTCGTCAACACGGATCCACCATAGGTGAGGCTGGCCTTCACTCCATAGTGGCCCCACACGAGCGGGCCGGGTGGCGCGTGCCACCCGGCCCTGTCGTTAGCCCTCGTCAGTGAGCGCCTGCGCGCGCTCGCTTCGGGAGCGCGAAGCCGAGCACGAACCCGATCGCGATCAGGCCGGCCGCGACCAACGCCGTCGCGCTGCCCGCGTCGACCGCCGACTGCGCGGTGGGCGTCTCGCCGACGATGCTGAAGAAGACCGTGCCGAGGATCGCGATGCCGAGGGTGACGCCCAGCTGCTCGATCGCGCTGAGCGCGCCCGTCGCGGAACCGACCTCGCGGTCCTCCACGCCGCCGAGAACGATGTCGAACAGCGGGACGAAGATCATCCCCATTCCGGTGCCGCCGACCAGCAGCGGCAGCGCCATCGTCGCGAACCCGACCTCGACGCCCACCACCTCGTAGACCGCGTACAGCCCGAGCACGCCCGCCCCCATCAGCGCGAGCCCGGTGTGCAGCAGCGCGCGGCCCAGCCTCGCCATGAGCACCCCGGAGACGGCCGAGCCGACCAGCGCACCGAACGCCCAGGGCGCCATCATCAGGCTGGCGCCGATCGCCGAGTAGCCCAGGCCGATCTGCAGCATCATGCCGATGGTGAACATCGCGCCCATCGCCGCGAAGAAGATCGTCGCGAACGCCACGCCCGCCACGTAGGAGCGCTTCCCGGCGAGGCTGGGCTCCACGAGCGGGGTGCGGCCGGCGCGGGCGAGCCGCGACTGGCGGCGGGCGAAGATCGCGAACACCGGCACGGACGCGACCAGCGAGACGATCGTCCACGCGGGCCAGTGCAGCTCGTGCCCCTGGACCAGCGGGAGGATGAGAAGCACGGTGCCGGCCGCCGAGAGCGCGACGCTGATCCAGTCCAGGCGGGTGCCCGCTGCGGCGGGAGCGACCTTCGGCAGGTGCTTCACCGCGAGCACCGCCGTGAGGATGCCGAGCGGCAAGTTGATCAGGAAGATCATCCGCCAGCCGGTGCCGAACAGGTTCGCGTCGACCAGGAATCCGCCGACGATCGGGCCGAGCACCGCGCCGATGCCCATCACCGGGCCGAACGCGGCGAGGGGCTTGGCCATCTCGGCGGGCGGGAACGCGTCCCGGATCAGGCCGAAGCCCTGCGGGAGCATCAGCGCCGCGAACGCACCCTGCACAACCCGACCGCCGGCGAGGACCTCCGGAGACCAGGCGAGACCGCACAGCATCGACACGGCGGTGAAGCCGGCGCTGCCGATCAGCAGCATCCTGCGGCGCCCGACCATGTCGCCCAGCCGGCCGCCGACGATCAGCAGCACCGCCAGCGCGAGCGTGTAGCCCGCCGTCGTCCACTGCAGCGTGGCGTTGGTGCCACCCAGCTCGTCACGGATGACCGGCGCCGCGACCGACACGACGGTGGAGTCCAGCAGGTTCATCAGGGCGGCGCCGAGGACGGCGGAGAAGCCGAGCCACGACGAGCGCGTCGAGCGGGCGGCGGGGATGGCGACCGGGAGGGGCCGGTCGAGCGTCGCGGTCATCGGACTCCTCGTGGAACGGAATGAACTGTTCCCCTTTAAGGTAGCGGAACGGAACGTTCCGGTCAAGTGGTAGGGTGGGCGCATGCCAGCCGCACCCATGAGCGGACGCCGCGCGCAGGCGGCCCGCAACGACGAGCTGATCATGAACGCCGCGCGGGAGGTGTTCGTGGCCGATCCGACCGCGCCGATCGCCGCGGTCGCCGAGCGGGCCGGGGTCGGGATCAGCGCGCTCTACCGGCGCTACGGCAGCAAGGAGGACATGCTGCGGCGGCTGTGCGCCGACGGGCTGTCCCTCTACATCCGGATCGCGGAGGCGGCGCTGGACAGCGCGGATCCGCCCTGGGAGACGTTCGTGGCCTTCGCGCGGGCGGTGGTGGCCGCCGACACGCACGCGATGACGATCTCCCTCGCCGGCACGTTCACCACGACGCCCGAGCTGATGGAGCTCGCCCAGCGCTGCGACCAGCGGGTCCGTGCGGTGGTCGACAAGGCGCAGGCGGCCGGGGTGCTGCGGGCCGACGTGACCCACACCGACTTCGGCCTCCTCTTCGAGCAGCTGTCCACGGTGCGGCGGGGCTCACCGGAGCGGACGACCGAGCTGCGCGAGCGCTACCTGGCGCTCCTGCTCGACTCCCTGCGCACCCCGCCGCAGCACGAGCCCCTCCCCGGCCCGCCGCCCCGGCAAGGGGAGTTCGCCGACCGGTGGGAGAAGCGGTAGCCGGTGCCGCGGAGAGTTGTGCTGGGATGACGTCGTGCGACCGCTGCTGCCCGCCGACGACGACCTGGACGACGAGCGGCTCGCGCAGCGCTACGCATACCCCGAGCAGTTGGGCGCGCCGTTCGTGCGCGCCAACTTCGTGGCCAGCGCCGACGGCGCCGTGTCCGTCGACGGCCGCTCCGCGGGCCTCGGCTCCCCCGCCGACCACCGGGTGTTCGTGATGCTGCGCCGGCTCGCCGACGTCATCCTCGTGGGAGCCGGGACGGCGCGGGCCGAGGACTACCGGGGCGCCCGCAAGCCGACCCGCGGCCGCGACGCACCGCCGCCGATCGCGGTCGTCACCGGCTCGGCGATGCTCGACCCCGGCGGGAGGCTGTTCACCGACACGCACGTCCCGCCGATCGTCCTCACCCTCGCGTCCGCGCCCCCGGAGCGCCGCGAGCGGCTGGCCGCCGCGGGTGGGGACGTCGTCGCGCTCGACCGCCTCACCCCCGACCTCGTGCTGGCCGAGCTCGCGCGGCGCGGGCTGCACCGGGTGCTGTGCGAGGGAGGGCCCACCCTCTTCGGCGAGCTCGTGGCGGCGGACGCGGTCGACGAGCTCTGCCTGACCGTCTCGCCGGTGCTCGTCGGGGGCACCGCAGGCCGGATCGCGACGGGACCGGCGAGCGAGCACCGCCAACCCCTCGAGCTCGCGGACGCCCTGCACGAGGACGGGGTCCTCCTGCTCCGGTACCGCCGCGCCGCCGCTACCCCGATCGGGTGACTTCCCGGCAGAGGGGTTCGAGAATCCGCACCCCACATACCCCACTGGCGAACACTCGCCAATGCGCTCCGCACGCGCGCGCGGGCGCGAAGAGTCGATGGAGAAGGATCAACGGCATGAGCGAGAGCACCGCGACTCCCACGACGACGACACCCACCACCACCGTCGCGTCGCCGGCCCGGCTCGCCGACGACACCACGCAGGGCAAGACCACGATCGCCGCCTCGGTCGTACAGAAGATCGCCGGCATCGCCGCGCGGGAGATCTCCGGCGTGCACTCGATGGGCGGCGGCGTCTCCCGGGCCTTCGGCGCGATCCGCGAGCGGATCCCGGGCGGGGGCACCGGCGGCGCCAACATCGCGGGCGTTCAGGTCGAGGTCGGTGAGAAGCAGGCCGCGGTCGACCTCGACATCGTCGTCGAGTACGGCGCGTCGATCGTCGAGCTGGCCAGGGCCGTGCGCCGCAACGTGATCACGGCCGTCGAGCGCATGACCGGGCTCGAGGTGATCGAGGTCAACATCGCGGTCAACGACATCCACCTGCCGCAGGCCATCGAAGAGGACGCGCAGCCGCCCGTGGTGTCCGCGCGGGTCGAGTGACGGCCCCAGCGACGAGGACGACGGCCGTGCCGAACCCACCCGACCCGGTCGAGCTGGCCGAACGGGTGGCGGCCGCCGTCGCCGCACACCCCGCGGTCGCCGCCCTGCACGGCGGCATCTACAACGACATCGCCACCTACCTGCCGGGGCGCAAGCTCGTCGGCGTCCGGATCGGCGAGGGCGACGAACCCGTCGAGGTGGCCGTCGTGCTGCGCGCCGACCGGCCGATCCCGGAGGTGGTCCGCTCGCTGCGCCGCGACGTGTCCCGGCTGTGCGGCGGCGCGGCCGTCGACATCACCGTGGCCGACATCCTCGTGCCGGAGGAGCTGCTGTGAACGAGGAGGAGCGGGCCGCCTACCGGGCCTTCGTGCGCGAGAACCACCCGGACCGCGGTGGCGATCCGGAGGTGTTCGTCGCGGGCATCGCCCGGTTCCGCGAGGCCGGGATCGTGGAGGACGATCTCCGGTACGACGCTCCCGTCGAGGTGGTGCGGCCGCTGCCGTTCCCGGTGCGCGTGGGCGTCGCGCTGATCCGCACCTGGCACCGCCGCCGCAACCAGAGAGTGCTGTAAGAGGAGAACCATGAACGCCACCCAGACCGGCCTGCTGGCAGGCCTCGCCCTCGGCATCGCCGGGGCGTTCGGGGGCCTCGGTGCCTTCCTGATCGTGCTGGTCCTCGGCGCGATCGGGCTGCTCGTCGGCCGCGCGCTCGACGGCCAGCTCGACATCAACGCCCTGCTCGGACGGGGCCGCGACCGGTGAACCGGCTCCCGGCCGTCGAGGAGCGTGGCCGGCTCGAGATCCATCCCGCCGTGCTGCGCAAGATCGTCGAGCACGCAGCCGACCAGGTGCCCGGCACGCTGCGCCACGAACGGCGCCTCGCGGGTATCGACATCGGAGAGGCCGGGGCCAGCGCGCGCATCACCACCGGGGCGGGCGATCCCCCCACGGTCGACGTCCGGCTCGAGCTCACCCTCCAGTACCCCGCCCCGGTGCGCACCGTCGTCGCGGCCGTGCGGGCCAAGGTGGGCGAGGAGCTCGCGCGCGTCACCGGGCACCGCGTGCGCGCCATGACCGTGACGATCGCCGGCCTGCGGCCGGCGCGTCCCGCGGCGGCCCGGCTGCTCTAGCCACAAGAAGGAGGAAGTCGTGCGCGTGCTGCTGCGGGTGCTCGCCCCGCTGCTCGGCCTCGCCGTCGCCCTGGTCGGGGTGCTGGTGGTCCTCGAGGTGGTCGCGGCGTCGGTGCGGCCCGGCGGGGGCGACGGGCTCGTCGTGCCGTGGCCCGACTGGTTCGCCTCTCTCGAGCAGACCGCGTGGACCGACGCCCCGGTGCCGGGCATCGCGATCGGCGTCGCCGTCCTCGGGCTCCTCCTCGTGCTCCTCGGGCTGCTGGCCCGGCGCCACGACGTCCGGGTCGACGGACCGGCGCCCGAGATCAGCGTCACCACGTCGCCCCGCGTGCTCGCCCGCCTCGTCGGCCGCCGCGTGCGCACCGCGGAGGACGTCGCCGCAGCGTCCGTCACGGCGTCGCGGCGCCGGGTGTCGGTGGCCGCGGAGGGCTGGAGCGGCGCCGGTCCCGAGCTCGCCGACAGCGTGCGCGCCCGCGTCGAGGCTCTGCTCGACGAGATGCCGCTGCACCACCGGCCGCGGGTCACCGTGACCGTGCAGGAGCGGAGGATGCCGCGGTGACGACCGACCTGCCGAAGAGCACGGCCCCGAGCTCACCTGCGCTGCGGCGGCGGGCGACCGCGGCGATCGCCCGCTCCACCACCGGCGAGCGGACGCTCGCGGTGGTGGTCGGGCTCGTCCTGCTCGCCGCGGGCACCCTCGTCACGCTCCTGTCCTACGGCTACTTCGGCACGGCACGCGCCGGCCGGCCGCTGCTGGACCCGATGATCGTCGACGCCGTGCAGGCGCAGCCGCTCGTCGCCCGGGTCGTCGGGATCGCCTGCGGCCTGCTGCTCGCCGTGCTCGGGCTGGTCTGGGCCGCGCACGCCCTGCGCCCGGAACGCCGTCCCGACCTCCTGCTGGAGGGCGAACCGCTCGACGGCAGCATCGACACGTCCATCGTCGTGAGCGCCGCCGCGGCGGCCGAGGCGATGGCCGCGCAGGCCGCCGAGCTGCCCGGGGTCGGCCGGGCCAGGGCCCGGCTCGTGGGCACCGAAGCGGCACCTGCCGTCCGCATCACGCTGTGGCTCGCCGACGACGCCGCCGTGCGCGACATCCTCGCCCGCCTCCACTCCGAGGTGCTGACCACCGCCCGCGCGTCCCTCGGCCTGACCGAGCTCCCGGCGGCCGTACGACTGGAGCTCGATCACGTCCAACCCGGCCCGCGGGTCGCATAGGTTCACCTCCCCCACACCGGGTGTGCGGCACGCTGTTCCCGGATCCAGCACGACCGGGAGGGGCACGTGGCACGACCACCGCGTCATGCGGTCGGAGCGGCTCGCCTCCGCCTGGTTGCTCTGCTCTGCCTCGTCGCCGCGCTCGCCGGCTGCACGGTCGGTCCGTCGCAGCGTCCGCCGGTGGCCGTACGCGGCGAGAACGTGCCCGCGGCGCCCAGTGCCCTCGCGCCGACCGAGCCGCCGGAGCTCCCGGAACCGGAACCGCAGCGGGCGAGCATCCCGTTCTTCGAGTGCACCGAGGACACCCTCGTCACGCTCGTCGAACCGGTGCCCGCCGACCGGCAGCTGCAGGTGGACTGCGGGGAGCTCACCGTGCCCGCCGATCCCGACCAGCCCTCGCTCGGCGCCGTGACCCTGGGCGTGATCCGCGTCGGGGAGGCCGGGGCGCCCGCCGACCGGCCACCGCTGCTCGTGCTCGGCGACAGCACCCGGGAGCCGTCCACCCGGCACGCCGCAATTCTCGCGGGGCAGGTCGACCCGTCGGTGCTGCAGCAGTACACGCTCGTGGGCCTCGACCGCCGCGGAGCGGGCGAGGACATCCTGCACTGCGCGCCGGACACCGCCCGCTCCGCGCTCGTGGACGCCGACGCCGAGTCCACCGGCGAGGCGGACCTCGCCCAGCTGCTCGAACAGGCCCGCTCCGTCGTGCAGGAGTGCAACCTCACCCTCGACGGCGGCCTCGGCAGCTACCGCACCGCCGCGACCGCGGCCGACGTCGAGCTGCTGCGCGCCGCCCTCGGGGTGGAGCGGCTGTCCGCGGTGGGCGTCGGCGACGGCGCCGCCGCGCTCGCGACGTGGGCCAGGACCGCACCCCGTTCCGTCGGGCGGCTGGTGCTCGACGGGCCGCCGCACCCCACGCAGGACGAGCCCGACCTCACCGACAGCCGCGCCGCGGCCGCTGAGGCGGCCCTCGGGGCGTTCGGGGTGGCGTGCGCCGCGCGTCCGGACTGCCCGCTCGGCCCCGACCCGCGGGCCACGGTGGCCACTCTCCTCGGGCAGCTCCAGCGCCAGCCGCTGGTGGCAACCGACGGGAGCCGGCTCACCGCGGGCGCCACGGTCACCGCGCTGCTGGCGGGCCTCGGCGAGCCGCGGCGGTGGCCGGGCCTCGCGGCGGCCCTCGCTGCGGCGAACGCGGGCGACCCGGTCCCGATGCTGACCATCCTCGCCCCGCTCACCGGGCCGAGGGGCCTGTTCGACGGGATGCTCGCCACCAGCTGCAACGACACCCAGCGGCGCCTCGCCCCCGGCGAGATCGCGGAGGTCGCACAACGCTGGACCGCCGCGTACCCGACGTTCGGGGCGACGCTCGCTTTGCGGCTGCTGGCGTGCGCGCCGTGGCCGACCGGGCGGAAGGTCCCGCTGGCCGGTCAGGCCGATGCCGCGCCGCCGATCCTCGTGATCGGCACGGCGGCCGACCCGCGCAGCGCGCTCGACGGTGCCCGGCGCACGGCCGACTCGCTCACCACCGCCCGCTTCATCAGCTGGCAGGGTGCGGGCACCGGGGCCTACCCGCGCACCGCGTGCGTCTCCGGCGTGGTGAACGCGATGCTGCTCGACGGCGTGCTGCCCGACTCGGGCACCCTCTGCCCGCCGTGAGCGCGGGTCACGGAGTGGCTCAGCAGTAGAACCGCTGCGCGTGGTCCACCACGTCGCTCGCCTGGCCACGCGTGACGTTCGGCAGCACCGCGGGCACCGACCGCGCGAGCTGCGCCTCGTCGGCCCCCTGGTCCAGCTGGGAGCAGATCGCGTCGGCCGCTTCGACCTCGGCCTGCCCGCTGCTGCTGGTGGGAATGTCGGCGTCGCGCAGGGCGGTGAGGAAGGCGGTCGCCTTCTTGCTGTGCAGGTCGACGGCCGGAGTCATCGGCTCGGGCTGCTGCGGCTCCACCGGGGCGCTCACCGCGGCCGGGGTGGCCTCGGGGGGCGCCGCTTCGGGCTCGGACGTCGTGACGAGCGCGACGATCGCGGCGAGCACGAGCACCGCCCCCACCCCGACGGCGGCGAGGACCGGCCGCGAGGTGAGACGCCCGACCAGGCCGCGCTCCTCGGGCTCGTCGTCGAGCTCGGAGTCGTCGACGTCGTCGACGTCCTCGACTTCCTCCGGCTCGTGTTCGGGCTCCGCGGCCACCGGCCGCCGGGTGATGGTGGTGGCCTCGGCGGGCGCCGGTTCCGTGCGCCGGGGCCGGACCGGGTCGCGCAACGCGTCCAGCCCGGTCAGCACGGCCGTGGCCTCCCCGTCCGTGCTCCTGCGAACGGGGCTGTTCTGTTGGGAGGCACGGGGCGGGGGCCCGCTGGTGCGCCCGGACTCGTCCGGCCGGGGGGAGCGGGGCGGCGGCCCGGCCGGGCGGCGCGGCGGCGGGCGCCGTCCGGGGGCGCGGGCAGGCGCGATCAGCGGGACCGCCTGGGTGGGCGGTTCGGGCGCGTCCTGCCGGCCCGGCGCGTCACCGCGCGCGACGCTGTCGGCGATCGCGCGCACCTCTGCCTCGGCCGCTTCGTTGGCCTGCGCGGCCGCCTCGGCCGCCGCCTCCGCCGCCGCCTCGGCCTCCTCCGCAGCGCGCGCCGCGGCCGCGATGGCGGCGGAGGCCCGTTCGGCGGCCGACGCAGCAGCGTCCTCGGCGGACGCGGCGGCCTGCTCGGCGGCGCGACGACGGGCGGCGTACTCCTCGAGCGGAAGCGCCGGTGCCTCCGGAGCGCTGCGGTGAGCCGGCGCGACCGCGGTGAACGCGGTGGTGGGGTCGGGCGTCAGGTCGACCGGGTCGGGCGCCTGCGAGGGCTCCTGGCCGAAGATGTCGTCGGGACCGGGTCCATCGGCCTCGGTGATGCGGATGCGCCCGGTGAGGACGCTCTCGGCGAAGGCGGGGTCGGCGAAGGGGTCGGCGTCGCGGTGGTCACCGTTGTTCGACGCGAACAGGTCGCCACCACCCAGTTCGTCGCCACCCCGGTCGGTGCGGAGCGGATCGGACTCGGCGGGCTCGTCGGAGAACGGGGCCGGCAAGGCCGAGCGGTCACCGGAAGGCGCAGTGCTCGGCCGGTCGCGATCGGCCCAGCGGCGCAGCCGCGGGTCGGTGTCCACCAGCTTCCGCTCGGGCCGCTCCGCGCCCAGCGGGTCGCGGTCCAGCGGTTCGCTGTCGAACAGCGAGTGGGGCTCGTCCGGTTCGCGGCCGAGCGGGTCGCGGTCCTGCAGCGGTGGCGCGAAGGGCGATCGATCCAGCGGATCGGCCCCGGCCCGGGTACCGGTGTGGTCACCGTCCATACCGACATCGTGCGTCGGCCCGAGGTCCGGAGCGTCCCGATCGCGCGTGCCGTCGCCGAGCGGGCCGTTCTCGGCGTGGACCCGCGCGGTCGAGAGGGCGTCGAGGGGGTCGTCGCCGAACCCCGAGCCGCCGAACCGGTGGTCGAGCACGCCGTGCTCGACGTCCGGACGCGGGTCCTCGACGTCGAGGACCGATGTCCCCCACTCGTCGCCGCCCAGGTCGTCCAGCGCGCGATCGGACCACTCGCCGTAGGAGTTCTCGGCGTAGGAGTTCTCTGCGTGCAGGCGCGGTGTCGGGAAGGGCTTCTCCTCGGCGCCGTCCGGCTCGGCGGAGTCCGGCGCGGAGCGCTCGTCCGGTCCCCAGAGCTCCGGGATGTCGTGCAGCGGCTCCCGGTCCGAGGTCCCCGGGTCCCCCCAGCCCCAGTCGAAGGCGTGCTCGTCGCCGCCCTCCGCCAGCAACCGGTCGACGAGGGACCGGTCGCCGGAAGCCGGGTGGCGCCGCGATCCGTCCTCGTCCGCCACGGCGTGCCGGGCAGCGCCGTAGCGTCCACTCACCGCCTCACCGGCCATCGCTAGCTCCCGTCCCCCAAAGCACTCCCTTGCCGTGTCAGTACAACGACTGGATTACGGGGAAGGCGCGGTCGCGCCCGTCACGGTGCCCACGTGAGTGAGGTCAGTCACAGAATGTATGCCCAGGTCACGCGGCGCGTCCCCCACTCGTCACGCCCGGTCACCACGGTCGGGTCGCGGCCCGGGCAACCCTTCGACTGTTCGACGTACTGCATACGCCCGATCGGGTCAGCGGCTCATTTCGCATCGTCGAGGCCGCCCCGCAGCGCCTCGGTCAGCAGCTCGATGTGCCCCTCGGTGAAGGTCAGCGGGGGCGACACGGCCACGGCGGAGACCATCGGCCGCACGAGCACGCCACGCCTGCGGGCCCCGGCGGCCACCGCGGCCGGCAACGCGGGGTTCGCGGCCAGCCGCTCGGGGTCGAGCTCGATCGCGGCGAGCACCCCCGTGCCGCCGCGGGCCTCGGCGACGAGCGGGTGGTCGGCGAGCGACTGCACGGCTTCGTGCAGCGGGAGCTCCAGACCGTCGGCGCGCTTGAGCAGCCCTTCGTTCTCCATCACGTCGAGGTTCGCCAGCGCGGCCGCGCACGCCGTGGGGTGGCCGGAGTAGGTGGCGCCGTGCCGGAACGGGGGTGCCCCGTCGGCGAAGAACGGCTCGGCCACCCGCTCGTGCGCCACCACCCCGCCGAGCTGCACGTACCCGCTGGTGATGCCCTTGGCGAACGTGACGAGGTCGGGCACGATCCCGAACCGGTCGACGCCGAACCAGTCGCCGAGCCGGCCGAACCCGCAGATCACGCTGTCGATGACGAGCAGGACCCCGTGCCGGGTGCAGATCTCGCGCACGCGCTCGATGTAGCCGGGCGGCGGCGGGTACACCCCGCCCGCCCCGATCACCGGCTCGACGAAGAACGCGGCCACGCGCCCCGGCCCGATCCGCTCGATCTCGGCGTCGAGCGCCTCCGGGTCGTCCCACTCCACCTGCACGACGTCGGGCACGAACGGCGCGGCGAGCCGGTTGGCGGGGATGCCGGCGAGCGCGGTGCCGAAGCCGTGCGTGCCGTGGTAGGCGTGGCGCCGGCTGACCAGCACCGTGCGCTCCGGCTGCCCGGTGCGTGCGAAGTACTCGCGGGCGATCTTCGCGGCGGTGTCGATCGCCTCCCCGCCCCCGTTGACCAGGAAGATCTTGGCCCCCGGGACGGGGGCGAGACCGGCGAGCCTGCGGGTCAGCTCCAGCGCAGGACGGTTCGCGAAGTCGGTGAACGTGTGGTAGGTCGCCAGCTCGCTCATCTGCGCCGCGACGGCCTCGGCGATCTCGCGCCGCCCGTGGCCGACGTTGACGCACCACAGGCTCGCCGTGGCGTCCAGGTAGCGGTTCCCCGCCTCGTCCCAGAGCCAGACGTCCTCGCCACGCGTGACCACGAACTCGCCGTGGCGCACAGCGCCCATCGCAGCGAACGGATGCCAGAAAGCGGTGTCGGTCGCGTCCACGTCACTCATGCCGGTGACGTTACGCGGGGATCAGTCGTCCAGCCTGCGTTCCTCGGTGACCACGTGCACCGCGGCCTCCTCCGCCGACGCCGCTCCCCCGTCGATGCCCGCGTCGAGCGCGTACAGCTCCTCGTCGTCGTCGAACGTGCCGCCCGCCGCCACGAGCCGGCCGGCGCGCACGTCGCCGACCTCGTCGTCGAGCAGCTCGCCGTCGGTGTCGGAGGCGTCCCCCAGATCGTCGCCCAGCCACTCCTCGCCGTCCGGGAGCTCGCGCGCGAGCCGCGCGTCGAGGGGCTCGTCGCCCGCCTCCTCGCGGGCCGTGGTGCCCCAGCCGGTGCTCGCCCACGGCTTCTCGGCAGGCGACCAGCCCTCGTCGAGCACGTCACCGACGCCGCGGTCGTCCAGGCTGTCCTCCGGCTCGAGGACTCCGGAGTCGTCCTCGTCGGAGCGGTTCTCGGGATCCATGGGTGAACCCTTTCACGGTCAGCGGAGGCACTCCAGGGCGAGGAGCACCACGGCCGCGTCGGTCGGCACCGTGACGTCCCGCCCGGTGAGCTCGGCGAACCGGCGCAGGCGGTTGAGCACGGTGTTGCGGTGGCAGTACAGCCGGGCCGCGACCTGCGCGACCGAACCCGTGGTGGCGTAGGCGCGCACGGCCGCCAGCAGCCGCTCCCGCTCCCGGTGCGGCACCTCGGCGAGCCCACCGAGCTCGCTCCGCACGAGCTCGGCGGCGGTGTCGGTCAGGCGCGCGGCGGCGAGGGGCAGCCAGGCGTCGGTGAGCTCTCGCGGGCCTGCCGTCCCCGTCGAGACGTCGACGATCTCGCCCGCGATCCGGGCGCTGTGCGGCACGTCGGCGAGGCCGTGCGCCAGCGGGCCCACCCCGCACGGCACCCCGGCCAGCGCGGCGCGCACCGGCGCACCCGTCCCGCCCTCCCAGCGCGCGATCAGCACGACGTGTCGCCCGGTGGTCTGCACGTGCACCATCCGCCCGTCCGCCCCGAGGCGGTCGGCCGCCCGCCGCAAGCCCGGGCCCGCGGCGGCCGTCGCTGCGGCGACGAGCAGGTCGGCGTCCACGTCGACGTCGAGCGCGACCGCCAGCCGCTTCACCTCGTCGGGGTCGGGGTCACGGCCCGCGAGCAGGGAGGCGACGAGCATCGTGCGCTCGCCCTGCCGCTCGCGGGCGAGCAGCGCCGCCTCGGCCTGGTAGCTCACCTGGATCTGGGTGGTGTAGTCCTCGACCGCGGCCCACACGTCCTCGACGTGGGCGACCAGGAGCGGCTCCTCGGCGGGCTCCGCCCGCTCGACGAGACCGGCCCACAGCACCCGGAAGTCCAGCCGCACCGCCGTGAGCAGGTCGTTCAGCGGGACGCCCCGGCGCGCCCTGTCCCGGCCGATCGACGGGCCGATGTCGATCAGCCGCTCCGGGACGGGCTGTCCGGCCACGCGGCGCAGCAGGTAGTCGAAGGTGCGGTCGGCGTCGGCCTCGAGCACCTCGTGCGGCACCACCCCGCGCCCGTACGGGCCGATGGCGCGCACGCGGTCGACGAACTCGGTGACGAGCGCGTCGGCGTCGGCGCGGAGCCGCCCGACCAGCGCGGTCCAGCGGGCGGCCGCAGGGTCGTCACGGGGTTGCGGCATCCGCACACGTTAAGGGGCACCGCCCGAGGTCAGCTCCCGAGCGCCTCCGCGAGCCGCCGGGTGCGCTTGCGGTAGTCGGACCGGGTGGCGAGAGCGCCGTCCAGGTCGACCTCGACGAACCTGGTGCGGGTCTTCGGCGCCGACTGGGCCACGAGGTCGAGGTCGCCGGACAGCACCGTCGCGATCATCATGTAGCCGCCGCCGGAGACGGCGTCGCGGTGCAGGATGATCGGCTCGACGCTGCCCGGAACCTGGATCGAGCCGATCGGGTACGGCGCGTCCACGATGTTCGACGGGTCCTGCCCGGCGCCGAACGGGGGCTCGCGCGGCACCGTCTCCAGCTCCGGGCCCGCGTAGCGGAAGCCGATGCGGTCGGCGACCGGCGTGAGGTCCCACGTGCTGTCGAGGAAGGCCGCGCGGCCGGCCTCGCTGAGGCGGTGGTCGTAGAGGCCCATGACGACCCTGACCTCGATGTCCTTCGCCACGTTCGGCCGCAGGTCGGCTGGCACGCTCCGGCCGGGGGACGCTCCCGGGGCGGAGCCGACCGGCAGCCGGTCCCCCGCCGCGAGCGGCCGGCCGGAGAAGCCGCCGAGCGCCCCGAGGGCGTAGGTCGAGCGGCTGCCCAGCACCTCGGGCACGTCGATCCCACCGGAGACGGCGATGTACGCCCGTGCCCCCGCCGTGAGGTAGGCGAAGCTCAGCACGTCACCCGCAGACACCGGGAACGACTCCCACAGCGGGCGTTCCTCGCCGTTCACCTTCGGCACCATGCTCGCGCCCGCGACGGCGACCACGGCGTCGTCGGTGAACGCCAGCTCCGGACCCATGTAGACCGCCTCGAGCACCGCGGCGCCCGCCGGGTTGCCGACGAGCAGGTTCGCCGCGCGCAGCGAGTACTGGTCGAGCGCGCCCGACGGCGGGATGCCCAGGTGGTAGTAGCCGGTCCGGCCGGCGTCCTGCACGGTGGTGGACAGCCCTGGCTTGAGCACCTCGATCACTTCAGGACCTCCAGTAGCCGGGCGTTGTAGCCGTCGGGGTCGTCGAGGAACGACTGCAGGTGGAACTCGACGGGGCGCGCCGTGACGTGGAACGTCCCGGCCTCCACCTCCGCGAGCAGCTCGTCGTAGCGCTCCCGGTCGATGGGCGCGAACTTCACGATGTCGGCGGGCCGGAACAGCACCATGAAGTCGGTGAAGTCGGGCAGCGACTGGGTGGGGTCGTAGATCGGGGCGGGCGTGATGCCGAGCATCTGGTAGCCGCCCGCTCCGCGCACCGAGTAGATGCAGGCGAAGCAGCCCCCGTAGCCGACGGTCTGCTTCGGGGTGTCGGTGCGCGGACGCAGGTACTTCGGCACGATGATCTGCCGTTCCCGCGGCACCATCTGGAAGAGGAACGGCAGCCCGGCCACGAACCCGACCATCGAGGTGAACCACGGGGAGCCGGAGTGGGCGGCGATGAAGTCGTCCACGCCACCGTAGCCGTTGATGCGGGCCGCGTACTCGATGTCGGTGGCGTTCGGGTCCTGGTGGCGGTCGCGGAACCGCATGAGGGTCTCGGTGGTCCACGGGTCGCGGTAGAGCACCGGGACCTCCAGCACCCGGGTGGACAGCGCGAGCTCGTGCGCGTCCCCGACCTGCTGCTCCAGGTCCTGCAGCAGCGCGAGCAGCTCGGCGGGCTCCAGCACGTCCGGGTCGTACTGCACCTGGTAGGACGCGTTCGCCGGGCAGATCTCCAGCACGCCGTCGGGCCGCGCGTCGGAGAGCTTCTTCGTGATCGCCATGGCCCGGAAGTTGGCCTGCAGGCTCATCTCCTCGGCCAGCTCGACGAAGATGAACTCGTCGCCACCCCAGCTGTAGCGGGCGGGCTGGACCTCGGTCATCGCGGTCATGCCGTCGGCTCCTCACGGTCGGACAACCACTGCTCCAACGTCCCGGTGTGGAACTCCCCCGCCGCGAACCACGGCTGGTCGAGGATCTCGGTGTGCAGCCCGGCCGTCGTCGGGACGCCCTCGACGGCGAACTCCGCGAGCGCCCGGCGGGAGCGGCGGATGGCGGTCTCCCGGTCCTCGCCCCACACCACGACCTTCGCCAGCAGCGAGTCGTAGAACGGCGGGACCGTGACGTCGGGCTCCAGCCAGGTGTCGACGCGGACCCACGGCCCGGCCGGCAGCTCCACCCGCCCGACCTTCCCCGGCGAGGGCATGAACCCGCGCGCCGGGTCCTCGGCGTTCACCCGGAACTCGATCGCCCACCCGCGGGCCGCGATGCCGTCCTGCCCGTGGGGCAGCCGCTCGCCACCTGCGATCCGCAGCTGCTCGGTGACCAGGTCGATCCCGGTGACGAGCTCGGTGGTCGGGTGCTCCACCTGGATGCGGGTGTTCATCTCGATGAAGAAGAACGCGTGCGTCTCGTCGTCCACCAGGAACTCGACGGTGCCCGCGCTGCGGTAGCCGACCTCGCGGGCGAGCCGCACGGCCGCTGCCGTCATCGCGTCGCGCACCCCCGCGTCGATGCCCGGCGCGAGCGCCTCCTCCACCACCTTCTGCCTGCGCCGCTGCAGCGAGCACTCCCGCTCGAAAAGGTGCACGGCGTCCGTGCCGTCGCCGAGAACCTGCACCTCGACGTGGCGGGCCCGGCGCACGAAGCGCTCCAGGTACATCCGCCCGTCGCCGAAGGCGCTCGACGCCTCCCGGGACGCGGCCGGGAACGCGGTGCGCAGGCCGGCCTCGTCCTCGACGACGCGGATGCCGCGCCCGCCCCCACCTGCCGCGGCCTTGAGCATCACCGGGTAGCCGACGTCCGCGGCGGCGGCGACCGCCGCGGCCACGTCATCGACGCCGCCCGGCGTGCCCGGCACCGTCGGAACGCCCGCTGCGGCGGCGACCTGGCGGGCCCGGACCTTGTCGCCCATCTGGTCGATCACGGCGGCGTCCGGGCCGACGAACGCGAGCCCGGCGTCGGCGACGGCCGCGGCGAACCCGGCCCGCTCGGACAGGAACCCGTAGCCGGGGTGCACGGCGTCGGCGCCCGCCGAGCGCGCCGCCTCGATGATCGCGTCGACGACGAGGTAGCTCTTGCCCGCGGGCGGCGGCCCGATCTCCACCGCCGCGTCGGCCAGTCGGACGTGCCTGGCCTCGGCGTCGGCCGTGCTGTGCACCGCCACCGTGGAGATCCCGAGGTCGCGGGCGGCGCGGATGATCCGCACCGCGATCTCACCGCGGTTGGCGACGAGGAGCCGTTTCACCCGGCCTCGATCACCGCGACCGCCTGGCCAGCGTCGACGACGTCCTCGTTCTCGACGAGGAACTCCACGAGCGTGCCCGCCGCGCCTGCCGGGACCGGGTGGAAGGACTTCATGACCTCGACGAGGCAGACCGTGTCGTCGGCCCCGATGGTCTGGCCCTCCTTCGCGTACACGTCGCTGTCGGGGTCGGGTCGGCGGTAGAAGACACCGGGGATCGGCGAAACGACCTCGTGGCGGCTCACGCGGGCTCCTCTCAGCTCAGGTGGGGACGCAGCGCCTCGTGAACGGCTTTCGCGAGGTCGACGGCATTGGGGGTGTCGGAGTGCACGCAGACGCAGTCGGCCCGCACCGGGATCTCGGTGCCGTCGACGGCGGTGGCGACGCCGTCGGTGACGGCCCGCACCGCCTTCTGCGCCGATGAGCCCGGGTCGAACGCGGCGTGCTCCCGGGTGATGATCAGCGAGCCGTCCGGGCGGTAGTCGAGGTCGGCGTAGTACTCGGAGATGAACCCGCCGGGGCTCGCGCCCCAAACCTTCTCGTGCACGGTGCCCGCCATGCCCATCAGCGGCACGCCGAACACCGCGGCCGCGTCGGCGACGGCCTCGGCGACCTGTTCGTCGCGGGCCGCCATCCCGTACAGCGAACCGTGTGGCTTGACGTGGTTGAGCTCCATCCCCTGCTCGCGCAGGAAGCCGGAGAGCGCGCCGACCTGGTAGATCACGGCGGCGGTCAGCTCGTCGCGCTCCATCTTCATCTCGCGGCGGCCGAAACCCTCGCGGTCGGGCAGCGACGGGTGGGCGCCCACCTTCACCCCGTGCTCCTTGGCGAGCGCGACCGTCCGCCGCATCACCCGGGGGTCGGAGGCGTGGAAGCCGCAGGCCACGTTCGCGAGCGTGATCCAGGGCATCAGCCCCTCGTCGTCGCCGCACCGGTAGATGCTGAAGGCCTCGCCCATGTCGCAGTTGATCGCCACCATGTCGGCCTCCCGTCAGCGTTGGCGAGTGCTCGCAGTGTTACCCGCCTCGCTGACCGCCCGCCAGACCTTCTCCGGACTGACCGGCATGTCGAGGTGCGTGACCCCGAGGTGGGCGACCGCGTCGATCACGGCGTTCACGACCGCGGGTGACGACCCGATCGCCCCGGACTCGCCGATCCCCTTCACCCCCATCGGGTTGGTCGGCGACGGGGTGACCGTCTGGTCGAGGGTGAAGTTCGGCAGGTCCATCGCGGTCGGGAAGTGGTACTCGGCGAGCGTGCCGGTCTTCGGGTTGCCCGCCGCGTCGTAGAGGGCCTCCTCGTAGAGCGCCTGCGCCACCCCCTGGGCGATGCCGCCGTGCAGCTGGCCCTCGACGATCGCCGGGTTGACGATCGGGCCGCAGTCGTCCACCGCCACGTAGCGGCGGATCTCGACGCGTCCGGTCTGCGTGTCGACCTCGGCCGCGCAGATGTGGGTGCCGAACGGCCAGGTGAAGTTGGGCGGGTCGAAGTGGTGGTCGGCGGTGAGGTTCGGCTCCATCCCTTCGGGCAGGTTGTTCGCCAGCGACGCGGCGAGCGCAACCTCCTGGATGGTGATCCCGGGACCGGACGTGCCGGCCACCGAGAACCGGCCGCCGGTGAACTCGAGGTCGTCCTCGGCCGCCTCGAGCAGGTGCGCAGCGATCGCGCGGGCCTTTTCGGCGACGCGGCCGGCCGCCACGTGCACGGCGACCCCGCCGACGGGGAGGCTGCGCGAGCCGTAGGTGTCGCGGCCGAAGGGGGCGATCGCCGTGTCGCCGTGCAGCACCTCGACGTCGTCGGGGTGCACGCCGAGTGCGTCGGCGGCGATCTGCGCCCACACCGTCTCGTGCCCCTGACCGTGCGGGGAGGTGCCGGTGACGACCTCGACCTTGCCCCCGACCGTCATCCGCACGGTCGCGGCCTCCCAGCCGCCGCTCTGCAGCCGCACCCCGGCTGCGACCTTGGACGGCGAGAGCCCGCCGCTCTCGGTGAAGTTGCCGATGCCGATGCCGAGCTGCACGACGTCGCCCGCCTCGCGGCGCTCGCGCTGCTCGGCGCGCAGCCGCTCGTACTCGACGAGGTCCATCGCCTTGCGCATGGTGGTCTCGTAGTCGCCGGAGTCGTACATCACGCCGGACGGCACGGTGCGCGGCTCGGAGAACGGCGGGATGAGGTTGCGCAGCCGCACCTCGGCGGCATCCATCCCGAGCTCGCGGGCGAGGTCGTCCATGATCCGCTCGTGCGCGTAGGCGGCCTCGGAGCGGCCCGCGCCGCGGTAGGCATCGGTGGGCGTGAGGTTGGTGAACACGCCCTTGCACTCGAAGGAGTAGGCGCCGAAGTCGTAGAGGCCGCAGTAGGTGAACGCCCCGAAGACGGCGATGCCGGGGGTGAGCAGCTGCAGGTAGGCACCCATGTCCGCGAGCAGCTCGACCCGCATCCCGAGGATCTTGCCCTCGCGCGTGGCCGCGACCGCGATCTTCTGGATCTGGCCGCGCCCGTGGGTTGTGGCGACGTGGTTCTCCGAGCGCGTCTCGGTCCACTTCACCGGCTTGCGGAGACGCCGCGCCAACGCGAACGCGAGCGCCTCCTCGGCGTAGACGTTGAGCTTGGAGCCGAAGCCGCCGCCGACGTCCGGGGCGACGACGCGGATCTTGCTGTCGGAGACGCCGCAGATCAGGGCGAGCAGGTCGCGCACGAAGTGCGGCACCTGCGTGGAGGTGTAGACGGTGAACGCGCCGCCCACCGGCTCCGGGACGACCACGACCGCACGGGGCTCCATCGCCGAGGGCAGCACCCGCTGCTGCAGGTACCTCCCCTCGACCACCACGTCGGCCTGCGCGAAGGCCCCCTCGACGTCGCCGACGGCCAGTGGCCAGGTGTAGCAGTGGTTGGTGCCCAGCTCCTCGTGCACGAGTGGGGAGCCGGGTTCGAGGGCCGCCTCGATGTCCACGACCGCCGGCAGCTCCTCGTAGTCGACCTCGACGAGCCCGAGCGCCTCGTGGGCCGTGCGCGGGTCGGTCGCCAGCACGACGGCGACGCCGTCGCCGACGTGGTTGACCTCGCCCCGCGCCAGCGGCGGGTGGTCGGGGATCTTGATGTCCTCCGTGACCGGCCACCCGCACGGCAGGCCGATCGCGAACTCGCCGGCCAGGTCCTCGCCGGTGAGGACGGCCACGACGCCGGGCAGCGCGCGGGCGGCGCCCGCGTCGACACCCCGGATCCGGGCGTGCGCGAGCGGGCTCCGGACGACCGCCATGTGGAGCGTGCCGGCCGGTGCGATGTCGTCGGTCCAGGTGGCCCGGCCGGTGATCAGTGCGGCGTCCTCGCGGCGGGGCACGCTCCGGCCGACGAAGGTCGGGGTCTCGGCGGTCTGCGTCATCTGGCGCGCCTCCTCGCTCGACGGACCTCCCAGGGTGTTCTGGATCACGTGCCGCGGGAAGGGGCGACCGCATGATTCACCCGGGCGCCGCCGACCACTCGGCGAGTCCGGTGCCGGTCACACCGGCGTGCCGAACATCTGGGCGGCCATCCGCAGCGACCCCTCGACGACCTCGAACCCGCGGGGAAGCATGACCCGCTCGTACGCCGCGACCCCGTCGACGAGCGACGACCCGCCGGTCAGCTCCGCCGCGAGCGTCTGCGCGTCCCGCAGCGCGGTGTTCGCGCCCACCCCGCCGGTTGGCGGCATGGTGTGGATCGCGTCGCCGAGCAGTGTGACCGGGCCGGGCTCCCACGCCTCGACGCGCTCGCCCGCCCGGATCGTGATCGGGAAGAACGTGCCCCGGTCCGCGTGCCCGAACAGATCGCGGACCCGTGCGTGCCAGCCGGCCGTGGCGTCGACGGTCAACGCCCAGATCTCCTCCGGCGCCATCCGGAACAGCGCCTCGTCGGGCACGCCGAGGCGCTCGGGCCTGGCGGTGAGGACGGTCATGAGGTAGTCGGACGCGCCGTTGCCCGGCGGCGTGCGGAACCGGACCGGGGCGAAGCCCGCGCCGTACCCGGCGTCGTCGGCCACCCAGGAGAAGCCGCGGTCGAAGTCGGCGGGCACCAGCGGGTCGGTGGCCGGGGTGAGCGGCATCCGGCCGTACAGGCACCGGACCCCGAGGTCGCGCACGGCTGCGTGCGGGAGCAGTTGCCGGCGCACGGCCGACCCGACGCCGTCGGCGCCGACCAGCAGGTCGCCCTCGTCGCTGCCACCCCCGGCGAGGTCCACGCGCACGCGGCCGGACGGCAACACCTCGAAACCCGCAACCGTCCGCCCGAAGTGGACGGCGTCCGCGAGCCCGGAGAGCAGCCCCTGCCGGAACGTGAAGCGGTCGACGCAGGTGATCTCGTCGCCGATCGGCGGGAAGGTCTGGGCCATCACCTGCTCCAGCTGGTCGGTGTAGCCGGCGACGAGGTCGCCGTTGACCCCGCTGGTGCGCTGCACCAGGTCGAGGACGTCCGGCGGGAGGCATGCGGCCAGGGCGGCGTTGCCGTCGCGGTCGATGTGGATGCGATAGCCCTGGTTGCGCAGCTGCGGCGACGGGTCCCGCTCGTACACCGCGACGTCCAGGCCGGCGCGGCGCAGCGCCTGCGCGAGCGCCAGGCCGCCGATGCCGCCCCCGCTGATGAGGATCCGAGTCATGCGAGCAGATTATCATTCAACTGTTTGATTGAGTCACTCGTTTACTCGGATTGTGCATCTGCACAGTTTGAGAGCCCGATCTCGTGGGGCATCCGGCTATCCCACCGACCGTCCGGCCTCCATGCTGTGCCGGATGCCGATCCCGGAGGGCCGATGCACCTGACCCCTCGCGAACACGAGCGGCTGCTCCTCGCCGCGGGCGCCGACCTGGCCCGCCGCCGCCTCGCGCGCGGCGCCGTCCTCGGAGCGCCCGAGGCCGTTGCGCTGGTGTGCGACGAGATCTGCGAGCTCGCCTGGGACGGCCTGCCCTACGAGGAGGTCGTCGCACGGGCGCGCGAGGTGGTGAAGCCCGAGCAGCTCGTCGACGGCGTGCCGGCCGCGGTGCCCGCCCTGCAGGTGGAGGCACTGTTCCCGCACGGCTCGGTGCTGGTGCACGTCGACGCGCCATTCGGGCCGCCGCCCACCGACGGTCCCGGTGCGGTGCGCGTCGCCGCCGGGGACGTCGAGCTGGCGCCGGGCCGCGAGCGGGGCACCGCCGTGCTGCGCAACACCGGCCACCTGCCGATCTGGGTCTCGTCGCACGTCCCGCTAGACCAGCTGAACCCGGCACTCGACGTGCAGGCGCCGAAAGGCCGCTACCGGCTCGACGTCCCGGCAGGCACGGCGCTGCGGCTGGACGCCGGGGCCGAACGCGAGGTGGCCGTCGTCCGGATCGGGGGTACGGCGTGACCACGCTGGACCGGGCCGACTACGCCCGCCGCTACGGCCCCACCACCGGTGACCGCATCCGGCTCGCCGACACCGAGCTGTGGGTCGAGGTCGAGGCCGACGACACCGAGCCCGGCGAGGAGCTGCTCGGGGGCTGCGGCAAGACCGCCCGCCACGGCGCGCTCGTCTCCAGCTCGGCCGACCGCTCGTCCGCGCTGGACATGATCGTGCTCGGCGTGGTCCTGCTCGACCCGGTGCTCGGGATCCGCAAGACCAACATCGGCATCAAGGACGGCCGCGTCGTCGGCGTCGGCCGCGCCGGCAACCCGGACGTACTGGACGGCGTGGCCCTCGAGGTCGACGCGCACACCGCGATGATCACCGGCGAGGGCCTGCTCGCGACGCCCGGCATCGTCGACTCGCACGTCCACCTGTCCAACGCCGACCTCGCCGCGGCGGCGCTGTCGGCGGGCGTCACGACGATCGTCGGGATGGGCATCGGCGGTGCGTGGGACGTGGGCGCCAACCCCCGCTACAACCTGCACTCCCTCATCGCCGGGTGGGCGGACGTCCCGATCAACGCCGCGTTCCTGGCCCGCGGGTCGTCCACGTCGGCCGGGCTCCTCGAAGAGGCGGTCCTCTCCGGCTGCGCCGGGTTCAAGGTGCACGAGGACTGGGGCGCCACCCCGGACGTCATCGACACCTGCCTGTCCGTCGCCGAGGGCGCAGACCTGCCGGTGGCCCTGCACACCGACACGCTCAACGAGTCCGGCTACCTCGCCGACACCCTCGACGCGGTCGGCGGCCGCACCGTGCACGCCTACCACGTGGAGGGCGGCGGCGGGCACCCCGACCTGCTGTCGATCGTCTCGCGGCCCAACGTGCTCACCAGCTCGACGACCCCGACCCTGCCGCTCACCCCGTCAACGGTTGCCGAGCTGGGCCCGATGACGCTCACCGTGCACCGCGGCCACGCCCACGTCCCGAGCGACGCCGCGATCGCCGCCAGCCGGATCCGCGAGCACGCGATCTCCGCCGAGAACTGGCTGCACGACCAGGGCGCGATCAGCATCGTCAACTCCGACGCGCTCGGCATGGGCCGCATCGCCGAGTCGGCGCGCCGCACGTGGCAGCTCGCATCGGTGCAGGCGACGCTGGCCGGCGAGACCGGCCCGGACGTCCCCAACAACGCCCGCGTGCTGCGCTACCTGGCCAAGCTCACCCACAACGCGGCCGTCGCCCACGGGATCGCGGCGCACGTCGGGTCGCTGCAGCCGGGAAGGCTGGCCGACATCGCGCTCTGGAACCCGGCCTGGTTCGGCGCCCAGCCCGAGCTGGTGATCAAGTCCGGGTTCGTGGCATGGGGCGCGGCCGGCTCGGGCTCCGGGTCCACCCGGCTCACCCAGCCGCGGCGCATGCGCGCCTTCTACGGCGGGCGGGGCGCCGCACCCGCGCGGCTGGCGCACGTGTTCGTGTCGCAGCAGGCCGACCGGGCCGCGCTGCCGCCCGGGCGCACCTACTCCCCCATCGCCGACAGCCGCGGGCTGACCTGCGCCGACATGCTCCACAACACGGCCACCCCGACCGTCGAGGTCGCGCCCGAGCCCATCCCGGTGCGCGTCGACGGCCGGGA
This sequence comes from Pseudonocardia cypriaca, assembly GCF_006717045.1. Lineage (NCBI taxonomy): Bacteria > Bacillati > Actinomycetota > Actinomycetes > Pseudonocardiales > Pseudonocardiaceae > Pseudonocardia > Pseudonocardia cypriaca. Next base: position 1,252,548 of record NZ_VFPH01000002.1, read on the forward strand.
GATCCCGCTGCACCGGTCCGCGACGCTGCCGCTCACGCGGCTGCACCACCTGGGGTGACGATGGAGATCGACCTGGTCGTACGCAACGCCGCCGTCGTCACGATGGACGACGCACGTCCCCGCGCGCACACGCTTGCCGTGCACAACGGCCGCGTGCTGGCGCTGGATGCCGAGGGGCTGCGCGGACGCACCGAGATCGACGGTCAGGGCGCCGCGCTCGTCCCCGGGTTCGGCGACGCGCACAACCACATGGCGTGGTTCGGCTCGTCGCTCGAAGAGGTCGACCTCTCCGGCCTGACCGACCTCGCCACGCTCTACGACCGGGTCGCCGAGCGCGCGGCGACCCTCGCGCCGGACGCGTTCGTGGTCGGCGCCGGCTACGACGACACCGCCATCGGCGGGCACCCGCACCGCCGTGAGCTGGACCGGGCCGCGGGCGGCCGCCCGGTGGTGCTCAAGCACCGGTCCGGGCACGTGACCACCGTGAACAGCCCGGTGCTCGACCGGATCGGCGTGCTCGACGGCACCGCGGTGGTGCCCGAGGGCGGCGTCGTGGTGCGCGACGACTCCGACGACCCCACCGGCACGCTCGAGGAGCAGGCACAGAACCTGGCGAGCGCGCTGCTCGTCCCGTACGCCACCGGCGATCTGGCCCGCGCGATCGGGAACGCGTCGGCCGTCTACGCCACCGAGGGGCTCACCCACGTCACCGAGTGCGGCATCGGCGGCGGCTGGGTCGGGCGCTCACCACGCGAGCTCGCCGCCTACCAGCAGGCCCGCGACGCCGGCGCGCTGACCGTGCGGGTGCAGCTCATGCCGGTGGCCGACGCACTCCACCCGGTCACGGGTCACGCGAACGATCCGGACGGCATCGGCCTCGACCTGGGCATCCGCACCGGCTTCGGTGACGACCGGTTGCGCATCGGGCCGATGAAGATCTTCACCGACGGCTCGCTGGTCGCCCGCACCGCCGCCATGCACGAGGTCTTCTGCGACCGCCACTCGCACGGCTACTTCCAGGACGACCCGGACCTGCTGCGCTCCCTGATCCTGCGTGCCCACGCCACCGGGTGGCGGATCGCCGCGCACGCGATCGGCGACCGCGCGATCGACCTCGCCCTCGACGCGTTCGCCGAGATGCAGCGCACCCGCCCGCGCCCGGACGCCCGCCCGCGCATCGAGCACGCGGCCGTCACCACGCCCGAGCAGATCGCGCGCATGGCCGAGCTGGGCGTCACGCCGGTGCCGCAGGCCAGGTTCCTGTACGAGATCGGCGACACCATGGCCGCCGCCGTCGGGCCGGACCGGGCAGCGGGGCTGTACCGGCACGCGAGCTTCCTGCGCGCCGGGCTGCGGGTGCCGGGCAGCTCCGACCGGCCGGTCGCGGCCGGTGCGCCACTGCTCGGCATGCAGTCGATGGTGCAGCGCCGCTCGTCGACCGGGGCCGTGATCGGCCCGGACGAGCGCGTCGACGCCGCGACCGCCCTGCGCGCCTACACGCTCGACGCCGCCTGGATCGCGGGCGAGGAGCACGAGCGCGGCAGCCTCACGCCCGGCAAGCTCGCCGACTTCGTGCTGCTCACCGACGACGTCACGGTCGTCGAACCGGACCGGATCGGCGACGTCGGTGTCATCGCGACGTTCGTCGGGGGGCAGTGCACCCACGGCGCCGAGAAGCTCGGCCTGGACCAGGAGGGATGACATGGCGGTCACCGTCACAGAGGCCGAGGCGCGCAAGGTCGCGTTCGGCGCGTTCGTGGGCACGGCGCTGGAGTGGTACGACTTCTTCCTCTTCGGCACCGCCGCGTCGCTGGTGTTCAACCGGCTCTACTTCGCGAGCGACGACGTGGTCGTGGCCACCGCGGGCGCGTTCGCGTCGTTCGCGGTCGGCTTCCTCGCGCGCCCGCTCGGCGCCGTGCTGTTCGGCCACCTCGGCGACCGCATCGGCCGCCGCAAGTGCCTGATCATCACGGTCGCCCTGATCGGGTTCGTCACCGGAGCGATCGGGCTCCTGCCCACCTACTTCTCCATCGGCGTCGCCGCACCGGTGCTGCTCACCCTGCTGCGGCTGCTGCAGGGGGTCGCGGTCGGCGGCGAGTGGGGCGGCGCGGTCACGCTCGCCGTCGAACACGCACCGAAGGAGCACCGCGGCCGCTACGCCGCGATGCCGCAGATCGGCTCCCCGATCGGCACGCTGCTGTCGTCCGGCGCGTTCTTGCTCGTCTCGCTGCTGCCGCCGGAGAGCTTCGACGCATGGGGCTGGCGGCTGCCGTTCCTCGCCGCGTTCCCACTCCTGTACATCGCGCTGTGGATCCGGCGCCGGGTCGAGGAGTCCCCGCTCTTCGAGCAGCTGCTGAAGGAGGACGAGCTCGCCAGCTCCCCCGTCCCCGAGGTGTTCCGCCGGGCGTTCCCCCAGCTGCTGGTGGGTGCCGGGACGGCGTTCCTCGGCATCGGCGGCTTCTACCTCATCACCACGTTCGTGATCAGCTACGGCACCGCCAACCTCGGCATGCCGCGCTCGCTGCTCCTCACGGCCACGCTCGTCGCGGCCGCCGTCGAGATCGCCGTGCTCATCGTCGGCGGGCGGATGGCGGAGCGGTACGGGCCTGGCCGGATCACGCTGATCGGCGGGATCGTCTCGGCGCTGGTCGCGTTCCCCACGTTCTGGATGATCGACACCACGAACCCCGCGCTCGTGATCATCGGGGTGACGCTGGCCGTCGCGTGCCTCTCGATCCCGTACGCGGTGTCCGGGGCGCTGCTCACGGACCTCTTCCCCGCCCGGCTGCGCTACAGCGGGGTGGCGCTCTCGGCCAACGTCGCGGGCATCGTGAGCGGGTTCGTCCCGCTGCTGGCCACCGCGCTGCTGACGGTCAGCGACGGGCAGTCGTGGTCGGCTGCGCTCCTGCTGGTGGTCATCGCGCTGATCACGGCAGGCTCCGGCGCCCTCGCCCCGCGCATCGCGCTCGGGCACGACGAGGTGGTGTCACGCTAGGGCGCCGATGCGGCGCAGCGTGAGCGCCAGCCCGAGCCCGCCCGCGAACAGCGCGGTCACGTAGGCCACGACGGCGGGCCAGCCGCCGAGGTCGTAGGCGACACCGCCCGCCGCGCCGCCGACGCTGCTGCCCAGGTAGTAGGCGAACAGGTAGAGCGAGGACGCGACGGCCGGGGAGCCCGCAGCCAGCATCGACGCGCGCCTGCCCACCCAGCTGCTGGCCACCGAGTGGGCGGCGAAGAACCCGACCGTCACGACCAGCAGCCCGGCCAGGACGGCGGGCAGCGAGTCGGGCAGCGTCGCCCAGGCCCCGGCGACGGCCACGAGCACCGCCGCCCAGAGCACGCGGCGCCTGCCCCACCGGTCACCGAGGCGGCCCGCGCCGGTCGAGGCCCACGTGCCGGCGAGGTAGCCGAGGAAGACCAGCCCCACGAGCGCGGCCGGCAGCTCGAACGGCGGCGCGAGCAGCCGGAAGCCCAGGTAGTTGTAGACGGTGACGAACGCGCCCATGAGCAGGAACGCGATCCCGAACAGGCACCGCAGGCCGGGGTCGGCCAGCTGCGCGCGCAGCGGGCCGTCCAGCTCCCGCAGGCGCACGCGCGGCGGGGCCGGGGCGAGTGCGGGCGGCAGCAGCAGCCGGAACGCGAGCGTGCAGAGCAGCGACAGCCCGCCGATGACGGCCAGCGCAACGCGCCAGCCGGCCAGGTCCGCGACCGCGCCGGCGACGAGGCGTCCGGACAGGCCGCCGATCGTGTTGCCCGCGATCAGCAGCCCGACGGCGCCGCCGAGCCAGCGCGGGGCTACCTCGCGCGTCACGTGCGCCATCGCCAGCGCGGGCAGGGCGGCAAGCGCGACGCCCTGCAGCGCCCGGACCGCGACGAGCGCGCCGAACGTGGGCGCGAGCGGGGCGAGCACGCCCAGCACGGCGGACGCCGCGAGGGCCACCGTCATCACCCGCGCGCGGCCCCACGACTCGGCCACGGCGGAGAGCGGGACGATCGCGAGCGCGAGCGTTCCCGTGGTCGCCGAGAGCGCGAGGCTCGCCACCGACGACGAGACGTCGAACTCGGCCGCGAGGGTCGGCAGGAGCGCCTGCACGCAGTAGACCAGCACGAACGTCGCCAGGCCCGCGCACCACATCGCGGCGCCGAGGCGCCGGTAGGCAGGCGTCCCGCGTTCGTGGCCGGTGCGCGGCAGGGCAATCGTTGTCATCGCTCACCACCGTAGGAGCGGCCTTTCGATGCGTCCAATGCATCTTTGCTCGCCATACGATGAAGAAATGGATGAGTCCGAGCTGCTGGCCGCGCTCGCTCCCCGGTTGCGGCAGTTCACCGCCGTCGCGCGCAGCGAACACATGACGCAGGCCGCCGACGCGATCGGCGTGCCGCAGTCCACGCTGAGCCGGGGCGTCGCCCGCCTCGAACGCGACCTCGGCGTGGCACTGTTCGTCCGGGCCGGGCGCGCGGTCCGGCTCACCCGCGCGGGCCGCACGCTGCTGCGGCACGCCGAGCGCGCGCTCGCCGAGCTGGACGCGGCGGCCCGCGAGATCGGCACGGACGCCGACGCGGTGCGCGGCCGCGTGGCGCTGGGCTTCCTCCACACGTTCGGCGCCGAGGCGGTGCCGAGGCTGCTGCGCGAGTTCCGCCGGACGCACCCCGACGTGCGGTTCGACCTCGCGCAGGGCGGCAACGACGCGATCATCCAGCGGCTGTGGGCAGGCGAGGTGGACGCGTGCCTCACCTCCCCGCTGCCCGCCGACCCCGCCCTCGTCACCGCCCCGATGTACGAGCAGGAGCTGAGGCTCGTCGTGCCGGCCGACCACCCGCTCGCCGCCCACCGCGACGGCCTGCCGCTGTCCGCCGCAGCCGGTGCCCAGTTCGTGGGCTACCGGCCCGGGTTCGGGCTGCGCAGCCTCACCGAGGCCTGGTGCCGCGAGGCCGGCTTCGTGCCGCGGATGGCGTTCGAGGGGGAGGACGGGGAGACGCTGCGCGGGCTCGTCGGCGCGGGCCTCGGGGTGGCGCTGCTCGCCCCCTCGACCCACGTCACGCCCGGCGTTGTCGAGCTGGCCGTCACCGAGCCGCGGACGACCCGCACCGTCGGGCTGGTCTGGGTGGCCGACCGCCCGGCCGGCCCGGCCGTGCGCGTGTTCCGGGACTTCCTCCGCCGGTTCGGCCCGGCCCTGCTCGCGCCGCCGGAAGGGCGCTGAACAGCGGTTTCGGCGCTATGCTGAGCGGCCCTCTGGCACCGGTGGAGTGGTCATGGCCGATCAGGTCCGCATCCAGCTGCTGGGGACGTTCCGCGTCCTCGTCGGCGGGGAGCCGGTCACCGAGTGGCCCGGTCGCCGGTCCGCGGAGCTGGTGCAGCTCCTCGCGCTCGCCGACCACCACCGCCTCCTGCGCGACCAGGTGCTCGACGCCCTCTGGCCGCACCTGAGCCCCCCGCAAGGCGCGGCCAACCTGCGCAAGGCCGCGCACCACGCGCGCCAGGCGATCGGCCGCGACGACGCCGTCGTGCTGAGCGGCGGGGGCGTGTACCTGTTCCCGTCGTGCCGGGTCGAGACCGACGTCGAGGAGTTCGAACGCGCGGCCGCAGCGGCGCTGCGTTCCGGGGACGCCGCGGCGTGCGCGGACGCCACCGCCGCCCATCCCGGCTGCCTCCTGCCGGGATCGCTCTACGAGGAGTGGACGCAGGCGCGCCGCGACCACCTCGCGGCGCTGCACCTCGACCTGCTGCGGGCCGGCGGGCGATGGGGCCGGATCGCCGAGGTCGAGCCGTCCGACGAGCAGGCGCACCGCGAGCTGATGCGGGAGGCGCTCGCGAACGGCAACCGGCACTCGGCGATCCGCTGGTATGGCAAGCTGCGCACCCACCTGGAACGCGAGCTGGGCATCCGGCCGGGGCCCGAGACCCAGGCGCTCTACGACGAGTGCGTCGCCGGCATGGCCCGCACCGCCACGGCGTACGTCGGGCGGCAGCTGGAGCTGGCGTCCGCGACGGCGGCACTGCATGCCGCCGAGCGGCGCGAGGTGGACGCCCTGGTCGTCAGGGGGCACGCGGGGATGGGCAAGTCGGCCCTCTGCCGGCGGGTCGCCGCAGCGGCGCGCGAGCTCGGGTGGACCGCGGTGTCGGTCGCCGCGCGCCTCGGCGGCGAGCCGTACGGGCCGCTGGTGGGCGCTGCCGAGCAGCTCATCGGCCGGGATCGGAGCCTGCTCGACGCCCTCGGCGCCCCGGCGCGATCGACCCTGGCCCACCTGACGCCGCTCGCCGCTCCCGCCCCGCCGCGGAAGGGCGCGCTCACCCGGCACCTGGTGATCGGCGCCGTCCACCGCCTGCTGACCGCGCGCGATGCCACCGGGGTCCTGCTGGTGCTGGACGACGCGCACCTCGCCGACGACGCCACCGTCGACGCCTGCCTGCACCTGGCGCACGCCGGCGGGCGGGTCCCGGTGCTGGTGCTGCTCGCCTTCCGGCCCGAGTCCGCCCGGCAGGCGCTCACCCGGGCGGTCGCGGCGCTGGACCGGGCCGGGCGCTCCACCGAGATCGACCTCGGTCCGCTCGACCGGGAGGACGTCGTCGAGCTGGCGCGCGCCGGCGCCCCGGCCGCGCCCGCCGACCAGGCGCTCACCCACATCGTCCGCACTGCCCACGGCAACCCGTTCCTCGTGCTGGAGCTGGCCGGCACCGTCGGTCCCGCCGGGACCCTCGCCGTCGGCCGCTCCGTGTGGGACGCCGTCACCGCGCGGTTCCTCGACCTCGACGACACCTCAGCCGCGATGCTGCGCCGGCTCGCCGTCGCGGGCGACGACCTCGACCCCGTCGACGTCCCGGCGCTGACCGGGCTCTCCGAGGCGGACGCGTTCGAGCTGCTCGACACGGCACTCGAGAACGGGGCCCTGACCGTCACCGACGGGCGCTACCGGTTCCGGCACGAACTGGTGCGCCAGGCCCTCATCGGGCAGGTACCGCCGCACCGGCGGATCGCGATCCACCGGGAGACGGCGGGCCGGCTCGCCCGGGCCGGCGCCGCCCCCGCGCTGGTCGCCCGGCACTGGCTGGCCGGAGGCCGTCCGGACGAAGCCGTCGGGCCGCTGCTGGCCGCGGCCCGCCGAGCTGCCGGCCTCGGCGCCTTCGCCGACGCGCTCGGCCACCTGGAGCCGCTGCTGGAGCACTCCCCCGGGCACGGCGAGGCGCTGCGCCTGCGGGCGGAGGCGCTCGACGCGCTCGGCGACGTGCGGGCGCCGCGCGCGTACGCGGCGGCCGCGGCCGTCGGCGGCCCGGACGTCGACGAAATCCGGGCGAAGCAGGCGCTCGCGCAGGTCAAGCAGGGCGACCCCCCGGGAGCGCTGCGCACCCTCGAGGGAATCGAACCCGGGACGGTCGAGGGCAGGCTGGCCCACGCGCTGGCGCTCTGCGGAGCGGCGGTCCTCGGGTTCGCCGACCCGGCGCTCGGCACGGCGAAGGCCGCGGAGTGCCGCCGACTGGCGTTGGAGTCAGGAGACGCCACCAGCCTCGTGATCGCGTCGTGGGCACAGGCGGCCGCCGCGCACGCCCGCGGGGACCTGCGCGGCAGCGTGTGGGCCGACCTGCACGACACGCACGCCATCCGCGCACTCGCGATCAGCGTGTTCGACGGGCACCTGTGCATCAGCCAACGGCTCCTCTACGGGAACCGGCCCGACCCCGACGTGATCGCGTTCGCCGACTCGTTCGCCGCGGAGGCGCAGCGGCTCGGCGCCGCCCGCGGGCACGCCTTCGCCGTGACCCTGCGCGGCGAGGCCAACCTCCTGTCCGGCCAACTCGACCGGGCCGCCGCGGACCTCACCGAGGCCGTCCGGATCAGCCGGGGCATCGGGGCCGCCACCGGGGAGGCGCTCGCGCTGCAGCGGCGGGCCGAGGTCGCGCTGCACCGCGGGTGCCGCACCGAGGCGAGCACGCTCCTCGACGATGCGCTCGCCGTTGCCCGCGACTCCGACGTCGGCTTCCACCTGCTGGACCGCATCTACGGGACCCGGATCACCGCAGCCGCCGACCCCGACGCGGGCCTCGCCGCGCTGGAGGAGGCCGAGGCGGCCGTGCGCGGCCCGCTCGAGACCTGCCCCGGTTGCCGGATCACCTTCGCCGTCCCCGCGGCGATCGCGGCCGCCCGCGGCGGCGACCTGGACCGAACGGTGCAGTACGAGCAGGCCGCCGAGATGCTCGCGACCGTCGTGATGCGCCTGCCCGCGTGGCACGCGGCGCTCGCCGAGGTCAGGGGCCACCGCCTGCGCGCCACGGGAGACCGCGGCGCCACCGCCCAGTTCCGGGCGGCCGCCGAAGGCTTCCGGCAGGTCGGTCAGCCGCTCGACGCCGCCCGCTGCGCCGCGCTCCTCTAGAGGAACGATCCGGGAACGCCCTGCTGGAACCGTCGTGCCTCGTCCATGAGGAGGAGCCATGACGTCCACAGTGGGAACGACGACCTACACCCTCGAGGGCCGCATGCTCGAGGTCTGCACCTGTGACGCGATCTGCCCCTGCTGGGTCGGGCTCGACCCCGACGGCGGCACCTGCGACGGCACCATCGCCTGGTACATCGACAGCGGAACCGTGCGCGGCCTCGACGTATCCGACCGCGCGATCGCGGTCGTCGCGCACCTGCCCGGCAACCCCCTCGCCGGCAACTGGAAGGCCGCCATCTACGTCGACGACCGGTGCAGCGAGGAGCAGCGGCAGGCGATCCTCGACGTGTTCACCGGGCAGCTCGGGGGCGCGGTCGCCGACCTCGCGGGGCTCATCGGCGAGGTCGTGGCCGTGGAGCGCGCGCACGTCACGTTCACCGTCGACGGGGGCGCGGGCACGCTGCGGATCGGCGACGTCGTCGAGGCGGAGCTGACGCCGTTCCAGGGCGCCACCGGGCAGACCACCCTGCAGGACACGGTGTTCTCCACCGTCCCCGGATCGCCTGCGTTCCCCGGCACCGCGACGCTCTTCCGGCAGGCGGGCCGGCTGCTCGGCAGGCCGGACGTCGAGCTGTCGGGCAAGAACTCGATGCAGGCCTCGTTCCGGTTCTCGGCCTGATGACCACGCTCACGGGCGCCCGCCGCGACCCCGCCATCGCCGTCTGGGTCGTGGCGGGCGCCTGCTGGCTGCTCACCGGCTGGCTCGTGGTCAGCGGTGGCCACGAGCTGGGCCACCACGACGTCGTGCTCGACGGCTCGCCGTGGCCGTGGCCGGTGCGCATCGCGGGGTTCCTCGCGGTGTGGCTGGTGATGATCGGCGCGATGATGCTGCCGACCGTCGTGCCGCTGGTGCGACTGTTCACCGTCGTGGCCGCTCGGGCACCGCGCCCCGGCCGCGCGCTGGCCGCGCTCGGCGCGGGGTACGTCGCGGTGTGGGCGGCGTTCGCCCCGATCGCCCTGCTCGGCGACACCGGGGTGCACGCGCTCGTGGACCGCTGGGCGTGGCTCGCCGCCCGGCCGGAGCTGGTACTGGGCGCCACCCTCACGCTGGCCGGGCTGTTCCAGTTCAGCCCGCTGAAGAACGCCTGCCTCACCGCGTGCCGCAACCCGGTGGGCGTCGTGTGGCAGCACTACCGGCGCGGGGCAGGCGCGGCGTGGCGGATGGGGCTGCGCCACGGGCTGTCCTGCCTCGGCTGCTGCTGGGCGCTGATGCTCGTCATGTTCGGCACCGGCGTGGGCAGCCTCGCCTGGATGCTCGCGCTCACCGCCGTGATGGTCGCCGAGAAGACCACGCGGTGGGGCGCCCGGCTCGTCGCCCCGGTGGGCAGCGCATTGCTGGCGGCCGGGATCACCATCTCGATCGGAGGCCTGCTGTGACCGTCTACCTCCTCGCCCACGAGAGCCACTCCCACGGCCCCGACCTCGGGCTGATCGCACTCCTGGTGGCGGCTGCCGTGCTGGTGCTCCTGCTGGCGGTGAGGGCGCTCCGCCGTCCCTGAACGCCTGGTGCATGCTGGGCGCCGTGATCGGCGCCGAGGTGTTCCGTGACCAACCGACGCTCACCGGCGAGCGCGTCCGGCTCGAGCCTCTGACCCCGGCCGTCCAGGAGGACTACCTCACGACCCTGCGGGACCCGGAGGTGCGGCGGCTCACCGGCAGCCACGAGGCCGTCGACCCCGACGAGGTGAAGTGGTGGCTCGCCACCCGGCAGGACCACCACGACCGGGCCGACTGGGCCGCCGTCCGCATCGCCGACGGCGCGTTCCTCGGCGAAGCCGTGATCAACATGCTCGACGTCGACAACGCCTCCGCCAACTACCGCATCCTGCTCGGCAGCCCCTACACCGACCGCGGCTACGGCACCGAGATCACCCGGCTCGTCGTCGACTACGCGCTGGGGGTGGGCCTGCACCGGCTGAGCCTCGGCGTCTACGACTTCAACCCGCGTGCCCGGCGGGTCTACGAGAAGTGCGGCTTCGTGCTGGAGGGCCGTCTGCGCGACACCCTGCACTGGGACGGGCAGTGGCACGACGAGCTGGTCATGTCCGTGCTGGCAGGCGACCCCCGATGATCGACGACCTCGGCCTGACCGTCGCCGTACCCGAGCGCGTGACCCGGGTCGTGTCGATCGTGCCGTCGCTCACCGAGGCGGTGGCCGTCACCGCGCCGGATCTGCTCGTGGGCGCCACCGACTGGTGCACCCACCCGCCCGACCTGGACGTCCAGCGCGTGCGCGGCACCAAGAACCCCGATGTCGAGAAGATCGTCGCGCTCGCACCCGACCTCGTCGTCGCCAACCAGGAGGAGAACCGCCCGAGCGACCTCGACGCGCTGCGCGCAGCCGGCCTCGCCGTCTGGGTCACCGACATCCGCACCCTGGACGGTGCGTTCGCCTCCCTCACCCGGATGCTGAACGCCTGCGGCCTCGACCGCCCGGCGTGGCTCGACGAGGCGGAGGCCACCTGGGCAACCCTGCCGGAGCCGCCCGTGCGGCGCCGCGCCGTCGTCCCGATCTGGCGCAAGCCGTGGATGGCCGTCGGCCGCGACACCTTCACCGGCGCGGTGCTCCACCGCCTCGGCGTCGACAACGTGCTCGCCGACGCCGACGAGCGCTACCCCCGGATCGACCCGGCCCACCTGCCACCCCACGACCTCGTGGTGCTGCCCGACGAGCCGTACCTCTTCACCGCCGACGACGGGCCGGACGCGTTTCCCGGCGTGCCGGCGGCGCTGGTCAGCGGGCGGCTTCTGACCTGGTACGGGCCGAGTCTGGCGGAGGCGGCGCGGGTGCTCCCGGGGGCGGTTGCCTCGGCGCGCTGATCCGCGGCGCGTTCCGCGGAACGCTTGCGGTTGGCGCGCCGTTCCCGGCTCGGGTCGGAAGGAGTCGGGCCCAGCTCCTGGCTTCGCGTGATACTCCGGGCTTGCGTCGGCTCTCTTGCGTGGCGTGGTGGTCGGTTTGGCATAACTACCGAATATTGTGGTTGCTTTGGCGGCCGTCCCCGGCGCGGGGACACGCCTGTTCTGGACGAGTCCGTCGCTGCCGAGTGGGCGGGGACTGAGCCTTTGCCAACCTGATCAAGCGTTGGCGATCATGAGAGTCTGAACTGCGGCGATGAGCTCGGCCGCCCGGCTCGGGCGGCACCCATGTCGTGGCGCGCCCCGGGCAGCGGCGGGGGAGATCCACACCAGCCTGCCGATGGGGTCGGCGATGACCTGCACGTTCAGGCCGTGGGCCTTGTGCTTGCCGCTATAGAACGCGCGGTCGCGGCCCGAGACCATGCCGACCCGGTCGATGCGCAGCAGGGTGCCGTCGAGGATCACGAGCGCCTTGGCTCGGGCGACTTCCATCGCTTGGGCGAGCGTGGGTGCCATCGCAGCGAGCAGCGCGAGCGCGCGATTGGACACGGTCATCCCAGACTGGTAGTACAGCACCTCCAAGCTCCTGGTCAGGCGAGTTGATCTCAGCAATCGCCCGTCTACCAGCAGCTCACCCATTCGAGGTCGCGCCACGCCGCACACCCGCTGGCCAGCTCGAACGCCAGATTGGCAGGCAGGCTCAACTACCTGCATGTCACGGCGCCTGGCGGCTGTCTCGGCGACACGTGACCAGCGCCGACCCGGGCATCCCCTCGTACAGGCCGCTGATCTGTCCCGTTAGGGGATCCCGTTGCGGGGGCATGTCCCGGACGTCCCTCTCCTGGGCTTATGGAAGACGATGTGGTCATGATCGAGCACCTCGAACGGCCCGACGGACTCGGACCAACGAACGGCTACAGCCACGCGGTGATCGGCGAAGGTCGGCTCGTTGCCATCTCTGGTCAGCTCCCAGTTGATCGCGAGGGTGCTCTCGTCGACGCGTCCGATGCCTTGGTACAGGCCCGGCAAGTGTTCACCAACCTTGGGCGGGCGCTGAGCGCGGCCGGTGCGGAGCCACGGGACCTACTCCGCTTGACGTACTTCCTTACCGATCTTGCGGATATCGGCGAGGTGCGAACTGCACGTGACGAGTTTCTTGCAGCCGTCTCGCGACCGGCGAGTTCGCTCGTGCAGGTCGCGGGGCTGGTACTTCCGGGTGCTCGTGTCGAGATCGATGCGCTGGCGATGATCGAAAGCCGCTGACGAGGGTTCCGCTCACCCATCGACAACTGGGACGGCGTCGCGCGTCGATCGCAGCTCGACCGCCTCCCCCGCGAGCACGTTGGAAGACTTCAGAGCGCTTGCTCGTGGCTGTCCTCGTGCGATGCGGGCCCGGACGACTCCTCGTCGATCACCCGCTTCTCGCTACGGACTATGCCGGCGGCCGAGCTGGGGACTGTGCTACCCACTCGCATGGCCATCCGCGCGTGACCGGTGCCGGGTTCAGTGGGCAGCCTTACCCCCTCACGGGGACAGCCTGGGAGTAGGGATCGGGACGGGAAGGCGGTACCAGTTGGGCCGGGCCCCCGCGGACGCGGCCCGCATCCTCCTCCGCTACCGGACCTACTAGAGGGCATGATCAGGACCATGCAGGTGCGGCGAGTGACCGACGGCGATGACGAGGTCGTGGCCGAGATGGCAGAGATGCTGCGAGACTGCGTGGCAGGGGGAGCGAGTGTCGGGTACGTCGACGTCCCACGCCTGCAGAGGCTGTCCGGTTCTGGCGCGCTGAGATCGCGCTGCGCGGCAACGTGCTCGTCCAGGCCAGTCAGACGTTGATCATCTCGTCCTAGATCAGGTCGGCAAAGAATCATTGTCCTGTGGTGCCGAATCCGTTCTCCGTGATCACCAGGACGTGACTGCTTTCGCTGCGTTCCGCGGAACGCGTACAGCCCGGAATTGTCGGACCCTCGTGCCATTCTGAACTCGAACATAGTCCGATCTCAGGGGGTTTCCATGTCTGGCGCCGTCATTTCGCTGCCCACCCCGCTGCAGGCCATGACCACCCCCGCCCTGGAATCGGAACTACTCGGTCTGGCGGGCCACATCGCTGCTGCGGAGTGCCGGTTCCTGCAGTTGCTGGCCGAGTTCGATGAGCGGGGTGGCTGGTGTGGGGACGGGATCCGCTCGTGTGCGCATTGGCTGTCCTGGCGGGCCGGGATGAACCTGCGCACCGCCGTCGAGCACCTGCGGGTCGCGCACGCCCTGCAGCACCTGCCCGGCATCACCGAGGCGTTCGCCGCCGGCCGGGTGTCCTACTCGAAGGTTCGGGCGATCACCCGAGTCACCGGGTCCGATACCGCCACCCTGACCCGGATCGCCGCCGACATCGCCGCCGGCGCCTCGGAGTTGCGGCACACCGCGGTCGCGGACCCGCAGACCGCGGAACGGGTGCTGCTCGACGTGGCCCTGTCCGGCACCGCCAGCCACGTGGAGACCGTGGTGCGGGCCGTGCGGCGCCGCCACACCCCACCCGAAGACCTGGCTGCCCGCCGATCCCTGACCTGGCAGTGGGACGAGGACGGCTCCCTGATCCTGCGCGCCCGGCTCACCCCCGACGACGGGGCCACCCTCATCGCCGCCATCCAGGCCCTGGCACCGGTCTCTACTCCGGTGCGCCATCCGGTCCCGCCCGCACCGCAGGACCTGGACCAGCAGGCCCGCGAACACGAACCCGGCCCAGCCGCCGACCGAGTGGCCGCCCGCCGGGCCGATGCCCTGCTCACCCTGGTCAACCGGAAGGGGGGAGGGAAGGAGGCCGGGCCGGTGGTCGAGCGCGGGCAGGCGCAGGTGATCGTGCACCTGGACGCCACCACCGGTACCGCCCGCCTGAACGACGGTCCCGAGCTATCCGATGCCACCGCGCAGCGGCTTTCCTGCGACGCCCGCGTCCAAGTGCTGCTCAACGATCGGGAGGGCAACCGGCTGTACCTGGGCCGCTCGCGGCGCCTGGCCACCCCGGCCCAGATCGCGGCGTTGACCGTGCGCGACGGGGCGGGCTGCCGGTTCCCCGGCTGCACCCACACCCACTACCTGCACGCCCACCACGTGCAGCACTGGCTGCACGGCGGCCGCACCGACGTCGACAACCTGGTCATGATCTGCAGCTTCCACCACCGCCTGATCCACGACCACGGCTACCACATCCGATGGACCTCCGACGGCTGGCAGTTCAGCCGCCCCGACACCACCCCCATCCCCACCATCGCACCACCGTTGACCGGCAACAGCGAAAGCCTGATCGAGATGCACACCCGCGCCCGGCTACGCATCACCCGCACAACCCTCACCCCCGACTGGTACGGCGAACGCCTCGACCCGCAGCCGATCCTGGACGCCCTGCTACCCCGCAGAATCACAACCGCGGCGTGAGCAGCAGCCACTGCGTTCCGCGGAACGCGGACAGCAGCCCGCGCTAGACGTGAGCGAGGCGCCGACTCAACCCAAGGCGAAACGGGACCACAGGACAGTCCCCGCCCACCCGGCAGAGACGGACTCGTTCAGAACAGCCGTGCCCCCGCGCCGGGGACGGCCGCCAAAGCAACCACGAAATTCGGTAGTGATGCCAACCCAGCCACGGCGAGAACTGGCGAGGTCGACGCGGCCGAGGTGAATGCACCGGACGCCTGGGAGGTGGAGTGGCGGCGAGAACAGCAGGGGTGCCGGGAACGGCGCGCCAACCGCAGCCGATATCCACGAAGCGGAATCAGGTCTCGTAGGTCAGAACCACCACCCCAGATGCCAAAGCGCGCGTACCGACCAGCTTCATCCGCGTGTTGGTGCCTTCCCGCACCAGGGTGTCGTCGATCGTGCCCACCCCGGCGAACCGCGGGTTGACCCACAGGTGCAGCACGTCGAGCAGGCCGTGCTGCAGCAGGGTGTGGGAGACGGAGCCGAATCCGTGGATCAGGACGTCGCCCGGCTCGGACCTGAGCTTCTCCACCGTCCCGACGAGGTCGGTGATGATCGTGGTGTTCTCCCAGTCGGCCTTGTCCAGGGTGGTGGAGGCGACGTACTTCTGCATCTTGTTGAGCCGCTCGGCGGACGAGCCGTCCCGGCCTGGCCAGACGGCGGCGTACACCTCGTAGGTCGCGCGGCCCATCAGGAGGGCGTCCGCCTCGAGGAGCAGCTCTTCGTTGGCCCGGTCGTGCTCCTCGTCGGTGAAGTCGAAGTGCCAGGCCTGCATGTGGTTCATGACTCCGTCGAGGCTGACGAATGTCGAGTTGATGATCTTGCCCATGGCTTGCCTCCGTGGTCGGTGGGTTGGGAGCACCGTGGCGGAGGGCGTTTACGGTTTGTTGACGGTCGGCTGCGGGGGCGCGTTATCGTGCCGCATGCTCTTCGGGGTGCTGGGCCCCGTGGCGGTGTGGACAGCCGACGGTGAGCCCGTGCCCGTTCCGGGCCGGAAGGTCCGTGCGCTGCTAGCCGTCCTGCTCCTGCACGAGGGCCGTGCGGTGAGCGGAGCCCGGCTGGTCCACGACCTGTGGGGCGATGACCTGCCGGGCAACCCGGCCGGCACGCTGTCGGCGAAGGCCAGCCAGCTGCGCAAGGCGCTGGAGGACGCGGAGCCCGGTGCCCGGCGGCTGGTCGTGTCGCCGCCGCCCGGCTACCGCCTGCGGATCGATGCGGGCGCCGTGGACGCCCACCGGTTCCGGACGCTCACCGCGCAGGCTCGCCGCACCCACGATCCGCGGGCCAGGGTCGCCCTGCTGTCCGATGCCTTGGCGCTGTGGCGGGGGCCGGCCTTTTCCGATTTCGCCGACGAGCCGTTCGTGGAGGTCGCCGCGGCCCGGCTGAACGAGGAGCGGCTGACGGCGCTGGAGGAGCAGGCCGAGGCGCGGCTGTCGTCGGGTGAGAGCGGGGAGCTGGTCGCCGAGCTCGCCGAGCTGGTGGCCGCCCACCCGCTGAGGGAGCGGTTGTGCGGTCTCCACATGCGCGCCCTGTACCTGTCCGGGCGCCAGCCGGAGGCGCTGGCCGGCTACGCGGCGCTGCGCGCCCGGCTGGCCGACGAGCTGGGGCTCGACCCGGGCGACGACCTGGTCGCCCTGCACCGCGCGATCCTGACGCGCGATCCCTCGCTCGACGTCGCCGTCCTGCGAACCCGGCCGCGCAGCAACCTCCCCGCCCCGCTCACGGACCTGGTGGGTCGCGCCGACGACGTGAGCGGGATCCGCTCCGCGCTGGGGACGGCCCGGTTGGTCACGCTCACCGGGCCGGGAGGGGTGGGGAAGACGCGCTTGGCGACGGAGGTCGCGCGCGGTCTGGTCGACGCCTTCGACGACGGCGCATGGTTCGCGGAGCTGGGCTCGCTTGCGCCGGGTTCGACCTCGGACGCAGCGGACGTGGTGATGGAGGCGCTCGGCGTGCGCGACGTGGTGGGCGAGGGGAAGCCCTCGTCAGAGCGGCTCGTGGACGCCTTGCGCACCAGGCGGCTGCTGCTGGTGCTCGACAACTGCGAGCACGTCGTCGACGGGGTCGCCGCGCTGGCCGGCCGGCTGCTGCGGGCGGCGCCGGACCTGCGGATACTCGCGACCAGCCGGGAGCCGCTCGGGCTGCAGGGCGAGGTCGTGCGGGGCGTCCCGCCGCTGGAGGTGCCCGAGGCCGTCCGGCTGTTCACGGCCAGGGCGTCCGCGGCGGGGTTCGTCCTCGACGCGAGCACCGCAGGCGCGGTGGAGGTGCTCTGCCGCCGGCTGGACGGGCTACCGCTGGCGTTGGAGCTGGCGGCCACCCGGGTCAGGGCGCTGGGCGTGCACGAGCTGGTCGCGCGGCTGGACGACCGGTTCCGGCTGCTGGCGGCCGGCCACCGCGACTCCCCCGCCCGCCAGCAGACGCTGCAGGCGGTGATCGGGTGGAGCTGGGAGCTGCTCACCGAGCCCGAGCGGATCGTCCTGCGGCGGCTGGCGGTCCACGCCGACGGGTGCACGATCGAGGCGGCGGAACAGGTGGGCGCCGAGGACGGCATCGACGTGGCCTGCCTGCTCGCCCGCCTCGTCGACCGTTCCCTCGTGTCGGTCGTGCACCACGCCGACGGCCCGCGCTACCGGCTGCTGGAGTCGGTGGCCGCCTACTGCGCCGACCGTCTCACGGAGGCGGCCGAGACCGAGCGGATCCGGGAGCGTCACGGCCGCTACTACACCTCGCTCGCCGAGCGCGCCGCGCCCGGGCTGTACGGACCGGACCAGCGCGAGTGGCTGCGCCGGCTGGACGCGGAGACGGCCAACCTGCGGAGCGCGCTCGACCGCGCCACGACGCACCGTGACGCGGAACGGGCGCTCCGGCTCGTCGTCGCCCTGACCTGGTACTGGTTCCTGCGCGGCAGGCTCGTCGAGGCGGCGCAGCGGCTCCGCGCGGCGACCGCGCTCGACGGGGAGGCGCCTGCGATGCTGCGGGCGAGGGCCGCAGCCTGGCAGGCCGGAGTCGGGTGCCTGCTGGGTGAGCGGCCCGACCCGGCTGCCGAACCGCTGTGGGAACAGCTCGACGACCCGGCCGAGCGGGGCAGGGCCGAGTGGTTCCTGGCGTACGCGGAGATCGACTTCGGGGACGTCTCGGCGGTCGAGAAACGACTCGAGCGAGCCTTGACCGCGTTCCACGAGGCCGGCGACGACTGGGGCGTCGCAGCGGCGCTCAGCACCCGTGCGCGACTCGGGTATCTCGTGGACGACCTGGACGCGGTCCAGCGTGACGCCGGGCGGAGCGCCGCGCTGTTCCGCGAGCTCGGCGACCGCTGGGGACTCGCGCAGGCGACGACGCGGCTCGGCGGCCGGGCGGAGGCGCTCGGCGACCACGCCGAGGCGTCCCGGTTGGAGCACGAAGGGCTGCGGATGGCCGAGGAGCTCGGTCTGTGGTCCGAGGTCTCGGTCGGGTTGGGGTCGCTGGCGTGGATCGCCGTGCAGCAGCGCGACCACCGGCGGGCGTGCGATCTCGCCCACGAGGCCCGCCGCCTGGCCCGCGAGCAGGGATACCGGGTGGGCGAGATCTTCGCGGAGCTGTGTCTCGGGTTCGCCAGCCGCAGGCGGGGCGACCTCGACCGCGCGGAGCGCTACCTGACCGGGCTCGTACGCGCGGCCGAGCCGCGCCAGGAGGGCGAGCCACCGCCGCTGTACCTGCCGCTCGTGCTGACCGAGCTCGGCTTCCTCGCCGAGCAACGCGGTGATCGGGCCGAGGCCAGGCGGCTGCACCTCGAAGGCTTCACCACCGCACGGGCCAGGGGTGAACGACGCATGGTCGCGCTCGCGCTGGAAGGGCTGGCGGGGGCGGTCGGCTCCGCGGGTCAGCACCGGGCAGCGGCGCGGCTGCTCGGTGTCGCCGACACCATCCGGCGGTCGGTCTCCGTGCCGGCGGCTCCGTCCGAACGCGCCGAGATCGACCGGATCGCCGCGCCGGCCCGGCTCGCGTTGGGCGAGCCGGGCTTCACCGCCGCCTTCGAGCACGGGGCGACGCTGAGCCCGGAGGACGCGCTGGCCCGCATCGCCTGACGCGGCTCACGGCTCCGGCGCCTCCTTCACCCGCGCTACGAGCTGCGTCGGGTTCACGTACCGCAGCGCGATCACCAGCAGCACCAGCATCGTGGACGTGTAGATCACGGCCATCGCGTCGACCGACTGCTGCGCCCTGATCCCGGCCGCCGACATCGAGTAGTACAGCGCCACGACGAGGGTCTGGGAGTCCGGACCCGCCGTCAGGAACGTCAGCTCGAACATCCCGACGGTCCGGACCAGCACCAGGATCGACGCGGCCAGGATGCCCGGCACCAGCAGCGGGCCGAGCACGCGCAGGAAGAGCGCCCGCATCCCCGCCCCGCACATCCGGGCGGCGGACTCGATGCTCGGGTTGATCTGCTCGATGAACGGGGTCATCGTGAGGATCACGAACGGCACCGACGGCACCAGGTTCGCCAGCACCACGCCGGACATGTTGCCGGCGAAGCCGTACTTGTAGAGCACGGTGGCGAGCGGGATGCCGTAGGTGATCGGCGGCATGAGGATCGGCAGCAGGAACGCGAAGTACACGAGGTTCTTGCCGGGGAAGGTGCGGCGGGCCAGCACGTACGAGGCCGGCACGCCGATCAGCACCGAGATCAGCACCACGAGCAGCGACACCTGCAGGGTGACGCTGACGACGTCGAACAGGCCGAAGCTGCGCCATGCGTCGGCGTACCAGTGCGTGGTGAACCCCTCGGGCAGCCAGGTGCCGAACCACTGCGTGCCGAACGAGCTGACGAGCACCGACCCGACGACCCCGGCCAGGTTGACCAGGAAGAACGCCACGACGCCCCACACGAGCCACGCCGCGGGGCTCGCGACGATCCGGCGCCGCTCGGGAACGACGGCGGCCATCAGCCCTTGCCTCCCGTCGTGCCGGTGTAGAGCCGCGACCGCCACAGCAGCACCAGTGCGATGACGATCAGCTCGACCGCGCCCATCACCATCGCGATCGCCGAGGCCAGCGAGTAGTCGTACTGCTCGTACGCGGCCTGGTAGGCGGCGAGCGCCAGCACGCGGGTCTCCCCCGCCGGGTTGCCGACCAGCACCGCCGATGGGAACACGCTGAACGCGAGCACGAACGCCAGGCAGAAAGTGGTGGCGAGCCCCGGCGCGAGCAGCGGGAGCGTGATGTGGCGGAAGCGGGCCTTCCAGTCGGCGCCCAGCGTGGCGGCGGCCCGTTCGAGGGTGGGGTCGATGCCGGACAGGTAGGACAGGATCAGCAGGAACGCGAACGGGAACCCGGTGATCACCAGGGAGAAGAACACGCCCCAGTAGTTGCCGACCAGCCGCACCGGCTCGTCCACCCCGAACGCGGAGAGGACCTTGTTGAACCACCCCGCCGGGCCGAGGAAGTTGAGCAGGCCCTGCGCCGTGAGCACGGTGCCGAGCGTGATCGGCACGACCAGCACGGTGGTGAGCAGCCGCTTGCCGCGGAAGCTGCCGCGCATCCGGTACGCGATCGGCACCGACGCCAGCACGTTGAGCAGTGCGGCCGGCAGCGCGAGGCCGAGGGTGATCCAGATGGTGCCCCGCTGGTACGGGTCGGCGAAGAACGCGGCGTAGCTGGCGAGCGGCCCGCCTTCCTTCGGCGCGAACGACAGCTGCAGCCCGTAGAAGAACGGGTAGAGGAACAGCAGCACGACGAACAGCACGGCGGGAGCGAGCAGCAGCAACTGCCGGTCCACGCCACGCTCGGCCAGCCGGTGGCGCAGCGCGGGCGCCTGCGCCTGCCGCTCCAGGGTGGCGGTCACGACGGCACCGCCTCGGCCTCGGCGCCCACCTCGGCGAGCGGTGCGGGGGCCTGCTCACCGGGGGCGAGCGGGTAGACCAGCAGCCGCTGCGGATCGATCGCGAGGGCCACCCGGTCGCCGGGTGCGAGCCGCTGGTCGGTGCGCAGGTGCAGGGCGCGCCCGGCTCCGGTGCGGACCTCCACGGCGAGCTCCCGGCCCTGGTACTCGACCACCTCGACGTCGACGACGAGGTCGTTGTCCCGGTCCGTGGCGACCACGCGCACGTCGTCCGGGCGCACGGCGGCGACGACGCGCGAGCCGGCCGCGACCGTCCCGACCGCGGTGCCGGTGAGGCGCATCCCCTCCCCCTCGACCACGACGTCACCGCCGGACACCTGCGCCGCCGTGAGCTCGAAGAGGTTGCGGAAGCCCATGAAGTCGGCCACGTGCCAGTTGACCGGGCGGGTGTGCAGCTCCTCGGGAGTGCCGACCTGCTGCACGCGGCCCGCCCGCAGCACGACGAGGCGGTCGGCCAGCGACAGCGCCTCCTCCTGGTCGTGCGTGACGTAGACGGTCGTGAGCCCGAGCGACTGGTGCAGCCTGCGGATCTCGGTGCGCATCTCCAGCCGCAGCTTGGCGTCGAGGTTGGACAGCGGCTCGTCCATGAGCACGAGCGAGGGCTCCAGCACGACGGCGCGGGCGATCGCGACGCGCTGCTGCTGCCCGCCCGACAGCTGGCCGGGCAGCTTCGAGGCGTGCTCCTCGAGCTGGACGAGGCGGATGGCCTCCTCGGTGCGCCGCGCGACCTCCGCCCGCGGCAGCCGGCGCATCTGCAGCCCGAAGGCGACGTTGCGGCGCACCGACATGTGCGGGAAGAGGGCGTAGCTCTGGAACACCATGCCGAACCCGCGCTTCTCCGGCGGCAGCACGTCGATCCGCTTCTCGTCCTGCCAGATGCTGCCGGACGTCAGCGGCAGCAGGCCTGCGAGGCAGTTCAGCGCCGTCGACTTGCCGCACCCCGACGGCCCGAGCAGGGCGATGAACTCGCCCGCCCGGATCGTGAGGTCGAGGTCGGCCAGCGCGTCCTTGCCGGAGAACCGGCGCCCGACGCCGTCGAGGCGAAGCTCCCGGAAGTCCCCTGTCACGAGTTGCCCCCTCCGATCTCGCGGTCCCAGCGGTCGAACGCCGCGACGATGTCCTTCGTGGCGAGCGGGGTGGCCTTCGGGTTGTTCGCGATCAGCGCCTCGTACTCGGGGCGGCCGAACTGGCGGATCACCTGCTGCGACTCCGGCGGCGCCATCTCCAGGGTGACGCCCTCGACGGCCGGGCCCGGGTAGAAGTAGCCGGTGTCGTAGGCCTTCGCCTGCTGCTCAGGCGTGAGCATGAACGAGATCAGCGCGAGCAGGGCGGCCTGCTTGTCGGCCGAGACGCCCTTCGGGACGGCGGCGTAGTGCGCGTCGGTGACCCAGGTGAAGCCGTCGAGCGTGCCCACCTTGTAGTCGGCGGGCACGGTGCCCAGCGCGCGCGGGTTGATGTCCCAGCCGGTGGTGGAGGCGATGATGTCGTAGGTGCCGTTGGCCAGGTTCTTCATCGTGTCGGCCGTGCCGGTCGGGTAGGACGTGATCGTCTTGTCCAGCTCGGCGAGGTACGCCCAGGTCTTCTGCCACCCGTTGACGGGGTCCTTCGGGTCGGAGTCGCCGAGGATGTAGGGCAGGCCCATGAGGAAGGTGCGGCCGGGCCCGGAGTTCGCCGGCCGGGCGTAACCGACCTTGCCGGGGTTGGCCTGCGCGTAGGCGAGCAGCTCCTGCGCGGTCTTCGGCGGGTTCGGCACCCGGTCCGGGGCGTACTCGATGAGCGGCCCCGACGGGTAGTACGTGACGACGACGCCGAAGTCCCCGGCCAGCTGCTGCATCGCCGCAGCCGGCTCCTGGTAGTCCTGCATCCCCTTCAGCCGGTCGGCGAACTGCGGCAGCAGCGGCGTGAACAGGCCCTGCTCGGTGCCGGCGGACAGGCCGTCGGTGCCGGTGAGCACCATGTCGATGCCGAGCCGGCCTGCGTCCTGCTGCGCCTTGATCTTGCCGGCCATCTCGGGCGCGGCGGCCTTCTCCGTGGTCACGCGCGACACGATGTCCGGGTTCTTCGCCACGAAGTCGTCGATCATCCCCTGCGTGAGCTGCAGGTTGCCGGCGACGTCGAGGATGTTGAGCGTCACCGGCTGGGACGGGCGCTCCGGTACCTCACCCGCCGGCACCTGCGCGGCGCCCGGTCCCTCGGGGGCGCCGCAGCCGGCCAGCAGCAGGATCGCGCTGATCCCGCCCGCTGTGATTGCCCTGCGCCAATGCATGGTCATCGGGTGGTTCCCTTCGTCTCAGGAGTTGGGCGCGACGCCCGTCGTGCCGCGCACGATGAGCTGAGTGGGCAGTTGACGGTGCATCGGGCCCGAATCGGGACCCGCGTCGAGCAGTGACAGCAGCAGCCCGACGGTGGCCCGGCCGGCCGCTCGCTTGGGCACGGAGACCGTGGTGAGGGCGGGGTGGCTCATGGCCGACATCCCGATGTCGTCGCACCCGACCACGCTCATGGCCGACGGCACCGGGATGCCGCGGACGCCGAGGCGGCTGAGCAGGCCGAGCGCGACGAGGTCGTTGTAGGCGATCACGGCGGTGGCCCCGGACGCGACCGCGAGGTCGGCCGCCGCGACGCCGCCCTCGAACTGCGGCGGGAAGTGCCCGAGGTGCACGAGGTCGATCGCGCCCGCCTCCGCGCTGCGGCGCAGCCCGCTCTCCCGCTGCGCGTTCGACCACGACGTGCGCGGGCCGGCGACGAATGCGACGCGGCGGTGCCCCAGCGCCGCGAGGTGTTCGAGGGCCTGCCGCATGCCGTCGGCGTTGTCGACGGTGACGCTCGGCCGCTCGCCCGCCTCGCGGTTCATCAGCACGAGCGTGGTGTCGGGGTCGACGCCGGCGAGCTCGTCGTCGGGCGCCCGCGGCGAGCAGAGGATCAGGCCGTCCACCTGCTTGGCGAGCGCCCGCAGCAGGTCGACCTCCACGCCGGGCTCCTCGTCGGTGTCGGCGATGAACACCGAGTGGTCCGCCGCCCGCGCCGCGGCCTGCACGCCCTTCACGACCGCCGCGAAGAACGGGTTCGACAGGTCAGGGACGATCAGGCCGAGGTTGCCCGTGCGCCCGGTGATCAGGCCCCGCGCCGCCCGGTTGGGCCGGTAGCCCAGCTCCCGCGCGGCCGCCTCCACCCGGGCCCGCGTGGTGGCACGCACCAGGTCGGGCATCGAGAGCGCCCGGGAGACGGTGGCCTGCGAGACCCCTGCCGCACGGGCGACGTCCCGGATCGTCGGCGCCACGGAGCCTCCGTCGTTGGTCGGCCATTGCGCACGGAAGTCTGAAACCGTTTACGGCCGGAGTCAACCCCCTCTTGCCAGGAGAGTCGACGGACGAGGAAGTGCGGTGGATGTAAGCGTTGCAATCCTTTCCACTCACCGCACGCGGATGGCGGGGGCCTCCGACTTGCCGTACTCCTCGCGCAGCGCGGGGAGCAGCTCCCGCTCGGCGAAGGCCAGGTAGCCGGGCTGCGTCTCACCGCCCACCTGCACCAGGGCGACGTGGGTGAAACCCGCATCGACGAACGGGCGCACGGCCTCGACGTGCGCCGCCACGTCCGGCCCGCACGGGATCGCGCCCGCGACGTCGTCGGGCGTCACGAACTGGGTGGCCGCGGCGAACGCGGCAGTGCCGGGCAGCTCGGCGTTGACCTTCCAGCCGCCCGCGAACCAGCGGAACTGGTCGTGGGCGCGTGCCACCGCCGCGTCGCGCTCCGGGTCCCAGCACATCGGCTGCTGGCCGATCTTGGGCAGGACCGTGCCCGCGGCCGAGTCGAATGCCCGCACCAGCTCCGGCTGCGGCTCGACGGCGATCATCGCGTCGGCCACCCGCGCGAACGACCCCACGGACTGCTCCCCCGACACCGCCACGGCGATCGGGACGCCGGCCTCGGGACAGTCCCACAGCTTCGCGGAGTCGACGCGGTAGTGCGTGCCGCTGCGGTTGACGTAACCGCCGGCGAACAGCTCCCCGATGATCTCGAGAGCTTCCCCGAGCATCTCGTGCCGCACGTTCACCGGCGGCCACCCGGCCCCGATCACGTGCTCGTTCAGGTTCTCGCCCGAGCCGAGCCCGAGGCAGAAGCGACCGTCGCCCGCGAGCAGTGCGACGGTCGCCGCCTGCTGCGCCACGACCACCGGGTGGTAGCGCATGATCGGGCACGTCACGTACGTCATGAGCGGGATCCGCTCGGTGGCCGCCGCCACGGCTCCCAGCACCGGCCACGCGTTCGGCGCGTGCCCCTGGCTGTCCAGCCACGGGAAGTAGTGGTCGCTGATCACCGCGAAGTCGAAGCCCGCGTCCTCCGCCCCGACCGCGTCGGACACGAGCTCGTGGGGTCCGCGCTGCTCGCAGAGCAAGGAGTAGCCGAAGGCGACCATGACACGTCCTCCCGGGTCGGCTGCACTCGCCTTCGCGATACCCCCGCGAGGGCCCACCTACCCGAGGAGCACGCCGTTCGTCGGTTACCGGGCGGCGGTTGCGGGGGCGACGCGCTCGGCGAGGGCGCGACCGGTGGCGGCGGCGTCCTCCATCGCCCGGGCACGGGACGCGGCGGCGAGCTCGCGCAGGTGGGCCATCTCCGGCTTCATCTCGGCCAGCGTCAGCTCGGCGGCCACCACGGTGACGTCGGCGCCGAGCACGTCACCGAAGATGCGCTGCACGTAGGGCGTGCCGTGGTCCCACCCCTCGCGCGGGGTGCCGGGGCCGTAGCCGCCGCCCCGCGAGACCACGACGGTGACCGGCCGGCCGGTGAGCGGGGCGGAACCGGGAGCGAAGCGCGGATCGGTGAGCACGAGGTCGATCCACATCTTCAGGTTCTGCGAGACGCCGAAGTTGTACAGCGGCGCCGCGATGAGGGCGGCGTCGGCGTCGAGCAGCTCGTCCGCGAGCGACGAGGCCAGCGTGACGGCGGCCCGCTGCTGGGGGGTGCGCTCGCCCTCGGGGGTGAACAAGGCGGACACCGCGAGCGGCCACGCGTCGGCCGGCACCGGGTTCGCTGCGAGGTCGAGGCGAACCACCTTCGGCTCGGGGTGGTGGTCGCGCCATGCGCGCTCCACCGCGTCGGCCACGGCCCGGCTCACGGACGCGTCGCCCTGGATGCTGCTGTCCAACCGGAACAAGGTCATCGAGACTCCTCCACGAGATGTGCGCTGGCTTCCAGATCGTCTGTTACGCAGACGATCGTGTCAACAGAGCGTCTCGGACGACACATTCCCCGGTACGATCGGCGTGTGACCAGCCCCTCGAACGTCGAGTCCGACCTGGGCTGGGTGCTGGGCACGATCACGCGCTCCTACCTGCGCATCGCCGCCCAAGCGGTGGCCGACCTCCCCGGCGGCCCACGCGGCTACCAGGTCCTCACCTCCGCGGCCCGGGGCGACGCGGGCACCCAGCTCGCGATGGCCCAACACCTCGGCGTCGACCGCACCGTGATGACCTACCTCCTCGACGACCTCGAGAAGGCGGGGCTCGTCGAGCGCAAGCCCGACCCCGCCGACCGCCGCGCCCGGCGGGTCGTGCTCACCGAGGCCGGCACGGCTCGGCTCTGCGACGTCGAGCGCCGGCTGCGCAGGGTCGAGGAGCACGTCCTCGGCCCGCTCGACCCGGCCGAGCGCGACACCCTGCGCGCGCTCCTGCAGCGGGTCGCCGTCGCCACCGGCGACGAGCGCACCGACGCGTGCTCGGTGGCCGAGGAGATCCAGAACAGCTGCTGAAGCGTCGAACCCCCGGATCGCGGGTAGGCGGGTGGCATGGCCGATGTCGACGACGAGCTGTGGGACGAGTTCCACCGGGTGGTCAACATGACCTCGCGCGAGCTCTCCGAGTGGCTGCGCACCCGGGACGCCGGTGAGGAGGGTGAGGAGCTGCCCGACCAGGCCGGAACCCCGACCGGGCAGCAGGTGCTCGCCATCCTGGGCAAGCGCCGCCAGGACCTGACCCCGCACGACACGGACGTGATGCGGCGTGTGGTGGACCGCGTGCACGCCCAGCGCCGCGACGACCTGGAGCCGACGGCCGGGCAGTCCGGATGGCGGCACCGGCTGATGTCGCTGGGGCACGACCCGCTCAAGCCGGTCGCGTCCTGATCACGTCGATCATCCGGGTCCAGGAGTCCTTGCCGTAGCCGGCCGCGATCATGCGGTCGTAGAGGGACTTCACGGCCGCCGGAAGGGCCACGTCCTGACCGGCGGCCGCGACGGCGCCTGCGATGTGGTCGACGCCCACCGCCATCATCTGGGCGGACGCGCCCTCGTCCGGGTGGTCACCCGCGTCGATGTTGCCCGCCGCCTCGGCGAACGACGACCGCGCCAGCTGGACCAGCTCGTCAGCGAGCGGCGCGTACTCCCGCGCCGTCACGCCCGCCGTGCCGAGCAGCGCCGCACCCTGCACGAACGCGGCCAGCGTGGTGACGAAGACGTGCACGAGGGCCTGGTAGAACAGCTGGGCGAGGGCCGGGTCGCTCCCGCGGTGGTCGGCCCGCCCGATCACCCGCAACGTGGGCTCGTGGGCCTCGAAGGCCGACCGCGGTCCGCTGTAGAACACGTACGCCCCGTCCGTGCCCACCACCTCGGCCGGGACCATGATCCCGCCGACCAGCAGCTCGGCCCCGCGCTCCGCGAGCCAGACCGCGGCGTCCCGGGAGGCCTGCGGCGTGTCCGAGCTCAGGTTGACGATCACCTTGCCGGCCAGCGCGTCGCCGACGTGGCCGAGGATCTCGTACATGGCTCCGTAGTGGGTGAGGCTGAGCAGCACGAGCGGGCTCGCGGCCACCGCCTCGGCCGGGGTCGCGGCCCGGGTCGCACCCGCCTCGACGAGCTCGTCGGCGCGGCTCGCGGTGCGGTTCCAGACCGTGACGGGGTGGCCGGCGGCGAGGTACGCCCGCACCATGGCCCGGCCCATCGGGCCCAGACCGATCATCGTGATGCTCACGTGGTGCTCCGTCTCGTGAAGAGGAGTTCGATGAGGCCGGCGTTGTCCTCGTGGCCGTGGCCCTCGGCGGTGCGGCGCAGCATCAGCGGGTAGAGCGGCGCGAGCAGCTCAGGGCTCACGCCCTGCTCGTGCGCCGCGTCGATCAGGTTGTGGTAGGCCGCGGCCTGCATGCCGAGGTTCGAGACGACGTCGCGGGTGTAGTCGCGCGAGTCGACCAGCTCGGCGGTCCGCTCGTGGAACCCGCCGACCATGGCCATCCACCGCTGCAGCAGCGGCGCGAACTCGGCGGCCCGCACACCTGCCGAGCGGACCATCGCGAACGCGTGCAGCTCCCCCATGCTCGCGCCGTACATGGCGCTGAGCAGCGCGATGTCGTAGAGCGCCGCCATCCCGTGGTCGCTGCCGACGTACCGGCTCTCGCCGAGGGCGTCCAGCGCGTCCCGATGGGCGGTGAACACCTCCTCGGGGCCGCTGTAGAGCACGAACGCCCCTGGCCCACCGATCATCGGCGGCACGGCCATGATCCCGCCGTCGAGCAGCGCGAACCCGTGTTCCCCCGCCCAACCGCCCAGCTCGCGGCCCTGGCCGGGGGTGCCGTTCGTCAGGTTCACGACCACGCGGCCGGCCAGGGCACCGGTCACGGGGTCGAGGGTCTGGTGCACGGACCGGTGGTCCCACAGGCACGCCACCACCAGCCCGCTCGCCCGCACGGCCTCCTCCGCCGTCGCGACCTCGGTGGCCCCCCGGGCCACCAGCTCCCCCGCCTTGCCGGGGGTGCGGTTCCACACCGTCACCGGGCGGCCCGCGGCGAGGAACGCCCCGGCGAGCGCCGATCCCATCGCGCCGAGACCGAGCACGGTCACGGCCTTGTCGTCTGTCATGGACCAAGCGTCGGCGCCGGTGCGCACGGTCCACGCACGGAAGGCGCACGCCGCAGTTACCGTGGCCCCTGTGCGATTCGGGGTGCTCGGGCCGGTGGCCGTGTGGGCCGACGACGGCAGCCCGGTACGGGTGCCGGAGCGGAAGGTCCGCCTGCTGCTGGCCGACCTCCTCGTCCACGAGGGGCGGCCGGTGGCCGTCGAGCGGCTCGTCGAGCACCTGTGGGGCCCGCAGGAGCCGGGCAACCCGCTCAACACATTGCAGACCAAGGTCTCGCAGCTGCGGCGCACGCTCGAACGGGCGGGCGGGGGCCAGCTCGTGGTCCGCCAGCCGCCGGGATACCTGATCCGGCTCGAGCCGGGCGCACTCGACGTCCACCGGTTCCGCGCGCTCACGGCGCAGGCCCGGGAAGCGGCGGACCCGGGCGAGCGGGTCGCGCTGCTCTCCGACGCGCTGGAGCTGTGGCGTGGCCCCGCCCTCGCCGACGTCCGCGACGAGCCGTTCGCCGTCGCCGCGGCACAGCGGCTCGACGAGGAGCGGCTGGCCGCCGAGGAGGAACGCGCCGAGGCGCGGCTCGCGCTCGGTGGTGCGGAGCTGGGCCCGCTCGTCGCCGAGCTCGGCGATCTCGTCGCCCGCCACCCGCTGCGCGAACGGCTGCGCGGCCTGCACATGCGCGCGCTCTACCGGGCCGGGCGGCAGGGGGATGCCCTCGCCTCCTACGCCGAGCTGCGGGCCGCGCTCGTCGACGAGCTCGGCCTCGAACCGGGTTCGGAGATCACCGCCCTGCAGCACGCGATCCTCGCGCAGGACCCCGAGCTGCAGGGCCCGCCCGCGCCCGCCCGCCCGCCGATCACGGCCCCGCTCACCGAGCTCGTCGGCCGCGAGGACGCCGTCGCCCGGGTGCGGGAGCAGCTCAGCGCGGCGCGGCTCGTCACGCTCACCGGGCCGGGCGGGGTCGGCAAGACGAGCCTCGCGGTGGCCGTGGCGCGCGAGCACCCGGACGCCTGCCTGGTCGAGCTCGCCGGGCTCGACCGGCAGGTGTGCTCGGAGGACGCGTGCCCGGCCGAGCACTGGGTCGCCACGGCCGTGGCCACCGCGCTCGGGCTCCGCGACTCGGGCGATCCCGTCGAACGGATCGCGGAGGCGCTCGCCGGCTCGCGGCTGCTGCTCGTGCTCGACAACTGCGAGCAGGTCGTCGACGCAGTTGCCGCCGTCGCCGGGAGGCTGCTGCGGACGGTGCCCGGCCTGCGGGTCCTCGCCACGAGCCGGGAGCCGCTCGGGGTGACGGGCGAGGTCCTGCACGAGGTCCCGCCGCTGGAACTGCCCGCCGGCGTGCAGCTGTTCGCCGCGCGGGCCGCCGCGGCGGCGCCGGGGTTCGTCCTCGACGCCGACACCGCCCCCGCGGTCGCGGCGATCTGCCGGCGGCTGGACGGCCTTCCGCTCGCGCTGGAGCTCGCCGCCGGCCGGGTGCGCGCGCTGGGCGTCCACGAGCTGCTGGCACGGCTCGACAACCGGTTCGCGCTGCTCGCGGGCGGTCCGCGGGACGCCCCCGACCGGCAGCGCACGTTGCGCGCGGTGATCGACTGGAGCTGGGAGCTGCTCACACCCGGCGAGCAGATCGTGCTGCGGCGCCTCGCCGTGCACGCGGAGGGCTGCGACCTAGAGGCGGCCGAGGCGATCTGCGCGGGTGAGGGCGTCCGGCCCGGCGAGGTGCTCGACCTGCTCGCCCGCCTCGTCGACCGGTCCCTCGTGGTCAGCAGGCCCCCGCGGTTCCGGCTGCTGGAGACGGTGGCGGCGTACGGGCTGGAGCGCATGGTCGAGGCGGGCGAGCTCGAGTGCGTGCGGCAGCGCCACGCGGCCCACTACCTGGCGTTCGCCGAGCGGGCCGAGCCGGAGCTGCGCGGCGCCCACCAGCAGCGCTGGCTGGAGCGGCTCGACGCGGAGTCGGCCAACCTGCGCGCCGCCGTCGACCACCTGGTGCAGCAGGCCGACGGTGCCGAGCAGGCGTTGCGGCTGGTGCAGGCGTTGTGCTGGTACTGGTTCCTGCGCGGGCGCACCGGCGAGGCGGTCCGGTCGCTGCGCGCCGCGCTCGCCGTGCCCGGCACGGCACCGGCGGGCGCCCGCGTGCAGGCCGCCGCCTGGCTCACCGCGCTGCGCGTGCTCGACGGGGAGCCGCCCGAGGACGCCGCGCTCGACGTGTCGGCCATCGCCGACCCGGTGGCGAGGGCACGCACCCAGTGGTTCCTCGGTTACGTGCTCACCACCGTGGGCGACACCCGAGCCGTTCCGCTCACGTCCGCCGCCCTCGCCACGTTCGAGGCGCTGGGCGACCGGTGGGGCATCGCCGCCGCACTGGCCGACCGGGTGAGCCAGTCCTTCTACGCCGGTGAGCGGGAGCGGGCCGAGCGGTCCGCCGCCCTGTTCCGCGAACTGGGCGACCGCTGGGGGCAGGTGCAGGCCTCGTTCGCGCTCGGCGCCATCGCCGAGCTCACCGGCCGGTACGCCGAGGCCGCGGAGCAGCACCGCGCAGGCCTGCGGATGGCCGAGGAGCTGGGCCTCTGGGCCGAGGTCTCCTACCAGCTGTCGTGGCTGGGCCGGGTGGCCCTGCTGGAACGGCGGTTCGCCGATGCGGAGGGGCTGCACCGGCGCGCCGTCGACACGGCGGTGGCCCACGGCTTCGCCCCCGGCCGCATCTACGCGCTCACCGGCCTCGCCCTCGGCGAGCGGCGCACCGGGCAGCTCGACGCCGCCGAGCAGCACCTCCGGGAGGTGCTCGACTGGCACCTGGGATCGGGCGCCGACATCGCCATCACCTTGATCCACGCGGAGCTGGGTTTCGTCGCCGAGCTGCGCGGCGACGCCGAGGGCGCGCTGGCACACCACCTCGCGGGGCATGCCATCGCCCGGCGCAGCGGCGATCGGCGCGCGCTGGCACTAGCGCTGGAGGGGCTCGCCGGCTCCGTCGCGCTGGCCGGGGCCCACCGGCAGGCCGCGCGGCTGCTCGGGGCGGCCGCGGCGGCGCGGGAGAGCGTCGGCGCGCCGCTGCCGCCCGCCGAGCGCGGCGACGTCGACCGGATCGCGGCAACGGCAACCGCGGCGCTCGGTGAGGCCGCGTTCGCAGAGGAGTTCGCCCGGGGCGGCCTCACCGATCCCGACGAGCTCGTCGGCGAGCGGCTGCTCGCGGCACCGCAGCGCTAGTGCTCCCCGGCGCCGGGACGCACGATCATCAGCACGACGACGATCGCCCACAGGACGTTGTAGATCCCGGCGTACATGGCGAGCGAGCGCAGCCGGGCGCCACCGTCCGGCTCGGCGAGGGCGGCCTTCTGCCTCGGGTAGATCACCAGCGCCAGCAGCAGGCCTGCGGCCGCGGTGAGGAGCATCGCGATGTTGATCCAGACCTCGGCCATGCGCCCCTGGACCACCGCGAGCACGATCCCGACGATCGGCACGACGATGCCGAGCAGGCCGTACACCCGCGTGATGCGGTGCAGCAGCACGGCGACGGCCTCGTTGCGCTCCCCCTCCGGCGGCGTCGCACCGGCCGGCACCGTCGCCGCGACGGGCGCATAGCGCGGGAACAGGCTGGCCGCGACGGCCGAACCCCCGACGAAGACGATGCCCGCGAGCACGTGCACCGACAGCAGCAGACCTTCCACAGATCCTCCCGACCTTCAGACTAATTGAAGGCTAGCAGTACCTTCAGCACGCCTGAAACCAGTCAGGAGAAGGCCGACCGCACCACCACGCCGAGCTGCTGAAGCGCGGGGTCGGCGGCCGGGCCGAAGAGTTCGGTGTCCACGGCCTCCACCGCTGCCATCGCCTCCCGCAGCAGCCGGGCCCCTTCCGCCGTGAGCTCGATCCTGGAGGCGGCCCCGGCGCGCGCCGTGGCGTCCCGCACGAGCCCGGCGGCGACGAGCGCCTTCACCGCGGTGTGCACGCTCTGGACGCTGATCCCCGACATCCGCGCCAGGTCGCTGAACGACACCCCCGGCACCCCCGAGATGTGCCCGAGCAGCCCGAGTCGGCTCACGGTCAGGCCGAGCGGGGCGAGGGCGGCGCCGAGCGTGGTCTCGATCCGGTGCGCCACGGTGAGCAGCACGACGGATGGGCTGGTCGGCGGCGTACTCACGGGCGTCGACCCTAGTGCCCTCACCGCACGCCGAGCTGCAGCTCCCGGTCGATCCGCCGTTGCACCGTCGCGACGGTGCGGAACGCCTCGCGCAGCGACACGCGGGTGACGGGGCTCAGGTCCGCGGGCCGTACGAGGTCGTCGGGTTCCTCACCGGCGCGCAGCTGCTCCACCTGGTGGGCGAGGCGCAGCTGCAGCACGAGGTGGAAGGCCTCCTCGAGCGTGGCGGCCGGCCCCGGGTCCAGGGTGCCCGCGGCCGCGGCGGCCCGCAGCCGGGCCGGAGTGGACGCGCTGGTGACCCCGGCCGCCATGCCCGCCCAGCGGGCGAGGTCGACGATGGGGACGAGCCCTCCCCGCTTGAGGTCGAGCTTCCCCCGGCGCCGCCCGGTGTGCTCCACCACGAAGTCCCGCAGGAAACCGGTCGGCGGGCGGTGGGCCAGGGCGTAGCGACCGAGCAGGCGCAGCAGGTCGGGGTGGCGGCGGGCGTCGCGGAAGACGTCGGCCACCGCCGGGGCCGCGCGCACCCCCCACACCGGGCGGGCGTCCACCGCGAGCGAGACGAGGATCGGCGCGCGTTCCTGGGTGGGGTCGGCGAGCCAGCTGCGGGCCGCTGCGACCCAACCGTCGTAGGAGCGGGCGAAGAGCTTGTTGGTCGCGACCGCCCCGTTGGCGTCCGCCCGGAACCCGCACGCCGCGAGCCCGGACAGGACCTGCTCCGCCAGCGCGTGGGCGTACTCGGCGGCGTTGTCCGCACGACCCTGCCCGTCGCCCGCCCAGACGAGGGCGCTGTCGACGTCGGAGGACGGCACGGCCTCGCGCCGGGCGAGGCTGCCCAGCGCGAGCCACGTGAGCGGGCGGGGCGGCGGGCCGGGGGCGACCAGCTCGATGAGCCGCCGGGTGAGCGCGTCGACCACGACCGACGTGATGCCCGCGATGTCGGTGGCCGCCACCCGGGCGTCGTGCAGCGCGATCACCGTGGGGGTGAGCTCGGCGGCCGCCGCCACCAGCTCAGGCACGGAGCCGGCGCGGGCGATCGCGGCGCGGAGCCCGAAGCTGCTGCGTGTGGTGGCCGCGACGACGTCGACGTCGGTGAGCACGCCGAGGACCTGCCCGGTCGCGTCGAGCACCGGCACGTGCCGCACGCCGCGGTCGAGCATGTCGAGCAGCACCTCGCCGCCGAGCCGGTCGGCGGCCACCGTCCAGGCCGGCGCCGACATCGCCGCGCTGACGGGGGCGGCGGTGTCCGTGCCCTCTGCGATCACGCGGCGCAGGTCGCGGTCGGTGAGGATGCCGACCCGCCCGTCCCGGAGCGGGACGACGACGGCGGACGCGCCGGATGCCGTCATCCGCTGCGCGGTCTCCCGGATCGACAGCGCGGGTGCGGCGAACACGAGCGGGGCCCGCAGCAGCTCCCCCACCGGCCGCTGGGCGGAGCTCGCGGAACCGTCGTCGGCTCCGGCCGGGCCGGCAAGCGCCGACGACAGCAGCGACCGGGCGACGTAGCGCAGCCCTGCGGGCATGCCGAGCACGGGGCGCACGGCGTCCGCGGGAAGCCGCAGGCAGGTCGTCGTTCCCACCGCAACGGCGGCGAACCCGAGCGGCAGCCCGGACAGCATCGACGCGTGGCCGAACAGCTCGCCGGGCCCGAGCAGGTCGAGCACCCGCCCGTCGAGCACGATCTCCACCGCGCCGGTGTGCACCACCCGGACGTGCGTGACCGGCGGGCCGCCCTTGGGGAGGATCGTCGCCCCCGCGGGATGCTCCTCCAGCTCGGCGACGGCCGCCAACGCGGCGAGCTCGTCGGCGTCCAGGGCCTCGAACGGCGGATGAGCGTGGAGGAAACCGGCGATGTCGCCCACGCCGGCAATCCTCCCCGTTGTCACGTATCGGCGGTGAGCAGGTCGCTCGCCTTCTCCCCGATCATGTAGCAGGTGATGTTCGGGTTGATCGCCGGCAGGAACGGCATGATCGACGCGTCGGCCACCCGCAGCCCGTCGACGCCGCGCACCCGCAGCTGCGGGTCCACGACGGCGGCCGGGTCGCTCACCGGGCCCATCTTCGCGGTGCCGGCCGGGTGGTAGACGGTGTTGTGGGTCTTCGTGATGTAGTCGGCCAGCTCGTCGTCGGTGACGGCGTCCGGGCCGGGCGTGAGCTCGCGGGCCACCCACTCCTTGAGCGCCTCCTGCTCGGCGATGCGCCGAGCCAGCCGCACGCCCGTCTGCATCACCCGCATGTCGTGGCCGTCGGGGTCGGTGAAGTACCGCGGGTCGACCCGCGGGCGGTCGCGGAAGTCGCGCGTGCGCAGCCGCACCGTGCCCCGTGATCGTCCGCGGGTGACGTTCGGGGTGAGGCAGAACCCGTTGTCGGTGGTCGGGTAGCCCCAGCGCACCGTGTTCAGGTCGAACGGGACCGACCCGTAGTGCATCATCAGGTCCGGCCGATCGAGGCCGTCGCGGGTGCGGGTGAACAGCCCGATCTCCCACCACTGGGTGGAGCGGGTCACCATCGGCTGCGCGGCCTCCCACATCACCAGGCCCTCGACGTGGTCGTCCAGGTTCGTCCCGACACCCGGCGCGTCCACGAGCACGTCGATCCCGAACTCCCGCAGGTGCTCCGACGGCCCGATGCCCGAGAGCATCAGCAGCTTCGGGGTGTCGATCGCGCCTGCGCTGAGCACGACCTCCCGGCGGGCGGTGACCGTGCGCCTGCCCGGCCCGATGTCCTGCTGGTACTCGACGCCGGTGGCGCGGCGCCCCGCGAACAGCACCCGCGAGGCCCACGCACCGGTGCGGACCTCCAGGTTCGGCCGCTTACCCATGATCGGGTGCAGGTAGGCGCGGGAGGACGACGCCCGCGTGCCGTCTGCCTCGCGGTTGATCTGGAAGAACCCGGCGCCCTCGCAGACCGTGACGCCCTCGTTGAACCGGACGGTCGGGAGGCCGACCGCGGCGGCCGCCTCCAGCACGGCGCCCCCGCACGGGTCGTCCGGCTGCACCTGCATGATCGTGACCGGGCCGCTGCGGCCGTGCCCGTCCCACGGCCCGTCGTTGTTCTCCAGCCTCCTGATGAGCGGCCAGCAATCGTCGGCGCTCCACCCGGTGCAGCCGGCGGCGGCCCACTCGTCGAGGTCCTCGCGCGGCGTCCAGAACGCGATGCACGAGTTGTGGGACGAGCAGCCGCCGAGCACCTTCGCCCGGGCGTGGCGCAGGAAGCTGTTGCCGTGCTCCTGCGGCTCGATCAGGTAGTCCCAGTCGTAGCCGGAGTCGAGCAGGGCCATCCAGTCGGTGAGCTTCAGGATCGCCGGGTCGTCCACATCGGACGGACCGGCCTCCAGCAGGCAGACCGTGACGTCGGGGTTCTCGGAGAGCCGGGCCGCGAGCGCGCAGCCCGACGACCCGCCCCCGACGACGACGTAGTCGAAAGCGTCGTCCGCGGGCTCGCTCACGCCTGGCTCCCGTCCGGGCGTGCGTCGGGCGACGGCAGCGTCGGGTCCGCCTCGTGCGCTTCCTCGAGCTGCTGGGCCATGTGCTCGGGCAGGGTGCCGACCTGGTGGCGCCCGCGGAGGAGGTACCAGATCAGCCCTGCGAGGGCGATGACGCCGATGAAGATGAACGCGCTCCACGCCAGCCACCCGGCGCCGTAGACCTCCTCGCGGGGCCACGCCAGGTTGATCGACATCGCGACGCCCCACACGACCGCCAGGACGTTGACGACGATCCCGAAGCGGCCGAGCGAGAAGTAGCCCGTCGCGCGGCCGGCTTCGTCCGGCCACTCGCCACGCAGCCTCCGCATCAGCATCGGGACGGTGACCAGCAGGTATGCGATGTAGATCATGATGATGGCGACGCTGGTGACCGCGGTGAACACCTCGGGCGTCCCGATGTTGCTGATCAGGATCAGCAGGGCGAGAACCCCGATGAGGATCGACGGGATGACCGGCGTCTTGTGCACCGGGTCGATCTTGGCGAGCTGCGCACCCGCGGGCAGGGCGTTGTCGCGGGCCATCGCGAACATCAGCCGGATCGCGGCGGTGTGCACGGCGAGCGCGCACACGGTGATCGCGATCGCGATGCAGACGAGGAACACGATGCCGACCGGGCCGCCGAGCACCTGGAGAAGGATCAGCTGACCGCCGCCGGACTTCTCCCCGTACGCCGGGTCGCCCAGGTCGGGGGCGGCGAGGATCAGCAGGAGCAGGATCAGCCCGCCGATGATGAACGACGCGACGACGGCGCGCAGGATGGCCGACGGCGCGGTTCGCCGCGGGTCGACGGTCTCCTCGCCGAGGGAGCTCGCGGTGTCGAACCCGTACATGACGTAGGCCGAGGCGAGTGCGGCGACGAGGAACACCCCGAAGTAACCCCCGGGCATGCCTTCGCCCAGGCCCTGGGTGTCGAACAGCACCGACGGCGGGTTCACGATGTTGAACGCGAGCAGCACGATGATCAGCACAGCCGCGATCAGCTCGATGAACACACCTGCGCTGTTGATCCGCGACATCAGCTTGACGCCGATCGCGTTGATCACGGTGGTGAACACGATCAGCAACCCGCCGAGGATGGCGGCGTTGACGGCGGCGTCGTTCGCGTCGGCCGCGTCACCGACGAACTGGAAACCGGACCAGATCTGCGGCAGCACCAGCTGGTAGGCCAGCACGACGGCGGTGATCGTGACGATCGACGCCGTGAGCATCATCCAGCCGGCCATCCACGACGTCGTCCCGCCGGCGAGGCGCTTGGACCAGTTGTAGACCGATCCAGCCACCGGGTACCGGCCGGCGAGCTCGGCGAACGACAGCGCGACCATGAACTGGCCGGCGAAGACCAGCGGCCACGACCACCAGTAGGCCGCGCCACCGGTGCCGAAGCCGAAGTAGAAGAGCTGGAACGTGCCGGTCAGGATCGAGATGTAGCTGACTCCGGCCGCGAAGCTGGCGAACTTGCCGATACTGCGGTCGAGCGTCTGGGAGTAGCCGAACTCGGCCATCCCGTCGTCACCGGTGCGGTGCTCCGTCGTACTCATCGCCCACCTCCACGTCGGACCGATCAGCTCACGAACCACCGCGCCGGAGCCGGCTCAGTGTTGTGCCAGATGTGCTTGTGCTCCTGGTACTCGGCGAGCCCGGTGGGGCCGAGCTCGCGCCCGTTGCCGGAGCGCTTCATGCCGCCCCACTCCGCGGCGGGCACGTACGGGCCGAAATCGTTGATCCACACCGTGCCGTGCCGCAACGCGCGGGCCACCCGCTCGGCGCGCCCGGCGTCACCGGTCCAGACCCCGCCGGACAGGCCGTACTCGGTGTCGTTGCCGAGGGCGATCGCTTCCTCCTCGGTGCGGAAGCGCTCGACGGTGAGGATCGGGCCGAACGTCTCCTCGCGGATCACCCGCATCCCCCGGTGCACGTCGGCGAAGACCGTCGGCCGGTAGAAGAAGCCCTTCTGCAGGTCGGGCTCCTCGGGCCGGTGCCCGCCCGCGACCAGCCGGGCGCCCTCGTCGTGCGCCGATGCGACGAAGTCCTCGATCTTGGTGCGCTGGGCCGCCGAGACGAGCGGCCCGGACTCGGTGCCCTCGTCCAGGCCGTTGCCGAGCCGGATCCGCTCGGCGCGCCTGCCGATCTCGGCGACGAGGTCATCGTGCAGCGCGTCCTCCACGATCAGCCGGGCGCCCGCCGAGCAGACCTGACCGGCGTGCAGGAAGACCGCGGTGACGGCGTTGTCGACGACGGTCTCGAAGTCCCCGTCGGTCCTGACGCTGTCGGCGAAGACGATGTTGGGGTTCTTGCCGCCCAGCTCCACCGCCACCCGCTTCACGGTGGATGCGCCCGCCCGCACGATCGCCTGGCCGGTGGCGAGGCCGCCGGTGAAGCTGACCATGTCGACGCCCGGGTGCTCGGTGAGCGGCGCGCCGACGGACCGACCGTCCCCGAGCAGGATGTTGACCACCCCCTGCGGGGCACCCGCCTCCTCCAGCAGCCGGACGAGCAGGACGGACGTGAGCGGCGTGACCTCGCTCGGCTTGATCACGATGGTGTTGCCGGCCGCCAGCGCGGGCGCGACCTTCCAGGACAGCTGCAGCAGCGGGTAGTTCCACGGCGTGATCAGCACGCAGACGCCGACCGGCTCGTGCACGACCCGGCTCACGACGGCCGGTTTCCCGGTGTCGACGAGCCGGCCCGAGTCCTTGTCGGCGAGGTCGGCGTAGTAGCGGAAGACCGCGGTGACGTCGTCGACGTCGATGCGGCTCTCGACCAGCGTCTTGCCCGTGTCGAGGGTCTCGGTGCGGGCGATCTCTTCCTTGTCGCGCACCAGGAGGTCCGCGACCCGGCGCAGCAGCGCGGCCCGCTCGGCGGCGGGGGTGCGCGGCCATGGGCCGGTGTCGAAGGCCCTGCGGGCCGCGGCCACCGCGCGCTCGACGTCATCGGGGCCCGCCTGGTCGACGGCCTCGATCACGCTCGCGTCGAATGGGTTGACGACCTCGTCGCTGCCACCGGACCCGGACGTCCAGGTCCCGTCGATGTAGAGGGTGGGCACGCGCTGATCGTCCTCTGGAACCGCGGCCCGTCAAGGGGAAGCGGCTTTCCCGCCGTCAGTTCGGCGGACGCGGCGCCAATGGGCGGGCTGCACCTGCCGCCAGCAGGCCCAACAGGAGCGCTCCCAGCACGACGAACAGGGCCCGCAGGATGCCGGCGTGCTCACCGAGCAGGCCGATCAGGGGCGGCCCCGCGATGAAGGCGGTGTAGCCGATCGAGCTGACCACCGACACGCGGGCGGCCGCGCGGGCCGGGTCGTCGGCCGCGGCGCTCATGCCGACGGGGAAGCCCAGCGAGGCCCCGACCCCCCAGAGCAGGGCCCCGCTGAGCGCGACCGGGACGGACCCACCGAGCAGCATCAGCAGGAGCCCGGCCAACGCGATGACGGCGGTGGCCCGTACCACCGCGACCCGCCCGTAGCGCTCCAGTGCCGTGCCGCCGATCATCCGGCCGGCCGTCATCGCGGCCACGAAGAACCCGAAGGCGATGGCGCCGAGCGTCTCGCTCGTGCCGTGGCCGTCGACCATTGCGATGGCGACCCAGTCGTTGGCCGAGCCCTCGGTGAACGCGAAGGCGAGCACCATCAGCCCGACGACGAGCGTGCGCGGCTCCCGCCACGCGGTGAGCACGCCCGACCCGGCCGCGGTCTGCTCGGGGGTGGCCTCGGGTACCGGCAGGAACCGCCGCACGGCCACGGCGACGACGATCGGGAGCAGCACCACGATGCCGATCAGCTGCACGGGCAGCGGGATGCCGAGCGCGGCACAGGCCGCG
Source organism: Pseudonocardia cypriaca (assembly GCF_006717045.1). NCBI lineage: Bacteria > Bacillati > Actinomycetota > Actinomycetes > Pseudonocardiales > Pseudonocardiaceae > Pseudonocardia > Pseudonocardia cypriaca. The sequence continues at coordinate 1,292,465 of NZ_VFPH01000002.1, forward strand.
CCGATCCCCGCACCGGCCACGGTGCCCAGGCTGAACCCCGCGTGCAGCCGGGGCATGAGGGAGCGGCCGAGCCTGCGCTCGACGTCGGCGCCCTCGACGTTCATCGCCACGTCCCACACCCCGGTGCCGAGCCCGGAGAAGACCAGGCCGACCGCCGCGACGGGCACGAGCCCGACGAACATGCCGACGGCGAGCAGCGCGAGCCCGAGCGTCATCGACAGCGAACCGGCGAGCACCGCCCGGCCCGGCCCGAGGCGGTGCACGATCGGGCCGGACAGCGGCAGCCCGGCGACCGCGCCTCCCGACATGCAGAGCAGCAGCAGGCCGAGCTGGGCGGTGGACAGGTCGAGCGAGTCGCGCAGCGCCGGCGTGCGCGCGATGAACGACGAGAACGCGAGACCCGCGGCGACGAAGGCGACGACCACGGCCGTGCGCGCCCTCAGCAGCTGAGCGGAGGGCAGCGCCCCTGTCGTCGTCACATCGGCTCCCGTCGTCGTATCGAATCGATTCGACGACCAGGCTACGTGACACGGGCGGCGGGCTCAACCTGGCACCGCCGTGCCGCTACCGTTCCGGGCGTGTCCACCCGCCCGACGCTCGCCGCCGTCGCGGCGCACGCCGGCGTGTCCCCGTCGACCGCGTCGCTCGCGTTCGCCGACAGCCCCCGCGTCGCCCCCGCCACCCGCGAACGCGTGCTCGCGGCGGCCGCCGAGCTCGGCTACGGGGGCCCCGACCCCATCGCGGCCTCGCTGCGCCGCGGCCGCAGCGGCGTCGTGGGCGCGTTCATCGGCGAGCGGCTGCTCTACGCCTTCCGCGACCCGGTGGCGCTCCAGCTGCTCGACGGCATCAGCGAGGTGCTCAGCTCGCACGACGTGGGACTGCTCCTGCTCGCAGGCGACGTCGGGCGCCCCTCCACCAACCAGATCGCGCGCATCCCGCTCGACGCGGCCATCTTCGCCACGTGCGGGCTCGAGGACGACCCGGCGCTGGAGCTGCTGCGGGCCCGCGGCGTGCCGATAGTGGCGGTGGAGGGCCCGGCCGTCGACGGCGTAGCGATGGTCGACATCGACGACCGCCGCGGCACCCGCGAGCTCGCGCAGCACCTGTACGACCTCGGCCACCGCCGGGTGGAGATCATCGCGATGCCGCTGCGACTCGACGGCACCCAGGGCCCGGTCACCCCGCAGCGGCGCGCGCGGTCGCACTACCGCGACGTGCGGCACCGCATCGAGGGCGTGGAGGACGTCTTCGGACCGGTCCCGATCTACGAGACCTCGAGCAACGCCGTGGACGAGGGCGCCGCCGCCGCGCGCATCCTGCTCGACGTGCCCGCCGACCGCCGGCCGACCGCGATCATCGCCCAGAGCGACGTGCTCGCCGCCGGCGTGCTGCAGGGCTCGGCCGAGCTGGGGCTGCGGGTGCCGGACGACCTGTCCGTCGGCGGCTTCGACGGCGCGGAGCTGCACTGGCTCGCCCCGACCCGGCTCACGACGGTGGTCCAGCCGAGCGAGGAGAAGGGCCGGGCGGCGGCCAGGGCCGCGATGGATCTCGTGGACGGCGCCGAACCGGTGAGCATCATGCTGCCGGTCGCGCTGCGGATCGGTACCACGAGCGGACGCGCTCCATCCTCCGATCGGTCGGCCTCCCGGTAGGACCGGCGGTTGGCGGGAATCCCGACAGCATGGTCGTCCGCGTGCTGATCGTCGATCGACAGCCGATGTTCCGCCGCGGCCTCGAAGAGGCGCTGCCGGCGGCCAGCGACGGCGGGGTGCGTGTCGTGGCGGGCACCGACCGCGCCGACTCCGCCGGGATGCTGGTGCGGCGCCACCAGCCCGACATCGCACTCGTCGACCTCGAGCTCGACCCGCCCGGCCCGCTCGCCGCACTCGCCGCCATGCGCCAGGTGCAGCCGCGCCTGCCGATCCTCGCGCTCGCCAGGAACGTCCCGGCCTTCCAGGGCGCCCTCGAGTTCCTCGGCGCAGGCGCGAGCGGCGTGCTGGTGCGGACCCGCGCCCCCGCCGGGCTGGTCCCGTCGCTGCTCGCCGCCGCCGGTGCCGCGACCCGGCCGCAGGCCCCGCCGACCGGACCGCAGCTCACCGGCAAGGAACGGCACCTGTGGAGCCTCATCGCGGGAGGCGCCAGCACCGCCCAGATCGCACGGGCCCTGCACGTCTCGGAGCGCACCGTGAAGCGGCTCACGGCGGGCCTGCTGCGCACCCTCGGCGTGGCGAACCGGACCGAGGCGGCCGCGCTCGCCGGCCGCGCCGGGCTGCTGGACGAGCGCCCGCCGGTGCAGCGCACGGCGCCACGCCCATAGGCCGACCGGCAGCGTGCCGTGCGGTCATGCTCACACTGGTCTTAACTCCGGCGCGAATTGCTGCATACCGTCGCCTTGTATACGTCTGATCTCCGGACCTCCGGAGATGTGCCGGAAGGATCCTCGTGCCCTTCGTCCCGCCCGCCGCCTTCACCACCCGTCCCACGCTGCAGGGCACCTTCGGGATGTCCGCAACCACGCACTGGCTCGCCACCGCCACCGCGCAGTCCGTGCTGGAGCGCGGCGGCAACGCCTTCGACGCGGCGACGGCGGCCGGGTTCGTGCTGCACGTCGTCGAGCCGCACCTCAACGGCCCGGGCGGCGACCTGACCGGGGTGTTCGCGACGGCGTCCGACCCGAACCCGCAGGTCCTCATGGGCCAGGGCCCGGCTCCGGCGGGCGCGACGATCGCGCACTACCGCGGTGAGGGCCTCGACCTGGTGCCGGGCGCGGGCGGGCTCGCCACCGCGGTGCCCGGCTCGGTGGACGCGTGGCTCCTGCTGCTCGCCGAGCACGGCACCTGGGAGCTCGCGGACGTCCTCGCCTACGCGATCGGCTACGCCCGCGACGGCCACCCCCTCGTCGGGCGGGTGGGCAGCACGATCGAGACCGTCGCGCAGCTGTTCACCGAGCACTGGCCGACGTCGGCGCAGCTCTGGATGCCGAACGGGCGGCCGCCGCGCGCGGGCGAGATCGTCCGCCTCCCGGCCTACGCCCGCACCCTGGAACGGCTCCTGGAGGCCGGCTCGGGCTCCTCCGACCGGCGGGGGCGGATCGAGGCGGCCCGGCGGGAGTGGAAGGAGGGGCTCGTCGCCAGGGAGGCCACCGAGTTCCTGCGCACCCCGCACCGGCACTCGTCCGGCACCGACCACGCGGCCGTGATCGACGTGGCCGACTTCGCGGCGTTCTCCGCGTCGTTCGAGCCCGCCGTCACGGCCGAGTTCCGCGGAACGACGATCGCCAAGACCGGCGCGTGGGGCCAGGGCCCCGTCCTGCTGCAGGCCCTTCTGATCCTCGACGGGCTGCCCGACGAGGCCCTCGACCCGTCCACCGCAGAGGGCGCCCACCACGTCCTGGAAGCGCTCAAGCTCGCCCTCGCCGACCGCGACGCCCACTACGGCGACGGGATCCCCGACGGCGTGCTGGATGCGCTGCTCTCACCCGAGTACGCGCGGGAGCGCCGGGAGCTGATCGGCAAGGACGCCTCGCACGAGTTCCGGCCGGGCCGTCCCGGCGGGCAGGAGCCGTTCCTGCCCCCGCTCGTCACGGAACCGGCGGAGGGCGCCGCGGCGGGCGTCGGAGAGCCCACCGTCGTGCTGTCCGGGGAGACCCGCGGCGACACCTGCCACGTCGACGTCGTCGACCGGTGGGGGAACATCGTCGCCGTCACGCCGTCCGGGGGCTGGCTGCAGTCCTCGCCCACGATCCCGGAGCTGGGCTTCTGCCTCGGCTCCCGGCTGCAGATGACGTGGCTGGAGGAGGGCGCGCCGTCCACGCTCAGGCCCGGCGAGCGCCCGCGCACCACGCTCACCCCGACGCTGCTGCTGCGCGACGGGAAGCCGGCGGGCGCGCTGGGCTCCCCCGGCGGTGACCAGCAGGACCAGTGGCAGCTGCTCTACCTGCTCCGCACGCTCGTCGGCGGGTACTCGCCGCAGCAGGCCATCGACGCCCCCGCCCTGCACACCACCTCGATGCCCGGGTCCTTCTGGCCGCGCACGTGGACGCCGGGTGGCGCGGTGGTCGAGGACCGCCTCGGCGACGACGTGATCGGCGACCTGGAGCGGCGCGGGCACGCGGTCACGCGGGCCGGCGACTGGGAGCTCGGGCGACTCTCCAGCGTCGGGCGCGACCCGGAGACCGGCGTGCTCACCGCCGCGGCCAACCCGCGCGGCGCCCAGGGGTACGCCGCGGGCCGCTAAGGGGCCCGCCCGCCCCACCCCTCGAGGTGCTCGAGGAGCGCCGTTGCGGCCGGCACGAGCCGGTCCCGGCGGTGCACGACGCCGGCGGTCCAGGTGGGTGCGTGCCGGGCGATGGCGACCGTGGGCAGGTCCGGGAACCCGGCGGCGAGTGCGGACGGGACGATCGTCACGCCGAGATCCGCCCGGACCAGCTCGGCCGCGGTGAGGATGTCGTTCGTCTCGAACACGGCGGCCCGCTCCACCCCCGCGGCGCGGAAGGCGCGGTCGACCGCCTGCCGCACCGCCCAGCCGGGCACGAAGTCGACGAAGGGGTTGCGCGCCAGCTCCGACAGGCTCACGGCGGTGTCCGGCAGGTTCGAGCTCGGGCCCACGAGCGCGACCATGCGGTCCCGCACCAGCTCGACGCTCACCAGCCCGCGCCGCCGTCCGGTCAGCGCGACGACGGCCAGGTCGATCGTTCCCTCCCGGACCGCGTCGACGATCTCGTCGGCGGGTGCCTGGCGCAGCCGCACCACCACCCCGGGATGCGCGCGGCGCATCGCGCCGATCGCGCGGGGCAGCCCGCCCAGCAGGCCCTGCATGACGCCCAGCGTGACCTGGCCGCGCAGCACACCCCGTGCCGCGTCGACGGCGGTGTGCACCTGGTCGACGGCGGACAGGGCCATCCGCGCCGCGGCCACGAACGCCTCTCCGGCCGCGGTCGGCACCACGCGGTGGGTGGTGCGGTCGAACAGCGGAGCGCCGAGCTCCCGCTCGACCGCGCGGACCGTGGCCGAGACCGCCGACTGCACCAGCCGCAGCCGCCTGCCGGCAGCCGAGAACCCCCCTGCCTCGGCCACCGCGACGACCACCTGCATCTGCCGGAGCTCCACGACACCCATCTTCGATGGAGATGACTGCGATCGCCAACGATCGCGCCGGCAGGGGAAGCCGAGGTAGTCGGACCAGGTTGGAAGATGGGTGCAGACCTCGTACGCCCCGCCACCGGCGCCTCCCGCGAGCCGCCGTCACGGCCGCGGCTTCTGGCTGATCGCCTACCTGTTCACGGTCACGATGGCCTCGTCGACGCTGCCGACCCCGCTGTACCCGCTCTACCAGCGCGAGGACGGCTTCGGCGCGCTGATGGTCACCGTGGTGTTCGCGACGTACGCGGTCGGCGTGCTCGCCGCGCTGTTCCTCGGCGGGCACATCTCGGACTGGGTCGGCCGCAGGCGGATGCTCGTGCTCGGCCTGCTGGTCGGCATCGTCTCCAGCGCGACCTTCGCCCTCTCGACCGCACTGCCCGCGCTCCTCGCCGGCAGGCTGCTCTCCGGGGTGAGCGTGGGCCTCATCACCGCGACCGCCACCGCCCACCTCGCCGACCTCGACGGCCGCGCGCGTCCCGGCCAGGGCCTCCGGCGTGCCGAGGTGGTGGCCACCGCGGCCAACCTGGGCGGCCTCGGCCTCGGCCCGTTGGTCTCGGGCCTGCTCGCCGAGCTCACGAGCTCGCCGCTGCGCGTCCCGTACGTGGTGTCGGTGGTGCTGCTCGCCATCGGGCTGGCCGCGCTCGCGGTCGTCCCCGAGACGGTTGAGCGGCCCGACCCGATGCCGGCCTACCGCCCGCAGCGCACCGGCGTGGCGCCCGAGCACCGGAGCACGTTCGTCGGTGCCGCTACCGCCTCTGTCGTGGCGTTCGCGGTCTTCGGCCTGTTCACCTCGCTGGCCCCCCTCGTGCTGACCACGCTGTTCGACAGCGGCAGCCGCGTCATGGCCGGCCTCGCCGCGCTGCTGGTGTTCGGCTCGGCGGCCGCGGCCCAGATCCCGCTGCACCGGGTCGCCGCGCACCGGCAGCTGGTCACCGGCCTCGCGGTCATGGCTGTCGGCGTGGTCGTCCTCGTCCTCGCGGTGCACCTGGCCGTGCTCGCGCTGTTCCTCGCAGGTGGTGCCCTCGCAGGCGCAGGCGCGGGCATCACGTTCAAGGGCAGCATGTCCACCGTGCTCGCCACGGCGGCGGAAAACCGGCGCGGCGAGTCGGTTGCCGCGCTCTTCCTGTCCGCGTACGTCGGGCTCACCGTGCCGGTCCTCGGACTGGGGTTCGCCGCCCAGAGCCTCCCGGTGACGGTCGCGCTGTACGCGTTCGCCGCCGTGCTGCTGCTCGCGCTGGCGTTCGCCGGGTGGCGCACGGTCACCGCGCGGGCGCGATGATGGAGTCATGACGGACGGGATCGACCCCACGGTTGCGCCGAGCGGCGCGGGCTGCACCGAGTGCGACGAGCTGGGCGGCTGGTGGGTGCACCTGCGCAGGTGCGCCCAGTGCGGCCACGTCGGCTGCTGCGACACCTCCCCCGCCCAGCACGCCACCGCGCACTTCCACGCCACCGGCCACCCGCTCGTGCGCAGCTTCGAGCCGGGCGAGAGCTGGTACTGGGACTACCGCACCGACACGATGCTGGACGGCCCCGAGCTGCCGGAACCGCAGCACCGCCCGGTGGATCAGTCGGTGCCAGGGCCCGCGGAGCGGGTCCCGGCGGACTGGCGCGCTCACATCCACTAGCGGCATCGGGGGTCAGCTGGGGAGGATCTTCCCCGTGGAACCCCTTCGGATCGGAGTCCTCGGCGCTGCACGCATCGCCGTCAACGCCATCGTCGCCCCAGCCCAGCTCACCGGGGCCCGGCTGGTCGCCGTCGCGGCGCGCGACCGCGGCCGGGCCGACGCGTTCGCCGCCGAGCACGGCGTGGAGCGGGTGCTCGGCTCCTACGCCGACGTGCTCGCCGACCCCGAGGTCGAGGCGATCTACAACCCGCTCGCCAACGGCCTGCACGGCCCGTGGAACCTCGCGGCGATCGCAGCCGGCAAGCACGTGCTCACCGAGAAGCCGTCGGCGAGCGACGCGGGTGAGGCCCGCGAGGTGCGCGACGCGGCCGCGGCGGCGGGCGTGGTGTTCATGGAGGCCTTCCACTACCTGTACCACCCGGTGGCCCAGCGGCTGCTCGACGTGGTGCGCTCCGGCGAGATCGGCGAGCTGCGCCACGTCGAGGTGCACATGGAGATCCCTCCGCCGCCCGACGGCGACCTGCGCTGGTCGCTCCCGCTCGCAGGCGGCGGGCTGATGGACGTCGGCTGCTACGGCGTCCACCTGCACCGGATGCTGGGCGAGTTCGCGGGCGGCGAACCGCGGGTGACCGGCGCCGAGGGCCGCGAACGCGCCGGGCACCCGGGCGTGGACGAGTGGGTGCGCGCCGAGTTCGCGTTCCCCGGCGGGGCCACCGGGGTGTTGCACAGCTCGATGGCGGCCGACGAGGTGCGCATGACGGCCCGGCTCGTCGGCGACTCGGGAGAGGTGCACGCCGCGAACTTCGTGCTCCCCCACCGCGACGACCGGATCCGGATCACCACGGGCGGCGTCGAGCGGGAGGAACGGCCGGGCATGCGCCCGTCGTACGCCTACCAGCTGGAGGCGTTCGCGGCGGCCGTCCGGGACGGGGCGCCCGTGCCCACCGGCGGCGACGACGCCGTGGCCACCGCTGAGCTGCTCGACGACTGCTACCGGGCTGCGGGCTTCGAACTGCGCCCGCGGACGGCCCCGATCGTCTGAGCCGGGCCCGGATCGGGCGACGCCGCGTGCCGGGTGGAGGATCTGGAGGTGGTCCCCCACCCCCTCGCCGACGCCGTCGGCGCCGCCGCCGCACGGCTCGAAGGCGTCGCCCTCCCCACCCCGCTGCAGCTCAACGAGCGGCTCTCCACCACTGCTCAGGTGTGGCTGAAGCGGGAGGACCTGCAGGTCGGGCGCTCGTACAAGCTGCGCGGCGCCTACAACCTCCTCGCTCAGCTGGGCGCGCAGGAGCGGGCGGCCGGCGCGGTGTGCGCGAGCGCGGGCAACCACGGCCAGGGCGTCGCCTACGCCTGCCGCCGGCTGGGGATCCGCGGCCGGGTGCACGTGCCGAGCACGACGCCGCGGCAGAAGCGGGAGCGGATCATCGCGCTCGGCGGGGACGCCGTGGAGCTGGTGGTCGGTGGCGACACCTACGACGAGGCCGCCGCTGCTGCCGCCGAGCACGCGGCCCGCACCGGCGCCACCGTCGTCCCGGCGTTCGACGACCTGCGCACGATCGCCGGACAGGGCACGGTGGCCGCGGAGATCGTGGCCCAGCTGGACGGGGCACCCGACGTCGTCGTGGTGCCGGTGGGCGGGGGCGGCCTGCTCGCAGGCGTCGGCGGTTACCTCGCGGCGCGGTACCCGCAGGTCCGGGTCGTCGGCGTGGAGCCGGCGGGCGCGGCGAGCATGACGGCCGCCCTCGCCGCCGGGGAGCCGGTGACGCTTCCCGAGCTGGACACGTTCGTCGACGGCGCCGCGGTGCGCCGCGTCGGCGACGTGAGCTTCCCCCTCGTCCGCGGCTGCGGCGCCGAGCTGACGACGGTGGCCGAGGGGCGCGTCTGCACCGAGATGCTCGACCTCTACCAGGTCGACGGGATCATCGCCGAGCCCGCGGGCGCCCTCGCCGCCGCGGCGCTCGACGAGCTCGACCTCCCGCCCGGCGCCACCGTCGTCTGCCTGCTCTCGGGGGGCAACAACGACGTGAGCCGCTACGCCGAGGTGGTCGAGCGCTCGCTCGTGCACCGCGGGCTCAAGCACTACTTCCTCGTGGAGTTCCCGCAGGAGCCGGGCGCGCTCCGCCGGTTCCTCGACGAGGTGCTCGGCCAGGACGACGACATCGTGCTGTTCGAGTACGTCAAGCGCGACAACCGCGAGACCGGCGCCGCGCTCGTCGGGATCGAGCTGGCGCACCGCGACGGCTACGAGCCGCTGTGGAAGCGCATGGAGGCCAGCCCGCTCAAGATCCAGCACGTGGCGCCGGGCACCACGGCGTACCGCTTCCTGGTGTGACCCGGCTGTACGCAGGCGAGCCCGCGGCCGGCCCGTGGCGCGCGGTTCCCGTGACCGAGGTCCTCGCCCAGCTGCGACGACCACGCATCCTGGCCGTCGACGGGCGTTCCGGCGGCGGCAAGACCACTGTCGCGCGCCGGCTCGCGGCCGCTGTCCCGGGCGCCACCGTGCTGCACACCGACGACGTCGCCTGGTACCACGCGTTCTTCGACTGGGCCGACCTCATGCGCGACGGGATCCTCGCTCCCCTGCACGCCGGGGAGGACGTCGCCTACCGCCCACCGGCCTGGGACGAGCGGGGCCGCGACGGCGCGATCACCGCGTCCGCGGCGAGCCCCCTCGTGGTCGTCGAAGGCGTGGGCATCGGGCGCCGCGAGCTCACCCGGTACTTCGACGCCCTGCTGTGGGTGCAGACCGACGAGGACGAGGCCCGCCGCCGCGGGCTCCTCCGCGACGGCGCCGATGCGGCGGACGTCTGGGCCGAGTGGCAGGCGGCCGAGGACCCGTTCCAGGCGGAGCAGCGGCCGTGGGAGCGGGCCGGGCTCATCGTGTCCGGTGCCCCCGATGTCCCCCACGACCCGCGGTCCGAGCTGGTGGTCGCCCCCGCCGTACGCCCGTCGCCTGCGTGAGCGCCGCGCCGATGGCGCTGAGCACCGCCCCGGCGATGCCGAGGAGGGTGACCGGCACCGCCTGCTGCAGGATCCCGCCGAGCGCACCACCGGCGGCCACGCCCGCGTAGATCGCCGAGTTGTTCAGCCCGAGCAGCACGGGCGTGGCGTCCGGCGCGTGGGCGACCAGCCGGTGCTGCTGCGGGACGATCGGCATCGAGACGAACACGCCCCACCCGACGGCCCAGACGACCGCGGTCACGAACCCGCCGACGGCCACCGGGGCGACCGCGAGCACGAGCGCGGCGGCGACGAGCCCGGCGAGCACAACGCGCCTCGGCGCGTAGCGGTCCGACAGCGCGCCGCCGAGCGCGTTGCCCGCGACGTTGCCGATCCCCCACGCGAACAGGACGACGGTGAGGGCCGTACCGGACCCGCCGGTGGCGCCCTCGAGCGCGGGGCCGATGTAGGTGTAGAGCACGTGGGTGCCGGCGAGCGCGAGCAGCGTGACCGCGAGCATGCCCAGCACCGCCGGTTCGCGCAGCGGGCGCAGGCGGGCGCGCAACGAGGTGCTGGGCAACGAGACCGCCGGCACCCCGAACGCCACGCCCGCCGCGGCGACGAGTCCGATCGCGGTGACCACCCACAGCGTCACGCGCCAGTCGGTCGCGCCGATCAGCGTGCCGGCCGGCAGCCCGAGCGCCATGGAGATGCTCAGCCCGCCCATCACGGTGGCGAGTGCGCGGCCCTGGCGCTCCGGTGGCGCGATCGCGGCGGCCGTGCTGAACGCCGCGGCACCGATCAGGCCCGCGCCGAGCGCCGTGAAGACGCGGGCACCGAGCACGACCGGGTAGGACGGCCCGAGCGCGGTGAGGGCGTTCCCGACGGAGAACCCGGCCAGCCCGATGAGCATCGTGGTCCGCCGGTCGAGCGAGCTGGTCGCGGCGCCCAGCACCGGCGCCGACACCGCGAACGCGAGTGCGAATGCGGTGACGAGCTGACCGGCGGCCGGGATGCCCACCGCGAGGTCCCGCGCGATCGCGGGAAGCAGGCCCGCGATGACGAACCCGTCCGTACCGACGGCGAACAGGGCGAGTGAGAGCGGCAGCAGCCGCACGAACAACGAGGAGCGCACGACGAACCTTTCGAGTGGTGGGTCAGAGCTGCGCGAGGCCGAACCGGGCGCCCTGGTCGTCGGCGCACTCGATCCGGGGGCCACCGCGCTGGTGGCGCACCGACCCGACCGGGCGGCCGCCGGATCCCTCCACCGCGGCGAGCGCGGTGTCCAGGTCCGGCACCCGGAACCAGGGCACGGCGACCGCACCGGTGGTGCCGCCCTCCAGCCCGAAGGCCGGGGTGGCCGGGCCGCCCGGCGGCTCCGGGTGCCAGTAGCCCGGTCCGGCACCGGGCCGGAAACGCCAGCCGAGGACGGTGCCGTAGAACGCGCGGGCCCGGGTGGTGTCCGGCAGCCGCAGCAGCACGTAGTCGAGCTCGCCGGGACCGGCGGACTGCTCGGGGGCGCGGCCGGTCCGCGCGACGAGGGTGAACGCCAGCCCCTGGTCGTCGACGCAGTCGGCGGTGCGCCCGTAGGACCGGTCGGCCGGCCCGGCAGCGGTTCCGCCTGCGGCGCGCACCAGCGCGACCGCCGCGTCGACGTCCGGCACCGCGTAGTACGGCGCCAGCGTCGGGTCCCGGTCGGTGACGCGGAGACCGAGGGGCAGGGCGAGGCCGCGGACCTGGCGCGTCGGGCGGCCGTCCCGGTCGGGGCTCGGGGTCGTCGTCCAGCCGAGCACGCGCCCGTAGAACCGCGCTGCCCGCCCGATGTCCCGCGTCAGGACGGCCGCGTAGGTGATCTGCCCGGGGAGCGGGCCCGACGGGCCGCGCACCACGTCGTCGGCGAGCAGCGCGCGCTCGATGCGGGCACGCAGCGCGCGGGCGAAGCCGGGGTCCGGTGCGACGGGAGTGGACGGCGTGCGCAGGGCGTCGAACGGGTCGGTCATCGCGGCCCTCCCTCCCCCAGTGCGGTGTAGCTGCGACGGAACGCGGCGCGAGCCCGCGTGAGCACCGCCTCGGTGGCGTGGACGGTGCGGCCGAGCGCCCGTGCGACCTCCGGCACCGGGAGTCCGTCGAGGTAGCGGAGGGTGAGCGCGGCGCGGTGCACGCCCGACTGCCGTTCGAGGACCTGCCGGGCGAGCATCGCGTCGAGCCGCTCGTCCCACGGGTCGTCGGCCGGGTCCGGCTCGGCGTCCACGGCGCGCAGCCCGCGCTGTTCGCGCTCCGCGGCCCGCCAGTGGTCGACCAGCTTGTGGCGCGCGATCCCGATCAGCCAGCCGATGGTGGGCAGCGGCCGCGGCTGCCCGCGTGCGGCGGCGACGGCGGCGAGGAACGTCTCGGCCGTGAGGTCCTCGGCCAGCGGCCGGCTACCGCAGCGCGCGAGCAGGTAGCCGTAGACCTCCGGCAGCGCCTCGTCGTACAGGTCGAGCAGCGCGGCCCCGACGACCGGCCGAACCTCCCCGCTGCTGCTCACAACCCTTCATCGTTCGGGCGCCGCACCCTCCGACGGAGCTTCACCCGATCGGCGCAGCAAGGCTGCGACTGGTAGGCAGCCGGTCCCGACCCTCACCCCCAACCGATCACGCATGGTCAGGCACGACCAGCCTCGGCCAGGCGTCGCGCCGCAGGTCGCCAGGGGTGGTGGGGGTGGGAACGGGACCACAGCAGGTCGCGTGGCACCCAAGCCGAGCGCTCGTCGGGACCGCCGTGCCCCCGAGTCGGGGACGGCCGCCAGAGCAACCACATGATTCGGTAGTGATGCCAACCCGGCCACCGAACGAGGTGCGGGGAGAGGCGACCGGATCGACCACACCAGCAGCCGGGGGCGGACAGGTGAGGCCGGGAGGCCCGAGCCGGGAACGGCGCGCCCACCGGAACGGTTCCCACCACGACGGGCACCGCCCGAGCGTTCCGCGGAACGCTGTGCACCGACCCCAAATGATGTGCACGCCCATCCGCGGATCGCGTTCCGCGGAACGCGGCGCCCTGGAGATTCAATCGCGAGCGTGGGCTGCCGGGCTGCGCCGGGCGAGGCCGTGCAGCAACAGCTCGGCGAGGCGGCCGTACGCCTCCGCGTCGTCCAGCCCGGTGGACGCGGCGACCTGCCGCTGCTGGATCCGCACCATCGTCGCGGTCACGACGTCGGCGACGAAGCCGGTGTGCACGTCGCGGAACGCGCCGGACGCGACGCCGTCGGCCACGAGCTGTTGCACGCGGGCCGCCGCGGCGTGCGTGTTGCGCTCGTACACCTCGGCGGCGGGCGGGAAGGCGGCGACGTCGTCGAAGAACCGCGCGGACGCGGGTGCGAGCTCCTCGGCGACGGCGCGCAGGTACGCGCCCACCCGCTCGGCCGGGTCGGCCCGGGCGGCGACGGCGGCCTCGACCCGCTCGGTTGCGCCGCGGAAGAAGTGCACCACGGCGGCGCGGACCAGCTGCTCCTTGCTGCCCGCCAGTGCGTAGAGGGTGCGCTTGGAGCAGTGCAGGCGCGCGGCGACGTCGTCGACGGTCAGGTGCGCGAAACCGTCGGCGAGCAGCAGCTCCACGAGTGCGTCGAACAGCTGCTCCCGACGAACTGCGCCACGCCGGATCACGCCCATGTCGGCTATCCTATCCGGTACTGGAGTTCCTCTTGCAGTACCGATACGAGGAGCGGTCATGGCCGTCGATCGCCTGCTGCCCACCACCGAAGCCGCCGACCTGATCGCGCTCGCCCGCGAGATCGCCGACAAGGAGCTCGCCCCGCGCGTCGACGAGCACGAGCGGGCCGAGACGTATCCGGAAGGGCTCTTCGCCACGCTCGGCGCCGCCGGCCTGCTGGGCCTGCCATACGCGGAGGAACACGGCGGCGGGGCGCAGCCGTACGAGGTCTACCTCCAGGTGCTCGAGGAGCTCGCGGCGCGCTGGGCTGCCGTAGCCGTCGCGGTGAGCGTGCACGGGCTCGCGTGCCACCCGCTCACGACGTTCGGCACGCCGGAGCAGCAGGAACGTTGGCTGCCGGACATGCTGGCCGGCGAGGTGGTCGGCGCCTACAGCCTGTCCGAGCCGCAGGCGGGCTCGGACGCCGCAGCGCTCGCCTGCAAGGCCGAGCGGGTCCCGGAGGGCTACCGCATCACCGGCACCAAGGCCTGGATCACCCACGGCGGCCGGGCCGGCTGCTACGCGTTGTTCGCCCGCACGGCGCCGGGCCCGCGCGGCGTCTCGTGCTTCCTCGCACCGGGGCAGGCCGACGGGCTCTCCTTCGGCCGGCCGGAGGAGAAGATGGGCCTGCACGCCATCCCCACCACCACGGCGCACTGGGACGGCGCCGTACTGGAGGCCGACCGCCTGATCGGTGCCGAGGGCCAGGGCCTCCAGATCGCGTTCGCCGCGCTCGACTCCGGGCGCCTCGGCATCGCCGCGGTCGCCACCGGCCTCGCCCAGGCCGCGCTCGACACCGCCACCGCATACGCCAACGAGCGCACCGCGTTCGGACGCAAGATCGTCGACCACCAGGGCCTCGGCTTCCTGCTCGCCGACATGGCCGCCGCCGTCGACGCCGCCCGCGCCACCTACCTCGACGCCGCCCGCCGCCGCGACGCCGGCCGCGACTGCCGCCGGGCGGCGAGCGTGGCGAAGCTCGTGGCCACGGACGCGGCGATGAAGGTCACCACCGACGCGGTGCAGGTCCTCGGGGGCTACGGCTACACCCGCGACTTCCCGGTGGAGCGGTACATGCGCGAGGCCAAGGTCATGCAGATCTTCGAGGGCACCAACCAGATCCAGCGGCTCGTGATCTCGCGGTCACTGGCCGCTCACTGACGCCAGGGCGCGCACTGCAGCGGCGACATCGCGCCCGGACGGTGCCCGCTCGGGGTCGATGAGCGCCTGCAGCACCACGCCGTTGACCAGCGCGAGGCCGAGCGAGCCCACCGCGCGCGCGATGTCGTCGTCGACCTCGTCCGCGTCGACGCCCAGCAGCATCGCGGCGAACTCGCGCCGAGCGCGGGCGTAGGTCTCCGCGAGCTCCCCGCGGACCCGGTCGGAGAACTCGATCTGCGCGACCCACTGCAAGCTGGCCGCGGCCAGCGCGCGCTCGGTACGGGTGTTGCCGATCACGACGTCGAGGAACGCCGCCAGCCGGTCGGTCGGCGCCCCGTCGCGCTGCTCGCGCAGCGCCGCCTCGACGTCGTCGTCCCAGTCGTTGAACCAGTCGAGGATGGCGGCGTCGAGCAGGGCGTCCTTCGATCCGAAGTGGTAGCCGATCGACGCGAGGTTGGTGCCGGACGCGGCCACGATGTCGCGGGCCGTGGTGTGCGCGAACCCCTTCTCGGCGATGCAGCGCTTCGCCCCGGCCAGCAGCGCCTCCCGATTGCCCATGCGCCGACCTTATCGGACGTACGTCCTTGACATCCGTCCTAGACGGTCGTCCTTGACGCTCGTACCATTCGCGCCATGACCCGCGCCGGGAACCGGGAATGGACCGGTCTTGCCGTACTCACGCTCCCGGCGCTACTGGCGTCGATGGACCTGTCCGTGCTGTTCATGGCCGCTCCGTGGCTCGCCGCCGACCTCGTCCCGACCGGCCCGCAGCTGCTGTGGATCATGGATGTATACGGCTTCCTCATGGCCGGCCTGCTGCTGACGATGGGCGCGCTCGGCGACCGCATCGGGCGGCGCAGGCTGCTGCTGCTCGGGGCCGCGGCGTTCGGCGCCGTGTCGGTGCTCGCCGCCTACGCGCCGACCGCCGAGCTGCTCGTACTGGCCAGGGCGCTGCTCGGCGTCGCGGGTGCGACGCTCGCCCCGTCCACCCTCGCGCTGCTCCGCGGCATGTTCGCCGACGCCGCCCAGCGGCGGGTCGCGATCGGGGTCTGGACGGCGGCGTTCACGGGCGGGTTCGCCGTGGGCCCCGTCGTCGGCGGGCTCCTGCTCGAGCGGTTCTGGTGGGGCGCGATCTTCCTGATCAACGTGCCGGTCATGGCCCTGCTCCTGCTCATCGGCCCGGCCCTGCTGCCCGAGTCGCGGGACGCCCGTCCCGCCGGGTTCGACCCGGTCAGCGCACTGCTGTCGATCGCGGCCGTGCTGCCGGTGATCTACGGGGTGAAGGAGCTGGTGCACGCGGGCGCGGCCGCGGGCCCGCTGCTCGCGATCGCCGTCGGGGTCGCGGTCGCCGTGGTCTTCGTCCGCAGGCAGGCCCGGATGGCCGACCCGCTCGTCGACGTCACGCTGTTCCGCAGCAGCGAGTTCAGCGCGGCTTTCGGCACGTACGTGGTGATGGTCGTCGCGAGCGCGGGCCTCGGCTTCCTCGTGGTGCAGTACCTGCAGGTCGTCCTCGGCCTCCGCCCGTTCACGGCGGCGCTCTGGCAGCTGCCTGCGGTCGCGGGCACGATGCTCGGGATCGGGCTCACCACCGCGCTGGCCAGGTCCGTGCGCCCCGCCGTCGTCGCCGGGACCGGCCTGCTCGTCGCCGCCGCCGGGTTCCTCCTGCTCACCGGGGTCGGGGTGGACACCGCCCCGGTCGCGGTGATGGCCTGCTACACGGTCGTGACGATCGGCACGGGGATGGTCACACCGCTCGCGATCGACCTCATCGTCGGCACCGCGCCGGCCCACCGGGCGGGGTCGGTGGCCGGGCTCGGCGAGGCGGGGGCCGAGTTCGGCGGTGCGCTCGGCATCGCCGTCCTCGGCAGCATCGCCGCCGCGGTCTACGCGGGCTGGGCCCGCGACGCGCTGCCCGCCGGTCTCCCACGCGGAGCCGCCGAGGCCGCCACGGAGACGCTCGGCGGTGCCGTCGCCGTCGCCGACGGGCTGCCGGGCCCGCTCGGCACCGCGGTCCGCGACGCCGCCGAAAGCGCGTTCACCGCCGGCTTCGCAGCGGCCGCCGCGAGCGCCTCGGCGCTCCTCGCCCTGGCCGCGGTGGTGGTGACGGTCCGGCTCCGCCGGTTGTGAGCCGGGCCAGGATCAGCGCAGGGGGCCGGTCACCGACTCCGCGGCGGCCAGCAGCTCGCCCGAGGCCACCAGCTGCACCGCCTCCTCGATCTCCGGGGCGAGCCAGCGGTCGGGACCGGGGCCGGCGACGACCGCACGCAGGCGGTCGCGAGCAGCACCGGTGGCCGGGGCCGGGGCGAGCGGGGCCCGCAGGTCGATGGCCCGGGCCGCGGTGAGCAGCTCGATCGCGACCACCCTCGTGAGCCCGTCGACGGCGCGGCGCAGCTTCCGGGCCGCCGCCCAGCCCATCGCGACGTGGTCCTCCTGCATGGCGCTGGACGGGATCGAGTCGACCGACGCGGGCGCGGCCAGCCGCTTCAGCTCCGACACGATCCCCGCCTGCGTGTACTGGGCGATCATGTGGCCGGAGTCGACGCCCGGGTCGTCGGCCAGGAACGGCGGCAGCCCGTGGTTGCGCGCGACGTCGAGGAACCGGTCGGTGCGCCGCTCGCTGATCGAGGCGACGTCCGCGATCGCGATCGCGAGGAAGTCGAGCACGTAGCCGAGCGGGGCGCCGTGGAAGTTGCCGTTGCTCTCGACCCGGCCGTCCGCGGTGACGACGGGGTTGTCGACGGCGGCGGCCAGCTCCCGCCCGGCGACCGCGTCGGCGTGGGCGAGTGTGTCGCGGGCGGCCCCGTGCACCTGCGGGGCGCAGCGCAGCGAGTACGCGTCCTGCACGCGGGTGGTGGCGTGGGCGTGGTGGCCCGCCATGATCGCCGAGCCCGTCAGCAGCGCGCGCAGGTTGGCCGCGCTGTCGGCCTGACCCGGATGCGGGCGCAGCGCCTGCAGGTCGGCGGCGAACACGGCGTCGGTGCCCAGGAGCGCCTCGACGCTCATCGCGGCGGCGAGGTCGAGGGTGGCGAAGAGCCGGTGCAGGTCCGCCGAGGCCAGCAGCAGCATGCCGAGCATCCCGCTCGTGCCGTTGATCAGCGCGAGCCCTTCCTTCTCGGCCAGCTCCACGGGTGCGATCCCGGCGGCGGCGAGCGCCTCGGACGCCGGGCGCAGCACCCCGTCGGCGTCGCGGACCTCGCCCTCCCCCATCAACGCGAGCGCACAGTGCGCGAGCGGGGCCAGGTCGCCGGAGCAGCCGAGCGAGCCGTACTCGCGCACCACGGGCGTGATGCCGGCGGAGATCATGTCGGCGTAGGCGACGGCGGTCTCGGTGCGCACCCCGGTGCGGCCGGTGGCGAGCGTCGCGAGCCGCAGCAGCATGAGGGCGCGGATCACCTCGCGCTCGACCTCGGGACCGTTCCCGGCCGCGTGGGAGCGCACGAGGCTGCGCTGCAGCTGGACCCGCCGCTCGACGGGGATGTGGCGGACGGCGAGCGCTCCGAAACCGGTGGAGACGCCGTAGTGCGGTTCCGCGTCGTCGGCGAGCGCCTCGACCACCTTGCGGCTCGCCGCGATCTCCCCGAGCGCCTCGGCCGAGAGCGTGACGGGCACGTCGTTCCTGGCGACGGCGACGACGTCCGGCGGGGTGAGCGGACGGGCGCCGATTTCGAGGGGAGCCGGTGGGAGCATCCGAACAGTTGACACCCATCGGGGCCCTGTTACCAGCGGCCACACGTGGAAAGACCCGATCACGCTCCGCGAATTCCTGCTGGCTGCAAGCGCGCTGCGTCCTCACGCAGGCCGAGTCGCTCGTGCAGGCGGCGCAGCGGCGTCCAGTCAATATTCATCAACTGTTGAGTTATCCGGTGAACCGGTCTACCGTGCCCGCATGGCCAACGAGGAGTTCGTCGTCGAGCTCAAGACCCTCGACGCGCAGGCGCTTCCGCGGGTGGGCGGCAAGGCCGCGAACCTCGGGGAGCTCATCTCGGCCGGGTTCCCGGTGCCGCCGGGCTTCGTGGTCACCACCGCCGCCTACCGGAACGTCGCGGACGCCCTCGACGTCTCCGATCCCGGCCGCGCGCGGCAGGCGCTCGCCGGCGCGGAGCTGCCGGCGGCGGTCGCGAAGGCGGTGCTGGCGGCCTACCCGGCCCTCGGCGCCGACGCCCCGGTCGCCGTGCGCTCCTCCGCCACCGCGGAGGACCTGCCCTGGGCGAGCTTCGCCGGCCAGCAGGACACCTACCTCAACGTCGTCGGCGCCGACGCCGTGCTCGACGCCGTGCGCCGGTGCTGGGGGTCGCTCTGGACCGAGCGGGCAGTCAGCTACCGCGAGACGCAGGGCATCGACCACCAGGCCGTCCACATCGCGGTCGTCGTGCAGCGGATGGTCGACGTGCAGGTGGCGGGCGTCCTCTTCACGGCCGACCCGGTGACCGGCACCCGCCACCGCGCCGTGATCGACGCAAGCCCCGGCCTGGGCGAAGCCGTGGTGTCCGGTGCGGTGAACCCCGACCACATCGTCGTCGACGCCGACGGTGTCCACGTCACGCCGGGCGACAAGACGGTGCAAGTGCGCGCGCTGCCCGGCGGCGGCACGGAACAGGTGTCGGTCGCGGCCGGAGCCGAGGCGTGCCTCACCGACGAGCAGGCCGTCGCGCTCTCCGACCTCGGCCGCCGCGTGGAGGCGCACTTCGGCGCGCCCCAGGACATCGAGTGGGCCGTCGACACCGAGGGCGAGCTGTGGCTCACCCAGGCCCGGCCGATCACGACCCTCCACCCGCTGCCGGCCCCGTCGGGCGACGGGCTGCGGGTCCTGTTCTGCGCGAGCCTCGCGCAGGGTCTCACCCGGCCCGTCACGCCGATGGGCCTGTCCGGTTTCCGGGTGCTCGCCTCCACCGCGGCCGAGCTGGCGTTCGGTGCGCCGGTCGCCGACCCCGTCGCCGGGCCGCCGGTGTTGCGGACAGCGGGCGGGCGCGCGTTCATCGACGTCACGGCCGCGCTGCGCAGCAACCCCGGCCGGGCACTCCTGCCGCGAGCGCTCGACCTGATGGAGTCGCGGTCCGCGGTCGTGCTGCGCGGGCTGCTCGACGACCCGCGGCTCTCGCCGACGACCACGTCCTGGACGCCGTTCGTCCGCCGGCTGGTGCGGACGTTGATCCGCTTCCGGGTACCGGTGCTGATGGCGCTGGCGCTGTTGCGGCCCGACGCCGCGCGCCGGCGGGTCGAGCGGGTCGGCGACCGGGTGCGGACGCTCACGTCGGCACCGCCAGGGCTCACCGCCGACGAGCGCCTCGACCGTGCGGTCCACGTGCTCCGCCAGGCCTTCCCGGTGCTGCCGCGGACGGTGCCCGCGGCCGGGGCGGGCTTCGTCATGCTCGGGCTGGCGCGCCGCCTCGCGGGTACCGATCTGGGCGCCGACGGGGTGCACGAGGTGCTGCGGTCGCTGCCGCACAACAGCACCACCGAGATGGACCTCCGGCTGTGGACGCTCGCGCGCAAGCTGAGCGGCGACCCCGCGTCCGCCGCCGCGCTGCGCGACACCCCACCCGCCGAGCTGGCCCGCCGCTACCGCGACGGCGTGCTGCCGCCCGCGCTGGAGAGCGGCCTCGCCGCGTTCCTCGTGCGCCACGGCCACCGTGCGGTAGCCGAGATCGACATCGGCGTGCCGCGCTGGTCGGAGGACCAGACGCACGTGCTCGGCATGCTGGCCAACTACCTGCGCCTCGACGATCTCTCGCACGCGCCGGACGCCGTGTTCGCCCGTGGCGCCGAGGCGGCCGACGCGGCGGTGTCGGCAACGGTCGGGCGGGTGCGGGCCCGCTCCCGCCTGCGCGCCGTCGCGGTGGGTTTCGCGCTGGACCGGATGCGCCGCCTCGCCGGCCTGCGGGAGGAGCACAAGGACTTCCTCATCCGGATCTTCGCGCACGTCAGGGCGCTGCTGACCGCGGTCGGCACCGACCTCGCCGGACACGGCCTGCTCGACCGCGCCGACGACGTCTTCTTCCTCGACCTCGCCGAGGCCCGCGCCGCTCTCGGCGGGGCCGACCTGCGCGAGACCGTCGCCGCCCGCCGCGCCGAGTACGACCGTGAGCTGCGCCGCCGCCGCATACCCCGGGTCCTGCTGTCCGACGGCACGGAACCCGAAGCGGTCGCGGTCCCGACCGGTGTGGAGGGGGCGCTGGTCGGGACCGCGGCATCCGCCGGTACCGCCACCGCCCCCGCACGCGTCGTGCTCGATCCCGTGGGCGCCCGCCTGGAACCCGGCGAGATCCTCGTCGCCCCGTCCACCGACCCCGGCTGGACCCCGCTCTTCCTCACCGCGGGCGGGCTCGTGATGGAGATGGGCGGCCCCAACTCCCACGGCGCCGTCGTGGCACGGGAGTACGGCATCCCCGCGGTGGTGGGGGTGGCGGACGCGACCACCCGCATCAGCACCGGTCAAGAGGTGACGGTGGATGGCGCCGCGGGGACCGTGCGCGTCACCTCCTGATGCGAGCGAAGCCACTTCGTGATCGCCGCGGGCAGCACCTGGTGACTTTCCTCGCATCGTTGCGGGTACCACCAACCCATGGCGCGAGCGATCTGGACAGGCGCGATCAGCTTCGGGTTGGTGTCGATCCCCGTCGGGCTGTTCAGCGCCACCGAGGACCACACGATCCACTTCCACCAGTTCGAGCGCGGCACGTCCGACCGCATCCGCAACCAGCGGATCAACGAGCGGACGGGCAAGGAGGTGGAGTACTCCGACATCGTGAAGGGCAAGGAGGTCGGCGACGGCGAGTACGTGATCGTCGAGCCGGAGGAGCTCGCCGACATCGCGCCCGGCCGCTCGCGCACCATCGACATCCAGACGTTCGTGGACCTCGACGAGATCGACCCGATCTACTTCCAGAAGACGTACTGGCTCGCGCCGACCGACGAGCGGTACGAGCGCCCGTACGCCCTGCTCCGCGAGGCGATGACGCGGACGAACCGGGCGGGTGTCGCCACGTTCGTGATGCGCGGCAAGGAGTACCTCACCGCGCTCCGGGCCGACGGTGACGTGCTCGCGCTGGAGACGCTGTTCTTCGCCGACGAGATCCGCGACCGGTCCGATCTGGATCTCCCCGGCGGCGCGAAGCCGAAGGGGAAGGAGCTCGACATGGCCACGGGGCTGATCGAGGCGATGAGCGGGCCGTGGAAGCCGGACGAGTTCCGCGACACCTTCACCGAACGCGTCGAGAAGCTGATCGAGGACAAGCGGAAGGGCCGCGAGATCGTCACCGAGGCGGAGCCGCCCGAGCCGACCGCGATGTCCGACCTGATCGCCGCCCTCGAACGCAGTGTCGACGCCGCACGCCGCGGCGGGAAGCCGAAGGAAGCGCCTGCGTCGTCGGACCTGTCCGAGCTCTCGAAGACCGACCTCGCGAAGATGGCCCGCGAGCTCGACGTGAAGGGCCGCTCCTCGATGAGCCGCGAGGAGCTGGAGAAGGCCGTTGCGGCCGCCGCATCCCAAGGCCGGAAGAAGGCGTCCTGACCGATTGTCACCCGCAGGCAGCGGGCACTCCGCCGGTATCCGATTAGGAGGCGAGATGGCGAGCACCGAGTTCGAGCAGCACACGCACGAGGGCGTGGTGCACGAGCACGAGCACTGGCACGTCACGCACAACTGGAGCGAGACGGCGGGTACCTTCGAGCACCTCGCGTCGAAGCACAGCCACCCGCACGACCACGCGGAGCTGACCCACTCCCACGTGCCGCACGTCGACTTCGACAGCGAGCACGAGGGCGAGGCGCACATCCACGACCACGACCAGCCGGTGGACCAGGACACCTGATCTCCCGCCCTCACCCCCGCCCGGCGCTAGGGTGACCCGGTGATCGACTGGCAGCGGCCGCTCGGCGGCACCGGGCTCGACGTCTCCGCGGTGTGCGCGGGCACCGCCCTCCTGGCGAGCATGCCGAAGGCCTTCGGGTACGAGGTCCCGGAGGAGCGCGCGATCGCCACCGTCGTGCGCGTGCTCGCCGGGCCGATCACCTTCCTCGACACGTCGAACGGGTACGGCGACGGCGAGAGCGAGCGGCGGATCGGCAAGGCGCTGGCCCGGGCGGGCGGCGTGCCGGAGGGCTTCGTGCTGGCCACCAAGGTCGACCCGGCCGGCGCGGACTTCTCCGGAGCTCGGGTGCGGCGCTCGCTCGAGGAGAGCCTCGAACGGCTCGGCCTGTCCCGCGTGCCCCTGCTGTACCTCCACGACCCCGAGCGGATCTCGTTCGACGACGCCACGGCGCGCGGTGGGCCTGTTGAGGAGCTCGTACGCATCCGTGACGAGGGGCTCGCCGAGCACATCGGCGTCGCGGGCGGGCCCGTCGAGCTGATGGAACGCTTCGTCCGCACCGGCGAGTTCGAGGTGCTGATCACCCACAACCGGTGGACGCTGCTCGACCGTTCAGCAGGCCCGCTCCTCGACGCCGCCGCCGAGCGGGGCGTGGCCGTGGTGAACGCGGCCTGCTTCGGGGGCGGGATCCTCGCGAAGGGCAGCGCCGCATCCGACCGCTACGCCTACCGCACCGCCCACCCCGAGGTGCTCGACGCCGTGCGCGGCATGGAGGCCGCCTGCGCGCGGCACGGGGTCCCGCTCCCGGCGGCGGCATTGCAGTTCTCGCTGCGCGACCCCCGGATCGCGTCGACGGTGGTCGGGTTCTCCCGCCCCGAGCGGGTGGACGAGTCCGTGGCCCACGCCGACACCGAGATCCCCGAGGACCTGTGGCCGGAGCTCGACGCGCTGCTCCCCAGCAGCGAGCGCTGGCTGCACTGACCCGCTAGCCGTCGGACGACTTGCCCCCGCCGGAACCGCCGTTGTCCGAGCTGCCGCCGTCCGAACCGCCGGAGTCGGAACCGCCGGAGTCCGAACCGCCGGAGTCGGACCCGCCGCCTTGGCCGGAACCGCCGTCGGACTCCCCTCCGTCCGAGCCGCCGTCGTCGCCCGGGTCGGGGTCCTGCTGCCCGGGGTCGTTCGTGGGCGGGTCGCTGGGCTCCGGCTCCGGCTCCGGCTCCGGCTCGGGCGTCGGGTCCGGCTCCGGGTCGGGTGACGGTGTCGGATCCGGTGTCGGGTCGGGCGAGGGTGTCGGGTCGGGAGAGGGTGTGGGGTCCGGCGAGGGTGTGGGGTCCGGATCCGGCGTGGGGGTGGGCTTCGGGTCCGGGCTCGGCGGGTCGGGACGCGGGTGGGAGGGCCGCGGGTCGTGGTCGGAGTCGCCCCGGCCCGGGTTGTCGCCCCGGCCTGCGTCGGCCCGGTTGGAGTCGTTCCTGCGGGAGTCGGCGGAGCCGGACGACGAGTGGTCGTCACCGTTGGACGAGGGCGCTGCCGCGAGGATCGGGTTGTCGAGGACCGGCGCGGGCGGCGTGACGGGCGCGGGCGCGAGCGGCTGGGGCGGCGTGCCCGGGAGCAGCTGCGGGAACACGGCGGAGGCGAGCACGGTGGGCGCGCCTGCCGCGAGCTGAGCGAGCGCGGCGATCCGGCCGCCGTCGGTGATGTCGTGCTCGGCGCCCACGCCGGTGTCGGTGGCACCGGGGGCGAACAGGCGGGGTTGGCGGTCGTCGGTGACGTTGCCGGCGGCCTGCACGTTGCCGTGCACGAGGTGGATCGGTGCGTTCCCGGTGGACAGCACGACGACGGAGGAGACGCTGGCCGCGGCGGCGCCCGCCACGGCGGTGGCGGCGAGCAGTGGCGCGGGTGCGATGCCTCGTACCGGCCCGCGCCGGTGGGCACCGGCGGGCCGGTTGGTGGTGCTGCCGGACTCCCGGCTCAGCAGTGCCTCGACGCTGACTCCACCCTGGCTCCGACGCTGGAGCCGCGAGGCGCCCGGCGTGGGCGAGTTGTTACCGTGCGTGTCCACCCTGCGCACTCCCGGGGAGCGAAGACGGCTGACCGGACGACGGCCAAGGCCCGAACGGGGTATTCGTGCCGGGTGAATCTAACGCATCGTGTCCAGTGGCCGTCCAGTGCCACCGGTCAAGAATGCTCCTTGCGCAGCCGCTCCAGCGCCGCTTCGGCCTCGTGCATCTCCTGTGCCGCGCGCACGAGGTCCGCCACGAGCGGCCGACGCCGCGGGGCGGCCGGTCGGGGCCTGCGCCTGCGCAGCGCGATGAAACCGGCCACGACGCCCGCACCGGCGGGGAGGGCGAGCAGCGCCGCGGGGCCGAGGTAGGCCGTGGCGAGCAGCCAGATGGCGAGGAGCCCGGTGAGGATGCCTCCGCCGATGACGAGCAGCAGCATCTGCTGCCAGCTCGGCATCGGGCGCCACGATCCGTCGGCGGCGGCCGGAGCCGCGGCGGCTTCCTTCAGGGCGCGGTAGCGGGCGGCGGCGGCCTCGGCGGTCTGCTCGGCCGCGCGCAGCATCCGCGCGGCACGTTCATCCGAACGCGTCCGGGCCCGCTGCCACGTCATACCGACGGCCCGGCCGGACTCGCGTCGGTCGGACATGGTGCGGCTCGACACTCCCATGGCCACCCTCGTTCACCTCCACCCCTCGTCAACGACCAGTACCCGGCGGCCCTGAAGCCCAGCTCGCTCGATCCGGTGTAGATCCCGATCCCGTTGGGCACCGAACGCGGCGACGGGTCGGACGGATCGTTGACGATCACTGCGGCGGTCGCGCCTGGATCGCGGAAGACGAGCGTCGACGAGCCGCCGCCGTCGAGGTTGACCGCGGCCTCGACCCCCAGCTCGCGCACCAGCTTCCCGAGCTCGTTCAGGGTGGCGCCGACGCTGTCGGACTGGCGGCCGTCGAGGGTCAGGAGCCACAGGTGGCGACCGTTGCCGCTGATCCCGGCCACGCTGCGGGGCGCGCGCTCCCGGTCGTCGAGGCCCGGCACCGGCGTGCCCCCGCGCATGATCGGGCTGCCGCCGACGGCGAGCTCGGGCGCGTGCCCGCTCTCCGGGACGAGCGCGTACTCGACGTCGACCCGGTCCCCCACCTGCAGCGACCGCACCGCGGCCGCCCCTTCGTCCCGCCCCGTGAGCGCCAGCTCGCCGTCGGGGATCCGGCCGGCGCCCGGCGGCCCGGCGCGCACGACGGTGCCGTCGCGCACCAGCACCTCGGCCTGTTCCGCCGCGCACGGCGCGTCGCGGTCGACATCGGTGCCGCAGAGCGTGCGGGCCCGGTCCACGTCGCCCCATTCGGGTGTGAAGATGCCGATGCCTCCGACCGGCACGGCGTACTGGTTGAGCGCGACGACCGGGTGCGTTCCGGACGGTCCGCTCGCGCTCGCCTCCAGGCGCAGGCGGTCGATGCGGGCCACCCCGTCGGTCCCGACGCTGAACACGGAGTCGATCTCGGCGCTGGGCACGACCGGCCCCATCCGGCGCCCCGGCGGCACCGCGGCCTTCAGCGGCCGACCGTCGGCCACGGCAGGGCCGGCGGGAGCGTTGGTGCGGCCGATGTCGAAGAAGTCGCCGTTGATCGCCGCCACGGCGCCGGAGCGGTTCGCCATGTCCGCCACGGGGCTGCGGGCGGCGACCGCCCCTGGCGTGATCAGGTCGGCGTGCACCGCGGGATCGGCGAGGTCGACCTCGACGACGTCACCGAGCACCTGGCCGGCGGCCGCGGTCGTGCTGAGCGCGCGGTGCGTGACACCGGGGGCGAGCTGGGTCCGCGGCCCGAGCTCGGCGAGGGCCCGCTCGGCGCCGCGCTCGGGCGGCGGCTCACCGACACCGGTGCTGAACGTCAGCACCGCGGCGAGAACCGCAGCCATCACCGCAGGTCACCCCCCAAACGACGCCCGTCGAGACCGTTCGGATGGGATCACGGAGCGCGGGCGGGAGCCACCGCCTCGCGGCAGGGTTCACCCTCAGGGGTCCCGCACGGCATCCGATCCGGTGAGCAGCCGGTTTCACTCCCGGTTCCGGCGGGTAGCACCGATCATGAACGTAATCCGGGCGTTCATCCTGGGTGCCACGGTCGCGATGCTCGCGGGGTGTGCCGCGACGGAGCGCCCCGACGTCGAGCGGGTGGCCGAGGACTTCGCCTCGGGAGATCCCCCCGCCCGCTGCGCCCTGCTCGCGCCGGCGGCCCTCGCCGCGGTGGAACGCGAAGGCCCCTGCCTCGCGGAGGTTGCGGCGGCAGCACCCCCGGGCGGAGAGGTGCTGCAGAGCTCGGTGTGGGGCGACGAGGCCCAGGTCCGGCTGTCGGACGACACGCTGTTCCTCACCCGCACCAGTGCCGGCTGGAAGGTCGTCGCCGCGGGCTGCACCGCCAACGGCGAACTGCCCTACGTGTGCCGCTTGGAGGGGCCATGAATTCCGTGCGCGCGCTGTTCGTCGCCTACCTGGCCGTGATCGGGGTCGGGCTGGCCTACTTCACGTTGCTCGGGCTGCTGGGGAGGTGAGCGGCATGCGGCGAGTCCTGCGCGACAACGGCATCGGCCTGGTGTTCGGCGGCCTGTTCCTGCTCATGCTCCTCGGGCAGGCGGTGTCCGGGCAGGCGCAGTACAACGACCAGCAGGTCGCATACGGCGCCGAGCCCGTGTCGTTCCTCCAGTACGTGACGTCCTCGACGTTCGCGGTGGACGTCGTGGAGAACTGGCAGTCGGAGTACCTGCAGTTCTTCCTCTACATCTTCCTCACCGTCTGGCTGGTGCAGCGCGGTTCCCCCGAGTCGAAGGACATCGAGAAGGTGGGGACCGAGAGCGACGAGGACCAGAAGGTGGGCGAGCACGCCAGGGACGACTCCCCGGCGTGGGCGCGGTTGACGGACTGGCGCGGCGGGCTCTTCTCCCGATCCCTCGGGATCGTGATGGGCACGATCTTCGTGTTGTCCTGGCTGGCGCAGTCGGTCGCCGGCTGGGCGGCCTACAACTCCGAGCAGCTCGGCAACCGGGAGGACCCGGTCACGTGGCTCGGTTATCTCGGCGAGCCCGACTTCTGGAACCGCACCCTCCAGAACTGGCAGTCGGAGATGCTGGCGGTGGGCTCCATGGCCGTGCTCGGCGTGTACCTGCGCCAGCGCGGCTCGCCCGAGTCGAAGCCGGTCGGCGCCGCACACGCGGACACGGGCGAAACGGGCTGATCAGGCGACGGGCGGGAGCGCCGCGGTCAGCTCGAGCTCCACGAGCTGGTCCGGGAACCCGAGCGCGGCCACCCCGAGCAGCGTGCTGGCGCTGGTGAACGCAGCGCCGATCGACGACTCCGCGAAGCGGTGCCACGCCCGGGCGGCCGCCGCCTGGTCACCCACCACGTAGACGACCGACCGCACCACGTCCTCCGGGCGCGCCCCGGCGATCGCGAGCGCCTTCTGCGTGTGCTCGACGGTGACGTCGACCTGTCGGTCGAGGTCGTCGACACCCACGACCTGCGTCCCGGTCTCGTCCATCGGCATCTGACCGGCGAGGAAGGCGAGCCGGCCGGGGTTCGCGATCGTCACGTGGTGGTAGCCCGAGGTGGGGTGCAGGTTGCCGCTGCGTCGCTCGATCACGCCGTCCACGATTCCAGCGTGGTCAACGGGATTGACGGGCGACGGGTCAGCCGGCCTGGTTGACGTCGATCACCCTGGGCGGCTCCGGCGCGGAGCTCGGCGGGTCGACGGGGCGGACCACGGCCTCGACGCCCGAGGTGAGCGGCGGCATCTGCCCAGCGGCCCCCGCCGCCTGGATGACGCCGACGCCCGCCGTGAAGAGGACGACGACCGCGAACCACAGCGCTCCCCACGCCAGGGTGTGCGGTCGCAGGAGTCCGGACACCCCGGATCCCGGTGGACCGGCTGCGGTCATGTCGTCGTCCTTCCCCCGACCCTGCCGGGCGCCTCGTCGGCGGCCGGCACGGGGACGGGCGCGAGCCCCACTCGTGATCCGTCCCCCTTGATCTGCCATCGCCCGATCAGGGGGCGCCATTACGAACGGCATCGTCCTGGCGGGCGGATTCACTCGGTCGGCCGCAGAGCCGTCACCCGACCCAGGGATGCGGGCCGTCGGGGGCCGGCCCGCTACGGCGTCCGAACCGGTTGCCGCCCGCCTCCGACGACGGCCACCGCGAGCAACCCGACGATCACGAACAGCGGGACGGTGCTGATCAACCAGCTCAGTCCGAGCGGCGGGCCGGGCTGCTCCAGCACCGGGACCGTCATCGTGGCGGTCGCGGGCCCCTGATCGCCGTCCAGCCCCAACGTGAAGGTCCAGTCGCCGGGCTCCTCCAGTGCGAACACGTCGAGGCCCCACACGTCGGGCTGCCTCGGGTGGCGGGGCAGCCCCTGGAGGCCGGGCGGTCGGCGCGCGTTGATCTCCTCGCCGCTGGGCGATGCGACGACGAGCGTTCCGGTGAAGCGGTCGATGCCCCCGGTCGGCTCGAACGTGAAGTCCAGCGACTGCTGCGCGCGCACCGGCCACGTGCTGAACCCGACCGTCAGCTCGTAGGGCCCGACGGCGAGAACTTCCTGGTGCACGATCTCCACCGGCGTGTAGTCCTGTGCCGTGGCGGTCTGGGCGGTGGCGGCCTGCGCCGGAGCGGCGAACCCGAGCAACAGGCCGAGGGTGACGAGGCCGGCTGCAAGGCGCCGCACTCAGACCACCTCCCGCGTCCGCGCCGGCACGAGCAGCCGGAGCGCTCCCCCGAGCCGGTCCCCGACCGACGCGCCCACCGCGCCGAGCAGCGCCCCGGCCGCGATCGTTGCCGCGGCCTGCAGCGGCGGCTGGAGCGCGACGCCGAGCAGGGCTGCCTGCAACGGGAACGTGGCGGCGAGCGCCGCACCGCCCAGCGCACCGCCGAGCACGGACGTGCGTGCCCGCCGGGCGAGCGCCAGACCCGCCACGCCGAGCAGGAGCGTCGCGGGCATGAGCAGCGACATGCGCGGCAACCCGTTGGCGTAGTCCCGCAGCGGCAGGCCCTCGGACGCCGCGTACACGCGGGTGGCCCACGGGCTGAACAGGGCGAGCACCACCTGCGCCGCGAGCAGCGTCGTGGCCGTTGCGACCACGGCGCGCAGGCCGCGCGTGAACGAGGCCACGCAGGCCAGCGCCGCCATCGACAGCAGCGACACCGTCACCGTGCGCTCGTCGACGACGCTCCCGTCCGGGAGGGCGACCAGCACCACCATCGAGAAGCCCAGCAGGACCGCCACGCTCGCGACCAGCGCCGGACCGGCCCAGCGCTGCCCAGCAGCCGCGGCGCACGTGATCACGGATCCGAGCATCGCGAGCATCACCGAGGTCAGCAGGCCGACGTGCGGGGGCGATGCGATCACGGCGTCGAACCCGTACAGGCCGTGCCACCACTCGTCCCACAGCCCGTAGAGCAGGAAGAGCGCCGACCCGACCCCGGACACGAGGTAGCCGACCGGAGCCTGGAACACGCCGAACACCGCCACCCGGCGGCCGCCGACGGCGGTGTCGACCGTGCGGCCGGAGCGCGTCGCGCCCGTGGCGGCGAGCACGACGGCGAGGCTCACCAGCCCGGAGACCGCCGAACCCGCGTAGATGAACAGGTGCGGCAGCGTGTAGAAGGTGTCCGGCCCGACGTCGTTGTGCCATTGCAGGTCCCACGAGAGGCCGACCAGCGTCGATGCCGATCCGATCAGCAGGATCCACGCAGGGACCCACGGTTTGTCGATCATGACTCTCTTCCTCTCGGAGCGATGAGAACGGGGAGGACGACGTCCTCGGTGCCGCCGGGGCCGTGGACGGTGACCGCCACGTCCCAGCGGCCGGCCATGAAGAACTCGACGCCTGCGGCCCGGTACCGGCCGGGCGCTGCGGGCGCGGCGGTCACGGGCGCGACCGCGTGCCCCATCTCGGCCATCGTCGGGGCGACGACCACCCGCTCGACGGCGCCGGTCACGTCCACGGTGACGTCCCGCGCGCCGACGCTCGGCGACCCGACCACCAGGCGGACCTGGTGCGCCCCGGCCTGCCCGGCCACGTCGACCGGCTCGAGCGGGCGGGGCCAGAACAGCAGCGCGAGCGCGGCGACGGCCGCGAGCGCCGAGATCGCCACGGCCCACCGGCCGCGGACGGTCACGAGCCGTCCTCCGCTGCGGTCACGTCGACCTCGACCGGCACGGTGACCACCTGGTAGTCGCGCTCGACCTGGAACCAGACGCGGTGCCGCCCTGCGGTCGGGAACGTGTAGACGAACTCGACGCGGGGCCCACCCGTGGCCACCGTCTCGTCCGGCACCGCGGCCGTCGGGTCCGGCATGGCGTGCACGTGCCCGAGCGTGCCGTCGGGGCCGGTCGTGATCAGGTGCCCCGCCATGCCCAGCCACGGCTGCAGGTCCCGCACGGGCTGCCCGGCCGCGCCGAACTCGGCGGTGAGCACCGACGGCTCCCCCGCGACGAGGGTCGACGCCGTGATCCGGGCGGTCATGCCGCCGGCGTCGTGGTCGCCCGGACCACCGGGAAGGGGTTCGGCGACCGGTGGGCCGGTGGCCCGGACCGTGGCGTCCGGCAGCTGCACTCCCCCACCCCGGCGCTCCAGCTCCGCGTGGACCCGGTGCTCGCCGCCGGAGGCCGGCCGGAACCAGACCCGGAACTCGCCGGGCGCGACCCGCACCGGGTGCAGGTGCGCGAACTGCCCACCGGGCCCGATCACCACGAGGTGGACGAGCGCGTCGTGGTGCAGCACGAGGTCGTCGACGGGGCGTCCGGTGGCACCGTCGACCAACCGCAGGTCGAGCGGGGACCGCTCCCCTGCGGCGAGCGTCGCGTCGACCAGCAGGTTGACGTGCGGCCGGCCCGCATCGGGTGCGTCGATGCTGAGCGGGCGCCCGGTCACGGGGTCGATCTCCTGCTGCGGGGGAAGGCTGGAGGAGAGCAGGGCGGCGGTCGTCGCCACCACGACGGCCGCCGCAGCCCCGCCACCGAGCACGAGCGGTGGCCATGCCCGCCGCCCGAACGCCGCCCCGGCCAATGCCGCGAGCAGCAGCCCACCGGCGGTGGTGAAGCCTGCGGTCGTCGTCCACTCGGCCGCAGGCGGCACGTCGTCGGGCACCACGAAGGGGAACCGGGCCGTCTCCCGGCCGTCGTCGACCAGGAGCTCCCACGCGCCGACGCGGTCGACCTGCAGGTCGAGGCCCGCGGAGCCCCCACCGTCGGTCAGCCGCAGCTCGCGGGCGGTGGCGGGCCCGCCGTTCTGCGGCACGGCGCCGACCCGCAGCGTCCCGCCGCGGCTGCCGGCGTGGTTGACGACGTCGACGCGCAGGGGGCCCGGCACCGCGGCGACCCGGCGGATGATCACCGTCAGCTCCCGGTCGCCGAGGGACGCCGCGATCCGCAGGTCGGCGCCGACCACACCGCCGTGCGCGAGCGCCGGGGTGGCGCTGGTCAACATCACCGCCGCCACCACGAGCAGACCGCCGATCCATCTCACGGGGTACAGCCTGTGGCCGGTCCCCAAGCATCGACAGCGAGCCGGCACGCAGCCCCGGGACGGTCAGCCGCGCCTGCCGGGTGCGGCTACCCGCACCCGGATCGGGTCAGGCGTTCAGGTAGCGCAGGACGGCGAGGACCCGGCGGTGGTCGTCCGGGCTCGCCGTCAGGCCGAGCTTGGTGAAGATGCTCGTGCAGTGCTTCTCTACGGTCCGCTCGGCGATGTCGAGCCGGTCGGCGATGGCCTGGTTGGTCCGGCCCTCCGCCATCAGCGCGAGCACCGCCCGCTCGCGCTCGCTGAGCGCGTGCAGCGGGTCGTCGTCACCCGCCCGCCGCTGGACCAGCTGGTTGATCACGATGGGGTCGAAGGCGGATCCGCCCGTGCCCACGCGCCGCACGGCCTCGGTGAACCCGGCGATGTCGGTGACGCGGTCCTTGAGCAGGTAGCCGACCCCATTGGCGCCGCCGTCGAGCAGTTCGACGGTGTAGCTCACCCGCACGTACTGCGAGAGCACGAGAACCCCGGTGCCGGGGTAGCGCCTGCGGATCTCCCTGGCCGCGCGCAACCCCTCGTCGGTGCGGGTGGGCGGCAGCCGGATGTCCACGATCGCCACGTCCGGCCGGTGGCGACCGACGTCAGCGAGCAGCGCCGTGGCGTCCTCGACGCCCGAGAGCACCTCCAGGCCTGCCTCGGCGAGCAGCCGGACGAGCCCCTCGCGCAGCAGGACGTTGTCCTCGGCGAGCACTACGCGCACGGCAGCTCCGCCCGCACCCGGGTGCCGCCGCCGACGGGGCTGGTGACGCGCAGGGTGCCGCCGTTGTCCTCGGCCCGCGTCGCGAGTCCGCGCAACCCGGACCCCTCCGGGTCGGCACCGCCGCGCCCGTCGTCGGCGATCTCGACGACCAACCGGCCGCCCGCCTGCTCGATCCGGACGTCGGCCCGGCTCGCGTCGGCGTGCTTGGTGACGTTGGCGAGTGCCTCGGCCACGACGTAGTACGCGGTCGTCTCGATCTCGGCCGAGAGCCGGGCCGGCAGGTCCACGGCGAGCGCCACCGGCACGGGTGCCACGAGCGTCAGCTCGCGGACCGCGCCGTCGAGGCCGCGTTCGGTGAGGATGGTCGGGTGGATGCCCTGTGACAGCGCGCGCAGCTCGTCCAGCACCGCGAGCGACATCTCCTTCGCCTCGGAGATGAGGGCGCGAGCCCGCTCGGTGTCATCCGGGAGGGACGACTCGGCGACGCTCAGCGCCATCGGGATGGACAGCAGCCGCTGCTGCACGCCGTCGTGCAGGTCGCGTTCCAGGCGCCGCCGTTCGGACTCCGCCGCCTGCACGACGTGTCGCCTGGACTCCGCGAGCTGGATCAGGCGGGCCCGCAGGTCGGCCGTCAGGCGCTCGTTCTGGAGGGCGAGGGCGGCGGCCGTGCACGCGGCCTCGATCAACGTGGGCTGTTCGAGCAGCGCCGGGTCGTGCATCAGCAGCGCGACCGGCTCGCCCGCCCGGTCGACCCGGGTGGCCACCCGGCCGGGAGGCGGGGTCACCGCGTGCCCGTCCGCATCGACGTACTGCCCCGACTCCGCCACCCAGTAGCCCACCGTCAGCGTCGGGTCGTGCAGCGCCTTCGCGAGCGCCGCCTGCAGGCCCGCCGGTTCCGGTGCGCCGCCCAGCTGGACCACCAGGTCGGCCACGCCGCCACGCTCGATCCGGGTGCGCAGCTCGGTGGCGAGGTAGGCCAGCGGGACGGCCACGAGCCCGAGCTTGAGCACGCCCATGTCGAGCAGCGACTCCTCGGGCGTCCACAGGGGGCTGCCCGCGAGCAGCAGCACCACCACGACGGCCACCGCGGCGAGCACCGGAGTAAGCGACCGGCGACCCGGCACGCTGGCACGTCGCCACCGCACCCACTGCATCCCCGTCACCGCTGCGCCGACGACCACGGCGACCGAGGTGGCGGCGTCCTTGACCAGGTCGTCCGGCAACCCGCCGACCAGGAGGGCCGAGAGCATGAAGAACTTGTTCAGGTAGGCGAGCCCGACCACGACCCGCATCGCGGGCGTGCCCAGCCGGCCCGTCGGCAGCGATGCCACCAGGTGGATCAGCACCGCGGCCCAGGCGACCGAGCACACGCTGTGCAGCGCGGGATGCAGTGGCAGCTGCGCCAGCAGCACGAGCACCCCGACGGCCACCGCGAGCGCACCGACCGGGCTGCGCGGGTGCTTGCGCCAGGCCACCGCGCCCATCGCGAGGAAGCTCGCGGCGAGCACGACATCGGCGGCGAGATGCATGCTGACGAAATCTCCCTCTCGGCCGATCCCGCCCGCAGCGTAGTCGCCCCGAGGCCTTCCCTTTCCGACGAACGGCGCGTTCGTCGGATAGGTTCCGACGAACGCGCCGTTCGTCGGACCCTCGGTTGCGGCGTCAAGCGCCGGCCCGCACCGCGCGTGGTGATCCGCCCAGCTCCCGGCGGCAGGCCTTGTTGAACGCCTGCAGGTCGTGGATGCCGACGGAGGCGGCCACCGCGGGGATCGACATCGTCGTGGCCGTGAGCAGGTGGCGGGCGCGGGCCATCCGCCGCTGCCGGATCCACCCGACCACCGGGAGGCCGGTCTCGGCGCGGAAGAGCCGGGTGAGGTGGTTGTGCGACACCCCGGCCGCGCGGGCCACGTCCGGGACGGAGAGCGGGCGGGCCAGGTTGGCCTCGATGTAGGCGGTGGCCGTCGCGACGGCGGTGTTCCGCGTGCCGCCCGTGGTCGGCTCCGGGAGCTGGGCGATCCGCCACAGCGCCGTCCACACCTCGGCGGCGGTGCGGGCCGATCCGCCGGGTGAGGCGGATATCGCCGCGCGCATCAGCTCGGAGAGCCCGGCCGCGGCCGGGCCCGCATCCCGCACGACCGGCACCGTCGACGGCTCGCCGGTCTCCTCCGGCCGGAAGTGGGCGAAGAGGTGCTCGGAGCGGCCGGTGTAGTCGAACCGGACCTCCACGCCCGCCGGCACGAAGCTCACCCAGCCCGGCGCCACCGAATGGGTGCGCCCGCCGATCGTGACGTCGGCCGAGTAGCCGTACAGGTGCACCTGCCAGAGGTCCGGCAGCCGGAACACGTCGTGCAGGCTGCGCACGCCGTGCACCCCGACGCCGGCGTTCGCCACGAACGGGGGCCGCTCGAGGTGCAGGGGGACGCGGTCCACACCCATGGTGAGAAATTACCACCAGTGGCGAGTCAGGCCCACGCGCTTCGGCCGACCTGCGTCCTAGCCTCGGTGCGCGAGAACCACTCGGATCCCGAGGAGGAACGTGCACCGCAAACACCTGCTGACGTCCGTGCAGATGGCCCGGTTCGTCGCCCACGGCTCACACCGCATCGACGGCGTCGTGCCGGCGGAGATGAACGCGGAGGCGATCGACGTGCTCCGCGCCGGCATCCCGGCGGTGCCCTACGGCACCCCGCTCGCGGAGACCTTCGCCGATGGCTCGTTCGCGCAGCGGCTCGTCCGGCTGCCCGAGGTCGCCGGGGCGATCCACAGCCTCGTGGGCCCGGACCCGCTCGTGGACCACCACGCCGTGCACATCAGGAAGGCGCACGAGGGCGAGGCCCAGAACCTGCACGGCGACGCGATCATCGACGTCCGGCCGGACGCGTTCGACGTGCAGCTCATGTACTACCCGCAGGAGGTCACCCTGGAGATGGGCGGCACGCTGTCGGTTCCGGGGAGCCACCTGCGGCGCACCAACGAGTCCGACACCGGCCGCTACCAGAACCTCCTCGGGCAGACCCGCCTCGTCTGCCCCGCCGGCACCGTGGTCTTCCTCCACCACGGGATCTGGCACGGCGGGCGGCGCAACGACAGCGACGTCGACCGCTACATGTTCAAGATCCGGTTCAACCCGACGGTCCGGCAGCTCCGGCTGTGGAACACCGACGACCTGTACGACCCGGCCGTCGCCGCCGAGCTGGGCGCCCGGTTCCCCTGGTACGAGAACGCCACCGGGCGGCTGGAGATCTACAACCGGGTCCTGCTGTGGCGCGCGCTCATCGGCGACGACAGCTACGACCCGGACTACTGGGTCACCCGCGTGAGCAACCGCCCCAGGCGCATGGTCGCCGGACGCAGCCTCAACCCGCACGCGCCCGCCCCCGTCGAGGAGATGGCATGACGACAACGCCACAGCGGGCTACCCGCCAGCAGGTGCTGGTGCTCTACCTGGCCTCGTCCGCCCTCGACGCGAAGGTCGTGGGCTGGTCGCGCTACGACGGAACCGGGGAGACCACCCCGACCACCGGCGACAGCGACCTCCCCCCGTACGAGACGGGGCTCGACGCGCTCAAGGACGGCTGGCGTCTCTTCCAGGCGTCGCAGCTCCTCCCGCCGCAGCCGGGACACGAGTACGACGTCTCGTTCCTCAAGCACGAGTTCTTCTTCGAAAAACTCGCTTGACATCTGATCTTTAGTCGGCGTGGGCCCTTGACGCGCGGCAAACTTGGCGCCAAAGTGGCCCGAACATCGGATGTCTCACTCAATGCCGAGGAGCACCATGACGGTCAAGACGATTCGGAAGCGCGCGCTCGCGGTGGCAGCTGCCGCCGCCCTCGCCCTGGCCGTGGCCGCCTGCGGCTCCGACGGCGGCGGGGGCAGCACCACCAGCGAGGGCAAGACCACCATGGTCTGGAACATGTGGAGCGGCTCCACCGCCGAGGTGGACGCGTGGAACCACCTCTCCCAGATGGTCACGGCGAAGCACCCCGACCTCGCCCTCGACTTCCAGACCAGCAGCTTCAACGACTACTGGACCAAGCTCGCCGCGCAGGCGAGCGGCGGCGACGCGGGCTGCATCCTCGGCGTGCAGTCCTACCGGGCACCGAGCATCAGCCAGCTGCTCGTGCCGCTCGACGACATGCTGGCCGGGGCCGGGATCAACGCCGCCGACTACGACCCGTCGATCTGGAAGGCGCTGCAGGTCGACGGCCAGCAGCTCGCCGTGCCGTACGACTTCGGGCCGCTGCTCATGTTCTACAACGCCGACCGCTTCCGTGAGGCAGGCGTCCCGATCCCGACCACCAGCTGGACGGTGCAGGACTTCATCTCAGCGGCCCAGAGCCTGACCAGCGGCGGGAAGCACGGGTTCGCGGTCTACCCCACGATCGACAGCGTCACCCCGTGGTCGCTCTCGCTGGAGGGCACCGGGCCGCTCAACGCCCAGGGCGAGCTCGACCTGACGCAGGAGGGCTTCGTCAAGGCCGTCCAGTGGTACGCCGACCTCGTCACCCAGCTCAAGGTCGCACCCCAGGTGGTGGCCACCAACGACGCCACACCGGCGCTGAACTCGTTCATCGCGGGCGACGCCGCGATGGTCGTCGACGGGCCGTGGCAGCTGGTCAACGTGATGGACCAGGCGCAGTTCGAGGTCGGCGTGGCGCCGATCCCGGCTGGCGACTCCGGCTCGCACAGCCAGGTGGCCGGGTCCGGGTTCGGGATCTCGCAGACCTGCCCCGACCCGGACAAGGCGCTGCAGGCCATCGCCGTGCTCACCGGCCCCGAGGCGCTGCAGTACCTCGCCGAGCAGGGCCGGGCGTTCCCGGCGCGTACCGCCCAGCAGGACGCGTGGTTCAGCCCGGAGCTCGCCGGGGCGAAGGACGGCCTGTTGGCAGCGATCAAGAACGGCGTGCCGGCGCCGGCCACCGAGAACTACCAGCAGGTCAACCAGCTGTTCATGCAGTACGGCGTCGAGGCGGTGAACGGCCAGCAGAGCGTGCCGGACTTCCTGAACTCGGTGCAGCAGCAGGCGGGGTGACGGCGAGGTGACCCTGTCAGTACCCGCGCCGCCCGCCGCGCCACCCACTGCCCCACCGAGCAACGTCGTGCGCCGCGGCGACGGCCGCGCCGCACTGGGGTTCCTCGCACCGAGCACGAGCGGGTTCCTGCTGTTCACGCTGATCCCGCTCGTCGGGTCGCTGGCCATCAGCTTCTTCGCGTGGCCCGTGCTCGGGCGCAGGCGGTTCGTCGGGCTCGACAACTTCGTCGAGCTGCTGACCGACCCGATCTTCCACCGGGTCATGCTCAACACGCTGGTGTTCGTGGTGGTCTACGTGCCGCTCAACATCGTGGTGTCGCTCGGGCTGGCCCTGTGGATCTCGCCCCGCATCCGCGGGCGCGGGATCTACCGCCTGCTGTTCTTCATCCCGACCGTCACGCCCATGATCGCGAACGCGCTCGTGTGGCGGCTGCTGTACCAGCCGGGCGGCGCGATCGACCAGGCGTTCCAGACCGTGCTCGGCATGCCCGCGCCCAACTTCCTCGGTGACAACCGGTGGGCGATGGCGGCGGTGATCCTCATGTCGGTCTGGCAGGGGTTCGGCTACAACATGCTGGTCTTCTCCGCCGGGCTCGACGCGATCCCGCAGAGCCTGCACGAGGCGGCCTCGATCGACGGGGCCGGGCCACTGCGCCGGTTCTGGAGCGTCACGCTGCCGATGCTCTCGCCGTCCATGTTCTTCGCGATGATCATGACGCTGATCACCTCGTTCCAGGTGTTCGTCCAGCCCTACGCCCTCACCGCGGGCGGGCCGGGCGTCGCCACCGAGACGATGGTGCTCCACCTCTACAAGGAGGGTTTCCAGCAGTTCGACCTCGGCACCGCGTCGACGATCGGCTGGTTCCTCTTCATGATCATCATGCTGGTCACCGCGCTGCAGTTCCTCGGCCAGAAGCGGTGGGTCCACTATGACGACTAGAACAGCGACCCCCCGCGCCGTCGTGTCGCAGGTGCTGCTCACCGCCGTGCTCCTGCTGTTCCTCATGCCGTTCGTCTGGATGGTCGCGACGGCGCTCAAGCCGCCCGCCGAGGTTTTCGGCGTCGGCAGCGGACTCGTCGGGTCGGAGATCCGCTGGTCCAACTTCGCCGAGGCGTGGAGCTACCTGCCGTTCGGCCGGTTCATGTTCAACGGCCTCTTCGTCGCGGTGGCGGGCACCGTCGTGGTGTGCGTGACGTCGGTGCTGTCGGCGTACGCGTTCGCACGGCTGCGCTTCCGGTTCCGGGACCGGATCTTCCTGCTCTACCTGGGCACGCTGATGGTGCCGCAGGAGGTCACGGTGGTCCCGATGTTCATCCTCATGCAGCAGTTCCGCTGGGTGGACAGCTACGCCGCACTGATCCTGCCGTGGGCGTTCACGGCGTTCGGCACGTTCCTGCTGCGCCAGTTCTTCCTCACGATCCCGCGCGAGCTGGAGGAAGCGGCCACGATCGACGGCGCGAGCCGGATCCGCATCCTGCTGCAGGTGGTGATGCCGATCGCGCGGCCCGCCATCGCCGTGCTCGCCGCGTTCACGTTCATCAACTACTGGAACAGCTTCCTGTGGCCGCTGATCGTCGTGAACAGCCGCGACATGTCGACGGTGCCGCTCGGGCTCAACCTGTTCCTGTCCCAGAACGGCAACCAGTGGCACCTGCTCATGGCCGCGGCGGCGATCTCGATGCTGCCGACCGTCGTCATGGTCGTGCTGCTGCAACGCCACCTCGTCCGCGGCATCGCCATGTCCGGCCTCGGTGGCCGGTGACCTCCCGGGAGGACCTCTTGACCGTCGACTGGAGCCGGTTCCAGCGCCCGCTCCCCGGCTGGTACGCCGACGCCAAGTTCGGCATCTTCATCCACTGGGGCGCCTACTCCGTGCCCGCGTGGGCGGAGCCGAGCGGCGAGCTGGGCACCGTCGACGAGCACACGTGGTTCCGGCACAACGCCTACGCGGAGTGGTACTGGAACACGATCCGGTTCGACGACAGCCCGGCCCGCAAGCACCACCAGGACACCTACGGCGACGCCCCCTACGACGACTTCCTCGACGCATGGCGCGCCGAGGAGTTCGACCCGCAGGACTGGTGCGCCCTCTTCGCGCGGGCCGGGGCGCGCTACGTCGTTCCGACCACCAAGCACCACGACGGCATCGCGCTGTGGGACGCACCGGGGACGGCGGCGCGCAACACCGTTCACCGCGGCCCCCGCCGCGATCTGATCGGCGATCTCGCGGCCGCCGTGCGGGAAGCCGGGATGCGGTTCGGCGTCTACTACTCGGGCGGGCTCGACTGGAACGTCACCCCGCACCTGCCGGTGATCGACACCTCGGCGAACGTACGCGCGCTGCGGCCGAACGACGCGGCCTACGCCGCCTACGCGTACGTCCACGTGCGCGACCTGGTCGACCGCTACCGCCCCGACGTGCTCTGGAACGACATCGAGTGGCCCGACGGCGGCAAGCACGACGGCCGGCTCGGGCTCGCCGAGCTGTTCCGGCACTTCTACGCGACGGTGCCGGACGGCGTCGTCAACGACCGCTGGGGCGACACGCACTGGGACTTCCGCACCAGCGAGTACCAGCACCACCTCGACGCCGAGGGCGCGCCTGCGTGGGAGAACTGCCGCGGGATCGGGCTGTCGTTCGGCTACAACCAGGTGGAGGACTCCCGGCACCTGATGAGCGGGCCCCGGCTGGTGCGCCACCTCGTCGACGTCGTGTCCCGCGGCGGGAACCTGCTGCTCAACGTCGGCCCGACCGCGAGCGGCCTGATCCCGGATGGGCAGCGCCGGACCCTGGAGGGGCTGGCCGGCTGGATGGCGGTGCACGATGGTGTCGTGCACGGTTCCCACCCGCTCGACGCAGGCATCGCGGAGGCGTCCGACGATCCGTGGGTGCGGTGGACCCGCACCGGCGACCGCGCGTGGGCCGTCGTCGACGCGCCCGGTCGCGTCGTACTACCGGCCCGCGCCGACCGGCTGGAGCTCTCCTCCGCCGCCCTCGCCGACGGCACCCCCGTCGCTGCGCAGGCCGACCCGGCCGGGGTCGCCGTGGAGCTGCCGTCCCGAGACGCGCCGGTGGCGGTCGGGTTCGACGTCCGCTGATGGCGGTCACCGACGAGGCCATCCTCAAGATCAAGGA
This sequence comes from Pseudonocardia cypriaca, assembly GCF_006717045.1. Lineage (NCBI taxonomy): Bacteria > Bacillati > Actinomycetota > Actinomycetes > Pseudonocardiales > Pseudonocardiaceae > Pseudonocardia > Pseudonocardia cypriaca. Next base: position 1,333,274 of record NZ_VFPH01000002.1, read on the forward strand.
GATGATCCGAGCAGGCGAGCTGGGGCCGGGCGACCGGCTGCCCCCGGAGAAGGAGCTGTCCGAGGCGCTGGGCCTGTCCCGCAGCTCGTTGCGCGAGGCCGTCAAGGCGCTGGAGATCATCCGGGTGCTCGACGTCCGCCGGGGCGACGGCACCTACGTCACCAGCCTCACGCCGGACACCCTCCTCGACGCGATGTCGTTCGTGGTCGACATCCACCAGGACTCGTCGCTGCTGGAGCTGTTCGAGGTGCGCCGCATCCTGGAACCTGCGGCCGCCGCGATGGCCGCCGCACGCATCGCACCCCCGGACGTCGAGGAGCTGCGCGGCCTGCTGACCGCGCTGGGCGACTCCCCCTCCGTGGACGAGCTCGTGGCGCACGACCAGGTGTTCCACCGCCGCATCTCCGAGCTGGCCGGCAACGCCTACCTGACGAGCCTGCTCGAGACGCTCTCCAGCAGCACGCTGCGGGCGCGGATCTGGCGCGGCCTCTCCGAGGACGGGTCGACGGAGCGCAGCCTCACCGAGCACCGGCTGATCGTCGAAGCGCTGGCGCGGGGCGACGCGGCGCTGGTGGCCGCCCGCGCGACCGTGCACATCGACGGGGTCGCGGAGTGGCTGCGGCGGGCGATCGTGTGACCATGGCCGCGCGGCCGATGATCGGCAGGTCGCTCAACCCCTGATCACGGGCGCGTTCCGCGGAACGTGGTCGGTGCCGTTCTGGTGGTGAACCGTCAGTTGCCTTCGGCTGCGCCGCGAGTCCTGACCAGTGCCTCCGCCAGGCGATCCACCGAGGCGAGCATCTGGGCACCGTCGATCACCGGGAGGTGGTCGAGCATCTCGACGTGGGAGAACCGGGACCAGCCGTAGATCTGGCTCACGACGGTGCGACCGGCGTCTGCCGGAGCCATCCGCCACGTCCACGTGTGGCCCGCCGGAGGGTGGCCCGGCTCGGCGGGTGCCCACCCGATCGCGCGGCCGGGCTCGTAGACCACGACGTGGTTCTCCACCTGGTGGTCGCCCTTGAACGCGTTGTGCATGTTCATGACGAACACGTCGCCCGCGCCGGCGATCATGGCACCGGTCGCGGCTCCGCGCACCGTCCCGCTCGTGTCCAACGCGACGTGGTTGGCCGGTTCCGCCAGGAACGCGAACACCCGCTCCACGGGAGCGTCGACCATGCGGGACACCTCGATCGACCGCTCGTCGCAGTTCTCATCCATGCAGTACGGACTCGCCGGGACTCGGGAAATCACCGCGCGCGGGTCCCACCCACCCGGGTGGCAGGCGCTCGCGTTCCCGCTCTCCGGGTGATCAGGTCGGTAGCCTCGGGTCGGCCGGCCACCACCCGCTCGTGACGGGAGACAGCAACCCATGCCGCGTTCCCGGGCTCGCCTGATCGCGGCCGTCTCGGCCCTGTTCGTCACACTCGCCGCCTGCACCACTCCCGCACCCGAGCCGCCTCCGGCTCCCCCGGGTCCCCCTGCGGTCCCCGGCGACGTGCTGAACCTCGCGAACTGGAAACTGACGCTGCCCGTCGGCTCCGGCGACGAGCCCGACGAGATCCTCCCGCCGCAGCTGCACTCGTTCACGGGCGACTTCTTCCGCCTCGACTCCGCCGGCAGTGGGGTGGTGTTCACCGCCAACGCGGGCGGCGTCACGACCGAGGGCAGCGGCTACCCCCGCTGCGAGCTGCGGGAAATGGACGGCGGCGAGCTGGCGAGCTGGTCGAACCTCAGCGGCACCCACACCATGACCGTCCGCGAGGCGATCACCCAGGTGCCGCAGGTCAAGCCGCACGTCGTCGCGGCCCAGATCCACGACGCCGAGGACGACGTCGTGATGGTGCGCCTGGAGGGCACGCACCTGTTCGTCGAGTACGCCGACGGGGAGAGCGAGTTCACCCTCGACGAGCACTACCGGCTGGGCACGCCGTACGACCTGCGGATCACGGCCGCGGGCGGCCGCGTCCAGGTCGACTACAACGGGGTGCGGAAGGGCGACGTCCCGCTCGCCGGCAGCGGTTGGTACTTCAAGGCCGGCACCTACACGCAGTCCAACCCCTCGCGCGGCGATGCCCCCGACGCGGCGGGGCAGGTCGTCATCTACTCGCTGGACGTGCAGCACGCGCCCTGAACCCGAGCACCAAGGAACACCGCGCATCGCGATCGACTCGATCGCAATCCATCGCTTTTCGTGATGAGCTGCTCGGCCTAGCGTGACGTCATGACCCGACTGCGTTCGGCGCTCTGGCTGCCGATCTTCGACGAGCTCGCCGAACCGGCGTTGGTGGCACGGCTGGCCGCCGAGGCGGAGGAGGCCGGCTGGCACAGGATGTTCGTGTGGGACCACGTGCGCTGGCGGGCGCCGGTCCGGCAGGTGGCCGACCCGTGGATCACGCTGGCCGCGATCGCCAGCGCCACCGAACGCCTTCGCCTCGGCCCGATGGTCACACCGCTCGCCCGCCGCCGGCCGGCCAAGGTCGCCAGGGAGACCGCGACGTTGGACCGGCTCAGCTCCGGGCGCCTCACCCTCGGCGTCGGTCTCGGCAGCGACCGCTTCGCCGGCGAGCTGCGCGCGACCGGCGAGGAGCTCGACGACCGGCGACGGGGGCAGATGCTCGACGCGTCACTGGAGATCCTCGCCGCCGCGTGGTCCGGCGAGCCGGTGCACCACCACGGCCCGCACTACACCGTCGACGGCATCTCCTTCCTCCCCCGACCGGTCCAGCGGCCCGGCGTGCCGGTGTGGGCCGCTGCACTCCCCGGCAGCGTCAAGCCGCTGCGCCGCGCCGCCCGCCACGACGGCTTCTTCCCTGTCAATCTCGAACACCCCGACCAGCTCGCCGAGGTGGTCACCACCGTCACCGAACTCCGCGAGGGGAAGACGACGCCGTACGACGTCGCCGTCGCCCTCCCGGCCGGAGCCGATCCGGCGCCCTACGCCGAGGCGGGCGCCACCTGGTGGCTCGCGGAGTTCGAGCCGGACACGGTGTCGCTGGACCAGGTGCGAGGCGTACTCCGCGACGGCCCGGTAGGCGTGTGACCGTCAGCGGTAGCAGTACGAGTCCGAGGACGCGTCGCCACCCTGCAGGCGGATCTGGTGGGGCCGCAGGCCCCGGAAGTCGTCCCCGTGTGGGAAGAACCGCTCGTCCACCGAGAGGCCACCGGCGGGGTCGACGTCGAGCTTCGCCATCCACGCGCCCACGCCGTCGGGGAAGAACTGGTCGTCCCATGCGCCGTAGAGCGAGTTGGTGAAGTAGACCCGGCGCCCGTCGCGGCTGACCTCGACCATCTGGGGTCCACCGGCGAGCGGCAGGTCGGGCCGGGCGGGGTGCGCGGCCCGGTCGACGATCCCGCCGAGCCGTACCGAACCCGTCTGGCGGGGGTGCGCCGGGTCGCTGACGTCGAACTGCTTCATCTCCCCGGTGCCCCAGCAGGAGACGTAGAGGAACCGGTCGTCCACGGACAGGTCGATGTCGGTGATGAGCGGCGGCACGGCGCCGAAGGGCTTCAGCGCGGGAGGCAGCCGGTCCGGGTCGGCGGGCTCGGCGGGAACGCTGATGACCTTCTCGACCTTCCACTCGTCGCCGTCGCGGAACCACCGCCAGATCGAGCCGGACAGATCCTCCGTGGAGATCACGACCCCGACGAAGCCCCAGGTGGCGTCCGGGTCGTGGGACGGGCGGACCTCAAGGACCATCTGATGCTGGGCACCCAGGTCGACGCTCTGGACGTGCCTGCCGTCGGCCAGGTCCCAGAAGTGGAGGGCGTGGCCGTACTTCCCGCCGAGCAGCAACTCGGGGACGACGCCGTCCTCGATCATCGACGGGCTGCCCCACTCGCTGGAGATCAGCGTGTTCTGGTTGAGGTGCCACCAGGCGTCGTATGCGAAGTGCTGCGGGCCGCGGTCGGTCTCCCACGCCCGCAGGACGTCGAACGTCGTGTGGTCGAGCAACGCGATCCCGCCGGGTCCGTCGTCGTCGCCCTCCGGACCCCCGATGCAGGTCAGGAACACCCCGTCCGGCCCGCAGTGCATCGTGTGCGGGCGCGAGTAGCCGGCCTTGTCGGACAGCTCCTTGCCGCTGATCGTCCGGACCAGGCGCGGAGCGCGCGGGTCCGGCTGGGTGTCGAGCACGTGGATGTCCGACGAGCGCAGGCCCGGCACCAGCAGGTACCGCCGGGCGAGCTCGCCGCCGTGGCCCTCGTGCCGCAGTGCGCTCGAGCACGCGTTCCAGCCGAAGTGGTGCAGCTCGTGGCCGAGGCCCGGGACCTCCGTCCAGCCGACCACCTGGCCGTAGGCGTCCGACGCCGGGTTCACGTCGACGACGGTCATGGCGTCGTGCTTCTGCGCTGCCCGGTCGAACGCGACGACGTAGGCCAGCTCCTCCGGCGGGGCGGCCGCCGCCTCGGCGGGCGAGCGGTAGAACGTCGGGTCCACGGTCGACTGGCTCATGCTGGGCCTCCTGCCCGGAGTTACCGACGATCGGACGGGCCCTCGGCCGCTGGACGCGGCGCCGGGCGACCTGAGCCGGCGCAGCCGTGTCTAGCAGCGCGGCGGCGACGGCACAATCGCCCGCCTGCCTCACCGAGGTCGCGTTGCTCGATGCGTGATCACGGCGTAGATCGGTCGCTGGACGCCCTGACCCGCAGCTGTGGAGGCAGCCGGATCGAGCCGGGCCGCTCGCCGTCCAGGATCTCGACGAGGAGCTCCACTCCCCTGCGCCCCATCTCGAGGTTCGGGGTGGCGACGCTGCTCAGCGGGATCGGCAGCTCCGCGGCGAGGGACACGTCGTTGTAGCCGACGATCGCGACGTCCCGCCCGACGCGCAGCCCGGCGTCGCGCAACGCGCCCATCGCCCCGATCGCCGCGAAGTCGTTCACCGCGAACACCGCGGTCGGCGGCGGGCCGGGCGTGTCCAGGACCCGCTGCATCGCCTGCCGCCCGCCTGCGGCGTCGAAGGGCCCGTGGACGACCCGATCCGCGGGTACCGTCCGCCCCGCGGCCGACCACCGCTCCAGGAACGCCCGGGTCCGGTCGCTGCCGGTGCTGGCGTAGGGCTCACCCGCGAGGACGGCGACCCGGACGTGGCCCCGGTCGAGGAGGTGCTCCGCGACGAGACGACCGCCCGTGACGTCGTCCCCCGTCACCGCCGGGTGGGCGCCGGTCCGCCTGCTGACGAGCACGAACGGGACACCCCTGCGCTCGAGGTCGTCGAGCAGGTCGCCGCGCTCGGAGGCGTCGCCGATGATCAGGCCCTCCACGCGGTGGTCGAGCATGACCTCGGCGCGGGCCCGCTGCTCGTCCGGGTCGTCGTAGGTGTTGGCGACGACGGTGCGGTACCCGGCCTGCCGCGCGGCCTCCTCGACGCCCTCGTAGATCGTGGCGAGGACGTAGTCGGACAGGCGCGGGACGAGCATCCCGAGCAGGCGGCTGCGCCGGGTCCGCAGGCCGCTGGCCAGCTGGTCGCGGGAGTACCCGAGCCGGGCCGCGGCCGCGCGGACCCGCTCCGCCGTGTTCGCCGAGGGAGCCCGGGCCCCACCGGTCGCACCGTGGAGGGCGCGGGACGCGGTGGTCACGGAGACGCCCGCGTCCTGCGCGATGTCCTTCAACGTGACCCGGCGGTGTCGAGCTGCCGGCACCGTCACCCCTTGACGCGCGCGTGCACACTGCGGTTCAGTGGCTGTACAAACGATAGTACAAGATCGGGGCGGTCGGACGTGTACATCTGCAGCACCTGCGCGGTGGAGCACGAAGAAGCGGTCGAGGTCTGCGCGATCTGCGCCGACGAGCGGCAATGGGTGCCCGCCGACGGGCAGCGGTGGACCACGCTCGACGAGCTCGCCGCCGCGGGGCACGAGGTCCGGGTGCGGGAGCTCGAGCCGGACCTGTTCGGCATCACCGTCGAGCCGAAGCTCGGCATCGGTCAGCAGGCCCACCTCGTGCGCACCCCTGCCGGCAACGTCATCTGGGACATGGTGGGCTACGTCGACGAGGACGCTGCCCGCCAGGTCAGGGAGCTGGGCGAGGTGGCCGCGATCGTGGCCAGCCACCCGCACATGTACGGCGTGCAGGTCGAGTGGAGCCGCGCGCTCGGCGGCGCGCCGGTACTCGTCTCCGAAGCGGACCAGAAGTGGGTGGCCCGCTCCGACCCGGCGATCCGCACGTGGTCGGGCACCCTGGAGGTCGTACCCGGGGTCACGCTGTGGCAGTTGGGCGGCCACTTCCCCGGCAGCGCGGTGGCCCACTGGACGGCCGGGGCGGGCGGCGGGGGCGTACTACTGGGCGGCGACACGATCCAGGCCAACCCCGACCGGGCGACGATGACCTTCATGCGCAGCTACCCGAACCGCATCCCGCTGTCGGCTGTCGTGGTGGAACGGATCACGCGCGCGGTCGAGGTGCTCGAGTTCGACCGGCTGTACGACAACTTCGGCAAGACCGTCGACTCCGACGCCCGCGCCGCCCTGCGCCGGTCCGCCGACCGCTACATCGGCTGGGTGCGGGGCGACTTCGACCACCTCACCTGAGCCGGCGGGATCAGGCCGCCGGCCGCGTCGCCAGCTCGGCGGCCTGGCGCAGCGCCTCGACCATGCTGCCGGGCTCGGCGACGCCCTTCCCGGCGATGTCGAACGCCGTGCCGTGGTCGACGGAGGTGCGGATGACCGGCAGGCCCACGGTGATGTTGACACCCGACTCGATGCCCAGCACCTTGACCGGGGCGTGCCCCTGGTCGTGGTACATCGCGACGATCAGGTCGTAGTCCCCGCGCCCTGCGAGGAAGAACGCGGTGTCGGCCGGCAGCGGGCCGCGGGCGTCGATGCCGTCGGCCTGCAGCACCTCGAGCGCCGGTACGATCTTCTCCTCCTCCTCGCCGTAGCCGAAGAGGCCGTTCTCACCCGCGTGCGGGTTGATGCCGCAGACACCGATCTTCGGTTCGGCCACCCCGGACCGCACCAGCGCGTCGTGCCCGCGCCGCACCGTGCGCTCGACGAGCCCCGGCTCGATCCGCGCGACCGCGTCGATCAGGCCGATGTGCGTGGTGACGTGCACGACCTTCACCTTGGGCGTGGACAGCATCATCGACACCTCCTCGGTGCCGGTGAGGTGGGCGAGCAGCTCGGTGTGGCCCGGGAAGCGGTGCCCCGCTGCGTGCAGCGCCTCCTTGTTCAGCGGCGCGGTGCAGATGCTCTGCACGGCCCCGGAGACGGCGAGCTCCGCCGCGACCCGGATGTACTGGAAGGCCGCCTCGCCCGCGACGGCCGACACGGCACCCCAGGGCAGGTCGTCCGGCAGCAGCCCGAGGTCGATCACGTTGATCCGGTTGCCGCCGAACTCGGCCTGCGCCGGCTCGTCGATCGTGACGATCTCCACGTCCTGACCGAGGATCCCGGCGGCCAGCCGGAGCCGCGCCGCGTCACCGATCACCACGGGCCGGCAACGGGCGATGGTGTCGGGGTGCACGACGGCCGGGACGATCACCTCCGGCCCGACGCCCGCGCCGTCGCCCATCGTGACGGCGACGAGGGGGCGGGTGTCGGTGGATGCTGCGGTGGCGGTCATGGTGCCTTCCTGGTCTGCTGGCGGAACGGACTGCAGCTCGGTGACGATGTCGCGCAAGGAGTCGACCCCGCCGAAGCTGCCCGGCCGGGTGACGACGTGGCGCCCGTCCACCGTGCGGCTACGGACGGCGCCGTGCCCGATCTGGACGAGCGGTTCGAGCTCGACGATCCCCAGCTCGTCGAGTACCCGGCGGGCGGTCTCGCCACCGGTGAGGACGAGGTCCGCGCCTTCCGGACCGGGATCGAGGTCGGCCACGGCACGGGCGAGCGCGGCCACGACGGCCCGCGGGTCGGCGTCGCCGGGGCCGGGACGCAACACCGTGACCCCCGGTTCGAGGGCGTGCCCGGTGACGGGCAGCCGGATCTCCCGCGCCCCTTCGGCGAGCAGCCGCTCCACCTGCTGGGCGGCGACGTCCGCCGCCGACCCGACCACGACGAGCACCGTCGGGGGTCGTGAGCGGGCACGCGAGCCCTGGCGCGCACGTCCGCTCCCGACACTCCTGCCGATGGCAGCGGCGAACCCGCCCGAGCCCGCGAGCACGACGTCGGGCCGGGCGAGGGCGGCGGCGGCCAGCACGTCCAGGTCGGCGTCGGTCGTGGCGTCGCAGATCACGACCGGCGCCCGCTCCAGGGCGGCGGTCAGCTCCGCGGCGACGTCCCCGCGCACGGCGTCGAGGCCGAGCACGGTGGTGCGCAGCGGCGCGAGCGCCGCCGCCACGCTCGACGGGGCGGGTGCCGGCTCGACCCGCCACGCGTCGGTCTCGTGCAGCGGGATCCCGGAGAGGTGCACGACACCGTCCTCCACGGTGCGACCGGCCACCGGCAGGGCGGGGACGAGCACGACGGGCCGGGTCTCGGTCAACGCCCCGACCTCGGCCGCGAGGTTGCCGCGGAGCAGCGAGTCGATCTTCTTGAACACCCGCGCCGTCGGCGGCGCACCCACCACCGCTTCCCGCACGGCGCGGGCCGCCTCGGCGGGCGGCGCCGTGCGGCTGTCGAGGTCGACGACGGTGAGGCCGGACGCCGCCGGCAGCGGCCGTCCCCGGCCGGCGAGCACGACGCGGGCGGCACCGGGCAGCACCGCCGCGGTTTCCGCGGCCCCGGACAGGTCGTCGGCGATGACGAACAGCTCGGGCAGCTCCGGCACCGTTCCTCCCCTCCCCGTACCGGGCCCATCATGCGTCACGTCCCGCCGGAGTGAGACGCCGATGGTCCGTCCCGAGGGAGGAGGAGCGACCGCTCAGGCGCCCTCGACGGAGCCCGGCGGCAGGAAGTCGACGTCGTGCTCCGCCGAGAGGCGCACGACCTCCTCCGGGTCGGTGAGGTTGTGCAGGTGGTCGAACAGCGCCGGGAGCTTCCCGGTCGGGCTCACCCAGAACAGGCCACGGGTGGGGGCCTCGCTGCGGTTGTAGTAGGCGTGCGGGAGGTTGCGCGGCATGAGCACGGTGTCGCCCGGACCCGCCGTCGTCCACTCGCCGTCGAGGTAGAGCGTGAACACCCCCTCCAGGACGTAGATGTGCTCCTCCTGAAGCGGGTGCACGTGCGGCGGGACGCCGGTGCCGGGCGGGTCGAAGGTCTCGAAGGCGAAGCTGGACTCGCTGGCCGCCTTCATCCAGTACGTGTGGCCGAGGACGCTCCACACCTTCTTGCGCATCCCCTCCTTGGCGAGGGTGATGCCCTTGGGCAGCGGGCCGAGCACGATCTCGTCGCCGGTCATCATCGTCCGAATCATCCTCGCGGTCCGTGGCCCGTCAATCCGCGATCAGGTGTCGGCGCTGTAGCCGTCACGCAACTCGATCAGCGTCTCGCGTGCGTCCGCGCCGAAGTCGGCCACCTCGGTGAGGGACTCGAGCATGTCGATGTGCAGGCGGACGTCGGCCGGCTCCGTGATGATCGCGGTGGTGGCGACGGTGCCGACGATGACCGCGCGCTCGTCGTAGACGTCGAATCCGTGGAGCGGGAGGACGCTGACCGGCCGGCGGGCGGGGATCACGCCGATGCGGACACCGTCGAGCCGGCTGACCGCGATGATCCGGTCGATCTGCTCGATCATCGTGGCGGCCGAGCCGGCACACCAGAGCAGCGCGCCGGTCGTGAGGATCTGCGTCCACCGATGTCCTGGCCGCCCGAGCAGTTGCTGTCGTTCGAGGCGGGCCGCGATGACCCCGTCAGCGATCTTGGGATCGGCTCCGCTGGTGAGCACCCGCATGTAGGCCTCGGTCTGCAGGATCCCAGGGACCACAGCCGGCTGGAACGTGGTGACGTGCTTCGAGGACGCCTCGATGTCGCGGATGCGCCGCTGGAACGCGGGAGCGTTCTTCCGGTGCACGACGACTCGGCGGTTCTCCGCGCGCAGGTCGCGGACCATCGCTCGCAGTCGACCCCCGACGGCGGGCGAGGCCTGGTACGTGTCCAGGAGAGCCTCCAGCCGCGCGGGTGTGGGCACGAACTTCCCCGTCTCGTAACGGGAGAGCGCGGCCTGCCCGATGCCGGCAGCCGCCGCCGCGGCCGCGCTGGTCAGGCCGGCTGCCCTGCGGAGCTCGCGGAGGGTGCTGGACAGCTCGTCTCCGGTCTCACTGGTGCTCACTGCCCCAGTGTCGCGGCTACCGAACAGCGGCCGACCGGTGGTGCTCGGGATGTCGTGACCACCATCGGTCGAACGGCTCGGCGTTCGACCACGCTGCTCGAACGGCGGCGCGATAGACCTCGGCATACGGGTCACCCACAGGTTCGGCCCCGGTGAACACACCAGCCTGGTCGTAGCGCATGGCCACAACGCGGGTGTCGTCGAGCAGGTAGAAGTCCCCGACCCCGACAAGGGCACGTGCGCCGACCGGAGCACCTGACAGGTCGAGCACGCGGACCTGCTCACCGGCGGCGGTGTTGTCCGTGTAGCCCCACTCGCAGGCGTACCGCACGTAGTCGGTCAAGGGGGGATCGACGACCCGGAGCCTGCGCCAGACACGACCGGCATCCGTGTCTACGCGTATTCGGTTCAACCAGCTGGCCTTGGCCGCACGGTCCGGCGCGGGCTCGCCCCTGAGGAATCGCTCCAGTTCGGAGCCGTCGCTCGCCGAGACATACCGATCCAGTGTCTCCACCCGGATCAAGTCCCGGCTGTGGTGCTCGGCGATGAAGGCAGCAAGCCCAGCGAGGTCGAGCACGGTCAGCCCGCCTCGCGTGCACAGAGCAACTCCGGCACCAGCCGACGCTCGATGAGCACGTAGGCCTCACCCGGCGGAGGCACCGGCAGACCGAGCGCGGCCCGAACGGCTGGGTCGGTCACGATGCGGCCCTGCACCACGATGTCCGGCCCGCTGGTGTCGAAGATCCGGTCGCAGTCGATTCCCGACGGGCAGCTGTCACGGAGCACTCGGGTGATCTTCATCAGGCATCCATCCGTCGCAGGGCTGCGGGAAGCGCCAGTGTGGCCCAACAGCTCATCTCAGTCAATCTCAGAGTGGATGGACCGGACCAGCACTGCTACGGTCATCCATTCTGGGAATGGATGAGCGAGGAGGGCGCCGTGCCGATGAGGCGAGCCACCGGCTTGAGAAAAGCGATCGTCGACGCCCTACGGCGGATTTGCCGTCGCCGCCGACACCGGCGGCTGGCGGCACGGATCGACCGCGTGACCCTCGGCGAGCACCTCGCGTACTGGCGTGCCCGACTCGGCAACCACCGGTGAACCGCCCAGATCATGCTGCGCAGGACTGCATCGAAGCCGCGGCGGAGTACCTGGCACACGAACCGGCCGCCGTTGCCCGAGCCCTCAGCACGCACCGCGCGAGGACAGACGGACGGTGCCGCGCTTGCGGGTACCGCGGGGTCAAATGGCCATGCCCAGTAGCGGTCAGCGCGCAGCGAGCACGGCCACTGTCCGCTCCACCAGGCCGGCGATGACCTGGCGTGCAGCGTGTTCTGGGCTTTGCCTCTGCTCGCGCACCGGCAGCAGCGTCGGCCCAGACAAGTCCTGCCGGGGGAGCTCGACCAGCCGCAACCCTTCGACGTCCAGCTCGGCAGGCGCTTCGCCGATTGGTCGCGCCCAGCCTGTGACCTCCGGTAGCCTCCGCCCGTGGCCGACGCGCTCGACCGCGAGCAACAGCTCCTCTCCGCGCTCACGACCGAGCACTTCACCCTCCAGGGCGCCCGCGCGCAGACGCTGACCGAGAGCGCCTCGCGGGCCACCGTCTACGTCGGGGCGGTGTCGAGCTCGCTCATCGCGCTCGGCTTCATCGGACAGATCTCCGAGGTCGGAGCCCCGTTCCAGGTCTTCGCCCTCATCGTGCTGCCGACGCTCTACCTGCTGGGCATCGTCACCCACATCCGGCTGGTCGAGTGCGGCGTCGAGGACGTCCGGTACGGGATGGCGATCAACCGCATCCGCGGTTACTACCGTGAGCTGGCCGGCGACCACGCCCGCCTGTTCCTCCTCACGGCCCACGACGACCCGCGCGGCGTGTTCGAGAACGCGGGCGTCCCGAGCGGCCGCCGCCCGCAGGTCTTCAGCTTCGCGAGCGTCGTCGCCACGATCAACGCGGTCGTCGGCGGCAGCACGGTGGGGATCGCGGTCGCGGCGGCCGCCGACCCACCCCTCGCCGTGACGGCGGCCGCAGGCGCTGTCGCGGGCCTGGCGTCGATCGTGGTGTGGTTGCGCGTCGCCGCACGGATCCTCGCGCGCCGGGTGCCGCGCGATGCTCCGCTGTTCCCGACGCCGCCGACCGGGAACGGCTAGCGGTACTCGGCCACCACGCCGGCCGCGCCCCTACGCACGCACAGGGGCGAGCCGAACGGCGTCGTGGATGCCGGCTGCGTATCGGGCTGGTTGTTCCCACGCGGCGAAGTGACCGCCGTGGGATTCCTCGCGCCACATGCGTACGTCGAAGAATCGCTCGGCGAACTCGCGCGGCGCGTTCACCAGGTCGCGGGGGAAGATCGTGAAGACCGCTGGCGGCGTGACAGCGGCCGGCTTGGGGCCGGCCGCGGCGTACGGGGTGAAAGACGTCCCGATGGAGCCGGTCACCCAGTACGCCGTCACCCAGGTCAGCAGTTCGTCGCGGGTGAACACGGTCTCCACGTCGCCGTTGCAGTCGGTCCAGCCGCGCAGCTTCTCCACCAGCCAGGCCGCCAGCCCCGCGGGGGAATCGCCGAGAGCGGCGGCCAGCGTGTGCGGCTTGGTGGACTGCTCGTGCATGTACCCGCCCTCGCGCGCCTGCCAGTCGCGGCCGTGCTCGACGTAGGCGCGCTCGGTCGGCGACAGGTCGGTGGGCAGGCCGGTCAGGAAGTGGAGCTGCGATACGTCGGTGAGGTGCAGCGCGGCGACCCGCTCGGGATGGCGGGCGGCCAGCGCCTCGGCGACGTCGCAGCCGATGTCGCCGGCCGAGACCACGTACCGGTCGTACCCGAGTGCGGCCATCGTCTCCGCGACCGGGCCGACCATGTCGTCGACCGACATCCCCTGCCCGGCGACCGGCGTGGCGAACGGGAAGCCGGGCAGGCAGGGCGCGACCACGTGGTAGTCCGCGAGCAGAGGCAGGACGCGCTCGAAGCGGAGTACCGAGTCGGGCCAGCCGTGCAGCAGGAGCACCGCGGTGGCATCGGCGCGCTCGGACCGCTGGTGGATCGCTCGGGTGGCGGGCGTCAGCGCCCACGGCAGCCGCCGGATGCGGTCCTCGTGGATGCACCAGTCGTACGAGTGCGCCCAGTAGGTCACGAGGTCGGTGAGGTACTCCGGGTCGACGCCGCGCCGCCATCCCCAACCGCCGGGAAGGGGCACCGGCCGGTACGCACGCAGCCGGGTCCTGAGGTCGTCGACGACGTCCTGGGTGACCGCCGCGGGTGCCGCGCTGTTCTCGTTCACCGCTCACCCCCGGCCAGCGGGCGGAAGAAGGCGGTCAGGTCGTCGGCCAGCAGCTCCGGCTCCTCGTGCGGGGCGAAGTGGCCGCCGCGCGGCATGACGGTGTACCGGGTGAGCCGGTAGGCGCGCTCGACCCAGCTGCGGGGTGGCGGGGCGCCGATCTCGGCGGGGAACAGCGCAACCGCGGTCGGGACCTCGACGGGGCCGCCGTCCGGCACGAGTCCGCGGTCGCCGTCGTAGTACGGGCGGAACGAGGTGGAGATCGAGTTGGTGAACCAGTACAGCGAGGCCTGGGTGAGCAGGAAGTCGTCGCTGAACCGGGTGGAGACGTCGCCGTGGCAGTCGCTCCACGCCCGGTACTTCTCGAGGATCCAGGCGAGCAACCCCGACGGCGAGTCGGACAGGCCCTGGGCGAGGGTCAGCGGACGCGTGCGCTGCTCGTGGGAGTAGCCACCCTCGGTGGCGTGCCACGCCGCCTTCGCGTCCAGGTAGGCGCGTTCCTCATCGGTCAGGTCGGCCGGGTCGTACTCGGGCGGGTCCGCGGCGGTCAGGACGTGGATGCCGACCACCGCCTCCGGGTGGGTCTGCCCGAGCCGGGCCGTGATGCCCGCGCCGAGGTCCTCGCCGTGTGCGCCGTACCGCTGGAAGCCCAACTCGTCGTGCATGAGCCGGTGCCAGATCTCGTGCGTGGGCGAGGTGTCGTCGGGGAAGGTGGGCCGTTGCGGGGACAGCCCGAAACCGGGCAGGGACGGGACGATGACGGTGAACGCGTCGTCCGGGCTGCCGCCGTGGCGTGACGGTGTGGACAGCCGCTCGGCCAGTGCGGTCAGCTCCAGGAAGGAGCTGGGCCACCCGTTGGTCAGGACGAGCGGCAGCGCTCCCTCGCGCTCGGCGTCGTAGCGCAGGTAGTGGACCGGGGTCCCGTCGATGTCGGCGAACCGGGACGGCAGCGCGTTGATGGCGGCCTCGTGCTTGCGCCAGTCGTACGCCGAAGCCCAGTAGCCGACCAGCCGGCGCAGCTCGTCACCGTCGGTGCCGGCCTCCCACCCGCCGACCGGCCAGGGAGTGGCCCACCGCGTCCGGCGCAGGCGCTCGCGCAGATCCTCGAGTTCGGCATCGGAGACGTTCATCGGTTCCTCCCTTGCATCGAGGTGCAACACCGTTGAACGCTAACAGTGGTGTCGCAGGCGTGCAACACCAGTTATGCCGTATGGTGGTGTCGTGGCTCCGCTGGACCTCATCGAGGACTTCCTCAACACCGTCGACGAGCGGACGTTCAGCCGGCACGGTGAGAGCCACGTCGCCGGCGAGCACCTGACCTCCCCGCAGGCGCTGTCGGACTGGCTTGCGGCCCACGACCTGCCGGGCGCGGGGGTCGAGCTGCAGCCGGCCGACCTGACCGCCACCGTCGCCCTGCGCACGGCGCTGCGGCAGGTGCTCCTCGGCGAGACCGATGCCACGGCCGCCTTGACCGACCACCAGCTGCGACTTATCCCGGATCAGTCGGGCGGTCTGCGGATCGCCGCCCGCTCCGGGAAGCCGTGGCTGGACGCCATCGTGGAGACGGTGGCGCAGAGCGCGGCCCGGGGTGAATGGCAGCGGATCAAGCTCTGCGCGGCGCCGGACTGCCACTGGGCCTTCCACGACACCTCACGCAGCGGCCGGGGCCGCTGGTGCTCCATGGAGATCTGCGGCAACCGCCACAAGACCCGCACCTACCGCGAGCGCCACCGACGAGCCGGGTGAGGCATCTTCGGCACGTGCCGAGAACGGGTCAGTCCCCGAAGGCTGCCTGGTGGGCCGCGGCGCAGGTGTGCGGGAGGTCGACCGGTACCACGACGCTGCCGGTGATCGTGGTCTGCGGGGTGATCGGGATCGCCCGCACCCGGGTGGAGCGGATCTCCGCAACCTGATCGGCCGGCAGCACGGTCCAGCTGCGCTGGTTGGAACCAACCTCGACGATCGTGTCCTGGACCGTCCCACCCGCGCAGCCCAACCGGTCCTCCACCCCGGCCTTCCGCATCGCGGCGGTCAACGCTTCCGGCAGGAACAGGCCGTGGTCTCGCGACGGGATCCGCAGGTCGCCGACGGCGAGATCGGCGAGGTCGACCACCGGGCGACCGGCGGCGGGGTGCTGCGCGGACACGACCGCGAACAGCTCCTCCGTCCACGCCGGCAGCACCTCCAGCCCCGGCGCCGAACGCACCCCCCGGGCCAGTGCCAGATCGATCTCCCCTCGTCGCACCGTATCCAGGCGGGCCGCCAGTGGGAGGTCGACCAGCACGACGTCGACGCCGAACGCCGAAGGGTGCTCGCGCAGCGCGTCGATCCCGCGCTCCAGGCGGGCGGTGAACCCGGCGGCGGTACCGATGCGCATCGTGCGCGCCGACACGCCGGCGGCGGCCTGGACGCGGTCCGCGGCCGCGAGCGCGTCACGCGCCGCGGCGAGCACCCGGTGGCCCGCAGCGGTGAGCCGCACCCGGCGCGGTGAACGGTCCAGCAGGCGGACTCCCAGCTCGCGTTCCAGCTGGGCGATCTGCCTGCTGACCGCGGGCTGGGCGATGTGCAGCCGCTCGGCGGCCCGCCCGAAGTGCAGTTCGTCGGCGACCGCGACGAAGTAGCGCAGTGCGCGCAGTTCCACCGAGCCGCCCCCCGTCTGCGACGATGCCTCCAGGTTATCGAGCGCGTCGGAACTGGTCCTGGTTCCCGACGGGGCGCGGTGCTGGGGTCGGATCATGGACATCGACCTGGGTCTGCTCGGCGCCCACCTGCGCGAGCACGAGGTGAGCCCGGAGAGCGCGGTGGAGGTGGAGCGGGCCGGCTACGGCACGCTGTGGCTGGACGCGTCGCCACCGGCCGACCTCGCCTTCGCGGAGGAGCTGCTCGACGCCACCACCCGGTTGGTGGTCGGCACGAGCGTGGTCAACGTGTGGACCGCCGACGCCGATACCGTCGCCGCCTCGTACCACCGGATCGCCGCCAGGCACCCCGGCCGGTTGGTGCTCGGCGTCGGGATCGGGCACCGCGAGGTCCACACCGAGTGGGCCTCGCCGTACGACACCCTGGTGGCCTACCTGCGCCGGCTGGCGCTGGCCGGCGTGCCGGCCGAGCGGGTGGTGCTGGCCGCCCTCGGTCCGAGAATGCTGCGGTTGGCCCGCGACCGCACCGCGGGCACCATCCCCTGCCTGGTCACGCCCGAGCACACTCGCCGGGCGAGGGAGGTCCTCGGTGCGGGCAAGCTGGTACTGCCCGGCCACTTCGCGCTGCCGGAGCCCGACGTCGACCGCGCGCGCGCCGTCGCCAGGGCCGCACCGCCGGGGAACGCCTTGCAGGTCGTCAACTACGCGAACAACCTCCGGCGGCTCGGCTTCACCGACGAGGACCTCGCCGGCACCGGTAGCGACCGCCTCATCGACGCGCTGGTCGCCCACGGCGACCCGGCCGACCTCGCGCGAAGCCTGACCGCGCACCTCGACGCCGGCGCGGATCAGATCGGCGTCTACCCCCTCGGCGACGACCCCGTCGCCACCCTCCGGGCGGTCGCCGATGCCGTGTGGCTCGCACGGTCCGCCTGAGGTGACCGGTACTGCCAGTGCCTCCCGCCAGTTCGAGTGCACACCTACCGTGGACTCATGGGCTCCATCGACCCCCGCAAGGAGATCCGGGAGTTCCTGAGCACGCGACGTGCCCGGATCACCCCCGAAGAGGCAGGTCTGCCCGCCTACGGTGTCAACCGCCGCGTGAAGGGCCTGCGTCGCGAGGAGGTCGCCATGCTCGCCGGTGTCTCGGTCGACTACTACGTCCGCATGGAGCGCAGCAGCCTGGCCGGCGCCTCGGACAGCGTCCTCGAGGCCCTCACCGACGCACTGCGGCTCGACGAGGACGAGCGCGCCCACCTGTTCACCCTGGCCCGCGAGAGCCGAACACGCAGCAGGCGCGCCGCCCCCTCCACCATCCGCCCCGCGATCCAGCGGGTGCTGGACGGGATGACCGACGTACCCGCGTGGGTGAGCAACGGCCGACACGACGTCGTCGCGATGAACCAACTCGCCCGGGCGCTCTACTCCCCCGTGCTCGCCGATCCCCGACGGCCGGCCAACACCACCCGGTTCGTCTACCTGAACCCGGAGGCAGCCCAGGAGTTCTTCGTCGACTACGACCGGATCGCCGACGACGCCGCCGCCATGCTCCGCCTGGAGGCCGGCCGCAACCCCCACGACAAGGCACTCATCGAGCTGGTCGGTGAGCTGTCCACCCGCTCCGAGCGGTTCCGCCGCCGCTGGGCATCCCAGGACGTGAAGTTCCAGCGCAGCGGCCGCAAGCGGCTGCGCCACCCCGTCGTCGGACAGCTCGACCTCGACTTCGAGTCGATGGAGCTCGCCTCCGCGCCAGGGCTCCAGCTCTACGTCTACACCGCGGCCGCCGGCACACCGACCGCCGACGCGCTCAAACTGCTCGCCTCCTGGGCCGCCTCGAACGACAGCCTCCCGACCGAGGCCGTGCAGGCCGGCACCAGCTGAGGGAGCGGGACCCGTGCGACCGGCCGCATCGCGACCGGCCGCACGGGAGTGGGTCACGGCGTGACGAGGACCTTCAGGGCGGCCCGCTCGTCCATGACGCGGTAGCCGTCGGGCACCTCGTCGAGGCCGATGGTGCGGTCGAACACCTTGCCCGGGTCGAGTCTGCCCTCGAGGACGTCGGGCAGCAGTTCGTCGATGTAAGCCCGCACCGGCGCCGGGCCACCGGTGAGGGTGACGTTCGGGCGGAACAGGCTGCCCATCCCGACCGGGGCTTCCGCGTACTGCGGCACACCGACCCGACTGATCACACCGCCCGCGCGGACCACGCCGACCGCCTGGTCGTACGCCGGGCGGTGGCCGACGGCCTCGAGCACGGCGTGCGTGCCGTGGCCACCGGTCAGCTCGCGCACCTTCTCGACGCCCTCGTCACCGCGCTCGGGCACGACGTCGGTCGCTCCGAACTCGCGGCCCAGATCGGTGCGGTCCTCGTGGCGGCCCATCAGGATGATCCGTTCGGCGCCGAGCCGCTTCGCCGACAGCACAGCCATCAGGCCCACCGCACCGTCACCGATCACGGTCACGGTCGTCCGCTCGTTCACGCCGGCCTTCACCGCCGCGTGGTGGCCGGTGCCGAACACGTCGGCGAGGGTCAGCAGCGACGGCAGCAGCGGCGAGTCCTCACCGACCGGGATCGGCACGAGGGTGCCCTGCGCCTGCGGCACCCGAACCGCCTCGGCCTGGGCGCCGGCGAAGAACCCGCCGTTCGGGCACGAGGTGTGCAGCCCCTCCCGGCAGAACTCGCAGGTGCCGTCCGCGTAGGCGAACGGGCTGACGACCATGTCCCCCTTCTTCAGCCCCGACACCTCCGAGCCGATCTCCTCGACGACACCGAGGAACTCGTGGCCCATCGGCGAACCCTCCGCGCTCGCCGGCATCGAGTGGTAGGAGTGCAGGTCGGTGCCGCACACGCACGCCCGCACCACGCGCACGACCGCGTCGGTCGGCTCCTGCAGCACCGGGTCGGGCAGGGTCTCCAGCCGGACGTCGCCGGCGCCGTACATGACAGTTGCTCGCATCAGGTCCTCGGAACTGGTCGGTCGGTTCTCGACGTCCAGAAGACCTCCGTACTTCGCGCCGAGGGAGTGCCTGATGTGCCAGGTACTGCGAGGGCCCCCAGCTGATGAGCTGCTTGTCAGCGCGGTGTCCGCCCCGTGTCAGCGACTCACCTCAGTCTTCGCACGTCGAACGACAGGAGGCGACCATGAACGACATCGGGCGGCGCCGTGCAGCGGGGGCAGCGCTCGTCGCCAGCGGAGGCATCTTCTTCACCGCCGAGTTGATCGCCGCGGCGGCGTGGACCGATCCGCCCTACAGCTACACGCACCACTTCATCAGCAACCTCGGCGTGCACGGACCCGCCACCGCGTTCGGGCAGTTCATGTACTCGCCGCTCGCATGGGTCATGAACACCGGCTTCTTCCTGTTCGGGCTCGCAGCGCTGGCCGGCGTCGCCATGTTGCGCGGGCTGCCGAGCAGGCGGCGCTGGGTGATGACCGTGACAGCTGCGCTACTGGCGGCAGGCGGCGTCCTCGTGGCGCTGTTCCCGGGATCCGGCGACAACGGCACCGCCGACTACCACGGCCTGGGCACCGCCCTCGCCTTCATCTCCGGCAACGTGCTGTCGATCCTGATCGGCCGCGCGCACGGGCCTCTCGGCGTCTCCCCCGGGCTCGGCGGGGCGCTGGTGATGTTCGGGATACTCGGCCTGGTCTCGCTGGTCGCCTTCGGGACCGTCCTCGCATCGGACGCCGGCGTGCTCATCGGCCTCTTCGAGCGCGGCATCCTGTATCCGTTCCTGATCGGATTCATCGTCGCGGGCTGCGCGGTGTGGAAGCGCCGTGCGCACGAAGTCAGCAGCGGCTGATCGAGTCAGCACCAGAACCGGGGCGCAGGAGACGCCTCCCCGCGCCGCTTGCAGTTCCCGCAGACGCCCCAAACCGCAAGGGATTCGAATCAGCACGCGGGACGGGCTGCGCAGGTGGTCGATCTTGGGTCGCATCCCCATCAGGCCTCTGACCTGGGGTTCTGCTCCTCCGGTTGGACTCGAACCAACAACCCTGCGATTAACAGTCGCATGCTCTGCCAATTGAGCTACGGAGGACCGTACGGGTGCGGGGCGGAGCCCCGCTGGCAGGAAGAACCTTAGCGCACGGCCCCTGCCCGCCCGCGGGCCCCCTCCCCGTGCGTGTCGTGCTTGTGGCCGTTCACGGTCTCCTCGACGCGGGCGCGGACGACGCCCGCGGCGCCCTGGACGGCCGGGTGGTCGGCGATCCGCTGGTAGGCGCGGTGGAGCTGTTCGTAGTGTTCACGGCCGGCGCGGGAGCCCAGCACGTACCCGACGGCGGCGCCCAGCAGGAACTTCCACATCTCGTCTCCCCGGTTGATGCGTCCCCCGTGCATCCATGGTGCCCGGGATGGGAGCGCGGTAGACGTTCGATCGCCGATGGGTACTTTCGGCGCTGCAGCCGGAGGGTGCGCCGTCCGGCTTGACACATGCCGGACGTCACACCAGGGTCGCTTGGGTTTCTGTTCGGATGTGTTGTCTTGTGTGCGAGTCACCCGACGAGAGGACGATGTGCTCCCCTTCCCCGGCATCGCGATGGGCTGCGACTACAACCCCGAGCAGTGGGACCCCTCGGTGTGGCGCGAGGACGTTGCGCTGATGCAGGAGGCCGGCGTCGGGTTCGTGACTCTCGGGGTGTTCTCGTGGGCGTGGCTCGAGCCCACGCCCGACGAGTACGACTTCGCCTGGTTCGACGAGGTGCTGGGGCTGCTGCACGACGCCGGGATCGCCGTGGACCTGGCAACGGCCACCGCGTCGCCGCCGCCGTGGCTCACGACGAGCCACCCGGAGGTGCTGCCGGTCGACGTCGAGGGGCGCACGCTGTGGCAGGGCAGCCGGCAGTCGTGGTGCCCCAGCTCCCCGGTGTTCCGCGACCACGCTCTGCAGCTCGTCGGCGAGCTGGCCCGGCGGTACGGCAACCACCCGGCGGTGAAGCTGTGGCACGTCAGCAACGAGCTGGGCTGCCACGTCGTCAGGTGCTACTGCGACGTGAGCGCCGCGGCGTTCCGGCGCTGGCTGGTGGGCCGGTACGGCTCGGTCGACAAGCTGAACGACGCCTGGGGCACAGCGTTCTGGTCGCAGCGCTACTCCTCGTTCGACGAGGTGCTGCCACCGCGGCTCACGCCGACCATCAGCAACCCGAGCCACGAGCTGGACTTCTCCCGCTTCTCCTCCGACGCGCTGCTGGACCACTACCGCGCCGAGCGGGACGTGCTGCGCCAGCTCTCGCCGGACGTGCCCGTCACGACGAACCTGATGGTCAACCCGCGGCAGCACGGCACCGACTACTTCCGCTGGGCGCCTCAGATGGACCTGGTCTCCCAGGATCACTACATCGACACCCGGCTGCCCCGGCCGCGGGCCGAGCAGGCGTTCAGCGACGACCTCACCCGCGGGGTGGCGGGCGGCGCGCCGTGGATGCTCATGGAGTCGGCCACGAGCGCGGTGAACTGGCAGCCGGTCAACCCGGCGAAGAAGCCCGGGGAGCTGCTGCTCGACTCGCTGCGCCACGTCGCCCGCGGCGCCGACACGGTCGGGTTCTTCCAGTGGCGGGCCTCCAGGGCGGGCGCCGAGAAGTACCACTCGGCGCTGGTGCCGCACGCCGGGCCGGACTCGGCGCGCTTCCGCGAGGTGGTGGAGCTCGGCGGGCAGCTGCAGAAGCTCGGCGAGGTGGCGGGGAGCCGGGTCGAGGCCGACGTGGCGCTCCTCGTCGACTGGGAGGCGTGGTGGGCCTGCGACCTCGGCTCGCACCCCAGCTGCCAGGTCCGATACATGGACGCCGCGCTGCGCTGGCACCGCGCCGTCACCGAGGTGGGCGCAACGGCCGACGTCGTGCATCCCTCCGCCGACCTGTCCGGCTACAAGCTCGTGATCGTCCCGACGCTGTACCTGTGCACCGACGAGACGGCCGCCGCGCTGCAGGCGTACGTCGAGGGCGGCGGGCACGTCCTCGTCACCTACTTCTCGGGGATCGTCGACGAGCACGACCACGTCCGGCTCGGCGGCTACCCCGGTGCGTTCCGCGACCTGCTCGGCGTGCGCACCGAGGAGTTCGCCCCGCTCATGCCCGGGGTCACCGTGGCGCTCGACGACGGCAGCACCGCCGACGTCTGGACGGAGCTGCTCGAGGCGCGGGACGCGGAGGTCGTCGCGAGGTACACCGACGGGCCGCTGCCCGGCACGCCCGCGCTCACGCGCCGCGCCGTCGGCGACGGTGCGGCCTGGTACCTCGCCACCTGGCTCGACGACGAGGCAACGGCCGCGCTGGCCGACCGGCTCACCCGGGAGGCCGGGGTCACCCGGCTCGACGCGCCGCAGCCGGGCCTCGAGGTCGTGCGGCGCGGCCGGTACCTGTTCGTGCTCAACCGGGGCGACCTGCCGGCGAGCGTCCCGGCCACCGGTGTCGACCTGCTCACCGGTGACCGTGCCGACGGCGAGTTGCGGGTCGCGGCGGGCGCGGCCGCCGTGATCAAGTCGGACGAGGGCTGATGCTCGCCCGCCAGCGCCAGGAGCTGATCCTGGACTCCGTCCGTGCCACGGGCGGTGTGCGGGTGTCGGAGCTGGTCGACCGGCTGGGCGTCTCGGACATGACGGTGCGCCGCGACATCGACGAGCTCGCCCGGCGCGGGCTCGTCACGCGCGTGCACGGCGGCGCGACCGCGGCGGGCAGCAGCGTGGAGGAGCCCGGGTTCGCGGTGAAGTCGGCGCTGCACACGGCGGCGAAGCAGGCCATCGCCGAGGCGGCGGCCGCGCTGGTCGAGCCGGGGGCGTCCGTGGCGCTGTCGGCGGGTACGACGACGCATGCCGTCGCGTCGGTGCTGCTGGGGATCCCGGGGCTCACGGTCGTCACGAACTCGCTGCGGGTGGCCGAGGTGCTGCACGCGGCGCCGCGCCCCGACCTCACGGTCGTGCTCACCGGCGGTGAGCGCACCCCGTCGGACGCGCTGGTCGGGCCGGTGGCGGTGGCGGCCCTGCGCGGCCTGCACGTCGACTGGTTGCTGATGGGGGTGCACGGGATGGACGTCGATGCCGGCTTCACCAGCCCCAACCTGGCGGAGGCCGAGACGAACCGGGCGCTGCTCACCAGCGCCCGTCAGGTGGCCGTGGTGGCCGACAACTCGAAATGGGGAGTAGTGGGGTTGAGCACGATCGCGACCCTCGACGAGGCCGACGTCGTCGTGAGCGACGACGGCCTCGATCCGGAGGCACGTCAGGCCATCGAGCAGAGCTGCGGACGGCTGGTGTTGGCGGCATGACCACGATCCGTCGCACGACCGCTCGCATGGCCGACGGCCGCGAGCTGATCTACTTCGACGACGTCACGCCCGACCGCGTGCCGGCGCCCGACACCCGCGACCTGCCGACCGTGCAGACCGGGTCGATCATGCGCTACGACGTGCTCACCGGTGAGTGGGTGGCGATCGCGGCCCACCGGCAGGACCGTACGTTCCTCCCGCCCGCCGACGCGTGCCCGCTGTGCCCGACGCGGCCCGGGCGCGCGCCGTCGGAGATCCCGGCGTCGGACTACGACGTCGTGGTGTTCGAGAACCGCTTCCCGTCGTTCGCCCAGGACGTCGCCACCGACGTGCCTGCGGAGGTGGACGGCGACCCGCTGTGGCCGCAGCGCCCGGCGGTCGGGCGGTGCGAGGTGGTCTGCTTCACGAGCGACCACAACTCCTCGTTCGGTGCCCTGCCCGTCGAGCGGGTCCGCACGGTGATCGAGGCGTGGGCCGACCGCACGGCTGCGTTGTCGGCGATGTCGAGCGTGGAGCAGGTGTTCCCGTTCGAGAACCGCGGCACCGAGATCGGCGTGACGCTCGAACACCCGCACGGCCAGATCTACGCCTACCCGTTCGTCACGCCGCGCACCGCGCAGCTGCTGAACCGGGCGGCCGAGCACCGCCAGCGCACCGGCCGAGACCTGTTCGACGACGTGCTCGCCGCCGAGCGCAAGGCCGGCACCCGCGTCGTCCGCGAGGGCACCCACTTCACCGTTTTCGTCCCGGCCGCGGCACGGTGGCCGGTGGAGGCGCACCTCGTGCCGCACCGGCCGGTCCGCGACTTCGCCGACCTCACCGAGGAGGAGCGCACCGAGCTGGCGGAGCTGTACCGCGACCTGCTGCACCGGTTCGAGGTGTACTTCGACGAGGCGCCGCACCCGCCGTACATCGCGGGCTGGCACCAGGCACCCGTGCACACCGGGCGCGACCTCACCCGGCTGCACCTGCGGTTGTTCTCGCTGCGCCGGGCGCCCGGGAAGCTCAAGTACCTCGCCGGCTCGGAGTCGGGGGCGGGCGCCTGGATCAACGACGCGCTGCCGGAGCGGATTGCCCAGCGGCTTCGGGAGGTCGGATCGTGAGTACGTTCTCGGAGTTCTTCGGCCGCGAGCCGGACGGCCGCTGGGCGGGCCCCGGCCGCGTCAACCTGATCGGCGAGCACGTCGACTACGCCGACGGCCTGTGCCTGCCGTTCGCGATCGCGCAGCGCACGATCGTGGAGGTCGCGAAGCGCTCGGACGATCGGCTGCGGCTGTGCAGCCTCTCGGAGGAGGGCGGCTTCGACGGCGAGCTGGGCGACGTCGGCCCGGGACGCCCGGAGGGCTGGTCCGGCTACGTCGCGGGCGTGTTGTGGGCACTGCGGGAGGCGGGCCACGCGGTCGGCGGGATCGACCTGCTGGTCACGGACACGGTGCCGCTCGGGTCCGGCCTCTCCTCGTCCGCTGCCCTCGAATGCGGGGTGGCGCTGGCCGTCGACGACCTGTACGGGCTCGGCCTCGGTGGCTCGGCCGATGGCCGCAAGGTGCTCGTCGACGCGTGCCGCCGCGCGGAGAACGACGTGGTGGGCGCACAGACCGGCGGGATGGACCAGGCGGCCTCGCTGCTCGGCACCGCCGGCCACGCGCTGCTGCTCGACACCCACGACGAGTCGACCCGGCAGGTCCCGTTCGCCCCCGTCGAGGTGGGCCTCACCCTGCTCGTCATCGACACCAAGGTGCGGCACAGCCACTCCGACAACGAGTACGGCGCCCGCCGCGCGTCCGTCGAGAAGGCCGCTGACGCGCTCGGCCGGCCCAGCCTGCGTGACGCCACGCTCGACGACCTCGCCGGGCTCGACGCCGACCTGCTCCCCCGCGCCCGGCACATCGTCACCGAGATCGACCGGGTGCGGCGCACCGTCGCGTTGCTGGACGCGGGACGGATCGCCGAGATCGGTCCGCTGCTCGACGCCTCGCACGCGTCGCTGGCCGGGGACTACGAGGTGTCCTGCCCCGAGCTCGACCTGGCCTGCGCCACGGCCCGCGCGGCCGGGGCGCTGGGCGCCCGGCTGACCGGCGGCGGGTTCGGCGGCTCCGCCATCGCCCTGGTGCCGACCGACGACGTCGACACGATGTCGGGCGCCGTGCGGGCGGCGTTCGCGGCAGCGGGCTACCGCGAACCGGACATCCGCGCCACGGAGCCGTCCGCGGGCGCGGAGCGCATCGCGTAGGCCAGCTCCTCGTAGGTCGGGGCGAGCCGGGTGAGCAGCTCGATCACGCCCTCCCGGTCGCCCCGCACCAGCGGGTACTGCAGCCCGCCGACGAGCCGCGCCTGCCGGTCTGCCACGGCGGCCGCGCCGTCGAGACCGAGGCGGCCGAGCCACAGCGCGGCGTCGGCGAGGCGGTGGGCGCCGACCCGGACCGCGAAGTGGACGAGGTGCCCCTCCTGGTGTGGGGTCAGGCCGTCCCTGACGAGGCCGGCGAACCGCTCCACCGCCGCACCCGGGCTCTCGCCGTCGGGGTCGAGCAGGCGCAGGGCTTCGGGAAGGGATGCGCGCAGCGCGTCGACGACCGCCACCTCGCGGACGCGGCGGAAGCCGGAGCGCATCGTGAACGGCTCCGCGGAATATTCGAACGTGACCGATTCCCAGGCCGCCACGAATTCGTCGACGGGCAACGTGGCGTGGGGAAATCCGTGCGGGTCGTGAAAATGTACGACGCCGTCGGTGACGTCAGTGACGACCATGAAGTGGTCGGACTCGATCACGGTCCCCGATCCGGGGTGGTGCAGCAGCAGGCCGAACTCGACCGGTCCGACGAACACCGGGCCGCCGGCCGCGCGGAGGCGCTCCACGGCGTCGGCCGCCGAGCCACCGGAGACCTGCTCACAAGTCCATCCCAGCAGGTCGATGGCCGTGCCGAAGCCCTGGTTCGGGTCCCAGCCGAGCGGGTCGAACCACGGCAGGCCGCCGCCGAGGTGGAACCCGAACGGCGATCCGGTGAGCACCTCGATCGCCGACGGCGGCGGGGCGCCCTCCCCGAGGACCATCGCGAGAGAATTCGCGTAGCAATAGGGACCGGAACCGACGTAATTTACATCCACGCCGGCAGCATGCCCAATTTCGACGAATTACGCCAGCGGCTCCCCGGCGTGCTCGATCTGCGTGCGGATCGAGAACGCGGGCTTGAGCATCATCGTCACCTCGGTGCGCTCGAGCGCCGCGGCGAGGCGGTGCGCCTCGTCCCGGTCGAGGCGGAACGCGAGCAGCACCCGCCGGTAGAGCAGGGTGGGCGGGCCCGCGTCGAGGGTGACGACCACCTCGATGTCGCCCGGGTCGCCGTCGCGCTCCAGGTGGGTGCGCGCCGACATCGCGCTGCACGCCGCGAGCGCACCCGTCATCAGCTCGAGCGGGCTGGGTCCGGCGCCGGCACCGCTCGCGGCGTGGTCGGCGGTGACGGTGTGCGGCCCCAGCTTCAGGTCGACGGCCCGGCCGGCGTCGGACGCCAGCCGGGCGCCGGCCGAGGCGAGCGGGATCTGCATGGTCACGAGCCGGGCTCCTCGGTGATCGGCAGGCGCACCCGGAAGCGGGTGTCGCCCGGCTGCGAGGTGACGGTGATGTCGCCGCGATGGCGGTTGACCACCACCCGGTAGGAGACGTCCAGCCCGAGGCCGGTGCCGCGCCCCACCGGCTTCGTGGTGAAGAACGGGTCGAAGATCTTCTGCCGCACGTCGGGCGGAATGCCCGGTCCGGTGTCACCGATCTCGACGAACACGCACTCGTCGACCCGGCCGGTGCGGACCGTCAGCGTGCCCTTGCCGCCCATGGCGTCGACCGCGTTGTCGATGATGTTGGTCCACACCTGGTTGAGCTCGGCCGGGTACGCCGGGATCAGCGGCAGCGTCCGGTCGTACTCCTTGACGATGCCGATCCCGGCCTCGGCCCCGAGCTTGCGGCCGAACATCACGAGCGTGGCGTCGAGGCCCTCGTGCACGTCGATGAACCGGTGCGGCGCGCGGTCCATCTGCGAGTACTGCTTCGCGGCGAGCACCAGGTCGGAGATGCGGGTGGTGGCGTCGAGGATCTCGCGCAGCAGGCTCTCGGTCTCCACGGTGTAGGCGAGCCAGCGGATCGCGCCCTCGAGCGTGGTCTCGCTGGCGGCCGCGTACACCGCGTCCAGGTCCTCGACGCCGAGCCCGCCGGCCACGAACACCGGGGCGAGGTCCCAGCTGCCCTCGATGCCGTGGTCGTCGAGCCACTCGCCGAGCTCGTCCTCGCGGTCGGTGGCCTCCAACGGCGAGAGGGAGGGCGCGTGGCGGACCTTCTTGACGAACTCGTCCTGCGCCATCACCAGCTTCTTCAGCTGGTCGCCCGCGATCTTGCCGTCGGCGATCATCGCGAGCTTGGCCCGCATGCCGGCCACCTTGTCCCGCAGCGCGTCGGCCGCGCGCCCGGCGGCGGCCGCCGGGTTGTTCAGCTCGTGGGTGAGCCCCGCGGACAGCCTGCCGAGCGCGAGCAGCCGCTCCCGCTCGGCGAGCACGTGGTTGCCCCGCTTCATGCCCAGCCGCAGGCCCTCGAGCAGGTGCACCGCCATCGGGTACCAGCGGGAGAACTCGGCCGCGAACTCGCGGGCCGGCAGCGCCAGCGCGGTGCAGTCGGTGATGGCCCGCACCGACGCGGGGTACTCCTCGGTGGTCTCGTCCACCACGTAGAACTGGACGGCGCCGAAGTACACGCCGCGCTGGTCGGTGCGCGTGGTCTCGACGTTGTCCCCGCCGACCAGCCTGCTCATCGCGAGCGTGCCCGACAACAGCACGTGGAAGCAGTCGGCCGGCTCGCCCTCGGCCACGATGTTCTCGCCGGCAGGCACCGAGATCACGTCGCCGTGCTCGGCCACCCAGGCCAGCTGCTCATCGGTGAGCTCGGCGAACAGGAACAGGGTGCGCAGCTCCTCCGGCGTGAGCCGGGCGGGAGCCGTCTCCTCGATCGCGGTCATCGCTGCTCCTGCCCGGTCACTGCTCGGCGAGGTAACGGTGCACGAGCGTCACGGCCATGGCGCCCTCTCCCACCGCGGACGCGACCCGCTTCACCGAGTCGGCCCGCACGTCTCCTGCCACGAACACCCCTGGCACGCTCGCCTCCAGGTGGTAGGGATCCCGGTCCAGTGTCCACCCCGGTGGGCGCTTGCCCTCGACGACGAGGTCGGGGCCGGTGGGGATGAAGCCGCGCTCGTCGCGCTGGACGAAGCCGTCCAGCCACTCCGTGCGCGGCGCGGCACCGATGAACACGAACATCGAGCCCGCCTTGACCGACTCCGTCGTCTCGCCCTGGCGGAGGGTGACCGACTGCAGGTGGTCGTCGCCGTGGGCCTCCACGACCTGGCAGCCGGTGCGCACGGTGATGTTGTCGATCGTCTCGATCTGCTTGATCAGGTACGACGACATCGACGCCTCGAGGCTGGGCCCGCGCACCACCAGCGTGACGGTGGCGGCGTGCTTGGCGAAGAACACCGCCGCCTGGCCCGCCGAGTTGGCGCCGCCGACGATGTAGACGTCCTCGCCGCGGCAGGCGGGCGCCTCGGTGGCGGCCGAGCCGTAGAACACGCCGCGGCCGGTGAGGTCGGCGACGCCGGGCGCCTCCAGGCTGCGGTAGGAGACGCCGGTGGCGAGCACGACGGAGTGCGCGGCGATCTCGCTGCCGTCGCCGAACCGCACGACCCGCGCCGAGCCGCGCGCCTCCAGCCCGACGACGTCGCGGGCGGTGAGCACCTCGGCGCCGAACTTCGCGGCCTGCCGCCGCGCCCGGTCGGTGAGCTGCGCTCCGGACACCCCGTCGGGGAAGCCCAGGTAGTTCTCGATCCGGGAGCTCTGACCGGCCTGACCGCCGGTGGCGTGGCGTTCGACGAGGACGGTGCGCAGCCCCTCCGACGCGCCGTACACGGCCGAGCCCAGCCCTGCCGGGCCGCCGCCGATGACGATCAGGTCGTAGAAGTCGGACACCGGGTCGGTGGTGAGACCGCACGCCGCGGCGATCTGGGCGTCGGTGGGCGAGCGCAGCGCCGTGCCGTCGGTGGTGATCAGCACCGGGACGTCGTCCGGCCCGGCACCGGCCGCCTCGAGGAGCCGCGCGCCCTCCGGCTCGTCGATCGAGTAGTAGCGGTACGGCACGGAGTTGCGGGCGAGGAAGTCGCGCGCCGAGAAGCACTCCGCGGACCAGCGGTGCCCGACGACGCGGATCTCGTCGATCGGGCGCTGGCCCACCGCCCGCCACGTCTCGACCAGCGCGTCGACGACGGGGTAGAGCTTCTCCTCCGGCGGGTCCCACGGCTTGAGCAGGTAGTGGTCGACGTCGACCAGGTTGATCGCCTGGATCGCCGCGTCGGTGTCGGCGTAGGCGGTGAGCAGGGCCCGGCGCGCGTGCGGGGCGATGTCCATGGCCTGCTCGAGGAACTCGATGCCGTTCATCTCGGGCATCCGGTAGTCGGCGAGGATCGCCGCCACCGGCTCGCCGCGCAGCGTGAGCTCGCGCAGCGCGTCGAGCGCGTCGCGGCCGGACTCGGCGCGGACGATGCGGTGGTCCTGCCCGTAGCGGCGGCGCAGGTCGCGAGCCACGGCACGGCTCACGCCCGGGTCGTCATCCACGGTCATCAGGACGGGCTTTGTCGAGCGGGGCTCGATCGCGGTCATGCAGGCTCCAGCGGACGTGCTTCCGTTCCCCGGTGGGGGACGAGATCGCTGCCGAACCTACGCGCTCGACGCCCGGTACGGCGAGGTCACGAATGCGACGAACGGCGCGTTGGTCGGATAGGTTCCGACCAACGCGCCGTTCGTCGAACGGGATCAGGCTCCCGTGAGGACGCCGTCCACCCGCCTGGGCAGGCCCAGCGGGTTCCCGTCCTGCAGCGCCTCGGGGAGCAGGGCCTGGGGCGTGTTCTGGTAGCACACCGGGCGCAGGAACCTGCGGATCGCCGTGGTGCCCACGCTCGTGTGGATCGACGCCGTCGTCGACGGGAACGGGCCGCCGTGGTGCATCGCGTGCGCGACGGCCACGCCGGTGGGCCAGCCGTTGTAGACCAGCCGGCCCGCGCGGTCGCGCAGCGCGTCGACCAGGGGCTGCAGGGTCGCGGCGTCGGCGTCCTCGGCGTGGACGGTGGCGGTGAGGTTGCCGCCGAAGGCCTCGGCCGCGGCGAGCATCTCGTCGCCGTCGGCGTACTCGACGACGATCGACGTGGGCCCGAAGCACTCCTGCAGGATCGGGTCCGGGTCGGCGAGCAGCTCCTTGGCCGTGGTGGCGAGCAGCGTGGGTGCCACGCCTGCGTCGCCGTCGCTGCCGTGCACGAGGGTGCGCACCGGGCCGAGGCCCTCCAGCCGGTCGCGCTCGTGGGCGTGCCCCTCGCGGATGCGGTCGTTGAGCATTCCGGCGGGGGCCGTGCCCCGCACCGCCTCGACCAGCCGCTCCTCCAGGCCGTGGCCCTCGGGCAGGAACAGCAGGCCGGGCTTGGTGCAGAACTGCCCGGTGCCCAGCGTGAACGAGCCCACGTAGCCGTCGGCGATGTCGTCACCGCGGGCCGCGATCGCCGAGGGCGTGACGAACACCGGGTTGAGGCTGCCCAGCTCGCCGTAGAACGGGATGGGCTCCTCGCGCCGGGTGGCGATCTCCAGCAGGGCGAGCCCACCCTTCACCGAGCCGGTGAACGCGCCTGCCTTGATCCGCGGGTCGGTGAGCGCGGACGTGCCGGCGTCCATGCCGTGGATCACCGCGAAGGTGCCCTCTGGGGCGCCTGCGGCACGCAGCGCCTCGCCCAGCACCTCACCGGTGCGCTGCGAGAGCCGCGGGTGCCCGGGGTGCGCCTTCACGACGACCGGGCTGCCGGCCGCCAGCGCGGACGCGGTGTCGCCGCCGGGCACGCTGAACGCGAACGGGAAGTTGCTAGCGGCGAACACCAGCACCGGACCGAGCGGCACGAGCATGCGGCGCAGGTCGGGCCGGGGCACCGGCTTGGCGTCCGGGTCGGCCGAGTCGAGGATCACCTCGAGGTAGGAGCCCTCCTCGAGCGCGTCGGCGAACAGGCGCAGCTGGCCGCTGGAGCGGGCCACCTCGCCGGTGAGCCGGCCCTCCGGGAGTGCCGACTCCTCGATCGCGATCGGGACGAGCTCGCCCGCCGCCGCGTCCAGCGCGTCGGCGGCCGCGCGCAGCAGCCGGGCGCGTTCGGCGGGGCGCAGCGCGGCGAGCGGCCCGGCGGCCTGCGCCGCCGCGGCGAGCACGCGCTCGAGCTCCTCTGGGGTGGTATCGGTGACGGTCACAGCTGGCCCTTCCTCCTGGCCGCGGGACGCTCGATGGCGTCGACGAGCCAGGACAACGGTTCGCGGCCCCGTACGACGGGGTTGGACAAGGTGCCGACCTGCGCGATCTCGATGTCCACGCGGTCGCCCTCCGTGAGGGAGAAGCTCAGCTCGGGGACGATCCCCGTGCCGGTGGTCAGGATCGCGCCGTCGGGGAAGTCGCTGGGGGCGTAGAGCACCTCGACCAACTCCTCCAGCGTGCGGTGCAGGCGGGCGGTGCTCGTCTCGCCCTCGAACACGACGGCGTCGTCGCGCACGATCTTCATCGTGATCGCGAGGTCGGCGGTGTCGACCTCCCACGCCGGCCGGATACCCGTCGCCAGCGAGCAGGAACCGTTGAAGATCTTCGCCTGCGGGATGTAGAGCGGGT
The DNA here is from genome assembly GCF_006717045.1 of Pseudonocardia cypriaca. Lineage (NCBI taxonomy): Bacteria > Bacillati > Actinomycetota > Actinomycetes > Pseudonocardiales > Pseudonocardiaceae > Pseudonocardia > Pseudonocardia cypriaca. Next base: position 1,365,300 of record NZ_VFPH01000002.1, read on the forward strand.
TCACGCCCTCGATGGAGCGCGAGCTCATGTCGTTGCAGACCGTGTAGCCGACGATCTCGCCGCGGCTGTTGGCGACGACCGCGAGCTCCGGCTCGGGGACGTCGACCTCGGAGTCGGCGCGCACGCCCACCGGCTCCCCGTCGGTGACCACCCGCCAGGCCACCGCCTTGAGGAAGAGCTCCGGGCGCGGGGCGTCGTAGACGAGCTCGTAGACCGAGGCCTGCACGCTCTCCTCGACCCGGCCCTCGCGCGAGCGCTCGTAGGTGACCCCGGACGCCCACACCTCCGTGCGGCCGTCGACGGGCGGGAGGTAGGTGACCGAGTCGGCGTCCACCTCGGAGCCGGCGGGCTCCAGGCCGGCGCGCAGGGCGTCGAGCGGTTCACGCAGGAGCTCGGCGACCGAGCCGAAGCGGACGGGGGCGATCTTGCCGTCCCGCCGCACCCCCACGCGCGGCTCGGCGGCTCCCTGCTCGACGTAGCGGACGATTTCCATGCTCTTCACCGGCTCCTGTCCGTCGCGTCAACGCTGCCTCGGAAATCCTATAGGATCTGGGCGATGTTGCCAGGGCGACTGGTCGACGACGTCCACGAGACGATCAAGGCGCGGATCATGGACCACGCGATCGCGCCGGGTGCCCGCCTGTCCATCGACGGGCTCGCCCGCGAGCTCGGCGTCTCCCCCACCCCGGTCCGCGAGGCGCTCGCCCGGCTGGAGTCGGCGCAGCTGGTCGTGAAGGAACCGCTGCGCGGCTACCGCACCACGCCGCTGCTCACCGCCGACCAGCTGGCCGACCTCTACCGGTTCCGGCTGCTCATCGAGCCGTGGGCGGCCGCCACCGCAGCCGAGCGGGCCACCCCGGCCGGCCGCGCCCTGCTGAAGGCAGAGCTCGCCACCGCCGACGCGCCCGAGTCGGACACCTACGCCGCCTACCGCGCGTTCTCCGCCCACGACGCGCGGTTCCACCTGCTGCTGGCCGAGCTCGCGGGCAGCGACCAGGTGCGGGAGGCCTTCCAGCGCACCAACTGGCACCTGCACATCTACCGCCAGTACTACCACCGCGGCATCGGCCCGCAGGCGCTCGCCGAGCACCGGCGGATCGCCGACGCCGTACTCGCCTGCGATCCCCGTGCAGCAGCTGACGCGATGCGGGAACACCTGGAGCAGTCGCACGCCCGGCTCAGGCAGCCGGACGAGGATGGAGAGCCGTAAGTAGAGCGAGCAGGGCGGCGCCTCAAAAGGCCCGCGAGCCCGCCGGAGCGGAGCGGAGGCAGATGAACACGGTCCTGGATGAGCTCGCCGCAGGCCTTCCGGCCGACGCGCTGATCACCGATCCCGCCAGCACCGACGCCTACCGCTTCGACGAGGCGAGCTTCTGCGCGGCGGGCGCCCCGCTCGCTGTCGTCCGGCCGACGGAGACCGAGCAGGTGCAGCACGTGCTGCGGGTGGCGTCGGCGCACCGGGTGCCGGTGGTGCCGCAGGGCGCGCGGTCGGGACTGTCGGGTGCCGCAAACGCCGTGGACGGCGGCATCGTGCTCTCGCTGACCCGGATGGACCGCATCCTGGAGATCGACCCGGTCGACCAGGTGGCCGTGGTCGAGCCGGGGGTGCTCAACGCGGTGCTGTCCCGCGCGGTGCTGGAGCAGGGCATGTACTACCCGCCGGACCCGTCGTCGTGGGAGCTCTCGACCATGGGCGGCAACCTCGCCACCAACGCGGGCGGCCTGTGCTGCGTCAAGTACGGGGTCACGGCCGACTTCGTGCGCGGGCTCGAGGTCGTCACCGCGTCCGGCGAGCTGCTGCGCACCGGCCGGCGCACCGCGAAGGGCGTGGCGGGCTACGACCTCACCAAGCTGGTCGTCGGCTCCGAAGGCACCCTCGGGGTGATCACGAAGGCCACGCTGGCGCTTCGCCCCGCCCCCGAGGCCGCCCTGACCATGGCGGCCGCGTTCGCGTCCGCCGCCGACGCGCTGTCGGCCGTCACGCGGATCATGGCGGCGGGCCTGCAGCCCTCGCTGTGCGAGTTCCTGGACGGGGTCACGGTGCGCGCCATCCAGGACTACCGCGACATGGGCCTGCCCACCGGCGTCGGCGCGCTGCTGCTCACCCAGTCCGACCGGGGGCCGCGCGCCGCCGCGGACGTCGAGGCGATGGGCGAGATCTGCACCGAGCTGGGCGCGCTCGACGTCGCCGTCGCCTCCGACGCCACGGAGTCGGAGATGCTCATGCAGGCCCGCCGGATCGTCCACTTCGCGGTGGAGAAGCTCGGCTCCACGCTCATCGACGACGTGGCCGTGCCGCGCGCGAAGCTCGTGGAGCTGCTCGACGGCATCACCGCGATCGCCGAGGAGCACGACGTCGTCGTGTCCTGCCCCGGCCACGTCGGCGACGGCAACATGCACCCCACCGTGATCTTCGACCGCGGCGACCCGGCCGCCGTCGAGCGGGCCCAGAAGGCGTTCGACGCGATCATGCAGCTCGGCCTCGCGCTGGGCGGCACGATCACCGGCGAGCACGGCGTCGGGGTCCTGAAGCGCGGGTGGCTGGAGACGGAGCTGGGCGAGCTGAGCCTGGGCCTGCACCGCAAGATCAAGGAGGCCTTCGACCCGCTCGGCATCCTGAACCCGGGCAAGGTCCTGGCTGCCGACTGATGTCAGCAAAGCCACTTTCCTGACGCCCGACGTCCTGAAAGTGGCTTTGCTGACACTCGGTCAGCCCAGGGCCGCCACCAGCGCCTGCGTGGCCTCGGCCGTGGTTGCCGTTCCGCCCAGGTCCCTCGTGCGGGTCTCGGGCTTCGACAGGGTCGTCTCCATCGCCCGCAGGACGTCGGCGGCCGCCGCCCCGTGGCCCAGGTGCTCCAGCATCATCGCCGCCGACCACACCGCTCCGACGGGGTTGGCGATGCCCTGGCCCGCGATGTCCGGTGCCGAGCCGTGCACGGGCTCGAACATGGACGGGAACTCCTTGGTGGGGTCCAGGTTCGCCGACGGTGCGATGCCGATCGAGCCGGCGACGGCCGCGGCGAGGTCGGACAGGATGTCGCCGAACAGGTTCGAGCCGACCACCACGTCGAACCGCTGCGGCTGCAGCACGAACTTCGCGGCGAGGGCGTCGATGTGTTCGCTGTCGACGCGGACGTCCGGGTGCAGGGCCGCGCGTTCGGCCACGACCTCGTCCCAGAACGGGAGGGTGTGGACGATCCCGTTCGACTTCGTGGCCGAGGTGACGTAGCCGCGGCGGGTGGCGGCCAGCTCGAACGCGAAGTCGGCGATCCGGCTCACCCCGACCCGCGTGAAGATCGACTCCTGGATCGCCATCTCGTCCGGGAACCCGCGGTTCATCCGGCCGCCGACCTCGGAGTACTCGCCCTCGACGTTCTCCCGGACCACCACGAAGTCGACGTCGTCGGCCACCCGCAGCGGGCTCTGCACGCCGTCGAACACGCGGATCGGGCGCAGGTTGACGTACTGGCGGAACGCCCGGCGGATCGGGATGAGCAGGCCCCACAACGACACGTGGTCCGGCACGCCCGGCCACCCGACGGCGCCGAGCAGGATCGCGTCGAACCCGCGCAGCGTCTCGATGCCGTCGGCGGGCATCATCGCGCCCTCGCGCTCGTACCGCTGGCAGGACCAGTCGAACTCGGTGTACTCCAGCGAGACGCCGTGCCGCGCGCAGGCGGCGTCGAGCACGGTGCGGGCGGCCTCGATGACCTCGGTTCCGATCCCGTCGCCGGGGATCACGGCTATTCGACTCACATCCCGAATCCCATCACAGCGACCATCAGCGGCAGGAGCACGATGATGAGGATCGCTCCCAGGACGTCGAACGAGAACCCGGACCGGATCATCGTGGTGATCGGGACCGCACCCGAGCCGTAGACCACGGCGTTCTGCGGCGTCGACACCGGCAGCATGAAGCCGAACGACGCCGCGAACGTGGCCGCCAGCGCGGGGACGAACGGGTTGACACCCGCTGCCATCGCCACCGGGATGACGATCGGCACCACCACGGCCGCCGACGCCGTGTTGCTCGTCGTCTCGGAGACGATGATCGCCAGCACCACGGCGAAGATCGTGATCGGGATGATGCTGGTGAGCCCCAGCGCGTTCGACACCCCGGTCCCGATCGTCTCGGCGAGCCCGGTGGACGACAGCAGACCGCCGAAGATGATGCCCGTGCCGAAGAGCACGATCGTGCCCCAGTCGATCTCGGCGGCGTCCCGCCAGCGCAGCGTGAACTCCCGGTTCTTCCAGTCGGTCGGCAGCAGGTACAACAGCGACGCGCCGAGCACCGCGACCATGCCCTCGTCGAGCCGGTCGGTGACGGCCGTGTAGAAGTCGGAGTCGGTGCCGGCGAACACCGCCACGACACCGGGGAAGATCCACAACGCCACGGTGATGCCGAACGCGATCAGCGTGTTCTTCTCCGCGCGTGACAGCGGCCCCATCTCGGCGCGCTGCTGGGCGACGAACTCCTCGACGCCCTCGATCCGGCGGATCTCCGGCTTGTTGAGCAGCAGCAGCATCAGCGCCAGCGCCACGAACATCAGCAGGCAGATCGGGACCGCCATGCCCACCCAGGCCGCGAAGCTGATGCGCTGCCCGGTGGCCTCCTCGATCAGCCCGCGACCGATCAGGTTGGGCGGGCTGCCCACCGGCGTGAGCAGGCCGCCGACGCTCGCACCGTAGGCCAGCATGAGCATGATCGCGGCGCCGACGCGCAGCCGCAGCGGGTCGAAGTCCTCGGCCACCAGCCCGCGCTCCTGCAGCAGCTTCGCGACCACCGCGAGGATGCCCAGCGCAGTGGGCAGCAGCATCGCGACGGTGGCGGTGTTCGACACGAACGCCGAGAGCAGCGCCGTGATCGCCCCGAACGCGATGATCACGCCGAACGTCGACTGCCCCACCCGCGGCAGCGCGAGGATCCGGAATGCGAACCGCCGCGCCAGGCCGTGCTTGAGCATCGCCTGGGCGAGGATGAACGCCCCGATGAACGTGAACACCGTGGACGAGCCGAACCGGGCGAGCACGTCATCAGCCGGTTCGACCTGCAGGAACACGATCACCGCGACCCCGAGGAGGCCGCCGATCGGGATCGGCACCGCCTCGGTGACCCACAGGATGACGACGCCGAGCAGCACGGCCGCGAGCGTCTTCTGCGCCGGTTCGAGGGGCAGCGGCAGCAGCAGGAAGACGATCGTGACGATCGGCGCGAGGAAGAGCCCGATGGTGCGTCGGCCCTTCTCGAACCGTTCCTCGGCAGGCGATAGCCGCTGCTCACCGAGGCTGCGGTAGGTGGCGTGGCCGAGCAGGGCCTTGTCGACGTCGGTCCGAACGCGCTCGCTCTCCGCGGTCATACCCGGAAGGGTGACACCAATCACTCGCGGAGTCACTGGTCTCGGCGCCGGCCGGCCCCGGCAGCGGGGCCGGCCAGCACCACCGGATCACGACGTGACGCAGACCTGCCCGCGGTCGGTGTGGCGCGGGCCCTCGGCGTTCGGCCGGATGTCCGTGTCGAAGATCTCCGTGGGCAGGAACACCGAGCAGCAGGCGTTCGGGATGTCCACGACCCCGCCGATGCGGCCCTCGACGGGTGCTGTGCCGAGGATCAGGTAGGCCTGCTCGCCGGTGTAGCCCCACTTCTTCAGGTAGTCGATGGCGTTGAGGCAGGCGTTGCGATAGGCCTGGGTGGCGTCCATGTACAGGTTGGTGTCGTCCCGGTGGTCCACCGAGATCCCGATGAACGTGAGCCACTCCGAGTAGAGCGGCGCCACCCGCCCGGGCATGAACACCGGGTTGTTCTGGATCGCGTACTTCTCCATGCCGCCCTTGATGAGATCGACGTGCATGTCGATGAAGCCACCCATCTCGATGGCTCCACAGAAGTTGATCTCGCCGTCGCCCTGGCTGAAGTGCAGGTCACCGCCCGACAGCAGGGCGTTCGGGACGTGCACCGGGTAGAAGATGCGGCTACCGCGGGTGAAGTTCTTGATGTCGTGGTTGCCGCCGTTCTCGCGGGCCGGCACCGTGCGGGCGCCGTCACGGGCGATCCCCTCGGCGGCGGCGCCGGTCGCGGTGCCGGGCAGCACGCCGTCGGGCAGCGGGGGCAGCGCGAGTGGCGGCACGCGGTCCGGGTCGGTGCCGATCAGGGCGCGCTCGCGGTTGTTCCACCGCGAGAGCAGCTCCGGCGACGGTGCCGTGCCGAACAGGCCGGGGTGGGTGATGCCGGTCATCCGCACGCCGGGGACGTGGCGGGACGTGCACTGCTGGCCCTGGAAGTCCCAGACCGCCTTGTAGGCGTCGGGGAAGTAGTCGGTTAGGAAACCACCGCCGTTGACCTTCGAGAAGATGCCCGAGTAGCCCCAGCCCTGGCCGCAGTGGTCGCCGACCTCCTGGGGCACCGGCCCGAGGTCGAGGATGTCGACGATCAGCAGGTCGCCGGGCTCGGCGCCCTCCACCCCGATCGGGCCGCTCAGCATGTGGGCGACGTCGAGGTTGACGTCCCGGACATCGTTGGCGGAGTTGTTGTTGCCGATCTGCCCGTCGGTCCACTCCTTGCACTCGATGCGGAACGTGTCGCCGGGCTTGACCATCGCGGCGGGTGGGATGTCGGGGTGCCACCGGTTGTGCCCGGGCACCCGCTGGTCGCGCATCGACTTCGCCTGCTCGACGCTGAACACGACCTCCGGCATGACGATCTCCTTCTTCTCAGGCGTGGTGGGGGACGGACGCGGACGCCGCTGGGCGGCGAGCGAGGGCGAACCAGAGCCCGCCGAACAGCAGGACTCCGACGACGAGGTAGGTGACGGCGAGTCCGGCCGAGTCCGACCAGTGCCCGGTGACGAGCAGGAACGCCGGCACGGCCGCGGTGCCGAACGCCTCGACGAGCGTGACCCAGCCGGTGAAGCGGGTGAGCCGCTCGATCCCGAGGCCGAGCACGAGGAAGAACAACAGCCACAGGAAAGACCAGAAGAGCCAGATGACGCCGAACGTCCGGTCGCCGAGGTCGGCGAACGAGTGCACCGCGAACCCGACCGCGCACAGCGCCACGAACAGCGAGAACCAGCCGAGGCCTGCCTGCGGCCAGCCGGCGATGGCGTTGACGCCCACCCAGAGGTAGGTGAAACCGAACAGGTACAGGCCGGCGGCCAGCGAGATCGCGCGGGCGTCCCCGGCCGCTGCGATGATCAGGTAGGTCGGCGTGACGACCTGCAGCGCGCCGACGAACAGGTTGATCGGTGCCGCGGCCCGTCCGTCGACGACGCCGAGGAGCAGCAGCCCGTTGACGAACAGCACGGCCCCGACGTAGAGCAGCCCGACGTTCCCCATCTCACGGCCTCGGCAGCCGGGCGTGCAGGGGGTGGGCGTGCCGCGGCGCCTGCGGGGCGGGTTCCCGGGTGACGACCCGGGGGTTTTCCGCGCTGGTTCCCGCGGCGTCGAGCGCGGCGACCAGTCCGCGGGGGACGAGGCGCGTGCGCGGGCTCGTGTAGACGCGGCGGGCGTCGTCCCCGCAGCGTGGGCACGCCAGCCGGGACGTGGCTGCACCCATCGGGCGGCGGACGTCGACGTCGCCACAGCCCGCGCACCGGTACTGGTAGGTGACCATGTGACCTCCGTTATTTCCATTTGAAACTTATCCAGATGGAAGGGAAAGTCAAGCCGCCAGGTGCGCGGGACGAGCGCGGCGCTCGGCGATCAGCCGGTGGCCGGGGTGCCCGTCAGGCGGCTGAGCAGCGCGGACAGGGTGCTGCGCTGGTCATCGGTGAGAGCGGAGAGCGCGGCCGCCTCGGCCTCGGCCACCGCGGGCTGCAGCGACCGGCGCAGCCGCTGCCCGCGCGGCGTGAGGTGCACGAGCACGCGGCGGCGGTCGTGGGCGTCGACCTCGCGGTGCACGAGCGCCTTCGTGGCGAGGTCGTCGACGATTCGGGTGAGGGTCGGGCCGGTGACGACGACGGCGCTCGCGATCTCGCTCATCGTCATGCCCTCTCGGTCGGCGAGCAGGTCGAGGATCCGCCACCGGTCGAGCGTGAGGCCGCTGCCGCGCAGCACCTTCTGGACGGCGGAGGAGACCTGCACCGCGGCGCGGTCCAGCAACAGGGACGGCGCCACGGCAACGTCTTCCTCGTCGGTGGCTGCCACGGCTCTCCCTCGATCCACTCGCCGGACCCTCTACCCAACCTAGTGCTTCCATGTGAAAGTAGCCGGGCGAGCCCGTCGCCGTGCCGCACGTCACCTCGAGAGGGGGGACATGCCCGTCACCGATCTGCCGGACGTCCCCGCCGTCCGACCGCACCGTGCAGAGCGTCCCTACCGGGTGGCGCTCGTCATCCCGCTGCAAGGCCCTGCCGGCCTGTTCGGGGCGTCGTGCGAGGCCGTCGCCGAGCTCGCCGCGGCCGAGCTGAACGCGGGGACCGGCCTGCTCGGCCGCCCCGTGGAGCTGGTGGTGGTGGACGGTGGCGCGGCGCCCGCGGTGATCGCCCGGCAGGTCGCCCGCCTCGTCGACAGCGACCTCGTCGACGCCGTCACCGGCTGGCACATCTCCGCGGTCCGCGAGGCGGTGGTGCCCACGATCGCGGGACGGGTGCCCTACGTCTACACATCGCTTTACGAGGGCGGCGAGCACCGGCCCGGGGTGTTCTGCTCGGGGGAGACCCCGATCGACCAGCTCGCGCCCGCCCTGCGCTGGCTGCGCGACCAGCTCGGGTTGCGGCGGTGGGCGATCGTCGGCAACGACTACGTGTGGCCGCGGCGCTCGAGCGTCGCGGTCCGCTCCTACGCGGCAGCGCTGGACCTCACCCTGCTCGACGAGCAGTACCTCCCGCTCGGCACGGGCGACTTCGGCGCGGCCGCGGAGCGGGTGGGACGCAGCGGGGCGCAGGCGGTGCTCATGCTCCTGGTCGGGCAGGACGCCGTCGCGTTCAACCGCGGCTTCGCGCAGCGCGGCCTGCAGGACCGGATCGTGCGGTTCAGCCCGCTGATGGAGGAGAACATGCTGCTGGCCAGCGGGCCGGACGCCACGACGGGCCTGTACGTCGCCGCGTCGTACTTCCGCTCGCTGACCACCGCGGGCTCGCTGGACCTGGTGGGCCGCTACGTCGACCGGTTCGGGCCGCACGCCCCGCCGCTGAACAACGCGGCCGAGTCGTGCTACGAGGGCATCCGCACGCTGTTCGCGCTGGCCCATCGGGCCGGCTCGACGCGGGTGAACCGCATGCTCGCGGTCGCCGACTCCGTGGGCTACGACGGCCCTCGCGGCGTCATGCACCTGCGCGACGGGCACGTGCGCCAGCGGGTGCACCTCGCAGTGGCCGACGACGTCGACTTCTCGGTGCTCACCAGCATCTGAGCCGTCGGTGGCGTCAGGACGGCGCGCCGCCCTCCTCCACCGGGGGCATGAGGGCGCGCAGCCACCGCTCCGTCTGGGCGACGTGCGCCTCGGCCGCACCTGCGGCGGCGCCCGGGTCGCGGTCGGCGATCGCCGTGGCAAGAACCCGGTGGTCCTCGTCGCTCTTGTGCCGCAGGTCCGGGCCCTCGGGGAGGGTGAACACCTGGTACTTGCGGGAGCGGGAGCGGAAGACCGCGAGCAGGGAGGCGAGGGCCGGGTTCCCGCCCGTCCGGGCGATCTCGGCGTGGAAGCGGTGGTCGAGGTCCGATGCCTCCGCGGGATCGTCGGTGGCCTCCATCGCCTCGATGAGCGCGAACAGGGTCTCCACGGTCTCCGGGGTCCGGCGCGCGGCGGCCTTGGCCGCGACGTGGGCCTCCAGCACCCGTCGGATCTCGTACATCTCCAGCAGCCCGGACAGCGGCAGGAGCTCCAACGTGAGCGAGAGGCTGCCGATGACGTCCTCCGGCTGCAGCGGCGAGACGTAGGTGCCGGAGCCGTGCCGCGGCTCCAGCACGCCGAGGGCCGCGAGCATCCGCACGGCCTCGCGCAGGGACCCGCGCGAGACGCCCAGTTCCGCGCAGAGGTCGGCCTCGGGCGGGATGCGCTCGCCCGCGCCGAGGCGGCCCGTCCCGATCATGTGCCGTAGCCCGTGGAACGCCTTGTCGACTGCGGACATCGGTCTCCTCCCGGCCCTCGAGCGACCGTCCTGCATTCGGGGTGCGACTGTACCGAGTCATCGGACCTGTCGGGTGCAGCAACCAGAAGTCATCTAATGACTACTCGCGCCACTGCCCTTGCGCGTGCTGTTTCGACCTGTCAAAGTCCCCGGTCATCCGATGTGTTGTCGCGACTGTCGAACGTCTCCGGCAGCCAGCCCGTCAGATGTGGAGTTCCGTGAGCGAGACCGAGGTCCTCACCGCCCCGCGGCCGCTGCGGCTCGCCGGCGGCAGGCCGGCCACCGAGGCGTGGTCCCTCGACCCCGGCATGAGGCACCTGAACCACGGTTCGTTCGGCGCGGTCCCGCTGGTGGCGCAGGAGCTGCAGAACCAGCTGCGCGCGGAGATGGAACGCGCCCCGGTCGTGTGGTTCCCGGCGCTGCCGCAGCGGATCGCGGCCGCCCGGCGCGAGATCGCCGCTTTCCTGAGTGTCGCCCCCGGCGACCTCGCGCTGGTGCCGAACGCCAGCGCGGGCGTCAGCGCGGTGTACGCCGCGCTCCCCCGCCGCCGTGGCGGCGAGATCGTCGTCACCGACCACGGATACGGCGCCGTGACGATGGGGGCCGAGCGGCTGGCCCGCCGCTGGGGCGGGACCGTCCGCACCGCCCGCGTGCCGCTGGACGCGGACGACGAGCAGGCGTACGAGGCGGTGCTCGCCGAGGTCGGCGACGCCACCGACCTGATCGTCGTGGACCAGATCACCTCGGCGACCGCGCGCCGCATGCCCGTCGCGCGGATCGGCGCGGAGGCCCGGCAGCGGGGTATCCCGCTGCTGGTCGACGGCGCGCACGCCCCCGGCCTCATCGAGGCCCCGCTGGCCGGCCTGGACTGCGACTTCTGGGTCGGCAACCTGCACAAGTGGGCCTGTGCGCCGCGCGGCACGGCCGCCCTCATCGCCCGCGGCCCACTGCGCGACGCGCTCCACCCGCTGATCGACTCGTGGGGTGCCGCCGAGCCGTACCCCGAGCGGTTCGACCACCAGGGCACGGTCGACGCCACCAGCTACCTGGCGGCGCCGGAGGCGCTCGGCTTCGTCGAGCGGACCTGGGGTTGGGGAACCGTCCGCCGCTACATGGACGATCTGGCCGGCTACGCCGAGCGCGTCGTCGGAGCCGCGTTCACCGAGCTGACCGGCGCCGGCAGCGCCGTCGACGTCGGCGAGCCGGTGCCCGGCATGCGTCTCGTACGGCTACCCGACGGCCTGGCCGACGGCCGCGTCGCCGCCGACGAGCTGCGCGACCGTGCGGCCCGGGAGCTCGGCGTCGAAGCCGCCTTCACCAGCTTCGGCGGAGCCGGCTACCTGCGCCTGTCCGCCGCCGTCTACAACACCGCCGCCGACTACGAGCACTTCGCCGACGCCTGCGTCCCCGTACTCGGCGAGTGGGCCCGCGCTGCTCGCCGGCAGCACCCCGCGCCCTAGCCCGTCCCCGAGCCGCCGCAGCGTGGCGGCACGACCCGGAAGGAAGGTCAGCCCATGAGGAGAAGGACGGCAGTGCTCGCGCTCGGCGTGGCCGCCGCGGTTGCCCTGTCCGGCTGTTCCGCCCTGACCGGCGGCGACAGCGGGAAGGTCACCCTCAACATGGTGGAGAGCCTCACGAACCCCACCCGCACCGACCTGCTGAAGCAGCTCATCGGGGACTTCGAGCAGCGACACCCGAACATCGACGTGAACCTGGTCTCGCCCCCCACCCAGCAGGCGGACCAGAAGCTGCAGCAGATGCTCGTGTCGGGCAGCGGCGTCGACGTGCTCGAGGTGCGCGACATCACCGTCGGCCCCTGGTCGACCAACGGCTGGCTGCACGACATGACCGCCGACCTCGAGGGCTGGGCCGGCTGGCAGGCGATGACCGACAACGCCGTCAGCGCCGCCAAGGACGCCCAGGGCAAGACCTACCTCGTGCCGTACGGCTTCTACGGGCTGAGCCTCTTCTACCGCAAGGACCTGGTCACGCAGGCCGGTTTCGCCGCACCACCTGCCAGCTGGGCGGAGCTGCTCCAGCAGGCGTCGGCCATCCACGACCCCGCCCAGCGCCGGTACGGCTACGCCTTCCGTGGCGGCGCCAACGCCAACAGCAACGTCACCGCGGCCATCTCGGCGTACGTCGCCGACGAGATCGACCCCGAGAACGCGTTCCGGGTGAAGAGCGGCGCCACCATCTTCTCGACCCCGGCGGCCCGCGACGCCGTCGAGACCTACTTCGAGCTGTTCCGCAAGGCCTCCCCCGAGTCGTCCGTCGCCTGGGGATACCCGGAGATGGTCGAGGCCTTCTCCAACGGGTCCACCGCCTTCCTGCTGCAGGACCCCGAGGTGATCGCCACCGTCGGCGAGTCCAAGGCGATCTCGCCGGACCAGTGGACCACGGCCCCGCTGCCGACCGGCCCGAGCGGCAAGACCGTCCAGCCGCTCGCCACGGCGGGCTGGGGCATCGCCGCCACCAGCGCGCACAAGGCCGAGGCGCTCGAGCTGGTGCGGTTCCTCTCCGAGGGTGACGCGGCCACGAGGTTCGCCAAGGGGAACAGCCTCGTGCCGATCCTGGCCTCGGCAGGCCAGGACGAGTTCTACCGGACCGGTCCGTGGGCGAGCTACGTGACGATGACCCAGCACCCCGAGACGTACATCAACGTCACCCAGCCGCGCGGCGTCGCGTGGTGGACCGAGTGGGAGCAGAAGGCCGACGCCGACGTGCAGAAGGTGCTGCTCGGCAAGATGGCGCCCGCCGAGCTGCTCACCGAGTGGGACGCCTTCTGGACCAAGAAGTGGCAGCAGGGGAAGTAGGCGTGGCGGCGACGTCCCCGACGACCGGGCCCGCGCAGACGCGCCGCCCCCGCCCCGCGACCACGTCGCCGGGCCGGGGCGGCCGCAGGCGCGAGTTCACCACCCGCCGCGGCCTGGTCATCGCCGCGTACCTGGCCCCGGCCGCGATCTTCGTCGCGATCTTCACGTACTACCCGGTGCTCGCGGGCGGCCAGATGGCCTTCCGCAACTGGAAGCTGACGGACCTGACCGACACCTCGTGGGTGGGTCTGGACAACTTCCGCGCCATCGTCGCCGACCCGGCCTGGGGCACGGTGCTCGGCAACACCGTCGTGTGGGTGGTCGGCTCGATCGTGCCCCAGCTGGTGATCGGCTTCGCGCTCGCGCTGTGGCTGCGCCGGAGGTTCCGCTTCCGCGGCCTCTACCAGGCGTTGATCTTCTTCCCGTGGGCGGTCTCCGGGTTCCTCATCGGCATCCTCTTCCGCTGGCTGTTCAACAGCGAGTTCGGCGCGGTCAACGACCTGCTGCAGAAGGCGGGCCTCATCGACGAGCCGATCCCCTGGCTGGCCTCGCCGGGCACGGCGATGACCGCGGTGGTGATCGCCAACATCTGGTACGGCGTCACCTTCTTCGCGATCATGATCCTGGCCGCGCTGCAGTCCATCCCCGACGAGCTGTACGAGGCGGCCGCGCTCGACGGAGCCGGCCGGACGCGCACGCTGTTCCAGATCGTCATCCCCTACATCCGCACCACGCTGGTCCTGACCGTGCTGCTGCGGGTCATCTGGACCTTCAACTTCCCCGACCTGATCTTCGGCATGACCGGCGGGGGCCCGAACGACGAGACGCACATCGTGACCACGTGGATGATCAAGACGACGCAGCAGGGCGACTACGGCAGGGCCTCCGCGCTCGGCCTGATCGTCGTCGCCGGGCTGCTGGTGTTCGCGGTCTTCTTCCTGCTGGCCACCCGCGAGCGGCGAGAGGTGAGGTCGTGATCGGCAAGGAGACCACGGCCGGCCGGGCCACGAGGTTCGCCTTCCTCGGGCTGTGGCTGCTCTTCACCGCCTTCCCGCTCTACTGGATCGCGGTGACCTCGCTGAAGGCGCCCGGCGACATCTTCTCCTACCCGATCGCCTACTGGCCCGAGCCGTTCTCCCTCGAGAACTACCGCGGCCTGTTCGACAAGGCCGACTTCGGCGTCTACCTCACCAACAGCCTGCTCGTCTCGACCGTGGCCGCCACGCTGGCCACGGCGATATCGATGCTGTCGGGGTACGTGCTCGCCCGCTTCGAGTTCCGCACGAAGTCCGCGCTGCTGATGGCCGCGCTGGTCACGCAGATGATCCCGTCCTTCATCGCGCTCGGGCCGCTCTACCTGCTGATGACCGACCTGGGCCTGGTCGACAACCGGATCGGGCTCGTCGTCGTCTACGTCGCGGTGTGCATCCCGTTCTGCACCGTGATGCTGCGCGGGTTCTTCGCCAACATCCCCGAGGCCCTCGAAGAAGCGGCGATGATCGACGGGCTGTCCCGGTTCAGCGCCCTGTTCCGGGTGCTGCTGCCCGTCATGCGGCCCGGGATCGCGGCCGCGTTCATCTTCAACTTCGTGAACTGCTGGAACGAGCTGTTCCTGTCGGTGACGCTCATGAACAGCGACGCCAACAAGACCGTCCCCACCGCGCTCAACGGCTTCATCTCCAGCTTCAACATCGACTGGGGCTCGATGTCGGCAGCGGCTGTGCTCACGATCGCCCCCACGATGCTGCTGTTCGCCTTCGCCAGCCGGCACATCGTCCAGGGCCTCACCTCCGGCGCGGTCAAGGGCTGAACGTGTCCGTGATCGACGTACCCCTCCCCGACTCCGTGCACGTGGTCACCGGGGCGGACGAGGTGCCGCGCGCCGCGGCAGCAGCGCGACCCGGCCGCTGGACGGCGCCCGGCGTCGAGGTGACCGCCCGCCACGAACCGGCCGGCGCCCTGCGGGTGGTGCTGCGCGCGCCCGGCACGGACGGGCTGTCCACGGTCGCGCTGCGCTGGCGGCACCACCCCGGCGGCCGCCGCCCGGCCCTCGTGCTCGGCGACGCATGGGAGCGGTCGTACGGCGAGCTGCAGTGGCGCGGCATCCAGCCGGAGCGGCCGCTGCCCTGGTACTGGCTGGGTACCGACCCGTCCACCGGCACCACCGCCGGTTTCGGCGTACGGACCCGCGCCGGCGCGTTGTGCTGCTGGACCGTGGACGAGGACGGCACGACCCTGTGGCTCGACGTGCGCTCCGGCGGCCTGCCCGTGCTGCCCGGGAACCGGGAGCTCGCCGCCGCCACGGTCGTCGGCGTCGCGGCCGGCGCCGACACCACCCCGTACGCGGCACTGCAGGACCTGTGCGCCGCCATGTCCCCCGATCCGCTGCTGCCCGAGCACCCGGTCGTCGGCTGCAACAACTGGTACTACGCCTACGGGAGGGACTTCGGTCCCGACGCCGTGCTGCGCGACGCCACCACCATCGCCGAGTACGCGGGCGACCACCCGGTGCGCCCCTTCTGCGTGGTCGACGACGGCTGGACGGAGGGGGGCGGCACCGCTCCCGGCGGCCCCTGGGACAGCGGACTGCCCGGGGTGTTCGACGACATGGCTGGCCTGGCCGCCGACATCGCCGCGCGGGGCGCACGGCCGGGCCTGTGGTTCCGGCCGCTGCTGTCGCGCGTCGCGACCGCGGGGACGCGCGCGGACGCCGCCGGGCCGGGCCCGTTCCCCCTCGACCCGTCTCAGGAGGCCACCCTGGCCGCCGTCGCGGCCGACGTCGCCCGATTCCGCGACTGGGGCTTCGAACTGGTCAAGCACGACTTCAGCACCTACGACGTCTTCGGGCGCTTCCACCCGGGAACACCGGCGCGGATGGCCGAACCCGGCCGGGGGTTGGCCGACCGCGGCCGCACCAGCGCCGAAGTGCTCGTCGCCCTCTACCGCACCATCGCCGAGGCAGCAGGCGACGCGCTGGTGATCGGCTGCAACACCGTCGGGCACCTGGCCGCGGGCCTCGTGCAGATCCAGCGCACCGGCGACGACACGTCGGGGCGGCACTGGGAACGCACCCGCCGCATGGGCGTCAACACGCTCGCGTTCCGGCTGGCCCAGCACGGCCGCTTCTACGCCGTGGACGCCGACTGCGTGCCGTGCACCCCGGCCACCGAGTGGGCGCTGAACCGGAGGTTCCTCGACCTGGTGGCCCGCTCCGGCACCGCGCTGTTCGTCTCCGTCGACCCCGCGGCCCGCACCCCCGAGGTCGACGCCGACCTCACCGCAGGGATCCGGCTCGCCCTCGACGGCGGGCAGCCGGGCGGGATCGAGCCGCTGGACTGGCTCGAGACCACGGCCCCGCGCCGGTGGCGCGCCGGCGGCCAGGACCTCGCCCACGACTGGTCGCAGCCCTGGGGCGCGTGGCCGCTGCTCCCGCCGTAGGAACGCACGTCCGGCTCACCCGAAAGGTCGGGATGCCCGCGCTCGCGGCGCCTCGCCACGTGCCCGCGCCGTTCCCGACAAGGCAACATGATCGCCGTGCAGTCGTCGATCGCTCACCTGTTCCCGGTCCCCCGCTCGCTCGAGGTGCTCGGCGAGCCCGGACCTGCTCCGGATGCGCCCGTGGAGGTGCACGTCGACCCGGACCTGCCCGAACAGGGATACACCCTCGTGCGCGACGCCGACGGCACGCGGATCGGCCATCGCGACGACGCCGGGCTGCGCTACGCCCGCCAGACCCTCGACCAGGTGCGCGCCGACCCCGAGCTCGCCGGCCGCGCGGTGCGCGTGCGCGACTGGCCGGACTTCCCCGTGCGCGGCTTCATGCTCGACATCAGCCGCGACCGGGTGCCCACCCGCCGCACGCTGCGCCGCTACGTCGAGATCCTCGCCGCCGCGCGGATGAACCAGCTCGAGCTCTACACGGAGCACACCTTCGCCTACGCCGACCACGCCGAGGTGTGGGCGCGGGCCAGTCCGCTCACCGCCGACGACATGCGCTGGCTGGACGCCCTGTGCGCCGCGCACGGGATCACGCTCGTGGCCAACCAGAACACGCTCGGGCACATGGAGCGCTGGCTGGCCCACGACCGCTACCGGGACCGAGCGGAGTCGCCGGACGGGTTCACGCTCGGCGGCCACCACCGCTCGCCCAGCACGCTCCAGCCCACCCCCGACAACGCCGAGTTCGCGCTCGCGCTGGTCCGCGAGCTCGCGGACACGGTCCGCGCACGCCGGGTCAACATCGGCGCCGACGAACCGTGGGAGCTGGGGAAGGGACGCAGCGCCGCCGACGCCGCCGAGCGCGGCCTCGGCCAGGTGTACCTCGACCACCTGCTGCGCGTGGCCACCCCGCTGCTCGAGGACGGCTACGAGGTCCAGTTCTGGGCCGACGTACTCGCCGACCACCCCGAGGTCGCCGAGGCCCTGCCGGCGGCCGGCCTCATCCCCGTCGTCTGGCAGTACGACGGCCCGGCGCACGCCCGCGCGGCGCTCGACCGGGCCACCCCGGAGCAGCGCGAGCAGTGGGCGGCCGACGGGTTCGACATGGAGCCGCTCGCCGGGGGCTTCCGGGAGCGGGCCAAGTCGCTCACCTCGGCCGGGCGGCCGTTCTGGGTGGCGCCGGGCACCGGGGCGTGGAACTCGATCGTGGGGCGGCTGGGCAACGCGGTGGAGAACCTCGTCGACGCCGCCGAGATCGGCCGCGAGCACGGCGCCGGTGGGTACGTGGTCACCACCTGGGGCGACCACGGCCACGTGGAGCCGCCGCCGGTGACGTACCCGGGGCTGCTGTACGGGGCGGCCGTGAGCTGGTGTCTGGACAGCAACCGGGACGTGGACCCGGCAGCGGCGCTGGACCGCGTGGTCTTCGACGGCCCGGGCCTGGGTGCCGCGCTCGCCGCGGCTGGATCGGTCGCCGACCTGGTCGACGCACCGCTCCTCAACGGCTCCGTGCTCGCCTCGGCCCTGTTCGGGAGCGAGGACGCGCCCGCCGTGGCGCCCGAGGCGTTGGCCGAGGCCGAGCGCGTGCTGGCCGGCGCGGCCGACGCCCTCGCCAACGCGCGGCCGGCCGCCGCCGACGGGGACGTCGCGGTGCGGGAGACCGCGCAGGCGGTCGCGCTCGCCCGCTTCGCGGTGGCGCTGCTCGCCGCGGGTGGGATCACCGCGTTGACGCCCGCGGCCGCCGGCGAGCTGCTGCACCGCCTGGACGCGCTGGTCGTCGAGCAGCGCGCCTGCTGGTTGCTCAGCGCCCGCCCCGGCGGGCTGGACGACAGCATCGCGAAGTTCGCCCCGCTGCGGTCCGCCCTGGCACGACGAGCCGCTCAGTAGGGAGAGGCGGCCGCTGCGTACTGGGCCGCCGGGGAGGCCTTGCCCGTCGGGTAGGAGATCACCGCCGGGTTGCCGTCGGAGGTGTAGCGGGTGCCGGGGCTCGCCGCCATCTTGTCGAGCCACACGCTGGACCCGAACTCGGCCTCGCTCCCGTTCGGACCCTGCGAGCGGATTCGCGGGATGGCGAGCGGCGTGAACTCCTCGGCGAACGGGGACGGCGCCGGGTTCGCGCCCACCAGCAGCACGCCGGAGTAGTCGTAGCCGTTCCCGCGCGCCGCCAGCTGCGGGTCGCGCGGCCGCGCGCCGAACGGGAGCGCGAGCGTGACGGGCTGGTAGCCGGGGACCGCCTGCCGGATGGCCTGGTCGCCGCGGGCGATGTCCTGCCGCGCCTTCTCCGGCGACGCCGTGCGCAGGTTCAGGTGGCCGAACGTGTGGTTGCCGATCTCGAAGCCGTTGTCGTGCAGCCAGCGCAGGGCAGCCGCGCCGGCAGGACCCCCACCGAACGGCTCGGCGTTGACGTACATGCTCGCCACCGGCCGGAACCCGGGATGGGCGGCGGCGACGTCGAGGAGGATGCGCACCGCCGAGTTCGGCGCGGGCTTGCCGTCCGGGCCGAGGGTGATCTGGGTCGGGTCGCCGTCGTCGAACGTCAGCACCACCGGGTGGGCGCCGGCCGGGATGTCGATGCGCCCGGCCGCCATCTCGGCCGTGGTGACGGGCACGTAGTTCTCGCGCGCGAGGCGTTCCAGCTCGGCGCGGAAATCGTCGGGAGTGCGGTCGTAGACCGATACGGGTGTGGTGATGATCCGGTGGTACATGAGCACCGGGATGCGGCCGAGCTCGTTGGCCTGAACCTGCGCGGGATCGACGGGCGCAGGAGCCGGGGCCGGGGCTGCAGAATTGGATTCGGCGGGGTCGGAATCCGTTCCACAACCGGCGGCGAGAAACACGGCGACCGCCGCCGCGACGATACGCAACCGAGGCATGAGGCGACGCTACCCGGGCCACCACCCGGATTATCCCTCGATCACACCATTGTGTTGTTCCAGCACACGGACCGTCCGGGAACTGGGACAGTGATCACCTTCAACCGTGTCGAAGGAGTTCCGATGGACCGCCCGGTGTCCGCCCCCCACCGGTTCCTGGTGCCGGGTGCGATCGCGCTGATCGTTGCCGGCATGCTGGTTCTGGTCGTGGCATGGCTGCAGCCGGACGTCACCGTGACCGGAGTGGCCGACGGCGGGTCCTACACCCCCGCAGCCCTGCGTGACGTCCAGATCACCGCGCTCGCCGATCCGGCGGAGGTCGAGGTCCTGCTCGACGGCGCCCCGGCACCGGTGCGTCGCGACGGGCCCCGTTTCGTGCTCGACGCGTCCGCGCTCCCCGAGGGGGAGCACACCCTCGCCGTCAACTCCCCCGACGCGGCCATGCCGCTGCCCGGCCCCGGCACGACCATCGACTTCACGGTGGACGCCACCCCGCCCGCCCTCAACGTCGATCCGGTGCCGCCGACGGCGCTCGACGCGTCTGCCGAGGTGAAGGGCCGGGCCGAGGGCGCCACGGAGCTCCTCGTCAACGGCGCGCCCTTCGAGCTGGACGACGACGGGGCCTTCTCGGTCACGGAAGCGGCCGGCGCCGCCGACGTCGACCTGCTCGCCCGCGACGCGGCCGGCAACACGACCGCGCGGAAGGTGCCGATCCCCGTGCAGCACCCGGGCATGCGGGCGGTGCACATGACGGCACAAGCGTGGAGCGCTCCGTCGCTGCGCGAGCCCGTGCTGCAGCTGGCGAAGGAACGCGCCATCGACACGATCCAGCTCGACATCAAGGACGAGAGCGGCGAGGTGGGGTACGCGTCAGAGGTGCCGCTGGCCGTCGAGGTCGGCGCGGCCAAGGGCTACTACGACGCGCGCGCCGTGCTCGACCAGCTGCACGCCATGGGCGTGCGGGTCGTCGGGCGGATCGTGGCGTTCCGCGACCCGGTGCTCGGGGCGGCCTCCTGGCGCGACGGCCACCGCAACCGGCTGGTGCAGAACGCAGGCGGTGGCCCCTATTCGGGTGGTTACGGTCAGCATTCTTTCCTGAACTTCGCCAATCCCGAGGTGCGGGCCTACAATATCGCGCTCGCCGCGGAGGCGGCCGCCCTCGGGTTCGACGAGATCCTCTACGACTACGTCCGACGGCCCGACGGCGCGATCAGCGGAATGCATTTCGAGGGCCTCACGGTCTCACCCGAACAGTCGATCGCCGACTTCCTCGCGGAGACGCGTCCGGAGGTGCGCAAGCACGGCGCCCTGCTCGGCGCGTCGGTTTTCGGGATCGCGGCGACACGCCCCACCCAGATCGCGCAGGACATCACGATGATGGCGCCGTACACCGACTACGTGGCGCCGATGGTGTACCCGTCGCACTGGGGTCGCGGGGAGTACGGGGTGGCGAGCCCGGAGTCGTCGCCCTACGACATCACCGCCCGCTCCCTCGGCGACTTCGTGAAGCTCACCCAGGGCACCCCCACCTCGGTGATCCCGTGGCTGCAGGCCTTCAGCCTCCGGGTGCCGTACGGGGCGGCCGAGGTGCGGGCGCAGATCGATGCCGCCGAGTCCACCGGCATCCGCTCGTTCATCCTCTGGGACCCCAACTGCCGATACACCCAGGCCGCCGCGCTGCGGCCCGCAACCCAGTAGTAAGTGCCCCCGACCGGACGTCCTGCACGAATCTCGACGGCCCAGCTCCCCGCTGGCCGCAGCGGCGAACCGGCCGAGTACGCCCGGTACGAGGCCGGTCCGCCGCCGCACCCAACGGAAACCTGGATCCGCCGATATCCACACAGCACGTCCGGTCGGGGGCACTGATCAGGGCGCGACGAGCGGTTCCGCCTCGTAGGCCCGGTGCAGGAGCTCGAGGAACTCGGGCGCCTCCGGCACCGGCACCGGGCCGATCCGGCGCACCGCGACCCCGGGCGTCCACGAGTTCATGACGACGGCGCCGCGGAGCGCCGGCAGGTCGGCGAGGGTGATC
Organism: Pseudonocardia cypriaca; assembly: GCF_006717045.1. Classification (NCBI taxonomy): domain Bacteria; kingdom Bacillati; phylum Actinomycetota; class Actinomycetes; order Pseudonocardiales; family Pseudonocardiaceae; genus Pseudonocardia; species Pseudonocardia cypriaca. The sequence continues at coordinate 1,386,520 of NZ_VFPH01000002.1, forward strand.
TCCTTCTCCCGCTGCGGCACGCCGAGGCGGTCCAGCTGCCTGCGCAGGATGCCCATCGTGATGCCGCGCAGCACCTCGGCCTCGGGCCACACCACCGCGTCGCCGTCCCAGAACGCGAGGTTCCAGATCGTCGCCTCGCTGAGCCGCCCCCCGCGGTCGACGAAGGCGGCGTCGTCGAACCCCTGCGCGACGGCCTGGCGCAGCAGGTAGGTCTTGGCGACCTCGCCGACGTGCTTCACGGCCGGGACGTCGCGCTCGTGTTCGACGGCTGTCAGCGCCAGCGGGCCCTCCGGGCCGGACGCGGGCGGCCCGGTGCGGACCAGCACGTCGAGCCCAGCGCCCTCGCCGGCGAACTCACCGGCCGGCTGGTACGCGAACGCCTGCAGCGACGCGTCCGCCGGGCCCGCCTCGACGGCCGCGCGCAGGTAGGAGCGCACCTGTTCGTCGGGCAACGCGTTGCCGAACAACAGCACCGACGCCGTGCGCAGCCGCTCCAGGTGCAGGTCGAGCGCCCGGACCCGGCCCCCGCGCACCTGGGCGGCGGTGAAGTGCGCGTAGCCCGCGAACGCGAGCGGGGCCAGGTCCTCTGTGGTGGCCGGGCGGCCGTTGCGGTGGACGACGAAACTGCTCATGGCCCGAACGTAAGGGCTGACATCCGTGTCAAGGTCAAGCCGTCAGTCGCCCTTCACGTTCAGCACCTGGCGCAGCGTGTGGTCCACGGTCACCAGATCCTTCGCGTCCTCCATGATCTGGTCGATGTCCTTGTACGCCGAAGGGATCTCGTCGAGGAACGCCTCCGCGTTCGTCGCCCGCCACTCGATGCCCCGCATGGCCTCGGCGAGCTGCTCCACCGTGAACCTCTCCCGCGCGGCCCGCCGGGAGAAGTTGCGGCCCGCGCCGTGCGGCGCCGAGTTGAACGACGCCGGGTTGCCCAGGCCGGTCACCACGTACGAGCGGGTGCCCATCGAGCCCGGGATGAGCCCGCGCCGACCGGCGGACGCATCGATCGCCCCCTTGCGGGTGAGCCAGACGTCGGTGCCGAAGTGCCGCTCCTGCTCGGTGTAGTTGTGGTGGCACTGGACGTCCTCGGCCCGCTCGATGTCCCGGCCCGCCCACTCGGCGATGCAGCCGACGATCCGGTCGAGCATCTCGGCGCGGTTCTCGAGCGCGAAGCGCTGGGCCCAGCGCAGCTCCCGGATGTAGTGCCAGAACTCGTCGATCCCCTCGGGCAGGTAGGCGAGGTCGCGGTGCGGCAGCTCGATCCACCACCGCTCGCACAGCTGCTGCGCGATGCGGACGTGCCGCTGCGCGATCTTGTTGCCGACCCCACGCGAGCCCGAGTGCAGGAACACCCAGAGCCGGTCGGCCTCGTCGAGGCACAGCTCGATGAAGTGGTTGCCCGAGCCGAGGGTGCCGAGCTGCAGCCGCCAGTTGCCCGCGTAGGAGGCCGGGTCGAACTCCGCCCGCTCCGCGAGCGCCTCCAGCTCGGCGACGCGGGCGGCGGCGGTGTCCGTCAGCTTCCGGTTGTAGCCGCCCTTGGAGACGGGAACGGCCGCCTCGATGGCCTTCCGCAGCGCCGGCAGCTCACCACGCTCGGCGATGTCGTCCTTCGTCAGCCGGGTGCGCACCGCCGCCATGCCGCAACCGATGTCGACGCCGACGCTCGCCGGCATCACCGCCTTCACGGTGGGGATCACGCTGCCCACGGTCGATCCCATGCCGAGGTGCGCGTCGGGCATCAGCGCCACGTGCGGTCGCACGAACGGCATCCGGGCGGTCTGCAGCGCCTGCTCACGCGTGGCGGACTCGAGGATCGACGCCCAGTTCAGCAGGCCCTTGGTGATCTGCTCCACTGCAGTGGTGTACCAGCCGCTCGTCAGCAGTACGCGCGAGTTGCCTCCCGGGGTCGAGTAGCGGCGCGTATCGAGACCGGGTCTCACGGGTCAGGGCCTCCTGGCGGCGCCGCGCATTGTGCGGGGCCCGCTTCGCGGGCAAGCCCGTGCCTGCCCCTTCTGGCGCGCGACGCCGCCAGGAGGCCGGTCTTCGGCGATCTCCTTGCCACCGCGCACCCGGTCCCCGCTCAGGCACCCCGAGCAGCACACCACGGTGCCGCCCGCGACCGGAAGTACTGCTCGCGCCGGCCAGACCACCTCATGATCGGCGACTGGGCGCGTTTCCCGACGCAGGGCGTCGGTATTCGCACCGAAACGCTGATCATGCCCGCGAGACCAGCCTTCGGTGGCGCCGCGCGCAAAAAGGGCAGGCCCGATGGCCTGCCCGCGAGGCGGGCCCTCAGGGGTCGACCACCTGGTCAACTCGTCTGCGCCACCGCGAAGATGCGGCGGAACGGGAACCAGGTGCTCCCGTCCGGACGCATCGGGTACGCGGCGCGGAGGCGGGGCGCCAGCGCGCCGCGGAAGGCCTCGTAGTCGCCCGGGTCGAGGGCGTCGCGCACCGGGCGCAGCGCCGTGCCGCTGATCCACTTCAGCACCGGGTCGGGGCCCGTGAGCCGGTGCAGGTAGGTGGTCTCCCAGACGTCCACGTCCGCCGCCTGCGAGGCGAGGAGCTCGGCGTAGTGCGCCGGTTCCGGCACCGTCGAATCCCCGCGCACCTCCGCGCGCCCCCGCCACCGCGGCTCGGCCAACAGCTCGCGGACCAGCGCGTGCGACGGGGCGCCGAAGTTGCCCGGCACCTGCATCGCGAACCACGCCCCGGACGGCAGCGCCTCCAGCCAGCGCGGCAGCAGCTGCGGGTGCGACGGCACCCACTGCAGCACCGCGTTGGTGACCACGACGTCGGTGTCCGGGGCGGGCACCCAGTCGACGACGTCGGCCAGCTCCGCGTCGATCCCGCGCTCCCGGGCGGCGGCAACCATGTCCGAGGAGGAGTCGAGGGCGCGCACGTGGGCGTCGGGCCAGCGGGCGGAGAGCACCGAGGTGAGGTGGCCCGGCCCGCAGCCGAGGTCGACGACCCGGCGCGGCGACGTGGCCCCCACCCGCGCGAGCAGGTCGCGGAACGGGCGCGAGCGGTGGTCGTCGAAGTCGAGGTAGAGCGCGGGGTCCCAGGTGGGGGCGGTCATGCGCGACCCAGGGTGCGCTCGACGTCGGCCACGACCTGGCGCACGACGGCCGGATCGGTGCCCTTGTCGGGCCGTACCTGCAGCACGACGCCGTCGCGGCCGGCCACCTTGCGCTGCACGAACCAGGCACCACCGCCGGGCAGGTCGCGGTGGTGGCGGCTGCGGATCGACCCCTCCACCCGGGCGTGCACCGTCTCCGGCACGCGGCCGGGGTCGACCAGCCGCAACCGGCGGGGCGGCAGGTCGGCCAGTAGGACGGCGCCTCCGATGCTCTCGGTCTCCTCCGCCTCGACGACGGTGAGCGCACCGTTCCCCCAGCTGGCCTTGCTGACCAGGTGCCACCCCACGAGCCGCGACCCGTCGGCACCCGGCAGCCACAGCCCGTGGGAGGTGACGACGAGGTGCGAGTCGTCGGCGAGCGCGGCGACCGCGAGCACCCGCTCGTCGGCGGAGAGCCGCCCTGCGACCTCGGCGGGTATCTCCTCGCGCCCCAGCAGCTTCCGGAAGAGCTTCATCGCGCCGCCTGCTCGCGCAGCGCGATCCGGTACTGCTCCAGCGGCACCAGGTCGCCGAAGAGCTGGTGGTAGGCGTCGGACTCCTCCACCGGGTTGGTGCGCTGCAACCGGGCCTTGAGCTCCGCCACCTGCGCCTCCACCAGCGCCAGCCGAACCCCGGCGATGACACTGCCGACGTAACGGGCCTCGTCGGTGTTCCGCCTGGGCAGCTCGAGGGGCTCCACGGCCAGCTCGGTGACCAGCGGGCGCGCCTCCTGCGAGCACTCCGCGAGCACCGCCTCCAGCCACACGTGGCCCTCGCGGCCGCTGCACACGCCACCCGCGGCCTGCACGGCGCGGTGCACCGCGGCGAACACCGGGTGGACGAAGACCTGCTCGGGCAGCTCGTCGTAGCTCGGACCGGCCACGGCCGGGATCTGCAGGGCCGCCTTGAGCGCCTCGCGCTGCAGGTGCAGCCGCGGGTCGTCCTTGGGTGGCGGGGTGGGGGCCTCGCGGCGCCCATTGCGGGCACCGCGCACCGGCTCGGGCGGGGCACCTGCCGCCTCCCGGACCCGCCGGACCACCATCGCGATGTCGTCCCAGCTGGTCCAGCCCGCGAGGCGGCGGGCGTACTCGTCGCGCAGGTCCTCCCGCTTGATCCGCGCCACCAGCGGCACCGTGCGCTGCAGCGCGGCGACCCGGCCCTCCGCGGTGTCCAGGTTGTGGTCCCGCAGCATGCTGCGGATCGCGAACTCGAACAGCGGCTCGCGGCGCGCCACCAGGTCGCGCACGGCCGTGTCGCCGTGGGCCTGGCGCAGCTCGCACGGGTCCTGCCCGTCGGGTGCGACCGCGACGAACGTCTGCGCCGCGAAGCTCTGGTCGCCCTCGAACGCCTTGAGCGCGGCCGCCTGCCCCGCCGCGTCGCCGTCGAAGGTGTAGATCACCTCGCCGAGGTCGAACGAGTCGTCGCCGATGAGGCGGCGGATCACGGAGATGTGCTCGGCGCCGAAGGCCGTGCCACAGGAGGCGACGGCGGTGGGCACGCCGGCCAGGTGCATCGCCATGACGTCGGTGTACCCCTCGACGACCACCACCTGACGGCGCTTGGCGATCTCCCGCTTGGCGAGGTCGAGCCCGAAGAGCACGTGCGTCTTGCGGTAGACCGGCGTGTCGCTGGTGTTGAGGTACTTGGCCTCGATGCCGTCGTCGTCGAACAGCCTCCGCGCGCCGAACCCGACGACGTCACCGCCGAGGTCCTTGATCGACCACAGCAGCCGCCGGTGGAACCGGTCGATCGGCCCGCGCCTGCCCTCCTTGGACAGACCGGCCTTCATCAGCTCGTCGAGCGTGAACCCGGCGGCGAGCAGGTGGCGCGTGAGGTTGTCCCAGCCGGCGGGCGCGTATCCGCAGCCGAAGTGCTGGGCCGCCGCGACGTCGAAGCCGCGACTGGTGAGGAACTGGACGGCCGGTGCCGCTTCCGGCGTGTGCAGCTGCGCGGCGTAGAACTCGGCGGCCTTCTTGTTGGCCTCGAGCAACCGGGAGCGCGTGCCGCGGTCGCGCTGCACCGAGCTGCCGCCGCCCTCGTAGGTGAGCCGGTAGCCGACCCGCTCGGCGAGCCGCTCCACGGCCTCGACGAACGAGATGTGGTCCATCTTCATGAGGAACGCGATGGCGTCGCCGCTCTCGCCGCAGCCGAAGCAGTGGAACGTGCCGTGGCTGGGCCGCACGTTGAACGACGGGGTCTTCTCGTCGTGGAACGGGCAGAGGCCCTTCACCGAGCCGGCCCCGGCGCGGCGCAGGGTGACGTACTCACCGATGACCTCGTCGACGCGGACGCGGTCGCGGACCTCCGCGATGTCACTGTCCCGGATCCGGCCCGCCACATGCAGGAGTCTAGGCAGACCCACCGACGAGCCGGCGCGCTACCGGCGGTGCCGCTCCGGCGCGCGGTCCCGGTCGAGCATCAACGGCACCGCGGCCATCACCAGGAGTACGGCGAGCCCACCACCCGCAGCGAGGACGGTGAGCAGTTCCCCGAAGTTCGTCATGCCTCCACGATCCGCCCGGCATGCGAAGAGCGGCCTCAGCCAGAGGTATGGATTCCGCAAGAACAGTCGGCCGTTCGGCCGATGAATCGGGCCACGGCGCCCTCGACCCCGTACGGGTGACGCACCACGTGCATCATATGACGGTGCGTAACCGGGGGTGCACTGGCTTCATCCTGATGATCCTGACCACCGCACTGCTGACGGGCTGCGCCGAGTTCCAAGTGCGGATCGAGCCCAGGCAGGCCCCGACCGGCGACGCCGCAACGGCACTAGCCGCGCTTCCGGTCAAGGGCAGGGCACCGCTCACCGGGTACGACCGCGACCAGTTCGGCCAGAGCTGGCGCGACATCGACCGCAACGGCTGCGACCAGCGCAACGACGTGCTCGCCCGCGACCTCACCGACGTCGAGTACAAGTCCGGCACCCGCGACTGCGTGGTGCAGTCCGGGACGCTCGCCGACCCGTACACCGGCCGCACGATCCCGTTCCGGCGCGGCCAGGACACCAGCGACGACGTGCAGATCGACCACGTCGTCGCGCTCTCCAACGCGTGGCAGACCGGGGCCCAGCAGCTCGACATCGGGGCCCGCGAGCTGTTCGCGAACGACCCGCTCAACCTGATGGCCACCGAGGGAGCGGTCAACCAGTCGAAGGGCGACGGCGACGCGGCGACGTGGCTCCCACCCGCCCGGGACTACCGCTGCACCTACGTGGCCCGGCAGGTGGCGGCGAAGGCCAAGTACCACCTGTGGGTCACCGCCGCGGAACGGGACGCGATCGCCGGCGTGCTGAGCGACTGCCCCGGCCAGGAGCTGCCGCCGGACTCGGGTGTCCCGGGGCCATAGACGAGTGAACGCCCGCCCGATGGGCGTGCACATCGTGTGGTGTCGGTGCACATGGCCGGCGGTGTGTGTCGTGGCGGGAAGGTGTGCACGGTGCCTCTTGTGCGTTCCGCGGAACGCGCGCGGTGCCGTTGTGGTGGGGAGACCGTTCCGGTGGGCGCGCCGTACCCGGCTCGGGCCTCCCAGCCTCACCTGTCCGCCCCCGGCTGCTGGTGTGGCGATCCGGTTCACCTCTCCCCCCCTTATGGAGATGGCTGGGTTGGGTTCACTACCGAATTCCGTGGTTGCGCTGGCGGCCGTCCCCGACGCGGGGGCACGGCGGTCCCTGACGAACACGAAACCTGGGAGCGACGCAACCGGCTGTGGTCCCGTTCCCACCCCGACCACCCCGGCTGATCATGGACGTTTTGTGCGAGAAGCCTCATCCCTGGATTGGTCTGACCTGACCGTGCGGGATGGGCTTGGGTGTGAAGGTCGGGACCACAGCAGGTCGCGTGGCACGCAACCGCGGCGGTCTCGTCCTCGAGGCCACGTCCGCGGAGGTGGTGTACAAGATCGCCCCCGCGTGATCTTGGTGAAGGTTATGCGGTGAGCGCCTCGGTTGTCACCGGTGGCTCGCTGGTGGCCGGGTTGGGTTCGGTGGTGATGATGCGGATGCGGGACTTGGCCAGCAGTTCCAGGCCCATGTAGCGGCGGCCTTCGGTCCATTCGTCGCTCTGCTCGGCCAGGACGGCGCCGACCAGGCGGATCAGGGCGTCGCGGCCGGGGAAGATCCCGACCACGTCGGTGCGGCGGCGGATCTCCTTGTTCAGCCGCTCTTGCGGGTTGTTGGACCAGATCTGGCGCCAGATCTCGCGTGGATAGCTGGTGAAGGCCAGTAGCTCGGCGCGGGCCGCTTCGAGGTGTTGGGCCGCGTCGCGGAAGCGGGGCTCGAGGGCGTCGATGACGCGGTCGTACTGGGCGTGCACGGCGTCGGTGTCGGCCTGGTCGAAGATGGTGCGCACCTGGGTGGCCACGTGCGGCTGCGCGCTCTTCGGGACGCGGGTGAGCAGGTTGCGCAGGTAGTGGGTGCGACACCGCTGCCAGGCCGCGCCGGGCAACGCGGAGCCGATCGCCGCGACCAGGCCGGGGTGGGCGTCGGAGATGACCAGCTGCACCCCGGACAGGCCGCGGGCGACCAGTCCGCGCAGGAACGCCAGCCAGCCGGCGCCGTCTTCGGCGCTGGCGACGTCCAGGCCGAGGATCTCCCGATGGCCATCGGCGTTCACCCCGGTCGCCACGAGCGCGTGCACGTTGACCACGCGGCCGTCCTCGCGGACCTTCACCACGAGAGCGTCGACCCAGACGAACGTGTAGGGCCCGTGATCGAGGGGGCGCTGCCGGAACGCGGTGACCTGGGCGTCGAGGTGGGTGGCCATCTCCGACACCTGCGATCGGGACAGCGACTTGACGCCGAGCTGCTCGGCGAGGCGCTCGACTCGGCGGGTGGAGACGCCGAGTAGGTAGGCGGTGGCCACGACGGTGACCAGGGCCTGCTCGGCGCGGCGGCGGTGGGTCAGCAGCCAGTCGGGGAAGTAGGAGCCCTCGCGCAGCTTCGGCACGGCGAGCTCGACGGTGCCGGCGCGGGTGTCCCATTCCCGGGCCCGATACCCGTTGCGCCGGTTGACCCGCTCCTGGCTGCGTTCGCCGTAGTCGGCGCCGCAGGCCTGGTCGGCCTGGGCGGACATCATCGCGTTCGCCAGCGAGGCGATCATCTGCCGGAGTAGATCCGGCGACGCGCCCTGCAGCTGCTGCTCCAACAGTTCGGTGACCTCGATATGGTGCGGTGCGGCCATCGTGGTGATCCTCTCGGTGAGTTCCTTGGTCGGTACTCATCAAGATCACGCGGTGGCCGTCTCACATCACGACGCCACGCCGCTCACCAGCGAGGGACTCGTACACCACCTCTGAGGACGCAGCCGTCCTCGACCGCCGTGCCCCCAAGTCGGGGACGGCCGGCGACGCAACCACAGAATTCGGTAGTTGACCCAACCCAGCCACCCTCACAACTGAAGGGGCCGACCGGAACCTGGGGAACACCCGAGAGGCCGAGGAACGGGGCCGGGCGCCGAGAGGCCCGAGCCGGGAACGGCGCGCCCACCGGCGACTCACCGACCAGGTCGACCCGATGAGAACCGATCAGGACGCAGGGACCGCGCCGCCGGGCGACCATGATCCGAACTGGCGGTTGCCCATGGCTGTACCGACAACCATGACCGCCCGATACACCGGATCATGCCCACCAAGATCGCGTGTATCGGTTGCCCATGGCTGCCGCCACAGCAATAGCGAACCGATACACCGGATCATGCCGCGACCACCCAGCACGAGCACCGACGCACTGGCTAGTCCGCACCCAGCGCCAGCATGAACGCGTCGGCGAGGTCCGAACCGGACGGGGTGGCGTCCGGGTCGAGCAGCCACTGCACGAGCAGGCCGTCGCAGACCACGATCTGGAAGGTGGCGAGCGCCCTCGCCGGACCCGCGGGCACCCCGATGATCTCGGTGATCATCGCCGCGACGGACGCGCGGCTCTGCTCGTAGATCGCCGCGAGCTGGGCACGCAGCTCGGGTTGGCGTTCGGCCTGGGCGAGCGCCTCGGTGAACGCCACGGCGAGCCCGCGGTACTCGGCGAAAGAGGTGATCATCGCGTCCCAGGACGCCGCGAGCAGCGTCTTCGTGTCGGCGGTCGGCTCGACGGCGAGCGCGAGCGACCGGACTCGCTCGGCCCACTCCTGGAACGACTCCCCCAGCGCCGCGTTGAGCAGTGCCTCCTTGGAGCCGAAGTGGTAGCCGATCGAGGCGAGGTTCGTGCCCGAGTCGGCCACCAGGTCCCGTGCGGTCGTGCGCGCGTACCCGCGTTTCTCCAGGCAGCGGCGCGCCGCGGCGAGCAGGTCCTCCCGGTGTCCCACGCGGCGATCCTAGTCACCGGATCTATACGTACGTATGATCGGCCGACATGGACACCGTCCCGGGCCCCCGCCTCCCACTGGCCGTCCAGACCCCGCTGCTCTGGGGACTCCCCCGCTGGTGGCTCGCCCGCTGCCACCGCCGCTACGGCGACACCTTCGCCGTGCGCGTGGCGCCCATCGGCACGGTCGTGTTCCTCGCCGATCCCGACGACATCAAGACGGTCTTCGCAGGCGACCCCGCGACCTACCGCGCCGGCGAGGGGAACACCGTGGTGGGCGGTGTCCTCGGCGAGAGCTCCCTGCTCCTGTTGGACGGGCAGGAGCACCGCGAACGACGTCGGCAGATGCTGCCCCCGTTCCACCGGGACGCGGTGCGCCGCCAGACCGAGCAGATGGCTGCGATCGCCGCCGCGGACGTCGCGACGTGGCCCGTCGGTCGCGAGTTCCGGGTGGCACCGCGGATGTCCGCGATCACGCTCGAGGTCATCCTGCGCATCGTGATCGGCACGCGGGACGAGCGCCGCCTCGACGCGCTGCGCCGGGCGCTGCCGCCCGTCGTCGACACGGGGTTCATGGCGGCCGCCGCCATGATCCGTCCGAGCGTGCTCGGCCTCAGGCCGTGGGCCGGTGTGCGCCGCGCGCGTGCCGAGGCCGGCCGGCTGCTCCGCGCCGAGATCGCGAACTGCCGCACCGACCCCGAACTGGACGAGCGGACCGACGTCCTCGCGATGCTGGTCCGCTCGGCGGACATGACCGACGACGAGCTGCGCGACCAGCTCATGACGCTGCTGCTGGCCGGTCACGAGACCACCGCCACCGCGCTGTCCTGGACCCTCGAACGGCTCGTGCGCCACCCCGCCGCGCTCGCCCGTGCGGTGCGCGCCGCGGACGAGGGCGACGACGACTACCTGGACGCGATCGTCCGGGAGAGCCTGCGGGTGCGTCCCGTGCTCTTCGACGTGGTCCGCAAGCTGACCGCACCCGTCGAGCTGGCCGGACGCAGGCTGCCCGCGGGGGTGACCGTCTCGCCGGCCATCGGGCTCGTGCACAACTCGGCGAGGCACTACCCCGACCCGCTGCGCTTCGACCCCGACCGGATGGTCGGCGCCACGCTCACCCCGACCACGTGGCTGCCGTTCGGCGGCGGTGCGCGGCGCTGCCTCGGTGCGACGTTCGCGCAGGTGGAGATGCGGGTGGTGCTGCGCGAGATCCTGCGCCGCGTCGAGCTGGCCCCCACCACCGCCCGGTCCGAGCGCCAGCGGGCCAAGCACATCACGCTCGTCCCGCACCGCGGGGCCCGGATCCGGGTCCTCGCCCGCCGCCCGGCGCCGGTGGCCGCGGGCGCCGGCGGCGTAGCGTCGGGATCATGCTGACCGACGAGCGGGTGTTCGAGGAGCATCGGGCACATCTCGTCCGGGTCGGCTACCGCATCACCGGCAGCGTCGCCGACGCGGAGGACGCGGTGCAGGAGGCGTGGCTGCGGCTCGCCGGGCTCGACGAGGAGACGCGGGCGAAGATCCGCGACGAGCGCGCCTGGCTCACCACCGTCGTCGGCCGGCTGTGCCTCGACCGGCTCCGCTCCGCCGCCGCCCGCCGCGAACGGTACGTCGGCCCGTGGCTGCCCGAGCCGCTGCTCACCACCGGCGAGGCCGACGAACCGCTCGCCGCGGTGGTGCGCGACGAGGGTGTGCGGATGGCCGCGATGGTGGTGCTGGAGCGGCTGACCCCGCCGCAGCGGGTGGCGTTCGTGCTGCACGAGGCCCTGGCGCTGCCGTACGCGCACATCGCGGACGTGCTCGGCTGCTCGGAGCCCGCAGCCCGCCAGCACGCGGCACGGGCCCGCCGGATCGTCGCCGACGCCGACCCGCCGCCACGCGCATCCACGGCGGAGCAGGAGGCCCTGCTGACCCGGTTCGCCGAGGCGATGTCACGGGCCGACGGAGCCGCGCTCGTCGAGCTCCTGCACCCGGACGTCGTCTGGCTGAACGACTCGGACGGCAAGACGCGGGCGGCCCGCCACCCGGTCGTCGGCGCGGAGAAGGTCACCCGGCTGCTGCTCGGGCTCCTCGACAGGTACGGCGAGAACATGCTGCGCGGCACGCCCGTGCAGGTGAACGGCGAGCCCGGCATGCGGCTCCCGGCGGGCGTGTCACCGGCCGGCGCGGTCGGGGTCTTCGCCGTCCGCGACGGCCGGATCGCCGCCATCTACTACCAGGTCAACCCCGAGAAGCTGGCGCACCTGCCGGCTTGAGGCGCACCTTGCAGGCCGCGTCGAAGCCCTGGTCGGTGATACCGAGGGCGTGGTTGAACCGGCCGCGCATGTTCTCCAGCGCGATGGAATGGGTGAGCTCCACGACCCCGGCCCGCCCGAACTCGGCCTCCAGCTCGGCCACCTGCACGTCGGTCACCGTCATCGGCTGGGCGGTCATCGCGTCGGCGTAGGCGATCGCGAGCCGCTCGGCCCGGTCGTAGAGCGGGCTGGTCCGGTACTCGTCGATGTGCTGCAGCCGCTGGACGTCGAGCCCGTCGAGGCGCTGCAGCATGGTGCCGAAGTCGACGCACCACGAGCAGCCCACCACCGTGGCCGTCCGGTACACGGCCAGCTCGCGCACCCGCTTCGGCAGCACGCGGGGCGCCCACTCCTGCACGCCGTCGGCCACCAGCGACGCCCAGAACAGCCGAGGGTTGTGCCGGACCACCGCGAACGGCTCCGGGACGTCGCCGAACATCCGGCGCGCCAAGCGGTACACGAGCCGGCCGAAGAACCCGGCCTCGGACTCGGGAACCGCGGGAATGCGTGGCATGTCGCCCTCCTCGATGTCGATGTCATCAGGAGGACGAGACGGTCCGGGAGTTCGTGACGGCTCGGGGCGCCGATCCGTTCGTGAACGTGTCGGTTAACGAGCGTTGCCCACTTCACCGTTGATCGCCACCGCCCTCGGGCCCGATCGTGGGCAGACCGCCACGTGGGGAGACCGACATGACCGAGACCAGCAACGACCGACCGGCGCTCGGGCCATGAGGCTGCGATCCTGGCAGGCCGCCAACCTCTTGCCGGCCACCATCGCCATGGGGCTGGTGGCCGGCGTGTTCGGCGACTGGGCCGTCACGATCATGCCGGGCCTGCGAGCCACCGACGACCGCACGTTCGTCGGCGCGTTCCAGGCCCTCGACCGGGCGATCTACAGCCCCCTGTTCATGCTCACCTTCACGGGCGCGCTGGTGTTCACCGCCGTCGCCGCAGTCCTCTACGTGCGCGGCGACGACCGCTCGCCGCTGCCGTGGGTCGCGGTGGCGTTCGGCCTCTACCTGGCGACCTTCGTCATCACCATGGCGGTCAACGTCCCGCTCGGCAACGGCCTCGTCGCGGCAGGCGCTCCCGACCGCATCGCCGACCTGGCGGCCGTGCGCGACGCCTTCGACGAGACCCGCTGGGCCCGCTGGCACGTGGTCCGCACACTCGCCACCGCTGCCGCTTTCGGGTGCCTCGTCCGGGCCCTGGTCCTCCATGCACGAGCTAGCGTCCCCGGTGGACCGCGATGGCTCGATGACGGGCGACGGCCTGCTGGTCGGTGAGGATCGCGACCTGGTCGAGCACCACCCGCAACCGGGCGGCGTCGTCGGCGGCGCTCTTCCACTCGGCGGCGAACACCGGATCGAGGGACTCCGGGGCGCCGTCGCGGAGGGCCGTGGCCAGCTCGACGAGCAGCTCGCGCTGGCGGGCCTGCATCGCGAGCCGCCCGGGGTCGCTCATCACGTACCGCAGGGCCACCGCCTTGAGCAGGGCGACCTCGGCCGCGGCCCGGGCCGGGACGACTAGGTCGGCGGCGTAGCGCAGCAGCGCGCGGTCGCCGTGAGCGGCGATCGTGGCATCGACGGCCGCGTGTACGAACCGGCCCACCAGCTCGCTGGTGAGCCGCTTGAGCGCCACGTGGTCGACGGCGGACGCGGACGCCGCCGAGAACCCGCGCACGGCGGCGACGACCGGCAGCGCCATCAGCGCGTCGGCCGCGTCGGCCAGCGCGCCCGGCTCGCCCCCGAAGTGCCGCACCGCGAGGTCGACGAGCGCGGCCCGCTCCCCCGGGACGCCGAGCGCGGCGAGGTCGATGCGTCCGGCGAGGATGCCGTCCTCGACGTCGTGCACGGAGTACGCGACGTCGTCGGACCAGTCCATGATCTGGGCCTCGAGGCATCGCCGTTCCGGCGGAGCGCCCTCGCGGACCCAGGCGAACACGTCCGCGTCCTCGGGGTAGGCGCTGTACTTGCGGTCGCCGGGCCGCCGCACCCACGGGTACTTGCAGGACGCGTCCAGCGTGGCCCGCGTGAGGTTGAGGCCCATCCCGTCGATCTTCGGCTCCAGCCGGGTGAGGATGCGCAGCGTCTGCGCGTTGCCCTCGAAACCGCCGTGCAGCCCGCAGCCGGCGGCGAACTCGTCGAGCGCGCGCTCCCCGTTGTGCCCGAACGGCGGGTGCCCGATGTCGTGGGCGAGCCCCGCGGTGTCGACGACGTCCGGGTCGCAGCCCAGCTCCTCGGCGATCCCCCGCCCGATCTGCGCGACCTCGAGGGAGTGGGTGAGCCGGGTGCGCGGCACCCCGCTGATCTCGGCGCCCTCCCCCGGCCCGACGACCTGGGTCTTGCCGGCCAGGCGGCGCAGCGCGGCGGAGTGCAGCACCCGGGCGCGGTCGCGGGCGAACGGGCTGCGCCGCTCCGTGCCCGCACCCTTCGCCGGCTCGGGCGCGGGGCGGGCGCGGTCGTGCGCGGAGTACTCGAGCACTAGCCGAGCCCCGTGGACTCGGTGTCCACGGACGCGTGGGTGAGCTGGTAGTACAGCAACGCGGCGGTCTCGCGGACGATGTAGCGCAGCTGCGTCTCCCGGGTCTGCACGACCGGGCCGCTGCGGGTGGGTGAGGTCCATGCGTCGAGGCCGCTTTCGCGGGCCATCGTGCGGGCGCGCAGCGAGTGCCACGGGTCGCTCACGACCAGCGCGCTCGACCAGCCGTCCTGCTCCGCCCGCGCCGCCACGGCCTGCATGCTGCCGAGGGTGTCCGATCCCTCCGCGACGGCGATCACGGCATCGGCGGGCACCCCGCGCTCGATCAGGTAGCGGCGCCCGGCCTCGGCCTCGGTGTAGACGTCGCCCGCGCGGTTGCCACCGGTGGTGACGATCCGCGGGGCGAGGCCCTCCTCGTACAGCGCCTCCGCGTGCCGCAGCCGGTAGGCGAAGATCGAGCTGGGTTCGCCGTCGTACTGCGCGGCCCCGAGCACGATCACGGCGTCGACCGGCTGCCGGTCGTCGACCCGCGCCACCTGCCACACGCGGAAAGCGGTGCCCCCCACCACCAGCGCGGCCATCAGCACGGCGCCGACGACCAGCCGGAAGACCCAGCCCCGCCGCCGTGGCGGAGGGGGGAGGTCGCGGAGCGGGAGGGTGGGCGCCTCGGCCGCCACCAGGTCCGCGGCGCGGCGGGGTGACCCGGCCGCGACGGCCCTGCTGAAGTCGTGGCGCGCCGTCATCAGCCGATCCGGCCCTCACCGGCGACGAGCGCGGTGCCCGCCCGCCCGGACCGGGCCGCCACGACCTGCGCGACGATCGACACCGCCGTCTCCGCCGGGGTGCGGGCGCCGAGGTCGAGCCCGACCGGGCCGTGCAGCCGGGCCAGCTCGGCCTCGGTGAGGCCGGCCGCCAGCAGCCGCTCCCGGCGCGCGGCCTGGGTGCGGCGCGAACCCAGCGCGCCGATGAAGCCCCGCCCTCGCCGCAACGCGTCGACCAGCACGACGTCGAACGCGGGCGCGTGGTCGAGCAGCACGAGGACGTCGGCGTCGGTGAACTCGGCGACGGCGGTGTGGACGGCATCGAGGTCGGTCTCGGCGCGCGCCGCCCAACCGAGCAGCCCGGCCTGCGCGAGCAGCGCCTCCCCGATCGCGCCCGCCCCGGCGACCAGCACCGACGGCACCGGCACCCAGATGTCGACCAGCAGCTCGACCTCGCCCGCCGGCACCCGCTCGGTGGCCGTGGCACCGCGGCGGAGCAGCCCGCGAGCGGCCCCGGTGGCCTCCGCGTCGAGCTCCGCCGTGCCCAACGACCCGTGGACGGACTCCAGCTCGGGCCCCGTGAGCACGACCGCCCCGGTGCCCTGCACGGTGGAGACCAGCGCGGCCGGCACACCCCGTTCGAGGGCCTCTCCCAGCGCCGCGGCCTGTTCGGCCGGCAACGGGTGGCCCAGCAGCGTGGCGCCGCCCGCGCACGCGAGCCCGGCGTCGAGCGCCGCGGCCTCCGCCACGTGCGCCTCCCGGGTGTGCGGTCCGGACACCGCGGCCGCGGCCAGCGGCACGACCGCGTCGTCGAGCGTGCCGCGGTACAGCGCGCCGGCCACCGAGCCACCCGTCGTGCCTGCGACGAGCTGCCCGCTCTCGACGGTGCCGAAGCCGTGCCGTGCGAGCACCCGCACCACCCCGACGCCGTCCGGCGCCCACTTCCGCAACGCCGCACCGAGCTCCCGGAGCCCCGACAAGGAGGCAGCCCCCGCTTCCGTCACGAGGCCAAGGGTAGCGATCGGCGGCGACGGGGATCGGGCGCGAACACGCCGATCGTGTGACGTGATCCTCCACCGGGCGGGGAACGCCCTGGTGATCTCCAGCGTTGCGCGAGAGGAATCTCCATACCCACCGGCACAGGAATCATGGATCCCGCAGAAAGTACCGGCGCCGTCCTCGCAGGACGGCGTTCTCGACGGGCGGCTCGCCCGTGACCATCCTCTCCATCCTCCTCGGCGTGCTGACCGTCGGCGCCCTCACCGTGCTCACCGGCTACTTCGTGGCCCAGGAGTTCGGCTACATGGCCGTCGACCGCTCCCGCCTCCAGGCCCGCGCCTCCGCCGGCGACGCCGGTGCACGCCGCGCACTCGGCATCACCCGCCGCACCTCGTTCATGCTCTCCGGCGCGCAGCTGGGCATCACCGTCACCGGCCTGCTGGCCGGCTACGTGGCCGAACCGATGATCGGCGACGGGGTGGCGGAGCTGCTGGGCGACACCGGCCTCGGGGTCGCCGTCGGCGCCCTGGTGGCGCTGGTCGTCGTCACGGTCGTGCAGATGGTGTTCGGCGAGCTGTTCCCCAAGAACCTCGCGATCGCCCGGCCCGAACCGGTGGCCCGCGCACTCGCGCTCTCCACCTCGATCTACCTGGCCGCGTTCGGCTGGCTGATCCGGCTGTTCGACGCCGCCTCGAACGTGCTGCTCAAGGCGCTGCGGATCGAGCCGGTGCACGACGTCGAGCACGCGGCCACCCCGCGCGACCTGGAAGCGATCATCGACGAGTCCCGCGACAGCGGCGACCTCGACGACGACCTGTCCACCCTGCTGGACCGCGTCCTCGACTTCACCGACCGCACCGCGCGCGCCGCGATGATCCCGCGGCCCCGGGTCACCTCGATCCGAGCCGACGCCCCGATCTCCGAGCTGGTCGAGGTGATGGCATCCGGCCACTCGCGCCTCCCGGTGATCGGCGAGAGCCCCGACGACGTGGTGGGCGTGATCTGCCTGCGCGACCTCCTCGCCTGCGAGGGCCGGGCCGACCTGGCCACCCTGCGCGTCTCCGACGTGGCCCGCACGCCCGTGCTCGTGCCGGCATCGCTGCCGCTGCCCACCGTGCTCGACCGGCTGCGCGCGGCCGACGACGAGTTCGCCGTGGTCGTCGACGAGTACGGCGGCCTCGCGGGCGTCGTCACGGTCGAGGACATCGCGGAGGAGCTCGTCGGCGAGATCACCGACGAGCACGACCCGGCGGGCGCCGACGGCCTCGCCGCGGGCGACGGCGAGTGGACCGTGCCCGGCACGCTCTCCGTCGAGGAGGTGGAGCGCTTGCTCGACGCCGATCTGCCCGAAGGCGGCTACCAGACCATCGGCGGCCTCGTGATCGACGAGCTGCAGCGGCTCCCCGAACCCGGCGACGGCGTGCGGCTCACCCTGCAGAACCCGTCTCTGTCCGAGGAGGGCGAGCCGCCCCGCACGCTCGCCATCACGGTGCTCGCCGTCGAGCGGCACGTGCCGTCCTCGGTGCGGCTGGCCTGGGCCGAAGCGGAGGTGCCGGCATGAGCATCGGTGTCTCGCTCGGGGTCTCCGTGCTGCTGGTCGCGCTCTCGGCCTTCTTCGTGGCGATCGAGTTCGCGCTCGTCGCGGCCCGCCGCTACCGCTTGGAGGAGGCCGCCGTCACCAGTGCGTCGGCCAGGGCGGCGCTGCGCTCGGCGCGGGACCTCTCGATGCTGCTCGCCGGCTCGCAGCTGGGCATCACGCTCTGCACCGTCGGGCTCGGCGCCATCGGCAAGCCGGCAGTCGAGGAGCTGCTGCACCCGCTGTTCGGCGGGCTCGGCGACCCGTGGGCCACGGTCGTCTCGTTCCTGCTGTCGCTGATCGTCGTCACGTTCGTGCACCTGGTGGTCGGCGAGATGGCGCCCAAGTCATGGGCGATCGCCCACCCCGAACGCTCCGCCACCATGCTGGCGCTGCCGATGCGCGCGTTCATGCTGCTCACGCGCCCGGTGCTGGTCGCGCTGAACGGCATGGCGAACTGGTGCCTGCACCGGGTCGGCGTCGAACCGGTCGACGAGCTGGCGAACGGGCGCAACCCGGACGACCTGCGCGAGCTGGTGGAGCACTCCGCCACGGCGGGTTCCCTCGACCCGGGACGGCGCGATCAGATCGTCACCGCGCTCGAGCTGGACCGGGCACCGCTGCGCGAGGTCGCACGGCCGCGGTCGGAGGTGGCAGGCGTGTCCACCAGCGCCGACGCCGCCGCGATCCGCGCCGCCGCCCGGGAGAGCGGCCACCTGCGGCTCGTCGTCGGCGACGGCGAAGGGCACGCGGTCGGGGTGGTGCACGTCCGCGACGCGCTGGCCGTGCCGCCGGGCACCACGGCGGGCGAGCTCATGCGCCCGATCCGCACGCTCCCGGCCGACCTGCCGATCCACGACGCCCTGTCCGCCATGCAGGCCGGGCGCAACCAGATCGCGCTGGTGGAGTCCGACGGCGCGGTCGTCGGGCTGGTGACTCTGCACGACCTGCTGGACCGCCTGCTGCCGGCCCCCGCCTGAACCGACGAGCGGCGCGTTCGTCGGATAGGTTCCGACGAACGCGCCGCTCGTTGGAACGTCAGCAGCCGATGAGGCGAGCAGCCAGGTAGGACTCCACCTGGTCGAGCGCCACGCGCTCCTGCGCCATCGAGTCGCGCTCCCGGATCGTGACGGCCTGGTCGTTCAGGGTGTCGAAGTCGACCGTGACGCAGAACGGGGTGCCGATCTCGTCCTGGCGGCGGTAGCGGCGGCCGATCGCGCCCGCGTCGTCGAACTCGACGTTCCAGTGCTTGCGCAGCTGGGCGGCGAGGTCACGGGCCTTCGGCGAGAGGTCGGCGTTGCGCGAGAGCGGCAGCACCGCGGCCTTGACGGGCGCGAGCCGCCGGTCCAACCGCAGCACCACGCGGGTGTCGACGCCGCCCTTGGCGTTGGGCGCCTCGTCCTCGGTGTAGGCCTCGACGAGGAACGCCATCATCGAGCGCCCGACGCCCGCCGCGGGCTCGATCACGTACGGCCGGTACCGCGCGCCGGAGGCCTGGTCGTAGAACGACAGGTCCACACCGGAGTGGTTGGAGTGCGTGCTGAGGTCGAAGTCGGTGCGGTTGGCGATGCCCTCCAGCTCGCCCCACTCCTGGCCCTGGAAGCCGAACCGGTACTCGATGTCGACGGTGCGCTTCGAGTAGTGGGAGAGCTTCTCCTTCGGGTGCTCGTAGTGGCGCAGGTTGTCGCGCGCGATGCCGAGGTCGACGTACCAGCTGGTGCGCTCGTCGATCCAGTACTGGTGCAGCTCCTCGTCGGAGCCGGGCTCGACGAAGTACTCCATCTCCATCTGCTCGAACTCGCGCGTGCGGAAGATGAAGTTGCCGGGCGTGATCTCGTTGCGGAAGCTCTTGCCCATCTGGCCGATGCCGAACGGCGGCTTCTTGCGCGACGTGGTCTGCACGTTGAGGAAGTTCACGAAGATGCCCTGCGCCGTCTCGGGGCGCAGGTAGTGCAGGCCCTCCTCGGACTCCACCGGGCCGAGGTAGGTCTTGAGCATCATGTTGAAGTCGCGCGGCTCGGTGTACTGGCCGCGGGTGCCGCAGTTCGGACACGGCACATCGGACAGGTCGTCCTCCGACACCTGCTTGCCCGTCCGCTCGGCGTACTCCTCGGCCAGCTGGTCGGCCCGGAACCGGCGGTGGCAGGACAGGCACTCCACCAACGGGTCGGTGAACACCCCGACGTGGCCGGACGCCACCCACACCTGGCGCGGCAGGATCACCGAGGAGTCGAGGCCCACGACGTCCTCGCGGCCGGTGACCGTGGCCTTCCACCACTGCCGCTTGATGTTCTCCTTGAGCTCGACGCCCAGCGGCCCGTAGTCCCACGCCGACCGGGTACCGCCGTAGATCTCCCCCGACGCGAAGACGAAGCCGCGACGCTTGGCGAGCGCGACGATGGTGTCGATCTTTGCGGACGAGGGCTTGCTGGCCACGGGTGACTCCAGGTGGACGGACGGTGAGATCTCAGGGTATCCGGCGCACTCCACCGCATTGCCCGCCCCCGCCCGCCACCCGAGCAGTCGCCGGCCTGCAGGCGCGTTCCGCGGAACGCTGCTGATCTCAGCGCGGACGTGGGCGGCCCCGCGTTCCGCGGAACGCGGTGAACGCCCTGCTCGTGGGGAGCCTTCCATGGCGCCGCACATTTCCGAGGCCCACCCCACCGGGCCTTCGGTGGCGCCGCGCATCCTGCGGGGCCGCCCCTTCCTGCGCGCGGCGCCACCGAAGGCCGGTCTCACCACCATGATCAAGGCTTCGGCGCAAAGCCGGCGAAAACAAGCCGGGAACGCGCCGAAACACCGATCATGGGGCGCGAGCCGGGTCGCGGGTCAGGCTGATCGGCGCGAGGAGCACGCCAGGGTCGCGGGCGAGGCCGTCGTGTACTGCTCGCGGTGATCCGCAAGGTTCACGCACCCGTTCTCGTCCCACGCTGCCCGTCGACCGGCTGCCTGGACCGACAAGGGGTGCGCGAACACAAACCCGGTGCGCGACGGCAAAGAGATCGCCGACACCGGCCTCCTGGCGGCGCCGCGCGCCCAAGGGGCAGGCCCCCGGCCTGCCCCCACCGCATGCCCCAGGGGCCGCAGAGGCTCACAGGTCAAGGGGCGCGCAGCGCTCGCGAAGCGACGCCGCAGGCGCCCTTGAGCTGTGAGGGGCGGCCCCGCACAATGCGCGGCGCCGCCAGGAGCCCCGGAAAGGGCAGACCTTGCGACGGAAGGCCTTGACCGAGCACGGCACGGGCACCGAGGGAAAGACTGGACTTATATAAGTGCCAGCTGTAGCTTGAGCCCCGTGCACGCGTTCGACGTCCTCGGCGACCCGGTCCGCCGCCGGATCCTCGAGCTCCTCGCCGACGGCGAGCAGACCTCGGGTGCGGTCACCGCAGTCGTCCGCGCGGAGTTCGGCATCTCCCAGCCCGCTGTGTCGCAGCACCTCAAGGTGCTGCGGGACAGCGGCTTCGCGTCCGTGCGGGCCGAGGGCACCCGCAGGCTCTACGCCGTGCGGCCCGAGCCGCTGCAGGACGTCGACGCGTGGCTGGGGCGCTTCCGCCGGATCTGGACCCCTCGCCTGGCCGCACTGGCCACCGAGATCGAGCGCGGCAAGCGCGAGCGCAGGTTGCGCCACGACGACCCCGAGGAGTGACATGTTCGACATCGACCCGCAGATCAGCGCGGTGAGCCGCATGGTCGGCAGCAGGGAGCGCGACGGCCGCGAGGCCAAGGTCGTGACGATCAGCCAGGCCTACGACACCGACGTCGAGGACCTCTGGGTGGCCTGCACGACCTCCGAGCGCCTCGCGCGCTGGTTCGCCCCGGTCTCCGGGGAGCTGCGGCTCGGCGGGCGCTACCAGATCGAGGGCAATGCGAGCGGCACCGTCGAACGCTGCGACCCGCCCAAGAGCTTCTCGCTCACGTGGGAGTTCGGCGGCGGGGTCAGCTGGGTCGAGGTGCGCCTCTCCCCCGAGCCCGGCGGCGGTTCGCGCTTCGAGCTGGACCACATCGCCCACCCCGAGGAGCACTGGAACCTGTACGGGCCGGGCGCGGTCGGGCTCGGGTACGACATGGCTCTCGCGGCGCTGGCCCTGCACCTGGCCACGGGCGCGGTCACCAACGACCAGGACCACGCCGGTTGGTGGGCGTCGGACGAGGCGAAGCGGTTCCTCGCCGCGGCCGGGGATCGCTGGTACGAGGCCGATGTGGCGGGCGGCGCCGACCCCGAGGCCGCCCGGGCGGCGGCCGACCGCACCGTCGGGGCGTACACCGCCTGAACCGCGCGCTCGGGCGTGCCACGCTGACCGGCGTGCATGTTCGACACATCGACGTCGCCGAGCGGCGGAACCGGCTTGCCGCGCGCCACCTCCTCACAGCCGGGACCCGCACCGACGACGTCGTCGCCATCGCCGACGCGCTCTCCGGGCTGCACTCCACCGACCCCGTCACCGTGCACCTCTCGGTGGCGGCGCGGATGCGCCACCCGGTCCTGCCAGCGGCCGACGATGCGCTGTACGCGGAGCGGTCGCTGGTGCGCCACCACGCCATGCGGCGCACGCTCTGGGTGTTCGGGCACGACCTCGCGAGGGCGGCGCACCACTCGTCCACCGTCACGCTGCTGGCCCGGCAACGGAAGCTGCTGCTCGACGCCGTGACGGGGGCCGGGGTCGGGCCCGACCCGGAGCGGTGGGTCGACGCGGCGTCCACCGAGATCCTCGACGTCCTCGCCGACAAGGGGCCGTTGAGCGCCCGCGACCTGGGGAAGCTGGTGCCACACCTCGCCGTGCCGATCAGGATCGGCACCGGGCGGCAGGTCGCGGAGATGGCGGCACACTCGCGGCTG
This sequence comes from Pseudonocardia cypriaca, assembly GCF_006717045.1. Taxonomy (NCBI): domain Bacteria; kingdom Bacillati; phylum Actinomycetota; class Actinomycetes; order Pseudonocardiales; family Pseudonocardiaceae; genus Pseudonocardia; species Pseudonocardia cypriaca. Next base: position 1,408,875 of record NZ_VFPH01000002.1, read on the forward strand.
CTGCTGGTGCTCGGGTTCGAGGGCCGGGTGCTGCGGGCCAGGCCAACCGGCACGTGGATCAACGGGCAGTACCGGTGGGCCGCGACGGCGGCATGGGCGCCGGTGTTCTCCGAGCCGCTCGACCCGCGCACGGCCGCGGCGGCGCTCGCCCGCTCCTGGCTGCGGGCGTACGGACCCGGCACCCGGGCCGACCTGCAGTGGTGGGCCGGCTGGACGGTCGCCACCACCAAGCGGGCGCTCGACGACGTGGGCGCCGTCGAGGTCGAGCTGGCCGAGGGGCCCGGCTACGTGCTGCCCGACGACGTCGAGCCGGCCGCGACCGCCGAGCCCTCCGTGGCGCTGCTGCCCGGGCTCGACCCGTCGACGATGGGCTGGAAGCAGCGCGACTTCCACCTCGACCCGGTGCACGGGCCGCTCCTTTTCGACCGCAACGGCAACGGCGGCCCGACGATCTGGGTGGACGGCCGGATCGTCGGCGGGTGGGTGCAGCGCACCGACGGCACCATCGCCCTGCGGGTGCTCGAGGACATCGGCGCCGAGCGGCACGCCGAGGTCGAACGCAAGGCCCACGAGCTGGAGCGGCTGCTGGGAGAGGTCCGCTTCACACCGCGGTTCCCGGCGCCGCTCCAGGCCGAGCTGCGCGCCTAGGCCAGCAGGCTGCGGTGCGTCCGCGCCGTGCCCGCCTCGGCCGTCACGAGCGTCTCGAACGTCGCAGGCTCGTCCGCGATGGCCTCCGACAGCAGCGGCACCACGTGCTCGCGCACCGGGAACGGGGAGAGGGCGCGCCGGTAGGCGTCCACAGAGGAGAACCGGACGGTCAGCACCCAGCGGTCGGACTCGTCGACGGAACGCCCCAGCTCACCGCCGAGACACCCGTCCGCGGCGGTGAGCAGTTCCAGCGCCCTCCGGGCGCGGGAGAGGAGGTCGGGGCTGGTGGTGAACCGGCAGACGAGCAGCACGGCCCCACCCTTCCACCACGCGCCTACGATGGAGGTGCGGCCCGCACGCACGACCGACCGGGGAGCGCGGCCGCCGCTCCCGGGGATGGGGACGCTGATGTCGATCGTCGCAGGTGCGGGGCCCGCCGGCCGAGCCGCCGACGCCGGGCCGCCCACCGACGATCACGCCGAGCACGCGGCCGGCCGGCCCCGCAGCACGCCAGCGCCGGTGCGCACCCCGCGCACGCTCGCGGCCGCGGGCGACCTGCTGCGCGCGCTGGCCGCCCCGGTGCGCATCGCGATCGTGCTGCAGCTCCTGGAGTCCGACCGCTGCGTCCACGACCTCGTCGATGCGCTCGCGGTCGCCCAGCCGCTCATCAGCCAGCACCTTCGGGTACTCAAGTCGGCCGGGGTGGTGCACGGCGAGCGCCGCGGACGCGAGGTGGTCTACTCCCTGGTCGACGACCACCTCGCACACATCGTGGTCGACGCGGTCGCGCACGTGGAGGAGGGGTGATGGACACCGGGACCAACGGGGTCACGACGAGAGCGCTGCGCGCCACCCGACAGCGGGCGGCGGTGTCGGCGCTGCTGGACCGGCTCGAGGACTTCCGCTCCGCCCAGGAGATCCACGAGGAGCTGCGCCGCGCCGGTGAGGGAATCGGCCTCACCACCGTCTACCGCACGCTGCAGACCCTCGCCGACGGCGGTGAGGTCGACGTGCTGCGCACCGGCTCGGGCGAGGCCGTCTACCGCCGCTGCGCCTCCGCGGAGCACCACCACCACCTCGTCTGCCGCCGCTGCGGGCACACCGTCGAGATCGAGGGCCCTGCCGTCGAGACCTGGGCGCAGCGGGTGGCCGAGGACCACGGGTTCGTGGAGCTGAGCCACACGGCCGAGGTCTTCGGGCTCTGCAAGGACTGCGGCGCCGCGCGCTGAGGCCGAGAGCCCACGCAGCAGCCCTCCGACCCTGACGGCCCCTGGACCCCGGCCCCCCGCTGCGGGAGCATCGGGGCTCAGCCCGAGTCGAGAGGGGATGACCTGCCGATGGAGGCCAAAGCGGGCGACCACATCGTCGTCGAGGGCACGATCGTCGACCAGGGGCGGCGCGAGGGCGAGGTCCTCGAAGTGATCGGCTCCGGCGACCGGAAGTGCTACCGGGTGCGCTGGGAGGACGGCCACGAGTCGGTCTTCCAGCCCGGCGCGGGCGCGCACGTCACGTCGCAGGGCTGAGCGGCACCACTACCCGGGCAGCAGCGCAGCACGCAGGCTGGAGGCCCCGCTCACCACGAGCATCAGCAGCGTGCCCATCGCCTTCTCGTCGAGCCCGGAAGCCGGGAACGCGTAGCGCCACGTCACGTCCCAACCCGCGCTGCCGGGGATCACACGCGCGCTGCCGAACAGGCCCTCGCCCACACCGAGCGCCACCTGCGTGGGCACGTCGGACTCGGCGGGCAGGTCCCACGCCACCACGCAGGTGAGGTTGAGGACGGGCAGGCCCTCCTCGATGTCCAGGCCCTGCAGCGCGCATACGACGCCGCCGTGGGCGAACGTGAGGGCGCCGTCGTCGTCGACGGTGACGTCGTGGAAGCGTTCCAGCGCAGCTTTCGCGACGCCCAGCTGGTCGGCGATGGCACCGGTCACGAAGCGGCCTCCGGGGTGTCGAGCGCCCCGCCGAAACGACGGTCGCGCCGGGCGTAGATCTCGATCGCCTGCCACAGGTGGCGGCGGTCGAAGTCGGGGAAGAGCGTGTCGAGGAAGACCAGCTCCGCGTACGCGGACTGCCAGAGCAGGAAGTTCGACGTGCGCTGCTCCCCCGAGGAGCGCACGAACAGGTCGACGTCGGGCATGTCCGGCTCGTCGAGGTACCGGGCGATCATCCGCTCGTCGACCTTGTCGGGTCTGATCCGGCCATCCGCGGCCAGCCGGGCGATCTGCTTCACCGCGTCGGCGATCTCCGCCCGCCCGCCGTAGTTGACGCACATGGTGAGCGTCAGCACGTCGTTGTTCTTCGTCTTCTCCTCGGCGATCTCCAGCTCCTTGATCACCGAGCGCCAGAGCCGGGGACGTCGGCCCGCCCAGCGCACGCGCACGCCCATCGCGTCCATCTCGTCGACGCGGCGGCGGATCACGTCCCGGTTGAAGCCCATGAGGAAGCGCACCTCGTCGGGGCTGCGCTTCCAGTTCTCCGTGGAGAACGCGTACGCCGACAGCCACCGGACCCCGATGTCGATCGCGCCGCGGGCCACGTCCATGAGGGCGGCCTCGCCGCGGCGGTGGCCCTCGATCCGGGGCAGGCCGCGGGCGTTGGCCCACCGCCCGTTGCCGTCCATGACCAGGGCGACGTGGTGCGGAACCAGCTCCGGCGGGATCGCCGGGGGACGCGCACCGGACGGGTGCGGCGGCGGGGGCTGGAACCGGCTCACGAACCAACCCTAGGGGGCGGGGTGCGGGAAACCTCAGGGTCCCTCCGGCGAGCACCCCAGTCCGGGCATACCGCCCATCCCTCTACCGTGTGAATCATGACCGCCCCCGCCCCGCAGCTCGACGGCATCGTCGGTTGGGTCGTCGATCTGATGGAGACGCTCGGCGCGCCCGGCGTCGGTCTCGCGATCGCGCTCGAGAACGTGTTCCCGCCGCTGCCCAGCGAGGTGTTCCTGCCGCTCGCCGGCTTCGCCGCGTCCCGGGGCGAGCTGAGCCTCGTCGCCGCGATCATCTGGACGACCATCGGCTCCGTCGTCGGCGCACTCGTGCTGTACGGGATCGGCGCTGCGCTCGGCCGCGACCGGCTGTGCGCCATCGCCGCGAAGATGCCGCTCGTCGACGTCGGCGACATCCACAAGGCCGAGGCCTGGTTCGCGAGGCACGGCGCGAAAGCGGTGTTCTTCGGACGGATGGTGCCGCTGGTCCGCAGCATGATCTCGGTGCCGGCCGGGGTCGAGCGGATGAACATCGGCCTCTTCCTCGCCCTCACCGCGGCCGGCAGCCTCATCTGGAACTCGGTGTTCGTCGTCGCCGGGTACCAGCTCGGCGAGAACTGGCACATCGTCGAGAGCTACGCAGGCATCCTCTCGAAGGTCGTGGTCGTGGCGATCGCGCTCGCCGTGGTGGTCTTCGTGATCATGCGGATCAGACGCCGCCGCCAGGTGGTCCCCGCCGAGCCGGACGAGGCCGCAACCGAGCGCATCCCGGTCGTGCGGGCCCGGCCGCAGCAGCCGGTGCGGCACTGGTCGGCCCAGCCGTCGTCCACGGAGTGGTCGGCGCAGCCGACCCAGCGGCTCCCGGTCGTGCAGCCCGACCAGCCACAGCGGTAACCCCGGTGCGGACGTGGGCGCGCACCGGCGCAGGCGTCGCGCTCGGGGCCGGCACGGCCGCGGTGCACCTGCTGCTCGTGCTCCCGGTTGCCGCGGCCATGGCGGCACCCGCGTTCCGGCCGGTGGCGGAGACGGTGGCCCGGCGGCTCGCCGTGCTGGAGCGCCGCCGGGTCGTGGCCCTGCTCGGCGGGACGGGCGGGAACGCGGAGCCGCCGCCCGCGCGGGCACTGCGCTACCTCGGCGCGCGGATCCCCGTCGGGCTGCTGGGCGGGGCGGTGCTCACGCTGCTCGGCATCGGCCTGACCTTCGCCGCCACCCTCCTCGTCTCGTGGGTCACGCAGACGCCCTGGATCATGGAGCGCGAGGCGGCCGTCGTCGTGAGCGGCCTGCTCGTCGCCTACTACGCGATCCCCGGCGCGGTGCTGCTCTACCTGGCGCTCGCCGGCGCCGGCGGCGTGGCCCGCTGGGAACGCACGCTGCTCGGCCGGCTGCTCGCGCCTTCGCGCGAGGAGCAGCTCACCCGTCGCGTCGAGGAGCTCTCGCGCACCCGGGACGCGATCGTCGCGGCCGTCGACGACGAGCGCCGCCGCATCGAGCGCGACCTCCACGACGGTGTGCAGCAGCGCCTCGTCGCGCTCGGCATGCTCCTGGGCAGGGCGCGCCGCCATCCCGACCGCGCCGACGAGCTCGTCGCGCAGGCCCACGACGAGGCCCAGCGCGCGCTCGTGGAGCTGCGCGACGTGTCGTGGCGCGTCTACCCGGCCGCGCTGGACACCGGTGGCCTCGCGGCCGCGCTGGAGTCGGTGGCCGAGCGGGCACCCCTGCCGGTCCGCATCCACTGCGACCTGCCCGTCGAGCCGCCCGCTACCGTGCGCGCCGCGGCCTGGTTCGTGATCAGCGAGGCGGTGACGAACGCCGCCAAGCACTCGGGAGCGCTGCGCGTGGACGTGGAGGTGGCGATGGTGGATGGCCGCCTGCACGCCGCCGTCCGCGACGACGGCCGCGGCGGCGCCGACCCGGCAGGCGGCGGCCTCGCGGGGTTGGCCCGCCGCGTCGCCGCAGCCGACGGCGAGTTCAGCGTGGCCAGCCCGCCGGGTGGGCCGACCGCAGTCACCGCGGAGCTGCCGTGCGCGTGATGATCGCCGAGGACTCCGCACTGCTGCGCGATGGCCTCGTCCGCCTGCTCGTCGACGAGGGCCACGAGGTGCTGGCCGCGGTCGCCGACGCCCGCGCTCTGCTCGGCGCGCTCGAGCGCGAGCAGCCCGACGTGGTCGTCGCCGACGTGCGGATGCCGCCCACCCACAGCGACGAGGGTGTCGTCGCGGCGCTGGAGATCCGCCGCCGGTGGCCGCAGGTGGGGGTGCTCGTACTGTCGCAGTACGTCGAGCGCCGGCACACCGCACAGCTGATCGGCGACGACGGCGGCCGCGTCGGCTACCTGCTGAAGGACCGGGTGGCGCAGGTCGGGGAGTTCCTGGACGCCCTGGAGCGGGTCGGCGCGGGCGGCGCGGCGTTCGACCCGGAGGTGGTGCGCCAGCTGCTCGCGGCCGGCCGGCGGGCCGACCCGCTCGCCCGCCTCACCCCGCGCGAGCGCGACGTGCTCGACGCGATGGCCGAGGGGCTCACCAACGCCGGCACCGCGGAGCGGCTGCGGATGTCGGTCAGCGCCGTGGAGAAGCACGTCGCCTCGATCTTCGGGAAGCTGGGCATCCCGGAGACGGCGGGGTACAGCAGGCGGGTGCTCGCGGTGCTGCGGTACCTGGGTTCGTGACCTGGTAGTACGACGCACAGGCAGCTGCTGTGATCACGGATGTTCGGCGCTCTTGCCGGGTGGTCGCGGCATGATCCGGTGTAGCGGTTCGCTACTGCTGTGGCGGCAGCCATGGGCAACCGATGCACGCGATCTTGGTGGGCATGATCCGCTGTATCGGGCGTCCATGGTCGTGCCGGCAGCCATGGACAACCGCCAGTTCGGATCATGGTCCCTGCGGCTCTGGTTGATTCCCGTCGGGTCGGCCTTGCCACAGAACCCGCCGGTGGGCGCGCCGTTCCCGGCTCGGGCCTCTCGGCGCCCGGCCCCGTTGTCGGCCTCTCGGGTGTTCCCCCCGGTTCCCGTCGATCCCTTCGGCTGGTGGGGGTGGCTGGGTTGGGTCAACTACCGAATTCTGTGGTTGCGTGGGCGGCCGTCCCCGGCTTGGGGGCACGGCAGTCGGGGACGAGACCGCCGCGGTTGGGTGCCACGCGACCTGCTGTGGTCCCGACCCTCACACCCCAGCCCATCCGCGCACGGTCAGGCCGGACCAGTCCAGGGACGGGGCGTCTGCACCTGATCACGCCCGGATGGCAGGGGTTGTTGGGTGGGAACGGGACCACAGCCGGTTGCGTGGCACCCGAGTCGCGCGCTCGTCGGGAACCGCCGTGCCCCCGCGTCGGGGACGGCCGCCAGCGCAACCACGGAATTCGGTAGTGGACCCAAGCCAGCCGCCGCGGTAGGTGCGGGGCGAGGCGAACCGGATCGACCACACCAGCAGCCGGGGGCGGATAGGTGAGGCCGGGAGGTCCGAGCCGGGAACGGCGCGCCCACCGGAACGGTTTCCCACCAGGACGGCACCGCGCTGTGCGTTCCGCGGAACGTAGCCGGCCACCGTGCACACCTTCCCGCCACGACACACACCGCCGGCCACGTGCACCGACACCGCGCGATGTGCACGCTCAACGAGCGTCTAGGTCATCGCCCGCCGCTCCACCAGCGGCAAGGACCGCAGCTGCCGCTCCATGTGCCACTGCAGGTGGGCGGCCACGAGGCCGCTGGTGTCGCGGCGGGTGACGCTGGTGGCGGTGTCGGCGGTGTCCCAGTCGCCGTGCAGCAGCGCGTCGAGCAGCGCGAACGTCTCCCGCGACGGGCGCACAGAGCCGGGAGGGCGGCAGCGGGGGCACACCGCTCCCCCGGCGGCGATGTTGAACGCGGCGTGCGGGCCGGGCTCGGCGCAGCGGGCGCACTCGGAGATCGCGGGCGCCCATCCGGCGTGGGTCATCGCGCGCAGCAGGAACGCGTCGAGCACGAGCGACGGGTCGCGCTCGTGGCCGGCGAGCGCCCGCACCGCGCCCACGAGCAGCAGGTACACGCGCAGCGCCGGCTCGCCCTCCTCTGCGACGAGCCGGTCGGCCGTCTCCAGCATCGCGCAGCCGGTGGTGTAGCGGGAGTAGTCGGAGATGATGCCGGCGCCGAACGCGTCGACGGTCTCGGCCTGCGTGACGATGTCCAGCGAGCGGCCCGTGTAGCACTGCACGTCGACGTGGTTGAACGGCTCCAGCCGCGCCCCCCAGCGGGACCGGGTGCGCCGCACGCCCTTCGCGACCGCGCGCACCTTGCCGCGGCGGCGGGTGAGCAGCGTGACGATGCGGTCTGCCTCGCCGAGCTTCTGCACCCGCAGCACCACGCCGGTGTCACGCCACAGGGTCACCGGGCAAGCCTACGGCCGTTCCGGCTTGACACCGCCTCCCCACACCGGGTGAGGTCACCCTAACCCGACCGAGGAGGTCAGTTGACCCACGTCGTGCCCGAGCACCAGCGCGCCGAGGCCCAGCGCACTCTCGCCGCGACCCCGGGGGTGCGCGGAGAGCCCAGCGACGCCGAACGCTCCCGCACGCTGATCGGCGCCGTCCGCACCGGCTCGCTCGCCACGATCGGTGAGGGCGGGTTCCCGTTCGGCTCGCTCGTCTCGCACGCGGTCGACGGGCAGGGACGGCCGTTGCTGCTGCTCAGCGACCTGGCCGAGCACACCCGCAACCTCGCAGCCGACCCGAGGGCGTCGCTGATGGCCACCGAGGCGGGTGCCGGCGACCCGCTGGCGCTGGCCAGGGTCACGGTGATCGGCCGCGTCGGGGAGCTCGCGGGCGACGAGCGCGCCGCTGCCCTCGAGATCTACCAGGCGACCCAGCCCGGCGCGTTCTACGCCGGGTTCGCCGACTTCCGGCTCTACCGGCTGGAGGTCGAGTCGGTCCGGTACGTGGGCGGCTTCGGCCGCATGAGCTGGGTGGACGCCGCGAGCTACGCGGCGGCGGAGCCCGACCCGCTGCGCCCGCACGCCGAGCGGATCATCGCGCACATGAACGACGACCACGCCGACGCGTTGGTCCTGTTCTGCCGCAAGTTCGCCGACCGGCCCGGCACGGCACAGGCGCGGATGGTGGGCGTCGACCGCTACGGCTTCGCCGTGCTCGCCGCCGACGAGCCGGACGGCCAGGAGACGGCCGTGCGGCTGCCGTTCGACGAACCCACCGACACGCCGGATTCCGTCCGGAAGGCGATGATCGAGCTACTGCGGCGGGCGCGCGCCGCCTAGTTCCGGTTCAGGTGGGACGCCGCGTCGTGCTGCTCGCCGCGGTGGCGAGCTCCTCGGCGTGCGCGCGGAGGATCCGGAGGTGCTCGGGGCACTCGTCGAGACGGTCGTGCGGGGCGCCGAGCATGTTGCGCAGCGCTGTTCGGGCCCGCTCGATCTCGCGGACGCGGTCGTCGAGCTGCCGCAGCTTCGCCATCGCGATCGCTCGCCAGCCGGGTGCGGTTCCGCCGGTCGGGGGGACGATCGCCGCGATCTCGGACAGGGTGAACCCGGCCAGCTTGAGCAGGTCGATGAACGCGACCCGCTCGACGGCGCCCTCGTCGTAGAACCGTTTGCCTCCCACGCGCCCGCTGGCACGCAGGAGGCCTTTGCGCTCGTAGAAGCGCAGCGCAGAGGCGGCCAGCCCGGTGCGGGCCCGCAGCTCGGAGATCGACAGTCCGGCCATTGACGTGAACCGTAGTTCAACCTGCAGGCTCGCTGTGGAAAGAGATCGTGTGCGAGCGGCTGGAGGATCTGGTGACGAGGAACGGGACGCGCGTGGCAGTGGTCACCGGGGCGGGGAGGGGGATCGGGCTCGCGATCGCGCGGGCGCTCGTCGAGGACGGGTTCACCGTGGTCGCCGGCAGCCGCACCGTGACCGACGTGTTGCGCGCCGTCGCACCGGACGCGCTCGAGGTGGACCTCTCGACCCCGGAGGGGCCCGCGCTGCTCGTGCGGCACGCGATCGACCGGCACGGCGGGGTCGACCTGCTCGTCAACAACGTCGCGGGCACCTCGACACCAGCCGGTGGCTTCCTGGAGCTCGACGACGACGGGTGGCGGCACACGTTCGACCTGGCGTTCCTGTCGACCGTCCGCGCGACGCGGGAGGCGCTCCCGAGCCTCCTGGAGCGCCGGGGAGCGGTGATCAACATCGGTTCGATCAACGCCCGCCTGGCGCAGCCGCGCCTGGTCGCCCTGTCGGCCGCCAAGGCGGCGTTGTCGAACCTGGGCAAGGCGCTCGCCGAGGAGTTCGCCGGCCGTGGCCTGCGGGTGAACACCATCTCCCCCGGCCCGGTGTGGACCGACGTGTGGCGGTCCGAGGGCGGCCCAGGGGACGCGCTCGCGCGGCGGGCGGGCATCGCCCCGGAGGACGTCCCCGACCGGCTCCCGGCGATGCTCGGGGTGACGACCGGCCGGTTCACCGAGCCGGATGAGATCGCGGCGCTCGTGACGTTCCTCGCCTCCGGGCGGGTGCCCAACATGAGCGGGTCGGAGCTGGTGATCGACGGCGGGATGGTGAAGACGACGTGACCGACGTCAGGCCGACGCGGCGGCGTGGCAGGCGCCCCGCCCCTCGGCCTGAGCCACGATCCGGCCGCCCGCGATCCGGACGGCCGCCTCGGTGGCGTCGCTGACCACCCGCTCACCCGCCGCCGCCGCGACGGCGCCCGTCTCGTCGTGCACCACCTGCAGCCGGGGCCACGCCGACTCGGGGAACGCCGGCCGGATGCAGCGGCAGACGTCAGCGACCACGAGCCGCGCGAGCGAGGCCAGCTCGCCGGGCTCGCCGGAGACCAGCACCGCGGTGACGACCGACCCGGGCGGCGCCGCCCGCACCGCCTCCTCTACGGCAACGAGCCGGTGCAGCCCGAGCACCGCGACGACGCCGTCGTCGGCCAGGCGGGCCGGCGCCTCCCGCACGGCGTCCACGGCGGCGGGCGGCTCCCACGCCCGGCCGGCCGGGCGGGCATGGGGCACGTACGGCAGGTGGGGCGGGGCCCACTCGTCACCCCGTCCGCTGCCGAGCTCGAGGTCGGCGAGCCCTTCGCAGGCGGTGACGACGTCGAACGGGTCGGCGAAGCCGGGCGCGGCGGCGGCCAGCTGGCCCGCCCCGTGCAGCGTGGTGAGCGCGACCTCGGCCGCGCGTACCCGGCGGCCCGCGCCCGACGGTCCGTCCACCTGCTCGAGCGCGAGCCCGAGCAGGATCGCGTCGAGCGCCATGAGCTGGGCGAACGGGGTGCGCATGCGCTCGTCGGCCAGCACCTCCGGCACGAGGTCGGCTCCCAGCGGCGTCGTGCCGTCGGGGTCGTCCGTGGCGAGGGGGAGCCGCCCGACCCACGCCCTGGCGAAGGCGCCGAGTGCCGTGCGCGCCGTGGTGCCGGGAACCACCTGCGGGATCGGGGCCCGCTCCGCCTCGGCGGCGAGCACGGCGAGGTAGAGGGCCCGCTTGCCCGGGAAGTTCGAGTAGACGGCGCCGCGGGTCAGCTCGGCGCGCTCGGCGATGATGTCGATCTTGGCGTCGCGGAACCCGCGTTCGAGGAACTCGGTGCGCGCCGCCGCCAGCACCCGCTCGCGCGTGCGCTCCTGCGCCTGGGCCCTCGTGAGCCGAGCCATCGCCCTCCCGTCGGTCGTCCGATGGGAATGCTACGGTCACCATTCAGATGATGTGAACATCTGGTCCGAACATCTGGAGGAGCCGTGCTCGCCCTGCCCGAGATCGACCTCACCGACCCGGCGGTGCTGAACGACCCGTTCACCGCCTACGCCCCGGCCCGGGAGCGCTCGCCGCTGGCCCGGCTGCGGGCGCCGGGCATGCCGCCGATGTGGGGGGTGCTGCGCCACGTCGAGGCTCGGGCGATGCTCGCCGATCCGGCGCGCTTCGCACTCAGCCCCGCGAGCTACGCCTTCCGCCTCGAGGTCTCCGACGAGCTACGGCCCTACCTGCACACCGTGCAGGAGATGGAGGGCGCGAAGCACGTCCGGCTGCGCAAGCTGGTGGCCCCTGCGTTCACCGCACGGCGGGCCGCCGAGTTCCGGCCCCGGATCGAGCGGATCGTCGACGAGCTCCTCGACGACCTGGCCGAGCACGCCGCGGATGGCCCCGCCGACCTGCTCACCCGCGTCGCGCACCCCCTGCCGATGGCGGTGATGTGCGAGCTCGTAGGCATCCCGGCCGAGGACCGGCCGCGGTGGCGCGGGTACGGGGCCGCGATCTCGGCCGGTGCCGGTGCGGTGTTCGCCGCGGCGTTCCCCGAGATCATCCGCGACGCCGAGGCGGCGGTGGAGGCCCGCAGGCGCGAGCCGCTCGACGACATCGTCTCCGACCTCGTCCGCATCCACGACGAGGACGGCGACCGGCTCACCGACGTCGAGCTCGTCGCGCTCGTCTGGCTGCTCGTCCTCGCCGGGCAGACCCCGAGCAACCTCATCGCCAACTCCGTGGAGGCGCTGCTCGCGCACCCCGACCAGCTCGCCGCGCTCCGCGCCGATCCCGGGCTGGCGCCCCGGGCCGTCGAGGAGCTGATCCGCTGGTGCAGCCCCCAGCTGCTGACGATCCCCCGCCTCGCGGCGCAGGACGGCGAGCTGGCCGGCGTGCCGATCGCGAAGGGCGACCTGGTCACCGCCGTGCTCCCGGCCGTCAACCGGGATCCTCGGGTGTTCGCCGACCCCGACACGCTCGACATCACCCGCACCGGTGCGGCGAGCCACCTCGGGTTCGCCCACGGGCCGCACTTCTGCCTCGGCGCCGCCTTCGCCCGGATCCAGACCCAGGTCGCGCTGACGGCGCTCCTGCGCCGCGCCCCCGGCCTCGCGCTGGCGGTGCCGCAGGAGGAGGTGCGGCGGGCTCCCGACGGTGGCACCTGGCGGCCGGCCGCGCTGCCCGTCACGCTCTGACGGGCGCGCCCGCCCTCAGAAGCCCAGCTTGCGCAGCTGCTTCGGGTCCCGCTGCCAGTCCTTCGCGATCTTCACGTGCAGGTCGAGGTAGATCCTCGTGCCGAGCAGCGCCTCGATCTGGCGGCGCGCGTCTGCGCCGACCTGACGCAGCCGGGCGCCGCCCTTGCCGATCACGATGCCCTTCTGGCTGGACCGCTCGACGTAGATGTAGGCGTGCACGTCCAGGAGGTCGTCGCGGCCCTCGCGGGGCATCATCTCCTCGATCACGACGGCGATCGAGTGGGGCAGCTCGTCGCGCACGCCCTCGAGGGCGGCCTCGCGGATCAGCTCCGCGACGAGCGTCTCCTCCGGCTCGTCGGTGAGCTCACCGTCGGGGTACAGCGGCGGCCCCTCGGGGAGTCGGGCGACGAGCAGGTCGGCGAGCAGGCCGACCTGGAACCCGTCGACGGCCGAGCACGGCACGACCTCGGCGAAACTCATCAGGCCCGACAGCTGCGTGAGCCGCTCGGCGATCTGGTCGGGCTGCGCCTTGTCGGTCTTCGTGACGATGCCCAGCACCGGGGTGCGGCCGGCCACCGAGCGCAGCTCGTTCACGATGAACTCGTCGCCGCGGCCCACCGGCTGGTCGGCCGGCACGCAGAAGCCGATCACGTCGACCTCGGCCCACGTCTCGCGCACGACGTCGTTGAGGCGGCTGCCCAGCAGCGTGCGCGGCTTGTGCAGGCCGGGCGTGTCGACGACGACGAGCTGCGCGTCCTCGCGGTGCAGGATGCCGCGGATGGCGTGCCGCGTGGTCTGCGGACGGCTGGACGTGATCGCGATCTTCTGCCCGATCAGCGAGTTCGTCAGCGTGGACTTGCCCGCGTTCGGCCGGCCCACGAAGCACGCGAAGCCGGATCGGAAACCCTCGGGGACCTGCGCGAACTCCATCACAGCGGCGCGACCGTCTCGCCGGTGAGCTTCTCGAGGATCTCCCGGCCGATCGGCAGCGCAGCGGTGGCCGCGGGCGATGGCGCGTTGAGCACGTGCAGCACGGAGCCGGCTCCCTTCCCCTGTTCGACGAACAGGAAGTCGTCGACCAGCGTGCCGTCGGGCTTCACGGCCTGGGCGCGCACCCCTGCGCCCGCGCGGTGCAGGTCCTCCGCACGGACGTCGGGCAGCAGCCGCTGGATCTGCTTGACCATCGCCGCGCGCGACAGCGACCGGTGCATCTCGCCGAACCCGTACTTCCAGTGGCGCTTCGCAACCTTGACCATGCCCGGGTAGGTGATGGTCTGCAGGAGCTCCTTCGGCTTGACCACGCCCCACGAGTAGCCCTCGCGGGCGAGCGCGAGCACCGCGTTCGGGCCGGCGTGCACGTGCCCGTCGATGCCGCGGGTGGCGTGGACGCCCAGGAACGGGAACGCCGGGTCGGGCACCGGGTAGATCAGCCCTTTGACCAGCCCCGCGGCGCGGTCGCTGAAGCCGGAGTACTCGCCGCGGAACGGGATGATCCGCACGCCGGGGTCGGCGCCTGCCGCCTTGGCGACCTCGTCGCAGCGCAGCCCGGCGCACACGACGACCTGCTTGCCCAGCAGGTCGCCGGTGGCGGTGCGCACGACGACGTCGTCGGCCCGCCGGGCGATCTGGTGCACCGGCCGGCCGAGGTGGATCTCGCCGCCCTCCTTGGCGACGAGCTCGCCGAGCTTCTCCGCGATCGCCCGGTAGTCGGTGATGCCGGTGGACGGGACGTACAGGGCGGCGATGCCGCGGACGTGCGGCTCGTGCTCGCGCATCCCGGCCTGGTCCAGCTCGTGGTTCTCCACGCCGTTGGCATCGCCGCGCCGCTTGAGCTCCGCCATCCGCGGCAGCTCCTCCGGCTCGGTGGCGACCACCAGCTTGCCGGTGACCTCGTGCGGCAGGTCGTGGGCGCGGCAGAACGCCACGGTCTCGGCGCACCCGGCCACCGCCAGCCGAGCCTTGTAGCCGCCCGGGGCGTAGTAGAGCCCGGAGTGGATGACGTTGGAGTTGTTGCCCGTCTGGTGGCGGGCGAGCTGCGGCTCGCGCTCGACGACGGCGACGGACCGCCCGGTGCGGACCACTGCGTGCGCGGTGGCGAGGCCGACGATGCCGCCGCCGACCACGACGACGTCGAACGAGGGGGTGGTCATGAGGCGGTCTCCGCTGTGAGGGTCTCGACGACGGCGCCCGACGGGTCGGCGCGCAGGACGTGCGCGGTGGGCGCGAGGTCGCGGACGGCGGCGAGCGAGTCGGCGTCGACGGAGTCCGACCCGGTGACGACGGCGGCCGCCTCCAGCCCCGGTGCCCCGCTGGACACCGCGGCCGCCACCGCGGCCTGCAGCGCGGTGAGCGTGAGCGACGGCAGCGCGACGGTGGCGGCGGCGTAGGTGCGCCCGTCCGTGTCGCGGACGGCGGCCCCCTCCGCTGCGCCGGTGCGCGCGCGGGCGGACCGCGCCAGCGTCACGATCTTCGCGTCCTCCGGGTCACCCAGGTCGGGCATCGCTCTCCTCCAGCCGTGCGCCGTCGTCGGATTCCGGTTCCTCGACGGGCTCCACGAGGACCGTGTTGATGCGTACCCGCCCGCGGGCGTCCTTGCCCCCCTCGGCCAGCAACCGCAGCCCGGCCACCTCGGTCTCGGCGCCGGGCAGCGGCACGCGGCCGAGCTGCTGGGCGAGCAGACCGCCGACGGTGTCGACGTCGGCGGCGGCGAGGACCTCGCTCAGGTCGTCCTCCTGCCCGGCCGGGCCGTCGGGGCCACCGAACAGTTCGAGGAGGTCCTCCACCGGGAGGCGCGCCGACACCCGGAGCCGGCCCTCGTCCAGCTCCTGGACGTCGGGCACCTCCTCGGTGTCGTACTCGTCGGTGATCTCCCCGACGATCTCCTCGAGGATGTCCTCGATGGTGACGACGCCCGCGGTGCCGCCGTACTCGTCCACCACGATCGCCATGTGGTTGC
This sequence comes from Pseudonocardia cypriaca, assembly GCF_006717045.1. Taxonomy (NCBI): domain Bacteria; kingdom Bacillati; phylum Actinomycetota; class Actinomycetes; order Pseudonocardiales; family Pseudonocardiaceae; genus Pseudonocardia; species Pseudonocardia cypriaca. The sequence continues at coordinate 1,424,083 of NZ_VFPH01000002.1, forward strand.
GCGCGGCCTGCATCTCCTTCAGCAGCTCGTCCACCCGCTTCGTGTCGGGCACGAGCACCGCGGGCCGCATCACGTCGGCCAGTGGGGCGTCCGGCGTCTCGACCTGGGCGCGCACGAGGTCCTTGAGGTAGGCGACGCCGATGATGTCGTCGATGTTCTCGCCGAGCACCGGGATGCGGGAGTAACCGCTCTTCAGGGCGAGCCGCAGCACCTTCTCCACGGGGGTGTCGCGGTCGGTCCACACGACGTCCGGGCGCGGCACCATCACCTCGCGCACGAGCGTGTCGCCCAGCTCGAACACCGAGTGGATCATCTGGCGCTCGTCCTCGTCGACGACGCCGCTGGTGCTGGCCATGTCGACGAGCTCGCGCAGCTCGACCTCGGACGAGAACGGCCCCTGCCGGAAGCCCTGCCCGGGGGTGATCGCATTGCCGACGAGGATCAGCAGCTTGGTCAGCGGGCCGAGGAGCGTGGCGAGCGCCCGGACGGGCGCCGCGACGAGCATGCCGATGCGGTAGGGGTGCTGGCGCCCGAGGGTGCGCGGACCGACGCCGATGAGCACGTAGCTGACCACCACCATGATCGCGGCGGCGGTGAGCCCACCCGCCCAGTCGCGGTCGAAGAGCTGGATCAGCGCGATCGCCAGCAGCACGGTGGCGGCCGTCTCGGCGGCGAGCCGCAGCAGCAGGAGCAGGTTGACGTGGCGCGGGCGGTCGGCGGCGACGGCGGCGAGCGCGCGCGAGCCGGGGCGGCCTGCGCGCACGAGCGCATCGACGCGGGCGCGGGACACCGTGTTGAGGGCGGCGTCGGCGGCTGCGAACAGCCCGGCGAGCGGGACCAGCAGGATCGCGGTGACGATCAGCGGGAGGGTGCCGTCCATGGTCGGAGCGATCAGGAGTCCTCTAGGCCCGCTGTGCCGAGCACCGCGGAGTCGCTGCGGTGCCGGGCGGCCTGGGCCGCGGCCTGCCGGCGGGCGGCCTGCCAGTCGCCCAGCAGCTTGCCCTGCAGGCCGAACATCTCCCGCTCCTGCTCCGGCTCGGCGTGGTCGTAGCCGAGCAGGTGCAGCACCCCGTGCACGGTGAGCAGGTGCATCTCGTCGGCGAGGGAGTGCCCGGCCTTGCGGGCTTGCGCCTTGGCGAAGTCGGGGCAGAGCACGATGTCGCCGAGCAGTGCGGGGCCGGTGTCGGGCGCGTCGGGCCGCCGCGACTCCTCCACCAGCTCGTCCATCGGGAACGACAGGACGTCGGTGGGCCCCGGCTCGTCCATCCAGCGCTCGTGCAGCTCGCTCATGACCTCCTCGGTCACGACGAGGATCGACAGCTCGGCCGCGGGGTTGACGTGCATCGCATCGAGGGAGAAGCGCGCCACCGAGGCCAAGAGCGACTCGTCGACGGGCACGCCCGACTCGTTGCACACCTCGATCGACACGATTTCCCCTGCTCATCTACGCCGGCAATACATCAAGCGTAGACCGTGGTCCGGAACGACCGGAGCGCGGTCAGACGCGCGTCGGTGCCCGCTGGGCGCCGCTGCGGACCGACCAGCGACCGGAGGAACGCTGCACCGTGAGCGGGTGGTCGAAGCAATGGCTGACCGCCGCCGACGTGACCACGTCGTCGATGGGACCCGCAGCGCAACAGTCCCCCTGCCGCAGCAGCAGCGCGTGGGTGGCCACGCCGGGGATCTCCTCGAGGTGGTGGGTCACCAGGACGGTCGCGAGGTCGGGGTGGTGCTGCGCGAGCACCTCCACCGTGCCCCGCGTGGGGTGCCACTGCGCACCGAGGAGGCGCAGCAGCGTGCTCTTCCCCGCGCCGTTCGGCCCCAGCACCGCCCAGTGCTCCCCGCGCTGCACCGTCACCGAGATGCGCCTCAGGAGGGCGCGGCCCTCGCGGACCACGTCGACCTCGTCGACGCGCAGCACCGGACCCGTCTCCGACGGACGGCTGTTGTTCATCTCGACCGATCCAAGATCTACGACTCGGCCCGAAGTCTCTCGAGCGTGGTGTGCACGTTCCGCTCCGTGGCTGCGGCAGCGGCGTCGACGTCGCCATCGGCGATCGCATCGGCGAGCGCCCTGTGGGCGCCGTCGGAGTCCTCCAGCTCGGCCCGGGTGCGCAGGCCCGCGTCCGCGACGAGATCGTTCGCGGCGCTGCGCAGTGCCCCGAGGAACGATCCGAAGACCTCGGAGAGCACGTCGTTGTGGGCGGCCGCGACGACCGCGGTGTGGAACTCCAGATCGGCTTCGACCAGCGCGACCGGCGACGCAGCCGCGTCCCGCTTCGCGAGGGCGGCTCGTATCCGCTCCACGTCCTCCGCGGTCCTGCGCCGGGCCGCGAGCTTGGCCGCCTCGACCTCGAGCCCGGCCCGCACCTCGTACACCTCGGCGATCGCGGCCCGTCGAAGGCTCTGTTCCAGCGCGGGCAGCGGGGTTGCCGAGACGACGACCGTCCCGACGCCGTGCCGGGTCTCGAGCTGACCGATCGCGACCAGTGCGCGCATCGCCTCGCGCGCCGTCGGCCTGCTCACCCCCAGCTGCTTGCTCAGCGCCAGTTCGCCGGGCACCCGACTGCCGACCGGCCACTCGCCGGACGCGAGCAGGCGCTGCAGCTCGCTGGTCGCCTGCTCGACCAGCGAGCGGCGCTGTACCGCGCGTACCGCCAACACCGTCTCCGTCCCGGGTCCCAGCAGGCTCCGCGGCGAACCTACAGTCCACTTCCGGGCTTCTCGGGCGCGGCGCGGTTCACGGCCGAGATCACGGCGTGCACGGACGCCGTCAGCACCGAGGTGTCGAGGCCGACCCCCCACACGTCCGAGCCGTCGACCCGGCACAGGGCGTACGCGGCTGCGCGGCTGTCCCGGGTGGGGGACGTCGCCTGCTGGTGGAAGTCGAGGATGTCGACGTCGATGCCGACGGCGCCCAGCGCGACCGCCAGGCCGGCCAGCGGTCCGGCCGCGGTTCCCTCCACTGCACGCACCGGCCCGCCCGTGCTCACCTGAGCCGCGAACAGGTGCCGGCCGTCGCGCAACGGCCACGTGCCCCAGTCACACAGCTGGACGGCGCCCTGCCGCGATGTCGTTCCGGGTTCCACGTACTCCCGCTGGAACGCCTTCCAGAGCTCGGCCGGGCTGATCTCGAGGCCGGTGCGGTCGGCGATCCGCTGGACGACCGCGGCGAAGTCGATCTGCAGGCGGCGCGGGAGGACGAGCCCGGCGTGGGACTGGAGCAGGTAGGCGATGCCGCCCTTGCCGGACTGGCTGTTCACCCTGATCACGGCCTCGTAGTCGCGTCCGAGGTCCGCGGGGTCGATCGGCAGGTACGGGATCTCCCACGGCAGGTCGGCTTCGGAGGTGCCGCGTGCTGCCGCGAGCGCCGCCTGCCGGGCGAACCCCTTCTTGATCGCGTCCTGGTGGGTGCCGGAGAAGGCGGTGTGGACGAGGTCGCCCGCGTAGGGGTGCCGCTCGTGCACCGAGATGCGGTTGCAGTGCTCGACGGTCCGCCTGATCCCGTCGATGTCGGAGAGGTCGATCCGCGGGTCGACGCCTTGCGTGTGCAGGTTGAGGGCGAGCGTCACCAGGTCGACGTTGCCGGTCCGCTCACCGTTGCCGAACAGGCACCCCTCGACGCGCTGCGCCCCGGCCATCACCGCCAGCTCGGCGCAGGCGACCCCCGTCCCGCGGTCGTTGTGCGGGTGCACGGAGAGGATGACCGAGTCACGGCGCTCCAGGTTCCGGTGCATGTACTCGATCTGGTCGGCGTAGACGTTGGGGGTGGAGACCTCGACGGTCGCGGGCAGGTTGTGGATCACCGGCCGGCCCGGGTCGGCGTCCCACAGCTCGGTCAGGCTGTTGCAGACCTCCAGGACGAAATCCGGCTCGGTGAGGTTGAAGACCTCCGGGGAGAACTCGAACCGCACGTCCCCGCCGTGCCCGTCGACCCCGCGTGCGATCCGCTCGGCGGCGTCCCGGATGCGGGCGTGCAGGGCGTCGCGGTCGAGACCGAGCACGGCGTCCCGCCACAACGGCGCCGTCGCGGCGTACAGGTGCACCACGACCCGCGGTAGCCCGGCGATCGACGCGATCGTCCGGTCGATCAGCTCGGCCCGTGCCGGGGTGAAGACCACGACGGTGACGTCGTCGGGGATGTCGCCGGCGGTGGCCAGCTCGCGCACGAAGTCGTACTCGATCTGGCTGGCCGAGGGGTAGGCGACCTCGATCTCGGTGTAGCCGATGCTCACCAGCCGGTCGAAGAACTGCCGTTTGCGGCTCAGATCCATGGGCTCCACGAGCGCCTGGTTGCCGTCGCGGAGGTCGACGGGGACCCAGAGCGGCGCCGCGGTGATCCGCGCGTCGGGCCAGGTCCGCTCCGTCAGCGGGACGTCGACCCGCTCGTGCGCCGGGCGGTATCTGTGCGACGGCATCGCACTCGGCCGTTGCCGGTTCCAGGAGGAATCACTCACGGCGCCAGAATGGCAGACCTCTGGTTGTAAGACAACAAGACATCTACTCGATCACAGGTGGCAGCGGAGCTGGGTCAACCAGCGGGGAGTCGAATAGGTTCGTTCCATGGTGACCGCGAACTGGGCCGGCAACGTCGTCTTCTCCTCGCGGGAGGTCCACCGGCCCGACTCGGTGGAGAAGCTGCAGGACCTGGTGGCGAGGAGCGACCGGGTCAGGGCCCTCGGCTCGGGGCACTCCTTCAGCCGGATCGCCGATACCGACGGCGAGCACGTCACGCTCGCCGGGCTCCCGCCGGTCGTCGAGATCGACGAGAGCGCGGCCACCGCGCGCGTGTCGGCGGGCCTGCGGTACGGCGAGTTCACCGGCCACCTGCACGAGGCCGGGTTCGCCCTGCCCAACCTGGGTTCGCTCCCGCACATCGCCGTGGCGGGCGCCTGCGCCACCGGGACCCACGGGTCCGGGCAGGGCAACGGGGCACTCGCCACGGCGGTCTCCGCCGTCGAGCTGGTGGGGGCGGACGGCGAGCTGCGCACGGTCCGCAGGGGCGACGCCGAGTTCCCCGGCTCGGTGGTGGCGCTCGGCGCGCTCGGCATTGTCACCACGCTCACGCTGGACCTGCGTCCGACGTTCGGCATCCGCCAGTGGATCTACGAGGGCCTCGCGCTGGAGGACGCCGAGGAGGCGCTGGCGGCCGGCTACAGCGTCAGCCTGTTCACCCACTGGGCGGGCGCCGGCTTCGAGCAGGTGTGGCTCAAGCAGCTCGACACCGACCCCGAGCCGCCCGTCGGCTGGCTCGGCGCGACGCGGGCCCCGGCGCCGGTGCACATGGTGCCCGGCGTGGACCCGCAGCACTGCACGCCGCAGCTCGGCGAGCCGGGGCCGTGGCACGAACGCCTGCCGCACTTCCGGCTCGCGTTCACCCCGAGCAGCGGCGACGAGCTGCAGTCGGAGTACTTCGTGCCGCGCGCCGCCCTCGCCGACGCCCTGCGCGCCGTCGACGCAGTCCGGCACCACCTGGCACCGGTGCTGCAGGTCTCGGAGATCCGCCTGGTGGCCGCCGACGACCTGTGGCTATCCCCCGCCCAGGGCCGGGACACCGCGGCGCTGCACTTCACCTGGGTGCCCGACACCGCCGCCGTGCTGCCCGCGGTGGCCGCGCTGGAGTCGGCGCTCGCCGAGTTCGGCACCCGGCCGCACTGGGGCAAGGTGTTCGGCGTCGCCCCCGCCACCGTCGCCTCGCTGTGGCCCCACCTGAACGACTTCGCGGCCCTGACGCTGAAGCACGACCCGGAAGGCAAGTTCCGCAACGCGATGCTGGAGACCTATCTGCCCCGCTGACCACCGTCGAGGATCCGCGTGGCCTCCGCGAGCGCCGCCTCCTGGTCGAACCTCTCGGCCTGCCACGTCGTCGAGCGGACCGAACCGCTGGTGCGGTAGCGGCGCATCGTCGCGACGTGGAGGGGCAGCCCGACCCAGCGGCGCATCGCCCGGACGTCGGTCCACACCGACAGGGAACCGACCTTGCGCCTGAGCGGGTCGGTCCACAGGTGGACGCCGACCGCTCCCGGCACCGCGTACCAACCGAGGCCGAGGCGCCATCCCGTCCGGGCGATACCCGGCAGCGACCGCAGCGAGTGCATGGTGAAGTCGGTCAGGCTCACGACCACCGCCCCGTCCGTGGCAGCCTCGGGGCCCGGCTGCCACGGGAACCAGACGCGGCTGGACAGCGAGGCAGCCGCACGGGCGGGATTCGTATGCACCCGCCGATCGTCTACACCTGCATATCATCTGTCAAGGACGGCTGCGCCGAATCCGCCTCGACCACCGGCGGCGTCAGGTTCCTGGTCGCCCAGGCGACCGCCACCGCGATCACCGCGATGACCAGGCCGGGGAGCACCACGGACGACGCGGTGGAGCGTTCGATCGCCACACCGCCTGCGAACGACCCGAACGCGATCCCGACGTTGACGGCGGACGCCGGCAGCGACTGCGCCAGCGCGCCACCGGGTCCGGCCAGGCTCACGACGCGGTACTGCAGGGAGGGCGCCATGCCCATGCCGAACAGGCCCATGGCGAGCACCGCCACCGCCGCCAGCAGCGCGACCGCGCCCATGAGGTGCAGCACCGCCAGTGCGGCCGTCACCCCGATGGACCCGACGATCAGCGTCCGGGCGGCGCTCCGGTCGGCGAACCGGCCGCCGCTCATCGAGCCGACCGCCGTCGCCACGCCGTAGGCCAGCAGGAACACGCTGATCCACGGGCCGGAGACCCCGGTGACCGTCTCCAGGAACGGCACGATGTAGGTCAGTGCCGTGTAGATCGCGGCGAACACCAGGACGTGCAGCACCAGCACGGCGAGCACCCGAGGGGCGAACGCGTACTTGGCCTGGGAACCCGCTCCGCCGCCGCTGCTGGGCACGGACGGGACCACCGCCAGTGTGGCGATCAGCGCGACGACGCTGACCACGACGATCGCGACGAACGATCCGCGCCATCCCAGCAGCTGGCCGGCCAGCGTGCCCAGCGGCACCCCCAGCGCGGCCGACACGGTGACACCGGAGACGACCACCGAGATCGCCCGGCCCATCCGCTCCGGCGGCACGACGGAGATGCCGACCCCGAACGCGGCGGCGATGAACAGGCCCTGGAAGGCGCCGGTGCCGACCCGGGCCGTGAGGAACAGCCCGTAGCTCGCGGTCAGCACCGTGACCAGGTTGGCCAGGATGAACAGCAGGAGCGCGCCCGCGAGGACAAGCCGTTTGTCCAACCTGATCGTGAGCGCCGCCAGGAGCGGCCCGCCGATGGCCAGGCCGAGCGCGTAGCCGGTCACCGAGGCGCCTGCGGCGGGGATGGATACCTGCAGATCGGCGGCGATCACGTTCAGCACGCCGACCACGAGCAGCTCGGCCGTGCCGAGTACGAACATCCCGAGGAACAGCGTGGCGAGGACGAGGTTCGCCCTGCCTCCGCTCATCACAGCTTGCTGGTTGCTCATGTGCACCTTCCGGGTTGGTCCACATCGAGACCAGCCGCCGGAGCGGAACCCGTCACCGCCGCCCGAGATCAGGCGGTGGCGTGTGTCACATGGCGGTCGGCTACCCCTGGACCACCGGGTTGGTCAGCACGCCGACGCCCGGGATGCGGCACTCGGCCACCGTGCCGGGGCGGATGTGCACCGCCCCCGGGGTGCCCGTGGAGATGATGTCGCCCGGGTACAGCGGCATCACCGCGCTGTGGAAGCTCACCAGGAACTGCGGCGAGTAGCGCATCCGCGAGACGGTGTTGCTGCGGTGCACCTTCCCGTCCAGCACGGTGCTGACCTCGACGGCGGCCAGGTCGCCCACCTCGGCGACCGGCACGATCTGCGGCCCGAACGAGAAGAAGCCGGGGAAGTTCTTGGAGCGGGTGAGGAAGCGCGGGTTGCGCTCCAGGATGTCCTCGGCCGTCTGGTCGAGCACGGTGGTGACGCCGAAGACGAAGTCGAGCGCATCTTCCTCGCGCACGTCGCGGCAGTAGCGCCCGATCACGAGCCCCAGCTCGGCCTCGGCGGTGGTGCGGGAGCTCTGCGGCGGGATGGGGATCTCCTCGCCCGGGCCGATCACGGTGTGGTCGCCCTTGATGAACGACGCAGGCTCGTCGGGGACCTGCTCGGAGAGGTCGGCGGCGTGGTCGACGTAGTTCAGCCCGATGCCCCAGATCAGCCGCGGGTGCCGGTAGGGCGCGCCGAACGCCACCGACGCCTCCGGCACGAACAGCGCGTCGGCGGCGGACTCGACCGCCTTCGCCAGCTCGCCCACGCGGTCCTCGACGAGGACGGCGCGGACGTCGCCTGCGTACCCGGGCAGCAGGTCGGGGACGCGGGCGACGCCGCGGGCGGGGTCGACGACGGCTGCGACCTCGGTCCCGTCGAGGCGGATGCTGGCCAGACGCATGCTCATGCTCCAGTTGTCTCACGGATGGGGCGCGGGCAGGTCGTCGGGTTCCGGTACCCCCTCAGCCCCGGGGTGCGCCCGTCGCTCCCGCGGGGAACTCCTCGACCCCGAGTACCCGCAACAGCTCCAGCCGCTCGCGGGTGTCGGCGTCCGCAGGGGTGAGCACGAGCAGCTGCTGGCGCTGATCGGGGGTCACGAGGGTCTCGCAGTCCATCAGCAGGGGGCCGACTCGCGGATGCAGGAAGGTCTTGCGGTCGGCGCGCCGGACCGCGACCTCGTGTTCGGCCCAGAGCCGGCGGAAGTCGGCGCTCGCGGCCTGCAGCCGCTCGACGAGACCGGTGACCTCCGCGTCGCCGGACCGGCGGCCTGCCGCAGCGCGGAGGTCGGCCACGACCGCGCGGGCCTGGTGCTGGTGCTCCTCGGGCGGGCGGGCCGCGCGGACCGCGGGTTCGGTGAACCAGCGGTACGCGGTGTAGCGGCGGTCGCCGGAGAAGCCGGTGTGGTCGCCTGCCAGTAGGACGGATGCCCGGTTCTGCGCGAGCACCTCGCCCAGGTCCGACACCACCAGCGCCGGGGTGTCGCCGAGCAGGTCGAGCATCCGCAGGAGGCCGGCGCGAGCAAGGCGGGCCACCCCGTCGGCGGGCGGGGGCCGGTGGCCCGCCAGGTGGAACAGGTGGTCGCGCTCGTCGTCCGACAGGCGCAGCGCCCTGGCCAGCGCACCGAGCAGCTGCGTCGACGGCTGGCTGCTGCGGCCCTGCTCGAGGCGCACGACGTAGTCGACGGACATGCCGGCGAGCATGGCCACCTCCTCCCGGCGCAGACCGGCGGTGCGGCGGCGGGGGCCGTCGGCGATGCCGACCTCGGCCGGGCGGATCGCCTCGCGGCGGCGGCGCAGGAAGTCGGCGAGCTGGTCACGCTGCACGACCCCATGCTCCTCGCGGCCTGCGACCCGATCCAGGGAGCGGCTCTCCCACGATCGACGCTCCGCTCCCGCGACGCCTCCCACCGGCACAGAGTGGGGACATGACCCCGACACGAACCCTGGGCCGCACCGGCCCGACCGTCTCCGCACTGGGCCTCGGCGCGATGGGCATGTCCGGCGGGTACGGCGCGGCCGACCGTACGGAGAGCATCGCCACCGTGCATGCGGCCTTGGAGGCGGGCGTCACGCTGATCGACACGGGCGACTTCTACGGCATGGGCCACAACGAGCTGCTGCTCGCCGAGGCGCTGCGCGGGCGGGATCGCGACAGCTACGTGCTGAGCGTCAAGTTCGGCCAGATGCGCGGCCCGGGCCCGGCGTTCGGCGGGCAGGACGGACGTCCCGAGGCCGTTCGGAACTTCCTGGCCTACTCGCTGACGCGGCTGGGTGTCGACCACGTCGACGTCTACCGCCCGGCTCGCCTGGACCCGGCGGTGCCGATCGAGGAGACGGTGGGCGCGATCAAGGAGATGATCGACGCCGGGTACGTGCGACACCTCGGCCTCTCCGAGGTCGACGCCGCCACGATCCGCCGCGCGCACGCCGTGCACCCGGTCGCCGACCTGCAGATCGAGTACTCGCTCCTGTCCCGCGCGGTGGAGGCGGACGTGCTGCCCGCGCTGCGGGAGCTGGGCATCGGCATGACCGCGTACGGCGTTCTCGGCCGCGGCCTCCTCTCGGGGCACTGGAGCGCAGGCCACGTCGCAGGCCCCGGCGACATGCGCGCCATCAGCCCGCGGTTCTCGAGCGAGAACGTGGAGCACAACCTCCGCCTGGTGGAGGGGCTGCGCGGGGTCGCAGCGGCGAGGGGCTGCACGGTCGCCCAGCTGGCCATCGCATGGGTGGCCGCACAGGGCTCCGACATCGTGCCGCTGGTCGGCGCGCGCACCCGCGAGCGGCTGGCCGAGGCGCTGCCCGCGGCGGAGCTGGACCTCACCGCGGACGACCTCGCCGAGCTGGCGAAGGCGGTGCCCGCCGGGGCGGCGCGCGGCGACCGCTACCCGTCCGCGTTCATGTCCGGGCTCGGCGTGGGCAACTGACTCCGCGGTCCTGGCCCCGCCGTGCCGGCGTTCAGCGGCGGTTGCGGCGGCGCTGGTCCTGGGGCGGGCCGTTGCGCGGGGCAGCGGCCCGCAGGTTGGGGCGCTCGTTGCCCGCGTCCCACCGCGCGTAGGCGTCGACGATGTCGGCCACCAGGCGGTGGCGCACCACGTCCTTGCTGGACAGCTGGGAGAAGTGCACGTCGTCGACGTCGCCGAGGATGTCGCGCACGACGGTGAGCCCGGAACGGGTGCCGCCGGGCAGGTCGACCTGCGTGACGTCACCGGTGACCACGATCTTCGAGCCGAAACCGAGCCGGGTGAGGAACATCTTCATCTGCTCGGGCGTGGTGTTCTGCGCCTCGTCGAGGATGATGAAGGCATCGTTCAACGTCCGGCCACGCATGTACGCCAGCGGCGCCACCTCGATGGTGCCGGCGGCCGTGAGCTTCGGGATCGACTCGGGGTCGATCATGTCGTGCAGCGCGTCGTACAGCGGCCGCAGGTACGGGTCGATCTTCTCGTAGAGCGTGCCCGGCAGGTAGCCCAGCCGCTCCCCCGCCTCGACCGCCGGCCGGGTGAGGATGATCCGGTTGACCATCTTGGCCTGCAGCGCCTGCACGGCCTTGGCCATCGCGAGGTAGGTCTTGCCGGTGCCAGCGGGGCCGATGCCGAAGACGACCGTGTGGGCGTCGATGGCGTCGACGTAGCGCTTCTGGTTGAGCGTCTTCGGGCGGATGGTCTTGCCGCGCCGCGACAGGATGTCGAGCGAGAGCACCTCGGCCGGCGACTCCCCGATGCGGGCGCGCTCGTCGGCCTCGCCGTCGCCGAGCATCTCGACGGTGCGCCGCACGGCGTCGGCGGACACGTGCTGACCCCGCTCGGCGAGGGTGATCAGCTCGGTGAAGACGCGTTCGGCGAATGCCACATCGGCCGGGGTGCCGGTGAGGGTGACCTCGTTGCCGCGGACGTGGACGTCGGCCTCGAGCATCGCCTCGGCGACGCGCAGGCTCTCGTCGCGCGAACCCAGCAGCGCGAGCAGAGCGGCGTCCGGAACGGCCATGCGGGACTGGACGGGATCCGGATGGGTCAAGGGGTGTGCCGCCTGCTTTCGGACTCTGCTGGTTGGACTCGATCGATGGTACCGCGGTCCCCCGACAGAACGCCCGCCGTTTCACCGTCGCGCCCTTGACAGCTCATTTACTCCACAGGTGGGATAAATCCCGTGCACGATGACTCGAACCTGGTAATCCCGCGGATCGCGCGGTTCGTCCGCGAGCGGCTCGTTCCCGCGATGTACCGCGAGCGCGTGCCGCTCCAGGTCACCGCGTGGACGGCGCCGGGCGAGCCGGTGCCGTTCGCCGAGGCGGTCCGGCAGGAGTTCACGCCGTTCGAGGTGGGCTCGCCGTGGGGCCGGCCGTGGGGCACGGTCTGGTTCCACGTCACGGGCACCGTGCCGGCCGGCTGGACCGACCCCGGAACGCGACCCGAGCTCGCCATCGACCTCGGGTTCGCCGGTGTGCAGCCGGGCTTCCAGTCCGAGGGGCTCGCCTACACCCCCGACGGCGTCGTGGTGGCGGCCGTCGAGCCGCGCAACGCCCACGTCCCCCTCACCGGCGGCCCGGGTTCGGCCGTCGACGTGTACGTGGAAGCGGCCTCCAACCCGGGCGTCGCGGCCGACTGGACCTACGCCCCGACCCGGATGGGCGACCCGGCCACCGCGGGCGACGACCCGCTCTACCGGCTCGTCGCCGCCGACATCGGGCTGCTCGACGTGCCGGTCTGGGAGCTGGCGCAGGACATCTGGACGCTGTCCGGGCTGGTCACCGAGCTGTCCCCCGACCTGCCGCGGCGCGCCGAGGTGCTGCGGGCCCTCGAACGGGCCGTCGACGCCGTCGACCCCGAGGACGTGGCGGGCACCGCCGAGCTGGGCCGGGCCGAGCTCGCGGACGTGCTGGCCGCCCCGGCGTGGCCGAGCGCCCACCGCGTGCACGCCGTCGGGCACGCCCACATCGACTCGGCATGGCTCTGGCCGGTCCGCGAGACGGTCCGCAAGGTGGCGAGGACGTTCGCGAACGTCCTCGACCTCATGGACGCGGAGATCGACGGGGCCGACGAGTTCGTGTTCGCCGCGTCGTCCGCCCAGCAGTACGCCTGGCTGCAGGAGCACCAGCCGGAGCTGTTCGAGCGGGTCAAGCGGCGCGTGGCGGAGGGCCGGTTCGTGCCGGTCGGCGGCATGTGGGTCGAGTCGGACACCAACATGCCCGGCGGGGAGGCACTCGCCCGCCAGTTCGTGGCCGGCAAGCGGTTCTTCATGGAACAGCTGGGCGTCGAACCGCTCGAGGTGTGGCTGCCCGACTCCTTCGGCTACAGCGCGGCGCTGCCGCAGCTGATCAAGGCGGCGGGCTCCCGCTGGTTCCTCACCCAGAAGATCTCCTGGAACGAGACGAACGTGATGCCCCACCACACGTTCCGCTGGGAGGGCATCGACGGAACCCAGGTCTTCACGCACTTCCCGCCGGTCGACACCTACAACTCGGAGCTGTCCCAGCACGAGCTGCACCGCGCGCAGCGGCAGTACTCCGAGAAGGGACGCGCCAACACCTCGCTCGTTCCGTTCGGCTGGGGCGACGGCGGCGGCGGGCCCACTCGCGAGATGCTCGCCGCGGCGGCGCGCACGAGGTCCCTGGAGGGCTCACCGGCCGTCCGGATGACCACGCCCGCCGAGTTCTTCTCCACGGCGGAGGCGGAGTACCCGCGCCCACCCGTGTGGTCGGGCGAGCTGTACCTGGAGTTCCACCGCGGCACCTACACCTCGCAGGCGCGCACCAAGCGCGGCAACCGCCGCAGCGAGCACCTGCTGCGCGAGGCTGAGCTGTGGGCCGCGACCGCGGCCGTGCGGGCCGGCCTGCCCTACCCCGCCGACGTGCTGGAACGCTGCTGGCACACCGTGCTCCTGCAGCAGTTCCACGACATCCTGCCGGGCACCTCGATCGCCTGGGTGCACCAGGAGGCCGAGCGCAACTACGCCCGCGTCGCCGAGGAGCTGGAGACCGTCATCTCCAGCTCGCTCGCCGCGCTCACCGGCGACGGGGACGGCACGGTCGCGGTCAACGCGGGGCCCTACCCCGTCGACGGCGTGCCCGCGCTGGGCGGCGGCCCGGTCGCGACGGCCCCCGACGCGGTGCGCGTCGAGGAGAACGGCGACGGCACCGTGCTGGACAACGGGGTCGTCCGCGCCGTGATCGACGACCGCGGCCTGCTCACGTCCGTGTACGACCTCGCCGCCGACCGCGAGCTGGTTCCGCCGGGCGCGGCGGCCAACCTGCTGCAGCTGCACCGCGACACTCCCACCCAGTGGGACGCGTGGGACATCGACGAGCACTACCGCCGGCACGGCCGCGACCTCGTCGAGGTCGCCGAGCTGTCGGTCGTCGGCCGCGAGCCGCAGCGGGCGTCCGTGCGGATCGTGCGCAAGACCGGCGCGTCCACGATCACCCAGGTCGTGTCCCTCGCAGCCGGGTCGGCGTCGATCGAGGTCGACACGCACGTCGACTGGCACGAGCGCCAGAAGCTGCTCAAGCTCGCGTTCCCGGTCGACGTGCACGCAGAGCGGGCCACGTCGGAGATCCAGTTCGGGCACCTGCACCGGCCGATCCACACCAACACCTCGTGGGACGCCGCCCGGTTCGAGACGGTCGCCCACCGCTGGGTGCACGTCGGCGAGCCCGGCTACGGCACGGCCGTCGCCAACGACTCCACCTACGGCCACGACGTCACCCGCTCCACCCGCCCGGACGGCGGCACGACCACGGTGGTGCGGCTGTCGCTGCTGCGCGCCCCGCTCTTCCCCGACCCCACAGCCGACCAGGGCGAGCACCGGATGCGGGTCTCGCTGCGCGCAGGCGCCACCATCGCCGACGCGGTGGCCGAGGGCTACCGGCTGAACCTGCCGCTGCGCACGGTCCGGGGCAGCTCGCCGATCGCCCCGCTGGTGACCGTCGACTCCCCCGCGGTGGTCGTCGAGGCGGTCAAGCTGGCCGAGGACGGCAGCGGCGACGTGGTCGTCCGGCTGTACGAGGCGCACGGCAGCCGGGCGAACGCGCGGGTCACCGCGGACTTCGAGCACTCGGGAGTGGTCGAGACGGACCTCCTGGAACGCCCGCTCCCGGAGCCGGTCGCCCTGGCCGCTGACGGCACGCTGCGGCTGCGCCCGTTCCGGATCGTCACGCTCCGGTATCGGCGAGCATGACGCATTGACACCCGTCCGAGGCCGGTCATAACGTCCGATCTTCGGGCAAAGGCTTTCCGCCCGCCCCACCCCGCCCCGTCAGCGACGACGAGAGGTCATCCATGCCTGCGGAGATGTCCCACCTGCCGGTGTCCACCCGGCGCACGTTCCTGTCGCTCGTCGGCGCGCTCGGCCTCGGCGGCGCGCTCGCGGCGTGCGGTGGGGACAGCGGTGGCGTCGACACCGGCGGCGGGTCCGGCGGCGGCAAGCCGACGCTCAAGCAGTGGTACCACCTGTACGGCGAGTCGGGCACCGAGCAGGCGGTGCAGCGGTACGCCCAGGGCTACGACCGGGCCACCGTCGAGGTGCAGTGGACGCCCGGTGACTACGAGTCGAAGCTGTCGTCCGGGCTGCTGTCCGACAGCGGGCCGGACGTCTTCGAGTACCAGCTCAACGTGGACATGGTGCGCAGCGGACAGATCGTCCCGCTCGACGACATCGTCGGCCCGGTGCGGAGCGACTACACCGACACCGACATCACGGCCACCTCGCTGGACGGGTCGATCTACGGCGTGAAGATCGTGGACGACACCGGCTTCCTCTACTACCGCAAGAGCCTGCTGGCCGCAGCGGGCGTGCAGCCGCCCACCACCATGGACGAGCTGATCAACGCGACCCGCGCCCTCGACCGGGGCGGCGTCAAGGGCCTGTTCATCGGCAACGACGCCGGCGTCACGCCCGCGTTCGGCGGCGGCGCCCTGCTCGACCTCGTGCTGTGGACGGCCGGAACGGCGAGCCTCACCCCCGACAACAAGGTCGGTTTCACCACGCCGGAGGCGAAGGACTCGTTGAGCAAGCTGCGCGAGCTCGCCCAGAGCGGCTCGCTCCTGCTCGGCGCGCCAACCGACTGGTGGGACCCGTCGGCGTTCACCCAGGAGCTCGCCGCCATGCAGTGGTGCGGGCTGTGGGCGATGCCGAAGATCAAGGAGGCCTTCGGCGACGACTTCGGCATCGTGCCGTGGCCCGCGCTGAGCGCCACCGTCGGCAAGCCGGCCACCTTCCTCGGTGGCTGGACCTCCATGGTCAGTGCGAAGGCCCGCGACGTCGACCTCGCGAAGGACTTCGTGAAGTGGCTGTGGATCGACAACGCCGAGGCCCAGGAGGACTTCAACCTCTCCTACGGCTTCCACATCCCGCCGCGCAAGAGCCTCGCCTCCCGGGCCCAGAAGCTGCAGGAGGGGGTGGCGGCCGACGCGCTGCGCATCTTCAACGAGTCCGCGGTGGCGCCGAACCCCATGTGGACGCCGAAGATGAAGTCGGCGTTCGCCGACGCCGCCACCGCGATCGTGCGCGGCGGCGGTGACATCGACGCGGAGCTGGCGAAGGCGCAGCAGGCGGTCGAGGCCGAGCTGGCCCGCCTCGCGGCGTGAGCGGAGCTCACCATCAGACACAGCAGCGCGGTTCAGGCCCCGCCCGCGACGCAGGTGGCCCCCGTCCGCTCCCGGCGCCGCGGGAGCATGGGGGCCACGCCGGCGTTCTGGCTCTTCATGGGGCCGTTCCTCGCGGGGCTGGTCCTGTTCGTGTACCTGCCGATCGCCTGGAGCTTCGTCCTCAGCTTCAACCGGGCGCAGAACACGGTGCAGCCCCGCGAGTTCGTCGGCCTCCAGAACTACATCGACCTGCTGCAGCCAGGGCCGTTCCTGGACAGCCTGTGGACGTTCACGATCTTCGCCGCGATCATCGTGCCGCTCACGTTCGTGCTGTCGCTGCTGCTCGCGGTGCTGCTCAACCAGATCACGGTGGCGCGGGCCTTCTTCCGGTCGGCCTTCTTCCTGCCCACCGCGTGCTCGTACGTCGTGGCGTCGCTGATATGGAAGCTGTCGATCTTCAACGGCGTCCGGTTCGGGCTGGCCAACCAGGTGCTCTCGCTGTTCGGGGTGGAGAACATCGCGTGGCTGTCGTCCGTGAACCCGCCCTGGTACTGGCTGGTGCTGGCCACCGTGCGGCTGTGGCTGCAGCTCGGCTTCTACATCATCCTGTTCCTCGCGGGGCTGCAGCGGATCTCCCCCGAGCTCTACGAGGCGGCGTACGTCGACGGCGCCAAGGCCGGGTGGCAGACGTTCCGGTACATCACCCTGCCGCAGCTGCGGACGACGTCGGTGGCCGTGCTGCTGCTCAACCTGATCGCGGCGTACCAGGCGTTCGACGAGTTCTTCAACCTGCTGAGCAACAGCTCGCTGGCGCGGCCGCCGCTGGTCTACCTCTACTACACGGCGCAGAGCAACCAGGACTACGGCCACGGCAGCGCGGGCGCCATGATCCTCGCCGCCCTCATCGTGCTGGTGACGCTCGGGCAGAACCGCATCTACGGGTTCGGGAGGCCGGAGACGTGAGGCATTCCCCGGCGTACCTCGTGGTGGCGCGCTACGCCGCGCTGGTCGTGGCGACCGTGCTGTTCCTGCTGCCGTTCTACCTGATGCTGCGCAACGCGCTCTCCACCGACCGGGAGATCACCGGCGTCAACTGGACGATCTTCCCGAGCTCGCTGCAGTGGGGGAACGTCGCCGAGGTCTTCGAGGACTCGTCGGCGAACTTCGCCCGCGCACTGCTCAACTCGGCGTTCATCGCGGTGGCCCAGACGGTCGGCACGGTGCTGCTCTCGTCCATGGCCGGGTACGCGCTGGCCCGCATCCCGTTCCGGTACGCGACGCCGATCTTCTACGCGGTGCTGCTGACGCTGATGGTGCCGCCCGCGGTGACGTTCGTGCCGAGCTTCATCATCGTCTCCCGGCTGGGCTGGGTGAACTCCTACCAGGGGATCATCGTCCCGGTGCTGTTCAGCGGGTTCACCGCGTTCCTGTTCCGCCAGTACTTCCTCAACTTCCCGCGGGAGCTGGAGGAGGCGGGGCGCATCGACGGTCTCGGCTACCTCGGCGTCTTCTGGCGGATCGTGGTGCCGAACTCGCTCGGCTTCTTCGCCGCCATCTCGGTCATCACGGTCATCTCCGCGTGGAACCAGTTCCTGTGGCCGCTCGTCGTCGGGCAGAACTCGTCGATGTGGACGGTGCAGGTGTCGCTCTCCACGTTGATGACGGCGCAGACGATCAACCTGCACCAGGTGTTCATGGCCGCGCTGATCTCGATCGTGCCGCTGGTGCTGGTGTTCGTCTTCCTGCAGCGCTACCTCGTGCAGGGCGTGGCGGAGACCGGGATCAAGGGCTGACCCCGGTCACGCGACCTACGGTGTGGGGCCTTCACTCATCTCCTGCAGCTTGCGGCTGAAGGAGCGGGCCGACACCAGCGCCCAGTACGCCACGATCAGCATCTGAGGGCCGAACGTCAACAACCGGACCCATTCGTAGCCGGTGGGAAGAATCCCGTCCGGCACGATGAGATCACGCGTGAAGGAGGCGAAAGGGGCCCCGGCGGACAGCGCGGCGACGAAGGCCACGACGCCCGCACTGCGGGATGCGCGCGTGTACTTCCCAGCAGACGCCGCCTCCACCCTGCCCAGGGCCGAATGCAGCACGTAGCCGAGGGCCAGACCGGCCGCCACGGAGGGCAGTGCCCATGGCAGCACCTGGCTGGCGTGCCGGAGCGGCTTGTCCAAGAGTGCCGCGACGACCCAGAACGCTGCGACCACGGCGGTGTTGAGCCCGACGACACGGCGGTAGATCCGCAGCGCCCGGCGGGCTTCCGCCTGCAGATCCATCCCCTCGGCCGCCTGTGCCCGTCGCTCCTGGGCGCGGCGCTCAGCGGCCTCGTCACGGGGAGGGAGCACCTGCCCGTAGATGTTCGTCGCGATGCCGTACTCCGCGAGCACGGCCCGGTGCCGGCCGATCGTCTTCCACAGCGGGACCATCGCCACCGCGGCCACCGCCAGCGCGACGACGCCCCCGCCGAGGATCAGCAGGGCCGTGCCCGAGTGCCACGCCAGCGGAACGAACAGCGCCAGGAAGCCGGGCACACCCACCAGGTAGCCCCAGCCGAGGTAGCGGGTGAACGCTCGGCCGGCGGCCTGCTGGTGCGCTTCCCGCGCCTGGGCCGCCGACGAGTAGGGGTACGGCGCGCCTGCACGGGCCACTCGCTCCGCGCGCTCCAGATCGATCGTCGTCATGACCGGTATGACCTGGGGAGCCCCCGATCGGTTGGGGCGGCTGCGGGATCGAGGGCTGATCCCCGCCAGCACCGGCGGGTCCCGGCGGCGAGACTCGGCCGCATGACCGGCGACGCACTGACGGTGCTGAAGGGCATGTACTCGGCCGAACAGGTCTACCTGGACGCGGGCGGGCCCGGACGCGCGAGCTTCGAGACCCTGGCGCCGTTCTTCGCGCCGGACGTGGTGCTGCACCAGGCCGACGCGCTGCCCTACGGCGGCACCTGGCGCGGACACGCGGGGCTGGAGCGGTTCTTCGTGGCGATGAGCACGGCCTGGGAGTCCTTCGAGATGCTGGAGCAGGAGTTCCACCCGGCAGGCGATGTGGTCGTCGTGCGCACCGAGGTGCGCGCCACCGCCCGTGCGACCGGCCGGAAGCTGGAGTTCCCGATCCTGCAGACGGTGCGCGTCGCCGAGGGGCGCATCACGGAGGTCTGGCCGTTCTACTGGGACACCGCGGCGATCGCCGACGCCTGCGCGTGATCGTGGGACCCCACGGCCGTTCATACCGCGCGGTCAGGCGCCCGGGGCCGGTGGTTCGACGAGGCGGTACCGGTAGGCCATGGCGACCAGCTGCGCGCGATCGCGGGCGCCGAGCTTGGCCATCGCGCGGCTGACGTGGGTCTTCGCTGTGGCGTGGCTGATCGTGAGCGCCCCGGCGATGTCGGTGTTGCTCAGGCCGTGGGCGACGAGCCCGACGATCTCCTTCTCCCGGGCCGTGAGCTGGTCCAGCGCGTCCGCGTTCAGCCGCGGGGTCGCGCTCCGCTCGATGAGCCGGGCGATCAACCGGCGGGTCAGCCCCGGCGACAGCAGCGCCTCGCCACCGGCGACGACGCGGATGCCGCGCAACAGCTGGACGGGTTCCGTGTTCTTGATCAGGAAGCCGGCGGCACCGGCGCCGAGCGCGTCGACGACGTACTCGTCGTGGTCGAACGTGGTCAGGATGAGCACGTGGACGCCTGCGAGGTCGGGGTCGGCGGCGATCTCGTGGGTGGCGCGCAGCCCGTCGACACCGGGCATCCGGATGTCCATCAGCACGACGTCGGGCCGGGTCCGCCGGGCCAGCTCCACCGCGGTGGCGCCGTCGGCGGCCTCCCCGACCACGACCATCCCCGGCTCGGACTCGACGAGCACCCGGAAGCCGCCGCGGACGAGGGCCTCGTCGTCGGCGATGAGCACGCGGATCGGCTCGCTCACGTCGGCCATCATCGCGGGTTCGGGATCGGCAGCTCGGCGTACACCTCGAAGCCACCCGCGGGGTGCGGCGCCGCGGTGAGCCGCCCGGACAGCGCGCGGGCCCGCTCCCGCATCCCGTCGATCCCGTGCCCGTCCGGGGAGTCCGCGGCGGCAGCGAGGCCGTCGTCACGCATCCGGACCGAGAGCCGTGACGGCTCGTGCGTCAGCGTCAGTCGCACGGTCCGCGCCTCCGCGTGGCGCAGCACGTTGGTCAGCGCCTCCTGGATGATCCGGTAGGCGGCCATGTCGACGGGGGCGGGCAGCGGACGCGGATCGCCGTCGACCTGCAGCTCGACCCGCAGGCCGGCCGCCTCGGCCGTGTCGACCAGCTCGGGAAGCCGGTCCAGGCCACCCCTGGGTGCGCGCGGTTCCTCGTCGGAGGGGTCGGAGCGCAGGATGCCGAGGATGGTCTTGACGTCGGTGAGGCCGTCGTCGCAGACCTTCTTGATCGCGGCGAGGGCCTCGCGGGCCTGCCCCGGCCGCTGCTCGACGAGGTGCAGGCCCACCCCGGCCTGCACGCTGATGGCGGCCATGGCGTGGCCGAACACGTCGTGCAGCTCCCGCGCGATGCGCAGCCGCTCCTCGGCGGCGAGGCGGCGCGCCCGCTCCTCGCGGGTCCGGGTCTCCCGCGCCAGCTCGGCGCGGGTGGCCGCGAGCAGCGCCCGGTAGTAGCCCACGGCCGTCCCGGCGCTGGCCGCGGTCGCGGACAGCAGCAGCTCGATCGGGACGACGCCCACGGTCTCGGTGTCGCCGAGCACCACCCGGATCGCGAGGATCTGGATCAACGCCGTGGGCACGGCGCCTGCGAGGCCCCACCGCCAGCCCCGGTCCGCCGCGAGGGTGTAGCAGCCGATCAGCGGCACCAGCGTGATCAGCAGGCCGGGCCCCTCCGCGAGGAACCAGAGGACGGGGACCGCGTCGAGCACGCCGAGCACCGCGACCGGGTAGCGGCGGCGCAGGGCGATCGCGGCGGCGACCGTCGCGAGCAGGGCGACCACGCCGGCGTCCACCCGGCCGCCTTCGACGACGGCGGCGGCGAGGAGCCCGACCGCCACGCAGGCACCGAGGATCGCGTCGACCACGACCACTCGCATGATGTCGACCGTCCTCCCGCCGTCCGCCCGGCCCACCATGGTCCGCGGCCGACCGCGGGTGTGCATCCACCCCGTGTGGTGTCCCGGAACTACCACCAGCGGCTGACCGTACGTCGCGCGCACCAGCCGGGAAACACCACCGGCGTCCGACGCGCACCGCCCGCCCGGCGATCAGCATCGGGGACCGAACTTCCCCCGACCGAAGGGATCTCCGATGTCCACCCCTCTCCTGCTCGCCGCACCCCAGGCCGCCGGTTACGTCCTCGGCATCGGGCGAACCGTGCCCACCGCCGCCGCGCTGATCGCGCTGGTCGGGGTGGTCGTCGGCGGGCTGGCCATGGCCCGCCGCCGCAGGCGGCAGGCCGTCATCGCCGTGGTGCTCGGGCTGATCGGCGTGATCGTCGGCGGCCTGCACGGGGCCAACGCCGCCGGCGGTCTCGGAACCGGCAACGGCCTCGCCGGGGCCCTCATTGCCGTGGCGCTCGGGCTGATCGGCGTGGTGCTCGGCTGGCTGGCGCTGGCCGCAGCGCGCCGGACGGCCGGCCGTCCGTCGTCAGGCCGCCGTTGACGCCGACGGACGCCATGGAACCGCATCGGCTGGTTGACTCGGCGCGGTGAGCTTCGACGACTACCAGCAGCTGACGTTCTCCCGCCGCCCCAACGGCGTCCTGCTCATCACGCTCGACCGGCCGGAGAAGTACAACGCCGCCGACGAGCAGATGCACAACGAGCTCGCCCGGGTCTGGATCGACGTCGCCGCCGACCCCGGCACCCGCGTCGCGGTCATCACCGGCGCCGGCAAGGCGTTCTCCGCCGGCGGCGACCTGGCGATGGTCGAACGGATGGCCGGCGACTACGACCGGGTCTCGCACATGCTCAAGGAGATGAGCGACCTCGTCTACAACATCATCAACTGTGAGAAGCCCATCGTGTCGGCCATCAACGGCGTCGCCGTCGGCGCCGGCACCGTCGCCGCACTGCTGGCCGACATCGCCATCGCAGCCGAGGACGCCCGGATCGGCGACGGGCACGTCAAGCTCGGCGTCGCGGCAGGCGACCACGCCGCCATCATCTGGCCCCTGCTCGCCGGGATGGCCAAGGCCCGCTACTACCTGCTCACCGGCGAGATGATCACCGGCGCCGAGGCCGAACGACTCGGCATGGTCGCCAAGGCCCTGCCCCGCGAACAGGTCCTCGACGAGGCACTGCGCGTGGCCGACGCGCTGGCCACCGGCTCCCAGCCCGCGATCCGGCTCACCAAGAAGGCGCTCAACAACTGGCTGCGCGCCGCCGGACCCACCTTCGACCAGTCCGCCGCCTACGAGATGCTGACCTTCCTCGGCCCGGACGTCGTCGAGGGCTACACGGCGCTGCGCGAGAAGCGCGAACCGCGCTTCCCCTCCGCCCAGCCCTGACCGACCCCGCTAGCCGCCGTCGCTCTCGGGGAGCCGGTCGAGCACCCGTTCGAGCGCCGGGCCGATGACGTCGAGCTCGGCGTCGGTGAGCGCGTCGAAGAAGTACTGGCGGACCGCCGCGACGTGAGCGGGTGCGGCCGCGACGATGGCCGCCCGGCCGGCATCGCTGAGGCGGACCATCGAACCGCGCGCGTCCTCGCTGCACTCCTCGCGGGCGACCAGGCCGCGCTTCTCCATCCGCGCGACCTGGTGGGAGATCCGGCTGCGCTCCCAGCCGACCATCCGGCCGAGGTCACGCGCCCGCAGCAGCCCGTCAGGGGCCTCGGACAGCGGCACGAGAAGCGTGTACTCCGCCCCCGACAGCCCGCCGTCCCGGGTCAACCGGCGCTCCAGCACCGCGCTCAGCCGCTGCTGCACCCCGATGATCCCGCGCCACACGCGCGCCTCCCGCTCGTCGAGCCAGCGCGCCTCGTCCACGCTCCGACCGTACCAAGAAAGTTGACGCGTCACCAAACTCGGAGTAGATGTAGATGCGTCAACAAGAGAGGAGCTTCCGATGACCGAACTCGTGCTCGGGCTCGACACCTTCGGTGACGTGCCGGAGGACGACACCGGCGCCCTCGTGTCCCACGCCGAGGCGATCCGGCAGGTCGTCACCGAGGCCACCCTCGCCGACGAGCTCGGCGTCGACGCCATCGCGCTCGGTGAGCACCACCGGCCGGAGTACGCGATCTCGACCCCCGAGACCGTGCTCGCCGGCATCGCGGCCCGCACCTCACGCATCCGCCTCGGCTCCGGCGTCACCGTGCTCAGCTCCGACGACCCGGTGCGGGTGTTCCAGCGCTTCTCGACGGTGGACGCGATCTCCGGTGGGCGCGCCGAGGTGATCCTGGGGCGCGGCTCGTTCACCGAGTCGTTCCCCCTGTTCGGCTACGATCTGGCCGACTACGAGGTGCTCTTCGAGGAGAAGCTCGACCTGTTCGTCCGGCTCCTCGACGAGAAGCCGGTCACGTGGAGCGGCACCGTGCGGGCCCCGCTCGAGGACGCCGACGTGTACCCCAAGACCGACTCCGGGCGCCTGACCACCTGGGTCGGGGTCGGCGGCTCGCCCCAGTCGATCGTGCGCACCGCCCGCTACGGCCTGCCGCTCATGCTCGCGATCATCGGTGGCCCTCCCGGGCGGTTCGCCCCGCTCGTCGAGCTCTACCGCCGCGCCACCGAACAGCTGGGCACCACCGCGTGGCCGATCGGCATGCACTCACCGGGCTTCATCGCCGACACCGACGAGGAGGCCAAGGAGGTCCACTACCCCCGCTACAAGGTCATCCGCGACCGCATCGGCGCCCAGCGCGGCTGGCCACCGCTGCGCCGCGAGGAGTACGACGCGGAGATCGAGCACGGCTCGATGTACGTCGGCTCACCCGACACCGTGGCCCGCAAGATCGCCGGCGCCGTACGGGCACTCGGTGTCGGCCGGTTCGACCTGCTCTACACCTCCGGCTCCCTGCCGACCAGCGCGCGGTTGCGGGCCGTCGAGCTCTACGGCACCAAGGTCATCCCCGTGGTCCGCGACATCCTCGGAGAGACGTCGTGATCCGCACGATCGGCATCCTCGGGGCCGGCAAGGTCGGCACCGTGCTCGCCCGCCTCGCCATCGCCGCCGGATACCGCGTGCTCGTCGCCGGCTCCGGGGACCCGGCGAAGATCGCCCTCATCGTCGAGGTGGTCACGCCGGGCGCGATCGCCACCACCGCCGCCGAGGCGGCCGCGCAGGCCGACGTCGTCGTACTCGCCCTGCCCCTCGGCAGGTACCGGACCATCCCCGCCGGCGCGCTGCGCGGCAAGCTCGTGATCGACGCGATGAACCACTGGTGGGAGACCGACGGCGTCCGCGACGACCTCACCGACCCCCGCACCTCCTCCAGCGAGATCGTGCAGGCCTTCCTGCCCGCATCCCGGGTGGTGAAGGCGTTCAACCACATGGGGTACCACGACCTCGAGGCCGAGGCCCGCCCCGCGGGGACGCCCGGGCGGAAGGCCATCGCGGTCGCGGGCGACGATCCCGCCGACGTCTCCGCGGTCACCCGGCTCGTCGACGCGCTCGGCTTCGACCCGGTCGTCGCCGGCCCGCTCGCCGAGGGCGTCCGCTTCGAACCCGGGACCGAGCTCTTCGGCGCCGACGTCCCCGCCGACGAGGTGCGCGCCGTGCTCGACCGTTTCCCCGACTCCCCGCGCGGCCGTATCGTCGCGCGAGCCCGCTCGACCGAAGCCGCCTGAGGGACTGGCCCATGAGCAACACCGAAGCGCTCCCGGCCGAGCTCACCTGCCCCGGCGGCGAGCCCGGCACCGGCACGGTCGAGGTCCTGACCGCCCGTGAGGTGCCGCTCGGCGGCCCCCGCGCGATGACGGTCCGGCGGACGCTGCCCCAGCGCGAGCGGTCGCTCATCGGCGCGTGGTGCTTCGCCGACCACTACGGCCCCGACGACGTCGCAGGCGCGGGGATGGATGTGCCCCCGCACCCGCACACCGGCCTGCAGACGGTGACCTGGCTGTTCACCGGCGAGGTCGAGCACCGCGACAGCCTCGGCACGCACGCGATCGTGCGGCCCGGCGAGCTGAACCTGATGACCGGCGGGCACGGGATCTGCCACTCCGAGGTCTCGACCCCCGGCGTCATGACCCTGCACGGCGTGCAGCTGTGGGTCGCCCTGCCCGACGCGCACCGCCGCGCCGCACGCGCCTTCCACCACCACATCCCGTCACCCATCGACCTCGGCGGTGCGACCGCACGCGTGTTCCTCGGCACCCTCGCCGGCGAGACCTCGCCCGTGCCGACCTTCACCTCGCTGCTCGGCGCCGAGATCGTCCTCGACGGCCACGCCCGCATCGCGCTCGCGGTCGACCCGACCCACGAGCACGGCGTCCTCGTCGACACCGGCACGGTCACGCTCGCCGGCACCGAACTGGCCCGCGCCGAGCTCGGCTACCTGCCCTGCGGCGCAGCGAGCCTGGAGCTGACCAACCCCGGCCCGGAGCCGGCTCGCGTGCTGCTCCTCGGCGGCGCCCCGTTCGCCGAGGACATCGTGATGTGGTGGAACTTCGTGGCCCGCAGCCACGACGAGATCGTGGCGTTCCGGGAGGCGTGGGAACGCGAGTCCGACCAGTTCGGCCGCATCGACGGCTACGCCGGAACGCCTGGCCGGCTCCCTGCACCCGTTCTGCCCAACGCCCGGATCACCCCACGGCGCCGACGATGATCCGATAATCGGGATCGATCACACCGCGAGCGACGAAGGGGGCGACGATGGCGCGCTGGCGCAACCGGCCGGAGGGTTCGACCTGGGGCGACTTCGGCCAGGACGACCGCATGGGACGCCTCAACCTGGTCGGACCGGATCAGGTCCGCAAGGGTGTGGCCGAGGTGCGCGACGGCGTCACGTTCTGCCTCTCGTTGCCGCTGAACCTGCCCGGCGGCGCGGTGCTCAACCCGAACCGGCTCCCGCCCGTCCTGCGGCCCACCTTGCGGTCCGGCGCCATCGGCTTCAACTGCGACATGATGATCGCCTTCCCCGGCGCCAGCGACGTCATGTGCGACGACCTCGTCGTGCTGCACACCCAGTACTCCACGCAGTGGGACGCCTTCGGCCACGCCGGCTCCCACTTCGACGCCGACGGCGACGGAACCGCAGAACGCGTCTTCTACAACGGGTGGCGCGCCGGGACCGACGTCGTGGGCCCGGACGACCTCGAGCTGGCCGGCATCCGCAGTCTCGGCCGCGTCGACGGCGCCACCGAGGGCACCGCCTCGACCTCGAACGCCGGCCCCGTCGACATCAGCCACATGGCACGCCACGGCGTCCAGGGCCGGGCCGTGCTCGTCGACCTCGAGGCCCACTTCGGCACGGAGCGCACGCTCGTCGGCTACGAGGCGCTCTCTCGGGTGCTCGACGCCGACGACGTCGTCGTCGAGCCCGGCGACCTACTGGTGCTGCACACCGGGTTCACCCGCCTCCTGGCCGCCCAGCACGGCAAGCCCGACCCCGAC
Source organism: Pseudonocardia cypriaca (assembly GCF_006717045.1). Classification (NCBI taxonomy): domain Bacteria; kingdom Bacillati; phylum Actinomycetota; class Actinomycetes; order Pseudonocardiales; family Pseudonocardiaceae; genus Pseudonocardia; species Pseudonocardia cypriaca. The sequence goes on from NZ_VFPH01000002.1 coordinate 1,450,669, forward strand.
TCGCTCGATGTGTGCGCCGTCCTCGACGGCGCGGACCCCGACCTGCAGAACTGGATCCGCGACAGCGGCGTCGCCGCGATCGCCGCGGACAACTACGCCGTCGAGGCCTTCCCTCCCGACCACGAGCTGCAGGACGAGCCGGCACTGCCGCTCCACGAGCTGTGCCTGTTCCGGCTCGGCGTGCACCTCGGCGAGCTGTGGTGGATCTCCGACCTCGCGGCCCACCTGCGTGCGGCCGGCCGCTCCCGCTTCCTGCTCACCGCTCCCCCGCTCCGCCTGCCTGGCGCCGTCGGCTCACCGGTGACCCCGATCGCGACGGTGTGACGCCGCCGGATCAGATGCCGCGGCGCGCCCGCAGCACCAGCACCGTGGTCACCGCGAGCACGACGGCGCCGATGGACTCGACGACGAGCGTGGTCGGCGCGAGGTCGTAGCTCAGGCTGGACTGGATGCCGAACAGCCCGACGGTCAGCGCGAGCACGAGCGCGAGCAACGTGCCCACCAGGAACAGCAGGCTCAGCACGCTCGCCACCGGCAGGAGCCACCCCCGGACGACGAGCATGGCGATCGCGAGCACGAGCCCGCCGACGAAGTTGAGCGTGAAGAGGATCCCGAGGATGCCGCCGGTGCCGTTGAAGACGAGGTAGAGGTGGAGCCCGCCCATCGCGAGCAGGAAGAGCGCGCTGAGCGCCCGCCAGACCATGAGTGAACGCTGCCGGACTCCGGCCGATCGGGGCCTCGATGCCATGGTCATGTCTACCCGTGCGGACGGTCCGGGCGCCACACCCATATGACCGACGCCGGAACAGAGGCCGGCCCACACCCGTTGCTGGAAGGGGCAGGACGCGAGATACGCGAAGAACCTGCATCGAGGAGGCGATCACGATGGCGACCGAGCGCGCGATCCTGGCGGGCGGCTGCTTCTGGGGAGCGCAGGAGCTGCTGCGGGCCCGACCCGGCATCGTCTCCACCCGCGTCGGGTACTCGGGCGGCGACACGCCGAACGCGACCTACCGCAACCACGGCGACCACGCCGAGGCCGTCGAGATCGTCTTCGACCCCGACGTCATCAGCTACCGCGACATCCTGGAGTTCTTCTTCCAGATCCACGACCCGACCACCAAGGACCGCCAGGGCAACGACGTCGGGCGCAGCTACCGGTCGGCGATCTACTACACCAGCGACGAGCAGGAGAGCGTCGCCCGCGACACGATCGCCGACGTCGACGCCTCCGGTCTGTGGCCCGGGAAGGTCGTCACGGAGGTGGAGCCTGCCGGCGACTTCTGGGAGGCCGAGGAGGAGCACCAGGACTACCTCCAGAAGCACCCCTACGGCTACACCTGCCACTGGGTGCGGCCCGGCTGGGTCCTCCCGCGGCGAGCGGCGACCTCCGGGCAGAGCTGAGGTCACAACACTCGTCCCGGGCTGCCGGCGAGTGGCTCTTGATCACCGGGGCGCTGAGCGGGAAGCCGCTCACGCCAGCTTCTCCAGCGTCGCCCGGGCGCCGTGCTCGTAGAGCGAGTCGAGGTGCCGGCGGTAGACGCTGGTGAAGCGCTCGTCGTCGATCAGGTCGCCGAAGACCTCGCGGTCGGCGAGGAAGGCCAGCCGGTCGTCGCGCTGCCGGCGCGCGGCGGCCGTGAGCCGGTCCGCGAGCCGGTCGACCACCTCGATGGGCTGTCCCTCCTCGTCGACGCCCTCGGCGTAGCGGGCCCAGCTCGCGACGACGGCCGCGGACCTGGTGATCTCGCCGCCGTGCGCGAGGTTGTGCCGGATCACCGGTAGCAGCCACTTCGGGATGCGGTCGGAGCTCTCGGCGCACAGCCGCGCGACGGTGTCGCGGACGTGCGGGTTGGAGAACCGGGCGATCAGGTTGGGCTTGTACTCCCCGAGGTCGACGCCGGGCACCGGCTCGAGCGTCGGCGTGGCCTCGCGTTCCATGTAGGCGAGCAGGAAGTTCGCGAACAGCGGGTCCTGGCACACGTCGTGCACGAGCCGGTGGCCCGCGAGGTAGCCGAAGTAGCAGAGCGCCTGGTGGCTGGCGTTGAGCAGCCGCAGCTTCATCAGCTCGTACGGCTCGACGTCGGTGACGACCTGCACGCCCACGTCCTCGAACGGGGGCCTTCCGAGCGGGAACGAGTCCTCCAGCACCCACTGCGTGAAGGGCTCGCAGACCACCGGCCAGCGGTCCTCCACGCCGAACCGCCTGGCGATCTCGGCCCGGTCGTCGTCGGTGGTGACCGGGGTGATGCGGTCGACCATGCAGTTGGGGAACGCGACGTCGTCCTGCACCCACCTGCCGAGCTCGGGGTCGCGCAGGGCGGCGAACGCGCTGAAGCTCTTGCGCGCCGCGTCGCCGTTGCCCTGGATGTTGTCGCAGGACAGCACCGTGAACGGCGCGAGGCCGCGCTCCCGCCGCCTGACCAGCCCCTCCGTGATCAGGCCGAACGTCGTGCGCGGCGCAACGCCCGGCTGCAGGTCGTGCACCACGTCGGGGTTGGTCGCGTCGAACTCGCCGGTGACGGCGTTGAAGTTGTAACCGCCCTCGGTGACGGTCAGCGAGACGATGCGGGTGGCCTCGTCGGCCAGCTTCTCGATCACCGCCTCCGGGTCGTCCGGGGCGAAGAGGTAGTCCACGAGCGACCCGATGACGCGCGGCTCGAACGTCCCGTCCGGGTGCTTGGTCACCAGGGTGTAGAGGTGGTCCTGCGCCTGCAGAGCGTCCCGCATCCGCCGGTCGCCGGGCAGTACGCCGACGCCGCAGATGCCCCAGTCGAGCGCCTTGCCATCGTTCATCAGGCGGTCGAGGTACATCGCCTGGTGGGCGCGGTGGAACGCGCCCACGCCGAAGTGCACGATCCCCGCCCGGACGGCCCCGCGGTCGTACGAGGGAACCGCGACGGCCGGGTCGAGTGAGGCCAGCGCCCTCGCGCCGAGCGCGGTCACTTGACCGCTCCCAGCGACAGGCCGCGCACGAGCTTGTCCTGCGCGACGAACCCGGCGATGAGGACGGGCAGCGACACCAGCGTGGCCGCGGCGCACAGCTGGGCGAGGAAGAGCCCCTCGCTGGTGATGAACCCGACCAGGAAGACCGGGGCCGTGGAGGCAACGGTTGCCGTGAGGTTGACCGCGAACATGAACTCGTTCCAGCTGAAGATGAAGCAGATCAGGCTCGTGGCAGCCATGCCGGGCAGGACGATGGGTGTGACCACCCGCCACAGGGTGGTGATCAGGCCGGCCCCGTCGACCTCGGCGGCCTCCAGGATCTCCGTCGGCACCTCGGCCAGGAACGACCGCATCATCCAGACCGCGATGGGCAGGTTCATGGAGGTGTAGAGGATGACCAGGGTGTAGACGTTGTCGAGCATCCCGACCTGCTTGACGATCAGGTAGATCGGCAGCAGCGCCGCGATCGGCGGCAGGAACTTCGTGGACAGGAAGAAGAACATCACGTCGGTCCACTTCTGGACCGGCTTGATCGACAGGGCGTACGCCGCCGGCACCGCGAGCAGCAGGACGAGCAAGGTCGAGACGACGCTCGCGGTGGCCGAGTTGATGAGGAACGGTGCGATGTTGCGGCCGAACAACTCGCCGTAGTGCTCGAACGTGAGCGGCGCGAGCACCTTCGGCGGGTTGCTCGCCGCGTCGGCCTCCCGGTGGAACGAGGTCAGCACCATCCACGCGACCGGGGCGAAGAAGAACAGCGTGAGGATCCACGCCACCAACGTCCAGACCGGGCCCGCCTTCGCCCCGGTGCTGGTGTCCTCGACCCGCCGCCTGCGCTGCCGCGCCGGCTGGGGCTGCGCGACGTCCGTCCGCTCCGCGGTGCCGGCGCCGACATCGACGGTCATCGTCCAACCTCTTCCCGGAACAGCGAGGAGATGAGCCGCAGTGCGAACGTCGCCACGACGATCGTGCCGACCACCACGACGACGCCGGCGGCCGCAGCCTCGCCGTACTCGTACTTGCGGAACATCGTCAGGTAGATCTCGTAGGGCAGGTTGGTGGTGGCCGAGCCCGGCCCGCCCTGCGTGATCGTGAAGATGTGGTCGAAGGTCTGCACCACGTAGACCGATCCGAGCAGGATCCCCAGCTCCATGTACTGCCGCAGGTGCGGCAGCGTCATGTAGCGGAAGGTCTGCACGCCGGAGGCGCCGTCGACCTTGGCGGCCTCCAGCACCTCGCCGGGCTGGGACTGCAGCCCCGCGAGCAGGATCAGCATCATGAACGGCGTCCACTGCCAGACCAGGGCGATCACCACGGCCGCCATCGGGAACGTCGACACCCAGTCGATCGTGGGCCCCCGATCGCCGAACAGCTGGGCGATCCCGTTGAGCGTGCCGTTGAGCAACCCGTAGGTGGGGTTGTAGATCGCGTGCTTCCACAGCAGCGCGGCGGCGACCGGCATCACCAGGAACGGGGCGATCAGCAGGGTGCGCGCGAGGCCCCGTCCGATGAACTTGCGGTCGAGCAGCACCGCCAGCACGAGCCCGACGACCAGGCTGAGCAGCACCACCGACACCGTCAGGACGACGCTGTTCACCACGGCGGCCCGCAGGCGGGCGTCGGTGAACACGACCCCGTAGTTGGCGAGCCCCGCGAAGCTCTCCTCGCCCGGACGCAGGATGTTCCAGTGCAAGGTCGAGAGCACGAGCGTCGCCACGAACGGCAGCTGCGTGACGATGATCGCGAAGACGAGGGCCGGCAGCAGCGGCGCCCGCCGCCGCCACCTGCTCTCGCCTGCGCCCCGGTGCGGCCCGGGAGTGCGGACCGCACCGGCGGGTGGTGCCAGCGTCGTCATCTCGGCACCGCCACCGTCACTTCGGGGACTTGTACTTGTCGCCCGCGGTCTGGGCGAGCTGCTGACCGCTCTGCAGGGCGGGCCCGACGTCCCCGTCGCCCGCGATCGCGGCGCTGACGTCCTGCGAGACCTTCGTCGCGACGTCGGCGAACTCCGGGATCGCGACGAACTGGATGCCGACGGTCGGCCGCGGCTGCACGCCCGGGTTGGTAGGGTCCGCCTCCTGGATCGCCTTCAGGGTGATGTCCCCGAACGCCGCGGCGGCCTGCTTGTACTCCGGGATTTGGTAGGTCGAGGTGCGCTTGCCGGCCGGCACCCTGGCCCACCCGAGCTGCTGGCCGACCAGCGTCTCGTAGTCCTTGCTCGACGCCCACAGCATGAACTTCGCGGCGTTGTCGGCGTTCTTGGAGTCCTGCGGCATCGCCCATGCCCACGCCCACAGCCAGCCGGAGGTCTTCGTCTCCTTGACGGGCGCGTAGACGTAACCGATCTTGCCGGCGACGTTCGAGACGCTCGGGTCCTCCAGGGAACCCGCCGCGGACGTCGCGTCGTACCACATCGCGACCTGGTTCTGGCTCATCGCGTTCAGGCACTCGGTGAAGCCGGCCTGCGCCGCACCGGGCTCGCCGTGCGCGCGCACGAGGTCGACGTAGAACTTCGTGGCCGCCTGGAACTCGGGCGCGTTGACCTGCGCCTGCCAGTCCTTCGTGTACCAGGTGCCGCCGAAGGTGTTGACGACCGTGGTGAGCGGGGCGAACAGCTCACCCCAGCCGGGAAGACCGCGCAGGCAGATACCGCGCATGCCCGGCTGGGCGCCGTCGACCTGCGCCGCGAACTGCGCCACCTGGTCCCAGGTCGGGCGCTCCGGCATCGTGAGGCCCTTGGCCTCGAACACGTCCTTGCGGTACATGAGGAACGACGACTCGCCGTAGAACGGCACGGCGTAGAGCTTCCCGTCCTCCCCCGACAGCGACTCGACCATCGCAGGCAGCAGGTCGGCGTTGTCGAAGTTCGCGTCGCCCTCGGTGTAGCTCGTGACCTCGTGCAGCCAGCCGTTCTTCGCCCAGATCGGCACCTCGTAGGCCCCGATCGTCACCACGTCGTACTGGCCGGCGCCGGTCGCGATGTCCTGGGTGACTTTGTCGCGGAGCTCGTTCTCCGGGAGGATCGTGAAGTTGACCTTGATCCCGGTCTGCTTCGTGAAGTTGTCGGCGGTCAGCTTCTGGATGTCCTCCATCTGCGGGTTCCCGACCATGAGGACGCTGATGGCTTCTCCGCCGCCACCACCGCCTCCACCGCCCGCCCCGGCACAGCCGGCGAGCACCAGTGCTGCAACCGCGAAACCAGCGGTGAGGCGGCCACGACGCCACCCACGATGTCCGGACAAGGTTCCTCCTGAGGACCAGGACCACACGCAGGGCTCGGATTGTTGGCTGCCGCCATCGGGCGGTCAAGGAAAGTCGTCGAACTGTGCGCTGCTGCGCTCATATGAGCGACTTCCCGCCCTGGATCGCCGTGCGAGGATCACCCGCGTGACGAATCCCATCGGCGTGCACGCACTCGTGTGGGTGGGCGAGACCACCCCGTCCGCCCTGAGCGAGGCGGTGAGCCGCACGCAGGCGGCCGGCTACGACCTGCTGGAGCTCTCGCTCCACGACGCGAAGCAGCTCGACACCGCGGCCGCGAGGGCCGAGCTCGAGCGGGCGGGCATCGGAGTGGCGTGCTCGCGCGGGCTCGCGTTCGACGCCGACGTCTCCAGCACCGACCCCGCCGTCGTCGACCGCGGCGCGCAGCTGCTCGCCGACTCCCTGACGACCACCCGGGAGCTCGGCGGAACGATCCTCACCGGGGCGCTGTACAGCGCACTCGGCAAGTACTCCACTCCCCTGACCGACGGCGGGCGGGCCAACGTGGTGCGGGTGCTGCGCGAGCTGGCTGCCGAGGCCGCGGGTCACGGCATGACGCTCGGCCTGGAGATCTGCAACCGCTACGAGACCCACGTGATCAACACCGCGCACGACGCGCTGCGGCTGGCCGACGACATCGGCGCCGACAACGTCATGATCCACCTGGACACCTATCACATGAACATCGAGGAGGACGACCTCGTCCGCCCGGTTCACGAGGTGGGCGACCGGCTCGGCTACGTGCACATCGGCGAGAACCACCGCGGCTACCTCGGCTCCGGGCACCTCGACTTCGGCGCCTTCTTCCACGCGCTCGCCGACGTCGGCTACACCGGCCCGATCACGTTCGAGTCGTTCTCCTCGGCGGTCGTCTCACCGGGGCTGTCGAGCGACCTCGCGGTGTGGCGCAACCTGTGGTCCGACGGCGCCGACCTCGCCGCCCACGCCCGGTCGTTCATCGCCGGGCAACTGGCCGCCGCCCGCCCACGGTGACGCTCGACGACCTGGTCGCCCGTGCCGCCGCGCTCGCCGCAGGGCCGGGCCGGGCGATCCTCGGCATCACCGGCAGCCCCGGCGCCGGCAAGTCGACGCTCGTCGAGGCGCTCCTGCGCGAGCTTCCCCCAGAGCAGGTGGCACACGTGCCGATGGACGGGTTCCACCTCGCCGACGTCGCCCTGCGCGCGATCGGGCGCCTCGGCGCGAAGGGGGCGCCCGACACGTTCGACGTGGGCGGTTACGTCGCCCTGCTCCGCCGCATCCGGGCCGACGCCGAGGACGTGATCTACGCGCCGGCCTTCGAGCGGGACCTCGAGCAGCCGCTCGCGGGCGCCATCCCCGTGCCACGCGCCGCCCGGCTCGTGCTCACCGAGGGCAACTACCTGCTGGTCGAGTCCGGCCGTTGGCCCGAGGTGGCGGCACAGCTCGACGAGATCTGGTTCTGCGACCCCCGCCCGGACGTACGCCTCGAGCAGCTCATCGCCCGGCACGTCACGTTCGGCAAGCCACCGGACCGGGCCCGGGCCTGGGTGACCACCGTGGACGAGCCGAACGCTCGGCTGGTCGAGGGCACGCGTCAGCGGGCCGACCTGGTCGTCCCCGCACCGGTCCTGGAGGCGCTCCTCGTCGAGTAGTGGCTCGCGGCGATCGCGTACGTGGACCCGGGCAACTTCGCCACCAGCTTCGCCCCGAGCCGGCCTGATCACATCGGCGGCCGGATGCCCTTGGTCTCGAGTCGCGGCAGGACCTCCTGGGCGAAGTACTCGAGCTCGCCGACGTAGTCGACGAAGGACAGCGTCATCCCGCCGAAGCCCGCACGGTGGAACCGCTCGATCTCGTCCGCGACGTCGTCGGGGGTGCCGATGAGCGGGCAGCTGCCGTGACCGGCCGCGAAGCGGGCCCGGAACGTCGCGAGCATCTCCGGGGTGAACGACTGGGCGTGCAGGCCCTGCAGCCGCATGAGGTTGTCGACGGCCGCCCAGTCGGCGTTCTCGTCGGCGTAGTGGTGCAGGTAGTCCTGCGCCTCCCGGCGGGTGGGGCGGCACACGACGTGGCCCAGCGTGAACACGCCCACCGAACGGCCGTACTCCCGCTCGGCGCGCTCACGGACCGTCCGCACGACCTCCGCGCCGTCCTCCGGCCCTCCGACGATCGTGAACGCGAAGTCGGCGTTGCGGGCGGCGAACCCGCGGCCCTGCGTCGACGAGCCCGCGTTGAGCACCGGCAGCACCCCGTCGTACGGCTTCGGCATGCCCTCGACGCCGTGGAGGGCGAAGAACCGCCCCTCGTGGTCGAAGGAGCCCGGTTCGGTCCAGATCGACCGGACGACCTCCCACCACTCCTGCGCCAGCGCGTAGCGGTCGTCGTGGTCGGACGGCAGCTCGACGCCGAAGGCGCGGTACTCCGGCTCGTTCCAACCGGCCACGATGTTGACGCCGGCCCGCCCCTCCCCGATCTGGTCGACCGTGGCGAGCTGCTTCGCCGCCACGACGGGGTGGTTGAACGCGGTGTGGATCGTCGAGAACACGGTGATGCGCCGCGTGTGCGCGAGGAGGGCCGCCGCGGACGCCACCGGGTCGAGGACGCCCTCGTGGAAGTTGGTCTCCCCGCCGTAGCCGATCCACCGCGCGATGGGCAGCAGGAAGTCGATCCCCACGTCGTCGGCCAGGCGCGCGAGCCGCAGGTTGTCCTCCCAGCTGCCGGACCAGCGCTCGGGGATCCGGGTCACCGCGAGCCCCGACGAGCAGTTCGCGGAGAACAGCCCCAGCTTGAAGGCCTTCCCGTCGGTGATTGTTCTCGGCATCGTCGGATGGTCGCAGGTTTCCGGCGCGCGTGTCCCCTATCCCGCGTGCGTGCGCTGCTCGGGCACCGGACCCTCGTCGCGCACCTCGTCCTCGGCCTGCCGGACCGCCCCGGCGAGGACGGAGGCGCGCCGCTCGGCCGACTCGCGCGAGTCCTCGTACGCGACGTGGTCCGCCACACCCGGCACGAAGGTCCTCGCGCCAAGGGTGAGGACCGGCGCGAGGAGCCCTGCAGGTTCGTCCTCGACCCGTTCCCACCCGACGACCCGTCCGACGTACGGCTCGAGACGCCCTGCGACGACGACGATCGCGAACAACGGGTACGGCTGGGCCACGAAGCTGCGGATCACAATATGAAGGCGCCGGACGACCGGATGGTGTTACGCCGTCGGGCCGACGGACCCGCGGTGGACGATCGCGGGCGAGCTGATCACCGACGAGATCGTCACGAGCGCCCGGCACCCGCTGCTCGACCGGGTTCCGGCCGGGCCGGTTCGCCTGAGCGGACAAGCCGACTCGTACTGTTGCCCCCGTGTCCCTGCAGATCGCCGTCGTGCTCGCCGTGGCCTCGGCGGTCTGCTACGCGCTGTCGGCCGTGCTGCAGGAACGGGAAGCGTCCCTGCAGCAGGCGGGCGGGGTGGCCCTGGTCGCCCGGCTGGTCCGCCGTCGCGGCTGGTGGGCCGCGATCAGCGCCACGATCGTCGGCGCCCTGCTGCACCTGGGCGCTGTCGCCGCCGGACCGCTGGTCGTGGTCCAACCGATCGGGGTGTCCACCCTGGTCATCGCCCTGCTCATCGGCTCGCGGCTGGGCCGAAGCCCGGTGCCGACCCGCTCGTGGGCGGGCGCCGCCTGCGTGGTCATGGGGCTGCCCGCGGTGCTCGCCGCCGTCCCCCACGAGGCCCTGCACACCGCCAACAAGATCCACGCCACCACCGGCTACTGGCCCACCGCCGCCGTGCTGGCCGCGGTCGTCGCGGCCGCCGTGGGCGCCGCACTGGCCCTCGGCGCCGGCCACCACCGCCGCGGCTCGGCCATCGCGTACGCCGCCGCAGCCGCGGTGTGCTTCGGGTTCACCTCCGCCACCGCCAAGACCATCATCCTCGGGCACCTCGAACCCCAGCGGATCGCCGTCGGCGTCGTCGTGGTCTGCCTCGGCACCGTGCTGGCCCAGCACGCCTACCGCGACGGCGGGCTCGGCGCACCACTGGCGGTACTCACCCTGCTCGACCCGTTCACGGCCGGCGCGCTGGGCATGCTCGTGCTCGGCGAACCCTTCGGCACCACCCCGATCCGCCTCGCCCTCGGAATCACCGGCGGGCTGATCACCTGCGTCGGGGTCGGGTTGCTCTCCACCCGACCCACCGCGACACCCGCCCCGAGGCAGCCCGCCCCGATCGGCTGATTTCCCGGTTCGGCACCGGCCCCGGGCCTGCCCCGGACGTAGCGTCCCCGGCAGGTGGGAGGACCGGGATGACCACGTTCAGCAGGCGGCAGGTGCTCGGGGCGGCCGCGCTCGGCGCGTCGCTCGCGGCCTGCGCCAGGCCCGTGACCAGCCCGTTGGCCTCCCGCTCCGCGCCGGACGCCCCGGAGGAGACGAGGTCTCTCGACCAGCTGTACGCCGACGCCGTGGCGGAGGGCGGCCACCTGGTCGTGTACGCCGGTGGGGCCACCGCGACCGAGCACGACGCCACCGGGCAGGCGTTCCTGGCCCGCTTCCCCCGCATGTCGCTGACCACGGTGGTCGACTACAGCAAGTTCCACGACGTCCGCGTCGACAACCAGATCGCGACCGGCTCCCTCGTCCCCGACGTGGTGCAGCTGCACACGCTGCACGACTTCCCCTCCTGGAAGGAGGAGGGCCTGCTGCTGCCGTACAAGCCGGCGGGCTTCTCCGACCTGCACGACGCGTTCAAGGACCCCGACGGCGCGTGGCTCGCGATCGCCGTGAACGCCCTGAGCTTCGTGTACGACAACGCGAGTGTCGGCGCCGCCGCCCCCGCAGCGCCGCCCGACCTGGTCGACCCGCGGTGGAAGGGGCGGATCGCGTCGTCGTACCCGCAGGACGACGACGCCGTCCTGTTCCTCTACCGCCAGTACGTGCACGAGTACGGCTGGGACTGGGTGGCGAGGCTCTCCACCCAGGACGTTCAGTTCGCCCGCGGCACCCACGCGCCGGTCGCCGCGGTCGCCGAGGGGCAGAAGGCCATCGGCATCGGCGGTGCGGGAACGCTGAACGCGGCGCCGGGCTCCCCGACCCGCTGGGTCGCCACCGACGACGTCCCGTTCCTGGCCTGGGGGCAGCGCGCAGCGATCCTCGCGGGCGCCGCCCACCCCGCCGCCGCGAAGCTCTACCTGAACTGGCACCTCTCCCGTGATGTGCAGGAGGCCGCGTACACCGGCTGGTCGGTGCGCACCGACGTCACCCCCGCCGGCGGGCTGAAGCCGATCTGGGACCACCCGAACGCCCACGTCGACCACTTCGACCAGTTCATGGCCGACCGCGCCGAGGTCGAGCGCTGGCGGAAGAGCTTCACGCTGTACCTCGGCGAGGTCCAGGGCCCGCCGAGCTCCGGCTGGCTCGGGCTGCACCCGGGCCCATCGGTCACGTAGTCCGGGGGGCGACGCGCCGCGGTCTGCCGCTGATCCGCTGTATCGGTTGTCCATGGCTGTGGCGACAGCCGTGGACGACCGATACTCGCGATCTTGGTGTTCATGATCCGGTGTATCGGGTGTCCATGGTCGTGGCGACAGACATGGGCAACCGGCAGTTCGGATCATGGTGCGCGATGGTTCCTGCCTTTGTTGGTCGGTTCTCGTCGGCTTGGTCTGTCCAGCAAGCCGCCGGTGGGCGCGCCGAGCTGCATGAGGTGCGGCTCATGTCCCGATTCCGCTGATCATGCCCGTCTCACCGGGGTTAGTGGTGTGGGAACGGGACCACAGCCGGTTGCGTGGCACCCAGGCGACGCGTTTGTCGGGTCCGCCGTGCCGCCGCGTCGGTAACGACCGCCGGCGCAACCACAGAATTCGGTGGTGATGCCAACCAGGCCATCTCCATGAGGTGCGGGGAGAGGAGAGACCAACCAGATCGCCACATCAGCAGCCGTGGGCGGCTTGGTGAGGCGGGGAGGCCCGAGCCGGGGACGGCGCGCCTACCAACGATTCCTCACCACAACGGCACCACGACGGCACCCGCGCGCGTTCCGCGGAACTCCCATAGAGGGCACGTGACGTGTGGTGTCGTGCCGGGCGAGGCGCTCTCACCTGGGACAATCAGTGTCAAACGTGACCATGGGAGTGACAGCAGAGTGCAGCTCTGCGCCGCCCAGGTCCCACGCGTTCCCACGGCCAGATCATCGAGTTGATCACCGGCCGCGGCGGAGCTCACGTGGGAGATACCTCTCACGCGAGGAGATCCGGACCTGCCGCGTGTGCAGAGCCGAACCGGTGACGTAATCCATCACGAAGCAGCTCCCACGTGTGCGCGCTCACGGGCTCGTCCAGCCACACGCGGCGCTGCCCGTCCGGGGTGACGGTGAGCCCGAACGGTCATGAACAGGCCGGTCGTGCGCAACCCACTCCCGATGAACAGCCTCGATCTCAGCCCGACGCGAGGCGGGTGCTCGCGGCGCTCGTCGACGGGCTACGAGCAGGCGATGCGCGATGCGAGGGCTCACTGTCGGTAACGACCCCGCCACCGGCCCCGAGTGCCAGTGGCGATGAACGTCCGCTGGCTCCCCCAACCACACCCGCACCCGGCAGGAGTGCCATGAACCACCCGCAGCACGGTCACCTTCCCTACCCGCCTCCGGCCCCGCCCCCCGCTCGGCCTCGCCGGTGGCCGTGGGTGCTCCTCGGGATGCCCCTCGGCATGCTTGTGACGCTCGTCCTGGTCGTCGCGATCGGCATCGCCACGAACCCCACACTGCCTACGAACCTCTCCGCCGCGTCCGGCAGCGTCGCTGCCCCCGCCGCCACCGTGCTGCCTGCCCCGGCGCCGCCCGCACCCTCGGGGCCGTTGACAACATTTGGGGACGGCACGTGGGAGGTCGGGGTCGACATCGTCCCCGGCAAGTACAAGACGTCCGGCCCCGCCCCCAGCGGTTTCGGCAACTGCTATCACGCCCGCCTCAAGACTGGCGACGGATCCGTGGGCGACATTCTCGACAACAACAACAGCAAGGGTCCCGTCACCGTCACCATCAAAGAATCCGACGGATATTTCGAGTCCCAGGGGTGTGCGGACTGGGTAAAGGCCGACTGATGAGCCGCCACCACGACACAGCGCCGCTCATCCTCGCGGTTCTCCTCCTCGCGGCATTGGTGGGATGCGGAACAACGACGACCGCCGGTCGACCGGCACCGGCCGAACCGGTCGCCACGTCCACCCCGTCATCGGCGGCTACCGCGTCGTCGCCGACGACGACCGCCGCGCCGTCCAAGTACACACCGGCCGAATCGGCGTTCCTCGCCGCGTATCCGTCCATGAACCCGGATGCCGCACTACAGGGGGATACGCAATCTGCGCGTCCCTCAAGGCCGGGATTTCCCGACCGCAGATGATCGAGTCCGTGCAGGGCATGGCGGGCATCAGCCTTGAGTCGGCCAAAAAGATCGTATTTGCGGCAACCACCTACTTGTGTCCGCGCTGAACTAGGCGAGATCTAGCGGCGCCCCGGGCACTCCGGTCTCATCCCGGGCACCGCCCGCTCACCATGCGCAGAAGGAACCAACCCCTGCCGCTGAACCTGCATATCCCACTCCCCCAGCCCGTTCTCCTGCAACACGCGGATCGGCGGCAGCCGCAAGTCGAGCCGTCCCGGCGTCATGTTTTGGCTGATCATCGGCTGGAGGTTGATGCCGTGCTGGCGGCTGCTGCTGCTCATGTGGTGGTGCTGCAAGGTCACGTGGCGCGCCGCTGACCGGCTGCTCACCCTCGTCTGGGCGAGCAGGCCGCCGACTACCCGCTAGAGACTCGCGTTTGGCCTCGCCTGGACATCGGCGCTACTTGCGAAAACAGGCGCCGGGCTCGAAAGCTGCTCCGCGATTGCTCGGCGCTGCCCCCTAGACCAGGTGTCCCGGCCCGGGAACGCGTCGCTGTCATCCCGCCGCACGAAACGCCTCAGCGGACGGGGTCCCGTCGAACCCGTGGCGCGTGGGCGAGGTCGTGCGGGCCGCAAAGGCGCTCGGGTCCCGCGAGGCTCGTCGGCTCGGCCGGGCCGGTAACGAGCGGCTCGGGTTCGCCGACCTCCTGTTCACGGTGTCGGGAGGCGAGCGTGGTGATCACCCGGAACTACGGCCTCGCCCTGCTCGCGCTCGTCGTCGCCGCCGTCGTGGGCGGCTGCGCTGGTCCGGCCGTGGCGGGGCAGGCCGCGCCCGCCTTCTCGCCCACCGAACGGGCCTTTCTCACGGAGGTGGCGGACGGGCCGGGCATCCAGTGGTCTTCGACCAACGGGGAGAAGCTGCGAATGGGCCTAGCCATCTGCGGGGAGGCGCCGAGGACGACTCGGGGGCAGATGATTGCCAAGATGATGGCTCCGCCGAAGCCGTGGCCGCTGCGGCCGTCCGAGATCGTGGTGGACCAGGCCAAAGCGCACCTCTGCCCCACCACACCGTGGGCGGCGAGCGCCGTCACGCCGCTGCCGCCCGCTCCACCTCTCGAATCGTGGGTCGTGAAGGGCAGCGACTTCCAGCAGACGGTGGATCTGCATATGCAGACCGCGATGATGGAGCGGCTTGACATCTCCGTCGCGGAAGCGACTGTGGACGCCGCCCGCAGTCTGGCGTACTACATGTGCACGGGGATGCGGGCGGGCCAGAGGGCCGGGGATCTGCTGGTGGCGATCTACCCCGCGGCGGATGCGCCTGCGCAGCTCGGGGTGTCGCTCGCCGCAAGTGAATTCTGCCTCGACGCGGTCCCAGGCTGATTCGCCACCCGCGCCCGGCGTCACGGCGCTGGGGCGACCCCTGGGCCTCTCACCTGCGGTTTCGTATCCCGTAGTGCGTTCCGCGGAACGCACCCGAAGCCCTCATCAGCGGTTCGGCGCACCGACCGGAGCGCTTCCCCATTACAACAGCACCGACTGCGTTCCGCGGAACGCACAGGCGGCAGCCCCGCCGGCTACGCCGGCTCGGCGTGGACCCTGCTGCGGGCCTCCGCTGCCTTGACGATGATCTCGGTGCAGTCCTCCAGCGGGATCCGCGTGCTGTCCAGCACCAGGTGGTAGTGCTCCGGGCGCGCGGGGTCGGTGCGGTAGAAGTGCCGCACGTAAGCGGTGCGGGCGTTGTCGTTGCGGTCCATGGCGTCCCGCGCCTCCCGCTCGCCCACCCCGAGCAGGGTCATCGCCTGGTGGACCCTGCGGTCCGGGTCGCCGTCGAGCCGCACGTGGAGCGCGTTGGCGTGGTCGCGGAGCACGATCGCGGCCGCCCGGCCGAGGATCACCCCGCCGTGCTCGCGGATGCCCGCCCGGATGACGCGTTCGGTGCAGGCGTTGACGTGGGCGTCGGGCAGCAGCGCTCCCGGCGGTGGGGTGACGCCGATCATCCAGTCCGCCGACGCGGGGGCTGCGGCCGACAGCACGCGCGTCAGCCAGCCCTGCACCTGCTCGTCCCGGCTCAGGGCGTCCTCGAGCGGGATGCGGAGGTCGTTCGCGACCGCGACCGGGATCGCCCGGTCCAGGAAGGGCACGCCGAGCCGCTCGGCGACCGCCGGGCCGACGAACGCGCCCCCGGCACCGTAGCTGGCGGAGATCGTGACGACCTGTCGCATGACTGGCCTCCATCCGTGAAGACCCGGGGCGACAAGGTTAGATCAAACGGGGCTCCTCGGCAGCCGGAGACGTACGCCCGTCCGGGCGAACGGCATCCGGGGCACCGGCCCACCGGGACGCCTCGATGTCGCCGGAGAGGTCGCGCTGGTGCGTCGGGTTGATCAGCAGCTCCTCCACCACAGCACGCTGCGGCAGCGACGCGGCGAGCAGCACGGCGGCCGCGACGTCCTCGGCGCGGAGCATCGTGGCACGCTCCTGCTCCGAGGGCGGCTTCGGGCGGTTGTCGAGGATCGGGGTGTCGACCTCCCCGGGCAGGATCGAGGTGGCCCGGATGCCCTCGTTGCGGTACGAGGCGTTGAGGTAGTTCATGAAGTTCACGACACCCGCCTTCGCGGCGCCGTAGGCCGGGCCGCTGAGCAGGCCGGGCCGCACCGCCGCGATCGACGACACGGTGATCACGGTGCCTGTGCCGCGGGCGAGCATGTCCGGCAGGACGGCCCGGGTCAGGGCGAACACCCCGCTCAGGTTGACCCGCAGCACGTGGTCCCAGTCGTCGTCGGAGAGCCATTGGGCGTTGCGCGCCTTCGACGACACCCCGGCCACGTTGACCAGCACGTCCACCGGTCCGACCCGCTCGCGGACCCCGTCGACCAGCGAGCTGACCTGTGCGGGGTCGTCGACCGCTGCGGGGGCGACGTGCGCGGTGCCACCGGCCGCGGCGATGGTGGCCGCGACCTCGTCGAGCAGGCCCCTGCGCCGGCCGACGAGCACGGTCACCGCACCCTCAGCGGCCAGCGTGACGGCGGTGGCCGTGCCGATGCCGCTCCCCGCGCCGGTGACCAGGCAGACCTTGTCCTTCAGAGCGCTCATGGTCATCGAGTATCGCCGCTCCACCGTGCGAACTCAGCGGGCGTTCAAGAACCCGTCCGTACGATCGCCCGCATGGCTCTCCCAACAGACAACCGCACGGCCAACCGCCGGACGCTGGCCATCGTCGTGGGAGCCCTCGTCGTCGGCGGCGGGCTGTTGTGGCTGGCCCTTGGCGTGTTCAGACCGGAACCGCCTGCCGGAGGCGGCGGTGGTGGTGGAGGAGGCGGCAGCACCTCGATCGACCTCGAGGGTTGGAAGCTGACACTCCCCACGGAGGGCAAGAGCGGCAACGCCGCGAGCGTGGAGCCCGCAGAGCTCACGGAGCCGTGGCTGACCGCGGGCCCCGACGGCAGCCTCACGTTCTGGGCCCCTGCCGAAGGCGCAACCACCAAGAACTCCGACCACCCGCGCACCGAGCTGAACAGCCTCACCAACTTCAAGGCCGGCACCGACGGCGAGCACACCCTCGAGGCGTCGCTCGCGGTGAACCAGGTGCCGGGGGACTCGAAGGACATCATCGTCGGCCAGATCCACGGTGCCGACGACATCAGCTCGGTGCCGTACGTGATGCTGCACTACCGGGACGGGGAGATCCGGGTCGTGGTCAAGCAGCAGCACAAGGGGGACGAGAAGCAGGCCTTCTCCCTCCTCACCGGGGTGCCGCTGAACGACCGCTTCGACATCACGATCACCGACGACGGCAACGGCTCGATGACGATCGGCGCGAGCCACGCCGGCAACACCCAGCAGATCACCGCGCAGGTGCCGGCCGCGTTCCAGGGTCAGACGGTCCGCTTCCAGGTCGGCGACTACCAGCAGGCCGACTCGGCGCAGGGCGCCGACGACGGCGGGCGGGTCACCTTCTACAAGATCGCCGAGTCCAGCGGCTCCTGAGCTGCCGTCAGGGCACCCGAGAGCATCGGCACCGCATCACCGCAGGACCGGCTCCAGCGGGAACTCCACCCCGTCCACCGGCGGTTCCGGCATCGTCCCGGAACCGTCGGGCAGGGGCACGGCGGCCAGCAGGGCTCGGGTGTACGGGTGCTGCGGGTCGTCCCAGATCGTGCCGGCGGGCCCGGACTCGACGATCCGGCCCCGGTACATCACGGCGAGCCGGTCGGCGATCAGGCGCACCACCGTGAGGTCGTGGGAGATGAAGAGCAGGCCCGCGCCGCTCTCGACGGCGAGGTCGCGCATCAGCGCCGCGACGATCGCCTGCGTCGACGCGTCGAGCGCCGAGATCGGCTCGTCGCCGATCAGCAGGTCGGGGCGGGCGGCGAGGGCCCGCGCGATCGCGATCCGCTGGCGCTGGCCACCGGAGAACTCGTGCGGGTAGCGGCGGGCGGCGGCGCGGTCCAGCCCGACCCGCTCCAGCCACCACCCCGGCTCGGACCCCTCGGCGCCGCGGGCCACGGCGGCTCGGACGCCGTCGCCGATCTGGGCGCCGACCGGCCGCCGCGGGTGCAGCGAGCCGTACGGGTCCTGGAACACCATCTGGGCCCTGGTCAGCTCGACCGGGCGGCGCCGCAGCCCGAGCGGCGCGACCGGGCTGCCGTCGAACGTCACGGTGCCCGCGGCCGGCGTGACGAGCCCGCAGATCGCGCGCGCCACCGTCGACTTGCCGCACCCGGACTCCCCGACCAGCCCCAGCACCTCGCCCGCGCCGACGGAGAGATCGATGCCGTCGACCGCGCGCACGGGCGGCCGGCCGCGGTAGACCACCTCGAGGCCCTCGACCTCCAGCAGCGTCACGACTCCTCCAGGGCGCGCACGTCGTCGAGGGTCCGGACGCCGCCCGCCGCCCCGGGCAGGCTCGCCAGCAGCGACGCGGTGTAGGGGTGCGTCGGCGCGGTGAACACCTGGTGGCGCTCCCCGTTCTCGACGAGCGCGCCGTCGCGCATCACCGCAACCCGGTCGGCGACGGCGCTCATCACGCCGAGGTCGTGGGTCACCAGCAGCACGGCGAGGCCCATCTCGCGGGCCAGGTCGCGCAGCAGGTGCAGCAGCCCGGCCTGGACCGTGACGTCGAGGGCGGTTGTCGGCTCGTCCGCGATGAGGACGGACGGCGAGCAGGCCAGCGCGATCGCGATGGCGATGCGCTGGCGCTGCCCGCCGGAGAACTGGTGCGGGAAGCGGCGCATGGCCCCGGCGGGATCCGGGATCCGCACGCGTTCGAGCAGCTCCACTGCGCGGGCGCGCGCAGCGGCCTTGTCGAGCCGGAGGTGGTGGCGCAGGTGGTCGGTGAGCTGCGTGGCCACCGACAGCATGGGGTGCAGGCTCGTCGACGGGTCCTGGAAGACCATCGCGATCTCGGTGCCGCGCAGGTCGTTGCGTTCTCGCGGCGTGAGCGCGAGCAGGTCGCGCCCGCCGAACGTGATGCTGCCCCCGACCCGCGCGCGGTCCGGGAGGAGGCCCATGACCGCCAGCCCGGTCATCGTCTTGCCCGAGCCGGACTCGCCCGCGAGGCCCTGGATCCGGCCCTCGTCGAGGTCGAGGTCGACGCCTCGCAGGATCTCGGTCTCCCCGATCCGCAGCGTGAGACCGCTGATCCGGAGCGCGGTCACCGGGTCTCCGCCTTCCCGAGTACACCGGCCGTGCGCGGGTCCAGGGCGTCGCGCAGCGCGTCGCCGAGGAAGTTGAAGGCCATCACCACGGTCAGGATCGCGAGGCCCGGGAACACGCCGAGCCACCACGAGTCGAAGTTCTGGATCGCCGCCGCGACCATCGAGCCCCACTCCGCGGTGGGGGGCTTCGCGCCCAGCCCGAGGAACGACAGCCCGGACAGCAGGAGCGTCGCCGTGCCGATGTCCAGGCTGGCGAGGATCAGCACCGGACCGGTGACCATCGGGACGATGTCGGTGCCGAGCGACCGCAGCGGCGAGAAGCCGAGCAGGCGGTCGGCCAGCACGAAGTCGGCCTGCCGGATGCCCACCACCAGCCCGCGTGTGACGCGCGCGTATGCGGGCCATGAGACGACGAGCGCCGCCAGCACCGCGTTCAGCAGGCTCGCACCGAGCGACGCCGCCACCACCATCGCGAGGATGACGGTCGGGAACGCCATCACGAGGTCGGTCAGGCGCATCACGGTCTCGTCGACCCACCGGCCGAAGAAGCCCGCGGCGAGCCCGAGGACGCCGCCGATCAGCACCGAGAGCGCGACGAGCAGGACGGCCAGCGGCATCGTCACCCGCGCGCCGGCCAGCACGCGGCTGAAGACGTCGCGGCCGAGCTCGTCGGTGCCGAAGAAGTGGGCACCGCTCGGCGCCTCCAGGCGCGGGAAGTCCTGGACGAGCGGGTCGTGCGGCCACAGCGCCGGACCCAGCACGGCGATGAGGATCCACACCAGCGCGACCGCGGCGCCGGTGATGCCCAGCGGGGTTCGCCACGCCTGCGGGATCCGCGCCCGGAACCGGGCGCGCAGCGGCCCGTCGGCGACGGTGCTCATGAGATCCGCACCCGCGGGTCGATGACCCCGTAGAGCAGGTCGACGACCAGGTTGATCACCAGGTAGATGATGCCGACGAACAGCCCGACGCCCATCACGGCGGGCAGGTCGAGGTGGGACGCGGCCTGGTAGGCGTATGACCCGAGACCGGGCCAGGCGAAGATCTCCTCCACCAGCACGGTTCCCGAGAGCAGCGCGCCGAAGGCGAGGCCGACCACCGTCAGGATCGGCACCATCGCCGCGCGCAGCACGTACCGGAAGAGCACGGTCCGGCCGGGCAGGCCCTTGGCGCGCGCCGACCGGACGTAGTCCTGCTCCAGGACCTCCAGAACCGCGGAGCGGGTGAAGCGGGTGAGCAGGCCGACGGTGTAGAGCGTCAGCACCAGCGTGGGCAGCGTCAGGTGCGCCAGGGCGTCGCCGAACGTCTCCCACTCCCCCGCCAGGAGCGCATCGAGGGTGTAGAGGCCGGTGACGTGCGGCGGTGCTGTGGTCGCGGGCGCGAGGCGCCCCGAACCCGGCGCGAGGTCCAGCTGGAAGGAGAAGACGTAGAACGCGACCAGCGCGAGCCAGAACGTCGGCACCGAGATGCCGACCAGCGACACCACCCGCAGCGCGCTGTCGGTGAGCTGCCCGCGCCGGACGGCCGCGATGACGCCGAAGCCGACGCCGATCAGCACCGACAGCACGATCGCGCCGATCGCGATCTCCAGCGTGGCGGGCACCGCCGACTGCAGGTCGGTGAGCACCGGCCGGTGCGTCTGCTGCGACTCACCGAGGTCGCCTCGCACGAGGTTGCCCAGGTAGGTCGCGTACTGGACGGGCAGCGGCCGGTCGAGCCCGTAGTGCGCCCGGTACGCCGCCACCGTGGCCGGGTTCTCCGCAGCGCGCTGCCCGAGGTTGGCCGCGACCGGGTCGCCCGGCACCAGGTTCGTGAGCACGAACGTCACCAGCGTGACGCCGACGATCAGCAGGGCCGAGACCCCGAGCCGGCGCAGCAGGTACCGGGCGAGCGGGTTACTGACCACCGGCGGCCGCACCGACGGCGCCGAGGTCCAGCGTCCAGATCGGGTTGTAGGCGGCGCCGGTCACCGATTTCGCCGTGACGATGTTGGTGGCCGGCTGGACCAGCGGGATGAACGGCCCGCCTGCGTTCAGACTGCGCTGGAACTCCTGGTACAGGTTCGCGCGCTCCGCCGGGTCGACGACAGATGCGGCGGCCTTGGCGGCGCGGTCGATGTCGGGCGCGGCGCTCGCCGGCCAGTTCGCGCGCTTGCCGATCAGTCCGTCCGGGGCGAAGGCCAGGTAGTTGGACGGGTCCGGGAAGTCCGGGCCCCAGTACCAGAGCCCCATCTCCTCCTTGCCGTTGCGGTAGTTGTCGAGCTCGGTCGCGACCGGCGCCGGTGCCAGTTCGACCGTGATGCCGGCGGCGGCCAGCTGCGACTGCAGCCGCTCGGCGATGGTCTGGAAGCTCAGCCCGAGGAGTGTGAAGTCGCTCGGGTAGGCGAGCTTCGGCGTCTGGCCGTTGACGCCGCTCGCGGCCAGCGCGGCAGCGGCACCCGCCAGGTCCTGCTTCGGCGCCTCGCCGGCAGGCAGCGAGCCCGTGATCATCGTCGGGATCATGCTCGCCGGCTGCACCGACCCGGCGCCGGCGACCTGCAGCAGGCCCGCGTAGTCGATGGCCTTCTTCACGGCCGAGACGTACTGCTGGTTGCTGGTGGCGGTGGAGATGTCCGCGCCCTGGTTGAGGAACAGGAAGATCGTGTACGCGGACGGGCCGCTGGTGACGGTCAACTTGCCCTGGTCGAGCCCGCTGACCTGGTCGCCGGACAGGTCGAGCGCCACCTGCGAATCGCCCTTCTGGACGTTCAGCACCTGGGTGGCGGCCTGCACGTTGCGGATCACGATGGTGTCGTACGCGGGCTCGGCCGGCCCGTTGTACGCGGGGTTGCGCGCGAGCACCGCCTGGCTGGCGACGTCCAGCGACTTGAGCATGTACGGCCCGGACCCCGCCGACGTCCCGTTGAGGAACTTCTCCGCGCCGTCCTTGTCGTCCGTGGTGCCGCCGTTGGCGGTGACGACCTTCGAGTTGACGATCGACAGTGCCGGGTTGGGCAGGATGTACGGCAGGGCGGCGTTCGGCTCGGCGCTGGTGAGCACCACCGTCGAGTCGTCCTTCTTGGCGACCGTCACGCCGTCGAGCAGGAACGACGGGTTGCCCTTCACGCCGATCACCCGCTGCAGCGAGAAGACGACGTCGTCGGCGGTGACGGGGCTGCCGTCGGAGAACACCCGCCCCGTGGCGAGCGTCAGGGTGAGCGTCCTGGCGTCGGGCGACAGCTCGTAGGCGGACGCGAGGCCCGGCGCGGGCGTGCCGAGGTCGTCGCCTTCGAACGTCAGCAGCGTCTCGTACATCCCGTGCGTGAGCATCTGCCCGGTGAGCTCGTACTCGCGGGCCGGGTCGACGGTTTTGAGGTCGAACGTCGAGTCGATCACCAGGGTCGGGCCGGACCGGCCCGCGGACCCTCCCGAGCCGCAGGCCGCCACGGCGAGCACGACCGCCACCGCGGCGGCGAGCGCTCCGGAACGCCTCGCACCGAACATGTGCACCTCCACGCAGAACTGTCTCGCCACCAGCTCGCGGTCGGCGCTGCGAACTCGCGTCCACTGGACGATTCGGCGGGTATCATGCGACATTGGCTGCAGTTCGTCCAGTAGCGACCCGAATGGCCAGACGAAATCACAGCCAACGAATGAGGGGGTCCCGGAGTGTCCAGAGGCCCGGAGTCGGACGACCCTCCTGCTGGACGAATCGCCGACCTGGACGAGACCGACCAGCGGATCCTGGCCGGACTTCGCGACAACGGCCGCGTCTCCATGTCCGCCCTCGCCGAGCAGGTCGGCGTCTCCCGGGCAACCGTCTACACCCGCGTCGAGAACATGGTGGCGCGCGGCGTGATCACCGGGTTCAGCGCACGGGTCGACCCGCGCAAGGTCGGTTTCGGGATCTGCACGCTCGTGTTCGTCACGGTCCGGCCGCAGTCGTGGAAGAGCTTCCGGGGCCGGGTCGTGGAGATGCCGCAGGTCGAGTACTGCGCGGTCACCACCGGCCAGCACGACGCGATGCTGCTCGTCCGCGGGCGGGACGTCGCGGAGGTGCACGAGTTCGTCACCGAGGCGCTGTCGGTACTGCCCGAGATCAAGGCCGTGGAGTCGGTGCTCGTGATGGACGAGGTGGTGAGCCGGGCGTTCCTGCTGCCGGACGACATCCCCGCACCGGCCGCTACCACCCAGCAGGTGGGGATGACCCGCTTCATCCGGGCAGGCGACGGGCACGCGGGGCTCGAGTCGCTCTGAGGAGCCGCTCATCTGGATACGCTCATTGATGAGTGTTCCAACTATGAGTGCTTCACGGAGGATGGTTGGCCGCTCGTCGGCACATCATCCTGGACGAGCTGGCGTGGGCGGGCGATCGAGCCGGTGATCAGGGAGTCGTTGCGCCGCCTCCCCGACGTGCTACCTCACAGCACTGCGGTCATCGGCGGCTTCTGGACCCGCACCAACGATCCGGAGATCGACATCGTGGGCGCCGACCGCGAGCCGGTGGCCGAGCGGATCACGTGCGTCGGATCGGTCAAGTGGCTCGAGAACCGCGCGTTCGACGCCCGCGACCTCGCCCGGCTCATCGTGCACCGCAGCCGGCTGCCCGGCGCCGACGACTCGACGCCGCTGGTCGCCGTGAGCCGGGGTGGAGCCGCCGTCGACGGTGTGGTCCCGCTCGGCCCGGAGGACCTCCTCGGGGCCTGGCAGGCGTAGCGCCTCAGGCGAGCACCGCGACGATGCCGAAGAGCACGGGCACGCTGATCACGGTGGTGCTCAGCGCCGCGTCCCGCCCCAGCACGACGCCCTGGTCGAACCGCACCGCGTAGCCGAACACGTTCTGCGCCGTCGGCAGGGCCGCGCAGACCACCACCGCGAGCAACGCGTGCCCCTCGAGCCCGAGCACGAGGCCCACGAGCAGCGCCAGCAACGGGTGCACGACGCACTTGAGCAGCAGCACCGACGCCAGGAGCGGCGCCGTCTCCCCCGCTCCCGGGCGCTTCGCCCCGCACAGGGAGATCCCGAACGCGAGCAGCATCCCGGGCACCGCCAGGTCCGAGATCAGCTCGATCGGGGCGATCACCGTCTCCGGCGGACGCAGCCCGGTGGCCGACGCCGTGATCCCCGCGGCCGTCGCGAGCGCGATCGGGTTTCGCAGCGGCGCGGTCACCATCCGCCACAACGGCGGCCGGGCGCCGTCCGCCCGCTCGGACAGCACCCCGAGGAGTGTCGTGAAGAACGGGGTGAGCACCGCGAGCTGGAACACCAGCACCGGGACGGCCTCGGCCACGTTGCCCAGCGCGTAGGTCGCGATCGGCAGCCCGAGGTTCCCCGCGTTGACGTAGCCGCTCGCCATCGCACCCACTGCGGTCTCCCCCGCCGGCCTGCGGCGCAGCAACCCGACCGGGACGTAGAGCAGGCACGCCAGCACGCTCGTCACGGCGGTGACGACGAGGCCCTCGGAGAACACGACCGTCACGTCCGTGCGGGCGAGGGTGCTGAACAGCAGCGCGGGCGACGCGACGAAGAACGCCGCCCGGGAGAGCACCTGGGTGGCGGAGGGCCCGAGCACGCCTGCGCGACCGACCACGTAGCCGACCGCGACGACGACCCCGATCACGACGAAGGCGTCGAGCACCCCGTTCACGCAGCAGTCACGTCTGACCAGGGTAGAGCTGTGACGGGGGTCAAACCGGGTCGCGCTGGTCGAGCGGATCCCGGAGGCCGCCGCCGTCCCGGCGCGGTGGGCCTCAGCTGCCCCAGATGTCCTCCAGGAACCGGTCGCGGGCACTCATATCGGCGAGCCGGAACGGCGCGAGTCCGGTGCCCGCGCCGACCATGATCATCGGGACGGCCGGGTCGGCCTCATCCGTTCGGGCGCGGTGGGCCGACCCGCGCGAAGCAGTAGGACGACGCTCACGATCACCACCCAGGCCGGGAACACCAGGAGGACCACTGGGTGGTACGTCGTGCTGACCAGCAGGAACGCCGCGGCCAGGTAGCCGATGACGGCCAACCAGCGCGGCAGGAGGCCGGCCGCACCCGCCATGCCGATGGTCGTGATCATGTACATGCCGGCCATGCGGCCGCCGAAGACGAACATCAGGCCGTAGCCGACGGCTGCCAGTGCCCTCGCCACGTCCGGTGCCGGCAGTGGGGTCACCTGGAAGACGACGAGCAGGGACACCGCTCCGACAGCGGCCGAGCCGACGAGCATCATGCAGAGGAACAGCAGGCCCGCGGCCATCTGCAGCCACGCCTGCACGGGTGAGAACGGCCGCGGCACCGCCTGGAACATCGCCCTCGTGGCCGAGAGGTGCCACAGCAGCGCGATTCCGGCGAACGGCACGACGGTGAGCCCGAGGGTGGCCAGTGCGTCACCGCCACCGCGGTAGAACGCCTCGTAGACCGGGTCGGGGTCCCGCAATGTGGGCGCGCGTTGCACCAGCACCATGGCCAACACGAACAGTGCGGCGAAGACGATGCCGGCCAGTGCGCTCATCCGCCCGAGGGCTCGCGCCTGGCGCCACCGCGCGTCGATCGCTGCCTCGGCGCCGGGTTCTGGGCGCTGCGGGGTCTCGCCCATGTCGCCTCCCGGGCAGGTCGCCCGTCGGGTGTAGCGCCGGTCCGACGGCCGGTCAAGGCAATCCGGCCGCGCGGCGGGCGGTGAGTAGGCCGGTCAGCCGCACGCGGGCCGCCGGGCGCACGGTTTTGTCCCCCATGGGGAACGGGCACTCGCTGGGCGTGGCGACGACCAGGACGACCCGGTGGGCGACGGCACGTGCAGGCGCTCGGGGGCTGGTCGGTGCGATGGCGATGACCGGCCTCCGCACGGTCACCGCGGCGGTCGGACGGCGCGAGCAGAGCCCTCCGGAGGCCATCGTGGAGGAGAAGGCTCCCGCGCTGGTGCGGCGGCTGCCGGAGCGGACGCGGGGAGCGGTGATCGAGGCGGCGCACTGGACGTACGGCACCGGTGGTGGGCTGGTGTTCGGGCTGCTCCCGCCCGAGGTGCGCAGGCACCCGGCCGCAGGCCCGGCGTACGGCCTCGCGATCTGGCTGGCCTTCGAGCTCGGGATCGCGCCCGTCCTGGGCGTCCGCCACGTCCGGGACCGGCGCGTGCTGTGGCGCGCGCTGCTGGCGCTAGACCACGTCCTCTACGGGGTCGTCGTGGCCGGGCAGCTGGCGCCGGAGCGGCCGAGGTGATCAAGCGCTGAACCGCCTCGTCGACCGAGCCGTGTAACGGTCCGGCGGCGCCCGGCGCTGCCGGTCCGGACGGCTCCGGGCGGCGCTCCCCCACGCACCTGCCCTACCGTCCCGGAAAGGACGTGGAGGACGTGTGCGCGCAGCCGCGGGCGAAGTGATCCCACCGCGAGTCGAGACGGACCTGGAAGGAGCGCTCCGGGCGGCCTCCCGCGGCGAGGAGGCCGGGTTCGTGGCCCTGTACCGCGACCTGCAGCCCCGTCTGCTGCGGTACGCCACGGCGCTGATCGGGGCCGAGGCGGAGGACGTCACGGCGGAGACGTGGTTGCAGGTGGCCCGGGACCTGCGCGGCTTCGAGGGCGACCTCGACGGCTTCCGCGGGTGGGTCAGCACGATCTGTCGCAACCGGGCGATGGACTGGGCCCGTACCCGCAGTCGGCGGCCCGCCGACCCGACCGAGATGGGCACCCTCGCCGAGCACCCGGACTCCACGGACGCGCACGGGTCGGCCGTGGAGGGGATGTCGACCCGGTGGGCGATGGCCCAGATCCTCGCGCTGCCGCAGACCGAGGCCGAGGCCGTCCTGCTGCGCGCTGTCGTCGGGCTCGACGCGCCCACCGCGGCCAAGGTGCTCGGCAAGCGCCCCGGGGCGGTCCGGGTGGCCGCCCACCGCGGCCTGAAGAAGCTCGCCGAGGCGATCCGCAACGACGACTGGACGGGTGAGGGCGATGCGTAACGGTTTGCCGGGGTGCGGCGCTGGACGGCCCGAGATGCGCACCTCGAACCCGGACCGCCTGACCGCGGCCACCGCAGAGCAACTGCTCGACGGTGGCCCCGGCCCAGCTGGTCTCCAGCAGCTCCTCGCCGCCGCCGCGGGCCCCGGCGCGGCGAGCGAGCTCACCGGCGAGTCGGCGGCCGTAGCCGCCTTCGTCGGTGCTCCCCGCGAGACCTCGCTCCCCAGCGCACCCACCCGGAGACCCTCGATGCTCAGCACCGCCCTTTCGAAGATCCTCGCGGCGAAGGCCCTCGCCGCCGTCGTCCTGTTGGCCGGCGCCACCGGCGGCGTGGCACTCGCCGCGAACGCCTCCAGCGCCCCGTCCTCCACGGACGAGGCCGCGGCGACCTCGACGGCCACCGCCGCCCCCGAGCCCGCCGACGAGGACCGGGACGCCGACTCCGGCAGCACCGCCGCCCCCGACGCGAACTCCCCCGAACCGTCGATCATCGGCCTCTGCCGGGCCTGGGCGGCCGGCGCCACCGAGAACCCGGGCAAGGCCGCGGAGAACCCGGCCTTCCGCTCGCTCGTCGAGGCCGCGGGCTCCGAGGCGGACGTCCCCGGCTTCTGCTCCGTCCGGGAGAAGGTCGATGAGCCCGGCAAGTCCGGCACCGCGCCGGGTCACGCCGCCGACCGCCCAGGTGCCGCCGGCTCCTCCGCGGGTCAGGGCGGGCCGCCCACGGCAGCCCCCGGGAATCCCGACCACCCCGCCGGCCCCCCGGCCGGGCGAGCGGACAAGGGCGGCGACGAGGAGAGCAAGGACAACAACGGCAAGAACGACGAGGACGACAAGGGCGGCGCCGAGAAGAACGGCGACGAGAAGGGCGGCGACGCGCGTGACGCCGACTCCCAGGGCGGGCGCGACGAGTCGAAGCAGGGCGGCGGCGCCTCGGCCGACCACCGCCCCACCAGCTGACCTGCTCCGCTGAGCCTGCCGTTCGCCTCCCACCGGCCCGGAGGGGCGGACGGCAACCGGAACGGGCCCCGGCCTCTACTCCCCCCGAGAGGCCGGGGCCCGTTCACGTATGCCCTGCCACCGGTCGACGAGCACGGCCGGGATCGTGACGAGCGCCAGGCCGGCCCCGATCAGCGGGATGGTGCCGACGCCGGCGCCGCCGGCCAGCGCGGCGCCCGCGAACAGCGGGACGACGCTGATGCCGAGCTGGAACGCCGACACCGCGGTTGCGCCGGCGAGGGTCGGGGCGCCCGCCGCGATCGTGAACACCCGTCCGTAGATCGCCGGGTTCAGCACGAACCCCGCGATCCCGAGCAACACGACCAGCAGGACGACGGGCACGACGTGCGCCCCGAGCACGGCGAGCAGGAACGAGCTCGCGGCGATCCCGACGGCGCCGGCCAGTAGGGCGTGGAACGGGCGCCCGTCGGCGGTCCGGCCCCCGACCGAGAGACCGAGGAGCGCGCCGACGCCGAACACCGTGAGGATCGGGGGCACCCAGACCTCGGCGATGCCGGTGACGCCGGTCAGGAACGCCGCGAGGTAGTTGTACGAGATCATGTAGGCGGCCGTGCTCAGGAGTGTGGCGGCGTACACGAGCCACAGCCGCGGCCGCGCCATCGTGCGCAGCTCGCGCCGCACGTCGGGTCGCCCGTCCGCGCGGGTCTCGGGCACGGCGACGAGGGTCGCGATCGCCCCGAGCACGGTGAGCGCGACCACGGCCCAGAACCCGCCCCTCCATCCCGTGAAATGGCTGAGCAACGCGCTCGCCGGTCCGCCGGCGATCATGGCGAGGCTGAGGCCGCTCACGACCACCCCGGACGCCCGGGCCGTGCGATCGGGGGTGACGAGCCCGACCGCCGTGACGGCGGCTGCTGCCCAGAACCCGGCATAGGCCACACCGGAGACGAAGCGGGTGGCCAACAACGTGCCGTAGTGGTCGGTGAGCAGACCGGCCACGACGGAGGCGGCGAAGACGCCCTGCGCGGTCACGAGCGTGATCCGCCTCGGCCAGCGCAGGGTGGCGACGGCCAGCAGCGGCCCACCGACGACGACCCCGACCGCGAAGGCCGAGATCATCGCGCCTGCGGCGGGCAACGTGATCCGCAGGTCGTCCGCGATCGCCGGGAGGACCCCGGCGACGAGGAACTCCGCGCTCCCCATCGCGAACAGGCTGAATGCGAGCACGTAGACCGCCAGTGGGAGCCGCCCGCGGGCGGCTCCCACCGTTGAGTCGGTTCGGACGTCCATGCACCACAGGCTCGATCGGCCCGCTGTGCGTCGCCAACATTCGTTGCCGTTACCGGGACCGGGTAACGGCGGCGGCGCCGCTCCGAATCCTGGGGGGAGCCCATCGGAAGGGGTGCCGATGCAACACCACCGAGGGCCGTTGCTGACCCTGCTCGCCGTGGCCGCCCTCGCGGCCGCCCTGGTGGGCGTGAACATGGCCGGGCAACCCTCACCGGCGGCACAACCGGTCGCCGCACCCGCGGCCCCGGCACCTGCCCCGACACCGGCACCACCGACCACTCCGCCGTCGCCGGCCGAGGCCGCCTACGCGGGCCGCACCGCGGGGAACGAGGCCACGATCGCGATCGCCCTGAAGGACGGGCGGGCCGTGGCCTACCTGTGCGACGGCAAGAAGGTCGAGGCGTGGCTCGAGGGCACGGTCGAGGGCTCCGCGCTGTCCCTGACCGGTCCCGACGGCGCCACGATCACCGGTGAGCTGTCCGACGGCGCCGTGTTCGGCGAGGCGGCCGCGAAGGGCAAGCAGTGGCCGTACTCCGCGGCGCTCGCCACCCCACCGGCAGGCGCGTACCGGGGCCGGGTCTCGGTCGCGGGTGTGCAGAAGCGGATCGGCTGGAACGTGCTGCCCGATGGCAGCGTCACCGGCATCGTCAGCGACGCGAACGGGGCGGCTCCGGCCCCTCCGCTCGACCCGGCGGCCCGTACCGCCTCACTCGACGGCGTGCCGGTCGACGTCGAGCTCGTGACCGGGAGGATCGGATGACGCACAGCTCACCTCCCACCACCCGGACCGCTGTCGTCGCCGTCCCGGTGGCGATCGGCGTCCTGGTCGCGGTGGCACTGGGCGTGTACGGCCGCCTCCACGAGCCCGCACTGGTCTCCGTCAACGTGGCCGGTTTCTCCAGCCCGGGGGCGGTGAAGTCGTGGCTGGCCACGGCCGCGTTCGCACTGGCCCTCGTCCAGCTCGGCTCCGCGCTGGTCATGTGGGGCAAGGTGCCCCGGGTCGCGGCGCCGTCGTGGATCGGCGGGCTGCACCGCTGGTCGGGCCGGCTGGCGGTGCTCGTCACCGTGCCGGTCGCCGTGCACTGCCTCTACGCGCTGGGCTTCGACTTCTCATCGCCCCGCGCACTCGTGCACTCGCTTTTCGGCTGCTTCTTCTACGGGGTCTTCGTCACGAAGATGCTCTCGCTCACCCGGCCCAACCTGCCCGGCTGGGCGCTACCCGTGATCGGCGGCCTCACCTTCAGCGGGCTGACCGGGCTCTGGCTCACCGCGGCGGTGTGGTTCTTCACCACCAAGGGCCTGACACTCTAGGTAGGAGCGCAGACGCGTACGTTCCGGACAAACGTCGTTACCGGTAGTCAGCCGGACGATCGAGGGGGGCGTTCGCTCATCGTGCGAGTTCATTCGCGGGCACCGCGAGATCAGTGGCGAGCCGTACTGGCGGAAGACCCGCTCGCACTGCCCGAGCACACGCCGGAATGGGTCGACGCGGTCTGTGCGGGGGGCTCTTTCGCCGACGCGACCCGGCTCTACGAGCTCGCCGACGGGCGCCGGTTCGTGCTCCCGCTCGTGCGCGTGACCGGCCTCGGCGGCGTGGTCGGGCAGCTGTGGTCGCTGCCGCGGTCGTGGGGACTCGGCGGCCTCGTCGGGCCGGATCTGGATCCCGGGGCGATCCGGGCGGTCGTCGACGACCTCGCGGCGCTGCCGGCCGTCCGGGTGGTCGTCCGCCCCGACCCCCTCCGGGACGGGTGGCAGGTGGTGGCCGAGCATCCGAAGGTCTACGCGTCGCCCCGGCGGGCGCACGTCCTCGACCTCAGCGACGGGCTGGACGGTGCCCGCGCCGGCCTCACGTCGCTCACGCGCCGCAACCTGCGAACGGCCGAGCGGCACGGCGTGCGCGTCGAGGTCGACCGCGACGGCAGCCTGCTGCCGATCTACCACCGGTTCTACGACATGTCGCTCGACCGGTGGGCGGCCAAGCAGAACGAGCCCCTGCCGCTGGCGCGGTGGCGTGGCCGACGGCGCGACCCGGTCGGGAAGTTCGACCGCATCGCCGAGCACATGGGGGACGCGTTCCGGCACTACGTCGCGTACGTCGGCGACACGCCGGCAGCGTCGATCATCGTCCTGTTCGGGCGGACCGCCAGCTACTCCCGCGGTGCGATGGACCGGGACGTCGCCGGCCCGGTGCGCGCGAACGACCTGCTGCAGTGGACGGCGATCGAGGACGCATGCGCTGCGGGTTGCACGCACTACCACATGCACGAGACCGGCGACTCGGAGTCGCTCGCGCGCTTCAAGGAGCGCTTCGGGGCGGCATCGGTCGCGTACTCCGACTACCGCATCGAGCGCCTCCCGGTGACCAAGGCCGACAAGGCGCTGCGGACCGCGGTGAAGAAGGTGATCGGGTTCCGCGACACCGACAACGAGAACGCCGTCACCCGGCGTTGACGCTCGAAGCAGCGTGATCCATCTGAGACAAGGTGGAACGCCCTACCGAGGGCGCAAAGCGTGATCTCGCGGCGATCAACCCCGCATAATCGGTCCGAGATTTCGCTTCCGGCCTTGCGCCCAGCCCCTCGTTCGCCTCGACCCCACGCCTGTCGACTTGGCTGCGTTGGGTGAACTACCGATTTCCGTGGTTGCTCGGACGGCCGTCCCCGACTGGAGGGCACGCCCGTTCACGACGAGACCGTCACCGCCGCGTGCCTACGCGACTATCCGGTGGTCCCGACCCTCGATCCCACGGGGTGACCACCGGATAGTCGCCTTGCATCGCCCGGCACGTGCTCATCGCCCGGCAGGGAGACCGCGAGGGCGGGCGGGGCCAGGGATGGTGCAGCTCCGACCGACCGACGCAAGGCACGGTCGAGAATTGCGCCAACCCCACCAACCGCTCTGATCGGGCTCAGCCGCGCACCGCGACGATCAGCTCGATCTCCACGGGCTGGTTGTCCGGCAGGTTGCTCGTGCCGATGGCCGAGCGGGCGTGGCGGCCGCGCTCGCCGAAGATCTCCACCATCAGGTCCGAGAAGCCGTGGACGACCGCGGGCTGCTCGTGGAAGTCGTCGGCGCTGTTGACGAAGGCCAGCGCCTTGACGATGCGCTCGACCCGGTCGAGGTCGCCGAGGTGGTCGCGGATGCTGCGCAGCAGCTGCACCCCGGTGGCTCGGGCGGCGTCGTAGGCCTCCTCGAGGCTGACCTCGGAGCCGACCCTGCCCTTGTAGAGCAGGTTCCCGTCGTTGTCGGCCGGGCCGTGGCCGGAGACGAACAGCAGGTCGCCGTGCTGCACGCACGGCACGAGGCCTGCGCCGCGCGCCACCTTGGTCGGCAGCTCGATACCGGCGGCCTTCAGCCTGTCGTCGATGTCGCCCACTACAGGTCCTCCTTGGTTCGCATTCTCATGAGTCGTTGCAGTTCGGCGAGGACGAGGTCGTCCTCGCCGGGCTGCAGGGTCTGCGGGTTGAGCGCGATGGCGCGCGTGCCGTCCGGGGCCACCGCGATGGCGGGGTCGTTGCGCCACAGCGCCCCGATGAGCTCGTCGCGGCTCCACCCGGAGTCCGGGCCGATCTCGACGATCGCGCGGCCGTGCGGCTGGCCTGCCTCGCTCGGGTAGCCGCGGCTGACCGAGATGCCGCGCAGCCCGGACAGGCCGACGATCCACTTCTCGACCGACGCCTCGTACGCCGCGATCAGCTCCGGCTCGTCCTGCTGGAGGGTCCACTCCACGGCCGCCAGCAGCCCGAGCAGCTCCTCCTTGCCGACCTTCATCCCGCGACCCAGCGAGTGGTTGGGCGCGCCGTTCGCGCGCGCCGCCGCGATCAGCCACTCCTTGCCGACCATGAGGCCGGTCGACTGGGGGCCGCGCAGCCCCTTGCCGCCGCTGAAGATCGCCGCGTCGGCGCCGACCTCCGCGGTGAAGTGCCACAGCGACGACACCGGTGGGACCTGGGCCGCGGCGTCGACGAGCACCGGCACGCCCGCCTTGTGGGCTATCTCCACCACCTGCTCGATCGGCAGCGCTCCGGCGGCGAAGTGCGCGCCCGCGAACCAGAGCACGCACGCCGTGCGGCCGTCGATCGCCGCCTCCAGCTCGGCCGGCTCCGGCCCCACCTCGACGATCCGGACGCCGACCTGGCGCACCGCGTAGTCGTACGGGTTGCGCTGGTCGCGGTACATGATGACCGTCTTCTCGCCGGTCCGGTCCAGGTAGGGCAGGTCCTCGACCAGTCCGCCGCCCTTGGACCGGGCGATGCACGCGGTCACGCCGAGCGTGAGCAGCGCAGCCGCGCCGCTGGAGACGTACGCCGCCTCGTTGCGGGTCTTGTCCGCCAGCCGCCGCCCGACGGCGCGCCCGAGGTCGACGACGTCGACGAAGTTCCGGGCGGCCGCGGCCATCGCGGGCAGCACCGGCGGCGCGACCAGCGATCCGCCGAGTCTCGTGAGGGTTGCCGCGGCGTTCACCACCGGCCGCACGCCCAGCTCGGCGTACACCTCGTTCGCGTACCGGTTCTCGATGGTGGTCATCCGGCCGCCCTGCTGAACCGGGACATCGCCGGTGCGCCGAGCCGGCCGGCCAGCCAGGCGTCGGCCGCGTCGCTGTCGGCCTGCCCGTGGTGGGTCAGGACGTACCGCTCCGCACCGAGCCGCTCCGCGAGCGCCGACAACGGGCTCGCCGCGCCGGGGACCTCGACGCGGGCGGCCGCCGTCACCGCGGGGGCGTGCCGTTCGGCGTCGAAGAACGCCAAGGTCCGGCGCACCGCGTCGGCGTCGCCGGGACACGCCCGGAGGTGGTCGCCGAACTCGGCCGCGGGGTAGTCCGCGTCGGCCTGCTCGCCGCCCCGGTGGAGCAGGACACCCGTGAGCTGGAGCGCGGAGAACACCGGGCGCCGGGCCGCCGTGAGCAGCGCCAGGTCGTCTCCGACGACCGCCACCCGGGACGGGTCGACATCCGGCAGGCCGGACAGGTACTCCGCCGCCCGCAGGCAGTCGGCGACGATGCCGCGGTAGACGTAGCGGGCCGCGTCGGCGATCCCGTCGGTCAGCAGACCCGGGTACGCGGCGGCGTACGGCTCGTCGGCGGTGCGCTGGCCGCGATGCGCGATCGTCAGCGTGACGTAGCGGAGCCGGTCGTTGTAGTGCGGCGGGTTGTTGACGCTGCCGTACCGCGGGGTGGTGAGCAGCGCCGGGAACGGTCCCTCCCCCGTGGGCACGCTGAGGTAGCCGAAGATCCGGTACGGGCCGATGCTCGTGAGCCGGACCTCGTATCCGGTGAAGTCGGCGGTGGACCGGCGGGGGACGCGTTCCAGCACCGGTCGCGCCGGGAGCGCGGCCAGCTCGGCGTCGACCGCGTCCCAGTACTCGTCGAACGAGTACTCGTCGAGCTCCGTCACCGCGCCACCCCCAGGTGCCCGGCGAGGAACGCCTCGACCTTCTCCATCGCCCAGTGGTGCCCGGCGTCGTGGCCGCAGCGCTCGTAGGTGAGCAGCTCCTTCTCGCACTTCATCGCCTCGTGCACCGCGAAGCCGGTTTCCGGTGGGCAGACGTCGTCCTCGAGACCGATGTAGACCAGCATGGGGGCCTGGATGTTCGGGGCGAAGTTGATGCCGTCGAAGTAGCCGACGGACTCGGCGACCAGCTGCTCATGGTCGGGATGATCCCGCAGGTACTCGTTGATCTCCTCGTACGGGTAGGAGTGGGTGAGACGTGCTGACTCCATGAAACCGCACAGGTACGGAGCGCCAGCGGCGCCGCACGCCACCACGTCGGGCATCAGGGCCGCGGTGGTGATGGTGAGCGCGCCGCCCTGGCTGGAGCCGTGCACGCCGACCCGGTCGGCGTCGACCTCCGGCCGGGTCAGCACCGCCTCCACCGCCCGCACCGCGTCGACGTAGAACCCGCGGTAGGCGTAGGTGTTCGGGTCGACGATGTCGTGCACGAGCAGGCCCGGGTAGCCGGGGTTGAACCGCTGGTTGGACCGGAGCTTGCCGCGCGGCGCCACGGCGAACGCCGCGTAGCCCTTCCTCGCCCAGCTCCGCGGGATCACCGGCTCGGAGATGTAGCCGGGCACCAGCATCAGCGCCGGGTGCGGCCCCGCCTCGCGCGGGACCGCGTACCAGCCGGAGATCCGCACGCCCTCCCAGCTGTCGTAGTGCACGTCGTAGACCGCGACGTCGTCGGTGGAGCGCTCCTCCACGTACTCGAACGACGGCCGCAGCGGCACCTGCGCGACCTGCTTCAGGGTCGCGTCCCAGAAGTCGTCGAAGTCGTCGGGTCGAAGGACGTTCACAGGCTCTCCTGCCGGGTCAGGACGCTGGACCGCGCGGCCAGCACCGCGCGCCCGTCGGACGGATCGAAGAGGTGCACCTTGTCCGGTGCGATCACGACCGAGACGCCTGCGTTGACGCGGCCGTCGTACGGGGCCGGCACGCGGGCCTTCACCAGCTCCTCCCCCAGCCGGACCGTGACGAGCACGTCGGCGCCGAGCAGCTCGGCCACGAAGATCTGCCCAGCGGCGCCGCCGTCGTCCGAGAGCTGGACGTCCTCGGGGCGGATGCCGAGCACCGCGGCCCGGCCGGACAGCTCGTCGACCGCCGCGCCCGCGTGCTGGGGCAGCTCGACGGTAACGGCGCCGTGGCGGAACAGCAGCCGGCCGCCCTCGCGCTGGACCTCGCCGGTCAGGAAGTTCATCGCCGGGCTCCCCATGAACGACGCGACGAACAGGTTGGCCGGCCGGGCGTAGATCTCCTCCGGCGACGCGCACTGCTGCACGAGCCCGTCCTTCATCACGGCGATCCGGTCCGACATGGTCATCGCCTCGACCTGGTCGTGCGTGACGTAGATGAACGTCCGGCGCAGGTCGGCGTGCAGCCGCTTCAGCTCCGCGCGCATGGTCCCGCGCAGCTGGGCGTCGAGGTTGGACAGCGGCTCGTCCAGCAGGTACGCACCGGCGTCGCGGATCACGGCCCGTCCGAGCGCGACCCGCTGCCGCTGCCCGCCCGACAGCTCCTTCGGCTTGCGCTCCAGGAGGCTCTCGATGCCGAGCGACGCGGCCACCTCGTCCACCCGGGCGGCGATCTCCGCCTTCGGCACTCGCAGGTTGCGCAGAGCGAAGCCGAGGTTCTGCGCCACGGTCTTGTGCGGGTAGAGCGCGTAGCTCTGGAACACCATCGCCACGTCGCGTTTGTTGGCCGGCAGGTGGGCCACCGGCACGTCGTCGAAGAACACCTGGCCACCCGACATGCGTTCCAGCCCGCAGATCATCCGCAGCGTCGTGGACTTCCCGCAGCCGGACGGGCCCACCAGCGTCAGGAACTCGCGGTCGGCGACCGTCAACGAGACGTCCTCGACGGCGACGACGCCCCCGAACTCCTTGCGCACGTTCTCCAGCCTGACCTCGGCCATCGTCTACCCCTTCACCGAACCGGCCGCCATGCCCTGCACGATCAACCGCTGGCAGATCAGCACCAGCACCAGCGGCGGCAGTACCGCCAGCACGCCGGCCGCTGCCATCAACGTGACCTGCGTGTTCAGGTCGGTTGCGAAGTTGGCGGCGATCACCGGGATGGTCTGCGAGCTGATGCTGCTGGTCATGAACAGCGCGAACATGAACTCGTTCCACGCCGTCATGAACGAGAAGATCGCCGCCGCCACGAGCCCTGGCGCGGAGATCGGGAGGAACACCGACCACATCATGCGGAACCAGCCGCAGCGGTCGACGCGCGCGGCGTCCTCCAGCTCGCGGGGCACCGTGCGGAAGTAGTCCTTGAGGATCCAGATCGTGATCGGCAGCGCGAACGTCGTGTAGGACAGGATCAGCGCGCCGTAGGTGTCGAGCAGGTCCAGCGTCCGCATCACCAGGTAGAACGGGATGATGATCGCGATGCCCGGCACCATGCGGGTCAGCAGGTAGACGATCAGCAGCACCTGGCTGCCGCGGAACTGGATCCGCGAGAACGAGTAGGCGGCGAACGTGCCGAGCACGAGGTTCACCAGGGCCGTCGAGAGCGCCACCACGAGGCTGTTGAGCAGCGCGTACGGGGTGTCGCCCACGGCGTTCGACCCGACGAGGGCCTGGTCGGTGCTCGGGTTCACGAACCCGAGGTAGTTGGCCATCGTCGGATCCGCCGGCAGGAACTGCGGCGGCACGGATGCGGCGTCCACCTCGTGCATGAAGCTGATGTTGACGATCCAGTAGAACGGCACCACGAGGTACAGCGCGAAACCGATCGC
The DNA here is from genome assembly GCF_006717045.1 of Pseudonocardia cypriaca. Taxonomy (NCBI): domain Bacteria; kingdom Bacillati; phylum Actinomycetota; class Actinomycetes; order Pseudonocardiales; family Pseudonocardiaceae; genus Pseudonocardia; species Pseudonocardia cypriaca. The sequence goes on from NZ_VFPH01000002.1 coordinate 1,488,263, forward strand.
GAGGGCGTAGAGAACGACTTTCCGCGTCATACCTCGATCCGCCCCCTCTGGTACAGCGTCGAGATGTAGCCGATCGAGATCACCAGCGTGACGATCGTGATCACCCAGGAGTACGCGCTGCCCAGGCCGAAGTCGGTGTAGGTCAGCACGGTGCGCACGTTCAGCACGGCGATGACGTTGGTGGCGTCGCCCGGCCCGCCGCCGGTGAGCACGTAGATCGTGTCGAACGCCCGGAACGCGTTCATGGTCTCCAGGATCAGCACGATCAGCAGCGGGTGCAGCAGCCACGGCAACGTGACCTGCGTGAACCGCTGCACGACTCCGGCCCGGTCCACCTTCGCGGCGTCGTACTGCTCGCTCGGGATCGTCGACAGCCCGGCGAGCAGGATGATCACGGTGAACGGCAGCGTGTTCCAGACCTGCGCGAACGCGGTGATGAAGAACGCGCCTGAGGGCGAGGTCAGCCAGGCCTGGTAGGAGTCGATCAGGCCCAACTGCAGCAAGAGGCCGTTGAGCGCACCGGTCTTCGCGTCGAAGATCGTGCGCCACATCAGGCCGTTGACCACGCCTGGCATCGCCCACGGCAGCAGCACGAGGCTCCGCAGCACGCCGCGGCCGAGGAACGTCTCGTTCAGCACGAGTGCGAGCGCCGTCCCGAGGACCACCGTCAGGCCGAGCACGACCACCACGAACGCGACGGTGACCCGCAGCGAGCTCAGGAAGATCGGATCGCCGACCAGCGCGATGTAGTTCTGGAACCATACGAACCGTTCCAGGGCCGGCAGCTTCAGGTTGTACCGGTGCAGGGAGAGCCAGAACGAGTAGCCGATCGGGTACGCGACCAACAGCCCGATGACGATCATCGCGGGCGCGTTGAGCAGGTACGCGCGGGCGGTGTCGCCGATCCCCTGCCGTGGCGGGCGCGCGCTCCCGGCGCGCGGCTTCTCCGTGTCGACCGCTGTGAGGGTCACGAGTACTTCTGCTTGAGCGACGTCACGGTCGTGGAGAGCGCCTTGACGGCGTCGTCCGGGGAGGTCTGGTTGGACAGGAGCTGCTGCACGACCTTCTGCTGCTCGTTCTCGTACTCGCTGTACCAGGGCTGCTTGATCGCCGTGCGCGGCCGGGCCAGTGAGGCGAGGCCCGAGTAGATCGTGGGGTCGGCGAAGGTGGCGAGGCCTGCCTGCACCTCGGGGTCCTGCTCCAGCTTGCGGAAGGGGAAGCCGAGGCCCTTCTTCTGGAACCAGTACTTCGCCGTGTACGGCACGCCGTCGCCGTCGAAGCCGCCGAGGTAGGTGAGCAGCCGGAACGCCTGGTCCTTGACCTCGGTGTCCTTGCTCAGCGCGTACATGCGGGTGTTGCTGACGGTGCCGACCACGTTGCCGTCGAGGCTGGGGATGTAGGCGATCTTGAGGTTGCCCGCGGTCTTCGACCGGGCCGGGTCGTTGTAGTCCCGCAGCGCGTACCGGGCGCCGATCGTGAACGCGTACCGCTCGTTCTTCATCGCGTCGTCGAGCGGCACCGGCAGCAGCTGGAGCACGGCCGGGTCGATCACCTTCGTGACGGTGGCGGCGCGCTGCAGCCAGGCGAAGACGTCGCGAACCGTGGGGTCGGGGCCGTCCATGACCGGGTTCCCCGCGGCGTCGAACACGTCGCCGCCGCTGGCGAAGACGAGGCCCCACGCCCACCCCCACCAGGTGTCCTGCAGCTGGGCCGTGAGGCCGATCGGGAACTCGAGGATGCCGGCGTCCTTGATCCGCTGCGACTGCTGCTCAAGCTCGTCGAGGCTCTTGGGAGGCGCCGAGATCCCGGCCTTCGCGAGGATGGCCTCGTTGTAGATCAGGCACTGCGAGTCGGTGTAGTACGGCAGCCCGTACCGCTTGCCGTCGACCGTCATCGCCTCGGCGTTGGACGGGTAGATCCCGGCGTAGACGTCGTCGACGCCGGGCAGCCCGTCCAGGGGCTGCAGGTACTCGGCGGCCACCCAGCCGGCAAGTGAGTCGTCGTACACGTAGAGGGCGTCCGGCCCGTCGCCCGCGGTGAACTCCGCGACGGTCTTCTGCACGTACTGGGCGCTGGTGATCGGCGTGTACTCGACCGGGACGTCCGGGTTGAGCTGTTTGAAGCGGTCGACGTTCTGCTGGACGAGGGCGGACTCGTAGTCCCAGCCGGAGAACTTCACGGCACCGGAACCGCTGCCGCCACCGCCCCCGCAGGCGGCCAGTACCGAGCTCAGCGCGGGCAGGCTCGCGGTGAGGGCGCCGAGCTGCAGCACCCGGCGACGGCTGAGGGAGGTCTCCGGCGTCATTGCACGTCCTCTCCGATCGCCGCGGCGATCGTCAGCTGGTAGAGACTGGTCGGCCTTCCCCTGCGGTTGGCCTGGGCACTGCCTTGCGGCACGGCCAGGCCGCTCGCGGTCAACTTGCGGATCAGCCGGCGCCCGCTGGGATCGGTGATGTGGAGCGCGTCGGCGAGATCGCCGGGCGACAGCGGCCGCCCGGCCAGCGTGCGGTCGAGCGCCGCGAGCCGCGAGATCGTGGCGGCGGACAGCCCGGCGCGGCGGGCGAGCCGTTCGAGATCGGGCCCGTGCTCGCGGTAGGTGAAGCGGAGCGGCGTGGCGCCGGGCCGCAACGGCCCGACCATCACGCCGTCCTCGTCCATCAGGAAGCCGCACGGCGCGCCGGTCTGCTCGGCCTGCGCCACGGCCTTCTCGGCGAGCACCACGCACTTGCGGGCCGACGACCCGAAGCCGAAGCCGGCAGCCACGCGGATCCCGAGGCTCTCGTGCGCCGTGCCGACCACGGGCAGTGCCGACCAGTTGCCGGTGACCTCGTTGAAAAGCGCCCGGTGGGCCAGCACGGCAACACCGCGACTCCCCCGCGTGTCGACCCATGCGTCCGCGAACTCCGGGGTGTTGAGCAGCATGTTCAGCAGCCCGACACGGGCGCGGTCGAGGTTGGAGTCCCCCTCGAAGTCGACCACCGAGAAGATGCCGGCCGCGAACGACATCTCCTTGGCCCGCTGCGACTGGATCCGCAGCACCAGCTCGTGCAGCTCCGCGCGCACGGTGGACTCCAGCGGCACGACGTTGAGCACGCGGTCCCGGTTGCCCAGCGCCCGCGTCACCTCGCTGCGGACCGTGATGACGAAGCCGTCCGAGTGCTCGGCCAGGAACTTCTCGTGGAACTCGATGATCTGCGGGTACGAGATGTCCGCCGCATAGGGCAGGCACGTGACCTGGTCGGGCTCCATGCCGAGCGCCGTGGTCACGTCGTCCACGACCGACCGGTCGAAGGTGTCGATGCTGACGGGCGCGGGCGCCCACCCCTGCCGCAGGGCGCGGCCGAGCGTGAGCGTGAGCTCGAGTGCCGCGTACCGGTTGATGGTCAGCGGCAGGTCCGGCGGCAGCAGGTCGCGGCACGCGTCGTAGGGCACGCGGCCCAGCAGCATCCCGTCCAGCCGGACGCGGTTCAGCAGCGCCTGGACCTTGGGCCGGATCTCGCGCTCCTGCTCGTAGACCACCAGCTCCAGCTGGACGCCGGTGAGCATCTCGCTCGCCATCGCCAGCCGAGCGCGGTGGGACGTGTGCAGGACTAGCCCGAGAACCATTCGCATGCGGCCGCCAATACGATCCACGTTCGTAAATAGTTCGTTTGAGCGATTTCCGGTACCGTGCCACGACTGGTGAAGGCGGTCAAGAGTGCGTTTTCCCGATGCGGCGTAACGCGCGGCGACCATCAGAACGAGGGCAGTAACGATCAGCCGCTGATCACCCCACCTGCCGGCCCTCGGAGGCGCGAGCATGAACGCAACCGGCGGTATCGACGCTCTCACCGCGCCGTCGATCGAGTCCGCCAAGATTGCTTTCGCGGCCATCGCGGAGACCGTCGACGTCGTCGGCGGCGACTGCCGGGCGGTGTGCGAGACGCTGAGCTCCCTGAGCGACGCGCTGAACGTGCTCACCGAGAACGAGACCCCCGACGGCGGACTGAGCGGGGCCGGCCTCACCGCCCTGCCGATGCTGGCCGCCGTCCGGGCCGCGAAGGCGATCGCGAGCAGGTACGTCGGACAGCAGACGGGCACCTCGCTCGACACGTGGGTCGACCTCGTCACCGACGCTTCGGCGCAGTTCGAGGCCTACCTCGCGCAGCTGGACACCGTCAACGGGATCGCCGAGCGGTACCGCTCGGCCGACCACGACCCGGAACAGGTGCAGGAGGACCTCGACGTCCTCGAACAGACCCGGTGGCAGACCCGGGCGTGGAAACAGATCCTGGGCCGCGTGGCGAGGCTCGGCCAGCTCGTCGACGCGATCCTGCAGGCGCAGATCCACGACGACGCCGCACCGCCGGAAGCCGCCCCCCGGACCGGCGGCTTCTCGGGGTCGCTGCAGAGGCGGCTCCAGGACGTCCAGACCCGGACCGCCGACAAGACCAGCGACCTGCGCGAATGGGTGCTGCAGCCGTTCGTCGAGATCCGGGACCGGGTGAGGGAGCTGCCCGCCCAGACCCAGCGGCTCTCCGGCCAGATCGAGACCCTCGAGATCCTGCTCGACCTCGAGGTCGCCACCATCCGCGCCTGCGCCGGGGAGATCTCCCCCGCGGCGGCGCGCGTCGTCGGCATCAGGGTGGCGGCGGCCATCGTCCTCCCGGACCTCGTCCGCAGGCGCCGCGACGCCGAGGAGACCACGGCGAGGTTCGAGAACTACCTGGCCCGCCTCGACGCCGCCCATCGCAGCGGCAACATCGGCGACCAGGTCCACGCCGTGCTGCGCGACGAGTACCGCGCCGGCCTGCACGCCGGTCGCGCCGAGCTCGCAGCGCTCGAAGCACGGGCCCAGGCGTGGCGGGCCGACGGGCCGGCCGTCCTCGCCGCGTGCGCCCACTGGATGGCCGTCGAGCTGGACGTACTCACCGCCCGGTCGCTGATCGAGCAGCAGGAACCGCCCGGTGACCGGCGGCGCCTGCTGGAACGGGAGCGGCGGCGCCTCGACGAGGCGCGTGGTCTACTCGCCTCGCTGTGACCGTCAGCCGACCAGCGCACCCCCCGCGGCTTTGTCGCTCACGATCCGGCCGTCCTGCAGCACGACGACCCGCCTGGCGAGCATGGCCACGCTGCGCTCGTGGGTGATGAGCACGATGGTGTGCCCTTCGTGGTTGAGCTCGCAGAACAGGTCCATGATCTCGGTGGTCGCGTGGGAGTCGAGGTTCCCGGTCGGCTCGTCGGCGAGGATCATCCGCGGGTCGGTGACGAGGGCTCGCGCGATGGCCACGCGTTGCTGCTCGCCGCCCGACAGCTGGTTGGGCATGTGGTGCGACCGCTCGCCGAGCCACACCCGCTCCAGCGCGGCACGCGCGCGGCGCTTGCGATCGTGGGTTCCCGCGTAGATGAGCGGGAGCTCCACGTTGGCCTGCGCGCTCGTGCGCGCGACGAGGTTGAAGGACTGGAACACGAACCCGATCCGCAGGTTGCGGATCCTGGCGAGCTGGTTCTCCGAGAGCGAGCCGACGTCGGTGCCGCCGAGCCGGTAGACGCCGGATGTGGGCGAGTCCATGCAGCCGAGGACGTTCATGAGCGTGGTCTTGCCCGACCCGGAAGATCCCATGATCGCGACGAACTCCCCCTCCGCGATCGACAGGTCGATGCGATCGAGCGCGCGCACTTCGATGGAGCCGGAGCGATAGATCTTCGAAACGGAATCGAGCTCGATCATTAACTTTCTCCTCGTCGAGAAAGTGCGAGAACTGCATCGTCCTTCCGATCACGCGGGACGTCAACGCCCCTATCCGCCCGAAGATCACGCGGACGGCGGCGTCGTACCACCCCGGAAGGCCCTAACCTCGCCGCATGCCCGACAGCCCGGTCGCACCGCCCCCGGAGTACCTGAAGATCCCGAGTGCGGCGCGGGTGTGGAACTACTGGCTGGGCGGCAAGGACCACTACGAGGTGGACCGCGCCGCCGGACGTGCGGTCGAGGCGGCCTACCCGCAGATCGTCACGCTGGCCCGCCGGTCGAGGCAGTTCCTCATCCGCGCCGTGCGCCTGCTCGCCGGGGAGCTCGGGGTGCGCCAGTTCCTCGATATCGGCACCGGGTTGCCCACGATGCTGAACACGCACGAGGTCGCGCAGTCGATCGCGCCCGACTGCCGGGTGGTCTACGTCGACAACGATCCGATCGTGCTCGCCCATGCGCGGGCTCTGCTCACCAACACGACTCCGGAAGGCGTCACCACGTACGTCGATGCGGATGTGCGCGACATCGAGACGATCGTTTCGGATGCCCGCAACGTTCTGAACTTCAACGAACCGATAGCGGTGATGTTCCTCGGCATCCTCGGCTACGTACCGGACCACGACGAGGCAAGGTCCATCGTGACGCGGGTGATGGACGCGGTCGCACCCGGCAGCTACCTCCTCGTGCGCCACAACACCGACAGCGGCGCGGCGGTGCGCGAGGCGGCCGACAGGTACGCGGAGAGCGGCGCCGACCCGTACCACCTGCGCACCGTCGCACAGCTCCACGAGCTCTTCAGCGGCCTCGAGCTGGTCGAGCCCGGCCTGGTGCCCGTGGAGCTGTGGCGCCCGGACGAGCCGGGGCCGGGCAACGCTGCCGAGCACACCGGCGACCACGGCGGTCTCGCCCGCAAGCCGATCAGCCCCGGCGCGTGACCACCTCGTACAGGCTGGTCCAGTTGTCGCTGCCGTGCCCGGCGGCGATGGCGCGGTCGTAGAGGGACTTCACCGCCTCGGGCAGGACGGTGTCGAGACCCGCCGCCGTGCCGGCGGCGACGATGTGGTCGGCGGTGGCGCCCATCATCACGACCGTGCTGAGGTCGCCCGGGTACGAGCGGGCGTCGACGTGCGCGGCGGTCTCGTCCACGAACATGGCGGCCAGCTCGAGGGTCTCCCGCATGTACGGCGCGAGCTCCTTGGCAGCGACGCCCGCAGATCCGATCAGCGCCGCCGCCTGCAGCTCCCCGGCCAGCGCGGTGAGGAACACCGTCAGCAACGCCTGGTAGAACAGCTGGGCGAGCGCGGGGTCGGACCCCCGGTAGTCCGGCCGCCCGATCACCCGCAGCGTCGCCTCGTGGGCGTCGAAGAGGGCGCGGGGGCCGCTGTAGAAGACGTACGCGCCTTCCTCCCCCACCATCGGCGCGGGCACCATGATCCCGCCCGCGAGCAGCTGCGCCCCGCGCTCCGCCAGCCACTCGGCGGCCTCGCGGGTTTTCTGCGGGCTGTCGGAGCTGATGTTGGCGATCACGCGGCCCGCCAGCGCGTCCTCTGCCTGGCCGAGGATGTCGTACATCGCCTGGTAGTCGGTGAGGGAGAGGACGACCAGCTCGCTCGCGGCAACGGCGTCGGCCGGTGACGCCGCGCGCACCGCCCCTTCCTCGACGAGCGCGTCGGCGCGGCTCGCGGTGCGGTTCCAGACGGTCGTGGGGTGCCCGGCGGCGAGGAACTTGCGCACCATCGCCTGGCCCATCGGGCCGAGACCGATCACGGTCACCGGCTTCTCGTTCGCTGTCATGGCACCAGCCTCGGCGTCGCCGCGCACGGTTCTCCGACGGTCGGCGCACGATCCTCGTGCGCCTCGGGGTCAGCGAGCGGTGGCTCCGACGTTCTCGACGTCCTCGAACACCAGCGAGGTGCGGGTGGCGATCACCTCCGGAATGGCCTGCAGCTCGTTCAGCACCACCTCCCGCAGGGCGGCGTTGTCGGCCGCGCGCACCAGCAGGATCACGTCGAACTCGCCGCCCACGAGGGCCATGTGGTGCACCTCCGGAATGGCCTGCAGCCGCGCCTTGAGCTCGCGCCACGAGTTCTGCCGGACCGTGAGCGTGATGTAGGCGGAGGTGCCGAGGCCGATCGCGGCCGGGTCGACGGTGGCGGTGAAGCCGGTGATCGCGCCGGAGGAGGTCAGCCGTTCGAGGCGGGTGTAGGCGTTGGCGCGGGAGATGCGGACCTCCTCCGCGAGCGCGCGCACAGAGAGCCTGCCGTCGCGGCGGAGCGCGTCGATGATGCGGCGGTCGATGTCGTCGAGCTGCACGGCCACCTGTCTCGCCACCCCCGGTACCGAAGGGCCGATCCCGGTCGATCGGCTCGCGCTGTCGGAGCATAGCGACAGTTCGTCTCGATCTTCGTCTCACAACTGGTGATCTGTAGCCACGGAACCGGACACTTTGGTCCGAATGTCTTCCGGGGAGGTGGCCCAGATGATGCGGCTGATCGACGAGACGGGTGCGGTCGTCGGCGACGGGGCCACGCTGCCTGCACCGGAGGCGCTGCTGGACGGCTACCGGCGGCTCGTGCTCGCCCGACGGCTCAACGAGCAGGCGGAGGCGCTCGTGCGGCAGGGCCGGCTCGCGGTGTACCCGTCCTCCCACGGGCAGGAGGCGTGCCAGGTGGCCGCGGCCGCCGTGCTCGCGGAGACCGACTGGCTCTTCCCCACCTACCGGGACGTCGCCGCGATCGCCGCGCGCGGTGTGGACCCGGTCGACGTGCTCGTGATGCTGCGGGGCGACTGGCACTGCGGCTACGACCCGCTCGCCACCCGGGTGGCACCGCAGGCCACGCCGCTGGCCACCCAGCTGCCGCACGCCGTCGGCGTCGGGCACGCGGCGCGGCTCAAGGGCGAGGACACGGTCGTGATGGCGCTCTGCGGGGACGGCGCGACCAGCGAGGGCGACTTCCACGAGGCCCTCAACTTCGCCGCGGTGTTCGCCTCGCCGGTGGTGTTCCTGGTGCAGAACAACAAGTACGCGATCTCCGTGCCGCTCTCCCGGCAGTCGGCTGCGGAGTCGCTCGCCGCGAAGGGCGTCGGCTACGGCGTGCCGGGCGTCCGGGTGGACGGCAACGACCTCGCGGCGCTCACCGTCGTGCTCTCCGAGGCCGTCGCCAGGGCCCGTCGCGGCGAGGGGCCCACGCTGGTGGAGGCCGACACCTACCGGATCCACGCGCACACCAACGCCGACGACCCCAGCCGCTACCGCGCCGACGACGAGGTCGAGAAGTGGCGTCCGCGCGATCCGCTGCTGAGGCTCAGAGCGCACCTCACCACCACCGGGGCGCTCACGTCCCGGCTGGAGGCCGAGTTCGCGGCGGCAGCCGAGGAGATGGCCGCCCACGTCCGGGCGGGGATGGGCGGGGAGAGCGTTCTCGACCCGGCGGAGCTGTTCGCCCACGTCTACTCCACGCCGACGCCGCAGCTGCGCGAGCAGGCGGCGCTGCTCGCTGCCGAGCTGAACGAGGTGCGGTCGTGACCGAGAAGCCGACGATGATCCAGGCGCTCAACCGGGCGCTGCACGACGCGATGGCCGCCGACGGGTCGGTGGTGGTGTTCGGCGAGGACGTCGGCCCGCTGGGCGGCGTCTTCCGGGTCACCGACGGGCTCACCGCCACCTTCGGCGAGAACCGCTGCTTCGACACCCCGCTCGCGGAGTCGGGCATCGTCGGGATGGCGGTCGGGATGGCGATGAACGGGCTGCGTCCCGTCGTCGAGATGCAGTTCGACGCCTTCGCCTTCCCGGCCTTCGAGCAGATCGTCAGCCACGTCGCCAAGCTCGCCAACCGGACGCGCGGGCGGGTGCGGCTGCCGATGGTCATCCGCGTGCCGTACGGCGGCGGGATCGGTGGGGTCGAGCACCACAGCGACAGCTCCGAGGCCTACTACGCGCACACACCGGGCCTGCTCGTCGTCACGCCCGCCACGAACACCGACGCGTACGGGCTGCTGCGCGCGGCGATCGAGCACCCCGACCCGGTGGTGTTCCTGGAGCCGAAACGCCAGTACTTCACGCGGGAGGAGCTCGACCCGGAGCCGGCGGTGCCGCCGATCGGCCGGGCGGTCGTACGCCGGGACGGGCGCGACGCCACCCTGATCGCCTACGGTCCGTCGGTCCCGGTGGCGCTCGCCGCCGCCGAGCAGGCCGCGACCGAGGGCCGCGACCTCGGCGTGGTCGACCTCCGCTCGATCGTCCCCTTCGACGACGAGACCGTCACCGCCGCCGTCCGCCGCACGGGGCGCGCGGTGGTCGTCGCCGAGGCGCCGGGGTTCGCCTCGGTCGCCTCCGAGATCGCGGCGCGGGTGTCGGAGCGCTGCTTCCACCACCTGGAGGCCCCGGTCCGCCGGGTCACCGGGTTCGACGTGCCCTATCCTCCGCCGCGGTTGGAGCAGCACCACCTGCCCGGGGTGGACCGGATCCTCGACGCTGTGGACGACCTGCAGTGGGAGATCGCGTGACGGAGACCGTCTTCACGCTCCCGGACCTCGGTGAGGGGCTGACCGAGGCCGAGCTGGTCCAGTGGCTGGTGAAGCCGGGCGACACCGTCGCCGTCGACGCGCCCGTCGCCGAGGTGGAGACCGCCAAGGCGACGGTCGAGGTGCCCTCCCCGTTCGCCGGGATCGTCGCCGAGCTGCACGGGGCGGAGGGCTCGACCATCCCGGTCGGGGCGCCGCTGGTCACCTTCCGGTCGCCGCAGGGGTCGGGCAACGTGCTCGTCGGCTACGGAACCACCGAGGCACCCAGCAGGCGGCGCAGGTATGCGGACGCGCCCGACCGCCCCAAGATCGTCTCGCCGGTCGTGCGGCAGCTGGCGCGCCGGGCCGGTCTCGACCCGGCGACGCTGGTCGGCACCGGGCCGGACGGCGTGATCACCCGGGCCGACGTCGAGCGGGCGATCGACGCCCGCAGGACACCGGAGGCGGAGGACGTCGACCGGCGGACCGGGCTGCCGGTGCTCACCCGCGTGCCGCTCACCGGGGTGCGCGGCCACATCGCCCGGACCATGGCCCGCAGCCGCGCCGAGATCCCCGAGGCCACCACCTGGGTCGACGTCGACGCCACCGCGCTCCTCGCGCTGCGGGAGGACATGCGCGCAGGCGACTGGAAGCCCGGGCTCCTCGCCCTGCTGGCCCGCTTCGTCGTGGCCGGGCTGCGCGAGTACCCCGCGCTGAACTCGCGGGTGGACGCCGAGCGGGACGAGGTGGTCCACCTCGACGGGGTCAACCTCGGGGTGGCCACGCAGACCGAGCGCGGGCTCGTCGTGCCGGCGGTCCGCGGCGCCGACCGCCTGAGCATCCGGCGGCTGGACAGCGAGATCCGCCGCCTCACCGGAGCCGCCCGCGAGGGCACGGCCACCGCGACGGAGCTCGGGTCCGGCTCGTTCACCCTCAACAACTACGGCGTGTTCGGCGTGGACGGCAGCGCGGCGATCATCAACCACCCCGAGGCCGCGATCCTCGGGATCGGGCGGATCCACCCGCGGCCGTGGGTCGTCGGCGGCGAAGTCGTGCCGCGGCGGATCGCGCAGCTGTCGCTTGTGTTCGACCACCGGGTCTGCGACGGCGGGGTCGCCGGCGGCTTCCTGCGGTTCGTCGCCGACGCCGTGGAGTCCCCGCTGCAGGCGGTCGCCGACCTCTAGACGCCGACGAGCTTGGCGAGGAACCGGTCGACCTGCTCGACGGCGGGCGGCCAGGGCAGGTCGGGCTCGTTGATGCGCTGCGCCAGCATGCCGTTGACGGCGGTGCGGAGGTCGATCGCCACCGTGGTGGCGTCGTCGACCGGGGCCAGCCCGGCGTCCATGCACCGTTGCACGCCCGCGATGGTGCGCTCGACCAGCACCTTCTTGAACGGCATGCCCAGTCGGCGGTGGACCTTGCTCTCGTGGAGCACCTTGTAGAGGCCGGGGTGCTGCTGGGCCCATCCCACCTGGGCCAGGATGCGCGCGCGTAGCGCGCCGACCGGGTCGCCGGAGGCCGCCTCGGCGTCGTCGCCCAGCTGGACCAGCTGCTCGTGGCAGCGCTGGAGGACGGCCAGCACGAGCGCGTCGCGGTCGGGGAAGTGCAGGTACACCGAGGTGGCCGCGATCGAGACCGCTCGTGCCACGGCGCGCAGGGACAGGGCTTCGTCGTCCGCGAGCTCGTCGAGCATCTCCGCGGCCGCCCCGATGATCTCCTCGCGCAGGAGCTCGCCCTGCCCGCGGGCATTGGGCCGGCGACGTGGTGCTGAGGCTGCGTCCATGGCGCCAGGAGTGTAACTGGACACCCATTGCGCTACAGCTGTACGGTCAGTTGGGCTACAGCCGTAGCGCTACGAAAGAACACCTAGAGGGGCACCACGTGAGCACGACAACCGGAGCGAGCAGGGCGACCAACCTGGAGCGGGTGGCGGCACTGGACCCGGTGTTCGCCCAGATGCTCGGCGCGACCGCCGGGTACGTCCGGGCGATCCCCGAGCTGACCGAGCGCGAGAAGACGTTCCTGTGCGTCGTGGCGGACGTCTGCCAGCCGAGCCTCGGGCTCGCCTTCGAAGCGCACGTCCGCACCGGCCTGGAGTCCGGCGTCACCACCGCCGACATCCGCGCCCTGCTCCGCTTCATCTCCTACGACTGCGGGTACCACGCGGCGGTCGCAGGCCTCGAACGGCTCGTCGAGTTCGAGACGGCCGCCGGCCTTCCCCGCGTCGAGGTCGAGCCGCTGGCCGACGACCTGCTGCTGACCGGCCCCGGTGCGCCACCGAGCCCGTTGCCCGAGGCGGTGCGCGGCCAGCTCGAGGAACTGGACCCGCACTTCGCCGAGTACTTCCACCTGCAGTCCCGGATGCGTTCCGGCTCCGGCCCCGGCACGCTGACCGAGCGCGAGCGCGGCTTCGCGAGCATGAGCATCGACGTGCACTACCAGACCCTGGAAGAGACGTTCGAGGCTCACATCGGCCGGGCCGTGCGCGGCGGCGCCACCGTCGAGGACCTCCGCGCCGTCCTGCGCTTCAACGCCCAGTTCGGGGTCACGCGGGCGTGGCGCGGCTGGAAGGCCCTCAACGCCCACCTGGCTCGCCAACGCCTCTGAGCGGGTCGGATCGGACCGGTATCCCAGAGTTCCGGACCGTCTCTTGGCCGCGGCGGGCCGGCAGAAGACCGTGACGCCATGACGTCTCCCGCGATCTCCGCAGGCTCGGTGCGCCGCCGCTGGCCGGCACTGGCCGGAATCGTCTTCGCCGCGCTGGTCGCCATCGGCATGGCCAACGGCGTCGAGCAGGCCCCGGTCCTCGCCGCGGCCGCGACCGTCTACATCGGTTGCGCGGCGCTGCAGAAGCCCGGTGCGGCGTGGCCGATCTTCCTGGGGACCGTCGCCGTCATCACCGTGGCCAAGCTCCTCGACGTCGACGCGACGCTGATCGTGCTGGGCTGCGGCCTGGCACTCGGGGTCTACGGCCTGCTGCGCGGCGTCCTCCGCCCCGGCTACGGGCTCCCGCTGCAGACCCTCGCGCTGCTCGGCTTCGGCGCGGTGGCCGCGATCGCCCTGTTCGTCGACACCGACCTGGGCGCGTACCTCGTGGCGGCCGGCCTGCTCGGCCACTCGGCCTGGGACCTCCACCACTACCGCACCGACCGGGTGGTGGTCCGCTCGCTCGCCGAGTTCTGCCTCCTGCTCGACGCCACGCTGGCCGTGTTGATCGTGGTCGTGACGATCGTCGGCTGACGAGTGGCTCAGCGCCGCGGCGCGGATGCAGGGATCATCACGGGATGCGTGTGATCCCCCTCGGCGACCGCGTGCCCCACGTCGATCCGTCGGCCTGGGTCGCGGACACCGCCACCGTCGTCGGCGACGTCACCATCGGACCCGGCACCGGCGTCTTCTACAGCGCGGTGCTGCGCGCCGACCTGGAGTCGGTGACCATCGGCGCCGGCAGCAACGTCCAGGACGCCGCCGTGCTCCACGCCGACCCGGGCTTCCCGGCCCGGATCGGCGACGGGGTCAGCATCGGGCACGGGGCGGTGCTGCACGGCTGCACGGTGGAGGCCGACTGCCTGATCGGCATGAACGCCACCGTCCTCAACGGGGCGGTCGTCGGCGCGGGTTCGCTGGTCGCGGCGAACGCGCTGGTCCCGGAGGGCACCGTGATCCCGCCGCGGTCGCTGGTGGCCGGTGTGCCCGGCAAGGTGCGCCGCGAGCTCACCGACGCCGAGGTCGAGCGCTGCCGCGCCAACGCGGCCGTCTACCGGGAGGTCACCGAGATGCACCGCGCCGCCACGTGACCTCCTACGGGGGCCCGGGGGCGCTCGAACCGAGCTGATCCCGGACCGTGGTGGTGAACACCCGGAGCAGGGGCCGGGCGTTCCCCGTCAGGTGGACCATCGCGATCTCGGCGTGCGCCGGTTCGCCCCGCAGCTCGCGGTAGGCGACGCCGGGGAGCGCGAGGTGACGGATGCCGCCGGGCACCAGCGCGACGCCGAGACCGGCGGCCACCAGCCCGACCACCGTCGGCATGGCGAGCGCCTCCTGGACGATGCGGGGGGCGAAGCCCGCGTCCTGGCACACCCCCACGAGGTGGTCGTAGAACTCTGGCGCCGACCAGCGCGGGAACGTCACGAAGTCCTCGCCGTGCAGGTCGGCGAGGTGAACGTCCGGTTCGGCGCAGAGCGGGTGCTCAGCAGGCAGGGCGGCGACCACGGGCTCGCGCCACACCACCTCGGTTGCGAGTCCGGCGGCCGGTGCCGGCGGCCGGGTGAACGCGACGTCGAGCTCGCCGCGGTGCAGGGCCTGCAGCAGGTCCTGGCTGCCCGCCTCGGTCAGCCGGAGGGTGGCCCCGGGCGCGGCCTCCCGGAACCGCGGCAGCACGGCGGGCAGCAGGGCGAGGGCCGCGGTGGCCAGGAACCCCAGGTCGAGGCGGCCGGCCCGCCCGGTTCCCGCCGCCCGCGCGGCGTTCGCGGCCCGTTCGGCGTCGTCGATCGCACGGCGGGCGTGGTCGAGCATGGCCAGCCCGGCGTCGGTGAGCTCGACCTTGCGCCGGTTGCGCCGGAACAGCGGGACGCCCAGCTCGCGCTCGAGCCGCTGGATCTGCTGGGAGAGCGGTGACTGGGCCATGTGCAGTCGGCGGGCCGCCCGGCTGAAGTGCAGCTCCTCGGCGACGGCGAGGAACGACCGCAGGTGCCTCAGCTCCATGAGACGCTGACCGTATCACCAGCACTCCGGTCAGTCTTTTCTGCTGCAGATCGCCCGGGTAGCCGATGACCATGACCACTGATGTCGTCGTGATCGGAGCCGGGTCCGCAGGCGGTGTGGTCGCGGCCCGGCTGTCCGAGAACCCCGAGCGGCGCGTCGTCCTCGTCGAGGCGGGGCCCGACTTCGGGTCGGAGACCGCCGACCAACCGGCCGAGATCCTCGATGCCGCCGACCCCACGGGCACCGGATTCGACTGGGGCTACACGAGCACGGCGGGCGACCCGCTGTTGGCCGGGCGGATCGTCGGCGGCAGCTCTGCCACCAACAACGTCATGGCGCTGCGCGGCGACCCCGCGGTCTACGAGTCGTGGGGATGGTCGTTCTCCGAGGTCCTGCCCGCCTTCGTCCGGCTCGAGCGCGACCTCGACTTCCCGGCCGCGCCGTGGCACGGCGACCGGGGGCCGATCACGGTGCGCCGGCCGTCCGGAACCGACCAGGAGCGGTTCCTGCAGGCCTGCGAGGAACTGGGGTGCGAGCGCATCGCCGACCACAACGCACCCGGGGCGGTCGGGGCGGGCCCGCTCCCGCTGAACGAGGTCGACGGGGTGCGCCAGTCCACGGCGCTGACCTACCTGCGGGGGGCCCGGCGGCGTCCGAACCTGACCGTCCGGGCGGATCGGCCGGTCGAGCGCGTCCTCGTCGAGAACGGCCGGGCGACGGGCGTCCAGGTGCGCGGCGGCGACCGGATCCACGCCGGCGAGGTCGTCCTGTGCGCGGGAGCGTTCGGCAGCCCCGCGATCCTGCTGCGCTCGGGCATCGGGCCCGCGCACGAGCTCGCCGCACTGGGCGTGCCCGTCCGGCACGACCTGCCCGGGGTGGGCCGCAACCTGCAGGACCACCCCCTGCTGCGGCTCCCGTACGACGCCGGAAGCCTCCCGCCTGCGAACCCACCCCGCCAGACCCTGCTCACCACCCGCGACGGCATCCAGGTCTTGCCCAGCGGCCCGACAATCGACGAGCCACAGATCCTGACCCTGCTGGTCGCGCTCATGACGCCGCGGTCCCGAGGCGTGCTGCGACTGGCGTCGGCCGACCCGGCGGTGCCGCCCCGGATCGATCCGGGTCATCTGCGGGACCCCGACGACGTCGCGCGCCTCACCGCGGGCGCCCGGCTCGCCCACCGGCTGGCGCGACACCTCGGAGTTCAGGGACCCGAACCGGTCGTGGAGGACGCCGGCAGCTACCAGCACCCGGTCGGCACGTGCCGGATGGGGCCTGCCGACGAACCGCACGCGGTGGTCGACGGCAGTGGGCGGGTCCACGGGGTCGAGGGCCTGTCGGTCATCGACGCCTCGATCATGCCGTCGATCCCCTCGGCCAACACCAACCTGCCCACGCTCATGCTGGCCGAGCGGCTCGCATGAACCCGCTCACGCGCGGCGGGATCTACGCCGGGGCGTTCCTCGGACCGTTCGGCGGTGGGCTCACGATCGCGATCCTGCCCGAGCTGGGGGCCGCCTTCGGGGTGCCGGCGGGAGCCGCTGCGCTCGGGGTCACCGCGTACATGCTGCCGTTCGCGGCCGTCATGGTCGTCTCGGGCACGCTCGGCGAGCGCTGGGGCAGGCGGCGCACCGTCGTGGTCGCGTACGGGGTGTACGCGCTCGCCGCGCTGGCCTGCGTCCTCGCCCCGACGCTCGCGCTGTTCCTGGGGGCCACGGCGCTGCTGGGCGCGGCGAACGCGTTCACCACCCCGCTGCTGATGACCGCCCTCGCCGCCGCGGTGCCGGGCGACCGGTTGGGCCGCGCACTGGGGTGGTTCGGGTCGCTGCAGGCGGCGGGCTCGACGACGGCGCCCCTGCTCGGCGGGCTCGTCGCGGAGGCCGACTGGCGGCTCGCGTTCGCGGGCGTCGCGGCGGTGGCGGCGGCCCTCACGGTGATCAGGATCCCGCCCGAGACCACATCCCGCTCCAGCCCGCCGGAGCTGGGTAGGGCGCTGCGGCCCGGTGTGCTGCGCGCCGGCCTCGTGGCCGCGCTCGGCTGGGGCTGCCTGGCGGGCCTCGGCTTCCTCGTGGCGCTGCGCCTGGACGAGCAGCTCGGGGCCGGGGCCGGGCCACGCGGGCTGGTGCTCACGGCCGCGGGGGTGGCCGGGATGCTCACGGCCCGCCTCGTGGGCGGCGCCGTCGACCGCATCGGGACGCGCGGCAGCGTGCTCGCCGGAGCCGGGCTGGGCGCCATCGCCGTCGCCTGCGTCGGGTTCCTCCCCGCGCTCTGGATGGTCGCGCTCGCCTGGGGCGCGGGCGGGGTGGCGACCCAGCTCGTGCTCGTCGGCGTCAACACGCTCGTCCTCAGCGCGGAGGAGAACCGCGGCGGCGCGGTGTCGGTGGTGCAGGCGCTGCGGTTCGGGGGCGGCGCGCTGAGCCCGGTGGTGTTCACGCCCGTCTACCAGGCCGATCCCCTCGCCGGCTTCCTGCTCCCGGCCGCGCTCCTCGCCGCGGGCGTCCCGGCGCTCAGCGTCCGCTCAGCGGGGTTGGGCAAGATCGGGTCGTGACGCACGAACCGCCGCATCGCCGGCTGGGGTCCCGCTGGCTGGCGCTGCCGTTCGTGGCCGCAGTGGCCCTCGTGACGCTTCCCGACCTGGCCCGGCTCGACCGGTTCACGCCGTTCGCGCAGCTCGTGGCGCTCCGCCCGTACCTGCTCGTCGGTCTGGTGATCGTCGTCCCGGTCCTGCTGGTGCTCGCGCGCTGGGTGCACGGGGCCGTGCTCGCGGCGGTAGGCGTGGTCGCCGTGCTGCTGGTCGCGGGCGGGATCGTCGCCCCACGTACGGTCGCGACGCCCGCGCCGGTCGGCGGCCGAACGCTCACGGTGGCCGCGTTCAACACCTACAGCGGCGACGCTGACGTCGGCGAGGTCGCCACCCTGATCCGGGACGAGCGACCGGACCTGGTGTCCCTCGTCGAGGCCGGTACGGCGTTCGGATCGAAGCTGGCGCCCCTGGTCGAGCCGCTCGGCTACCACCTGGTCACCGCCGTCGGGGAGCCCGAAGGGGATCTCGGCGGTGTCACGGCCGTCGTCGCCGACCACCTCGGTGACGTGCGCAGCAGCACCTACACCGCCACCCCGTTCCCGCGCGTCGAGCTGGTGGGTGGCGGACTCGGCGAGCTGCGGTTCGTCGCGTTCCACACGCTCGCCCCGCGCCGGGGGGACGTGCCGCAGTGGCAGTCCGACGTGGGCCTGGTGTCGCAGTGGTGCGCCGGTCCGCAGCCGGCGATCATCGCGGGCGACTTCAACGCGACGCTGGACCACTCGGTGTTCCGCTCGGCGATGGCCGGGTGCGGGGACGCGGCGGCCCAGCGCGGCGATGGCTTGACGCCGACCTGGCCCACCTGGCTTCCGGACTGGCTGGGACCCCAGATCGACCACGTCCTCGCCACCGACCCGATCGTCGCCGAGACGTTCGAGGTGCGGGAGATCGCCGGGAGCGACCACCGTGCGGTGCTCGCGCGGCTCCGGATCCCGGACGACGTCATGCCCGGAACCGGTAGCCCATCCCCGCCTCAGTGATCAGGTGTTCCGGGTGGGCCGGGTCGCGTTCCAGCTTGCGCCGCAGCTGAGCCATGTACACGCGCAGGTAGCTGGTCTCCTTCCGCTCCACCGGACCCCAGATCTCCCGTAGCAGCTGCTTGCGGCCCACGAGCCGGCCCCGGTTGCGGACGAGCAGGTCGAGCACGCTCCACTCGGTGGGCGTGAGGTGCACCTCCACACCGGATCGGCGGACGATCTTCGCGGCCAGGTCGATGGTGAGCTCGCCCGCGTCGATCGGGCCGTTCTCGGGGGCGGTGGCCGCGCGGCGGACGGCGGCGCGCAGCCGCGCCATGAGCTCGTCGACGCCGAACGGCTTGGTCACGTAGTCGTCCGCGCCGCGGTCGAGTGCGCGCACCTTGTCGCCGGAGTCGGCCCGCGCGGACAGCACGATGATCGGCACGGTCGTGAACGCCCGCAGCGCGGTGATCACCTCGGTGCCGTCGAGATCGGGGAGCCCGAGGTCGAGCACGACGACGTCGAGCTCGCGCCCCTCGGCGGCCCGCAGGCCGGCCGTCCCCGTGACGGCGGTGTGCACCTCGTAGCCCCGGGCGGTGAGGTGGATCCGCAGCGCGCGCAGCAGCTGGGTGTCGTCGTCGACGACCAGCACGGCCGTCACGACGCCGCCGCCGGCAGGCTGATCACGACGGTGAGCCCGCCTCCGGGGGTGTCCTCCGCCCTCAGCGTGCCCCCCATCGCCTCGGTGAAGCCCCGCGCGACGGACAGCCCGAGGCCGAGCCCGTCGTGGCCGCGGTCGCCGAGCCGTTGGAACGGGGCGAAGAGCCGGTCGGCGTCGCCGCCGGACACGCCCGGCCCGGAGTCGACGACGCGCAGCTCGACGACGGCGGCGTGCGCACTGGCCCGCAGGGCGACGGGTGCGCCGTTCCCGTGGCGCAGCGCGTTGTCGACGACGTTCGCGACGACGCGCTCCAGCAGTCCCGGATCGGCGAGCACCTCCGGCACCCGCTCGTCGATCTCGATCTCGGCGCGCTCGGCCCCGTCGAGCCCGCGCATGGCGAGCAGGGCGACCTCGTCGTAGCCGACGGGCCGCAGCTCGGGGGTGACGGCACCGGTGGCCAGGCGCGACGAGTCGAGCAGGTTGTTCACCAGCCCGGTGAGGCGGTCCGCTGACTCCTCGATGGTGGCGGCCAGCTCGCCGCGATCCTCCGGCGAGAGCCGGATGTCGCCGGCCCGCAGGCTGCCGGCCGCGGCCTTGATCGACGTCAGCGGCGTGCGCAGGTCGTGCCCGACCGCCGACAGCAGGGCGCTGCGCAGCTCGACCGCGTCCGCCCGCCGCCCGGCCTCGGCGGCCTGGTCGGCGATCTGCCGGTTGCGCAGGGCGATCAGCGCCTGACCCGCCACCGCCTCGAGCAGCCGGCGGTCCGCGGCCGGCAGCGTGCGGCCCCGCGCGACGAGGTGCACGTCCGGCTCCACCGCGACGTCGACGTCCGCCTGCTCGGGCTTCCCGCAGTCCGGCGGCCCGGAACAGGCGGAGATCACCCACTGGTCGTCGAGGCGTTCCAGTATCGCCACGGTGGTCATCCCGAACGCCTCGCGCACGCGCTCGAGCAGCCGCGGGAGCGGCTCGGGCCGGGTGAGCACGGTCCGTGAGAACGACGCCAGCAGCGCCGCCTCCGCACCAGCCGCCGCGGCCTGCTGCGCCCGCCGGGCGGCGCGGTCGACGACGAGGGCGACGAGCACCGCGGTGAGCACCATCGCCACGAGCATGATCACGTTCTCGCGCTCGCCGATCGTCAGCGTGTAGAGCGGCGGCGTCAGGAAGAAGTTGAGCAGCGTCGCGCCGGCGAGAGCCGCGAGCAGGGCGGGACCGAGCCCGCCGACCAGCGCGACGACGACCGTGGCGAGGAAGAACAGCACGACGTCGGTGGAGAGGTCGAAGAGGTCGCGGCCGAGCACCCCGAGCACCGTGGCGAGCACCGGCAGTGCGACGCCGAGCGCCCAGCCGACCGTCCGGCGGGTGACCGGCACCGCGCTGAACCGGCGCGGCAGCCGCAGCCCGCGACCGGCCTCGGCGTGGGTGACCATGTGCACGTCGATGGGGCCGGAGTCCTGCACCACCCGGGAACCGATGCCCTCGTCGACGGCACGGGCGAACCGGGACCGCCGCGAGGTGCCGATCACGAGCTGGGTGGCGTTCACGCCGCGGGCGAAGTCGAGCAGGGCGGCCGGGACGTCGTCGCCGACGACCGTGTGGAACGAGGCGCCGACGTCCTCGGCGAGCTGCCGCAGCCTGGCCAGCGCCGCGGCCGTCGCCCCGGCGAGCCCGTCGCCGCGCAGGACGTGCAGCGCGAACAGCTCGGCCGATCCGGACCGCTTCGCGATCCGCGCCGCGCGGCGCAGCACGGTCTCGCTCTCCCGGCCACCGGTCAGGGCCACGACGACCCGCTCGCGGGTCTCCCACACCCCGTCGGGGTCCTGGTCGGCGCGGTAGCGCTCCAGCGCCACCTCGACCTGGTCGGCCACCCACAGCAGCGCCAGCTCCCGCAGGGCGGTGAGGTTGCGCGGCTGGAAGTAGTTCGCCATGGCCGCGTCGACCTTCTCCGGCGCGTACACGTTGCCGTGGGCGAGGCGCCGCCGCAGCGCTTCCGGGGTGATGTCGACGAGCTCGACCTGACCGGCCTTGCGCACCACCTCGTCGGGCACCGTCTCCTGCTGCCTGCTGCCGGTGATCTTCTCGATGACGTCGTTCAGCGACTCGAGGTGCTGCACGTTCAGCGTGGTCAGCACGGTGATCCCGGCGTCGAGCAGCTCCTCGACGTCCTGCCAGCGCTTGGCGTTGCGCGAGCCGGGGGCGTTGGTGTGGGCGAGCTCGTCGATCAGCACGACCTGCGGCTCGCGGGCGAGCACGGCATCGACGTCGAGCTCGGTGAGGGTCACCCCCCGGTGGGCGACCTCGCGCCGGGGGACGACCTCCAGCCCGTCGAGCAGGGCGGTGGTCTTGCTGCGGCCGTGCGTCTCGACGAGGCCCACGACGACGTCGGTGCCGCGATCCCTGCGCCGCCGGGCCTCGCCGAGCATGGCGTAGGTCTTGCCCACGCCGGGCGCCGCGCCGAGGTAGATCCTCAGCTCGCCCCGCTTGCCCATGCCGCAATCTTCCGCTCTACCGCGCGACCGCGAGGTTCAGCTCCGTGACGTTCACGCCGTCGGCGCCGAAGATCCCCAGGACGGCGTGGTCGGTGCTCGCCGCGACCAGCTCCCGCACCCGCTCCTCCCCCAGGCCGGTCACCCGTGCGACGCGGGGCACCTGCAGCTCCGCGTACGCGAGGGAGATGTGCGGGTCGACCCCCGAGGCGGAGGCGGTGACGGCGTCGGCCGGGACCCGGTCGGGGCTCACGCCCTCGCGCTGCGCGATCGCGCTGCGGCGCTGCTCGACGGCCGCGAGCAGGTCCGCGTCGAAGCCGCCCTTGTTCGACCCGCCGGACGTGGCCGGGTCGCCCGACGCCGAGGGCCGGCTGTGGAAGTACGGGTCGTTCGCCGGGTCGGCCGCTACCGGGTCGATCCCGATCAGCGTCGACCCGACGGGCGTGCCGTCGGTTCCGAGGACGATCGAGCCCTCCGCCTGCGATGCCAGGCCGGGCACGTGCGCCACGCCCCAGACCGCGAGCGGGTAGACCAGGCCGAGGGCGATGGTCGCCACGACGAGCATCCGCAGGGCGGCGCCCGCCTGGCGCGTGAGCAGGGTCAGCATCTTCAGATCCCGGGGATGAGTCGCACGAGCAGGTCGATGAGGAAGATCCCGACGAACGGCGTGACCACGCCGCCGACGCCGTAGATCAGCAGGTTGCGCCGCAGCAGCTGGGCCGCGGTCGACGGGCGGTAGCGAACGCCGCGCAGCGCGAGCGGTATGAGCGCCACGATGATCAGCGCGTTGAACACGACCGCGGAGAGGATCGCCGACTGCGGCGTGGCGAGCTGCATGATGTTGAGCGCTTCGAGCTGCGGGTGGAGGGCCACGAACATCGCCGGCAGGATCGCGAAGTACTTCGCCAGGTCGTTGGCGATGCTGAACGTGGTCAGCGCGCCGCGGGTGATCAGCAGCTGCTTGCCGATCTCGACGATGTCGATCAGCTTCGTCGGGTCCGAGTCGAGGTCGACCATGTTCCCGGCTTCCTTGGCCGCCGCCGTGCCGGTGTTCATCGCGACGCCGACGTCGGCCTGGGCGAGCGCGGGCGCGTCGTTGGTGCCGTCGCCGGTCATCGCGACCAGGCGCCCGCCCTCCTGCTCCTTGCGGATCAGGGCCATCTTGTCCTCGGGCGTGGCCTCGGCGAGGTGGTCGTCGACGCCCGCCTCCTCCGCGATCGCACGTGCCGTCAGCGGGTTGTCCCCGGTGATCATCACGGTGCGGATGCCCATCGCGCGCAGCTCGGCGAACCGCTCCCGCATGCCGGGCTTGACCACGTCGGACAGCTGGACCACGCCGAGCACCCGCGCCGCACCGTTCGCACGCTCGGCGACGACGAGCGGTGTACCGCCCTCGGCGCTGATCCGGTCGACGGTGGCGCCGACCTCGGCCGGCAAGGCCGCGTCGGTCCACTTCGCGACGGCGGAGCTCGCGCCCTTGCGAACGCTGCGGCCGTCCAGGTCCAGCCCGGACATGCGGGTGTGCGCGGTGAACGGGACGAACTCGCCGCCGGCCTCCCCGTCGTCCGCCTCGGCGCACAACGCGACGATGCTGCGCCCCTCGGGCGTCTCGTCGGCCAGGCTGGAGAGCCGGGCGGCCGCGGCGAGCTCCGCCGTGGCGATGCCCGGGGCGGGGTGCAGCGCCGTCGCCCGGCGGTTGCCGAAGGTGATCGTGCCGGTCTTGTCCAGCAGAAGGGTGTCGACGTCCCCTGCCGCCTCGACGGCGCGTCCCGAGGTGGCGAGCACGTTGCGCTGGACGAGCCGGTCCATGCCTGCGATACCGATCGCGGACAGCAGCGCGCCGATCGTGGTCGGGATCAGGCACACCAGCAGCGCGGTCAGCACGATCAGCGACTGCTCCGCGCCGGAGTAGCCGGCCATCGGCTGCAGCGCCACCACGGCGAGCAGGAAGATGATCGTCAGCGTCGACAGCAGGATCGTCAGGGCGATCTCGTTGGGCGTCTTCTGCCGCTCCGCGCCCTCGACGAGCGCGATCATGCGGTCCACGAACGACTCCCCCGGCGCTGTCGTGATCTCCACGACGATCCGGTCGGACAGCACGGTGGTGCCTCCGGTCACCGAGGACCGGTCCCCGCCCGACTCGCGGACCACCGGGGCCGACTCTCCCGTGATCGCCGACTCGTCGACGGTGGCGATGCCCTCCACCACGTCGCCGTCGCCCGGGATGACCTCGCCCGCCTCCACGACCACCCGGTCGCCGACGCGCAGGGTGGGCGCGGGTACGAGCTCCTCGGTGCCGTCGGGCAGCAGGCGACGGGCGACCGTCTCGGTGCGCGTGCGGCGCAGGCTCTCCGCCTGCGCCTTGCCGCGCCCCTCCGCGACGGCCTCGGCCAGGTTCGCGAACACGACGGTGAGCCACAGCCAGACCGCGATCAGCCAGGCGAACACGCTCGGCTGCGCGATCGCGAGGCCCGTGACGAGCACGGACCCGACCCAGACGACGAACATGACCGGGTTGCGCAGCTGCGCCCGCGGGTCGAGCTTCCGCAAGGCGTCCGGCACCGCCTGCCAGAGCTGGCGCGGGGAGAACGCGCCCGCGGTCACCGTGCGGCCGGTGCGCTGCGCATGCAGCTCCCGGCGCTCGACGATGGAGCGTTCCTCTACGACGGTCATGCCAAGGCCTCCGCGATGGGCCCGAGGGCCAGAGCAGGGAAGAAGGTGAGTGCGGCGACGAGGACGACCGTGCCGCCGACGAGCACGCCGAAGAGCGGCCCGTTCGTGGGGAGCGTTCCGGCGCCGGGCGTCACGCGCTTCTGCGCGGCGAGCGAGCCGGCCAGCGCGAGCACGGCCAGGATCGGGACGAACCGGCCGAACAGCATCGCCAGGGCAAGCGTGGACTGGAAGAACGGGCTCGTCACCGTCAGGCCGGCGAAGGCGCTGCCGTTGTTGTTGCCCGTCGAGGCGTAGGCGTAGAGCACCTCGGAGAGGCCGTGCTCGCCGGTGTTGGCCAGCGCGGACGAGAGTTCCCATGGCTGGGCGAGCGCGGCCCCCGTGCCGAGCAGCACGACCGTGGGCATCGCGAGGATCGCGATCGCCGCGGCCGTCACCTGCGGGCGGCCGAGCTTCTTGCCCAGGTACTCCGGCGTGCGGCCGACCATGAGCCCGGCGAGGAACACGGCGATCACCGCGAGCACGAGGATCCCGTACAGGCCTGCGCCGACCCCTCCCGGCGCGACCTCACCGAGCAGCATGTTCAGCAGCACCACGCCGCCACCAAGACCGGTGTAGCTGTCGTGCAGCGAGTTCACCGCCCCCGTCGAAGTCCCGGTCGTGGAGACGGCGAAGAGCACCGACGAGGGGATGTCGAAGCGGACCTCCTTGCCTTCCAGCGCTCCCCCGGCGAGGAGGGCCGCGGGCCCGTTCGGGTGCGTCTCCGCCCACCAGGCGGCGGTGAGCAGGCCGCCCCACAGCACGCCCATCACCACGAGCAGCACGTGGCCCTGGCGGGTGTCGCGCACCATCACGCCGAACGCGCGGGTGAGGCAGACCGGGATCACCAGCAGCAGGAAGATCTCCAGAACGTTCGAGATCCCGTTCGGGTTCTCGAAGGGGTGCGCGGAGTTGGCGTTGAAGATCCCGCCACCGTTCGTGCCCAGCTCCTTGATCGCCTCCTGCGAGGCAGCCGGTGCCAGGGCGATCGTGTGCTGCTGGCCATCCACCCCGGTCACGTCGACCCCGGCCCGAAGGCTCATCGTCACGCCGAGCGCGACCAGGACGATCGCGGCGACGAACGAGATGGGGAGCAGCACGCGGACGGTGCCGCGGACGAGGTCGACCCAGAAGTTGCCGATCCGGTCGCTCGACGCGCGGACGAACCCGCGCACCAGCGCCACCGCGACCCCCATGCCGACGGCGGCCGACACGAAGTTCTGCACGGTCAGGCCGGCCATCTGCACCAGGTGGCCCATCACGGTCTCGGGCACGTAGGACTGCCAGTTCGTGTTCGTCACGAACGACACCGCGGTGTTGAACGCGATGCCCGGCTCGACGGGGCCGCGGCCGAGGCTCAGCGGCAGCAGGCCCTGCAGTCGTTGCAGCAGGTAGAGCAGCACGATCGACAGGAACGAGAACGCCAGCAGCGCTGCGGCGTACCCGGTCCAGCGCTGCTCGGCGTCGGGATCGACGCCGACCACGCGGTAGACGGCCTTCTCGACCCGCCAGTGCTTGCCGCTGGTGTAGACGGCGGCGAGGTAGTTGCCCAACGGGACGTACACCACGGCCAGGAGCACGAGGAGAACGCCGAGCTGCAGCAGCCCGGCCGTCGTGACGGACATCAGAAGCGCTCCGGTCGAACGAGGGCGATGACCAGGTAGACGATCAGCGCGGCCGCCAGCAGCCCGCCGATCACGTTCTCGAGGATCACAGGCGCTGCAACCCCCGCATCATCAGCAGCAGCGCGGCGAAGCCGCCGACGAGCAGCAGCGCGTAGGCCAGGTCGGCCATTGAAGGTCCTCCTCCGCCACGGCCCCGTTGGTCGTGGCGGCCGCAAGGATGCGACCCCGGAACGGCGGTTCGCCGCCACCTTGACGGCTTCCTAACGGCGGTGTGCTGCGGCTCATCCTCGACTCACCCGACCAGGTTCGAGCAGCACCACGACGGGCGAGGAGCGCTGGTCACGCCGCCAGTGGCAATAGGTCGGCAAGCGCACGATCGGCGGGCCAGTGGAGCACACGGCGCGTTCCGGAGCGCGCCGTGTGATCTAGGGATTGGGGTGAGCGTGGCCCGTTGCAGGGCCCGGGGGAACCGGGAAACCGATCAGAGGAAGCTCTGGACGGACTCGAGCAGGGCGTCGGTGGCAGTGGCCAAGCCACTCACGGACGCCACTGCGGCGGCGATGCCGGTCAGCACTCCCGTGATGGTCGTCTTGTTGGGCCGATCCTTGCCCAGCTCGTTAGCTACGACCTGCGTCGCGTCACGCACTTCTTCGGGGTTCTCGAGCCGTCCGGCATCGGCGTCGAGCCGGCGGAGCAGCTCCTCGAGACGGCTGTTGATCTCCGCGCGTGCAGGGTCGGCATGGGGATCGCGTCCTTGGACCGCCCGCGCCCCGCGACCGACGGCCAGCGCGCCTGCGTCAATCCTCCCGCCGCTCATCTGGATACCTTCGTTGGTGGCGTCACGCACGATTCCTCCTGATGCCGTGAATCGGACTCGTCACTTGCCCCTCGATGTCGACGAGGGTTGTGCGGCCCCGCTCGCGCCCCCGGATCGAGCCGCGGAGACCGCGTGACGAACGCCGGCTACAGCTCCCGTGCCGACGGCGAGGCTCTCCGCGTTGATCTGACCACCTGAGACGATCACGCCTGTATTGAGCACTGTGGTCTGACGCTTCCGAAGCTCGCTCGTGTCGATGTCGCTCTTCTCGAGGAACGTGATGATCGCATCGAAGATCTGCTGCTCCACGAGCTTCACGTACATGATCCGGTCGAGCAGTTGGAAGTAGTGTCGAGGGTTCGGCGACATCGAACGCTGCCGGACGGTGGTAACTGCTCCGTAGTCGAAGGTCGGAGACTGCCTGGCGCGGCGGCGCGTCACTACACGCTCTCGCCATCTGGTCCACCGCTCGACAATGCGGTAGAGCACGGCGAACGGGGCAATGACCAGCAAGAACGGAGTCAGGACGATGCTACGCAAAAATATCGCGCCCACCGTGCGCAGGTCGACCTCCCCGTTCATGTCGTCGACCTGGTGGTAGCGCTCCACAACCGGCGGCAAGAGGAAGTAGCTCGCTTCGCAGAATAGGTTCTCACCGGTCACCGAGAACCGGAGGAAGATCGACAGCACGAGCTCGCCACCCCACTCGACGACCTGAACCGTCAGATAGTGCCGGACCTGCTCGGACGGGAAGCGACGGAAGTGATCCACCAGGGCGTCGTCAACCCATGTCGACGGGCGCGACGCCGGGTCGTGAAGGAGCCACCGCTGTGCGCGCGCGTCACGTCCGTTGACGTACAAGCGGCTCTCGGTCCGCAGGCGGTCGAGCCGGAGATCGTGTACCCGCTGTGTCGTGCACGAGTACAGCTCGTCGAGGTTGAACGTTTTCGGTTCGAGGGTGCCCCGGATCGGGTCCTCGCGGCCCCGCCGCGTGTCGACGACGAAGGACCAGCCGCCGATGTCCAGTCCGCACCCGACGAACGGGGAGAAGCCGCTGTAGACGGTGACGTTCGTCCTGAGCCGTTGAACGAGGTCGTAGAGGAGCCGCTCGCGCCGCCCGGACATCCGCGGCCCTCGGTCCGGGTCGAACCGGTCGCGCAGCAGGCGAGGGACAACAACTTCGTAGCGGATGAGGCAGGCCATGAAGAAGACGACGGCCCAGGACAGCAGTACTAGGCGGAGCATGATCTCGAGCAGCGGGCGGGCCGTGTTGACGACCATCAGCGCAGTTGCGATCAGCATCGCCGACAGCACTAGGTCGCGGACAAGTCGTTGGCGCTGCGCGCGAACGCAGTGCCGGATGATCGGAACGATGTCGACGCCGTACGAGGGCGCAGTAGCTCGGTTATGGCCTTCGAGGAGGTCCGAGATGACCCAGCGGGCGAACCGATGATCCGAGTATGCCGCTGCGCACAGGTAGCGGGTCGCCTGCGTCGTCGGGCTCGACGAGCGCTGGGCGGAGGCCGGGTCCAACACCGCTACCCCTGCCATCCGTAGAACTCCACTTCTGGAACAGCGGTGTACGGCGACGACCCGGGTGTCGAGGACAGGATCGTCATCTGCAGCGCGGTCGTGTCGCCAGTGAGTTCGAACGTCTGCAGCTGGGGCGAGTCCAGGAAAGTGACGTCCGTGGCACGACCGTCGTCGAGTGTGAAGCGCGCGGACGCGACACGGCCGTTCTGCCCGAAGCGGTCCACCCAGCTGGCGTTGTCCGTGCTCGCATATCCGGCGATCACACCGATTCCCGCGAGACGCACCGGTCGGCCGAACGCGACCGTGATCGTCTCACCGACCCCGTCGCCGACCGTCCGCCACGCCGTGGACGCATCACCGTCCAGGGCCTTCATGGCTTCGAACGACACGACGCCGCCGCCGTCCGAGACCGGGGGCGCGGTCGTAGACGCGGCGGCCGACTGCGGCACCAGGCGAACGACCTCGCCCACTGCCGAAGGCCCCAGGGTGGGGATCGGGCCGACGGCAGTGCCGGAATCCGCCTCCCCCGCACCAGAGGTGATCGACATCGTGAGGAACGCGGTCATTGACAGCACCAGCGCGGTGAGAACACCCACCGCGGAGAAGATGATGGCAATGACGCCGTGACCTGCACCGCGCCCCTGCCGTGAATGTGCGGCGATGAGCACGACTGCCCCCACGGCGATGCCGACGATTCCCATCAGGACGGCGACGATCACGGGGACCATGCCGACGATCGCGAGGAGCACGACGCCGATCGTCGTCGCGGCCCAGCCGAGGACGTCCTCGAGCTCGCGGGAGAGCAGCCCGTCCACGCGGGCATCCCACCGACCGGTCACCGAGTCGTCCATCTCCAACCCCTGGTTTGTCGGACCAGGAGAGGGCCGGGGTTCTGCGGCTGATACGCCTCCTGCACGTCCGGCCCATCGGTATCTCAGTCGACGCCTCGTCCCTCCTGTCCTCATGGCCCGGCGTGCCGCCGCCGGCGCCGGTTCGCGCGCCGACACAGAACAACGGAGCGCCAGGAGAGCGCGGCCCGAGTACCTTGCCGATCTGAGGCCGCGATGACGACGGAGTTCTTCGGTCCTTACCAACTCGGTGCACTCATCGGTCGAGGCAGCACCGGCGAGGTGCATCGGGCGTACGACATCCGCCGGCAGCGGACGGTCGCGATCAAGCGACTGCGCGCGGACCTCAGCGCCAACCACTCGGTCCGAAGCCGATTCCTCCACGACTCCGAGCGAGCGGCCCGGGTGACCGAGCCACACGTCCTACCGATCCACGAGTGGGGCGAGATCGACGGCCGCCTTTACGTCGACATGCGCTACGTTCCGGCTCCCAACCTCGCCGACGTCCTCACGACATCGGACCCGCTGCCACCCGCACGCGCTGTGGAAATGGTGACACAGGTGGCCAGCGCGCTCGACGCAGTCAACGCGGCGGGACTCGTGCACGGCCGGGTCACACCGGCGAACATCCTGCTGGCGACGGACGTGAGCGGGACACACTGCTACCTGACCGACTTCGGTGCCTCCGCCACCACGCCCGACAGCTACACAGCGCCGGAAGTACTGCGGGGACAGGCGCCTGATCGTCGCTCGGACGTCTACTCGCTCGCCTGCGTGCTGCACACGTCTCTGACCGCAGCGCGCACGGACGACCCGAATGTCGCACCCGAGCTCGCAGGGGTTGAAGCGCGGGGAATGGCCGATGATCCCCGAGCTCGCTATGCCAGTGCGGGCGCTCTCGCCGCGGCCGCGGAGGCCGCCCTGCGCGGCCACGCCTTGCCGACGGGGATCGCACTGGCCGACAGCGCCGTCCTAGGTTCGACAACACAGGCCTTCGACCGTGGAGGGCGCCGCCCAGCCTTCGCGGCGCCCGTCCTCCTCGCCAGCATCGTCCTGCTGATCACTTTGGCGACCGCGATCGGCCTGACGTCGTTCGGAGGCCGAGAGACCGTCCAGCTCGAACCGACCGACGCGATCGGTTTTCGTGCGCCCTTCATCCCGAGGAACGGCACGCCCGGCGTTGCACAGGAGCCGGTGCCGGTCGCCTCGACCGTGTTGCTCGGAGACGCTCCGGGCCTCTACGGGGGCTCTCACGCCGAGATCTGCGATGCCCGGGGGATCGCGATCCATCTCGATGCCCACCCGGAGAAGGCAGACGCGTGGGCCCACGCCCTGGGTATCGGACCCGAGTCGATCGAAAGCCTCCTCGAGAGCCTGACCGCGGTCACCCTGCGTACCGACACCGCTGTCACGAACCACGGGTTCGAGAACGGCGCGCCTGTCCCCTTCCAATCCGTCCTCCAGGCCGGGACTCCGGTTCTCCTCGACGCCACCGGTATGCCCGTGGTCCGCTGCTACTGCGGAAACCCGCTCCTCCCACCGGCGCGTCCGGCGGGCGCCCGCTACGAGGGCCCCCGGTGGCCGGGCTTCACTTCCGAGAAGGTGGCAGTGGTCAGGGAGGCACCCGCACCGGTGACGGAGTTCGTCGTGGTGAACGCCAGCAACGAGGTGCTGGCTCGCCCGCGGGGGTCCGGCGGTCAGCGGGACCGCACCGCCGACCCGGTCATGGTCGATCGCACACTGCGGGGGCCGATCGGTGGCGGTCAGGGCACGCAGACTCCGAGGCCCGCCCCGGCGAGCGGATCGGATCCCCAACCGACTGGAACCGCACCACCGAGCGGATCAACCACGGAACCGACGATCGGGTCGACGACGGCGCCTGCGACCACAGCGCCCGAGGCCGGCCCGACGTCCGACCCGGCACCGGGGGTCACGCCAGGTCCAGGGACGCTGCCGGAGGTCACACCGGAAGCCACATCCCCGCCGCCCGCTCCTGAGCCGGAACCACCGCAACAGACCACGAGGGAACCTGCACCACCGCCCGAACCAGCACCCGAGCCCGAACCCGAACCCGAACCCGAGGACGAACCCGAACCCGAGCCCGAGGACGAACCCGAGGACGAACCCGAACCCGAGCCCGAGGACGAACCCGAGGACGAACCAGATGAGTGACCGCACGGGCGCCGGCCGTCGGAGCAGCTCAACCCCACACAGCGTTCCGCGCGGAACGCCCGGCCGGCAGAGATCGATCGAGCCTCTCATCGAGTTGCCCCGCGAGACGCCGTGCCTCTGGACTCAGAAACGCCGAGCCACAGGAAACGACGATCAGCCGGATCGGGGCCATGTCGGCGACGACCGCCCGACCGACCACGCGACGAGGAGCGCCACGCCGAGCCAGACGGCCGCCCCGGCCCCGGCCAGGACGTGCACGCCGCGGACGAACGCGTTCGGCGCCGCGGTCCCGCCGGCGACGGCGCCGAACACGGCGATTCCGAGCGCGGTGCCGGTCTGGCGGGCGGTGTTGTTGATGCCGCTGGCCAGCCCGGACCGCTCGGGCACTGCGGCCATCGCGGCCGCGACCACGGGGGCGGTGAACAGTCCGGCGCCGATCCCGATCCCGAGGAAGGCCGGTAGCAACGCCAGGTAGCCGCTGTCCGGTTCGAACAACGCGAACCCGGCGGCTCCCAGTGCGGCGACCAGCGCCCCGCCGAGCAGCGGCGGGCGCGGGCCGAACCGGGCGGTCAGCCGTCCGGCGAGCGGCGCGAGGAACGCCAGCGGCAGGAACATCGGCAGCAGCGCGACGCCTGCCGCGACCGGCCCGCGGTGCTGGACGCCCTGCAGGAACAGCGTCGTGACGAACAGCATCCCGTTGAGGACGAGGTTCATCGCGCCCGCCGCGACGTTCGGGCCGACGAATGCCGGCCTGCGCAGCAGGTCGAGCGGGAGCATCGGAGCGCTCGCGCGGCGCTCGCGCACGACGAACCCGGCCACGCAGCCGGCCGCCACGAGCAGGCCGACGACGGTCACCGCACGGAACCCGTGCTCACCCGCGTCGATGACGGTGAACACGGCGGCCGCCAGGCCGGCCGCGGCCAGCACGGTGCCGGGGGCGTCGCCCTCGCGGTCGGGTCGGCCGCACCCGGCGGTGACCAGCCGGGGGACGGCGACCAGCGCCGCGAGCACCACGGGGACGTTCACCAGGAAGACCAGCCGCCACCCACCGGAGGCCACGAGGAACCCGCCCAGCAGCGGCCCGGCGGGTAACGCCAGCGACGACACCCCAGCCCAGATCCCGAGCGCCCTGGTCCGGGCAGCGCGGTCCGGGAAGGCATCGGTGATCACCGCCAGGCTGCCGGGCAGCAGCAGGGCCGCGCCGACGCCCTGCGCGGCCCGCGCCGCGATCAGGGTGCCCGGCCCGGCCGCGAGCCCGCAGGCCGCCGACGCCGCCCCGAAGATCCCGAGTCCGGCGAGCACGACCCTGCGGTGCCCGATCCGGTCACCGATGGTGCCGCCGGCCAGCAGCAGGCCTGCGATGGCCACGGCGTAGGCGTCGACGATCCACTGCGTGGCGGCCGGGTCGGCACCCAGCCCGCTCGCGATCGACGGGAGCGCGACGTTGACGACCGTGACGTCGAGCAGCACCAGGAACATCCCGACGCACATCACTGCGAGCACAGCCATGCGACCAGGGTGACCCGCCGACACTTCAGCCGCGGCCGAAGTGTCGGCGCGCGAGACTGGTGCCATGACCCAGGCGCCCACGCCGCAGACGCGCGGCGAGTGCGACGTCGCGGCGATCGCGCGGCTCTTCGGCGATCCCGCACGGGCGCGCATCCTCATGGCACTGGCCGACGGCCGGTCGCTCCCCGCGTCCGTCCTCGCCGCCGAGGCGGGCGTCTCACCGTCGGCGACCAGCGGCCACCTCGCCCAGCTGCGCGAGGCGGAGCTCGTGGTCGTCGAACGGTCGGGCCGGCACCGCTACCACCGGCTCGCCCGCAGCGAGGTGGGCGAGGCCCTCGAGGCGCTCGCCGCCCTCGCCCCCGCTCAGCCGATCCGCTCGCTCCGGGAGCACACCCGCGCCGCCGCGCTGCGCAACGCCCGCACCTGCTACGACCACCTGGCCGGGCGGGCCGGTGTCGAGGTCACGGCGGCGCTCGTCGCCCGCCGCGCTCTGGAGACCGTCGACGGCGTCCCCGACACCCGCCGCCGCGACGGGGACGCCCTCTCCGCCCAGCTGCCCGCCCACCCCTACCGCCTCGGACCGGAGGCAGAGCCCGTGCTGGGCGCGCTGGGCGTCGACCTCGACCGGCTCCGCGCCCAGAAGTCCCGCCGCCCGCTGCTGCGCTTCTGCCTGGACTGGAGCGAGCAACGCCACCACCTCGGCGGACGCCTCGGGGCGGCGATGCTCACGGCCTTCGTCGACCGCGGCTGGGTCACCCGCACCCGCAGGCGCCGGGTCCTCGACCTCACCGACCGAGGCGCCCGCGCCCTCCACGACGAGCTGGGGATCGGCTCAGCCGGCGCGTAGCGCGAGCTCCCGGCGGTGCCGGCCGACGGTCGGGACCGGGCGGCGGGCTGCCACGACGGTCACCACCGCCAGCAGCGCGGTCATGGCCGCCGTCGCACCGAACGCGGTCCACGTGGCGGCGTCGGGGTGCACGAGGGACTGGCCACGCAGGGCCTGCCACGCCGTGATGACGAAGATCCCGGTGTAGCCGAGGATCACGACGCCGGTCAGCCGGGCGCGCACGCGTTCGCTCCGCAGCCATGTGACCCGGGCGGCGAGGACGCCGAGCACCAGCACCGCGAGCACGAAGACCTGGATGGCGTGCAGACCGAGGAAGTGCGGGACGCGCAGGTCGCCGCCCTGGGTGCTCCAGTTCGTGATCGGCATGCCGCCACCGTCGGGCACGCCCACGCCGTGCGCACCCGACAGCGTGACCGGGCGACCGTAGGCGTCCTCGACGGTCCTCCGTCCCTCGCTGCTCGCCCCGACGATGAAGAACGCCACGGCCATCCCGAGCGTGGCCAGTCCGATCCCCGCACGCAGCGCCCACGTCAGCGGCCGCTCGCCGACCTTCTGGAAGAGCAGCATGACGGCGATCAGGAGGCTCGCCCCGAACAGCCCGATCACGCCGGACGAGAAGACCTTCTGGCCGATCTGGTTGAACGGATCGGTGTTGACGTTGAAGTGGCTGTACGTGCCGCGTGCGGCCTGGATCGCGATGAACCCGACGTCGACGAGCCCGGTGGCGGCGAAGACGGTGCCGAGCGTCCACATGGTGCGCCGGGCCCTGCGCAGCTTCGGCAGCATCCACGCGAGCGTCGCGCCGTAGAGGACGAACGACACCGCGAACTTGAACGGCTTCGCCCAGATCGACTCGTGCAGGAGCTCCCGCCCGTCGACGACGAGACCGACGCCCGCGACGACGACGAGGCAGGCCATCGCGGCCACCATGACCATGAGCGGCCGGTGCCACGACCGGACCTCCGAGACGGTGATGGACAAGGGGTCCCCCAGCTGCAGCGGCCTGTTTTCCACACCGCAAATGCTGGTCGCGACCAGGGGAAAGAGCACTGGAGCGCGCAGGCGTCCCGGGGTGGGGAGAACCCCCGTTCAGCGCGCGACGGCTCCCGGTTCCAGCGCGCTCGGGTGGTGGGCGAGGACCGCGTGGTGGTCGCCGCCGTGCGGTCCGACGTGGACCGTGGCCGCCACGAGCCTGGGCACGTCGTGCAGCAGCCGGTGCTGGACGGCGGTTGCGATGTCGTGGGCCGCGACGACGTCGAGGCGGGCGTCGACGGCGACGCCGACCTCCGCACGCACCCGGTGCCCCGACCAGCGCAGTCGCAGCTCTTCGACGGCCAGAACGCCGGGTACGGCGCGGACAGCCGCTTCGGCCGTGTCGACGAGCCGGGGGTCGACGGCGTCCATGAGCCGCCGGTAGACGTCCACGGCCGCGCCGCGCAGCACCACGAGGATCGCCACCGTGATCAGCAGCCCGACGATCGGGTCTGCCAGCGGGAACCCGGCGAGCACGCCGAGCGCGGCCGCGACGACGGCGAGCGAGGTGAAGCCGTCGGTGCGGGCGTGCAGCCCGTCGGCCACCAGCGCCGCCGACCCGATGCGCCGCCCCACCCGGATGCGGTGGACCGCGACGAGCTCGTTGCCCACGAACCCGATCACGCCGGCGGCGAGCACCGCCCCGACGTGATCGACGGGTTGCGGCTCGAACAGCCGGTGGACCGACTCGTAGCCCGCGACGACGGCGGACAGCGCGATCATCGCCACGATGAAAACCCCGGCGAGGTCCTCGGCCCGCCCGTAGCCGTAGGTGTAGCGCCGCGTCGCGGCGCGGCGGCCGAGCACGAACGCGATCCACAGCGGTACCGCCGTCAACGCGTCGGAGAAGTTGTGGATCGTGTCGGCCAGCAGCGCCGCGGAACCGGACAGCACCACGACCACCAGCTGCGCCAGTGCAGTGGCACCGAGCACGAGCAGGCTGGTCCTCAGCGCACGGATGCCCTCGGCGCTGGCAGCGAGCGCGGCATCGACCGAGTCGGCGGAGTCGTGGCTGTGCGGCCGGAACACCGCACGCATCCGATCTCGGAACGAGTGCCCGTGCCCATGCCCGTGCGATTCCACGAGCCGAATGTGCAGGAATCGAGAGGAAATCGCAAGGAAACCGTCGCGATGCCAGATTCTTGCATTCAGCTCTTTCCAGCAGGTGCATCCCCATTGTTGCCGGCACGGCTGATCAGCAACGCCAGCTGCTCGGCGTAGCGCTCGACCAGCTCGGGCGAGCGGGCGTCGGCCCCGAACAGGCCGCGGGCGAGCTGCGGGTAGACGGCCAGGGCGTTGGCCGCGCTCGTGGCGATGAGGTGCAGCACCGCCGGGTCCAAACGGTCGTCGATCTCGCCGGCCCGCTGGCGCTCGCGGATCACCTCCACCTCGTGTTGGAGCCGCGCGTCGCGCTCCCGCGCCTCCTCGCCGTCGTCGTCGCCGGTGTCGGCGAGGCCGTCCCAGGCCAGCAGCCGCCCGCCGAGGTTCTCGACGCTCGCCCGCACGTACCGCTTGACCATCTCACCCATGGGCGTGTCGTCCGGGATCTCCTGCGCCTCGTAGGCCCGCCACCGCCGGTTCATCTCGCGGTAGAGGCCTTCCTTGCCGTCGAAGTAGTACGCGATGAGCTGCTGGTTCACGCCGGCGCGGGCGGCGATCTCGGAAACGCGGGCCCCGGCGAAACCCTTGGCCGCGAACTCCGCGGTGGCGGCCTCGAGGATGCGCGCCTTGGTGCGCTCCGGATCGCGCTGCCGCTCGTGCGCAGCAGGCGCCCGTCGGCCCCTCGGTGCCCTGTTCTCCGTGCTCACCCGGGGCATTCTGCCGAAGAACCGGACGATCCCGGCCAGGGCGCTCAACGTCGGAGCCGATGGCCCGAATCCGACCGTCCGGCACCGGCGTGCACATGGCGTGGAGGCCGTGCACATGGCCGGCGGTGTGTGTCGTGCCGGGAAGGTGTGCACGGTGGGAGCCTGGAGGTCCGGCGGCCTCTGCGGGACGCCTCGTCCCTGGGTTGGTCCGGCCTGACCGTGCGCGGATGAGCTGGGGTGTGAGGGTCGGGACCACAGCAGGTCCCGCCAAGAACCCGGCAGAGCACCCGAGAGGCCGGGAATGGTGGCGAGCGCCGAGAGACCCGAGCCGGGAACGGCGCGCCCACCGGCGGCTCACTGACCAGGCCGACCCGACGAGAACCGACCAGAACGCAGGGACCGCGCCGCCGGGCGACCATGATCCGAACTGGCGGTTGCCCATGGCTGTACCGACAACCATGAACGCCCGATACACCGGATCACGCCCATCAAGATCGCGTGTATCGGTTGTCCACGGTTGTCACCGCAGCCATAGCGAACCGCTACAGCGGATCATGAAGGCGAAGCGGCGGCGCGTGACCCGTCGGAGACGCGCCGCTTCGAGCGCACTGGGCCACCACGGGCCGACGACTCGTCGCCGGAACGTGGTCGCCGGTGCCGGCCATCCGCAGGCATGAGCACATTCGACCTGCCACCCACCCCGCCCCTGCCCGCCGAGGTGCGGGAGCGCGTGCTGCGGACCGTCGACGCCGGCACCGGCGGTCTCGGAGCAGGCCCCATCGCCGTGGCCGTGGTCGTGCTGCTCGCGGTGCTCGCCGTGATGAGCTCGGTGGCGCTCACCGTCGACGTGGCCGGTATCGACCCGCTCGCTCGGCCGGCCCCCACGTCCCTTCCGACGTCGCCTCCTCCGACGACCGTGACATTGAACTTGCCTTGACAGGCATATACCCGGAGAGGCATGCTCGCCACATGAAGGAGGCGGCCTGGTCGGCACTCGTCGACCCGAACCGCCGGGCGATCCTCGAGATGCTCCGGCAACGGCCGTGCGCCGTGGGCGAGCTGGCCGACGAGCTCGGCTTCAGCCAGCCGATGACGTCGAAGCACCTGCGGGTGCTGCGCGAGTCGGGCCTGGTGTCGGTGCGAGTGGATGCGCAGCGGCGCATCTACGCGATCGACCCCGGCGGCATGGCCGAGCTGGACGCGTGGCTCGCGCCGTACCGGCGGCTGTGGAACGACCGGCTCGACGCCCTGGGTCGCCACCTGGACCACAAGGAGGAGACATGACGGACCGCGGAACCTTCGTCGACTTCGACGGCCGGCCCGGGGTGAGGTTCGAGCGCACCTACCCGCACCCGCCCGAGCGCGTCTGGGCGGCGATCACCGAACCGGGCGAGCTCGTCCACTGGTTCCCCTCGGCGGTGTCGCTGGAGCCCCGCGTCGGCGGAGCCGTGACGTTCACGGCGGACCCGAACGTCGACGACGGGTCGGGGTCGGTGCTCGCCTTCGACCCGCCCCACCTGCTCGCCTACACGTGGGGCGGCGACGAGCTGCACTTCCGGCTGGAACCGACCGGTGCCGGCGGGTGCACGCTGACGCTCGTCAACGTGCTGGAGACGCGCGACGCGGCCGCGCGCAACGCCGCCGGCTGGACGGTCTGCCTCGCCGAGCTCGGCAAGCAGGTCTCGGGAGCGGTCGCCGACGGGCCGCACAGCGCCGCCGCCGAGCCGTGGGAGCCGCTCTACGACGAGTACGTGGCAGCGGGCATGCCCGCAGGTGCCCCGATCCCCGGCCGCTGATGTCCCGCGACCAGGCCGTGCGGCCCGCACCGGTCACCCGCGGCGCCTGGCTGGTGCTGGCCGCCACCGCGCTCGCCGGGATGATGGACGGGATCGACGCCACGGCGCTCGCCGTGGCCAACCCCGTCCTCGCCCGCGACCTGCACGCCGGCCTACCGGAGCTGGAAGCGCTGACCGTCGGCTACATGCTCGCCATGGCGATGGCACTGGTCCCGGCGGGCGCGCTCGCCGACCGCATCGGCCACCGCCGCGTCTTCCTCGCCGGGCTCACCGGGTTCGTGATCAGCTCGCTGCTGATCGGCCTGACCGGGGCGGTCCCGGCGATGATCGCGCTGCGCGTGCTGCAAGGTGCTGCGGGAGCCATGCTCGCGGCCAGCTCGCTCGCCCTGCTGCGCCATGCCTTCACCCCCGAGCGGCTCAAGGTCGCCATCGGGCTGTGGAGCTGCGGCCTCGCCGTCGCCCTGCTGGCCGGGCCGTTCATCGGCGGCGCGCTGGTCCAGTTCGTGCACTGGCGGGCGATCTTCTTCGTCAACGTGCCCATCGGGGCCGTCGCGTTCGCCCTCGCGCTCGTCCCGGCCGCGGCGGACGGCCACCGGCCGCAGCCGTCCCGGTTCGACACAGCGGGCGCGGTGCTGCTCACCTGTGCCGTGTTCACGCTGGTCGCCGGCATCACCCGCGCGCAGGTCGACGGCTGGACGGCGCCGGTCCCGCTCGCCGCGCTGGTCGGCGCGGCGGTGCTCACCGTCGCGTTCGCGCTTCGCGAGCGGCGCGCCGCCGACCCGCTGCTGCCACCCGCCGTCGTCCGCTCCCGGCGCCTCCTCGTCGCCCTGGCCGTGATCATGTCGGCGGGGCTGGTGCACTTCGGCACGGCCTTCTACTACGCCCTCTACCTCCAGCAGGTCCGCGGCTTCTCACCGGTCGCGGCCGGAGCCGGGCTGCTGCCGCTCATCGGGCTCGTCGCCGTGGGCGCACCGGCCAGCGGCCTGCTCAACCGCCGCTACGGCCCCGGCCTGCCCATCGTCAGCGGGCTCGGCCTGCTCTGCGCCGGCGCGGCCGGGCTGTCGGCCTTCGGTGCCGACGCCGCGCTCCCCGTCGTGCTCGCCTGCGTGCTGCCCATGGGGCTGGGGATCGGCCTCGCCAACCCCACGGCGGTGGAGGTCGCCATCAGCGCCGCTCCTCCGGAGCACGCCGGTCGGGTCGCCGGCCTGCAGCAGACCGCGCTCATGGTCTCCGGCAGCCTCGGGGCCGCGGTCTTCGGCTCGATCATCGCCGCGGACGCGCCCGAGTTCGCCGGCCGGGCCGTCGCCGTCGACGCCGGCCGTTTCATCGCCGGCTTCGGGAACGCGACGCTGTTCGGCGCGGCCCTCACACTGCTGGCCACCGCAGTCGCGGCAGCCACGTTCCGGGCGAGGACGTAGGTCAGAGCCAGAGCACGATCTGGCGGAGGACGACTGCGGCGAAGAAGACGACGATGAACGCCAGGTCGATCCCCACGGAGCCGAACCGGACCGGCGGCAGGATCCGCCGCACGGGGGCCAGTACCGGCTCCGTGACGGCGTGGGTGACGCGCTGGGCGGTGCGGCGCCACTCGGGCTCCGGACCGGACGACGCCACCGCGACCCAGTCGACCACCGCCCGCGCGACCAGCACGATCTGGAAGAGCAGCAGCACCGTTCCGAGCAACGCACCGATCGCGGACATCCCGATCTCCTCCCGGTTCCTGACCGGTGAACGTCGAACGGGGCGCCAAAGTGTCCGGATCGTCCCTCCGGGTGACGTCACCCAGCTGGGATCGTCGCGGCGCCGACGGGCGAACGGCCGGCACGGGCCAGGACCTTCTCGTAGAGCCGCAGGTAGCGATCGGCCATCCGCGCCGGGGTGAAGCGACGCGCGGCCTCCCGGCGGCACTCCCCCGGGTCCAGCCGACCGGCCTCGTCGAGAGCGGCCGCGAGCGCGTCCTCGTCGCCCGGGTCGACCAGGAACCCGGTCCGGCCGTGCTCCACCAGCTCGGGGAGGCAGCCGCGCCGGTATCCGACCACCGGGGTGCCCAGCGCGAGTGCCTCGACCACCGCGGTGCCGCCCGGCTCGTCCCAGTCGATCGGGAAGAGCGCGGCGACGGCGGATGCGACGAGCTCGTCCCGCTCCGCGCCGGCGACCGTGCCGACCCAGCGCACGCGGTTGCCGTCCACCAGCGGCTGCACGTCCTCCCGCCAGTACTGGACGTCCGGGTTGTCGCGGTCGGTACCGTCCACCTCGCTCGTGCGGTGGCACGGCCCGACCGGACCGGCGAGCACCAGGTTCCGGCCCGTGCGGTGGGCGATGCGGGCGGCCACGTGCTGCCCCTTGTAGCGGGTGACCCGGCCGAGCACGACGACGTGGTCGCCCTTCCGCGCGGCGGGGCGGTGCTCGGCGCCCACCGCGAGCGGGGTGGCCAGGTGCACGTGGCCGACGCTGAGCGCCCGCAGCGCTCGAGGAGCCCGCGCCAGCTGGGCGAACGACACGCCGTTGACCCAGAGCCCACCGCCGCCCTCGATGCCCCCGTACAGCGCGGGGTGCTTCCCCAGGTCCCAGTGCAGCGTGTGCAGCACCGGGGGCGCCTCCCGCCCGAGCGCACCGAGCACGGTCGGCCCGAGCGCCTCCTGGTGGTCGTGCACGAGCGTGATGTCGTCGCGGCGGCGCAGCTCGGTCACGACCCGGTGCAGGTGCGCCGCCGCCACCCCCATCACCCGGTTGAAGGGGCGCTGCAGCTGGGCGAACTGCCCGTCGTCGAACACGGAGATGCGTTCGTCGACGGGCAGCGTGCTCGTCCCGACCGTCGCCAGCACGACCCGGACGCCGCGCTCGCGCAGCTCGGGGACCAGCGCAGCCACGACGTTCTCGATCCCGCCGTATCCCGGCGGCGGGACGGCGAGCCACGGACCCGCGTTGACCAGGACGGTGATGCCCATGAGCGCAGAATCCCCGCTTCGATCCATGTGGATGCGCGTCCGCACCACGATGAGACGGACGGACGCAGCGCGTCAGGCAGACGCCACACCCGGCTCGTCCTGGTGCGCCATGAGCCGGGCGTAGCCGCCCCCTGCTGCCACGAGCTCGTCGTGCGTGCCGGTCTCGACGATGCGCCCACCGTCCAGCACGACGATCCGGTCCGCGTCGCGGACGGTGGACAGCCGGTGGGCGATCACGAGCGTGGTGCGGCCGAGCCGCGCCGTCTCGAGGGCCTGCTGGACGAGGCGTTCGTTCTCCGTGTCGAGGTTCGACGCCGCTTCGTCGAGCACCAGCACGGGGGCGTCGGCGAGTAGGGCGCGGGCGATCGTGAGCCGCTGGCGCTGCCCGCCGGAGAGCGTGGCGCCGTTCTCCCCGACGGGGGTGTCGTAGCCCTGCGGCAGCGCCTC
Source organism: Pseudonocardia cypriaca (assembly GCF_006717045.1). Classification (NCBI taxonomy): domain Bacteria; kingdom Bacillati; phylum Actinomycetota; class Actinomycetes; order Pseudonocardiales; family Pseudonocardiaceae; genus Pseudonocardia; species Pseudonocardia cypriaca. The sequence goes on from NZ_VFPH01000002.1 coordinate 1,529,973, forward strand.
GACGAAGTCGTGCGCCATCGCGGCGCGCGCGGCCGCACGGACCTGGGCGTCGGTGGCGTCGGGCCGACCGAGGCGCAGGTTCTCCGCGACCGTGCCGGCGAAGAGGTGCACGTCCTGCGCCACGACGGTGACGAGGCGGTGCAGCTCGGACAGGCGGAACTCCCGCAGGTCGACGCCGTTGACCGTGACGCGCCCGCGGTCCGGGTCCCAGAAGCGGACGAGCAGGTTCGCGCACGTCGACTTACCCGCGCCCGAGGCCCCGACCAGGGCGACGGTGGCCCCGTCCGGAATCTCCAGATCGACGTCCGACAGCGCGGGCCCGCGCCCGGGGTAGGCGAACGACACCCCCTCGAACCGGACGTCGGCCCGGTCGATGCCGGCCGCGCTCAGGCGTCCGGTGTCGGGCACGGCGGGCGGCTGGTCGAGGATCTCCAGCACCCGCCGGGCGCTGGCCCGCAACGGCGCGAGCTCGCCCGCGAGCCCCACCGCACCGCTCACCGGGCCGAACGCCGCCACGACGAGCGTGATCGCGGCGGTCCCGAGCGGCAGGCCCACCTCCCCGGCGGAGACGAGCGCCACCACCGCGACGAGGACGGCCACCGTGGTGAGCGCGGCCAGCGCGTCGGTGACGGCGTCCTGTGCGCCGGCGGCGCGGGCCTGGGCCACCCGGTGGCGGCGCAGGAGGCGGGTGCGGGTGGTGATGCGGTCGACCCAGGCGGCGAGGCGGCCGAACACGAGCAGCTCGCGCAGGCCCTGCACCCCGTCCACGACGTCGGCGTTGACCACACCGAGCTCCGCACGCAGCGCGGCGCCGCGGGCCTTGCCGCGCCGCGCGGCCCACATGGGCAGGACGACGGCCGCGAGCATCCCGGCCACCCCGATCAGGCCGAGCACCGGGTGGATCGCCACGAGCGCGGCCGCACTCACGCCCCCGGTGATCACGGCGACCGCCGCGCCGATCCCCAGGTGGGCGAAGAAGGCCTCGAGCGCGTCGACGTCGCCCATCGCGACGGACGCCAGGTCTCCCGTGCGCCGTCCGGCGATCTCCCTCGGAGCGCTGCGCGCGAGCCCGTCGAACATCTGCAGCCGCAGGTCCGCCTGCGCCTCGAACGCGAACACGTGACCGAACTGGGCGTGCAACCAGTTCCCGAGCGTCGAGACCAGTACCGCGCCGACGACGATCGCGACGGCGGTTCCCAGCCCCTCTCCACCGGATGCGGCCGTCCCGACCAGCCAGCCGGCGGCGGCGCCCGCGACGATCGCGCCTGCGTGCTCGGCGAGCGCCCCGATCAGCGCGACGGCCAGTGCGGGCCGCCCGCTGCGGGTGCGGCGCAGCACCGCCAGCAGGGGTGCGTCGTTCATCGCTGGTCCTCCAGTGCGAAGTCGAGTTCGGTGCGGGTCTGCGCGGCCACGAGCCGGGCGTACGTGCCGCCTGCCGCGAGCAGCTCGTCGTGACTGCCGATCTCGGCCACGCGGCCGCCGTCGAGCACGACGATCCGGTCGGCGTGGCGGATCGTGGACAGCCGGTGCGCGATCACGAGCGTGGTGCGCCCCGCGGTGACCTGGTCGAGCGCCGCCTGGATGGCCGCCTCGGTGGAGGCGTCGACGCTCGCGGTGGCCTCGTCCAGGACGAGGATCGGGGCATCGGCGAGCACCGCCCGCGCGATCGCGAGCCGCTGGCGCTGCCCGCCGGACAGGCCCGAGCCCCGCTCGCCCAGCACGGTGTCGTAACCGTCGGGGAGCGCGAGCACGGCGTCGTGCAGCCCGGCGACGCGGGCGGCCGCCTCGAGCTCCTCCTGCGCCGCGCCCGCGCGGGCGACGAGCAGGTTCTCGCGGACGGTGCCGCTGAACAGGTAGGTGTCCTGGGCGACGAGCGCGATCATCGCGCGCACCTGCTGGACCGGGAGCTCGCGCAGGTCCCGCCCGCCGATGCGGACCGCACCGCGGTCGGGGTCGACGAACCGCATCAGCAGCGAGACGAGCGTGGTCTTGCCCGACCCGGACGGCCCGACCACGGCGACCGTGGCACCCGCCGGGACCTCGAAGGCGACGTCGTCGAGCACCGGGCGGTCCGGGGCGTAGCCGAACCGGACCCGGTCGAACGAGACGGCGGGTACGAGATCGCGGACCGCTGGCACCGCCGCCGACGGTGGCACCGGGGGCGGCGTGTCGAGGAGGCGCTGGATGCGGGCCGCGGCGTCGTTCGCCGCGTACGTCTGGTGGAAAGCGCCGGCCAGCACCCCGATCGGGCGCAGCGCCTCCCGGGCGAGGAAGAGGGCGAGGAACATCGTGCCGACGGCGAGGCCGCCATCGGCCACCCGGAGCGCGGCCACGAAGGCGGTGGCCGCCAGCCCCCCGGTGATGGCGAGCGCGAAGATGCCCCCGGTGACCAGCGCGACCGCCATCTCCCGGTTCCACCGGCGGATCAGGCGGTCCGAGGTATCGGCCAGCTCGTCGCGCTGCCGGCCGGTGGCGCCGAAGAGCTTCAGGGTCGCCATGCCCTGCAGCACGTCGAGGAAGCGCGCACCGAGCCCGAAGTAGGCCGTCATGCGCTCGGTCGAGCGGGCTTTGAGAGGTCGTTGCCACAGCTTCGGCAACAGCAGCGCGGCCACCGCGAACGCCGCGACCAGCACCGCGAGGCCGACGTCCTGCACGGCGAGCAGCACGACGACCGACACCGGCGCCATCAGCCCGGCGACCAGCGAAGGCAGGTAGGAGCCGTAGTAGCGCTCCAGGGACTCGACGCCGTCGACGAGGGCCTCCCGAAGCTCCCCGGTCCGCGCTCCGGTGAGGTGCACCGGCCCCAGCTCGGCCAGCTTCCGGAACGCGCGGGCGCGCAGCAGCTCGGTGGTGCGCGCGCCGGTCAGCTGCGCCGTGACGCTGCCTGCCCACAGCAGCGCGGCGCGCACGACCACCAGCACCACCAGCCAGACCAGCGCCCCCACCTGCTCCCCGATCCCCCGCCCGGCCAGCAGGCCGCCGAGCACGGCGGCGAGCAGGTAGCCCTGCGCGAGGTAGCAGGCGAGCACCAGGAGGCGCAGGACGGTGCCCACCGCGATCCACGGCCGGACCCCGTGCGCGAGCGCGAGGACGGCCGATCGTGTGATCTTCATGGCGAGCACGATATGACTGGGAGTCAGTCGAAGCAAGGGACGCCTAACTTCGACCCGCTCGAGAAGCACGGCCCGGTTGGGGCAGCCGCGTCGGCGGACTTCTCGGACGGATCACCGGTGACTGATCGATGCGAGCAGCACCTGGGAGTTGCGGACGGCGCGCCGGCGCGCTTCTCGGCGCCCGTGGACAGCCAGGACCGCCGACGCGAGCTACCGCGCCTCGTCCTCGCCGGGCGACAGATAACGGCGAGCCCAGTCATGCGCCGTCATCGCGGGAACGCCAGTCCTCCGGCCGATCTCCGGCCAAGACAGACGATCACGGCGGTACAGGACCGCGATGGCTCGCCCCAGGTTCTCGGGCGCCGACCGGCGCAGATCTCCCCAAGTGCTGATCAGACGGACCAGCTCGTCGTCCGACAGCGACTCCGGATCACGGGCGATCAGGCGCGCGAGGTCCGCCACGCGCTCGGACTCGTCGCCATCGGCCATCACCGCAGTCTGGGCTTGACCTGCCTTACGAATCCCGTAAGGCCATCCGCGTGAGGGACGACGTCTACTCGGTTCACGCGACACGCCCCGACGAGACAGGGGGAGTCGAGGTCGTGTTCCGGACCGAGCGCGAAGCGATCGCCTATGCGAGAGACCGGTCGAAGGACTGGCGGGTGCTCGCAGCGTCCGTCACGCGGTTCACGATCGGGGAGCTCGGGACGCGGCACCCCGTGGCGTGGTTCGTGGACGGCGAACCACAGGGACCGCGCGCCGGCCGGCCCGGCGGCCGGTTCTACCCAGCTGGATGAGCACTGATCAAACGCCGGCGTTCGCCACCAGAAGCACGAGACGGCTGTGATCGCAGCACGGGTGGCCATCTCGTCGCGATCATGGGGTCGCTCGCCGACCGATACGATCGCATCGTGCCCCGAGCCGACCTGCCTGCTCAGCCGCGGCAGCGCTCCGGCAGCCCGCGCACCAAGCCCGCGGCGCAGCGCCGCCGCGACCTGCTGGACGCCGGGCTGGCGGTGTTCGTCGAGAAGGGCGTCGCCGCGGCCACGCTCGACCACGTCACGCAGCGCGCCGGCGTCGCGAAGGGCACGTTCTACCTGCACTTCGACTCGAAGGAGCACCTCCTCGCCGCGCTGCAGACCGACTTCGAGCAGCGGCTGGTCGAGCGCATCGACGCGCGGGTGGCGGACGCGGGCGAGAGCTGGGCGGCGCGGCTCGACACCTGGGTCGACGCCGCGCTGGCCGACTACCCGGCCGACCGCGCCCTGCACGACGTGCTCTTCCACCACCCGGTCCTGCCCGGCGACACGAAGGGCGTGCACGCCGAGCGCGACCTAGCCAGCAGCCTCACCGAGCTGATCGACGGCGGCATCGAGGCCGGGGCCTTCAGCACAGCCGACCCGCCGCTCACGGCGATGCTGCTCTGCAGCGCCATGCACCGGGCGTTCGACCGGATCTGGCACCAGGACGTGCCCTACGAGACCGAGCGCCTGTCGGCCGCGGTGCGCGAGCTGTTCCGGCGGGCGCTCGTGGTGGAGCCCGCCGTTCGCTCGGCTCAGCGCCGCACGCCGTAGCGCACCATCAGCGTGTCGCTCTCCGCGACGACGGACAGCAGCTCCAGCCGCGCCGGCTCGATCTCGACGCCGGTGGCGATCCGGCCGGCCACGCCGGACACCAGCGTTGGCGACACGGTGAGGCGCAGCTCGTCGACGACGCCGGCCGCGAGCAGCGCCCCGAACAGCTGCGCGCCGCCCTCCGAGTCCACGCGCCGCAGGCCGTGCCCGGCGAGGGTGTCGACCGCGAGCCGCAGGTCGACCTCCCGCTCCCCCGCGACCACGACGGTGGCGCCCGCCGCCGCCCACGCGGCGCGCTTGCGCTCCGGCGCCGCCTCGGTGGTGATCACGAACGTGGGCACGACCGCCTCGGTGACGACCGGTGCGTCCTCCGGCAGCGAGCGGCCGGTGGTGACCACGGCCGTCGGCGGGATCGGGGCGAGGCCGTGGCGCGCCCGGCGAGCCGCGGTCTCGTCGTCCGGGTGGACGCCGCGGAACTCCTCGACCATCGCTGTCGTAGCCCCCACCAGCAGGACGTCGGCCAGGTCGCTGCCCAGCCGCAGCACCCGCTGGTCGGGCTCGTTGGACAGCTCCCTCGCCCGCCCGTGCAGCGAGACCGCGCCGTCCGCGCTCGCCACGAAGTTGACGCAGAGCCATCGGCTCGCCGGGTAGCCGTAGAGCTGTTCGAGCTGCTCGTCGTCGAGCTCACCCGCGTCCTGCGGCGGCCAGATCCGCCGCATCAGGCGATCCACTCCGACGGCCTGGCGGGCGGCCGCCCGTGGAAGACGCTCGCGACGATCTCCAGGGCGTGGCGGGTGGGCTCCACCTCGTGGGCCCGGAAGACGCGCGCGCCCGCCTGGGCCGCGATCGTGGTGGCCGCGAGCGTGCCGGCCAGCCGCTCGCCCAGCCCGACGCCGAGCGTCTCGCCGACGAACGTCTTGTTGGACAGCGCCATCAGCACGGGCCACCCCGTGTCGACGAACCGGGGCACCGCGCGCAGCAGCTTGAGGTGGTCGGTGGTGTTCTTCCCGAACCCGGTGGCGTCGATGAGGATGCCCTCCCGCGGCACGCCCCTCGACTCGGCCAGCTCGGCGAGGTCGACGACGTAGTCGAGGACCGCGGAGACGACGTCGTCGTAGTCGGGGCGCACCGGCACCGCACGCGGCTCGCGCCCGCCGGTGTGGGTGCACACGTACCCGGCGCCGTACTCGGCGGCGACGTCGATCAGCTTCGGGTCGAAGCCCGCCCACGCGTCGTTCATCAGGTCGGCACCGGCGCGGCAGGCCGCGGCGCCCACCTCGTGGCGCCAGGTGTCGATGCTGATGACGATGTCCGGGTACCGCTCGCGGATGTACTCGACGGTCGGGACGACCCGGCGGATCTCCTCCTCGACGTCCACGTCGTCGCCGGGGCTCGCGGCCACACCCCCGATGTCGATTATGTCGGCACCCTCGGCGACGGCCCGGTCGATCGCGGCCTTCGCGGGCTCGTCGGAGAACGTGGCGCCCTGGTCGTAGAACGAGTCGGGAGTCCGGTTGACGATCGCCATGACCAGCGCGCGGTCGCGCACCGGCCGGCGCCCGCGGATCACCAGGTCGCTCGTCGCCTCAGGCATGCACACCTCTTCGCTCTCCGCGCCGCTCCCGGCGCACGTGGCCGGACTCTATCGCCCGGGCCGCCCGATGAGCCCACGTGCGAATTCGTGCATGCGAAGAAGGCCCCCTGATCGGGTGTTTCCACCATCGGTGAGACGCCGTAGCGTTTGCCCGCGTCCAGTTCATTCGAGCTCGGGAGGTTCGGTGTCACTGACGGTTCCGGCAGCCTTGCTGGAGAAGGCTCAACAAGGGACGGTCGCGGACGAGGAATTCGTGGCGTGCATCCGCGAATCACTTCCGTACGCCTGGTCGATGGTGGAGCGCTTGGCGAAGGAGCTGGAGGCGAGCGGCGCACCGTCAGCGCAGAACGTGGAGGTACCGCCGGACGAACGCTCGTGGGGTGAGGTCTTCCGACTGGTCGGCAGCGACTCCATGCGCGGGGCGGTGCAGCGGCATTTCGGCGTACGACTTGCATTTCAGAACTGTTGCCGCGTCGGATTGTTCCGCCCGGACGCGACCGCGGAGTACGAGGAATTCGTCTCGCCTCGCGCCCAGTTGCTGAACCAGAAGCCAGAACTGCTCAACTGCTGAGAGAACGCGCGCCGCGGGTGGTCGTCGCAGGGTCCGCGGGCCCTGCGACGACCGCACGCGGCACGAGCACGCCCGCTACGTGAGCGGCGTCTTCGCCCGACGCCGCCGCACCACGGCCACGACGCCGTACGCGACGGTGAGCGCGATGCTCACGGCCATCGCCCAGAGGGCGGCGTCGCGCACCTGCGGCACCGCGGCCGCGGCGTGGCCGAGCAGGACCATCCCCACCGCCCACAGCAGGGCCCCGGTCGCGTTCGCGAGGGCGAACGCGAGCGGGTGCATCCGGCCGATGCCCGCCAGCGTCGGCACGACCGCGCGGACGCCGGGGAACCACCGGCAGATCACCACCGCGAACCAGCCGTGGCGGGCGTACATCCGCTCGGCCGCCTCGACGAACCGGCGGCTCCAGCCGCGGTTGCCCCACGGCCGGCCGAACCCGCGACCGATCGCGTAGCCGAGGCCGTCGCCGAGCACCGCGCCGAGCCACGCGGACGCCGCCAGCACCGTGATCGGCACGTCGATCCGGCCCGCGCCGACGAGCAGGCCCGCGCCGAAGAGCAGCGAGTCGCCGGGCAGGAACACCCCGACGAGCAGGCCGGACTCGACCACGAGCAGCGCGAGCACCACGAGGCAGGCCACGGGCCCGGGGAACGCGAGGAGATCAGGCATCGGCTCGGGGCGTGAATCGCACGGGCAGGGCGCGCAGCGTCGGGGAGAGCCCCGGATCCCACACGAGCTCGTCCGGCGCGCAGCCGAGCCGGAGGCCGTCGAACGCGAGCACGGCCCGGAACGCGGCCTGCGCCTCGCGCCGGGCGAGCACCGCGCCGAGGCAGTGGTGGGCGCCGTGCCCGAACGACAGGTGCCCCGCGGCGCCGTCCGGGTCCCAGCCGGCCCCCGCGGTGAACCGGTCCGGGTCGCGGTTGGCCGCCGCGACGTCGACCACCACCGCGTCGCCCCGCCCGAACACCGCTCCCCCGACCTCCACCTCATCGGCCGCGTACCGCGCCTCCAGCAGCGGGAACGGCGCCACCTGGCGCAGGCACTCCTCGACGACCGCGTCGACCAGCCCCGGATCGCGGCGCAGCCGCTCGTGGCGGGCCGGTTCGGCGAGCAGCAGGGCCAGCCCGCCGGAGATCAGGTTCGCGGTGCTCTCGTACCCGCCGACCAGCAGGTCACGGCCGAACGCGAGCAGCTCGTCGGCGGTGAGCCGGTCCGCGCCGGCGAGCTCCCCGAGTACGCCGGTGGCACCCGCGGCCATCCGCTCCCGCAGGTACCGGTCGAGGGCGTCGATCGCCTCGAGGGTGCGCCTGCCGGCCTCGGCACCGCCGTCGATGCGGTGGACCTGCCGGACGAAGGGGCCGAACCGGGCGTGGTCCCCCGGCGGCAGCCCGACGACCTCGCAGAGCACGCCCACCGCGAGCGGCACCGCGAGATCGCACACCAGGTCCGCGCGTCCCGATCCCTGGCAGCGCTCCACCAGCGTCGCGGCCAGCTCGTCGATCAGCGACCCGTGCCGCTCCGCCCGCCGGGCGGTGAACGCCGGGTTGACCGCCCTGCGCACCCAGGTGTGCTCGGGGGCGTCGAGGTGCAGGAGCGTCCTGGCCCGGCCGTCGTGGGGCACCGGGTGCCCCCTCAGCCGGGCCACCCGGGCGGGGTCGCGGACGAAGCGGGGGTCCGCCAGCACGGCGCGCGCATCGGCGTGCCGGGTGACGAGCCAGCCCTCGGCTCCGCCGGGCAGGGACACCCGGTGCGGCGGGCCGCACGGGGACGGGGCGGGAAGCATGCTACAAAACGTAGCACTACAAGAGGTAGAAGCAAGTCTCGTGGAGGGGGTGCGAGGATGATCCGGTGCGCAGGGCGCGGGGCGAGCTCGAACAGGACGTGATGACCGCGCTGTGGGCACATCGGGAACCGGTCACCGCGCGGGCGGTGCTGCGCACGATCGACGACCCCGACCTCGCCTACACCACCGTGAAGACCGTGCTGGAACGGCTCACCCGCAAGCAGGTCGTGACGCGCGTGAACATCGACCGCACCTGGCACTACTCGCCCGCGGCATCCCGTGACGACTACGTCGCGGAGCTGATGCTGCGCGCGCTCGACCGCACCGGCGACCGCGACGGTGCACTGGTGCGCTTCGCCCAGACCGTGACCCCGGCGGAAGCCGAGGTGCTGCGGGCCGCGCTCGAAACCCCCGACCGATGATCTACGTCGTCCACCACGCCGTCACCCTCGTCCTCGCCGCGGCCGCGGCGTGGGCGCTCCTGAGGGGCCGTTGGCCGCTCCGCGCGCCGCGGCTGGCCCTGATGCTGTGGCACGCGACGGCTGTGAGCGTCGTAACCGGCGCGATCGGGCTGCTGCTCAGCATCGGCCTCGCGCCGTACGGCCGGGGGATCGCCCCCGCCCTCGGCGCGCTGCTCGCCGGGGGCGCCGCACCCCTCACCGGTGCGCACGTCGCCGCCGTGGCGGCCGGGCTGATCCTCGTCGCCGTGGCCGTCGGCGTGCAGGCGCACAGCTCCTGGCAGCTGTGGCGGCACCGGTCCCGCCATCGCCTGCTGTTGCGGCTCGTCGGGCGGCCCGATCCGCACCGGCGCGCCCTCCTGCTCGACCACCCCGCCGCCGCGGCCTACTACGTGCCCGGACCGGCCGGGTGCGTGGTGGTGAGCACGGGCGCCGTCGATGCCCTGACCGAGCGCGAGCTGGCCGCCGTGCTCGCCCACGAGCACGCCCACGCCCACGGGCACCACCACCTCGCGCTGGCGCCGTTCCAGGCCGCACGCCGGGCGCTGCCGATCGGGCCGGTCGTGCGGGCGGCCGCCGCTGTGGAGCTGCTCGTCGAGATGTGCGCCGACGACCGCGCCGCCCGCCACCACGGCCCCGCGCCCCTCACGACCGCCCTCCGGCGCTTCCACCAGCTGGGCGCCCGTCCCGCGCCCACGGGCACGATCGCGGCCGCGGACACCCCGATCGCCCTCCGCATCGCGCGCCTCGGCAGTGCGCCACGGCCGATCCGCCGCTCGGTGCGGTGGGCGGTCACGCTGGGCGCGCTGGCCGTCGCCACCACCCCGGCGAGCCTGTACGTGCTGCCCACGTGGTGAATCCGTTCGGCCCAGCCCCGATTGCTCGTTGCGGACCGGAACTCGCCTCACATGCAGGTGCACGTGCGAGTAATATGAGCATCACTCTGAGTTAGGGAGTGGGGGCATGGCGGAGCGAGCGTCGGATCGTCTCGCCACCCGCGTCCTGGAACGGATGGGCCGGCAGCTGTGGGGGTTCCCGCCCCGGCTGATGGGCCCGATCGTCGCTCAGCTCGGCCCGGTGTCCGCGCTCGCCTGGTTCATCGGCAACATGCCGCGCTACGAACGCACGCTCCGCACCCTCGGCCCGCTGCGCACCCACCTGGCCTGCACGCTCATCTCGCTGTACAACGGCTGCCGCTACTGCTCCTTCGGGCACCTCTACGCCGTCGAGCTGGTCTACCTGGAGAAGCGCGACCGGCTCTTCCCCCTCGACGCACGTTCGGTGCCCGAGTGGATCGGGCTGCACCCCACCGAGCTGCGCAGGCGGATGGTCGAGGTACTGCAGCAGGCCGACCTGCACGGCGAGGTGCGGTGCGTCGACACGACGCTCGCGCTGGCCACCGGGGCGCAGCACGCCGTCGACGCGCAGGAGGCCCGCATCGCCCACCTCGTCTCGATGTTCCGGGTGCTCAACGACGCCGGGATCGCGGGTGACGTCGAGCCCGACGAGGCGCACGACCCGCTCAACAAGGACGTCCGGCTGAAGGCCCGCCACGACGAGCTGCGAGGCGTGTCCCGGTAGCGTCGCCCCGTGCCCACCCTCACCGTGCACCCCGACGTCCGGGCCCGGTTCCCGGAGCTGCGCGTGGAGCTGGTCGTCGCCACCGGCCTCGACAACACCGGACACTGGCCGGAGGCCGAGTCGGCGCTCGCGGCCGCCGAGGCGGACGCCGGGACCGGAGCGATCACCTGGTCCGAGGAGGATCCCGCGATCGCCTCCTGGCACGCGGCCTACCGCGCGTTCGGCACCAACCCCCGCCGCATCCGTCCCAGCGTGGACGCGCTGCTGCGCCGCCTGGTGCGCCAGGGCCGGCTTCCCCGGGTCAACAGCGCGGTGGACGCCTACAACGCGACGTCCGTGCGGTTCGCGGTGCCGGCGGGCGCCTTCGACCTCGACCGGCTGGACGCGCACGTCGAGATCCGGCCCGCGACGGCCGACGACCGGTTCACACCCCTCGGCGAGCCCGACGAGCGGGAGGTCCCGGGCGCCGGTGAGGTCCTCTACGCACAGGGCACCGAGGTGCTCACCCGGCACTGGAACCACCGCGACGCCCACCGCACGCGGGTCCGGGAGGACACGGTGTCCGCGGTCTTCATGCTGGAACGGGTGAGCGCCGACGTCCCGGCCGAGCGACCGGCCGAGGCCGCGGCCCACCTGGCGGCACTGCTGGCCCCGCACGCCGCTTCCGTCACGAGGGCGACCCTGACGGCCGCCGCCCCCGAGGTGCGCCTCGGGGCCACCGCAGCGATCACCAGGAACGCCGTGCGGTAGCTCGGACCCGGATGGGGCACCCTGTCATCCGTGCCACGCCGGTCCGCCCCACCTCAGAGCCTCTCCCGCTACTGGAACAAGTACGTCGGCCACTGCGCGGGTTCGGTTGGGCGGTTCCGCCGGATCACCTACGCGCTGCCGGCGGGGCCCGCCCGCACGTGGCTCGGCGAGATCGCCCAGCGCCTCGACGTCGAGCTCGACGCCGTGCGCCGGCTGGCGATCGTCGGCGACTCGATCGAGCCGGCCTGGTTCCGGGTGAGCGAGGCACCGGCCAAACGCATCGCGAAGCGCCTCGAGGCCGCGCGCACGGCATTCGAGGACGCGGTGTCGCAAGCTGCGGAGGTGGCGGAACAGGTGGCTCTGGACCCCGCCCACAGCGACGTGCGCGCGCACCTGGAGGTGCTCAGCCGCCAGGCCTCGCAGCTGGCGCTGGCCCCGGCCCCACCGGACCCGGAACCGGAGCCGACCCGGCGGCGGAGGATCCGCAGGCGCGAGGGTTGAGCGGCAGCGCGTTCCGCGGAACGCGCCTGACGCGGCCACTTGCCCGGGCCAGGCCTTCGGAGGCGCCACACATATCCAGTCCCACCCCCACCGAAGGCCGGTCTCACCACCATGATCACGGCTTCGGCGCGAAAACGGCCAGATTCGGCCGGGAACGCCGAACCGCCGATCTTGGAGCGGGAGAGGCTGCAGCGGCGGTCGCGGCCAGGCTGATCGGCGCGAGGAGCACACCAGGGTCGCCCGCGAGGCCGTCGTGTACTGCTCGCGGCTGATCCGCAAGGTTCACGCACCCGTTCTCGTCCCACGCTGCCCGTCGACCGGCTGCCTGGACCGACAAGGGGTGCGCGAACACAAACCCGGTGCGCGACGGCAAGGAGATCGCCGACACCGGCCTCCTGGCGGCGCCGTGCACCAAGGAGGGCAGGCCCTTGGGCCTGCCCGCACTGCTTGCCCTCAGGGGCCGCAGAGGCTCACAGGTCAAGGGGCGCGAAGCGCTCGCGGAGCGACGCCGCAGGCGCCCTTGAGCTGTGAGGGGCGGCCCCGCACAATGCGCGGCGCCGTCAGGAGGCCGTCGAAAAGGCAGACCTTGCGACAGGAGGCCTTGCGACAGAAGGCCTCGAGACAGGAGGCCTCGATGCCTCACCCCGTCTGCCGCAGCTCCTCGTCCATCCCCGCGACCACCGCCGCCTGCGGCATCGCGATCTCCGGGAACGTGCGCCGGGTGGCGTTCCCGGGGAGGCGGGGCCGGGGCGCACGGCCGTAGGGCTGCTCCACCGGCTCGGGCGGGTCGAACGCCGGGATCGGGACGACCTGCGGTTCGCCGTCGAGGGCGATGGCCTCGCCGTGGTGGCCCAGCCGCATGGGCGGGCCCGAGACGAGGCGGTACTCCGCCTCGTCCGGCCGGATCTCCACCCGCAGCTGCCGGCCCTGCCAGTTGAGCCCGAACGAGATCCGGGACAGGGCAGGGGGCAGCCGGGGCGCGAAGTGGATCCCCGCCTCGTCCATGCGCATCCCACCGAACCCGACGACGACGGCCGTCCAGGTGCCGGCCATCGAGGCGATGTGGACGCCGTGGTCGGAGTTGCCGGCCAGGTCGTCCAGGTCCACCAGCGCGGCCTCGGCCAGGTAGTCGTAGGCCAGGTCCAGGTGGCCCGTCCACGCCGCCACCACCGCCTGCGTGCACGCCGACAGCGACGAGTCCCGCACCGTCAGGCCCTCGTAGTAGGCGAAGTTGCGCCGCATCTGCTCCGGGGGGAACGCATCCGGCCTCAGCTGCATCGCCAGCACCAGGTCCGCCTGCTTGATGACCTGCTTGCGGTACAGGTCGAAGTACGGCACGTGCAGCAGGAGCGGGTACTTGTGGGCGGGCGTGTTCTCGAAGTCCCACACCGCGTGCGAGGTGAAGCCCTCCGACTGCGGGTGGACGCCCAGCACCTCGTCGTACGGGATCCGCATGGACTTGGCCGCGTCGCGCCAGCTGGCCATCTCCTCGGCGTTGACGCCGAAGCGGGCGGCGACGCGGGTGTGGCGGGCGGCGACGTCCGCGGCGTAGCGCAGGTTCTGCTGCGCCATCAGGTTGGTGTAGACGTTGTTGTCGACGATCGCGGTGTACTCGTCGGGCCCGGTCACCCCGTCGATCCGGAACTCGCCCGCCGAGTCGTGGTGGCCCAGCGAGCGCCACAGCCGCGCCGTGGCCACCAGCAGCTCGAGGCCCACCTCCCGCTCGAACACCGTGTCGCCCGTCGCCAGGACGTAGCGGCGGACGGCGTCGGCGATGTCGGCGTTGATGTGGAACGCCGCCGTGCCGGCCGGCCAGTACCCGGAGCACTCCTGCCCGCGGATCGTGCGCCACGGGAACGCCGCACCTCGCAGGCCGAGCTGCTCGGCCCGCTCGTAGGCCTGCGGGAGGATCGACTGCCGCCAGCGCAGCAGGTCGGCGGCCGCGTGCGGGGCGAGGTGCGCGAGCACCGGCAGGCAGAACGTCTCGGTGTCCCAGAACGTGTGCCCGTCGTAGCCCTCGCCGGTGAGGCCCTTGGCCCCGATCCCGCGACGCTCGGCCCGCGCCCCGGCCTGCAGGATGTGGAAGGTCGCCAGCCGCACGGCCTGCTGCAGCTCGGCGTCACCCTCGATCTCGACGTCCGCGGTCTCCCAGAACTCGTCCAGGTGCGCCCGCTGCTCGGCGGCCAGGCCGTCCCATCCGGTGTAGCGGGCCGCCGCGAGAGCCGCCCGCACCTGGTCGTGCAGGGCCGGCAGCGACCGGCGCGACGACCAGCCGTAGGCCAGGTACTTGACCAGCCGCATCGGCTTGCCGGGCTCGAGGCGGGCGATCACCGTGGTGCGGGCGATGTCCTCGGCCGCCTCCGAGGTCACCTCGGCGGTCTCCGGCCCGTGCACCTCGTGGTCCATCGCCGCGGCCACCCGCAGCCCGGAGCGCCGGGTGCTGTGGATCAGGTACGCCCCCGCTCCCGCGCTGGCGTGCTGCTCGGCGACCAGCGGGTCGGTGAGGGCCGCCTCGACGCGCGGGTCGGCCTCGTTGCGGCTGGGCAGCTGCTCGTTGGCCACCAGCTCGGACTGCAGCACGACGAGGGCGGGGGCGTCGAGCACCTCCACCTCGTACTCGATAGCGGCGATCGCGCGCTGGGTGAGCGACACCAGCCGCGTGGACCGCACGCGCACCACCCGCCCGGCAGGGGACTCCCACTCCACGTCCCGCGAGAGCGTGCCGGCCCGCAGATCGAGCACCCGTTCGTGGCGCCGAAGGCGCCCGTATCGCAGGTCGAACGGTTCGTCCTCCACCAGCAACCGGATCAGCTTGCCGTTGGTGACGTTGATGATCGTCTGCCCGGACTCGGGATAGCCGTACCCGCCCTCCGCGTACGGCAGCGGCCGCCGCTCGTAGAACGAGTTCAGGTACGTGCCCGGCATCGCGTGCGGCTCGCCCTCGTCGAGGTTGCCCCGCAGCCCGATGTGCCCGTTCGACAGCGCGAACACCGACTCGACCTGGCCCATTCGGTCCAGATCCAGCCGCGGCTCGCGCACGACCCACGGCTCCACAGCGAAGACGCGACCGGTCGACATCAGCGGGACCTCCATGCTTCGGGGAGCGAGCTCGGATCATCGTGCAGGAGGCGTTCCGGGCTCATTTCGTCGACCCCGCAAGTACGCCCTGCACGAACGCGCGCTGGAAGGCGAAGAACACGACGAGCGGCACGATCATCGAGACGAACGCACCGCTCGCCAGCACGTCGACGTTGTTGCCGAACTGCCGCAGCTGGCTCCGCAACGCCACCGTGATGGGGGCGGAGCCCTCGTCGGCGAACACGAGCGCGACGAGCAGGTCGTTCCACACCCAGAGGAACTGGAACGTCGCGAGCGCCGCGACGGCGGGCCGCGAGATCGGCAGCACCAGCCGCCAGAAGATCCGCAGCTCCCGCCCGCCGTCCAGCCGCGCGGCCTCGAGCAGGTCGCGCGGCATCCCGACGAACGAGTTGCGCAGCAGGAACACGGCGAACGGCATCCCGAACGCGACGTGGAACGCCACCACACCGGGGATCGAGCCGTACAGGCCGATCCCACCGAGCAGCTTGGCCACCGGGACGAGCGCCACCTGGACCGGCACGACCAGCAGCGCGACCACACCGAGCGTCACGAGGTCCCGCCCGGGGAACTCGATCCAGGCCAGCGCGTACGCCGCGAACGCGCCGATGACCACCACCAGAACGGTGGACGGCACGGCGATCAGCACGGTGTTCCACAGCGAGCCGAGCACGGCGCGGTCGGCCATGAGATCGGCGTAGTTGGCGAGCGTGAGCTGCGCGGGCGCGGTGAGGACGGTCCACCAGCCGCTGCGCGCGTTGCTCGCCTCCGGCCGCAGCGACGCGACGAGCAGGCCGACCACCGGGAACATCCAGACGAGCGCGACGGCGACCAGCGCGACCCGGACCACCGGACCACCCAGGCGGGCGACCACGCGCCGGATCACGACCGGTCCCCCCGGAACCGCCTGATGTTGAACACCATCGCCGGCAGCACGAGCAGGAACAGCAGCACGGCGAGCGCGCTGCCCAGCCCCTGGTCACCGCCGCCGGCCCCGAACGACACCTGCCACACCTGCAGGGCGAGCACGTTCGCCTCCTCCTGCACCGAGCCCGGCGCGATGACGAACACCAGGTCGAACACCTTCAGCACGTTGATCACCAGCGTGACGAACACGACGAGCAGCACCGGCGAGAGCAGCGGGACCGTCACCCGCCGGAACACCTGCCACTCGGTGGCGCCGTCCACCCGCGCCGCTTCGAGGGCGTCGCGCGGGATGCTCGCGAGCCCGGCCACGATCAGCGTCATCGCGAACCCTGACATGATCCACAGCCATGCGGTGATCACGACGGGGGTGACCAGGACGGGGCCGAGCCAGGTCAGCCCCCGGAACGGCTCGGCGAAGTTGGCCGCGGCCAGGCGGACCGCGTAGGGCCCGCCCACGAGGTCGGGCACGGTGAACCGGCCGTCGTCACCGGTGGTCGTGGTGGCGACGACCCGATCCCCCTCCAGCACCTCGACCGCGATTCCGGGCACCCCGCGTTCCCCCGCGTCCACCTCGGCGGTGCGGTCCGGGATGCCGCCGACGTCCAGCCAGACCAGGCCACGCAGCCCGGCGCCCGGTTCGGGCAGCACCGCGGGGGCGGCCCGCCCGGGCAGGTCCACGGGGTCGAAGCCGGTGACCGGCAGGCCGACCGCGCCCCGCGCATCGACCGGATCGGCCGTGACGAGCGCGCCGTCCGGCCCGGCGACGAGCCCTCCGCCCTCCCGCGGGCGCACCCCGGGGTAGGGCGAGGCCGGGCTGAACACGTCGTGCACGGACACCATCGCCGCGTTGACGACCCCGCGGTCCGGGTCCTCCTCGTAGACCAGCCGGAAGATGATCCCGGAGGCGACCAGCGAGATCGCGAGCGGCATGAACATCACGAGCCGGAACGCCGTGGCCCACCGGATCCGCTCGGTGAGCACGGCGAGCACCAGCCCGATCGTGGTCACCAGGGTCGGGGCGACGAGCACCCAGATCACGCTGTTGCGCAGGGCGACGAGCGTGCGGTCGTCGGTGAACGCGGTGACGTAGTTCTCGGCGCCGACGAACTCGGTGCCGCGCGCGTCGAACAGGCTCCGCACCAGCGAGTACGCCGTCGGGTACACGAGGAAGACGACCACGAGCAACAGCGCTGGGGTCAGGAAGAGCGCGGCGATCCGCGGGCTGCCGCCCGAGAGCGGGCCCGTCGGCTCGGCGGTCACGAGTCGCCGCGCTGGTAGGCGGCGGTGGCCTCGACCTCGAGCTCGGCGAGGATCCGGTCGATCTGCGCCGGGTCGGCCAGGTAGTCCTGCATCGCCCGCCAGAAGCCGTCGCCGCGGGTGGCGCCCAACGCGCTCGGCATCAGGTCGGACATGTCGAAGCGGAGGTTCTCCGCGCCGACCAGCTCCTCGGCGATCTCCCGGGTGCTGTCGTCGGGGTACTCCCCCAGCTCGACGTCCCGGTTGGGCGACACGAACCCGCCCTCCGCCGCCCAGATCGACGCCGCCTCCGACCCGGCGAGGAACTGCATGAGCGCCCGCGTGCCCGGCTCGTCGGTGAGGGCCACGAGCGTGTCGCCGCCGCTCACCACGGACGCCGCGGGCCCGATGCGCGGGAACGGGAACACGCGCGCGTCCACGCCGACCGTCGCCGACGTGCTCTGCGCGATCACCCCGGCCACGAAGTCGGCCTCGAACACGATCGACGCCTTCGGCACCTCGCCGAACACGTTCACGACCGACTCGCTGAACTCGGTCTGCAGCGCACCGGAGGTGCCGCCGGGCAGGTTCTCCGGGCGGAGCACGCGCCCCAGCGTCTCGAGGGCGGTGCGGACCGAGGGGTCGGTCCAGGGGATGTCGTGGCGGGCGAGGCGGTCGTACATCGGGCCGCCCGCGGTCTGCAGGTAGACGTTCTCGAACCAGTCGGTGAGCGTCCACCCGTCGGCGCCGCCGACCGAGAGCGGTGTGTCCCCGGTGTCGGACAGCTTCCGCAGCGTCTCGACGAACTCCTCCCACGTGTGCGGCGGCACGAAGGCGGGGCCGAGCTGCCTCGCGTCGTACCAGAGCGTGGACTTGTTCGCGGCCTTGAACACGAATCCGTAGAGCCGGCCGTCGACGGTGCCCAGGTCCTTCCAGACCGGCGCGAACTGCGCGTCGATCACGGACTCGGTGCCGGGGTCGACCGGCACGAGCGACCCGGCGCGGGCGAGCGTGCGCACCAGTGCGGGCTGTGCGATGCCCGCGACGTCCGGGGGCGAACCGCCGGCCAGCCGGGTCGCGAGCACCGTGGGCACCTCGTCACCGCCCGAGACGTAGGTGACGGTGGCACCGGTGCGCTGCTCGAAGACGTCGAGCACCCGCTCGAACGCCGTCTGCTCCTCGTCCGACCACACGGCGAGGACCTCGATGGTCTGCCCCGACAGCGGGCCGGGTCGCGCCGGCGCGGGGCGGGGAGCACCGCATGCGGCCACGACGAGAACGGCCGTCACCAACCCGCCGAGGCACCTCTTCCCGCGCACGCGTCACCGCCGGATCGAGTGGCCGGTGTCGAGGTCGAAGAAGTGCAGGCGCTCCGTGTCGACGCGGACCGTGATCGGCTGCCCCTCGAAGATCCGGGTGCGTGGTCTGAACCGGCCGACGAGCAGGGCGCCGCCGCCCGGCGCGCGCACCCGGCCCGACTCCCGGTCGAGCGTCTCGTGCTCCTCCGTGCGGGCCTGCTCCGCTCTCACCGGGAAGTGCACCATCACGTCCGCGCCCATCGCCTCCACCAGGTCCGCGACGGACCGGAGCGTGGTGCCCTCCGGCCCGTCGGCGATCGCGGCGTCGTCCATGTCCTCCGAGCGGATGCCGAGCACGAGCTGCCTGCCGGAGTAGGCCGCGAGCGCGGGCCGCTTGCGCAGCACGATCTGCGGCACGGCGAGGCGGTGTCCGCCGAACGAGACCGAGGCCCCGCCGTCGTCGTCGACGTCGAACCCGGCCACGACCATGTTCATCGGGGGCGACCCGATGAACGCGGCCACGGACGTGTCTACCGGCTCGTCGTAGAGCTCCTGCGGCGACGCGATCTGCTGCAGCACGCCCGCGCGCATCACGGCCACCCGGTCGCCGAGCGTCATCGCCTCGGTCTGGTCGTGCGTGACGTAGACGGTGGTGGCTCTCAGGTCGCGTTGGATCCGGGCGATCTGGGCGCGCATCTGCACGCGGAGCTTCGCGTCGAGGTTCGACAGCGGCTCGTCCATCAGGAACGCACGCGGCTCGCGCACGATCGCCCGTCCCATCGCCACCCGCTGGCGCTGGCCACCGGACAGGTGGCGGGGCTTGCGTCGCAGGTGCTCACCGAGCTCCAGCAGCTCCGCCACCTCGCGGACGCGACGTTCGACGACGTCGCGCGGTGTCTTGCGGAGGGTGAGGCCGAACGCGATGTTGTCGAACACGGTGAGGTGCGGGTAGAGCGCGTAGGACTGGAACACCATCGCCACGTCGCGGTCGCGGGCCGGCATCGTGTTCACGACCTCGCCGCCGATGCGGACCTCGCCGTCGCTGATCTTCTCCAGTCCCGCGATCATCCGCAGCGCCGTGGTCTTCCCGCAGCCGGACGGGCCGACCACCACGAGGAGCTCCCCGTCCATCACGTCGATCGACAGATCGGTGATCGCGCGCGTGCCGTCGGGATAGACCTTGCTGACGCGATCCAGCTCGATCCCCGCCACGATGCCCCCGTCGACTCGCCAGGGGCGAATCGTATGAGGCGCGCCCCCAAGCCGACCTTAAGGAGCCGCGAAGATCCCCGTGAAGCCGGTAGCAGGTGGTCTACGGTGCGTGCATGGCGCTGGTGCTGGTGGTCGAGGACGACCACGCCGTCCGGAGGGCGATGACGGAGGCGCTGCGCGACGCGGGGCACGTCGTGCAGCCGGTCGGCACCGCCTCGGCCGCCCTGGGTGCCCTCGCCAAGAGCAAGGTCGACCTCATCGTGCTGGATCTGGGTCTGCCCGATTTCGACGGGGACATGGCGTTGCGGTACCTGCGCGGGGCCAGCGAAGTGCCCGTGATCATCGCCACGGCCCGCACCGACGAGCGGACGATCGTGCGGCTGCTCGAGGAGGGCGCGGACGACTACATCACCAAGCCGTTCTCGAGCCAGGTCCTGACCGCCCGCGTCGGCGCGGTCCTGCGCCGGTCCAAGGTCGCAGAACCCGACGAGCCCGTCAGGATCTGCGATCTGGTCATCGACGAGGTCCGCCGGGAGGTGACCCTGCGCGCGGAACCCGTCGATCTCCCCCGCCGCGAGTTCGACCTGCTGGCCTACCTCGGGGCTCGGTGCGGGAAGGTCGTGTCGAAGGAGGAGCTGGCCCACAACGTGTGGCACGCGTCCGCCGATCGCAACATCCACCAGACCATCGACGTGCACGTGTCGTGGGTACGGCGCAAGCTCGGTGAGTCCGCGGCCGAACCGCGGTACATCCACACCGTCCGTGGGGTGGGCTACAAGCTGATCGACCCGTGCAACGCCTCGTCCTCCGCCTGATCCTCGCCACGGCAGCGGCCGCCGTCGCGGCGGTCACCGCCACCGCGCTGGTCGTGCACCTGGTCGACGAGCGCGACCGGTTGCGCGCCGGCTCGGAGGCCGACCTCGCGGCGCTCGTCAGTCTCGCCGAGGTCACCTCCGACCGCGAGGCGTTGCTGCGCGGCATCGCGCGCACGCCTGCCGGTCGCGAGGGCAGGCTCGCCGTGCACCTCGACGGCTCGACGGTCGGCTCGTCGAGGCTCGACCCCGGCGCCGTGGTCCCGCCGGCCGAGGTCGCGGTCGGAGGAGGGATCGTGCTGGTCCGGGCCGCGGGCGCGGCCACCGTCGAGGTGTTCGTGCCCGGCGTCGCCCCCGGGTCGGCCGAGCTGGGGCTCGCCGCGCTGTTGCTCGGCGCGGGCGCGCTGGCCGCGGCCGCGGGTGCCGTCGTGGCGGCCCGCCGGGTGCGCCCCGTGTCGACCGACCTGGCCGAGCTCACCGAAGGCGCGGCCGCGATCGGGCACGACGACCCCCCACCGGTGCCCGGTCCGATGGCCGTGCCCGAGACGGCGGCACTCGGCGCCGCGCTCGCCTCGCTGTCCGCGCGGTTCGCCGAGGCCCGAAGCCGCGAGCGCAAGCTGGCAGCGGACCTGTCGCACCGCCTGCGCACCCCGCTCACCGCGCTCGCCCTCGACGCGGGAGGGATCGGCGACGGCCCGGCCGCCGAGCGCGTGAAGCAGACCATCGCCTCCCTGGAGAGCGACGTCAACGCGCTCATCCGCGCCGCCCCGACCGCCGACGGGCCCGCCCGCTGCGACGTGGCGGAGGTGGTGCGCCTGCGGATGGGCTTCTGGGCGGCGCTGGCCCAGCACAGCGGCCGCCCGTGCACGGTGACCGCCGAGCCGCCCGCCGTGATCGCGCTCGCCGAGGACGACCTCGCCGCCGTCGTCGACGCGCTGCTCGGCAACGTCTTCCGCCACACCCCCGACGGCACCGCGTTCGCCGTCACGGTGGTCCGCCACGCGGGGTGGGTCAGCCTCGTGGTGGACGACGCGGGCCTCGGCGTCGCCGACCCGGCCGCCGCCCTGAGCCGCGGAGTGAGCACGGGCGACGGCACCGGCCTCGGACTCGCCATCGCCCGCGACGCGGTGGAGGCCACCGGCGGCACGATCCACGTCGAGCGGGCGGCGCTCGGCGGCGCCCGGGTCCGGCTGCGGTTCGCCGAGGCCGGATCAAGCGCATAGGGCGCGCTCGACCAGCAGAATCCTCGCCGTGCTCGCGTACCAGCGCTACAAGGCGCGGTCGACCGTCACCATCTCCGCCCCCACCCCTACCGGGGTGGCGTCGAACCGGTCGGCCAGGTGTGCCGCGATCGAGCGGAACGCGTCCTGCGTGGCGGCCCGGACGCGGTCGATCTCGATCTGCGCTCCGGTGGCGAGGTGCGGGTCGAACGGCACCTCGACCACCGCGCGGCAGCGCGCCTCGAAGTGGCGCCGCACCCGCACGGTGTCGATGTGCTTGGTGGCCCGGTCGCAGGTGAGCACGAGCACCGCATCGGACACCCGCTGGGCGGGCCCGCGCGCGAGGAGCCAGTCGAGGGTCTTGTTCACCCGGCTCGCTCCGTCGGCCGTGGGAGACCCGACGATCACGAGGCTGTGCGCAAGCGCGAGCGTGCCGCCCACCGCGGAGTGCACGAGGCCGCTGCCGGAGTCGGTGATCACGACGTTGTAGAAGCGGCGCAGCACCTCGCAGACGCGCTCGTACTCGGCGCGGGTCAGCCCCTCGCTCATCGCGGGGTCCTGCTCGGAGGCGATCACCTGCAGCCGGCCCGCGAGGCTCGTGAAGCGGGAGACGTCGGCGAGGGAGCCCAGGGAGTCGATCTCACCCAGCATGTCGCGCACGGTTCTCGACGTGTCGCCGGTGAGCCGGTCGGCGAGGGTGCCGGCGTTCTGGCTGGCGTCGAGCGCAACCACCCGGTCGCCCCGGTGCTCGGCCAGCACCAGCCCGACGCACGCCGCCACCGTGGTCTTCCCGACGCCACCGTTGATCGAGGTGATGGCGATCTGGTGGGCGCTGCCGAGTGGGCGGCGGATGCGGCGCACCTGGTCCCGGTACGCGTGCTCCTCGGGGCCAACGCCGGGGTTCAGCAGCCCCCGGCTGGCTGTGAAGACCGCCCCGCGCCAGCCACCCTGCGGGCGGTCGACCCGGCGACGGACGATCGTGTCGGCGGTGAGCTCCTCGACATCGGAGAGCTCACCGGCCTCGCGCGCCGGCCCGCGATCCGGGTCTGCGTCCTCCGAGCTCACCAGTCCACCCCCGGGCCCCGGCCGTACACCGATGATCTCGGCACGGGGTGCAGGCTACCGCGCGCGTCGTCGACCGGCGATCAGGCGGGCTCGACCGTGAACTCGGCGCCCGAGGCGTCCGCCGAGCTCACCGAGATCCGGTACGCAGCGACCGTCTCGGTCGCTCCCGGCGCCACGGTGACCGGCTTCCCGTCCGCGGAGAACGTCACCCCCGACGAGTCGATCGAGTCGATGGCGATCAACGGTCCGCGGGCGCACGAGAACGACGTGCGGCCGTTGGTCGTGATCGTCCGTCCACCCGCGCCGCGGCTCACGATCGAGCCGTTGGTCGACACCCTGATCTCGCAGGTCCCGGCGGCGGGCCGGTCCGACGAACGCGACGGCGACGGCGCCGTGCTCGCGCTCGACCCGTCGCCGGATGCCGGGGAGGCCTCACCCGTGACGTTGGAGGAACACCCCGCCGTCAGCAGCGCGACCGACGCCGCGGCGACGAGCAACCGTGCCATCGCGGTCCGGGACTGCGTAGAGATCTTCACACCGGGCATGGTGCCGTTGCCCCCTCGACGCTGCCACACGGGTCCGGATCCGCACGGCGGGACGCCAGTGTCCCGCTAACCGCGGCGGACGGGTGGCGGGTTGCCGAAGTCGTCGGCGACGAGGGCGGCCAGCTCGAGGAAAGCGTCCGAGGTGGCAGGCCGCAGCTTGTCGAGCTCGATCCGGCTGCCCGTCGCCAGGTGGGGGTCGTGGGGCACCAGCACGACGGCCCGGCTGCGCGCCTCGAAGTGGGCGACGAGCCGCTCACCGTCGATCTCCGGGCTGGTGCGGTCCTGGGACAGCACGACGACCGCCCGCTCCACCAGCTCGTCGTGCCCGTGCGCCACCAGCCAGTCCAGCGTCCTGCTGGCCCGGCTCGCGCCGTCGACCGTGTGCGACCCGACGATCACGAGGCTGTTCGCGAGCGCGAGCGTGCCGTCCATCGACGAGTGCACCATGCCGGTGCCGGAGTCGGTGACCACCACGTTGTAGAAGCGGGACAGCACGGCGCACACCCGCTCGTACTCGGCCCGGTCGAAGGCCTCACCACGCGCCGGGTCCTGCTCCGATGCGAGCACCTGGAGGCGACCGGAGAGGCTGGTGAACCGGGCGATGTCGCTCAACGACCCGACGTTGCCCAGGGAGTCGAGCAGGTCCCGGACGGTCGAGTCGGTGCGGCCGGTGAGCCGCTCGGCGAGCGTGCCGGCGTCCGGGTTGGCGTCGAGCGCCACGATCCGGTCGCCGCGGTGCTCGGAGAGCATCAGCCCCAGCATCGCCGTCACCGTGGTCTTGCCGACCCCGCCCTTCATCGACGCCACCGCGATCTGCCGCGGCCCCGGCAGCGGGCAGCGGATGCGCAGCGCCAGCTCCTGCCGGCGCTGCTCGGCCGGACCGACCCCCGGGTTGACCAGACCTGCGCTCGCGACGTGCACGGCGCGGCGCCACCCCGAGCCCGGCTTGTCCGACCGCCTCCGGACGATCGTGTACTCGGTGAGCTCGGACGCGGTGTGTGCCCGCGGGTCCACGGCCGGCCGCTCCGGCGGCTGGGTCTTCCGCCGGGGAGCCCACGGTGCCTCAGGCTCCGGCTCCTCCGGCGCGCTCGAGGCCACCTCCTCGACCGGAGCCTCGACCGGGACCTCGGCGGGCGGGGGTGGTTCGGGTACCGGCGGACTCGGCGGCGTCGTCTCCGGCCGAGCGGTGCCCGAGTCCGGCGGTGCAAACGAACGCTTCGGCATGCGCTACCCGTTCCCCCTGGTCCGACCGCGAACGTTGCCTATCTTGCCTCGGCGTTCTCCCGGCGGTTCGGGGGCCACTAGGCGCTCTGGTCGATCTCCAGTTCGGCGAAGGCCTGCACGAGTTGGTTCTCGGCGTCGCGCAGGTAGACGTCCAACGCCTCGGCGGCGCCGGGGCCGTCGCCGAGCTGCAGCTGCTCCATGATCTGCCGGTTGCGGGCGAGGTAGGGCTCGTGGAACCGCTGGGGATCGGCCATCACGTGGAACACCAGCCGCAGCTCGGCCAGGATGCCGCTCATCAGCTCGTCGGAGCGCCGGCTGCCCGCGAGCGCCACGAGCGCCTGGTGGAACTTGATGTTCGCCGTGCCGAGCGCCTGCCACTCGCGGCTGTCGAGCGCCTGCTTCCCGTCCTCGACCGCTGCGGCCACGGCAGCGAGCCCGGGATGCGGGCCGGTGACGGTGCGGACCACGCCGCACTCGACGAACCGGCGCACCCGGTAGAGGTCGACCACGTCCTCGACGGTGAGCGTCCGCACGAACATCCCGCGGTTGAGCTCGTGGGTGAGCAGCCGTTCGTGCGACAGGAGGCGGAACGCCTCCCTCAGCGTGTTGCGGGAGACTCCGAGCGCGCTGCCGATGGCGTCCTCCGCGAGCCTCGTGCCCGGCGGGAAGTAGCCCTCGATGATCCGCGTGCGCAGGATGGCTGCGACCCGCTCGGCCGTGCTCGTCCGCGAGAGCAGAGCGCGGTCGGCGGCCAAGGCTTCGGTGGTCAACGCGCCTCCAGCGGTTGGGACACACAGGGGGTTGTGCGTCTTGAAGGATCGTACAACAATCGAACGACGGAAGGGGCTTGACGTGACTGACCGAAGTTGAATCGATCACGGAGAGCAACTTCACCGGTTCAAGGTCGACTCGACATCGTGTGGCCACCCGGTTGGCAGTACGCTGCCCCTCGATCGGGTGAAGGCTCGCCGTGACACACGGCAGCGCTGAGCTGTCCTTGGGGGGACGACATGACCGACGGGCCACAGCAGTGTGCCCTGCCCGGGTGCAACGAGATGGTCGAGCAGCCAGAGGACGGTGGCCCGCGGCGCCTGTACTGCTCGCCCGCCCACCGCGCGGCCGCGCGCAAGGCGCGCCATGCCGCCCGGATGGACGCGGCCCCGGCGGTGCCGGCGGCTGCCGCCGTCACGCAGCCGGTCGCGCAGGCACCGAAGGACGAGGCGTCCGAGCAGCCGACCACCGAGCTGCCCGCGCCGCTCGGCGTCGACCCCCGTCAGGAGGAGCCCGAGCCGGCTGCGGTGCCCGACCGCGAGTGGAGCCCGGCCGCGGCGTGGACGGTGGCTCCCCCCACGCTGCCGTCCCCGCGCACCGTCCGCACCATCACCTCGAAGCGCGTCAAGAAGCGGAAGCCGGTCCGCATGGCCGGCGACCGCCAGAGCTCCGGCACCCACATCGGCAAGCGCGCCATCGCGAGCGTCGCCATCGCGAGCCTCGTGGCGGGTGGCGCCAGCTACTTCGTCAGCCAGAACGTCATCCCGACCACGCCCACCCCGCTGCCGCCGCAGGCCGCGAACCAGCCGTCGATGGACGCCGACGTGTGGGCCGACAAGGCACAGGTCGTGCTCGCGTCGCTCAGCAGCCAGCTGGACGCCGTCGCCCAGGCCGAGGCCAGCTGGCTCGCCCTTCCGGCCCAGCGCCGCGCCCAGGAGCCGGCGGCCGTGCAGGCCCTCAAGGACCGCAAGGCACTGCTGGAGCAGCAGCGCGCGATCCTGATGTCCCAGCTCGAGGCGTTCAAGGCACTGCCCGAGCGCACCTCGGAGCTCACCTCGGCGCAGGCCCAGCTCGACGCCGTCGAGCGCACGCTCACCGAGTCCACCACCACCGCCGCCTCCCCGGACTACAAGGAGGCGCTGCGGCAGCTCGAGTCCCAGCGCGAGATCGTCCGCCAGCAGCGCGACCACGCGGCCCAGGCGCTCACCGACCTGCGCAACGGCGTCGACCAGGCCCTCAGCTCGCCGCTCCCGGCCGAGAAGGACGAGACCAGCCCGATCGTCGAGCGGGTCAAGGCGGTCGTCGCAGGCCGTCCCGATCCCGGTGAGAAGGACGACGACAAGGAGCACGAGGCCACCGACGGCCAGGACCCCGCCACCACGCCGCGCCGCGAGGACGGCGACAAGGAGCGCGGCGACGTCGGCACCACCGCACCGCCCGACCCGGAGCGCCCGAACACCCCGGACATCCTCGCCGACGGTGGCCGCTCGCAGGACTCGAAGGGCGACGACAAGCCCGAGAACGCCGGGCAGTCCGACAACGCCGGGCAGTCCGAGAACGCCGGGCGGTCCGAGAACCCCGTGCAGTCGGTCGCAGGCTCGCTGAACCGCGCCCTCGGCCAGGGCGACACCAGCAACCGGGACGAGCGGGCCAACAAGCGCGAGACCCGCGGCGCCCAGGGCGACGAGGACCGCAGCGACGACGAGCGCAGCAACAGCTCCCGCGGCAACTCCGGGGGCGGGCTCGGTGACGTCGTGCGCGGCGTGAGCGGCGGGCTGCTCGGCGGCTCCGACCGGGACGACGACAGCGACGACGACAGCAGCAGCGCCCGTCGCGGCAGCAGCGACGAGGACCGCAGCGAGCGCGAGGACCGCGACGACGACCGCGGCAGCAAGAGCGACCGCTCCGGCTGGGGATCCGACCGCGACGACGACAGTGACGACGACCGCGGCAGCCGGCGCGATCGCGACGACGACGACGATGACCGCGGCCTCGTCCGCGGTATCACCGACGGGCTGCTCGGCGGCGATCGCGACGACGACGAGGACAGCGACCGCAAGCGACCCAGCGGCAAGGCCGAGCGCCAGCGCGACAAGGACCGCGGGGAGTCGAAGCACGACAGCGACAAGTCCGACTCGGACGAGAAGGACTCCGACTCCGACGAGCGCGCCGACGAGGACAACGACCGCAAGCGACCCAGCGGCAAGGCCGAGCGCCAGCGCGACAAGGACCGCGGAGAGTCGAAGCACGACAGCGACAGGTCCGACTCCGACGAGAAGGACTCCGACGACGACGAGGACTCCGGCAAGCACAAGGACCGGGGTTCCGACGACGACGACTCCGACAAGGGCGACTCGGACAAGGGCGACTCGGACAAGGACTCCGACAAGGGCGACTCCGACAAGGGCAAGGACGACGGCGACTCCGACGACGACGGGGGCGACGACGGGGACGACGGCGGCAAGTCCGACAAGAAGGACAAGGGCGACGGCGACTCCGACTCCGGCGACTCGGATTCCGGCGACTCGGGCTCCGGCGACTCGGACTCCGGCGGGGACGACGACTGACCTTCCCGGCGACGAGCGAGCCCCGCTGCACTTCGGTGCGGCGGGGCTCGTGTCGTTGGTGCGAGGAGCAGGTCAGCGCTGCGGGGAGTCACTCCCGTGCGACTCGCAGGTATCAGGCGGTGTGCGGTGGCACGGGGCGGCCGCTGAAGCCGTCGGCGAGCAGGGCGGCCAGTGCGAGGAACGCGTCGTGCGTGGCCGGGCGCAGCCGGTCGAGCTCGATCCGCCCGCCGGAGGCGAGGTGCGGGTCGTGCGGGATGTCCACCACGCCACGGCAGCGGGACTCGAAGTGCCCCCGCACGCGCTTCGGGTCCACCTCGGCGCTCTGCCGGTCGCAGGACAGCACGACCACGGCCTGGGCCACCTGGGCTTCGAAACCGTGTGCCACGAGCCAGTCGAGGGTCTTGCTGGCCCTGCTGGCGCCGTCGACGGTGGGGGCTCCGACCACCACGAGGCTGTCGGCCAGCGCGAGCGTGCCCTCCATCGCCGAGTGCACGAGTCCGGTGCCCGAGTCGGTGATGATCACGTTGTAGAAGCGGGTGAGCACGGAGCAGACCCGCTCGTAGCCCGCGCGGTCGAACGCCTCGCTCATGGCCGGGTCCTGCTCGGACGCGAGCACCTGCAGCCGCCCGGCGAGGCTCGTGTAGCGGGCCACGTCGGAGAGCGAGTAGGCCGACTCCAGGTTCTCCAGCATGTGCCGCACGGTGACCGACGTGTCGCCGGTGAGCCGGTCGGCGAGCGTGCCGGCGTCCGGGTTGGCGTCCAGTGCGATCACCCGGTCGCCGCGGTGCTCCGCGAGCACGAGCCCGAGGCACGCCGACACCGTGGTCTTGCCGACCCCACCCTTGATCGAGCTCACGGCGATCTGGTGGGTGCCCGGCACGGGACGGCGGATGCGCCGCAGCCGGTCGCGGCGAGCCCGCTCGGCCGCGCCGAGGCCCGGGTTGACCAGGCCGCCGGTGAGGCGGTACAGAACGCCGCGCCAGCCGTGTTCGGGTCGCTCACCGCGGAAGCGGACGATCGCGTCCTCGGTGAGCTCGCCCGATCTGCCCTCGAGGATCTCGCCGGTGTCACTCACGTGGTGAAACGATCGGCCATCAGGGCGGCCAGCTCGTAGGCCGCGTCCCGGGTGGCCGGGCGCAGGTGGGCGAGCTCGACGCGGCCACCGGTGGCCAGGTGCGGGTCGTGCGGGATCTCGACCACCGCCCGGCTGCGGGCGGCGAAGTGCTTGCGGATCCGCTCCTGGTCGACCTCGGCGCTGGTGCGGTCGCACGACAGCACGACGACCGCCTCCGTGGCGAGCGCCGAGTGACCGTGGGCCAGCAGCCAGTCGAGCGTCTTGCTGGCTCGCCCCGCGCCGTCGACGGTGGGCGCGCCCACCACGATGAGGCTGTCGGCGAGCTTCAGCGTGCCCTCCATCGCCGAGTGCACGAGCCCGGTGCCCGAGTCGGTGATGATGATGTTGAAGAAGCGGTCCAGCAGCGCGCAGATCTGCTGGTACTCCTCGCGGCTGAACGCATCGCTGGACGCCGGGTCCTGCTCGGAAGCGAGCACCTGCAGCCTGCCGGCGAGGCTCGTGTAGCGCGAGACCTCGGTCCACGAGTGGATCCGGTCGAGGTCGCGCAGCAGCTCCCGCACCGTGACCGAGGACTCCCCCGTCAGCCGGTCGGCGAGCGTGCCGGCGTCGGGGTTGGCGTCGAGCACGATCACCCGGTCGCCTCGGTTCTCGGCCATGACCAGCCCCAGCAGGGTGGCCACCGTGGTCTTGCCGACCCCGCCCTTGATCGAGCTCACCGCGATGCGGTGGGACTGGATCAGCGGCCGCCGGATGCGGTGCAGCAGGTCACGCCACCGCACCTCGGCCGCGCTCGGTCCCGGGTTGATCACGCCGCCGGTGGCACGCAGCACCGCGCGGCGCCACCCCATCGACGGCTCGTCGGGCCGCGCACGGAGGATCGCGTCGGCGTCGAGCGCCGTCGCGCTGCCGCCCGGATCCTCCTGCGGAGGACCGAGCGGAGACGCGGACCCCGTGGAACTCACTGCACCCCCTGGCTGTTCGGGTCCCCACTCGGTGTGCCGCAGCGCTTGCGGTTCCAGCCGATGACCGTACCGCTCCCACCAGATCGAGGGGTCTGGTTCGACCCGACGGCGCACCACGGGGTGAGCCTAACGCGCGACGTCGCCGGAGTCCCCCGATGGTGATCGATCAGCAACTCAGTCGATGAGATCCATGCCGGTACCGGATCGACCGTTCAGGTGAGGACCGGCTGCGCCGTTCTGCGGAGCACCGCGCCAGAGGTTGCTGCGGCCGCGGCTGATCGTGCGCAACGCCTTGCCGAGGGCGTCCTCGAACTCGGCGAGCTTGGCATCGACGTAGCCGTCGCACTCCTGGCGCAGCCGGTCGGCCTCGCCCTCGGCTGCGTCGACGACCCGGGCCGCCTCGGCGTGGGCCGCGCGCACGACCTCGCTCTGCGACACCAGCCGCGCCTGCTCGGCCTGGCCGTCCGCGATGTACCGGTCGTGCGCGGCCCGCCCGGCGTGCGCGATCCGCTCCGCCTCCGCCTTCGCCCGGTCGGTCAGCTCCGTGTACTGGCGACGCCCCTCGGACACCGCGCGCTCGGCCTCGTGACGGGCGCGGGCCACCGTCTGCTCGGCCTCGGCCCGCGCCTCGGCGAGCAGCCGCTCCGACTCGGCCTGCGCGTCCGCGACCAGCCGCTCGGCCTCCTCCTGCGCCGCGCTGCGGGTCTGCTCGGCCTCCTGGGTGGCGTCGTCGACGATCTCGTCGCGGCGGTCCAGGACGTCCTGCGCGTCGTCGAGCTCGCCCGGCAGCGCCTCGCGGACGTCGTCGAGCAGGTCGAGCACGTCACCGCGTGGCACGACGCAGTTGGAGGTCATCGGGACACCCCGAGCCTCCTCGACGACCGTGACCAGCGCGTCGAGCGATTCGAAGACCCGGTACACGCCGCGCATCCTCTCACCGAGGTTCGCCCGAACCGCGTATTCGGCGTGGTCCGCGCGTGTCAAGTTCCGAACGAGTGATGTGGCTGGCGATCGATCTCGGCCTTCGGTGGCGCCGCGCATCGTGCGGGGCCGCCCCTCACGCCTCAAGCGCGCTCCGCGCCGCTGCCGCGATCGCTGGCGCGACCCTTGACCCGCGAGCCTCTACGGCCCCTCCGGGCCCGCTTCGCGGGCAGGCCACAGGCCAGCCCCTTCGGCGCGCGGCGCCACCGAAGGCGGTCTCACCACCATGATCACGGATTCGGCGCAGAACCGGCGGAAATGAGCCGGGAACGCGCCGAAACACCGATCATGGGCGGGACCGAGGTCGCGGCCAGGCTGATCGGCGCGAGGAGCACACGAGCGTCGCGGGCGAGGCCGTCACGTACTGCTCGGGCCTGATCCGCAAGGTTCACGACCCGTTCTCGGCCCGCGCTGCCCGTCGAACGGTTGTGCGGCCCAACAAAGGGTGCGCGCGGGCACAAACCCGGCGCGCGACGGCGACCAGATGCCCGACACCGGCCTCCTGGCGGCGCCGCGCACCAAGAGGGCAGGCCCCTGGCCTGCCCGCAAAGCTTGCCCTCAGGGGCCGCAGAGGCTCACAGGTCAAGGGGCGCGAAGCGCTCGCGAAGCGACGCCGCAGGCGCCCTTGAGCTGTGAGGGGCGGCCCCACGCAATGCGCGGCGCCGCCAGGAGGCCCTGGAAAGCAGACCTGGAGCCAGGAGGCCTTGAGACAGGAGGCCCGCACCGAGACCGCTAGCCGCGCTCCGCGATCCGATCCAGCAGCTGCCGGTAGACGCTCTCGGGGAGCAGGTGGCCGACGTCGCCGCCGAACGTGGCGACCTCCTTGACCAGCGAGCTCGACACGAACCCGTACTCGGGGCTCGTCGACATGAACAGGGTGTCGATCCCGGAGAGGCGCTGGTTCATCTGGGCCATCTGCAGCTCGTAGTCGAAGTCGGTGACCACCCGCAGGCCCTTGACGATCGCGCGGATCTCGTGGGTCCGGCAGTAGTCGACCAGCAGCCCGTGGAACGAGTCCACGCGAACGTTCGGGTACGGCGTGACGATCTCCCTGAGCATCGCCATGCGCTCGTCCACGGAGAACATGCCCTTCTTGGACTTGTTCACGAGCACCGCGACGACGACCTCGTCGAACAAGGCCGCGGTGCGGCCGATCACGTCGAGGTGCCCGTTGGTGGGCGGGTCGAACGATCCGGGACAGACGGCACGCCTCACGGGCGGGACGCTACCTCCTCCGGCGCCAGAACGGCCGTGTGCAGCGTCGTGTCGCCGTAGCGGCGCTCGCGGGCGGCCCGCAGCACCGGCGGCCACGGGAACGGCCCGTCGCGCCCCGCCCGCTCGACCACGACGGTCGCCCCGTCGGCGAGCCAGCCGTGCGCCGCGGCGGCGGCGAGCCACCCGGCCACCTCGGCGGCCGGTACGTCGTAGGGCGGGTCGACGAGCACGAGGTCGTACGCCCGCTCGGCGGGCGCCCCGAGCACGGTGGCTGCGGGTGCCACGCGCACCTCGGCTCCCGGGAAGCCGAGTGCGGCCGTGTTGCGCCGCAGCACGGCCGCCGCCCGCCGGTCGGACTCCACGAAGAGCGCGTGCACCGCGCCCCGCGACAGCGCCTCCAACCCGAGCGCGCCGGAACCGGCGCACAGGTCGAGCACGGCGGCCCCGTCCAGGCCGGGGCCGGCCTGGAGCGCGGAGAACAGCGCCTCCCGCACCCGGTCCGACGTCGGCCGGGTGCCCTTGGGGGGCACGAGGATCCGGCGGCCGCCCGCCGCCCCCGCGATGATCCGGGTCATTCCAGGACCAGCAGCAGGTCACCGCCCTCTACCTGCTGCACCTTGCCGATGGCGAGGCGGCCGACCGTGCCCGCCTGGTGGGTGGTGATCGAGGCCTCCATCTTCATCGCCTCGATGGTGGCGACGGTCTGGCCCGCCTCGACCTGGTCACCCTCGCCGACCTGCAGCGTGACGACACCGGCGAACGGCGCGGCGACGTGCTTCGGGTCGCCGCGGTCGGCCTTCTCGGCGGCCTTGACGTCGGTGGCGATGGAGCGGTCCCGCACCGACACCGGCCGGAGCTGGCCGTTCAGCGTGGTGACCACGTTGCGGAAGCCGCGCTCGTCGGGCTCGGAGATCGCCTCCAGCTCGATGAGCAGCGTGACGCCGGGCTCCAGCTCCGCCTTGTGCTCGATGTCGGGCTCGAGGCCGTACAGGAAGTCCCGCGTGGAGAGCACCGACGTGTCGCTGTAGGCCTCGCGGTGGGCGAGGAACTCCTTGGTCGGCCCGGGGAACAGCAGCCGGTTCAGGGTGCCCCTGCGGTCGTCCTCCAGCGCGGCGCGGTCCTCGTCGGACAGCTCGACGCGCTCGCGGTCGGTGGAACGCCCTTCGAGGGCGCGGCTGCGGAACGGCTCGGGCCAGCCCCCGGGCGGGTCGCCGAGCTCGCCGCGCAGGAACCCGATCACGGAGTCGGGCACGTCGAACTGGCCCGGGTCGGCCTCGAAGTCCTTGGGCTCCACGCCCGCGCCGACGAGGTGCAGGGCGAGGTCGCCCACCACCTTCGACGACGGCGTGACCTTCACGAGCCGCCCGAGCATCCGGTCGGCCGCCGCGTAGCAGTCCTCGATGAGCTCGAACCGGTTGCCGAGCCCGAGCGCGATCGCCTGCTGCCGCAGGTTGGACAGCTGCCCGCCGGGGATCTCGTGGTGGTAGACGCGCCCCGTTGGCGAGGGCAGCGCCGCCTCGAACGGCGCGTACACCTTGCGCACGGCCTCCCAGTACGGCTCGAGGTCGCCCACGGCCTGCAGGGAGAGCCCGGTGGGCCGGTCGGTGTGGTCGGAGGCGGCCACCAGCGCCGACAGCGACGGCTGGCTCGTTGTGCCGGCCATGGACGCCACGGCGGCGTCGACGGCGTCCACGCCCGCGTCGATCGCGGTGACCAGCGTGGCGAGCTGGCCGCCCGCCGTGTCGTGCGTGTGCAGGTGAACCGGCAGGTCGAAGCGTTCGCGCAGGGCGGTGACCAGCGTGCGGGCCGCGGGCGGGCGCAGCAGCCCGGCCATGTCCTTGATCGCCAGGATGTGCGCCCCTGCGTCGACGATCTGCTCCGCGAGCCGCAGGTAGTAGTCCAGCGTGTAGAGCTGCTCGGCCGGGTCGGAGAGGTCGGCGGTGTAGCACAGCGCCACCTCGGCGACGGCGGTGCCGGTGGCGCGCACGGCGTCGATGGCCGGCCGCATCTGCTCGACGTCGTTGAGCGCGTCGAAGATCCGGAAGATGTCCATCCCGGTGCGCGCCGCCTCCTCGACGAAGGCGTCGGTCACCTCCGTCGGGTACGGGGTGTAGCCCACCGTGTTGCGCCCGCGCAGCAGCATCTGCGTGCAGATGTTCGGCACGGCCTCGCTGAGCGCGGCGAGCCGCTCCCACGGGTCCTCGGCGAGGAACCGCAGTGCCACGTCGTAGGTAGCGCCGCCCCAGCACTCGAGCGACAGCAGCTGCGGCGCCATCCGCGCGACGTGCGGTGCGACCGCGAGCAGGTCCCGGGTGCGCACGCGCGTGGCGAGCAGCGACTGGTGGGCGTCGCGGAAGGTCGTGTCCGTGACGGGCACGTGGGTCTGCTCCCGCAGCCACCGCGCGAAGCCCTCGGGTCCCAGCTGTCGCAGCAGCTGCCGCGACCCGTCCGGGGCGGGGGCGTCGAGGTCGCAGCGGGGCAGCTTGTCCGCCGGCTCGACGACCTGCGGCCGGGACCCGTTCGGCTTGTTGACCGTGATGTCGGCGAGGTAGTTCAGCACCCGCGTGCCGCGGTCGGCGGGCTTGCGCGCCTCGAGCAGCTGCGGGCGCTGGTCGATGAAGCTCGTGGTGACGCGGCCGGCCGCGAAGTCGGGGTCGTCGAGCACGGCCGCGAGGAACGGCAGGTTCGTCGAGACGCCGCGGATCCGGAACTCCGCGATCGCGCGCCGCGCCCGCCGCACCGCGTTCGGGAAGTCGTGGCCGTAGCAGGTGAGCTTGACCAGCATCGAGTCGAAGTGGGCGCTCACATCGGCGCCGGTGTGGGTGGTGCCACCGTCGAGCCGCACGCCCGGGCCGCCCGGCGAGCGGTAGGCGCTGATCGTGCCGGTGTCGGGCCGGAAGCCGTTCTGCGGGTCCTCCGTGGTGACGCGGCACTGCAGCGCGGCGCCGTTCAGCGTGACGTCCTCCTGGTTCAGCCGCAGCTCGGGCAGCGTCCTGCCGGACGCGATCCGCAGCTGGGCGATCACCAGGTCCCGGTCGGTGACCTGCTCGGTGACCGTGTGCTCCACCTGGATGCGCGGGTTCATCTCGATGAACACGTGGTTTCCGCGCTCGTCCAGCAGGAACTCGACGGTGCCCGCGTTGACGTAGCCGATGTGGCGGGCGAACGCCACGGCGTCGTTGCAGATCCGCTCGCGCAGCTCCGGGTCCAGGTTCGGGGCCGGGGCGATCTCGATCACCTTCTGGTGGCGCCGCTGCACCGAGCAGTCGCGCTCGTAGAGGTGCACGACGTTGCCCGCACCGTCGGCGAGGATCTGCACCTCGATGTGGCGCGGGTTCACGACCGCCTGCTCGAGGAAGACCGTGGCGTCGCCGAACGCCGACTCCGCCTCCCGCATCGCTGCCTCGATCGCCTCGCGCAGCGCGTGCGGCTGTTCGACCCGCCGCATCCCGCGCCCGCCACCGCCGGCCACGGCCTTGACGAAGATCGGGAAGCCGACCTCGTCGGCGGCGGCGAGCAGCGTCTCGACGTCGTCGGAGGGCTGCGACGACGCCAGCACGGCCACGCCGGCTTCCCGCGCGGCCGCGACCGCGCGGGCCTTGTTGCCGGTGAGGTGCAGCACGTCGGTGGGCGGGCCGACGAACGTGATGCCTTCCCGCTCGCACGCCTCGGCGAGGTCCGGGTTCTCCGACAGGAAGCCGTACCCGGGGTAGATCGCGTCGGCCCCGGCGCGCTTCGCGGCCTTGATGATCTCCTCGACCGACAGGTACGCGCGCACCGGATGGCCCGGTTCGCCGATCTGGTAGGACTCGTCGGCCTTGGCCCGGTGCAGCGAGTTGCGGTCCTCGTACGGGAACACCGCCACCGTGGACACGCCGAGCTCGTAGGCGGCGCGGAAGGCACGGATGGCGATCTCGCCGCGGTTTGCGACCAGCACCTTGCGGAACATCCCGTTCGTCACCAGGGAACCGTACCGTCGGGCACTCGATCGGACCCGTGCGAAGAACGCCACTCCTGCGGTACCAAGGGAGGAGAACCCGACCGAGCCGAGGGGTGCCGCCATGCGTCCTGACCCGGCGGCCCTGCACGGCGCCGCGTTCGCCGAAGGCCGACGCCTGCGTGAGCGGGCCGAGCGCCACCACGCCCGGCACGTAGCCCGCATGGAGGCCCACATGGCCCGCATCGACATCCACCGGGCGCGGCACATGCGCCGGATGGCGCGGCGCCGGGCACACGCGCGGCCGCCGCTGGCCGTCGCGCTGGTGATCCTGCTGATCACCACGGCGGTCGCGGGCAGCGCCGCCGCCGCCATCGGTGCGATGATCGCCCTGCTCATCGCGGCCGCCGCCATCACCGGCCCGGCGCTGATCGTCGGCGGCACGGCGATTGCCCTCGCCCGCCGCAGCAGGCGCAGGCGGGCCATCGCCGCCGGCACCGCACCGCTACCGGCTCGCCCGGCCGCCCCG
The DNA here is from genome assembly GCF_006717045.1 of Pseudonocardia cypriaca. Taxonomy (NCBI): domain Bacteria; kingdom Bacillati; phylum Actinomycetota; class Actinomycetes; order Pseudonocardiales; family Pseudonocardiaceae; genus Pseudonocardia; species Pseudonocardia cypriaca. The sequence continues at coordinate 1,566,570 of NZ_VFPH01000002.1, forward strand.
CCCCGTCCCCAGGTCGTGTGGACGAAGGCCCGCGAACGGTTCACGGCGCTGCGCGCCGAGTACGCCGCATTCGAGTGCGACCCGATGCAGGTGCTGCACCGGCCCGCGCTCGCCGACGTGTCCGTGGCCAGCACGGCCCGCTTCGTCGACGCGTTCGCCGAGGCCCAGGCGCTCGAGACCGACTCGTTCCCGCCCGCTGCGCACGCGGCGTCGTTCGTGGCCGCGGTCGACAAGGCCGAGCGGGCGTGGCGCGCCGCCGTCGACGCGGCCGACCGGATCCGCCTGTCCGGCCTGTCCCCCGCCGAACGCGGCACCGTCGAGCGCGTGATCAAGCTCCTCACCACGGCCCGCGACTCCGACAGCGACCCCGAGCGCCTCGCCGCCTACGCGCGCGCCCGCTCGGAGCTGGCCAAGCTCGACCGCGCCGGCGTGATCCACCTGCCGCGCACCGCCCGGGCCTCCCTCGACGAGGCCGCCCGGGGCGAGCTGCCGGCCTAGAGCTTCATGTAGATCCGGATCGTGGTGCCCCGAGCCGACCGGTGGATCCGCACGAGGTCGGCGAGGTGGTTCACCAGCAGCAACCCGCGCCCGCGCGACTGCTCGGGCGGAGCCGGCCGCCGCCCGGCCAGCAGGTCGTCCAGCCGGCCCGTGTCGGACGCCTCGCCCACGAGGTGCCCGTCCTCGACCCACACCCGAAGCACCGACCGGCTGCGGGCGTGCTCGATGCTGTTGGTGACCAGCTCGTTGACGGCGAGCTCGAAGTCGTCGGCCCGGTCCGGCTCCAGGCCGGCGCGCCGCGCCTCGGCCAGCGCGAACGCCCTCGCGCTCGCCAGCGTCGGGGCGTCGACCAGCAGGGTGGGCGCCTCCGGCGGCGCGGACAGGGCCCGGTTGTAGTCGGCGAGCACGTCGTCGGGCGCGTACCGGCTGCTGTACCGGGGTCCCGCCGGGTCGATCAGGGTGGGGTGGGTGCGCTCCGCGTCCTCCAGGACGTCGGCGGGCAGCGCTGCGACGTCGTAGGGGCAGAGGATCTCGACGCTCCGCCCGGTGAAGGCGTGGTTGATCAGGGCCTCGTGCTGCACGCAGGCCGGGTACTCCACCTCCGAGCGACCGGCCCAGATCGGCTCACCGATGATCCGCACGAACTCGGCGTCGCGGTGCTCGTCGGCGAAGGCGAAGAGCACGCCCGGCAGGATCCGGCCCGGGTTGCGCCCCGCCCGGGTCATGTCGAGGAGCCGCACCCGCGGCGCGGCAGCGCCGAGGCCTGCCCGCAGGGCCTCCAGCTGGGCGCCGGGCACCGCGACGGCCACCGGCTCCCCCGCAGCGAGGCCCTCCTCGATGAACGGCAACGTGCCCGCGAGGTACTCGTCCATCCCGCGGTAGAAGAGCGCGGGGTGCCGGAACGGCTCGAGCCCAGCCGGCGACGGTGATGAGGCCAGCACGCTCACCGCTGATTCCTCTCGACGACCGGTAGGCCGGATACCCCGCTCCACCGGCACGAATCGCGCCCATGCATCACCACCACCATAAGCCTGGATGCGTCCGGGGGAACACCGGGCTTCTGTCGACGCTCGTCAGGTGGGCGGAACGCGCCGGCGCTCAGACCTTGTCGAGGTAGGCGGCGCGCTCCTCGTCGCCGACGGTCTCGCCGACGAGGGCGGCGAGACCGGGGTGGCGGCGCAGGCCCGGATCGTCGGCCACGATGTGCGAGGCGTAGACCTGCGCCTTCGAGATGATCTCCTCGTGGCGCAGCAGCGACAGCAGCCGTAGCCCGGACCGGCGGCCGGACTGCAGGGCGCCCAGCACGTCTCCCTCGCGCCGCAGCTCCAGGTCGAGGCGGGCGAGCTCGAAGCCGTCGGTGGTGCCGGCGACGGCGTCGAGGCGCTCGCGGGCGCTGGTGGCGGCCGGCATCTCGGTGACGAGCAGGCACACGCCGGCCGCCTGGCCGCGGCCGACGCGCCCACGCAGCTGGTGCAGCTGCGAGAGCCCGAAGCGGTCGGCGTCCAGGATGATCATGCCGGTGGCGTTGGGCACGTCGACGCCGACCTCGATCACCGTGGTGGCGACGAGGACGTCGAGCTCGGCCCGCTCGAAGGCCCGCATCACGGCGTCCTTCTCGTCGGGCGGGAGCTTGCCGTGCAGCACGCCGATCCGGAGCCCGTGCAGGGCGCCGTCGGCGAGCTTGGGCGCCACGTCCAGCACGGCGAGCGGTGGGCGCTTCGCCTGGCCGTCGTCGGAGTCGGCGCCGATGTCGGGATCGTCGGTGTCGACGAGGTCGGCGTCGGCACCGGCGTCGTTCTCGGTGCCGCCGACCCGCGGGCACACGACGTACACCTGGTGCCCGGCGGCGACCTCCTCGTGGGCGCGCCGCCACACGCGGTCGAACCAGCTCGGCTTCTCCGCGAGCGGGACGACCGTGGTGGAGATCGGGGAGCGACCGCGGGGCAGCTCGCGCAGCGCCGAGACCTCCAGGTCGCCGTACACGGTCATCGCGACCGTGCGCGGGATCGGGGTGGCCGTCATGACGAGCATGTGCGGGGCCAGCTCGCCGCGGCTGCGCAGCGCGTCGCGCTGCTCCACCCCGAACCGGTGCTGCTCGTCGACCACGACGAGCCCCAGGTCGGCGAACCCGACGTGCTCCTGGATCAGGGCATGGGTGCCGACCACGATGCCGGCCGCCCCGGACTGCGCGTCGAGCAGCGCCTGCCGGCGTGCCTTCGCCCCCAACGAGCCGGTGAGCAACGTGATGCTCGTGGCCTGCTCCGATGCCCCCAGCTCGCCGCCCTTGCCCAGCGGGCCGAGCAGCGCGCGCAGCGAGCGGGCGTGCTGGGCGGCCAGCACCTCGGTGGGCGCGAGCAGCGCCGCCTGCCGGCCTCCGTCGACGACCTGCAGCATCGCCCGCAGCGCGACGACCGTCTTGCCCGCGCCGACGTCGCCCTGCACGAGCCGGTTCATCGGGTGCTCGCGGGCGAGGTCGGCGGAGATCTCCGCGCCGACGGCGTGCTGGCCGGCGGTGAGCGCGAACGGCAGCTGGGCGTCGAACGCGTCGAGCAGGCCGCCCGCCTTGGGCGGGCAGGCCGCGGCCGGTCGCTGCGCGGTGGCCTGCCGGCGCAGCGCGAGGGCGAGCTGCACGCCCATCGCCTCGTCCCACACGAGGCGGTGGCGGGCGGCGTGGATGTCGGCCTCGGACTCCGGGACGTGGATCCGCCGCAGCGCCCGCGCGAGGTCGGCGAGCATCTCCCGGCCCCGCACCAGCTCCGGCAACGGGTCGGTGGGGTCGTCGAGCAGGTCGAGGACCTGCCGGACGCAGCGCGCCACCTGCTGCGAGGTGATCTTGCCGGTGGCCGGGTAGACGGACAGGAACGGCCGGATCTCGTCGGCCTCGTCGAGCGGCTCGAACTGCGGGTGGGTGAGCTGCAGCTTGTTGTTGAAGACGCCGACCTTGCCGGAGAACACCGCCCGGACCCCGGGCTTGATGATGTGCTGCACCTTGTGGCCGTTGAAGAAGGTGCAGTCGATCGTGGCGCCCTTCTCGTCGCGGATGACGACGTTGAGCAGCTTGCCCCGCCGCGAGCGCATGTCGCGCAGCACCGACTTCTCCACCTGCGCCACGAGCGTGGCCTGCTCGCCGATCTCCAGCCCCGCGATGTCGGTGAGCTTGCCGCGGTCGACGTAGCGGCGCGGGTAGTGGCGCACCAGCGCGCCGACGGTGGTGATGTCGAGCGACTCGAGCGCCTGGGCCGTGCGCTTGCCGACCAGCGGCTCGATCGCGTTCGACATGTCGATCCCGGTCATTCCACCCCCAGCACGAGCGGGTAGTCGCTCTGCCCGCCGCGGTGCACGACGACGTCGACCTCGGGGTGGGTGCGGCGCAGGTCGGCCGCGAGCCCCTCGGCCAGCGACGGGTCGGCACCCTCCCCCAGCAACACGGTGACGATCTCACCACCCGCGGTGAGCATGCGGTGAGCCAACCACAGGGCACCGACAGCCAGGTCCGGGGCGATCAGCACGACCTCGCCGTCGGTGATCCCGAGGACCTCGCCAGGCTCGCACCGCCCCACCCAGGTGAGGGCCTCGGACTCCGCCACGACGAGCCCCCCGGTGCGGGTGCCGGCCGCGGCCTCGGCCATGGCGATGACGTCGTCGCCCGCACGCCGGTCCGGGTCGTGGACGGCGAGCGCCGACAGACCCTGCAGCACCGACGCCGTCGGCAGCACCAGCACCTCCTGCCCGTCCGAGCGCGCCGACGCCGCCGCCCGCTCGGCCACCGCGGCGAGCTCGGCGTCGTCGGGCAGCAGCACGACGTGCCGGGCGCGGGTGCCGGCCAGCGCGGCCACGATCTCGCCCTCGTCGACGCCGCGGCCGGGCTCGTGCTCCAGAACGGCTGCGCCCGCCGACCGGGCCAGCTCCGCCACCTCCGACCCGCTGACGAGCATCAGCACCGCCCGCTCGCGCGCGAACCGGCTCGACGGAACGGCGGGGGCGTGCTGGTCGGCGAAGCGCACGACGGTGATCCGGTGCGGCCGGCCCGCGACGATGCCCGCCTCGATCGCCGCACCGATGTCGGTGCAGTGCACGTGGACGTTCCACAGGCCGTCGGCGTCGCCCGCCACCGCCACGCAGTCGCCGATCGCGGCCAGCTGGGTGCGCAGCTCGTCGACGCGCGGGCCGTCGGTGCCGTCCAGCAGGTACATGACCTCGTAGTCGTGCTCGTCCGACCCGCTCTCGCGCTCCGCCACCAGGACCTCCCGACCGCGCGCCACCGCCACGGGCGTGCGGGGCATCTCACCCCCGCTCCGGCCGGTGACCAGACCGGCCAGTGCGTCCAGCACGAGGTAGAGGCCGAGCCCCCCGGCGTCCACCACCCCGGCCCGCGCGAGCTCGGGCAGCTGCCCCGTGGTGGCCTGCACGGCCGCGCGGGCCGCGTCGGCCGCCGCGACCGCCACGTCGTCGAGCCGGTCGGAGCCCACGTCGGCGGCCGCCCGCGCGGCCGCGCCGAGCACCGACAGCACGGTGCCCTCCTTGGGGCGGCTGACGGCGGCGGTGGCCAGCCGGTGGGCCCGCTGCAGGGCGTCGGCGAGCACCGCGCCAGCCGGGCGCTGGGCGCGCGTCACCGCCTCGGCGAGCCCGCGCAGCACCTGCGAGAGGATCACCCCGGAGTTGCCGCGGGCACCGATGAGCGCACCCCGGGCCAGTGCGGCCGCCACCGCCGCCGCCCCGCGCCCGGCCCCGTTCTCGCGCACCACCCGGCGCACGGCCTCGGCCGCCGCGCGCATGGTGAGCAGCAGGTTGGTGCCCGTGTCGCCGTCGGGCACCGGGAACACGTTGATCCGGTCGATCTCCGCGCAATGCCGCTCGAGCGCCGTGGTGGCCGCCCGCGTCCAGCCCGTGAGCAGCGCGGTGTCGAGGGTCGGGGGCACCTGCGCGAGCCTAGGCCGTCTCCGGCGACAGGGGCCGTGCACGACCCCGCGAAGGCGCGGGTATTCTGGGTCTTCGCGACCGGGGCAACCCCGGCTTACCCTCACCGTCTACCCGAGGAGTGTCCGACGTGGCTGCCGTCTGTGACGTCTGTGGAAAGGGTCCGGGCTTCGGCATGTCCGTCTCGCACTCACACCGCCGCACCCACCGCCGCTGGAACCCGAACATCCAGACCGTGCGGACCAGCGACAACGGCGGCAACCGCCGCCGCCTGAACGTGTGCACCTCCTGCCTCAAGGCCGGCAAGGTCGCGCGCGCCTGACGCACCACACCAACGGCACTTTCGTCCGATGCGTTCGGACGGAAGTGCCGTTCGCGTTGTGCCTCAGGGAAGCTTCCAGTCCACCGGTTCCCCACCCAGCTCCTCGAGCAGGGCGTTGGCCCGGCTGAAGGGGCGGGAGCCGAAGAAGCCGCGGTCGGCCGACATCGGGCTCGGGTGCGCCGACTCGATGCACGGCACGTCGCCGAGCAGCGGGGCGAGGTTGCGGGCGTCGCGGCCCCACAGGATCGCGACGAGCGGCTCGCCGTCGCGAGCCACCAGGGCGTGGATGGCCTGTTCGGTGACCTTCTCCCAGCCCTTGTCCCGGTGCGAGCCGGGGTTGCCGGGCTCGACGGTGAGCACCCTGTTGAGCAGCAGCACGCCCTGATCGGCCCAGGGCGTCAGGTCGCCGGTGGACGGGGTGGGGTGGCCCAGGTCCTCGCTGTACTCGCGGAAGATGTTCGCGAGCGAGCGGGGCACCGGCCGCGTCTCGGGTGACACCGAGAACGACAGCCCGATCGCGTGGCCGGGCGTCGGATACGGGTCCTGGCCGACGATGAGCACGCGCACCTGGTCGAACGGCTGCTGGAACGCGCGCAGCACGTTCGCGCCGGCGGGCAGGTAGCGGCGGCCCGCGGCGAGCTCTGCGCGCAGGAACGCACCCATGTCGGCGATCACCGGGGCCACCGGGGCAAGCGCCCTGGCCCATCCGGTCTCGACGACCTCCTCGAGCGGTCGTGCCGACATCAGGCGATCCTCCTCAGCTCGGCGCGGAACCGCTTGGCCCGCCGGACGTAGCTCTGCACCGCGTGGTCGAAGTAGCCCTCGGGCACCTCGTGGCCCTCGCGGACCCGCGCCGGCACGCCCATCGCCATCCGCCGGTCCGGGATCTCCGCCTTCGGCGACACGACCGCACCTGCGGCGACGACGGCTCCGGCGCCGACGCGGGCGCCGTTGAGCACCACGGACCCCGACGAGATGAGGGCGCGGTCGCCGATCACCGCGCCCTCGATGTGCACGTTGTGCCCGACGGTGACCTCGTTCCCGATGATCGTCGGCTCGTGCGCGGTGCAGTGGATGATCGACCCGTCCTGCACGCTGGTGCGGGCGCCCACCTCGATGCGGCCGTCGTCACCGCGCAGCACGGCGGTCGGCCAGACCGAGGACTCGGCGCCGATCACGACGTTGCCGATCACAACGGCGTCCGGGTGGACGTAGGCGTCGGGATGGATGTCCGGTTCGACGTCGCCGAGTGCGTAGAGGGGCACCCGGGGGAGCTTAGGACTCGTCCTCCTCGGGCATCTTCCCGGCCAGCTCGTCGGCGACCAGCAGGTCCCGGCGCACCGCGCCTGCGCGGTAGGCGGAGCGCCCGAGCAGCTGCGAGATCACCGGGGCCGTGATCACCTGGAACAGCCCGACCAGCAGCAGGGTCACCGCGCTCTCCAGCTCGACCCGCAGCGCGGTGCCGGCGAGGATCAGCAGCAGGCCGAGCGTCTGGGGCTTGGTGGCGGCCTGCAGGCGGCCCGGCAGGTCCGGCAGGCGCAGCAGCCCGAACGCACCGAGCAGGCAGGACAGCGCGCCGCCGAGCAGCAGCACCGCGGAGACGACGTCGGTCATCGGTGCCCCTTCCGGCGCTCGGCCAGCCGGGTCGCCGTGGCGGACCCGACGAACCCCAGCAGGGCGACCGCGGCGAGCAGCGGGATGTTGGAGCCGTCGCGGTAGATCGCGATGTACACCGCAGCGGCGGCCACGACGAGGATCACGAGCACGTCGAGCGCGGCGATCCGATCCAGGGTGTCCGGCCCGCGCAGCAGCCGGACGAGCGTGAGCGCACCGGCGGCGCACAGCAGCGCCAGCACGACGACGAAGACGACCGTCACGACATCCTCCCCAGCAGGCGTTCCGCTTCGGCCTGTTCGTCGGGGGAACCGAGGGCGGAGAGCACGCGGCGCTGCATGTCCACGACGCGCCGCCGGGCCCGGTCGACATCCGCGTCGTCGCGGGGCCCGAGCGCGTAGACGTACCAGACGTCGTGGTCGTGGTCGATCTGCAGCGCCATCGTGCCCGGCGAGAGCGAGAGCGCGCTGGCCATGATCGTGACCACCTGGTCGGAGGACGCGATCAGCGGCACCGCCATGATCGCCCCGCGGGCGCGCGGGCCGTGGCGCAGCACCTCCCAGCTCACCTCGACACCGGACACGGCGATGTCCCACAGCAGGAACAGCACGAGCCCGCAGATGCGCAGTGGGCGCACCGGCAGCCGGTCGGTGGCGGGCGGCAGCCGGAACAACGCGGTGACGAGCACGGCGACGACCAGGCCGCCCACGATCGACGCCGGGGTGAACGTGCCCCACAGCAGCACCCACACGCACGTCAGCCACAGGACGGCCGGCAGCCTCCCCCTCACCGGCCCTCCCCCAGCACGGCGACGCGGTACGGCCCGCGGTCGAGCAGGTCCACGCCCGCCCGCTCGGTCATACCGGCGAGCGGGCCCGCGAAGACCGCGATCGCGAGGCTGACCGTGATGAGCCCGGCGGTGGCCGCGTACATCGGCACGGACGTGCGCGCCGTGCCGACGAGGACCTCGTCGTCGGGGTCGGTGTCGGGCTCCGGCGGGACGGGCTCGCCCCAGAACACCCGCACCCACACGCGCACCAGCGCGTAGAGGGTGAGCAGGCTCGCGACGACCACGACGCCGGCCACGGCCTGCTCGGCGGGCCCGCTCGCGGCCCCGGCCTGCAGGAGCGCGAGCTTGGCCACGAACCCGGCCGTCGGCGGCACCCCGGCGAGCGTCAGCGCGGGGATGGCGAACAGGATCGCCAGGCCCGGGGAGGTGCGCAGCAACCCGCCCATCCGGTCCAGCGCCACGGTGCCGGTGCGCCGCGTGATGAGGCCGCTCACCAGGAAGAGCGTGGCGAGCACCGTGATGTGGTGCGCGGCGTACAGGGTTGCCCCGGACACGCCCGCCGCGTCGAACACGGCGAGCCCGTAGAGCAGGAACCCGATGTGGCTCACCAGCAGGAACGACAGCAGCCGGTTGAGGTCGTTCTGCGCGAGCGCGCCGAGCACGCCCACGAGCATCGTGGCGGCCGACAGCACGAGCACCAGCGTCCACGGCTCCTCGCGCGGGAAGACCAGCGTCTGCGTGCGCAGCAGCGCGTAGAAGCTGACCTTCGTGAGGAGCCCGGCGAACAGCGCCGCCACGGGGCCGGGGGCGTTCGGGTAGCTGTCGGGGAGCCAGAAGTGCAGCGGCACGATCGCCGCCTTGATCCCGAAGACGACGAGCAGCATCAGCGCCAGCACGGTCTGCAGCCCTGCCGGCAGCTGCCCCACCCGCCCGGCGAGGTCGGCGAGGTTCACGGTGCCGGTGGCTGCGTAGACCATCGCGACGGCCGTGAGGAAGAGCAGCGACGACAGCAGGCTCACCGTCACGTACGTCATGCCTGCGCGGATCCGGTCGGCGCCGGTGCGCCGGGTGATCAGCACGTAGGACGCGGTGAGCATCAGCTCGAACGCCACGAACAGCGTGAACAGGTCGGCGGTGAGGTACGCGAGCGAAACGCCCGCGCACAGCATGAGGTACATCGGGTGGAAGGTGGTGCTGGCCGTGGCGCGTCCGTAGTCGACGATGCGCTGGTCGATGGCGTAGCCGAGCACGGCCAGCGTGACCAGCGTGGACACGAGCAGCAGCAGCGCCGAGAGCCGGTCGGCCACCAGCGCGATCCCGACGGGCGCGGGCCACCCGCCGAGCTCCGCGACGATCGGGCCCTGCCCGTCGGCGGCCACGAGCAGTACGGCCGCGGTCACCGCGACCGCCGTGAGCACGACGATCCCCACGACGCGCTGCAGGGTGGCCCACCGGCTGGCGACGATCGACAGCGCCGCTCCGAGCATCGGCAGCAGCACGGGGAGCGGGAGGAGAGAGCTCATGACGGCTCCTCCCCGTTGCCGTCCTCCAGGGGCGCGGACGGCGCCTTCTGCCGCGCGATCCGGCGGTCCTCGACGTCGTCCTGCACCTCGTCGTGGCCGACCAGGACGTAGGAGCGGTATCCGAGCGCGAGCAGGAACGTCGTGAGCGCGAACGTGATCACGATCGCGGTGAGGGCGAGTGCCTGCGGGAGGGGGTCGGTGAACTCCTCCGGCGGCACGACGCCGAGGATCGGCGGCCGGCCCGGCGGGCCACCTGCCAGCTGCAGGAGCAGGTTGGTGCCGTGCCCCAGCACGACCACGCCGATCAGCACCCGCATGAGCGAGCGCGACAGCAGGAGCGTGAACCCGGTGCCGTAGAGCACGCCTACGGTGGCGGCCATCACGAGGTTGACGGTCGTCATCGGGGCTCCCCCGCATCGCGCATGTCGCGCTCGATCCCCGCGCCGAGCGAGCGCAGCAGGTCCAGCACGACGCCGACGATCAGCAGGTACACGCCGACGTCGAGGAACACGCTGGTCTGGGTCTCGAAGTGCCCGAGGAGCGGGACGTCGAGCGCGAGCTTCGTGGTGGTGAGCACCGGTGCGCCGACGACGGTCGGCGCGAGCGCGGTGAGCAGGGCGACGGTCAGCCCGAGCCCGATGAGCACCGGCGGGCGGACGCGCACGGCGGCCTCGCTGCCGCCCGCGATGTAGCGCAGGACGAACGCGAGACCGGCCACCAGCCCGGCCGCGAAGCCGCCGCCGGGTCCGTAGTGCCCGACGAGCAGCAGGTACACCGAGAACACGAGCACCGTCGGGAACAGCGCGCGTGTGGTCATCTCCAGCAGCAGCGTGCGCTGGCGGTGGCCGCGGCAGTCGCCGGAGAGCATCCACGCCTGCCGGGGCCGGTCCCACTCCTCGAAGGGCTTGTAGTCGTCGTTGTCGGGGCTCATCCGAGCACGTCCTCCTCGTGTCGGGGCGTGCTCTGGCCGCTCTCCACCCGTCCTCCGCCGCGCCGCCGGTCGTAGCGGGTGGCGAGCACGAGGCTCGCGACGCCTGCCGCGGCGACGAACAGCACGCCGATCTCGCCGACGGTGTCCAGTGCGCGGAAGTCGACGAGGATCGCGCTGATCACGTTGGTCGCCCCGGCCTCGGGGGCGAGCCGGGCGAACTCACCGCTGGTGGCTGCGGGCCCGGTGCGCGCCGCGGACAGCACGAGCGCGAAGACCGCCACCGCGAACCCGGCGGCGGCCCCGAGCAGCGCCTTCGGCACGCGGACCCGCCGGGACGGGCGGCTCTCGGTGAAGTGCGGGGGCAGCCTGCGCAGCACGAACACGAACGCGACCAGCGAGAGCGTCTCGACGAGGAACTGGGCGAGGGCGAGGTCCGGCGCACCTTCGACGATGAACAGGCCACCGACGCCGTAACCGATCACGCCGACCAGCAGGACCGCGGTGAATCGGCGCCGGGCCCGCGTGACGGCGAGCGCCGCGACCACCACCATGATCGCGAGCGGGATCTGGATCACCTCGTGGTACAGCGGCAGGGACGTGGGCCACGCGCCCGCCAGCACCGTGGCCACGCCGGGGAGCAGCACGAACGCCACGAGGATCGTGGCCAGGTAGGCCGGCAACGAGCCGACCTGCAGCCGCCCGGTGACGCCGACGGCCACCCGGCCGATCCCCGCGACCGTCTTCTCGTACGCCCGTTGGGCGTCGAGCGGGCTGTGGCCGGCGAGCGGGGTCACCCGGGCCCGCGCGGCGTGCAGGGCGAGCCCGCCGGCCAGCGCGATCGCGGAGAACAGCAGCGGGAGCCCGAAGCCGTGCCAGAGCGCGAGGTGGTAGCCCGGGTCACCCGGGAGCGCGCCCGCGTAGCTCGCCGCCTCGGTGTCGACGATCGGCGTGGCGATCCCGAGCACGGGGCCCGCGGCCGCGCACAGCCAGATCGGGACGGTCAGCGCGGCGCCGGGGCGGTGCACGTCGCCGGCGTCCCGGCCGGGCTTGCTGGCGAAGGCGCCCCACAGGAACCGCGCGCTGTAGGCCACCGTGAGCACCGAGCCGAGCAGCAGCCCGCCCGCGACGGCCCAGTTCTCGACGCTCCCGTGGAGGAACGCCTCGAACGCCGCCTCCTTGCCGACGAACCCGATCAGCGGCGGCAGCCCCGCCATCGAGGCGGCCGCGAGCGCCGCGGCGATCGCCAGGCCGGGCAGTGCGCGGCCGACGCCGGACAACTCCCGCACGTCGCGCGTGCCCGTGGCGTGGTCGACCGCGCCGACGGTGAGGAACAGGGTGGCCTTGAACATCCCGTGCGCGAGCAGCATCGCGATGCCGGCCATCGCGGCCACCCGCCCGCCCGCGCCGAACAGCACCATGAGGAACCCGAGCTGGCTCACCGTGCCGAACGCGAGCAGCCGCTTGAGGTCGGTGGCCGAGAGCGCGCGCCAGCCGCCGACGAGCATGGTGGCCACCCCGGCGACCAGCACCGGCACCGTCCAGACGGCGAGGTCGGAGAACGCGGGCGAGAGCCGCGCCACGAGGTAGACGCCCGCCTTCACCATCGACGCCGCGTGCAGGTACGCGCTCACCGGCGTGGGCGCCACCATCGCGGCCGGCAGCCACGGGTGGAACGGCAGCTGCGCCGACTTCGTGAACGCGCCCAGCAGGATCAGCAGCAACGCGGCGGTGACCGCGCCGCCGCGGGGCGGGTCGGCCAGGATCTCCGAGATCCGGTACGTGCCCGCGGTCTCGCCGAGCAGCACGAAGCCGAGCAGCATCGCCAGGCCGCCGAACACCGTGACGAGCAGCGCCTGCACGGCCGCCCTGCGCTCCTCGCGCCGCTCGCCGCCCTGCCCTACCAGCAGGAACGACGCGATCGACGTCAGCTCCCAGAACACGTAGAGCGTGAGCAGGTCGTCGGCGAGCACGAGGCCGAGCATCGAGCCCGCGAACGCGAGCAGCAGCGCAGCCGACCGCGTGGCGTACGGCGAGCCGGCCCCGAAGTACCCGGTGCAGTAGGCCAGGATCACCGCGCCGATGCCGGACACCAGCACGATCATCGCGAGCCCCAGCGCGTCGAGCCGGAAGGACAGCTCCAGGCCGAGCGCGGGCGACCAGGCCGTGGTCTCGTCGACGCCGCCCGCGAGTGCGGGGCCCGCGTTCGCCAGCGCCCACAGCAGCGTGGCCGCGGGCAGCACAGCCGCCACGGCGAACGCCGCCCGCCTGCTGCGCGCCGACACGATCGGCAGCAGGCCGGCGAGCACGAGGTGCGCGGCCACGAGTGCGAGCACGCGGTCTCCTCCCGGTCAGCGATGCCGAAACACGCTCGGCAGCGGTCTGTTCGCTGCGCGAGCTCCGCTCAGCGATACGGGCGAGGCGCGCCCTCGCGCGTGAGGTACCCGGAACGGCCCGTTCCTCGTCCCAGCCCCGTGAAATTAGCCCGTGCGAACCGCAGAAGCGGACAAAACGGGCCGAGGCTCTCGGGGACCACCCTACGATCGGCGCGTCAGACCCGCAGCAGGAAGCGGTCGAGGACACGCGCGCCGAACTCCAGGCCGCTGATCGGCACCCGCTCGTCCACGGCGTGCGCCATCGCCCGGTGGTCGTAGCCGTCGCCGTCCGGGGCCGGCCCCAGCGGGGCGAAGGCGTAGCACGGGATGCCCAGCGCGGAGAACGCCTTCGCGTCGGTGCCGCCACCGAGGCAGTACGGCACGACCACCGCGTCCGGGTCACCCGCGCGCAGCGCGTCGGCCATCGCCGCGAACCACGGCGAGTCGATCGGCGCCTGCACCGGATCGGACTGCGCGACGACCTCGTACCGCACCCGCTGACCGAGCAGCTCGTCCAGTGCCGCGGTCACCTCGGCCATCCCGCCGGGCAGGACCCGCGTGTCCACCATCGCCTCGGCCACGGGCGGGATCACGTTCACCGCACCGCCCGCGGCCAGCGCGGTGGGCGTCATCGTGTGGCGCACCGTGCCCGCTGCCAACCGGCCCGCGTGGCCGAGGCGCTCGATCGTCGCGTCCACGCCTGTGTCGGAGCCCAGGTCGGCGGGCACGCCGAGCGCCTCGGCGCTGCGCAGCAGGTACTCGCGGACGGTGGGGGTGAGCCGCACCGGGAACCGGTGCCGGGCCAGCCGGGCCAGCGCCTCGACCAGCGCGACGACGGCGTTGTCCTGGTTCGGGCGCGAGCCGTGCCCACCCCGCCCGGTGGCGGTCAGCCGCAGGTGCAGCGTGCCCCGTTCGGCCGTGCCGACGGGGTAGAACCGCACCCCGCCCGCCGGGTGCGGGAACCCGCCGCCCTCGCCGATGGCCGCCGCGCACCCGTCGAACAGGTCCCGGTGCTCGGCCACCAGCCACTCGGCGCCGTAGGCGCCCCCGGTCTCCTCGTCCGCGACGAACGCGACCACCACGTCCCTGCGGGGACGCACCCCGCGAGCCGACCAGGAGCGCAGCACCGCGAGCACGGTGGCGCAGGCGTCCTTCATGTCCACCGCGCCGCGACCCCACACGTAGCCGTCCCGGACGGCCCCCGAGAAGGGGGGCACCGCCCAGCCGGCCGGGTCGGCGGGCACGACGTCGAGGTGCCCGTGCACCAGCAGCGCGCCGAGCCCGGGATCGCTGCCGGGCACGCGGGCAACCACGCTCGTGCGCCGCGGGGCCGGCTCCAGCAGCACCGGCTCGACGCCGGCCTCGTCGGCGAGCACCCGGGCGACGAGCTCGGCCGCCTCCCGCTCGCCGACGGCGTCGCCGCGGGCCCGGTTCGTGGTGTCGATGGCCACGAGCGCCGAGCACAGGTCCGCCACGCCGCGGGCCGGGTCGATCACCTGCATGATCACCCAGGCTAGCCGCGTGTGACCCATTGACGCCATGGCGTGACGATGATTCATTCCCCCCACTGCGATGGCGCATTCTTCGGGGGGAAGCCATGCGAGGGGTCTCGTTCCACGCCGCGGCCGCGCTGCTCGCGGCCGCGCTCGCAGCCGGCTGGCCCGGCGCGGCGCACGCCCAGCCACCTCCGGGCGGCACCACCCTGCGGGTCGCGATCACCCAGGACATCGACTCGCTCAACCCGTTCGTCGCGGTGTTCCTGTCCTCCACGCAGGTCATGCGCCTCACCTACGAGAACCTGACGATGGTGGGGCCGGACAACGCGGTGCAGCCGGGGTTCGCGGAGAGCTGGCAGTCCTCGCCGGACGGCCTGACCTGGACGTTCAAGATCCGCGACGCGCAGTGGTCGGACGGCACCCCGATCACCGCGCGGGACGTGGCGTTCACCTACACCCAGATCATGACCAACCCCGCGGCGCAGGACGCGAACGGCTCGGCCGTCGCGAACTTCGCGGCGGTCACCGCCGTCGACGACCGGACCGTGGAGATCACGACGAAGGAGCCGCAGGCCTCGATCCTCGCCAGCGACGTCCCGATCGTCCCCGAGCACGTCTGGTCCTCCCGGGTCGGGCAGATCGGCACCGCCACCAACGCCGAGCAGCTCCCGGCCGTGGGCAGCGGGCCGTACGTCATCAGCGGGTACCAGGAGGGCCAGTCGGTCACGCTGAGCGCCAACGACCGCTTCTGGCGCGGCCGGGCGCACGTCGACACGCTCCAGTTCGTCCGCTACGAGAATGCCGACGCCGCGGTACAGGGCCTGCTCAAGGGCGACGTCGACCTCGTGCGCGACCTCACCCCCGCCCAGTTCGACTCGCTGGAGGGCAACGCGGCGGTCGGCCGCAACGAAGGTCGCAACCGGCGGTACACGGAGCTGCTGCTCAACTGGTCGAACCCGAGCGGCGTGGACGGGCAGCCCTTCGGCGACGGCCACCCGGCGCTGCGCGACGTGCGGGTGCGCAAGGCGCTGCACCACGCCGTGGACGCCGGCGCGATCGTGGACCGGGTCAAGCAGGGCCACTCGGAACCCGGACACGGGATCATCCCGCCGGTCTACCCGAAGTGGACGTTCACGCCGTCCGACTCCCAGCGCCGCGACCACGACCCGGAGCGGGCGAAGGCGCTGCTCGACCAGGCGGGCTACCGGCCCGGCCCGGACGGCGTGCGCGTCGGCCCGGACGGCAGGCCGCTCACCCTCCGGCTCATCGCCGGGAACCAGGTGCCCACGAACCCCCAGCTGCTCGACTTCCTCGCCGGGTGGTTCGAGGCGGTCGGGGTCGGTGTGACGCCGCAGATCATGGCCTCCAACCAGATCGACGACGCGACCGTCGCGGGCAACTTCGACATCGCGGTGAGCGGATGGAGCGTCAACCCGGACCCGGACTCCACGCTCGACCAGCAGACGTGCGCGGTCAACGGGACGTCGCGCAGCGACTCCGGCTACTGCAACCCCGCCTACGACCAGCTCTACGCCGAGCAGCAGGCCGCGCTCGACGAGGGGAAGCGGCGCGAGATCGTGCAGCGGATGCAGTCGTTGCTCTACGACGACGTGCACGCGATCGTGCTGACCCACGACGCGCTGCTGGAGGCCTACCGCGCCGACCGGTTCACCGGCTTCGTCACCCAGCCGGAGGACGGCGGGGTCATCACGGGCCAGACCGGCTACTGGGGCTACTACGGTGCCACCCCCGTGGCGGCGCCCCGGGCAGCCGCGGACGCGGGCGGTGGCACCGGCCTCCTCGTCGGCGTGCTCGCGGCCGTCGTGGTGCTCGGCGCAGGGGCCTTCCTCGTGGCCCGCAACCGGCGGCGCAGCCGCGACGAGCGCGAGTAGTACATGAGCGACCTGCCCATGACGGCGGTGGCCACCGACCTCGCCGAGCCACCCCGGCGGGGCCGCGGCAGCGCGGCGTTCGTGCTGCGCACGCTCGGCGGCGGGCTGGTGAGCGTCGGGCTGATCGTCGTCCTCGGGTTCTTCCTGTTCCGCGTCCTACCCGGCGACCCGGTGCGCTGGATGACCCGGGACCGCCCCGGCAACGCGGAGCAGCTCGCCCGGCTGCGCGCCGAGTTCGGGCTGGACCGGCCGCTGCCGGCGCAGTTCGTCGACTACCTCGCCGACGTGGCGCGCGGCGACCTCGGCACGTCGTACGTCTACAACAGGCCGGTCACCGAGATCATCCTCGGCCGGCTCGGCCCGACGGTGCTGCTCACCGGCTCCGCCCTGGTGGTCGCGGTGGCGCTCGGGCTGTGGCTGGGCAGCCGGGCCGCGTGGCGCCACGGCAGCGTGTTCGACCGGATCGCAACGGGCACGGCGCTCGTGCTGTGGTCGGTGCCGACGTTCTGGCTCGGGCTGATCGCGCTGATGGTGTTCGCGGTGGGCCTCGACCTGTTCCCCACCGGCGGCATGACCTCCCCCGGCGGGGTCGACGGGTTCCTGCCCGCCGTCCTGGACGTCGCCCACCACCTGGTGCTGCCCTGCCTGACGATGGTCGCCGTCGTCTACGCCCAGTACCTCATGGTGATGCGCTCCTCGCTCCTGGAGGAGATGGCCGCCGACTACCTCACCACGGCCAGGGCGAAGGGCCTGCGCGAGGACCTCGTCCGCCGCCGGCACGCGGTGCCCAACGCGCTGCTGCCCACGATCACGATCATCTTCCTGCACGTCGGGCTCGTGGTGGCGGGCGCGGTCACCGTCGAGACGGTGTTCTCGTGGCCGGGGCTGGGCCTGCTGACCTACCAGGCGCTCGCGGTGCCGGACATCCCGCTGCTGCAGGGCACGCTGATCACGCTGTCGGTGGCCGTGGTGCTCATGAACGTGCTCGCCGACCTCGGCTACCGGCTGCTCGACCCGCGGGTGCGGGCGTCGTGACGGGCCGGGACACGAAGGGCGGCGACATGACGGCGGGCATCGCCTGGCGGCGCCGTCGCCTCGCCGCCGCCCGGTCCGCGCGCGCCTACCTGGCCCAGCCGCCCGGGGTGGCGGGCGCCGCGGTGCTGCTGCTGGTGCTGCTCGTGGCGCTCGCCGCGCCGCTGGTGGTGCCACCCGAGCAGCTGTCGGTCGTCGAAGCGACCGGCGGCGTGCTGGAACCCCCGAGCACCGCCTTCCCGCTGGGCACCGACGAGAACGGGCTGTCGGTACTGGCGCTCACGGTCACCGGTACGCGGATCTCGCTGCTGGTCGGGGTGGCCGCCGCCGTCCTGTCGGTGGTGATCGGCACGGTGGTCGGGATGACCGCGGCGCACTTCGGCGGCTGGCTGTCCGCGGTGCTGCTGCGGCTCACCGACTTCTTCCTGGTGCTGCCGTCGCTGGTGCTCGCGATCGTGCTGTCCACCGTGCTGGAACGCGGCGTCCTGACGATCATCGTGGCGATCGGCGTGACGGCGTGGCCGTCCACGGCACGGCTGGTCCGCGCCCAGACGCTCACGATCGAGGCGCGACCGTTCATCGAGCGGGCGCAGGTGCTCGGCGGTGGGCACATGCACGTGCTCGGCAGGCACGTGCTCCCCGCGGTGCTGCCGCTGGTGCTGGCCAGCACCACCCTCGCGGTCGGCAGCGCGATCGTCGCCGAGTCGACGCTGTCGTTCCTCGGCCTCGGCGACCCCACCACGGTCTCCTGGGGCGGGATGCTCAAGTCGGCCCTCGACTCCGGGGCGATCACCGCGGGCGCGTGGTGGTACCTGCTGCCGCCCGGGCTCGCGATCGTGGTCGTGGTGCTGGGCTTCACGCTCGTCGGCCGGGCGCTGGAGATCGTCGTGAACCCGGCGCTGGCGGGCCGTCGATGAAGCCGCTGCTGGAGTACCGGGACCTCACCGTCTCCTACCGCACCGCCCGCGGCGTCGAACCCGCCGTCCGCGGGGTGTCGCTCACCCTCGGGTCCGGCGAGACGCTGGGACTGGCCGGCGAGTCCGGGTGCGGCAAGTCCACGCTCGCGCTCGCCGCGTTGCGGCTGCTGCCCCGCACGGCGCAGGTCGGCGGGCAGGTGCTGGTGCGCGGCACCGACGTCGGGGCGCTGTCCTGGGGGCGGTTGCGCGCGCTGCGGTGGGCCGACGCCGCCATCGTGTTCCAGGGCGCGATGCACTCGCTCAACCCGGTGCAGCGGATCTCTGCGCAGATCGCCGAGCCGATCCGGCTGCACGAACCCGGCGCCACCGGTGTGGAGAAGCGGGTGGCGGACCTGCTGGAGCAGGTGGACCTGCCGGCCGCGCGAGCGTCGGCGTACCCGCACGAGCTGTCCGGCGGGCAGCGGCAGCGGGTCATGATCGCGATGGCGCTGGCGTGCGCGCCCGACCTGGTGATCGCCGACGAACCGACGACCGCGCTGGACGTCGTCGTGCAGAAGCAGGTGCTCGACTTGCTGGCCGCGCTCGTCGCCGAGCGGGGCATCGGGCTGATGCTGATCAGCCACGACCTCTCGGTGCTGGCCGCGACGTGCCGGCGGGTCGCGGTGATGCAGGACGGCGTGGTGGTCGAGTCCGGGCCGTCCGAGCAGCTGCTCCGCCGACCGACCCACCCGCACGCCCGGGCGCTCGCCGCGGCCTTCCCCGCCGTCGGCGACCCCGCGTCGCGCAAGGTCGAACCGGGCGCGCCGGACGATGGCCCCGTGCTGGCCGCGGAGCGGCTCACCGTCGACTTCCCGCTGCGCGGTGGCGGCACGCTGCGCGCGGTGGACGACGTGTCGCTCGAGCTGCGGCCCCGGGAGGTCGTCGCGCTCGTCGGCCAGTCCGGATCGGGCAAGACCACCCTCGCCCGCTGCCTGCTCGGCCTGCAGCGGCCCACCGCGGGCGAGGTGCGCTACGACGGGAGGCCGCTCCCCCGTTCCGGGCGGGACCTGCGCGAGTACCGCCGGCACGTGCAGCTCGTGCTGCAGGACCCGACGGGCGCGCTGAACCCGCGCCACAGCGTCCACGAGGCGGTGGCCGAGGGCGTGCGGGTGCACCGGCTGCCCGGCGACGAGCGCGAGCTCGTCGACGCCGCGCTGGAGCAGGCGGAGCTGCGCCCTCCCGACCGGTACCGCCACGCCCTGCCGGGCGAGCTGTCCGGAGGCCAGCGGCAGCGGGTGGTGATCGCCGGAGCGCTGGCGCTGACACCGCGCTTCCTCGTGGCCGACGAGCCGGTGGCCTCGCTGGACGCGTCGGTGCGCGGAGAGATCCTCGCGCTCCTGCTGCGGCTGCGCTCGGACCCGGGCCTGGGCGCCCTGGTGATCACCCACGACCTGGGGCTGGCGTGGACGATCGCCGACCGGGTGGTGGTGCTGCACCAGGGCCGGGTCGTGGAGGCGGGCCCGACGGAGCAGGTGCTGCTCGAACCACGGCACGACTACACGAAACTGCTGCTCTCCGCCCTCCCAGCGAGCCCGGGTCCTCGCTGGGTGAGTCCGAACTCGATCAGTGGGTCATAGGCGATCAGATCTGATTGACGTCGGGTTTCCGGCGCGTTCCGCGGAACGCTCGAGGCGATCCGGGAAACAGAGTTTGCGTGCGCTGCCAGGTCTTTGAATCCTGTCGGGTGCGTTCCGCGGAACGCCCTGCCTTCAGGCTGCGGTCTTGACCCGCTGCGGTAGGAGGGCGTCCAGGATGGGTTCGGGGTCGAGCCGCTCGCCGTACCAGTCGGGGGTCAGGGTGGTGCGGTCGATGCGTAGCCGGGCTCGGGTGTTCATCTCGATCAGGTCCTCGGTGTTGCCGGTCAACGGGGCCGCGGCGGCCGGGATCGTCGTGCCGTCGGGCTGCAGGAACTCCCACCGCCCGGTCGAGCGCCGGATCCGGTAGCCGTGGTCGTGGATCACGGTGTGGTGGAAGGAGCAGATCAGGATCAGGTTGTCGACATCGGTGGGGCCGCCGTGCAGCCAGTGCTGGATGTGGTGGGCGTGCAGGTGGCGGGTGTGGGTGCAGCCCGGAAACTGACAGCCCTCGCCGTCCCGGACGGTGAGCGCGGCGATCTGGGCCGGGGTGGCCAGGCGCCGGGACCGGCCCAGATACATCCGGTTGCCGGTGCGGTCGTTCAGCAGGACCTGCACGCGGGCGTCACACGCCAGGCGCTCCGCTGTCGACCTCGGCACCTCCGGGCCGCCCTGCAGGCGTGCTGCGCCGGTGCTGGCGTCGAGGTGCACGATCACTCGCGCCTGGCCGCGCTCGACCACTGGCCCGGACTCCTGCTGTGGGGAGGCGTTGACCAGGGTGAGTAGGGCGTCGGCGCGGCGGGCGGCGACCCGATTGGCGGTCGGGCCTGGCTCGTGTTCCCGGGCCTGCTGTTCCAGGTCCTCGGGTGGGGACGGGGCCGGGTGGGTGATGGGAGGGCGGGCCGGTATCTGGGCGTCGATCGCCGCGATCAGGGCGGCGCCGGCGTCGGACGTGAGGCGGGCGCGCAGGATCAGTGAGCCGTCCTCGTCCCATTGCCAGGTCAGGGATCGGCGGGCGCCGAGGTCCTCAGGTGGGGTGTGGCGGCGCCGGACCGCCCGGACGATGGTTTCGACGTGGCTGGCGGTGCCGTGCAGCGCCACGTTGAGCAGGACTTGTTCGGCGGTGGCCGGGTCGGCCACCGCGGTGTGGCGCCACTCGGAGGTGTCAGCGGCGATCTCGGCGGCGATCCGGGTCAGGGTCGCGGTGTCCGAGCCGGTGATCCGGGTGATCGCCCGCACCTTCGAGTAGGACAACCGGCCGGCGGCGAACGCCGCGCTGATCTGCGGCAGGTTCCGCAGGGCGTGCGCGACCCGCAGGTGCTCGGTGGCGGTGCGCAGGCTCATCCCGGCCCGCCAGGACAGCCAATGCGCACACGAGCGGATGCCGTCGCCGGCCCATCCGTTGCGGTGGTCGAACTCGGCCAACAGCTGCAGGAAGCGGCATTCCGCGGCGGCGATGTGCCCGGCCAATCCGAGCAGTTCCGACTCCAGATCCTGCAGGCGGATGTCCTGCAGCGGGGTGGGGAGCGAGATGACCGGCACGGAAACCTCCTGGACCCGAACGCGTGTTCGAGTCTCAGGGTGGCATGCGAGTCCGACAATTCCTGGTCGCGTTCCGCGGAACGCGACCAGGTCCGGTCATTGGAGCTGGACCGTGAGCGTCGCCGCGTCGGCGTCCAGCTCCACCTCGGCACCCAGCGGCACCGTCAGTTGGCCGCGGCAGTGCCCGAACCCGAACTCCGCAACCATCGGCACACCGAGCGGGACCAGCCGGTCCACCAGCACGTCCAGCACCGCCTGCTGCGGGCCGCAGTCCTGCCACGAACCGAGCACGATCCCCGCCGCCCCGTCGAACCAGCCTGCCCGCAGCAGGTGCGTGAGGAAGTGGTCGATGCGGTACGGCGCCTCGGTGACGTCCTCCAGCAGCACGATCGCGCCGTCCGGCGGGGGTGGCACCGCGTCGACGCCGAGCGTCGAGACCACCAGGCTGAGCGTGCCGCCCGCGGTCGTGCCGGTCGCACGCCCGCCGACCAGCGTCGACGCCTGCGGCCCACCGCGCAGCACCGCCGGGGGGTCGAACAGTGCCCGGCGCAGGTGCTCCACGGCCTGCGGGTCGTGCACCGCGTCGGTGGCGACCATGGCGCCGAACAGCGTCACCACGCCGCACCGGGGGCCGAGCACGGAGTGCAGGGCGGTGATGTCGCTCGCCCCGACGAACAGGCGGGGCGGCGCGGTTGACAGCTCGTCCCAGTCCAGCAGATCGAGGACGCGCAGCGCGCCGTAGCCGCCGCGCCCGCAGAGCACGGCCGCCACCTCCGGGTCGCACCAGGCGGCTCGCAGCTGCTCCGCCCGCGCGGCGTCGTCCGCTGCGAGGTAGGGCAGCCGGGGATGCCGGGTCGCCTCCACGGGGTCGACGCGCAGGCCCCAGGAGCGCAGCAGGTCGAGGCCCGCGGTGAGCAGGTGCTGCGGGGGCGGGCCGGCCGGGAGCACGACCGCCACCCGGTCGCCGGGGCGCAGCGGCCGCGGCCAGGCACGGATCATCGCCGCGGCCCGTGCGCGGCCTCACAGCCGGTTCCTGGAACGATCCAGAAGCTCCAGGCGATGTACCTACTGGAAACACCGAACAACACCTCGAAGGAGGACGGCATGACCCCCACGCGCTTCACCAGCGCCGTCCGCCGGGCCCTGCGCGCACTCGACGCCTGGACCCTGGACGTGTTCAACCCGCGCTACCCGACGCCGCGCGACTGAGACCGACTCGCCGGGGCCATGCGCTACGCGCGCTGCCCCGGCGGCACCAGCGGCCGTAGGCGCACCCACAGCACGAAGAACGCCGCGGCCACGAGCATCCCGAGGCCCGACCACAGGTTGATGGCGATGCCGCCCGCCTTCGCGAGCTCCGCATCGGTCGTGAAGAACAGGCCCATCACCGTCAGGATGGCCCCGTACACGCCGAACAGCACGGCGATGACCGTGCGCAGGTCGAACAGCTGCGACGCGGCACTCTCCGAAATGGCGTGGTGCTCGTGCTCGCTCACGATGCTCCCCTCTCCGGTCAGGCGAAGATCAGGTACAGGACGACCGTGAGCGCGAGCACGATAGCGCCCATCACCACCGGCGACTGCCACCATGCGCCCTCTTCCTCGTCCATCGCGGCGGGCACCTCCTCGATCGCCGCATGGCGGTGGGGCGCCTCGCGGTGCGCCGCCGTCGCCCCGGCCGCGGCCTCGCCCGCAGCGGACGGCGCGACCCGGACCTTCCCGCGGCCCACTCGTGGGGTGAGCGCCCACACCAGGCCGACGAGCTCCGAGTCCGGCTTGGGCGTGGTGAACTGCGAGACGATCACGGCGACCGCGATGCCGACCACGAACGCCGCACTCGCCCCCATGAACGATCCCGCCTGCGAGGACACCGCAATCACGCCAGTGCGCACCAGCGTGTCGACGATCACCGCGGCGATCGTGCCGGAGATCAGCCCGGTCCAGCCCGCGGTCCCGGTCATCCGCTTCCAGAACAAGCCCAGGATGAAGATCGCGAACAGCGGCGCGTTGAAGAAGCTGAACAGCGCCTGGATGTAGTCCATCAGGTTCTCGAAGCTGCCCGCGATGTACGCGGTGCCGATCGCCAGCACGCAGCCGACCACCGTGACCGTGCGGCCGACCCGGAGGTAGTACTCGTCCGGCCGGCCGGGGCGGATCCAGTCCTGCCACAGGTCGTAGGTGAACACGGTGTTGAGCGAGCTGACGTTGGCTGCCATCCCGGCCATGAACGAGGCCAGCAGCCCGGCCAACGCGACCCCGAGGATCCCGTTCGGGAGCACCTCGTTCATGAGCAGCGACAGCGCGTTGTTGTAGGTGACGTCGGTGGGGCCGCCCTGCTTGAGCGTGGTCAGCTGCGGCACCAGCACCCCCGCGATCATCCCGGGGATCACGATGACGAGCGGGATCAACGCCTTCGGGTACGCCGCGATGATCGGTGTGCGGCGGGCGGCCGACATGTTGCGGGCCGAGAGCGCGCGCTGCACCTCGGCGAAGTTGGTGGTCCAGTAGCCGAACGAGAGCACGAACCCGAGCCCGAAGACGATGCCGATCACCGAAAGGGCCGGGCTGGCGATCTCGGTGAGCGAGGTCCCCGGCCAAGACGACACCTGCTCCGGTCCCGGCGGCAGGCCCACCACCCGTGCCTGCAGCCCGTCCCATCCGCCGACCCGCGCCAACCCGGCGACGGTGAGCGGGATCAGCAGGGCCAGGATGACGAAGAACTGCAGCACCTCGTTGTAGATCGCCGCGTTCAACCCGCCCAGGAAGGTGTAGCTGAGCACCACCAGCGCGGCCACCGGGATCGCGAGCGCGAGCGACCAGCCCAACAGCGCCTCGAGGATCAGGCCGAGCGCGTACAGGTTCACGCCTGCGATGAGCACCGCCGCGAGCGCGAACGTGATGCCGTTGACCCGCTGCGTGGTCGCGTTGAACCGCATGAGCAGGAACTCGGGGACGCTGCGGGCCTTGCTGCCGTAGTAGAACGGCATCATCACGATGCCGAGGAAGACCATCGCCGGGATCGCGCCGATCCAGTAGTAGTGGAACGTGGCCACGCCGTACTGGGCGCCGTTGGCCATCATGCCGATCAGCTCGATCGCGCCCAGGTTCGCGGCGATGAACGCAAGGCCGGTGACCCACGCAGGCAATGCCCGCCCGGACAGCAGGAAGTCCAGGCTGGACGCGATCGACCGCCGGGCCAGCACACCGATGCCCAGCACCAGCACGAAGTAGAAGACGACGAAGACGTAGTCGATGAACGTCGTGTCCAGCCGCAGGTCTGTCTGCTGCGCGAGCACCAAAGTTCCAGGTCCCACCACGGCCCCCTCTCTCGCTCCCGCCAGCACGCTCTGCGGATGATTCGCCGCTCTGCGCGATCGCGCCACCCGAAGCGCCGCCACGTCCGTGGCATCGCATCCCGCGGATGAACACTTGCCTCCATACGCGCGCCGTGCCAACGTCTCGACGGCGTCCGACGAGCGGGGGGAGTTCGATGACGCGCGCGGTCGAACGTGTCACCGGGGCGCCCCCCGACCGGCCGCCACCGCCCACCCGCCGCAGGCGCGCCGACGCGTGGCCGCTCGTGCTCCCCGCTCTGCTGCCCGTGGCGCTGTTCAGCGTCTATCCGCTGGTGCAGGGCATGTACCTGGGCTTCACCGACGCCCGCGCGGGCCGGGGCGTCGTCACCCGGTTCACCGGCTTCGACAACTTCGCGCGGCTGCTGTCCGACGAGCTGTTCTGGTCCTCGTTCCGGATCGGGATCGTCTGGGCCGTCTCGGTCACCGTGCTGCAGTTCGTGGCGGGCCTCGGGCTCGCGCTGCTGCTGGATGCGCCCCTGCGCCTGCGGTGGCTGGCCCGCACGCTCGCGCTCGTGCCGTGGGCGATGCCGCCGGTGATCATCGCGATCATGTGGCGGCTGCTGCTCAACCCCAACCACGGCGCGCTGCCGGGAGGGGTCAACTGGCTGGGCGAGTTCTCCACCGCGCTGCCCGCCGTGATCGTGATCGGGGTGTGGGCGGGCATGCCGCAGACCACGATCACGCTGCTCGCCGGGCTCCAGACGATCGACCGCTCCCTGCACGAGGCCGCGGCGGTGGACGGTGCCGGCGCGTGGCTGCGGTTCCGGCACGTCACGCTGCCCGGGCTGCGGCCGGTGATCATCGCCATCACCACGCTCGACCTCATCTGGAACCTCAACTCGTTCGCGCTGGTCTACGTGCTCACCGCGGGCGGGCCCGGCGGGCAGACGATGCTGCCGATGCTCTTCGCCTACAACGCGGCGTTCCGCTACGGCGAGTTCGGCTACGCATCGGCCATGGGCGACGTGCTGGTCGTGCTCGTCGTCGGGTTCCTGCTGTTCTACCTGCGCGGGCAGCTGCGGAGTGCGTCGTGAGGCGGGCGCTCCAGTACCTCGCACTGGCCTGCTACGTGGCCTTCCTCGGGTTCCCGCTGCTCTGGCTGCTCGGCACGGCACTCAAGGACCGTGGCGAGCTGGCCACCGGCGGGCTCGTGCCGCTCTCCCCCACGTTCGAGAACTTCGGCGACGCGGTGCGCCGCGCGGACCTGGTCACGGCCGCCGGCAACAGCCTCGTCGTCGCGCTCGGCACCACCGCGCTCGTGCTCGTGCTCGCTCTGCCCGCGGCGTACGCGCTCGCCCGCTTCCGCACCCGCCTGAAGGTCGCGGCCAACGCGTGGGTGCTGGTGAGCCAGGTGTTCCCGGTGATCCTCGTCGTGCTGCCGCTGTTCCTCATCCTGCGGCAGTTCCGCCTGGTCGACAGCCTCGTCGGGCTGACGCTCGTGCACGCGGTCTACGCGCTGCCGTTCGCGCTGTGGATGCTGCAGGGCTACATCTCCGCGATCCCCCGTGACGTCGAGGAGGCGGGCGTGGTGGACGGCGCGGGGCGGGTGCGGGTGCTGGTGAGCATCGTGGCGCCGCTGCTCGCCCCCGGACTGGTCGCCACCGCGATGTTCACGATGATCTCCTCGTGGAACGAGTTCTTCTTCGCGCTCGTCCTGATCCAGGACCCGGCCAAGGTGACGCTGCCGCTCACGCTCGCCCGGTTCGTCGGCGCGGAGGGGCAGGTGCAGCTCGGGGCGCTCGCCGCCGGCGCGCTGCTGGCCACCGTGCCGAGCCTGCTGTTCTTCGCCGCGATACAGCGCAGGTTGGTCTCCGGCCTGCTCTCCGGCGCCGTCAAGGGATAGGAGCATCGATGCTGCGCAGGTTGGGACTCACGGCGGCGGCGGTCCTGCTCGCCGGCTGCGCCACCGCGCCCGTCGGGCCCGATGTCGACGACGGCGCCGGCCCGATCACGCTGCGGTTCCAGAGCCTCGCGTTCCAGGAGCCGAGCGTCGCCGCGACCGAGCGGATCGTCACCGCGTGGAACGCCGAGCACCCCGACGTTCAGGTGCAGCTCACCCAGGGCACGTGGGACGCCGTGCACGACCAGCTCGTCACGCAGTTCCAGGGCGGCACGGCCCCGGACGTCATCCACGACGAGTCGGCCGACATCGCGGGCTTCGCCCGCCAGGGCTACCTCGCCGACCTCGGCCCGCACCTGTCCGGCGAGACCAGGTCCGGCGTGCCGCAGGGGGTCTGGGACGCGGTCACGGTGGACGGGAAGGTGGTCGCGGCGCCCACGCTGCTGCAGTCCTACGTCGTGTTCGCGAACACCACCGTCCTCGAACAGGCAGGCGTGACCATCCCGACGAGCCCCACCTGGACGTGGGACGAGCTCGCCGACGCCGCCCGCCGCACCACCAGCCCGGAGCGTGCGGGGCTGGGCTGGGGCCTGCGGCAGCCGACCGCCACCGTCATGAGCCTGGGGCTGGGCTTCGGGGGCCGCTTCTTCACCGGCAGCGGGGACACGGCTGCCGTGCAGGTCGGCGACGCCGAGCTGGAGGTGCCGCGCCGGATCCACGAGATGGCCTACACCGACCGGTCCCTCGACCCGACCTCGCTCACCCAGAGCGGATCGGACGTGATCACCGGGTTCCTCGCGGGCCGCTACGCCATGGTCGTCGCCGGCAGCTACGTGGCGCAGCAGCTCGCCGAGGCCGCCCCGCCCGGCTTCGCGTGGCGCGTCCTGCCCGCGCTCGCCGGCACGTCACCGAACCAGGCCGCGAACCCGCAGACCCTCTCCGTGCCCGCCGACAGCCCGCACGTGGAGCAGGCCGCCGAGTTCATCGAGTTCGTCATGCGACCGGACAACGTCGCGGCGCTGGCGCAGGGCGAGTGGCTGATCCCCGCCTCCCAACCCGCCCGGGACGCGGTCGAAGCCGCCACCGGCGGGCAGAACGGCTGGGAGCCCACCCTCGACGGTGCGCAGTACCTCACCACCGCCCCCTTCCAGGCCGTTGCCGACTACCCGCAGTGGAAGGACCAGATCGCCACCCCCGCCCTGCAGCGCTACCTGGGCAACCAGAGCGACCTGCCCACGCTGCAGCGCGAGCTGACGGAAGGCTGGGCCCAGGTCGCCGGAGGCTGACTTCACACACCCAGCACCGGCTTCGCACAGGGCCGGCCCTGTGTGAAGTTCGGGCTGGGTGTGTGAAGTCGCCATGTTGAGGGGTGCTGCTCGGGCCTCAGCGGGCCTTCGGGGTGCGCGAGCCCAACCCGTGCGCGACGGGCAACCAGATGCCCGAGACCGGCCTCCTGGCGGCGCCGCGCGCCCAAGGGGCAGGCCCCCGGCCTGCCCCCACCGCATGCCCCAGGGGCCGCAGAGGCTCACAGGTCAAGGGTCGCGAAGCGATCGCGAAGCGACGCCGCAGGCGCCCTTGAGCTGTGAGGAGCGGCCCCGCACAATGCGCGGCGCCGCCAGGAGGCCTGAAGGGGGACGCTGTGACGATCACCGAGCCCTAAGGCAAGGGGCCGCGCAAGCCTGTGATCAGCGGAAGTGGTGTGAGAGCGTCATATCTGTCGCTCTGACACCACTTCCGGCGATCTTGCCCCGGCCGGCCGATCGGCGACCGCCCCCAGCGGCTTCGCGAAGTAGCGGCTCGTGGGCGACGCGGCGTAGATGCCGAAGGGCGGCATCGGCTCGTAGCCCGCACTGCTGTAGAGGGCGATGGCCTCGGGCTGCATCGTTCCGGTCTCCAGGACCATGCGTCGCCGCCCGGCGGCCGCCGCTGCCCGCTCCAGCTCGGCGAGTACGGCCCTGCCGTACCCGCGGCCGCGGTGCGCCGCCGCGACGTACATCCGCTTGACCTCGGCGTCGCCGTTCCGCAGCGCCGACGACTCCGCCGCGTGCCGCGCCCGCCAGCCGCCGCACGCCACCGGCTCGCCGTCGACGTACCCGACGAGGAAGAACCCGTCGGGGGCGTCGAACTCGCTCGGGTCGACCACGGTGGCGTCCTCGCTGCCGTAGCGCTCGCGGTAGACCTGCTGGACCTCGGCGGTGAGCCGGAGGGAGTCGGGGTGGTCGAAGGCGGTGGGGCGGAGCTCGATCACGCCCCGAGCCTACGGATCACCTTCCGCCGGCCTTGGCCTTCCGCCGCCACGTCGTGAGGACCCGCTCCGTGTAGCCGTTGGGCTCCGTGCGGCCGGTGAAGACGAGCTCCAGCGCCGCCTGGAAGGACGGGCTCGCGTCGAGGTCCTTCGCCATCGGCTCGTAGCCGGGCTCGCGGGCGTTCTGCTCGTCGACGAGCGCGGCCATCCGCGCGAACGTCTCGCGCACGGTGGTCTCGTCGACCAGGCCGTGGTGCAGCCAGTTGGCGATGAGCTGGCTGGAGATCCGCAGGGTGGCGCGGTCCTCCATCAGGCCGACGCCCTCGAGGTCGGGCACCGTCGAGCAGCCGATCCCGAGGCCGACCCAGCGCACGACGTAGCCGAGGATCGACTGGGCGTTGGTCTCCAGCTCGTGTCGCTTGTCGTCGTCGCTCAGCTCACCGGTGAGCAGCGGCACCTCCAGCAGCTGGCGGCGCGGGGTGTCCCGGCCGGCGAGGGCGCGCTGGCGGGCGGCGACGTCGATCCGCAGGTAGTGCAGCGCGTGCAGGGTGGCCGCGGTGGGCGAGGGCACCCACGCGGTGTTGGCCCCTGCCTCCGGGTGGGTGCCCTTCGTGGCGAGCAGCTCGGCCATCGCGGCGGGCTTGGCGAACATGCCCTTGCCGACCTGCGCCTGCCCGACGAACCCGGCGCGCAGGGCCACGTCGACGTTGCGGTCCTCGTAGCCGAGCAGCCACGGCGTCGACTTCATGTCGTTCTTGCGGACGACCGGGCCGGCCAGGAAGTCGGAGTGGATCTCGTCGCCGGTGCGGTCGAGGAAGCCGGTGTTCACGAACATCACCCGGTCCTGGGCGACCGCGATGCACGCGTCGAGGGTCAGCGAGGTGCGCTTCTCCTCGTCCATGATGCCGATCTTGAGGGTCGCGGGCTCGAGCCCCAGCGCCTCCTCAACAGCGGCGAACAGCTCGACGGTGAGCGCCACCTCGTCCGGCCCGTGCTGCTTGGGCTTGACGATGTAGACGCTGCCCGCCCGGGAGTTCGAGTACCGGCCGAGCCCGCGCAGGTCGTGCAGGGCGGCGGTCGCGGAGACGAGCGCGTCGAGCAGCCCCTCGGCGATCGGCTGCCCGTCGACGAGCACGGCGTCGGTGAACATGTGGTGGCCGCAGTTGCGCACGAGCAGCAGCGAGCGGCCGGGGAGGACGAGCGGTGAGCCGTCGGGCGCGGTGTAGTGGCGGTCGCCGTTGACGCGCCGCTCGATCGTCTCGCCGCCCTTCTCGAAGGAGGAGACGAGCTCGCCGGTCATCAGGCCGAGCCACGTGCGGTAGGCGAGCGCCTTGTCCTCGCCGTCGACGGTGGCGACCGAGTCCTCGAGGTCGACGATCGTGGTGACCGCCGCCTCCACCGCAACGTCCGCGATGTCCGCGTGGTGCTGGCGCCCGACCTGGTGCTCGGGGTCGATCGTCAGCTCGACGTGCAGGTTGTGGTGGCGCAGCAGGATCGCCGCGACGGCGCCCGCGGACCCGCCGCCGCCGTCGGAACCGCTGCGGTGGCCGGCGAACTGGGCCGCGTGGACGAGACCCGTCTCGCCCGTACCGGTGGCGACGACGAGCCGCCCGTTCTCCACGCGGTACGCGGTGGCGTCGGCGTGGCTGCCCTGCGTCAGCGGGAAGAACTCGTCGAGCAGCCGGTCGGCCTCCGCGATCACCTGGGCGCCGCGCTTCTCGTCGTAGCCGGGGGCGAGCTGGTGGTCGAGCGGGAGGGCGTCGGTGCCGTAGAGCGCGTCGTAGAGCGAGCCCCAGCGCGCGTTGGCGGCGTTCAGGGCGTAGCGGGGCACGGTGGCCGGCACCACGAGCTGCGGGCCCGCGATCTCGGCGATCTCCGGGTCGACGCGCTCGACCTGCACCTCCGGTGAGGCCGGCGGGACCAGGTAGCCGATCTCGGTGAGGAACGCCTCGTAGGCCGCTGGGTCTCCCGCGCCGTTCTCGGCGTGCCAGGCGTCGAGGTGGGCCTGCAGCTCGTCACGCCGCTGCAGCAGCAGCTTGATCCGCCCGTCGAACCGGTCGTGCAGCGCGGCGAGGGTGGACCAGAACCACTCCGGTTCGAGGTCGAGGCCCGTCAGCAGTTCGTCGGCCACGAACGTCTGCAGCGCGGGGTCGATCTGCAGTGACGCGCTCATGTCTCACCCTCCGGTCGGCAGCCTGCGCACGGCGGGTACCCGCCTGGTGGCTTTTTTACCAGACGGACTTGAACTTCCGCATCGCGGAAGTAAGACTCAGCGTGTGACGACCGCCGTGGGCACGGGCTCGACCGAGGCGGGGCCGACGGCGCCGGTCATCGCCAGCCCCACGACTACGGCGGCCACGAGCACGAGGGCCATCTGCAGCTTCCGGCGGGGACCCACCGCTTCGACCTCCCGAACGATCTGTCGTTGGTTGGCGCCGGTCCGCGCAGCGGCGAGGACCGCGCGATCCCTGGATCGCGGACGTAGTCTCCATGGCAGGCGTGGACCCGCGGCGAAGGGGGCCCTTCGGTGAGTCTCGACAGCAGGGTGAGGCGGGCATTCGAGGTGGCGCTCGCCCCGGAGGACGTGATCAGCGACCCGGTCCGGTGCCGCGCCTACGAGTGCGACGGGCTCACCGGGTACCGGGTGGTGCCGCAGCTGGTGCTGCTCCCCCGGGACGCGGACCAGGTGGCGGCCGCCGTGCGCGTCTGCGACGAGCACGGCGTGCCGTTCGTCGCGCGCGGGGCGGGCACCGGGCTCTCCGGCGGCGCGCTGCCCGTGGCCGACGGCGTGGTGATCAGCCTGGCCCGGCTCAAGCGGGTGCTGGAGGTCGACCCGGTCGATCGGCGCGCGGTGGTCGAACCGGGCGTCACCAACCTGGAGATCACCGCCGCCGCGGCCCCGCACGGGCTGTACTACGCGCCCGACCCGTCCAGCCAGCAGGTCTGCACGATCGGCGGCAACGTCGCGGAGAACTCCGGCGGCGCCCACTGCCTCAAGTACGGCTTCACCACCAACCACGTGCTGTCCTGCGAGGTCGTGCTCCCGGACGGGTCGCTCGTCACGCTCGGCTCCGACACCGGTGAGCAGGCCGGCCCGGATTTGCGCGGGGTGTTCCTCGGTTCAGAGGGCACGCTCGGCATCACCACGAAGATCACCGTGCGGCTGCTGCGCACGCCGGAGACGGTGCGCACGCTGCTCGCCGACTTCCCGTCGATCGCGGCGGCGGGTGACGTGGTGTCCGACATCGTCGCGGCCGGCATCGTCCCGGCGGCGGTCGAGATGATGGACACGCTCGCCATCGAGGCGGCCGAGGAGGCCGTGCACGCCGGCTACACCGTCGGGGTGCCGGCCGCGCTCGTCGTGGAGCTGGACGGGCCCGCCGAGGAGTGCGACGTGCAGTTCGAGCAGGTCAAGCAGATCTGCGACCGCCACGGCTGCACGCGCCTGCACATCGCGGGCTCGCCGGAGGAGCGGGCCGCGATCTGGCGGGGGCGCAAGGCCGCGTTCGCGGCGGTCGGCCGCATCTCCCCCGACTACTTCGTGCAGGACGGGGTCGTGCCGCGCACCCGGCTCGCCGAGGTGCTCGACCGCATCGCCGGCATGGGCGCCGATGCCGGGCTGCGCGTGGCCAACGTCTTCCACGCGGGCGACGGGAACCTGCACCCGCTGGTCCTCTACAGCGCCGCGGCGGGCGAGACCGAGCGCGCCGAGAAGCTCTCCGGCGAGATCGCGGAGCTGTGCGTGGAGCTGGGCGGGTCGCTGTCGGGTGAGCACGGCATCGGCACCGACAAGGCCTGCTCGATGCCGAAGATGTTCGGGGAGGACGACCTCGCCGTCATGGCCAGGGTGCGGGATGCGTTCGACCCCGACGGGTTGTGCAACCCCGGCAAGGTGCTGCCCACGCCCCGGCTGTGCGGGGAACGCCCTGGCAAGTACCGGCCGCACCCCCTCGAGGAAGCGGGAGTGATCGAGCGCCTGTGACCACCACGACCAGACTCCGCCCCACCGACCTGCGGTCCCTGCGCGACGCGGTGCTCGACACCGCGGGCACGATCGGGATCGCGGGCGCAGGCACCGCCGCAGGCTGGGCGGGGACCCTCCGCCCGGTCGACGCGGTGCTCGACACCACCGGCCTCACCGGGGTGATCACGCACAACCCCGGGGACATGACCGTGTCGGTCCGCGCGGGTACACCGCTGCGGCAGCTCCAGGAGGAACTCGCCCCGCACGGCCAGCACGTCTCGTTCGACGCCGCGCGCATCGCCGACGGCGCCACCGTCGGCGGGCTGTTCGCCACGGCCGACGCCGGTCCCGCCGCGCTGGTGTTCGGCTCGCTGCGCGACCTCGTCATCGGGGTGACGATCGTGCTCGCCGACGGCACCGTCGCCCGCAGCGGCGGGCACGTCATCAAGAACGTCGCGGGCTACGACCTGGCCAAGATCGTGCACGGCTCGTACGGCACGCTCGGTGTGCTCGCCGAGGTGGTGCTGCGGCTGCACCCGATGCCGGCCCGCGCCGCCACCCTCGCCGTCCACTGCTCGCTCGACGAGGCCGCCGGACACGCGGCCACGGTGCTGGGCGGCCCGTACGAACCCGCGGCCATGGAGTGGACCTCCGACGGCGTGCTCCTCATCCGCCTGGAGGGCACGGCCGACGCGCTGGACGCGAGGCTGCTCCGCCTCCGCGAGGCGCTGGGCACGGGAGAACTCCTGGAGCTCCCCTCCCTTTCCGACGAACGGCGCGTTCGTCGGATAGGTACCGACGAGAGCGCCGTTCGTCGGGAAGGAACAGAGCGGGGACTGCCCGAGAACCTGGGAACGGGACCAGAGCCCGGCGACGTGCCCCCCGCGGAACCTGCAGCCCCTCCCTTCGACGAACGGCGCGCTCGTCGGATAGGTACCGACGAACGCGCCGTTCGTCGGAACGCGGCCTGGGAGCGGCACGCCTCGCTGGTGCGGGGGGTGCCGCGGTTGGCCTCGCTGCGCATCGGCGTGCGGCCGTCGCGGCTGCCCGCCGTGCTCGCGGACCTGCCCGCCGAGGCGATCACGGCCGGCCTGGGTACCGGCGTCGCCACCGTCGCGCTCCCGACGGAGGCCGTCGGGGCCGCCCATGCACGGGTGCACGCCGCGGGCGGCACGTCCGTGCTGCGCTCCCGCCCCGCCGAGGCGGACGCCCCCGCGTGGGGGCCGCCTCCGTCCGCGATCGCCGTGCTGCGGGCCGTGAAGGCCCAGCTCGACCCGCAGGGCCGCTTCGGCCCGGGCCGTTTCGACACCTGGATGTGAGATGACCACGCCCGCCGGCTCCGCCCACACCAACCTCCCGCAGACCGGTCCGAGCAGCTTCGACGACCGGCGTCCCCCGCAGCGCGAGCTGCTCGACGACTGCGTGCACTGCGGCTTCTGCCTGCCGACGTGTCCCACCTACCAGCTGTGGGGCGAGGAGATGGACTCCCCGCGCGGCCGCATCTACCTGATGGACCTCGCCGAGAAGGGCGAGATCGACCTGCAGGGCCCGTTCACCGAGCACATCGACCGCTGCCTGGGGTGCATGGCGTGCGTGACCGCGTGCCCGTCGGGTGTGCAGTACGACCGGCTGCTGGAGTCGGTGCGGCCGCAGATCGAGCGCAACGTGCCCCGCGAGCGCAACGACGCCTGGTTCCGCAACGCGATCTTCGCGCTGTTCCCCTACAAGCGGCGGCTGCGGGCCGCCGCCGTTCCGGGGGCGCTCTACCAGCGGCTGCGGCGCATCCCCGCCGTCGCGAAGGTCGCGTCGAAGCTGCCCGGGCGGCTGGGGGCGGTGGAGTCGCTGCTGCCACCGGTGTCGGTGCGCGAGGCGTTCGCCCGGCTGCCGGTCCACACCCCCGCGGTCGGCGAGCGCCGCGCGCGGGTGGCGCTGCTGTCGGGCTGCGTGCAGGACGTGTTCTTCCACCGCGTGAACGTGGCGACGGTCCGGGTGCTGGCCGCCGAGGGCTGCGACGTGCTGGTGCCGCGCGAGCAGCAGTGCTGCGGCGCCCTCGAGCTCCACTCGGGCCGCGAGGACAGCGCGCTGGCCAGGGCGAAGCGCGAGATCGCCGTCTTCGAGACCCTCGACGTCGACCACGTCGTCACCAACGTGGCCGGCTGCGGCTCGTCGATGAAGGAGTACGGCCACCTCCTCGCCGACGACCCCGAGTGGGCCGAGCGCGCGGCCGCGTTCAGCAAGCGCGTGCGTGACGTGCACGAGGTGCTCGCCGAGCTCGGTCCGCGGGCCGAGCGGCACCCGTTCCGCGGCCGGGTGGCCTACCACGACGCCTGCCACCTCGGGCACGCCCAGCAGGTGCGCAGCCAGCCCCGCGAGGTGCTGCGCTCCATCCCGGAGCTGGAGCTGGTCGACCTGCCCGAGGCCGCGCTGTGCTGCGGCTCGGCCGGCATCTACAACCTGGTCATGCCGGAGGCGGCGGCCGAGCTCGGCGAGCGCAAGGCCGCGAACGTCCGGTCGGTGGAGCCGGACCTGGTGGTCACCGCCAACCCGGGCTGCCTGCTGCAGATCGGCAAGTACCTGCGCGAGGACCTGCCGCTGCTGCACCCGGTGCAGCTGCTCGACGCCTCGATCCGCGGCGTGCCCGTCCCGCGCAGCTGACCCCGGCCCGTGCGAGCGGTCAGCGGCCGATCGCGTCCAGCTCCGCGACGTCCTCGTCGGACAGCGGGAGGCCCGCGCCCGCGACGTTCTCGCGCAGGTGCGCCGCCGACGACGTGCCGGGGATCAGCAGGATGTTCGGCGACCGACGCAGCAGCCAGGCCAGTGCGACGGACATCGGCGTGGCGCCGAGCCGGGTGGCCACGGCCGAGAGCGCCGAGGACTGCAGCGGGCTGAAGCCGCCGAGCGGGAAGTACGGCACGTACGCGACGCCCTGCTCGGCGAGCTGGTCGATCAGCTCGTCGTCCTCGCGGTGGGCGAGGTTGTAGTGGTTCTGCACGCACACGATCGGCGCGATCTCCTGTGCCTCGGCGACCTGCTCGGCCGTCGCGTTGCTCACCCCGAGGTGCCGGATGAGGCCCTGCTGCCGGAGCTCGACGAGCGCCTCGAACGGCTCGGCGATCGAGCCCGCCTCGCGGCCCACGGCGCTGCCCAGCCGGAGGTTGACGACGTCGAGCGCGTCGAGGCCGAGGCGCTCGAGGTTGGCGTGCACGGCGCGGCGCAGGTCCTCCGGCTTCCGGGCGACGGGCCAGCCGCCCTGCTCGTCGCGCACCGCGCCGACCTTGGTCGCGATGTGCAGCGAGTCCGGGTAGGGGTGCAGCGCCTCCCGGATCAGCTGGTTGGTGACGGCCGGGCCGTAGGCGTCGGCGGTGTCGATGTGGGTGATGCCGAGGTCGGCGACCTCGCGCAGGACGGCCAGTGCGCCGTCGTGGTCGGCAGGCGGCCCCATGACGCCGGGGCCGGCGAGCTGCATGGCGCCGTACCCGAACCGGGTGACCGTCAGGTCGCCCATCGTCCAGGTGCCGCCGGGGAGGGTGGTGGTGCGAGTGCTCATGCCGCCACCGTGCGCGGGGCGGGTCCGCCCACCCAGATCCCTGCGGTTACTGGTAGTGGCAGGGACAGGAACGTCGTGCTGCCCGCGGCTAGCGTGGCGGTGTGCGCGAGGAGAACCGGCTCGGTACCTACCTGCGGGCCCGCCGGGAGCTGGTGGCACCCGAGAGCGTCGGCCTGCCGGTCCACGGGATGCGGCGGGTGCCTGGGCTGCGCCGCGAGGAGGTGGCACTGCTCGCCGGCATCAGCTCGGAGTACTACCTGCGGCTCGAGCAGGGCCGCGACCGCAACCCGTCGCCGCAGGTCCTGGAGGCGCTCGCCCGGGTGCTCGGGCTCGACGCCACCGCCACGGCGTACCTCCACGAGCTGGCCGCGCCGCGGCCCCGCTCCCGTCCACGCCGGTCCCGGCGGCGGGCCGTGCCGAGGGAGACCGCGCAGCTGCTCGAGGTGATCGGGCTGCCGGCGGTCGCGGTGGACGAGTGCTTCGACGTGCTCGCGGCCAATGCGCTCGCGACCGCGCTGGCCCCGAGCCTGCGGGTCGGTGAGAACCGGCTGCGGTCGCTCTTCCTCGACCCGGCCGAGCAGCTGCTGCACCCGGACTGGGCGCAGTGCGCGCCCCAGCTGGTCGCCACCTTCCGCAACCGGCTCGGGACCGACGTCGACGACCCGCGCGTCGTGCAGCTGGTCGGCGAGCTGTCCCTGGCGAGCCAGGAGTTCCGCAGGGCGTGGGCCCGCCACGACGTGAAGCCGCCGCGCGGCAAGGCGGTCCGGATCGACCACCCGCAGGTCGGCGAGATGCGCCTGTGGACGTCCAAGCTGGACGCCGATGGCGCCGATGGCGCCGACGGCGCCGACGGCGTGATGGTGATCGTCCACCACGCCGAGCCGGGCACGGCGGACGCCGAGCGGCTCGCCCTGCTCACCTCGCTGGTCGCGGAGCCGGCGGTGCAGCCGCAGACACCGCTGGAGGCCGGCTCGCGCTGACCGCCGCGATCACGGGGTGAGCAGACCGCCGCGGCGCGCGGCCTCCAGCCAGCCCGGGTACTCGGTCATGAGCAGGTCGTACAGCTGGTCGTCGGACAGGTTCGCCGGGTCGGTCACCCCGAAGAAGTCGGCGTTGTCGACGTGGCGGCCGGACAGGTCGTCGAGCTGCTCGAGGAAGGTGAACTGGCTGTCGGCGAGCCGGGCCAGCAGACCCCGCTTCTTCTTCTCGCCCGCGTCCACCGCCTTGTTCGACTTCCCGATGGCCATGAACTGCCAGAACACCGGCTCGAACGAGGAGAACCGCAGCTGCTCCTCGGCCTCCTTGCGATCCATCGGTGCGCCGTCCGTGACGAACATGACGTACACCGGCTGGGTGTCCGCGTACGGCTGGGAGCGCGGGCCCGCGGCGCCGAAGTAGCGCTCGCGGATCAGTCGCATGGCCGCGCCGTAGCTGGTGCCGCCCTCGAGGCGGCGACGGCGGGTCATGTCCGGGACGTACGAGGCGTGGTTCGCCACCGAGACCGCGGGTTCCTCGTAGCCGCCCGTGCCGAACAGGAAGACGTCGACCTGGCCGTTGTCGTCGAAGCGCAGGCCAAGCGCGAGGACCCGCTCGACGAGGGCCTGGATCTTGCCGGAGCTGTACAAGGTCGTCATCGAGCCCGAGATGTCCAGGCACAGCGCCACCCGCGCGGTGTGCTCGGCGAGCCCGCGCTTCTCCAGGCTGACCGCCGCCCGCTTGGTGAGGTCCAGCAGCTGCGGAGCCTCGGTGTCGAGCCGCTTCTCCATGTCGATCAGCTTCTGCTTCTTCAGGCTGACCGCGGGCTGCTCAGGGGCCGGCGTCTCGGCCGCCGCGCCGTCCTCGACCTCGACCCCGAAGTCGGTGGCGAAACCGGCCAGCCCGGAGTCGTAGCCCTGCCCGATCGCCCGGAACCGCCACGCCCCCGACCGGCGGTACAGCTCACCGAGCAGGAACGCCGTCTCCGAGCTCGCGTCCTGCACCGCAAAGCGCGCGAGGACCTGCGAGCCCGACCCCACCTCGACGACGAGGCCGGTGACCTCGCCGAAGGGCCTGCCCTCCGCCGACGCGCCGATCACGATCCGCTCGACGCCGGACTCCACGGCCGGCAGCCGGACCTGCAGCGCGTCCACCCCCGCCTCGCCGCCTGCGTGCTGCACGGACCCGCTCGGGTGCTCCGGCTGGCCGTAGAACACGAAGTCGGCGTCGGAGCGGACCTTGCCGTCCCCGCCCAGCAGCAGAGCCGAAGCGTCGACGGTCGGCCCGGCCGACCAGCTCACGCGCACCACCGTGTCGCCGGCCTCGCCCAGCACCACGTTCTGTCCCTTGGCCAGCTCCATGCCGCCGACCCTATTTGCCGGACTCGATCACCCGGTAACGCCCACCCGCTGCTCGTCGAGACCAGTCGTGCTCGCCAGGGGCGCGGCGCGTACTCGCGGGAGATGATCGATGACCACCAGGCCGGACGGTGGGCCCGTGCCGCCCGCCACCGGCCCGCGGCGGCGGGCTCGGCCGGTGGTCGCCGCCGTGGTCGCCATGGTGGCCGCGCTCGCCACCGCCCTCGCCGTCGCCCGGCCGTGGGAGGCCGGGGGCGTGGCGGTCGACGTCCCGGTCGTGGCGCTGCCGGAGGCCGCCCCGCCGCAGGCCGCACCGGCTCCGCCGAGCCCGCCCACGGCCACCGGGCCCCTGCTCTACGAGGCCGCGATGGACGGCACCGGCGCCGGTTTCCTCGACGCCCCCGCCACCGAGCTGAACCCGGACGAGGAGACGCTCGAGCACGTACCGGGCGCGATGCGGCTGACGGCGGTCGCGGAGGGCGCGTACGGCTGGGCCCGGCTCGCCGTCGCCGAGGGTTTCACCACCTACCTGGCCGAGATGGACGTCGCGGTGCGCCCCGGGAGCGACGTGACGCTGTGCTGGAGCCTGCGCTGGGCCGAACCCCGGCAGCTCGCCTGGTACTGGTGCCTCGCCACAGCGTCGCAGACCGCGGAGTTCCGGGTGTTCCACGA
This sequence comes from Pseudonocardia cypriaca, assembly GCF_006717045.1. Lineage (NCBI taxonomy): Bacteria > Bacillati > Actinomycetota > Actinomycetes > Pseudonocardiales > Pseudonocardiaceae > Pseudonocardia > Pseudonocardia cypriaca. The sequence continues at coordinate 1,605,985 of NZ_VFPH01000002.1, forward strand.
CGGGCGGTTCACGACGATCGGCAGTCCGGTGCCCGTGCCCGGCCTGCAGACCGGCCGCACGGTGCGCGTACACGTCACGGTGGACGAGCGCAGGCTCTCGATGCACCTCGACGGCGCGCTCGCGGCGCAGATCGACGACGACCAGGTGCCGGTGGACCGCACCATCCCCGGCATCGAGCTGTCGAGCAGGCGCGGCACCGGAGAGGTCGAGGTGCGGGCGCTGCGCGTGTGGGCGCTGCCGGGAGGCGGATAGAGGGGCGGGATCCGTAGCCCGCTGTCCGTTCCGTTCACGACCGGGCGGCACTGCGCGGCCCACCATCGAGCACATCCCGACTGGAGGTGTCTCATGAAGATCGGAATGGGCCTGCCGGCCGCCGTCCCCGGGGCCGACGCCACCGCACTGGGCGAGTGGGCCGCCACCGCGGAGCGGCTCGGGTTCTGCTCGCTGAGCGTGCTCGACCGGCTCGTCTACGACAACCTGGACCCGCTCGTCGCACTCGCGGCCGCCGCGGCCCGCACCGAGCGCGTCGAGCTGCTCACCACCGTGCTGAACGTGCCCTACCGGCAGAACGCGGTCGTGCTCGCCAAGCAGCTCGCCTCCATCGACCGGCTGTCCGGCGGACGGCTGACCGCCGGTCTCGCCCTCGGCGGCTGGCCGGAGGACTTCCGGGCGAGCGACGTGTCCCAGCGCGGGCTCGGCGCGGCGATGGACGCCATGGTCGCCACCATGTCGGAGGCGTGGGACGGCAAGCTGGCCGGTGCGAGCGGGCCCATGCCTGCGCTGCCGCCGGATCGTCCCGGCCTGCTACTCGGCGGTCTGGCACCTGCGGCCTTCACCCGGGCCGCCACCGTCGGACAGGGCTGGATCGCACCCTCGTTCGGGATCCAGCAGCTCGTCGACGGCGTCGCCGCGATCCGGAGCGCGTGGGACCGCGTCGGGCGCACCGGGAGTCCGCGCGTCGTGACCATGCGCTACTTCTGCATCGGCCCCGACGCCGACGAGGACGCCGATCACTACCTGCGGCACTACTACCTCGACTACGCGGACCTGGTGAAGGCCGACACCCCCACCACGCCCGAGCACCTCGAGGCGGAGCTGCGCAGGCTGCGCGACGCGGGTGCGGAGGACGTGGTGCTCATGCCGTGCACCGGCGACGTCGCCCAGGTCGCCATTGCCGCGGATGTGCTCGACCGCATCGGGATCACCGCGGATCCGGTGCGGACCCTCCGCTGACGCGCAGCGTCACGATGCCCGGGACAGCGGCGAACGCCTCCCGCGAGGCCGCGACCAACCCGTCGCGGCTCGCGGGGCCCGGCCGGAACGTCCACGCCTCCAGCGCACAGTGGAACGCCGCCACCAGCAGGTCGACGGCCAGCCGCACGCGCAGGTCGTCGTCGGCGAAGCCGAAACGCTCACGCAGGAGCGTGATCACGGCACGGGTCGTGCGGTCGCAGAACTGCAACCCGTGCGCCCGCATCGACGGGGTGGCGGCCGTCAGCCGGCAGCTGGTCTCCACCCGCTGCGCCCAGCCCTCGTCCGGCATGGCGGCGAGCGCCGCGAGCAGCGTGTCGTGGAGCAGCTCGAGGAGCGTGCCGCTCTTAGGCGTGGCGGTCTCCAGCTCGGTGAGGAAGACCCCCCACAGGTCCTGGGTGGGCGCCATCGCGACGTCTTCCTTGCTGGTGAAGTAGCGGAAGAACGTGCGCTTGGACACCTCGACCTCGCCGCACAGGTCGTCGAGCGTGGTGGCGTCGAAGCCCGGGTCGGTGAACCGGCGCAGTGCGGTGTCCACGAGCGCCTGCCGCGTGCGGAGCTTCTTGCGCTCCCGCAGTGACATGTCGGGCGGCGAGAGGGTGTCCATCGCCACTCACTGTATCTCGTGCGCAAAGGCCACTTGTAGTCTTACGCCACTCAGTGGCAGATGCTCCTCAGTGAAGGTGAGTGACCCGTGCGTGCTCTTCTCGTCGACCGCTCCGTTGCCGGTGGCCTGCGCCTGGGCGACGCGCCCGACCCCGCGCCCGCACCGAACCAGGCGCTGGTGCGGGTGACAGCGACGTCCCTCAACTTCGGCGAGGTGCGGTACGGCCCAGAGAACGCCGCGGAGGGCACCGTGCTCGGCTGGGACGCCGCCGGGGTCGTCGAGCGGGCCGCCGCCGACGGGTCCGGGCCGGCGGCCGGCACAGCGGTGGTCACGCTCGGCGCCGCCGGGGCGTGGGCCGAGCTGCGCGCCGTCGACACGGACCTGATCGGCGTGGTGCCCGACGGCTCCGACCTCGGTGCGATCAGCACCGTCCCGGTGGCGGGCGCGAGCGCGCTGCGCGCCCTGCACCGCAGCGGTCCGATCCTGGGCCGCCGGGTGCTCGTCACCGGCGCGACCGGCGGCGTCGGCCGGTACGCCGTGCAGCTCGCGCACCTCGGCGGCGCGTACGTCGTCGCGAGCACGGGTGATCCGCAGCGACACGGCGACGGCCTGCGCGCCCTGGGAGCGGACGAGGTGGTGGCTGCTCCCGGCGACCTCGCCGGTCGGGTGGACGGCGTCGTCGACAACGTGGGCGGACCGCAGCTGGTGGCGGCCTACGAGCGGCTCGCGGCCGGCGGCACGTTGGTCGCCCTCGGCCACTCCACCGGGGAGGGCGAGCTCTTCCCGTTCGGCGCGCTCTTCGGCAACGAGGGCCGCCACGACCGCTCGATCGTCACGTTCTACCTGCTGGAGTGCCGGAACGTCGGACCCGACCTCACGTGGCTGGCCGGCGCCGTCGCCGCAGGCGGGCTGGACCCGCAGATCTCGTGGCGCGGCAGCTGGAAGGACGTCGCGGACGCCACCGCCGCCCTGTTGGGGCGGCGCCTGCACGGCAAGGCGGTCCTCGAGATCGACTGAGCCGCCTACGTCTGCGGGCGTTCGCCCCCGCCTGCCCCGGCCCGGACGGCCACGGCCGCGAGCAGGAACAGCGCCGCGGCCAGCCACAGGACGCCGACCAGCGCCGTGTGGTCGACGACGAGGCCGCCGACCAGGGCCCCGAGCCCGATCGCGAGGTTGAACACCGACACCCACAGCGCCGTCGCCGCTTCCACCGCGCGCGGCGCCGCCGAGATCATCCAGCTCTGCAGGCTCACCGACACGCCGCCGTAGGCGAGCCCCCACAGCAGCAGGAGCGCTATCCCGCCGACCGTCCCCGTACCGACCAGTGCGTTGAGCGCCAGCACGAGGGCGAGCGCGACGACGATCCCCAGCACCGTGCGGCGCAGCCGGCGGGACACCGCGACGCCCGCGACGAAGTTACCGACGATGCCGGCGGCGCCGAAGCCGAGCAGCAGCGGCCCGACGAGCGCGACCGGCACGCCCGCCCGCTCCTGGAGCACGGGGCTCACGAACGTGTAGGCGGCGAAGTGGCCGGTGACCACCAGCAGCGTCACCAGGATGCCAGTCGCCACGCCGCGGTCGCGCAGCTGGGCGAGCAGCCCTCCCGGCCGTACCGGCTCGTCGGCCACCAGCCGCGGCAGCAGCGCGAACAACGCGACCAGCACGACGGCGGCGAGCGCCGACAGCGCACCGAACGCCACGCGCCATCCCGCCACGCCGCCGAGCAACGTGCCGATCGGGACGCCGAGCACGTTCGCCGCCGCGACGCCGCCGAAGATCAGCGCGGTCGCGCGGGGCACGTCCGGCCCGGGCACCAGCCGGGTGGCGAGCCCGCCCGCGACGGCCCAGAACCCGCCGATCGCGACGCCGACCAGCACCCGCGAGCCGATCAGCACCGGATAGGTCGGCGCGAGCGCCGACAGCGAGTTCGCCAGCGTCATGAGCGCCATCAGCGCGCCGAGCAGCACCCTGCGGTCGAGCCGCCCCACCAGCACCGGCACCAGGGGCGCCGCTACCGCCGCGACGATCCCCGGGACCGTCACCATCAGGCCGGCCACGCCGTCGGTCACCCGGAGGTCCGCCCCGACCGGCGTCAGCAGGCCGACCGGCAACTGCTCCGCCGTGACCAGCAGGAACGTCCCCACGGCGACCGCGGCGACCGCGACCCATCTGCGCACTCCGGCCCGCTCCGCAGTTCGTACCACGTGCTCCACCCCCATTTGGGATCGATCGTTCCCATACTCGGCGGCACGCTAGTACGGGAACGAACGCTCCACAACTGGTACCCTCTGGCCATGCCGCGACCGCGGGAGTTCGACGAGGACGACGTCGTCGCGCGCGCCACCGACCTGTTCTGGCGACGCGGCTACCACGCCACGTCGGTGCGCGACCTCGGCGACGCGCTCAGCCTCTCGGCCAGCAGCCTGTACCGCACCTTCGGCGACAAGCACGCGCTGTTCCTGCGCGCGCTCGACCACTACCGGGCCACCGACTCCGCCGAGGCCCGCGACCACCTGCTACGCCCCGGCCCGGCCCCGGAGGTGCTGCGCGAGTGGCTGACCAGGATGGTCGACCTGCCCGAGGAGGGCGCGGCTGCCCGCGGGTGCTTCGTGGTCAACACCGCCACCGAGCTCGGCGCCGACGACCCCGCCGTCGACGAGCGCACCCAGGCGGCGTTCGGCGTCACGCGCGACTCACTGCGGGAGGTGCTGGAACGCGGCCGCCGTGACGGGGAGCTGCGCACCGACCTCGACGTGGCCGCCACCGCCGAGTCGCTGTTCACGCTCGTGCTCGGGCTGCGGGTGCGGGCGCGGGCCGGCCACGGGCCGGCCGAACTGACGAGCGTGATCGACACGACGATCAGGTCATTGCGATGAGTCCCGCTCCGACCTCGCGCTGAGCTCCGCGAAGTCGCTCAGTCCGACCACGGCGTGACGGGGCGCTGCCGCGACACCCCGTCCACGGTCACGTCCACCCGCTCGTCGAAGAAACAGATCAGGCCGGTGAGCTCATGCGCGTCCGGTAGCGGCGCCTCGTAGGTCCACGCCAGGTCCCTGCCGTCACGCGCCAGGTAGGACGCCACGCCCTTGTACGCGCACGCGGTCCGGGTCGGGCTCGGCTCCAGAAGGTCGAGCCGCGCGTCCTCACGAGGCAGATAGGTGCGCATCGGCAGGGACGTCTCGAACACCAGGACGGGGCGGGTGGACTCGGCGAGCACCTGCCCGTCCCGCTCCACGCGCACCTGACGGGAGCTGTGCCGGATGTCGACCCGATGGAACGGGTCGCGCGGATGGGCGACGATCTCGTCTTCCTCCTCGAGCCAGTCGAACGCGGCGAAGTCGAGCAGGACGAACCCGGCGAGGTCCGGATCGGCCGGGCGAAAGGCTCCGCCGACCCGGTCGACACCGGCCGCGCGCAGGGTCAGCGGCTCACCGGCTGTCGTGTGTGCGCCGAACGCCGTCGACGGGGTGAGCACCGTCGGCAGCCCCTCCCGCAGCCGCTCGGGTCTCCGCGGCACGTCCTCGGCGGGAGCCGGCACGAGCTCACCGCGGATGTCCGCCAGCGGCACGGCGTAGGTCGGAACGACCCGGTGCGGCTCCCAGACGACGAGCGCGCCCGTCGTGTCGACCGCCGTGCTGCCGTCGACCAGCGCCCGGATCCGCTTCCCCGTCGGCTCGTAGCGCAGCTCGTCGAACAAGCGCACGAACTGCGGGAACATCTGCACGGCCATACCCCACCGTGTCGTGGAAGGCCTGGCAGGTCAACGTACGAAGTGATCCCACCCGCCGGGCCCGCCGTCGTACCGGCGGCCGTCCACCAGCACCTCCGGCTCGCCATCGACCACCGTGCCGATCGCCCTCCAGTCCTCGGGAACGTCCCCGGGGAAGGTGGCGGCGAGCGCGTGGTCCTCACCGCCGGTGAGCAGCCAGTGCATCGGGTCGATGCCGAGCGCCGCGCCGACGTCGACCAGCCGGTCCGGCACGACCAGTGCCGCCGTGCGCACGTCGATCCGCACCCCGGACGCCCGCGCGACGTGTCCGAGGTCGGCGAGCAGCCCGTCCGAGACGTCGATCATGGCGGTGGCGCCCGCGTCGGCGGCCTGCGGCCCGGCGGCGTAGGGCGGCTCCGGCACCCGGTGCGCCGACACCACCGCCACCGGGGAGCGGAAGCCGCGCGCCAGTACCGCCCACCCGGCCGCCGCCCAGCCGACGCGCCCGGCCAGCGCGACGGTGTCACCTGCGCGAGCACCGGACCGCGTCACCGGGTCCCGCCCTTCGAGGGAACCCAGCGCCGTGACCGAGACGACGAGCGCCGGGGAGGAGGTCACGTCCCCGCCGACCACGCCAACACCCACCGACCGGGCCTCCGCCCACAGGCCGTCGGTGAGACCGGCGAGCGTCTCGACCGGCATGTCGGCGGGGCAGGCGAGGCCCACCAGCAGCCCGGTCGGCACCGCGCCCATCGCCGCGACGTCCGCGAGGTTGGCCGCCGCCGCCTTGCGCCCGATCTGTTCCGGGCTGGACCAGTCGAGCCGGAAGTGCACGCCGGCCACGAGCACGTCCGTGCACGCGACGACCCGTCCGTCGGGCGCGGCGAGGACGGCCGCGTCGTCGCCTGGCCCGAGCAACGTGGCAGGCGTGGACGGGCGGCCGTCGGTCAGCCGCGCGATCAGACCGAACTCGCCGATCCCGGCGAGTGTGTTCTGCGCCTCCGCTTCGCCCGTCGGGGACGGTTGCGATGTGGTCACAGGCGTCACCTCCGGTACGTTCGGCTTCCGACTCTCCTACGTCCGATGATCGAAGTGGAAGGGGCTCGCCGTGGTGCAGGCTTACATCCTGGTACAGACGGAGGTCGGCAAGGCCGCCGCCGTGGCCGCGGAGATCTCCGAGATCACCGGCGTGGTGTCGGCCGAGGACGTCACCGGACCCTACGACGTGATCGTGCGCGCCGAGGCCGAGGACGTCGACCAGCTGGGTCAGCTCGTCGTCGCGCAGGTGCAGGGCGTGGGCGGGATCACGCGCACGCTGACCTGCCCGGTGGTCCACCTCTCCTGACGCCGGCGCTCGTGGGCACCCGGCTCTCCCCTCCCGTCGCGATCGCGATCGCGCTGCCGCTGCTGCTCGCCATCACGGTGGCCGCCATCGCGATCACCGCACGCGTACGCGGGGTCGGGGACCCGCCCCCGCCCGACACCGGCCCGCTCGCCGTGGCGCCGGTCGACTCGCCGGGCGCCACGGGCCCGGAGTGCACCGCGGTGCTTGCCGCGCTCCCCGCCGAGCTGGACGGCGCCGACGGGCCGATGCCGCCCCGACCGATCGTCGATGCCGCGAGCCTGCCGGGCGTACGCGCCTGGGCCGCCGCGCCCCGGCCCGTCGTGTTCCGCTGCGGGCTCCCCCGGCCGGCCGAGCTGACGCCGACCTCGGCCCTCCTGGAGGTGAACGGGGTGCGCTGGCTGCAGCTCGCCGACGGTCTCCCCCAACCCGTCCAGGTGAGCTACATCGCCGTGGACCGGCCGGTCTACCTCGCCATCACCACTCCGGTCGACGCAGGCAGCGCACCCCTGCAGCAGCTGTCGGACGTGGTTCGCGAGACGCTGCCCGCCACAGCGGTGGCGGTGCGCTGAAGGTCGAGCACATACGATTCCGCGCATGGTGACGATGTCCCGGGCGACCGAGGACTACCTCAAGGCGATCTACCACCTCGCCCACCGGGGCGAGCCCGTCACCACGGGACAGCTCGCCAACGAGCTCGGCGTTTCGGCGCCGTCGGTCTCGGCCATGGTGAAGCGGTTGGAGGACGGCAGCCTGCTCACCCGCCCGGACAGCCGCACCCTGCAGCTCACCGCATCGGGCGAACGGGCGGCGCTGCGCGTCGTCCGCCGCCACCGCCTGCTGGAGACGTTCCTCGCCCGCGTGCTCGACGTGCCGTGGGACGAGGTGCACGCCGAGGCCGAGCTCCTGGAGCACGCGCTCTCCGAGCGGCTCGAGGAACGCATCGACGCCGCACTGGGCCATCCCACGCACGACCCGCACGGCGACCCGATCCCACCCCGCGACGGCCCGCACGAGGAGGGCTGGGGCGAGCCCCTCGACGCCGCACCCGCCGGCAGTCGGTTCCACGTAGACCGCGTGTCCGACCGCGACAGCGCCGCCCTGCGCTACCTCGGTGAGCTGGGCATCTACCCGGGCGTCGTGCTCACGGTTGAGGAGCAGGCCCCGTTCGGCGGACCCCGCTGGGTGCGCGTCGCGGAGAACCGGCACGCGCTCGGCCCCGCGCTGACGCGGCTGGTGCACGGTCATGCGGAGCCCGGGGAGTGATCCGCCTCCGCTCCGATCGCGAGGAATGCCATTTTTAGCGCGGGCGAGCGTCTTCCGGCGCCAGTTGGTCGGGTTGGCGCGATCCTCGACCGCGCCTCGCCTTTGGCGCTCGGAGACGCACGACCCAGGTCGCCCGCCCCTCGCCGGTTCCACCACCGGGACTCCCGTGGGCATGCCGCGCCTTGCGCGCTGCGGTAGCGCGGTGGCCGGGTAGGAGAAGATCGATCCGGTGGGAGCGCTGCGAGATGCTCGTCGTGCCTCCCAGACCTGCGTACGAGCACGTCCCGGGGGATGCACGGCGACTATCCGGTGCTCACCGTGGTGATCATCGAGGGTCGGGACCACCGGATAGTCGCGTAGGCATCCGGCAGTGACGGTCTCCGCGGAACCGCCGTGCCCTCCAGCCGGGGACGGCCGCCCGCGCAACCACGGAATTCGGTAGTTCTGCCAACCCGACCCGCACGCCACGCGAGGGATCGGGCGAACCGGTGGGACTACTCGGCAGGTCGGGAGCGGGGCGCCGACGCATCGGGGCGCGGGGTGCCGGGAACGGCGCGCCAAGCCGAAGTCTCGTGATCAGATCGATCCGACAGGTCCGCGACCAAGACCCAAGGCGTCAGATCATTCCGAGGTGCGGCTTTCCGCCCCGACCAGGGCGACGGATCTGTCGCGTCCGCACCACTCTGGGCGATCTTGCTCGGGATGATCACCAGAAGTGGTGCGAGGACGACAGATCTGTCGCCCGGGCACCACTTCCGGCGATCAGCGACGGGCTAGCGCAGGCCGGTTCCCCGCGCCAGCGCCGTCTCCACCAGAGTCGTCAGGAGCGTCTCGAAGTCGATGCCCGTGACCGCCCACGCCCGGGGGTACATCGAGATCGGGGTGAAGCCGGGCATCGTGTTGACCTCGTTGAGGGTCAGCTCGCCGTCGGGTCCGACGAAGAAGTCGATGCGCGCCAGGCCCTGCCCGTCGACGGCGCGGAACGCGGCGACGGCCATCTCGCGCAGCCGCTCGGCCACCGCGTCGTCGAGCTTCGCGGGGATGTCGAACTCGCAGACGTCGTCGAGGTACTTGGCCTCGAAGTCGTAGAACTCCGGCTTGTGCCCGTCCGGGCCCGTGCCGACGATCCGGATCTCCGCCGGGACGCTCGCGCGCACGGTGCCGTCGGGGAACTCCAGCACGGCGCACTCGACCTCGCGCCCGACGATCGCGGCCTCCACCAGCACCTTCGGGTCGTGCTCGCGGGCGGTGGCGATTGCGGCGTCGAGGTCGGCCCAGTCCGTGACGCGGGTGATGCCGACCGACGAGCCCGCCCGCGCGGGCTTGACGAACACCGGGAGCCCGAGCCGCTCGCGCTCATCGGCGGTGAGCGTGTCGGTGCCGCGGCGCAGCACGACGAGGTCACCCACCGGGATCCCCTCGGCCGCGAGGAGCTTCTTCGCGTACTCCTTGTCCATCGACGCCGCGCTGGCCAGCACGCCCGCCCCGACGTAGGGCACGCCCGCCATCTCCAGCAGACCCTGGATCGTGCCGTCCTCGCCGAAGGGCCCGTGCAGCACGGGGAACACGACGTCGACGCCGGAGAACACCTCGCCCGCGCGATCCGGGTCGAGGACGACGAGCCCGCCGCGGGTGGGGTCGCCGGGCAGCGCGAGCGCGGTGCCGCCCGCCTCGACCGACGGCAGGGCGCGGTCCGAGATCACCAGCTCCCGGGGGTCCGAGGTGCCGAGCACCCACGCGCCCTCCCGGGTGATGCCGACCGGGACGACCTCGAAGCGCTCGGGGTCGAGGTGCGACATCACGGCACCGGCGGAGACGCAGGAGATCGCGTGCTCGCTGCTCCGACCACCGAAGACCACCGCGACCCGCACCTTCTGCGTCATGGCGCCCGAGGGTAGGCGTAGCGGACCGGGGCGATCGATCCGGGCACGGCGTGTCGGGCGTCAGGACCCGAAGCGCTCCTCCAGGTCGCGGATCTCGGGGAGACCGATGAGGTCGGTGAACTCGTCGAACGACGGCACGCCCGGCAGCGCGGCGGCGGGCGTGCCGTCGGCCGCGAGGGTGGCGAGCAGCGCCCGGATACCAGCAGTCGCGGCGAGCAGCGTGCCGATCGGGAACAGCACCAGCGCGAACCCGAGCTCCGCGATCCGGTCCAGCGGCAGCGGCGGCGTCCGGCCGCCCTCCGCCCAGTTGAACACCAGCGGGGCCACACCGGCTAGCTCCCGCGCGACGCGGGCGGTGTCGTCCTCGCTGGTGGGGGCCTCGACGAAGAGGAGGTCGGCGCCGGCGTCGGCGTAGGCGCGCGCACGGTCGAGCGCGGCGTCGAGCCCCTCGACGGCGGCGGCGTCGGTGCGGGCGATCACCAGGAAGTCGGGGTCGTGCCGGGCGGCGACGGCGGCGCGGATCTTGCCGGTCATCTCGTCGGCGCCGATCACGGCCTTGCCGCTCATGTGTCCGCACTTCTTGGGCATGACCTGGTCCTCCAGGTGCACCCCGGCCACGCCGGCCTGCTCGTAGGACCGGACGGTGCGCACGACGTTGATCGCGTTGCCGTAGCCGGTGTCGGCGTCGGCGATCACCGGGACGTCGACGGCGGCGACGATCCGCCGCGCGTTGTCGACCATCTCGGCGCCGCCGAGCAACCCGACGTCGGGCCGGCCGATCAGCGACGCCGTGGTGCCGAACCCGGTCATGTAGACGACGTCGAACCCGGCCTGTTCCACGAGGCGTGCCGACAGCGCGTCGTAGGCGCCCGGAGCGACCACGGGCCGGGGTCCGGCGAGCAGCTCCCGCAGCCGGGCGCGCGGCGCCGGACCGGAGCGCAGCAGATCAGCCACGTGATCCCCCTTTGCATACATTCATCGCGAAGTTACGGCAGAACCATTGCCCGGCGAAACCTCCAGCCCTAGATTGCACACAATCTGCGGGACGGAGTGACGTGTGACACGAACGGTGACCTCCACCGAACGAGCGCTGGCCGCGTTGCGGGAGCTGATCCTGCACGGCCAGTTCGCGGCGGGTGCCCGGCTCGGCGAGGTCGAGCTCGCCGAACGGCTCGGGGTGAGCCGCACGCCCGTTCGCGAGGCACTCACCCGGCTCGCCGCCGAGGGACTGGTCGAGCTCGTGCCCAACCGCGGGGCCCGCGTCGCGAGCTGGAGCGTCGCCGAGCTCGAGGGCGTGTTCGACCTGCGGTCCGCGCTCGAGCCACGGCTCACCGGGCTCGCCGTCCCGCGCGCCGCGCCCGACGACGTCGCCGTCCTCGACGAGCTCGCGGAGCGGATGCTCGCCGTCGGCCTCCCGGGCGCCCACCAGGACCTCGACGCGCTCGTCCCGCTCAACCGCCAGTTCCACGGGCGCCTGGTCGTGATCGCCGACCAACCGGCCCTCGCCACGGCGCTGGCCGGCGCCATCCACGCCCCGATCCAGCTGCGCAACTTCCACGCCTACGACGAGGCATCACTCCGCCGCAGCCTCGCCCACCACGTCGAGATCGTCGCCGCGATCAGGGCGGGCGACCCGGCGTGGGCGCAGGCCGTCATGACCGCCCACATCCACAACGCCCGCGCCGTGATGCTGCGGGCCGCCCGCGAGCAGGAGGCGCCATGAGCGAGCGTGCGAGCGAGTCACCAGCGCTGGGTTACCGGCTCGGTGTCGACGTCGGAGGCACGTTCACGGACGTGCTGCTGGTCGAGGAGGCCACCGGCGCCACCTGGCGGGCGAAGACCGCCTCGACGCCCTCGGACCAGTCGGTCGGTGTCCTCAACGGCATCGGCAGGGTGTGCGCCGAGGCCGGCATCGCGCTCTCCGACGTGGCCCAGGTGCTGCACGGCACCACCGTCGCCACCAACGCGATCCTCGAGGGCAAGGGCGCCACCGTCGGGCTCGTCACCACGAAGGGCTTCCGGCAGGTCCTGCAGATCGCGCGCTCGTTCGTCCCGGGCGGGCTCGCCGGCTGGATCATCTGGCCGAAGCCGGAACCGCTCGCGGCGCTGGAGAACACCGTGGAGGTCGACCAGCGCATCGCATCGGACGGCCGCGTGATCCGCCCGCTCGACGAGGCCGACGTCCGCACCCAGCTCGCGAAGCTCGTGGGTGTCGACGCGCTCGCCGTCTCGCTGATCAACTCCTTCGCCGATCCCGCGCACGAGCGGCGGATCGGCGAGATCGCGGCGGAGGTGCTGCCCGGCGTGCCGGTGTCGCTCTCCTCGGACGTGCTCCCCGAGATGCGCGAGTACGAGCGCACGGTCACCACGGTCGCGAACGGCTACGTCCAGCCGCAGGTGAAGCGCTACGTCGAGACGCTCGCCGGGAAGCTCGCCGACGGCGGCGTGGCGGGCGAGCTCGCGATCCTGCGCAGCGACGGCGGGCTCTCGTCGGCGGGCGCCGCGGTCGGCGCGCCCGTGACGATGCTGCTCTCCGGTCCGGCGGGCGGCGTCACGGGCGCGGTGTGGGTCGCCGAGCAGTGCGGGGTCCCCGACCTGATCACGTTCGACATGGGCGGCACCTCCACCGACGTGGCGCTCGTGCAGGGGCTCACGCCGCGGATCGGCCGCGAGACGAAGGTCGGCGACCTGACCGTGCGCGCCTCCAGCGTCGACGTGCGCACCGTCGGCGCGGGTGGCGGTTCGATCGCGCACGTGCCGCAGCTGACGAAGGCGCTGCGGGTCGGCCCGCAGTCCGCGGGCGCCGACCCGGGCCCCGCCGCGTACGGCAGGGGCGGCACCGAGCCGACGGTCACGGACGCGAACGTCGTGCTCGGCTACCTCCCCCCGACGCTCGCGGGCGGCGAGATCACCCTCGACGTCGACGCAGCTCGGGCCGCGGTGGGCAAGGTCGCCGAGGCGATGGGGTTGTCCAGCCCGGAGGCGGCCGCGGCGGGGATCGTCGACATCGTCAACGAGAACATGCTGGGCGGCCTGCGGCTGGTGTCGGTGCAGCAGGGCTTCGACCCGCGCGACTTCGCCCTCGTCGCGTTCGGCGGGGCCGGCCCGCTGCACGCCAACGCCCTCGGGAAGCTGACCGGGGCCTGGCCGGTGATCGTCCCGCCATCGCCCGGCGTGCTGTGCGCGCTCGGCGACGCGACGACGTCGGCGCGCAGCGAGTCGGCCCGCACCGTGCTGCGCCGGTTCGCCGACCTCACCCCGGAGGACCTCGCGGCGATCCTGCGCGAGCTGGCCGCGGAGGCCGGAGCGCGGCTCGCCGCCCAGGGCGTCCCCGAGGCCGAGCAGACCACCGCCTTCCAGGTGGACGTGCGCTACCACGGCCAGGGTTTCGAGATCCCGGTCGACTTCGCCGAGCTGGGCGGGGACGCACTGGGCACGCTCGCCGCCGCGTTCGACGCCGAGCACGAGCGCCTCTTCTCCTTCCTGCTCACCGCCGACCACGAGCTGGTGAACGCCCGCGCCACCGTGTCCGGGCCGCGCCCGCAGGTGGCCGCCACCCACCTGCCGGACGGCGACGGCGACCCGGCCGCCGCGCTGGTCGACACGCACCCGGTGCACGTGGCCGGGAAGTGGGTGGACGCCCGGGTGTACGACCGTTCGAAGCTGCGGGCGGGCGACGTCGTCGCCGGGCCGGCGATCGTCACCGAGATGGACTCGACCACCCTCGTGCTGCCCGCCCACGCGGCCACCGTGCACCCGTCCGGCAGCCTGCTGATCCGCCCGCAAGCGAGCAGGACGGCGTCTTCCCGGCCCCGCGAGCTCGCCGAAGCGCAGCGAAGGCAATCGGACAGGGAGGCCCGCTGATGGCCCGCATCATCGAGACCGCGAGCGGCGCGATCGAGAGGACGGAGGTCGACCCGGTCACCCTCGACCTCATCGAGAACGGGCTGCGCAATGCCCGCTACGAGATGGACGAGGTGCTGTTCCGCACCGCGCTCTCCCCCGGCATCCGCGAGCAGCACGACGAGTTCCCGCTGATCGGCGACCCGAGCGGGAAGATGGTGGTCGGCCAGTTCGGCCTTTCCGTACCCGACTTCCTCGACGGGTTCGACGGCAGCGTCGAGGAGGGCGACGTCCTGCTGACGTCCGACCCGTACGCGTGCGGTGCCGCGATCAGCCACGCCAACGACTGGCTGCTCGTCATGCCGATCTACCACGAGGGCCGGGTGGTGGGCTGGGCGTCGATGTTCGGGCACATGTCCGACGTCGGCGGCAAGACGCCGTGCTCGATGCCCACCGACGCCCGCACCATCTACGAGGAGGGCGTGGTGATCCCGCCCTTCAAGCTGTACGCGAAGGGCGTGCTCAACGAGGACGCGCTGCGGATCATCCTCAACCAGGTGCGGATGCCCGACTGGAACCGCGCCGACCTCAACGGTCTCGTCGCGGCCTGCCGCACGGCGGGCAGGCGGGTGGTGGAGATGTGCGAGCGGTTCGGCACCGCCACCTACCTGTCGGCGCTCGACGCGCTGCTGCAGCGCAACCACGACGCGATGAAGGTGCTGCTGCACGCGGTCTTCGAGGAGGGCCGCACGCTGAGCTTCACCGACTACATCTGCGACGACGGCGTCGGCAACGGCCCCTACGAGCTGAAGATGTCGCTCACCCGCACCGGCGACAAGGTCCACATCGACTTCACCGGTTCCAGCCCGCAGGCCGCGGGCCCGATCAACTACTACATCAACGAGAACCTCACCCGGATGTTCTTCGGCATCTACATGATCACGGTCGCCGACCCGCAGATCCTGTGGAACGACGGGTTCTACCCGCTCGTCGACGTCACGATCCCCGAGGGCTCGTACTGGCGGCCACAGCACCCGGCATCGCTCAACGGGCGGAACCACGGCGTCGGCCGGGTGTTCGACCTGTTCGGCGGCCTGCTCGGGCAGACCAACCCGGCCCTGCTCAACGCGGCGGGCTTCTCGTCGTCGCCGCACTTCATGTACTCCGGGCACTACTCGTCGGGCGAGCGGAGGGGTGAGTGGTTCCAGCTGTACTCGATCGGCTTCGGCGGGATCCCCGGCCGTCCCCTCGGCAACGGGCCGGACGGCCACTCGCTGTGGCCGAGCTTCGTCAACATCCCGTGCGAGTACCTGGAGTCGTACTACCCGCTGCGGATCGAGAAGTGGGAGACGGTCGCCGACACCGGCGGGCCCGGGCTGCACCGCGGCGGCAACGGCGTCGACGTCGCCTACGTCTTCGAGGAGCCGGGCACGATCGCGATCCACGACGACCGCTGGCTGACCTACCCGTGGGGCGTCAACGGCGGCCACCCCGGTGCCCGCGGCCGGAAGTGGGTCGAGCGGGCGGACGGCACCCGCCAGGTCCTGCCCAGCAAGTGCCACGACGTGCCGGTCTCCCCCGGTGACGTGCTGCACTTCGTCACCTGGGGCGGCGGTGGGTGGGGCGATCCCCTCGAACGCGACCCCGCCCTCGTCGAGCTGGAGGTCCGGCGCGGGCTCGTCACCGCCGAGGGCGCGCGGCGGTACGGCGTGGTCGTCGGCGACCCCACGGCGACGGAGGCGCTGCGCGCCGAGATGCGGGCGGCTCGGCCCGCGGAGCTGCCCGTGTTCGACATGGGCCCACCGATCGAGGAGCTGCTCGCCCGCTGCGAGGAGGAGACGGGCCTCCCCGCGCCGAGGCGCCCGGTCTGGTCGGACGCATGACGAACGGGAGGTGGCGGGGGTGACGGGACCGCACGGGAGCGCGTTCTCCGGGCGCGTCGGGTGGGGCGAGCGGCCCGCGGTCGTCGTGGTCGACCTCGTGCGGGCCTACACCGAGGCGAACGGGCCCTTCGCTCTGCCGGGGCCCGGGCCAGCCGTCGCCGCGACGGAGCAGCTGGTCGACGCGGCGCGGGCTGCGGGGCACCCGGTCGTCTGGACCGTGGTGCGCTACTCCCCCGGCCTCGCCGACGGCGGCCTGTTCGTGCACAAGGTGCCCGCGCTGGCCGCGTTCGCCGAGGACGCAGAAGGCGGCTGGGGCGAGCTCACGCTGAAGCCCACCCCTGGCGAGCCGGTGGTGGTCAAGCAGTACGCCTCGGCGTTCTTCGGCACGTCCCTGGCGGCCACGCTGCACGCGGGCGGCGTCGACACGGTGGTCGTCACCGGCGTCTCGACCTCGGGATGCGTACGGGCCACCGCCACGGACGCGCTCAACCACGGCTTCCGCCCGCAGGTGGTGCGGCAGGCGTGCGCCGACCGGTCCGCCGAGCTGCACGACAACAACCTCGCCGACCTCGACGCGAAGTACGCCGACGTGGTGGACCTGCCCGAAGCGCTCTCCCGGCTCCGGCCGTGAGTGGACACGAGTGCCGTATCCACTCACGACTCGGATCGGGCCAGCGCGCAGAGGACGTCGGGGTGGTCGGTCGTGACGCCGTCCACGGCGAGCTCGATCGCCGTCGCGAGGACCTGCCCGTCGGGCACTGGCCAGCCCGTGACCTCGAAGCCGCGCTCGTGCAGGTCGGCGACGCCCTCGACGGTGAGCCCTGCGATGCCGCAGAGCGCCGTGCCGGCGTCTGCGGCCGTGGTCCGGGCGACGATCTCGGCGTACGCCGGTGTGCGGCCGAGGATCAGCCCCGTCTCGACGTACGGCAGCTCCCGCCGGACCGCCAGCAGGACCTCCTCGTGCGACGACGTGACGAGGGTGCGGAGCGCCAGTTCGGGGTCGGCGCGCAACGACTCGGCCAGCAGCGGCACGGCGTCGGCTGCCTTGATCTCGGCCTGGAACCGGACGTCCACGGCCGCGACGGTCTCGGCCCACGTCGGCACCTGCTCGCCGAAGCCTGCGTCGAGCGCGCGGACCTCGTCGAGGGTCATCTCCGCGATCGCGCCGGAACCGTCGGTCGTGCGGTCGACGGTGGCGTCGTGCAGCACGACCAGCCGCCCGTCGGCCGTGACCCGGAGGTCGAGCTCGATCTCGTCGCAGCCCTCCCGCACCGCTCGGCGGAACGACCGCAGGGTGTTCTCGGGCTCGCTGCCCATCGCGCCGCGGTGGCCGGTGACGATCACGGGTGCACCTTCTCCTCGTACTGGCGCCGCACCTCGTCGGCGATGGACTCGAGCCGCCGGGCCACCGACCGGAACACGTCCCGCGGGGCGGCGTTGTCGGCGTAGATCTGCTGCAGGCCGGTGTAGATGGCCACGTTCGCGTTGCGGCCGTACAGCCGGATCGCGTCCTGCTGACGCGCCCGCGGCAGCTGCCGGATGGCCACGCCGTAGTTGGGTTCCTTCGCGATCAGGTCGACGAGCACCTGCTCCCGCTGGGCAGCGGTGACGACGGGGAGGTAGCCCGTCTCGGTCGTCCAGTGGGCCGCGATCTCGGGCCGGGCGAGGTGGGCGAGGAACACCGCGGCGGCCTGCTTGCGCTCGGCGGTGGCGTTGCGCATCATCCCGATCCCGCCGCCGCCGGTCGCGATGCCGGCCGCCACCTCCGACGGCACGAAGCCCGCTCCCACCGGGAAGGACGCCTTCTCCATGATCGTGCGCAGGCCACCGGTGCTGTCCTGCAGCATCGCGGTGAGGCCGCTCGAGAAGTCGGTGGAGGCGCTGCTCGCCATGTAGCCGTAGCCGTCCTCGTGCACCAGCCGCCGCTGCCACTCGCCGGCCGCGATCGCGCCGTCCTCGTCGATCGTGACGTCGAGACCGTTCGAGTAGGCGCCGCCGAACTGCCAGACGTTGCCCTGGAACTGCCAGTCACCGTCGATCTTGGCGAACGGGAGTGCGCGCAGCGACCGTCCGGCGGACTGCACCCCGGCGAGCGCGGGCGCCCACTCCCGCAGCTCGCTCCACGTCTCCGGGGCGCGGTCCGGGAGCCCGGCCCGGGCGAACGCATCGCGGTTGTAGTAGAGCATCGGTGTGCTGCGGGCGAACGGGATCCACCAGCTACGGCCCTGCAGCACACCTTCGGCGAACAGCTTCGGCTCGTACACGCCCGGTTCGAACCCCGGCCTGAAGTACCCGTCCAGCGGCTCCAGCGCGTCGCCCAGGTAGAACCGCTCCCACGTGACGTCGGAGAAGATCGCGATGTCCGGCACCTGCCCGGCGATCAGCGACGCGGCCACCTTCTGCGCGGTGTCGTCGTAGCTGCCCTGGTACTGCGCCTCGACGTAGACGTCGTCCTGCGAGTCGTTGAACCCCGTGACCAGCTCGGCGAGCACCTTGCCGTTGCGGCCGCTGTAGGAGTGCCAGAACACGACGCGCACCCGCCCGGCGTACTGCGCGGGCACGGTGCCGGCGGGCTGGCCATACTCGGCGTCTGGCGAGCGGAACCCGCAGCCCGCGGCGAGCCCGGCGGTGCCGAGCAGGGCGAGGAACGAACGCCGGGTCCGTGCTGCCGTGGTCATCCCTTCACCGCCCCCGCCGTGATGCCCCCGACGATCCAGCGCTGCGCCACGAAGAAGATCACCAGCATCGGCGCGAGGACGATCAGCGTGCCCGCCATGATCGTGCCCCAGTTGGAGAGGCCTTCCTGGTCCTTGAGGATCAGCAGGCCGACGGGCAGCGTGCGCATCTCGGCGGTGTTGGTGACGATCAGCGGCCACACGAAGTTGTTCCACTCCTCCACGGCGGTGATCACGACGACCGTCACGAGCATCGGGCGCGACATCGGCAGCACGACCTGCCACAGCGTGCGCAGGTGTCCCGCGCCGTCCACGGACGCCGCGTCCGTCACCTCGCGCGGCAGCGTGCGGAAGTGCTGGCGCATCAGGAACGTGGCGAACGCCGAGCCGATGCCCGGGATGATCAGCCCGGCGTAGGTGTTGATCCAGCCGAGCGTGGCGACGGTGAGGTAGTTGGGCAGCAGCGTGACGTGGCCGGGCACCATCATCGCGCCGAGGATCACGAGGAAGAGCGCGTTCTTGAACGGGAACCGCAGGTGGACGAAGGCGTACGCGGTGAGCACGGCGTTGGCCACCTTGAGCGCCGTGCCGGCCACCGTCGCGATCGTGGAGTTGAGGAAGAACCGGTCGAACGGAGCCGCGTCCCACGCCAGCCCGAAGTTCTCCCACGTCAGCCGGCTCGGCCACCACGCGGGCGGGAACTGGTAGATCTCGTCCGGCGCCTTCAGCGCGGTGGTGACGAGCCAGTACAGCGGCCCGAGGAACACCGCCGCGACACCGAGCAGCAGCACGTACTGCACGGCTCGGGTCATCCCACCCGTCCTCACAGGTGCATCCGCCTCTCCATGATCCGGGCCTGCACGGCCGTCACGATCAGCAGGAGCACGAACATGATCATCGACAGCGTGGCGGCCCGTCCGGCGTCGAACGCCTCGAAGCCCTCGCTGTAGATGGCCCAGCTGAGCGTGGTGGTGGCGTCGCCGGGTCCGCCGCCGGTCATCACCGCGATCACGTCGAACGCCTGGAAGGTGCCGATCACGGTGGTGATCAGCAGGAAGAAGGTGATCGGCCGCAGCTGCGGGAGCGTGACCCGGCGGAACCGCGTCCAGCTGCCCGCCCCGTCGAGGACCGCGGCCTCGTCGAGCTCGCGGGGCAGGCCCTGCATGCCGGTCAGGTAGATCAGCGCGGCGAAGCCGGCGTTCTTCCACAGGTAGACGATCACCAGGCCGAACAGCGCCCCGTCGGAGGAGTTCACCAGGTCGGGTGCGGTGATCCCGAGCGGGTCGAGCAGGGCGCGCACCAGCCCGTAGCCGGGGTCGAAGACGAACAGCCACAGCGTGGCGACCGCGGCACCGGAGAGCACGTGCGGCGCGAACGAGAGCGTGCGCACGATCCGGCTCCCCATCAGGGGCTGGTCGAGCAGCACCGCGAGCGCCAGCCCGATCAGCAAGCTGCCGGCCACGATCAGGCCGGTGAAGGCCACGGTGACCCACAGCGTCTGGTGGAACGCCGGGTCGGTGAGCGTGCGGGCGTAGTTGGCGAGCCCGACGAACGTCGGCCTGACCGCGATCATGTTCCAGTCGGTGAGGCTGAGGTAGGCGTTGTAGACGATCGGCCAGTACGCGAAGACCGCGATCACGATCAGGTTCGGCGCCACCATCAGCGCGAACAACCCGTACTCCCGGAGCGGGCGGGGACGCGCGCTCGCGGCCGGCCGGACGGGAGCGTCCGGATGGGCCCGGACGGTCTCGCCGAGAGCGGTCATGCCCGCCTCCTCGTCGTGGTGGGCGTCACGGGCGGCAAGTTATCATCGGATCGTGGGTTCGAACAGCCCACGTATGTGATGTTCTGCGTTAGTTCACAGATTCCGGAAGTGGGCAACCGGCGGGACGCTCCGCGCGTCATCCCACGGGCCGCAACGGACGTTGCGATCGACGTGGGGACGGGGAGCGCATGAACGTCAGGGGAACCGCCGCGTGAGAAGGCTTGACCGACACCGGGCGGACCCGACCCGATGACCCGGCCCGGAACCCAGTCCCGGGAGCCGGACGCCTACCGCACGATCCCGATGTTCGCGCCCGCCCGACCGCGGGTGCCATCGGCACAGCCCGCGGCGGCCCCGGACCGGGCCCGGTGGAACAACTTCACGCGCACCGACCTGCAGACCCAGCCGATGCTGATCGTGCCCCCGACGGCGGCGAGTACGGGGAGGAAGGCGGGGGCGGGCGAAGGCCTCGCCCTGTCGATCAGCTCCGCGCTCGGCGCGCTCGCCGGGCTGGTCAGCTGGCTCCTCGCCGCCCACCTGCTGCCCCAGGCCGAGGTCGGCCACGCCGCGGGCGTCGTGTCCGCGTTCATCCTGATCGCGGGGATCGCCCAGCTCAACCTGGGCCTCGGCCTTATCCGCTGGCTACCGGTGGCCGGCCGGCACGCCCCACCCCTCGTGTGGCGGAGCCTCCTGCTGATCATGCCCCTGTCCGCCGTCGCCGGGCTGGGCTACGTCCTCTTCGTGCCCGACCTGGCCCGGACAGTGGCCGGTCCGCACGGCCCACCGGCGCTCGGCATGTGCCTGTTCGCCCTCGCCGCCGCCGGGTGGGGCGTGTTCGTCGTGCACGACTACATCCTCGTCGCGATCGGCAGGCCTTGGTGGGCGGTCTGGCGCAACGGCCTGTTCGCCGTCGTCCGGATCACCCTGCTCGTCGTGCTCGGCACCACACTCGGCGCCCAGGGGGTCGTCCTGTCCTGGGTCGGCCCGATCGTCGTGTGGATCGCCGCGGGCTCGCTCGTCCTCCTGGTCGTCGTCCGCCGCTTCGCCCGCGCCCACGCCGGCACCGGCGTGATGCCCACCCGGTCCGAGGTCGTCGGCTTCCTCGCGCCGACCGCCACCGCCCAGGTCGGCTACACGCTGCTGCTCAACCAGGTCCCCCTCGTGGTGATCCTGCGCTTCGGACCCGAGTCCGGTGCGGCGTTCTTCATCGCCTGGCAGGCCACGGTCGTCCTGGAGACCGCGGCGAACTACTACATGCACTCCCTGTCGGCCGGCTGGGCCAGAGAGCCCGAACGAGCCGCCGAGCTGACGTCGTCCTCCCGCAGACGGCTCCTGGTGATCTTCCTGCCGCTGCTGGCACTGGGCGCGCTGCTCGCAGGCCCGGGGCTGTCCATCTTCGGCGCGGGCTACGCCTCGGCCGCCGACATGCTCAGGCTGTTGCTGCTGGGGCTCGCGTTCCGGCTGGTCGTCGTGCACGAGCTCGGCGTGCGCACCGCCGCGGGCCACGGCATGGCCTACGCCCGCCTCCACACGGCCAGCACCCTGCTCGTGCTGGTCGTCGCGCTCGTCGTCCCGGCGTCGACGGTGCCGGATCCGGGCGGCGTCAGCTCGGCGCTCCTGCCCGTCACCCTCGGCTACGTCGCCGTCCAGGTCGTGTGCGCGGCACACGTCGTGCTGGTCCGGATGCTGGGACGGGCCCCTGGCAGCAGGGCGGCCTGACGCTCACACCTCGACGACCTCCACCCGAGCCCCCTGGTCCCGGAGGGCGGCGACCTGCTCGGCGGGCGCCTGGTCGTCCACCAGCACGAGGTCGAAGTCGGTGAGCGGGGCGAGCCGGTGCAGCGCGGTGCGGCGCAGCTTCGCGTTGTCGACCAGGAGCACCCGCGTGCGGGCCGAGCGCAGCATCGCGCGCTTGACCAGCACGATCTCCTGCTCCTGGTGGTAAGCGTGGGTCGGGGACACCGCGGAGACGCTGCAGAACAGCAGGTCGGTCTGCAGCGCCTCGACGGCCTCTGCACAGGGCACCCCGCCGAACGAGTCGTGGGTGGGTGAGTAGATGCCGCCGAGCACGATCAGCCGGACGTCGGGCATCGCGGTGAGCAGCGAGACGGCCGGCAGGAAGTTGGTCGCGACCGTGAGCGGTGCGACGTCCTCCAGCTGGCGGACCACCGCGAGCGCGCTGGTGGAGTCGTCCAGCATCACCGACATGCCCGGTTCGACCATGGCGCGCGCACGGCGGGCGAGAGCCTGCTTCTGCGCCTGCGCCGTGTTGAGGCGGTAGGCGACGTTGCTCTCGAACACGCTGGTCGGCTGCGCCGTGACCCCGCCCCGGTACTTGCGCACGACCCCCTGGCGCTCAAGGGCGTCGAGGTCCCGGTGCACCGTCATGAGGCTGACGCCGAACGCCTCCACCAGCTCGTGGGCCGTGGCGGTGCCGTGCTGGACGACGTACGCCGCGATCTCGGCCTGCCGCCGAGCCGGGCGCCGGGCCGTCGCGTCGATCCCTTCGGTACTGCCTGCCGTCACCCCACCATCTCACCAGACCCGCAGGAGGCGTTCCGCTCCCTCGGCCAGCTCCCGCACCACGTCCGCTGCCGGACGCACGGCGGTGACGTGCTCGACGCCGCTGCCGGCGTAGAGCGCCATGGCGTGGATCTGCCCGTGCACGGCCTTGTGCGGCGGCATCCCGGCGCGCGCCGGGAGCTGCTGGTCACCGGCGCTGCCGACCGTCTCCCCCTCGACGGCCTCCACCGCCGCGATCGCCGAGCGCAGCGCCCGCGCCCGCGGCAACGTCGCGCACATCGGGCACTCCGCGAACGCGTCGGTGATCTCCGTGCTCTCGGGGCCGGCGGCCAGCAGCGCGAGTACGTACTCGGGATGCGCCCCCGACTCCGGCGTCGCGAGGAACCGGGTGCCGATCCGGACCCCGTCCGCCCCGCCCGCGAGCACCGCGGCCAGCGCGCGTGGCTCCGCGATGCCGCCCGCGGCCAGCACCGGCACGTCCACCGCGCGGAGCACGGCGGTGAGCAGCGGCAGCAGCGGCGCGTCGCCGCGCACGTGGCCGCCGGCCTCCCGGCCCTGCACGGTGACGATGTCCGCGCCGGCCTCGACCGCGAGCACGGCGTCGGACAGCGACCCCACCTGCCAGTTCACCAGCGCACCGCCCTCGTGCGCGGCGTCGACGAGCTTCGCGTGCGGGGTGTTCCAGTAGAAGTCGACGATCCGCGCCCGTTCACCCGCCACTGCGACGGCGGCCGGATCGACCTGCTCGGTGATGAAGTTGACCGCGAGCGCGCCCGCCCCGCGGTCCATCCAGCTGTCGAGCTGGGCGGCGAGCGCCTGCGGCTCCGCACCGATCGGCGCGCTGACCGTCCCGACGCCGCCCGCCCGCGCCACCGCGAGCGCAAGGCGGGGCGGCGCGACCAGGCCCATCGGTGCCTGCTGGATCGGGATCTCGCAGCCGACGAGCTCGGTGAACCGGGTGCTCAGCATCGTCCAAGGATGGCCCGCTGCGGCGCCCAGGTCGAGTTGTCCACAACTTCGCCGGAACGCCCACGGGATCATGGTTCGCGGCGACACGCTCCCCGCATGACGATCCCGAACCCCGCCGAAGCTCCCCTCCTGCTCACCGACTCCGAGGTACACCGACGCGTGGAACAGCTGGTCGGCCGGGCCACGGCCACCCGACAACTGTGGATCATGTTCGTCGACGGCGACGGTCGACAGGCGCCGGTGATCCTGCCGATCTCCGACATCCCGCCGCGTCCCGAGGCGCCCGTGATCGACAACCTCGCCGCCGTGATGGCGGGCATGTGCGCCGACCTCACCACCGACGTGGGCGGTGGCAGCGTCATCCTCACCCTGGAACGCATCGGACGCGACGCCGTGCTGGCGGGCGACCGGCAGTGGGCGGACGCGCTGCGGGAGGCGTGCGTCCGCACCGGCGCGGATGTGCGCGGCATCTACCTCAGCACGAGCGGCGGCATCCACCGCATCCTGTCGGGGTAGCGGTGCAGACTGGCCTTCGTGACCACTCCTGATCTCGCCCCGGTTCGCGCCATCGTCGCCCGCGACCACGGCCTGGCCGGCGTCAGCGTCGTGCGTGCCGACGGCACCCCGCACGCCTCGCTGGTCAACGCGGGCGTGCTCGACCACCCGATCACCGGGCGCCCGGTCGTCGGGTACGTCACCTACGGCCCGGTGAAGCTGCGCACCCTGCGCGAGCGCCCGGCCACCTCCATCATGTGGCGGGCCGGCTGGGAGTGGGTCGGCGTCGACGGCACGAGCGAGCTGATCGGCCCCGACGACCCGGCCGACGGCGTCGACGCCGATGGCCTGCGGCTGCTGCTGCGGGCGGTGTTCACCGGCGCGGGTGGCACCCACGACGACTGGGACACCTACGACCGCGTCATGCGCGAGGAACGCCGCGTGGCCGTGCTCGTCGAGCCTTCGCGGGTGTACGGCACCTACTCCTCCTGAACCTGCGCGCCCAGCGAGCGCACGAGGTCGCGCAGCTCCGCCTCGTACAGCTTCGCCGGGTCGGTGGTCTGCCCGCGCAGGTGGCCGTACACCTCGAGCGCGACGAGCCCATGCATCCGCCCCCAGACCCGCAGGGCGAGTCCGACCGCGGCGGGCGGGAGGTCGGGGAACTCGCGGCGCACCTCGGCCACCAGCCCGGGCGCGAAGTCGGACCACTCGGCGGCGGGCTGGTGCGGCGCCGCCTGCGGCCACACCGCGGCGACGAGCTGGGTCAGCCCCATGCAGGCACGGTGCGCCGGCTCGGCCGCCACCCCGCCTTCGCGTGGCCGGTAGCCGGGCACGGCGTCGCCGTAGACGAGGCGGAAGCCCGCCGGGTTGGCCACCGACCACTCCCGTAGGGCCTGGCCCCATGCGACGATCCGCCCACCCGCGTCGTCCGGGGGCCGGGCGTCGCGCGCCGCCTCCACCGCGTCCACGAGCGACGTGTACACGTCGGTGATCAGCCGGTTGATCAGGTCGTCCCGGGTGGGGAAGTAGCCGTAGATCGCCCCGGCCGTCATGCCCATCTCGCGGGCGATCGCACGGAGCGTCACCGCGTCCGGGCCGCCCTCGGCGAGCAGCGCGAGCGCGGTTGCGGTGATCTCCTCGGTCGTCTCCGCCCGCAGGCGCTCCCGCCTGCTCCGGGTTACTGCCGCCACCCTTGACACTCTACGGCGTACGTCTACTCTTCCTCGTGTAGTTACTACACGCCGTTCAGAAGATGCACGGGGGACGACCAATGGATATCGGCGTACTGGGCGCGACTGGCGTGATCGGCGGCCGCGTGGTCACGGAGGCGCTCGACCGCGGGCACCGCGTCACCGCGTTCACCCGCTCCGCCACCCGCATCCCGACCGCGCGGGGGGCGGTGCGGTGGGCCGTGACCGACCCGCGCGACCCCGCCCGCCTCGCCACCGACGTCGCAGGGCTCGACGTGCTCGTCAACGCGACCAACGCGGGGAACGACGTCCCCGAGACCATCGCGAACGCCGACGCGCTCCCGGCCACCGCCCGCGCATTGCTCGCGGCGATGGAGACAATCCCCCGGCTGCGCCTGGTCGTCATCGGCGGAGCAGGGAGCCTGGAGGTGGAGCCGGGCAGGCGGGTCGTCGACCTCGATGGGTTCGCGGAGAACCTGCCGGAGTCGCTCGGGGTACCCGCCGACTACGTGCGCGTCGTGCGGGCGCACGTCGAGGCACTGGACCTCTACCGCCTGTCGGACCGCAACTGGACCTACGTCAGCCCGTCGGCCGCGCTCGTGCAGCCGGGCGAGCGCACCCGACGGTTCCGGCTCGGCGGCGACCAACTCCTGGTGCGCGAGGACGGCACCAGCGACATCTCCGCGGACGACCTCGCCGTCGCCGTGCTGGACGAGATCGAGCTACCCCGGTTCGTCCAGCGGCGGTTCACGGTCGGCTACTAGCGCCCGGATCCGCGCCGCCTGCGCGAGCTGCACGGCCCGGCCGCGCTCCAGGAAGTCGGCGATCAGCTCCAGCTCGGCCGCGCTCCACCGCTGCATCTCCGCCACCCCCGCCTCCCCGACCGGCCCGTAGATCCGCTCGGCCAGCTCGCGGGCGGACGGGGTGAGAGCGACGACCGCGCGCCTCCGGTCCTCGGGGTCCGGCTCGCGGGTCAGGTGTCCCCGCGCGACGAGCCGCTGGATCGCGGTCGTCGCGGCCGCGGGGCTCAGGTGCACGGCGGCGGCGACCTGCCCCGCGGTCAGGGGGCCGTCCAGCACCGCGCCGAGGATCCGCAGGTCGGTGGGATTGACGCCGAAGACATCCGCCGCCGCCGCGTCGACGACGCCTGCGGCGTCACCGAACTCGGCCGCCGCCCGCGCCGCCCGTTCCACCGCCAATTGCTTCGACACTCGAAGGAGTCTAGCCTGGAGCCGAATCATTTCGACGATCGAAAGGACTGTCGTGGCGACACGCACCCTCCCGAGTTGGCTCCCCGCCGTGAACCGCGTGGTCAGGCTGTTGCAGCGGCTGGGACTGCAGCTCGGCACGATCCACGTGCTGACCGTGCCGGGCCGCGTGTCCGGTGCGCCGCGACCCACCCCCGTCTCCCCGCTCACCGTCGACGGCCGCCGGTACGTGATCGCGGCACTGTCGCAGGCGGACTGGGCCCGCAACGTCCGGGCCGCGGGCGCGGGCGAGCTGGCCCACGGGCGGCACCGGCGACAGGTCGCGCTCACCGAGGTCACCGACCCCGATCTCCGGCGCACGGTAGTGCGCGCCTTCCCCACCGAGGTGCCGCACGGCGTCCAGTTCTTCGTGCGCCTCGGGCTCGTGAAGAGGGGCGATCCCGACGAGTTCGCCGGGATCGCCGACCGGGTCGCGGTGTTCGAGCTGCGCGAGGTGTGACGTCAGCGTTGCGCGAGCCGGGAGCGGTGCCGGCTGTAGAAGACGTAGATCACCAGTCCGAGCGCGAACCAGGCGAGGAACCGCAGCCAGGTGATCGGTTCGAGCAGGGCGATCAGCCAGATCGAGAACACGATGCCGACCGCCGGCACGACCGGCATCCACGGGAGGCGGAACGAGCGCGGGAGGTCGGGGCGGCGGTAGCGGAGCACGATCACCGCGACGCACACCACGATGAACGCGAGCAGGATCCCGATGTTGGTCAGGTCGGCGACCTCTTCGATCGGCAGGAAACCGGCGAACAGGGCGGCGACGATCCCGAGCACCCACGTGATCCGCGCGGGCTGGTGGTGGACGTCATCGGTCCGGGCGAACCACTGGGGCAGGAGCCCGTCGCGGCTCATCGCGTAGCCGACCCGCGCGGCACCCATGAGGAACGTGAAGAGCACGGTGAGGATGCCGAGGATCGCACCCGCCGCGATGATCGCGCCCAGCAGTGGCAGGCCGACGGAGTTGAACGCCCCGGTGAAGGGCGCGTCGGTGTTGATGTCCCGGTAGTTGACCATTCCGGTGAGCACCAGGCAGGCGAGCACGTAGAGCACCATCGAGATCGCGAGCGAGTAGAGGATCGCCCTCGGCATGTGCCGCTGCGAGTCCTTGGACTCCTCGGCCGCGGTGCTCATGGCGTCGTAGCCGAACACCGCGAAGAACACCGTGGCCGCACCGGCGAGCGCACCACCGATCCCGAACGGCAGGAACGGGTTGTAGTTCTCCGTGTTGATGTGGAAGACGCCGACCCCGATCACGAGGAGGACGACGGCCACCTTCAGGTAGACGAGGGACGTCTCGAACCGGGCCGCGCTGCGCATCCCGCGGGTGAGCACGAACGCGATCAACAGGCAGAGCAGCACCGCGAACAGGTCGACGACGTAGCTGCCCGGCGCCACGCCGTCCGGCTCGGTGCCGGGCGCGCCCAGCATCCACGTCGGCAACGACACGCCCAGGTAGCTCAGCAGCTCACCGAGGTAGCCGGAGATGCCGATCGCGACGACGCCGACGATCGCGGTGTACTCCAGGAGCAGGTCCCACCCGATGAACCACGCGGCGAACTCCCCGAGCACCACGTAGCCGTACGTGTAGGCCGATCCCGCCTTCGGGATCAGCCCCGCGAACTCCGCGTAGGAGAACGCGGCCGCCGCACTCGCGACGCCCGCGACGAGGAACGAGATCACGACGCCCGGCCCGGCCTCCCCGTTCGCGACGACGCCTGCGAGCGAGAAGATCCCGGCGCCGATGATGCCGCCGATGCCGATCGCCGTGAGCTGCCACAGCCCGAGCGTCTTGGTCAGACCGCCACCGCGGTCCTCCTCCACGTCGTCGATCGGCTTGCGCCGCAACAGCGCACTGGTGGGTCCGGTCACATCTCCTCCTCGAAACAGAACCGATCAACCACGGGACATCAGCGACCGCGCGAAGAACGCGAGGTTGGCAGGCCGCTCCGCCAGCCGGCGCATGAAGTACCCGAACCACTCCGTGCCGTACGGCAGGTAGACCCGCACCTGCAGCCCGCGTGCGGCGAGGTCGGTCTGCGCGTTGGGGCGCACGCCGTAGAGCATCTGCAGCTCGTAGTCGCGAACGGAGCGGCCGTACCGCTGCGCGAGGTGGCGGGCGATCGCGACCAGCCGCGGGTCGTGCGTCGCCACCATCGGGAGGCCCCGTCCGCTCATGAGGATCTTGAGGCACCGGACGTAGGACAGGTCGACCTCGGCGGCGCTGCGGTATGCCACCGACTCGGGTTCGTCGTATGCGCCCTTGCACAGCCGGACGCGGGAGCCGGGGCCGGCCAGGTCCCGGCAGTCGCCCTCGGTGCGGCGCAGCTGCGACTGCAGCACCGCCCCCACCCAGGGGAAGTCCAGGCGCAGGTCGCGCACGGTGGTCAGGGTGGCGTCGGTGGTGGTGTGGTCCTCCATGTCGACGGTGACCGTGGTGCCCACCGCGGCCGCCGCCTCGCACACCTGCCGCGCCGAGTCGAGCGCGATCTTCTCGCCGTCCCGCGGCAGCCGCTGCCCGAACGCCGACAGCTTCACCGACACCTCGACCCGGTCGGCCAGCCCCTCGTCCCCGAGCCGCCGCAGGAGCGACCGGTACGCGGCGACGAGCGCGTCGGCCTGTGCGCGATCGGTGGTGTCCTCGCCGAGGTGGTCCACCGTGACGAGCCGGTCGGTCGTGATCGTGCGCGCCGCGGCGATCGCCGCGTCGACCGTCGTACCGGCGACGAAACGCTGGACGAGCGGCTCGAACGGCCCGGCCTCCACGGCGGCGCGCACGACGCCCGACCGGGCCGCCGCCAGCAGGGTGCTGCGAAGCATGCGAGGGACCGTAGATCGTGAGGGACCGCGCATGCTTGTCCGAGCGGACAACGTTTCCACAGCACCCTGGTCTGACTGGACAGTTAGTGACCTGGCCAGCCCCACCGCGGCCGCGCCACTACGACGATCGCGCGATCTTGCCTCGGCCCATCAGGAGACACGATCACTCCCGTCGCGCCGCAACTGCCGGCGAGCACCGGCCCGGCCGCAGCGAGATCCTCGACGAGGAGCCCGGACGGCAGGCGGACCCAGCACCGAGCCTGGTCGACCCGGCACCGCGAGCGGACGATCGCGGGAAGCCGGCCGTCCCTCGTGATGACGCCGCCGCGAACGAAGCCCAGCCGCAGCCGATGCGGCACGATCGCCCGCTGGAGCACCCCGAACAGCGCATCCCGCACCGGTTCGACCAGCGCCGCAACGGCCGCAGCCGTCACGCCCAGGACGATCCCGAGCGCGACGGCTCCCGGACCGCCGAGCAGACCGACCGCCGACCACGACGCCGCACCGAGCAACGCCACGATCGCCAGCTCGTACCACCACCGAACAACGACAACCGCCGGGTGCGGACGTCGCCTCAGCGGCGGGAAGAAGCGACGGACGTCGGCCGTGGTGACCGGTTTGTCGATCGCCTGTCGTTCGTCGGGCCGGGTACACTTGCAATTGCATGGATCACTAGTACTCTCCATGTCGTTCCACCTCTTGCCTGTGCATCTGGACGGCGAGCCGCGGAACAGACGTCGCAGGTGTTCGCGCACCGGCGACATCAACAGTGGCGACCGGGGCGGGCTCGCTTGCCTCGTCGCCCACGGAGGAAGCGCTGCACCGGTCTCATCCACCGGATGCGGCGCTTCTCTCGTTTCAGGCCTCGTCGCGCCCTGCAGAACGGGCACGCGGCTTCGCGGAGACGGCGTCCTGACGACCACCCCCCACCCTCACCGGGGTCGCAGCGACCGCGCGGTACGACACCCACGATCGCCGTGGCGACACACTGATAGTGCGGGGCAATGTGCCTCACCGCAAGTGGTGAAGCTGCTACCGTCACGAGCCGTGCACCAGATCCGTCCGAACGGCCGAAGCGGTTCATGACGTGGAGCCAACGCCTCCGACCGCTCGCCGCGAGCTGGGCAACCTGCTGCGAGAACTCCGGCTGGGCCGTGAGCTTGGCCTCGAGGCCGTGGCCCGGCGGGTTGACCTCACTCCCGGGTTCCTCTCACGCGTAGAACGCGGGCTCCGCGGCATCGGCGACGACAAGGCGGAGCGACTGAGCGAGTTCTACGGGCTCCCCCCACGCGTACGCGAGAGAGTGAGGCAACTTGCCCCCATCACGAGGGCGAAGACCTGGTGGGAGACCGCCCCGATGGCTCGTCCGACGCGGGAGTACATAGGCTTCGAGCAGGCCGCGACAGCGATCATGAGCTATGGCTCGATCGTTCACGGACTCCTGCAGACGCAGGCCTACTGCGAAGCGATGGTGGGCGGAACATCGATCACGACCCCCGCCGAACACACAGCCGCCACGGTCGAGCGACGCCTTCGCAGGCAGGAGGTGCTTGGACGACCGGAGCCGCCGTGGGTTTGGATCATTCTGGACGAGTCAGCACTGCATCGCACGATCGGAGATCCCCCGACGATGCGAGATCAGCTCCTTGCTCTGCTCGCCGCGACGGACCGCGCCCGAGTTTCTGTCCGAATCATCCCCTTCTCGGCGGGCGCGCATGCCGGCTTGGACAGCCGCTTCACAATGGTCAGCACCAGGAACGACCACGCACCGGAACTGGTATACGTAGAAGGCCTGTCCGGGGCGCGAACCTTGTTCGAAGCCCATGACCTCGCAAGATACGCAGAGGCCTGGCAGGCACTCGCGGCGCTTGCGCTGCCCGACAAGGACAGCAGGAACCTCATCGGGCGAACCGCCCACGACACGACGACCCCGATGTAAGCGTCGTCTATTGAGAACGATAGCGTCGCGCGCGCCCGACGCTCCCCACGACCCAATGCGCGCGAACTGACCGGCCTTCGGGAGGAACAAGCGCGCCCTCCGGAGGCACTGGACACATGGTCGACCAGGATCCCTTGCGCTGGATCAAGGCATCTCGTAGCTACGCGCACGGTGAATGTGTGGAGCTCGCCCGCGACCGCGAGATAATCCGACTCCGGGACAGCAAGAATCCCGACGTGCATCTGCACTTCCCCCGCGCCGAGGTTGCAGCCTTCATCGACAGAGCCCAGCGCGGCGAGCTCGACGACCTGCTCGGCTAGCGTCCCTCTCGCGAAGACTCAAGCCCAGTCGTACGCCAGGCACGGCCCGACAAACACTCAAGTACTGCCGAAGCGGTCAGGATGTCCTGACCGCGCCGAGCAGCACGTAAGGGACGTCGAGGCGACCCTGGTGTGCTGATCGGACGATCATCGGCTCTGTCTTGCCGCGCGGCAGGTCTCGTCCAACCGGCTAAGGTTCGCCCACTCCCCTCGTCCGATCCGACGAGCCGCGAGGAGGCGGACCATGGACACCACGCTCCGCAGGCTCCTCGCCGCCATCGGCGAGCCGCTGGTGGAGGTGGCTGCGGCCCCGGCCGGGCTGGACGTCCCGCTCACCGGGCTCGCGATCGTCGACCCCGACGACGAGCCGGATCGTTATCCCGGTCAGCTCGTACTGGTGATCGGGGTGCGGGGCCGCGCCGCCACGGCGGCGTTGCGGGCCGCCGCCCGGCGGGGCGCCGCGGCGGTGGCGGTGAAGGCGGGCGGCCCCGACCACCTGCTGCGGGCCGCCGCGACGGACGCCGGGGCCGCGCTGCTGCTCGTGCGGCCGGACGTGCGCTGGGAGCGGCTCGAGTCGCTCGCGCGCGACGTCCTGCACGAGGGCGGGGCGGCGGGTGACGACGGCTCGGGCGACCTGTACTCGCTAGCGCAAACGGTCGCGCTGCTGACCCGCGGCGTCGTCAGCATCGAGGACACGGCGAGCCGGGTGCTCGCCTACTCCCGCTCCGACGCCGACGCGGCGCAGATCGACGAGATGCGCAGGCTCTCGATCCTCGGCCGCCAGGGCCCCGCGGACTACCTGCGGATGCTGCGCGAGTGGGGCGTGTTCGACCGGTTGCGTGACAGCGAGGACGTCGTCCAGCTCGACGAGCACGCCGAGCTGGGCATCCGGCGCCGGCTGGCGATCGGCATCCACGCGGGCCGCCGCCAGCTCGGCACGATCTGGGTGCAGGAGGGCGCCGAGCCGTTCGCCGAGCGCGCGGCGGAGGTGCTGGTCGGCGCGGCCCGGGTCGCGGCCGGCCACCTCGTGCGGCGTCGCAGCCAGCAGGCACCCGGGGGGCGGTGGGAGCGGGACCTGATGGTCGGGCTGCTCGACGGGCGGGCGAGCCCCGACCTGGTGGCCGGCACGTTCGGGCTGAACGAGGACGCGGGCGCGCTCGTCGTCGCGTTCGCCGTACGAGATGGTGACGCCGCCGCCCAGGAGCTGGTCGTCGCCGAGCTCGTCGAGGTGGTCTCGGTGCACGCGGCGGCGCACCGGCGGGCCGCGCTCTGCGCCGCGGTCGGGGGCCGGGTGTACGCGGTCCTGCCGGAGGTCCACGGGACCGACGGGGCGCTCACCCTGTGCACCGAGGTCGTGGCCGCCGCCCGGCGGCGCAGCGGGATCCGGGTCCAGGCGGGGATCGGTTCGCCGGCGGCGGAGCTGGCCGGCGTGCCGGGCTCCCGGCGCGAGGCCGACCGGGTGCTCGACGCGATGGGCGAGTCCCAGGACGTCGCGGTGTTCGGGGAGATCCGCGCCGAGGTGCTGCTCACCCAGACCCTCGGGCTGCTGGCGGCCAACCCCGACCTGCGCGACCCCGGCGTGGCCCGGCTCGTGGCCTACGACCGGGAGCACCGCACCGACCTCGTCGGCTCGGTGGTGGCGTGGCTCGACGCGATGGGCGACGTCCGGACCGCGGCGGAACGGCTCACCGTGCACCCCAACACCCTCCGCTACCGCGTACGGCGCGCGACGGCGATCGCCGGCCTGCGCCTGGACGACCCGCGGGCCCGGCTGGTGCACCACCTGCAGCTGCTGGCCGCGGGTCGCGACCGCTCCTGACGCTGGAGACCGCACTTGACAGGACCGCCTCTCGGCGCAACACTGAACTATATGGTTCAGTGTTCGGACGGGCTCGACGACTCCTTCCGGGCGCTGTCCGACCGGACCCGCCGCGGGATCCTCGAGCGCCTCGGCGCGCGCGAGGCGTCCGTCAGCGAGCTCGCCGAGCACTTCGGCATGACGCTCACGGGGATGAAGAAGCACATCGCCGTGCTCGAGGAGGCGGGCCTGGTCAGCACGGAGAAGGTCGGCCGGGTCCGGATCTGCCGGATCGGCCCGCGCCGGCTGGAGGACGAGACCGCGTGGATCGCGCGGTACCGGGAGATGCTCGAGGCACGCCTCGATCGGCTGGGCGAGTTCCTCGAACGGACGAAGGGAGAGCAGTGATGACCGAGGCGGCGATCACGACGCCCGCGGAGCGGGAGATCCACATCGAGCGCGTCTTCGACGCCCCGCTCGCCAGGGTGTGGCAGGCCTACACCGACCCCGACCTGATCGCGCAGTGGTGGGGCGGAGGCGGCGAGAAGGTCGTCGTCGAGCGCATGGAGGTCGAGCGCGGCGGCCACTGGAGGTTCGTCGCGCACGGCCCGGAGGGCAGCGACGGGTTCGAGGGCCGCTACCGCGAGGTCACCCCGCAGGAGCGGATCGTGCAGACGTTCGAGTGGGACGGCATGCCCGGCCACGTCGCGGTCGAGACGGCGACCTTCACCGACCTCGGCGACGGCCGCACGAAGGTCACGACCACGTCGCTGTTCCACACCACCGAGGAGCGCGACGGCATGCTGAGCTCCGGCATGGAGCACGGGCTCAACGCGAGCTACGCCGCGCTCGACGCCCTGCTCGCCAAGGAGTCCTGACGAGCGCGGGCTCGTCCGTCCGGACAACGGTCGACGGAAATCGTTGTTGCGGTGGACAAGCCCGCGGGCGTTGCGGCTTCCTAGGGTTCAAGGCACCTCCGACCCTGGGGAGTCCCCTGCCATGGACGCGATCACCACCACTCCGGTCCCGCGGAACGAGCCGGTGCGCGACTACGCGCCGGGTTCGCCGGAACGCGCGGGCCTCCAGGCCGCGCTCGCCGAGCTGGGCGGGGTGCGGCACGAGCTGACCGTCACCATCGACGGCCGACGGCAGATGGCGAGCGGCACGCCCTTCGACGTGGTCGCCCCGCACGACCACGCGCACGTGCTGGGCACCTCCGCGAACGCCGGGCACAGCGAGGCGAAGGCCGCCGTCGAGGCCGCGCTGCGGGCCGCGCCCGCCTGGCGGGCGCTCCCGTTCGAGGAGCGGGCCGCGGTGCTGCTGCGTGCCGCGGACCTGCTGTCCGGCCCGTGGCGGGACCGGTTGAACGCCGCCACCATGCTCGGCCAGAGCAAGACCTGCTACCAGGCCGAGATCGACTCCGCGTGCGAGCTCGCCGACTTCTGGCGCTTCAACGTGGCGTTCGCCCGGCAGATCCTGGAGAACCAGCCGAACAGCGGCGCCGGTGCGTGGAACCGGATGGACTACCGGCCGCTGGAGGGGTTCGTCTACGCGATCACCCCGTTCAACTTCACCGCGATCGCCGGGAACCTGCCCACCGCGCCCGCGCTGATGGGCAACACGGTCATCTGGAAGCCGTCGCCGACGCAGACGCTCGCGGCGTTCTACACGATGCGGCTGCTGGAGGAGGCGGGCCTGCCCCCTGGCGTGATCAACATGCTGACCGGAGACGGCCGCGACATCTCCGAGGTGCTGCTCTCCGACCGGGCGCTCGCCGGTATCCACTTCACCGGGTCGTCGGCCACGTTCCAGTACCTGTGGCAGCAGGTCGGGGCCAACATCGGCACCTACGCCGGCTACCCGCGGCTGGTCGGCGAGACCGGTGGCAAGGACTTCGTCGTGGCGCACGCGTCCGCCGACGTCGACGTGCTGCGCACCGCACTCGTCCGCGGCGCGTTCGAGTACCAGGGCCAGAAGTGCTCGGCGGCGTCGCGCGCGTTCATCCCGCGCTCGGTGTGGACCCGGCTGCGTGACGACCTCGTCGAGGAGGTCGAGAGCCTGCCGATGGGCGACGTCGAGGACTTCGGCAACTTCCTCGGCGCCGTCATCGACCGCAGGTCCTACGACAAGGTCACGACGGCGATCGAGCGCGCGCACTCCGACCCGGGGCTCGAGGTGATCGCGGGCGGCTCGGCCGACGACAGCACCGGCTTCTTCGTGCGGCCCACGATCGTCGTCGGCGGTGACCCCGGGCACGAGATGTTCTCCACCGAGTACTTCGGCCCGTTGCTCGCCGTCAACGTGTACGAGGACGCGCAGTTCGAGCAGGTCCTCGAACACGTCGACCGGGGTGCGCCGTACGGGCTCACGGGTGCGGTGATCGCGCAGGACCGGGCGGCGATCGCCACGGCGGCGGAGGCGCTGCGCTTCGCAGCGGGCAACTTCTACGTCAACGACAAGCCGACCGGCGCCGTCGTCGGCCAGCAGCCCTTCGGCGGCGGCCGGGCGTCGGGCACCAACGACAAGGCCGGCTCGATCTACAACCTGCTGCGCTGGGTGAGCCCCCGCACGATCAAGGAGACCTTCGTGCCCGCGACGACGAGCCGCTACCCGCACCAGGGCTGAGGCTCACGTCCCCGCGAGGACGCGCACGACGTCGAGCAGGGACCGGTCGTCACCGACGTTGCCGGGGAACACGACGTAGGGGATGCCTGCGGCCGGCCCGCCGACCGGCTCCCAGAGCGAGACGATGCCGGGCAGCATCGGCCCGCGGACGATCGCGTGGCGGATCTGCAGGCCCTCGCTCGCGACGTCGGACGAGGTGATCCCGCCCTTGGCGATCACGAATCGGGGCGGGTGCTCGGCGAGGGTCCGCCGCACGACCTCGACGAGGGCGGCCGAGACGGTGCGCGCGATGCGCAGGCTCTCCTCCGGCGTGTCGGCCCGCACCAGCACGCGGCTGGTGTGGAGCACGACCTCGCCGTCGGCGAGACCGGCGACGACGTCGGCGACCACCGCGTCGACCTCCTCGGCCGCGCCGTCGAGCAGCTTCCCGACCTCCAGCTCGACGACACGGGCGCACGGGTGCTCGGCCCGCAGCACGTCGAACTGCCGGGTGGTGAGACCGACGTGGGAGCCGATGACCACGAGCCCGCCACCGGCGGCGGATGGCCGGCCCGCGAACGCGTCGTCGGCCGTGAGCGGCGCCCGGACCTCCTGCCCGATCCGGCCCCGGACGAACGGCGGCCCCACCCGGTACAGCAGCGTCTTGCCCCGCCGCTCCGCCTCGGCGAGCCCGAGGGCGAGCGCTCGCAGGTCGTTCTCCGTGACGATGTCGGCGACGGCGGGCACGCCGCCGGTGGCGCCGTCCAGTGCGTCCGCGATCGCATCGGCCCCGCCGCGGATCACGTTCAGGTCGAGGACGAGCACGTCCCGCGCCGGGTACCGGCCACCGGACTTCTCCTCCACGTACTCGGCCAGCCGGGACCGGGTGAACCCGAACGTCGCGTCCTGCGCGAACTCGGTCTCGGCCACCGGGACGAGCCCGCCCGCCCCGTCGCGCATGTAGTGGGTGCCGCCGATCGTCACGCGCCCCGCGTCCGGGAACGCGGGCACGATCACCACGGCGTCCGTGCGCGTGCCGGACGCCTGCGCCAGCTCGTCGGCGATCACCTCGGGTTCCAGCGGGAAGTGCCCGCGCAGCGTGGAGTCGCTGCGGCTGACGAACGCGAGCGGCATCTCGCGCGCCGCCGCGAGTGCGTTGCGCACGACCTCGCGGTTGCGCTTCGCGGCCTCGTCCGGGTCGAGGCTCCTGGTGTTGGTGAGCACGTACACCGCGGGGGCGTGCTGCGCGAAGGCCCATTCGAAGTCCGCGCTCGCCCACCGCGTGAGCACCGGCAGGTCGGCGACGGACTGGGTGCCGGTCGGATCGTCGTCGAGCACCACGAGCGTGCGTCCCGAGGCAGCGACGGAGGCCGCCACCTCACTCGCCGGGATCTCGACCTCGGGCGGGTAGCTCGCGAGCAGCTCCGACTCGATCACGCTCATGAGATCTGGAGCCCGCCGTTGATGTCGTAGGTCGCCGCCGTGATCCACCCGGCGTCGTCGCCGAGCAGGAACGCGATGAGCGCCGCGACCTCCTCGCGGGTGCCGACGCGGCCGAGCAGGGTGTCGGCGGACATCGCCGCCTTGCGCTCGTCGGTGAGCGTGCCGCCCATGATGTCGGTGTCGATCGGCCCCGGCGTCACCACGTTGACCGTGATCCCGTGCTCCCCCACCTCGCGGGCCAGCGCGCGGGTGAAGCCGATGATCGCGGCCTTCGACGCGCTGTAGGCGACCTTCGAGTAGGTACCGCCGCCGCGCTGCGCCGAGACCGACGAGACGCTGACGACCCGGCCCTGCTTCCGTTCGATCATGCCCCGCATCACCCGCTGGGTGACGATGAACGTGCCGCGCATGTTGATCGCGAACACGCGGTCCCAGCCCTCCACCGTCTCGTTCATGAAAGGGACGGGCGAGGCGATCCCGGCGACGTTGGCCAGCCCGACGATCGGCGGCAGGTCGGCCTCCACCTGCGCGATCGCCGCGTCGACTGCACCGGAGTCGGAGACGTCCGCGCCGATGCCGAGCGCCGGCACGCCATGGGCCTCCCCGATCTCGGCGGCCGCGGCCCGCGCCTCGTCGGCGTCGATGTCCAGCACCGCGATCGCCCAGCCCTCGCGGGCCAGCCGGTCGGCGGTGGCGCGGCCGATGCCGCGCGGGGAGGCCGCGCCGGTCAGCACGGCGGTGCGTCCGTTCTCGGTCATGCCGTCCCTCCTAGTAGGTCTCGATCACGCGCGAGTCGTCCCGCGCGGCCAGGCCGGCATCTGCGGCCTGCAGGTAGCGGCCCCGCGCCACGTCGAGCAACGGGGTACCGGCGCCCACCGCACCCGCGGCGTCGGCCACGAGGCCGCTGTCCTTGACGAAGATCGAGATCGCACTGGCCACGTCGACCTCGGTGCCCTGCAGCATGCGCGGGCCGCGGTCGGACAGCATGAACGAGCCGGCGGCACCCTGCTCGACCAGCGCGAGGACCTGGGCCTGGTCCAGGCCGAGCTTGCCCGCCAGCGCGAGCGCCTCGGCGGCCGCCACGATGTGGATCGCGCACAGGTGCTGGTTCACGACCTTGATCGCCTGCCCCGCCCCGACCTCGTCGCCCACCTCGCGGACGACGCCGAGCGCGTCGAGCACCGGACGGGCCGCGGCGACGTCCGCGGCCGGGCCCGACGCGAACAGCGTGAGCTCACCGGTGGCGGCGCGCGCGACACCACCGGTCACGGGCACGTCGAGCACCGAGGCGCCGGCAGCCGTCAGCCGCGCGGCCTGCGCGCGCACCGACTCCGGCCCCACGGTGCTCATCACGATCCAGCACTGGCCCGCGACGTCCCCGGCGAGCGCCTCGGTGACGAGGGCGTCGAGCTGGTCGGGCGTTGCCACCATGGCGACCACGAACTCCGCGCGCGGCGCATCGCCGAAGCCGCCCACCGCGGTCACGCCCGCGGCGGCAGCGCGTTCGCGCGCGGCGGGGAGCGTGTCGACGCCGGTCGTGTCGTGGCCGGCGTCGACCAGCCTGCGGGCCATCGGGAGCCCGATGGCCCCGACCCCGACGAACGTGACGGCTGACATGGAAGGTCCTCCCTAGGAGTGGCTGATCGCGCTGCACCCGACGACACCGCGCCCGACGACAGCGCTCTCGACAACAGCGCGCCAGACGACGAAGTGGCGGCGCATCGCGGCGCCCGCCGCGGCACCGTCGCGGGCGGCGAGCGCCTCGACGACCTCGTAGTGCACGGCGTCGGACGGCCGCGGCGAGCCGTCGGCCTGCGGTTCACGTTCCGCGGCCAGCCGCCTGCGGTCGACGATCG
Source organism: Pseudonocardia cypriaca (assembly GCF_006717045.1). Lineage (NCBI taxonomy): Bacteria > Bacillati > Actinomycetota > Actinomycetes > Pseudonocardiales > Pseudonocardiaceae > Pseudonocardia > Pseudonocardia cypriaca. Next base: position 1,645,420 of record NZ_VFPH01000002.1, read on the forward strand.
CGCCGCGCAGGACGTGCGCGAGGCCGTCCCGCATCAAGGTGAAGATCGGGTTGTCGACCACGGTGAACAGGCGGCGGTGGAACGCCAGGTCGGCCTCGAGGGCGCGTTCGTGGTCTCCGGCGCCGGCCGCCAGCACCATCGCGTCGACGAGCGCGCGCAGCTCGGCCACGTCGTCCTCGGCGACGCGCTCGGCCGCCGCCTCGGCCACGGAGACCTCCAGCATCTCCCGCGCGGCGCTGAACTGGTCGTGCGTCAGCTGGCCGAGCTGGCGGGAGAGGTCGAAGTAGAGCCGCAGGAACCCGGCGTCGGGGACCTGGAGGTAGGACCCCCGGCCCTGCGTCCGGTCGAGGAAGCCCAGCATCTCCAGCATGGACAGCTGCTCCCGCAGCGAGCCGCGGCTGACCTGCAGGCTCGCCCCGAGCTCGCGCTCGGTCGGCAGCCGCAGCCGTCCGGTGCCGGGTTCGGGTACGGCCTGCTCCGCGAGGCTGCGGACCAGGGACGACAGATCCATCTCCGAACCTCCCCGGCGATTGGTTCGACCAATCTAGCGCAATTGGTTCAACCTTTCCAGTCGAGCTGGTGCTCCGGTACGCCCACGCTCCTCCCGTACGCGGCGACGTGCGCCCGCGCGGGCTCGTCCCCGCGCCGGTACCGGAACGAGCGACCGGCGAAGACCACGACATGGTCAGCCCCCACCTGGAAGTCCGCGTACCAGCCACCCTCCTCCAAGAGGGCCCCGGCCAGCGCATCGGCGAGCTCGCCCGCCCGCTCGTCGGGCGCCTCGACATCGAGGAGCGTCCACACCGGCGGCTGACCCGGCCCCGCGCCCGCCGAGACGTCCTCCCGCCACATCCGGACCACGCGCAGGTCGGGCACTTCCACCACGACACCGGGCCGGAGGCTCTCGGCGAGGATGCGTCCACGGAGCATCACCCGATCATGGCCTGCCGAGCACGTCCGCCACCACCGGCAACGCGCGCTCCAGCTCGTCGCCGGTCGGGCCCGCGTAGCCGAGGACGATCCCCGCACCGGCCGGCGTTCCGGAGTAGTGCCGGGCGAGCCCGTCGAGCCGCACGCCCCGCGCCGCCGCGTCGCGCACGACCGCCAGCTCGGTGGCGGCGTCGGGCAGCGGCACCACGACGTGCGCGCCCGCCGCGTCGCCCTCCACCGCGAGCCCGGCGGCCTGCACGGCAGTGACGACGGCCGCCCTCCGTCCGGCCAGCTCCCGCCGCAGCCGCCGCAGGTGCCGCGCCAGGTCGCCGTGGACGCCGAACGCGGCGAAGACCCGCTGCCCGGCCCGCGCGGGCCGGCCGCCGGAACGCCGGCGGGCGGCCAGCACCGCGTCGCGGACCTCGGGCGGCGCGACCAGCCACCCCACGCCGAGGGTGGGCGTGAGCAGCTTGCTCGCGGTGCCCAGGTGGACCACCACGTCGGGTCCGAGCGCCGCGAGCAGCGGCAGCGGCGCGACGTCGAACCGGAGCTCACCGTCGTAGTCGTCCTCCAGCACGAGGAACCCCTCGGCGCGCGCCCGTTCCACCAGTGCCACCCGCCGCGCGGCCGAGAGCCGCGAACCCGTCGGGTACTGGTGCGCAGGCGTGCAGTAGACGGCCGCGAGGCCGGTGGGGAGCGCGTCCACGACGAGGCCTGCGGCGTCCACCGGCACGCTCGTGACGTCGAGCCCGGCGTCGCGGAGAGCGGCGACGGCCCGCTGGTAGCCCGGCTCCTCGACGGCCACCCGGGCGCCCGCGGGCAAGGTGCGGGCCAGCTCCCCGATCGCGGACGTGCTGCCGCCGGTCGCGAGCACGTCGGCGGGATCGGCCGGCAGGCCCCGGTGGCGCAGCAGGTGCTCGACCACGACGATCCGGAACGCGTCCAGGCCCACGTCGTCCGGCTCGACGTCGGGCGCCGCGTCGCCTGCCGCCCGCCAGGCCCGCCGCCACGCGGCCCGGTCGAGCGAGGCGACGCAGGGCGCCCCGGCGCTCAGGTCGACGTGGGCGGGCTCGGCACGCCGGGCGGGCGCGACGGCGGCCCGCACCCGCGGCGGCCCGGCCGGCGCTCCCACCACGTACGTGCCCGACCCGCGCCGCCCCTGCGCCCAACCCTCGGCGAGCAGCTGGTCGTACGCCGCGGCCGTCACGGTGCGGCTGACACCCAGCGTCGCGGCGAGCGCCCGTGTCGAAGGGAGGCGGTCACCCGCGCGCAGGGTGCCGTCGGCGGTGGCGGCGCGCAGCGCGTCGGCGAGCTGGACGGCGAGCGGGCGCGGTGCGGTCCGGTCCAGCGGAAGCGGTGGCAGGTCCACGAGTGGCCTTCCGAAGTCGAGCGGAAGTGGCCCTGCCACGATGCCACCTGGGGACCGACGATGGGGGTGTGAGCCTCTCGACGACCGCCCGCACCACCCTGACCCGTCTCCGCGAGCGCGCCCGCACCGACCGCGCCGACCTGCACGCGGTGCTCGACGCGGGGCTCGTCTGCCACATCGGCCTCGTCCGCGACGGCGCCCCCGTCGTGCTGCCCACCGGCTACGGCCGCATCGACGACACGGTCTACGTGCACGGCTCCACCGGCGCGGGGTGGCTCCGGATCGCCGACGGCGCCCCGGTCTGCCTGACCGTCACCCACGTCGACGGGATCGTGTACGCCCGCTCGGTGTTCCACCACTCGATGAACTACCGCAGTGCCGTGGTGCACGGACCGGCCCGGCTCGTCACCGACCCCGCGGAGAAGCTCGCGGGCCTGCGCGCCATCGTGGAACAGCTCTCGCCGGGGTCGTGGGAGCACGCCCGCGAGCCGGACCGGCGTGAGCTCGCCTCCACCGCGGTCTTCGCGATCGACCTCGGCGAGGCGAGCGTGAAGGTGCGCACCGGCCCGCCGAGCGACGACGAACCCGACATCGCCGCAGGCGGGCGCTGGGCCGGTGTGCTGCCGGTCCGCACGGTCTTCGGCGTGCCCGAGCCCGACCCGACACTGCCGTCGGAGGCCGCGGTACCCGCCCACGTGGCCGACCGCTGGCCGGGTTAACCGTTTGCTCCCGGCCCGTTCGCGGACGGATCGTGGCGGCATGTCCAGGACCGAGGTACGTCGCGATGACGGGGAGCTGATCGGGTTCGTCGAGCCCGGCCCTGACGGCGGCTGGCGGGCGCTGACGGTGTTCGGCGCCGAGCTGGCCACCGCACCCGACGAGGACGCCGCGACCGCCGAGGTCCGGGCGGTCGGGCTGGGCGTGCTCGCCGAGCGCTGGTGGTACCTCGACGGCGAGGAGTGGCTGCCCGCCGCGATCCAGGAGGCCGGGCCGGGGCGCGTCACCGCCGTGGTGGGCGACGGCGCCCATCTCGTCAACGCGGTCGGCAACCCCGACGCGGCCGTCCCGATCACGCTGACCGGCCCGGATGCTGCGCGGTTGCGGAGGCGACCTGCCTGACGAAGACCACCGGACCGGGTGACGTAACCTCGGCCCGCGTGGACGCCCCCTACCCGGCCGCCGAGCGCCTCGACCTGATCGAGGATCTGCACGGCCACCTCGTGGCCGACCCGTACCGGTGGCTCGAGGACCCGGACGACCCGCGTACGCGGGCGTGGGCGGCCGCGCAGGACGTGCTGACCCGCGAACACCTCGACCGGCTCCCCGGCCGCCAGGAGCTCACCACGAGGCTCACCGAGCTCCTGTCGGCCGGGTCGGTGTCGGCCCCGCTGTGGCGCGCCGGTCGTCGGTTCGCCACCCGCCGCGCGCCGGGGCAGGAGCACGCCGTGCTGCACGTCCGGGAGCCCGACGGGGACGAGCGGGTGCTGCTCGACCCCGTCGAGATCGACCCGACCGGGCGCACCACCCTCGACGGCTGGGTGCCCGACCTGGAGGGCAGGCTGCTGGCCTACCAGCTCTCCAGCGGCGGCGACGAGCACTCGGTGCTGCACGTCCTCGACGTCGCCACCGGGGAGGACGTCGAGGCGCCCATCGACCGGTGCCGCTACTCGGACGTCGCCTGGCTGCCGGGGGGCGAGGAGCTCGTCTTCGTGCGGATGGTGGCCGAGGACGAGGTGCCGGCCGGGGAGCAGGCGTTCCACCGCCGGATCTGGCGGCACCGGGTGGGCACGCCCGCCACGGCCGACGAGCTGGTCGACGGCCCCGGGCTCTACGAGGAGCACACCTACTACGGCGTGCACGTGTCGCGCGACGGCGGCTGGCTCGTGGTCACCGGCAACGTCGGCACGGCCCGGCGCGACAGCGTGTGGATCGCGGAGCTGAGCGACGGGGAGAAGATCCCTCCGCTCACACCGTTGCTGACCCAGGCCGACGACGTGCAGTGCCACGCGTGGGTCGACCGCGACGGCCTGCTGTACCTGCACACCACCGACGGCGCCCCGCGCTGGCGGCTCGCCGTCACCGACCCGCGCACGCCGGGGAGGGAGCACTGGCGCGACCTCGTCCCGGAGGACCCCGGTTCGGTGCTGCAGGCCGTGCGCCGCCTCGAACGGCCGGACGGGGCACCCCTGCTCGCGCTCGCGCGCGCCCGGCACGCGGTGGCGGAGGTCGCGCTGCACGACGCCGCCGACGGCACCCTGCACGCCACCGTCCCGCTGCCGGGCACCGGCTCCCTCACCGGCTTCTCGGTGGCCGACCGGGACACACCCGACGAGGCCGGTCGGCTGTGGCTCGGCTGGACCGACCTGGTCACGCCCCCTGAGGTGCACCGCTACGACCTCGCCACCGAGCTGACGGTCCGGGAGGAGGCGGCGCCGGGTGCGATCGACGTGCCCGCCGTGCGCACCGAGCACCGCGAGTTCACCTCGGCCGACGGCACGACCGTGCGGATGTTCGTCATCAGCCCGCCCGACGCGCCAGGCCCCCGGCCGGCGCTCGTCACCGGCTACGGCGGTTTCGGCATCAGCCGCGAGCCGGCCTACACCGCCTCGGCGCTTGCGTGGGTCGAGGCGGGCGGCACGTTCGCGCTGGTGTCCCTGCGCGGCGGCGGCGAGGAGGGCGAGGAGTGGCACCTCGCCGGGAACCGCGCCGACAAGCAGAACGTCTTCGACGACCTGCACGCCGCGGCCACCGCCCTCATCGACGCGGGCGACACCGCAGTCGACCGTCTCGCGATCATGGGCGGGTCCAACGGCGGCCTGCTCGTCGGCGCGGCGCTCACCCAGCGCCCCGAGCTCTACCGGGCGGTCGTCTGCTCGGCACCACTGCTGGACATGGTGCGATACGAGGAGTTCTCGCTCGGCCGCACCTGGAACGACGAGTACGGCACCGCCGCCGATCCCGAAGAGCTCGGCTGGCTGCTGGGCTACTCGCCCTACCACCACGTCGCCGACGACGTGGCCTACCCGGCCGTGCTCTTCACCGTGTTCGACTCCGACACGCGGGTCGACCCGCTGCACGCCCGCAAGATGTGCGCGGCGCTGCAGCACGCCACCACCGGCGACCCGCAAACCCGTCCGATCCTCATCCGCCGCGAGACCGACGTGGGCCATGGCGCCCGCGCGGTCTCCCGCAGCGTCGCGTTGGCGGTCGACCAGCTGTCCTTCCTCGCCGCACACACCGGTCTGGAGCTGTCGTGACCCCCGCTCCCCTGCCCCCCACTCCCCCTGCAGCCCTGCCCGCTGCCGCCGTACCCGACCAACCCACCTGCGCTGCCGACGCAGGCAGCTGGTGCTCGGAGTTCTACAAGTTGACCAACAGCGACTTCCTCGCCCGCTCCGCCGACACGATCGTCTCCACCTCGTTCAACGTGGCGCTGATCGTCGTGCTCTGCGTGGTGGCCAGGTTCCTGATCCACCGCACGATCAACCGCGTAGTCGACGGAGCCACCAGCTCGCGGCTCTCCCGCATCGTCGGCCGCGCGCCCGGGTTGCGCAACGGGAACGGGAACGGCCCCACGACCCCGCGCCGCGCCCAACGGGCCCGCACCATCGGCTCCGTGCTGCGCTCGATCAGCTCGACCGTCATCCTCACGGTCGGCTCGATCATGGTGCTCGCCGAGTTCGGCGTCGCGCTCGCCCCGATCCTCGCCTCGGCCGGGATCGTCGGTGTCGCGGTCGGGTTCGGAGCCCAGAACCTCGTCCGCGACTTCCTCTCGGGCATGTTCATGCTGCTGGAGGACCAGTACGGCGTCGGCGACATCATCGACGCCGGCGAGGCCAGCGGCGTCGTCGAGGCCGTCGGTCTCCGGATCACGACGCTGCGGGACCACCAGGGCACCGTCTGGTACGTCCGCAACGGCGAGATCCTGCGCGTCGGCAACAAGAGCCAGGGCTACGCCGTCGCGGTGATCGACCTGCCGCTCTCCCACGCCGCCGATATCCCCACGGCGAGCGCCATCGCCGAGCGCGCCGCCACCGAGCGGATCGCCGACAAGGACGTCGCCGACTCCGTGCTGGAACCGCCCGAGATGCTCGGGGTCGAGCGGGTCGGACCGGAGGGCGTCACGCTGCGCCTGACCGTCAAGGTCAAGCCCGGCGAGCAGTTCGCCGTCCAGCGCGCGCTCAACGCCGTCATCGCGGACGCCTTCGAGGACGCCAACGTCCCGCGCCCCACGGTCTTCCCGGCGTCGGACTCCCGGCCCTCGATGCCGTGAGGGGATGATGGAGCCGTGACCGATCCCCAGAACTTCTACGCCGAGGTCGGCGGAGCCCCGGTCTTCGAGAAGCTCGTCCGGCGGTTCTACGAACAGGTGGCCGAGGACGAGGTGCTGCGCCCCCTCTACCCCGAGGAGGACCTCGGCCCGGCCGAGGAGCGGTTGCGGCTGTTCCTCGAGCAGTACTGGGGCGGCCCGCGCACCTACTCGGACCAGCGCGGGCACCCCCGGCTGCGGATGCGGCACGCGCCGTTCAAGGTGGGGCCCATCGAGCGCGACGCCTGGCTGCGGTGCATGCGGGTGGCCGTCGACGACGCGGGACTGAGCCCCGCCCACCGCGACCAGCTGTGGCAATACCTCACCTACGCGGCCGCGAGTATGGTGAACAGCCCCTTCTGAGTCCACCAACTGCGCGAACTACTACCCGGTGTGACGGACAGCCCTCGCTCCGTCCCCGATAGCTTGGCAAGATTCTGCTCGTGCAGCGTCTACCCACCCCGCCGGCCCCGCCGGCTCCCGTCCCCCAGTGGTGGCGCGACGCTGTGGTGTACCAGATCTACGTCCGGTCCTTCTCCGACTCCGACGGCGACGGCATCGGTGACCTCGACGGCATCCGGGCCCGGCTCGGGTACCTCGAGCTGCTCGGCGTGGACGCCATCTGGCTCACCCCGTTCTACACCTCGCCGATGGCCGACCACGGCTACGACGTGGCCGACCCGCGCGACGTCGACCCGGTGTTCGGCGACCTCGCCGCGTTCGACCGCCTCATCGCCGACGCCCACGAGCACGGCCTGCGGGTCACGATCGACCTCGTCCCCAACCACACGTCCAGCGAGCACGAGTGGTTCCGCGCGGCGCTGGACAGCGCGCCGGGCAGCCCCGAGCGGGCCCGCTACCACTTCCGCCGCGGCCGCGGCCCGAACGGCGACGAGCCCCCGAACAACTGGCAGAGCGTCTTCGGCGGGCCTGCGTGGACCCGGGTGCAGGACCCGGACGGCAGCCCCGGCGAGTGGTACCTGCACCTCTTCGCACCCGAGCAGCCGGATCTGAACTGGACGAACCCGGAGGTGTGGGCCGACCTGGAGAAGACGCTGCGGTTCTGGCTGGACCGCGGCGTCGACGGGTTCCGGATCGACGTCGCCCACGGCATGAGCAAGCCGCCGGACCTCCCGGACGCCCGCGAGGACCGCGAGCCGTCCCACGACGGCGAGCGGTGGGCCGCGTCGGTCGTCGAGCCGGACCCGCGGTTCGACCACGACGACGTCCACGGCGTGCACCGGATGATCCGCGCGGTGCTCGACCACTACCCCGGCCGGCTCGTCGTCGGTGAGGTGTGGGTGGGCGACAGCGCCCGGTTCTCCCGCTACATGCGTTCAGACGAGCTGCACCTGGGCTTCAACTTCCGGCTGGTACGGGCGCCGTTCGAGGCGGCCGCGATCCGCACGGCGATCGAGCAGTCGCTCGCCGCCGTGGCCGGAGTGGGCGCGCCCGCGGCCTGGACCCTGTCCAACCACGACGTCTCCCGGCCCGTCACCCGCTACGGCGGTGGCGTCACCGGGCTGGCCCGAGCCAGGGCGATGGCCCTCGTGGAGCTGGCGCTGCCGGGGGTCGTCTACCTCTACAACGGCGAGGAGCTCGGCCTCCCCGACGTCGAGCTGCCCGACGAGACGCTGCAGGATCCGGTGTGGGAGCTCTCCGGCCACACCCGCCGGGGCCGCGACCGCTGCCGCGTGCCGATGCCCTGGGAAGGCAGCGCCCCGGGCTTCGGGTTCACCTCCGGGGACCCGTGGCTGCCGATGCCGCCCGACTACGGCAAGCTCGTCGCCGCCGAGCAGCTGGAGGACACCGCCTCCATGCTGTCGCTGGTGCGGCGGGCGATCGAGCTGCGCAACACCCACCCCGGCTTCGACGGGGAGGAGCTGGAGTGGTTCGGCGCTCCCGAGGGCTGCTTCGCGTTCCGCCGAGCGGGCACCACCCTCGTCTGCGCGCTGAACACCTCCACGGACGTGGTCCCGCTCCCGCCCGGCGAAGCCATCCTGGCCAGCGGACCCCTCACCGACGGCATGCTCCCCCCGGACACCGCCGCCTGGCTCGCCTGACACGGCGAGTCGGGCGTCCCGCTTCAGCCGACGAGCAGCGGGAGCGCGGTGATCCGCCGCCGGACGACGGCGCCGTAGCGGGCGTCCAGCCGCAGCCACGTGCCGGTGGCCGACACCCGGACCACGCCGGCGTCGGGACCGGTGTCGCCCAGGAACCCCATGCCGGACAGGGCGAACAAGCAGCGCAGCGGCACCTTCACCGCCGGCCGGGACTCCGCCGACACCGTGAGCACCGTCTGGTCCAGCAACGAAGCGGGCGGACCCATCGGTCCCGCGTTCTCGCGGGCGACGGAGAGCCCGCGCTCGGTGAGCCGTTCCAGCTCCGCGGCCGGCACGTCGTCGACCGGCTGCCAGCCCGTGGACGGCGGCAGCTCGCCCTGCCACAACCCACCCGTCCCCGGGTCCACGGTCTCGGCCCGCTCCACCGTGAGCGCGGTGAGCAGGCCCGCGGCGGGCATCGTGACGTCGGCCGGCTCCAGCGCGCCGTGCACGGTGCGGGTGGCGAGCACGTCGAACGGGGTGGCCGCCCACGCCGTCACCATGCCGTCGCCGGCCTGCAGCCGCACGAGCGCGGCCTGGTCGAGGCGCACCACCCGCGCGACGAAGGCGCCGAGATCGCCACGCTCGTCCGGGTCCGGCACCGTCAGCCGGGTCATGCCGCCCACCTCCCCAGGAACTCCCGCTCCTCCGGGGTGAGCCGCCGCGGCCGCTGGGAGGCCAGGTCGAACGTGGCGAGCCGCGTCTGGGCCGTGACGGCGACGGCGTCGCCCTCCTCCGGTCCGTCGTGCATCGCATAGCGGATGCGGAACGCCGCCGCCCGCATGTCGTCCACCGTCATCGCCACCCGCAGCCGCCGGGACCGGTAGGAGATCTGGCGTTTGTAGTCCACCGGCAGCTCCGTGACGAGCAGGCCGGTGGCGAACTTCGACACGCCCGCCGCCGCTGCCTCGTCGAAGACGAGCTGGATGCGCGCCTCCTCGAGAAGCGTCACGGCGACCGCGTGGTTGACGTGCTGGAAGACGTCCTGGTCGGTCCAGCGCACGGCGACATGAGCGACGAAGGGAGCCACGTCGTCCACTTTCTCAACCAGGGTCGGGAACGCTCTCAGCGGGCCAGGCCGCGCAGCTGCCGGGACACGACCGAGAGCGTGGCCAGGTCCAGCTGTCCCGCCTTGCCCACCTCCTGCAGGGCCGCACGGGCGCGGACCAGCCGGGAGGCGTTCGCCCTCTCCCACAGCGCGATCGCCTTGTCCACGGACGTGCCGGGGCCGGCCTCGCGCAGCGCGTCGAGGGTGATCGCCCGCAGCGACGCGTACAGGTCGTCGCGCAGGGCGAGCCGGGCGAGCGCGTGCCAGCGGTCGCCACGCTCCAGCGCGGTGACCGATGTGAGCGCCGTGTCGATGCCCAGGTGCTCGGACAGGCCGTAGTACAGGCCCGCGACCTCCTGCGGCTCTCGTGCCTCCCGGTCGCGCTCCGACAGCTCCGTGAGCTCGACGACGTCGAGCAGCCCGTAGCGGTACACGAGCGCGGCACTGTGCATCGCCGTCTCCGGCTCGATGCCGGTCGACCGCAGCTCGGCCGCCTTCATCTCGACGCCCGCCAGCTCGCGACCATGCAGGAACTGCGGCAGCGCCTCGCTCAGCTCCCGCACGGTGGACGCGAACCGGCTCACCTCTGCCCCGACCGCGAGCGGCTGCGGGCGGTTGGTGAGGAACCAGCGCGAGGCGCGGTCGAGCAACCGGCGCGACTCGAGCACGAGCTGGTCCGAGACGGCCGTGGGGATCCCCGGCGACCGCAGCTCCTCCCACAGCGCGCGCAGGTCGAACACGGCGGTGGTGACGGCGTAGGCCCGCAGCGCGTCGGCGGGGCCGGCCGAGAGCTCCTCGCCCAGCCGGAACGCATAAGTCATCCCGGCGCCGTCGACCATCTCGTTGACCAGCAGCGTCGTGACGATCTCGCGCCGCAGCGGGTGCTCGCGGACGGCGGCGGCGAACCGCTCGCGCACCGCGTGCGGGAAGTACTCCGGCAGCCGCGCCGCGAACGCGGCCACGTCGGGCAGGTCGGTGGCCAGCACCTGCGCCGTCAGGTCGAGCTTGGTGTGGGCCAGCAACGTGGCCAGCTCGGGGCTGGTGAGGCCGGTGCCGGCGGCCTCCAGCGCGGCGAAGCCGTCGACGCTGGGGAGCACCTCGATCTCGCGGTCGAGCCCGCGCCGCGTCTCGAGATCGGCCGCGAGGCGCGCGTGGACGCTGACCATCCCGGCGGCGTGCGCCCGCGCGATGCCCAGCACGGCGTTCTGGTCGCGGTTGTCGGCGAGGACGAGGTCGGCCACCTCGTCGGTCATCTCCAGCAGGACCGCGTTGCGGGCCTCCCGGTCGAGCTGACCGGCGGCGACCAGGCGGTCCAGCAGGACCTTGATGTTGACCTCGTGGTCGGAGCAGTCGACGCCCGCCGAGTTGTCGATCGCATCGGTGTTGATCTTCCCGCCGCGCCGGGCGAACTCGATGCGCCCGCGCTGGGTGAGGCCGAGGTTTCCGCCCTCACCGACGACCTTCACGCGTAACTCCGACGCGTCGGCGCGCACGGGGTCGTTGGCCTTGTCCCCCGCGTCGGCGTGCGTCTCGTCCGACGCCTTCACGTAGGTGCCGATGCCGCCGTTCCACAGCAGGTCGGCCGGGGCGCGCAGGATCGCCGCGATCAGCTCGGGCGGGCTCAGCCGGTCGACGCCATCGGCGATGCCCAGCGCCGCACGGATCTCCGGCCCGGTCGGCACCGACTTCGCCGTACGCGGCCACACCCCGCCGCCTCTGCTGATGACCGACCGGTCGTAGTCGTCCCAAGAGGACCGCGGCAGCGCGAACAGCCGCTCGCGCTCGGCGAAGCTCGCCGCGGCGTCCGGGTCCGGGTCGACGAAGACGTGCCGGTGGTCGAAGGCGGCGAGCAGCCGGATGTGCCGCGAGAGCAGCATCCCGTTGCCGAAGACGTCGCCGGACATGTCGCCGACGCCGACCACCGTGAACTCCTGGGTCTGGGTGTCGATACCCAGCTCCAGGAAGTGCCGCTTGACGCTCTCCCACGCGCCCTTGGCGGTGATGCCCATGGCCTTGTGGTCGTAGCCGACCGAACCGCCGGAGGCGAACGCGTCACCCAGCCAGAACCCGTACGACGCGGCGACGTCGTTGGCCACGTCCGAGAACTTGGCCGTGCCCTTGTCGGCCGCGACGACGAGGTAGGAGTCGTCACCGTCGTGGCGCACCACGTCCGGCGGCGGCACGGTCTCGGTGGCCCCGCCCTCTCCCACGACGAGGTTGTCGGTGACGTCCAGCAGGCCCGAGATGAAGGTCCGGTAGCAGAACTCGACCTCGTCGGGCCCGGCGTCGTCGCGCCGGACGATGAAGCCGCCCTTCGCCCCCACCGGGACGATCACCGCGTTCTTCACCGCCTGGGCCTTGACCAGGCCGAGGATCTCGGTGCGGTAGTCCTGCGGCCGGTCCGAGTACCGCAGACCGCCACGGGCGACCGGCCCGAACCGCAGGTGCACACCCTCCACCCGCGGCGAGTACACGAAGATCTCGAACTTCGGCCGGGGCGCGGGCATCCCGGGCACCTCGGCCGGGTTCAGCTTGAACGAGAAGAAGGCGCGCTCGCGGAACCAGTTGGTGCGAAGGGTCGCGGTCATCATCGCGAGGTAGCTGCGCAGGATCCGGTCGGCGTCCAACCCCGTGACGGCGTCGATCAGCCCACGCACCTCGGCGAGCGCGGCGAGCACCTCCCGCTCGCGCTCGGCGAGCCCGGGCTCGAACCGCGCGCGGAAGAGCGCCATCAGGGCCTTTGCGACGCCCGGGTGCGCGAGCAGCGTGTTGGCCATGTAGTTCGGCCCGTACGGGCTGCCCAGCTGGCGGGCGTAGCGGGCGTACGCACGCAGCACGGCGGCCTCGCGCCACGGCAGCCCGGCGCGGAGCACCAGCGCCGAGAACCGGTCGGACTCCGCGTCGCCGCGCCACGCCGCCCGGAAGGCCGTGCAGAACGCCTGCACGACCTGGGGATCGTCGAACGCCGCCCGGACGGACTCGTCGACCTTGATCCCGAAGTCGTAGAGGAAGCACCGCAGCCCGTCGGGCCGCGCGAACTCCGAAGGGCGCTCGTCCAGCACGTCGACGCCGAGCTGCTGCAGCAGCGGGAGCACCGCGGTGAGCGAGGCGGGCGCGCCCGCGAGGTAGAGGGTGAACCGCGGCTCGCTGTTCTCGACGTCGGCCATGTACATGCGGGTGTCGAACGCGCCCGTCTCGGACAGGGCCGCGATCCGGCGCAGGTCCTCGACAGCGTGCTGCGGGGCGACGGCGGCCTTGTACGGCTCGGGCACGCCGGGCAGGAGCGCGGCCACCCCGGCCGTGTCGGGCTGCGAGAGCAGCCGGTCGTCCCAGGTGCGGACGGCCTCGGTGAGCTCGTCCTGCAGCGCCGCCACGTCGACGTCACCGAACCCGGCGGCGTCCGGCTCGGCCAGGACCGTGAAGTGCACCATCGCGAGGCTCGACTCCGACAGCCGAACCGTGAACTCGACCTGCCTGCCACCCAGCCGACGCTGCAGCACGTCGGCCATCCGGATGCGGGCGTCGGTGGTGTAGCGGTCACGCGGCACGTAGACGAGGCACGAGACGAACCGGCGGTACGGGTCGGAGCGCAGGAACAGCCGCACGGCCCGGCGGCCGGCCACCGCGAGCACGCCGACCGCGGTGTCGTGCAGCCGCTGCTCGCCGACCGCGAACAGCTCCTCGCGCGGCAGCCCGGAGATCACCTCCAGCATGCGCTGCCCGGAGTACGACTCCAGCGGGAAGCCCGCCCGGTGGATCGCGTCGCGCACGCGCCGCTCGACAACCGGGATGTCCAGCACGCTCTCGTACAGCGCAGGCACGGTGAGCAGCCCGAGGAACCGGTGCTCCCCGACGAGCCGCCCGCTCGCGTCGAACGTGCGAATCGCGAGGTAGTACGGGTGCACGGGCCGCAGCGGGCTCGGCGCGCTGGCGCGCGTCATCACCAGCAGCTCGTCCTGGCCTTCGGCCTTGTCGACCTTCGGCGCGAACTTGCCGGCGATCGTCGAATGCTTCCGGAGCACGCCGAGACCCGACTCCGGTTCGGCGTGCATGTCGTCACCGCTGACCCGGTAGTGCTGGTACCCGAGGAACGTGAAGTGGCCGTCGGCGAGCCAGCGCAGCAGCTCCGCGACGTCGGCCGGGTTGGTGCCGTCGGACGCCGGGGAGCGGCTGGGCAGGTCGTCGGCAACCTGCCGCGCCCGCTGCACCATGGGTTCGGCGTCCTCGACGACCTCGCGGACGTCGCGCAGCACGCGCGCCAGCGCCTGCTCCAGCTCGGCCCGGTCGACGTCGCCGGGGGCGAGGTCGAGGTGGATCCACGACTCGACGAGTGCATCCGGGGGCGGTGCCGCCGGGTCCGCGTCGGTGAGCACGTCGGCGAGCTCGCCCGTGGGGCCGCGGCGCACCACGACGATCGGGTGGATCACCCGCTGCGTCTCGGAACCCGCCCGGGCCACGGCGGCCAGCAGCGACTCGACGAGGAACGGCATGTCGTCGGTGACGATCTCGACGACCGATCCCGCCTCGGTGCTCTCCTGCGGGTCCCGCACCCGGATCAGCGGCTCCCCGGCGGCCCGCACCCGCGCGAGCTGCAGGTGGCCGCGGGCCGCGCCGAGAAGCAGCGGCAGGTGGTCGCCGCGCTGGAGGTCCGGCGCGTGCCGCGCGTACAGCGCCCCCAGGTCGGCAAGGGCGGGGTCGGTCGGCTCGGGATCGGTAGCGGGCGACTCCGCCCACTCCCGGGTCCGGCTCGTCACAATTCAGCTCCGGGTCTCGCCGACGGCGTACTCACTCCGCCGCCGTGGGTCGCCCGCGGCCGGCGGGCTCACCGCCACCCTAGCCCTGCTCCACTCGCCCGAATCCCGCTCGTCGGCTCCGGCGCTCGGGCTCGCAACCCTGCGACTGCGAGCCTCCGCACCCCTGCGGTTGCGCCGATCTGGTGCGTGGCACTAGATCCCGCGGTAGGCCGCCAACGCCCCGGCCAGCAGGTCGGCGATCCCGAGCCCCTCCGTGGACTCCGCCCGGTCCGGCTCGCGACCGGCCCCCTCCCGGCCCTTCGCCGACACGGCGACCTGCTCCGGGGCGCGCTCTGCAGGGGCGGTGTCGCCGGCCTCGGCGCGCTTCGCGCGTCGCCCGGAACCGGCGCCGTTGCCGTTCGCCGCCCCGTTCCCGTTCGCGGCCGCGCCGTTCGCCGCCGTCCCGTTGGACGCCGTGCCGTTCGACGCCGTCCCGTTGGACGCCGTGCCCTTCGACACCGTCCCGTTCGAGCCGGTGCCGTTCACGCCCGTGCCCGACGGCGTGTCAGCGCTGCGGCGGCGAGCTGCGCGGCCGGATCCACCGGCTTTCACCGGTTCCTGCGCACTGCGCGCCCGCTCCGGCGTGTCGGAGCGGTGCCGCCGGCCCCGTTCACCGGCTTCATCGCTGCGCGGCGCGTCGTCCGCGGTGAGCGGCGCGGGATCGGGCTCCGGGTCGTCCCCCGAGAACGGCCAGCCCGCCGACGCGGCGGGGGCCGTCACTCCAGCCGGGTCCGAGTGGCGCTCCCCGAGGGGGCCGGCCCCTCGTTCCGGCCGACCCGCCCGCGCGGCCCGGAACTTCTGCCCGCGAGCCTCCGACACGGTGGCCGGGACCTCGGCCGACGGATCCGCCGTGCCGCGCTCCCGCCCTGCCGGGGCGAGCGGCTGCAGCAGCTGCGCTCCCACCGGGCCGTCGGCGTCGTGCACCGCCACGCGCAGCTGCGCTCCGGGAAGGTCCTCGGGGGCGAGGAACCCGTCCAGCAGCCCGGGCAGCGTGCGATGCATCCAGTCGGTGGCATCGGGCCGGCTCCAGCCCGCACGTGTGACGACGAGCGCGTCGGCGTCGGCGAACTGGGACCGAGCTCCGGCGGGGAGCCGGTCGGCGAGCAGATCGGCGACCGAGCGCACAACCGCCGCCGCGCGTCGGCCCGCGAAGCGCCTGCCGTCGCGCGCGATGTCGACGACCACGGAGCACCCGTCGTCGGAGGCCGCCGGCTCGTCGACCCGGGCGGGCCCGCTGACCCCGATGCCGCTGAGTGCGCGATCGAGCTCCGCGAGCGCCGACTGCAACCAGCCGTCGGAGTCGTCCGAGGTGCCGGACGACGTCGGGGCCGCGATCGGTTCCGCATCCCCGCGCCGGTCGGCGCCGCGCAGATCCGGGCCCTTCACGTCCGACTCCGGCGTCCACGAATCGACAGCCGCCGGTTCCTGCCGTCGCCGCGCACCGCCGCCCCGCGTGCTCCGGGACCGGTCGCCCTCGCCGTCCTCGGAAGCGTCGAGGCTCCCGGCGCGACCGTGCCGTCCGCGAGCGGTGCGGGCATCAGCGCGGTCGGCGGGCTCGTCGTCGCCGTGGCGGGAACGCCGCTGGGTGGGCTCGGACTGCCGTGTCGGGTCCGACGGGGTGTCGTCCCTCTCCGCACCGGCGCGGCGGGAGCGTCTGCGGTCGGTGTCGCCCGACCGCCCTCGGCGGCGCGTGGGCGACTCCTCGTCGCCCGCACGGTCTGCGTCGAGCTTCGGCATCCAGCCGGACGAGGTGCCAGGCTCCTCCGAGCGCCGTGCCGACCCACCGACGGACTTGCCGTTGCGCCGCGCCGAGCCGTTCTCTGCCGGCTCGGTCGGATCGGTGCGGAAGCTCCGGATCAACAGGTCGCCGATCGGCGAGTCGCCCGAGGAACCGTTCCACGGCACGGCGTCCCACGCGGTCGACGGCTCGTCGGGGGCGGCCGGCTCGGCCTCGGCGGGCGCGGGCTCCTCGAGCAGCCGCTCGAACCGCGACTTCCCCCGCTCCCGGTCCTCGCCCCGGTTCGCCCTGAGCTTCCGGTCGCCACGCGTGATCGCAGGCAACACCGTGGTTGCCTCGGAGCTCGCCCGTGCAGTGTCCGCCGGTGCAGTGTCTGCCGGTGCCGCGCTTGCGGGCGCAGTGCTGTTCGCTCCGGCCCGCGAGGTGGAAGACCCCTGCCGTTCCCGGTGCCGCTTCGGCTGCTCGGGCTCGACCGGTCGCTCGGTGGGCGGCGCTGTGGGCAATGCAGTGGGCAGCTCGGCGGGCAGCTCGGCCAGCGCGGCCAGGAAGCGACGGGACCGGCCACGGTCGCGGCGTTCGGCGCCGACGGCGAGCTGCAGCGCCGCGAGAGCGGTGTCGAGCCGCCCCGCCTGCTCGTGCAATGCGCCGAGGGCCGTGCGGCAGACCGCCTCGAGGTCTGGCACATCGCTTCCCGCGGCGGCCTCGGCGGCCTGCTCGAGCAGCTCCGCAGTGTCTGCGCGGGCGTCCTCGGCGGCGAGCACCCTCGTGACAGTGAGCCTCAACAGCGCCAGCTGCCGGGTGGGACGCGCCTGCTCCGAGAGGCGGGGCAGCAACGCACCGCAGCCCTCGCGTGCCTCGGTGAGCCGCCCGGCGTCCAGCAGCGCGGAGATCCACTCCGCCGCGAGCGCGGCAGCGAGGTGGCCCGAGGCGTTGCCTGCGCCTGCGCGGGCACGCTCCAGCCGGGCGAGCCCGTCGGCCGCGTGGTCGACGGCGGCCGCCGACCGCCCCGCACGGCGCTCCACGACGGCCCGCACGAGGGCCACCGATGCACCGCCGAGCTCGCCCGCCGTGCCGCCGACCGCGGCCCACGCGGCGTCGGCTGAGTCGAGCGCCGCCGCCACCTCGTCGGGCGCGTCCTCGACGGCGCACCGGGCGTGGGCGCAGAGGAGGTCGGCGGTGAGCTCGGGGTCACCGTCGTCGGCCTGCACCCCGGCGAGGAGCCTGCGGGCGAACTCGACCTCGCCGGCGCCCGCCGCCACCATCGCCAGCTCGATCCGGAGGCGACGGGCCGCGGCGCCGGTGAGCGCCTCGCTGCCCCACTGCGGCAAGGCTGCGAGCACCCCGCACGCGGTCTCACGTCCGTCGCCGGTGGCGGTCCGTGCGTGCACGGCCCACCCCGCGGCGTCCAACCACCGGTCCTGCTGGCCGGCGGCGGACGCCTCCTCGAGCACGTGGTCGGCCAGCTCGGCCGTGAGGTCGGGGCGAGCCCACCGGAGAGCCGCAGCAGCCTCAACGAGGTCTGCGTTCACCCGTGGTACTGCCCCGATCACTCGGCCTTCGGCACGCGTCGACCCCACGTGACCTCCTGAAGTGCCGGGATCCGCCTCCCGAGCCGGTAGAGATCACCAGCCGGGGGATGCATAGCTCTCAGTCGCGAGTCAGCTTACGGTGCGTCACTCGGTGCGGTCGCGCCGCCTCCGCACCCATGCGTTCGATCTTGTTGCGTTCGTACGCCTCGAAGTTGCCCTCGAACCAGAACCACGAGGCCGGGTTCTCGTCGCTACCTTCCCACGCCAGGATGTGGGTGACGACGCGGTCCAGGAACCAGCGGTCGTGCGAGATCACCACGGCGCAGCCCGGGAACTGCTCCAGCGCGTTCTCCAACGAACCGAGCGTCTCGACGTCGAGGTCGTTGGTGGGCTCGTCGAGCAGGATCAGGTTTCCGCCCTGCTTGAGCGTGAGCGCCAGGTTCAGGCGGTTGCGCTCGCCGCCGGACAGGACGCCCGCCGGCTTCTGCTGGTCCGGCCCCTTGAACCCGAACGCCGCCACGTACGCCCGCGAGGGCATCTCGACGTTGCCGACCTTGATGTGGTCGAGCCCGTCGGAGACGACCTCCCAGACCGTCTTCTTCGGGTCGATCCCGGACCGGTTCTGGTCGACGTACGACAGCAGGACCGTCTCGCCGACGCGGACCGTGCCGGAGTCCGGCTCCTCGAGCCCGACGATCGTTTTGAACAGCGTGGTCTTGCCCACGCCGTTCGGACCGATCACGCCGACGATGCCGTTGCGGGGCAGCGAGAACGACAGGTCCTTGATGAGGACCCGGCCGTCGAAGCCCTTGTCGAGGTGGTCGACCTCGACCACGACGTTGCCCAGCCGCGGCCCCGGCGGGATCTGGATCTCCTCGAAGTCGAGCTTGCGGTACTGCGCGGCCTCGGCGGCCATCTCCTCGTAGCGCTGCAGCCGGGCGCGGCTCTTCGCCTGCCGGGCCTTCGCCCCCGACCGGACCCACGCGAGCTCGGAGACGAGTCGCTTCTGCAGCTTGGCGTCCTTGCGCCCCGTGACGGCGAGGCGCTCGGCCTTCTTCTCCAGGTAGGTGGAGTAGTTGCCCTCGTAGCCGATGGCCCGGCCCCGGTCGAGCTCCATGATCCACTCGGCGACGTTGTCGAGGAAGTACCGGTCGTGGGTGACCGCGAGGATGGCGCCGGGGTAGCTCGCGAGGTGCTGCTCCAGCCACAACACGCTCTCCGCGTCGAGGTGGTTGGTGGGCTCGTCGAGCAGCAGGAGGTCGGGCTTGCTCAGCAGCAGCTTGCACAGCGCGACCCGGCGCCGCTCCCCGCCGGACAGCTGGCTGACCGGAGCATCCGGCGGCGGGCACCGCAGAGCGTCCATCGCCTGATCGAGCTGGGAGTCGAGCTCCCACGCGTCGTTGTGGTCGAGGATCTCCTGGAGCCGGCCCATCTCCTCCATCAGCTCGTCGGAGTAGCCCGTGGCCATCTCCTCGGCGATCTGGTTGTAGCGATCGAGCTGCTGCTTGATCTCGCCGAGGCCCTCCTCCACGTTGCCGAGGACCGTCTTCTCCTCGTTCAGCGGCGGCTCCTGCTGGAGGATGCCGACCGTGGCGCCAGGGGCCAGGATCGCGTCGCCGTTGTTCGGGTGCTCGAGGCCGGCCATGATCTTGAGCACGGTCGACTTGCCGGCGCCGTTCGGCCCGACAACGCCGATCTTCGCTCCGGGCAGGAAGTTCAGAGTGACGTTGTCGAGGATGACCTTGTCGCCATGGGCCTTGCGGACCCTTTGCATGCTGTAGATGAACTCCGCCACGTGACGATGGTAGTTCCGCCCCGTCGCGCACCGACGGCCGCCTCACCGGCCAGCACACGTGGCCGAGGATCGCCCTCTGCGCCGCCGGATACACCGCTGCCGGGCCGCTGCGGCTCGCCCGACGGCCCGGTGGGTGCGCCGGACGGGCCGCCCGTGCCCGGCGGAGCATCGGCTGCGGCCGCCCTCGAGCGCGTGACAACGGCGGTGGACCACCGGAGATCCGGCCCGACCGCCCCCGCACTGATCTCCAGCCGGCGCTCTACGCGGCCGTCACGCTCGAAGCTCGGGTTGACCAGCTTCCCGTGCACGATGACCGGATCGCCCACGCGCAGCGACAGGAGCACGTTCTCCGCGAGCTGCCGCCAGCAGGTGACCGTGAGGTAGACCGGGTCCGCCTCGCTCCACTCCGCTGCCGCACGGTTGAAGAACCGCTCCGTGCTCGCGATCCGGAACCGCGCACCCACCCCGTTCTTCGACGAAAGCCGCTCGGGCTTGGTGGCGATTCGGCCCGGCACCGTGACCTGGATTGCGTTCATCGTTGCGCTCCTCGCCCTCGTGTCCGGTGACCCGTCGGGCCACCCACGTCGAGCGTGCGTGATCCGCGGGGAGGACACGAGGCCCGCGTCGGAACTGTGGATGGCCGAGGTGCGAGGTGGACAACTCCGGTCGGCGCGACAGGTCTTGTCGGTATCCCGTGCAAGACTCGAGAAAAACAAAAGTGGGCCCCCGCCTGCTGGCGGGGGCCCACTGAACGTTGAATGTCGGCGGCGACCTACTCTCCCACACCCTAACGAGTGCAGTACCATCGGCGCTGGAGGGCTTAGCTTCCGGGTTCGGGATGGGACCGGGCGTTCCCCCTCCGCCAAAACCACCGACAACACTATCAAATTATATGAAACCATAGTGGATGCGCCAAAATGAACGTAGCTGTGCGCTCAGGGTCGCATAGTGGATGCAAACAACTTGCTGTGAACAAGCCCTCGGCCTATTAGTACCAGTCAACTCCACCCATTGCTGGGCTTCCATCTCTGGCCTATCAACCCAGTGGTCTGCTGGGGGCCTTAACCACGCAAGGTGGTGGGAGACCTCATCTTGGAACGAGCTTCCCGCTTAGATGCCTTCAGCGGTTATCCCTTCCGAACATAGCCAACCAGCCATGCCCCTGGCGGGACAACTGGCACACCAGAGGTTCGTCCGTCCCGGTCCTCTCGTACTAGGGACAGCCTTCCTCAAGTCTCCTGCGCGCGCGGCGGATAGGGACCGAACTGTCTCACGACGTTCTAAACCCAGCTCGCGTACCGCTTTAATGGGCGAACAGCCCAACCCTTGGGACCTACTCCAGCCCCAGGATGCGACGAGCCGACATCGAGGTGCCAAACCATGCCGTCGATATGGACTCTTGGGCAAGATCAGCCTGTTATCCCCGGGGTACCTTTTATCCGTTGAGCGACACCCCTTCCACCAGGAGGTGCCGGATCACTAGTCCCGACTTTCGTCCCTGCTCGACCTGTCAGTCTCACAGTCAAGCTCCCTTGTGCACTTACACTCGACACCTGATTGCCAACCAGGCTGAGGGAACCTTTGGGCGCCTCCGTTACACTTTGGGAGGCAACCGCCCCAGTTAAACTACCCACCAGGCACTGTCCCTGAACCAGATCATGGCCCGAGGTTGAGACACCCAATTCGACCAGAGTGGTATTTCAACAACGACTCCACCATCACTGGCGTGACAGCTTCACAGTCTCCCACCTATCCTACACAAGCCGAACCGAGCACCAATACCAAGCTGTAGTAAAGGTCCCGGGGTCTTTCCGTCCTGCCGCGCGTAACGAGCATCTTTACTCGTAGTGCAATTTCGCCGAGTCTGTGGTCGAGACAGCGCCCAAGTCGTTACGCCATTCGTGCAGGTCGGAACTTACCCGACAAGGAATTTCGCTACCTTAGGATGGTTATAGTTACCACCGCCGTTTACTGGCGCTTAAATTCTCCGCTTCGCCCCGAAGAGCTAACAGGTCCTCTTAACGTTCCAGCACCGGGCAGGCGTCAGTCCGTATACATCGTCTTGCGACTTCGCACGGACCTGTGTTTTTAGTAAACAGTCGCTTGGGCCTGGTCTCTGCGGCCGGCTGCCCCTAGCCCGCAAAGGGCTTCAGAGCCTCCGGCCCCCCTTCTCCCGAAGTTACGGGGGCATTTTGCCGAGTTCCTTAACCACAGTTCACTCGATCGCCTCGGTATTCTCTACCTGACCACCTGTGTCGGTTTAGGGTACGGGCCGCAACAGCACTCGCTAGAGGCTTTTCTCGGCAGCATGGGATCATCCTACTTCGCCTCAATCGGCTACGCATCACCTCTCACCCTTGATGACATGCGGATTTACCTACATGTCGGGCTACAGGCTTACACCAGGACTACCACCGCCTGGCGGGACTACCCTCCTGCGTCACCCCATCGCTTGCCTACTACCGGATCGGGCCCCACGCTCCCCCAACAAGCCAGCCCGAAGGCCAGCAAGCGGGTTCGGATGGTTAGCATCACCGGCCTCGGCACGGGCGCACTGTCACAGGCACGGGAATATCAACCCGTTGTCCATCGACTACGCCTGTCGGCCTCGCCTTAGGTCCCGGCTCACCCTGGGCGGATTAACCTGGCCCAGGAACCCTTGGTCATTCGGCGGCAGAGGTTCTCACTCTGCATTCGCTACTCATGCCTGCATTCTCACTCCCACACCCTCCACGACTCCCTCACAGGGCCGCTTCACCGGATGCAGGACGCTCCCCTACCCAACACCACGACTACACAACTCCCCCGAAGAGGAGAAGCGGATCTAATGTGGCATTGCCACGGCTTCGGCGGTGCGCTTGAGCCCCGCTACATTGTCGGCGCAGGACCACTTGACCAGTGAGCTATTACGCACTCTTTAAAGGGTGGCTGCTTCTAAGCCAACCTCCTGGTTGTCTGGGCGATCCCACATCCTTTCCCACTTAGCGCACGCTTAGGGGCCTTAGCCGGTGATCTGGGCTGTTTCCCTCTCGACTACGAAGCTTATCCCCCGCAGTCTCACTGCCGCGCTAGAAATACCGGCATTCGGAGTTTGGCTGAGTTCAGTAAGCTTGTCGGCCCCCTAGCCCATCCAGTGCTCTACCTCCGGCATCCACCACGCGACGCTGCACCTAAATGCATTTCGGGGAGAACCAGCTATCACGGAGTTTGATTGGCCTTTCACCCCTACCCACAGCTCATCCCCCAGGTTTTCAACCCTGGTGGGTTCGGGCCTCCACGACGTCTTACCGTCGCTTCACCCTGGCCATGGGTAGATCACTCCGCTTCGGGTCTACACCCCGCGACTACACGCCCTATTCAGACTCGCTTTCGCTACGGCTACCCCACACGGGTTAACCTCGCCACGAAGCATAACTCGCAGGCTCATTCTTCAAAAGGCACGCCATCACTTCGAAAAGCTCTGACGGCTTGTAGGCACACGGTTTCAGGTACTATTTCACTCCCCTCCCGGGGTACTTTTCATCTTTCCCTCACGGTACTAGTCCGCTATCGGTCATCAGGGAGTATTTAGGCTTACCGGGTGGTCCCGGCAGATTCACAGCAAATTCCACGAGCTCGCTGCTACTCGGGAACAACGTCCATGACACGTGCGGCGTTTTCGCGTACGGGGCTCTCACCCACTACGGCGACCCTTTCCAGAAGTCTTCCACTAACACCACACAACACCATCTGGAGCTCGGCAGAACCCCAACGACGAAATCCCACAACACCCCAGCCGCAACGCCTGCCGGCTTGACACGACCGAGGTTTAGCCTCATCCGCTTTCGCTCGCCACTACTCACGGAATCACGGTTGTTTTCTCTTCCTGTGGGTACTGAGATGTTTCACTTCCCCACGTTCCCCCTCATACCCTATGTATTCAGGCATGAGTGACACCCCATGACGGGTGCCGGGTTTCCCCATTCGGAAATCCTCGGATCACAGCTCGGTTGACAGCTCCCCGAGGCCTATCGCGGCCTCCCACGTCCTTCATCGGCTCCTGATGCCTAGACATCCACCATGTGCCCTTAAACACTTATTCACAACAAGATGCTCGCATCCACTATGCAACACTCAACGCACAACCACACCCCGGTCGGGTTCGACCATCACCACCCCAACCAATGTGAGGCGTTAGACGATCAGACCGGGAGCTGAGCAAACACCAGCAAGGTGTCTCCTCAGGACCCAACAGTGTGTCGACATCCATGAACTGACTCTTTGTGTTCCACCCAGCGCCACACCCCCAGACGTGCAAGGTGTGACTGTTCAAAGACAAGGAGAACCACGCTCAGAACTTCGAGCAGTGGTCAACCCCACCAACACGGTGGACTCCTTAGAAAGGAGGTGATCCAGCCGCACCTTCCGGTACGGCTACCTTGTTACGACTTCGTCCCAATCGCCGGTCCCACCTTCGACGACTCCCTCCCACAAGGGGTTAGGCCATCGGCTTCGGGTGTTACCAACTTTCATGACGTGACGGGCGGTGTGTACAAGGCCCGGGAACGTATTCACCGCAGCGTTGCTGATCTGCGATTACTAGCGACTCCAACTTCACGGGGTCGAGTTGCAGACCCCGATCCGAACTGAGACTAGCTTTAAGGGATTCGCTCCACCTCGCGGTCTCGCAGCCCTCTGTACTAGCCATTGTAGCATGTGTGAAGCCCTGGACATAAGGGGCATGATGACTTGACGTCATCCCCACCTTCCTCCGAGTTGACCCCGGCAGTCTCCCATGAGTCCCCGGCATAACCCGCTGGCAACATGGAACGAGGGTTGCGCTCGTTGCGGGACTTAACCCAACATCTCACGACACGAGCTGACGACAGCCATGCACCACCTGCACACCAGCCACAAGGGAACGCCTATCTCTAGACGCGTCTAGTGCATGTCAAACCCAGGTAAGGTTCTTCGCGTTGCATCGAATTAATCCACATGCTCCGCCGCTTGTGCGGGCCCCCGTCAATTCCTTTGAGTTTTAGCCTTGCGGCCGTACTCCCCAGGCGGGGCACTTAATGCGTTAGCTGCGGCACAGAGACCGTGGAATGGCCCCCACACCTAGTGCCCACCGTTTACGGCGTGGACTACCAGGGTATCTAATCCTGTTCGCTCCCCACGCTTTCGCTCCTCAGCGTCAGTGTCGGCCCAGAGACCCGCCTTCGCCACCGGTGTTCCTCCTGATATCTGCGCATTTCACCGCTACACCAGGAATTCCAGTCTCCCCTGCCGAACTCAAGTGATGCCCGTATCGACCGCACGCTCAGGGTTAAGCCCCAAGTTTTCACGACCGACGTGACACACCGCCTACGAGCTCTTTACGCCCAATAATTCCGGACAACGCTCGCACCCTACGTATTACCGCGGCTGCTGGCACGTAGTTGGCCGGTGCTTCTTCTACCGGTACCGTCAGTTTCCCTTCGTCCCGGTCGAAAGAGGTTTACAACCCGAAGGCCGTCATCCCCCACGCGGCGTCGCTGCGTCAGGCTTTCGCCCATTGCGCAATATTCCCCACTGCTGCCTCCCGTAGGAGTCTGGGCCGTATCTCAGTCCCAGTGTGGCCGGTCGCCCTCTCAGGCCGGCTACCCGTCGTCGCCTTGGTAGGCCATCACCCCACCAACAAGCTGATAGGCCGCGGGCCCATCCTCAGCCGAAAAACTTTCCACCCGCTGTCATGCAGCAGCAGGTCATATCCGGTATTAGACCCAGTTTCCCGGGCTTATCCCAGAGCTGAGGGCAGGTCACCCACGTGTTACTCACCCGTTCGCCGCTCGTGTACCCCCGAAGGGGCCTTACCGCTCGACTTGCATGTGTTAAGCACGCCGCCAGCGTTCGTCCTGAGCCAGGATCAAACTCTCCAACAAAAACTGGCCCTACAATGTTGCCGAGGACGGGGCCTCGGCATAATGTTCAAACTGGCACAAAGCCAATTCATGAACAAGCTCGACACACTGTTGAGTTCTCAAGAGACACCCGCACACCATCGTCCGCCGTTAGGCGTCCTTCCGGGGCTGTTCCCCCACTGTACACCTCCCGATCCGAGTGGATCCGGGGGGTCCCTGTGAGGGGGGCGGCCAGCGGGCCCTGTTGACCGAGGCTCTCAGGCCTTCGTTCTGTCCGGTGTCTCGCTGACGAAGAGAAAGTTACGCGACGGCTTCCGGGACAGTCAAATCGCCCCCCTCGTAACGCGCTGACCAGCGGAAACGGGCCGTCAGGCGTCACTCACCGTGCCTGTCCGGGGCACCGCGCGCGACGAACGGTCAGTCGTCGCCGGGCCCTCCGGACGGCCTCTGCGGGCGGTCCGGATCGCGTTGACCTGCGGCGACGGCCTCTGAGGAGGTGCCGCCGCGGGTTGCACCGGCCTCCTGCCGTCCAGGCACAGTCTCTTTCGTGTGACCTGGCTCATGGGCATTTTCGTCGCTCTGCGCGACGAGCGGCGCCCCTCCCGTCGCCAGGCGGCGGAGCATCGCGTTGTACGCGTCGAGGTCCGCGTCGCCGTGTACGTCCGCCTGTCGATCAGCGCGTCTCGCCGACCGTTCGTCCTGGCGCGACCATTGGACGAGCAATGCGATCACGACGATGAGCAGCGGGATCTCGCCGGCGGCCCAGGCCAGGCCACCGCCGAGCCGCTGGTCGGCCAGCACGTCGGGCACCCAGGGCAGGGCGAGGCTGCGGTAGTAGTCCCCGCCGAGCGGGGTGTTGCCACTCATGACGGCCACGCCGAAGAACGCGTGGAACGGCACGGAGGCGAACACCAACCCCATCCGGGCCGCGGCCAGGAGCCGGCGCGGTGCCGGGTCGATGCCGACGATCGGCCAGAAGAACAACGCCCCCACCAGCACGAAGTGCAGGTTCATGACCTTGTGCGCCCAGTGCTCGGGCAGCGCGGCCGGGAAGAGCGCTGAGAAGTACAGCGCGTAGTAGCTGCCGACGAAGAGCGCGAGCGCGACCAGCGGGTGCGTGAGCAGGCGCGCGACGGGTGAGTGCACGGCAGCCAGCAGCCACTCCCGTGGTCCGGGTGGCCCCGTGCGCCCGGCCGGTGGCAACGCCCGTAGCGCGAGCGTGACCGGCGCCCCGAGCACCAGCAGGATCGGGACCAGCATCCCGAGGATCATGTGCTGGCCCATGTGGACGCTGAACATGGCCGGCCCGTACCGCCCGATGCCCGAACTGGTGGCGACCAGCAGCGCTGCGCATCCGGCGAGCCACGCGGCCGTGCGACCGGTGACCCACCGGTCGCCGCGGCGGTGCAGCCTCCGCACACCCAGCAGGTAGACGGCTGCGAGCACGAGCGCTGCCGTCCCGAGGACCAGGTCGAAGCGCCAGTCGAGGGCCAGCCTGGTGAACGTCGGTGGCCCCGCGAGGTCGTAACCGATCACGACCTCGACGCGCGAGGGCGGGCCGACACCGGTGTCCGGGGGCGCGGTGCGACCGAGCGCCACGGCGATACCGATCGTCGCGAGCATCAGCAGCACCTCGACCCCGCCGAAGCGCAACAGTGCGCCCGCGTCGCCACGCGCCGCCGGGATCACCGTCGATCGCCGGTGCAGGGCACCCAACAGGCCGAGCCCGAGGAGAGCAGCGGCCTTGGCCAGCACGAGCGTGCCGTACGTCGAACCGATGAGCGCGCCGAGCGGGAGCCGGACGAGGGCGTTGACCACCCCGGTGACGGCGACGACGAGCCAGCAGACCAACGCCAGCCGCGAGTACCGCGGCACCGCGGTGGCCAGCGCCTCGAGCCGGTCCGGGCCGCGCGCCGCTGCGAGCAGCAGCACGGCGACGAGCCCGCCCACCCACAGGGACGCGGCGAGCACGTGCAGCACGAGGCTGTCGGAGGCCATGTCGTGGGAGCCGCCGGTGGAGGAGTGCCCGGTGAACGTCACGGGTAGCGGTCCGAGCAGCGTGATGCCGAAGAGGACGGCGGTCCACCCCCAGGTCAGCACCGCGCGGCAGCCGACGAGGACGACCACCGCGACGAGCGTGGTGAGCGCCCAGGTGGTGGCCGGTTCGATTCGCGGCAGGAGGTCGAGCACCGTGGCCGGGTCGAGCAGCTGGTCGACCGGGCGTCCGAGCGCGTCGGCCATGCTCAGCGGCACCATGAGCAGGGCGGCGACGGTCCAGCCCGCCGCCGTCCAGGACGCCGCCCGCAACGCCCGGTACCCGGCGACGTCCAGGTAGCCCGACCGCTGCGGCGGCACGAGGAACGCCGCGAGCAGCACCGCCCCGATCGTCAGCACCATGCAGATCTCGGAGACCGTCCGCATCGCCGGTAGCCCGACCTGTGTGAGCGTCCCCGGGTCCGGCAGGCCGAGCGCCGCGGCGGGCCGGGCCCCGGACAGCGCGGTGACACCGGCCGCGACGAGCACGGCGATCATCCCGCCGACGCCGACGAGGCCCGCGACCTCGCCGGCCGGCCGGGTGGACGGCTGTGGTTCGGCGGGCTCGACGTGCGCCATGAGCCCAGGCTATGCCGTACCGGATACTCCGCCCCGTGAAGACACCCCCCGACGACGTCGCGGGACGGCTGCTGCGCGCCGCCACCGACCGGAACGGGGCCGGCGCCATCCCGTGGGCGGCGAGCCCGCTCGCGAACGCCACCCGGGTGGTGGACGTCTGCTGCGGATCCGGGCCGCTGGCGGGCGAGTTCGCCGGCCGGTGGGTCGGGGTCGACCCGGCGCCCCGGCCGGGCGGGCCGCCGGTGGTCGCCGGTCACGCCAACGCGCTGCCGCTGGGCGACAACGCGGTGGACGGCGCCGTCCTGCTGCTCGCACTGCCCCGCCTGCGCGACCTCGACGGTGTCTTCGCCGAGCTCCGGCGCGTGCTCCGGCCGTCCGGGACGCTGGTCGTCGTGGTGCCGTCGGCGAGCCCGCGCTCGCTCGCGGAGCTGCGGACGGCAGCGGTGCACCGCACCGGCTGGACCAACCGGTCCGCGCTCGACCAGGCCGGCTGGTTGCTCGCCGCCGCCGACTTCGCCGTACTCGGCGACGACCGGTGCGCGTTCACCCTCCCGCTGCCCGACGCGGCCGCGGCGCACGCGCTCGTGACCGACCTACCGCGGGCCGGGTGGTGGCCGCCGGACCTGCCGACGGACGTCCGCGAGCGCGTGGCAGCCCACCTCGCCGGGCGAGCCGGTCCGGGCCGGGTGCTCCCCGTGCCGCTGCGGCGGCTCGTGGCCCGCCGCTGACGGGAGCGAACGTCCGACTCGCACAGCGACGGGGGCCGGGTCTCAGGACAGTGTGGCGGCTGCGCCGACGACGACCGGGTTGTCGTCGTCCGGTTCGGCGCCTTCCACGAGGTCGGCCACGATGCAGGTGATGTTGTCCGGGCCGCCGCCCGCGTTGGCGCGGGCGATCAGCTCCGCGACGGCCGCTTCTGGCTCGGCGACTCCGGCGAGGACCTCCTGCAGCTGCGCGTCCTCCAGGACGGCGGTGACGCCGTCGGAGCAGATGAGGTAGCGGTCGCCGGGCACACCGTCGACGTGGAACAGGTCCGGCTCGGGGGTGCTGCTGTCCTGCAGCGTCTTGACCAGCCACGACCGGCGCGGGTGCGTCGCCGCCTCCTCCTCGGAGATGCGGCCTTCGTCGACGAGGGACTGGACGAGCGTGTGGTCGCGCGTGAGCCGGTGCAGCTCGCCCTCGCGCAGCAGGTAGGCGCGGGAGTCGCCGAGGTGCAGGACCCCGATCCGGGTGCCGTCGACCAGGAACGCGACGACGGTGGTGCCCGTGCCGCGCAGGTCCGGGTCCTGCTTGGCGAGCGCGGTGAGCCGGGCCGCGGCCTCGTCGACGGCGTCGCGCAGTGCGGCGAGCAGGTCGACCCCGGCGAGGTCGACGCCGCGCAGCTGGGCGTCCAGGTCGCGCATGGCCGAGATCGCGACCGTGCTCGCGACCTCCCCGTGGGCGTGCCCGCCCATCCCGTCCGCCACGGCCAGTATCCGCGGGCTCGTGACGGCCGAGTCCTGGTTGTTCTCCCTGCGACGGCCCACGTCGGAGCCGACCGCGGAGCGCAGCGTCGGTCGCATGGGGTCACCCTCTCATGCTGTGAACCGGCTTCACAACTGCGGGGGGCGTGAACTACCTTCAGCGACATGGCCGCCGACCCGACCGTCAGCACGGGCGACATCGCCCGGCTCGGCCGTGTCGGCCGGGCGGCCGTCAGCAACTGGCGCCGCCGGCACGACGACTTCCCGGCCCCCGTGTCCGGCACCGCGTCCAACCCGCGGTTCGCGCTGTCGGAGGTCGAGGAGTGGCTTCGGCGCAACGGCAAGCGCTACCGGCTCTCGGCCATCGACCGGGCGTGGCAGCGGCTCCTCTCCGACGGCGCCGACTTCCTCCTGCCGGAGCGCCTCGCCGCGGCCGGTGCGCACCTGCTCGGCCGCCACCACCCCGAACTGGCCCACCTGCTGCCCGGCGACCCTCCCCCGCTCGACGATCCGGAGCTGGCCGCCCTCCTCGACGACGTGGCCGCCCGCCGGGGTCCCGCTGCCGCCTACGAGGATCTCTGCGCCCGGTTCCGCCGGCCGGCAGGCGAGCCACCGGACGCGCTCGCGACGGCCATGGCGCGCATCGCGCTGCCCGACGGCGGGAGCGTCCTCGACCCGGCCTGCGCCACCGGCGCGCTGCTGCTCGTCACCGGCACCGGCGCGGCGCGCGGGCAGGAGGCCGACCCCGCAACCGCCCGCATCGCCGCCACGCGGCTGCTGCTCGCCGGGGCGCGCGGTGCGACAGTCGCGGTGGCCGACGCCCTGCGCCACGACGCGTTCGCGGGCGAGGAGTTCGACGCGGTCGTGTCCGCCCCGCCCGTCGTCGATCGCACGTGGCCGCACGACGCGCTGGCGGGCGACGTCCGGTTCGCCCACGGCCTTCCGCCGCGCACCGAGCCCGAGCTGGCCTGGATGCAGCACGGCCTGGCGCACGTCCGGCCGGGAGGCCGCGTCGTGCTGCGGCTCCCCGGCGCGGTCGCGGCGCGCCGGCCGGGACGGCGCATCCGCGCCAACCTCCTGCGCGCCGGCGCGATCCGGGCGGTGCTGACGATCGAGGACGAGGCCCGCCCATCGGACGTCTGGGTGCTGCGCCGACCGGTGGCCGGCGAGCAGGTCCCGTCCCGCGTCCTGCTCGGCCGCGGGCCTGCCGAGGAAGCGGCCGAGATGTGGGAGGCGTTCGCGGGCGGGGACGCCGTCGGAGAGGGAGCGCGGGCCGTTCCGGTCGTCGAGCTGCTCGACGACGACGTCGACCTCAGCCCCGAGCACCACCTGCAGCGGCGCGCCTCTGCGGAGGCCGGGCGCCAGGTGGCCGAGCTGCTCGCGACCGCGCCCGCGGACCTGCCCGCGCTCCGGCTGGTCGACGACGTGCGCAACCGGCCGTCGGCCACCGTCGCCGAGCTGGCCCGCCGGGGCGTGCTGACCGTCCGGCACGCACCGCGCGACGCAGCGACACCGGAGGCCGGCGACGGGGGTGCCGCCGTGCTCACCGTCTCCGACCTCGCCACCGGCACCGTCCCGACCGGTCGTGCCGCGGGGGCGGCGCCCGGCCGGATCCGTGTGCGGCCGGGGGACGTGGTCGCCGCGCCGATGGGGCGGGCCCGCGTCGCCGACCGGCCTGCGGTGCTCGGTCCGGCGCTCACCGTCTACCGGACCGACCCCGACCAGCTCGATCCCGAGTTCCTGGCCGGCGTCCTGCGCTCGACGCCCGCGCCCGGCGGCGCGTCGAGCCGGTACGGCCACCGCGTGCGCGTCCCGCTGCTCCCGATCGCGGAGCAGCGGGCGCTGGGGGCGGCGTTCCGCGCCCTGCTCGACGCCGCCGACACCGCGCGAACCGCTGCCGAGCGCGCCGACACCCTCCTGCGACTGGGCGGCGAAGGGCTGGCCGAGGGCTGGCTGCGTCCCGGTTAGGGACCGAACTCGCCTGGGTCGGTCATGACCTCGACGAGCGTCGGGTGGTCGGCCCTCCGGCTCGCCTCCAGGCTCTCCCGCAGGTCGGTGAGCGTGTCCACGCGCCTGCCGGGCACGCCGAAGGCGCTGCTGACCTCTGCGATGTGCGGGCCTGCGA
Source organism: Pseudonocardia cypriaca (assembly GCF_006717045.1). Lineage (NCBI taxonomy): Bacteria > Bacillati > Actinomycetota > Actinomycetes > Pseudonocardiales > Pseudonocardiaceae > Pseudonocardia > Pseudonocardia cypriaca. Next base: position 1,677,113 of record NZ_VFPH01000002.1, read on the forward strand.
TGTCGACTCCCGGGTAGTGCTGCCGCTCGACCGCCTCGCCTCCGAAGCGGCGCAGCGCCGCGCCGACCGCGGCGTAGGACCGGTTGTTCATGACGACGTAGGTGACGGGCAGGCCGGTGCGCGCGGCCGACCACAGCGCAGGCATCCCGAACTGGAACACGCCGTCGCCGAGTACCGCAGCGACCCGCCGGTCGGGCAGGCCCATCGCGATGCCGAGCGCCGCGCCCATGCCCCAGCCGAGCGACCCCGACGACGAGACGAAGTAGTCGTCGCCGCTGTGCTGGTGGGCCCGCTGCTGCAGGATGCCCCCTGCCGTCGTGGCGTCACCGACGAGCGCGACGCCACGCAGCGACTCGGTGATCACGTCGACGACGTCGGCGGCACGCAGCGGAGCACCGGCGACCGACAGCCGGCGCGGAGGCGGTGGCGCCGCGGGGGGAACCGCACGCAGCGGCGCGGCCGGCAGGGCGGCGGACAGGGCCTCGATCACCAGCCCCTGGTCGCCGACCAGCGCGGCGTCGACGCCGTACGTCATCCCGACGTACTTCGGGTCGGGGTGGCTGTGGACGATCGGCACGCCAACCGGGAGGGGCGCGACGCGGGCCGGCTCGAACTCGTGGAACAGGCGGGCCCCGAGGAACACGAGCAGGTCGGCCTTCCGCACGAGCGGGTGTCCCGCCTCGTACTGCCCGCGGAAGTGGGGGTGGTCGGTGGGGAACCCCGGCCGCTCGAACCCGCGCCGGTCCTCGTGCAGTACGGGCGCTCCGAGCTGCTCGCTCAGTCGCACGAGCCGGTCGAGCGCGCCCACCCGCGCGACGTCGCTGCCGGCCACGAGCACCGGCCGTTCGGCGGCGGAGATCAGGTCGGCCGCGGCCCGGACGGCGCCCGCGGACGGCGCGGTGCGCGAGTCGAAGCGGAAGGGGGCGACGTCCGGGACCGGCACCTCGGCCGTGCTCTCCAGCAGGTCCTGGGCGAGCCCGACCCACACCGGGCCGGCGGGCTCGGTCGTCGCGGTCCGGAAAGCGCGGTTGACGTCCTCGGGGATGGCCTCGGTGGTGAGCGACTGCCAGTCCGACTTCACGTACTGGTGCACGAGGTCACGCATCCGCGGAGCGGTGGTGAAACCCTGCCTGGCCTGGATCGAGGACGCCTTGATCCCGTTCAGCACGACGACCGGCGAGTACGCGAGCTGCGCCGCGTACAGGTTGCTCAGCCCGTTCGTCAGGCCGACGTTCGCGTGCAGGTAGGCCACGCTCGGCCGGCGGGTCGCGCGGGCCAGCCCGTCCGCCATCGACACGGCGACGCCTTCGTGGGTGGTGAGCACCAGCTCGACGTCCTTGCGAATCACGAGCGCGTCGAGGACGGCCGCCTCGGTGCTGCCGGGGCAGGTGAAGAGGCGGTCGGCGCCCCAGTCGCGGATCACGTCGAGCAGTGCCTCGACGGCTGGTCGGGACATAGGGCAGCTCCTGGGGCCGTGTTGATAAAGCGGCGGAGCCGCTTTCTAGTGGGCCGTCCACCGGCACCGCCGCGGGTTCTCAGGCGCTTCCTCGCGAGGACAGCGCCGACGTGGTGAATTGGCATTCATGAGGAGGCGATCCCGGAGCGAGGGAGCGCCTGAGGTTCCGCTACCCGCACCGCTGAGCAAAGTAGATCCTCGAAGTTCTCAGGCTCTGGTGACGAGCTCCATCAGGTGTCCGCGGAGTCGGCCGAACGTGTCGCTGGAGCGGGTGCCGACCTGGGTGCGCGGGTGTTCGAGCGGCACCTCGAGGATCTCGGTGACGCGGCTGGGGGCGCGGCCGAGTACGACGACCCGGTCGGACAGGTAGACCGCCTCGTCGATGTCGTGGGTGACGAGCACGACCGTGATCCCCAGCTCGCGGCGGACCTGCAGGATCAGGTCCTCCAGGTCGAACCGCGTCTGGGCGTCGACCGATGCGAACGGCTCGTCCATGAGCAGGAGGTCCGGCCGGTGCGCGAGTGCGCGCGCGATCGCCACCCGCTGCTGCATGCCGCCGGAGAGCTGCCACGGGTAGCTGCGCCCCACGTCGCCCAGCCCCACGGCGTCGAGCACCTCGCGGATCCGGGCCTCGCGCTGCTGCTTGGCGACGCCTGCGACCTTGAGCGGCACGGCGACGTTGCGGTGCACCGAGAGCCACGGGAACAAGGAGCGGCTGTAGTCCTGGAAGACCACGCTCAACCGTTCCGGGACCGTGGTCAGAGGCGTTCCCTCGAACCGGACCTCGCCGGAGGTCGGGGTGAGCAGCCCGCTGAGGCAGCGCAGGAGGGTGGTCTTGCCGCAGCCGCTCGGCCCCACCACGCACACGAACTCGCCCTTGGCGACGTCGAAGGTCACGTCGGCGATGGCGGACCGTTCGGTGCGCTGCCCGGCGTTGTAGGTCTTGGCGAGCGCGCGGACCGACAGCACCGGTTCGGCGGCCGGACCCGACGGCTGGCTGTGGATCACCTCGGACTGCGACACGGGCTCACCCCTTCCGCTCGACGGCGCGGGCGCTAGCGCCCCGGACCGGAAGTCCGGTGCATGAATCGGCGGATCCAGGTTTCCGCTGGGTGTGCCGGCGTGCCGGCCTCGTACTGGGCGTACTCGGCCGGTTCGCCGGTGCGCTCAGCGGGAAGCTGGGCCGTCGAGTCATGTGCCGGACTTTCCGGTCCGGGGCGCTAGGTACCACGCGAGGACGACGCGCTCGACGGCGATGAACAGGAGAGTCAGGGCGCTGCCGACGAGGGCGAGGACGATGATCCCGGTCCACATCTCGGTCATGGCGAAGCGCTGCTGGGCCTCGAGGATGAAGAACCCGATGCCCGAGCGGGAGGCGACGAGCTCGCTGACCACCATCATGATCACCGCGATCTGCAGGCTGTGCCGGAGGCCCGCCATGATCTGCGGCATCGCCCCCGGCAGCACGACGGTGCGAACCGTCCGCGCCGACGACATGTGCATGACCTTGGCCGTGTCGAGCATGACCGGGTCGATGCCCCGCATCCCGTCGAGGGTGTTCAGCAGCGTCGGCCAGATCGCGGCCAGGACGATGACGGCGATCTTCATCGGCGACCCGATGCCCATCACCGCCACGATCGCCGGCAGCAGCGCCGCCGTCGGGATCACGTAGACGAAGTACAGCACCGGGGAGACGGCGTGCCCGACGCGGTGGAACTTCCACAGCAGGGCGCCGATCCCGATCCCCAGCAGCCCGGCGGCCGGGTAGCCGATCGCGAAGTGCCCGAGGCTCGACCACAGCTCGCGGCGGGCGTCGCCGACGACCCAGAGGTCGTAGAGCTGGGTCAGGATCTTCTGCAGCGGCGGGAAGAACGTCGACCTGCTGTCCGCGGACAGCACCCACCACATCACCAGGATGGTGGCGAAGAACCACAGCCGCCAGATCCTGGCCACCCTCACGCCCCCCTCGCCACGAGGTTGCGCCGGCTCTCGTGCCAGTGCAGCAGGCGCTGCTCCAGGTAGGCGAAGGCGCTCGTGACGGCGACCCCGGCCGCGCCGGTGACGAGGATGTAGGCGTAGGTGGCGGGCAGCCGGTCCGGTCCTGCGTTGACCGACGTCAGGATGGACAGACCGAGGCCCTCGGCGCCGCCGATGAGCTCCGCGATGATCGTCAGGATCAGGCCGACGGCGGCGGCGACGCGCACCCCGGTCGCGACGAACGGGGCCGCGCTGGGCAGCGTCACCGTCCAGAACTTGCGGAGGCCGCGCAGCCGCAGCACCACCGCCGTGTCGCGCACCACGGGGTCGACGGCGCGGACGCCGTAGATGGTCTGGATGGTCAGCGGCCAGAACACCCCGAAGGCGACGAGGAAGACCTTCATCTCCAGGGTGGCGCCCCACACGACGATGGCCAGCGGCAGGATCGCGATGACCGGGACCGTCTTGAGGAACTCGACCACCGGGATGACGCTGAGGTAGGCGAACCGGTTGAGGCCCAGCAAGGTGCCCACCGTGATCGCCAGCGAGCCACCGATGAGCAGGCCGAGCGACCAGCCGCGCATCGTCTCCCCCACCGCGCTCCAGAGGTCCGCGTCCTGCAGCTGACGGACCAGTTCGGTCACCGTGGCGGTCATGCTCGGGAACGTGCTCGCGTCGAGCGCGCCGGAGGCGCTGACGTACTCCCAGCCGCCGAGCACCGCGAGGACGACGACGACCCTGGCCGTGACCTTGAACCAGCGGGTGTCGCCGACCGTCACGAGGAACCCCCGCCGGGCTGCCAGACCAGGTCGGCGGGGTTCACGGTGCTGGGTATCGAGCCCTGCTGGGCCATCAGGTCCTGGATGGCTGCGATCGAGTCGAGGTTGATCTCGGGCACGTAGTTGGTCGGGATGACCTGCGCCTTCGCCTGTTCTGGCGTGAGGTCGAGGTGCTCGACGAGAGTGGCGAGGGCCTCGTCCTCGTGGTCCTTCGCGTAGAGGATCGCCTCCTCCATGGCGTCGTGGAAGCCCTGGGCCACCGCTGCGTTCTCGGCCAGGTACTGGGCCGTGGCCGCGTAGCAGTAGACGGTGCCGTTCGGGAACAGGTCCGAGCTCGGGTGGGCCAGCGCGACGGCGCCGTCCGCGAGGGCCGTCTCGAGGTACGGCGAGGTGATCACCGCGGCGTCCACCCGCCCGTCGGCGAGCGCCTGCGGCATCTGCGGGAACGGCATCGCGATGTACTCGGTGCCTCGCGAGCCGGCGTCCTCGATCATCTTCTTCGCGCCGATCAGGTTGATGCTGGCCAGCTGCACGACGGCGACGGACTTGCCGGAGAGGTCGTCGAGGGAGTCGATGCCGCTGCCTGCGGCCGCGACGAGGGCGCTGGCGTCGCGGTCCGCGCTGATCTGGCCGTCGATCGGCGCGACGCACTTGATCGCGGTGCCCTCGCGGTTGGCGTTGATGAGCACGGGCGTGGTGACGAACCCGAAGTCGGCCTGCCCGGCGACCAGCGAGGCGACGACGGGGACGGGCGATGCCGCGTTCTGCAGCTCCAGGGTGATCCCGCGCTCGTCGAACATGCCCTTCTCCATCCCGAGGAAGAGCACGGCGTTCGGGGTGAAGGGGACGATGTTGACGGTGATCTCGGTCCGTCCCGGTTCCGAGCCGCCACCGCCGCCGCCACACGCAGCGGTGACGACCATGACGGCCGCCAGCGCAACCGCCGTCACACCCTTGCGCATTCGGGCCTCCAGGAAGCGTCGTTGCAGGACCCCGGGCAGCCAGGACACTAGGGCGGCCTCCCGCTGATGTCCACGTATGCGGACTTGTTCGGGAGGCAATTCCGCTGGGTCGAATCCTTACTGTGGCGAGCGCAGCCGCTCCCGCACGAGCTCGGCGCCCCGCTGCACGAACGGCGCGAAGGCGCGGATCCCGTCCGGGCTGCCGATCCGGCTGCTCGGCGCGGCCACCCCCAGCCCGGCGAGCGGCTGGCCGACGGTGTCGCGCAGCGCGACGGCGACCGCGCACACGCCGTCGCTGCTCTCCTCCCAGTTCAGCGCGTAGCCGCGGGTGCGGATCTCGGCCAGCTCGGCGCGCAGCACCGCGGTCTCGGTGACGGCGGCGGAGGTGGTGGCGGGCGGTAGCTCCGGGCCCGGGTAGCGGCGGTCGAGCTCGGCGTCGGGCAGCCCGGCGAGGATCGCCTTGCCCACGGCGGATGCGTGCGCGGGGCGCACCACGCCGGTGCGGTTGCCCACCCGGACCGAGCGGGGGCTCTCCGCGCAGTCGACGAACCGGATCATGGCTCCTTCGAGGACGGCGAGGCTCGCCGTCTCCTGCGTCTCCTCCCGGAGCTGCTCGAGCACCGGGCGGGCCACCCGGACGATGTCGATGCGGCTCACCGCCCCCAGCCCGATCTCGTACAGCGCGGGCCCCGGCCGGTACGCGCCGTTCGGCCGGTCCTGCATCACGAAGCCGCGGCGCCTCAGCGCGGTGAGCAGCCGGTGCGCGGTGGACCGGGCGACTCCGAGCAGGTCGGCGGCCTCCGCCACCCGCAGCGCCTGGCGCTCACCGACCAGCTGCAGCAACCACAGGGCGTTGTCCACCGAGGTGGTGGTCGCACCCTCGGGTCGGGAGTCGTTCGACATGGCGGAACTCTAGCTCATCTCCTTCGCAGAGAACGGAATCCCTGGCTAGGGTCGTTGCATGTCCCCGGTGAGCGCGGCGCGGCCCGTGGCCGTCGTCGGCGGCGGGCCGGTCGGCATGACCGCCGCCGCGACGCTCGCGCACGCCGGTCTGCCCGTCGTGCTCGTCGAGCAGAGCGACGAGCCGCGGCCGGACTGGCGGGCCAGCACGTTCCACGCGGCCACGCTCGAGGCACTCGAGACGATCGACATCACCGCGCAGATGCACGCGGAGGGCCTCGTGGTCCCGACCTACCAGTTCCGGGACCGCCGCGACGGGCTGATCGCCGAGTTCGACTTCCGCCTGCTCGCCGACGCCACCCGGTTCCCCTACCGGTTGCAGCTCAACCAGCAGCACCTCGTGCGGATGCTCCACGAGCGGCTGCAGGGCGACCCGAACGTGCAGCTGCGCCTGGGCACCCGGCTGACGGGCCTGCGGATCGCGCCGTCCGGTCCGGTGCTCGCCCTCCAAGGCCCGGACGGGCCGACCGAGCTGGCCGCCTCGTACGTCATCGGGGCCGACGGACCGCGCAGCACCGTGCGCGCAGCCCTCGGGATCGCCTTCGACGGCTACACCTACCCGGAGCGGTTCGCGATCACCAGCACCTCGGTGGACCTGCAGGGGCTCCTCCCCGATCTCGGGCACGTCAACTACGTCGCCGACCCCGAGCAGTGGCTGTTCATCCTGCGCACCCCGGAGTCGTGGCGCGTGGTGTGGCCGGTCCCGGAGGGCGTGAGCGACGAGGACGCCACCAACCCGGAGCGGCTGCAGCGCCTGCTGCAGGGGATCGCGCCGTACGCGCCCGGCTACCCGGTCATCGACCACCAAGTCTATGGCGTGCACCAGCGTGTCGCCGCCACGTTCCGGGTCGGCCCGGTGCTGCTCGCGGGCGACGCCGCGCACATCAACTCGCCGATCGGCGGCGTAGGGCTCAACTCGGGGATCCACGACGCGATGGACGCGGCCCGCCGGCTCGCCCGGATCGTCCGCCACGGCGCCGACCCGGAGCCCGAGCTCGACGCCTACGACCGGATCCGCCGCACCGTTGCCGTCGAGTACGTGCAGGCCGACACCCAGCGCAACACGGACCGGCTGCGGGAGCGCGACGAGGCGGTCCGCCGCCGGCACCAGGACGACATGCGCGCGATCGCGGCCGACCCGGACAAGGCGCGCGACTACATCCGGCGGGTCTCCCTGCTGGAGAGCGTGGAGCGGTTCGGCATCGGCCGCCCGCCCGCCGAACTGGAGCTGGAGGACGTGGGATGACAGCGACGACCGACACCGAGCTGGAGGCCCTCTACCGCGACCTGGCCGCGGTCGACCTCCGTCCGCTGTGGACGATCACCGACCGGCTGCTGCCGCCGACGCCGCAGCCGCAGGCGATCCCGTGGCTGTGGTCCGCGGCCACGATGAAGCCACTGGCCCGGCGCGCCATCGAGCTGGTGCCGGTCGAGCGCGGCGGCGAGCGCAGGGTGCTCAGCCTGCAGAACCCGGGCCTCGGCGGGCTGCCCTACGCGGCCGGGACGCTCTGGGGCGCGCTGCAGTGCCTCGGCCCGCGCGAGGCCGCGCCCGCGCACCGGCACACCCCCGGCGCCATCCGGTTCGTCCTGGAGGGCGACGGCGTCTGGACGACCGTCGACGGCGACGCCTGCGACATGCACCCCGGCGACCTGGTGCTGACGCCGTCCTGGAACTGGCACGACCACGTCAACGGCGGCGACGGCGAGATGTACTGGTTCGACGGCCTCGACCTGCCGATGGTGGCGGCGCTCGACGCCGTCTTCTTCGAGGAGTACCCCGGCCCCGGCGAGCAGCAGCCCGAGCCCGCCGAGCACAACCGGTCCGAGCACACCCACCACGACGGCACCCGCTACCGCGCAGGTGCCGTCGACGGGCCGCTCGACCCGGCCCCGTCGCCGCTGCTGATCTACCGCTGGGCTGACACCGACGCACAGCTCGAACAGCAGGCCGCCGCGTCCGACGAGCCGCTCCTCACCGTCGAGTACGTCAACCCGAACACCGGCGCCAGCGTGCTGCCGACGCTGGGGTGCGGAGCGCACCGCATCCGCGCCGGCCGGCGCAGCACCCCGGTCCGCCGGGTGGGCAATGCGGTCTACGTGGCGTTCCGGGGCAGGGGGTCCACCGTGATCGACGGCAGGCGGTTCGACTGGGGCCCGGGTGACATGTTCGTCGCGCCGTCCTGGTCGGCGGTTGAGCACGCCGCCGACGAGCAGGCCGACCTGTTCGTGCTCACCGACGCCCCCGTCCAGCGGGCGCTCGGCCTCTACCGGGAGCAGGTGCTGCCCGAGCCGCAGGCCGTCACCGAGGTGTTCACCCCGCGGGAGCTCCGGTGAGGCTCGCCCTGTTCGACGCCGCCCGGCTCGGCGTGGTCGCACCGGACGGCGGCGCGCTCGTCGACGTCACCGACGCGCTCCCGTGGCCGCACGACCCCGACCCGCTGACGGCGAGCTGGTGGCGGTCGCTCTGCCGCGACTTCCCCTCGGTCGCCCCGGCGCTGGAGCAGGCCGCGGCGGCCGGACCGGCGCGACCCATCGGGGAGGTCACGCTGCGGGCGCCCGCGCTCGGGCCGTCGAAGGTGCTCGCCGCGGCCTGCAACTACGGCGAGCACGTCACCGAGATGCACGGCGTCCAGGAGCGCACGCTCGGCCGGGTCGAGTCGTGGATGATGGACTTCGACGTCTTCCTCAAGGCGCCGTCGTCGATCGTCGGACCGGGCGCGGGCATCGTGCTGCCGCCCGACGTGGTCGCCGCGGGCCACGAGGTGCACCACGAGTCCGAGCTGGTCGTGGTGATCGGCCGGGGCGGCAAGGACATACCCGCGGAGTCGGCCATGGACGCCGTACTCGGCTTCACCGCGGGGCTCGACATCACCGTGCGCAGCGCCGCCGATCGCTCCCGGCGCAAGAGCTACGACACCTTCAGCCCGCTCGGCCCGTGGATCGTCACGCGCGACGAGGTCGGCGACGGCTCCGGCCTCGACATCCTGCTCACGAGCGGCGGGGAGATCCGCCAGTCGGTGAACACCCGCGACATGCTCGTCCCCGTGCCGGAGATCGTGGCCTACGCGTCGTCGGTCATGACGCTGCTGCCCGGCGACCTGCTGTTCACCGGCGCACCGGCCGGGGTCGGCCCGATCGCGTCCGGGGAGGAGCTGGAGATGTCCATCGGCCGGATCGGGTCGATGGGCGTCCACGTGGTGTGATCCCGCCGCCCGCGCCGCCCGACCGGGGCCGGGCCGGCGCTACGCCTGCGTGTGGGGCAGGACGGCCTAGCCGCCGCTGACACCGTCACGACCGGGCGGTGCCGGGCAGGCGCGCGCGGGCCGCCAGTGGCGCACCAGGTGTTCGTGCACGAGCCCGTTGGAAAGGATGCAGCCGTCCACCGGACGGTCGTAACGCTGGTCGGCGCCGGAGCGGTCGGTCACCGTTCCGCCCGCCTCACGCACGAGCACGCACACGGCGGCCACGTCGTGCGCGGTGGTGTGGCCGAAGAGGTCGGCGTCCCAGCTGCCCTCGGCCACCTTGCACCCCGAGAAGACCGTCGGCCACGGGTAGCGCTGGGCCGTGCTGCTGACGGCAGGTGCGGTGTGCACGCGCAGCAGCGCGTCGGCGTCCAGGCCGTTCGGCGACACGGGCTGCGCGCCGCCCCCGCTGACGATCACGGGCACCGTGGTCCCGTCGCGGCGCGACACCCGCAGCCGAGCGCCGTCCAGGTACGCCCCGGCGCCTGCCTCCGCCCAGTAGGTCTCGCCGGTGGACGGGTTGGCGGCGACGCCGATGACCGGGCGGCCGTCCACGACGAGGGCGACGGACACCATGAAGACCGGGATGCCGAGCACGAACTGCTGGGTGCCGTCGATCGGGTCGATCACCCAGGTGCGGGGTCCGCCGGTGAGGCGGCTGGCCTCCTCGCCCAGCACGCCGTCGCCCGGGAAGCGCGCCACGACCTGCTCGATGAACTGCCGGTTGACCTCGTGGTCGGCGGTGGTGACGAGGGTGTGGTCGGCCTTCGTCGCGACGTCGAACCCGTCGGCGCGGATCCGCCGGACCACGGCGACGGCCTCGGCCGCGAACGCGCGGGCGAACCGCAGCTCCGGGGCGTAGGGCGTCATGAACGGGCCTCGGTGCTGGCGGCGAGGGCAATCGGGTCCTCGAGGAGCCGGTCGAAGAGCGACTCGGCGGCGCCGACGAGGCCGCCGTCCTCGCCGAACGCGGTCGGGACGATCGGCGGCAGGGCGCCGCGGTGGACGCGCAGGGCGGCGTGCCCGGCTGCGTCGTGGACGACGTCGGGAGCGGCCGCGTGCACCGCGGCGGCGTGCCCGGCCAGCACGACGAGATCCGGGTCGTGGGCGTTGACCAGCGCCCCGATGCCCCGGCCGAGACCGCGGGCCACGTCGTGCACGGCGCGCCGCGCCTGCGGGTCGGTTGCGGCGCCGGCCAGGAGAGCAGTGGCCGTCGCGGCCGCCGCATGCGGGGGCGTCTCCCGTCCGGCGGCCCTGGCGAGCGCCAGCTGGTCCACCTCGGTCTCCCAGCAGCCCCGCGCCCCGCACCGGCACGGGAGGCCGTGCTCGCCGAGCGGCAGGTGCCCGTACTCCCCGGCGAAGCCCCTCCGCCCGCGCAGGGGGCTGCCGTCGAGCACGAGCGCCCCGCCGAGGCCGACGGCGGCGTGCAGGTAGAGCACGCAGCCGAGACCTCGCCCGCGGCCCCGGCGGGCATCGGCGAGCGCCGACAGGTGGGCGACGTTGTCGACGAGCACCGGCAGGCCGGCCGGCACGCCGAGGTGCGGCAGGACGTCGACGTCGTCCCATCCGAGGTTCGGGGCCGAGGCCACGACGCCGGTCGGCTGCTCCACGATCCCGTACATCGAGATCGCGACGCCGGCGCACCGGCGTCCCGCGGCGCGGAGGCGCTCATGCAGTGCGGCGCGCGCCAGGCCCAGGACCCGGTCGGGCTCATGGGATGCCAGCGGGGCCGCCCGGATCTCGCCCAGACGACCGCCGAGCCCCACCGCCGCGTCGCGCACCGCGTCGACGGCGATCTCGAGGACGACCACGACCGGCCCGCCGGGAGCGGGCGTGAGCGCAGTGGTGGGGCGCCCGCGCCGCCCGGACGGCGCCGCCGCGCCCTCCGCGACCAGCCCGAGCTCCGCGAGGTCGGCGACGAGCGCGGCTGCGGTGGCACGCGTGCAGCTCAGCTCGCGGGCCAGCCGGGCCCGGGTGTGCTGCCCGCCTGCCGCGTGGACGGCGCGCAACGCGCGGACCAGGCCGGCGCGGCGCAGCTCCGCGGCGGTTGACGGGATCATGGAGCTGATTATGCTCACGCCGTGAACGAAAAGCGAGTGGCCGTGCTCACCAGGGAGTTCCCACCGCACGTGTACGGCGGTGGCGGCGTCCACGTGGAGTTCCTGGTCGGCGCACTGCGCGAGCTCGGCGTAGGCGTGGACGTGCACTGCCTCGGCGCGGCGCGGCCGGGCGCCACCGCGCACCCCGAGGACGACCCCCGGCTGCGCGCGGCCAACCCGGTGCTGCGGATCCTGTCGGCGGACCTGTCCGTCGCCGCCGCACTCGCAGGCGCGGACCTCGCCCACTCCCACACCTGGTACACCGCGATGGCGGGACACTGGGCGGCGCAGCTGCACGGCGTCCCGCACGTCGTCACCGCACACTCCCTGGAGCCGCGCCGCCCGTGGAAGGCCGAGCAGCTCGGCAGCGGCTACCGGGTGTCGAGCTGGGCGGAGCGCACCGCGTACGAGGCGGCGGACGCCGTGATCGCGGTCAGCGCGGCCATGCGCGTCGACGTGCTGGACTGCTACCCGCAGCTCGATCCCGACCGCGTGCACGTGGTGCACAACGGCGTCGACGCCGACCTCTACCGCCCCGATCCCGCCGTCGACCTGCTCGAACCGCTCGGCGTCGACCTCGACCGGCCCTACGTCGCGTTCGTGGGCCGGGTCGCCCGGCAGAAGGGGCTGACGCACCTGCTGCGCGCCGCGCGCCTCCTGGACCCCGCCGTGCAGCTCGTGCTGCTGGCCGGGCCGCCCGACACGGCGGCGCTCGCGGCCGAGACCAGGGCCGCGGTCGCCGAGCTGGCCGCGGAGCGGGGCGGCGTCGTCCTCGTCGAGGGCATGCGCCCGCGTGCGCAGGTGCGCCAGGTGCTCACCCACGCCGCCGTGTTCTGCTGCCCTTCGGTGTACGAGCCGCTCGGCATCGTCAACCTGGAGGCGATGGCGTGCGGGACCGCCGTCGTCGCCGCGGCCGTCGGCGGCATCCCCGAGGTGGTGGCCGACGGGGTCACCGGCGTCCTCGTGCCCCACGACGCCCGGGACACCGAGGCGTTCGAACGCGATCTGGCCGCGGCGATCGACCGGCTGGTCGCCGACCCCGGGCTGGCCGGCGCCATGGGACGCGCGGGACGGCGCCGCGTCCTCGCGGAGTTCGCATGGGACCGCGCGGCCGAACGGACGGCCACGATCTACTCCGCGCTCACCGCGGCCTGAACACGCCCTAGGAGCCGCTCGACGAGCCCGCGGCGACGCTCGACGCCACCACCGCGGCCATGACGCTCGTCTGAACCGCCTGTACCGCCTTGCGCACGGCCTGCCCGGCCCACTCGCCGTCGGCGACCTCGGCCGCGCGGGCGCGCAGTTGCCGCCGCGGCCCGTCGACGACCTTGTGCTCGGCCTTCACCGCGTGGACCAGGGAGATCAGCATGGCCAGGTGCTGGTCGGGCTGCGCCCCGTCCAGCAGCACGGCGGCCACGCGTGCCCGCAGCTCCTTCGCCGCGTCGCCGGGCGTCCAGGTCGTGACCGGGAGGAGACCGAGGAGCCGGGAGCTACCGCGACGCACGTGTCCCTGCTCGGCGAGGCGCTCGAGCACCGGCTTGCGCGTGCCGCGGGCGAGCCGCTCGACGGCGCGCTGCGCCCGCAACGGTTTGTCGAGCCGGGCGAGTGCGGCGTCGAGCAGCGGGTCACCGGTGGACGCCGCGACTGCGACGGAGAGGCGCGCCCTGGCCCCGTTGCCGTCGGCCGTGATCCGCTCGCGCGTGGCCAGGTCCAGCAGCAACGCCCCGCCGATCGCACGGTCGAGAGAGGTGCTGTCGACGACCGCCCGGCCGCTGCCGGGGTCGAGCAGCAGGAGGACGAGGTCCTCGGTGAGCGTCATGAGCCGGTGTAGAGGATCGCGTCGACCTCGATGTCGAACCCGTCGAGGGCGACCGGGATCGTGGTGCGCACCGGCGCGTTCTCCGCGCCGAAGAACTCGGCGAAGAGGCTGTTCATCGCCGCGAAGTCGCCGAAGTCGCGGAGGTAGACCCCCACGCGCACGGCGTCCGTCAGCGACGCGCCCGCAGCCTCCGCGGTCTTCTGCAGGTTGGTGAACACCTGGCGGGCCTGCTCCTCGAACGTGCCGCGGACCGGCGTGCCGTCGGGCTTCGTCGGGACGGCACCCGCGAGGTAGACGTGGTCGCCCGCGACGACGGCCTGGGAGTACGGCCCGCCGGGCGGGGCGGCCTCGGGGGTGCTGACGGCGCGCTTGGCCATGGATCCTCCGATGTCAGAAGTAGGTGCGCACCGCGCCGACCACGGCGTCGGCGTCGTCGAGAACCGGCACGAGCGGCCACTTCTCGAGGACGGTGCACGGATGGGACAGGCCGAAGGCGACGACGTCACCCACGGCGAGCTCACCCTCGTGCCCGACGAAGGCGTGCTGGTCGTTCAGCTTCACGACGCTCGAACCGCGCAGCGGGCCGCGCGGGCCGCGGAGCGGGATCGGCAGGTCGACGTCGTAGGAGGCGTCGCGCTTGCCGAACCCGCAGATCGCCAGGCCGGGCTCGGGGGTGGAGAGCACGTAGGCCCACAGCTCCATCGCAGGCCGGAGCGCGAACGGGGAGGAGCGGGCGAGGAGGCCGTGGTCGTGGGTGAGGTAGCCGCCGGAGCGGACCACCTTGCGCACCGGGCGCGACAGCGGCGGGAGATCCTGCCACGCGGCGACCACGCGGTCGGGGTAGGCCGATCCGCCCGCTGTGAGCACGAGCTCGGCGCGCGTCCCGGCCAGCCCGTCGACGTCGGCGAGCAGGGCGGCGAGGTCGGCGGCGAACCGGTCGACCTGCGCGACGGACCCCTCCGCGCGGTCCTGCGGGTAGACGCCCTCGAAGCACTCGACCCCGGCCAGGTCCAGGCCCGGTGCCGAGACGACGCGGTGCGCGACGGCGAGCGCCTCGTCGCGGGTGCGGGCGCCGGCCCGCCCGCCCGGCACGCCGAGCTCGACGAGCACGGGCAGCGACCGCGGTGCGCCGGCGAGTGCCGCGGACATCCGGTCCACGCCCGCGACGCTGTCCGCGAGGACGTACACGTCGAACCCCGGGTCCGAGGCGGCGAGCCAGCGCAGCCCCACCGGATCGACCACCTCGTTGGCGAGCACCACGCGGGGCACGCCCCACGCGTGCATGAGCCGGGTCTGCGCCACCGTGGCCGCGGTGATTGCCCACGCCCCGGCCGCGAGCTGCTCGCCGATGAGCTGGGGGCTCATCGTCGTCTTGCCGTGGGGCGCGTGGTCGACACCGGCGTCCGCGCACCAGCGCGCGAACAGCGCGGTGTTGTGGTCGAGCGCCGACCGTCGCAGCGTCAGCGTCGGGAGCAGGAGGTCGGTGACGCGCCAGCCGAGGTCCCCGATCTCACCGACCGTACCGACGCGATCGGGGAGGTTGCGGAAGTGCGGACCGAGCGGCTCGGCCGCGCTGTGGGCGAGCACGGGGAGGGTCGCGGTCTTGGCCATCTCCAGCAGTCTGTGAGAACGATCTACGACAAGTCAATGAGCGCTGCTCTCATGACGCTGCCGGGGGCTCGCCTTCCGGACCGCCTCCGCCACGGCCGGCGCCACGTGCGAGTCGAAGACCGACGGCACGATGAAGTCGGGCGCGAGCTGGTCGGGGTGCACGCAGTCGGCGATCGCGGTGGCCGCCGCGAGCATCGCCCCGTCGGTGACCTCGTGCGAGCCGGAGTCGAGCATCCCGCGGAAGAAGCCGGGGAACGCGAGCACGTTGTTGATCTGGTTCGGGAAGTCCGAGCGTCCCGTGGCGACGATCGCCGCGTGCTGCGCCGCCGCGAACGGGTCCACCTCCGGCACCGGGTTGGCCAGTGCGAACACGATCGCGTCGGACGCCATCGTGGCGACGTGCTCCCCCGTCAGCAGGTCGGGAGCCGACACGCCGATGAACACGTCGGCGCCGCGCAGCGCCTCGTGGAGGCTCCCCTGCACGCCCCGCGGGTTGGTGTGCTCGACGATCCAGCGCCGGAACTCGTCGGCGCCCGCGTCCTCGGGGCGCAGCACCCCGCGACGCCCGCAGGCCACGATGTCCCCGAACCCCTGGGTGCGCAGGAGCCGGATGATCGCGTGCCCGGCCGCGCCGACGCCGCTCAGCACCACCCGCACCTGCTGGGGCGCCTTCCCCACGATCCGCAGCGCGTTGGTGAGCGCGGCGAGCACGACGATGGCGGTGCCGTGCTGGTCGTCGTGGAACACCGGGATGTCGAGGAGCTCGCGCAGCCGGCGTTCGATCTCGAAGCACCGCGGCGCCGCGATGTCCTCCAGGTTGATCCCGCCGTACACCGACGCCAGGTTCCGCACGATCTCGACGATCGTGTCGACGTCCTGGCTCTCGATGCACACCGGCCACGCGTCGACCCCCGCGAACTGCTTGAACAACGCCGCCTTGCCCTCCATCACCGGCAGGGCAGCGGCCGGCCCGATGTTGCCCAGCCCCAGCACCGCGGAACCGTCGGTGACCACGGCGACGGTGTTGCGCTTGATGGTCAGCCTGCGCACGTCGTCGGGGTTGTCGGCGATGGCCTGGCACACCCTGGCAACGCCGGGGGTGTAGGCGCGGGAGAGGTCGTCGCGGTGCTTCAACGGCACCTTCGGCGTGACCTCGATCTTGCCGCCGAGGTGGAGCAGGAACGTCCGGTCGCTCACCTTGTGGATCGCGACACCGGGCAGCGCCGAGATCGCCTCGCAGATCCGGTCGGCGTGCGCGCCGTCGATCGCGTCGCAGCTCACGTCCACCTCGAGCTCGGTCGACGTGGAGCCACCGACGTCCATCGCGGTCAACGACCCACCCGCCGCCGAGACCGCCGACGCGATGTCGGCCGCACCCCCCGACCCCTTCTTCATGCGCGCGCGGACGGTGATCGAGTAGCCGGGGCTCGTCGCAGCCATGGCCCAACTCTTCTCCGGCTCCCGCCGCCCGGCCACCCCGGACTTCCACGGTGCGGACGTCCGGCGCAGGAAGTGATCGCCCGGCACTAGCCCCTGGCCCGGGAGCCGCTACGCTCGGGATGCGGTTTCCGGCCGAACCGCACCACGCCCTCGTAGCTCAGCTGGATAGAGCAAGAGCCTTCTAATCTCTAGGTCGCAGGTTCGAGTCCTGCCGGGGGCACAGACTTCCTGATCACGGCGGCGAGCCTCTCGTCACCGAAGATCGACCTACCGAATACCTACCGTTCGCGGCCTGGCGCGAACCGGTTCAGAGCGGCCGATGCGGCGGCGCCGGACACCCGGCGTGCCATGTAGACGTCCTGCGTCATCGAGATGCGCTATGCCCCAAGTAGTCGGCGATCTCCCGGGCGACGTCATCGAGGTAGCCGCGCTCGGCGACAGCACCGCGCTGCTCGGTCTCCGTGCGGCCACCTCGAGCGCATTACCGACAACCGCATCGTCCGGATAGCGCCACACCTCCGCGTGCAGTACGGGAGCCGCCTCCGGGCTGGCCATGGCTTCGACTCCGCCCACCGGACCTTGCTGCGGGAGATCCAGCAAGCCGAGCGCGCAGCACCCAACCGCCCAGGCGGCTACTAGATCACCGAAGCGGACCCGGCAGCCGCCGACCACACCCTCGTCCAGCGCTACCCGGCCGAGCAGGTCGAGCGGTGCGTACTAGCTACCGACGGCGCTCAACGTCCCTTCGATCACCGACACAGTGACTTGTCGACCCTTCCCGCGAACTCAGGCCACGTACACCGTTGTCTCGAACAGCTCCACGAGTGGGACGAGAAGAGCGACCCGGACGTTGGTTCCTCCCGCAGTCGAAGCGCCACGACGACAAGACGCTCGTAGTCTGGCGGCCATGAGGACCTCGCGCGGCGGGCATTGCCGCAACGCACTTCGTCACCGCGCTGGCGTTGTCGTCCGCGGCGACGGCCGTGTCCTCGTAGTCCAGCGGCGCGAGAACGGCCGGTGAAAAGCGCCCAGAGGAGTGCTCGAACTCGGCGATACCTTCGAGGAAGGTGTCCGCCGCGAGGTAGTCGAAGAGACCGGCGTCGAGGTCACCGTCGATCACCTGTCCGGCGTCTACAAGAACATGACCCGCGGTGTGGTCGCACTCGTCTTCCGTGAGCAAGGAAGGAAAGTCTGAACACAGGCGCCAAACGCCAGGACGCGGGAACGCGGGAAGTCAGGCGTCGATCAGGTCCACCTCATGCGCTGGCTAGCAACGTGGTCGCTGAGGGCATCGAGGATGCGGACGGCGAATGCAGGCGCATCCGTTGCCGAACCTCATTAGGGGTGAGCCAGCAGACCTGTTGGGCTTCGTCGGTCTCGGTCGGAGTTCCACCGATCGCACGGCACCCAGCGGCGCCTACGGCGCCGCAAAGATCAGCGCGCCGAGTTGCGGCGAGCAAGAGCAAGGACAGGTCCTCGCCTGACGGGCAGGTCGACGGGATGCCGCACCGGGGTCCCTCATTGCGGAGTCCGCGGCTTGTGGGGTCCCGTTTGCCACAATGTCCACCAGCCCGCGCCGAACGGTAAGAATCTCGGGTGGGCATCCACACAGGTCAGGACCCGTACACGCACATCAATGCTGCCAGGTAGACCCGATTCGTTCAGCTTCATCGCCGAGAGAGTCGGGCGACAGACCAAGATCTCAGCTTCATGCCATCGCCCCATCGGACGGATTCGACGAACATCGTCTGCGGTCTGCGCCTTGCGCAGCCTCGTTGCTGCTGGCAAGGTCTCCAAGATGGCGACGTGGCGCGGATGGCTCCAACAACGAAGGCGTATCGCGCCCAGATACTACCTCTACTTATCGAGAACGAAAATCGAAATGCTATACCCGCAGGTCCCACGCAGCTTTATCCGCTCACTGGATGCGGAGGTGAAGGCGAGCGTCGGAGTCGTGGAGGCGACCGTCAAGCGTGGAGCAGAGGAGGAGCGTGCTGGCCTTGAGCTCCGTGCGGCAATAATCTCGGACTACTTAGAGCGTCATGCCGAGGTCGGGACCGTCGCCGAACCTAAGCAGTACCTTAAGGGCACTGCGACAATGAAGTACGGTATCGTATCAGGATATGCTGCTGACGTCGCCTTCTTCGGTGGGACGATCGAGGGCATTAGGATTGGCCTAATTGGATCAACAACGAGCGTTGTGGGCGAGCTAGAGAGGAACGAATCCCGGCACAGTTTATTCTACTATACGTTGAAGTTCTTGAATCGAATCGCTCGCGATCCAACCGGGCAGCATGTATCGTCGTCACCGCCGTACTTCACGCACGCTCAGGCCTTCGAGATTGCGGCCGCAGCTACGTCTCAAGAGGCAGACGTGGAATTCGTGGCCAGGGTGCTACACAAAGAGCCCGACTTGATTATCGCGACTCCGATCTACGTAGCCTTAGCGTCTGCTCCGGTCGTCGGTCAGCAGCCCCTCCCGCCTGCGACCGCTGCGCCTCCTTCACAGCCACAGGTTCCGGCGGGCTGGTACCTCGACCCGAGCGGTCAGCCGTACTACCGGTGGTGGGATGGCTTCCAATGGACGAGCAGCACAATGCTGCGGGTGTAGGACTCCCCACCGGCTCCGTCTCGTGCGAGGTCTGCACCTTTGACTTCGCGCCGAGGTACGGGCGAGCGAGGATCTTGTTGTCTCCGGCTGTCGCGGGTGTAGAGGTGTTCCCGAGCGTATGCAGGCTGCGAACACCAGTGACGGGGGAACCTCGCCCCGCGCCCTTCCTGTCGCGCTGACCACCCGCGGGCAGCGGCTCGGCGCCGTCACAACCGCCAGATTCGCACCGTCGGACACACAGGTCGTGCTCAGGGGAACCGACCGCACGGTGCGGCTGCTCGACCTCACCCGCACTGACACGGTGCGACGCGATCCACGCCCGGCCCCGGGAACGGGCCGGTGGCCCCGCTCGACCCGCAGGCGTGGGCGGCGATCGCGCCGGGCACGCAGCACACCGACACCTGAGCCGGGCGTTGACCCGGTACGGCACCACGGCCTCCAGCAGCTCGCGGCGCCTGCGCCTCTGGCCGAGCGGTTGTTTCAACCGGCTCGAAGCAGCGGCGGAGTACGGGCGGGTCAGTTGATCGCGGCGAAGTAGTCCGTCGCTGCCCGGACGTCGCCGACGTCGGAGATCAGCCCGATGTAGCCGTCGGGGCGGATCAGCACGAGGGTGCGGTCGGACGCGTCGTACACCGCCGCGAGATGGCCTGCGGTGTCGGCGATCTCGTCGGGCCCGGTCGGTCGTTCGACGACGTGGAAGGTCCTCAGCACGGCCTGGGGGAAATCGGCCGGGGTCTCGGGGCCGAAGGTCAGCAGCGTGAACCGTCCACCGCGGGTCAGGTCGAACAGGCGGCGTTCGCCGTCGATCGTCGCCAGCTTCGTCGCGTCGGGGGCGCGGTCGCCTGCGCGGAGCGGCGTCTCGTCGTCGCGGTCGTCGCGCGCCAGGGCGGAGCCCCGGTATCCCACGTCGAGCTGGATCGTGCTCGCGTCGCGGCGGGTGGGGACGACGTTGTCCCCGAGCGCCTGCTCGAGGCGCGCGTTCGAGAGTTCGAGCACGTGGGCGGCGACCGGCCGCCGCTCTGCTTCGTAGGTGTCGAGCAGTTCGAGCGACGCGGTGCCGTTCGCGACCGCAGCGAGCTTCCAGCCCAGGTTGTACGCGTCCTGGATGCCGGTGTTCATGCCCTGCCCGCCTGCGGGCGGGTGGATGTGTGCCGCGTCGCCTGCGAGGAAGACGTTCCCCTCGCGGTAGCGGTCGACGAGGCGGATGTTGGCGCGCCAGAGCGACGCCCACTCCGGTTCGTGCAGGCGGATGTCGGTGCGACCGGTCCGCCGCTCCAGGATCGTCTGCATACGCGCGAGGCCGAGCCCGGGGTCCGCACCGGGCGCGATGGTTGCCGAGAACTGGTACAGGTCGGTCGAGGGCAGCGGACAGAGGCTGACGATCCCGTCCGGATGCTGCCACGAGTGCCAGGCGTCGCGATCGAGGCCGTCGACCGCGAGATCCGCGATGAGCATGCGCACCTCCTCGCGCGTCTCACCGACGAACGGGATGCCGGCCTGCTTGCGGACGGCGCTGTGGCCACCGTCGCAGCCGACCAGCCACCGCACCTCGACGGTCTCGGGCACGCCGCCTGCGACGACCTCCGCGATCACGCCGTCATCCCGCTGTTCGAACCCGACCAGAGCCGTGCCGAACTCGACCGCACCGCCGAGCTCCGACAGCCGCAACCGAAGCGCTTCCTCGACCCGCCATTGGGGCGTGATCAGGCTCGCCGCCCACGGGATGTCGGGACGGTTCGTCAGCGACTCGGGCACGACACCGCCGCGCGTCACCCGACCGTCGGGCGCGGTCGAGTGCATGGGCATCGCCAACCAGCCGTTGGCGAGCACGTGGTCGACGACCCCGAGATCCTCGAACACTTCGAGGGAGCGCGGCTGCACACCCTTGCCACGCGAACCCGGCCGCGGGCCGGGAGCCGCCTCGATCAGCCGGAACGAGACGCCACGACGAGCGAGCTCGCAGCCCAGCGTCAGGCCGGTCGGGCCGGCGCCCACGATCACGACCGTCGGCCCCTGCTGCTGCGGTCGTGTCGTCGCCATCTCGGACGTCCACCTCTCCACGTAAGGAAGGAATCACTGTCTTCGACCGTACGACGGGTTGCTTAGAAAGGCAAACCTTTCTACCGTGCTCTCGTGACCACCGGAGTGTCCGGGCGCCGTCGGCACGGCGAGCAGCTCGAGGCCGCGATCCTCGCTGCCGGGTGGGACGAGCTGGTCGAGGTCGGGTACGCCCGTCTGACGATGGGGTCCGTCGCCGCCCGTGCCAGCACGAGCGAGCCCGTCCTGTACCGCCGTTGGGCGAACAAGAACCAGCTCGTGCTCGCCGCGCTCGACCACTATCGGGACACCCATCCGGTCCCCGCGACCGACACCGGCACCCTGCGGAGCGACCTGCTCGCACAACTGACGGCCGTGAGCGAAGCCCTCGCCGGGTTCTTCGCCATCGCCGCGGGTGCCGCGTTCTCGGGACTGCTGGCCGACACCGGGATGTCTCCCGCGCAGATCCGTGAGCAGGTCATGGGCGACCAGCTCCACCCGCGCAGGCGCACCGTCTACGAGCGCGCACACGCTCGGGGCGAGATCGACCTCGAACGCATCCCTTCGAGCGTGCTCGCCATGCCGTTCGACCTGGTGCGCCACGACATGCTCATGGACCTCAAGCCGCTGGACCCTGAACGCATCCGGTCGATCGTCGACGATCTCTTCCTGCCCCTCGTACGGGCACACCACGCAGCTTGACGCCCCCGATTCAGCGGTCGCGGTCGACCGCACCAGCGGCTATCGAGCGGCCGACTGTTCGATCGACAGCACGTCCGAGAGCTGAGCCAGTGCTCGCGGCTCGACACGGTAGTAGACCCACGTCCCGCGCCGCTCGCCGCTGATGAGGCCGGCTTCGCGCAGCACCTTCAGGTGGTGGGAGATCGTCGGGCCGGCGAGCTCGAAGCCGTCGGTCAGCTCGCACACGCAGGCCTCGCCCCCTACGTGCGACGCGATGAGTGACAGCAGCCGCAGCCGCACCGGGTCGCCGAGGGCCTTGAACATCTGCGCGAGCTCGACCGCCCGCTCGGCGGGCAGCGGCTCGCGCACCAGTGGCGATCCGCCAACCAGGGTGGACAGCTCGGTCAGCGCCTGTACCGGTTCCGCCACCTCGCTATCTTGACAGTCATCTATCCAAGCGAGCAACCTCTGCTTCGACATCCATCGATCCAAGAGGTGCACAGTGCCCGAGCAGACCGATCGCGACATCAGGACCGGCACGACGATCCGCGAGACGGTTCGGGCCCGCTACGCCGCGGCCGCGACGCGGTCCGCTGCCGGTGAACACGATCAGGCCAGAGCCCTGGAGGTCGAGCAGACCGGCGGATGCTGCGGGCCCACCGGCTGCGCTCCGGCGTCGGCTCAGATCGCTTTCGGCGGACAGCTCTACGACGCGGCGGAGGCCGCGGGAGCGCCGGAATCCGCGGTGTCGGCGTCGCTCGGATGCGGCGTGCCGACCGCGGTGGCCGACCTGCTGCCCGGCGAGGTCGTCCTCGACCTCGGCTCGGGCGCGGGCGCCGACGTGCTGATCTCCGCCCGACGAGTGGCACCGGGCGGCAGGGCGATCGGGCTCGACATGACACCCGAGATGCTCGAGCTGGCGCGCCGCAACGCCGCAGCCGCCGGCGTGGACAACGTCGATTTCCTGCAGGGCTATCTGGAGGACGTCCCGCTACCCGACGGCAGCGTCGACGTCGTCATCTCCAACTGCGTCATCAACCTGGCCGCCGACAAGGCGGTGGTGCTGCGCGAGGCAGCGCGAGTGCTGCGCCCCGGCGGCCGGTTCGCCGTCTCCGACGTGATCGCCGACCCGGACATGGACGCGCAGACACGCGCCGATACCGAGCAGTGGACCGGCTGCATCGCAGGCGCCCTCACCCGGGCCGAGTTCGAGCAGGCGCTTCGCGATGCCGGGCTCGCCGACGTGGAGATCACCGAGACCCACCGGGTACACGAGCACGCATCCTCGGCGATCGTCCGCGCTCGCAAACCCTGACCGCAGGCACGCGGTCACTGGGACTTCCCGCCGTGCGGACGCAGACGCACAGCACCGACGGAGACGTCATCGGCTCGAAGTGTCCGTCGGCGCGACGCCCAGCTCCGTCAGCAGGTCCTGCACCCGGGCGTCGATCTCGTCGCGGATCGGGCGGATCTCCTCGGCGGGCCTGCCTGCCGGGTCGGGAAGCTCCCAGTCCAGGTAGCGCTTGCCGGGGAACACCGGGCAGGCGTCGCCGCAGCCCATGGTGATCACGACGTCGGAGGCCTCCACCGCGTCGGTGGTGAGCCGCTTCGGCTGCTCCGCCGACAGGTCGATGCCGATCTCCGCCATCACCTGGCGGACTGCGGGGTTGACCCGGTCGGCCGGCTCGGAGCCGGCCGAGCGCACCTCGACGGCGCCGCGTGCGTGGTGGGCGAGCAGGGCTGCGGCCATCTGCGAGCGTCCGGCGTTGTGCACGCAGACGAACAGCACCTGGGGCCGGGTGGCGGTCACGAGCGACTCCTGTCCGAGGGGCGGTGCGGGGTGGCTTCGGCCGGTACGACCACCGAGCCGGCCGCGGCGGGAGCGTCCGGGTAGAGGGCGGTGACCAGCACGGCGCCGACGACGGCTCCCAGGATCTGCGCGAGCACGAACGCGGGCACGGAGCTGGGCTGGATGCCGGCGAACGTGTCGCTGAACATCCGGGAGAGGGTGACGGCCGGGTTGGCGAAGCTGGTGGACGAGGTGAACCAGTAGGCGGCACCGATCCAGGACGCCACCGCCGCCGCCGACAGCGACGCGCGACCAGTGCGGGCCAGCGCGACGATCACCGCGATCAACCCGGCGGTGGCCACGACCTCCCCGACCCACAGTCCGAGCCCGGTCCGGCCGGTGTCGGAGATCTGCAGGGCCGGCAGGTCGAACATGAGGTTGGCCAGCACGGCGCCTGCGATGCCGCCGATGATCTGCGCCGCCGCGTAGCCGAGAACGTCGGATCCGCTCAGGCCGGTGCCGTGGCGGCGCCCCAGCACCCAGTCGACGGCCGAGACGACGGGGTTGAAGTGGGCCCCGGAGACCGGCCCGAACACGAGGATGAGCACGCCGAGCCCGAACACGGTGGTGATCGAGTTCTGGAGCAGTTGCAGGCCGGTGTCCTGCGGGGACAGCTCCTGGGCGGCGATGCCGGAGCCGATCACGACGGCGACGAGCAGCCCGGTGCCGACGAGCTCGGCGAGCAGCCGCCGGGCGAGCGCGGGTGCGGGGTCAGGCACGTGCCGGCACCTCGAGCTCGCGCAGCAGTCCACGGACCCGACGCTCGATGTCGTCGCGGATCGGGCGGATGTCGTCGACCGCCAGCCCGGCCGGGTCGTCGAGGACCCAGTCCTCGTAGCGGCGACCGGGGAACACCGGGCACGCGTCACCGCACCCCATCGTGACGACGACGTCCGCGGCGCGGACCACCTCGTCGGTCCAGGGCTTGGGGTACTCGCCCGAGATGTCGATACCGCGTTCCCGCATGGCCTCGATCGCCGCTGGGTTGACCCGCGAGGCGGGCTCGGAGCCGCCCGACCAGGCGATGGCATCGTCCCCGGCCAGGTGCTGGAAGAACCCGAGCGCCATCTGGGAGCGGCCGGCGTTGTGGGTGCACAGGAACAGCACCACGGGCACGCCCGCGTCGTGGCGGCCTTCCACCTTGGCCAGAGCCTGCAGCCGCTGGCGGGCGAACCGCTCCGCCAGCAGCGGCAGGTAGTTCAGCACGGCGGCCCGGCCGGCGAACTCGTCGTAGGAGCTGTGCAGGAAACGCTCGATGGTCTCGGTGCCGAACGTGCCGTCGAACTGGCGGGCCAGGTTCGACGCCGCGGTCTTCAGCGCCAACTGCTGGTCGATGGACAGGTCGGGGTATCGGTGGTCGGTGCGCACGGTCTCCTCCGGTGGGCTGCTCAGCTGGGCCGCAGCGCAGGCGCGACACGGGTGATGCGGTCGGCGAGCGTGTCGATCGCGTGGTCGAACGCGCCGTCGTCGCCGGTGCGGGCGGGATCCGGAACCGACCAGTGCAAGCGGCGCTCGTCCGGGGCGGCGGCGAGCTCCTCGTGGGCGGCGTCGCAGACGGTGATCACCACGTCGGCCGGGTCGACCACGTCGTCGAGGTGGCGTGGGGTGGCAGCCCGCAGCGCCAGGCCGTGCCGCTCCGCGGCCGCCAGCGCGCCCGGGTGGATCGCGGGAGCCGGGCGGGTGCCCGCCGAGGTGGCGGGGACGGCGCTCGTGTCGGCCCACAGCGCCGCCGCGAGCTGTGAGCGGGCCGAGTTCTCGGTGCAGACGAACACCACCCGCACCGCGTCCCGGGTGACCGTCGGCCGCAGCGCGCTCAACGCCGTCGGGGCGAGCGCCAGGTAGGTGCGGCGCCGGTCGGCCTCGGACCGGTGCCGGCGCACCACACCTGCCTTCTCCAGGACACGCACGTGGTGCGCCATCAGGTTGGACGGCACGTCGAGCAGCCGCTGCAGCTCCGACGGCGAGGCCTCGCCCAGTACGAGAGCGTCCACGATCGCCAGCCGCACCGGGTCGCCCAGAGCTGCGTGCACGGCAGCCCGAGCGACCAGTTCACTTGCCTCAATGGACATTGAGTCAATTTTCGCTGAGCGATGTTCCGCTGTCAATGGCGGCCTCAGCGCGGTCCGGGTCGACCGTTCACCACCTGGAACCCGAGCAAGCCGACGACCGGGTGGGCGGTTCAGACCTGGGTGAGGCCGCCGTCGACCGGCAGTTCGGCACCGGTGATGTAGCCGGAGTCCGCCGACGCGAGGAACAGTGCCACCGTGGCGACGTCGGCTTCGGCGCCGAGGCGGCCGGCGGGGATCGCCGAGAGGGCCTGGGATCTGAACTCCGGTGGCAGGGTCTCGAACGAGGGCGTGTGGATCGCGCCGGGGCTGAGGACGTTGACGCGGATGCGCCGCTCCTTCAGATCGGTGGTCCACGTGCGGGCGAATGACCGCAGGGCGGCTTTGCTCGCGGCGTAGACGGTGCTACCGGGGCTGCCCTGGACCGCAGCGGCCGAGCCGTTGAGGATGATCGAAGCGCCGTCGGGCATCAGCGGCAGCAGCTTCTGCACGGTGAAGAAGGTGCCCCGGACGTTGACGTCGAAGACTTCGTCGAAGGACCGCTCGGTCACCGCGCCGAGTGGTTCATCGAAGGTGTGGTTCCCGGCGCTGGCGAACAGCACGTCGACCCGGCCGGTGTGCGCGATGACGGCCTCGACCAGGCGGTCGAGGTCGTCGAGGTTGCTGACGTCGCCCTGCACGCCGGTGACGTTGTGGCCGATTTCGGCGACTGCGTCGTCCAGCTTGTCCTTGCGCCGTCCGGTGACGACGACGTGCGCGCCTTCCTCGACGAACAGCTTCGCGGTGGTCAAGGCCATTCCGATCGTGCCACCGGTGATGCCCGCCGTCTTGCCATGGAGCTTGGACATCGTGGAGGCGGGCCTCATGGCTGTTCTGATCTGCTGTGTGCGAGGTCGACCGTGACGGCCACGCGCCCGCGTCGGTCGCGCTCGGCCACCGCGTGGCCGGTCCGGTTGGTGCCGTCGAGCTCGATCGTGATCGGACCACCGGCGCCGAGGAAGTTGCGCCACCAGCTCTTGGCGTCCGGGAACCGCACGCCGATGGTGACGACGTCGCCGTCGCGCTTGTAGCCGACGGGAATGGTGAAGGTGCGCCCGGAACGTCGGCCCGTGTACGTCACGACGGTGATGTGCCTGCGGACGAACCTCCCCCAACGAGGAGAGGTGCGTAGCCCACTGACCCACGCGTTGAGCCGCGTGAGATGCGATCGCTTGAAGAACACGACACCAACGTAACCTCGGAAGTGGAGCACCTCGTCCGGTTGCCGGGAAGTGGGAGAAATGAGCACCGAATCTTCTCGCATGCGTTCCGACGCGCGGGAGAACCGCGCACGGATCGTGGCCGTCGCGCGTGAGCTCTTCGCCGACCGCGGCCTGGAAGTGCCGATGGCCACGGTCGCCCGGCGCGCGGGCGTCGGGGTCGCCACCCTCTACCGGCGGTTCCCCACGAAGGGGTCGCTGGTCACCGAGGCGTTCATCGAGCAGTTCGCCGTCTGCGTGTCCGTCGTCGACGATGCTCTGTCCGATCCGGATCCCTGGCGCGGCTTCTGCACCGTGATATCGCAGGTGTGCGAGATGCAGGCGCAGGACAGGGGTTTCGCCGCCGCCTTCACCGCGGAGCTCCCGGACGGGCACATCGACGAGCGCACGCGGGCCCTGCGTGGTTTCGCCGAGCTCGTGCAGCGCGCCAAGGACTCCGGCCGGTTGCGTGCCGACTTCGCGATGGACGACCTCACCTTGGTGCTGATGGCCAACCGTGGGCTCTCGGCTGCCCCCGCCGAGCTCGCGCCCGCGGCGTCCCGGCGGCTGGTGGCCTACCTGCTCGAGGCGTTCCGGGCAGGATCGAACACGTCCTTGCCACCGCCGGTGCCGCTCAGCCTCGACCAGGTGCTCCTCCGGCGGTGACCCGCTGCAACCGCCTGGCGGGCACGTCACGACGCGTCGACGTCGGATTTCGACGGCCTCGATGCGGTCCAACCCGAATTGGCGGGCAGAATTGCTCGAGACAGCGATCGGGAGTTTCGGCGGATCGACCGCGCGCAACTCGCGGTGGATAGCATCGGGACGTGCCGTATTCCTTTGTCGTCACCGCTCATTCCGATGCGGAGCCCGCAGCCGTCTTCGATGCTCTCGCACGCGGTGCCACATGGCCGTCCTGGTCACCGATCCAGGCCGTCGAGATCGCGGACGGCGGTGATCCGCAGAGCCGTCAGCAGGTCGGTGACACGAGGCTCCTCCGGGTCGGGCGGACCGTGAACCGGGAGCGGATCGTGGAGATGGTCGACGACCGCCGGTTCGGCTACGAGAACCCCAACCCGCCGTTCCGCACCTACCGGGGCCTCGTCGAGCTCATCACCGCGGCGCAGGGCGGCACCGACATCACGTGGTCCGCGACGTTCGAACCGAAGCTCCGGTGGACCGGCCCGTTCTGGACGTGGTTCCTCACCCGCTTCATGCGGAGGATGGCCAACGGCCTCGCCGAGTACGCCGCGCGCCAGGGGTCGTGAGCGCGCTGACGGGCCTGGTCACCGCGCTGGGTTTCGCGATCGGCGTCAGGGGTGGCGCCTCCGGGACGCGAGCAGGGCCGCGGTGTAGATGCTGCACGGCCAGGTCTGGAACCCGCGCTGGGCGCCGAGGGTGCAGGCGCGGCAGTACCCGTTCCCGTCGTCGCCGTGCCTGGCGAGCAGCTGCAGCACCGCGGCGGGCCGGTCGGCGATGAGCTGGGCGATCAGCTCGGAAACCTCGCCCGACCAGTTGCGAACCATGCACGATCTCCCCTCGGCCCCCAGAACGTGACGGCAGCGCCGCAGGGCGCCGGGCCGTTACACGGGCGGGCCGGCGTCCACGACCAGGTCAGGCCGCGGGCCGCGCCGGGCATCAGGTCCTCGGGCCGATCACCCGCACGTTCGAACCCCGGTTGACCGTCTGCCCATCGGGTACTTGCAGCGCGATGGACGGAAAACGTCGGGCACGGATGCATGCAGCGGTCACGATCCTGCTGGCGGCCGCGCTGGCCGGCTGCGCCGGTGGCGGCCGCAGCGGGTCGGACCAGCCGGGTGTGCCGGGCCAGGTGACCTCCGTCGCGCAGCCCGCTCAGAAGGAGTCGGTCAACAGGGCGTCGGAGGCCGACGTGGCGGGGGCGCTGCGCCGCGCCGACGTCGACGACCCCGAGGGCTGGGCGAAGCTCCTGATCAGCAACCGCCCGTACCCCGCGGGCCAGCCCGGCGAGGACCGGATCCGCGAGGTGCTGGCGGGGCAGAACGCCGAGCCGGACGAGGTGGACAAGATCCTCGCCACGGTCGGGCCCTGACCCGGCGGACCCAACGCTCCCCACCCTCTGACGCGCGCGGACTACATCCTCCGGGCGCCTCGACCGCTGCGCCCCGGGCTCCGTTAGGACCTGTCCCCACCCCGCGACGCGGGTCTACGTTCGGCCTCCTCGATCGGGGGCGGTGGGACGCAATGGTGCGTTACGAGTACCGGTGCCCGGCCTGCGGGCCCTGGACGGTCGCGCTGCCGATGGGGGCAGCCGATGCCCGGCGCACCTGTCCCACCTGCGAAGAACCGTCCCCACGGCGCTGGTCGGCGCCCCTGCTGAACCGCATGGACCCGGCCTCCGCCCGGGAGCGGCTGCGCGAGGAGGCGAGCCGGGACGTCCCGGAGGTCGTCACATCGGTGCCGCCGGCAGCACGCAGGCGGGTCCCGTCCGATCACCGCCAGGCACGCCTGCCCCGCCCCTGACCCACACCGCCGGTGCCACCGAGGAGGGTCGCCATGGGTCTGGTCGGTCTCTTGTACGTCGGAGCCGTCTTGTTCATCAACGGGCTGCTGCTCCTGGGGGTCGTCGACGGCAGAGCGGCCGCGCCCATCAACCTGTTCGTCGGGGCGCTGCAGGTCGTCACGCCCACGTTCCTGATCTTCACCGCGAACGACGACCCGCGCGTGATCCTCGCGGCGTCGGGGCTCTACCTGTTCGGCTTCACCTACCTCTACGTGGGCATCAACCTGCTCGCCGGGCTCGACACCACCGGCGTCGGCTGGTTCTCGCTGTTCGTCGCGGTGGTGGCGCTCGGCTACTCGTGGGCGAACTTCGCGATCCTCGGCGACAGCCCGTTCGGCGTCATCTGGCTGTACTGGTCGTTCCTGTGGGCGTTGTTCTTCCTGCTGCTCGGCCTCAAGCACGACTGGCTCGCCCGCTACACCGGCTGGGTCACGATCATCCAGGCGTGGGTGACGGCGGCGATCCCGGCGTTCCTCCTGCTCACCGACCTGTGGCGGTACGAGGGCGCCATCGCCGTCGGGCTCGCCGTCGGCGGGGTCGTCGTGTTCGGGGCCCTCTACGCCTTCATCCACCCGCGTGCGCCGGGAGCGCCCGCGGCGACTCCCTCCCGGACGGCCCATCCGGCGCCGGGTTGATCACCAAGTATCGGCAAGGAGGATCTGCGATGCCCGATGTGGTGTTCAGCGTTGATCAGGCGAAGTCGATGCGGGACCAGGCGGTGCCGGGCCACAACCGGTGGCACCCGGACGTACCCGCCGCGGTGACGGTCAGTCCCGGGCAGCAGATCCGGGTGGAGTGCCGCGAGTGGACCGACGCCCAGATCGGCAACAACGACTCCGCGAACGACGTGCGCGACGTCGACCTCACCCGCGCGCACATGCTCAGCGGCCCGATCGCCGTGGAGGGCGCCGAGCCGGGTGACCTGCTCGTCGTCGACATCCTCGACCTCGGTCCGGTGCAGGCGCCGCAGGAGTACGGCGACGCCCCCGGCCAGGGCTGGGGGTACACCGGCATCTTCGCGAAGGCCAACGGCGGTGGCTTCCTGACCGACTACTTCCCCGACGCCTACAAGGCGATCTGGGACTTCGCCGGCCAGGTGGCCACGTCACGGCACCTGCCGGGGGTGCGCTACACCGGAATCACGCACCCCGGCCTGTTCGGGACGGCCCCGTCGGCCGAGCTGCTCGAGCGGTGGAACCGCCGGGAGCGCGCGTTGATCGACACGGATCCCGACCGCGTGCCACCGCTCGCGCTGCCGCCGCAGGAGCAGAACGCCCTCGGCGGCACGGCGAGCGGGGACCAGGCGCAGGCGATCGCACGGGACGGCGCCCGCACGGTCCCGGCCCGGGAGAACGGCGGCAACCACGACATCAAGAACCTCACGCGCGGTTCGCGCGTCTTCTACCCGGTGCACACCGAGGGCGCGAAGCTGTCCGGGGGCGACCTGCACTTCAGCCAGGGCGACGGGGAGATCACGTTCTGCGGCGCCATCGAGATGGGCGGCTTCATCGACTTCCACATCGACCTGATCAAGGGCGGGATGGAGACGTACGGCGTCACGACGAACCCGGTGTTCATGCCGGGCAACGTCGAGCCGCGGTACTCGGAGTTCATGACCTTCATCGGGGTGTCGGTGGACCGCGAGACCGACGAGAACTTCTACCTCGACGCCACCGTGGCGTACCGGCGCGCCTGCCTGAACGCGGTGGAGTACCTGAAGAAGTTCGGCTACTCCGGTGAGCAGGCGTACCTGCTGATCGGTTCCGCGCCGATCGAGGGCCGGATCAGCGGGATCGTGGACATCCCGAACGCCTGCTGCTCGCTCTACCTCCCGACCGCGATCTTCGACTTCGACGTGAAGCCGTCGGCGGCCGGGCCGGCCCGCGAGGACCGGGGGCAGTGCGCCGTGACGTCGTGAGCTGTCCGGTGCCGCCCGACCCGTGGGTCAGGCGGCACCGTCGGCGGCGCGGTGATCCATCGGCACCGTGGGCCGCGCGGTGACGGTGACGTCGCCGCCGCAGTTCCAGCACGTGGGCTCGGCGGCGAAGTCCCGGCCTTCCACGTCGCAGTCGCCGCAGAACCAGTGGGCCATGACCACGTTCTTCACGGGTGCTCCCGTCACGCTCCGGGCGCCACCCGTGCCACTCACGTGGTGTCGCCGCTCGCCTCTGCCTGGTGCATTGCAGACACGGATCGAAGGTTACGGACGGTTCGCCGAGCGCACACTTCGTGACCGGCGAGCGGCCAGGCGGCCGAGCACGACGTCCACCACCAGGAAGGCGAGGAGGCTGATTCCGAGCAGCGGTGCGAACCAGCCGAGCCCGACCGCAAGCAGGACCGCGACGACCGCGGCCGGACGTGCGGCACTGCGGAGCCGGCCGCGCGGGACGAGCCGCCAGCCCCGGCCGCGCGTCGGCCTGCGCAGCCACCACATGCGGTAGCCCAGGACGATCAGCGTGATCATCCCGAGCCCGAACGCGACCAGCACCACCTGGTTGGCCACGCCGAACAGCACGCCCATGTGCGCGTCGATGCCCCAGCGGGCGAGCTTGGCCACGAGCGGGTAGTCCGCGAAACGCACCTGGTCCACCACGGCCCCGGTGCCGGCGTCGATCGCGACGGCGTCGACCTCGGTCGGCCAGCTCCGCTTGATCTCGGTGACCGTCCACGCGGCGCCGGGCTCGGCCGGCATCGCGATCTCGATCTGGGTGGCGTCGATGCCGGCGGCCCGTGCCGCCGCGAGCACCGTGTCGAACTGCGCGGGGTCGAACCGAGCGGAGTCGAGCTGCGCGGGGGCGACGTCGTGCTCACCGGCCGCCCCGCCACCGTGGCCGGCGTGCCCATCCGCCTCCAGGGACGGGGTGCTCCAGCCGAGGGAGGCACGCAGCGCGGAGACGTTCTCGCCCGCGTAGGCCGACCAGGTCAGCCCGGTCGCGGAGAGGAACAGGGCGCCGAGCAGGAGCCAGGTGCCGAGCGAGCCGTGCACGCCCACGATGCGGCGGCGACCGGTCGCTCCCGGCTCCGCCCGCACCAGATCGCGGACGGAGGCGCGGCGCGTCCGCCACCGCGCGATCCACAGCGCCAGCCCGCCGAGCGCGACCACCCACAGCCAGGACGCGGCGAGCTCGCTGTAGAGCCGACCCGGCTCGCCGAGCAGGAGGTTGCGGTGCAGCTGGTCGATCGTCGTACGGAACGGCAGCACGCCGCTGGTCCCGTAGCTGACCAGCGAGCCCTTCACCGCGCCGGTGCCGGGGTCGACGAACACCGCACGGTGCTCGGACTCGCCGAGGCCGTCGTCGAAGAGCACGCGCGTCGTCGCGCCGGGCTCGGGCGCGGGCCGCACGGCGACGAGGTCACCGCTGGGGTCGGTGGCCAGCGCGGCGCGCACCTGGTCGGCCAGCGGTAGCTCGCGGCCCGCGGGCGGCACGCGGAGCTGCTCGGCGTAGAGGAACGACTCGAGCTGCGGGGTGAGCACGTAGAGCACGCCGGTGACGGTCGCCACCAGGATGAACGGCCCGACGAGCAGGCCGGCGTAGAAGTGCAGGCGCAGCACGAGGCCGCGCCAGCCGGATCGGTTGGGGGAGACAGGAGGTCTGGTCGTCAGGGCCATGAGGGCTCCCGGGTTCGAGGGCAACGGGGGACGGCGCGTCCGGCGGGCACAGCGGCGCAGAGGTGCGCGGATCGGTGCCCGGCCGGATCGGCCGGTGAGAAGGGCGCGCGGTCAGCAGACCGCGGGCGGCCCCCGGTGCACGATCGAATGCCGCAGCCGCGGCGTCAGGGCTACGCCCGCGAGTGCGTCCAGCGCACGCGGCCGGGCCTGGGTGACGGTGGTACGCCACTCCCCCAGCAGCCGGGAGATCAGCCGGTGCAGCGCCGCGACCGCGCGGCGGGCGGTCTCGACGGCCCGGCGCTCACCGCAGCGCAGCCACCCTCCCGCGACGGCGGCGCCCAGCACGTGGACGAGCAGGACCAGCTCGGGTCCGAGCTCGCCGCGGCCGGTGTGGGCGGCCATGTCGGTCGCGGTGCCGACGAACAGGGCATGGCCGCCCAGCTGCGCGACGAGCTGAGCCGCGGCCAGCCGCTCCCAGCCGCGCTCGTGGCGGGTCAGCCACCACGAGCCGGCCGCCGTCAGGGCGAGCGCCAGCAGCAGCCCCACCATCGGTGGCGGGGCGCCGGTGCCGAGGAGGTGGCCGCCTGCCGTGGTGACGCCTGCGGCGACGGTGGCGGCGACGGTGCGGCCGGCGCGGCTACGCGGGAGCGGTCGGCTCCCGCCCTCGCGCGCTCGCCGTCCCGACATGGGCCCGAACCGTACTCGGACGGGTGACGGCCGGCGTGCGGTCAGGAAACGTCTGCGTTGTCGACACCTGTCGGCGCGCCGA
Organism: Pseudonocardia cypriaca; assembly: GCF_006717045.1. NCBI lineage: Bacteria > Bacillati > Actinomycetota > Actinomycetes > Pseudonocardiales > Pseudonocardiaceae > Pseudonocardia > Pseudonocardia cypriaca. The sequence goes on from NZ_VFPH01000002.1 coordinate 1,710,861, forward strand.
GCGGGGCTGTGAGCCAGGACCGCCACGCCTGCGCGCTGCGCAGCGCGGCCTCCGGGATGCCCGCACCGGCCCACGCACCCGGGTACAGCAGCTCGTAGCGCTGGTTGTACGCGGTGGCGCGGTCGGCGGGCAGCAGCAGCCACGGAGCCAGCGCGTACTCGATCCGGAACTCGACCACCCAGTCCGAGTACCGCGTGATCAGCTCCCCGCGGACGAGCCCGCGGGCGAGGAGACCCCGCCAGAGGGTGGCCGTCTCGCGGGCCCCCTCCGGACCGTGCTCGCTCGGGGTGACGGCGGTGGTCTCGATCCGCCGCGGCAGCGACATCATCGTCGTCACCGAGAACATCCACGGCAGCCCGAGGATGCGGCACAGGTGGGCGCGGTGCGAGCCGGCGCCGACCGCGTACAGCGGCCCGGCCGGGCCGGGGATCCGCAGCAGCTGCACCGCGCCCGCCTCGCTGTGGGCGCCGAAGTGGCGGGTGAGGTAGGCCGGCACGTCCGCGTACCCGACGGCGAGCAGCTCGGCCGTGCGGTCCGGGACCCATCCCTCGGGGTCATCACCGGAACGGTCGCGGTCGAACTGCCCCCACACCTCGTCGGGGGTACGGACGACGGCCCGGGTGCGCACCCACTCCACCGCCCTCGTGCACGCCCAGGAGTCGCCGGGCGCGAACAGGTCGGGGAGCTGCGGCTCCTCTGCCTGCAGTCGGGCGGCGCGCTCGGTGACCTCCTCGGCGATCCGGTCGCGCTGGACGCTGCGGCGCAGGCCGTCGATCTCGGCGACGATCTCGGCGACCAGGTCCGGTCGTGCCATGAACGCCGCGGCGGCCTGCTCCTCCGTCACCCGCGGCATCGCGGCCGACGTGAACGTGCACAGCCGGGAGCCCGCCGACGGCGGCGCGCCCCGCCACGTCACCTCGGCCGCCCTCGGCCGCGTGCTCCACCTCCCCAGCTCGTCGGCCACGATCGAGGGGTGGGCGACCCAGCCGCGCACGGCAGGCCGGTCCGCGTCCTCGCCGCCGGCGAGCGGATCCGCGTCGAACCGGCCGGACGGGTCCCAGCGCACGGCCCACCGGGCGGCGTCGGTCCCGCTCACCGCCGCCACGGCCGCGGCGCGGCGGGCCATGTCGGCCCTCATGACGTGCACCTGCCCCAGGTCGCGCGCGACCCGCAGCTCGGCGAGCGTGAACCGCCGCTCACCCTCGCGGTCGGGCAGCAACATCGTGTCGACCTCGGTCCGCCGGGGGTCGTCCTGCAGATGCTGCTGGCGCAGCAGGTTCCCGGCTTCCTTCATCGCCGCGGCGAGGTGCAGTCCCGGGCGGCGCAGCTCCGATACGTCGACGAACGCGGCGGCGTCGTCGACGACGCGGCGGACGAGCGCCTTCTGCAGCTGGTCGGCCTGCCACAGCAGGGCGGTGACGTCGTTCCACGCGCCGGGCGGGGTCTCCTCCGTGCCCTCGACGGCGCGGGTGGCGAGCGCCAACCGGTCCCACACCGGCAGCCGCGGCAGCCACCTCGTGGCGAGCGTGAACACGACCGCGGTGGACCAGCGGGCGAGGTGCGCCACCCTCCGGCCGCGCCCGGACCGCGATGTTCGGCACGGTTGCCGCGCGTCGGCGTGGCATCGGTCGCACGGCCAGTCGTGAACGGCGATCCCGCTGAGCGGACGGGCGCCGCTCGCCTGAGTCTGCAAGGTGTCCTTCCATCCTCCGATCGGGTGGATCAGATCCTCGCGCAAGGGCGGGGGGCGGCGTATTGGGGGCTCCGACCGGGGCCCGGGGCGCGGGCCCACTGCTACCGCAGCTCGGCCTCGTCCCCGTCCGGACCCTCGACCATCTCGCTGAGGAGCCGCGCCGCCTGCCCCCCGAGGTCCGCCCGGACCTCGTGGACGTGGCGCCGGTCCAGCGCCAGCGCGTCGCGCACCGGTCCGGGCAGCAGTTCGGCGAACGCGGCGGCGACGGCGCGGCGTACCTCGTCGCCGACGTCGGCAGGGGGGATGTGGCGGTCCTCGGTGTGCCAGCCGTTCTCGTAGGGCTGTGTGGCCGTCGCCCAGTACACCAGCCTCGTGGCCAGCTCGATCAGCTCGGGAACGGGGACCGACGCGCCGACCAGGTGGGCCGCGACCGCGAGGCGCTCGGCCTCCCCCGGCACGTGCCGGTGCACGTCCTTGTGGCTCGGGTCCCTGCCCCAGTGGATCTGGATGGTTCGCTTCAGCTCTTTGCGCGCCGTCCGGCGGTCCCTGCCCGGCAACCGCCCGAGGATCGCCTCCAGCTCGGCCTTCGCGCGCTCGAACGCGGGCTTGACGGCGTCCGCGTCGATGCGGGGCGGCGGCCCCAGCGCCAGCGCGGCCAGGTATCCCTGGTGGAGGTAGCGGCCCGCCAGCCGCGCCCACCCCGGGCGGTTCGCGAACAGCGCGACGACCCGGTCCCGTTCCGCCGGGTGGTCGCCGACGAGCCGCCACGCATCGGCCCAGTCGCGTTCGCGCAGCTCGGCGACCGCGCGGTCGCTCAGCCAGCCGCGTTCCCGGTACCGCTTCGGGAAGGCGACCTTCTGCGGGCCGGCCGCGCGTTCGGCCAGCTCGGCCACGACCCAGCGCTGCTCGCCCGCGAAGCCGTCCTGCACGGCGAACAACGCCTCGGTGAGCGCGTGCAACGCCCCGAGCGGGTCGGCCGCGTACACCACCAGCGTCCCGCCCTCGGTGCGGGCGATGGCGTCCACCTCGCGGCCGAGCTGGTCGGCGATCGGGGCGGCCAGCAGGTGGAACCGCACCGGCGGCAGTGGCCGGTCGGTCCCGAGCGGCCGGTTCCGCAGCAGGCCGGCCGTGTGGTCCCGGTAGCCGCGGAGCGTCGCGAACTCCTGCTCGAACCCGTCCGGCGCGCGCACCGGTGCCTCCAGGCGGGCGGCCCACTCGTCCCGGGTGGCCTGGTCCAGCTCGACGGCACCGGCGAGGGACGCGTTCTCGTCGGTCGCGAACGGGGACCGCAGGGCGAGCCGATCCGCGGCGAACACGTGCGGGTGCAGGGCCCGCATGCCCACCCAACCCACGCCTTCTGCCGGCGGCACCGGAGCCGGCGTCGCCCGCTCGGCCGGCTTCGTGGGCGCGGCCAGCGCGAGCGGCCCGCGGTCGGCGGGCGCCTCGACGCGGACCAGGCGGTGCTCGCCGCCGTACTGCGTGTCCGGGTGCAGCAGCGGGGCGAGGTCCGCCGACGCCGTGCCGATCAGGGCGTCGGTGCCCAGCTCGCGGAGCCGCGCGAGCTCCGGTGCCGCCGTGTGCCGGGCCCAGGTGACGTTGCGGACCGCCAGGTAGACCAGCTCGACGTCGGTCGGCCACACCGCGGCCCGTTCGGTGGCCGACCGCAGGTAGCGCAGCTCGACCTCGATCTCCCAGCGGCGCGGGCCGCCGGCGGCGCGTTCCGCCGCGCGCAGGGCGCGGAGCCACCGCTTCTGCCCCGCGGCGAGCTGGTGCAGCCCGGCGAGCGCCGAGTCGTACTCGGCGCGCAGCTCGGTCTCGCCCAGGTCTGGCAACCGCGCTTCCTCGATCGCCGCGTGGTGGAACTCCTCGGCGTAGCGCAGGGCGAGGGCCCGCCACTCGGGCGCGTCCGCGAACCGCGCCGCGATCTCGGCCCTGACCCGCTGGACGTCCCACACGAGCAGGACCCGGGCCGCCGGGTTGCGCACCGCCAGCTCGCGCAGCTCGCGCTGGGCGCGCGCGGACAGCCATCCGGGGCGCGGCTTCCACGGCTCACGCGGGTGGTCCGGTCCGTCCACGAGGCGCTCGACCAGCACGGCGAGCACGTGGGCCTGCGCCGCGTCGAACCCGGCGACCGGTGCCAGCGCCGCCTTGACGACCTCGTGCAGCAGGCCCACCTCGTCACGGGCGTAGACATCGACCACGCCGTCGTGCTCCGCGTGCCCCGCATCGGCGGCCAGCCCGAGGACCGGGTCGATCAGCACCCCGGGTGACACGTCGGCGAGCCGGTTCAGCCGCACGGACACCGTCGCGCGCCGGCGCTCCCCCATCGGCTCGCCGCGCAGCAGGCGGATCGTGGCCAGCACCATCTCGCGCAGCACCTGCGCCTGCTCGGTGGCGGACGCGGGCGGGGTGGTCCGCTCCAGCCGCCGCTCCAACCGGTCCGCGAGCTCCGCCCGCGCGGCGGGTGCCATCTCATCGCCGGTGAGCAGACTGCCGTGCCACCACGCCTCCAGCTCGCTGCCGTGCGGCTTGCGCAACCCGCCCGACCGGGTGGGTGCGCTCCCGCCGAACCAGGCGGCGGCGATGGGGCCCGCGTCCGCGTCGTGCCGGATCCCGGTGTGTTCCGGGTGCTCACCGAGGTGGAACTCCAGCTCGTGGGAGAGCAGGCGGTCCCACCACTCCTGGACGGCGTCGGGGTCGAGCGCGTAGCGCGCGGCGATCTGCTCGGCGACCGTCCTGGTGATCACCACGATGCCGGGGCCGGCCCAGCCGAACGCGAGCACGCCCCGCACCGGGAAGTCGCCGTCCCAGATCCGCACCAGGCCCGGCGGGGCCCGCGGCATCGCGAGCGACAGCTCCTCGAGGGGCGTCATCCGGTCCTCGCCTGCGCGCAGCGCCGCCACGACGTCCGACCGCTGCGCGTCGGTGAGCGGGTGCTCGGACACGCCGCCACCGAGTCCGAGCTCCGCGGCCTTCGCGGTGGCCAGCTCGATCGCCTCGGCGAGCACGGCGGGCGGGCCGAACAGGTGGCCGACGAGCGGGCGGCTCGCCTGGGCGAGGCCGACGAGCCGCCCGTCGACGAACCCGGGCCCGCCGGAGTTGCCACCCACAACGATCGCGTTGACCGCGCGCCCCTCGTCCCAGGCGGTTCCGGCGGTGACCCACCACTCCCCCGCCGGGTAGCCGGCGATGACGATCTCGGCCCCGTCCACGGGCGCCTCGGTGGCGAGCGGGGCGATCGAGGGCCCGGCACCGGGTCCGTGGAGGTCGTCGAGACCGTCGACGATCAGCAGCGCGAAGTCGACGGTGCCGTCGTGGCGGGTGGCCGCACGCGCGAGGCGGGGATGGCGGGCGAAGTCGTCGAGGGTGAGCCGCATCGTCGCCGTCACCTCGCGGGTGCCCCGCTCGGGATCGCCGACGACCAGCGGGCTCACGCCGGCGTCGGCGACGTGCAGGACGGTGGCCACGGAGCGCTCGCCGACGCGCACGCCGCTGCCGACGATCGTGCCGTCGGGCCCGCGCACCGCGACCGTCGCGGACACCGGCGGCGCGGCTGGCCGGCCCGGGCCGGCCGGCTGGAGGTTGTCCAGCCAGTGCTGCCCATCCTCGTCGAGCCACGTGGTGAGGCTCAGGCCGTGGGGGAAGGCCGCCGACCACTGCTCGGGGAGCCGCACGTGCCAGCGCCGCAGCCGGTCGGCGACCCGCTCGGGTTCGCCTGCTGCGTGCTGCCACGCGGTGGCGAGCAGCTCGAAGAAGGGTTCGGCGGGGGCGAGATGCTCTCGCGGGGCGGGTGCCGCCCACCAGCGGGCGGCACCGCGGAACCGGGTGAGCGCGTCCGGCAGGGACTCCCGCAGCTCCGCGAGGCCCCGGCTGCGGATGCCCAGCCGGCCCCGTGGACCGGCCACGCCGAGCGCGGGCCCGCCTTCCGGGTGGACGAACCCGGTGAAGCCGGCACGACGGATCGCCGGGTCCAGCGCCCACACCCGCCCGTCGGTGACGCGGAGCCATGGATGCGCGTCGACGATCGCGGCCAGCGCGTCGGGCCGGAACCCCCATCCGCCGCGGTCGCCCTCCCGGACCCCGACCATCCCGATGACCATCCACAGCGCGTCCAGCTCCGGCGGGTTGCCCATCCGGCGCACGGCGGCGAGCAGCTTCCGGTCCCGCTGCCGCTCCGGGGTGAACGGCCCGGCGCCGTCCAGGGCCGACAGCGCGTGAGCGGGCAGCCGCCCGCCCCCGAGCACCGCCTCGACCACCGCTCGGCGCACCGCGACGCCGGCGGCGTCGAGCAGGGCGAACACCTCCGTGTCGAGCACCAGCCGGCCACCGAGCGCCACCACCACGAGGTCGGACACGGTCGGCCCCTCGCGCAGCCCGTTCTCCCACGCGAGGTGGTCGAGGTAACCGTCGAGGGCGGTCAGGCCGTCCGGGACGGCGCTGCCCGGGTCCAGCCCGGCCCATGAGCGCAGCTCGGCCGCGTCGAGCTCGCGGGTGACCGGGGCGTTGATGGCGGCGTAGCGCGCCCCGATCCCCGCCGCGATGCCGAGCGGCTCGCCGCCCGTCCGGACCGCAGGCAGCGGCGCAGGCATGCGGCGGGCGTGCATCCAGCCGTCGGCGTCCGCGATCTCGCGGTCGAACGCGGCCGGCCAGCGCCACGGCCGCGGCCAGGTCCGCGCCGTGGCGGCCGGCCCGCTGCGCGCGTGGGCGTACGGGGCGCCGAGCGCCGCGGCGACGGCGGCATGGGTGCGCTGCCCGATCAGCACCGCGACGGCCGAGCGCATCGGCGGGGGGAACCGCGAGAGGACCACCGGGTAGGCGTCCGCGGCGATCTGTGCGGCCCGGGCGGTGCCGCCGAGCGCGAGGTGGTTGACCACCGCCGTTGCCACGGCCATCTCGATGGCCGCCCGCAGCGGCTCCGGCAGCGACTGCCCGGCGTCCCGCGCCTCCCACTCCAGCTCCCGGGCGAACGCCTCGGTCCCGTCGAACAGCGTGAGCTCCAGCCGCCCGCCGCGGCCCGTGACCGCGGCCAGCGGGAGCGTGGGTATGTCCGCCCCGCCCAGCGCCGAGTTCACGAGCGTCCACGCCGACCACCACGCGCGCCGGTGCAGTCCGCGCACCCCGTCGACGTCTCGCAGTGCCTCCGCTGCGGCACGGACCGCCGTTGCCGTGGTCCCGAAGGGACGCACTCGCTTCGTGCGGTGCAGGGGCTCGTCGGCCGTCGGCGCCCTCGTGGTCCGCGCACCGGACAGCGCCCTGATCACCCACCGGCCCGCGAGCACCGCGATCACAACGGTGGCCACCAGCACGACCGGCCAGAACGCGCCACCGTCCAGCATCGGCACCGGCAGCATGGCCGCCGCAGCCGGCCGCGGCATCGTCCACGGCTCGTTCCACAGTGCGTCGAACATCGCGACCGTGACGCCACCCGCGCCGCGCACCGCGTGGATGCGGGCCACGGTGAGCCGGACCTCCCGCCGCGGGAGCCCGGCGGCGCGCAGCCGCTTCGCCAGACGGGCCAGGTCGACGGCGTGGACGTCTGCGAGCAGCTCCGCGGTCAGCGGCTCCCCACCGTGCGCCAGGGCCGCTGTGAACGGCGTCGACATCGGGTACGGGCGCCGGTGGCCCCGCGCGGGGAACGCGGCACCGTTGTCGATGAGCCGCAGCGACCGGCCGAAGACCAGGTAGTTGGGGTGGCCGTGCGGTCCGCCGCGGTCGAGGTTCGCGATCACGTAGTCGAAGACGCCCGCGCGCAGGCGGTCCCGCTCGTCCAGGTCGTCGGCTGCTCGCCGCCGGACGGGATCGGCGCCGTGCAGCCACCGCTGCAGCGAGCCGCGACCTGCCGGGCCGCGCCACTCCACGGAGGCCGCCACCAGGTCCGCCCAGCCCAGCTCCTCGGCCACGATGTAGGCGGCGATCTCCCGCACCGGCTCCTCGTGGCCCCACCACCGCCACCGCCGCGCCGGCTTGTGGTAGCCGACCAGCTCGTCGCCCACGTACACGCGGTGGCGCGCCCCACCGAGGTGGTCCTCGGCGCGGTCGAGCTCCAGCCGGACCGGACCGACGAGGTCGTCCCGGAGCACCGCGCGCGACAGCTCAGCGGCCAGTCGGGCGGCGTGGCGGTCGTGGCGGTGACCGGTGTGCTCGGCGCCGTCGATGTGGAAGTCGAGCTCGTGGCGCAGCAGCCGCGCCCACCAGCGGGCGAACGACGCATCGGCCGCGACGAGGCCCTCGACGAGCCGCGCCACCCGCTCCGGCACCACGATCACGCCGTCCGGGGCGTGCCGGGGGTCGCGCCAGCCGAACGCGACCAGCGAGCCGCCGTCCCCGAGGTCGGCGCCGGTGACCCGCACGAGCCGCACGGCATCCGGTGGGCCCCGCGCGAGGTTCGGGAACTCCGCGCCGGACAGCGGGCGGGCGTCCGGCAGGGCGCCGGGCAGTCGCCCGATGATCCGGTCCCGCGCGCCGCCGTCCAGGCCGCCCATCGCGACCGCGCCGCCGTGCGGGCCGGCGCCGATGCCGTGGCTCGCGAACGCGCGGTGCGCGGCCGCGACGATCTCCCGGTTCTGCTCGTCGGTGTTGCCGGCGTTGTAGTGCCCGCTGTGCGCCGTGATGCGCTCGACGACGACGCGGCCCTCGTGGAGCGCCAGCCACGCGGTGAAGGCCAGCTGCACGTCGTTCCCCGACGCCGCGACGGCGTGGCTGAACTCCGGGTCCGGGCCGCCGCGCCCGGGCAGCGTCTGCGGGACGACCCGGATCGCGCCTCCGAGCGTGAGCACGCCCTTGACCTGCGGCTGCACCTGCACGAGCGCGGCCAGCTCCGCGCTGTCGGCGCGCACCGGCGTCACGCCGTACTCGGCCGCCAGCCGCGCCTCCACCGGGTAGTTCTCCGGTCGCAGGTTCGGCCGCGGCGCCGCGACCCCCGTCGGCCCCGCGTCCGGGCCCGACAGCGGAACGGCGGCGAGCCGCGCCGCGGCGGCGACGGCGGGGTCGTCCGCCCACTCCAGTGCCAGCGCACGCCAGTCGGACCGGTCGGCGAACAGCTCCGCCAGCCTGCGCCGGGTCCGCTCGTCGGCCGCTACCGCCTGCCGGGCGCCGGGCAGCGCGCGCCGGACCAGCGCGGCGAGCACCCCGGCCTGGGCCGGGCTGAACCCCCACCATCCGGCGAAGACCGTCTCCACCAGCGCCGGGACCACGTCGAGCTGGTCCCTCGCGACGATGTGCAGGGTGCCGTCCACCGAGGCGTGGGCGGTGCCCCTCCCCTGGTGGACCACGATCGGCGGCGGACGCGGCCACGCCGGGTCCCACTCGCCGCGCAGCAGGTTCGCCGCCTCGATGAGCCAGATGTCCATCAGCAGCGACTGCCGGTCGAAGCCGTCGGGAAGCTCGGCGACCACCGCCTCCAGGCGGTCGGCCCACCGACCGCGCTCCGCCTGCGACAGCCCCCTGGCCGGCGTCGACGGCGGCGCACCGGGCAAGGGGCCCGTGGTGGAACCGGCGCCTCCGGGCCCCGCCACCACCGCGACGGTGAGGTCGTCGATACCGCCCGCAGCGCGTGCGGCGTCGGCGAGCCGCATCGCGGCCGCGACCGGCCGGGCGTAGGCGCCGGCGTCGAGCGCACCCGCGAGGTCGCCCGCAGCGGGCAGGTACCGCCACAGGCCGTCCGTGACCAGCACCAGCAGGCCGGGCACGTCCGGGGTGAACCGGGTGACGGTCGGGTCGGGCCGGAAGTCGCTCGCCGCCCAGCGGGTCATGATCCCGCCATCGGTGATCGACCCGCCCCGGGAGTCGTCGGCGGTCAGCACCGCGCCGCTCAGGCTCGGGTCGAGCGGCAGGTAGTAGGCGCGGGACGTGCCGGTGTGCGACAGCGTGATCGTGCCGTCGGCGCCGTGGTACCCGGCGGCGTACGCCACCGCTCCGTGGCCGGTCTCCGGGCGGTAGTGCGCGGCCAGCGCCGCGAGGCCCGCGTCGTGGGCGTCGTACAGGGCCTGCTGCGGGGTGCGGCCGGCCCGGTCGGCGCGGGCGATCTCGCCGTGGAACGCCATGGCGAACAGGTGGGCGGCGAGCCGGGAGGCGGGGTAGCTGAACACGCCGTCGACGACCAGCGCGACCCGATCCCCGTTCGGGAGGCTCACGAGGGTGGCGGCGTCCTGGTTGGTGCGGTTGCCCTGGCCGCGGCGGGTGGCGGCCGCCATGCCGTCGCCGGAGCGGGCGTCGTCGCCGTACGGCTGCTCGATCCGGTCGTGGTGCGGGATCACCGGCTCGTCGCCCGGGGCGGGCGTGGCGGCCTTCCGGAAGAGGTCCGGGTGCGCGGCGCGCAGGTTCTTCGCCGCGATGCGGGCGGTCTCCATCACCGACCAGCCGCCGCCGGTGCGGAAGAGCGCGGTCTCCCACGCGTAGTCGCGGTCGATCGTGTAGCGCTCCAGGGACAGCCGGGCCTCGGCCAGCGCTTCGTCCCGCTCGGGGCCGGGGTGCAGGCCGTCGAGGCGCTTGCGGGCGGCGTCGAGCTCCTTGGCGACCTCGCGCAGCCAGAACTCCGCGGTGGGCGGGTGCGGGTCGGAGCCGGGTGCGTACGGGCGGGCCGCCTCGGCCGCGGAGAGCGTCCGGTCGATCTGGTGCGGGTAGGACCCGACGGCACCGAGCGCGGCGGCGGCCTCCTCGTGGGCCTCGATGAGCGCGCCGTACGCCTCGACCTGCGCGGCGCGGGCCGCGTGCAGCAGCGCGATCGCGTCGGGAGGCAGAGCCCGGTCGGAGCGCTGGTCGGTGCGGAACTCGGCCGCGCGCAGAGCCCTGTGGTACAGCCGGGCGGCCCGGTCGGCGGCCCGCACGAGGACCAGCAGCCTGCGTCGCTCCCGGCCGGGGGTCACGGCGTGCCGCCAGCGGGCCGTCACGCCGTCACGGACGCGTCCGGCGAACCGGACCGGCGCGGCGGGGTGGTCGGCGGACAACGGCCAGTTCAGGCTTCCGGCCGAGTGCCGAAGGCGGTAGCCGAGAGCGGTGAGGCGGCGCCACTGGATGCCGGCGTCGTCGACCCATCCGTCGCGCCAGTGGCGGAACGCGAGGTCACCGGCGCGCAGCAGGTCGCGCAGGGCGGCGTAGGCGTCCTTCTCGGAGCGGGTACGGCCGCCTGCCGCGGGCTGCCGCACCGTGAGCGGGGTGAGCTCGCCGCCGCCGGGCAGCGCCAGCGGGTCGGCGCGCATCGCGTGGCGCAGCCGCGGACCGGCGGCCCGCCACTGGGCGGCGAGCTTCGCGTCGGCCCGGTAGCCGCTCTCCCGGTCACCGCGCAGCGCACCCAGCTCGGCGAGAGCGGCGAGCGCCTCGTCCCAGCCGGTACCGCCGTACTGCGCGGCCAGCTGGGCGGCCGTGACGGGCTCGCGGCGCCCGGCGATCACCAGCAGTCGCTCCAGCAGGCTCGCCGGCACGGCGTTCGGGGTGGTCCGGACGGCGCGGGCCATCGCGTCGGTCCAGCGCCGCCGGTTCCACTCGCGGTGCGTCCTGCTGAGCTCGACCTCGATGCCGAGCAGCGCCGCCGAACGCAGGACCCGCATGCCGGCGGCGAGCTCCCGCTGCTCGTCCCGCCGCCGCCCCGACGCGCCGGGGTGCCGGTCCGCCAGCGCCTGCTGCTCGTCGCGGACGGCACCGGTCACGCTGCGATGGCGCTGCTCGGCCAGCTGGGCGGCCGCCTCGAACGGCTGGCTGCGCGGCTTGGACATGCCTCTCAGCTCGAACTCCAGCGCCCGCAGCGCGGCCCGCGCCCGCTTGACATTGGGGTGGCGAGGCTGGTTCCGGTCCAGGTAGTACTGCTTGATCTCCTCCAGGAGCGCCCTCCGCGGCCCGGCCAGGTACTCGGCCCGCAGCCGGTTGCGCTCCTTCAGCTCCTCGGCCAACCGCTCCGCCCAGACCCGGCTCCAGGCCCCCTCCGGCCCCATGCCGGAGCGGGTCCAGAGCGCCTGGCCCAGCATCAGCTGGAACTCGACGACCTCGGCGTCGCCCGCCCGCCCGGCAGCGCGCAGCGCGTGCGCGACCCGGCCGAGCGCTGCCGGGTCGGAGGCCAGGATCGGCACCAGCAGCGCCGTCGTGTCGACGTGGTGGCGCCTGCGACCCGCTGCGGCCCCCCGCTCGCGGGCCAGCGCGTGGCGGATCTCCGGGGTGTCCGGGAGCGCGTCCCACTCGTCGAGCGGCTCCGGGAGGTCGGCGGAGATCCGCTGCCACATGCGCTCGGCGAGCCGCTCCGCGAGGTCGCGGTCCAGCGCGCCGGTCAGCCCGTTCAGGCCGAGCAGCGCGTCGAGCTCCTCGCGGTGCGCGACGGCCCGCCGATGCAGCCGGTCGCCCCGCCACCACAGCCATCGCGTCGGCCGGTCCGGGGACCGCACATCACGGGAGCCCCGGTAGCCGTAGTAGCCGGCCCGCTGCTCGTCGGGGTCGCGGAGCAGCTTCCCGACCAGCCAGACCGACGCCGCCGCCACGACGAAACGGGTGAGCACCGCGGGGAGCGAGTCGTTGGCGTCCACCCACGCCTTGCTCACCCACGACAGGTTGATCGTCACGGCCGCCAGGCCCGCGAGCACCGGGTCCATCGCCTTGCGCCACAGCAGCCGCGTGTCCACCGGGGAGAAGTTCTTGTAGTCCAGCCAGGCGATGAGCGCCTTGCGCTGCCGGTCCGCGATCTTCTGCGACGCGTTCGGGGCGGCGGCCCTGCGCTCCAGCTTCTTCGCCGTGCGCTTCTTGATCGGCGCCATGATCTTGCCGACCCACACGTTGACGTACTCGGCGATGATCGTCGGCGACGCGTAGACCAGAGCGGCCACCGCGATCGCGCTGAACAGCTCCCGCAGCGCGCCCGGGTTCAGGCCCGCCGCCAGTGCGCTGATCACGAAGTACACGCCTGCCGACAGCGTTCCGGTGATCAGCGACTTGATCACGCGGGTGCGACCGAGGTCCTTCTTCTGCACGATCGCCGCCGCGACGCCCGCCCCGACCGCCACCACGACCGGGACCACCCACCACGGCAGCGTGACCGGGGCGAAGACGCGGGTCAGGCCCAACGCCGCGGTGAACACGTAGGCGAACACCGCCGACCGGATCGCGTCGCGCCGCGGGCGGGTCTGCATCCCGGAGGCCTGGTTGGCGTACTGGCGCCGCAGCACGTAGCGGTGGACCAGCCCGGCCGAGACCAGCGGCACGAGCAGCGCCTTGACCCCGCGCAGCCCTGGCTGCAGGGCGAACAGCGGCCACAGCACCGTCCACGCGTGCTCGACCAGCCCCCACACGGCCGGGCTCAGCCCGGCGGCGAGGCCGCCGCCCAGCCACAGCCCGATCCGCGCCCCGTTGGTGCGCAGCCCGCGGGCGAACGCCTCCCACGGCGGGCCGCGGGTCTGCCGCGGCGTCCAGACCGCGCGGACCGCCGCCACCACCCCGGCCGCCGCCATCACCAGGCCGACCGGTCCGATGATCACGCCCGCTCCGACGAGGCCCAGCTGCGTCCCGCCCCACGCGCCGGCGCCGACCCCGACCACGAACCCGGCCACGCGGGCCACGCGCCGCCGGTTCCGTTCGGCCACCGGCACGTCCATGCCGAGCGCCGCGACGAACCGGGTGCGCAGGCCGGCCCATCCCCGGCCCCGGGCGGCCCGCTCCACCCTCCGGTTCGCGCGGGCGGCCGCCGACCCGGCGGCGACCGCCGCATCGATCGCGTCCAGGCGCCCGGCGTTCAGGGCGCGCCCCGCGGCCGTCCGCGCCGCGCGGGCGCCCGCGAGCGCCGGGAACGCCTCCGCGAACCGGACGGCGACCGCCGGGACGGCCCGCTCGAACTCCGTGCCCGCGGGCACGCCACGCGGCGGCGCGACCTTCGCGGCGTCCAGCCGGGCCGCCCGGGCCACCAGCCCGCGCGCCGTGCGCTCGGTGAGCCCCAGCGCCCGCGCGATGCGCTGGGCCAGCTGGTCCCCGGTCAGCCTCGCGGCCTCCGGCCTGGCGGCGTTCACCGTCGCCAGCCAGCCGATCCAGCCCAGCTGCTCGGTGGTGAGCGCCCGCCGCGCCGCACGCTGCTCCCGGTGCAGCAGGCGCACGGCCCGGCCCTCGGTCGCCCGCAGCCGGGCCACCCCGCGGACCTGCCCGCGCAGCACGCCCGCGGCCCGCCAGCCTGTCGCGACGCGCTGCCGGCCGCGCTCCACCGCACCCACGAGCCGCGCCCCGCCACGCTGCACCGCGGCCCCCGCGGCGTGCCAGCCGCTCACCGCCCGCTGCCGCCCGGCGGCGATCCGCGTGCCGACGGCGCGAGCGGCGTCGCCCAGGGTCGGCGGGTCCGCGGGTAGCGTCCGCACCTGGTCGCGGGCCAGGCCCGTCACCCGGCGCACGGTGCCGGCCCGGACCCCGGCGTTGCGCGCGGCGATCGCGGCGCGCTGCACCCGGTCGTCGAACAACCTGCGGGCGGCGGCCAGGTCGAGGCTCGCCTCGGCGAGCGGCTCGATCGCGCGGTCCAGCGCCGCGGCGCGCGTCGTCACCTCGGCGCGGGCAGCGTCGAGCAGCTCGGCGGCCGAGCGGCCGGCGGCGACCAGCCCCGTCGGAAGGGTCGCCTCCCCGGCCAGCGCCGGATCGGCGATGCGCGCGCGGACCCGAAGCGGGGGCACGCCGAGGGCGCCTGCCAGGTCGTCGACGATCTCGTCCTCGGTACGGCCCAGCTCGCGCAGCCGCCCGGCCAGTGCAGGCACCCAGCCCAGCCGCTCGCCGAGGCTGCGCTCGTGGCGGCCGATCGCCGCCAGCACGCGGGCCTCGGCCAGCTCGGCCTCAACCAGCTGGCGGCGCGCCTCGGCCACGGTCTCGCGCAGGCTGCGCGCGGCCGTGCGGCGGCCCGGCCACCACACCACGCCGGCCGCCATGAGGCCGGAGCCGCTCACCCCGTGGCGGACCGCGACCACCTCGGCCAGCAACGCGCCGGCCATGAGTACGAACGTCCAGGTCGAGCGGGACCCGAACCGCTGCCACCACGGCGGACCGCGCGACCTCGGCTCCGGCGTCGCCGCGTTCGGCGCGGCGCCCCGCGTCCCGGTACCGGCGTTCGACCCGCTCGGCGGCGCAGGCGACCGCTCGGGCCCCGTGGCGTCCGGGGCCGATCCGCCGCCGGACCCCGGCCCGCCGCCCGACGCGGTCGGTCCGTTCCCCACGATCCTGCGGACCTGGTCCGGGGTGAGCCCGGTGATGCGGGCGATGCGCGCGACCGGCAGCCCGCCCTCGGCCGCCGTCCGCACCGGGGCTTCCAGCGTCGCAGCCCGCTGCGCCTCCCGTTCGGCGACCGCGCGGTTCGCCGCCTCGACCTGCCCGACCGCTGCGCGCAGCCGGGCCTCCACGTCGGCGAGGGCCGCGGTGAGCCGCTCCAGCCGCCGCGGGAACGACCCGTTCGGCCGGCCCAGCACGAGCGCGCCGACCGGCACGGCCGGGTCGGCCGCGATCGCACGCACTTCCGCCGGTGTCATTCCCAGCGCTCGCGCCACGGCGTCGGCCTGCCCCGCCGCAGGCGCCGAGTCGCCGAAGAGCCACCGCACGCCGCGCCGCTGCAGGTCGGCCAGCTGGGCGTCGGCCGTGGCCGCCCGGCCACGTGCCTGGACCTGCTCCGACCGGGCTGCCGCGATCGCGGCGTCCGCAGCCGAGACCGCCGAGCGGAGCGCGCGAGCCGCAGCGAGCACCCGCAGTGCTCGGCCCCACGGCCGCGGTTGCAGCGGGGAGAAGCCGGCGGGCGGGGCCACCACCGCGACCGTGGCGACGACGCCGTCCACCGTCGCCGCGGGCCGGCCCGCCTCGCCGCTCGCGAGCCCGAGCTCACCGCCCTGCCGCAGCACGTCCACCGTGGCCGGGTCCGCGAAGAGCAGCCCGGAGCGCCCGTCGGTGTACACGCCGTGCTCGCGGCGGCCGGTGACGGCCTCGACCCGGTCGCCGAGGCCGGGCACGACGCACATCCCGGTGCACCCGGCGGCCACCACCTGCTCCACCGGCCGGCCGAGCAACCGCGCGACCTGCCACGGCGGCAGGACGGCCCACGCGGCAGCCGGGTCGAGCAGGGGCGCGATCGGAGCGGTCCGCTCGGCTACGGCCGGCGTCCCGGCCGGGGCCTCGGCGGGGAGCGTCCGCAGCGCCGCCCGGAGCCTGCGCTTGGTGCTCCGGCTCCAGTCGAGGTCGTGCCGTGCCGCGAACTCACCGATGGCCTGCGCAGGCCGCGCGTGGCCGCGCCACCGCCCGACCCGCACGAGGTCCCGCAGCTCCGCGCCGTCGATCAGCCCCGCGGTCGCCAGCCGGTGCAGGTCGGCGATCACCTCGGCGGGCGCGTTCGCCTGCTCGAGCCGGTCGAGCTGCACGCGCGCCTCGTTGCCCATCACACGCGTGAAGACCTCGGCGGCAGAGCCCGCGGGCCTGCTCTGCAGCAGGCCCTCCAGCCGGGCCAGCGCGTCGGTGTGGCCGCGGCGCTCGACCTCGTCGCCCAGCACCGGGCCACCATCGGCGTCGGCGAGCCGTGCGAGAGCGGCCGCGGCCTGTTCCGCGGCGACCTCGGCGTGCTCGGCGGCGCCCCACGCCTGCGTCTGCGCGCCGATGACCTGCACCCCGCCCGCGATCTCCTGGAGGCTCGCGACCGCGCCCGCGTAGTCGCGTGCGGCGACCTGCTCGTGGACGCGCGCGACCGCGCCGTCGGGCACCCCGAGCAGCTCGGCGGCGGTGCGGTCCGCGGCCGCGCTCGCGGGCGCGACCGGCGTCGCGACGCCGGTCGGCGCGTCCGGCTCGACGAGCGCGCGGTGGTCGCGCAGCGCCTGCGCGATCGCGGTCTCGGCACCGCACACCGCGGAGCAGGCCAGGGTCACGCGCGCGGGGTCACCGCCCCGCGCGAAGCGTTCGCCCGCGGCGGCGAGGTCTCGGCGCGCGGCGGCCACGTCGCGCTCCAGCTCGCGGATCGTCGCGACGGAGCGCTCGATCGCGATGTCGCGGGCGCTGCCGACGCCCGCCGTGTCGAGCTGCCTGGTCACGCCGGGGAGCTCGCGGCCGCCGCGACCCCGCACCGCGTCGGCGAGCTGCCGCTCCTGGGCCTTCGTCGCCCGCTCGACGGCCTTCTCGACCAGGCGTGCCACGGCCGCGTCCGGGAGGCGTCCCGTCCGACCGGCGAACTCCTCCTTCAGCCGCGCCAGCGCGGCCGCGTCGGCGTGGTGAGCGAGGATCGGGTCGTCGAGGGAGATCGCCTCGCCCGCCGATCCGGGCTCGTCCTGGCGCGCGGCCCGCCCGAACGCCTGGTCGGTGGCCCGCCGCGACTCGAACAGGTTCGCCACGGTCACCCGCAGGCCGCCCGCCTCGATCACGGCCCGGCGCGCCAGCGGGTACGCCCTCCCGCCGCCGAGCAGGACGTCGGTGCCGCGTCCCATGATGTTGGTGGCGACGGTGACGGCGTGCGGCCGGCCGGCCGCGGCGATCACGGCGTCCTCGAAGCCGATGCGGCCGTCCAGCGCGTTGAGCACCTGCACCGCCACCCCGCGCCGGCCCAGCAGCGCGGCGAACGCCTCCGACTCGGCGGGCGTCCGGAAGATCAGCAGTTCGGGGGCGGCGCTGCTCCGCCGCGCCACCACGCCGTCGGCGAGGGCCTCCAGCCACGCCTCGGACGAGGCGTACACCTCGCGCGGCCGCACCTCGAGCCGCTTGGACGCGTGCGTCGGGATCTCGACGACGTCCATCCGGTAGAGCCTGCGGAACAGGCCCGCCGCCGGCTTCGCGGTCCCGCTCATCCCGGCGACGTCGCGGTAGCCCCGCAGGTAGTCCCGCACGGTGATCTGGGCGATGGTCTGCTGCGGCCGCCCGATCGGCAGCCGGTGCTTGGCCTCGATCGCCTCGTGCAGGCCCTCGCTCCAGCGCTGCCCGTCAAGGGCGCGGCCGTTCGGGTTGTCGAGGATCTCCACGCGCGCGCGGTCGGCGATCTTGTAGTGGACGCCGGCGTACAGCCGCTCGGCCCGCTTGGCGTTCACCAGGTCGCGCACCTGCTGCTCGGCCAGCGGGTGGCCGAGGCGCCTGCCGATCAGGCGCGCCTGCGCGGCGCTGATCGTCACGGGCTCGCCTGCCCTCGCCCGGAACTCGCCGGAGCGCAGACCGGCCGCGATGTCCCGCGCCCATGCCAGCTCGGCGTACCGGACGTGCCCGGCCACCGCCTCCGCGAGCCGGTGCGGGCTGCCGCCCCAGTCGAGGAGGATCATGTCCGCCTCGTCGACGAGGGCGTACTCGTGCCCGCGCTGCACCCGGGCACCAGAGGGCCGCTGCCCGTCGTCGAGCAGGTCGAACAGGAAGTCGCTCGCCGAACCGATCGTGACGTCGGCCTCGTAGGCCGCCTTGCGCAGGTGAACCGGCTCGCCGTGCCCGCGGAGCCGCCCGACCGTGAGTCCGAGCGATTCCGCCACCGGCGCGTAGGCACCCGCGGTCTCCTTCGCCAGCTGGACGCTGCTGGTCAGGACGTGCACCCCGCCGCCGCGCGTCCGGTAGGCGCGTCTCAGCGCCGGGAGCATGCCGGTCAGGGTCTTGCCCTCGCCGGTCAGCATCTGGACGACGCTGCCCCGCAGCTTCCCTCGGAGGGTCAGGTACCGCAGCGCACCCGACGCGCCGCGGTCCAGCGCGATCGCGCCGGCCAGCTGCACGTCGTGCAGTCGCTTGCCGTGGGTGAGTCGGATCTCCTCGGCGATCAAGGCGAAGTGCTCGGCCTGCGAGAGCCGCTCCCCTTCGAGGGCGCGCGCACGCAGCGCCGTGTACCCGTCGTGATCGAGCCCGGACCACACCTCCTTGATCTGGTTGATCTTCTTGCGCACGCCACGCAGCGCGCGCTCGTTCGCCAGCTCGTGCTGGGCCTCCCGGACCCGCTCGCGCGCGGCCGTGACCGCGGGGTCGCGGTCCAGCAGCCGGTCGCGGGCGTCCAGCAGCTCACGCCGGTAGCCGCGGTCGACCGTGTCCCGTACGGCCGCGTCGAGCCTCGCGAGGCGCTCGCCGCGGACCTGCTCGGCCTCGGCCAGCTCACGCTGGGCCGCGGCCAGTTCCCTCCTCAGCTGCCTGCGGTTGGGTGCCTCCGCGCCAGTGGGCCGCTCCGGCACCTCGCCGGCCGTCCGTGCCGACTTGCCGAGGGGTGTGGTGTTCTCGCCCGCCGAGCGCGGCGGGTCGCCGCTGCGCCGCTTGCCGTCGTGCTTGCGCGTCCCGCCGGCCGGGGACGGCTCGGCGGTGCCGCCGTCGGCGTCGACGTGGGTGCGGGCGCCCGGTCCGGGTTGCGTGGCCTGTGGCGCGCCGCCGTCGCCGGTCGACCCGGCCTGGGTCCGCGCACCGCCGGCCGAGGAGCCCGGAGGCACCCCCTCGGGCCGGCCGCCGCTGCCACCGGGAGGTGCGCCCGGCTCGGGCTCGCCTGCCGGCCCGTCCCGGTCGGGGCGCTGCACCCGTGCCGTCCCGGCTGCGTCGCGCACGACCTCGGTGCGCGGGCCGGCACCGGCGCCGGCCCGGTCCCGCGCGTCCGCGCGCAGCGCATCGTGGATCTGGCTCTTCTTGACGCCGAGGTCGCGGGCCAGCGAGGCGACCGTCACGGGGCCGTCGCCCCGCGCGACGAGCGCCGCGTCGACCTGCTCGGCGAGGGCGCGCTGGGCCGGTGTGGCCCGCGGCGGGGCGGGCCGTACGGGACCCGCGACGGCGCCGTCGGGCGCCAGGCCCGGCTCCGGCCGCTGCGCCCACACGGTGCCGTTGCGGTCGCGCACCAGCTGGACCCGCGGCCCGGCTCCGAGCTCGCCGCGGACGGCGGCGTCCCGGTTCAGCGCCGCGCGGACCGCGGACTTCTTGACACCCAGCTCGCGGGCCAGCGCCGCGACCGTGACGGCGGCGTGGCCGCCGTCCGCGATCCGCGCGTCGATCTCGTCGGCGAGGAAGCGCTGGTAGCGCGCCAGCGCGGTCTCCCCGCCCGCCGGCCGGACCGCGACGGCAGTCCGGCCGTTGCGGGCGAGCCCGACCCGCGGACCGTTGCCGAGCCCGGCCCCCTCCGCCATCTCCCTGGCCAGGGCGGCCCGCACCGCGCCCTTGCCGACCCCCAGCTCGCGGGCCAGCGACGCGACCGTCAGCGGGGTGTTGCCGCGCATCTCGAGCAGGACGTCGATCTGGTCGGCGAGCATCCGGTCGCGCCCGGCGTTGCGCAGCACGGCCGCGGCCCGGCGCTGCTGGACGACGTGCAGCGAACGCTCGATGCGCTCCAACCGTGCCGCGCGCACGGGGTCGCCCGCCTGCCCGCCGCGCTCGACCCGGGCCACCCGGGCGTTGTAGGCCGTCTCGATCGCCTCGTCGGTCGCGAGCCTGCGAGCCCCGATGTCCCGGTGGGCGGCGCGCTCGCCGTTCTTGCCGAAGATCCCGTACCGGGCGGTGAGCCGGCCCCACTCGGCGGTCCGGCCGAGCCGGGTGGCCGCGCCGTCGAGCGCGCTGGAGGTCCTCCCCCACATCCCGGCGGTCGGCCGGCCGAGCACCGTGCCGACCAGCTGCCGCATGCCCGCCGCCCTGCTCGCCGCCGCCACCCCGCGCGCAGCCGGCGCCGCCACCGCCCGGATGCCCGCCGCCGCCGCACGCACCGGAAGGCCGGCCACCTTGAACGGCGCCGCCGTCACCTGCAGCGGGACGTTCGCCACCCGGCTGATCACGTCGTAGCGCATCGCCTGGCGGTCCAACCGGGCGATGTCCGCCTGCAGGGAGCGGGCCAGCGACAGGTTGGCGGGGGTCTCGCGCAGCGCGGTGACCCGGGCCAGGCCCGCCCGCGCCGCCGAGGCGCGGGCCGCCGACGCCACGGAGGCACCGCGGAAGCCCGCGGCGACCGGGCCCGCGACGAGGAGGATCGGGGTCGCGTCCTCCAGCAGGGAGACGAGCGGGCGGTCGTGGTAGTCCTTCGCCGCCGAGCCGTCGCCGAACCACCTGTTCGTCGCGTTCGCGATCGGGGTGCGGAGCATGCTCCCGGTGAGCGGCGCGACCCGGTTGTAGTACTCAGCGTCGGTCTCGCCCTGCTTACGGGGCTGCTCGAAGTAGTCGCCCGGGTTGACCATCGAGTCGACGAGGCGGGGGATGCCGGTCACCGGCGACAGGTACAGCGCCGCGCCCCAGCCCTCGCTGTCGACGCGGCTCTTCGCCTCGACGACCCCGCCGCCGATCACCGTGCCCGGCAGGGAGAGCAGGCCGGCACCGATGGTGACGGCGTCGCGGCCCAGGTTGCGCCCGAAGTCGTCGGTGCCGGCGCCGAACTTCTTGTCGTACAGCCGGACCGACTCCGCGGTCGTCCAGTGCGCGCCGTCGAGCATGAACTCGAAGAAGCCCATGACGCTCTTCGGGTCGTGCTCGTTGACCATGTCGCCGAGCCGCTCGCGTTCGTCGTCGGACAGGACCGACCCGACGTCCTTGCGCAGCCAGCTCTGGTTGATCTGCCGGAGGATCGCGTCCTTGCGCTCCCCGTAGCCCGGGTCGCCCGACCACCCGAGCAGCAGCCCGGCGACCTGGTCGGCGGTGGCCGGGGTGCTGCGCAGGCCCGCGACCTCGAAGTCCTTCATCGTGCGCGGGTCGCGGTCGCCGTAGGTCCAGGATGCGGCGATGTTGGACAGCTGGTCGGGGTTCAGGTTCGCGAACGGGCTGTTCGCGTCGTCTGCGACCTTCTTGATGTACTCGTACGCGGCGGCCGACCGCAGCGCGAGGGGGACGTCCGCCGAGCCCGTCGAGGGCAGGCGCATGTCGCCGAGCCGGTTCGTGGGCGGCCGCGGCGCCTCGATGGCGGCCTCGTACCCCATCCGGACCGCGTCGCTGAACGTCGCGATCGTGGTCGCGGTGGCCAGCTGTTCCTTCGTCGTGGGCGCGGGCAGCGCCTCGACGACCCCGGCGACCGCGTCGAGGTTCTGCCGGGCGAGCGCGATGTTGCCCGCGTAGGCCGGGTCGTTCGCCACGCCCGCTGCGTACGTGTCGTACTTGCGCAGCACGGACTGCGAGTCGTCGAGCGCGCTCAGGTACGGCGCCCGGTCCTTCGCGAGCGCGGAGGCCTCGGCGTTGATCGCCTGGCGCTCCTTCTCGAGGTCCTCGTAGCTGCCGCCGCGGCCGGCGTAGTAGTCGGCGAGGGCCTGGTCGTAGGCCTGCTGCCGCCGGTCGAGCGCGTCCTGGCGGGACGTGAAGGTGCCGAGGCTCTCGGTGGCCTCGCGAGAGCGCTCCTGCTGGTCGAGCACGATGTTGCGGGCGCGGTCCAGGTCGTCCCGGGACGGCTTCCACCCCGAGTCCTTCGCCAGCCCCGGGTTGCCGAGGAGGTTGGCGACGAGCTGGGGGTTCTCGGCGAGCTGGCGCTCGACGTCCTGCACGGACCTCTGCTGGGTGCCCTTGACCCTGAGCACCGTGTCGAGGGCGTCCGTGGTCCGCCCGAGGCGCTCGCGGGTCTTGGGGTCGAGCGCGTTGATCTGCCGGGCGAGCTCGTTCGCCTCGTCCTGGGTGATGCCGCCCTTCTTCGCATCGGCGAACGCCTGGCTGACCGACTGCGCCTTCTCGTTGCCGTCCTCGGCGATCCAGCGCAGGTGTCCCTGGTCCCGGGTGAACGCGAACGCCGCCTTCCCGCGGTCGAGCAGGGTCTTCGACCCGTCGAGGGCGATCGGACCGATGAAGCCCGGCGGGCGCTTCCCCTCCTCGGTGCCGAGCATCCCCAGCGCCTTGGTGACGTCCTCGCTCGGCTCGACCCACTCCAGCCTGCGCTCGACGGGCTCGGAGCCACTGCAGCTGCCGCCCTCGCCCGCCACGCACGACTGCCCCTTGTTGTAGCCGTCCTCCTCGGCGTACAGCAGCCCGGTGCGGCCGCCCTTGCCGCTCGTCTGCACCCAGTTGCCGAACGCGTCCCGGCCCCTGGCCTCGCCGTCGCCGTTGACGAAGGCGACCGCACCGCCGCCGCTGCCGTCGGCACCACGCAGGAACTGGACGAACTCGGCGTCTCCCTTCCCGCCGGGACGGACCGAGATGGTCTGGAAGTCCTGGCCGCCCTTCCACATGGCGCCGACGCCGTTGCAGCTGCCACCAGGGCCGACCTTGCAGGTGGTGATCCCACCCCCGCCCTTCTCGGTGGGCATGTAGTGCGCGCCCTCGCAGCCGTAGCACTCCAGCTGCGCGCCCTCGGCGGAGGTCACCGTGCCCCAGCCGTTGAGGAGGATGGAGCCGCCGAGCCCGTCGCCGTTGCGGGTGGCGATGTCGACCTTGCCCTTCGCCATGCCGGTCGGGCTGGAGAGGATGTCGCCCTCGGCCGAGGAGAAGCGGCCCGTGCCGTCGAAGCGGAAGTGGGCCGGGTTCAGGTTCCCGTCCCGGCCGGTGATCTCGACCCATGCGCTGCGGACGTCCAGGCTGTCGGTGCCGAGCTCGCCCTTCGGCTGACCGGGGATCTGCACCGGCTTGCCGGTGTAGGAGATGTGGCCCTGCCCGTCGGGCAGCCCCGTCGTCAGCCGGGTCGTCTTGCCGGCGGCGTCGGCCGACGTGAAGGGCGAGCCCTTGCGGTCGGTGAGCCGCATGGTGTTGGTGACGTCCGGCGCGACGTTGTGGAAGTCGGTCCGCTCCTGCGTGCGGCCGTTGACGATGTAGCCCCGGCCGCGCACCCAGGCCTGGCCGTTGCCCTCGGCGTCACGGCTGATCCGCGCGTGCGACTCGCTGCCGGCCTCGTCACGCTTCCCCGAGCCGGGCTCGACGGGGTTCTGGACGACGAACCGGCTGCTCGCAGCGGCGTTCGGGTCGTAGCTCGCCCGCGGGCCCTTGTCCGAGCCGACGCTGCACCCGTTCGGGCACGGCTGGATCTTCGAGTCCGCCGCGTTCTGGCCCGCCTCCTTGATCCGCACCCCGGGCACCGCACCGTCCGGGATCGGCTCGCCCTCGGGGACGAACTTGCCGTCCTTGCCGATGTAGCCGGCCTCGGCCCCGCTGTCCTCGACCCCCATCTTGTCGATCGGGATCGGCTTGCCGTCGCCCCCGGTGCCGCTGGCCTGGCAGGCGCTCGGGTTGGTCGTGCAGGTGGCGAGCTTCGTGACCTTGTAGGACACGTCGTGGACCCACTCGCGGTACCCCGAGCAGTCGCCCGTGCACTGCAGGCCGCCACCCGACCTGAGCACGCCGCACCCGCTGCCCGACGTGCCCGAGCAGACCCCGGACTTCGTGCCGAACGCGGTGATCTCGTCCTGCCGGAGGCCGTGCTGCTGGGCGATCCAGCTGACGGCGACCGATGCGCCAGCGGAGTAGCTCTTCTGGCAGTGCGACATGTTCGAGCAGCTGACCGACGCGTACGCGCCCCACGGCCCGGCCTCGGCCTTCGCCATCACCCAGCCGCCGCTGCTGCCCATGCCACCGCCGCCGGAGTCGTGCGCGTAGGCCTTCGCCCACGTGCCCGACGGATCGGACGCGTAGTCCGACGCCGTCACCTCCCAGTGGTGGCTGCACGACGTGCCGGCGCTTCCCGTGCACGACGCGGACGCCTGGGCGAACCCGTCACCGCTCTGCGCCGTCGCGCTCGTCATGACCCAGCCGCCGCCGAACGTGCCACTCCCGAAGCCGACCGCGTCCGCGGACGCGCCGGGCGCGGACGCGTGGCTCTCCGCGCGGTAGGAGTACGAGCAGTTCGTCCCGGCGCTGCCGGCGCAGGACGCCGACGCCTGCGCGGTCGTCGCCGTGCTCGCGGCCATCGCGCTGGTCATCGCGTAGCCGCCGCCGAAGGTCCCGCTCCCGAACCCGACCGCGTCCGCGGACGCGCCGCGCGCGGACGCGTGGCTCTCCGCCCGGTAGGAGTACGAGCAGTTCGTCCCGGCGCTGCCGGCGCAGGACGCCGACGCCTGCGCGGTCGTCGCCGTGCTCGCGGCCGACGCGCTCGTCATCGCGTTGCCGCTGCCCTCGGCACCGCTGCCGTACCCGACCGCGTCACCCCGGGCGCCCGCTGCCTTCGCGTGGCTCTCGGCGCGGTAGGAGTAGGAGCAGGTCGAACCCGCGCTACCGGAGCACGCGGCCGACGCCTGCGCCACCGTCTCGTTCGTGGCGACCTGGCTCGACCCCGCGCACCGGCCGTTCGTCCCCGCGGTGCAGTCCGACGCCGACCGGGCCGTGTGCACCACGCCCTCGCCCGCGGCCCGGGCGGTGCCCTCGGTGTGGGTGCGGCAGCCGGTACCGGCGCAGCTCGCCATCACCTCGGCGATGTCCTCGGCGGCGGTGCCGCTCGTTCCGGCCTGGCAGGCGCCCGCGGTCGCGCACGTCGCCGTCGCCAGGGCGCGCACGCCGTCCGCCCCGATCGTCTCGGTGGAGGAGGACGTGCGGGTGGCGCAACCCGCCTTGCTGCCGTTGTCGCAGGCGGCGGACACGTAGGCGCTGGTGTTGACCGACCCGCCGTCGTCGGCGACCGAGATCGTCGTGGTCGAGCCTGCGGAGATCTGCGCCTGGCAGGGGGCCTTGCCGTCGCACCCCGCGGAGCCGGTGGCCGTGCTGCGGGTGCGGCGCCCGTCCTGCGCGGCGCTCGCCTCGGCGGACCCGTGCACGGTGCCGGTGCAGCCGGCATCGGGGCAGACGACCTGCGAACCGGACCGGCCGGTGCCGGTGGAGCCGGGGATCGTCTTCGGCTTCTTGCCTTCCGTCTGCCCGGCATTGCGCTCGACCGTGGTGGCGGCGTCGCTGGCCACCGCGCACCCGCCCGCGGCGGCGGTGCAGCTCGCGTCCGTGCGCGACTTGCCGGCCAGGCCGGAGGTGGCCCCGGTGGTGGTGGCGGTGCAGCCCGGTCCGGTGCACTGCGCCATCGCCGAGGACTGGGAGATCGCGGCGGGCGCGTCGGTGACCGGCTTCGCGGCCAGCTCCGCGGCCTCAGTGGCGGTCTTGCGTGCCTCGGCCGCAGTCTTGGCGGCGTCGGCGGCGGTCTTCTTCTGTGCGGCGGTCGCGCCCGGGCGGGCGGCGACCTTCGCAGCCTGCGCGGCGAGCCGCTCGGCCTCGGTGGCCTGCGTCTCAGCCTGCTTCGCTGCCTCGTTCTGCTGCTCCGCGACGATGTCGGCCACGACCTGGCCGGAGCCCGCGGTCGAGCTGGTCTGCGCCCGGCAACCGGACTGGCCGCTGGTGCAGGTAGCGCTGCTGGTGGAGACACCCTCCGGTGGGCCGCGCGCCCCGTTTCCGTCGTTCACCGCCGACGGTCCATCACCGCCGGTCACCGAAGTGCGCGCCGTACCCGTGCACACCGTGCCGGAGGCACAGTCCATCGTCGCTGAGGCCATCGTCCAGCTCGAGGCGCCCGGGACCGTCGGCCCACCCGAGTTCGCGGACGAACCCGGCGCGGTCGGTGCGGGCGGGGTCACCGGCTGGTCCTGACCCGTGCCCTGCTCCTCGGCCGGCACCTGATCCCCGGTCGTCTCCGAGGACACGGTCGCGTTCGCGGTCGAGCGGGCCTGCACCAGCGGGGCGATCACGTTCGCGTCCGGACCGGACGAGGCACCGGAGTTGGTGACCGCCTGGCACACCCCGCCCGAGACACCCTCACAGGAGCCCTCGGAACGGGAACCGCGCGGCTCGGGGGACACACTCGGGTCGGTCGCCGAGGCCGAGCTGGTCACCTTCCCGGTGCAGGCCGCCTGACCCTCGCAGAGCAGGGAGGCACCCGCGGCCGACGCGGCCGACGGACCCGCCGGCATCCGGGCGGTGTTCACGGGTTGCGCCTTGCCGTCCTGCGGGGCGGCCGACAGCGCCAGCGCCGCACCCGGCCCGGTCGAGGCCGTGGACACCGACTGCACCTGGCAACCACCCGTGCCACCGGTGCAGGAGGCCTTGCCCTCCGACCTGCGCGGCGTCCCGTTCGCCACCGCACCATCCCACGCTGTGGTGGTGGTGCGCACCGAACCCGAACAGGCCGTGCCCGCCTCGCAGGCCAGGCTCGCCGACGAGGTCGAGGTCGACGACGGACCCGACAGGGACTGCCCCGGCAGCGGCTTGCCTGTGTTCGGGTCCACCGCCACGAAGTCCGGGGCGCTGGAGGCGGCCGAGGACGTCTCCCCGGCACAGCCACCGGCGGTCACCGTGCACTCGGTGGTGGCGGAGGTGCCGCGGGCGTGCGGGCTCACCGCGGTGTCGCGGGCGCTGGTCGAGCTCGACGCGGAGCCGCCGCACTCGGTGGCCGCACCGGAGCAGTGCACCGAGCCGGTCGCGTGCGACACGCTCACCGGACCCGACACCACCGCCGCCCCGGACGCCGGGTCGGCCTCGGCCGGGTCCCGATCGGCCACCGTGGTGTCCGCCGCGGTCGAGCAGCTCCCACCCGCGCCGTGCGCGGTGCAGGACGAGGTACCGGCGGAGTCGCGCACACCCTTGACGTCACCCGAGGCGCCACCGGAGGTGCTGCTCTTACCCGACGCCACACAGCTGGCGGCCGCGCACACCGTCTCGGCCCCGGCCGTGCTGGAAGCGGTCAACTCCCGGGTGGCCGGCTTCACGGCGCCGGTCAGCTCGTTCCAAGACGGCTCCGTAGCGCGGTCGGACACCTGCGAGTTCGACTCGACCCCACAGCCGCCGGCCTTCGCCTCACACGAGGAGGAAGCCTTGGTGGTGCGCACCGGCGCACCCGCACCCGCGGTCGCCGGGGTGCCGGTCACGGTGCCGGTGGTGGCGCTGGACGCCTTCCCGCTGCAGCCCGCGGTGTCGCAGTCCAGGTTCGCGCCGGCCGAGCTGGACGCGGTGGCATCGCCATCGGTCAGCGACGCGGGCCGCACCGCGCCGGACAGACTCGCCCGCCAGTCGTCCTGCTCGCCGGCCTGGCTGTCCACCTCGGTGCTGCTGAAAGCCTCACAGCCGCTGCCCGCCGACTCACACGACGCGCTACCCGAGCTCTTGCGCTCCGCCCCCGCAGCCACCCCACGCCCGCTGCCCGCGGTGCTGGTGGTGCCGGTGCCGCTGCAGCCCGCCTCGCAGTCGACCTCGACCACCGCGTCACTGCGACCCGCGCTACCGGCCGAGTCCTCGTCGTCGGCGCCGGACTGGCTACGGGTCGAGCAGCCGCCACCAGAGACCGCGCACTCCGCCTTGCCGTTGGTGGCCGACTCCGGCCCACCCCGCTTCGCAGCAGCCGCCTTGCCCGCGGCCGTGGTGTCGGTACCGGTCTTGTGGCCGGCGTCGGTGGTGCTGCTCGCCGACCCGGTGCACTTGCCGCTGCAGTCCACCCCGGCATCGGCGACGACCTCGTCGGTGGAGTCCTCGTCACCAAGGTCCACGCTGCTGCGCGTGCCGCACCCACCCGCGCCTTCGCAGTGCGCGGTGCTGCTGCCCTGCCGGCGCGCCTGGTCGTTGTCCTCCGCGGCGGCGGAGGCCGCCTGGGCCGCCGGGCGCTCGCTGCCCGACCCGGTGCTGCTGCTGTCACAGCTGCCACCCGCGGTGTCACAACCGGCCTCGGCGCCCTCGCGGTCGGCGTAGGAGTCGGTGCCACACGCCCCGGTGCACGCCGCCCGCGCGGCCGTCCGCCGCTGCACAGACTCCGCCGCCGCGTCCGCTCGCCTCGGGTCCGCCGGCGCCGCCCCGTCCCGGGCCGGCCCGGAACTCTCGCTGCGACACGACCCGCCACCGGACTCGCACTCCGCCGACGCGCCATCCCGATCCGCGCGACTCGACTGCCCGCACCCGCTCGCCGCGCCCTCGCACCGCGCGGACGCCTTCGTGATCTCACCGTCGACGCCACGGCTGGACGCACTACTCCCACAACCCGTGGTGTCACAGGACGCCTCGGCCTTCGACCCACCCGACTCCGAGGACGCGCCGCACCCCGAGGACACCCCCGACAGGCACACCTTCCGCTCCGAGTCCCGCTTCCCGTCCGCGGACTCCGACGCCGACCCGCACGCGGTGAACGCCCCATCCGAACCACAACCCGCAGCGGCGCCCTCACCGTCCAGGTCGTCCTCCGACACCGTCTCCACGTGCCGGTCGGTGGCATCCATCAACTCGTCGGTGGACTCGTAAACCTCATCACGCTGCTTCTCGAACGCCTTCACGTTCTTCTTGTGCGCAGCCGCGCTCACCTCACCCGAGGCAACCTTCTTCTCCTCGGCCTTCAGCTTCTTCTCACCGTCATCGAGCTTCTTGTGCCCATCGACGACCTCGTCGACCAACTCCGCCCGGTCCTGCGACAGCTCCGCGCGCTCCGACTCGTACTGCTGCTGCAACTTCTGGTGCGCGGCGACCTGCTTGTCGTAGTCAGCCTTGCTGGCCTTGCCCGACGCGACATCCTTCTTCGTCTGCTCGAGCTTCTTCTCACTGCTGTCGACCTTGATCCGGTCCTCGAGCACCCGCTCGGTCCGCTCCGACGAATCCTCGGACTCCCACCCGTCCTCGTCGTCCTCATCGCGTGGGGGCGCGCGGGAACGGGTGTCGGACAACTCCCGCGACGACAACTTCGACACCTCACGCGACGAGCAACCATCCTCACCGCACAACTGCTCACGCTCGTCGGCGTCCATCCCGGCCAGGGCCTTCTTCACCTGACCCTCATCACCCGACGCCAACAGCTTCGCCGCGGCCTTCCCATCCTCGGCCTCGGCCTCGTCGACCCGCTTCACATCCTCATCGGAGACGCGGCCGTGCTCGCCGGCCACCCGGGCGGCGTCGCGCACCAGGCTCTTGACCGTCTTGCCGACATCCCCGTCGACCTTGCCAATCGCCACGTCGCGGGCCAGCTCACCGGCCCGCTCGACCAGGCGCCGCACATCCCCACGCCGGCCCTTCTCGCCCTTGCCCTTGCCCTTGCCCTTGTCGTCGCCGGCCAGCGCGGACTCGATCCGCTCCGACACCGCACGCCGCAACTCCGACGAAGCCCGGTCAGCCTTCTTGCCCACCGCCTCATCCGAGCCGTCGCCACGACGCGAGCCGACCTTCTCGGCGATCTCACCGGCCAGCTCCGCCCACTCCTCGGCGCGCTCCCCCGAACCGGACTTCTTCTCCTCCGACCGCGCCTTCTCCACCAGATCCTGCACCCGACGACCGGCCCGCTCGCCACGGTCGCCGTCGTCCTCGCCCGAACGAGCGGCGCGCTCCACCAGCTCCGCCAGCGCCTTGCCCGAGCCGCGTTCGCCCGCCGAACCGGCGACGCGCTCGGCCACCCGACGGCCGGACTCCGCCTCGTCGTCCCCACGCTCGGCGCGCGCCTTCCGCGCCCGCTCGGACAGCTCCTTGACTACGCCCCGTAGCCGCTCCCCGGTGTCGCCCTTCTTCGCCGAGCGGTTGCCCTCGCCGGCCTCGTCGCCGTCACGGTCCCGCTCCGACCGCGCGTCCTCGGCCTTCCCGGCAAGATCCTTCGCCAGGCGCCGTACCGCGCCCTCGATGTCGTCGCCGGCCTTCGACGCCCGCCCGCGGAGCTCCTTGGCCGACCGTCGCGCCTCGTCCTCGGCGCCGGCGTTCTCGTCGCCGTCGGGCCCGGCGCGGCCGTCCTTCTTCTTGCGCGCGTCCTTCCCGCCGTCGCCGTCCGCGCGATCCGCGGTCCGGGCGGCGTCGCCGAGGGCGTCCTCGGCCGCCTTCCGAGCCTTCTCCCCGGCCTTCTCGGACTTGTCCCGCGCCTCACCCAGCGCCTCGCGCACCCGCTCCCGGACGGCCTCGCGCACACCCTTGCCGTCGCCGCGCTCGGCCGCGTCGTCGTCCTTCGAGCCGGCCCCGCCGCGCGCGTGCTCGCCATCCTCGCCGTCGGAGTCGGCGCGTTCGCGGCGGTCCCGATTCGCGCCCTCGCCGACCGAGTCGTCCCGCGCGGAGTCACTCCCCAGGGACTCCCGCTGCCCGGACTTCCGGTCCTCCGAATCGCGCCGCTCCGAATCGCGGCTGTCGCTTCGCACCTGATCCTGATCGGCCGAGTCGTCCTGCTTGCGGCTCGCCTCGCGCTCGCGCTCGCCGCGTTCCGAACCCGAACGCTCCTCGGCCTCGTCCTTCTCGCCGGCGTCGCGCTCCCCCGACTCCGCACGCTCACGCGGCCGGTCGGACTCCTCGCGGTCCTTCTTCTTCTCGGACTTCCCGGGCTTCTCCGACTTCTCAGCCTTCTCGCCCTTGCCCGACTTCTCATCGGACTTCTTGTCCGACTTCTCCTCGTCCTTGCCGGACTTCTTCTCGGACTTGTCCGACATCTTCTCGGACTTCTCGTCCTTCTTCTCGGACTTCTTGCCATCCTCGCCGGACTTCTTCTCCGACTTCTCGGACTTCTTGTCGTCCTTCTTGTCGGACTTCTCTTCCTTCTTGTCCGACTTCTTCTCGGACTTGTCGTCCGACTTCTTCTCACTCTTATCGGACTTCTCGGACTTCTTCTCGCTCTTGCCGGACTTCTTGTCCGACCCGCCGCCCGAGTCGCCATCGCCATCGCCACCCTGCCTGCTGCTCGCACCTCCCTTCATCAGGCTCTGCTGGACGGCCATCGCCGGCACCACCGCCGCCGCGGACGCGGGCGTCGCGAGGAACGCCGCACCGATCCACAGCACCGCGACCGCACCGGCGAGGGTGCACAGCCACCGCACCGCCCGCCACGCCCTGTCGGCCATCGAGAGCCGCAGCCGGACGGCGTCGACGTCAGCGCACAGGGCGAGGCCGGCGGCCCCACCCTCGTGCACTGACACCTGACCCATGACGGAAGCTCCAGACGTTGGCCGCTGTACGCGGAGGAGGAGGAGGAAGGCAGATCCAGGAGGACTCGCGGCCGGGAACCGGCACGCGAACGTCCGGGCAGCGGCCATCGGTACACGTCGCGCCTGAGGCGAGCGACCTGCCGTGGCTCGATGCCACGCCCCTGCCTGGCCGCCGGTCGCGAGTCGTCAGCAACCGGCCGGGCCCGGTGAGGGCAGCCACCAGGTTGGCTGCTTTCCCCGTACGCCGGGCGCCCACGGAATGACTGCTGCCTGGCTTCTACATGACATTTAGGTGAAGCGATGCGAGTGGTCCCCGTCACAATTCTCAGGGCATGGTGGAGAGGGGCTGGGTCGCCATCAGTGGCAGGACGACCCCTCCCAGCACCCCGAGGAGCACCGCGAGGCCCGCGCACGCGTAGGCGGTGACGGCCGACCACGTGCCGGCCGGCTGCAACGCGGCCGGATCTGAGTCGGCGCTGCGGAAGGTGGGCACGATCCAGCGCAGGTAGTAGAAGACGCTCGCGACCGTGTTGACGATCGCGAGAATCGCGAGCCACGCGAACCCACCGTCGACGGCGGCGGTGAACACGACGAGCTTCCCGACGAAAACCGCGGTGGGCGGCGTCCCGATCAACCCGAAGAGGCAGACGGCGAGCGCGCCGGCCAGCGCCGGATTCCGCCGCGCCATCCCGCGGTAGTCCTCGATCGTGCGGGCGTGCGGGAGCTCGGCCACCACGGCGAACGCACCGAGGTTCGTGACGGCGTATCCGGCGACGTAGTAGAGCAGCGCCGGCTGCGCGAGATCGGAACGGCCCGCGACCGCGATGGCGATCAGCAGGTAGCCGACCTGGCTGATCGTCGAATACGCGAGGAGCCGCTGGACCGTGGTCTGGAAGAACGCTGCGAGATTGCCGAGCGTCATCGACCCGGCGGCGAGCACGGCGACCAGCAACGGCCAATCGAGGGCGTCCGCCGGAACTGCGACCGACAGCAGCCGGTACATCGCCACGAGGCCACCGATCTTGGGAATCGTGGTGACGATCGCGGCCACGGCGGGCGGGGTGCCGTCGGTGACGTCCGGAACCCAGAAATGGCCCGGTACTCCACCGATCTTGAACAACAGCCCGGCGAGCACGGCGACCAGACCCACTCCGGCCGCCGCGACGGGCGCGGCGGCGAGCCCTTCTCGCAGTGCGCCGTATCCGGTGGCTCGCCCGACGCCATAGAGGATGGCCGTGCCGGTGAGCATCGCGACGCCGAGGAACGCCCCCGACAGGTAGTACTTCAGCGCGGCCTCGGTGCCGAGCGCGCTCCCGTCCCAGCCAGCGAGGGCGTAGAACGGCACGCTGGCGAGCAGGAAGGCGGCGAGCAGCAGCAGGAGGTCGTTCGCGCCGGCGAGCAGGACCGTGCCCAGCGCGCCGAGCTGGAGCAGCACCACGAACTCGGTCTCGCGCCGGTGCCCGGTCGTCGCGTCGACGGAGAGCGCCAGCGCCACGAGGACGGCGACCAGCACGATCGCACGCGTCACGTTGGTGGGCGTGTCGACGGCGTATGCGGCGCCGAACACGAGCTCGTCGGGCCGGGTGGCGGCGACGGCGGTGGCGACGAGCCCGGCAACGGCCGCGGCCGCGGCGAGGAGCCGCACGAGCCACTGCCTGGTGCGGGGCAGCCAGGCACCCAGCAACAGCCCGATGACGGCCGCGCCGAGCAGGAGGAGCTCCGGCAGCAGCGCCGCCGGGTTCTCGTTCATGCCGTTCACCGGGTGACCAGCTCCACGAGCGCGCGCGACGCCGGCTCGATCACGTCGAGCAGGAACCGGGGCAGCACGCCGATCACGGTGGCGAGCACCAGCAGCGGGACGATCGCGGCGGTCTCGCTGGCGTGCAGGTCGGCGAACGGCCGCGGCGTGCCCGGCGCGTCCGGGAGGCGTTCCGGGCCGAGGAACACGCGCTGCAGCGCGCGGAGGAACAGCGCTGCGGTGACGAGGATGCCGACGACGGCCAGCGCGGTGGCGACCGGCGCCGACGCCAACGCGCCGGTGAAGATCTGGAACTCGGCGATGAACCCGGCGAACCCGGGGAGCCCGAGCGAGGCGAACGCGGCCACGGCGAACACGCCCGCGAAGCGCGGCATCCGAGCCGCGAGCCCGGAGTACGCGGCCATGTCGTAGGTGTGGCCACGGTCGTGGAGCACGCCGGTGAGCAGGAACAGCGCACCGGTGATGAGGCCGTGCGCGACCATCTGCGTCACCGCGCCGGTGGTGGCCAGCTGCCGGGCCTGCTCGTCACTGCCGGTGACGATCCCGGCCGCGCCGACTCCGAGGAGCACGTAGCCCATGTGGTTCACGGAGGTGTAGGCGATCATCCGCTTGATGTCGGTCTGGGCCAGCGCGACCAGTGCCCCGTAGAGCACCGACACGACGCCGACGACGACCGCGATCACCGCGTACTGGCGCCACGTGCCGGGCAGGATCGGCATCGCGATCCGCACGAAGCCGTACGTGCCCATCTTCAGCAGGATCCCGGCGAGGATCGCCGAGCCCGTGGCAGGCGCCTCGGTGTGGGCGGGCGGGAGCCAGGTGTGGAACGGCACGGTCGGCGTCTTCACCGCGAGCCCGATCCCGATCGCGAGCAGCGCGAACGCGGCCACCGGCCCGCCGCCGGCGAGCGGGTCGGCGGCGACGAGCTCGACGACGTCGAACGTGTGCGGCTCCGCGGCGAGGTACAGCACGATGAAGCCGAGCAGCAGGGCGAGCGACCCGAGGAACGTGTAGAGGAAGAACTTCAGGGCCGCCGCGCGCGCCCGCTCGCCGTGCCCCCAGCCTGCGATCAGGAAGTACATGAACACGATCGACAGGTCGAAGAAGAGGAAGAAGAGGATGAGGTCCAGGGCGACGAACAGCCCCAGCGACACCGTCTGCAGTGCGAGGAACAGCGCGACGTAGCTCTTCACCCCGCGGTTCTCACGCAGGGCGAACACCGCGCACGCCAGGAAGAGCACCGCGGTCAGCGCGACGAGCGGGAGCGACAGCCCGTCGACGCCGACGTGGTAGGAGATGCCGACCGTCGGCATCCAGGCCACCCGTTCCTCGAACCGGAAACCGCTGCCGGGCGCGAGCCACACCGCGACGACCAGCGCGAGGTCCACGGCACTCACCAGCACCCACGCGCCGGTGAACAGCCGCCGCGGCGCGGTGGCCGGCACCAGCAGCAGGGCAGCGGCCACCACCGCGGGCAGGAACACGATCACCGATAGCACTGGCTCACCTCACGACGATCACGACGAGGGCCAGGACCGCGAGCGCAGCGGCCGCCTGGGCGTAGTACTGGTGGACCTGCCCGGTCTGGGGACGCCGGGCGAGCCTGCCGAGCGCCCGCGCGCCGTCGGCGATGCCGCGCACCGCGCCGTCGACGGCCCCTTCGCCACGCCGGTCGAGCCCGCGCGCCAGCGCCACGGTCCCCCTCGCCAGCGCGTTCACGGCCCCGTCGAGCACGTCGTCGAAGCGGGCGAGGGCCCTGGCCAGGACGAGCACCGGCCGCACGACAACGGCATGCGCGAGCCGCTCCACCCCGAGCCAGGACGCGAGCAGCGGCGGGGCGCCGATCCGGCGGCCCGCCAAGCGCCAGGTGACGGCGGCAGCGGCGACTGCGAGGCCTCCGGACAGAAGTTCAGGAAAGTGGCTTTCCTGAACTTCGAGCTCCCACAGGCCCGGCGCCCGGGCGAGCACCGGGATCCCGAGCAGGGCCGCGAGCGCAGCGAGCCCGCTCAGCGGCAACACCCCGTTCCGACGAACGGCGCGTTCGTCGGTACCTATCCGACGAACGCGCCGCTCGTCGGAAGGGGGCGGGGCCTCGGGCTGCCAGATCCACCACACCGCCTTCGCGCTGTAGACCGCCGAGATCACCGCCGCAACCAGGCCGACGACGTAGAGGGCGGTGCTCTGCTCCAGTGCCGCGGCCAGGACGAGGTCCTTCGTCACCCACAGGGAGAGCGGGGGGAGGCCGGCCAGGGAGGCCGCGCCCACCGTGAACGTCACGCCGACGAGGGGGTAGCGCCGCGCTGCCCCGCGCAGCTCGCCGAGCTGCTTCGTCGCGAGCAGGACGAGCCAGGCACCCGCGCCGAGGAAGAGCAGGCTCTTGGTGGCGGCGTGTGCCACCAGCTGCAGCGCCCCGCCTGCCACGCCGCCGACGCCCGCGGCGAGCACCATGAACCCGATCTGCGCGCAGGTCGACGCCGCCAGCAGCTGCTTGAGGTCGGTCTGCGCCACCGCGACCAGCCCCATCAGCAGGGCCGTCGCCGCGCCGACCCATGCCACGGTCGGGGCGGCCCACCCGGATGCCGCGAGCAGCGGCGCCAGCCGCAGCAGCAGGTACGCCCCGGCCGCGACCATCGTGGCCGAGTGCAGGAGCGCCGAGACCGGGCTCGGTCCGCGCATCGCCTGCGACAGCCAGAAGCTGAACGGCAGCTGCGCCGACTTCCCGAGCGCCGCGACGACCAGCCCGGCGGCGACGACGTGCAGCCAGGGCCCCCGCGCGGCAGGCAGGTCGGCGAGTGCCAGGGAGCCGATGCCGCCCGCGAGCGCGGCCCCGGCCGCGACGTAGAGGCCGACGTCGGCCAGCCGCGTGGTGAGGAAGGCCGTGTGCGCGGCGAGCACCGACTCCGGCTCCCGCCACCGGTACGCGACGAGCGCCCAGCTCATCGCGCCCATGACCTCCCAGGCCATGAGCAGGACGGCCAGCGTGGTGGCGGTGACCGTCACCAGCATCGCCCCGGCGAACAGCAGCATGAACCCGACGAACCGCGCGGTCCGCAGCTCCGCCTCGCCGGCCGCGAAGGCAAGCACGGCGAGCGTCGCTCCGGCGACGGTGA
The DNA here is from genome assembly GCF_006717045.1 of Pseudonocardia cypriaca. Taxonomy (NCBI): domain Bacteria; kingdom Bacillati; phylum Actinomycetota; class Actinomycetes; order Pseudonocardiales; family Pseudonocardiaceae; genus Pseudonocardia; species Pseudonocardia cypriaca. Next base: position 1,747,032 of record NZ_VFPH01000002.1, read on the forward strand.
CGACCATCAGCGCGGAGAGCCCGTCGACCGCCAGCCCGGCGCGGATCCCGGCCACGAGCGGCGCGTCGACGGCCGGGCGGGTGCTCGCCGCGATGATCGCGAGGGCCAGCGCGGCGGCCGCGACCAGCAGGCCGGCGGCCGGCGCGACGCGATCGGCCCGGCGACCCGCCAGGGAGAGCCCGGCGCCCCCGAGCAGCGGCACCGCGACCAGCCACCAGAGCATCGGGTCAGCCCTTCAGGTCGGCGGCGTCGTCGGTCATGTCGACCTGACGGGCGCGGTAGATGGCGGTGACGACGGCGAACCCGACCGCCATCTCGACCGCCATCGCGGTGATCACGACGACGATGAGCACCTGGCCGTCGGTGCTGCCCGGCGAGACGTAGAACCAGAACGCGGCCGCGGCGACGATGACGCCGTTCAGCATCAGCTCGAGACCCATCATCAGCATCACGATCGACTGCTGGGACAGCGCCCCGTAGAGCCCGATCGCGAACAGGCCGGCGGCGAGCAGCAGGAACAGCTGCAGGGTCATCGTTCGTCCCCGTACCGGCCGCGGCCGGTGGACAGCAACACGGTGGCGACGATCGTGGCGAACAGGCCCACGCCGAGCGTCATCATCGTGAGCATCTGCCCGCCCATCAGCGCCTCGCCGAGCGCGAACGTCAGGTCCGGCGCGGGGCCGCCCTCGCGGACCGGCCAGTCGACGAGCAGGATCCCGGCCGCCAGCACGACGAACGTGCCGATCGCGATGGCCGCGGACCCGACCTTGTTGTGCACCATCGTCATCGGCATCAACCCGGCCGGGTTCATCATGTACATGATCATGAAGACGGCCATGATCACCATCTCGATGACCATCATCAGCGCGATGACGACGCCGAGGTAGCCGAGCCCGAGCAGGAGCACGAGCCCGGCCACGGCGAGGAACGACGCGAGCAGCGCGAACGTCACCTGCGCCATCGAGTCCAGCCGGAACACCAGGTACCCGAACACCAGCGCGGCCGCGGCGAGCACCCAGAACAGGACGATCTCGAGCATCAGGCCCCTCCGAGCACGACCAGCGCCACGGCCAGGGCCTGCGCGATCGTCAGCGGGATCAGCACCACCCAGGCGAGCTCGACGTAGCGGTCCATCCGCACCGTCGGGAACCGGTGGCGCAGCCACAGCAGCAGCGCCAGCACCGCCGCGGTCTTGACGGCCACCCAGGCCCACGCCGGCAACAGCGGCCCCGCTCCCCCGCCGAGGAAGAGCGGCACGGCCATGGCCGCGGCGACGACGAGCAGCAACCAGCGGCCGCCCGCGAACACCAGCCGGTCGACACCCGACAGCTCGACGGCCGCGCCCCCGGCGACGTCCCGAGCCACCGGAGCGTCGAACGGGCCCCAGAAGGCCATCGCCGCCGCCGACACCAGGTACACGGCGAACGCCACCGGCATGATCACGACGAACCAGAGGTCGCGCTGGGCGTCGACGATCGTGGTGAGGCGCAGGCTCTCCGCTCCCAGCGCGGCGGTGATGATCGCGAACATGTGCGGCAGCTCGTAGGCGAGGCCCTGCGCGACGAACCGGTAGCCGCCGACGAGGCCCAGCGCGGAGTTGGAGCCCCAGCCGACCATCCACACCGCGGCCCACGCCAGCACCTCCATGGCGTTGAACCAGACGACGCCGACCGAGAGGTCGGCCACCGGGCGCTCCCCCAACGGCAGGACCGCCGCCGCCAGCAGCGCGGCCACCGGCAGGGTGCCGCCGCCGATGCGGCCCAGCACCGTGTCGGCCGCGACCGTGCGGCGCCGCTGCCCGACGACCAGCCGGACGGCCTCACGACCCGGAGCGGCGAAGGCGGCGCGCCCGCCGGACAGCGCCGCGTCCCCCACCAGGACCAACCACGTGACGAACCCGAGCAGCACCGGCAGGAGCAGCGCCCACCACCACGGGAGCGCCGCCGGCTCCGGCACGACCGGCATCTCACCCATGCCCGGCCCCCACGTGCCGCGCGTCCGGGTCCACGGCCGCAACGATCAGCCGGGCCGCCGCGAGCTCGGCTCCGACCAGCAGCTCGCCCAGCCGTTCCGCGGCGTGGTGCCCGTGCTGCGGTTCCCGCAACGGCGCCTCGATCGCGGCCAGCCGCTCCTCCAGCAGCGCCGCCACATCCGTGGGACCGGCCGGGATGCCCCTGATCAGCCAGCGCAGGGTGCGGGACCGCCGGATGCGACGGAGCAGCACGGCCGCCCCGGTCTCGATCCGATCGCCGGAGAGCGCCGCGTCGCGCAGCCGGCGCGCCTGCCCGGCCGCGCTCGGCCAGCCGGCGACCCCCAGGAACCGGGCCAGCCCGTCGAGCTCGCGCGCCGCCGAGCTCGGCCATTCGAACGGCACCGCGTGGCCGGCGTCCAGAACGTCGGCGGAGGCCTCCTGGATCACGTCGCCCTGCAACGTCACCCGCACGACCAGCCCCGCCGGCCAGTCCGGCAGCACCGGACCGAGCGGGACGTGCAGGCGGTCCAGCGTCAATCCGTCCCGGTCGGGCCCCAGCTCGGCCATCGGCAACCCGGCGACCGTCCCGCCGTGGCCGTGGTGGTGGTCGTGGTGCCCACCGTGGTCGACGTGGCCGGCGTGTTCGGGGGGTGCCCCGTGCTCGGCCTCGCCCCCGTGGCCGGCGTGAGCGCCCGCGTCACGGCGCGCCTCCGGCACGACGTCGGTGCGCTGGTGCCCGGCATCGGCCAGGAGCGCGGCCGCCGCGTCCAGGCGCTGGTCGACCTCCGGGGGTTCCCGCACCTCGATCCGCGCCCGCGGTGCCGGGACCTGCTCCCACACCGCCGAGACCACCGCCGCGAGCTCGGGTCCCGGCGAGCCGGCGACGGCCAGCACATCGGCGTCGGCCGGCCCGGTCGCGACCGGCCAGCCGCGGCGGGCGAGCGCGGCCTCGAGCGCGAGCCGCACGCCCGTGGCGCCGGGTACCGCGACGACGAGGACGTGCGGCCGCCGGGCCGCGATCCGCAGCAGGAGCGCGGTCAGGTCCACCGCAGCGCCCCCTCGCGCCAGGCGTAGAGCACTCCGGCGAGCAGGATCGCGAGGAACAGGAACATCTCGATCACCGCGGCGGCTCCCACCCGCGACACGACGAGCGTCCACGGGTACATGAAGAGCATCTCCATGTCGAAGGCCAGGAAGACCATCGTCACCGGGTACCAGCGCACGTGGAACCGGGAGACGGCGTGCTCCCCCGGCGGCAGCCCGCCGGAGAAGGCCCCGACGACGAGCGGCGGCCGCACCGCCACCAGCGCCGCGAGCGCATACCCCGCCAGCACGAGACCGCCGGCCACGAGCAGCACCACGAGCAGCGGGCCGAACTCACCCACGGCCGTCCCTCCTCGATACGGGTATGGGGTGTCGGATACTTGCCGATCCGAGGCCTCGTGTCCAGCCCGATCCGCAGTGGATCACCCGCCCCGATAGGGGGGCATAGTATTCGCGCAGGGCCCGAGGAGGACGGATGCACGGCTACACCGAGGACAAGGACGCATACCTCAAGCGCCTGCGGCGCATCGAAGGTCAGGTTCGCGGCATCGCGAAGATGATCGAGGGTGACAAGTACTGCATCGACGTGCTCACCCAGGTCTCAGCCGCCACGAAGGCGCTGGAAGCGGTGGCGCTCGGCCTGCTCGACGAGCACCTGCGCCACTGCGTCGCGCAAGCCGCGGCCACCGGTGGCGAGGTCGCCGAGCAGAAGGTGGCGGAGGCGAGCGCCGCGATCGCCCGCCTCGTGAAGTCCTGACGGGACCGTCGCGTACCGGTAGCCCCGAGGGGTATGTCGGCCGGCGCCGTCGACGTGGCCGCCGTCACAGCGGACGCTTCTTGCAACGGTACCCCCCTAGGGTATTGTCATCCTCGTTCGAGAGGAGCACGGCATGAACGGATACGCCGAGGACAAGGACGCCTACCTCAAGCGGATGCGTCGCATCGAGGGTCAGGTCCGCGGGATCGCCAAGATGATCGAGGGCGACCAGTACTGCATCGACGTCCTCACCCAGGTCTCCGCCGCCACCAAGGCCCTCGAAGCCGTGGCGCTCGGACTGCTCGACGAGCACCTGCGGCACTGCGTCACCCAGGCCGTCGCCGAGGGCGGCCCCGTGGCGGACCAGAAGGTCGCCGAGGCGAGCGCCGCCATCGCGCGGCTGGTCAAGTCCTGAAACACGAGGAGGAACACCACATGAGCGAGAGCACCTACACCGTCACCGGCATGACCTGCGGCCACTGCGTCGCCTCGGTCACCGAGGAGATCAGCGAGCTCGACGGTGTCACGGACGTCGCGGTGGACCTGCCCACCGGCGCCGTCACGGTCACCAGCACCAAGCCGCTCGACAACGCGGACGTCCGCGCCGCAGTCGAGGAAGCCGGGTACCAGCTCGCCGGCTAGAGCCGGCCAGGAGACCAGGGACTCCAGATGAACCCAATCGCGAAGCTCTCCGCCTACGGTGCGGCGCTCGTCCTGCTCGTCGCAGGTTCGTACGCCGTCGGCACCGCTGTCGGCCCCCTTCGCCACGTCGCCCCGAGCGGCGACGTGGCCACGTCCGGCGTTGAGGCCGCCGGGCACGGGGGCGCACACAGCGGCACCGTCGCGGAGGCCGCATCAGACCAGCCTGCCGGGCTGGCGTCGAGCAGGGGCGGTTACACCCTCACGCCCACCGACCCGACGCCCGAGGCGGGATCCTTCTCCTTCCAGATCATCGGCCCGGACGGGGCGCCGGTCACCGCGTTCGACGTCGAGCACGACAAGCGGATGCACCTGATCGTCGTGCGCCGCGACACCACCGGGTTCCAGCACGTGCACCCCGAGATGGCGCCCGACGGCACCTGGACGGTCCCGTTGACGCTCCCCGCGGGCGGCTCGTACCGCGCGTTCGCGGACTTCGCTCCCACCGGCGGTGCGGGCACCACCCTCGGCGTCGACGTCGCCGTGCCCGGCACGTTCGAGCCGGTGCAGCACACCCCGAGCCGCACGGCCCAGGTGGACGGGTACACGGTGGAGCTCACCGGCGAGCTTGTGCCCGGCAAGGCATCCCCCGTCACCCTGACGGTCGGGAAGGACGGGCGACCGGTCACCGACCTGCAGCCGTACCTCGCCGCATACGGCCACCTGGTCGCACTGCGGGAAGGCGACCTCGCCTACCTTCACGTGCACCCCGACGGGGAGCCGGGCGACGGGGTCACCCCCGCCGGTCCGCAGATCGAGTTCGTCGCCGAGGTGCCCACCGCGGGCACGTACCGGCTCTTCCTCGATTTCCAGCACGACGGCGTGGTGCGCACGGCAGAGTTCACCGTGCCGACGGGACCGGCGGTCCCGGACGCGGTGGCCGAGGCCCCGGCCCACGCCGATGACGGCCACGGCCACTGATCGCCAGGGAGGAGTTGGACGATGAGTACGACATCCACCACTGTCGAGCTGGCGATCGGCGGCATGACCTGCGCGTCGTGCGCCAACCGGATCGAGCGCAAGCTCAACAAGCTCGACGGCGTCACCGCCACCGTCAACTACGCCACCGAGAAGGCGCGGGTCGAGGCCCCGGGCGGCATCGACCCCGCCGTCCTCGTGGCCCAGGTCGAGGCGGCCGGCTACCGCGCCGAGCTGCCCCGGCCGGCCGCGGGTCCCGATGAGGACGAGGGCTCGAAGGACGACCCGACCCGCCCGCTCCGGAACCGGCTGATCACCAGCGCGGTCCTCGCGGTGCCGGTCATCGCCCTCGCGATGGTCCCCGCCCTGCAGTTCACCTACTGGCAGTGGATCTCGCTCGCGCTCGCCGGGCCGGTCGTCACGTGGGCGGCGTGGCCGTTCCACCGGGCGACGTGGGCGAACCTGCGCCACGGCACCGCCACGATGGACACGCTGATCTCGATGGGCGTGCTCGCGGCGTTCGCCTGGTCGCTGTACGCCCTGCTGTTCGGCACTGCGGGGATGCCCGGCATGACGCACCCCTTCGAGCTGACGATCAGGCCGAGCGACGGGGCCGCGAACATCTACCTGGAGGTGGCGGCCGGCGTCACCACGTTCATCCTGGCCGGCCGCTACTTCGAGGCCCGCTCGAAGAAGCGGGCCGGGGCCGCGCTGCGCGCGCTGCTCGAGCTGGGCGCCAAGGACGTCGCCGTGTTGCGACACGGCACCGAGGTGCGCATCCCGATCGAGCAGCTGGCCGTGGGCGACCGGTTCGTCGTGCGGCCGGGTGAGAAGGTCGCCACCGACGGCGTGGTCGACGAGGGCACCTCCGCCGTCGACGCCTCGATGCTCACCGGCGAGTCCGTGCCGGTCGAGGTCGGGCCGGGCGACGGGGTCGTCGGAGCCACCGTCAACGCGGGCGGCCGGCTGGTCGTGCGGGCCACCCGGGTCGGCTCGGACACCCAGCTCGCGCAGATGGCGAGGCTGGTCGAGGACGCCCAGAACGGCAAGGCCGCCGTGCAGCGCCTCGCCGACCGCATCTCCGGGGTGTTCGTGCCGATCGTGATCGCGCTCGCCGTGGGCACGCTCGGGTTCTGGCTCGGCACAGGAGCCGGTGCTGCGGCGGCGTTCACGGCCGCGGTCGCCGTGCTGATCATCGCCTGCCCGTGCGCGCTGGGGCTCGCCACGCCCACCGCGCTCCTGGTGGGCACCGGCCGGGGTGCCCAGCTGGGCATCCTGATCAAGGGCCCCGAGGTGCTGGAGTCCACCCGCCGGGTCGACACCGTCGTGCTGGACAAGACGGGCACGGTCACCACCGGCCGGATGGAGCTGGTCGCCGTCCACACCGGGGCCGGCGTGGACGAGGACGAGGTCCTGCGGCTCGCGGGCGCGCTGGAGGACGCCTCCGAGCACCCGATCGCCGCGGCCATCGCCCGGGGAGCCCGGGACCGCATCGGGTCGCTCCCGGCCGTCGAGGGCTTCACCAACGTCGAAGGCCTCGGGGTGCAGGGAGTCGTCGACGGGCACGCCGTGCTCGTCGGCCGGCCGGCACTGCTGGAGCAGTGGAGCCAGCCGCTCGACGCCGACCTCGCCGCGCACCTGGCGGCGGCGCAGGCGGACGGCCGCACCGCCATCGCCGTGGCGTGGGACGGCTCGGCCCGCGCGGTCCTGGTGGTGTCCGACACCGTGAAGCCCACGTCGGCGGAGGCCATCTCGCAGCTGCGGGCGCTCGGGCTCACCCCGGTGCTGCTCACCGGCGACAACGAGGCCGCGGCCCGTGCCGTGGCCGCCGAGGTCGGTATCGAGGAAGTGGTCGCGGACGTCCTGCCGGCCGACAAGGTCGACGTGGTCAAGCGGTTGCAGGACGAGGGCTGGGTCGTCGCCATGGTCGGCGACGGCGTGAACGACGCCGCCGCGCTCGCCCAGGCCGACCTGGGGCTGGCCATGGGCACCGGCACCGACGTGGCGATCGAGGCCAGCGACATCACGCTGGTCCGCGGCGACCTGCGCGCCGCGGCCGACGCGATCCGGCTCTCCCGCCGGACGCTGGCAACCATCAAGGGCAACCTGTTCTGGGCGTTCGCCTACAACGTGGCCGCCCTGCCGCTGGCCGCTGCCGGCCTGCTCAACCCGATGCTCGCCGGGGGCGCGATGGCGTTCAGCTCGGTGTTCGTCGTGGTGAACAGCCTGCGGCTGCGCCGCTTCCGCTGACCGTGACGGGGTCGGCCCGGGTGCGCCCGGGCCGACCCCGGCACGGCATCATGGGGTGCGGTGAACACCGGGACGGGAGCATTCGCGGCGGGCGTCGTCCGCCTCGTCCTGCTGGCCATGGCCGCCACCGGCTTCCTGGCCATGCACGGTGTGGCGGCCACGGACCCCGTGGCGGGGCACATCAGCCCGCTCGACTCGCACTCGCTGATGGCGCCGGCCGAGCCCGCGATGGTGATGCCCGCCGCCGGCGTGGAGACGGTCGCCCGGCCCGGCGACGCGGGCCATCAGCACCACGACGACGTGGCCGCCTGCGCGTTCATCCTGCTCACGGTGCTCGCCGGCGTCGTGCTGCACTCGATCGGCGCCGCACCGGGCGGCACGCCTCCCGGCCTCTCGGCCCTGTTCGGATCGAGGTGGGCGCCACCGCGCGCCCCACCCCTCCCCCTGTTCCTCTCCCTCTGCGTGTTCCGGCTGTGAAGAGCGCGCGTCCCGCGTTCCTTACCGACCTTCTTCCCGCAGAGGAAACACGCATGTCCACCATTCGCAGGTCCAACCGTGCCGCCATGGCCGGCACGGCGCTCGTCCTGTCCGTCGCGCTGTCCGCCTGTGGTGGGGGCAGCACCGCTCCCGCCGCCGCTCCTGCCACCATCCAGCCACCGGCCACCGCCCCGTCCGATGGCGGGGCGCAGCACAACGACACCGACATCCGCTTCGCCCAGATGATGATCCCCCATCACCAGCAGGCGCTGGCGATGGCGGAGATGGCGCTGCAGCGGGCGGAGAGCCCGGAGGTGAAGGCGCTCGCCGAGCAGATCCGGGCGGCACAGGACCCGGAGATCGCCACCCTGAACGGCTTCCTCTCGGCCTGGGGCACCCCGCCCCTGGAAGGCGAGATGGACCACTCGGGGATGGACCACTCCAACGGGATGATGAGCCAGGGCGACATGGACTCGCTCGGGGCCACCACCGGCGCGACGTTCGACAGGACGTTCCTCGAGATGATGATCGCGCACCACGAGGGCGCCGTCGCCGAGTCGGAGCGCGAGGTGGCAGGCGGCGCGAACGCGCAGGCCAAGCAGCTCGCCACCGAGATCATCAGCGGCCAGACCGCCGAGATCGAACGGATGCGGCAGCTCCTCGGCTAGCCCACCTCCAGGATCGACCGCAGGGTGGCGCCCAGGACGTCGGGCGCCACCCCTGCGTCGAGCCGGCCGCCGCTGACCTCGTCGGCCGCGGCGTGCACCGTGGCGTAGAAGGCCGCCACCAACCACGGCTCGGGCAGGTCGGCGCGGAACACCCCATCGTCCTTCCCCCGCGCGATCAGGCGCTCGACGTGGCGGGCGACCCGGTCGTGCTGCTCGCGCAGGGCCTCGGCGCCCAGCTCGGCGAGCGCAACGGAACGCACTGTCCGGTGCCGGTCCAGGATCTGCCAGGACGTGCTGACCAGGCGGTCCAGCGCGACCTGTGGCGGGTCGTCGTCGAGGCGGAGGCCGGTCAGCGCCTGATCGGTCTCCGCCATCACCTGGCGGACGACGGCGTCGAGCAGGACCTCGCGCGAGGCGAAGTGCGCGTAGAGCGTGACCCGACCGACGCCGGCGGCCACCGCGACCTCGCCCATCGACGGCAGCGTTCCGCGGGACAGCAGGTCACGGGCCGCCGCCACGATCGCCGCCACGTTGCGCTCCGCGTCCGCCCGGCGCCGCCGCGGCTTCTCGCTGATCGGGTCCCCAGCCACCAGCTCAGTGTCCCCTCTCAGTGTCCCTGAGCCACCCCGTGCCCGTGCCCGTGCCCGTGCCCCGCCACGGCGTGCGGCTTCCCGCCGGGCACGAGGCCCAGCGCGACCACGGCCGCCACGGCGGCGACCACGGCGCAGGCCAGGTAGCCGCTGGTGAACCCGCTCGTGCCGGTGCCCGAGATGCTCGCCGCGGCCACCGTCGAGACGAGCGCGACGCCGATGCTCCCGCCGAGCTCGTGGAACGTGTTGACCACTCCGGATGCGACGCCCGCCTCGTCGGACGGCACGTTCGCGAGCGTCGTGGTGGTGGCCGCGACGAACACCGGCCCGATGCCGAAGGCGGCCAGCACGAACCCGGGGAGCACGGCGACGAGCACCCCGTCGACCGCGGGAGCCTGGATCAGCACGGCAGCTCCCAGCGCGGTGAGCAGCAGCCCGCCCACCGCGACCGGGCGGCCGCCGACCCGCCCGATCAGGTGTGCCCCGAGCTGCGCTCCCCCGGTGATCGCGAGCGCGACGGGGAGGAACAGCAGGCCGGTGGCCAGCGCGTCCAGCCCTCGAACGTGCTGCAGGTAGAGCGAGGTGAGGAAGAACAGCCCGAGCATCAGGCCGGTGGCCACCAGCATCAGCAGCGTTCCGGACACGACCGGCCGCCGCGCGAGCGTCGCCGGGCGCATCAGCGGCGTGGCGACCCGGGACTCGATCCCCACGAACACGGCGTATCCGACGACCGCTGCCAGCAGCGCACCGAGGGTGAGCGGCGCTCCCCACCCGGCGTCGCCGGCGTGCACGACGCCGTAGATCAGCAGCGCCGTGGCCGCGGTGACCGCGAGGGCCCCCGGCACGTCGACCCGCTGCCGCGCTCGGGCCGTGGCGTCCGGCCGGACGAGGCCGGGGACCAGGGCCAGCACCACGACGCCCACCGGGACGTTCACCCAGAACACCCACTGCCACCCCGGTCCGGCCGTCAGCAGGCCGCTGAGCAGCACACCCGCTGCGGCCCCCGCGCCGCCGATCGCCGCCCACACACCGAGCGCGCGGCTGCGGTCGTTCCCGTGGAACGCGGTGGTGATGACCGCGAGCGCCGCGGGCGACAGCAGCGCCGCTCCGACCCCCTGCGCGGCCCGCGCTCCGATGAGGACGCCGCCCGAGGCGGCCAGGCCGCACACGAGCGACGCCACCGTGAACACGGCCAGCCCGGTCAGCAGGGTGCGCCGCGCGCCGACGACGTCGGCCAGGCGGCCGCCCAGGATCATCAGACCGCCGAACACGAGCGTGTAGGTGGTCACCACCCAGGTCAGCGCCTCGCGCCCGAGCGCGAGATCGGCGCCGATGCTCGGCAGCGCGACCTGCACGACGGTGATGTCGACGATCAGCGTGAACTGGGCGAACGCCAGCAGCGTGAGCATGAGCCAGCGGCGGTCCATCGCCGCACCTCCAATAAGTCGAACAATGCTGTACGACTTAGAGCATGCCGGCTCGGGCCGGATTGGCAAGGGCCTTCAGGCGCGGCCGGTACCGGAGGTGGTGGATGTGGCGGAGCAGGCAACGCTGGGACACGCCAGCGATGCGCTGGCCCGCGTTCCGATGCTCCTATGGAGCTCCATTGGCTGGTCCAAGGTCTTTCGGGCCTGAGTGGGGGCGGCGTGGACCACGCGAGCGACGTGGCGGCGCCATCCACCAGGGCCACGCCTCACCAGGCCTTCGGCTGCCCCACGCTCGTCCAGGTCAACCTCCACCAGGCCTTCGGTGGCGCCGCGCATCATGCGGGGCCGCCCCTCACGCCTCAAGGGCGCTCCGCGTCGCTGCCGCGATCGCTACGCGACCCTTGATCCGCGAGCCTCTGCAGCCCCTGAGGGCCCGCTTCGCGGGCAGGCCGACAGGCCAGCCCCTTCGGCGCGCGGCGCCACCGAAGGCGGTCTCGGCCACGTCCGCGGAGGTGGTGTACAAGATCGCCCCCGCGTGATCTTGGTGAAGGTTATGCGGTGAGCGCCTCGGTTGTCACCGGTGGCTCGCTGGTGGCCGGGTTGGGTTCGGTGGTGATGATGCGGATGCGGGACTTGGCCAGCAGTTCCAGGCCCATGTAGCGGCGGCCTTCGGTCCATTCGTCGCTCTGCTCGGCCAGGACGGCGCCGACCAGGCGGATCAGGGCGTCGCGGCCGGGGAAGATCCCGACCACGTCGGTGCGGCGGCGGATCTCCTTGTTCAGCCGCTCTTGCGGGTTGTTGGACCAGATCTGGCGCCAGATCTCGCGTGGATAGCTGGTGAAGGCCAGTAGCTCGGCGCGGGCCGCTTCGAGGTGTTGGGCCGCGTCGCGGAAGCGGGGCTCGAGGGCGTCGATGACGCGGTCGTACTGGGCGTGCACGGCGTCGGTGTCGGCCTGGTCGAAGATGGTGCGCACCTGGGTGGCCACGTGCGGCTGCGCGCTCTTCGGGACGCGGGTGAGCAGGTTGCGCAGGTAGTGGGTGCGACACCGCTGCCAGGCCGCGCCGGGCAACGCGGAGCCGATCGCCGCGACCAGGCCGGGGTGGGCGTCGGAGATGACCAGCTGCACCCCGGACAGGCCGCGGGCGACCAGTCCGCGCAGGAACGCCAGCCAGCCGGCGCCGTCTTCGGCGCTGGCGACGTCCAGGCCGAGGATCTCCCGATGGCCATCGGCGTTCACCCCGGTCGCCACGAGCGCGTGCACGTTGACCACGCGGCCGTCCTCGCGGACCTTCACCACGAGAGCGTCGACCCAGACGAACGTGTAGGGCCCGTGATCGAGGGGGCGCTGCCGGAACGCGGTGACCTGGGCGTCGAGGTGGGTGGCCATCTCCGACACCTGCGATCGGGACAGCGACTTGACGCCGAGCTGCTCGGCGAGGCGCTCGACTCGGCGGGTGGAGACGCCGAGTAGGTAGGCGGTGGCCACGACGGTGACCAGGGCCTGCTCGGCGCGGCGGCGGTGGGTCAGCAGCCAGTCGGGGAAGTAGGAGCCCTCGCGCAGCTTCGGCACGGCGAGCTCGACGGTGCCGGCGCGGGTGTCCCATTCCCGGGCCCGATACCCGTTGCGCCGGTTGACCCGCTCCTGGCTGCGTTCGCCGTAGTCGGCGCCGCAGGCCTGGTCGGCCTGGGCGGACATCATCGCGTTCGCCAGCGAGGCGATCATCTGCCGGAGTAGATCCGGCGACGCGCCCTGCAGCTGCTGCTCCAACAGTTCGGTGACCTCGATATGGTGCGGTGCGGCCATCGTGGTGATCCTCTCGGTGAGTTCCTTGGTCGGTACTCATCAAGATCACGCGGTGGCCGTCTCACATCACGACGCCACGCCGCTCACCAGCGAGGGACTCGTACACCACCTCTGAGGACGCAGCCGCGGTCTCACCTCCATGATCGAGGCTTCCCTCCCACACAGAAACGGGCAAAACGGCCGAGGAAGTCGGCCACACACCGACTTCGGTGCTCACACACCGACTGCAATCGGTGTGTCAGCGCAGAAGTCGGTGTGCGAGCGCAGGAAGATGCCCGACACCGGCCTCCTGGCGGCGCCGCGCGCCCAAAGGGCAGGCCCTTGGGCCTGCCCGCAAAGCTTGCCCTCAAGGGGCCGCAGAGGCTCACAGATCAAGGGGCGCGCAGCGCTCGCGAAGCGACGCCGCAGGCGCCCTTGAGCTGTGAGGGGCGGCCCCGCACAATGCGCGGCGCCGCCAGGAGGCCCTGAGAAGGCAACCTTGCGACAGGAGACCTTGACGCCATGACCCGGCGGTGCCGGGGGCACATAGTCACCGCGGAACGCGGAGCGGGCGCAACCTTCACCGTGAAGGTCGCGCCCGCCGCCGTCAGGCGCTCACCGCCGGGCGGGACAGGTGCCGGGCGTGCCACTCGACGGTGCGCTCGATGCCCGCACGCAGGCTCGTCCGAGCGCTCCACCCGAGGTACCGCAGCGCAGGCTCGGCGTCGGCGACGAGGTCGCGGTCGCCCGGGCGGTCGGGCAGCTGCCCGAACTCGGGCACGACCTGCGTGCCGGTGACGGCGGCGATCAGCGACACGGCATCGCGGATGGACGCGAGGTCACCGGTGCCGATGTCGAGGACCCGGCCGAGCGCCGCGGGTTCGACGGCCGCGGCGAGCAGGGCGTCGACGACGTCGTCCACGTACACCCAGTCGATGCGGCGGGCGCCGCTGGAGAGCGCGGGCGCGGCGCCGTGGAGGAAGCTGTCGACGACGTAGGGCACCAACCGCGTGGTGTGCGGGTCGTCAGGGCCGTAGACCATCGCGAGCCGCAGGACGACGACCGGCAGCTGCGCGATGTCGCGGAACAGGGTCGCGTACGTCGTCGCCGCGATCTTCGACGCCGAGTAGGGCGACCGGGCGCCGGAGCCCGGCTCGAGGTCGGAGTGCTCCTCGAGCGAGCCTGCCAGCACGACGCGGCAGCCCGGGACGTCGGCCGCGGCGGCCATCACGTTCACGGCGGTCACGACGTTGTCGTTGAGCATCGGCACCACGAGCGAGAGGCTGCGCGCCCCTTCGGCCCTGCTGGCGAGGTGGATGACGACGTCGGGGCGCACGGCCTGCATGACCGTGTGGGTGGCCTTGGCGTCGGCCAGGTCCACACACCACCACCGGACATCGGCCTGTTCGCGGGGCTGGGTGCGGCTGGTGGCGTGGACGTCGGCGCCGCGGGCGATCAGGCGGCGGACCACGTGGCGGCCGATGAAGCCACGGCCGCCGGTGACGAGGTATCGGATCGGTTCAGAGCGCATGTCGAGGACCTTCGGGAAGAGGCTGCTGGGAACGGGGGTCACCACGCAGCCGACGGCGGTCCTCGTCTCGCCGCCCGGATCGTCCAGCCGCACCAGCGCAGCATCGAGCCGCGCCGCCTGCTCCGCGCCGCGACCGCGCCGACCGACGGCGCGACCGGCGGGCCCACGGTGAGCAGCCGGACGGGCCGGGACAGCACGTGGACGAGCAGCTCGGTGAACCGGGCGCTCGCCGCGACCGCCAGGACGATCACCGCCGACACCGCGATCTGGACCGACGTGCCCGGCCCGTCCGCCGTGACGACGTGCATCAGCCCGTCGCCGCCCGTCGCGTCGTGGCTGCCCCCGATCTTGGTGGTGGCGTGCAGCGCCGGCTGCGCGACGAGCGCGCCCGCGACCGGGGCGAGGACGTTCTCGTGGCGTCCGGCCAGGTGCAGCCGCAGCACCGCCACCACCGCGGCGACGATCCCCAGGCTCGCCGTGTGGGTCGGGTGCTCGTCGGCGAGCACGTCGAGCGCTACGGCCGCGGCGACCGCGAGGCCCGCGCCCACGGCGAGCGGCAACCGACCTGCTCCCATCCGCCCTCACCGCCTCACCGTCGCACCCGCCGTCTCCGGTCCGAGTCTGCGCAGCCCAGCTGTGACCACGCTGAAGTTCCCCCGCGGGGGCCGGGCTGGTAGTCAGGAACGATGGCGGGCCCGGAGGACGTGGAGCGGCTGCGCCGCTACTGGGACGACCACTCCAGCACCTACGACAGGCAGATGGCGTTCCTCGATCGGAAGCTGTTCGGCGACAGCCGGCAGTGGGTGTGCCGGCAGGCGGTCGGGGACGTGCTCGAGGTCGGCATCGGCACCGGCCTGAACCTCGACAGCTACCCCGTGGACGTGTCGCTGACCGGTGTCGACCTCAGCCCCGGGATGCTCGACCACGCCCGGCGTCGTGCCGCGGCGAGCGGGCGCACCGTGACCCTGCGCGTCGGCGACGCGCACCGGCTGGAGTTCGCGGACGCCTCGTTCGACACGGTGGTGTGCACCTTCGCACTGTGCGCCATCCCCGACGAGCGCCGCGCCGTGGCCGAGATGTGGCGCGTGCTGCGGCCCGGCGGGCAGCTGCGCCTGGCCGATCACGTCGTCAGCACGTCGGTCCCGGTGCGGGTGCTGCAGCGGATGCTCGAGGTGGTGTCGATCCCGGTCGGCGGCGAGCATTTCCGGCGCCGCCCGGTCCTCCACGTCCGCGAGCTGGGCTTCGTGGTCGAGCAGCAGGAACGCTTCAAGCTCGGGGTCGTGGAGCGGGTCGTGGCCCGCAAGCCGGGAGGATGACGATGGGACCACTCTCGATCCGCGATGCCGTACCCGCGGACGGCCCGGTGCTGACCCGGATGGTGCGCACCTCCGGCGCCTACGACGGCGAGTACCGCGTGGGGGTCGCCCCGCTGCTGATCGACGACGCCTACCTGGCCGCGAACCGGACCCGCGTGTGCGTCGACGACCGGGGCACGATCCTCGGCTTCGCCGGCCTGCTGATGCCGGGCCGCGGCGTCGACGGCGAGGCGGAGCTGGACTACCTGTTCGTGGCCGACGACCAGCAAGGTCGCGGCATCGGGCGCGCCCTGGTGGACGACGTGATCGCGATCAGCAGGCAGCTGGGCGTCGGGCTGGTCCACATCGTGTCGCACCCACCGTCGGAGGGGTTCTACCGATCGGTCGGGGCGGTGCGGGTGGGCGAGATCCCGCCTGCCGGCCGGGTCACCTGGTCCCGCCCGCTGCTGCGCCTCGAGATCCCGACGGACGGAACCCTTGCATCCGGTACCCAGGTACGGATTTAGCGTGGTGGCAGGGCTCGATCGACGGGCCCGGACGGAGGCGAGTGCGATGAGTGGCGATGGATGGGCAGCGGTCGATGCCTGCACACTGCCGACCGAGGAGCAGCCGCTGCGCGAGGCGGAGTTCGACACCCTGTTCGCGACCGCCCTGCGCGGGGTGGAACGGCCGGAGCGGGGGCGCCTCCGCCTGACCTTCGACGAAGGCACCGAGATCGAGGACCTGATCGCTCGCGAGTCCTCGTGCTGCTCGTTCTTCGACTTCGAGCTCACCGCGACGGAGGACGGCGTCGTGCTTGACGTGCGGGTGCCGGCGGCGCGGGTCGCGGTGCTGGACGGCATCGCCCGCCGCGCGGTGGTGTGAGCAGGACGCTGCGGTCGGGGCAGCTGGCCGAGGCCGCCGGGGTGAACGTGCAGACGCTGCGCTACTACGAGCGCCGCGGCCTGCTCCCCGAGCCACGGCGGAGCCTCGGCGGGCACCGCGAGTACGGCCAGGACGCGGTCACGGTGCTGCGGGCCATCCGCGGGCTGGCCCGGCTCGGGTTCACGCTCACCGAGATCGCCGAGCTGATCGAGGTCGGCTCGCACCGCGGCCCACGACCGGGGCTGCGAGCCGCCGCGACCGCGAAGCTGGCGGAGGTCGAGGCGAAGATCGACCACTTGACGCGGGTCCGCGCCACCCTCACCGCGGTCGTCGAGGCGGAGTGCAGCGACCTCGCCGAGTGCTCGTGCGACCCGGCCTGCCCGATCCCCTTCACGGAGCTCGACCGCTAGGCCGCCGGTGCGACTCGCCCCGACCACGTGTCGAATCAGCCGCACTCCCGAACGTCGAGATGAACGAGGAGGGAATGACATGAAGTACGTGCTGATGTTCGCCGAGACCGCCCAGTACGCCGAGGACTTCGCCGCGATGACCGATGCGGAGCGCCAGGCGGCCTACGACGAGGTTGGGCGCTGGTTCACCGACCACGCGGCGCGGATCACCCACCACGTCCACCTGAAGCCCGCGCACACCGCGACGACGATGCGCAAGGTGGACGGCCACGCGGAGGTGACCGACGGGCCGTTCGTCGAGGGCAAGGAGATCGTCAGCGGGTTCGTCGAGATCGAGGTGGCGAACCTCGACGAGGCGCTGGTCGTGGCGCGCACCTGGCCGGCGTGCCCGATCATCGAGATCCGGCCCGCCGACGCGTGACGTGAGCGGCCCCCGCGACGAGCTGTCCCGTGTGGTGCGCGACCAGGCGGGCCGCCTCGCCGCGTCGCTGACGCACCTGCTCGGGGACTTCTCCGCGGCGGAGGACCTGGTTCAGGACGCGATCGAGGCCGCCCTGCGGCGCTGGCCGGTGGAGGGCGTTCCGGACCGGCCGGACGCGTGGTTGTTCACGGTCGCCCGCAACCGCGGGCTCGACGTGCTGCGCCGCCAGGCCCGCTACCGGGAGAAGCTCACCCAGCTCCAGTGGCCGACCCGGGAGGAGCCGGACGACCGGCTGCGGCTGCTGTTCACCTGCTGCCACCCCGCACTACCGCGGCAGGCCCAGGTCGCGCTCACCCTGCGCACGATCTGCGGGCTGACGACGGGCCAGATCGCCGCGGCGTTCCTGGTGCCCGAGAGCACGGTGGCGCAGCGGATCACCCGGGCGAAGCGCAAGATCACCGACGCCGGGATCCCGTACCGGATCCCGTCCGACTCCGAGCTGCCGGAGCGGTTGCAGGAGGTCCTCACCGTCGTCTACCTGCTCTTCAACGAGGGCTACCTGTCCTCGACCGGCGATGGGGTGTGGTCGCGGCGCCTCGCCGAGGACGCCGAGTGGCTGGCGTCCTCGCTCGCCTGGACCCTGCCGCGCGAGCCGGAGGTCATCGGGCTGCTCGCGTTGATCCGGCTCCACCAGGCCAGGGCCGCCGGCCGGTTCGACGCCGACGGGCGGATCGTGCTGCTGCCCGACCAGGACCGTGAGCGGTGGGACCACGCCGCTATCGCCGAGGCGGGCCAGCTCATCGCCCGCGCCGCCGCGTCGGGTCGCCCCGGCCCGTACCAGCTGCAGGCCGCGATCGTCGCCTGCCATGCCGAGGCCCCGCGCTGGGAGGACACCGACTGGGCGCAGATCGTCGTCCTCTACGACATGCTGCTCGCCATCGCCCCGTCTCCGGTGACGCGGCTGCACCGGGCGATCGCCCTGCGCTACCGCGCCGGTCCCGAGGCGGCGATGCACGAGCTGGACGGCCTCGCGGGGCACCTCGACCGGTACCCGCTCTTCCACGCCACCCGCGCGGAGCTGCTCAGGGCGCTCGGTGCGCCCGAGGAGGCGCGGGAGGCCGACCGCCGGGCGCTCGACCTCACCGCGAACCCCGCTCAGCGCGCCATCCTCGAGGACCGGATCAGCTGGACATGACGGGCTGCCAGGCGGCCCGTCCCATGAAGGCCAGCATCCTGGTCTGCTCGTCGCTGTCCGCGGGCGGTGTGAGCTCCGGCCCGAAGAACCCGGGGCGACGCACCATGTTCGAGCGCCCCCACTCGAACGCCACCCCGACGAGCGCCGGGTCGAGCCGCACGTCCATGCCGAGCGCATGCCCGATGTCCCAGGTGTGCACCACCGTGTCGGTGGTCAGCAGCGTGACGATCGCGGCGAGCGGGACCTCCCCCAGGCCGGTGATCGACGTCGTGCGCCGCAGCGCTTCCGGGGTCAGCGCCGGCGCGGACTCGGCACGGGCCGCCCGCCAGCCGGCGACCGGATCGGAGCCCGCCATCTCTCCCGGCCGCGGCGCACCCGGAGCACCGCGCCCGTCCGCGTAGTCCGTTCCCGTGGCCCAGGCCCGCATCTGGCGCTGGCCCCAGATCACGTGTCCCGCGAGGTCCCGCACCGTCCAGTCCGTGCACGGCGACGGTGCGTCCCACTGGTCGGGGCGCACCGCGGCCAGCACCGCGTCCAGGTCGTCCTGCGCCTGCCGGTACCGCTGCATCGTGTCCATCTCCGTCCTTCCGCTCGTGGAGGTCACACCCCGGAGACGAACCGGCGGGGGTCGATTTCGACAGCGACGCGTGACTCCTCTTGAGTGCGCTAAACTTCCCTTGAAAACAACGTTCTAGGGAAGTTCAGATGACGCAGCTGTACTCCGTCGAGGAGGTCGCGGCGCTGCTCGGGCTCCACGTGAAGACCGTGCGGGGCTACGTGCGCGACGGCCGGCTCGATGCCGTCCGCATCGGCCGGCAGTACCGGATCGGCGCCGATGCTCTCGACGCCTTCGCGGGGCGCGCCGTGACAGCGCCCCGGCGGAGGAAGGCGGCGGTCGAGGTGTCGAGCATCGTCCAGATCGACGACGTCGACCGCGCGCTGGTCGACCGCGTCAGCACGCTCGTCATGAGCAGCGCGGGGAGCGGCGGGCAGGACGACGGGCGGCTGCGCGTCGAGATGGCCTACGACGAGGCGAAGTCGCGAATGAAGATCATCGTTCTCGGCGGGCCGGAGAGCACTGCCGAGCTGCTCCGGCTCGTCGGCGCACTGATGGAGGACCGGTCGTGACCGACATCTACAACTCTCCCGAGGGCGCCCGCACCGTCGCGGAGCGGTACCGGGAGCTGCTCGACGCCTGGCCGGTGCCGGCCGAGCACCTGCACGTGCCCACCCGCGAGGGCGACACGTTCGTCGTCGCGTCGGGCCCGCCGGACGGCCCACCGCTGGTGCTGCTGCACGGCTCGGGGTCCAACGCCCTGATGTGGGTCCCGGACGTGGCGTCCTGGTCCGAGCACTTCCGGGTGTACGCGGTCGACATCATCGGCGAGCCCGGCCTCAGCGCGCCCGCACGCCCTCCGCTGCCGTCCGGGGCCTACCCGCTCTGGTTCGGCGACGTCCTCGACGCCCTCGGCGTGGCGCGCGCGTCCGTCGTGGCGGTGTCGCTCGGCGGCTGGCTCGCGCTCGACTTCGCCACCCGGCACCCGGAGCGGGTCGAGCGCCTGACGCTCCTGACCCCGACGGGCGTGGCCAAGGCGAAGGTCGCAGGGCTGCTCGGGGCCGTGTTGCTGAAGCCGTTCGGCGGGTGGGGCAAGCGGAAGTCGATGGAGGTGCTGCTGGGGCCGGAGGTGCGCAAGCAGCAGGGGTCCGTCGAGTTCGTCGAGCTGCTGGCCCGGCACTACCGCTACCGGCGCGAGCCCGTCCCGGTGATCGACGACGCCGCCCTGCGCGGCGCGACCATGCCGATCCTGGCGGTCCTCGGCGGGCGCGACGCGTTCATCGACACGCCGCGCACCGCCGAGCGGCTCTCCCGGCTCGTGCCGTCGGCCACGGTCCGGGTCCTCCCCGGCATCGGGCACCTCCTGCCGGCCCAGACCGCGCCGATCCTGGAGTTCCTCCGGGCGGGGCGCTAGCCGAGTAGTTCCGAGCTCGACCGGATCCGGCGGCGCCGGAGCGACCGTCCGCACCCCGACGTTCCGCGGAACGCAGGTCAGCGGTGCTGTCACCCGGCCCGTTCGGTGCGGACGCGTGCATGATCCGGAGTATCGGTTGACCATGGCTGTGGCGACAGCGATGGGCAACCGCTACACGCGATCTTGGTGTTCATGATCCGGGGTTCGGGTGTTGTGGATGTGGTCCGGCCCCGATTCCGCTGATCATTTCCGGACAGCAGGCGCACGGCAGCAGCACGGCAACCGCATCACACCCGAGCGTTCCGCGGAACGCACAACCGCCCTCAGACGCGCAACGCAGCGTCGCGGGCCAGCCGGTCGGCGCGGCGCGTGGTCTCCGGCAGGCGGTGGCGAGCGAGCCGCAGCACGTGGTCGCACGCCGCTTCGAGCCCGATGCGGTGACCGACGGACACGAACACCGGCTGGACGCCGTGCTGCGTGCGCAGCGCCCTCCCGACCTCCTCGTCGCCGTCGACCTGCGGCGTCCACGACCCGCGCGCCGGCTTCGGCATGTCGAACGGCACCGGAGGGGTCTTCGCCACCCCGATCGTCGGCAGGTCGGTGAGCAGCCCGACGTGGCACGCGAGGCCGAAGCGGCGCGGGTGTGCGACGCCTGCGCCGTCGCACACGATCAGGTCCGGGACCGTGTCCAGCGCCTCGAGCGCGGCCGTCACCGCGGGCAGCTCGCGCAGCGCGAGGAACCCGGGTTCGTACGGGTGGTCCGCGCGGCCGGTCGCGGTGCGGGTCTCGACCGGTCGCAGCGTCCTGCCGTCGAGCACGACGACCGCGGCCACCACGTCGTCGGTGCCTTCGCGTTGCGCCACGTCGATGCCGGCGACGGTGCGCAGATCCGATGGACCGGACCCGCTGGCGACGACGAGCGAGCTCAGCTTCTCCTGCTGCGCGGCGGCCTCGTCGAGCGTGGTGGGCGGGGGCCCGAGGGGTTGCAGGTGCACGTGCGCGGACGCTATCGGCTTCCGGGCGCGAAAGGGGGGCTTTCCTTACCGCGGGGATCTGCGGTATGGGGCTACGGTCGCGCCGTGAGCCTGCGCATCGGGTACGCGCTCCTGCAGGCGTGGGCGACCGCCGCGGTGGGGTTGCTGCTCGCGATCGACCTCGTCGCGCTGGCCGGGTCGCTCGCCCTGGCCGTGGTGCCGCAGGCCGCCTCGTTCGAGACCGTCTGGTTCGGGCCCCGTCCGCCGCTCGCACAGCTCGGGCTCGCCGCCACCGCCCTGCTGCTCCTGCCGGTGCTCGCCCGGCTGGTCACCGTGCTCACCCGGCCTCCCACGGCAGGCGGAGCGCTCGACGCGCAGCGGAGGCGGATCGAACGCGACCTGCACGACGGCGCGCAGCTGCGGCTCACCGCCGTCGCCATGGCGCTGGGGCTCGCCCGCGTCGAGGACGACGCGCTCGCGGTCCGTGCGCAGGTCGACCGCGCCTACGACCAGGCCCGGCTCGCGCTCGCCGAGCTGCGTGACCTCGTCAACGGCCTGCACCCGCGGGAGGGCCTGCCAGCGGCGCTGGCAGCGCTGGCCGAGCGGTCGGCGGTTCCGCTCGACGTCGAGGTCGACCTGCGGGCCCGCCCGCCCGCGGCGGTCGAGGCGGCGGCGTGGTTCGTCGCGACCGAGGCGGTCGCGAACGTCGTCAAGCACAGCGGGGCCCGCCGGGCCTGGGTGCGGTGCACGGAGCGGGCGGGCGTGCTGCACCTCGAGGTGGGCGACGACGGGCGCGGCGGCGCCGACCCGCACGGGGGCACGGGCCTCTCCGGGTTGGAGGATCGGGTAGCAGCGCTCGGCGGCCGGCTGCGGGTGAGCAGCCCGGAGGGCGGGCCCACCGTGCTCACGGCGGAGCTGCCGTGCGCGCGGTGATCGCCGAGGACTCGGTGCTGCTGCGCGACGGCCTCGCCCACGTCCTGCGGCGCTCCGGTTGCCAGGTGGTCGCCGAGGTCGGCGACGCGGACGCCCTGATCGCCGCGGTCGAGCGCGAAGACCCGGACGTAGTGGTCACCGACGTGCGGATGCCGCCCCGGTTCGCCGACGAGGGGCTCGTCGCCGCGCTGGAGCTGCGCAGGCGCAGGCCCGGCTTCCCGGTGCTCGTGCTCTCCCACCACGTCGAGCACGACTGCGCCGTGGCCCTGGTGGGCAGTGGCGACGGCGTCGGCTACCTGCTCAAGGACCGGGTCGGCGACGTGGCCGAGTTCGTGTCGGCCGTGCGGGAAGTGGCGCAAGGGCGCACGGTGCTCGACCCGGAGGTCGTGCGCCGGCTGCTCATCCGCTCCCCCGTCGCTGCACTGACCCCGCGGGAACGCGAGGTGCTCGCGCTCGTCGCCGAGGGCCGCTCGAACGGCGGCATCGCGCGCAGGCTCGTCGTGTCCGAGGCCGCGGTCGCCAAGCACGTCAACTCGATCCTGATGAAGCTGGACCTGCCTCCCGCCTCCGACGACCACCGCCGGGTGCTCGCCGTGCTCACCTTCCTGGGCGTTCAGCGGAACGCGGCCAGTTCGAGGTGAACCGCCGACGCGGGGACACCGAGCCCGCGCAGCCCGGCGGCCAGACCGGTGGTCATCGGCTCCGGGCCGCACAGGTAGAAGTCGACGTCCCCCAGGCACCCCGCCGTGGCCGCGATCCGCTCCGCGGTCAGCCGGCCGGACTCGGAGGTCACGACCAGGTGGACGCGCAGCCCGGCGCGACCCTCGATCTCGCTCCGGAACAGGGCGTCCTCCGCACGGCGCACCACGTAGAAGAGGTCGACGGAGCGGGTGGGCCCCCCGGCGCGCAGCCGGCCGAGGAACGGCGTGATCCCGATCCCGGCCGCCACCCAGACCTGCCGGGGGCGGCTGCCGGTGAGGTCCAGCATCCCGTAGCCGCCCTCCACGGTGGCCCGCGTGCCGGGTTCGAGATCCCGGTGCACCCGGGTGGTGAAGCGCCCGGCCGAGCGGATGGTGAGCCGCAACACCTCGTCCGACGGCCCGCTGCTGACGGTGAACGGGTGCGGTTCGCGCAGACCGCGCCGGTGGAACGTCACGAAGACGAACTGGCCGGGCCGGATCAGGAGGCCGGCTCCACGGCGGGGGGAGAGCGCGACCTCGACCGTCACCGGGTCGAGCCGGTGCACCGCCCGCACGACGTACGAGCGCCGCGGGCGGACGAACCGGGCGAGCAGCAGCACGTAGGCGTACGCGACGACGCCTGCGACGTACGCGGCCGCCAGCAGCAGGAACGGGCCGGTCGCGGTGTCGACCACCTGCTCGACGAGGAGCGCGTGCGCCAGGCTGACCAGGAAGAAGACCCCGATGAGCCGGTGCGATCGCCGCCAGGCGGCGTACCGCAGCCGGCGCACCGCGCAGAGCAGCACGAACACCAAGAACCCAGCGGCCGCGACGAACCCCGACGGGGTGCCTCCCGGTGAGGCGAGGGCCCACGGGACGACGGCGACGTGAACGGCCAGGCACCCGGATCCCCACCGGCCGGCCCGCCGGTGGGCCCGGTACACCCGGTCCAGCCCTCCGAAGGAGCGTTCGATCCACCGCGCTCGGGTGGCCAGCACGAGGGCCGTGGCGAAGAGCAGGACGGCGGTGGAGCCCACGGCCTCCCCCAGCGCCTGCCGCGGGTCGCCCGCCGGCGGGGACGCCGCCCAGAGCACGCCGTTCAGCACGGGGAGCGCGACGACAGCTCCCGGCCCGATCCTCATCGCCGGGCGAGCGCGGCGAGCCCGACCGACACGGCGCCGGTCACGATGTGCACGACGGAGTCGGTGTGGTCGAGCACCCCGAACCGCGCGACCACACCGAGCACCACCCACAGCACGCCCAGCACCGCGACGACCCGGGGCACAGCTCGGCGCGCGCCCCACTGCAGGAACGCCGCCCCGGAGACCAGGTGCAGCGCGCCGTGGACGTACTCGGGGTGCGCGAAGGGTTCGAGCTGCGGGATCGGGATCGTGCGCAGCACGCCGACCACCAGGAACCCGACTCCGAGCACGAACGACCAGATCCGCAGCGCCTGCACCATAGATCGACCTCACCGCGTCGGCGCCGCGGTTTCACCAGTGCAGGCATCCGGGTCTGGGGTGGTGCCGGTACTACGGCCGATCGGCCGCCGCGGCGAGGCGCGCCGCCAGCTCCCGGACGTGTGCGACGAGCTCCGGGGGCTCGTGCACCTCGAACGGGAAGCCGAAGAGCCCGACGTAGAGGGCGAGCTCGTCGAGGGAGTCGGAACCGGCGTGCAGCACGCAGGACCGCTCGTCGATCGCCTCCAGGGTGCCGACGGTCGGCGCGATGCGATCCGCCGCGACCTCGATCGGGACGTGCAGCGTGAAACGGGCCCGGTAGCGGTAGCCACGGGTGGTGATCCCCCGTCCGACGTGCCCCGGGAGGTCCGCGGGCAGCTCGCGCGGGACGAACCGCGGGCCGGTGGGGATCCGCGGGTGCAACCGGTCGACCCGGAAGGTGCGCCAGTCGGCGCGGTCGAGGTCCCAGGCGAGCAGGTACCAGCGCCGTCCGGAGTGCACCAGCCGGTGGGGTTCGGTGCGCCGCGCGGTCTCCGCACCGTCCCCGCCGCGGTAGTCGAACCGCAGCACCTCGTGCGTCCGGGCCGCGGCCGCCACCGCCAACAGCACGTCGGGGTCGACGCTCGCACCCGCGTGCGGGAGCGTCACCGTCACCGCTCCCAGCCCGTCGACGCGATGCCGCAGCCTCGACGGGAGCACGGTCTCCAGCTTGGTCAGCGCCCGCAGCGAGGCCTCCTCGATGCCGGTCACGCCGCCGCTCGCCGCGGTGCGCATCCCGACCGCGACGGCCACGGCCTCCTCGTCGTCGAGCAGCAGCGGGGGCAGCGTGGTGCCCGCCCCGAGCCGGTAGCCGGCCACCCCGCGCGCGGCGTGCACCGGGTAGCCGAGCGCGCGCAGCTTGTCGACGTCGCGGCGGACGGTGCGCACGTCGACGTCGAGCCTTTCCGCGAGCTCGGCCCCCGTCCAGTCGCGTGGCGTCTGCAGGATCGACAGGAGGCGGAGCAGGCGGGCGGAGGTGTCCAGCATTCCTCGACAATCCCTCCTAGTTAGGACCGGTTCTGTCCTAACCCGACCCTAGTATCGTTCTCGTGACGATCAACGAGGAGATCCGCCCCTTCCGCATCGACGTCCCGCAGACCGCGCTCGACGAGCTCGCCGCGAAGCTCGACTCCGCACGGTGGCCGGCCCCGCTGCCCGGCGACGACTGGGCCACCGGCGTGCCCACCACGTGGCTGCGGAAGCTGGCCGAGTACTGGCGCTCCGGCTACGACTGGCGCGCGGCCGAGCGGGAGCTCAACGCGTTCCCGCAGTTCACCACCACCATCGACGGGCAGAACATCCACTTCCTGCACGTGCGGTCGCCCGAGCCGGACGCGATGCCCCTGATCCTCACGCACGGCTGGCCCGGGTCGATCGTGGAGTTCCTGGACGTGATCGGCCCGCTCACCGACCCGGCGGCGCACGGCGGCGACCCGGCCGACGCGTTCCACGTCGTGATCCCGGCGCTGCCCGGCTTCGGCTTCTCCGGTCCGGTGACGGATGCCGGCTGGACCCTGAACCGGATCGCACGCGCCTGGGTCGAGCTGATGGGGCGGCTGGGCTACGAGCGGTTCGCGGCACAGGGCGGGGACATCGGCGCGGGCGTCTCCCCCGAGCTGGGCCGGGTCGCACCGGACCGGCTGATCGGCGTGCACGTCAACGGCGCAACGGCCCTGCCCCCGCTTCCCATGCCCGACGAGGAGCGCGCCTCGCTCACCGGCGTCGAGCGCGACCGCGTCGCGCGGGTCGAGGCGTTCATGCAGGAGGAGTTCGGCTACATCGCGATCCAGTCGACCCGGCCCCAGACCGTCGGCTACGGGCTCGTCGACTCCCCGGTCGCGCTGCTGGCGTGGATGACGGACAAGTTCCGGGAGTGGACCCACCCGCGGCACGTCCTGCCCGACGAGATCGTCGACCGGGACCGGCTGCTCACCAACGTGATGCTCTACTGGCTCACCGGCACCGCAGCCTCGGCCGCCTACGTGGGCTACGCGCAGGAGGAGGGCTGGGGGCAGAAGACGAACTCCGGGGTGCCGACGGGGGTGATCGTCTTCGCCCACGACGTCGCCATCCGCAGGTACGTCGAGCGCGAGGCCACGATCGTGCACTGGACCGACGTCGACCGCGGCGGGCACTTCGCGGCCCTCGAGGAGCCGGAGCTGCTGGTCGCGGACGTCCGGGAGTTCTTCGCGACACTCCGTTGACCCGCCCGGAACCGGTCATCCGTGAACGATCGGGACCGATCGGGTACCCCGCCACCGTGAGCGATCAGGACGAGAAAGTACTGGTACCGGCGCTGGTCGGGCTGCAGGTGGGCGACGCGCACGAGCTCGCCTTCGAGGCGCGGGTCGTCGTGGTCGCCGCCGATCCCGACGAACCGCTCCCGGCCACGGGCACCGTGATCGCACAGGCCCCCGGCGCAGGCACCCGGGTGGCTCCGGCCCATCCGGTCGCCATCGCCGTCGAGTCGGGAGGCGGCGGGGGCGGGGGTGGGCGCCGGCTGACCACGCCCGAACCGGGCCCCCGCGACCCGTCCGGGTCGAAGACGCCTGCCTGACGGTCAGCCCCCCAGGTCCACCGGCACTCCGGCGTGGTCGCTGAGAGCGCGCGCACGGGTCTCCCCATGCTGTCGAGAACCGGCCGCCCCCGTTCGTAGTACGCGGTGGGAGGGCGCCGCAGGGGCGCCCGGGATCGAGGAGCGGGTCGTGACTCCACGGATCGTGCCGCGCGCCGAGTGGCTGATCGCGCGCGAAGAGCTGCTGGCGAAGGAGAAGGCGGCCACCCGGGCCGGGGACGAGCTGGCGGCGCTGCGGCGGGCCCTTCCGGCCGTACCGGTGGAGCGGGAGTACGTCTTCGAGGGCCCCGACGGGACAGCGGGCCTGCTCGACCTGTTCGCGGGGCGCCGACAGCTCGTCGTCTACCACTTCATGTTCGGGCCGGACTGGGCCGAGGGCTGCCCGCACTGCTCGT
Source organism: Pseudonocardia cypriaca (assembly GCF_006717045.1). NCBI lineage: Bacteria > Bacillati > Actinomycetota > Actinomycetes > Pseudonocardiales > Pseudonocardiaceae > Pseudonocardia > Pseudonocardia cypriaca. The sequence goes on from NZ_VFPH01000002.1 coordinate 1,774,381, forward strand.
ACCTGGTGGACCACTTCACCCACCTGGAGCACCTGCACGCTCGGGACACCGCGCTGGTGGTCGTCTCCCGCGCGCCGTGGCACACGATCGCCCCGTTCCGGGAACGGATGGGCTGGACGTTCCCCTGGTACTCGACGGCGGGCAACGGCTTCGGTCAGGACTTCCGGTGCGACGGCGGCGACGACGAGTGGGGAGGCCTCGCGGTGTTCCTCCGCGACGGCGACCGCGTGCTGCACACGTACTCGACCACCGATCGCGGCCTCGACCGCCTGCACAACACCTACAACCTGCTCGACCTGACGCCGCTCGGCCGGCAGGAACGCGCCGACCACCCGATGTCGTGGGTGCGCCACCATGATCGGTACGACCTCGGAGGTGGCGCGTGAAGTACCTGATGCTGCTCATGGACACCGAGACGGCCTCCCGGCTCGACCCGGCCGCCCGGGAGGCGTGGATGGCCGAGGTCAGGGCCTGGTACGACCGGGCCGAGGGGAACGGCGCGCTGGTCGACGCCGGCCACGAGCTCACCGGCCCCGAGACGACGCGGACGATCCGCGCGGGGGGCGTGGTCGACGGCCCGTTCATGGAGACGAAGGAGGTGCTCGGCGGCTACTGCGTCATCGAGGCCGGCACCATCGACGAGGCCGTTGCGTTCGCGAGCACCTGGCCGGGCATCGACCGCGGGTACATCACGGTGGAGATCCGGCCGGTAGTGCCGCACTAGTCCGATCCGGCGCGAGCCGGTGTGGCTCCGCCGACCCGGCGGGTGAGCAGCTCGACCTCCGCCGGGTTGGCGGCCAGCGCGAGCGCGCGCTCGTTCGCGGCCCGCGCCTCGTCGCCGCGTCCGAGCGCGGCGAGCAGCTCGGCCCGGACCACGTGCAGGAGTCGGTAGCCGTCCAGCTGCGCGGCGAGGGCGTCGACCTCGGCGAGCGCCGCGGCCGGGCCCGCGACGTACCGCGTGGCCACGGCCCGGTTGAGCCGGACGACGGGCGAGGGCGCCAGCTGGTCGAGCCGGTCGTAGAGCAGGCGGATCTGGCGCCAGTCGGTGCGCTCGTACGCCGGCGCATCGGCGTGCAGCGCGGCGATCGCGGCCTGCACCTGGTAGGGCCCGGGTGCGCGCCGAGCCATCGCCCGGTCGAGCAGGACCGTCGCATCGGCGACCAGGGCGCGGTCCCAGCGGCCGCGGTCCTGGTCGGCCAGCCGCACGAGCCGGGCCCATCCGTCGAACCGCGTGGCGGCGCGGGACTCGTGCAGCAGGAGCAGGGCCAGCAGCCCCATCACCTCCGGCTGCGTCGGCATCAGCCGGTGCAGCAGCCGGGCGAGCGACACGGCCTGCGCGGCGAGGTCGCGGCGGGCGGGCGTGCGGCCGGCACTGGCCAGGTAGCCCTCGTTGAACACCAGGTAGACGACCGCGAGCACCTCGTCGAGCCGCCCGCCGAGCTCGTCGGGGTCCGGCATTGCGACGGGCACGCGGCTGATCGCCCGGCGGGCCCTGGTGAGCCGCTGCGCCATCGTCGGCTCGGCGACCAGGTGGGCCGCGGCGATCTCGGCGGTCGTCAGGCCGCACACGGCGCGCAGCGTCAGCGCCACCTGGGACTCACGCGGGAGCGCCGGGTGGCAGCAGGCGAAGACCAGGCCGAGCAGCTCCTCGTCGGCCGCCTCCACCCCCGGCGGGTCGGGGGCGGACAGCAGCGCGAGCTTCGCCTCGCCGGCACGGGTCCGGCGCAGCCGGTCGATCGCCTTGCGCCGCGCGGTGGTGGCGAGCCAGCCGCCCGGGTTGGCCGGCACGCCGTCGACCGGCCAGTGCTCAAGTGCCTCCGCGAACGCGTCGTGCACCAGCTCCTCGGCGAGCCCGACGTCACCGATGCGAGCGGCGAGGGACGCGCGCAGCCGCACGGCCTCCTCCCGGTAGACCCGTTCGAGGTCCTGCACGTCCGGCAGCCTATGTGGCCCCCACTGTTAAAGTTGGGGACGTGGCAGGCGCAGGGGACGACGACATCTCCGGGTGATCCCGGACGAGTTCGCCCCTTCCCCCGTTCTCCCTCACCTCTCGTGAAGGCTGCCGCATGTCCATCGTCTGTTCCCACCTCTCGTTCTCCTGGCCGGACGACACCCCGGTGTTCCAGGACCTCTCCTTCACCGTCGGCTCCGGCCGCACCGGTCTCGTCGCACCCAACGGCGCGGGGAAGAGCACGCTCCTCGAGCTGATCGCCGGGCAGCTGCGTCCCAGCACCGGCTCCGTCACCGTCGAAGGGGTGCTCGGGTACCTCCCGCAGGACCTGCCGTTCACCGCCGAGCTGACGGTCGCCGAGGTGCTCGGGGTCGCCCCGGTGCTCGCCGCGCTGCACGCCGTCGAGGCGGGCGACGCGAGCGAGGAGCACTTCACGACGATCGGCGCCGACTGGGACGTCGAGGAACGCACCCGCGCCCAGCTCGACCGGCTCGGACTCGCCGACGTTGCCCTGGACCGGCGGCTCGGCACCCTCAGCGGGGGCCAGGTCGTCTCCCTCGGCCTGGCCGGTCAGCTGCTGAAGCGGCCCGATGTCCTGCTCCTCGACGAGCCGACCAACAACCTCGACCTCGACGCCCGCCGCAGGCTCTACGACGTGCTCGACGAGTGGAGCGGGTGCCTGCTCCTGGTCAGCCACGACCGGGCGCTGCTCGACCGGATGGACCGGATCGCCGAGCTCGACCGCGGCGACGTCCGCTTCTTCGGGGGTGGCTTCACCGCGTACACCGAGGCCGTGACCGCGGAGCAGGAGGCCGCGGAGCGGAGCGTGCGCAACGCCGAGCAGGAGGTCAAGCGGGAGAAGCGGGAGAGGCAGCAGGCCCGCGAGCGGGCCGCTCGCCGGGCGAGCACGGCCGCCCGGAACATCAAGGACGCCGGCCTGCCCAAGATCCTCGCGGGAGCGCGGCAGCGACGGGCCCAGGAGTCGGCGGGCAAGGCCGACGGGACGCACGCCGCGCGGGTCGGGGCGGCCCGCGCCCGGCTGGACGAGGCGAGCCAGGCCCTGCGCGACGACGAGAGGATCGTGCTGGAGCTGCCGGAGACCCTGGTGCCGGCCGGGCGCACCGTGTTCGCCGGCACGGGTATCCGGGTACGCGACCTGTTCGCGGGCGGCGGGATCGACCTCACCATCCGCGGTCCGGAGCGCATCGCGCTGACCGGCCCCAACGGCGCGGGGAAGTCCACGCTGCTGCGCGTGGTCCAGGGCGAGCTGCCACCGGACGGCGGCACGACCACCCGCCTGGACGGCCGGATCGCCTACCTGTCCCAGCGGCTGGACCTGCTTGACCCGGACCGCACGGTCGCGGAGAGCCTCGAGTCCGCCGCACCTGCGATGCCGCCCTCGCGGCGGATGCACCTGCTCGCGCGCTTCCTCTTCCGCGGCGCGCGCATCCACCTCCCGATCGGCGCCCTCTCGGGTGGTGAGCGGCTGCGCGCCACCCTGGCCTGCGTCCTGTTCGCGGAACCGGCGCCCCAGCTGCTGCTGCTGGACGAGCCGACGAACAACCTCGATCTGGTCAGCGTCGGTCAGCTCGAGGCCGCGCTCGGCGCCTACGAGGGCGCGTTCGTGGTGGTGAGCCACGACGAACGCTTCCTCGCGGAGATCGGGGTGAACCGCTGGCTCCGGCTCGCGGACGGCAGCCTGCGCGAGACGGGGGCGCCGGAGGGCACCTGAACCGCGAGTCGCGGTCCGGGTGCGCGCGAGTCGCGGTCCGGCTCAGCAGGCTCGGCCCGCTGCCCCGACGGTCTCGGCCGTCCGGCGGTGCTCCGCGACCGCGCGCCGGACGTCCTCCTGCACCAGGTCGGCGTTCATGGCGATGGCGGCGGCCGAGCCCATCCCGGCCGCCGTCACCACCTGGGCGCGCGGGTCCACGACGTTGCCCGCCGCCCACACGCCGGGCTCGCTCGTGCGACCGGTGGGGTCGGTGCGGACGCGGCCGTCCTCTTCGGTCGCGCAGCCCAGCCCGGTCAGCAGATCGTCGCGCGGGACGAACCTCGGCCCGACGAACAGCACCTCGCGCGGGACCACCTGCCCACCGGCCAGTTCCACCCCGCGCAGGGCGTCGCCCTCCACCGCGAGCCCGGTGACCTCGCCGTCGGCGATGTGCACCCCGCGCGCGAGGAGCTGTTCGCGGTCGTCGGCGGAGAGCTCGGTGCGGTGCGGGAAGAACACCACGTCCGCCGACCACTGCGGCAGCATCAGCCCGAGGTGCAGCGTGCCCAGCACGCCGATCGGACGGTCGCGCACCTCGTAGCCGTGGCAGTACGGGCAGTGCAGCACGTCGCGGGCCCACCGCTCGCGAAGGCCGGGGACGTCCGGTAGCTCATCGCGCAGGCCGGTGGTCACGAGCACGCGGCGGGTGCGCAGCGTGCGGCCACCGGCCAGGTGCACCGCGAAGCCGTGGTCGATCCCGGTGACCCGGTCGGCGACGATCTCGCCGCCGTAGCCCGCCACCTCGGCCCGCCCCGCTTCCAGCAGCTGGGCCGGGGGCATCCCGTCCCGGGAGAGGAAGCCCTGCATGTGGGCGACCGGCGCGTTGCGGGGGTCTCCGGCGTCGACCACCGCCACCCGCCGCCGGGCTCGCACGAGTACCAGTGCCGCGTTCAGGCCCGCCGCCCCGCCACCGACCACCACCACGTCGAACTCGTCCATGTCCCGCAGCATCCGCTCGCCGTACCGGGATCAGCAACGATCGTTGCCGTTTCCGGGACAGCGGCGTTCGATGGCGCCGTGCAGGACACACCGATGATCAAGGGCGCCCTCGCCGAGGTCGGGCCCCGGGTGCGGCAGCTGCGGACCCAGCGCGACATCACCCTGACCGCGCTCGCCGAGGCCACCGGCATCTCCAAGAGCACCCTCTCGCGGCTGGAGTCCGGCGGGCGGCGGCCGAGCCTCGAGCTGCTGCTGCCGATCGCGGTGGCGTTGCAGGTGCCGGTCGACGAGCTGATCGGGACGCTGCGGGTCGCCGACCCGCGCGTCCAGACCAGCGCTCGCCGCGTGGACGGACGCACCGTGCTCCCGCTGACCCGCCACCCGGGCCCGCTGCAGGCGTTCAAGATGACGATCCCGGTGACGCAGCAGGAGCCGCGGCTCGTGACGCACGACGGGTACGAGTGGCTCTACGTGCTGTCCGGACACCTGCGGCTCCGGCTGGCCGACCACGACATCACGATGGGCCCGGGCGAGGTGGCCGAGTTCGACACGCGGCTGCCGCACTGGTTCGGCAGCGCGGGCCGGGGACCGGTCGAGATCCTCAGCCTGTTCGGCCGCCAGGGCGAGCGCATGCACGTCCGCGCCGGCCCCCGCCGCTGAACGCCCGACCGCATCTCGACACGGTGCGCCGCGCGAAGGAGGCTTTCCCCATGACGATCATCGTGCGGGCCGAGCTGCGGGTCCGGCCGGGGCGGGTCGAGGAGTTCCTCGTGGTCGCCCAGACGCTCGCCGCGGCCTCGGCGGACGAGCCGGGGACGCTGCGCTACTGCTGGTACACGAGCGCTGACCCGGCCGTCTTCGTCGTGCTCGAGGAGTACACCGGGCCCGGAGCGGCGGTGGAGCACAACGAGCGCTGTGCCGCACAGCTGGGTGAGGTGGCGGAGCTGGCCGACATGACGTCGGTGCACGTGCACGGTGATCTCGGACCGGAGATCGAGGCGTGGGTCAACGCCAACCCGGTGGCTCACGCGCATCCGCCGCTGTAGTCGGTGCCGGTCAGTCCGGCCGGGGAGCGGCGGCGTCCACCGCGACCGTGGAGCGGCGCATCGGGCGAACGGCGAACACCATGTCGCGGGTGACGTCGCCGAACCGGGTGCTCAGCACGTCGACGAGGTAGTTCTGGTGCAGCACCCACGGCGCGGCCGTGCCCTGCTTCGGCAGCACGTCCGCCGCCCGTTGCACGTAGCCGGAGGTGAGGGCGAGCAGGGGGCGAGCGGCCACGTCACCGTCGAACTCGGGGGTGGCCGAGCGGTAGCCGTGCGCGTCCATGTGGGCGAGGAGGCGGCAGACGTAGCGCGCAGTCAGGTCGGAGCGCAGCGTCCACGAGGCGTTGACGTAGCCGATGCAGATGGCGAGGTTCGGCACCCCGGAGAGCAGGCAGCCGCGGTAGACGACCGTCCGCCCCGGATCGACGACCGTGCCGTCCACGGTGATCCGCATGCCGCCGGCGACCTGCAGCTGCAGCCCGGTTGCCGTGACGACGACGTCGGCCGGCAGCTCGCGCCCGGAGTCGAGGCGGATCCCAACGCTGGTGAAGGTGGCGATGGTGTCGGTGACGACCTCGGCGCGGCCCGACCGCATCGCGCGGAACATGTCGCCGTCCGGCACGACGCACAGGCGCTGGTCCCACGGCTGGTAGCGGGGCGTGAAGTCGCGGTCGATGACGCGGTGGTCGGGGATCTGACGCTCGAGCCCGGCGCGCAGCAGCCGCTTGGCCGCGCCGGGCGCGCGCCGTGCGAGCTCGTAGAAACCCGAGGTGACGAGCACGTTCTTCCAGCGGATCAGCCGGTGTGCCCACCGGGGCAGCCGGTCGACGAGCCGGTCGGTGCCGGGTAGCGCGACGACGTAGCTCGGCGAGCGCTGCAGCATGGTGACCTGCGCCCCCCGCTCCGCGAGCGCCGGCACCAGCGTGACGGCGGTGGCCCCGCTGCCGATCACGACCACCCGCTTGCCCGCGCAGTCGAGGTCCTCCGGCCAGTGCTGCGGGTGCACCACCGTGCCCCGGTACGCGTCGATCACTGGGAGGTCGGGGAGGTAGCCGCGGTCGTAGCGGTAGTAGCCAGTGCCCAGGAAGAGGAAGTCGCACGAGTACCGCTCCGTCGAGCCGTCCGCGACCTGGACCTCCACGATCCACCGCTGGTCCGGGCTCGACCACGCAGCGGCCGTGACCCGCCTGCCGAAGCGGATGCGCCGGTCGATGCCGAACTCGGCCGCCGTCTCCTGCAGGTAGCGCCGGATCGACGCGCCGTCGGCGATCGCCGCGGCCGCCCGCCACGGGCGGAACGGGAACCCGAGCGTGAACATGTCGGAGTCCGAGCGGATCCCGGGGAAGCGGAAGAGGTCCCACGTGCCGCCGATCGCGTCGCGGGCCTCGAGGATCGCGTACGTGCGCTGCGGGTGTTCGGTCTGCAGCCGGTAGGCGGCGTCGATCCCGGAGATGCCGGCGCCGACGACGAGGACATCGAGGTGCTCCACGGGCGTACCCCCTGACGATCAGCCTCCCGGCATCATGCCCGGCGGCGGGGTCTCACATCCGACGAACGGCGCGCTCGTCGGTACCTATCCGACGAACGCGCCGTTCGTCGGGAGGAAGCGATCCGGGAGGTACGGGGTCAGGTCGAGGCGTGGTTCCTCCCCGAGCACGACCTCCGCGACCAGTGCCCCGGCCAGCGGGGCCATGGTCAGGCCGGTCGGGCCGAACCCGGTCGCCATGACGATCCGGGGGTAGCCGGGGAGCGGGCCGAGCACGGGCAGGCCGTCCGGCGTCGCGGGGCGGAAGCCGACGCGCGTCTCCAGCAGCGTGGCGTCCCGCAGCCCCGGCGCGACCGCGAGCGCCTGCTCGAGCACCTCCAGCTGCCCCGCGGCGGTCACCCGGTGGTCGAACCCGGATCCGGTCTCCCTCGTGGCTCCGGCCACCACCCGGCCGCCCGGGAACGCCAGCAGGTAGTGGCCGCTGTCCATGGGCGACACGACCGGCCACCGGCCGGTGTCCGCGGACACCTCGAGGTGCGTGATCTGCCCCCGCTGCGGGGCCACGGGCAGCCGGATCCCGAACGGGTCCAGCAGCTCGGCGCTCCACGCCCCTGCCGCGAGGACGACCGAGTCGGCGTCGAGCCGCTCCCCGTCGACCCGCACACCGTCGACGGCCATCATTGCCGTGCCGGTGCGCAGCTCGGCACCGCGCCGCCGCGCCGCGTCCAGGAGGCTCGCGCGCAACTGGCGACCGTCCACCCGCGCACCCCCGCTGACGTGCACGGCCGCGAGCCCCGGCTCCAGCGGTGGGAACAGGGCGCGGGCCGGTGCGGGTTCGAGCAGCGAGGCCTCCCCCGCGGCCGGGTGGGCCGCCGCCCGCGCCGCGACGAGCCGGTGGACCTCCCGAAGCGCCCCCTCGTCCCGGCCCGTGACGAGGCCGCCGACCACCGAGTAGGACGTGGGCTCGTCGGTGTCCTCGGCGAGCGCCGCGACCAGCTCGGGGTAGTAGCCGGCCGAGGCGCCCGCGAATGCGAAGCGCGTCTCGTCGGCCGTGGCCCAGGGCGAGACGATCCCCGCGCCCGCGGCCGTCGCCACGCCGGGCCGCGCGTCGTCCACGACCACGACGTCGACGCCCCGCCGGGCGAGGTGGTAGGCCGCAGCGGCCCCCGCGATGCCGGACCCGACCACGACCACCCGCACGGGAAGATCCTCCCACGCCGCGAGTCGCGGCATGAGTGCACGCGAGTCGCGCTGTCCGCGCGCGTCAGTCGGGGTCTGCCACAGCCCCCGCGAACTGGCTCTCGTAGAGGGCCGCGTAGGCGCCGCCCGCGACCACCAGCTCGTCGTGGGTGCCCTGCTCCACGATCCGGCCGGACTCCATCACGAGGATCAGGTCGGCGTCCCGGATCGTCGACAGGCGGTGGGCGATCACGAAGCTGGTGCGGTCGGTGCGCAGCGCGGCCATGGCCCGCTGCAGGAGCAGCTCGGTGCGGGTGTCCACGGAGCTGGTGGCCTCGTCGAGGATGAGCAGCGTCGGGTCGGCGAGGAACGCCCGCGCGATCGTGATCAGCTGCTTCTCCCCCGCGCTCACGTTCGAGCCCTCGTCGTCGATGACGGTGTCGTAGCCGTCGGGGAGGCTGCGCACGAACCGGTCGACGTAGGTGGCCCGCGCCGCGGCCACGATCTCCTCCTCGGTGGCCGCCGGGTTGCCGTAGGCGATGTTGTCCCGGATCGTGCCGCCGAAGAGCCACGTGTCCTGCAGGACCATCCCGATGCCGGAGCGCAGCGTGGCGCGGTCCATCGCGGCGATGTCGGCGCCGTCGAGGGTGATGCGGCCCGCGTCCAGCTCGTAGAACCGCATGATCAGGTTGACGAGCGTGGTCTTGCCGGCTCCGGTCGGCCCGACGATCGCGACCGTCTGGCCCGGCTCCGCGGTGAGCGAGAGGTGCTCGATCAGCGGCTGGTCCGGCCGGTAGCGGAACGAGACGTCCTCGAACACCACCCGGCCGCAGCGCGTCTGCGGCACGGCCGGTCGCTCCGGATCGGGTACCTGCTCATCGGCGTCGAGCAGCTCGAACACCCGCTCGGCCGACGCGACACCCGACTGCAGCAGGTTGATCATCGACGACACCTGCGTGAGCGGCTGGGTGAACTGGCGGGAGTACTGGATGAACGCCTGCACGTCACCGAGACTCAGTCCGCCGGACGCCACCCGCAGGCCCCCGATCACGGCGACGAGCACGTAGTTCAGGTTCCCGATGAACATCATCGACGGCATGATGATCCCGGAGATGAACTGCGCCAGGTAGCTGGCGCCGTACAGCTGCTCGTTCTTCTCCGCGAAGCCGGCCTCCACCTCGCGGCGCCGCCCGAACACCCGGACGAGCTCGTGGCCGGTGAACGCCTCCTCGATGTGGGCGTTGAGCGCCCCGGTGTGCCGCCACTGTGCAACGAACTGCTTCTGCGACCGGGCCATGATCGCCCGCGACAGCAGCAGCGACAGGGGGATCGACACGATCGCGACGAGCGCCAGCATCGGCGAGATCAGCAGCATCACCAGCAGCACGGCGACGATCGTCAGCAGCGAGGTGAACAGCTGCGACAGCGTCTGCTGCAGGCTCTGCGAGACGTTGTCGATGTCGTTGGTGACGCGGCTGAGCAGCTCACCGCGGGGCTGGCGGTCGAAGTAGCTCAGCGGAAGCCGGTTGATCTTGTCCTCGACGTCCCGACGCAACGCGAAGATCGTGCGCTGCACGACGCCGTTGAGCAGGTAGCCCTGCAGCCATGAGAACAGCGCCGCCACGACGTAGATCACCACGACGCTCATGAGCACCTGGCCGAGCAGGGCGAAGTCGATGCCCTGTCCCGGCACGACACCGGCGCCGGAGATCACGTTGGCGTACGTCTCGTTGCCGGCGCTGCGCGCGGCCTCCGCGGCGGCCTCCGTGGAGGTGCCGGGCTCGAGCTGGCGCCCGATCACCCCGGCGAAGATGACGTCCGTTGCGCGGCCGAGCACGAGCGGCCCGACCGAGCTGAGCCCCACGCTCAGCACGCCGAGGACGACGACCGCCACCACGCCCAGCCGCTCCGGCGCGAGCCGGCGCAGCAGCCGGCGCGCCGACGGGCCGAAGGCCAGCGACTTCTCCGCCGGCATGCCCATGCCGGCCCACGGCGGGCCGCTGCGCCGCTGCGCCGTCATCTCGCGCGCGGCGCGGTTGGTCTCCGCGACGGGGTTCGGGCGGGTCATGCCACTTCCTCCGGGGTGAACTGGGACGCGACGATCTCGCCGTAGGTCGGGCAGCCGGCCAGCAGCTCGTCGTGGGTGCCGATCCCGACCACGACGCCGTCGTCGAGCACGACGATCTGGTCGGCGTCGCGGATGCTCGCCACCCGCTGCCCCACGACCACCAGCGTGGCGGTGGCGGTGACCGGCCGGAGTGACGCGCGCAGCCGGGCGTCGGTGGCGAGGTCGAGCGCGGAGAACGAGTCGTCGAACAGGTAGATCTGGGGGCGCCGCACGAGCACGCGGGCGATCGAGAGCCGCTGGCGCTGGCCGCCGGACACGTTGGTGCCGCCCTGGGCGATCGGCGAGTCGAGGCCGTCGGGCATGGCGCGCACGAAGTCGGCGGCCTGCGCCACCTCGAGCGCCGCCCACAGCTCCTCGTCGGTGGCGTCCGGGTTGCCGTAGCGCAGGTTGCTGGCCACCGTTCCGGAGAACAGGTACGGCCGCTGCGGCACGATGCCGACCCGGCTCCACAGGTACTCGGGGTCGAGCTCGCGCACGTCGACGCCGTCCACGCGCACCGAGCCGCTCGTGACGTCGAACAGCCGTGGCACGAGCCCGAGCAGCGTGGTCTTGCCCGCGCCGGTGCTGCCGACGATCGCCGTCGTGGTGCCCGGCCGCGCGGTGAACGTGACGTCGTGCAGCACCGGGGCATCGGCGCCCGGGTAGGCGAACCCGGCACCGCGCAGCTCGAGCGCCCCGGTCGGCGCGGGCGGCGTGATCGGCTGTGCGGGCGGCGCCACCGAGGACTCCGTGTCGAGCACCTCGCTGATCCGCTCGGCGCAGACGGCGGCACGCGGGATCATCATCGTCATGAAGGTGGCCATCATGACCGCCATCAGGATCTGGATCAGGTAGGCCAGGAACGCGGTCAGCGCGCCGATCTGCATCTCACCGGCTTCGATCCGCTCGGCCCCGAACCACAGCACCGCCACGCTCGACAGGTTCAGCACGAGGATCACGGTCGGGAAGATCAACGCCTGCAGCTGGCCCACGTACGTGGCGACCTCGGTGAGCGAGGCGTTGGCGGTCTCGAACCGGGCCGTCTCGTGCGGCTCGCGCACGAACGCCCGCACCACCCGGATGCCGGTGATCTGCTCGCGCAGGACGCGGTTGACCTCGTCGATCCGGCTCTGCATCGCGCGGAAGCCGGGCATCATGCGCAGGATCAAGGCGCCGATCGCGACCACGAGGACCGGCACGCAGACCAGCATCAGCCAGGACAGGTGCGTGTCCTCCCGCAGCGCCATGACCACGCCGCCGAAGCACATGATCGGCGCCGCGACCATCATCGTGCAGGTCATCAGCACGAGCATCTGCACCTGCTGCACGTCGTTGGTGCCGCGGGTGATCAGCGACGCCGACCCGAAGTGGTTGACCTCCCGCACGGAGAACTCCCCGACGCGGTGGAACAACGCGGCGCGGACGTCACGGCCGAAGCCCATCGCCGCGCGGGCTCCGAAGTAGACCGCGGCCACGGAGCAGACGATCTGCACGAACGTGACCACGAGCATCCAGCCGCCGACCGACATGATGTAGCCGGTGTCGCCGCGGGCGATGCCCCGGTCGATGATGTCGGCGTTGAGGCTGGGCAGGTAGAGCGAGGCGATCGTGCCCGCGAGCTGCAGAACGACCACCAGCAGCAGCGGTCTGGAGTACGGGCGCAGGTGGGTGCGCAGCAGTCGGATCAGCATGCACGGTCCTCGTTCGTGGTGGGGACGGCCAAGCCGTCGAGCAGGATCGCCACGATCTGCTCCGGGTTCAGCGGGCGGCCGTCGGAGATCATCGGATGGGTGCCGGAGAAGATCAGCAGCCTCAGCACGTGGGCCAGCTCTGCGGCCGGCACCCGCAGCCGGGACTCGTCGGGGCCGACGAGATCGGCGATGGCGGCCCGGAACGCATCGTTGATGGCCTGCGGCGGTTGCGGACGCTGCTCCTCCGGCTCGGGCGGCCGGATCCAGCCGAGCGCGTCCAGCAGGCCGAACACCTGAGACAGCCGATCCTGCAGGACCTCGGTGGCCCTCGTCAGGCGCTCGCGCAGCGGGAGCCCGCGGTCGACGGCGGCGAGCTCGCGCAGGGTCGGGTCGGGGTCGAAGACCTCGGTGACGACCGCCTGGACGACGGAGTCCTTGTCCGGGAAGACGCGGAAGATGGTGCCCTCCGCGATCCCTGCCGCCTCCGCGATCTGGCGTGTGGTCACCCCCGAGCCGTGCCGCATCACGAGCGGCCGCGCGGCGTCGATGATCGCCGTGCGGCGCTCTGCGGGGGCCATGCGGGGCGCACGGCGGTTCGAGGGGGCCACGGCGCCAGATTAAATGAGCGCCCACTCACTAACCAACCGGATTTCACCGTGGGCGGAGACGGCACGCCGGTCGCCGGGGCGTTCGGCGCGGTGATCATCACGAGTGCTGGCGATCACGAGGTCGTTCCGGATGCTGCCAGGTGACGCCGACGTCAGCCCGGGATCGTGGACCGCCTCAGCGACGCCGGTGGCCGGTTGCGCGGGATCGCGGGGCCAGGGAGCGCGCGGGTCCTGCCGTGCTGCGTTCCGCGGAACGCGGCCCCCCGATCCTGCTCCCAGGCCCCGTGGTGTCGACCTGGTCGGGCACGTTCGGCTTGGGCGCGCCGTTCCCGGGACCGCGCGCGCGAAGCGCCGGCCCGCCCACCCGAGGACCGGTGGTCACACCCCCCAAGGGGCGAGGCCGGGAGCCGTGCATCTGCAACAGACCGACCCGAGCCGCCGTCGAAGATCGCGCCAACCCCACCAACCCGCGCCGCCCTGCCCGAGCCGCCGTGATCCGATCCAGCGGTTGTCCATGTGCGCGACCAGCGCCGAACAGGCCCGCCGCAATGCAATCCGGGCCTCACCGCGGGTCGCCGGGCGGCCCCGCTGGGGGACGGGACCACCCGGCGGGGCGGGACCGCCGCGCCAAGTCGGGCGGCGGCCGGAGGCGTCAACCGCCGGTGACTCCCCTGAGGGTGTCGACCAGGAACGAGGTGACGGGCCGGACCAGCTGCGGGAGGAGGCCCGGCTGTTCGTCGGCCGGCTCCGCCTCGGGGGTCGGCGGGGCCGGTTCGGGGACGTCGTCCGGCGGGATCTCGGGCTCGTCCGGCGCCTCGGCGGCGCCGGAGGAGCGGATGCCGCTCCCGGTGTCGCCGCCACCTGTGTCGCCCCCGGTGTCGCGGACCGCGGTGTCACTGCCCGCGGTGTCACTGCTGGCGGTGGTGCCGGGACTGCCGGTATCGGCGGGCGGCCCGCCGGGCTGGGCCGCCGGTCCGGCGGTGCGCGGCGCTGCCGGACCGGCCGGTGCGCCGTCCCGGCCGCCCCGGACGGACCGGGGCGGTGCCGCGACGACACCGGTGCCCGCGGCATCGTCGGGAACGGGGGGCGGCTGGAGGAGGGGCGGCTCGGGCAGGCGCCGGTCCGGGAGGGCCTCGACGGCGTCTGCTCGCGTGACGGGCGACGGCGTGCCGAGCACCACCGCCACGCCGAGCGCGGACACCGCCACGACCAGCGCGCCCGCCGTGACCACCCTGCGCAGCCGCTCCTGCCGCTGCCGGACGGCGGCCACCACGAGGTCCACCACGACGAACGCGGCGAGGCTGAGCCCGAAGGCGGGCATCAGCCAGCCGAGCACGACCGTGACCAGCACGACCGGCACCCCGACCGACGCGGTGAGCTGGCGCAACGCGGGTGGCGGCACCGGGGGCAGCTTCCCCTCGCCGTACGGGCTGCGCTGCCACCACATCCGGTAGCCGATGAGGATCAGCACGATGGTGGTGATCACGAGCAGTCCGAGCACGATCTGGTTGGCGATCCCGAAGAGGGTGCCGGTGTGCGCCTGCTGGCCGATCTCGCGCACTTGCGCCAGGAACGGGTAGTCGTTCCACCCGATCCGCTCGGTGACCTGCGCTGTGTACGGGTCGACGGCGATGTGGTCCTTCCGGATCGGCAGGCCGGGCGAGGTCTCGGCGACCGTGAACGGCCGGTCGGGCGCGGTCGGCGCCACCACGCGCAGCTCGCCGCTGAGCCCTTCCGCCCGCGCGACCTGCAGCACGCGGTCGACGCTCGCGGGATGGACGCCGCCGGGCACGGCGACCGGGGCGGCGGCGAGCTCGGGCGCCCGCACGGCGGGCAGCCCCCAGCCGGCGAACCGGCTCATCGTCAGGCCGGTGGCGCTCATGACGAGCAGGCCGGCCGTGAGCCAGATCCCGAGGGGCCCGTGCACCGCCCGCATCCGCGCCTGGTCCCCCTTGCCCCGCGGCAGCGGGGTCAGCAGCTCGCGGATGCCGCGCCTGCGCCGCCCCTGCTTGGCGGTCCACAGCAGCAGCCCGCCGACCACGATCACGGGCAGCCAGCTCGCGGCGACCTCCGAGTACAGCCGTCCGACCGCACCGAGGTGGAGATCGGTGTGCAGGTCGCGCAGCCAGACGTTGGCGGGCATCCGTCCGTCGACGGTGGTGAGCTCGCCGCTGATGTAGTTCGTGTACGGGTCGACGAAGACCGTGCGCGCCTCGCCGCGCTGGGTCAGCCTCGGTACGGCCAGGTTCACCTGCGTTGTGCGGTCGGGTTCGGGCGGCGGCACGACCGAGCGCAGCTCCGCCTCCGGGTGCGCGGCGAGCGCGGCGGCCACCTGCTCGGCCACGGGCCGCGGCGCCTCGCCGATCTCGGGCACGAAGAGCTGCCTGCCGTAGAGGTCCTCGTGGATCTGCGGGCTGCACACGTAGACCAGGCCCGTCAGGCACAGCACCAGCAGGAACGGCGCCACCAGGATCCCGGCCAGGAAGTGCACCCGGCGGGCGAGCGGGCGCAGCTGGGCGACCGAGCCGGCGAAGGGCCGCTTCCTGGGCGGACGCCCCGTGAGGGTCCGACCCGAGAGCCGGCTGGCGTGCGCGCCGGGTTCTCCGGACTCCATCTCGTGCCTCGGACTCATCGCTCGACGACACCGCCCTGCTGGAGGCCGCCCGGCTGCGCGAGCTGCGTCGGGGCGGTCGCCGGTACCGCCGCGGCGAGCAACGCCACGGCGACGCCGACCGCGCCGACCGCCGCCAGCCTGCGCAGCCGCGCGCGCCCGGAGACGTCACGCCCGCGGGTGCCTCTCCGGCGGCGCGCCCACCACCCACCGGCGAACCCGGTTGCGACGGCGAGCACCGCCAGCACCAGCAGCGCGACCAGCCGCCAGCCCGCCGTCGTGAGCAGCGCGACGGCCAGCAATGACACTCCCCCGACCGGCATGACGCGGGCGAGCCGCGGCAGCGCCACCCGGAGCACGGAGTCACCTGCAGTGCGCACCAGGACCCACAGCAGCACCGGCCCGCCGGTGCAGACCGCAACCGCGAGCAGCAGCGCGATGTCCGCGGTGACCACGAGAGCGGAAGGCCCGTCCGGGCCGGCCGGGCGGGCGAGGCCCCACGTGGCCGCCAACGCCGCGGCGGCGCCGACCACCACGCCGGACCGCAGCCATCGCTGCACGGCGGAGCGAGCGGGTGTGCCGGTCAGCAGCTGCACGAGCGCGACGGTGATCGGCACGAGCACGAGCAGCCGCGCCAGCAGAACCGCGCCGACGTCGGACCCGAACGCCGCCGACACGACCACGGGGTCGTACGCCTCCGCGAGCGGGAGCCGGGCGGTGTAGCCACCGAAGGACACGATGCTGCCGAACGTCGCCACCACCAGCGCCCACCAGGCGTAGGTGATCGGACGGCGCGCCGGCGGGTGCACGACCCCGGCCGGCCAGACGGCGCCGAGCACGAAGGCGACGCCGGTCCCGCGCGCGAACGCCGCGGTCGCGGCCGCGCGGAAGGCGTCGTGGATCGCGACGACGGCCGGATCGCGGTCGGCCGGTATCTGCGGGACGGCCGCGGCCTCGGTCGGCGCGTACACCTGGAACGCGGATGTGCCGGTGATCGGTTCGAGCGTGCTGGACGGCACCGACCACGCCACCGAGTACGTCCCGGCGTAGCGGGTGCGAGGCATCCGCACGGCGAAGGTGTTCGGGTCGTCCGACACCGGGTACGGCCGGCCCTCGACGACCTGCTGCCCGGCCGGGACGGTCATCCGCACGGTCGCCAGCCCGGCGGACACGGGCCGGTCGAAGGTGAGCCGGACCTCGTCCGGCGACTCGACGATCTCGCCATCGGCCGGCGACACGGCGACCAGCACGGGGTCGCCCGTGCTCGCCGGCACCGCGATGAGGAGGGTCCCCCAGCAGGCGGCGACAACGGCGAGCAGCCCGAGGAGGCCGCGCAGGTGCGTCCGGGTCGCGGTCATCGCCTGCCCGCCCCGGTCGGCAGCTTCCGGATCTTCGTGCTGGTGAGCCGGCGACGCGCGAGTCGCTTGCGCCGCTCCTGCTGCCGGTATCCGACGGCGGTCGCGACGCCCGCCACCAGCACGCCGACCGCCAGCAGGATCCAGGGCAGCACGCCGGTGCCGGCGGAGACGGGCTCCACCGCCGCGGCCGCCGCCGCGGGGCCGGCACCGACCTGCACCGGTGCACGGCCGCTCTCGGCGGGCCGGTCCGCCGGGGCGGCGTCGGAGCTCGGGGTGATGGTGATCGTGGGCGCGCCCGGCCAGCCCGGCCGCGCCGGTCCGGTCCACCGGTCGACGGTGCCGTCCTCGTAGCCCTGCGCGGCCGCCAGCACGAGCCGGCCCCCGCCGACGGGGAGCGGACCCGCGGTGACGAGGAACTGCTCGAACTGCTTCGGCGCGATCTCGCCACCCGTCCACACGATCGACGCGACCGCCTCGTCGACCTCCTCGCCGTCGACCGTGACCGGCGGGTCCACGCGGCGCATGTCGACCTTCGCGCGCCACTTGCCGACCGGTGCGACCTCGACGCGCGGGATCACCACGTCCGCGGGGAAGCTGAGCTCGAGCCGGGTGGTCACCAGGTCCGGCTGCTCGTTGGACAGGCGGACGGCGAAGGTCTCCGTACCGCCGCCCTGCACCTCCCCGGGCACGACGGTCACGCGCGCGGACGCCGCCGGTGCGAACGCCAACATGCAGGCCATCGAGACGAACGTCGCTGCCAGGAGGCGAGGAAAGAATTTCCGACCGCAGGCCATGGGGGAACTCCCTCAGAAGTACGGTCCCGGCCGGGCGCCGACCCGGTGCGGACCGCGGGGTGAGTCGAGCTGCTGGTGTGGTCCGGGGCCGGGGAGCCGGCCCCGGACCACTGCATGTCAGCCGATCAGCAGCCTGATCAGCCGATCGGGTTCAGCTGCGCAGGCGTCAACTTCTCCCGCCACCCTGCGGGGACCTCCTGTGACCAGCCGTTGTAGACCAGCGGGATCGCCACGACGCCCTGGCCGCCCACCCCGGCGTGCGCGACGAGCTCGTCATCGGTCGCCGTGTCCGCCGTTCCGCCCAGCACCAGCTGGCCGGCGACGGCGGCGTCGGAGATGTCCCCGTCGTTGTTCGGGTCGACGTCGATGATCTGCGAGGCGTTGGAGAACTTGTTGGAGATGTAGGCGTAGTAGCCGCCACCCTTCTTGGCGCCGAAGTTGCCGCCGTGGCAACCGGCGTTGCAGGGCAGGTCCTTGACCACCTTGTTGGTCTTCGGATCGATCACCGAGACCGTCTGGGACAGGGTGTTCGCGGCGAGCATCGCCTTGCCGTCCGGGCTCACCGGGAGCTGGATGGTCAGCCCACCCCACGGACCGGTGGGGCCGGTCAGCGGGTTGTAGTTCTGCCACAGGTCGATCGTGGAGCTGTGCGCCACGGCGCCGTCGGGGGTCGCACAGGCGTCCTCCGCCAGCGAGACGCACGAGATGCTCATGCCGAGGAAGTCGGACAGGTACGCCTTCTTCGAGTCCGGCGTCATCGAGGTGGCGATCGGGAAGTACCCGACGGAGTCGTGCTTCACGGTCCCCGACTCCATGTCGACGATGACCGCCTCGTTGGTCATCGTGTTCGGCGCGACGACCGTCTTGCCGTCATGGCTGGTCCAGTGCGCGTGCGGGTGCGGCGTGATGCCGCTCTCCGGGTCGACGTTGATGCGGCGGGTGATCTCGGTGCCGCCCGGCGCCAGCTCGACGATGTCCGTGCCGGCGTTGATGCCGACCACGAGCTGGTCGGTGTCCGGCCGGGTCATCACGTGCGCCGGGTTGGGCCCGACCTCGATCTGCCGGACGGTCGCCCCGGTCTCGCGGTCGAAAACGTCGGTCTCGTTGTCGAACCACTCGTTGGCGTACAGGTACTTGTACTCCTTGTCCGTCCACATGTTGTGCGGGTTGTTCATGTCGATCCCGGGGGCGGCGATCTTCCGGTCGATCGTCCAGTTCTCCGCGTTGATCTTGGTGATGGCCCCGTGCTTCTCCTTGCCGGCGAAGTCCTCCATCTGGGTCGCGATCCAGACCTCACCCACGCCGGGGACGTCGGGCTTCTTGTTCAGCGCCGGCAATGTCCTCGGGTAGTCGAACTTCTGGTCGTAGTAGGCGTCCAGGTTGGGGATCAGAACCGGCTTGCCCGCCTCGTCGTACTGCAGGATCGGGGCCGGGGGCTGGAACGGGTTCCAGGCCACGTCCTCGGTCTCGCTGAACACCTGCCAGTTGTTCGGGTTGGTGATCGTGAAGAACGCGTTCACCAGCCGCTGGATGATGTCGGCGTTCGACGGAACCGGGGTGTCCTTGCCGTTGACCAGCAGGGTCTTGCCGAAGTCGAGGCCCAGCGTGAGCGGGTCGTCCACGACGACCGCACCGAGCATGTACGGCGCCACGGAGTCCGTGAAGGCGTAGAGCCCTGGCTCGGTGAGCTGGATCGTCTTCTCGCCGAAGAACGCACCGCCCGCGTCCATGTACGGGAACTCCTTCGCGCCCTCCGGCGCGATCAGCCCGATCGGGTTGCGGATGCCCTCGGAACGGGCCGGGTCGACGTTGAAGGTCACCGAGACCGGCGGCCCCACGACGGCGAACTCCGCAAGCGAGTCGAGCACGCCCTGCAGGTCCACGCCGACCGGGAGGGAGAGCAGGTCGACCGGCGCGTCGGCCGGCAGCCCGGCCAGGACCCCGTTCAGCTCACCGATCAGCGACTCGGCCTCGAGGGCGAGCCCGCCGGCCTCCGCGTTGGAAGCGCCGATCCCCTTGACGGCGGACAGGGTCTGGTCCAGGCCCAGCACGTCGTCGAGACCCAGCAGCCCACCGGACGGAGCGGGAGCAGGGGCGGGGGCGGGAGCAGGAGCGGGCGTGGGCGTGGCCTCGGCCTCGGCTGCCTCCTCGGGCTCGTCCGTGGTGGAGGTGGAGGTGGGAGCGGGCGTGTCCTCGACCTCCGCCGCCTCCTCGGGCTCCTCCGTGGTGGAGGTGGAGGTCGGGGTGGGGGCAGGGGCTGGGGCGGCCGCAGGCTCCTCCCCGCCGCCGAGAAGACCACCGGTGATCCCGCCGACACCCTCGGTCAGGCCCTCGGTGAGCCCGCCGGTCGCACCGCCGGCGGCACCACCGGTGACCCCGTCGACCAGGCCGCCGATGTCGCTCTCGAGCACCGGACCACCGATGCTGGGCACCGCGATGTCCGTGCCCAGCCTCGGCAGCACGGCGACCGCGAGCGAGCTGCTGCCGAACAGGTTCAGCCCGGAGTCGAACCACGAGCCGTTCTCGTCGGTCATGTTGAACGTGATCGGCAGCGGGCCGACCCCGATCGGCTGCTGAGCGGCAGCCGGCGTCGCTGTCATCGTCGTGGCACCGACCGCCGCCATCACCGTCGCTGCGGCGAGGCGGCGCCGTCTCTTTCCAGACCCCGCAGGGCCTCGGGGAGCGATTTCGGACATGTGTTTCCTCTCGTGTCTTGCACCGATTCGCAGGACTCTCGGACCGCAACTGCCGACCCATTTCTGGACGCGCAGTGACGACGGCACACCGAACCACCGCAGCGACCCGGGAGATTGCACTTCGGGGAGTAACTCGTCCATCACTCCCGGGTCGCGGGATGCGCAAAGTTTGCACGCACGGAGTAACAACGAGGTGCAAACGGATGACTCTTCCGTTACAGAGCACTACTCCGTACGGAGTACGCGCCGGTGAGCCTGCAGACACCGAGAGTTAACTGCTGTCAGCCGTAACCGAGCGCGCGTTCGGTCGTTGACAACGTGGCCGCTCCGAATGCGCACCGAAAACAGCAACGGGCCCCCGGATCGGCAGATTCCTGCCGATCCGGGGGCCCGGGCGAATTCGTCGTTCGATGTTGTCAGGCGACCGCGGTCTCCCTCGCCAGCACCCGGCGGGCGAGCGCCCGCACGTCGTAGTCGACCGCCACGAGCTCCGCCTCGCCGGGGGTCGCGCGCTCGAGCAGGCGGCGCGCCGCCATGTGCGTGCCCGGATCGTTGACCGACTCGACCGCGGTCAGCCGCCCGTCCCGCATGCAGAACACCGAGAAGCGCGCCGCGTCACCGCGCACCACCAGCTCAGCGGAATCCCCCGCGATCCCGACCAGCTGCAGCCGGAGTGCCCCCTGGTTGCTCCAGAACCACGGCAGCGCGCAGTACGGCCGCTCCTCGCCCAGGATGCGGGCGGCGGCGTAGCGGCCGTGGTCGGTCGCGTTCTGGATGGACTCCAACCGCCGTCTCGTACCGGTGGCCGGATCGCACACCACGGCGCAGTCGCCGATCGCGATGATCCGCGGGTCCGAGGTGGTCAGCCACCGGTCGACGAGCACGCCCCCGTCCGTGGCGAGCCCGGCCCGGCGGGCCAGGCCGTCTTCTGCGGTGGCACCGATGCCCAGCACGACGAGGTCCGCCGGCAACACCCGGCCGGAGCCCGTCCGCACCCCCGTCACGTGTCCGGCGTCCCCGACCAGCTCGGTGGCGTGCTCACCGAAGCACAGCCCGACGCCATCGGCGCGGTGGTGGGCGGCGACGGCGGCCGAGACCGGCGGGGACACCGCCCGTCCGAGCAACCGGTCGGCGAGCTCGACCACCGACACGTCGACACCGCGCTTGCGCGCCGCGCTCGCCACCTCCATGCCGATGAACCCGCCGCCCAGCACGACCATCCGCCCGGCGCCGACGAGCGACGCGCGCAGCGCGAGCGCGTCGTCGAGAGTGCGCAGCTCAGCCACCCCGCGCAGCGACCGGCCGGGGAGCTCGATCCGGCGCGGCGCGGCGCCCGTTGCGAGCACCAGGTGGTCGTAGTCCAGCGGCCGGTCGCCTGCGATGTGCACCTGCTGCCGGGCCCGGTCGACGTCGACCGCGGGCCCGTGCCGAAGGACGATCCCGCGATCGGCGAAGAACGCCTCGGAACGGAGCGCGAGTGCGCCCGGATCGCCGCCGTCGGCGAGCATCTCCTTCGACAGCGGAGGTCGCTGGTAGGGCAGATGCCGTTCGGCGCCGACCACCGTCACCGGACCGGAATAGCCGCCCGCACGCAAGGACGCCGCCGCCTCCACGCCCGCGTGCCCCGCGCCGATCACCACGACTCCGTGCATCTCGGGCCTCGGCATGTCAGACCTGCTCGGCGGGGACGCGGACGACGAGATGGGCGCCCTCCTCCGTGGGGACGAGCTGGCAGCTCAGCCGGCTGTTCTCCGCGCGTGGAGCAGCGGTCCACTCCAGCATCTCGTCCTCGTCGCCGGACGGCGGCCCGAACTCCTCGGTGCTGTGGTCGAGGTAGACGTGGCAGGTCCCGCAGGTCGCGGCGCCGCCGCACTCACCGACGATGCCGCGCACCTGGTTACGCAACGCGGCCCGCATCAGGCTCGTCGCGACAGCCACCTCGACGGTGTGCTCCGAACCGTCGTCGTACACGTAGGTGACTTTTGGCACGCTCATCTCCTTCTCGTGGTCGACGGATCGGCGGACGATCAGGGGAATGGATTCCACGTTCCGAAAACGGTCCGAACCGATCCGAGTTCGCGCGATCAGACCGTGCCAAACGAGCGTGACCGCGGCGTCGCACACCGTAAAGTCACGGTAACGAAGAACTCTGCGGATCTGCTCGTGGCTGTGAGACCCGGCCTGGCCCGAACCGGATGCCGCCGGGTGGCCCGCTGTCCGGTCGAACCATCCGGCGGCCGCCGCTGGGGAGCGAATACTGTGGATGTCGATCCCGGATCGCGGGATCGGCAATTTCTACCGAACCGGAGTGACAACCACGAACAGCTGCGTGAGCCTTTCGTTACGACCATCTCATCCGGACACGTCGTCGAGAGTGAGAGGGTGGTCACGCAGTGTTTACCACCGATCGCGCATCCCGGTCGTTAGGGAGCACCTGCCTGCGAGCGGGAGGTGTGAGTCATGCTGGGGACGTGACCACCGGGGAGACGAGTGCCGTCGGGCGCGATCGGGTGCACGTGATCGCCGCCGCCGAGCTGGAATCGACAGTACGCGCGATCTTCACCGCGGCCGGCTGCGCCGACGAGGAGGCCGCGCTGGTGGCCCGCGAACTCGTCGGCGCGAACCTCGCGGGCCACGACAGCCACGGCGTCGTGCGAGTGCCGCTGTACGTCGACTGGATGCGGGAGGGCTGGGTCCGAGCCGGACAGCAGGCCGAGATCGTCACCGACGGCGGTGCGTTCGTGGTGCTGGACGGGCACGGGGGCTTCGGCCAGACGATCGCCGCGCAGGCGGTGGCCCTCGGCGTCGAACGGGCCTCGGCCAACGGCAGCTGCATCGTGGCCCTGCGCAACTCGGGGCACGTCGGCCGCGTCGGCGCCTACGCCGAGACGGCGCTCGCCGCCGGCCTGATCTCGATCCACTTCGTGAACGTGGCCAAGTCGCCGCTGGTGGCGCCGTTCGGCGCGGTCGAGCGGCGGTTCTCCACCGCGCCGTTCGCCGTGGGAGTTCCGCTGCCGGACCGTCCGGTGGTGCTGGACTTCGCCACGTCGCTCGTCGCCGAGGGGAAGGTGCAGGTGGCCTCGTACGGTGGCAGGCCGCTGCCTCCGGACGCCCTGATCGGCCCGGAGGGCGTGCCGTCGGACGACCCGCGCCTGCTCTACGGCGACTACGGACCCACCGACCTGCGCCGCCCGGGCGGGGGAGTCGGTGCCATCCGCGCGTTCGGCGAGCACAAGGGTTCGGGCCTCGCGCTGATGTGCGAGCTGCTCGCAGGCGCCTTCACCGCGGGCGGCTGCGCCGGCCCGATCGACGGCCCGCGCAAGGGCATCGCCAACGGGATGCTGTCGATCTACCTCTCCCCGGCCCACTTCGGCACGCAGGCCGAGTTCGAGCGGATCGCGCGCGAGTACCTGGACTGGGTGCTCGGCGCGCGTCCGATCGACCCGGCCGTGCCGGTGCTGCTCCCCGGCGAGCCGGAGGCCGCCACCCGCGAGGAGCGGCTGACGAAGGGCATCCCCATCCCGGTGAACACGTGGGGGGCGATCCTCCGCACGGCGGAGGGCCTCGGCGTCACCGCCTGAGCCGTCACTGGTCGCTTCCGGTCCGCACGGCGAACTCGGCCGTGTGCACGGCACCGCCGTGCTTGAACTCGAGGAACAGCCGGTGCTCCCCCGCCCCCGGCACCTCCACCGTGAACGCGATGCCCGCGCCCGCGCGGTGCGCCGAGGCCGGTGCGGCGTCGGGTGGCATGGCAGCCGTTCGCAGGTAGGCCTGGTCGGACCGGCGCAGCACGACGAGATGGCCCAGCCCGCCGAGATGGGGCTCGATGTCGGTCACCGGGAGGCGGTCGCGGTCGATCGCCACGAACACCTCCGACGTGCCGCCCGCCACCAGGTCGGCGTCGAGTCGCACGTCGTAGCCGTCGACGTGGGCCGTGCGGGATGTCGAGAACCCTTCGGGCGAGAACCTCCCGGGCGCGAACAGGTCCATGCCGAGCACGAGTGCGGGCCCACCGGCCGCCACGAAGTCGACGTACGCGCGGTACACCCCGGCGGCCGGCAGCGTGAGTTGCGCCCGCCAGACGCCGTCCGGACCGATGACCGGGTCCGGGTGCAGGAACCCCCCGCCATCCCGAGCCGCGACGACGAGGTCCAGCTGCCGCTCGTCCTTCGCGTCGAACGCCGTGAAGGGGAGCCCGTCGGGCCCGACGACGACGAACGCGAGCTCGCCCGCTGTGCCCGGCGTGTACGTCGTGGGGCCGCGCGGCACGAGTGTGTACCCGGCCCAGCTGGAGACGAGGCCGGCCGACCCGATGTCGAGCGCGACTCCCGAGTACCTGCTCTCGGCGTGCCCGTCGGCACCGGTCGGAGGGGGGACGAGAGCACCGGGCGCCAGCGTTCCCGCCCACCACG
Organism: Pseudonocardia cypriaca; assembly: GCF_006717045.1. Taxonomy (NCBI): domain Bacteria; kingdom Bacillati; phylum Actinomycetota; class Actinomycetes; order Pseudonocardiales; family Pseudonocardiaceae; genus Pseudonocardia; species Pseudonocardia cypriaca. Next base: position 1,799,030 of record NZ_VFPH01000002.1, read on the forward strand.
CCCCACCGAAGACCAGCGCCAACACCGCCATGAAGCCCCCGAAACGCACCGCCGGGCCCATCCGCGTCCCCCCTCGTCGCCGGTACAACGGGCGCGACCCGCTCCGATGACGGGATCCGCGCGCCAACCGGCTGTGGAATCGCCCACGTGCAACCGGATGCGCCCGATTCGCGGGAACGGTTGCGTTCACCCCGAGGGGTGACTACGGTCACCGGCGTCACTGTCGATGCGTATCGACAAACCCGACGGAGGGAGGCGCCCATGGCCACCAGCCGGGACGTCGCCCGGGTAGCGGGGGTGTCGCAGAGCACGGTCTCCTACGTCATGAGCGGCCGCCGCTCGATCTCGCCGGAGACCCGCAAGCGCGTGCTCGACGCCATCGAACAGCTCACCTACCAGCCCAACGCAGGTGCCCGCGCGCTCGCGAGCCAGCGCACCCAGGTCGTCGGTCTCGTCGTCCCGTTCGGGCCGGCCGCCGACACCGCGGGCCTGCTGCCCTTCATCGAGACGATCGCGAGCTGCGCGCGGGCCGAGGACCACGACGTCCTGCTCGTGACCGCCGACGAGGGCGCGGCCGGGCTCATCCGCCTCGCCGGTCGGGCGCTCTGCGACGCGATCGTGCTGATGGGCATCGGCGCCGACGACGCGCGCATCCCGGTGGCCGCCACGCTCTCGGTGCCGGTGATCCTCATCGGCGTCCCGGACGACAGCGCCGGCCTGCACTGCGTCGACGTCGACTTCGCGCTGGCCGGCGCACTCGCCGTCGACGAGCTCGCCGGACTCGGGCACGACCGGGTCGTGCTCATCGGACACCCGGCCGAGGTCATCGAGCGCGACATCAACTTCGTGCGCCGGTTCCAGCGGGGCGCCGCGGCGGCGGCCGAGCGGCACGGGATCGGCTACTCGGTGGTGGCCCCCGTACCGCCGGACACCGCGGGCGCCCGCGAGGCCGTCGAGCGCGCACTCGAGGGCGGTGGCCTGCCGGGCATCGTCGTGCCGAACTCGCAGGCCGTCGGGCCGGTGCTCCACGCCCTGGTCGAACGAGGGCTCGTCCCGGGCCGGGACATCTCGCTGATCGGCCTGTGCACCGACGCGGCCGCCGAGGCCACCACGCCCGCCGTCACGAACGTGTCGCTGGAGCCGCGGGACGTCTCGCGGCGCGCGATGGAGATCCTCTTCCGCCTGCTCGACCGCGACGGGGACGACCCCGCCCAGCTCGTCGAGCTGATCCCGCCCCGGCTCACGCGCCGGGACACCACGCTGCCCGCCCCCTGACCCGGCCGCGCACCCCGCGGCCGACGCACGCCCGCAATCGATACGTATCGACCGAGAGGACCGGACATGGCTCGACGAGGAGCATCACTACGGACCGCCCTCCCCGCGCTGGTCGCGGCCGCCGCGCTGGGGCTCACCGCCTGTGGCGGCGGGAGCGGTGGCGGCGGTGGCGGCGGCGGGGAAGTCACGTCGCTGCGGGTGCTCGACTACTACAACAACGAGCCCGACAAGACCGTCTACGCCCGCAAGCTCGACGAGTGCGGCCAGCAGGCAGGCGTGAAGATCGAGCGCGAGGTCGTGCCGGGCGCGCAGCTGATCGCGAAGGTCCTGCAGCAGGCGTCCTCGCGGACGCTGCCGGACGTCCTCATGCTCGACAACCCCGACCTGCAGCAGATCGCCGAGACCGGCGCGCTCGCCCCGATCACCGACTTCGGGCTCTCCGCTGACGGGTTCCAGGAGGGCGTCAAGACCGCGTCGACCTTCGAGGGCAAGGTCTACGGGCTGCAACCGATCACCAACTCGATCGGCCTGTTCTACAACGTCGACATGCTCAACCAGGCCGGCATCACGCCGCCGAAGACCTGGGACGAGCTCAAGGCGGCCGCTGCGGCGCTCACGCAGGGCCAGCGGTACGGCGTCGCGTTCTCCGCGGTGGCCGACTACGAGGGCGCATGGCAGTTCCTGCCGTTCATGTGGACCAACGGGGGCGACGAGACCAACATCGCGAGCCCGGAGACCGCGGAGGCGCTGCAGCTGTGGGTCGACCTGGTGAGCTCCGGTGCGGCGTCGCGGTCGGTGCTGAACTGGACCCAGGCCGATGTCAGGGAGCAGTTCGCGGCGGGCAACGCGGCGATGATGGTGAACGGGCCGTGGCAGTTCCCCGCGCTCGACAAGGTGCAGGGCCTCAAGTACGAGGTCGTGCCGATCCCGGTGCCGCAGGCCGGTGAGACCGTGGTGGCCCCGCTCGGCGGCGAGACCTGGACGATCCCGCAGACGGGCGACCCGGCCCGCCAGGCCAAGGCCGCCGAGATCGTCGCGTGCCTGAACACCGACGAGAACCAGATCGCGCTGGCCACCGAGCGCACCACCGTGCCGACCAAGACGGCACTGCGCGACCGGTTCACCGCCGAGGTGCCGCGGATGGCGGCGTTCACCGAGATCGTGCAGACCGCGCGGGCGCGCACCGGCAAGCTCGGCCCCGAGTGGCCCGCCGCCGCCACCCGCATCTACACCGCGGTCCAGACCGCGATCACCGGCGGCGCCCCGCCGCTCCAGGCGCTCCAGCAGGCTCAGAATGGCTGACGGAGCCAGGCCGGCGGGTGCGGTCGCCACCGCACCCGGCCGGCCACTCGCCAGCGACGCCGCGCCCGCACCCCCGAAGGCCCCGGCAGGCGGGTGGTGGTCGCCCCGCGGGCGCGAGCGGATGCTGCAGCTCGCGTTCCTCGTGCCCGCGGTGGCCTACCTGCTGCTGTTCTTCGGCTACCCGGTGGTCCAGAACGCCCTGATGGGGTTCCAGGAGTACACGACGCGGACGTTCTACACGGGCGAAGCGCCGTTCGTCGGGCTGGCCAACTACGTCACCGTGCTGTCGTCGGGACTGTTCGGCACGGCGCTGCTCAACACCGTGCTGTTCACGGTCGGCTCGATCGCGGGGCAGTTCGTGATCGGTCTCGGCATCGCGCTGTTCTTCCACCGGCGGTTCCCGCTGTCCGGGGTGCTGCGCTCGTTGCTGCTGATGCCGTGGCTCATCCCCCTGATCGTCTCCGGGGCGGTGTGGCGCTGGATCCTCGACCAGGACAACGGTGCCCTCAACCGGTTCCTCGGCGGCATCGGCGTGGCCGACAACCCGGGATGGCTCACCAGCACCTCGCTCGCCCTGATCGCGGTGATCGGCGTGAACATCTGGATCGGGATCCCGTTCAACACCACAATCCTCTACGGCGGCCTGCAGGACATCCCGCAGGACCTGTACGAGGCCGCGGCGCTGGACGGGGCCACCGGATGGCGGGCGTTCCGGCACGTGACGTGGCCGCTGCTGCGGCCCGTTGTGAACGTGGTGCTGGTGCTCGGGGTCGTCTACACGATCAAGGTGCTGGACATCATCCTCGGGCTCACCGACGGCGGTCCGGCCAACGCGACGCAGACGATCGCGACGCAGGCCTACCACCTGTCGTTCCAGGAGTTCCGTTTCGGCGAGGGCGCGGCGATGGGCAACATCCTGATCATCATCTCGCTGGTGTTCGCCATCCTCTACCTGCGCGCCAACCGGCGCGCGCTGGCCCGGTGAGGCGTCGATGAACACACGGACCCACGGCTGGGGCTACACCGCGATCGCGGTGCTGATCCTCGCCGTGATGCTGTTCCCGCTGTACTGGATGTTCAACGTCTCGCTGCAGCCGAGCGGCTCGGCCGTCGGCACGCCGTGGATCCCGCTCGAGCTGTCCTTCGACGGCTATGCGACAGCCCTGCGCGAGCAGGGCCGCAACCTCGTCACCAGCCTGATCGTGGCCACCGGCAGCGTGCTGTTCAGCCTGCTGATCGCCACACCGGCGGCGTACGCGCTGGCGCAGTTCAAGGTGCGCGGCGCGGGCGTGGTGCTCTTCGGGATCCTGATCAGCCAGATGATCCCCGGGATCGTCGTGGCCAACGCGCTGTACAACGCCTACAGCGACCTCGGCCTGCTGAACTCCATCCCCGGGCTGATCCTCGCCGACTCCACGCACGGCATCCCGTTCGCGATCCTGATCATGCGCGCCTACCTGCTGTCGATCCCGGGCGAGGTCATCGAGGCCGCGCGGGTGGACGGGGCGGGGCAGATCCGCGCATTCGTCGCGATCGTGCTGCCGATGAGCCGCAACGCGCTGGTGACGGCAGCGCTCTTCACGTTCCTGTTCACGTGGAGCGACTTCCTGTTCGCGCTCACGCTGACCACCACCGAGACGGTGCGGCCGGTGACCCTGGGGATCTTCCAGTACATCGGCACGTACGTGAACGACTGGAGCTCGGTGATGGCCACCGCCGTGCTCGCCTCCCTCCCCGCAGTGGTGCTGCTGGTCGTTGCCCAGCGCTTCGTCGCCGCAGGCGTCGCCAGCGGCGCTGTGAAATAAAAGCGTGAAATAGAAAGGACTCAATCTGTGACTCCCGTCCGCGTGACCGTCTGGGGCGAGAACCGCCACGAGAAGGTCGAGGAGCACGTCCGCAAGATCTACCCGGACGGCATGCACGAGACCATCGCAGACGGCATCCGCGAGAACCTCGGCGACGGAGCCGTCGTCCGGACCGTCACCCTCGACGACCCGGAGCACGGGCTCACCGAGGAGTCGCTGCAGGACACCGACGTGCTCGTCTGGTGGGGCCACGCCGCGCACGGCGAGGTGGCCGACGAGGTGGTGGAGCGCGTGCACCACCACGTGCTGTCCGGCATGGGTCTCGTGGTGCTGCACTCCGGGCACTGGTCGAAGATCTTCATGAAGCTCATGGGCACCAGCTGCACGTTGCGCTGGCGCAGCGAGCACGACCGGGAGCTCATCTGGACCGTCGACCCCACCCACCCGATCGCGGAGGGGGTCCCGCACCCCCTCGAGATCGAGGAGGACGAGATGTACGGGGAGTTCTTCGACATCCCCGCTCCCGACGAGCTGATCTTCATCAGCACGTTCTCCGGTGGGGAGGCGTTCCGCAGCGGCTGCACGTTCCGCCGCGGCCACGGCAAGATCTTCTACTTCCGGCCCGGCGACCAGGACTACCCGACCTACCACCACAAGGACGTGCGCCGGGTGATCGCCAACGGCGTGAAGTGGGCGAAGACCGACCGCCCCGAGCGCGCCGAGCCGGTGCTGCTGCGCTACGAGACCGGCGAGTTCTTCAAGGGCGCCGGCTACACGGGGCCGCTGGGATGACCCTCGCCGATCCACTGCGGGTGGTGCTGGTCGGCGCGGGCCTCATGGGGCGGGCCTGGCGCGACACGATCGAGGCCGCCCCCGGCGTCGAGCTGGTCGGGATCGCCGACCTCGACCCGGCCACCGCCGAGGCCACCGCGGCAGCGCTGGGCCGTCCGGTGCCCACCGGCACCGACGGCGTCGCGCTCGCCGCTGCCACCGGCGCCCGTGCCATCGTGAACGCGACCGTGCCGGAGGCCCACCACCCGGTCACGACCGCGGCGCTGTTCGCCGGCCTCGACGTGCTGGGCGAGAAGCCGGTCGCTCCCACCGTGGCCCAGGCGCTCTCGCTCGCCGCCGCGTCCGCGGTGACCGGGCGGCTGTTCATGGTGAGCCAGTCGCGGCGGTGGAACCCGCAGCTGTTCGCGCTGCGCGCCATGGCGGAGGACCTCGGCACGCCGGGCTCCCTCACCACCGAGTTCTTCCGCGAGTCCCACTTCCCCGGGTTCCGCGAGGAGATGGCGCACCCGCTGCTGGTCGACATGGCGATCCACCCGTTCGACTCCGCCCGGTTCCTGCTCGGCGCCGAGCCGGTGGCGGCGTACTGCGAGTCGCACAACCCGCCGTGGAGCTGGTTCGCGGGCGACGCCGCGGCCACCGCCGTGTTCGAGATGACCGGCGGCATCCGCTACACCTACACCGGCAGCTGGGTCAGCCCTGGCCGGCAGACGTCCTGGAACGGTGAGTGGCGCCTCGCTGCGGAGAAGGGCTCGGCGCACTGGGACGGCGACCACGACCCGGTGTTCGAGGCCGACGTCGAACCGACGCCGCGCACGGCGGCCCCGTACTCGGGGATCGAGGGTGCGCTGCTGGTGTTCACCGACGCCCTGCGCACCGGCGTGCCGCCGATGGGCGAGGTGCACGAGAACGTGCTGAGCCTCGCCATGGTCGAGGCCGCGGTGCGCTCGGCGGACACCGGTCAGCGCGTGCTGATCGACGACGTGCTCGCCGACGCCCACGCAGCGGCCCTGCAGGCGGAGACGAACCCGGACGTCCGCGACGCACTGGCCTCCTGGCCATCGGTGCGCTCGGTCCTCACCGCCGGCCGTTCATAGCCCGTGGGTGGATACGAGTGCTCCAGCACTCGTATCCACCCACGGCCAATACGCTGGGACGATGCGGCTGTTCGTGGCGATCCGGCCGCCCGCCGACGTCGTCGAGGTGCTCGGCGCGCTGCGGCGGGAGCCCGTCGCGGGCGTCACGTGGTCGGTGCCCGAGCAGTGGGTGGTGAAGCTGCGACCGCTCGGGCACGTACCCGACCGCGTCGTGAGTCCCCTGGTCGCGGCGCTGGCGGACGAGCTGGCCGGTGTCCCGCCCGTGCGGTGCGCCCTCGGTCCGGCCACCCGCAGGCTGGGCGGCCAGTGGCTCGGCGCCCCGGTCTCCGGGCTGGACGACCTCGCAGCGCTCGTGTTCGACGCGACGGTCGGGCTGGTGCCGGTGACCCACCCCCAGCCGTTCCAGGCCGACGTCGTGCTGGCCAGGGGCCGGGTGCCCGCCGCGCTCGCCGGTGAGGCGGTGGCTGCGGCGTGGACCGCCCACGAGGTCGCCCTGGTGGCCGACCGCTCCTCTCCCCAGCGTCCCCTCCTGGACGACGTCGCGACGTTCGGGTTGGCGGGCTGAGTTTTCCGAAACGGCCCCGCGCGAAGGGGTCGGCCGCCTACCGTCCGCCCCATGGATGGACGCGAGTGGCTCGCCGGCTACCAGGACCGCCTCCAGGACATCCGGGCGCGGGCGGCCCGGGCCGAGCGCGCGTTGGCCGCCGTGGCCGGCAGGGCGACGAGCCGGGACGGCGCGGTCACGGTCACGGTCGACCAGGCAGGCGCGCTGCAGCACCTGGAACTCACCGAGCACGCCGAGGTCCTCTCCCGCAAGGAGCTGGCGGCCACCGTGCTCGACACCGCCCGGCAGGCGCGGCGGGAGGCCGCTGCGCAGGCCGAGGCCGCGCTGGTGCCCGTCTTCGGCGAGCGCAGCGCGGCCATGGAGGAGTTCCGCCGGCTCGCGGTACCGGAGCGGTGATGGACGGCTTCCGGTTCGACGACGGGGTCCTGTCCCGCCACGGGCAGGAGGTCGATGCGCTCACCGCCCGGCTGCGCAACGCCTCGGGCGCGGGTTCACCGCTGGGGCTCGAGGCGTACGGGGTGATCGGGCAGGTGTTCGCGGCGGCGGCCGTCGACGCCACGGCAACCGCGTCGCGGTCGGTCGCCGAGCTCGCGGAGGGCGGTCGGGCGATCGGCGACGGCGTGCGGGCCGTCGTCCGCGACTACCAGGAGGCCGAACGGCGGGTCGCGGCACCGTTCGGTCCGGGTCGATGAGCGAGCAGCCGGGCGCCAATCCGCTCGTGGTGGCGCCCGAGAACGAGGACGCCCAGCCCCTCGACAACTTCGAGGGCGCCGGGTTCGTCTCGAGCTGGGCGGACGTGCAATCCGCCGTCTCCGCCGACCACGTCGACCCGCTCCAGGTGGCCTACACCGCGGCCGGGGCGGGCCTCGACACGCTCGGTGCGATCGAGAACCCGCTCGACGCGCTGCTCTCGGCGGGAGTCGGCTGGATCATCGAGCACGTCTGGTTCCTGCACGAGCCGCTCGACGCGCTCGCGGGCGATCCGACGCAGATCACCGCGCAGGCGCAGACGTGGCACAACGTCGGCCGCGAGCTCACCTCCGTCGCGCAGGACCACCGCGCGGCGGCAGCGGCGCTCAGCACCTGGGAGGGCATGGCGGGCGACGGCTACCGCGGTGCCGTCGACCGGTTCAGCGGGGCGCTCGACCAGGCCGGGCGGGACGCCACCCAGCTCGCCGACCTGATCCTCACCACCGGCGCCCACGTGGGCACGGTGCGAGCCCTGGTCCGCGACGCGATCGCCGAGTTCGTGAGCACCGCGATCCAGTACCTGGTCGCCGCGGCCATCGGGGCGTTCGCCACGGTGGGCGGCACGCTCGGCGCCGCGGCGGCGCGGATCGTCGTCATGGCGGTCGACCTCGCCAACAACATCTCGCGGAGGATCCGGCAACTGCTCGACGCGATGACCCTCGCGGGTGGAACGGCCGCCCAGATCAGTGGCGCGATCCAGCAGACCGCAGGCGCGGTGCGGGACACCACCACGGCGATCCAGGCGGCGCGGCCCACGATCGAGAAGGTCAACGGCGCCGCCGACGACCTGCGGGCCGGCGAGCTGGTCGAGGCCGGCAAGCAGCTCACCGCGGCCGAGCAGCAGCAGCGGACCTGGGGCTGATCCTCACACGGGTAGCAGGGCCTCCACGACGTCGGCGAGCTGCGCCGCGGTGCGGCACTCGTGCATCGGCAGGATGTCGGCGTAGCGGAGCGCGGCGGAGTCGCCGCTGCCCCACTGCCGCCGCGGCTCGGGGTTGAGCCAGTGCGCGTGCCGGACCTGCCCGACCAGCCGCTTCAGCACGTTCAGGTTCGGGTTGCGGTAGTTGGTGCGCCCGTCGCCCAGCACGAGCAGGGAGGTCCTCGGGCCGACGGCGTCGCCCCAGTGCTCGGCGAAGCTGCCGAACGAGCCGCCGTAGTCGCTGTGCCCGTCGAACGCGACGAGGTCGGCCTCACGCAGCACCCGCTGCATCACCCCGGACAGCTCAGCCCCCGGTTCGAACAGGTGCGTGACCTCGTCCGCCCGCTCCACGAACGCGAACACCCGCACCTTGCTGAACTGCTCGCGCAGCGCCTGCACCAGCAGCAGCGTGAAGTGGCTGAACCCGGCGACCGACCCGGAGACGTCGCACAGCACCACCAGCTCCGGCCGCCCCGGCCGGCGTCTGCGGTGGGCCGGGCGCATCGGCACGCCGCCGGTGGACATCGAGCGCCGCAGCGTGCGTCGCATGTCCAGCTCGCCGCGCTTGGCGTGCCGGCGGCGCACCGCGAGCCGGGACGCCAGCCGTCGGGCCAGCGGGTGCACCGTGCGCCGCAGCCCGGCCAGCTGCTCGGCGTGGGCGGAGAGGAACTCGACCTGCTCGACCGGCGTCGGCACCGCTGAGCGCGCAACCTGCTCGCGGCCCCGGATCTCCGCCGTGCGCCTGCGCACCTCGTCGGTGACCATCCTCCGGAACGCGGCGATGCGTTCGCGGACGTCCCGGCGGAGCACCTCGTCCGCGAAGTCGTCGCCGGCCTGCAGGTCGGCGAGGATCTGCGCCAGGAGCGTCTCCGGGGAGAGCGCGCGCAGCGCCTGGTAGGACGACCAACCGGGTTGCGCCGCCGCGCCACGCACCCCGGTGCCCGCCGCACCGGAACGCCCCAGCGCGTCGACGGCGGCACGGGCCAGCTCGGCGAGGGCGGCCGGGTCGCCGTCGCGCAGCAGGTCGGCGAGCACGGCGCGCAGCGCGTCGACGTCCACCGGGCCGCCGTCGGCCCGGGGCACCTCGACGGGACGGGCCCCGGCGCCGAGCGCGGCCGGGAAGTAGAGGTCGAACAGCGGGTCGAAGACCTCGCGCTGCCCGGACCGGCGCAGCAGCGCGGCCGCGAGGCCTTCCCGCAGGTGCTCGCGGCGGGTGAGGTCGATGGCGGTGAGCACCCGCGCGGCGTCGACCGTCTCCCCCGGCCCGACCGAGACCCCGTGCCGGCGCAGCGCTCCGACGAAGTCGACCAGGTGCCCCGGCAGGCCGTGCTCGGGGACGGTCAGCACCGGCTCCACCCGGCCATCATGCCGCGTCACGACGGTAACGCCAGGGCAACGCGGCGGCCCTAGAGTCTCTTGAACCGCTTGGTTCAACGACAGGAGCGCGCCATGCAGTTGAGTTCCGGCCTCGCCGAGGCCTGCGTCGTGCCCCGCCGGGTGTCGTCCCCGGAGGAGGCCCGTGAGGTCGTGGACGCCGAGGGCGCCGCGATCGTGAGCGGCATCGCCGACGAGGAAGGCGCCATCGCGTTCGGCAGGGCGATGCTGGGTGCGGATCTGCGGCGCATCGGCCGGCAGATCGAGGTCACGAGGAAGCGGGGTGAGGAGGAGAGCGCGAAGGTCGCGCAGCAGCCGGCCGACGCCCGCGGCCGCAAGCGCAGGTTCGTCACCGACACGTCGCTCCCGATGCCCGCGCACAACGACGGGTTCGCCTTCGGCGACTTCGCGCCGGACCGGCTGTTCCTGTTCAGCGAGCGCCCTGCCGCCACCGGCGGCGAGTCGTTCCTGATCGACGGCGTCGCCGTTCTCGACGTCCTCGAGCGCGACCCGGCGAACGCGCAGATGGTCGAGTTCTGCCGCACCGTCGACATCGACCACTCCGAGCCGAACTTCCCGCAGGGCACGTACTCGTCGATCCTGCGCACGACGCCCGCCGGGCGCCCGCAGGTGCGCCACCACCCCTACCTCGCGCCGGTCGCGGGGCCGGACGAGGAGGCGCAGTGGCCGTTCGTCAGGCACTGGACCGCCGCGGTGACCGCGGCGCGGGACACCGGCCCCCGGTTCCGCCTGGAGGCGGGCGAGATGGCGTGCGTCGACAACTACCGGCTCTTCCACGGCCGCCACGGCCACACCGACCCGGCGCGCACGCTCTACTCGATCTGGGGCTGGAGCAGCGCCGCCGTGGCCGTGCCGGCCGGTGAGCTGGACATCGTGATGCCGAAGGCGCCTGCTCAGCTGGCGGGCTGAGCGGAGCTTGCGGAGCGAACATCAACGCTGAGCGGCTGCTCTGCAGCGCTCCGCGAAGGCGGCCGCGGTGCCGGCGTAGCTGGCCGCCACCGCGTCCGCGTCGCCGGTGGAGAGCAGGTCGAACTGCAGCCCGCGCCAGACGGCGACGATCTCCCTGGCGAGTGCGGCCGCCTCCGCGGCGGGGATGCCCTCGGCGTGCAGCGCCTTGGCGACCTGGTTGGTCCAGTCGTGCCCGACGCGGGCGAGGAAGTCGTCGAACCGGCCGGGGTTGTGCACGGCCTGGCCGAAGACCTCGAAGAACAGCTGCAGGAACGGGAGGTTCTCCCGTTCCGCGACGCCCCGCCAGGCCGCGAGCAGCCGGTCGACGAGCGGGACAGCCGGGTCGTCGAGGGCCGCCATGCCGGCGGTGAACGCGGGGAACCGCTGCGCCGCTTCCGCCAGGGCCTGCCCGATCAGCTGCTCCTTCGAGCCGAAGTAGTACAGCAACATGCGGTTGTTCGTGCCGATCGCGGCGCCGAGGCCGCGCAGCGTCATCCCGGCGATGCCGTGCTCGAGGACGTAGTCGGCGATGAGCCGGAGCAGCCGGTCCCGCTCCGGTTCGCCACCCATGGCGCAGCACGGTAGCCCAGCGCCGAGGCGTTACGTGCGGGCGCCGCGTGCGCAACACGGCAGCAACCAGTGCTCCATAGCGTGACGTGAACCGCGCGATTCACCCACGGAGCCGCTGCATGCTCACCCGCCCCAGCACCACCACCGCGATCGCCCTCACCGGCGTCGTCAAGGAGTTCCCACTGCGCCGGGGCGAGACGGTGCGGGCCCTCGATCACCTCGACCTCGAGATCGGCCACGGCGAGTTCGTGGCGCTGCTGGGGCCGTCGGGCTGCGGGAAGTCCACGGTGCTGCGCCTGGTCGCGGGTCTCGAGGGGGCCACGGAGGGTGAGGTCGCCGTGGAGGGCGCAGGCCCGGCGGACCTGATCCGCAGCCATCGCCTCGGCGTGGCGTTCCAGGAGCACGCCCTCCTGCCGTGGGCCACGGCCCGCGACAACGTCGCGCTCCCCTACCGCGTGGCGGGCCGCCCCGTCGACCACGAGCGCGTCGCCGCGCTGCTCGCCCTCGTCGGGCTCGCGGGGTTCGAGTCGGCGCGGCCGCGGCAGCTGTCCGGCGGGATGCGCCAGCGCGTCGCCATCGCCCGCGCGCTCGCGCTGGAACCCGACGTCCTGCTGCTCGACGAGCCGTTCGGCGCCCTCGATGCGGTCACGCGGAGGCGGATGAACCTCGAGCTCGCCCGCATCTGGGCGGAGCAGCGGATCACGACCCTGCTCGTCACCCACGACGTCGACGAGGCCGTGCTGCTCGCCGACCGCGTCGTCGTCATGACCGGGCGACCGGGCCGCGTGCGGTACGTCCAGGAGATCGCGATCCCGCGGCCGCGGGGCACCGAGGTCACCCGCGACCCCGGGTTCCACGAGATCGTCGACGAGCTCACCGCGCTGCTCGACGACTCCGAGGTGGGGCCGTGAGAGCCGCCGACCGGGGCCTCGCCACGGCCGGTGCGCTCGCGGTGCTCGTGCTGGCCGAGTTGATCGGGCGGACCGGGCTCGGCGGGGTCGGATGGCCGCCGATCAGCGAGGTGCTGCTCTACCTCACCGAGCCGTCGGCCCGGCAGCTGCTGGGCAGGGCGCTCGCCGCCACCGGGGCGGCCGCAGGCGCAGGCTTCGTGCTCGGCACGATCGTCGCGCTGCTGGTCACGGCAATGGGTGCGCTGCTCCCGAGCGCGGCGCCCGGCCTGGACCGGCTGGCCGCCGTGGTCCACGCGGTGCCGCTCATCGCCATCGGCCCGCTGCTGATCACCATCGCCGGCCGGGACGCCACCCCGACGCTGGTGGCCGCGCTCGCCGCCGGGTTCGCGGTGTTCGTCGCGGCCACGTCCGCGCTCGCGGCGACGAATGCCGCCCAGCGCGACGTGTTCTCCGTTCTCGGCGCGGGGCGGCTGGTCACGCTCCTGCGGCTGCAGCTGCCGGCGGGCGTGCCGCTGATCGTCGACGGGCTCACCCTCGCCGCCCCGGCCGCGGTGCTCGGCGCCGTGATCGGCGAGTGGTTCGGAGCACGCCGCGGCATCGGCGTGCTCCTGGTGAGCTCGATGCAGAACCTGCAGGTCGAGCAGCTGTGGGCGGCGGCGCTCACCTCGGCCGCGGTATCGCTGCTCGCCTACGTGCTGCTCGTGGCGCTGCGCGGCGTGGTGAACCGGAGGTTCTCGTGAGCGCCGCGCTCTCCCGCTACTGGACGGTGTTCGCGCTGCTCGTCGCCTGGCAGCTGTACTCGTCGCTGTCAGGCCTCAACCGGATCGTCGTGCCCGGGCCCGTCAGCGTGTTCGGCGACGTCGTCACGAACGTCGGGGTCTACCTGCCCGATCTCGCCTGGACTCTCGGAATGGCCGCGGCCGGGCTCGCGGTGGGCATGGCAACGGGTACCGCGCTCGCGGTGGCGGTCTGGTCGTCGCGGGTCGTGTCCGGGATGATGACGCCGCTCGCGCTGATCATGCGCTCGGTGCCGGTGGTCGCGATGATCCCGGTGCTGGCCAGGGTGTTCGGCTACGGCTGGACCACCGTGCTGGTGATCACGAGTGTCGTCTCGTTCTTCCCGGCGTTCGTGCTGGTCGGCGCCCGCCTGCGGGACGCGCCGCCTGCCACGTCCGACCTCATGGCCGTGCTCGGCGCCTCCCGCGGCACGCTGCTGCGGCGCCTGCTCCTCCCGCACGCGGTGCCCGGCCTGCTCGTGGCGTTCCGGCTGACGGCGTCCACCGCCGTGCTCGGCGCGATGCTCGCCGAGTACCTGATGGGCGGCCGCGGCCTCGGCACGCTGTTCGCCCAGTCGGTCAGCTTCTACGAGGTCGACCGGGCGTGGGGCACCGCGCTCGTCGCGACCGCCGTCTCCGTCGCCTGCTTCGTGGCCGCCCGTGCCGTCGAGCGCTGGGGCGTCGCCCGGTTCACCTGATCCCACCCCGAGGAGATCACCATGTCCGACTGGTCCCGCCGCCGGTTCCTGCAGACGGCCGGCCTCGCAGGCCTCGGCCTCACCGCCGCGTGCGGTGCAGGCGGCCCCACCCCGGCCGGAGGCGGCGCGACCACCTCCCTGCGCGTCGCGCTCGGCTGGATCAGCAACGTCGAGTTCGCCGGCTTCTGGATCGCCGACGACCGCGGCTACTACGCGGAGGAGGGCCTCGAGGTCGAGTTCCTCCCGGGCGGCCCCAACGCCCCGCGGACCGCGCAGACCCTCGCGGCCGGGGGCGCCGAGATCGCCATCCCGGTGGCGATGCAGGAGTTCCTCTCGGCCGTGAACGACGGCAACGACTTCGTCGCGTACGGGGCGATGTTCCAGAACTCGCCCGCGGCGTGGCTGTCCCTCGCGCAGCGGCCGGTCCGCACCGCGCAGGACGCCGTCGGCGCCCGGGTGCTCGGGCAGCAGGGCGTTCAGCCCTACGTCGAGGCGGCGATGCGGCTGGCCGGGGTGCCGGTGGAGTACGAGTTCATCCCGGTCGGCTACGAGCCGAGCCCACTCGTGGAGGGGCAGGGCGAGGTCTACACCTGCTTCGCAACCAACCAGCCGATCATGCTGGAGCAGCAGGGCATGGTCGCCGACCGCGACTTCGTCGTGACGACCTACGAGCAGCTCGGCCTCCCGCAGTACGCGAGCCTGCTGTGCAGCCAGCGCTCATGGCTGGAAGCCAACCGGCCCGTCGTCGAGCGGTTCATGCGCGCCACGATCCGCGGCTGGCAGGACAACGCGGCCGACCCGTCCGTCGCGGCGCGGCTCGCCGTCGAGAACTACGGCGCCGACCTCGGCCTCGACCTCAGCCAACAGACCCGCGAGAACGAGCTGCAGATCCCGTACACGCAGAGCGAGCTGACGCAGGCGAGCGGCCTCTTCCGCATCGACCCCGAGCGGATCTCCGGCCCGATGTACACGGCCTACGCCGCCGCGGGCGTCTCCCCACTTCCGGACGTTTCCCGCATCATCGACACAGGCGTGCTCGACGCCGTCTTCCAGGGAAGGTCGACCATCTGATGCCCCGCGATCTCCGGCAGCTCCCGAAGGCCCACCTGCATCTGCACCTGGAGGGCGCGATGCGGCCCTCCACGCTCGCCGAGCTGGCAGCGGAGGCCGGGGTTGCCACTCCCCCCGTCCGGGGCTACACGTCGTTCGGCGAGTTCGGGATGCAGTACCGCGCCGCCTCTGCGCTCATCGAGACCGAGGAGCACCTGCGCCGCGTGGTCCGCGAGGTGGTCGACGACGCGGCAGACGACGGCGCGGTCTGGGTGGAGCCGCATTTCTACCCGCCCCGCTACGCCGGGCAGCTCGGCGCCGTCGAGGAGGTGCTGGAGATCGTCATCGACGAGGGCGAGCGCGCCGCCGCCGCTCGCGGCATCGGGTGCGGGTGGATCGTGTCCGCCCTCCGCGACTTCGAGGTGGACCAGGCCGTCGACCTGGCCCGGCTCGCCGCCAAGTACGCCGGGTCCGGGGTGGTGGCGTTCGGGCTCGCCGCCGACGAGGCGCTCTTCCCGCCGGAGCCCTTCGCGGAGGCGTTCGCCATCGCCCGCGACGCAGGGCTCATCTCCGCTCCGCACGCGGGCGAGCTCGCCGGGCCCGCCAGCGTCTACGGCGCGCTCGACGCGCTGGGCGCCCGGCGCATCTGCCACGGCGTCCGGGCGCTGGAGGACCCGGCGCTGGTGGAGCGGCTCGTCGCCGACGAGGTGGTGCTCGACGTCTGCCCCACGTCCAACGTGATGCTCGCCGTGGTGCCCTCGATCGAGGAGCACCCCCTCGTGCAGCTGCTCGAGGCGGGCGTGCGCTGCTCGCTGAACGGCGACGACCCGCTGCTGTTCGGCCCCGGCCTGCTCGCCGAGTACGAGCTGGTGCGCGACACGATGGGCCTTTCCGACGAGCAGTTGGCGCAGCTGGCGAGGTCGAGCCTGGTGGGCTCGGGCGCTCCGCACGAGCTGGTCGCCGACGCCGCGGACCAGGTGGAGGACTGGCTCACCGCAACGGCCTGATCGACTCGCCGTCCCGCCAGAGACGGCCCACGCACCCGGTCGATCGCCCTGCCGACAGCACTTCACAAACCCAGTGGCCACTTCACACAGGGCCGGCCTTGTGTGAAGTCCGTGCTGGGTTTGTGAAGTCAGCTGTGCGGCGTCACGGTCGGCGTGATCGACCGTCGAACCGGCCTTCGGTGGTGCCGCGCGCCCTGAGGGCAGGCCTTTGGCCTGCCCGTGTGGTCTGCCTTCAGGGCCGCAGAGGCTCACGGTCAAGGGTCGCGCAGCGATCGCGAAGCGACGCCGCAGGCGCCCTTGAGGCGTGAGGAGCGGCCCCGCACAATGCGCGGCGCCACCGAAGGCCCTGACCCACGAGCAATCGCGGAGCGTCGGATCATCAGCGGGCCGCGTTCTTCACGAAGCCCGTCTCCCGGTCCATGAGCGCCCTGTCCCCACCGTGCCACCCACCCCGGACATGCCGCCGCATCGTGTCGTCGTCCGTCGCGCGGGCGGCGGAGTGCCAGAGGTAGGCGTCGTGCAGGATCACGTCGCCGCGCTCGACGTACACCGGGATCTCGCCGCGGATCTTCTCGAAGCCCAGCGGCATCGGCGCGGGCGGCGGGACGTCGGTGTAGCCACGGGAGGGCGGCGTGCCGTCCGGCACGGCGGCGTTGTTGATGTTCTCGAACGGCGAGGCCGTGGCCCACAGGTGGCTCCCGGGCACCACCCGCAGGAAGCCGTTGGCCGGGCTGGTGCCGTCGATGTGGATCGTGAACGCGGTGCCCGGCCAGATGTCCAGGTGCGGGACGGCCTGCCAGTCGGCGTGCCAGCCGATCCGCGTGTAGCCGGACTCGCGGCCGGGCCGGGCGTCCTGGTAGACGACCCCGTTCCGCCCCGGCCAGAAGTCCGTGCCGAGGATCCGCCCCACGAGCTCGACGAGGGCGGGCGTTGCGAGGGTGGTGCCGATCGTCGGCGCGAGCTCCTCGACGTGCTCGACGTAGTTGACGAACCGCTCCGCTTTCAGCTCGTCGTCGAGGTACTTCGTCGATCCGTACCGCGGATCGAGGTCCCCGCCCAGCACGCCGCGCTGCGCGGCGACGCACTCCGCCTCCATCGCGTCGATCAGCTCCGGCGCCACGAGGTCGCGCAGCACGACGAAGCCCCAGCGGCGGTAGAAGGCCTCGGCCGCGTCCGGGCCGTCGGTGGGGGTGAAGACGCCGAGGTCGGCGAAGGCGGTCGGGTCGAGATCGGGCACGGTGACTCCTCCGGTTGAACCGAGCGGTTCACCTAGTGTCGCGCGCTCAGGGCCGCTCGGAGTTACGCGTGGGTGAAAATCGGCCTCATCGATCCCGGCCGCGGTGTTCGGAAACGGCAGTGGTGCTAGTCGAGCTTCAGTTCCCTCACCGCGCGGTCGACGTCGGACCGGTGCTTGAGCACCACCCCGAGGGTGGCGCGCACGGCGTCTGCGTCGAGGGTGTCCATGCCGAGCGCGAGCAGCGTGCGTCCCCAGTCGATCGTCTCGGCGACGGAGGGCGACTTGCGCAGCTCCAGCCCGCGCAGCACGCGGACCGTGCGCACGAGCGCGTCGACCAGCGCCTCGGGCAGCTCCGGTACGCGGCTCAGCACGATGCGCCGCTCCAGGTCGGCGTCGGGGAAGTCGAGGTGCAGGAACAGGCAGCGCCGCTTCAGCGCCTCGGACAGCTCACGCGTCGAGTTGGACGTGAGCACCACGAACGGCCGCCGGGAGGCGTGGACGGTGCCCATCTCCGGCACCGTCACCTGGTAGTCCGAGAGCACCTCCAGCAGCAGGCCCTCGACCTCGACGTCGGCCTTGTCGATCTCGTCGACCAGCAGCACGGTCGGTTCGGTGCGCCGGATGGCTGTGAGGAGCGGCCGGGGTAGCAGGAACTCCTCGGAGAACACGTCGTCGCGGGTCTCGTCCCAGGACTCGCGCCCCTGGCCCGCTGTGATGCGCAGCAGCTGCTTGGCGTGGTTCCACTCGTAGAGCGCCCGGGCCTCGTCGATGCCCTCGTAGCACTGCAGGCGCACCAGGCCGGAGCCGGTGGCCTCGGCGACGGCCTTCGCCAGCTCGGTCTTGCCAACACCCGCCGGTCCCTCGACGAGGAGCGGCTTGCCGAGCCGGTCGGCGAGGAAGACGGTGGTGGCGACGGCCGTGGACGCGAGGTAGCCGACACCGGCCAGGCGCTCGGCGACCTCGTCGACCGAGCCGAAGAGCGCGGGCTGCGGCAGAGTCACCCCGCCATCGTGCCCGTGGGGTACGTGGACGTCACGCGGTGCGGCGCCCGCTCCACTCGTCGACCCCGAGGAAGAACGCCCACTCCATGTGTTCGGAACAGGCCGCTACCGGCCCGGAGCCGTCGTCCGATGCGACCACGACGACGGCCTCCCTCGTGCATCGGGTGCATCGCCGCACCGCCAAGGGCCATAGGGGGCTGCTCATGCCGACCGGATTCCCCGTCCGGGTGACTCCACACGTTCCCGGTGCCTGTCAGTTGCGTTCGCGTACGGCTTCCGTGTCCCGGGTGGCCAGTACGAACAGTCCCGTGATCATCACCATCGCCAGCCCGCTCACCCAGAGCGGCGCGCGCAGGTCCGACGCCGCCGCGAGTCCGCCGCCCGCGAGTGCGCCGAGCGGCGCCGCCGTCATCGAGAGCGTCCGGCTCGCCGCGTTGACGCGACCCAGCACGGCGGCCGGCACGAGCCGCTGCCGGATCGTCACCGACAGCACGTTCCACAGGGCGAACGAGAAGCTGGTGGTGCTGAGCACGACGGCCGCGAGCACCGGTGTGGGGAACGCAGCGAGCACGAAGTTGCCCACCGCGGCCACGGCGAGCGCGGTGACCTGGAGCGCGCGCTGCGGGTACCGGCGCACGAGCGGGGCGGTGAGCATCGCCCCCACGATCCCGCCGACCGCGCCACCGGCCAGTATCAGCCCGAACACCGTCTCGGAAGTGCCCATGGGGCCGACGGCGAGCAGGACGAGCAGCCCCTCCCACGTCTGGGTGAAGAACGTGAGACCCGCGCCGGTCAGGATGATCGTGCGGACGAACCGGGCGCCGAGCAGCCAGCGCATCCCCTCGGCGGCCTCCCGCAGTACGGCAGCGGGGGTGGGGCGGCCCTCGACCACGGGCGCGGGCGTGCGCAACCCCGCGACGAGCACCCCAGCGAGGAGCAGCGCAGCCGCGCTCACCGCGAACGGCAGCGACGCCGCTGCGGCGAACATGACCCCGCCGACCGCCGGCCCGACGAGGTCCTGCCCGAGCCGCTCCACGCTCACGAGCGCGCTGTTGGCCCGCTCCAGGTCGGCGTCGTCCACGACGCGCGGGATCAACGACTGGCTCGCGTTGTCGTACGCGGCCTCGCCCACGCCGAGCAGGAACGCGACGACGTAGAGCAGCACCATCGACCGCACGTCGAGCAGGAGCGCGAGCGTGAGCGCACCGAACAGCACGCCCCGCGACACCGCAGCCCCGAGCACGAACAGTTCGGGCCGGCTGCGGTCGACGAGAGCGCCGATGGGCAGGCCGAGCAGCATCCACGGGACGTACGCGACGGCCGTGAGCCCGGCGACGAGCAAGGCGTCCTGGGTGATCGCAGCGGCCAGCAGCGGCAGCGCGACCTGCCGGACACCGTCACCCAGGTTGGCGAGCCCCGACGCCGCGACGACGCGGCGGTAGACGGTGATGGTTCCCCCCGAGCAGCGAGCACGGCGCCCGCCGTGCGGACGCCGTGCTCGGTGTGTGCGCCGGGCTCCTAGTGGAAGGTCACCCGGGTGCCCGCGAAGGTCACCCTCGTCCCCGCGAACGTGACCCGCGTGCCGAACGTCGACGTGCTCGTGTCGTTCATCTGATCCCCCGATCAGGGCCGAACCCCCGCCGGCCCTTGCTCCGAAGCTAGCAGCGGCCATCCGCCGTCGGAAGGAGCGGAACCGGACAGGAAGGGACCGGAAACCGGACATCGTCGGTCGGCGCGGGCCGCCGGACGGACTGTCGGGCCCCTCGGTCACCATGGGTGCATGACCTCCACCGTCAGCTCGGACCTGCGCGAGCGCGCCGAGGCCGTGCTCGCCACGCTCGCCGGCCCGGGCGCACGGCTGCGAGAGGACCAGTGGACGGCCATCCACGCGCTCGTGGCCGAGCGCAGGCGAGCGCTCGTCGTGCAGCGCACCGGTTGGGGCAAGTCGGCGGTCTACTTCGTGGCCACGGCGCTGTTGCGGGCCGACGGCGCGGGGCCCACGGTGATCGTGTCGCCGCTGCTCGCGCTCATGCGCAACCAGATCGACGCCGCCGCGCGGGCCGGCATCCACGCCGCCACCGTCAACTCGGCCAACACCGGCGACTGGGAACGCACCTACGCCGCGGTCGCGTCCGGTGAGGTCGACGTGCTGCTGGTGAGCCCGGAGCGCCTCAACAACCCCGACTTCCGCGACCGCGTGCTGCCGCAGCTCACGGCCACAGCCGGCATGCTGGTCGTCGACGAGGCCCACTGCGTCTCCGACTGGGGCCACGACTTCCGCCCCGACTACCGGCGCCTGCGCACGCTCATCTCCGAGCTGCCCGCGGGTATCCCGGTGCTCGCCACCACGGCCACCGCCAACGACCGGGTGGTCGTCGACGTCACCGAGCAGCTGGGGCTCGCATCCGGCGAGCCGCTGGTCCTGCGCGGTTCGCTCGACCGGGAGAGCCTGCGGCTGTCCGTCGTCCGGCTGGCCACGCCCGCGCAGCGGCTCGGCTGGCTCGCCGACCACCTCGACGCGCTGCCGGGCGCCGGGATCATCTACACGCTCACGATCGCGGCCGCCGAGGAGGTGGCCGACTTCCTGCGCGAACGCGGCCACCCGGTGGCGTCCTACACCGGCAAGACCGACCCGCAGGAGCGGCTCGCGGCCGAGGCCGACCTGCTCGACAACCGCGTCAAGGCGCTCGTGGCCACCAGCGCGCTCGGGATGGGGTTCGACAAGCCCGACCTCGGGTTCGTGGTGCACCTCGGGGCGCCCGCGTCGCCGGTGGCCTACTACCAGCAGATCGGCCGTGCCGGGCGCGCGGTGGAGCGGGCCGAGGTCGTGCTGCTGCCGGGCCGGGAGGACCGCGACATCTGGGCCTACTTCGCCTCGCTCGCGTTCCCGCCCGAACCGCTCGTGCGCCAGACACTCGCCGTGCTCGGGGACGATGCGATGTCCACCGCGGCCGTCGAGACGCGCGTCGACCTGTCCCGCACCCGCCTGGAGATGCTGCTCAAGGTGCTCGACAGCGATGGCGCCGTGCGCCGCGTCAAGGGCGGATGGGTGGCAACCGGCGAGGAATGGGTCTACGACCGGGAGCGCCACCAGCGCATCGCCGAGGCCCGCCGCGCCGAGCAGCAGGCGATGCTCGACTACATCGACACCACCGGCTGCCGCATGCAGTTCCTGCGCCGGCAGCTCGACGACCCGGCATCCGAACGCTGCGGCCGCTGCGACACGTGCACCACCCCCGCATGGAGCACCGACGTCGACCAGGACGCGGCCGCGGCGGCGCAGGAACGCATCAACCGGCCCGGGGTCGAGGTCGCGCCGCGCAAGCAGTGGCCGAGCGGCATGGCCGAGCTGGGCGTCGGGGCGTCGGGCCGGATCCCCGCGACCGAGCTCGCCGAGCCGGGCCGGGTGATCGGCCGCCTGTCCGACATCGGCTGGGGCACGCGGCTGCGCGAGCTGGTCGACGGCGACGACGCGCCCGTCCCCGGCGACGTGCTCGACGCCTGTGTGCGCGTGCTCGCCGGGTGGGGGTGGGAGCAGCGCCCGGTCGGCGTGGTCGGCATCGGCTCCCGCACCCGGCCACACCAGCTGGACCACCTCGCCCGGCGGATCGCCGAGATCGGGCGCCTGCCCCTGCTCGGCACCCTCACCCCGGCCGGCCCGCGGCCCGAGGCACACGCCAACAGCCCGCAAAGGCTCGCGGCGCTGTGGTCGGCGTTCGAGCCACCGGCGTTCCCGGTGCCGAACGCGCCGGTCCTGCTGGTGGACGACGTGATCGACAGCGGCTGGACGGCCACGGTCGCCGCCCGCCTGCTGCGCCGCGCGGGGGCGTCGGCGGTGCTGCCGTTCGCGCTGGCCCAGCGCGGCTGAGCCGGCACGCCGGCTCGCGCCGTCCTCGAGCCACCCGGCGGTGTCAGCAGGGGATCTCGGCCCACGGCGCCGGTTCGACGGCAGCGAGGTGCCAGCGGCCGAGGTTCGCGGTGAGGAGGGGCACGTGCTGCTCGCCGACACCCCGGACGCGCAGACCGCGCCGGTCGCGCTGTCCTACTTCGCCGGGAACCGGCGCAACTCCGACCCCGGAGTCACGGCGGCCGCGGCGTCCTCGTCGCGCTGCCGGTGCTCGTGGCCTACGTCGCAGCTCAGCGCAAGTTCGCCGCCGGGCTCTTCGCGGGCGGCATCAAGGAGTGAGGTTCCTGCCCCCGAGGATGCGCACGAGGCACACCACGTGCAGGACGAGCGTGAGGGGCACCCCGAAGGTCGGGATCAGGCTCATCGGCAGTTGTGACATCGGCTCCATCCCGCTGTCGCTGGTGACGCCGAGCGTGACGGCCAGCACGAGGTCCGTGATGCCCAGTGCCGTCCATCCGACGTAGCCGCGGCGCGCCCACCGCCCACCTCCGACGAGGTACAGGGCGACGAGCGGCGCGCTGAGACCGATCAGCATGTCGCCGATCCCCGCCGGCAGCGCGAACCGTGCGGGCAGCAGCCCCTCGGCCCACAGGGCGAGGATGGAGAAGCCGGCCACGCGCCACGCCTGCAGCAGGGTGAGGAACCGCAGGTCGAGGCCGCGAACCCAGGTCCGGAACCGGCCCGGCACGAGCCCCGCCGCCAACGCGATCAGGGGCGGCAAGCCCGCTGCGAGACCGAGAGCGACGGGTGCGGCACCGGGCGGCTCGACGAACACGCCCGCCGCCCCGGCGACGAAGGCTGCGACCAACCACGCGACGACGACCACGACGACCACGGCATCCCCCAGTGACTTGTAAGTTGCAAGTGACTGTAGGGAGCGAGACTTGTAACATGCAAGTCACTACCGGGGAGGAGCCTCGTGACCCGCCGATCCGACTGCGCCATCGCCGGCACCCTCGACGTCCTGGGCGATCGGTGGTCGCTGCTCGTCGTGCGGGACCTGCTGTTCAGCGGCACCCTGCGCTACGGGGACCTGGCCGCGTCACCCGAGGGCATCCCGACGAACACGCTCGCTGACCGGCTGCGGAAGCTGGAGGACGCCGGCATCGTCGCCAAGGAGCGCTACCAGGAGCGGCCACCCCGGTACGCCTACCGGCTCACCGACCGGGGACGGATGCTGGCTCCGGTGCTGGACGCGATGGCGACGTGGGGCACCGCGCACCTACCCGGGACGCGGCGACTGGGGTGACGGGCGTGCGCCCACCCCCACCAGGCCTTCGTGGCGCCGCGCACCATCCAGGCCGACCCCTCACCAGGCCTTCGGTGGCGCCGCGCATCATGCGGGGCCGCCCCTCACGCCTCAAGGGCGCTCCGCGTCGCTGCCGCGATCGCTACGCGACCCTTGACCCGCGAGCCTCTACGACCCCTGAAGGCCCGCTTCGCGGGCAGGCCCACGGGCCAGCCCCTTCGGCGCGCGGCGCCACCGAAGGCGGTCTCACCTCCATGATCGAGGCTTCCCTCCCACACAGAAACGGGCAAAACGGCCGAGGAAGTCGGCCACACACCGACTTCGGTCCTCACACACCGACTGCAATCGGTGTGTCAGCGCAGAAGTCGGTGTGCGAGCGCAGGAAGATGCCCGACACCGGCCTCCTGGCGGCGCCGCGCGCCCAAAGGGCAGGCCCTTGGGCCTGCCCGCGAAGCATGCCCGGAGGGGCCGCAGAGGCTCACAGATCAAGGGGCGCGCAGCGCTCGCGAAGCGACGCCGCAGGCGCCCTTGAGCTGTGAGGGGCGGCCCCGCACAATGCGCGGCGCCGCCAGGAGGCCCGTCAGGGGGCCCGGAACCGATCGCCAGCAGCGGCGCGAGAAGCGTGCTGCTCAGACGATCAACCGCTGCGGCCGCCTACTCCCACACCACCACGTTGCGCCGCACCGGCACCGAGTCCGCGTTGCGGGCGAAGAGCTCCGGCGAGCGTTGCCGGATGCGCTCGACGTCGTCGAACACCGCCCGCAGGTGGGCGCGCATCGCTTTCCTCGCTGCAGCGACGTTGCCCGCGAGCACGGCGTCGAAGATCTCGACGTGCTGGTCGGTGAAGGCGGGGGGCGCCGTGGCCTGCAGGCCCAACCGGCGGGCGCGGTCGAGGTGGCCCTTTGCCGACACGACGGTCGCCCACGCGTTGCCGTGCCCGGCGAGGCACAGTAGCGCGTGGTGGAAGGTTTCGTCGAGCGCGAAGAACTCCTCGACGTCGAGGCCGCGGCGCCGCTGCTGGGCGAGGTTCTCGCGGAGCTCGTCGACGATGCCGGGGTCCAGCTGCTGGGGCAGGTCCTCCAGTGATGCCAGCTCGACGGCCTCGCGGAGGAACTGCGCGTCGGCCACCCGGGCCGGATCGACGCGGGAGACGAACGACCCGACCTGCGGGAAGACCTGCACCAGGCCCTCCTCCGCGAGGAGGATCAGGCTCTCGCGCACCGGCGTGCGGCTGACCCCGAGCTGCGCGGCGAGCTCGTTCTCCGACAGCGCGGAGCCCGGCGGGAACTCGCACGTCAGGACCTTGCGCCGCAGGGTCTCGTAGACCGTTCTGCGGCTGGTCCGCCGGGTCGGCTGCGCCACCACGCCAGCCTACCGACCCTTGCACCTTCTTCGCGACATCTGCTTGTATACCAGTACTGCGCGACAAGGAGGTTGTGGAACCGTGAGCCGGATCGAACGGGCCGAGGTGTTCGTAGCCTCGCCGGGGCGGAATTTCGTGACGCTCCGCATCACCACCTCGGACGGCGTGACCGGCCTCGGCGACGCCACGCTGAACGGCCGCGAGCTGGCCGTCGCGTCCTACCTGCGCGACCACCTGGTCCCGCTGCTGATCGACCGCGACCCGGCCCGCATCGAGGACATGTGGCAGTTCCTCTACAAGGGCGCCTACTGGCGGCGCGGCCCCGTCACGATGACCGCCATCTCCGCCGTCGACACCGCACTGTGGGACATCAAGGGCAAGGTCGCGGGCCTGCCGGTGTACCAGCTGCTGGGCGGGCGCTCCCGCCACGGCGTCACCGTGTACGCGCACGCGAGCGGCGCCGACGTGCCCTCGTTGCTCGACGACGTCGAGCGCTTCCTGGAGCTGGGCTACCGCGCCGTGCGGGCGCAGGCCGCCGTGCCCGAGGTCGGCGGCACCTACGGCGTGCGCAAGGGCGCGGGGATCTACGAGCCCGCCTCGACGGCGCTGCCCGACGAGCAGCCATGGGACACCGATGCCTACCTCGGCTTCGCGCCGACCTACCTGGAGGCGGTGCGGGAGCGCTTCGGGTTCGGCTTCCACCTGCTGCACGACGTGCACCACCGGCTCACCCCGATCGAGGCGGCGCAGTTCGGCAAGCGCGTGGAGGGGTGCCGGCTGTTCTGGATGGAGGACCCGACGCCCGCGGAGAACCAGGAGGCGTTCCGGCTGATCCGCCGGCACACCACCACCCCGATCGCCGTCGGCGAGGTGTTCAGCTCCATCTGGGACGTCCAGCAGCTGATCACCGAGCAGCTGATCGACTACGTGCGCACCACCGTCGTGCACGCGGGCGGCATCACCCACCTGCGGCGGATCTTCGACCTCGCGGCGCTCTACCAGGTGCGCACCGGCTCGCACGGCGCAACCGACCTCTCCCCCGTCACGCTGGCCGCCGCGGTGCACCTGGACACCGCGGTGCCCAACTTCGGCATCCAGGAGTACATGCCGCACGCGCCGGAGACCCTCGAGGTCTTCCGCTCCGGTGTGCGGTTCGCCGACGGGATGCTCGTCCCGTCCGAGGAGCCCGGCCTGGGTGTCGAGTACGACGCCGAGGCGGCCGCCCGGTTCCCGTACCAGCCGCGCTACCTGCCCGTCGCCCGCCGCCTCGACGGCTCCGTGCACGACTGGTAGCCCGTCCCACGAACAACGGAGATCCCCATGACCGGAACCGTCACACGGACGACCCGGGACCTGGCCAAGGCCGCGACGTCCGGCTGGCTCGGCACGGCGATGGAGTTCATGGACTTCCAGCTGTACTCGCTGGCGGCCGCCATCGTCTTCAACCAGCTCTTCTTCCCGGACGTCAGCCCGGCGATCGGGCTCATCGCGGCGATGGCCACCTACGGCGTCGGGTACGTCGCGCGGCTGGCGGGCGCGATCTACTTCGGGCGGATGGGCGACCGCATCGGGCGCAAGCGGGTGCTGTACCTGACGATCCTGCTGATGGGCGCGTCCACCACGCTGATCGGCGTCCTGCCGACGTACGCCCAGATCGGCATCCTCGCGCCGATCCTGCTGGTCGCGCTGCGGTTGGTACAGGGCTTCGGGGCCGGCGCGGAGATCGCGGGCGCCACCGTGATGCTCGCCGAGTACGCGCCGGTTCCCCGTCGCGGCCTGATCGCCTCGCTGGTGTCGCTGGGCACCAACTCCGGCACGCTCGCCGCGTCCGCGCTCTGGGCGTTCCTGCTGGCCGCCCTGTCGGAGGAGCAGCTGCTCGAGTGGGGCTGGCGCCTGCCGTTCCTCCTCAGCTTCGTGCTGATGATCTTCGCGGTGTGGCTGCGGCGGAGCCTCAAGGAGAGCCCGGTGTTCGAGGGGCGCGCTGACGTCGTCGACGGTCGCGCGCTCAGCCGTGCCGAGGCGGAGGGCAGCGTGCTGGAGGCGGGCCTGCACCAGCGCAAGGGCAAGGCGTTCTTCCTCGCGCTGGGCCTGCGGTTCGGCCAGGCCGGCAACTCGGGCCTCGTCCAGACGTTCCTCGTCGGCTACATCGCCACCACGCTGCTCGTCGACCGGTCCGTGCCGACCGACGCCATCGTCTACGGCTCGCTGCTCGGCTTCGCGACGGTGCCGATCGTGGGTCTGCTCGGCGATCGGTTCGGCCGTCGCCCGATGTACATCGCGCTCTCCGTCCTGACCGTCGTGCTCGCGTTCCCGCTGCTCCTGCTGATCACCAGCGGCAGCACGGTCGCGCTGGTGATCGGCATGATCCTCGCGCTCAACATCGGGGTGCTGGGCCTGTTCTCGCTGGAGAGCGTCACGATGGCCGAGCTCTTCGGGGCGCGCACGCGGTTCACGCAGCTCGCGCTGGCCAAGGAGATCGGCGGGATCCTGGCCACGGCGATCGGACCGGTCGTCGCGGCCACGCTCACCGCGGTGACCGGCAGCTGGTGGCCGATCGCGGCCATGCTGGTGGCCTACTCGCTGATCACCCTCGTCGCCACCGTGCTCTCCCCCGAGACGCGCGGGCGCGACCTCGTGGCGCTGGAGGATGCCGCATGAAAGCCGTGGTCGTGCATGCCGCCGGGGACGTCCGGATCGACGAGCACCCGGACCCCCGGCCCGGGCCGGGCGAGGTGCTGCTCGCGATGGAGTGGGGCGGCATCTGCGGCTCCGACATCTCCTACTTCCGCCACGGCTCGACCGGCACCGCCGTGCTGCGCCACCCCCTCGTGCTCGGGCACGAGGTGGCGGGGCGGGTCGCGGCGGTCGGGCCGGGCGTGGCGGGGATCTCCGAGGGGGACGCCGCCACCGTCCACCCGGCCACGCTCGTCGGCGACCCGCGCGTGCCCGACCGGATCGCGGGACGCACCAACCTGCACCCGTGCGTGCGCTACTTGGGCTCGGCCGCCCTGGACCCGCATACCGACGGCGGGTTCAGCGAGTACCGGGTGGTCCGCGCCGACCAGATCCGGGCCCTGCCCGACGGCGTGAGCACCGAGCACGGCGCGCTGGCCGAGCCGCTCGGCGTCGCGCTGCACGCCGTGCACCGCGCGGGCGACGTCCGGGGCAGGACGGTGCTGGTCAACGGGGCGGGGCCGATCGGCTCGCTCGTGGTGGCGGCCGCGAAGCACCGGGGAGCGGCGGCCGTGCTGGCCTCCGACGTCGCGGCGCCCGCGCTGGCGGTGGCCTCCCCGATGGGCGCCGACACGACCATCGACCTCACCGACGGCACCCTCCCCGATGACGTGGAGATCGTGTTCGAGGCCTCCGGCGCAGCGGCGGCGATCGGCCCGGTGCTGCGGGCCACCGCTCGCGGCGGCACGCTCGTGCAGGTCGGCAACCTGCCCGGAAGCGCGGTGTCGGCGGTGCTGGGCGACCTGGTGACCCGGGAGATCAGCTGGGTGGGCTCCTACCGGTTCGTCGACGAGATCGACGACGCGCTGCTCGCCATGCGCGACGGCCTGGACGTCTCCCCCGTGATCACCCACCGGTTCCCGCTCGCCCAGGCGGAGGAGGCCCTCCTCACCGCGGCGGACCGCACCACCGGCAGCAGCAAGGTTCTCCTCAACCTGACGGGATAGCGCTGCCGGGGGGTTCGGCCAGCACGCGGCAGTGCTTCTTCACGATCACCTGCGCGGCCGGCGGGGTGGGGACGTCCGCTCCGGTCGGCACCACCGTGAGCCGCCACTCGGCGGCGCCGGGCCGGCCGGCCGCGACCCAACGGTCCAGCGCGGCCAGCAGGCGGTCGCCGAGCGCGGCACCGCCCGGGCCGAACTCGCGCACGGCCACCGCCCCGGGCGCAGGTCCCGGCGACCCGACCGCCACGACGGCGGCCGCCCCCTCCGCATCCGCCAACGCCACCGTCCCGCCTGCGGAGCCGAGCGGGAGCAGGTCGTCGGGCAGCTCGGTCTCCGGCTCCACCGCCAGCAGCCGGCACGTGCCCGGCTCGGTCAGGGCGAGCCACAGGCCGAACCCGTCCCAGACGTCCGGCGCGCCCAGCGGCACCGGCGCGGGCCGCCGCCGGCGCGGGTCGGCGAGGACCCGGGCGAGCGCCGCAACGTTCGGCTCCGGCAGGTCGTCCGGTGTCTGGAGCGCGACGCCCAGCCCGACGACCGCCCGGCTCCCGTCCGCGCTCGCGGCGGCGCCGCGCAGGCGGATGAACGCGCAGCTGCGCACCGAGTCGCAGCGCAGCACCCCGTCGGGGCCGAGGTCCAGCGCCACCGACAGCTGGCTGCCGCGCACCGCGAGCGGCAGCAGCAGCCGCCCACCCGGCGCGAGCTGGGCCACCCAGTCGGGCTGCACGTCATCGCTTCCGACGGTCAGCACGATCCGGTCGTACGGCGCGTTGGGCGGGTAGCCGAGGGCGCCGTCGGCCGCCAGCAGCTCCACGCCGTGCACCCCGGCGGAGGCGAGGTGCACGGCGGCCAGGTCGACCAGCTCCTCGTCGATGTCGACGGCGGTGACCGCACCCGCCGGGCCCACGATCCGCGACATCAGCGCGGCGTTGTACCCCGTGCCGGCTCCGATCTCGAGCACCCGGTGACCGGGCCGCAGGTCCAGCTGCTCGAGCATGATCGCCATCATCGAGGGCTGCGACGCCGAGCTGGTGGCCACACCCCCGGTGAACTGCACGGCGACCGCCTCGTCGGCATAGGCGTCGGCCACCGGGAGCCCCGGCAGGAACAGGTGGCGCGGAACGGTGCGGAACGCCTCCTCGACGGCGGCCGAACGCACCCGACCCGCGCCCCGCAGGGCGTCGACCATCCGGGTGCGAGCCCGATCGGCATCCACTCCGGCCAGTCTGGTGCCCAGCGGCGAACCCCGCCAATCCGGCAGTTCCCGGTGGCCGGCTCAGGGGCCGGTGAGGGGCACCAGGTCGTCGGCGTGGACGACCTCACGACGCTGCTCGGGGGCGAGGTCGCGGGTGCGGCGGCCGATCAGCTCCGGCAGCTCGGCGGCGTCGAAGCCCACGACCCCACGGGCGACGACCACGCCGTGAGGGCCGACGAGGTCGACGACGTCACCCGCGACGAAGTCGCCCGAGATGCCGTGGATGCCGGCCGCGAGCAACGAGCGCCTGCGGTCGATCACCGCGGCCACGGCGCCCGCGTCGAGGTCGAGCGCGCCGCGCACGTCGGCTGCGTGCCGCAGCCAGAACCGGCGGGCCGACATGCGCCGGCCGGACGGCCGGAACGCGGTGCCGACCTTCGGGCCCGTCTCCGCGACGTCGAGCGCCGCGCCGACGTCCTCGGCCGAGGCGAGCAGCACCGGGATGCCGGCGGCCGCGGCCATCGCGGCCGCTGTGACCTTGGTGGCCATGCCCCCGGTACCGAGCGAGTCGGCCCGGGCGCTCGCCACCTGCACCGCTTCCAGGTCGGCCGGGGCCTCCACCTCGGACAGCAGGCGGGAGCCGGGGCGGCGCGGGTCGCCGTCGTAGAGGCCGTCGACGTCGGAGAGCAGCACGAGGCCCTCGGCGCCGACCAGGTGCGCCACCAGCGCGGCGAGCCGGTCGTTGTCACCCACGCGGATCTCGTCGGTTGCCACCGTGTCGTTCTCGTTCACGACCGGCAGCACGCCGAGCCCGAGCAGTCGCTCCAGGGTGCGCTGGGCGTTGCGGTAGTGCGCGCGGCGGATCATGTCGTCGGCGGTGAGCAGGACCTGCCCGATCTGCTGCCCGTGCCGGCCGAACGCTGCGGCGTACGCCTCGGCCAGCAGCAGCTGTCCCACGGACGCTGCGGCCTGCTGGGTGGCGAGGTCGCGCGGACGGCGGGTGAGCCCGAGCGGGGCGAGCCCGGCCGCGATCGCACCCGACGAGACCAGCACGACCTGGCTACCGGCGACCCGGCGCGCGGCGAGGACGTCGACGAGGGCCTGGAGCCGGGCCGGGTCGAGTCCCCCGTCGAGGCTGGTGAGGGACGACGAACCGACCTTGACGACGATGCGCCGCGCCGCGGCGATCTGCGCCCGTGCAGTCACTCGCCTTCGTCCTCCGCCGGCCACAGCTCCTCGTCGGTGTGGTGCCTGCGGCGTTCCGCCTTCGCCGCTTTGCGTTCGGCCGCCGAGATGCGGTTGCTCTGCTCCAGGCGCCGGTCCGTGCCGCGGCCGGACATCATCACGGCAACACCGGACGGCGTGCTCGGCTCCCAGTCGAACGTGACGTCGCCGATCGTCACCGGGCAGCCCGGCTGCGCGCCGGCGTCGGCGAGGGCGTCCTCGACGCCGAGCCGGGCCAGCCGGTCGGCGAGGTAGCCCACGGCCTCGTCGTTCTCGAACGCGGTCTGCCGGATCCAGCGCTCGGGCCGGGCGCCGCGGACGATGAAGCCGCCCGGCAGCTCGGGGTCGGGCTCGACCGTGAAGCCGGCGTCGTCCACGGCCTGGGGGCGCAGCACGATCCGCGTGGGCTCGGCCACCGGCTGCGCGGCCCGGTGGGCATGCACCTGCTCGGCCATCCCGAACGCGAGCTCCCGCAGCCCCGCGCGGGACGCGGTGGAGATCGGGAAGACCCGCCAGCCGTAACGCTCCTCGAGATCGGCCTTGACCATCTCGGCCATCTCGGCGGCGTCCGGCACGTCGACCTTGTTGAGCGCGATGAGCCGCGGCCGGTCGGCCAGCTCGCCGCCCAGGGCGGGCGTGTAGCGGGCCAGCTCGTCCTCGAGGGCCTGCACGTCCGATACCGGGTCCCGGCCGGGCTCGTACGTCGCGCAGTCGACGACGTGCACCAGCACGGAGCAGCGCTCGATGTGGCGCAGGAAGTCCAGGCCGAGACCGCGGCCCTCCGAGGCGCCGGGGATGAGGCCCGGCACGTCGGCGACGGTGAACGTCTCCTCGCCCGCGGTGACCACGCCGAGCTGCGGCACGAGCGTGGTGAACGGGTAGTCGGCGATCTTCGGCCGCGCCGCGGACAGCGCCGCCACCAGCGACGACTTCCCGGCCGACGGGAAGCCGACCAGCCCGACGTCGGCCATGGAGCGCAGCTCGAGCACCAGGTCGCGGGTCTCCCCCGGCTCGCCGAGCAGCGCGAACCCGGGCGCCTTGCGCGCCGATGAGGCGAGCGCGGCGTTGCCGAGGCCACCCCGCCCGCCTGCGGCGGCGACGAACCGGGTGCCGGCGCCGACCAGATCGGCGATGATCTCGCCGTTCGGGTCGAACACGACCGTGCCGTCGGGAACCCGCAGCTCCAGGTCCTCCGCGTTGGCGCCCGCCTTGAACCCACCCTGCCCCTGCTTGCCGTTGCGGGCAGCGGCGTGCGGGCGGTGGTGGAAGTCGAGCAGCGTGTGCACGCCCGGGTCGACGACCAGCACGACCGAGCCGCCGCGCCCGCCGTTACCGCCGTCGGGACCGCCGAGCGGCTTGAACTTCTCCCGGTGCACGGAGGCGCAGCCGTTGCCGCCCGCGCCCGCCGTGGCGTGAATCACCACGCGGTCCACGAACCTCGACATCGACTCTCCTCACACGACAACGGCGGGCCACCACTCGGGCGGCCCGCCGTTGTCAGGTTCTACTGAAAGGTGTGCAGGCCTCAGGCCTGCACCGGCACCACGTTGACGACCTTGCGGCCCTTCGCGTAGCCGAACTGGACCGAGCCCTCGACCAGCGCGAACAGCGTGTCGTCGCCGCCCCGGCCGACGCCGAGACCCGGGTGGAACTTGGTGCCGCGCTGGCGGACGAGGATCTCGCCCGCGTTGACGGCCTGGCCGCCGAAGCGCTTCACGCCGAGGCGCTGTGCGTTGGAGTCGCGCCCGTTGCGCGAGCTGGACGCACCCTTCTTGTGAGCCATGGTTGCGTCCTCCTACTTCGAGATCCCGGTGACCTGCACCTTGGTGAGCGGCTGGCGGTGGCCCTGCCGCTTGTGGTAGCCGGTCTTGTTCTTGAACTTGTGGATGCGGATCTTGGGGCCCTTGGTGTGCTCGACCACCTTGGCGGTGACCGAGGCAGCCGCCAGCGCCGAGGAGTCGGTGGTGACGTCCTCGCCGTCCACCAGGAGCAAGGCGGGCAGGGTCACCTCGGCGCCGGGCTCACCGTCGATCTTCTCGACTGTGACCACGTCGTCGACGGCCACCTTGTACTGCTTACCGCCGGTCTTGACGATCGCGTACATCGACGCACTGCTCCTGAAGCTCGGGGGTCATAGCACAGGGCAACCTGTGCGGGCCGCGACTGCTTCGGAGCGCGGCACTGATGTCCCAGGTTACCAACCGGGTCGGGGGGTGGCTCATGCCGGGTCTCCCCCGGCCTCGGCCACGGGCGGACCAGCCGGCCGCGACGCCGCCCGCCGGGTCCTGCGCGGCCGGGTGGCGGGGGCGGGTTCGGGCTGCGGCGGCACCGCAACCGGCGCCGGCGCGGCGCTGGTCTCCGAGGGCGACTCGGACGCGCTCGGCATCGTGAGCACGGCGGCAGCGGGCGCGTCGCCCGCCGTGGCCGTTGGCGCTCCCGCGGTGCGGGTGACCCGGCCACGGCGGCGCCTGGCCCGGCCCTCCGGCTCGACGGCCTGCTGCTCGGGGATGTCGGGCAGGACCGCGGGCGCGGCCGTGGGGGCCTCGCCCGCGGGTGTCTCGGTGACAGCCGGTTCCGCCTCGGGGCGGTCCTGGGCCGCCGGGGCGACCGTGCGCTCGACGACGACCTCCTCGACCGCCTCCGCTGCGACGTCCACCGGACCGGCCGCGGGCGAGGTCTCCACCACGCCGCGGCGGGCGCTGCGACGCACCCGCCTGCCGGTGGGCGTTGCCGGCTCGGCGGTCGGCGCGGGGGTCGGGTCGAGCACGGCGGGCGTGACGACCGGGGCGGGCGCCCCGACGTCGACGGCGGCGTCGGCCGCGGCGGGCTCGGCGGCGGCGGGCTCGGCGTGGCTGCCGTTGCGGATGCCGTTGCCGTTGGCGGCCGCCGGTTCGGGCTTGCGCACCTCGTGGCCGTTGCGGTCCTCGCCATCCCGACGCCCACGGCCGCCGCGGGTCCGGCGCGTCTCGCGTTCGGGCCGCTCGAACCGTTCCGAACGGGGCGCGCTGCTGCTCACGACCGGCTCGGCGTTGACGATCACGCCGCGCCCGCGGCAGTGCTCGCACGGGGTGGAGAAGTGCTCCAGCAACCCGCCGCCAACGCGCTTGCGGGTCATCTGGACGAGCCCGAGCGAGGTGACCTCGGCCACCTGGTGGCGGGTGCGGTCGCGGGCGAGGCACTCGGTGAGCCTGCGCAGCACGAGGTCACGGTTGGCCTCGAGCACCATGTCGATGAAGTCGATGACGATGATGCCGCCGATGTCGCGCAGCCGCAGCTGGCGCACGATCTCCTCGGCCGCCTCGAGGTTGTTGCGGGTGACCGTCTCCTCGAGGTTGCCGCCGGAGCCGGTGAACTTGCCGGTGTTGACGTCGATGACCGTCATGGCCTCGGTGCGGTCGATCACCAGCGTGCCACCCGAGGGCAGCCACACCTTGCGGTCGAGCGCCTTGAGCAGCTGGTCGTCGATCCGGTACTCGGCGAACACGTCGTTCGGCCCCACGTGGCGGTGCAGTCGGTCGGCGAGCTCCGGCGCGACGTGCCCGACGTAGTTGGACAGGGTGTCCCACGCGTCGTCGCCCTCGACGACGAGGCGGGAGAAGTCCTCGTTGAA
Source organism: Pseudonocardia cypriaca (assembly GCF_006717045.1). Taxonomy (NCBI): domain Bacteria; kingdom Bacillati; phylum Actinomycetota; class Actinomycetes; order Pseudonocardiales; family Pseudonocardiaceae; genus Pseudonocardia; species Pseudonocardia cypriaca. The sequence continues at coordinate 1,833,347 of NZ_VFPH01000002.1, forward strand.
CTGGTCGCGCACGACCTTGATGAGCAGGTCCGGCTCCTCGTAGAGCAGCACCGGGGCCTTGGGCTTGTTGGGGCCCGTGGCCTCGGCCTTGCCCTTCACGACCTCCCACTGCGCCTGCAGCCGGCGGACGTCGCGCTCGAGGGCCTCCTGGCTCACACCCTCGGAAGCGGTGCGGATGATCACCCCGGCCTCGCTGGGGACGATCTCCTTGAGCATGTCCTTGAGCCGCTTGCGCTCGACGTCGGGCAGCTTGCGGCTGATCCCGGCGGCGCCACCGCTCGGCACGTAGACGAGGAACCGCCCGGCCAGGCTGATCTGGGTGGTGAGACGGGCGCCCTTGTGGCCGATCGGGTCCTTCGTGACCTGGACGAGCACGCTGTCGCCGCTGGAGAGCGCCTGCTCGATGCGGCGCTGCTTGCCGCCGAGGCCTGCGGCGTCCCAGTCGACCTCGCCCGCGTACAGGACCGCGTTGCGGCCCCGGCCGATGTCGACGAACGCGGCCTCCATGCTGGGCAGCACGTTCTGCACGCGACCGAGGTAGATGTTGCCGACCAGCGACTTCCCGGTGGCGCTGTCGCGGCCGCCGGTGGTGTTCACGAAGTGCTCGACGAGGACGTCGTCCTCTAGCACCGCGATCTCGACGCGGTCGCCGCGCTCCCGCACGACCATCGCGCGGTCCACCGACTCGCGGCGGGCGAGGAACTCGGCCTCCGACAGGATCGGAGCCCGTCGCCGCCCGGCGTCACGCCCGTCGCGGCGGCGCTGGCGCTTCGCCTCCAGCCGCGTGGAGCCGCGGACGCTCTGCACGCCGTCGCCCTCTTCGTCGCGCACCTCGCGCGGCGTCCGGACCTTGGTGACCGTGTTGGGCGGATCGGCCTCGTCGCCGGCCTCCGCCGCGTCGTCGCCGGAACCGCGGCGGCGACGCCTGCGCCTGCGCCTGCGCGAGGTGGCCGACTCGCCGTCGTCCTCCTCAGGGGCCGCCTCGTCCTGCTCCGCGTCCTCGGAGTCGTCCGAGTCGGTGTCGGCCTCGCCGGACTCGTCCTCGGTGTCGCCGTCGTCGGAGTCGCCGTTGTCGTCGCCGGTCTCGTCGTCGGTGCCGTCGGCACCCCGGCCCCGGCCCCGACCGCGACGGCCGCGGCGCCTGCGCCTGCGACCGGTGGTCTCGTCGGTGTCGTCCTCGTCCTCGGCGCCGGAGGGAGCGGCGTCGGCGGCGGGCTCGGTGACCTCGGGGGTCTCGGCGGGCGCCGCCGCGGCGGGACGCTCGGCCGGTTCGGGCTCGGGGCGGCGGCTGGGCCGGGTGGGAGCCTGGAACAGGGGGGTGGGCGGTGCGAACACCGGCGCCAGTGGGGCGCCCGGCTCGGCGAGCGGCTCACTCGTGTCCTGCTCGCCCGCGTCCTGCGCGGGTGCCTGCTCCTGCTCGGAGCCGAGCTTGGCGGCCACCTGCTCGGCCACGTTCTTCTCGACGCTCGACTGGGCACTGCGCACGTCGACGCCAAGCGAAGCCAGCGCCGCGAGGACCTCGCGGCTGGTACGTGCGAGCCTTCTGGCGAGCGCGTGCACCCGCATCCTTTCCGGCAGGTCATCCAGGGCGGGTACGGTGACGGGCCCGCCGGATGCACCGGCGGGCGATTCGATATTCGACATCCAGCTCCTCCGCCCCCGGGCGCCTCCGGTTCGGAGGCGGCCGCGCAGGGGCCACGTGCAGTTCTTCTCGCCGCGCTGCGCGACGAGCAATCCTCTGGTCTCGCTCCGCCCGGGGAGGGCGGCACTCCTCGACGACGAGCCGATCCCAGGATCAGGCCCGGGTGGTGACCCGGTCTTCAGCCGAGAGGATCGGCCAGGTCGCCTCGAGTGTCGAGCAGTCCCTGAGCCGTCCGGGTCGCCCTGGCGGGCGATGGCGACCTGAGGCCTGCGACAACATCGAGTGCACCCAACACGTCATCGGGTCGAACGGCGGGTGTCGTCTGCCGCACGACCGCCGTCAGTATCGCACAGACTCCCGCCCGATCGGGGGGTATCGCGGCCGAGCCACCCGACGGTGCTGCTCCGTCCGGGGCCGGATCCTGCACGTCCGCCCGTACGAGCGCGGCCCGCACGTCGATCTTGCGACGCCCCGACGGTGTGACGCGTTCGACGACCACCGACTCGCGCTCCAGCAGCGCGGACAGGGCAGCCCGCAGCTCGGCGGGCTCGACGCCGGGCAGCTCGACCCGCCAACTGCTCGCCTCGATCCGGTCAGCCAGGGACGCGCCCTCCGCGACCGCGGCCGCGAGCACGTCCAGACCGTCGGGCAGGGCAGCGTCCAGGGCAGCCACGAGCTCCGCGGGATCGACCGGGCGCGTCAGGCCGATCTCCACGTACTCCGCCTCGCTCGCCGTGCCCGTCGGCGCCGCCCCGATCCACGACAGCCGCGGGTGCGGGCTGAACCCGTGCGAATGCGCCACCGGCACACCCGCCCGCCGCACGGCCCGCTCGAAGCTGCGCGCCACGTCGCGGTGGGAGAGGAACCGCAGCCGCCCCCGCTTGGCGAAGCGCAGCCGCACCCGCTGGACGGTGGGCGGGGCAGGGTTGGCGGCCTCCCCGGGACGGACACGTGCCATGGCGGGGAGTGTAGGAGGCGAGCTCCGAGGTTCAGGAAAGCCACGTTCCGGGCGATGCAGGACTGGAATGTGGCTTTCCTGAACCTCGGCCGGGGGCACCGGCCGCGATGCGACGGGCCTGAGCGGCGGCGCGATAGAGGGTGCACGGCCATTGCCGCGCGATGCCCACCTGCGAGCGGCAGCCGCGGCAGCGGCCGTCCCGGCCGCTGACGTGCAGCTGCAGCAACGCGGACCACACCTCGGGCATCGCGGCCAGCTCGACCGCGAAGGGCCAGTCCGGCTGCGCTTCCTCGTCCTCGCTCACCCGTCGAGCATCGGATCGCCAAGATCGGAACAACACCCTGTCGCACGGCGATCTCGCAGCGTGACTCCCCCTCCGCCGGGGGAAGTACCCTCACCGCATGGTGGCGCGCTCGGCTCGGGCCCGCGAGCAGCTCGCACTGGCCGCATCGCTGCGCGACGCGGGACGCTCCTGGACCGAGATCGCCGCCGCCCTCCGCGACCGGTACGACTGGACGCCAGGATCGCGATGCGGGTCGCGCACGGGTGGACCCAGGCCGAGGTGGCGCAGCAGTGGAACAGCCGATGGCCCGACGAGCCCAAGACGTTCAAGAACATCTCCTACTGGGAGAACTGGCCGAGCCCCACGGGCCACACGCCCTCGCTGCACGTGCTCGACCGGCTCGCCCAGCTCTACGAATGCGACGTCGCGGACCTGCTCGTGGGGTGGGGTGAGCACAGCACCGCCCGCACCCCTGCCGAGACCGAACCCGAGACCCGCGCCTGGCAGGTCGGCCACCTCGACCTGTACCAGCTCACGCGCGCGGTCGACTCGTGGGCGGCCCGGCTCCCGGGCGACCAGCGACGCGCGCTGCTGCTCAAGCTGAGCACCGCAGCCGCGGTTGCGGCCGGCCGATCCAGCTCGGCTCCGCCGAAGGCACTCGGCCGCGGGCCGGCGCCTGCTGAGCTCGCCGGCTCGTGGGACAGCCGGTACACCTTCCTCAGCACGGGCCGGGGGACGGAGTTCGAGGGCACCCACCGCGTCGTCCTGCGGCTAGAGAACGCCAGGCTCGTGGGGAGCAGCGACCCGACGTCGACGGGAACCCTCGAGCTCGAACTGGTTTCGACGGTCTCCTCGTCACCGGCAACTGGACCGAGCGCACCGCGCCGGACGGCTACTACCGAGGCGCCGTGTACCACGGAATCGTCCAGTTCGTGCTCGACCCCACGGGCCGTTCCATGATCGGCCGCTGGCTCGGGCCAGACCGCCACTTCGCGATCGACTCCGGTCGCTGGGAGCTTCACCGCGCCGAATGACCGACCCGGGGACGAAGATCCGAAGTATCGGTTGCCCACGGCTGCCGCGACGACCATGAACAATCGCTACGGCGGATCATGGAACCGGAAGGGCCCTGGCTCCGTCTGTGCCGGGCATGTCGCTCGATCTCACCCGCCCGTTCCGGGGCTCCGCCGCCACCACCGCCGCGCTCCTGTCCCAGGGACAGCTGCGCGGGCCGCGCTTCCGGCGGCTGTTTCCCGACGTGTACGCCCCCGCCCACCTCGAACCGAACCTCGCGCTGCGGTCCGCCGCCGCGGCGGTGTGTTGGTGGAGGGGCGCGGCGTGCCTCGCGGGCTACTCGGCCGCGGAGCTGCTCGGCGCGTCCTGCGGGCCCGCGGACGCGCCCGCCGAGGTGTTGCTGCTGCGCCGGGGCCGTCAGTCATACCGCTGCCCCGGCCTGCGGGTGCATCGCGACCTCGTCGATCCCACCGAGATCACCGAGGTGGGGCCGTGCCGCGTGACCAGTCCCGTCCGCACCGCGTTCGACCTCGTCCGCTGGGTACCGACACTCCGCGAGAAGGTCGTGGCGGTCGACGCCATCGCTTTCACCTGCAAGATCGACCCCGTAGACCTCCTCCACCTCCGCATGCAGCACTGGGGCGCCCGAGGCTCCCGGCACATCGTCCCGGTGCTGGGGCTCTGCGACGCCAGGACCGAGTCGCCGATGGAGACCCGCATCCGGATGGCGCTGCACGAGCACGGGCTACCCGCTCCGCACGTCCAGTTCGAGGTCGAGGCCGGCGGACGGGCGCGCCGGCTCGACCTGGCCTACCCCTCGGTCAAGGTCGCGATCGAGTACGACGGCCGGGACCACCGCGAGCAGGAGCAGGCGCACAAGGACCTCGTGCGCGAGGCCGCCCTCGTCCGGCTCGGCTGGACGATCCTGCGCTGCGGTTCGACGCCCACACGGTCCACTGCCACCCGGCTCGCATCGCCGAGACCGTCGCGTACGAGCTGCGCCGCCGCGGCTACGTCGCCGCGTGATCGGTCCCCAGCGTCCGCCTGATCACCTCCGCCCCGCGGTCCATCGCCGCCTGGAACCCGGGGCCGAGCTCGTCGGGGCGCAGGTCGCGGGTCCAGACGAACCGGCAGCCGCCGTCCTCGGGGACGACCTGCATCTGGGCGACGTCCCGGTCGGGACGGACGCTGCCGCCGACCACGGAGTAGGTGATCCGCCGCTCGCCCTCGTCGACCGCGACGAGCCGCTCGTGCACGACCGACCCGTCGGCGAACGTGACGACCCGGGTGTCCGCGTCGGCCTCGCAGCCGACCACGAAGCCCGGCGCCATGCGCAGCGGGCCCGCCTCGAAGTCGCCGATCACGTCCCAGACGTCGGCGGGGGTCGCGGCGATCGAGATCTCGGTACGCAGGAGTGCCATGCCCCGAGCCTGGCGCCCTCCGGGCTCGCGGTCTTGACGATCCTTGCGCCGCTGTCGGACCCCGTGCGTACCGTCCGGACGTGCTCTCGGTCACCCAGGTCGCCGCCCGGCCCGACCTCACCGTGGGCACGGTGGTCTGCCGGGAGCACCACCGCGGCTGGTCCGACGCCGAGGTGCCGGGCGAGCCCCGCCTCGTGCTCGTCCGCTCGGGCCGGTTCCGCCGGACGGGCGCGCAGGGTCCCGTCGACATCGACCCGACGCTCGGCTACCTCTCGCGGCCCGGGGTGGAGGAGCGCTTCGCCCACCCGGCGGGCGGCGACGTCTGCACGTCGATCGCGATCGCGCCCGCGCGGTGGGTGCTGCTGTGCCGCGCGCCCGCCCGCGATGACTTCTACGTCGACGCCCGCGTCGACCTCGCCCACCGGCGGCTCCTCGCCACTGGGAGCGATCCGGACTACGCGCTCGTCGAGCGGCTGCTCGCCCTGCTCGCCGCGACCGTCGGTCTACTACCGGCCGGGTCGGCAGGGGATCGGGCGCTCGTCGCGGCGACTCGGGAGGCGATCCTCGCCGACGAACCCGCCGCCAGGGGCCTGTTCCCCCTCGCCGACCACCTCGGGGTCTCGCCGTACCGGCTGAGCCGCGCGTTCCCGCGCGAGATCGGCGTCTCGGTCACCCGCTACCGCAACCGCGTGCGCGTCGGGCGTGCACTCGAGCGCCTGGAGCAGGGCGAGCACCGCCTCGCCCTGCTGGCCGCCGACCTCGGCTTCGCCGACCAGGCCCACCTCACGCGCACGGTCCGCGAGCACACCGGGCACACGCCCGGTGTGCTCCGTCAGACCGCTTCAGCCGCTGCCAGGAGCGGGTTGCGGTAGGTGTGCGTCGCGTTGAGCCGGCTCATCAGGTACGGCCCGGCCTCCTGCGGCTCGTACCTCGCCTCCTCCCCCGGTTCCAGGCAGGAGCCGAGGCAGCTGATCTCGGCGTGGAACGGCGGGGTGACGAAGAGCGGGATCGAGTACCGGTCGGTCTGCGGCGGGTTGACCACGCGGTGCGGGTTGGAGACCCAGCGGTCGTTGGTCCAGATCGCCATCAGGTCGCCGATGTTGACGACGAGCAGGTCGTCGGGGATGCCGACGTTGATCCAGCTGCCGTCGCGCTTCATCACCTGCAGCCCGCCCACGCCGTCGTCGGCGAGCAGGGTGACGGTGCCGTAGTCGGTGTGGGCGCCGCAGCCGAGCTGGTCGGGGCCGGGCTGCACGGTCTCCTGCGGCGGGTAGTGCAGGAGGCGCAGGTGGTACATGACCTCGCCGCCGGGCCGGTCGAGCAGGAACTCGTCGTGCTGCGCGAGCGCCCGCGCCATCGCCCGCTGCACGCGCTGGGCCGCCTCGATCGCCTGGGCGCGGTAGGCCTCCCAGGCCTCCCGGAACGCCGGGTCGGCCGGCCACTGGTTCGGGCCGAACGTGGGGATGCCCGCCTGCACCTCGGGGTGGTCGGGGCCGTGCTCGCCGCCGGTGTCGAGCGACTCCTTGAGGTCGGCCGCGCCCTCCTCGTCGCTCTTCTCGGCCGCGATCCCGACGTAGCCGCGGTGGTTGGCCGACTTCCCGATCGCGATCTTCTGCTTCTCCTCGACGGGGAGCGCGAAGAAGCGGTGCATCGCCTCGAACATCTCGGCCTTGACCTCTGGCTGCACGCCGTGGCCCGCGATGAGGAAGAAGCCGATCTCCCGGCAGATCCGGTCGATCTCCGCGGCCACGGCGTCCTGCTCGGGGCTCGGCGGGGCGCCGGTGGCGAACGAGCTGACGTCGACGGTGGGCAGGGTCTCGGACACGGTTCCTCCCATATTCAGAGTTTCAGCCGCCGGCGCACCGCGGCCGCCCGGTCGGCGGCCTCGGCGAGCACCGCGGCCTCGTCGACGCGGGTGAGGCGCCGCTCGCGCAGCACCCACTCGCCGTCGCAGAGCACGGACTCGACGTTCTCGGACTTGCACGCGGTCACCAGCGCTGAGACGGGGTCGGCGGCGGTGGCGAAGTTCGCGGTGAACGGGTCGAGCACCACGAGGTCGGCCCGCTTCCCGACTTCGAGGGAGCCGACGACGTCCCCCATGCCGAGCGCGCCGGCGCCGTCGACCGTGGCCATCCGCAGCACGCTCGCGGCCGGCAGCACCGTGGGGTCGCGCCGCACGCCCTTCTGGACGATCGCGGCGAGCCACATCTCGTCGATCATGCTCATGCGGTTGTTGGACGGCGCCCCGTCGGTGCCCAGGGCGACGTGCACGCCCGCGTCGAGCATGTCGGCGATCCGCGGCGTGCCGAGGATCTTGAGGTTGGACGCGGCGTTGTGCGACACCGGGCAACCGCGTTCGGCGAGCAGCGCGATCTCCTCGTCGTCCACCCACGTGGCGTGCACGGCGAGGAAGTCGGGGCCGAGGGCGCCCAGCCGGTCCAGGTGCCGCACGGTGGTGACGCCCCGCGTCGCGACCGCGTGCTCGTTCTCCTCGGGCACCTCCGCCACGTGCATCTGCACGACGGTGCCGAGCTCGCGGGCCCGTTCGAGCGTGGCGGTGATCAGCTCGTCGGAGCAGTTGAAGATCGTGCGCAAGGTGTAGGAGAAGCGCAGCAGTCCGGTGCCGTGCCAGCGGGCGGCGAGGTCGTCCTGCGCGTCGAGCACCTCGGCGGTCGACTCCCGGTCGCCCTCGGGGCGACCGTCGCCGGAGTCCATGGCGCTGCGGCCGAGCAGCGCCCTGATCCCGACGGCGGCGATCCCGCGCGCCATCCCGTCGACGTGCCGGCCGCCGGGGTCGGCGAGCAGGGTGCAGCCGTTGCGGACCTGCTCGATCGCGCATACCAGCGCCGACAGCTCGGAGTCGGACTCGTCGAGCGCCAGCTCGTAGGGCCAGATCCGCTCGTGCAGCCAGGTGAGCAGGCCGACGTCGTCGCCGAGGCCCCTGCCGAGCTGCTGACTGGTGTGGCAGTGCGTGTTGACGAACGCCGGGATCACGATCCGCCCCGGCGTGGCGACTGTCTCCGCGGCCGGTCCGTCGGTGGGCGACGGGCCCAGGTGCGTGATCTCCCCACCCGTGACCTCGACGTACCCCGTGAACGGCTCGGCCGTCACCGGCACGATCAGCGCGGGCCCGATCCGCAGGCCGGTCATGTCCCTCCTCTGACGAACGGGACCGCGAGCGCCGCGGGCGTGCCGCTCCGGCGGGCCCGCACCATCAGCGCAAGCAGCGTGACCACGTACGGGAGGGCGAGGAACGCCTCGTACGGGATCTCGGTGGCGGTACCCTGCAGCCGCAGCTGGGCGGCGTCGCAGAGCCCGAAGAGCAGCGCACCGGCCACCGCGCGACCCGGTCGCCAGCGCGCGAAGACCACCAGCGCCAGCGCCACCCAGCCGCGCCCCGCCGTCACGTTCTGGACGAAGAGCCCGAGCGGCCCGCAGACGAGCATCGCCCCGGCCAGCCCGGCGAGCGCGCTCCCGGCCACGGTGGCGAGCGTGCGCACCCGAGGGATCCGGTACCCGAGCGCGTCGACGGCCTCCGGCGCCTCCCCGGCGGCGCTGAGCACGAGCCCGGCCGTGGTGCGGGTGAGCAGGAACCACACCCCGGCGAGCACGACGAGCACGATCACGACGAGCGGCGCCATCGACAGGCTCGGGATCCGGGGCGGTGCCTGGCCGAGCGTGTAGGACTGCTCGAACAGGTACGTCGTTGCGGAGCCGGCGAACAGCGTGAACGCCAGTCCCGTGACGATCTGGTCGGCCCGCACCACCACCATGAGCAGCGCGAGCACGCCGCCGCACGCCGCGCCGGCCAGCAACCCGCCGCCGAGTCCCAGCCAGGGCGTACCACTGGCGATCGTGGCGAGGTACCCGGCGAGCGCGCCGAACAGCATGGTGCCCTCGAGGCCGAGGTTCAGCACGCCGGCCCGTTCGCTGATCAGCTCGCCGAGCGCGGCAACGGCCACCGGGATCGCGAGCCGGATCGCCGCCGCGAGGGTCGCGAGCGTGAGCAGCGTGTCCATCAGCGCCTCCCCCGCCTGCTGAGCGCCTCGCCCGCCACGAAGAAGACGACGATCAGCGCCTGGATCACGCCGACGGTGGCCGACGGGATGATGAACACGCGCTCGGCCTCGTCGAAGCCGACGGTCAGCCCGGCCAGCAGCAGCGCCGCGACGAGCACGCCGAGCGGGCGCAGCCGCCCCAGCAGCGCCACGATGATCGCGGTGAAGCCGTAGCCCGTGGCGAACGCGGGCGTCATCCGCTCGGTCACCCCGGCCACCTCGACGAACCCGGCCAGTCCTGCGAACGAGCCGGCGAGCGCGAGCACCGCGAGGCGAGTCCGCGCCGGGCGGGCCTCGTTGACGGCGAGTACCTCCGGGTTGGCACCGAGCACCTCGACCCGGAAGCCGAAGCGGGTGCGCCGCAGCACCGCGGCGAGCGCGGGCACCGCGAGCAGGGCGAGGAAGAAGCCGAGGTGGATCGCGGTGCCGGGGATGTCGGGCAGCGCCGCGGCGCCCATCGGGCGGCTCTGCGGGGTGAACGATCCGGGGTCGCGGATGCCCACGCGCACCGCCCAGGCCAGCCCGGCGGCCGCGACGTAGTTGAGCAGCAGGCTCGTGATCACGACGCTCGCGCCGAACCGGGCCAGCATCCAGGCCGTGATCCCGGCCCACGCCGCGCCCGTCAGCACGGCGACGGCGAGCCCGCTGACCAGCAGCAGGAACCCCGGCAGCGGCGGACCGACCGTGACCCACGCCGTACCCGCGAGTGCACCGGCGATGTACTGGCCCTCCGCGCCGATCGTGAACACCCGCGCCCGGTAGGCCACGGCGATGCCGAGCGCGAGCAGGATCAGCGGGGTGGCGATGACCGCGGTGTCGACCAGCCCGCGGGTGCGCCCGAAGACCCCGAGCACCACCTCGCCGTAGGCCGAGAGCGGCGCCACCCCCTCGACGGCCATGAGCGCGCCGCCCACGACGAGCGCGCCGAGCACGGCGACGACCGGGACGGCGACGACGCCGAGGCGGGTGTCGGGGCCGCGCAGGATGCGCGCGAGCACGGTGTCGGGCGCGGAGGCGACCTCGCGGTCGCGCGTCACGGTCACGACGGGTGCCCTCCCGCCATCGCGAGGCCGACGGCGCCGCGGTCGTACGGCGGGGTGAACGCCTCCGTCGCGCGCCCGCCGGCCAGCACGACGAGCCGGTCGGCCACGGCGAACAGCTCGTCGAGCTCGGCGCCGAACCAGACGACCGCGGCGCCGTCGGCGGCCGCGGCGAGGATCCGCTCGCTGATCATGCGGGCGGCCTCCGGGTCGAGCCCGCGGGTCGGCTGGGCGGCGACGACGAGCCGCGGCCCGGCCGCGAGCTCCCGCGCGAGCACCAGCTTCTGGGCGTTCCCACCCGACAGGCTCGCGGCGGGCGCGGACGGACCGCTGCCCCGCACGTCCCACTCCTCGAGGACCGGCGCAGCGCGTTCCTCGCGCCGGGCGACGGGCGGGCGGCGCCGGTCGCCGCGGCCCAGCTCCAGGTTGTCTGCGAGCGTGAGCGGCCCGGCGAGCGCGCGGCGGTGGCGGTCGGCCGGGACGTAGGCGATGCGGTCGGCGATCCGCTCGCGCGGTGCACCGACGGGCACGGGTATCCCGTCGACGGTGACGCTGCCCGCGTCCGGCGCGGCGATCCCGGCGAGCAGCTCCTCCAGCTCGGCCTGCCCGTTGCCGTCGACCCCTGCGACGCCGAGCACCTCGCCGGCACGGACGTGCAGGTCGAGCGGCTGCAGCCGGCCGCGAGCCGCACCGTCGAGCCGCAGCCGCACCTCTCCGTCGGCGGACCGGCGGGCGGTGGACAGCTCGGCGGGCGCCGAGCCGACCATGAGCGTCGCGAGGCTCGCGCGGTCGTGCCGCGACACCGGCTCGCCCGCGCACACGACCGAGCCCCGCCGCAGCACCGTGACGCGGTCGCAACCGGCGAAGACCTCGGACAGCCGGTGGGTGATGATCACGATCGCCCGGCCGTCCTCGGCGAGCGCGCGGCACACGCCGAGGAGCTTCTCCGCCTCCGCGTCGACGAGCACGGCGGTCGGCTCGTCGAGGATCAGCAGGCGGGCGTCGGCGTCGAGCGCGCGCAGGATCTCCAGGCGCTGTTCCTCGCCGACCGAGAGCCGGTCGACGGGCACGTCGGCGCGCACCGGGAGCCCGTAGCGCTCGGCCAGCTCCTCCACCCGGCGCCGCGCCTGCCGGGCGCCGGGTCGCAGCCGGCCCGACGGGCGGGCGAGCGCGAGGTTCTCCCCCGCGGTCAGCGTCGGGACCAGCGTGAAGTGCTGCTGGACCATCGCGACGCCGCGTTCCCGCAGTGCGCGCGGGCTGAAGTCCTCCACCGGCCGCCCGGCCACCTCGACCGTGCCCTCGTCGGGGCGGTCGAGACCGGCGAGGATCCGCATCAGCGTGGTCTTGCCCGCCCCGTTCTCACCGAGCAGCGCGTGCACCTCGCCGGTCCGCAACTCCAGGTCGACGCCGTCCAATGCGGGAGCGCCTGCGCCGAAGCTGCGCCGGATCCCGCGCAGAGTGGCGGCCTCGCTCACTGCTTGTTCATCGGGACCGTGAACGCCCCGCTGCGGATGTCGGCCAGCTTCTGCTCGAAGGTTGCCATCACCCCGGCCGGGATCCGGTCCTTCCACGCCGGGTTGATCACGACGTCGAGGCCATCGTCGGTCATGCCGACCTCGTAGTAGCGCGTGGGGTTGGTCTTCCCGGCGACGACGTCGGCGACCATCTCCTGGAACACCTTGTCGAGGTTCCAGGTGAACGACGCCAGCACCTGCCCGGAGAGCCCGGACATGTCGCCGGTGTACCCGTTGGCCACGGCGCCGCGCTCGGTGGCGGCCTCGATCTGCCCGAACGTGGGGCCCTGCCCGCAGCCGACGAACATCGTGGCGCCCTGGTCGGCCTGGGCGAGCGCGGCCTCCTTGGCCCGCTGCACGTCGGACCAGTCGCCGACGGCGACGAACGAGCCGGTGGTGTCGGGCCGCACCAGCTTCGCGCCGTCCAGGTAGGCGTTGTACATCGCCCGGCAGACCGGGATGTCGAACCCGCCCGCCCCGGCGACGTTCCCGCCGGTCGTCACACCGGCGCCGAGGATGCCCTCCAGGTAGGTCGCCTCCCAGAACGGCTGCGAGTAGTCGGCGACGTTGTCCTTGACGTCACCGAAGCCGCCGGCGTAGGCGAAGATCGTGTTCGGGAAGTCGGACGCGACCTGCTTCACGTCGTCGCCGTAGTTGAACGAGTGGGCGATGATCGGGTTGTAGCCCTGCTCGGCGAAGCTGCGCAGCGCGCGCACACCGTCCGCCCCGGGGTTGACGTTCTCCTGCACGGCGAAGTCGGCGATCACGCCGGCGTCCTTGAGCTTCTGGGCACCGGTGAGCGCCGCCTCGCCCCACGACCCGTCCTTGAACTGCGGGTAGTAGACGATCGCGAGCCGCGGCTTGCCCGACGCCGCCGGGTCGCCGCCCGCCGGCGCGGTGTCGCGGCGACCGGCGTCGCCGCAACCGGCGAGGACGAGCAGGGCGGCCGCGGCCGTGACCGCGAGCGCGGCACGCCAGCGCCGCAGCGGGCGGTGGGAGGAACGCATCGGGGTGTCCTTCGGTTCGGGGAGGTTCCGAACGCTAGGTCGGCCCCGTCACGGTGGGGTGTCGTCATGTTTCCGGCATGTTGCGATTCCTCACAGGAATCAGTCGTGCTCGCTCCCCGGTATCCGGGCGGTGACGAGGAGCAAGCTCGCACCGGTGTCGGGCCCCACCCGCCAGCGGTGCGGGATGGCTCCGTCGTGCCAGAGCGAGTCGCCGGCCCGCAGCTCCTCGACCCGGCCGGTGCCGAACTCGACCCGCACGACCCCGTCGAGCACGTGGAGGAAGTCCTCACCGCCGTGGTCGAACCAGCTGCCCGCCGGCTGCCCGGGCTCGATCACGGCACGGCGTGCCTCCAACATCCGGCCCGCGGCACCCGCCAGGAGGACGGACTGAGCGGCACCCGGCGTCTCGTCCACGCCTGCCGCGACGCCCTCCCCGGCCCGGACGACGACGATGCCCTCGTCGAGACTCGCGGGGAGCAGGTCGGTCGCCCCGATGCCCAGCGCTGCGGCCAGTTTGTAGAGCGTGGCGACGCTCGGCGTCGAGCGGCCGTTCTCGATGTTGGACAGGAACGGCTGCGAGAGCGACGCCCGCTGCGCCAGCTCGCGGGTGGACAACCCGCTGCGCCGCCGCGCGCGGCGCACCGACGCGCCGATGGCAGCGATCACGGCCGCCTCGCCCGCGTCCCGCTGCGCATCCGTCACCGCGTCATCCTCACGTACGGCCGATAGCTCACAACAGTCAGCCGAGCGAGACGGCCCGCTCGGCGTAGCCGCGGAGGAGCTGCGCGAGCCCGGCGTCGTCCACCCCGATCCGGCCGGTCCGCCCGATGGCGACGAGGCACCCGACCACGGCGCGGTGCCGGTCGCGCATCGGCACGGCGAGTGCCGAGCGGCCCCACCTGAGCTCGTCGACCTCACGGGCCACGTCGCTCGCGCGGATCGTGGTCAGCTCCGCCGTCAGCGCGTCCGGCCGCGTGATGGTGCGGGCCGTCACCGCCCGCAGCGGCGCAGGCGCGAGCTCGGGGTGCTGCGCGAGCAGCAGCTTCCCGATGGCCGACGCGTGCAGATGCGTGCGGATCGCGGCCTCGCTGGTCAGCTCGTGGTCCGGGTCGCGGTCGACGAGCCGCACCCGGCCGTCGGCGTAGGAGGCCACGAAGATCCCGAAGCGGACCCGCGCCCGCAGCTCCTCGACCACGGCGCCCACCGGCCGGAACTCCGAGACGGGTTCCGCCATCCCGCCTGCGAGCTCGCGCGTGCGGCGGCCGAGCGCGAAGCCGGACAGGTCGGCGATCCGCACCAGGTAGCCGTCGGCCACGAGCACGTTCAGCAGCCGGTACGCCGTGGCGGGCGGGATGCCGCTCTCCCGGGAGATGTCCCGGGCCGTGGCACCGGAGCCGAGCTGCGCCACCGCCTCGAGCAGGGCGAGGGCCTTGCGCACGGCGGCGGGTTCGTGCCCGGCGGGCTCGCGATCGCGCACGACCATCAGCTCGTCCGGCCGCGTCTCACCAGGACGACGTTGCCGGCGGCGTCGGCGGCGAAGGCGCCGGCCCCCGGGAGGACGTCGGCCGACTCCGCGCAGTCGAACGCACCCACCGCGTCGAGCCGGGCAGGTCGGCGCCGCAGGTGGCGCTGCCAGAGCGGGCCCACCGCGAGCAGGGCGACGATCACCGCGGCGGTCCCGATCCGGCCGTCGAGGACGACGGCGACCACCAGGTAGCCGAGCAGCACGACGCACGCGACGGCACCGACCGCCCCCGCCACCAGCACCGGGACGGTCTGCTCGCGGATGCGCAGCAGGAACCGCACCGACGCGGCCGCCACCAGCGCGTACGCGGCGACGACCATCGCCCGCACGACGTGGCGCAGGGCGTCGTCGAGGACGTCGCCGCCGGCGAGCGCGAGAGCCCCGGCGGCCACCGCCGCCACGATGGTCGCGATCGCCGCGTGGGGCGTGCGGAAGCGGGCGTGCACCCGGGCCAGGCGGGCGGGCAGCAGTCGCTCGACTCCCAGCGAGTAGACCAGCCGCGACGCCGCGTGCGATGACGCCGTGGCCGAGGCGAGCCAGGAGCAGCAGACGCCCAGTTCCAGGGCGACGACGAGGGGGGCGGGCACTCCGGCGGCCGTGCCGTACAGGTAGGCGTTGATCAGCGTGGCGCTGTGCCCCGTCCACGCAGCCCACGCCGAGAGGACGAAGAGCGCTCCGCAGAGCATCGGGGTGAGCAGCACGGTGCGGGTGACCGTCACCATGGGGCGCCTCGCCTCCGGCCCGAAGAACGTGGCGCTCTCGAAGCCGGCCAGGGAGAAGATCGTGGCGAGGGCGAGGTAGAGCACGCCGTGCGCCGTGCCCACCGGCTGCGGCGGCGGGGCGACCACGCCGGCGGCGGGCAGCACCGACAGCCCGACGATGAACAGCAGCGAGCACAGCTCCACCGCGAGGATCGCGATCGCGCCGACCCGAACACCGCGGACCAGCACGACGATCACCACCGCGGCGACCAGTGCGCTGACGAGGGCGTGGCCGATCCAGCCGCCCGCGTCGACCCCGAGGTGCGCGAGCAGCAGGGTGACGGCACGGGACCCGCTGTAGAGGGTGAGCGCGGCGCTGCCGAGGAACTTGACCAGGATCGCTACGCCCGTGGCCAGCGCGGCCGGTGTCCCGAGGCCCTGGAAGGCGAAGCTGTGCAGCCCGCCCGCTGCGGCCTGCCGCCGGGTGAACTGCGTGACGCACAGGGCCACCAGCATGATCAGCACGGCGGCGGCCGCCACGGTCAGCAGGCCGGTGAACAGGTCGCCCGTCTGCAGCATGGCCACCGGCAGCGCCACCATCGACGCGGCGGGCGCCGTCGTGGCCGCGGACTGGGCGAGCACCTCGATCCCGGACAGGCGCCGCCTGCCCAGCGCGCGCAGCGGCGACACCGCGGGACGGTCGGGTTCGGCCACCGAGAACGAGCGGGCGATGGCGTGCGCGAGCGCCGACATGCGTCGGACGGTAGGTCGATCATGTTGCGGCCCGGTTGCCGGTTCGGGTCGCCTGGCGGCGCCCGAGTGGGAACACGGGCGCGCACTCCCGCTCGCTCCGCCGGGAAGCGTTGCCGCGGGTTGTCAGAGCCGTCGCAACGGCTGTTCACGATCGGTACCCGTGACCGTCACGCGCAGATCGTTCATGAAGGGTCTCGGCGTCACCGGGGGCGCCGGGATGATGTACGGGGCGATGGCCGCGGTTGGCCTCGCGCCTGCCGCCACCGCGGCGCCGTTCCGGCCGCCGTCGGCAGGCGACCTCATCGGGCAGGCGCCCGGCCGGCACACGGTGGCGATCCTCGGCGCCGGACCCGCCGGCCTCGCCGCCGCCTACGAGCTGGGCAAGGCCGGCTACGAGGTCACCGTGCTGGAGGCGCGGGGCCGTCCCGGTGGGCGGGTGTGGTCGGTGCGCGGCGGCACCGAGGAGACCGACCTGAACGGTGAGACCCAACGGTGCACCTTCGCCGATGGCCACTTCATCAACGTGGGCGCCACCCGCATCCCGCAGAGCCACATCACGCTCGACTACTGCCGCGAGCTCGGCGTCGAGATCCAGGCGTTCGGGAACCAGAACGCCAACACGCTGGTCAACTACGCGAGCGACACCCCGCTGTCGAAGACCTCGATCACCTACCGCGCCGCGAAGGCGGACACCTACGGGTACGTGTCCGAGCTGCTGCAGAAGGCGGCCTCGCGCGGCGCCCTCGACGACGTGCTGAGCGCCGACGACAAGCACGCGCTCGCCGAGTTCCTCACCGAGTTCGGCGACCTCGGCTCCGACGGCCGCTACGTCGGCTCCACCCGCCGCGGCTACTCGAGCGAGCCGGGCGCCGGCACCGCATACGGCACCCAGCTGCCGCCGCACGGGATGTCCGACGTGATCCGCAGCGGCATCGGCCGCAACTTCGCCTTCGACTTCGAGTACGACCAGGCGATGCTCATGCTCACCCCGGTGGGCGGCATGGACCGGATCTACCACGCCTTCGTCGACCGGATCGGGCCAGAGAAGGTGCGGTTCGGCGCCGAGGTGACGGCCATGCGCAACGCCCCGGACGGTGTCACGGTGGAGTTCCGCGAGGGCGGGCGCGCGCAGTCGCTCACCGCCGACTACCTGATCTGCACCGTTCCCCCGCACCTCGTGCCGCGCCTTGACCACAACCTGCCCGCCGACGTCGTCGCGGCGCTCGGCTCCGCGGGGCGAACGTCATCCGGGAAGCTCGGGATCGAGTACTCGCGGCGGTGGTGGGAGACCGACGAGCGGATCTACGGCGGTGCCAGCAACACCGACAAGGACATCGCGCAGATCATGTTCCCCTACGACCACTTCAACTCCGACCGCGGCGTCGTGGTCGGCTACTACAACACCGGCCGCCGCCACCAGGCGTTCGAGTCGCTGACCCACCGGCAACGCCTCGCGAAGGCCCTCGCAGAGGGCTCGGAGATCCACGGCGACAAGTACCGCAAGGACATCGTCTCGTCGTTCTCGGGCAGCTGGGCCCGCACCCGCTACTCCGAGTCGGCCTGGGCCACCTGGGAGCAGACCAGCCCCGAGTACCGCCTGCTCCTGCAGCCCGTGCAGCGCATCTACTTCGCGGGCGACCACCTCTCCAACGCCATCGCGTGGCAGCACGGCGCCTTCACCTCGGCCCGTTCGGTCGTCGAGGCCATCCACAGCCGCGTAGCCGGCACCAACTGACCAGTAGAAGGAGCCTGGCATGCGCCTTTTCCACGTCCTGCCCGCAATCGCCCTCGTCGTCGCCGGCTGCGCCGCAGGCCCGGCCGATGCGGCCCCCTCGGAACCGCCGTTCACCGCGCGCTCGGTCCTGCCGGACGGCGAGGCCAACCCGATGATCGCCCAGGGCGTCGCGCTCGGCGCCGGGGCGGACCTCTACAAGACCAGCGGGATCGGCCCGACCCAGCTCAATGCCGCGGCGGGCGAGGGCACTCCGGAGGCGTTCATCGACACCACGCAGTTCGCCGGCGGCGCCCTCCCTGCCGGCGTCACGATCACCGAGGCCCAGGGCATGAACGTGCTGCGCGCCATCCAGGAGAACCTGGAACGGCAGGGCCTGCGCCTGGAGGACGTCACGACGATGCGGGTGTTCCTCGACAACGCCCCCGGCTCCGACCGCGCCGACTACGCCGGCTGGAACCGCGCCTACCGGCAGTTCTTCGCCAACACCGACCTGCAGACCGGCGACACCGCCCTCGTGCCGATGGGCAGCGCGGAGCCGTCGGCCCCGCTGGTGCGCAACCCGGCGCGGCCGAGCCGGTTCGCGCTGGAGGTGCAGAGCCTGCCGGTACCGGGCTGGCTGGTGGAGGTCGAGGTGGACGCGGTGTTCCCGCCGGGGACGAGCCCGCGCTGACGGCGGGGGTGTGCTCGTGAGCATCGGGGCGAAAGGGTTGGGGACGAACCAACCCACGGACGAGATGTCGGCCGGCCCGCCTCCGGTCACCGGTCCAGTGCGGCGAGCGCGGGGCCGGCGCCCGCCCAGACGTGCGCGTCCCAGCCGTGTGCCCGGGCCGCCTCGACGTTCTCCACCCGGTCGTCGAAGAACACGACGTCACCCGGCTCCGTGCCGTACACGGAGTCGGCGTGGGCGTAGATGCCCGGGTCCGGCTTGACGAGCGCGACCTCGGCCGAGAACACCAGGTGCGGGATGCCCGCGCTCCACGGGGCCGCGCGCACGGCCGCCGCGAGCGGGCCGGGGGCGTTGGACAGGACCCCGAGCCGCACGCCCTGCGCCTGCAGGTGCGCGAGCAGGTCGGCGCTCACCTGCGGCAGGGTCGACCACTTGGTCGAGTCGATGGCGGTGAGCCGGGCCAGCAGCCCCGGCTCCGGAGCGCGGCCCAGCGCCGCCAGCACGCCCGTCCAGTACTCCTCTGCGGTGGCGCCGAGGTCGTAGGCGACCCGGCCGGACCAGTACGCGGGCAGGAACTCGTCCACGGTTGTGCCGAGCTCGGCCGCGAGGCGTGGGATCACCGCACCCGAGGACACGAGCACTTCGCCGAGATCGAAGACGACGGTTCGGGGGCGTTCCACTCCTCCCACCGTAGCCAACCGTGAGTGGTGTCAGCGCCGAGCCAGCGTCCTGTGAGCGCGCGGCCGGACCCTCGGGGCCCACGACGAGCCCGGAGGACGAGATGCCCCACCCATCGACCACCACCGTGAGATCGAGAGCGGTCGCGCCGCTCGGGATCGGCGCGTTCGCGATCGGCACCGACCTGTTCGTCGTCGCCGGGGTGCTTCCCGACCTCGCCGCCGACCTCGGTGTCACGGTCGGCACCGCGGGCCTGACCGTCACCGTCTTCGCGCTGGCGTACGCGACCGGCGCTCCGGTCCTGGGCGCCCTGCTCGCGGCCCGGCCGATGCGGCAGGTGCTGATCGGCTCGCTGGTGCTGTTCGCCCTGTGCAACGTGGTGTCCGCGCTCGCACCCGGCCTCGCGGTGCTGCTCGGGGCCCGCGTGCTCGCCGCGCTCACAGCCTCGGCCTACGTACCGGCCGCCGGGGCCGCCGCCGTCGCCGCCGCCCCCGCGAACCGGCGCGGTCGCGCGCTCGGGGTGGTGCTGGGCGGCTCCGCGGTCGCCATGGTGCTCGGCGCTCCGCTGGGTGCCCTGGCGGCGTCGCTGCTCTCGTGGCGGGCGGCGTTCGGGCTGGTCGCGGTGCTCGCGGTGGGCACGGTAGTCGGCCTGCTGCGAAGCGGCGTCGGCTCGGATGCCCCGGCGCGTTCGACGCTCGCCGAGCGGCTGCGTCCGCTGCGATCCCCCGCGGTCGCCGGGACGCTCGCAGTGACGTTCCTGGCGATGACGGCCTCGAACAGCGTGTACACCTACCTCGCCGTGCTCGTCAGCGGGCGGGTCGAGCTGTACATCGCGGCGTTCGGGCTAGCGGGCGTGGTGGGGACGTGGTGGGGCGCGACCGCGGTCGACCGCTTCGGCAGCCGGCGGGTGGTCACCGCGATGGTGCTCGTGCTGGGGACGGGTCTCGCGACGCTCCCGCACGTCGCAGGTGCGGTTGCGCTGGCGGCCGTGGCCCCGTGGGGCGTCGCGGCGTGGGGGTTCGTCTCGGCGCAGCAGCACCGCGTGACCGGGATGGGGCCGGCGCCGTTGCTGCTCGCGCTGAACAGCTCCGCGGTCCACCTCGGGTTCGCGACCGGCGCACTGCTCGGCGGCCTCGTCGTCGACGCAGCAGGGGTCGGGTCGCTGTGGCTGGTCCCCCTCGTCTGCTGTGGCGCGGGGTTGGTCCTGCACGGGATCCTCGGACGGGAGGCACGGTCATGATCACCGAGTTGGGGACGATCCTCGGGGTGTGGGCCCACCCCGACGACGAGGCGTACCTGTCCGGCGGGTTGATGGCGCTGGCCGGGGACGCCGGATCGCGGGTGGTGTGCGTCACCGCCACCCGGGGCGAGCTCGGCACGCCCGACCCGGACGTCTGGCCTCCGCAGCGGCTGGCCGCGGAGCGCACCGTCGAGCTGGCGCGCTGCCTGGAGATCCTCGGTGTCACCGAGCACCACTGGCTCGGGTACCGCGACGGCGAGTGTCCCCAGGTAGACCCGTCGGAGGCGGTCGCGCGGCTGTGCGAGCTGATCGAGGACGTCCGCCCGGACACGGTGCTGACGTTCGGCCCGGACGGCATCACCGGCCACCCGGACCACCAGACGATCTCCGCCTGGACGACGAAGGCGTTCGACCGCGCCGCCCCGCCGGATGCCCGGTTGCTGTACGCCGCGCTCTCGGAGCCGCGCATGAGGCGCTGGAAGCGCCTCGGTGACGAGCTCGGCATCTACCTCCCCGGCTACCCGGTCGTCACGCCGGCCGACCGGCTCCCGGTCGACCTGGAGCTGGACCCGCACACCGCGGAGCGCAAGGTCCGTGCACTGGCGGCCCAGACGACGCAGACGGCCGGGCTCATCGCCATGCTGGGCGTGGACCGCTACACGGCGTGGGTCGGCGCGGAGTCGTTCGCCACGGCCTGAAGGTTCCGCTGGATGGCCCGCCGCGCCACCTCGAGCAACTCGGTCCGGTCGAGGACCGGCGTTCCCGGGACGAGCGGTGGCGGCGGTACGGCCGCGGGGGCGTCGGGCGCGTCGGCGGCCGCGGCGACGAGCAGTGCCGCAGGCCCGTCGTCGCCCAGCGTGCGCAGGAGGCCGGCGAGGTCGCGCAGGGTGGCCCAGAGATGGGTCCAGTTGCCGGTGCGGGCGAAGTAGTCGATCACCTCGCGGTAGCCGCGCAGCGCGTCGCCGACGCGGCCGGCGGCGGCGCGCACCGTCAGCAGGCCCACGGTCGCGACGCCGACGAGGAAGGTCGCGCCCGACCTGCGTGCCAGCTCGATGGCGC
Source organism: Pseudonocardia cypriaca (assembly GCF_006717045.1). Taxonomy (NCBI): domain Bacteria; kingdom Bacillati; phylum Actinomycetota; class Actinomycetes; order Pseudonocardiales; family Pseudonocardiaceae; genus Pseudonocardia; species Pseudonocardia cypriaca. Next base: position 1,854,642 of record NZ_VFPH01000002.1, read on the forward strand.
TGAGGTAGTGCCGTTCGGCGAGGTCGTTGTGGCCGGCGCGGCTCTCGATCTCCCCCGACACGTATGCGATCCAGGAACGCTGCGAGGGCGACGTTCCGCCACCGTGTGCCCGCTCGATGAGAGCCCGTGCCTCGTCGGCATCGCCCGCGTAGGCGCTCGCAAGGGCAGCTCCTCCGATTGCCTCGGGAGCCCTACGAGCGAGCACGGTCGCGGCGAGGCAGTGCTCGACGACCTCGGGGTACGCCGCGCGGGCCAGCTCCACCCAGGCCAACGGGATCAGGCAGAACCACTTCCCGGTGGCATCGGTCGCCCGCTCCAGCCCGGCGCGAGCGAGCCGCTCGGCCCGTGGATGGTCGCCCCAGAGGTACGCGGCCTCCGCTGCCGTGCCGAGGACGGCGGCCGCGTTCGGGTGGGCGGCGATCGCCGGGTCGTCGCCCAGCTCCTCCGCCCAGCCGCGCAGCTCGACGAGGTCGCGGTAGCTCATCGCCTCGTTCAGCGCGGTGACCATCGCGGTGGCGGCGTCGAGAAGCCCCCGACTGCGAGCCAGCCGCCACGCGGCGCGCAGGTTCGGCAGGTCGCGCCGCAGGACGGTGTCCGCATCGGCTTCGTTCTCGGTGCCCAGGACGGTCCCGATCCAGTCGGCCAGCTCGACGGCCCACCGGACGAAGCGCTCGCCTGCAGCCTCGTCCTCACCGGCCTCCGCAAGGCGATCGAGGCCGTACGCCCGCAGCGTCTCCAGCATGCGGTACCGAGTGGCCCCGTCGAACGCGACATCGATCATGGAGGCGTCGACGAGGTGGGCGAGGGCGGTCCCGGGATCGGGTCGCAGTCCCATCTCTGTTCCGACCCGCTCGGCGGTCTCGAGGTCGACGCCGTCGACGAACACCGACAGCTGTCGGAACAGCCGCCGCTCGTCGTCGGTGAGGAGGTCGTAGGACCACTCGACGGTCGCGCGCAGGGTCCGGTGCCGCGCGTCGGCGGTCGGGCGGCCGCCGCCGAGCAGATCCAGTGAGCGATCGAGCCGCCGGTGCAGGTCGATCAGGGAGAAGGTGGACAGCCGGCCGGCGGCGAGCTCGATGGCGAGCGGCATCCCGTCGAGCCGCCGGACGATGTCCGCGACGGTCCGCAGCTCCGCGGGCGTCGGTGGAGGGCCGGGGCGGGCACGCGCAGCCCGGTCGAGGAAGACCGCGACGGACGGCACGCCCGGGAGGTCCTGGTCCGGACCGGGCAGCGGGAGCGGGGCGAGCCGGAAGGTGTACTCGGCGGCCAGCCCGAGCCGTTCGCGGCTGGTGGCGAGGACACTCAGGTCGGGGCAGCCGGCCAGGACGGCCTCGACGGTGTCGCGGACCGCATCCAGCAGGTGCTCGCAGTTGTCGATCACGAGCAGACCGGCGCGGTGGGCCAGTACCGCGACGCAGGCCGTGAGGACGTCGCCCTGCAGGACGTTCAGGTTCAGCGCCGCGGCCAGCGCGTGCGGGATCGCGGCCGGATCGGTGACCGGCGCGAGCAGCAGCACGGTCGACGCGTCGGTCCGCCCGGCCACCTCGAGCGCGACCCTGGTCTTGCCCACCCCGCCGGGGCCGACGATCGTGACGAGCCGCTCGTCCGCGAGCAGCCGGTGCAGCGCCGTGACCTCGTCGTCGCGACCGACCAACCGGGTCGTGGGGCGGGCCTGCACCTCGGGCCGGGCCGGTGGCGGACCGGCGGCGCCGCCTGCGATGTCGCGCTCCAGCTCACCGAGCGCCGGCGACGGGTCGAGGCCCGTCTCCTCGACCAGCCGCCTGCGGAACTCGCGTGCGGTGCGCAGTGCCTCCGCCGCCCGTCCGGCCGCTGCCAACGCGCGCATGCACAGCAGGACCGCCGGCTCGCGCAGCGGATCGGCGGCCAGCGCGTCGGCGGCGAGGCCGCAGACCTCGTCGCCCCGGCCGGCGGCGATCCCGGCGGCGATCAGACCGTCGGTGATCTCGCGGCGCAGCTGCGCGCAGCCCTCGACCGCCGTTGCGATCCGGGTGACATCGGTGAGGTCGGCGAGCACCGGCCCTCGCCACAGCGCGTGCGCCTCGCGGAGCAGCGCGAACGCGTCGTGATCGGCGCGCGCCTTCGCCAGCAGGGATCGCGCCCCTGCCACGTCCAGCTCGTCGGCGGTGAGGTCGAGCCGGTAGCCGTCGTGCCTCGTCTGCAGCCGGGCCGCCGCCGTCCCGAGGTGCGCGCGCAACCGGGAGACGTGCGTGTGCAGGGCCTGGCGGCCCGACTCCGGCACCTCCGTGGGCCACAGCGCATCCAGGAGGTGATCGACCGGAACGATCCGGCCCTCGGCGAGCGCGAGCAAGGCCAGCACCGCCCGCCGCTTCGGGCCGGGCACGTCCACCGGCGCGCCGTCGACCACCAGCCGCAGCGGCCCGAGCACCTCCACCCGAACCCTCACCAGGGCAAGCATGCCGTGTCAGGGCCGAGAAAGCGCGTGTGCGAGCCGCGACAGTGCCTGCGCCGAGCCTTCCTCCCACACGCAAGGAAGGGACAGCACATGGATCAGGACAAGGTGACGGAGTTCCTCGGGCGGGCCATGACCGACATGGCGGCGACCGGCGGTGCGGGCCTCGTGGTGATCGGTCACCGGCTCGGCCTCTACCGAGCGCTCGCGGAGGGCCCGGCGACGCCCGAGCGGTTCGCCGAGCGCACCGGGTGCAACGAGCGCTACCTCACCGAGTGGCTGCGCGGCCAGGCCGCAGGCGGCTACGTGACCTACGAGCCCGCCACCGGGGAGTTCTCATTGACCGAGGAGCAGGCGTTCTGCCTCGCCGACCCGAACGGCCCCAACGTGCCCGCGGTGTTCCTCATCGGGCTCGGCTACCTGCGCTCCGAGCCGCGCCTCACCGAGGCGTTCCGCACCGGCGAGGGCATCGGCTGGCACGAGCACGACGAGGACGTCTTCGTCGGCTGCGACGCGTTCTACCGGCCCGGCTACGTGGCCTCGCTGGTGCCGGAGTGGATCCCGGCACTCGACGGCGTCGACGCCAAGCTCGCGGCCGGTGGGCGGGTGGCCGACATCGGCTGTGGTCTCGGCTCGTCGTCGGTGTTGCTCGCCGAGGCCTACCCGAAGGCCAGCGTCGTCGGCTCCGACTACCACGCCGAGTCGATCGGCCTGGCCTGCAAGAAGGCCGCGGACGCCGGGGTCGGCGACCGGGTGAGCTTCGAGGTGGCGACCGCCCAGACCTTCACCGGGACGAACTACGACCTCGTGACCATGTTCGACTGCCTGCACGACATGGGCGACCCGGTGGGGGCCGCCCGCCGCGTGCGGGAGGCACTGGCCCCGGACGGCACGTGGCTGCTGGTCGAGCCGTACGCGTCGGACAAGGTCGAGGAGAACTTCAACCCGGTCGGCCGGCTGTACTACAACGGTTCGACGTTCCTGTGCGTGCCGAACGGGCTGTCCCAGCCGGGCGGCCACTCGCTCGGCGCGCAGGCCGGGGAGGCGGCGATCCGCCGGGTCGTCACCGAGGCCGGCTTCACGAGGTTCCGGCGGGCCGCGGAATCGCCGTTCAACCTCGTCTTCGAGGTCCGCCCGTAACCCGCTGCCGGTTGTCCACGGTCTGCTCGAGATCGTGGACAACCGATGGCATCGCCTACTGCGGAGGTCCGACGGACGACGACCCGGCGCCCCGCCCCTCGGTCACCACCTCGTACCAGACCATCTCGCTGCGGCCCTCCTGCAGGCCGTCCATCCGCTTGCGGGACTCGAGGAACCGCTCGTCCTCGTGCCAGGCCTCCCAGTCGGCGCGGCTCTCCCACGTCCCGACGACCGCCCGCTTGTTGACCCCGTCCAGCGGGATGAGCAGCTGGCCGCCCACCCAGCCGCGCTGCCCTCTCGCGGCCGCGAGGCGCTCGCGCATGGCGGCGTCCCACTCGGGCTCGCAGCCCGTCTTCAGCGTGACCTGGGTGACGACGGTCATCATGGGCGCACCATCCTTCGGGCTCGGCTGGTACCGGTTACCACCGATGCGCGCCTCCCAGTCAAGCGGATGGCAGCGTGGACGGGTCGAGCATCAGCAACCCCTCCCCCGCAGGCGCGAACCCGGCGCGGCGGTAGAAGGGCGCGCTGCCGGTGGTCGGCGCCAGGATCAGGCGGCGGTAGCGCCGCGCCTTCGCGTGCTCGACCACGGCCTCGAGCAGCGCGGCCGGCACCCCGCGGTCGGCGAACGACGCGAGCACGAAGGCGTTGCCGACGTGCCCCATCCGCCCGCCCCGCGCGCCCGGCCGCGGCATGTGCACGATCTCCAGCACGTTGATCGAACCGACCGCGGTGTAACCGCTGCGCGGCGAGCCGACCTCGGCGACCCAGAACGTCCGCCGCGGCAGCTCCACCCGCCACCACTGCGCGAACGACGCCTCGAACCCGGGGTCCTCCACCGGGTACCCGAGGCGTTCCTCCAGCCAGGCGCGCCGCAACCCGGCGAGCGCGCTCAGGTCGCGCTCGTCGGCCACGCGGATCGCGACCTGCTGTCCGAACTCGGTATCGGCGACCTCAGCCACCTGCGCCCGCGTTCCCCCTGGCCGACGCCGTCCCTTCGCCCCGCGCACCTCCGGTGAGCGGGTTCACCACCGTCAGCGGCAGCAGCGTGGTGCCGCTGGGGCCGACCTCGATGTCCGTGCCCGTCGACGGGCACACGCCGCAGTCGAAGCACGGGGTCCACCGGCAGTCGTCCTGCTCCCGGCCGGACAGCGCGTCCTGCCAGTCGTCCCAGAGCCAGTCGCGCTCCAGACCGGAGTCGAGGTGGTCCCACGGCAGCACCTCGTCGCGGTCGCGCTCGCGGGTGGTGAACCACGCCAGCGAAACCCCGAGCGGCTCCAGCTCGGCCGTGCAGGCCTGCACCCAGCGCTGGTAGGAGAAGTGCTCGCTCCAGCCGTCGAACCGGCCGCCCTCGCGCCACACCCGCTCGATCACGCGGCCGACGCGCCGGTCGCCGCGGGCGAGCAGGCCTTCGATCAGCGACGGCTCGCCGTCGTGGTAGCGCATGCCGACGTTGCGGCCGAGCCTGCGGTTGCTGTTGACCTTCTCCCGCAGCTTGCGCAGCCGGTCGTCGATCACCTCGGGGGACGCCTGCGCCGCCCACTGGAACGGGGTGTGCGGCTTGGGGACGAACCCGCCGATCGAGATCGTGCAGCGCACGTCGTTGCGGCCGGACGCCTCGCGGCCGGCGCGGATCACGTTGTGCGCCATGTCCGCGATCTGCAGGACGTCCTCGTCCTCCTCGGTGGGCAGGCCGCACATGAAGTACAGCTTCACCTGCCGCCAGCCCTGCGCGAACGCCTCCGAGACGGTGCGGATGAGGTCGTCCTCCGACACCATCTTGTTGATCACGCGCCGGATCCGCTCCGACCCGCCCTCCGGGGCGAACGTGAGGCCGGAGCGTCGGCCGTTGCGGGAGATCTCGTTGGCGAGGTCAATGTTGAACGCGTCGACGCGGGTGCTCGGCAGCGAGAGCGAGGTGTTGGTGCCCTCGTAGCGGTCGGCGAGGCCCTTGGTGATCTCGGCGATCTCGGAGTGGTCGGCGCTGGACAGCGACAGCAGCCCCACCTCGTCGAAGCCGCTCGCGCGCACCGCGGCATCGACCATCTCACCGACACCCTGCAGCGACCGTTCCCGGACCGGACGGGTGATCATCCCGGCCTGGCAGAACCGGCAGCCGCGGGTGCAGCCGCGGAAGATCTCGACGCTCGCGCGCTCGTGCACGGTGTCGGCGAGCGGCACGAGCGGCTGCTTCGGGTACGGCCAGGCGTCGAGGTCGGTGGTGGTGCGCTTGGTGACGCTGCGCGGCACGCGCTCGTCGACGGGCGTGACGGCGGCGATGGCGCCGTCGGGGCCGTAGCTCACCTCGTACAGCGACGGGACGTAGCAGCCGTCGACGCCGGCCAGCCGCAGCAGGAGCTCGCGGCGCCCACCGGGACGGCCATCGGCCTTCCACGCCTTGACGACGTCGGTGATCTCGCCGACCACCTCCTCGCCGTCGCCGATCGCGGCCACGTCGACGAAGTCGGCGATCGGCTCCGGGTTGAACGCGGCGTGTCCGCCCGCCACCACGATCGGGTGGTCGGTGCCCCGATCGACGGCGTGCAGCGGGATGCCGGCGAGGTCGAGCGCCGTGAGCAGGTTGGTGTACCCGAGCTCGGTGGAGAAGCTGACGCCGAGCAGGTCGAAGGCGCCGAGCGGCCGGTGCGAGTCGACTGTGAACGCGGGGACGCGGTGCTCGCGCATCAGCGCCTCGAGGTCCGGCCAGACCGCGTAGCAACGCTCGGCGAGCGCGTCCTGCCGCTCGTTGAGCAGCTCGTACAGAATCATGACGCCCTGGTTGGGCAGCCCGACCTCGTACGCGTCGGGGTACATGAGCGCCCACCGGACGGCGGCCGACTCCCAGTCCTTCACCTGCGCGTTCAGCTCGCCGCCGACGTACTGCACGGGCTTCGAGACGCGCGGCAGCAGCGGCTCGAGGTCCGGAAAAATCGACGGTGCCGTCATGTTTGCCCAGGGTAGCCCCGACCCGATCGGGGCAACCTCGCGGCCAGCCGTTGACCCGGCACTCAGCCCCAGGCGGCGCGCACCGGGAAGCCCGCGGTGCTGATCCGCCGCGCGGTGGCCGCGAGGACGACCACGAGCGCGATCGCGCCCGCGACCACGACGGCCTCCGGCGGGTCGTTGAGCGCGGTGCCCACGAGCGCCCACATCACGGCGATCGCGAACGGCACGACCGCAGTGCCCGACAGCACCGCCCACGACACCGTGGCGGTGACCGCGAGCAGCACGACCACGGCGGCGATCGCCGCAAGCGCCCCGGTGCCGGGCAGGCCGATCCACACGCCGGTGGCCGCGGTGCCCATCGGCGTGGCCATGCAGACCCAACCCGCGTAGAGCGCGACGGGGCCGCGCGCCACGACCCGCTCCACCACGCTCTCGGCGGGCATCCGGCAGTACCGCCCGAACACGAGGGTGATGCTCACGAGCAGCCCGATGAGCATCAGCTGCGCGAGCGGCAGCCAGCCGGCGCCGAACGACAGCACCCAACCCATGTTGAACACGGCCGAGGCGGCCATCCACCACCCCGTCGTGCGGTGGGCCTGACGGGCCCGCTGCGCGGGCAGTGCCTGGAAGACGGCGTAGCCGACGAACCCGACGTAGATCGGCACCCACGCCGCGAACGCCCAACCGGCGGCGAGCAACGGGCTCGGGTACTCGCGCGCGACCGTGCCGACCGTATCGCCGGCCACCGCCGCAACCAGTACCTGCGCAACCGCGAGCAGCGCCACCACCACGTTCCGAACGAGATCGGTCCGGGTGGGGCCCGGCGAGAGGACCGTCATGCCGCCATTGTCCCCCGCCGCGGGCAGTGCTTCAGGCGCTGTGCGCCAGCGGGTGAGACTCGACGGCCCGCGGCGCGCTACCGGAGCAGCAGTGCGTCCAGCCGCCGGGCCGCCACGACCAACCCGACCGCGGTCATGACCACGAAGTAGGCCAGGTGTCCGAGCATCCCGGCGTGCACGGCACCCGTGGTGAGCCCGCGCATCAGCTCCACCGCGTGGTAGAGCGGCAGGCACTCCACCACGATCTGCAGCCACCGGGGGTAGACCGAGAGCGGGTAGAACGTGGTGGAGAACAGGAACATCGGCAGCACCACGAGCGTGACCAGGTCGAAGTCCTGCCACGAGCGCATGTACGACGTGGCGGCCATGCCGACGGCCGCGAACGCGAACGCCACGAGCAGCGCCGCCGGGAGCGCCAGCAGCGCCCACGGCGACACCAACAGCCCGAAGCCGCCCATCACGGCGAGGAAGCCGAGCGCGTAGAGGCCGCCGCGGATGAGGGCCCACCCGATCTCACCGAGCGCGATGTCGACCGGACCGAGCGGGGTGGCCAGCATCGCGTCGTAGATGCGGCCGTACTTGAGCTTGAAGAACACGTTGAAGGTGGAGTCGAACACCGCGCCGTTCATCGCGGACGCCGCGAGGAGACCGGGCGCGATGAACGCGGCGTAGCTGATGGGGGCGCCGTCCGGACCGGGCAGCGTGCCCACCATGGATCCGAGGCCCTGCCCCATCGCGAACAGGTAGAACACCGGCTCGGAGAACCCCGACACGAACGCGAGCCACGCCCTGCGCGACGCGGTGGCCGAACGGATCAGCAACGCGTGCGAGCGCCCCGCGTAGCTGCCGGCCGGCACCAGCAGCCGCAGCAGCGCTGCCGAGGATGCCGCCGGTGTCGTGGCCGGCTCGTCGACCGCGGTCATGGTTGAAGCCTCCGCGTGTACAGGCGGGCGGCCAGCGCCGCGCCGAGCACCACCAGCACGAGCAGGTACGCGATGTGGCCGAGCGCGGCGAGCGGCTGCCACCGGTCGAGCGCGGCGGCGCGGGCGACCTCGGTGCCGTGCCACAGCGGCGACACCCACGCCACCGGCTGCACCCAGTCGGGAAGCCGGTCGACCGGGAAGAACGTGCCCGAGAACAGCGTCATCGGGATGACCACGAACCGGAACAGCACGCTGAACGCCGCGCCCTCGCTCTCGAGGGTGGCCGAGAACGCGGTGACCGGCGCCGCCATCGCGACCCCGGTGAGCACCGCGGCGAACAGCGACACCACGATGCCGGCGCTCTCCACCCCGCCGAACACCGCGATCACGCCGATGTAGACGGCGCCGGAGCCCGCAGTCTTGATCGCCACCCAGGCGAGGTGGCCGAGCGCCACCTGGGCCGGCGAGACCGGACCGGCCGTCATCCCGTGGTAGTGGCGCTGCCATTTGAATCCCGACAGCACCGGGTATGACGACTCGAACGCCGCAGTCTGCACCGCCGACACCGCGAGCAGCGCCGGCGCGAGCCACACGAGGTAACCGACCCCGCCGGTGGCCGCCGCGGTGCCGGCCCCACCCTGCACCAGCGAGCCGAACCCGATACCGAACGCGAGCAGGAACAGCAGCGGCTGCAGGACCGACGACACCACGGTGGCCCGCCAATTGCGGCGGTACCACACCCAGGCGTGCTCGACGACGAGCAGCACGCCCCGCACAGCGCCGGGCGCCCGCCCGGTGGATCGTGCGACGAGGTCGGGAGCGCTCATTCCACCAGGCTCCGGCCCGTGAGCCGGAGGAACACGTCCTCCAGCGAGGAGCGGCGCACCAGCGCCGACAGCGGACGGTGGCCGGCACCGGCGACCGCAGCCTGCGCGCGCTCGCCGTCGGCGGTGTAGAGCAGCAGCCGGTCGGGCAGCTCCTCCACGCGCTCGACGTGGGGCGCGAGGGCCGCCGGGAGACCGTCGGCCGGCGGCGCGGTGCCCGGCGGGAACCGCAGTTCGAGCACCTCCCGCGTGGAGTAGCGCTCGATCAGCTCGGCAGGCGATCCCTCCGCCGCGATCAGCCCGCCGTCCATGACGACGAGCCGGTCGCACAGCTGCTCCGCCTCGTCCATGTAGTGGGTGGTGATGATCTGGGTGACGCCCTCGCGCTTGAGCCGGTAGAGCCGCTCCCACAGCAGGTGGCGGGCCTGCGGGTCGAGCCCGGTGGTGGGCTCGTCGAGCAGCAGCAGCTCGGGGTCGTTGATCAGCGCCCTGGCGATGGTGAGCCGCCGCTTCATCCCGCCCGACAGCGGCTCGACCTCGTCGTCGCCCCGCTCCGCCAGCCGGACGAACTCCAGGAGTTCCTCGGCCTTGGCGCGCACGTGGGCGCGGGACAGGCCGAAGTAGCGCCCGTAGACCTCCAGGTTCTGCCGGACCGTGAGCTCCTGGTCGAGGTTGTCCAGCTGCGGAACCACCCCGATCCGGGCGCGGATGCGCGGCCCGTCGGCGGTGGGGTCCATGCCCAGCACCTGCAGCTCGCCCCCGCTGCGCGGCGAGACGCAGGCGATCATGCGCATCGTGGACGACTTCCCGGCGCCGTTGGGCCCGAGGAAGCCGAACACCTCGCCGCGCGCGACATCGACGTCGATGCCCCGCACGGCCTCGAACGCGCCGAAGCGCTTGCGCAGCCCCCGCGCCTGGACCAGTCCATCCCCCACCCCGAGCACGCTAGCCGGGTTCCCCGACAGAATGCGTGGACGTTTCGGAGGCCCTAGGGCCTGTCCTGTAGGCCCGGGGCCGCGGGCTTCGTGATCGAGATCGTCCCTGGCAAGGCGCCGGCACGAGCCGTTGTACTGGACGTACCCGGTCGTGCCGGCAACGCCGCCAGGGGCGATCTCGGGCGCGAAGAGCGTGGTCCTGGGCTTACAGGACAGGCCCTAGGCCGCGGGGCGGGACCGTCCGTGGAAGGAGCGGCGGTAGGCGTCCGGCGCGACACCGAGGGTGCGGTGGAAGTGCCTGCGCAGCGTGGCGGCCGTGCCGAGGCCGGTGCGGGCCGCCACCTGCTCGACGCTGTGGTCGGTGGTCTCCAGCAGCTCCTGCGCCCGGTGGACCCGCTGGGTCAGCAGCCACTGCAGGGGCGTGGTGCCGGTGGCGGACCGGAACTGCCGGGTGAGCGTGCGCTCGCTCATGCGCGCCTGGCGGGCCAGGTCCGTGACGGTCAGCGGCTCGTCGAGGCGCTCGAGCGCCCAGCCGAGCAGCGCGCCCAGCCCACCGTCCACCCCGGATGGCACGGGGGCGGGGATGAACTGGGCCTGCCCGCCGGACCGGTGCGGCGGCACGACGAGGCGGCGGGCGAGCGCGTTGGCGACGGCGCTGCCGTGGTCGTTCCGGACGAGGTGCAGGCACAGGTCGAGGCCTGCGGCCTTGCCCGCGGACGTGAGCACGTCGCCGTGGTCGATGTAGAGCACGTCGGGGTCGACCTGCACCCGTGGGTGGCGGCGGGCCAGTCGCTCGGCGTGCATCCAGTGGGTGGTGGCCCGCCTGCCGTCGAGCAGGCCGGCCGCCGCCAGGACGAAGGCGCCCGTGCAGATCGACGCGACCCGCGCCCCGGCCTCGTGCGCGGCCCGCACCGCGTCCACCAGCTCGGCGGGTGGTGGCTGTTCGACGTCGTGGTTCCACGGCACGATGACGGTGTCCGCGGTGACGAGCCGGTCGAGCCCGTGCGGCGTGCTCACCTGGAACCAGCCACCGATGCTCACCGTCGCAGGCGCGCAGACCACGAAGTCGTACCAGGGGTCGGCGAGGTCCGATCGGTGCAGTCCGAAGACGTCGTGCGCAACGGCCACCTCCAGCAGCGACTGAACTCCGGCCACGGCGAGGGCGACGGTGTGCATGTCCGGAACTGTACGCATGTTGGCGTTCCGGTCACTCGTGGTGCGGCCTGCGACCGCGCAGCATCTCCGCCGTGGAGCAACCGGGAGTGCTGCAGTGGCAGCGGGACAAGGTGTGGTGGGGAGCCGGAGCGGCGGTTGCGGCGGTGGGCTGGGGCGCGCAGCAGTTCGCCCCGCTCCTGCTGATGTACCGCTCCGAGCTGGGCGTCGGCGCCGCGACCGTGCAGGCCGTCTTCGCGATGTACGTCGTCGGGCTGGTCCCCGGTCTGCTGTTCGGCGGCCCCGTGTCCGACCGGTACGGCAGGCGACCGGTCGTCCTCGCGGCGCTGGCCGCGTCCGTGGCCGCCTCCGCACTCCTGCTCGTCGGGGGTCACGGCGTCGCGTGGCTGTTCGCGGGCCGGCTCGTCGCCGGGTTCGCGAGCGGGGCGGGCTTCAGCGCGGGTGCGGCCTGGATCCGGGAGCTCAGCGCCGGGGCGGGCGGCGAGCACGGCCCGCGGCGGGCGACCGTCGCGATGACCGTGGGGTTCGGCCTCGGCCCGCTGGTGGCCGGGGTGCTGGCGCAGTGGGCGCCGGCCCGCACGGTGCTGCCCTACCTGCCGCACCTGCTGCTGACCCTCGCCGCCCTGCCGCTGGTGCGCCGCACCCCCGAGACGCGCACCCCCGTGGCGGGCGAGGGACGGCTGCGGATCCCCGACATGTCGGCACCCCGGTTCCGCACGGTGGTCGCGCCGCTGGCGCCGTGGGTGTTCGGCGTGGTCGCGGTCGGCATCGCCTACCTCCCCGCGCTCGTCGAACCCCAGCTGGGCGCGTACGTGCTGATCTTCTGCACGCTGGTCACGCTGCTGGGCGCCGCGTCGGGGATCGCCGTGGTGCCCGTGGCCCGCCGGGTCGCCAGGCGGGGCAGCCGCCGCCTCCTCGGTACGGCCATGGGCCTCGTGGTCGCCGGCCTCCTCGTGGCGGCCCTCGCCGCCGCCACCAGGGACCCGCTCCTCGTCGTCGTGGCGGTCCTCGTGCTCGGCGCCGCCTACGGGTGCTGCCAGGTGTGCGGCCTCGCCGAGGTACAACGCATCGCCCCGCCGGGACAGCTCGCCGGCCTCACCGCGGCCTACCAGGCGATCTCCTACCTCGGCCTCGCCGTGGCGGTCCCACTCGCCGCCGTCGACCACCTCGTGCCGCCCACCGTCCTCCTGCTCGGCCTCGCCTCGCTCGCCGCGATCACGCTCGTGCTGACGATCCGGAGCACCGCACGATGAGCGACCAGGTCGAAGCCGCGCTCCGGCGCGCCCACGACACCGCGGAGCTCAACGCCTTCGTCACGCTCGCGGACGCCCCGGCCAGGGCGACGGATGGGCCGCTCGGTGGCGTCCCGATCGCGGTGAAGGACAGCATCCACGTGGCGGGACTCCCCTGCACCGGCGGAACCCCCGCCCTGCGCAACTGGCACCCGGCCGCGGACGCCGCGATCGTGACCGTCCTGCGCAAGGCCGGAGCGGTGGTCGTGGGCAAGACCGGCATGCACGAGCTCTCGGCCGGGATCACCTCGAACAACCTCGCGTACGGCGCCGTGCGCAACCCCCACGACCCGCGGCTGATCGCGGGCGGGAGCAGCGGCGGGAGCGCGGTCGCCGTCGCGGCGGGCGTCGTGCCGGTGGCCCTCGGCGCGGACACCGCGGGGTCGGTCCGGATCCCGGCCGCGCTCTGCGGGTGCGTCGGCTTCCGCCCGACCACGGGCCGCTACCCGAACGACGGCGTGATCCCGCTGTCGGCCACCCGCGACACCGTCGGCCCGATCACGCGGACGGTCGCCGAGGCACTCCTCGTCGACGAGCTGGTCACCGGCGTCCGCAGCGCTCCGGTCGAGCTCGCCGGGCGACGCCTCGGCGTGCCCCGGGCCTACTTCTACGACGACCTCGACGCCGGGACCGCCGCCGTGATCGACGAGGCGCTCGGGCGGCTGTCCGACGCCGGGGCCGAGCTGGTCGAGACGACCGTCGAGGACCTCGAGGAACTGCTGCTCCCCCACTCCCTCGCCCTCACCCTGCGCGAGTGGCCCCGCGAGCTGGGACTGCACCTCGCCCGCCACCGCTGCCCGCTGACGCTCGAGGAGGTCGTCGACGCGATGGCCGGTCCGGTCGAGCGCGGGTGGCTCGCCGACCAGCTCTGGGGCGATCCCGTCCCCGACACCCACCACGTCGAGATCCTGGAACGGGTCCGGCCCGCCCTCGTGGCCCGCTACGCCGACTGCATCCGGCGCGACCGGCTCGACGCGCTGGTGCTACCAACCACCCGGCTCCCCGCGCGGCCGATCGGCCAGGACGACGAGGTGCTGATCAACGGGCGGCCGGTCGGCACGCTCCAGGCGTACCTCCGCAACACCGACCCCACCTCCTTCGCGGGGCTGCCGAGCATCTCGGTGCCGGCCGGCCGCACGGCGTCGGGGCTGCCGGTCGGGTTGTCCTTCGACGGCCTGCCCGGCACCGACTCGGCCCTGCTCGGACTCGCCGCGGCCTTCGAAGGGCTCGACGCCGGGTAGGGCGGTCTCCAGGCCAACCTCGCACCAGGCCTTCGGTGGCGCCGCGCATCGTGCGGGGCCGCTTCGCGGGCAGGCCACGGGCCTGCCCCTTTCGGCGCGCGGCGCCACCGAAGGCCGGTCTCACGGGCATGATCAGCGTTTCGGCGCGAAACCCGACGCCCTGCGTCGGGAAACGCACCCAACTGGTGATCTTCGCAGCTCACGCACCCCTTTCTCCGTTGATGCACCCCGTCGACCGGTCGCATGGACCGAAACGCGGCGCGTGAGCCGAAACCGGGTGCGCAAGGGACAAGGAGATGCCCGACACCGGCCTCCTGGCGGCGCCGCGCACCCAAGGGGCAGGCCCTTGGGCCTGCCCGCGAAGCTTGCCCTCAGGGGCCGCAGAGGCTCGCAGGTCAAGGGTCGCGCCAGCGATCGCGGAGCGACGCGCAGCGCCCTTGAGCTGTGAGGGCGGCCCCGCACAATGCGCGGCGCCGCCAGGAGGCCCTGGAAAGGCAGACCTCGAGCCAGAAGGCCTTGAGCCAGAAGGGCGCCGCCGTCAACCCCCCTCGACGCCAAGTAGACCGGTCTCTATAGTTCAGGGATGCCGAGGCGATCAGACACCCGGGAGCGGGTGATCCGCACCGCGGCAGGCCTGTTCCGCGCCCAGGGCTACCACGCCACCGGGCTCAACCAGGTGCTCGCCGAGGGCGGCCTGCCGAAGGGCTCTCTCTACTTCCACTTCCCCGGCGGCAAGGAGCAGCTCGCGGTCGAGTCGGTGCAGCTCTCGGGCCGGGAGCTGGGTGAAGGGATCGCCGCGGCGCTCGCGTCCACCCCGGAGCCGGCGGACGCGCTCGCGCGCGTCCTGGCCCTGCTCGGCGAGCACCTCGTCGCCACCGGTTTCCGGGAGGGCTGCCCGGTGGCCACGGTCGCGCTCGACGCCGCCGCGCAGAGCGAGCCGATCCGCGCCGCGTGCGCGGACGTCTACGACTCGTGGCAGGACCTCGTGGCCCAGCACCTGCGCGCGGCCGGCGTCGCCGACGCCGAAGGCCTCGCCACGGTGCTGGTCGCCGCCGCCGAGGGCGCCATCCTCCTCGCGCGCACCCGCCGGGACGTCACGCCACTGCAGACCGTGGGGACGCACCTGCGCGCCCTGCTCACCCCGGAACGGAGACCGGAATGAGGATCCACCACCTCAACTGCGGCACGATGCGCCCCTACGGCGGCCGGCTGGTGAGCGGGAGCGGATCGCTGTTCGCGACCGCCGAGATGATCTGCCACTGCCTGCTGGTCGAGTCCGACCACGGGCTGGTCCTCGTCGACAGCGGCTACGGCACCGACGACGTCCGGAACCCGGACGCGTCGCTCACTCGGTCGTTCCGGCGGCTGGCCCGGCCGGTGCTCGACGAGTCCGAGACCGCGCTGCGGCAGGTCGAGGGGCTCGGGTTCCGCGCAGAGGACGTCCGCGACATCCTCCTCACCCACCTCGACCTCGACCACGGCGGCGGGCTGCGGGACTTCCCGCACGCGCGCGTGCACGTGCTGCGCAGCGAGCTGGAGGCGGCGCGCTCGGCCCGCACGTCCGGGGAACGCACCCGCTACCCGCGGGCCCAGTGGGCGCACGGGCCGCAGTGGGTGACGCACGATCCGCAGGGCGACGAGTGGTTCGGCTTCGCCGCCGTCCGCGACCTGCCGGACGTTCCGGCGGACATCCGGCTGGTCCCGCTGACCGGCCACACCGTCGGTCACACCGGCGTGGCCGTGCGGGACGGGGACGGCTGGCTGCTGCACGCGGGGGACGCGTACTTCCACCACGACGAGATGCGTGTCGAGGCACCGGGCTGCCCGCCGGGACTGCGCTACATGCAGGCGCGGATGGAGACCGCCCGCGGGCTGCGCCTGGCCAACCAGGAGCGGCTGCGCGAGCTGGTGCGGGAGCACGGCGACCAGATCACGATCTTCAGCGCCCACGACCCGGTGGAGCTGCGGGCGCTGCAGCACCACCGGGCAGGCGTCAACTGAGGCGCAGCTGGAACCAGTGCTCGTCGCGCAGGTCGTCGGGCCCGATGCGCAGCGCGTCCGGGAACAGGCCGACCTGCGTCCAGCCCTGCTTCACGTAGAACGCGGGCAGGCTGGTGCCGCCGCGGGTGGAGAGCAGCAGCTGTTCAAGACCCAGTTCCGTCGCGTGGGCGACGGCGGCGTCGAGCAGCGCCTTGCCCCACCCGCGCCCCTGCAGGTCGGGGTGCACCATCAGCTTGAGCACGTCGGCGCGATGCAGGATCACGGGCCGGTCGCCGCGCCGGAGGAAGACGGTGCCGGCGAGCGTGCCGTCGGCGTCGAGGGCGATCAGGTGCTGGCGGCCTGCCCGCACGTCCTCGACGAGCGCGACGGCGGCCGCCCTGATGTCCGCCTCCGGCGCGTCCGGCGCGAAGCCGACGGCCCCGTCCGCGCGCGTGACCGCCGTCCAGAGCGAGCCCAGCTCTGCCGCGAGTCCCGGCCGCACCCCGGTGACGGGATACGGCCCGGAGATCACAGGTTCGGGAACCAGAGCTTGATCTCCCGTGCGGCGCTCTCCGGCGAGTCGGAGCCGTGGACGAGGTTGTACTGCGTCTCCAGGCCGAAGTCACCGCGGATGGTGCCGGGGGTGGCCTTCTCGACCGGGTCGGTGCCGCCCGCCAGCTGGCGGAACGCGGCGATCGCCCGCGGGCCTTCCACGACGGCCGCGAGCACCTGGCCGGAGGTGATGAACTCCAGCAGGTCGCCGAAGAACGGCTTGCCGTCGTGCTCCGCGTAGTGCTGCTCGGCGAGCTCGCGGGGGACGGTGCGCAGCTCGAGGGCGACGACGTCGAGCCCCTTGCGCTCGATGCGGGAGATGACCTCGCCGATCAGGCGGCGCTGCACGCCGTCGGGCTTGACGAGGACCAGGGTGCGTTCAGTCACGCGCGACACCCTATCGGCGGGCGCCGAGCAGGCCCGGCGAGGTGGCGGCGACGAAGGTCGCGCCCCCTGCGACGGCGGTCGCGCCGCAGGCGAGCAGCGTCGCCGGAGCGCCCCAGTGCTGCACCGCCAGCCCGGCGAGGCCGCCTGCGAGCACCGCCCCGGCCGCGTTCGCGTTGGAGTACAGGGCCATCGCCCGTCCGGTGGCCGGGGCGAGCGCGTCCTGGAAGAAGCGGATGCCCGCCGCCCCGACCACCGCGATCGCCACGCCCCTCGCCACCTGAGCGGCCAGGAGCAACTCCATGCCGTCGGCCAGCACCGCGAGGACGCAGAACGCGGCGAAGGCGCCCATCGCGGCCGCGATCAGCCAGCGCTCGCCGCTGCGGGCCGGGAGCCGGGCGAGCGCGAGCGCAGCCACGACCTCCACGGCCGCGCAGGCGCTGTAGAGCAGGCCCACGGCGCTCGCCGGGAGGCCCAGGCCGCGTGTGACGTGCAGCGGCAGCGCCACGGAACCGGCGTACGTCGCGAGGTAGAACAGCATGACGGCCACGACGAGCAGCGCGACGGCGGCCGGACGGGCGGACGGGCCCGCATCCCGGCGCACCGGGACGGTCTCCCGCGCCGGGGGGCGCGGGCTCGGGACGGTGAGGGTGACCACCGCGGTGAGCGCGAGGACGGCCGCCGCCGTCCAGAAGATGCCGGTGTACCCCGCGGTGGCGAGCACCGCGGCGCCGGCGAGCGGACCGACCGCCCAGGCCAGCGACCACCCCGAGCGCAGCAGCGGGGCGGACCGGCGCCCGGTCGACCCGTCGCCGAGCACCACCCGCGCGAGCGCGAACAGCTGCGGGAACGCTGCCCCGACGGCGGCCACGAGGGTGCCTGCGATCAGGAGCAGTAGCGGAAAGGCCGATGTCCCGGGAAGCAGCACGAACCCGAGCGCCCCGAGCGCGGCGGCACCCGCCGCGTAGACGCGCGTCGGGGCCCGGTCGAAGCGCCGGGCCGCGACCAGGCTGATGACCATCCCGCCTGCGGCCGGCGCGGAGGTGAGCAGGCCGACCTGGACCGGCGTCAGGCGCGCCTCGTCGGCCGCGAACAGCACCAGGTAGGAGCCGACCATCGAGTCGGCGGTGCCGAGCAGCAGCACGGCAGCCGCGAGCGCGGGGAACGGGCCAACCTGGCTTCTGTTACCAGTCATCTGCGCCACGGCGGAAACCGTGGCACGCGAGTCGTCCCCTCGCAACCGGTGAAGGGCCGTATGGTGGAAACATGGAGCAACCGCGGGAGTTGCCGATCGTCGGCGGCCACCTCGCACTGGACTTCGCGAACACGGTCGACGACCCGCTCGGCCCCACTCGGCACGACCACGCCGCCACCTACCCCGACCTGGTCCGCTGGTCCCTGCGGGTGGGCACCCTCGACGAGCAGCGGGCCGCGGGGCTGCAGCGGGCCGCCGAGCAGGCGCCGGAGGCCGCGGAAGGGGCGCTGCGGCGGGCGCACGAGCTGCGCGACGTCCTCAACGACCTCTTCGGCGCCGTCGCCGACGGCGCGGACGACATCCCGGCACGCTGGACGCGGCTGCGCCCCTTCGCCGCCGCCGCCGTCGCGGCCGCCGACCTGGACAGCGGCGAAGGGCCGCACCGCTGGTCGTGGTCCGGAGCCGACGACCTGGAGGGGGTCCTGCACCCGGTGGCAGCGGCTGCCGCCGATCTTCTGGTCAGCCCCGAGCTCGGGCGGGTCAAACGCTGCGCGCGCTGCCCGTGGCTCTACGTGGACCGCTCCAAGAACCGCAGCCGCCGCTGGTGCGACATGGCCGACTGCGGCACCGCGGAGAAGATGGGCCGCTACGTCGCGCGCCGCGCGGCGAGGCGGCGTGCGGGGCGATAGGGGCTCACGAGGCGACCGGCTCCAAGGTGGCCGCGGCGAACGACACGGCGAACCGCTGGCACCAGATGCTCACGCTGGACAGCTGCGCGAGGTCGACCTCGGGCGGAAGCGGGTAGTTCGAGCTGCCGATGTTGCCCTTGAGGTCGCCGAGATCGACGTGACGGCCGTCGTCGAACACGTGCCACCCGTCCCGGCCCGCGATCACCGGTGCGTCCGTGATCCAGACCTGGAGGTCCGGTCCGTTGCTCGTGTCGAGGTCCTCCAGCCGCAGCACGCGGGACCCGTCCGGCAGCTCGAGGACGAGGACGGAGCCGCTGCTCTCGTGCTCGTGGGCGACCAGCTCGCCGCGGGCGAGCACGATCGGCTCCGCCGCCGCTTCCGGTGGCGCCGGCGCGGCCGGTGCGGCGGTCGGCAGCGCCTCGGCCACGCGCTCGTCGACCACGAGCTTCCACGGCTGGAAGAGCGCGAGTGCCACCACCGCGAGGCCCACCCCGACGGCGAGCAGTGCCCGGACGACGGGACGGCGGAACAGCGGTGTGCGGGTGGCCATGGTGCCGAGCGTGCCCGACGCCCCGCGGAGAAGACCCTTACGGTTCTCGGACCTGCTGGCTGGGCAGCTCGCCGCGGGCCATCTTGCCCATGAGATCGCGACGCAGCAGCAGGATCCCGGCCCAGACCAGCGCGAACACGACCCCCATCACGCCGAGCGCAGGCACCAGCAGCCCGCAGGCGATCATCACGGCCTGGAGGCCCAGCGCGAGCCGGAGCCCCCACGGCCGCCGCTGCAACCCCGCCGCGACGACCATCGCGACGGCCAGCGCCGCGATCGCCGTGACGCCGAACGGGGTGGCGCCCTCGCCGAACTTCGGCAGCACGAGCAGGGCGAGACCCACGACGATCGCCTCGAGGGTGAGTGTGGCCGCGTACACGCCCCGCAGCCCCTTCATCGGGTCGGGAGCGGTCATGCCGGCTCCTTGCCGAACAGCGTCCGCACCTCGCCCGCCGTGACCACGGAACCCGTCACGACGACGCCGACCCCGGACTCGCCGCCCTCCTCGGCCAGCTCGCGCGCCTGGTCGACGGCCTCCCGCAGCACCGGTTCGACGCTGACCCGAGCGGACCCGAACACCTCGACGGCGAGCGCACCCAGCTCGTCGGGGTCCATGGAGCGGGGCGAGGAGTTGGCCGTGATCACGACCTCCTGCAGCACGGGCTCCAGCTCGGTGAGGATGCCGCGGACGTCCTTCTCCCGCATCACGCCGAGCACGCCGACGAGCCGGGTGAAGCGGAACTCCGACACCAGCGAGGCGGCGAGCGCGCGGGCGCCGTGCGGGTTGTGGGCGGCGTCGGCGAGCACGGTGGGCACGCCCTGCCCGGCGGCGAGCCGCTCCAACCGTCCCGGGGACTGGACGCGCTCGAACGCGGCCCGCACGACGTCGGCGTCGATGGGCTGCTGCGGGCCCGCGCCGACCAGGGCCTCCGCGGCGGCCAGCGCCAGCGCGGCGTTGTTCGCCTGGTGCTCACCGTGCAGCGGGAGGAACACGTCGTCGTAGGTGGCGCCGAGGCCCTGCAGCACGAGCCGCTGCCCGCCGACGGCGATCTCCCGCTCGCGCACGCCGAACTCGACGCCCTCGCGCGCGACCTGTGCCTCCACCTCGACGCAGCGCTCCAGCAGGACGTCGGCGACCGCCTTCTCCTGGGCGGCCAGCACGGCGACGGCGCCCGGCTTGATGATCCCGGCCTTCTCGCGCGCGATGCCGAGGATGTCGTTGCCGAGGTACTCGGCGTGGTCGAGGCCGATCGGGGTGATCACCGCGACGGAGCCGTCGGCCACGTTGGTGGCGTCCCACCGCCCGCCGAGTCCCACCTCGACGATCGCCGCCTCCACGGGTGCGTCGGCGAAGGCCGAGAACGCCATCGCCGTGAGCACCTCGAACTTGGAGAGTGAGACCCCTTCCTTGAGGTCGACCAGCTCCACGAACGGCTTGACGTCCCGGTAGACCTGAACGTACTTCTCGGGCGTCACCGGGCGGTTGTCGATGTTGATTCGCTCGGTGGCGCGCTGCAGGTGCGGGCTCGTGTAGCGGCCGGTGCGCAGCCCCACCTCGGTGAGGATGGCGTCGACCATGCGGGCGGTGGAGGTCTTGCCGTTGGTGCCGGTCAGGTGCACCACCGGGTAGCCGCGGTGCGGCTCGCCCAGCACGTCCACGAGCGTGGCGATCCGGTCGAGCGACGGCTCCATCACCGTCTCCGGCCATCGGCGGTCCAGCTCCTGCTCGACCGCGAGGAACTCCGCGAAACCCAGCGTGGACGACTGGGCGGGCACGACATCGGGGGTGTCGCCGCCGCGGATGGCGTCGAGGACGTGCGACACCACCGCGTCCTCGGGCGTGGGAAGCTCGCCCTCTCCCTCGGGCAGCTCGTCGCGCTCGTCGCTCACCCCCGCGAGTCTACGAGCCGGGATCTGCGAATCCCGCTGGCCGGTCTGCGTACCGTTGCGGCATGACATCGCCCGTTCCCGCCCTGCCGGAGCGGCCCACGATCGACGGCCTCGAGCCGTTGTGGGCCCGCCGATGGGACGAGCTGGGCGTATACCGGTTCGACCGCACGAGCCCGCGGGAAGCGGTGTTCGCGATCGACACGCCGCCGCCGACGGTGAGCGGTTCGCTGCACGTCGGGCACGTGTTCTCCTACACCCACACCGACGTCGTCGCGCGCTACCAGCGGATGCGCGGGCGGGCGGTGTTCTACCCGATGGGCTGGGACGACAACGGCCTGCCCACCGAGCGGCGCGTGCAGAACCACTTCGGCGTCCGCTGCGACCCCGCCCTCCCCTACGAGCCCGGGTTCGAGCCGCCGGATCAGCCCGGCGAGCGCCAGGTCCCGGTGTCCCGGCGGAACTTCATCGAGCTGTGCGAGCGACTCACCGCCGACGACGAGGTCGCGTTCGAGGAGCTGTGGCGCCGCCTCGGGCTGTCGGTCGACTGGTCCACGACCTACCGCACGATCGGCACCGGTGCCCGGGTGGCGGCGCAGCGGGCGTTCCTGCGCAACCTCGCCCGCGGCGAGGCGTACCTGGCCGAGGCCCCGACGCTGTGGGACGTCACGTTCCGCACGGCCGTGGCGCAGGCGGAGCTGGAGGACCGGGATCGGCCCGCCGCGTTCCACCGGCTGCTGTTCACCCGGGCCGACGGCGCCGACCTGGAGATCGACACCACCCGGCCGGAGCTGCTGCCGGCGTGCGTCGCGCTGGTGGCCCACCCCGACGACGAGCGGTACCGCCCGTTCTTCGGCACGAACGCGCGCACCCCCGTCTTCGACGTGGAGGTGCCGGTGCTCGCCCACCGCGCCGCCGACCCGGAGAAGGGCACCGGCATCGCGATGGTCTGCACGTTCGGCGACACCACCGACGTGCTGTGGTGGCGCGAGCTGCAGCTGCCCACGCGCACGGTCGTCGGGCACGACGGCCGGTTCCTGGCGGAGCCGCCGGACGGCCTGGACGGCGACGCCTACGGGCAGCTGGCCGGGGCCACGGTGCACACCGCGCGCGAACGGGTGGTCGCACTGCTGCGGGAGCGGGGCCGGCTGGTCGGCGAGCCCGAGCGCATCACCCACGCGGTCAAGTTCTACGAGAAGGGCGACAAGCCGCTCGAGATCGTCACCACCCGCCAGTGGTACGTGCGCAACGGCGGCCGCGACGCCGACCTGCGCTCGGCCCTGCTGGACCGCGGCCGCGAGCTGGCGTGGCACCCCGCGCACATGCGTGCCCGCTACGAGAACTGGGTGGAGGGGCTCAACGGCGACTGGCTGGTCAGCCGGCAGCGGTTCTTCGGAGTGCCGTTCCCCGTCTGGTACCCGCTCGACGAGCACGGCGAGCCGGCGTACGACCGCCCGATAGCCGCCGAGGAAGCCGCGCTGCCGGTCGACCCGAGCACGGACGTGCCCCCCGGCTACACCGAGGCGCAGCGCGGTGTGCCGGGCGGCTTCGCAGGCGACCCGGACGTCATGGACACCTGGGCCACCTCGTCGCTCAGCCCGCAGATCGCGGCAGGCTGGTGCACCGACGACGACCTGTTCCGGCGGGTCTTCCCGATGGACCTGCGCCCGCAGGCGCACGACATCATCCGCACCTGGCTGTTCGCGACGGTGCTGCGTGCCCACACCGAGCACGGCACGCTGCCGTGGCAGCACGTCGCCATCTCCGGCTGGATCCTCGACCCGGACCGCAAGAAGATGTCGAAGTCCAAGGGCAACGTCGTCACGCCGCTGGCGTTGCTGGAGCAGTACGGATCGGACGCGGTGCGGTACTGGGCTGCCGGTGCCCGGCCCGGCACCGACACCGCCTTCGACACCGGGCAGATGAAGATCGGCCGCCGCCTCGCGATCAAGGTGCTCAACGCGAGCCGGTTCGCGCTCTCCACCGGAGCCGCACCCGGCGGGGTCACGGCGCCGCTGGACCGCGCCCTGCTCGCCGAGCTCGCCGACACCGTCGAGGCCGCCACCGCCGCGCTGGAGGACTTCGACCACGCCCGCGCCCTCGAGGTCACGGAGCGGTTCTTCTGGCACTTCTGCGACGACTACCTGGAGCTGGTGAAAGCCCGCGCGTACGGCGAGCACGGTGCCGACGCCGCCGCATCGGCCCGCGCCGGGCTGGCCACGGCCCTGTCGGTGCTGCTGCGGCTGTTCGCGCCGGTGCTGCCGTTCGTCACGGAGGAGGTCTGGTCGTGGTGGCAGGAGGGCTCGGTGCACCTCGCCCCGTGGCCCGACGCCGCGGAGATCCGCGCCCACGCAGGCGACCCGGGAGTCCTCACCGCCGCCACCGACGTCCTCACGGCCGTGCGCCGGGCGAAGTCGGAGGCGAAGGTCTCCATGCGCACCGACGTCAGCAAGACGGTGGTGACGGCGCCGCAGGCCGTCCTCGCCCGACTCGCCCTCGCAGAGACCGACGTGCGGGCCGCTGGCCGGATCCAGGAGCTCGACGTCCGTGAAGGCGAATCCCTGGAAGTGGGCGTCAAACTCTGAGCGGCCGATGAGTTCCGCTCCCTCGAGCGGTCTCATGTGGTGTGAGCGAGGAGAGCCTCGGCCCGGCGATCGGTGCCCTGCTCGACGAGTTGATCGACTCGGGAGCAGAGCTGGGGCTGCAGGTCGCCGTGATCCGGCACGGCCGCACGCTCGTCGACGCGGCGCGCGGCGTGGCCGATCCCCGTACCGCGGCACCGGTCGAGCCCGGGACGCTGTTCTGGGCCGGCTCCACGGCGAAGGGGGTGGCCGCGTCGGTGGCGCACGTCCTCGTCGAACGGGGCGCCCTCTCCTACGACATGCGGGTCGCCGAGGTGTGGCCGGAGTTCGGGTCGCACGGGAAGGACCGGACGACCCTGCGCCACGTACTGACGCACACCGCAGGGGTTCCGGGGCTCCCGTCCGGGACGAGCGCGGCGGACCTGTGCGACTGGGACGGCATGTGCGCGGTGATCGCCGACGCCGAGCCGTGGTGGGAGCCGGGGACCCGGTTCGGCTACCACGCCAAGACGTTCGGGTTCCTCCTCGGCGAGACCCTGCACCGGGCGACGGGCGAGCCGATCTCCGCCCTGCTGCGCACCCACGTCACCGGGCCGCTCGGCGTCGCCGACGAAGTCCACTTCGGCGTTCCCCGGCCCCTGCTCCCGCGCGTCGCGAGGCAGGTCGGTTCCGACACCCGGCGGCCGGAGCCGGGCTCGGCGCTGTCGCGGGCGATGCCGCCCGGCGTCGTACCCGACGCCGACTACGCCAACCGGCCCGACCTCCTCACCAGCGACATCCCCGCCGAAGGCACCATGAGCGCCCGAGGCGTCGCGCGCATCTACGCCGCGCTCCTCGGCCACCTCGTGTCGCCCGCCCGCCGCGCCGAGATGGCGGCGATCGCGTTCACGGGCATGGACGAGGTGATGGGCTTCCCGACGTCCTGCGCGTTCGGTTACGGCCCCTTCCGCCCGAGCGGCCGCGGCCGGCCCGGCTCGACGTTCGGCTGGCTCGGCGCGAACGGCTCCACCGCCTTCGCCGACATCGACTCCGGCGTCGCCGTCGCCGTGATGCGCAACCGCTTCGGTGACTTCACCACCGCAGCCCGGATGGATCAGCTGATCGTGGACGAACTGGCATGAGAGGAATCCCGATGGGTGCACCGACGACCTCGCTCGACAGCCGCTTCAGCGACCCGGACGCCACGCCGACCTCGTGGGACGACACCGTGGAAGCCATCGAGTCGGCGGAGCTGTTCTGGATCGCCACCGTCCGCGGTGACGGCCGACCCCACGTCACCCCGCTCCCCGCGATCTGGCTCGACGGCGCCCTCCACTTCTGCACCGGCGCCGCCGAGCAGAAAGCCGTCAACCTGCGCGGCAACCCGCACGTCGTCCTGACCACCGGGCGCAATGACTGGGACCGCGGGCTCGACGTCGTCGTCGAGGGCGACGCCGTCCAGGTCACGGACGACGCGAAGCTGGAGCGGCTCGCCGACGCGTGGCGCACGAAGTGGGACGGGCGCTGGCAGTTCGAGGCGCGCGACGGCGCGTTCCAGCACGAGGTCGGCCCGGCGCTGGTGTACGCCGTGGCGCCCACCAAGGTCCTGACCTTCGGCAAGGGCACGTTCTCCCACACCCGCCACCGGTTCTGACCCGCACGGCGTTCCGACGAACGCGCCGTTCGTCGGTGAGCTCAGGCGCTGGGCAGGGCCTCCAGCCGCGCCGTCACCCGAGCGAGCTCCGCCTCCGCGGCCTCACGGCGGGTCCGGATGCCCGCCACGACGTCGGCCGGGGCCTTCTCCAGGAACTTCGGGTTGGCGAGCTTCTTGTCCGCCTGGTCGAGCTCCTTCTGCGCGGCGGCGAGGTCGCGGCCCAGGCGGGCCCGCTCGGCGGCCACGTCGATCGCGCCGGAGGTGTCGATCTCGACGTGGACCTTCCCGCCGGAGAGCAGGACGTCCAGCGTGGCGGTCGGCGCGAAGCCGTCGCCCGGGTCGTCGAGGCGGGCCAGGGCCCGCAGCGCGGCGGCCGCCCCGCCCGGCCCCTGTTCCCCGAGCCCGGCCGCGGCGAGGCCCTCGACCCGGGCCGCGACGCGGCGGCTGTCGGGCAGGCCCTGCTCGGTGCGGAACCGGCGCACCTCGGTGACGAGCTTCTGCACGTCGGCCAGCCGGCCGTTCGCGGCGGCGTCCGTCGGCACGCCCACGCTCGTCGGCCACGGCGCGACGACCACCGACTCCCGGCCGGTCAGCGCGGTCCACAGCGCCTCGGTGACGAACGGGCTGATCGGGTGCAGCAGCCGCAGCAGCGCGTCCAGCACGTGGCCGAGCACGGCGCGGGTGCCGTCGGCGGTGCGCTCGTCGCGCAGCTGCACCTTGGCGAGCTCGAGGTACCAGTCGCACAGCTCGTCCCACGTGAAGTGGTAGAGCCCCTCGGTGGCCTTGGCGAACTGGAAGTCCTCCAGCAGCGCGTCGGTCTGTTCCACCACCTCGGCGAGCCGGCCGAGGATCCAGCGGTCGGCGTCGGTGCGGTCGGCCTCGGCGGGCAGCGGGAGGTCCGGTGACGCCCCGTTGGTCAGCGCGAGCCGCGTGGCGTTCCACAGCTTCGTGCCGAAGTTGCGCGAGCCTGCGACCCACTCCTCCGACAACGCCATGTCCGCGCCGGGGTTGGCGCCGCGGGCGATCGTGAAGCGCAGGGCGTCGGCGCCGAAGCGGTCGATGAGGTCCAGCGGGTCGATCGTGTTGCCCTTGGACTTCGACATCTTCTTGCCGTACTGGTCGCGGATCAGCCCGTGCAGGAACACGTGCTCGAACGGCGGCTTGCCGTCCATCGCGTACAGCCCGAACATCATCATCCGAACGACCCAGAAGAACAGGATGTCGTAGCCCGTGACCAGCACGGACGTCGGGTAGTAGCGCGCCAGGTCGGGGGTGGAGTCGGGCCAGCCGAGCGTGGAGATCGGCCACAGACCCGACGAGAACCAGGTGTCGAGCACGTCCTCGTCCTGGCGCCAGCCCTCCCCGGTGGGCGGCTGCTCGTCCGGGCCGACGCACACGACCTCGCCGTCCGGGCCGTACCAGACCGGGATGCGGTGGCCCCACCACAGCTGCCGGCTGATCGTCCAGTCGTGCATGTTGTCGACCCAGTCGAAGAAGCGCTTCTCCAGCTCCTTCGGGTGGATCGTGGTGCGGCCGTCGCGGACGGCGTCGCCTGCGGCCTTCGCGAGGGGCTCGACGCGCACGAACCACTGCAGCGACAGCCGCGGCTCCACCACCGTGTCGCAGCGGCTGCAGTGCCCGACGGCGTGCACGTACGGCCGCTTCTCCGCGACGATCCGGCCCTGCGCGCGCAGCTCCTCGCGGACGGCCTCCCGCGCGGCGAACCGGTCCATCCCGTCGAACCGCGTGCCGGACCCGGTGATCACCGCGGCCTCGTCCATGATCGAGGGCATCGGCAGGTCGTGGCGGCGGCCGATCTCGAAGTCGTTGGGGTCGTGCGCGGGGGTCACCTTCACCGCGCCCGTGCCGAACGCCGGGTCGACGTGCTCGTCGGCCACCACCCGGATCTTGCGGCCGACGATCGGCAGCTCGATCTCACGCCCGACGAGGTGGGCGTAGCGCTCGTCGTCGGGGTGCACGGCCACGCCGGTGTCGCCGAGCATCGTCTCGACGCGCGTGGTGGCGACGACCACGGAGTCCTCGCCGTCGCCGTACCGGATGGAGACGAGCTCGCCCTCGTCGTCGTGGTGGTCGACCTCGATGTCCGAGAGCGCCGTGTGGCACCGCGGGCACCAGTTGATGATCCGCTCGGCGCGGTAGATGAGGTCGTCGTCGAAGAGCCGTTTGAAGATCGTCTGGACGGCGCGGGAGAGCCCTTCGTCGAGGGTGAACCGCTCGCGGGTCCAGTCGACGCCGTCGCCGAGGCGGCGCATCTGGCCGAGGATGGCGCCGCCCGACTCGGCCTTCCACGACCAGACCTCGTCGACGAACGCCTCCCGACCCAGGTCGTGCCTGCTGCGGCCCTCGCCGGCCAGCCTGCGCTCCACGACGTTCTGGGTGGCGATGCCCGCGTGGTCCATGCCCGGCAGCCACAGCGCGTCGTAGCCCTGCATCCGGCGGCGCCGGGTGAGGATGTCGATCAGCGTGTGGTCCATGGCGTGCCCGAGGTGCAGGCTGCCCGTGACGTTCGGCGGGGGGATGACGATGCAGAACGGCGGCCGGTTCGACGCGTTGTCGGCCTCGAAGTACCCGCGCTCCACCCACCGCTCGTAGAGCACGCCCTCTACCTCGCCCGGGTTCCACTGGGCGGGCAGGTCGGCAGTGCGCGGTGGGAGGGTGTCGGTCACCCGAAAAAGTCTACGAGCGTCCGGGAGTGCGCCCGTGGGCGGCCGGTGCGAAACCGGGCGCGGTGGTTTCCCGTCCGGCGGGACCCCGCTCACGGAGCTACCTTGCTCGGATGTCGGTGCTGCGCACGATGCCGGTCGAGCACGTCCTGGAACGCGGCAAGGGCGAGCACCTCAAGCGGACGCTGCGCGGGCGCGACCTCATCGGTTTCGGCGTCGGCATCATCATCGGCACCGGCATCTTCACCCTCGCGGGGGTCGAGGCGAAGGAGCACGCGGGGCCTGCGGTCACGCTGTCGTTCATCATCGGCGCGGTCGTCGCCGCGCTCGCCGCGCTCTGCTACGCGGAGCTAGCGTCCTCGGTCCCGACGGCCGGCTCCGCCTACACCTACGCCTTCGCCACGCTCGGCGAGATGATCGCGTGGATCATCGGCTGGGACCTGCTGCTCGAGTTCGGGCTCGGCCTCGCCGTGGTCTCGCGCAGCTGGTCGAGCTACCTCGCGAACCTCTTCGGGCTGCCGCAGGTGCTGTTCGGCGAGACGGCGCCCGTCAACATCGGGGCCGTCCTGATCATCGGTCTGCTGACGATCGTGGCGGTGCTCGGGATCCGCCAGTCCTCGCGGCTCACCAACGTGCTGGTCGCGATCAAGCTCGCGGTCTGCGTGCTGATCATCGGCGTCGGGGTCTTCTTCATCGACGCCGCGAACCTCACGCCGTTCATCCCGCCCGCAACGCCCGTACCGGAAGGTGGCTCGATCCTCGAGCAGCCGGTCGTCGAGGGCATCTTCGGCATCGAGGCGACGGCGTACGGCGTCGGCGGGATGCTCACGGCCGCCGCTGTCGTGTTCTTCGCCTACACCGGCTTCGAGGCGCTGGCCAACCTGGGCGAGGAGACCCGCAAGCCGGAACGAGACATGACGATCGGGCTGCTCGGCGCACTCGGCATCTGCGCGCTGCTCTACATCGCGGTCTCGTTCGTCCTGACCGCGATGGTGCCCTACGACCGGATCGACCCGGGGGCCCCGCTCGCGGGCGCCTTCAACGCGGTCGGCCTGCCGTGGGTCGGGGCGCTGATCTCGATCGGCGCGGTGACCGGGTTGACCTCGGTGATGATGGTCGAGCTGGTCACCATCGGCCGGATCGGGTTCGCGATGGGCCGCGACGGGCTCCTGCCGGAACCGATCGGCACCGCCCACCCCCGGTTCGGCACCCCGCACCGCATGACGATCATCGGCGCCGCTGTGATCGCGGTGATCGCGGCGACCACGCCGATCTCCGAGCTCGCCGACATGGTCTCCATCGGGGCGCTGAGCGCGATGATCATCGTCGCGATCGCGGTGCCGGTGCTGCGCCGCAGCCGGCCCGACCTGCACCGGCCGTTCCGGGTGCCGCTGTCACCGGTGCTGCCCGTGCTCGCCGCCGTGGCCTGCTTCTACCTGATGCTGAACCTCGACCTGCTCAGCTGGTTGCGGTTCCTGGTGTGGCTGGCGATCGGCATGGTGATCTACCTGGCATACGGACGGCGGCACTCACTGCTCAACCGCTGAGCCCGCTCAGGCGGGCAGCAGCACCGCGTGCAGCCGGTCGAACCCAAGCACGGACGCGAGCCTGCGCTCCCGGACCAGCCGCAGGTCCAGCACGCGGACCTGTCCGCCCGTCGGCTCGTACACCCGCCACCGGCCGTCCCCTTCCACGCCGAGGGCCAGCACGTAGTGCCGCGGCACCAGCGAACCCACCAGCAGCGGCACCGGGCGGCCCGCGGCGAGAGCCACCCCCGTCACGGCGAGCGCGTCCTCGACGTCGGCGGCGGACACGTCGTCCACCAGCCGAACGCGGTAGGGACCGGCGGCGGGCGCGTACCGGCGCAACCAGCGGACCATCCCCCACGGCGTCGTACCGAGCGCCTGCGGCCAGAACCGCGTGGCCTGCCGGTGCACCTCCACCTGCCGAGCGTCGTAGCGCGCGCCGAACCCGGTGGCGACGCCGGCCCGCGCCACCGCGCCCGGCCCGTCCGGCGCGGCGGCGACCTCGTCGCCGTCGAGCCGCGCCGTCTCGGCCGGGTCGGCCCACGCCGCGAGGGCGATCAGCACCGCGCTGCCGCACGTCGTGCCGTCGACCTGGTCGAGGCGCGCACCACCGCGTCGCTGCTCGCCGAGCCGGTCGGTGAGCAGCGGGCGCCTGCCGGCCGCCAGCGGCCGCACCTGCGCCGCCGGCACGGGCTCCGCGCGACGGCGCCTCACCCGCCCGGCTCGCGAGCCGATCCACCGTGCCACCCCGACCACGGTCCGCATGCCCCGATACTCCCCCTCGGAGCAGGGATCACGCCATGGTCGGCAGCGCGGTCGACCAGAGCTCCCGACCGTCCTGCCCGCGCAGGGCCACGCGGAGCTCGCCGTCCGGCGCGACCTCGACCTCACCGAAGTGCTGGAACCCCTGAGCCGGCGAGGTGTTCGGAGCGGGCGGCGCCTGCACGAACACCGCCTCGGGACCGAACGTCGGGTCCAGCGGGTTGGGCCCGAACGCGCCCGCGTGCAGCGGGCCCGAGACGAACTCCCAGAACGGGTCGAACTCGGTGAAGGCCGCGCGCTCGGGCGCGTAGTGGTGGGCGGCGGTGTAGTGGACGTCCGCGGTGAGCCACACGACGTTGCGGACCCGGCGCCTGCGCAGCTCCGACAGCACCCACGCCAGCTCGGCCTCCCGCCCGCTCGGCGGTCCGGCGGCGCCGTTCGCGACGGCCTCCCACGCCGTCCCGTCCGGCACCTGCACGCCGATCGGCATGTCGGAGGCCACGAACTTCCACGTCGCCTGCGAGGACGCCAGCCCGTCGACGAGCCACCGGGCCTGCCGCTCGCCCAGGATGCGGCCGACAGGCCCGGTGTTGGCGCCGTTGGCGTCCCGGTAGGTGCGCATGTCGATCACGAACAGCTCGACGTGCGCCCCGTACGGCAGCCGCCGGTAGACGCGGCCGTCGAGCGCCCGGCGCGGGTCGAGCGGCACCCACTCGTGGTAGGCCCGGAACGCGCGCTCGGCGAGGACGTCCACCCGCTTCTCGGTGTACCGGTCGTCGGCGAGCAGCTCGCCCGGGTACCAGTTGTTGGTGACCTCGTGGTCGTCCCACTGGTTGACCTGCGGCACGGCGGCGGCGAACGCCCGCAGGTTCTCGTCGAGCAGGTTGTAGGCGTACTGCCCGCGGAACTCGGTGAGCGTCTCGGCCACCTTCAGCTTCTCCGGGGTCACGAGGTTGCGCCAGGTGCTCCCGTCCGGCAGCGCGACGGTCTCGGTGAGCGGCCCGTCGGCGTAGACGGTGTCGCCGCTGTGCAGGAAGAAGTCCGGGTCGCGCTCGGCCATGGCCCGGAAGATCCGCATCCCGCCCCGGTCCCGGTCGATCCCCCAGCCCTGCCCGACCACGTCGCCGGACCAGACGAACCGCACACCCTCCTGCCGGGCGGGCGGGGTGCGGAACGACCCGGTCACCGGGTCGCTCGCGACGCGGCGGTCGAGGTCCTCGGCCGTGACCCGGTAGTGCACGGTGCGGCCGCGCCCGAACACCCGCACCTTCCCGGTGAAGTCGGTGTCCGGCGTCAGGACCGGTCCCTCCACCCGCCGCGCGTGCGCGAAGCCGGCGTCCTCGGACACCTCGACGACCATCCGCGACGGCCGGTCCGCCCGAGCCCAGACGAGGCCCGACCCGCGGACCACGTCCCCCGACTGCACGCCGTGGGTGAGCACCGGGCGGTCGGCCCGCACGAGCCCGGGCGCGGCGAGCGCGCCAACAGCGGCGGCGCGGAGCAGGGTTCGGCGATCGATCCGAAGACGCATGCGCCTGGTGTAGTCCACTCGGGTGAACGGTTACCGGTCGCCGGATGAACGCCGGCGCATACAGTGCCGACTGTGTCCGACCTGACGCCCGAGATCCGCGCCTTCCTGTCCGCCGGCACGCGCACCGGCAAGCTCGGCTACGTCGCCAAGGACGGCCGCCCACTCGTGGCGCCGGTGTGGTTCGTCCTCGACGGCGACGAGCTCGTGTTCAACACCGGTGCCACCACGCCCAAGGCGCGGGCCATCGCCCGGGACCCCCGCGTGGTGCTCTGCGTCGACCTCGACGAGCCGCCGTACGCGTTCGTGCAGGTTCAGGGCACGGCGTCGGTCTCGGACGAGCCGGACGAGCTGCTGCGGACCGCCACCGCCATCGGCGGCCGCTACATGGGCGCCGACCAGGCCGAGGAGTTCGGGAAGCGCAACGGCGTGCCGGGCGAGCTGGTGGTGCGCATCCGGCCCACCCGGATCGTCGCCGACCTCGACGTGACCGGCTGAGGCTCGGCCGCTCGTACGTCAGGCGCGTCGGGACTGGTCCCCCGCCGCGGTGCCGCGCTCGCTGTCGGCGTCCCAGCCGTCGGCGAGGCGGCTGATCTTCTGGGCGTAGTCGCGGGCGGCAACGGCGGGGTCGTCGGCGCGGCCGGCCGCCACCCCGATGAGGAAGGCGGTGACCGGCGCCCCCGGCCGGGAGACGCCGTGCGCGACGTCGGAGGTCAGGTCGAGCACCATGTCGACGACGCCCTCACGGTCCAGGGCCTCCTCGATGCCGAGCTCCCGCACCACGGCGGTGACCCACTCGGACAGGGCGCTTGCATCACTGCTGTCAGCCACCGCGCGACCCTAACCGGACGGCGTCGCCCCCGCAGGCGGCGGTGCACAGGCGCTGAGCAACGTCGCGAACCGATCTGGTGTATTGGACGTATCGCAGCCAGCCACTTAGCGTCCTGCCCGTGACAGCACGACGCGCGATCCTCAGCGGCTCCACGTTCGAGGAGCAGATCGGATACGCCCGGGCCGTCGTGGACGGTGACTGGGTGCACGTGTCGGGGACGACCGGCTTCGACTACACCACCATGACGATCTCCGACGACGTGGTGGAGCAGGCCGAGCAGTGCCTGGTGAACATCGAGGCCGCCCTGGCCGCGGCGGACTGCACGTTCGCCGACGTCGTGCGGGTGCGGTACCTGCTGCCCGAGCGGGACGACTTCGAGCCCTGCTGGCCGGTCCTGCGCCGCCGCTTCGGTGCCGTGCGGCCGGCCGCCACCATGCTCGTGTGCGGCCTCGCCGATCCCCGCATGAAGATCGAGATCGAGGTGTACGCGCGGCGCCCCGCCGCGTAGCGGGGAACCGCGACGCGCGTCAGCCCCCGAACAGTGCGGGGATCTTGATCACGAGCTGGTACAGGCCGTACAGGAACGGGATCAGCACCCATGCCCAGGCCAGCCACGCGACCGGCGGTGGACCGGAGTGGGCCCCTGCGGTGTCGGACTGCGTCATGCCGCCTTCGCTCCCGTCGCGCCGATGGCCTGCTCCTCCGCCGGCTCGTGGTACCGCTCGTCCACCGGCCGGATGAGCTCATTGCAGATGAAGCCGATCACGAGCAGCCCGATCATGATCGAGAACGCCACCGTGTACCGGCCGGGCCCCTGCACGCCCGCCGCGATCTGCGCGTCGGCGATCGCGTTGACGATCACCGGCCCGAGCACGCCCGCCGTGGACCACGCCGTGAGCAGGCGCCCGTGGATCGCTCCGACCTGGTACGTGCCGAACAGGTCGCGCAGGTACGCGGGCACCGTGGCGAAGCCGGCGCCGTAGAACGACAGGATCAGCATCGACGCGATGAGGAACACCGCCTGGTTGGCGTTGCCCAGCAGCGTGATGAGCAGGTAGAGCAGGGCGCCGACGCCCAGGTAGACCCGGTAGATGTTCTTGCGGCCGATGAGGTCGGACGTCGAGGACCAGACGATCCGGCCCACCATGTTCGACAGCGACAGGATCGCGACGAAGCCGGCCGCCGCGGCGGCGATCTCGGTGCCGGCGTCGGGGAAGTAGTCCTGGAAGATCGGCGAAGCGCGCTCGAGGATGCCGATGCCCGCGGTGACGTTGAAGCACAGCACGACCCACAGCAGCCAGAACTGGGGCGTGCGGATCGCGTTGTTCGCCGACACGTTGGCCGTGGTGATCAGCGCGTGCGTCTTCGCCTCGGAGGGGTGCCAGCCCGCGGGCCGCCAGCCGTCCGCCGGGACGCGCACGAGCAGCCAGCCCACCGACATGAACACCGCGTAGGCGAGCCCGTGGACGAGGAAGGCGAGCGCGACGCCGCTGGCCTGGGCGTTGTCGCCCGTCGCCCCGAACGCGGAGAGCATCGACGCCGACCACGGGGAGGCGATCAGCGCGCCGCCGCCGAAGCCCATGATCGCGAGGCCGGTGGCCATGCCGGGACGGTCGGGGAACCACTTGATGAGCGTTGACACCGGCGAGATGTAGCCGATGCCGAGCCCGATCCCGCCGATCACCCCGTAGCCGAGGACGACCAGCCAGTACTGGCCGATCGACACGCCCAGCGCCGACACCAGGAAGCCGGTGCAGAAGCAGACCATCGAGATGAACATGGCCCAGCGCGGCCCATTGCGGTCGACCGCGGTGCCGAACACGGCCGCCGAGACCCCCAGCATCACGATGCCCAGCGTGAACGGGAGCGCGGTGAGCGTGCCCGCGGCCGGGTTGCCCTGCAACATCGTGGCGGCGAGCGGGTTCTTGAAGACGCTCCAGGCGTACGCCTGCCCGATCGCGAGGTGGATGGACAGCGCAGCGGGTGGGATCAGCCACCTGCTCCAGCCCGGCGGCGCGATGATGCGCTCGCGTTGCAGGAAACCGACTGCCATGGGGGCTCCCTCGCCACCTCATCCCGACAGGACCGCGTGAACGTAGATCACGTCGGGTACCCCTGCAACCGCGGCTGGGCCATACGGTATGCAGCCGAGCCCAGCGGTCGACGAGCGGCCGACGAACGTTCCGACGAGCGGCGCGTTCGTCGGATAGGTTCCGACCGATGCGCCGTTCGTCGGAATCGGCCTGAGCGCACAACGCAGCAACGCCGGCCCGCGTGGCGCAGACCGGCGTTGCTTCGTGGAAGGTTCAGGCAGAACGCTCCCGGCGCTCCCGGCGGGCCGGGGTGCGGGGAACGATCGTGGGGTTGACGTTGCTGCGCACCGTCTGACCGGTGACGACGACCTTGGCCACGTCGTCGCGGCTCGGGATGTCGTACATGCAGGGCAGCAGCACTTCCTCCATGATCGCCCGGAGGCCGCGGGCGCCGGTGCCGCGCAGGATGGCCTGGTCGGCGACCGCTTCGAGGGCGTCCTCGGTGAACTCCAGCTCGACGCCGTCCATCTCGAACAGCTTGCGGTACTGCTTGACCAGTGCGTTGCGCGGCTCGGTGAGGATCTTGACGAGGGCGTCCTTGTCCAGCGAGGTGACCGAGGCGACGATCGGCAGGCGGCCGATGAACTCGGGGATCAGGCCGAACTTGATGAGGTCCTCTGGCAGGGTCTCGGTGAAGCTCTCGGAAGGGTCGAGGTCGCGCTTGGAGCGGATCTCGGCGCCGAAGCCCAGCCCGCGCTTGCCCACCCGGTCGCCGATGATCTTCTCGAGACCAGCGAACGCACCCGCCACGATGAACAGCACGTTGGTGGTGTCGATCTGGATGAACTCCTGGTGGGGGTGCTTGCGCCCGCCCTGCGGCGGCACGCTCGCAGTGGTGCCCTCCAGGATCTTCAGCAGCGCCTGCTGAACGCCTTCACCGGAGACGTCGCGCGTGATCGACGGGTTCTCCGACTTGCGGGCGATCTTGTCGACCTCGTCGATGTAGATGATGCCGGTCTCGGCGCGCTTGACGTCGTAGTCGGCGGCCTGGATCAGCTTCAGCAGGATGTTCTCGACGTCCTCACCCACGTACCCGGCCTCGGTGAGCGCCGTGGCGTCGGCGATCGCGAACGGGACGTTGAGCAGCTTGGCCAGCGTCTGCGCGAGGTAGGTCTTGCCGCAGCCGGTGGGTCCGAGCATGAGGATGTTGGACTTGGCGATCTCGATACCGTCGCCACTGTCGCCGCCACCGCGGCGTTCGCCGGCCTGGATGCGCTTGTAGTGGTTGTAGACCGCCACCGACAAGGTGCGCTTCGTCTGGGTCTGCCCGACGACGTACTGGTCGAGGAACTCGTGGATCTCCGCCGGCTTGGGCAGCTCGTCGAGCTTGACCTCACCCGCTTCGGCCAGCTCCTCCTCGATGATCTCGTTGCAGAGATCGATGCACTCGTCGCAGATGTAGACCCCAGGGCCGGCGATCAGTTTCTTGACCTGCTTCTGGCTCTTCCCGCAGAACGAGCACTTGAGCAGGTCACCGCCGTCGCCGATGCGTGCCATGAGTGCAGACCCCAAATCCTTCTCTGCGCTGCCCCGGCGGGTCCGGGAGGCGCGCTCTCTGGACGGTACCCGTCCTACCCGGTCCCCGGGGAGCTTCGTGCACCGGAGATTCGGTGACGGGTCGGCGGACGGTCGGCGCAGGCCCGGAAAGGCCTGGCGCCGACCCGCCTCGTGAAGTTGTCAGACCGCGGAGAGCTTGCGGCTCTGGATGATCTCGTCGACGATCCCGTACTCCTTGGCCTCTTCGGCCGTGAGGATCCGGTCCCGCTCGATGTCCTCGTGCACCTGCTCGGGGGTGCGGTGGGTGTGGTGGGCCAGCGTGCTCTCCAGCAGCCTGCGCATGCGGGAGATCTCGGCCGCCTGGATCTCCAGGTCCGACACCTGGCCGTAGAAGCCCTCGGTGGCGGGCTGGTGGATCAGCACGCGCGCGTTCTGCACGGCGAGGCGGCGCCCCGGCGTGCCGGCCGCGAGCAGCACGGCCGCTGCGGACGCGGCCTGCCCGAGGCAGACCGTCTGGATGTCCGGGCGGATGAACTGCATCGTGTCGTAGATGGCCATGAGCGACGTGAACGAGCCACCGGGCGAGTTGATGTACATGCTGATCTCGCGGTCCGGGTCGGCCGACTCGAGGCACAGCAGCTGCGCCATCACGTCGTTGGCGGACGCGTCGTCGATCTGCACCCCGAGGAAGATGATGCGCTCCTCGAAGAGCTTGTTGTACGGGTTGGACTCCTTGACCCCGTAGCTCGTGCGCTCGACGAAGGAGGGCAGCACGTACCGCGACTGGGGCGCCTCGGGCGCCCGGCCACCCGGCATCTGGAAACTCATCGGGCGCTCCCGTTCTGGTTCGTGTCGGGAATCTGGCTGGCGCGGGTGATGACGTGGTCGACGAAGCCGTACTCGAGCGCCTCCTGCGCCGAGAACCACCGGTCGCGGTCGAAGTCGGCGACGATCCGCTCGACGGTCTGCCCGGTGTGCTCGGCGATCAGCTCCGCCATCTCGCGCTTGTGGCGCCTGAACAGCTCCGCCTGGATGGAGATGTCCGACTCGGTGCCACCGACACCCGCCGACGGCTGGTGCATCAGGATCTGGCAGTGCGGCAGCACGTACCGCTTGCCGGGCGTGCCCGCCGAGAGCAGGAACTGCCCCATGGAGGCGGCCATGCCCATCCCGTAGGTCGCGACGTCGCACGGGATGAACTGCATCGTGTCGAAGATCGCCATGCCGTCCGGCACCGAGCCGCCCGGCGAGTTGATGTACAGGGAGATGTCGGCCTCGGCGTCCTCGGCCGCGAGCAGCAGCATCTGTGCCGCGATGCGGTTCGAGATCTCCGAGTCCACCTGCTGGCCGAGCACGATGATCCGCTGCTGCAACAGCCGCTCGTACACCGAGTCGGACAGCGTCATCGAGGCGGGCGCGCCGCCCCGCCGCATCGTCTCCCCGACGAGTCGGTCCGCCGTACGCGGGCCGATGTCCTCTGGCCTCACTTCACCCTGCCTTCTGCTGGTTCGGCTCGCGTGTCCATCGGTTCCGACCCTACGCGGACGAACTTCTCATCCGCCGCGTACGGCCAGGTTGTTCGCTGTGGGCGTGGCGCGCCTCAGGAAGAGGCGGCCGCCTTCTCCTCGGAGGTGGCCGGAGCGTCCTCGCTCACCTCGGGAGCTTCGGTGGTCTCCGCGTCCTCTTCGTCATCCGGGCCCAGGAGGTCGGACATGTCGACCTCGCTGCCCGACGCGTCGGTGACGGTGGCCGCGCGCACGGCCGCGATGAGCGCCTTGCTGCGGCGGACGTCGGAGTAGACGGCACCCAGCTGGCCGGCCTCCTGGATGCGGCGCACGAACTCCTCGGGCTGCATCTGGTACTGCTGGGCCTGGAAGACGATGCGCTCGGTGAGCTCCTCTTCGCTCACGGTGGTCTGCTCGCGGTCGGCGAGCGCGTCGAGCACGAGCCGGGTGCGCACGGACTTCTCCGCCGCCTCCTTGGTCTCGGCGTCGAACTGCTCGCGGCTGCTCCCCTGCGAGACGAGGAACTCCTCGAACTTGGCCTCGTCGTGGTCGAAGGGGTGCACGGCGTCGTGGAGGGCGGAGTCGATCTCGGCCTGCACGACGGACTCCGGCAGCGGCACCTCGGTGGCCTCGACGATGGCGTCGAGCACCTTGTCGCGCGCCTGCGTGACCTGCTCCATCCTCCGGACCCGGCCGAGCCGCTCCCGCAGGTCGGCGGTGAGCTCCTCGAGGGTGTCGAACTCGCTGGCCAGCTGGGCGAACTCGTCGTCGGCCTCGGGGAGCTGGCGCTCCTTGACGGCCGTGACCTTGACGGTGACCTCGGCGTCCTTGTCGGCGAACTCGCCGGCCACCAGCTTGGTGGTGAAGGTCCGCTCCTCGTCCGCCGAGAGGCCCTCGATCGCCTCGTCGATGCCGTCGATGAGGCCGCCCTGGCCAACCTGGTACGAGAAGCCGGTGGTGGTGGCGTCCTCGACGGGCTCGCCGTCGACGGTGGCCGACAGGTCGATGAGGACGAAGTCGTCCTTCTGCGCGGGCCGCTCCACACCGGTGAGGGTGCCGAAGCGGGCGCGGAGGTTCTCCAGCTGCTCCTGGACGTCGTCCTCGCTGACCTCGACGTCGTCGACGGAGACCGAGAGCGAGGCGAGGTCGGGCAGGTCGATCTGCGGGCGGACGTCGACCTCGGCCTTGAACGAGAGCTTGTCGCCGTCGGCGATCTCGGTGACCTCGATGTCGGGGCGACCGATCGGGGTGAGGTCCTCGGCGCTGGTGATGGCCTCGCTGTACTTGGCCGGCACCGCGCCGTTGACGACCTCCTCGAGCACGACGCCGCGGCCGAGCCGGGCCTCGATGATGCGGGCCGGCACCTTGCCCGGGCGGAAGCCCGGCACCCTGACCTGCTGCGCGATCTTCTTGTAGGCCCGGTCGAAGTCCGGCTTCAGCTCGTCGAAGGGCACCTCGACGTTGATGCGGACTCGCGTCGGGCTCAGCCGCTCGACGGTGCTCTTCACGGTGGGACTACTCCTCGGTTGGTACTGGGATGTGCGCGGACCGCAGGCGACGTGGGTCCGCTGGCGGGCCGCGCCCGGCCGTTCGTCCTCGCGAGTCTACGGGTCCGGCAGGCCGCTCCCCTGGCGGGCTGTGGCCGCGCCTTGCGGGCCGGAGCGCGGCGGCGGCAATCGAACGCAGTCGTCGCAGAGGCCGCCACCCGGCACCCGGTAGTAGAGGCAGCAGCTGCGGCGGCGGAACGTCCAGACCAGATCGGGGTCCCGCGGCGGCAACAGCTCCCCCGTGCCTGCGAACCGGCCGTGGGCGAGCACCGCCTCCGCCACCTCTGCCGCCCGGCCGGCCGCCGCGGGCCGCTGCACCACGAGCAGCCGCTTGGCGGCCGCGACCGTGGAGGCCGCGTTGCCCCACAGCAGCCGTTCGGCCACCGGGACCTGCGCCCGTACCGCCCCGACGAGCGGTGCGAGCAGGCCGTCGAGCAGCGCGGGGAGCTCGTCGACGCCGACGACGGCCGTGCCGTTGGTGCGGGGCGTCCAGCCGCCGTCGCCCGCACGCGTCCACCACACCGTTGCCGGACCGAGCGCCGGGACGGCCCCGTGCACCACGGCGGCCGCGTACGGAGCGGACGCCAGCTGGGCCGCGAACCCCTGGAACGCGAGCGAGGCCGCCACCCGCTCCGCGCACCGCAACGCGCCGCGGACGCGCTCGATCCGGTCGCGGACCAGCTCCGCGTCGGCCAGCGGGCGCTCGCCGGAGCCGCTGCCGAGCGTGAAGAACGGGCCGAACCCGGCCACGTCGGCGAGCAGGGAACGTGCGTCCACACCCGCAGTGTGCCCCGATCACATCCTGCGCCCGGTCGCTCACGGGGCGAGTAGGGTGGGCGGCGCCACGAGGTCACGCCGAGGAAACCGGCCGTACACATTACAGGGCGTACGGTCGATCTCGCGCGTTCGAGGCCGGTCACTGTGGTCACTGCGGCTCTCTCTGGCGAATCGCCGCTCCCACGTGCGACATTGTTCCGGCGAAACCGCACCCGCTGACGCGTGCGCGCTCGCACCCGTGCGGAGAACTCCGGGATGCCCCACGACGGCGACCGGTCGTCGTGCCGGTGTCCGAGGCCCACCACGTCCGGACGCACGGTGCTGCGCCGCACGCGGACGGGGGCGCCAGAACCGGCGGCGCGGGCAGGTCGGACCGATACTCCCCTTTCCCCTGAACGTCCACCACCACACACTCGTCTACACCGTCGTCCCGATGCTGGTGTCGGGGTGCACCGAGACGACAACAGGAGGCACTCTTGGCTGCGATCCCAGCGGGTACCTCGTCCGGGCTCTACGACCCGGAGTTCGAGCACGACGCCTGCGGCGTCGCCTTCGTCGCCGATCTCGCCGGTCGCCGCGACCACGGCATCGTCCGCAAGGCGCTCACCGCGCTGCTGCGGATGGAGCATCGCGGCGCGCGCGGCGCGGAGGCCAACACCGGGGACGGCGCGGGCATCCTGATCCAGGTGCCCGACGAGTTCTTCCGGGCCGTCGTGGACTTCCCGCTGCCCGACGAGGGCGCCTACGCCGTCGGCACCGCGTTCCTGCCCGCTGACGCGGCCGATGCGGACGTCGCCGTGGCCGAGATCGAGAAGATCGCCGCCGAGGAAGGCCTCGAGGTGCTGGGCTGGCGCGAGCTGCCCACCGATCCCGACGCCGCCGACCTGGGCCCGATGGCGCGCGACGCCATGCCGAGCTTCCGCCAGCTGTTCGTGGCGGGGCCCGCCGGCGAGACCGGCATCGACCTGGAGCGCCGCGCGTTCTGCCTCCGGAAGCGCGCCGAGCACGCCACCGGCGCCTACTTCCCGAGCCTGTCGCCGCGCACCATCGTCTACAAGGGCATGCTCGCCGAGCCGCAGGTCGAGGCGTTCTACCCGGACCTGTCCGACGAGCGCGTCACGAGCGCGCTCGCCGTCGTGCACTCCCGGTTCTCCACCAACACGTTCCCCGCGTGGCCGCTCGCCCACCCGTACCGCTACGTCGCCCACAACGGCGAGATCAACACGCTGCGCGGCAACCGCAACTGGATGGCCTCGCGCGAGGCGCTGCTGGAGTCCGACCTCATCCCGGGTGACCTCGCACGCCTGTCGCCCATCGTCACGCCGGACGCGAGCGACTCCGCCACGTTCGACGAGGTCCTCGAGCTGCTGCACCTGGGCGGCCGGAGCCTGCCGCACGCCGTCCTGATGATGATCCCGGAGGCGTGGGAGAACCACGACGAGATGGACCCGGCCCGCCGGGCCTTCTACGAGTTCCACTCCACTCTGATGGAGCCGTGGGACGGGCCCGCGCTCGTCGCGTTCACCGACGGCACCCAGATCGGCGCCGTGCTCGACCGCAACGGTCTGCGCCCCGCCCGCTACTGGATCACCGAGGACGGCACGGTCGTGCTCGCGTCCGAGGTGGGTGTGCTGGACGTCGAGCCGTCGGCCGTGGTGCGCAAGGGCCGCCTCGAACCCGGCCGCATGTTCCTCGTGGACACCGCGCAGGGCCGCATCCTCGACGACGCCGAGATCAAGGGCGCGCTCGCGGCCGAGCACCCGTACGCCGACTGGCTGCACGCCGGCCTGATCCACCTCGACGAGCTGCCGACGCGCGAGCGCGAGATCTACGACCACTCCGCGATCACCCACCGGCAGCAGTCGTTCGGCTACACCGAGGAGGAGCTCAACATCCTCCTCAAGCCGATGGCCACCAGCGGGGCCGAGCCGATCGGCTCGATGGGCAACGACGCGCCGCTCGCGCCGTTCTCGTCGCGCCCGCGGCAGCTGTTCGACTACTTCACCCAGCTGTTCGCGCAGGTCACCAACCCGCCTCTGGACGCGATCCGCGAGGAGCTGGTCACGTCGCTGCAGAGCCTGCTCGGCCCTGAGCAGAACCTGCTCGACGCCACCCCGGCGAACTGCAGGACGATCGTCGTGCCGTTCCCGGTGCTGGGCAACGACGACCTCGCCAAGATCATCCACATCAATGACGACGGCGAGCTGCCCGGCTTCGCCAGCGTCACGGCCAAGGGCGTCTTCAAGGCCGCCGACGGCGGGGCGGGGCTCTCCCGGCGGCTCAAGGAGATCTGCACCGAGGTCTCGGAGGCCATCGAGGACGGCGCACGGCTCATCGTGCTGTCCAACCGGGGCGTCACGAAGGACTTCGCCCCGATCCCGTCGCTGCTGCTCACCGGCGCGGTGCACCACCACCTGGTGCGCGAGAAGACCCGCAGCCGGGTGGGGCTCATCGTGGAGGCGGGCGACGCGCGCGAGGTGCACCACATCGCGCTGCTGCTCGGCTACGGCGCCGCGGCCGTCAACCCGTACCTGGCGATGGCCACCGTCGAGGACCTGGCCGCGCGCGGCGACATCCCCGGTGTCACACCGGAGCAGGCCGCGTACAACCTGGTGAAGGCGCTCGGCAAGGGCGTCCGCAAGACGATGTCGAAGATCGGCGTCTCGACGGTCGCGTCCTACACGGGCGCGCAGATCTTCGAGGCGATCGGCCTCGGGCCCGACGTCATCGACTCCTGCTTCGCGGGCACCACGTCGCGCCTCGGCGGTGTCGGGTTCGACGAGCTGGCCGAGGAGGTGCTGATCC
This sequence comes from Pseudonocardia cypriaca, assembly GCF_006717045.1. Classification (NCBI taxonomy): domain Bacteria; kingdom Bacillati; phylum Actinomycetota; class Actinomycetes; order Pseudonocardiales; family Pseudonocardiaceae; genus Pseudonocardia; species Pseudonocardia cypriaca. The sequence continues at coordinate 1,897,394 of NZ_VFPH01000002.1, forward strand.
AGCACCGCCGCGCCTTCCCGTCCGACGACGTCCGGCCCAACCACCGCACGCTCCCGGTTGGCGGCGAGTACCAGTGGCGCCGCGAGGGCGAGCTGCACCTGTTCAACCCGCAGACGGTGTTCAGGCTGCAGCACTCGACGCGCCAGGGGCGCTACGACGTCTTCAAGGAGTACACGCGCGCCGTCGACGAGCAGGCGGGCAGGCTCATGACGCTGCGCGGCCTGTTCCGGTTCAAGGAGGGCGTGCGGCCGCCGGTGCCGATCGACGAGGTCGAGCCCGTCGAGGAGATCGTCAAGCGGTTCGCGACCGGCGCCATCTCCTACGGCTCGATCTCCAAGGAGATGCACGAGACCCTCGCCATCGCGATGAACCGCCTCGGCGGCAAGTCCAACACCGGTGAGGGCGGCGAGGACGCCGACCGCTACACGGTCGAGGCGAACGGCGACTCCCGGCGCAGCGCGATCAAGCAGGTCGCGTCCGGCCGTTTCGGCGTCACCAGCGAGTACCTGGTCAACGCCGACGACCTGCAGATCAAGATCTCGCAGGGCGCCAAGCCGGGCGAGGGCGGGCAGCTGCCCGGCGCGAAGGTCTACCCGTGGATCGCGAAGACCCGGTTCTCCACGCCGGGGGTCGGGCTGATCTCACCGCCGCCGCACCACGACATCTACTCGATCGAGGACATCAAGCAGCTCATCCACGACCTCAAGAACGCCAACCCGCGCGCCCGCGTCCACGTGAAGCTGGTGAGCCAGGTCGGCGTCGGCACGGTCGCGGCCGGCGTGGCGAAGGCCTACTCCGACGTCGTGCTCATCTCGGGCCACGACGGCGGCACCGGCGCTTCACCGCTGTCGTCGATCAAGCACGCGGGCGGGCCGTGGGAGCTGGGGCTCGCGGAGACCCAGCAGACCCTGCTGCGCAACGGCCTGCGCGACCGGATCGTCGTGCAGGCCGACGGCCAGCTCAAGACCGGCCGCGACGTCGTCATCGCTGCGCTGCTCGGGGCCGAGGAGTTCGGCTTCGCCACCGCGCCGCTGGTGGTGTCGGGCTGCATCATGATGCGGGTCTGCCACCTCGACACCTGTCCGGTCGGCGTCGCCACGCAGAACCCGGAGCTGCGCAAGCGGTTCGACGGGCGCCCGGAGTACGTCGTCAACTTCATGCGGTTCGTCGCGGAGGAGGTGCGCGAGTACCTGGCGCGGCTCGGGTTCCGCTCGATCGCGGAGGCCGTCGGGCACGCCGAGATGCTCGACACCGACGACGCCGTGCGGCACTGGAAGACCGAGGGGCTCGACCTCTCGCCGATCTTCCACATGCCGCAGCTGCCGGCCGGCACCGCGCGCCACCGCACGAAGCAGCAGGACCACGGCCTGGAGAAGGCGCTCGACAACACGCTGATCCAGCTGTGCGAGGGCGCGCTCGCGTCCGGCGACAAGGTGCGGCTCGACCTGCCGGTCCGCAACGTCAACCGCACCGTCGGCACGATGCTCGGCTACGAGCTCACCCGGCGCTGGGGCGGCGAGGGCCTCCCCGACGACACGATCGACGTCACGCTCACCGGCTCGGCCGGGCAGAGCTTCGGCGCGTTCGTGCCCAAGGGGATCACGCTGCGGCTGGTCGGTGACAGCAACGACTACTTCGGCAAGGGCCTCTCGGGCGGGCGGCTCACGCTGCGCCCCGACCCGGCGGCCCCGTTCGCGGCCGAGGAGAACGTCATCGCGGGCAACGTCATCGGCTACGGCGCCACCTCGGGCGAGATGTTCATCCGCGGTGTCGTCGGCGAGCGGTTCTGCGTGCGCAACTCGGGCGCTCTCGCCGTCGTCGAGGGCGTGGGCGACCACGGCTGCGAGTACATGACCGGCGGCCGCGTGGTGGTGCTCGGCAAGGTCGGGCGCAATTTCGCGGCGGGCATGTCCGGGGGCGTCGCGTACGTCCTCGACCTGCCCCGGCACCGGGTCAACGGCGAGATGGTCGACATCGACCCGCTCGACGACGACGACCGCGCATTCCTGCGCGACACCGTCGCGCGCCACCACGCCGAGACCGACTCGGCGGTCGCGTGGAACCTGCTGACCCACTGGGACGACGCCGTCGAGCGGTTCGGCAAGGTCATGCCCAAGGACTACAAGCGGGTCCTGGACGCCCGCGCCGCGGCCGAGCGCGACGGCCGCGACGTCAACGAAGCAATTATGGAGGCCGCGCATGGCTGACCCGAAGGGCTTCCTGAAGGTCCCCCGCGAGACCCCGACCCGCCGTCCCGTCCCGCTGCGGCTCATGGACTGGCGGGAGGTCTACGAGGAGTTCCCGGACAACGAGCTCGAGCGGCAGGCCAGCCGCTGCATGGACTGCGGCATCCCGTTCTGCCACCAGGGCTGCCCGCTCGGGAACCTCATCCCGGAGTGGAACAACCTCGTCTACCGCCACGACTGGCGCGAGGCGATCGAGCGGCTGCACGCCACCAACAACTTCCCGGAGTTCACCGGGACGCTGTGCCCCGCCCCGTGCGAGGCGGCGTGCGTGCTCGCGATCAACAGCGACGCGGTCACGATCAAGCAGGTCGAGCTGCAGATCATCGACCACGCGTTCAAGGAGGGCTGGGTCGCGCCACAGCCCCCGACGAAGAAGACCGGCAAGAAGGTGGCCGTCGTCGGGTCCGGGCCTGCCGGGCTCGCCGCCGCGCAGCAGCTCACCCGCGTCGGGCACGACGTCGTGGTGTTCGAGCGTGCCGACCGCATCGGCGGCCTCCTGCGCTACGGCATCCCCGAGTTCAAGATGGAGAAGAACCGGCTCGACCGGCGCCTCGACCAGATGCGGGCGGAGGGCACGCAGTTCTGCGCCTCCGTCGACGTCGGCAGCGACGTCACGGCCGAGCAGCTGCGCGAGGAGTACGACGCCGTCGTGCTCGCGGGCGGGGCCACCGCATGGCGCGACCTGCCGGCGCCCGGCCGCGAGGTCGAGGGTGTCTACCAGGCGATGGAGTACCTGCCGTGGGCCAACCACGTGCAGCAGGGCGACATCGACGCCCCGCCGATCACCGCGGCGGGCAAGGACGTGGTGATCATCGGTGGCGGCGACACCGGCGCCGACTGCCTCGGCACCGCCCACCGCCAGGGCGCCCGCTCGGTCACGCAGCTGGAGATCATGCCCACGCCGCCGGAGAAGCGCACCGAGGGCATGCCGTGGCCGACCTACCCGATGGTCTACCGGGTGTCCTCGGCCCACGAGGAGGGCGGCGAGCGGCTGTTCTCGGTGAACACCACCGAGTTCGTCGCCGACTCCGACGGCAAGCTCGCGGCGCTGCGGCTCGTCGAGGTCACGCGCGACGAGACCGGCCGCTTCGTGCCGGTCGAGGGCACCGAGAAGGAGCTGCCCGCCCAGCTCGTGCTGCTCGCGATGGGCTTCGTCGGGCCGGAGAAGGGCAAGCTGCTCACCGACCTCGGTGTTGAGCTGGACCAGCGCGGCAACGTCGCCCGCGACGCCAACTTCATGACCAGCGTCGACGGCGTGTTCTCCGCGGGCGACATGGGCCGTGGCCAGAGCCTGATCGTCTGGGCGATCGCGGAGGGCCGCGCGGCCGCTGCGGGCGTGGACGGCTACCTGACCGGCCGGGACGTGCTGCCCCGCCCGATCGCGCCGACGGACCGCCCGCTCACCTGATCGTTGCCCGAACGGCGCTCTCGTCCGACCCCTCTCGGACGGGAGCGCCGTTCGTGCGTCAGCCGTCCCGGCCGTCCGGGGCGGTGCTGATCTTCCGGGTCGGTCCGTCGAAGGACATCGGTGCACGCCCCAGGACCGGGGGCCGCCGACCGTAGGGGTGGACCGGTGCGCCCGCAGGCGGCCCCGGCCGCCACGCGGGCGGCGGAACCGGACCCGGGAACGGGGGGTGCGGGGGCGGCCCCATCACGACGGGCCTCGGTCGCCGCCTGCGCGCCACCAGCAGCCCGACGATCACGGCGCTCAGGATCATGCCGCCCGTCGCGGCGCTCCCCCAGAACACGATGGTGGTCAGCCGGTTCTCGGACGCGTCGCCGTGCAGCTCCCGGGAGTGCTCCGCCTCGCTGCGCAGCTGGGCGATCCGGGGGTGCGTCGGCCCTTCCTGCTGGAGGTGGTCGACCGCCTCGATCGCGTCGGTGTACTCGCCGCCCCGGTAGGCGTCGAGGGCATCCCGGTACCGCAGGTCGCGCGGGCCCAGCTCGGCGCGCACACCGTTGCGGCCGAGCAGCTCGACGAACCCGCTGACCGGGACGACCAGGCTGAACAGGCCCGCGCCCGACGTGCGAACGCTGTTGATGCCGAGCACACGGCCGCTGTCGTCGACAGCGGGTCCACCGCTCGTGCCGACCTCGGGGGTGATGTTCGTCCGGTGGACGGGGCGGCCGCCGTCGGTCACGACCTCGTCGACGGAGCCGCCCTCGAACATGGGAGTGGCACCGGGGGTGATGCGCTCGCCGACGCTCTCCGAGTAGCCCGCGACGACCACCGGTGTGCCGACCGACGGGCCGGGCCCGGTGGTGAGCTCCACCGTGGGGAGGCCGGTCGTGTCGACCTTCAGCAGCCCGACGTCGCCCTGCCCGCTGGGGCGGTCGTCGACGACGCGGGCGAGCAGCCCGTCCGGCGAGGTGCCCGCGATACCGGTGACCCGGATCTCGCTCATGATCGGTGCACCGGGCGTCTCGCCCTCGACGGCCCACGCCGCCAGGCCGTGCCTGAAGACCTCGTCCAGCGGGAGGTCGGGACGACCCGCGACCACCTCTTCGGCCGCCGCCTGGACGAGAGCTTCTCGTACGCTCCAGTCGTTCGCGTCGACGCAGTGCCCTGCGGTGGCGATGTACCCGTCGGGATGCACGCCGAAGCCGCTGCACGTGAAGACGAAGGTGTACGGCTCGCCGTTGTTGGCGTAGCTGCCCTCCCTGTTGTGCACCCAGCCCCAGAACGTGCCGGTGACGCGCACGAGGGCCGGGTGCACCGTCGCGACCGCGCGTTCCGAGCCGGCGGGTGCGTCCGGCACCACGACCACGGCTGCTGCGGGTGCGGCGCTGAGCACGGTGGTCACGAACGCCGCGGCGAGCGCCGCGGCCGAACGCGCGAGACCCCGCAGAGCGGGCATGCGAACCTCCCGGGGGCGAGGACGTCTTGGTCGGTACCTCGCGGAGCACACCACGCCGTGCGGGGAGGGGTCCCCGACGATCGCTCGCCCGGAGCGCGACGTCGCGCTCCTGCTACGGGCCCGGTCGGACGGCGACGACGCCGAGCTGGTGCGTGATCTGCTCGCCGTCCGTTGACCGGCGGGGGCGCAGCCGCTCCACCAGGGCGAACGCGCCGGCGGTGACGGCTCCCATGGCGATACCGGCCAGCAGGCCGCGCAGGGGGTCACCGCCCGTGAGCGGGCCCAGCAGCAGCCCGACCCCCATCATGTAGCAGGCCCACAGCGCCGAGCTGGCGAGCGAGCAGGGCAGGAACCGGCGCGGCGAGAGGCCGTACCTCCCGGCGGCGGTGGTGCTGACCAGCCGCCCCGCGGGCACGAACCGCGCCCCGACGATCGTGACGGCGGGCCGGTCGGCGATGTTGCGCCGCACCCATCCCCCGAGGCCACCGGTGCCGGGACGGGCCAGCCTGCGCGACGTGCGCCCGAGCGCGAAGAGCAGGTGGTCACCCGCCACCGACCCCACGAAGGCCGCCGCGAACAGCCCCAGCGCCATCGGCACGTCCTCCATGCCGATCGCCACCGCGGACGCCGTCATGAGCAACGGCTCGCTCGGCACCACCGGGAACGGCCCGTCCAGCGCCACGAGCAGCGCGAGCGCCGGCAGCACCCACGCGCTGTGAAGCAGCAGTGCGACGTCCATCCCGCCCCCCTCGACCAGGTACCAGCGTGGTCGGCGGGGGCGCTGTGATCACTGGCGGAGACACCCCGTTCGTGACGGGGGGAAACCCCACCCCAGGCACTACGGTGACCGCGGGTGCGCAGCGGGTGACCGTTGCGGCTGCGTTATCGGACCGTGACGGCTGCGTACGCCAGAGGGGTTGACGCTACCCCCTGTTAGCGCTCACATTGGGTCGCCCGCCCACCGCGGGACGGCCCGGCTCATCTACGGGCAGGCATCTCGAGGAGGAGACGTGCACAAGAAGCTCGGATTGGTCGCCGCGGGCGCCGTCATGGCGTTCGCGCTGGCGGCCTGTGCCGGCGGAGGCGCCGGTGGCGGTGGCGGCGCCGGTGGCGGCGGCGGCGCCCCTGCGCAGCAGCAGCCGGGAGACCTGCTCGTCGGCGTGGCTATGCCCACCCAGGAGTCCGAGCGGTGGATCGCCGACGGCAACTCCGTCAAGGAGCAGCTCGAGCAGGCCGGCTACCAGGTCAGCCTGCAGTTCGGGAACAACGACATCCCGACGCAGTCGCAGCAGATCGACCAGATGATCACCCAGGGCGCCGACGCGCTGATCATCGCCGCGATCGACGGCACGGCGCTCTCCAGCCAGCTGCAGACGGCCAAGTCGCAGAACATCCCGGTCATCTCCTACGACCGGCTCATCCGCAACAGCCCGAACGTCGACTTCTACGTCACGTTCGACAACTTCCAGGTGGGCGTCGCGCAGGCCGAGGCGCTGCTGACCGGGCTCGGCATCAAGAACGCCGACGGCTCGCAGGGCACGGCCACCGGGCCGTTCAACGTCGAGCTCTTCGCCGGCTCACTGGACGACAACAACGCCTTCTTCTTCTGGAACGGCGCGATGTCGGTGCTGCAGCCGCTGCTCGACAACGGCACGCTCGTCGTCAAGAGCGGCCAGCGGGCGATCGAGCAGGCCGCCATCCTGCGCTGGCAGCAGGAGACCGCGCAGCGGCGCATGGAGGACCTGCTGACCTCCGCCTACAGCGACGGCAGCAAGGTCAACGGCGTCCTGTCGCCGTACGACGGCCTGTCCCGCGGCATCATCACCGCGCTGCAGAACGCCGGCTACGGCCCGACGACCGCCGGCGGCGCCAACCCGATGCCCATCGTCACCGGGCAGGACGCGGAGATCGCGTCGGTCAAGCTGATCTCCGACGGCGTGCAGAGCTCGACGATCTTCAAGGACACCCGCCAGCTGGCCGAGCAGGGCGTCATCGCCACCAAGGCCTACCTCTCGGGCAGCCAGCCCCAGGCCAACGACACCACGACGTACGACAACGGGGTCAAGGTCGTCCCGTCGTACCTCCTGCCGGTCGTCACGGTCTACAAGGACAACATCCAGTCCGCGCTCATCGACACCGGCTACTGGACGGCCCAGGAGGTCGCCAACGGTCAGGCGAGCTGACGCGGGCTCCAGAACGCGGCGGGTCCCGGCTGCACAGGCTGCCGGGGCCCGCCGAACCACGCACAATCAGGCCGTATCCGCGGGGGGCAACCACAACGCGCACCACGAGGACGACCTAGAGATCGAAGAGGTTCATGGACGACTACATCCTGGAGATGCGCGGCATCACCAAGACCTTCCCCGGCGTCAAGGCACTGTCGGACGTGAACTTCGCCGTGCGACGCGGGGAGATCCACGCGATCTGCGGTGAGAACGGCGCCGGCAAGTCGACGCTGATGAAGGTCCTCTCCGGCGTCCACCCCACCGGCGACTACGAGGGCGAGATCGTCTACGACGGCGAGACCGTCCAGTTCTCGGGCATCCGCGACAGCGAGCACGTCGGCATCGTGATCATCCACCAGGAGCTCGCCCTGGTCCCCTACCTGTCGATCGCCGAGAACATCTTCCTGGGCAACGAGCGCAGGGGTAAGAGCGGGCTGATCGACTGGAACCGGACCAACGCCGACGCCACCCGGCTACTCGCCGAGGTCGGCCTCGACGAGTCCGCCGTCACGCCCGTCGGCCAGCTCGGGGTGGGCAAGCAGCAGCTCGTCGAGATCGCGAAGGCCCTGTCGAAGGACGTGCGGCTGCTGATCCTCGACGAGCCGACCGCAGCGCTGAACGACAACGACTCGGCCCACCTGCTCGACCTGCTGCGCGCGCTCAAGGACCGCGGCATCACCTCGATCATGATCTCGCACAAGCTGAACGAGATCATCAGCATCGCCGACCGCACCACCGTCATCCGCGACGGCCGCACCGTCGAGACCATGGACATGAGCGATCCGGAGTCGACGCAGGACCGGATCATCCGCGGGATGGTGGGCCGCGACCTCGAGAGCTTCTACCCCGATCGGGAGTCGGAGCCCGGCGAGGAGGTGCTGCGCATCGAGGACTGGACGGTCTGGCACCCCACGCAGGACCGGACGGTCGTCGAGGGAGCCAACTTCACCGCGCGCGCAGGCGAGGTCGTCGGGATCGCCGGGCTCATGGGCGCCGGCCGCACCGAACTGGCGATGAGCATCTTCGGGCGGTCGTACGGGCGCAACATCTCCGGCCGGATCTTCGTGCACGGCAAGGAGGTGCGCACGCGCACCGTGGCCGAGGCGATCGCCAACGGCATCGCCTACGCCACGGAGGACCGCAAGCGCTACGGCCTCAACCTCATCGAGGACATCCGGCGCAACGTCTCGGCCGCCGCGCTCGACAAGCTCGCCACCCGCGGCTGGGTCAACGGCAACGAGGAGATCAAGGTCGCCGAGGAGAGCCGGCGCAGCCTCAACATCAAGGCGCCGAGCGTCATGAGCGTCGTGGGCAAGCTGTCCGGCGGCAACCAGCAGAAGGTCGTGCTGTCCAAGTGGCTGTTCACAGACCCGGACGTGCTGATACTCGACGAGCCCACCCGCGGTATCGACGTCGGCGCCAAGTACGAGATCTACCTCATCATCAACCGGCTCGTCGCGGCGGGCAAGGCGGTGGTCGTGATCTCGTCCGAGCTGCCGGAGCTGCTCGGCATCTGCGACCGCATCTACACGCTGTCCGCGGGCCGGATCACCGGTGAGGTGCCGGTGCGGGAAGCGACCCAGGAGACCCTGATGGCCCTCATGACCAAGGAGAGGGAGACCGCGGCATGACCAGGACCGCACCCCCCGAGGAGAAGGCGCCCGAGGGCGCCAGCACGTCGGTCGCGCTGCACACCGGCACGAGCAACGTCCGGGAGCTGCTCACCCGCAACATGCGGCAGAGCGGCATCTACGTGGCGTTCGTGGCCATCATCGCCCTGTTCGCGATCCTGACCGACGGCGTATCGCTCAGCCCGATCAACATCACGAACATCATCCTGCAGTACTCGTACATCCTGGTGCTGGCGATCGGCATGGTCATCGTGATCATCGCCGGGCACATCGACCTGTCCGTGGGGTCGGTGGTCGCGCTCACCGGCGCGATCTCGGCGGTCCTGGTCATCCAGCAGGGTCTGCCCTGGTGGGTGGGGATCATCGCCGCGCTCGCCACCGGAGTGGTGATCGGCGCATGGCACGGGTTCTGGGTGGCCTACGTCGGCATCCCGGCGTTCATCGTGACGCTCGCAGGCATGCTCCTGTTCCGCGGCCTCACCCAGCAGGTGCTCGGCAACATCTCGCTCTCGCCGTTCCCCGCGGAGTACCAGCAGGTCGCCACCGGATTCCTCAACGGGCTCCTCGGCGGCCCCGGCTACGACATCTTCACGCTGCTCATCGGCGCGATCGGGGTGGCCGGATACGCGGTGAGCGGGTTCCGCACCCGCCTGGCCCGCATCACCTACCAGCAGCCGGTCGAGTCGTTCCCGCTGTTCGTCACCCGGGTCGTGCTGGTCGGCGCCGTCGTCATGTACTTCGCGTGGCAGCTCGCCAACGCGCGCGGCCTGCCCGTCGTGCTGATCATCCTCGGTGCACTCGTGCTCGCATACGGCGTGGTCACCCGGCGCTCGGTGTTCGGGCGGCAGGTCTACGCGATCGGCGGCAACCTGTCGGCCGCGACGCTCTCCGGCGTCAAGGTCAAGGCCGTCAACTTCTGGATCTTCGTCAACATGGGCGTCCTGTCCGCGGTCGCGGGGATCATCTTCTCCTCCCGCTCCAACGGCGCCCAGCCGGCGGCGGGCAACATGTTCGAGCTCGACGCCATCGCCGCGGCGTTCATCGGCGGCGCGGCCGTGACCGGCGGCGTCGGCACCGTCGTCGGCGCCGTGGTCGGTGGCCTGATCATGGCGGTCATGAGCAACGGCATGCAGCTCATGGGCGTCGAGCAGCCGATCCAGTCCGTCGTCAAGGGCATCGTGCTGCTGCTGGCCGTGGCCTTCGACATCTACAACAAGCGGCGGGCGGGCTCGTCGCGCTGATCCACGGTTCGAGGACGTGAGCGGGGTTCCGGCGGCGCCGGGCCCCGCTCACGCCTTTGTCAGGCCGTCCCTTGCCCGGGCGGGCCGGCGGCCCCCGGTCGTCGGTGGTTGTCCACACGCTCGACGTCGACAAGAGCGGGGATTTGCAGGCGCCCAACCCCGCTCATGTCTACGCCGAGCGGGATTTCCGAAATGGGCTCGAGAAGCAGTGCGGCTGGGCGATGCTTCGCGGGTGCGGGACGTCGGGGGGTGGCCGGTCGCGTTCCGCGGCACCGCCGCGGTTGCCGCCGGCCTGGTCACCCCGGACGTGCTGCGCGGCCCGCGGTTCCTGCGACTGTTCCCCGACACCTACATCACCGCACCCGACCACGGCCCACCCGATCTGAAGCTGCGCTCGAATGCCGCCTACCGCTACGTGGAGGGGAAGGGGGTGCTGTCGGGCTACTCCGCCGCCGAGGTGCTCGGCGCCTCCTGCGGGCCATGGGACGCCCCGGCCGAGGTCACCGTGCCCCATCGCGGCCAGCGCAGCCGCCCCGGCCTGCTCGTGCACCGCACGAGCTTGCATCCAGGTGAGATCACCGAGATGAAGGGCCTCAAGGCCACCAGCCCGCTGCGCACCGCGTATGACCTGGCGCGCCGCGGTGACCTGGTGGAGCGGGTGGTGGCAGTGGACCGCCTGGCCAACGTCCACCGCTTCGACCCGGACCTGCTGCTGAACTTCAGCGCCCGCTACCGGGGCACCCGCGGGAACGAACTCGTGCCCACCGTGCTGGCCCACGCCGATCGTCGCGCCGGGTCGCCGATGGAGACGCGGCTGCGGATGCTGATCGTGCAGGCCGGGTTGCCGAAGCCGCAGGTGCAGTGGGCGGTGCAGGACGAACGCACTCGGACCGCCGTCTGGCTCGACCTCGCGTGGCCGGAGCTGATGATCGGGATCGAGTACGAGGGCGAGGGCCACACCGAACCGGAACAGGTGCTACGCGACGTCGGGCGCTACACCGGCCTGGTCGACAGGCGCTGGCGCATCTACCGCTACACCAAGTTCGAGATCCTCCGGCGGCCCGGCCTGATCGTCGCGCAGCTGACCCGCGCGTGGGAATGCGCGGGGTAGACGTGAGCGGGGTCTGGAGCCGCTGAAACCCCGTCACGTCTACCTCGAGCGTGTGGATGGCCGAACAGCCGGCTTATCCCGGCAGGACGATCCGGTAGTCGAAATTCCCACCCGCAGGCGCCACGATCTCCAGGTCGTCGGTCATCACGCGGTGCAGCCGCAGCGTCTCGACGGTCGGCTCGTCCTGCGGCGCCCGGGCGGCGGCGGAGAACTCGCAGCCCGACCCCAGCTCCAGCCGCACCGCGAGCCCGGCCTCGTTGACGACCTCGGCGCTGCGCCCGTCCGGGGCCACCGTGGCGGTCTGGCGCCTCCCCTGCATCGCGGACGCCCACAGGTCGACGCAGAACTCGTTCGCGACGCGGTGGCCCGGGAGGGTGCCGGTGTAGGCGACGTGCACGACCCGGCCGTCGAGCCGCACCGTCTTGCGGAACCGGCCGAACGCGTCGACGTCGTGCAGCACCACACCGCGCTCGCCCGCGCGCTTGGCGCGGTGGTCCTCGGCGAGCCGGTCGTCGAGGGCCTGCAGGTTGTCCGGCGCGTCCTCGAGCGGGCTGCCGTCGCCGTACTCGAAGGTGACGGCGACCGCGTCGCCGCCCGGGATCTCGTCGTAGGCGTTGAAGTTGTCCGGGTAGTACCAGTCGAACGCGTCGTCGCCCGCCGGGCTGGTGCCGGTGGTGCCCTGGCTCGGGTCGACGTCGCAGGCGACGTAGGCGTGGTTCGGGGTCCACACGGTGTTCTGCAGGACGATGCCGTCGCACTGGACCCCGCTGTCGGACGCCCAGTCCATGTCGAGGAACTGGTAGGCCTTGCACGTCCCGCTCACCGCGTACGGGCGCCCGTCGACGAGCGAGAACAGGTGGGTGATGCGACCGCCGTTGCGGTCGAGCACCGCCAGCGCCTGCGCGTTGTAGAGCACGACCGACGGCAGCGGGTCGTGGTCCCAGTGCAGCCCACGCGCGCGGCGCCACGGGGGCGGCGTGCCCCGGTCGACGACGTCCTCCAGCTCGGCCACGCGGTCGACAACGGGACCGGCGTCGCGGAAGGCGCTATCGGGTCCGCGCTGCGCCCACGCGGCCCAGATCGCGGCGGCGAGGTAGACGTGGGTGTTGCGCAGCTGCAGCGACTCCGCGGCCACGAAGTCCTCCGGCTCGGTGCCGCCGGGCCGGTCCTCCGGGACGCGGGCGCGCTTCGACCACTGCGACTCGTGCAGGTTGAGCGTGAAGTACAGCCGCGCGAGGTCGAACAGCTGGTTGCGGCAGTCGGCCTGGCAGGACGCGATGGCCCGCTCGGCGCGCTTCGAGATCGCCTCGAGGTCCTCCCCGAGCCACGCTGCCGGTATCCGGGCCCACGCCGTGTACCAGGTGTCGAACGCGAGGCCGAAGTCGTGACCGGGCACCGGAGCCAGGTCCAGCTCCCACTCCTTCTCGATGTACGGGTCGGACGCGCGCACCAGGTCGAGGTCGCCGACGCAGTCGGCGTCGCCCAGATCGTCGGTGGTGACCACCTGCACCCACGGGTGGGCGGCCAGCCACGACAGCGCCGCCTGGTACTTCTGGTTGAACTGCAGCTCGTTGCCGTTGTAGACGCCGTCGAACCAGCCGTTGCCGCTGGCCTTGTCGGCGTCGTCGGAGTAGACGAGCAGGTTGCCGCGCCGCAGCTGCGGCTGCGCGGCCAGCTCGATGAACTTGCGCCGCAGGTCGTAGTCCACCTTGCCGCGGTCGGCGTCGTGGTCGCTCGCCCCGAGCAGCCGGTCCTTCATCTCCGGGTCGATGAACAGCACCTTCAGCCCGGTAGTGCGGTCGCGCCACAGGTACTGCCAGTTCACCCACCGGCCGTCGGTCTCCCGGCCCATGGCCGGGCTGGTGCTGCGGACGACCGTCGCGGTGTCCTCCTCGCCGTTCTCCTGGTGCCCGCCGTCGACCACCAGGTACTCGACGCCCGCCTTCTGCAGGGCCTCGACGACGTTCGGGCGGTCGGTGACGATCCGCGAGTCGGGGTAGTAGACCGGCCGGGTCTCCCCGACGATCTCGCGCATCGCGTCGGAGCCGAGCGTGATCGCGTCGAGGTTCGTGGCGGCCGTGTAGTAGGGCAGCCGGTGCGCCCCGAACCCGGCGACGACCGGCACGAGCAGGCCGTCCCGTACGTCCTGGCGCATCCGCTCCAGGTCCTCGGGGCAGTCGTGGGCGAGCAGGTCGAGGAGCCCGCCGTTCATCGCCCACATCTGCGGGATGCCGTAGTGGCGGTGCGCGTCCAGGGTGAACGCGTACCCGTCGCCGGTGTTGCTCTCCTTGCTGCCGGGGCGACTGCTGTAGCTCGCGCCCGGGTCGCGCATCGTCACCTGCGCGTACGTCTTCGGCGGCGTGTAGTCGTCGTCGGCGGTGGCGAACAGGTCGTTGAGGCCCTGGATCGCGAAGTTCACGAACACGACCCGGGCGCTCCCGACCTCGGCGGGTGCGGCGAGGTCGACGTCGACGGCCCGTCCGTGGTGGGTGACGACCACCGGCGGCAGGTCGTCCCCGGTGCGCGGCACGGCCACCGTGACCGAGTCGGCGGAGATGTCGACGAGCGGCAGCGGGTCCGGCTGCGGCGTGCGCAGGTCGATCATCCGGTCGCCGATCTGCACCGCGAGGTCGGGCCGCCCGTCCTGCCGGTGGGCGAACAGGTCCACGACGTCGACGCGGATCTCGTCGCGCTCCGGGGTTCGCCGGTGGTAGAGCACCCACGCGTCAAGCGCGCCGCCCGGCTGGGGGATGAAGATGCGGCGGATGTCCTCGCGGGTGAAGTCGGGCGCCACCGCGACGGTGGTGTGGTCGGCCGAGTGGAGCTCCCCGTGCGGGGTGGTCACCTCGAGCGAGTACGTGATCCGCGCTCCTGCCGGCACCGCAGGCAGCCTCGCTTCGAGGTACTGGCTGTGCCCGCCGCGGAGCCTGTCGTCGAGCCCGACGTAGTAGGGCATGTGTTCGAAGCGGAACTGGCCGTGGGTGCGCATCTGGTGGCGCATCCAGTTCGCGAAGCCCTCGCGGATGTGACGCATCCGGGCGCGGGGCGTCCACGACCGTCCGTCCACCTCGGCCCGCAGGCGGTATGCCACGATCGGGACGTTCGGCTCGTCGGTGTCGATGCGGAACGGGAGCAGGACGTCCAGGGCCCCCGCGGGCCCGGCGACGACCCGCGGGTAGGCGTCCGGCGTGAAGTGGACGATGCCTGCGGACATGGCGACTCCCCCTGGTCGGATGGCTCCGGCTCGAAGTCGCTCGCGCCGCGTGTCCGGTCCGTTACGGATCCGATCCCATGAGCTGCACGTCATTGACGCGGGCTCGCCGGGGCGGCAACGCTTTCGGGACGGGAGTCCGGGGCCCGCACGAAGGAGTGGCGACGACGGTGACCGGCGCGAGCACACGAGCCCCAGGTGTCGTGCTGCGTGTGCTCGGCGATTTCACCGTCACTGTCGATGATCGCGTGGTCACCCTCGGTGGCCCTCGGCAGAAGGCGGTGCTCGCGCGCATCCTCGCGGGCGCCGACGAGGCGGTCTCGGCCGAGCAGCTCGTCGACGACGTCTGGGGCGAGCGGTCCGCCGAGTCGACGGTCGCTTCCGTGCACGCCTACGTCTCGCGGCTGCGGCGGCTGCTGGGCGGCGCGGCGATCCCGCGGCGGGGCGGGCGGTACCTGATCGACCGGGACGTCGTCACGGTCGACGCGGACCTCTTCGTCGACGACGTGTCCCGCGGCCGGGCCGCTCTCGCCCGAGGCGCGGACAGCGCGGCGGCGGCCATCCTCGGGGCGGCGCTCGCCAGGTGGCACGGCGCGGACGCGTTCGGGACGATGCGGGACGCCCACTTCCTGGCTCCCCTCGCGGCGAGGTGGGAGGAGTTGCGTGTGCTGGCCGCGGAGGCGCTCGCCGACGCACACGCCCGCTGCGGCCGGGCAGGCGACGACGTGACGCTCCTGCACGAGCTGGCCGAGCGGGACCCGCTGCGGGAGTCCGTGGCCGTGCGCCTCGTGCGAGCCCTGTACGCGGCGGGGAGGCAGGCCGACGCCCTCACCGCGTTCGAGCGGTGCCGGCACGCGCTGGCCGAGCAGCTCGGCGTCGACCCCACCCCCGAGCTGCGCCGCGTGCACGCGGCCGTGCTGGCCCAGGAGCCGCTCCCCTCGGCCGTCTCTTCGGCGCTACCGACCAACCTGCCGCCGCGGAACCGCTCGTTCGTGGGACGGCACGACCTGCTCGCCCAGGTCGGCGGCGCCCTGGACGACGACACCAACCGGCCTCGCGCCGTGGCACTGGTCGGCCTGCCCGGCGTCGGCAAGACCGAGCTGGCCCTCGAGCTGGCCCATCGCAGGCGCCGGGCCGGGCGGGTCGCCTGGTGGATCGCAGCCGAGGACCCGGCGGGCACCGCCACCGGGTTGGCCGATCTCGCGGCCGCGCTCGGGATCGCCGCCTTCGAGCGGGGAGAGGACACCCACGCCGCGTTGTGGGACGAGCTCGACCGGGCCCCTGGCTGGGTGCTGGTGTTCGACAACGCCGACGACCCCGCCCTGCTGGAACCGTTCCTGCCGGCCGCCCGCCACGGCGACGTCGTGATCACCTCGCGCAACCCGGCCTGGCGGCGCCTCGCCCGCCCGGTCACGGTGGCGCCGCTGCGCAGGGCGGAGTCGGTCCACTACGTGGTGGGCCGCACCGGCGACGCCGCGGCCGCGGCCGACACGCTCGCCGGGCAGCTCGGTGACCTGCCGCTCGCCCTGGAACAGGCGTGCGCCTACATCGAGCAGACCGGCATGTCCGTGGCCGACTACGTGGATCTGTTCCGGGAGCGGCGGGACAGCCTGCTGCTGCACGATCCGCTGGACTCGCGCCCCACCGTCGCCACGACGTGGGGCCTCGCCTTCGACCGGCTGCACCAGCGATCGCCGCGGGCGGCCGGGCTGCTCGAGGCGATGGCGTTCCTCGCCCCGGACGCGATCGCCGTCGCGACGCTGCGCCGGCTCGGCCCCGACGGGTTCACCGACGAGCTCGACCTGCAGGACGCGATCGCGGAGCTGCTGCGGCTGTCACTGGTCGACCGCGACGCGGGCGTCGTGCGGGTGCACCGGCTGGTGCAGGACGTGGTGCGGGCCCGGATGCCGGTCGGCATGCGGCAACGGCGGCTCGTCGAGGCCGCGGGGGCCTGCACGGTGGCCGACACCGAGGACGTCGCCGCGCACCTGATGAGCATCGCCACCCACGCCGAGGCGCTCGCCACCGTGGCCGACGGGCTGGTGGAGGCGCTGGCCGAGCTGGCGCACCGGCAGGCGGCGCGTGCGCTCTACCCGGCCGCACAGCACGTCCTCGAGACGGCGTTGCGCCTGCAGGACCGGACCGGAGACCCCGTGCTGCACGGCCGGCTCGTCTGCCAGCTCGGCGAGGTGCTCGACGCCGCCGGGCACCTCGCGCCCGCCCTCGAGCTGCACCGGCGGGCCGTGCGGATACTCGACTCGACCCTCGATCCGGACGACGTCGTGCTCGCGCACGCCTACAACCGCCTCGGCCACGTCCTCAACTGCGCCGACGACGCGGTCGCCGCGATCGAGGCCCACGAGCGCGCGCTGCTGGCCCTGCAGAAGGCCGGGCGGGACGACCTGGTCCCGCCGGTGCTGGCCGACCTCGGCTACACGTTGTGGGCCGCAGGCCGGCTCGGCCCCGCCGGCGAGGCGTTGCGGGCGGCACAGGTGCTGCTGGAGGGCCAGGGACGGCGCGACGGGCCCGCGTGGGCGCACGCCACCGCGGGCCTCGGCATCGTCGAGCAGGACACCGGCAACCTGGAGGAGGCGGTGGCGCTCCAGCGCACCGCGCTCGAGGTGTTCGCCCAGGTCTGCGGCCCCGACCACCCCGACACCGCGCAGACCCTGGACAAGCTCGGCTACGCGCTGCGGCTCTCGCGCCGCGCGGACGAGGCCGTGGAGGTGCACCTGCGCGCCGTCCGGCTGCTGGAGCGCGTCCTCGGGGCCGACGACTCGCGCGTCGCCATGACGCTCACCAACCTCGGTCTCGCCTACGCCGACGCCGGCCGCATCGGTGAGGCGGTCGAGGCACAGGCACGGGCGCGGCGGATCTTCTACGCAGCCCTCGGTCCCGAGCACGCGAGCACGCTGCTCGCCGGCAGGCGGCTCGCCGTCGCGCTCGCCGCCAGCGGGAACGAGGTGCGGGCGCGCAGGCTGATGAACGAGGTCCTCGAGGTCGTGGAGCGCAGGCTGGAGGACAACCCCGCCGAGTGGGCCCGGGTGGCCGCCGACGC
The DNA here is from genome assembly GCF_006717045.1 of Pseudonocardia cypriaca. Taxonomy (NCBI): domain Bacteria; kingdom Bacillati; phylum Actinomycetota; class Actinomycetes; order Pseudonocardiales; family Pseudonocardiaceae; genus Pseudonocardia; species Pseudonocardia cypriaca. The sequence continues at coordinate 1,914,975 of NZ_VFPH01000002.1, forward strand.
GGCGCGCGTGTTCGGAGCGGACACGGTCTAGGCCTTTGCAAGGCCGTTGCAAGCGCAACAGGCGACTGTGTGCCCCTGCTCGTTCTGGGGAGGCAGCATGGTCAGCCCCGATCCGACCACGCACGCGACACCGAGCACCGCCCAGCTGGTCAGGGACGCGTGCGACCGCCATCCGGAGGCGTGGCGCGAGCTGACGTCGCGGTACGAAGGCCTCGTACGCGCCGTCGTCGGCTCCTACCGGCTCCAGGAGGCGGACTTCGCGGACGCGGTCCAGAACACCTGGCTCCGCGCCCTCGAGCGGCTCCACAGCGTCCGCAACCCCGACAGCCTCGGAGGCTGGCTCACCACCGTGGCCCGGCGCGAATGCCTCGCACTGCTGGCCCGCTCGCGCCGCGAGGCACCGACCGGCGTGGCGGACGACCAGCTCGTCGTGGAGGAGCCCGGGCCGGAAGCGCTGGTGCTGGCCGAGGAGGCCCGGCGCGCCGTCGCCCACGCGGTGACCGAGCTGCCTCTGAAGCCGCGGGAACTGGTCAACGCCCTGTTCTCGACGCCGGAGCCCAACTACGCCGAGGTGTCCCGGCAGATGGGGCTGCCGATCGGGAGCATCGGGCCCACCCGGCAGCGGGCGCTGCGGACGCTGCGGTGCGGGCTCGCGCGGGCCGGTCAGGACGTCCGCGCCAGCTGACGAGCTGCCCGGCCGCGGAACCAGTCGCTCGCGGCCGGGCGGAACATCAGCGCCAGCGCGGAGAACACCGCGACGAGGTGCGCGACGCGCAGGGTCGCGGCCACCAGCGCGGGTGCCTCGGCTGTCACGAGGAACAGGCCGGGTGAGCCCCCGCTGAGCAGCCACGACACCGGCTCGGCCACGAGCGAGAGCGTGCCGATCCCGCCGAGCAGGACGGCCACCGTCCAGCGGACCGCGTTGCGCCCGGTGCGCAACGCGAGCACCAGCACCGTGAGCACGGCGTAGATCCCGAAGCGCGCCGCCAGCTGGGCGAGCGTGGGCGGCTCGGGGAGCAGCAGGTGGACGAGCGCTTCGACGACCCCGGCGCCGATCGCGGCGAGCCAGAGCACGACGGACATCTGGACGGCTGCGGGCGCGGTGCGCGCGGCGGTGACGGTCATGCGATGAAGTGTTCGCCGCATCGGGTCGGCAATCCGACCGGCGGGCCCCCGAACCGGAAGGGGGGATATCCCCGCCCTGCTCAGCTCCCGGTGAGCAGTTCCACGACCGGTGCGAACTGCTCGAAGAACGCGCCGTTGACGCTGATGTAGGAAACGCCGTACGCGTCGCGGCGGCGCTGCAGCTCGTCGGCCATCTCGGCGGGGGTGCCGCGCAGGAGGGTCTGCGAGTCGTTGGCGACGAGGGTGGCGTGGTCGGCACCGATGAAGTGCCGGGTCCACGGCGGGATCTCGTCGCCCACGACGAACAGGTTGATGGCGATCTCGAGGTCCCGGTCGCCCGCGGCGTCCCGGAGCTGGGCGACCATCCCCGCGTGGTGGTCGCGTCCGGAGAGCGGGGGTGCCGCGAGCGTGACGATGTCGGCCGTGCGGGCGGCGAGCGCGAGCGCCTTCGGGCCGCCCGCGGCCACGAGGACCGGCGTGTGCCGGTCGCCGTCGAGCTCGCGCAGCTGCTCGATCGACTCGGCCACCGCCTGCAGCCGCTCCCCCGCCGACCCCCACGGCCTGCCGAGCGCCTCGGCGAACCGCTGCGCCTCCGGGCGGCCGCTGCCGATGCCGAAGTCGAAGCGGCCCCCGGTGAGCACCGAGAGCGAATGCCCTTCCCACGCCGCGGCGCGCGGCGCCCGCAGCGGGCTGGCCAGCACGAACGTGCCCACGCGCAACGTGGTCGTCGCGCAGGCCGCCACGGCGAGCGACGGGAACGGGGACAGCAGCTGCAGACCGTCGGGCATCAGGAGCGTCGAGTAGCCCAGCTCCTCCACGCGCTTCGCCGTGGCGGCCCACTGCTCCCCGCCACCCTCCGGCGTCGCCACCACCCCGAAGCGGAACTTGTGATCGGACATTCCCCCACCTCCAGAACCGTTACACAGCTGAACGATTATTTGGAGAGTACCGTTCCCACTCTGTACGGTCTACCCCGTGGCACTGGAGAACCCGCCCGGGTCGGCCTTCCTCCTCGCCGCGGTCGGCTCCCACGCCGCCGCGCGCTTCGCCGAGCGCGTCGCCGACCTGGACCTCACACCCCCGCAGGTCGGACTGCTCGGGCTCATCGCCGCGTCACCGGGCCAGAGCCAGCAGGCCGTGGCCCAGCTGCTCGGGATGCCGCCGAGCCGGCTGGTCGGGCTCGTCGACGCGCTCGCCGACCGCGGGCTCGTCGAGCGCAGACGCAACCGGACCGACCGGCGCCTCCACGCGCTGCACATCACCGACGAGGGAACGGAGATGCTGGCCCGCGTCGGGAAGGTCGGCCGCGAGCACGACGCCGCGCTCTGCCGGAGCCTCGACGCGGCCGAGCGCGAGACACTGCGCGCCCTCCTCTCCCGCATCGCGGCCGACCAGGGGCTGCGCCCGGGGATCCACCCCGGCTACCGGGGCGTGTAGCCCGCAGAACGAGGGAGTTCCGCGGAACGCCGTGAATGTGTGCCGAACACATATGCGGGCGGGATCAGTGGTGCTCGACTACAGGGACAAAGCTGCTCCGCCGCCGTACCGTCCTCCGGCATGACGTCCGTTCCGTCGCCGCCGTTGGCCGGCCGCCGTGCGCTGGTCACGGGTGCCGCCTCGGGCATCGGGGCGGCGCTGGCGCGGCGGCTCGTCGCCGACGGGGCACAGGTGGTGGCCGTCGACCGCGACGAGGCCGGGCTCGCCACGCTCGAGGGCGTGGAAGCGGTGCCCTGCGACCTGTCGGACCTCGCGGCCGTCGACGCGCTGCCCGCCGATGTCGACGTCCTGGTCAACAACGCCGGCCTGCAGCACGTCGCCCCGATCCCCGAGTTCGACCCCGACCGGTTCTCGCTGCTCCTGCGCGTGATGCTGGAGGCGCCGTTCCGGCTCGCCCGGCGCGCGCTGCCGCACATGTACGCCCACGGCTGGGGCCGAGTGATCAACATCTCGAGCGTGCACGGGCTGCGCGCGAGCCCGTTCAAGTCCGCTTACGTCAGCGCGAAGCACGGTCTGGAAGGCCTGTCCAAGGTCATCGCGCTCGAGGGCGCCGAGCACGGGGTCACGAGCAACTGCATCGACCCCAGCTACGTGCGCACGCCGCTGGTCGAGCGGCAGATCGCCGACCAGGCCCGCACCCACGGGATCGACCCCGATGCCGTGGTGGAGCGGGTGATGCTCGCGCCGGCCGCCGTGAAGCGGCTCGTGGAACCGGACGAGGTGGCCGAGCTGGCGGCCGTGCTCTACGGGTCGGCGTCCGCGTCGATCACCGGAACGTCGCTCTCGATGGACGGCGGCTGGACCGCCCACTGAAAGGAAACGGAGACACCGTGGTCACCGACAAACAGTCATCCGGCAACATCATCAAGGTCGTGGCGGCCAGCATGGCCGGTACGGCCGTCGAGTGGTACGACTTCTTCCTCTACGGGGTCGCGGCGGCCGTCGTGTTCCCGGCGGTCTTCTTCCCGTCGAACGACCCCGCGGTAGGCACCCTGCTCGCGCTCGGCACGTTCGCGATCGGCTTCGTGGCCCGGCCGCTCGGCGGGCTGGTCTTCGGCCACTACGGCGACAAGCTCGGCCGCAAGAAGCTGCTGGTCATCAGCCTCGTGGCGATGGGGATCGCGACGTTCGCGATCGGGCTGCTACCCGGGTACGCGACCATCGGGATCGCGGCGCCGCTGCTGCTGGTGGTCCTGCGCCTCGTACAGGGCTTCGCGATCGGCGGGGAATGGGGCGGGGCCGTCCTCATCGTCTCCGAGCACGGCGACCCGGCGCGGCGCGGCTACTGGGCGAGCTGGCCGCAGGCAGGCGTGCCGATCGGCCAGCTGCTCGCCAACGCGCTGCTCTTCCTGCTCGCCGCGATCCAGAGCGAGCAGGACTTCCAGTCGTGGGGGTGGCGGATCCCGTTCCTGCTCTCCGCGGTGCTCGTGCTGATCGGCCTCTACATCCGGCTGTCGATCGAGGAGTCGCCGGTCTTCCGAGAGGCCCAGGCCCGCGCCGCCGAGCGCGTCGCGGCGGGCGAGCGGGAGGTCGTCCCGATCGTCGACGTGTTCCGCCGCTACCCCCGTGAGGTCTTCACGGCGATGGGAGCGCGGTTCGCCGAGAACGTCTGCTACTACATCTTCACGATCGTCATCACGACCTACATGACGAAGCGGCTCGGGGTGTCCAGCTCCTTCGTGCTCGGCGCCGTGCTCATCGGCACCGCGGTCCACCTGGTGGTCATCCCCGTGTGGGGCGCGCTCTCCGACCGCTTCGGCCGCAAGCCGATCTACCTGCTCGGAGCCGCGGGCGTCGGGATCTGGGCGTTCGTGTTCATCGCGCTCATCGACACGGCCAACTTCGCGCTCACCGCGCTCGCCGTCGTCGTCGGGCTGGTGTTCCACGCCGCGATGTACGGGCCGCAGGCGGCGTTCCTCTCCGAGCTGTTCGGGACGAAGGTCCGCTACTCGGGCACGTCGGTCGGCTACCAGCTCGCATCCGTCGTGGCGGGCGGGCTCGCGCCGATCATCGCCGTGGCGCTCTACACCTCGTTCGACTCCGGCTATGCGGTGTCGGTGTACGTGGCGCTCAGCTCGCTGCTGACGATCCTGGCAGTGGCGTCCTACGGCGAGACCCGCTCGCGCGACCTCGCCGAGGACCACGCGATCGCAAAGCACTGAGCGCGGCTCGCGGGGCGGGAGGCGGTGGCATCATCACCGCCGTGTCGCGCACGGCGCTGGAGCTGCTGCGCCTGCTCGCCCAGGACGCGCCCGCCGAGCGCATCGAGGAGCAGGCGCGGGCGCTCGCGGCGGCCGACCCGGAGTCCGGGGCGGTCGCGCGGGAGCTCGCCCTGCGCGTCCGGGCGGGGATCGACGCGCACCGGCGCCGGGAGGCGGAGCTGTCGGCGCTGGTCGACATCGCCCGCGACCTCGCGTCGCTCCCGGAGCCGGGCGGGGTGCTCGACACGATCGTCCGCCGCGCCCGCAGCCTGCTCGGCGCGGACTGCGCGTACCTGACGCTGGCCGACCCGGAGCGGGGCGACACGTTCATGCGCGCCACGGACGGGTCGATCTCCGCCCGGTTCCAGACGCTCCGGCTGCCGCTGGGCGCGGGCCTCGGCGGCCTGGTGGCGCAGACGCGGCGGCCGTACTGGACCGCCGACTACCCGGCCGACACCCGCTACGACCACACCACCGAGATCGACGCGGCGGTCGACGAGGAAGGGCTGGTCGCGATCTGCGGCACCCCGCTGCTGGTCGACCGCGAGTTCGTCGGGGTGCTGTTCGCCGCGCACCGGACGCACCGCCCGTTCGCCAGCACCGAGGTGGCGCTACTGGGCTCGCTCGCCGCGCTCGCCGCCGTCACGCTCGTGCAGCTGCGCCGCGCGGCGGAGACGGCCGACGCGCTCGCGGCCCTGTCCAGCGCGCACGCCGGGATCGAGCAGGCCGCCGCGGCGCACGACCGGTTCGCCGGGGTGGTGCTCTCCGGCGGCGGGGTCGACGACATCGCCGCCGCCCTCGCCGAGCTGCTCGGCTGCTGGGTGGCGGTGCTGGACGTCGACGACCAGCGGCTCGCGGCCCACGGCGCGGTGCCCGACCGGCTGGTCGAGCTCCCCGCGGTGCAGCAGGCGGCCGACGCCGCTCGGCTGGTGAGCGCCGACGGCGCGGCCGCGGTGGCCGTGCGGGCGGCCGGCCAGCGCCTGGGCACCCTCGTACTGGGCGGGCGCGCCGCGCTCGACGACGGGCAGGTCCGCACCGTCGAACGCGCGGCGATGGTGACGGCGCTGGTACTGCTGTTCCGGCTGCGCGAGGCCGAGGCCGACCAGCAGGTCCGCACCGACCTGCTCGCCGACCTGCTGTCCCGGCCGGCAGGCGAGGTGGACACGACGCTCGTCGAGCGCGGGCGGCTGCTCGGGCTGCGGCTGCGCACGCCGCACGTCGTGGCCGTGTGCCGGGCCGGTCGAGCTCTCGGACCAGGGCTCGTGGGCACGAACGAGGAGTGGTCGGTCGCCGTCGTGCCGGGGCGCGACCCCTCCGCCGTGGCCCACGAGGTGGCCCAGCGCGCGGGGCGGGACGCCGGGCCGGTCGGCGCGGCGGGGCCGGTCGTACCCGCCGCCGGCCTGCGTGAGACGTACGCCGACGCCCGGCGCACCGCCGACGCTCTCAGCGCGCTCGGCCTGCCTGCTGGCTCCGCCCGTGACCTCGGCTTCGCCGGGCTCGTCACGGGGGACGCCGCGGACGTCGAGGCGTACGTCGAGCGCGTGCTCGGCCCCGTCGCGGCCCACGACGCCCGTCGCGGCACCGACCTGCTCGCCACCGTGGAGGCCTACTTCGCCGCCGGGGCGAGCCCGACCCGCGCGGCAGGTGCGCTCCACGTCCACGTGAACACCGTGACCCAGCGCCTGGAACGCGTTGCGGCCCTGCTCGGCGAGGACTGGCAGTCGCCCGACCGCGCCCTCGAACTGCAGCTGGCCCTGCGCCTGAGCCGGCTGAGGCAGTTGGACAGTTCAGGAAAGCCACGTTCCTGAACGTGGGGTACAGCCCATGTATGTCTGGCGGCTGAACGCCGTCGCGAAGCAGGCGGACAGCCGCCAGTGACACCACAGTGGCTTTCCTGAACCTCCCGGGCGCCCCGGCGGCGACGCGCGGCGCGGCGCCGGATGGTTCCCGCCCGTCGTTCGACGGCGACCGTTCGGCGTCGATTTGGGCACGAGCCGATCACCGATCGTGATCGCCCACTCGACGGACCCGACAGCTCCACCCGCAACCCGCTCACGGGTCGCGCGTTGAGCCCGGTGACCGGGGCCGGCGGAACGGGGAGCCTCCGCCGGCACCGGTTGATCTTCTTCTCCGGCTCAGCGGAGCCGGAACACCGGGTAGCCGGGGGCGATCGCGAGCAGGGTCTCGTCGGACGCGGTGTGGTCGACGCCCTCGAAGAACACGCCCACCTCGAACTTCCAGCGCCGCAGGTACGCCCGCAGGATCTCGGGCTTGTCGGCGTCGGCCAGCTCGTCGGCGGCGAACGCCTCGGTCCGCCTGCCGAGCCGCAGCTCCCCGGTCCCGCCCGCGGCACGCAGGTTGCGCACCCACTGCGTGTGCCCGCGCGGCGCCACCAGGTACCGGGCTCCCTCGTGGCCCAGCAGGTTGACCGGCACCGTCCGCCACTCCCCGCTGCTCCGGCCACGCACGGCGAGCACCCGGGAGCCCCAGATGCTCACGCCGCGAGCGGTCAGCCACCTGACCACGGTGTTGAACAGCTCGGTACCGCGGCCGGTCCGGACGTAACGCGGGCTGCCGTTCATGGTGATCTCCTGATCCGCTTTGAGAGCAGTGCTCTTGTTGAGAAACAGTGCACCAGCCCAAGTGCTTCTTGTCAAGAGCAGTGCTCTCGTCAGGAGATCGCGGGAACCCGGGTGCGTCGCAGCTTCGACACCAGCGCGAACCCCGCGGCCGTCGCCACGGCCATCGCCACGCCTGCGAACAGGCTGAGCAGCGGGTCGCCCCCGGTGACCGGGCCGAGCGCCAGCCCGATCAGCAGCATGTAGGCGCTCCACGCCGCCGAGCTCACGATCGACCACGGCAGGAAGCGGCGCACCGGCAGGCCGAAGCGCCCGGCGGCGGCGGTGCTCACCAGGCGTCCGCCGGGCACGAACCGCGCCCCCACCAGGGCGATGCCGGGGCGGCAGAGCATGTGCCGGCGCACCCACGCCGACACCTCGTACTCGGTGTCGACGGTGCGCGACAGCAGCTTGTGCGAGCAGCGGCCCAGCCAGAAGACGACCGAGTCGCCCAGCACCGAACCGGCCAGCGCGGCGACGAAGAGCCCGAACACCATGCCCACGTCACCTCCGCCGAAGGCGGTGGTCGCCGCCGACATCAGGATGGTCTCGCTCGGCAGGATCGGGAACGGCGCGTCGACCGCGATCATCACGACGAGCAGCGGCAGCAGCCACGAGCTGCGCATGACCGCGTCGCACACGGTCAGGACGTCCAACAAATGCAGTCCTCTCGGGCGCGCTCGCCCGAGAACGCGCGACTGAAGGCCGGGGGGAGCGGCGTCCAGCCTCCCAGACGACACCGTGCACCGGCCGTGCGGTCCCCGTCACCCCGTCGCGCTACAAGGACGGCGCAGGTCAACGAGTCGATCTACGCTCGCCGCGTCCGCCGACCCGACGGGGAGTGATCTGTGGGATTCCGCCGTTTCGCCGTGCTCGGCCTCGCCGTCGTCGCCATCGCACTCGTGGGCAGCCCGGCACACGCGGCGCCGTCCGCAGCCGCGATCACCCCGGGCGTCCGGATGATCAGCCCGGTGGACCAGCGGGTCACGAGCTCGTGCACGGCGGCGTTCGTCTTCGCCGGCGACGACGCGACGTACCTCGGGTACGCGGCCCACTGCGCGGGCGCGAGCGAGTCGATGGGCCTGTCCGGCTGCGCCGAACCGACGCTCCCGCTCGGCACCGACGTGACGATCCTGGCCAACGACGGCTCCCGCGCATCCGGCCGCCTCGCCTACACCTCGTGGGGCACGATGCAGGAGCGCGGCGAGTCGGACCCCGCGCGGTGCATGTACAACGACTTCGCCCTCGTCGAGGTCGACCCGGCCGACGTCGCGCGGGTCGACCCCACGGTGCCCGTGTTCGGCGGACCCGTCGGGCTGGACACCGACGGGACGGCGTTCGGCGAGCGAGTGGTCAGCTACCAGCCGCAGAACGGCGGCACGAGCGCCAAGCAGGGACGCAGCCTCGGCACGGGCGGCGACGGGCTCGCCCACCGCGTCGAGACCAGGCCACCCGGCCGTCCCGGCGACTCCGGCAGCGGCTACCTCGACGGCGAGGGCCGCGCCTTCGGCGTGCTCTCCACCCTGTTCACCGACGGCAGCGCCACCAACGGCGTCACCGACCTGGCCCACGCCCTCGACTACGCGAACACCTACGGCGGGATCGGGCACGTGGCGCTGGTGCCGGGCAGGGAGCCGTTCCGGCTCCGGGACTAGATCCACCCGCAGGCCGAGCGGCAAGGCATCCTGTCGCAAGGTCTGCCTTCCCCGGGCCTCCTGGCGGCACCGTGCATTGTGCGGGGCCGCTTCGGGGGCAGGCCCAAGGGCCTGCCCTTCGTGCGCGCGGCGCCGCCAGGAGGCCGGTGTCGGTGATCTGGTTGCCTTCACGCACCGGGTTCGTCTTCGCGCACCCCGTGTCGGTCCATGCAGCCCGTCGACGGGCAGCGTGCGCCGAGTAGAGGTGCGTGGCCGGCGAAGAGCAGCGCGAGCAGCACACCACGGTGCCGCCCGCGACCGGGAAGTACTGCTCGCGCCGGTCAGGCCCCTCGTGATCGGCGGCTGGGCGCGTTTCCCGACGCAGGGCGTCGGTACTCGCGCCGAAACGCTGATCATGCCCGTGAGACCGCCTTCGGTGGCGCCGCGCGCCAGAAAGGGCAGGCCCGGGGTCTGCCCGCGAAGCGGGCGCGGAGCGACGCGCAGCGCCCTTGAGGCGTGAGGGGCAGCCCCGCACGATGCGCGGCGCCACCGAAGGCCTGGTAGGGGTGTGCCTGTGCGGGCGTGACACCTCCGAAGGCCTGGTATGCGCCCGGTTTCACGAGAACTGGTCGACCTTCTTCCGCGCCCACTGCGCGAACGTGGTGGCGGGACGCCCCGTGATCTCCTCGACGAGCCGGTTGGCCTGTTGCGGGTGCTGGGCGAAGTCGCGCATCCCGTCGACGTACCACCGCGCGAACTCGCCCATCGACGGCTCGAGCACGGCGACGGCCTCGTCGTGGCCCACCTCGACGAACGGGATCTGCCGGCCCAGCACGGCGCCGATGTGGCGCACCATCTCGGCGCGCGTGAGCGTCTCGGGGCCCGTGAGCAGGTACTCCTTCCCGGCGTGCCCGTCCTCCAGCAGGGCCTTCGCGGCGACGGCTGCGATGTCGCCGAGGTCGATCGGGGCGTTCGCGGCCTCCGGGTAGCCGTCGCGCACCTCGCCGGTCGTGCGGATCTGCTCGGCCCAGATCAGCAGGTTGTCCATGAACTCGCCGGGCGACAGGTGGGTCCAGGCGGCGCCCGACTCCTCGACGGCGACGGCGACCGGGCCCCACCAGGAGTCCTTGGGTCCGGACACGTCGACGATGTGCCGCACGCCCGCCTTCGCGGCCAGCGTCGTGACCTCGCGGACGGTCTTCTCCAGCGGAGCGAGGTACATCTTCTCGACGCCGTCGAACACGCCGCGGAGCGTCTCGACGCGGCCGAGGTAGCCGCGCACCACCTCCACCTGCTGCGGCAGGGCCGCCTTCTCCGGGTTGTTCGTCAGGGCCCTGACGTTCGTCGCCCCGGCCGCCAGCAGCTCGTCGACGACCAGCCGGCCGATGTTCCCCGTCGCCCCCGTCACCAGGATCATGGCGCGACGCTACCGCGTACGCCGTACCGAATACAAGGTACGCAGTTTCAGGACGGTTCGACCGCCACCTCCAGCACGAGCGGCCGCGACCGCTCGCCCAAGGTGGGCACCACCTCGTCGAGAGCCGCCACGAGCCCGGCGTGGTCGCTGACGCGGCGGGCCGGGCAGCCGAGAGACTCGGCCAGCCCGCCCACGCTGACCTCCTCGAACCCGGGCCACGGCGGCTTGCCCCCGCGCTGGGCCGCGAGCCTGTCCATGATCGCGTAGCGGCCGTTGGCGAGCACCACGAACAGCACGCCGACCCCGTAGTGCGCCGCGCTCCACAGCGCCTGGATCCCGTAGAGCGACGAACCGTCGCCGACCACCGCCACCACCGGACGATCGGGCGCCGCCATCCGCACCCCGATCGCGGCGGGCAGCCCGAACCCCAACCCGCCCATCGCGGCGCTGAGGAACCCGAGCGGGCGGCGCGCGGGCAGGAGCCGGTGCAGGTCGGGACGGCTGGACGGCGTCTCCTCGACGACGACCGTCTCGGCCGGGATGCGGGCCGCCAACGCCGCCATCACGTGCTCGGCCCGCAGCGGCTCGCCGTCGCCCGGCTCGGCCGGCGCCGAGGCGCGGGAGACGGCGGGCGGCGGCGCGTCGGGCCGGTCCGGCACCCGCTCGGCGAGCAGTGCGCAGACCGCGGCCGGGTTCGCGAGCACGGCGAGGTCGGCCGGGCTGTGGTGCGCGTCCTCCGGGTCGTCGGTGACGAGCGCGACCGACGTACCCGCGAGCACGAGCGGCCCCTCCTCGTACGGGTACTGCCGGAACACCGGCGCACCCACTGCGAGCACGAGGTCGTGGCCTGCGAGAGCCTGCCGCAGCTCGCCCCGCCCGGCGGGCAGGTGCCCGGCGAACTGCGGGTGGTCCTGAGGGAACCCGGCGCGCGCTGCGAACGGCTCCTGCCACACGGGGCACCGCAGCCGCTCCGCGAGCCGGACGAGCGCGTGCCAGGTGTCGGCGTCGTCGGCGTCCGCCCCCACCACGAACGCAGGCGACGCCGACCCGGCAACCAGTGCCGCGAGCTCGTCGACGACAACGGGGTCGACGGCATCCGCCCGGTGCAGCACCGCGGGAGCGGGTACGGGCCCGTCCTCCGCGGGCGCGGACCAGTCGTCGCTGGGCACGATCACCAGGGCCGGTCCCCTGCCGGCGCGCGCCTCGTGCCACGCCCTGGCCACCGCACCGGGCACGTCCTGCGGCCGCGCCGGGGTGCGGACCCACACCGGGTAGTTCCCGGCCAGCCCTTCCAGCTCACCCGCGAGGAACGGCTGCAGCGCGAGGTGGCGCCGGTCCTGCTGGCCGACCAGCACGACGAGCGGCACGCGGTTCACCCGCGCCGTGGCGAGTGCCCCGACCGCGTTGCCCAGCCCGGCCGTGGTGTGCACGTTGACCAGCGCCGGGCGGTCCAGTGCGGTCGCCCATCCGGTGGCCATGCCGACCACGGAGCCCTCGTGCAGCGCGAGGACGAACGTGATGTCGTCGGGCAGGTCGGTGAGGAACGCGACCTCGGTGGACCCGGGGTTCGCGAAGATCGTGGTGAGCTGGTGGTGGCGCAGGACGTCGAACGTGGCGTCCCGGACGGTGCGGGTCACGCGGCCCCCTTCGTCGCGCTGACGCCGACCGTGGCGACGGAGACCGCACCGATCGCAGCCACCACGGCGAACACGTAGAAGCCCCACGGGTAGGCGATGCCCGCCGTCAGGAGCGCCCCGCCGATCAGCGGGCCGCTGATGGCGCCGAAGCGTCCCACGCCGCTGGCCGCGCCGATCGCGGTGCCGCGCGCCGTCGCCGGGTAGAGCTGGCTGACGTAGGCGTAGACGAGCACCTGCGCGCTGAACACGAACACGCCTGCCAGCAGCACGCCGATGTACACGCCGATCCCGGGCAGCCGGATGCTCAGCACGGCGAGGAAGAGCGCCGCGGCGGCGAACCAGGCGATAACCGCGGGCCGGACCCCGATCCGGTTGGCCACCTGCCCCGCCACGAGCAGGCCGAGGATCGCGCCGACGTTCAGCACGAGCAGCAGCGCGAGCGCCGCGCCCAGCTCGTACCCGGCCGACCGCATGATCTCGGGCAGCCACGTGTTCAGGCCGTAGACCAGCAGCAGGCCCATGAACGACGTGACCCAGAACGCGATGGTGGCGCGCAGGTACCCCCCGCCGAACAGGATCGCGACCGGGTTGTGCCGCTCGCGGGGCTTCTCCTGCAGGAACGACGCCGACTCGGGCAGGTACCGGAAGATCAACGGGACCAGGACGAGGGCGGGCAGCGCGCCGATCACGAACATCGCCCGCCAGCCGAGCGCGGGGATGACGATGATCCCGAGCAGCGCGGTGATCACGGCACCGACGTGGTAGCCGGTCATCAGCACGGTGGTGGCGCCGCCGCCCTTGCCGACCTTGGCGTACTCGTTGACCAGCGCGATCGCCACCGGCAGCACACCGCCGAGCCCGAGGCCGGCGAGGAAGCGCAGCGCACCGAACGTCCACGGGTCCGGCGCGAGCGCGCAGAGCAGCGTGAGCACCGAGAAGCCGGTGACCGTGATCAGCATGGTGCGGCGGCGCCCGATGATGTCGGTGACGGTGCCGATCGCGATCGCCCCGACCATCACGCCGACGAGACCCACCGACGAGATGAGCGCCCCGGCGTTCGGCGTGAGCCCCCAGACGCCGTCGCGGAGCATGGGCGACAGCACGACGCCGAGCACCACCAGGTCGAAGCCCTCGAGCGCCACCGACGACCAGGCGAGTGGTGCCACCCAGCCGGCGCGTTCCCGGGTCACGTCGTTCCCGGTATCTGCCGGATTCTGCGTTGGATCCGCGGCCATGGGCCGGGAGTATCTGCACCCGCGCCGCCCGTGTCAGGAGTTCCTCGCACTCAGCGGAACATCGACCCCGGGGCTGAGCGCGCGGCCCACGGCCGCTGCCGTCAGGCGCACCGCCGGTACCAGCGGCTGGAGGTTCGCGGCGCTGCTGGGCACCACGACGGACACACTGGCCACGACCTCCCCGCCGGACCGATGATCGGCGCGGCGACCGACGCCGCACCGTCGGTCATCTCGTCGCGCGAGAGGCAGTAGCCCGCCCTGCGCACCTCGGCGAGCGCGACCGCCAGCTCGTGCGGGTCGGTGATGGTGCCCGACGCCATGCGGGGCAGCCCGCGCGCCACCACCTCGGCGACGAATGCGGGAGGCGCGTACGCGAGCAGGACCTTGCCCGGGCCGCTGGCGTGGGCGGGCATCCGCCTGCCCACCCGGGACCGCACCGGCACCTCCGCGTGCCCGGGCAGTCGTTCGAGGAACAGCGCCTGGTGGCCGTCGAGCACGACGAGGTGCACGACCTGGCCCGTGACGGCGCCGAGATCCTGCAGGAACGGGAGAGCGGAGTCGCGCAGGTCACGGGCGAGCGGCGCGAGCGCGCCGAGCTGCCACAGCCGGATCCCGATCCGGTACCGACCGCGGCCGGGGCGCTCCAGCGCACCCCAGGCGACGAGCTCGGCGACCAGCCGGTGCGCCGTGGCGGCGGCGAGCCCGGTGGCGGCCACGATCTCGCCGAGCGTCTGCTCGGGGCGTTCGTCGGAGAACGAGCCGAGCACTGCCAGGGCCCGGTCGAGCACCGACCGCCCCGGCTCGTAGGCCCCGCCCGCCATGGCCGCACCCTTCCGACCGATGAGTTCTCGCGCGCGCCCTGGTCCTACCCCCGACAGCCACCTTCGCGCCACCCCGGAGGAACCCCGGATGACCACCGTCGCCCCTGCCGCCCCGGCCCGCTCCCGAGGCGCCCACCGCGCCATGTGGGTGCTGCAGATCCTGCTGGGCCTCTTCTTCGTCGTCGCATCGGCCGCACCCAAGTTCTGGGGCGAGCCGTTCGCCGTGCAGATCTTCACCGAGATCGGCGCGGGACAGTGGTTCCGGTACTTCATCGGCGCCGTCGAGCTCGCAGGCGGCATCGGCCTGATGGTGCCGCGCCTGGCCGGGCCCGCGGCCGTCGGCCTGATGGCCCTGATGGTCGGCGCGGCCTACACCCAGGCGGTGGTGCTCGACGCGCCGGAGATGGCCGTCACGCCCGCCGTGCTCTTCGTTCTCGCCGCGGTCATCGCATGGGGGCAGCGCGCCTCGATCGCCGCGTGGCTCCCCGGTCGCTGATCCGCCGCGAAAGGAGAAACGGCACCCCGGCGGCGGGGTGCCGTTTCTCGTCACGTATTCCGGAATTGCGCGTCAGCGCCTTGCCGAGGTCTCGCAGGTGATCGGGGCGTCCGCCGCACTCGGATCCGATGAACCCGCACCGAGGATGCCGAGCACGTTGCCGAGCCCGAGCACGGCCGTCACGTCGGGACAGATGTTCACGCCGTTCAGCAGGTTGACGTCGCCGAGGTTGAGCAGGCCGTCCTGTGGCGCGTCGTCACCGGTGATGACCTGTTCCGCATCGTCTCCCCGATCCTCGCCCGTTGGACTGGCGTGGGCGATGGGGGCGAGCGCCAGCATTGCCGCCAGGCTCGCGGATGCGACGATTCCTGCTTTCTTCCACACGTTCGTCTCCCGAATGGTTCAACACCCTGCGGACGCAACTGACAGACAGAAAGCTAACCTCGGGTCCGGGACCGCTACCACGGCTGTCCCACCATCGTGTGCCCTATTCGAGGCGGCCCGTTTAACACCCCGCGAGCGGGGAAGCGGAATTGTTCGCCACTCTTCGTGACCATTTTCGACAGGTCAGCGGCGCGCCGCCAACTGCTCGTCACGCTCCGTGGTGGACCGCGGTCCGCCCGCACGGGCGATCACACGGCACGTCCGGGTGATCACGCGCCGAGCTCGGCCCGCCTCCGTCGCAGGAACGCGCGCTCGGCCGCGTTGCCGGCCCGGTCGATCGCGGCGTCGTAGGCCGGGCGGGCCTCGGCCGTACGCCCGAGCCTGCGCAGCAGGTCGGCCCGCACGGCGTGGAACAGGTGGTGGTCGCCCAGGTCCAACCTGTCGACGAGCTGCAGGCCCGCCGCGGGCCCGTCGACCTCGGCGACGGCCACCGCCCGGTGCAGCGCCACCACCGGGCTCGGCGCCACCGCGAGCAACTGGTCGTAGAGCGCCACGATCTGGCGCCAGTCCGTCGCCTCCGCCGTGGGCGCGTCGCTGTGCACGGCGTTGATCGCGGCCTGGATCTGGTACGGCCCCGGCCGCCCGCGGCGCAGGCACCGCCGAACCAGCTCCTGGCCCTCTGCCACCAGCCGGCGGTCCCACAGCCCGCGGTCCTGGTCCGCGAGCAGGACGAGGTCACCGGACGGTGTCGTCCGGGCGGGCCGCCGGGACTCGACCAGCAGCATCAGCGCGAGCAGGCCGAGGGCCTCGGGCTCGTCGGGCATCAGCTCGACCAGCAGCCGTCCGAGCCGGATGGCCTCCGCGCACAGGTCCTCGCGGACGAGCCGCTCCCCCTCGCTCGCCGTGTACCCCTCGTTGAACACGAGGTAGACGACGGCGAGCACGGCGCGCAGGCGGTCCGGCAGCTCGGCCTCGTCCGGCACGCGGTACGGGATCCGGGCCTTGCGGATCTTGCCCTTGGCCCGGACGATCCGCTGCGCCATCGTCGCCTCTGGCACCAGGAACGCGCGGGCGATCTCGGCCGTCGTGAGGCCGCCGAGCAGCCGCAGGGTCAGCGGGACCCGGGCGGTCATGGCGAGCGCCGGGTGGCAGCAGGTGAAGATCAGCCGTAACCGGTCGTCACGCACGGCGAGCTCCTCGTCCGGTTCGTCGTCACCGGCGTGCAGCAACGCGGCTTGCGCGTGCCGGTCCGGGCGGGAGGCCTCGCGGCGGAGGCGGTCGATCGCCCGGTTCCGGGCGGTGGTGATGATCCAGCCGGCCGGGCTGGGCGGGAGGCCGCTCTCCGGCCACCGCTCGGCGGCGGTCGCGAAGGCGTCCTGCACCGCCTCTTCTGCGACGTCGATGTCGCCGAAGACGCGGGTCAGGACCGCCACCGCCCGCCCGTACTCCCGGGTGAAGACGCCTTCGATCTCCGCGGCCGAGAGCACGGGCCCTCAGCAGGTGCCGAAGTGCAGCGGACGCACCTCGATCGGGAGCGTCAACGCCCGCGCGACCTTCCGTCCCCACCCCAGAGCGGCGTCGAGGTCGGGCGCCTCGATGATCGTGAACCCGCCGAGGTGCTCCTTGCCCTCGGCGAACGGCCCGTCCGTGACGAGTACCTCGCCCTCCTGCGCCCGGAGCACGGTGGCCGTGCTCGGGTCGTGCAGGCCCGCGGCGAACACCCACGCGCCCGCCGCGCGCATCTCCGCGTTCACCTTCTCCAGGTCCCGCATGATCGGCTCGAGGACCTCGGGCGGCGGCGGGTCGCCTGCGGGCTGGTAGATGCCGAGCATGTATCGAGCCATGGTGTCTCCTCCTTCTCGTGGTGGTTCACCCTCCACACGAACGGCGACGCGCCGGATCGACAGATCCTGTCGGACTTCCTCGCTACCGTCCGCCCGCGTGACCGAGCCGGCCTTCCTCACCACCACCCGGGCGTCCTACGACGCCGTCGCCACCGACGCCGCCGAGCGCTGGAAGGACGAGCTGGCGGGCCGGCCGCTGGACCGAGCCGTCCTCGCCACGTTCGCCGAGCTCGTGCTCACAGCTGGCGGCGAGCCGGTCGCCGACATCGGGTGCGGCACCGGCCGCGTCACCGGCCACCTGCACGGCCTCGGCGTCGACGTCTTCGGGATCGACCTGTCCCCTGGGATGCTGACGATCGCCCGCCGTGACCACCCGGGTCTCCGTTTCGACGTCGGCTCCATGACCGCCCTCGACGTGCCGGACGCCGCGCTCGCCGGCCTCGTGGCGTACTACTCCACGATCCACATCCCCGACGAGCTGCTGCCGCAGGTGTTCGCCGAGTTCCACCGGGTGCTGGCGCCGGGCGGCCACGCGCTGCTCGCGTTCCAGGTCGGCGACGAGCCGCTGCGGCTGTCGGAGGCGTGGGGCCACGAGATCTCGCTGGTGGCCTACCGCCGCCGCCCCGAGCAGGTCAGCGCGCTGCTCACCGCCGCCGGCCTGCCCGTCCACGCCCACGCCGGGCGGGAGGCCGACGCGGGCGAGCGCACCCCCCACGCCTACCTCCTGGCCCGCAAACCGCTCGCCGACGGATGATCGCGGCGATGAGGGTGGCCCTCTAGCGGAGTGTTATCCGGCTAGGGCTCCGTGACGTCGTAGACCTGGTCCGGTGCCACGGCGAGCAGCCGGTCGGCCATCTCCTGCTTGAGCACCGCGAGGTGCGCCTCCTGGGCCGCGGACCGGTTCGGTGTGCGGGCCAGCGTGATGAACTCGTCGGTGACGAAGCCCTCCCGGATCTGGAGGGTCACCGTGCGGTCGCGGTAGCTCCACCGGAACACGTACCGGGCGCGGACCCGGCCGAGCTCGGGGCGCTCCATCTCCGGGCGGACGGCGTACCGGTCCTCGGTGACGGCGCGCGTGACCAGTTCGAACGCGTCCCGCGCGCCCGGGCCGGGGAACGCGGTGTCCAGCCGGATCTCCCGGCGGACCGGCGGACCGGAGGGGTCGAGCAGCGGCCAGGCCCTGCGCATCACCGTGAAGCCGTGCGCGACCCCGCCGGGGAAGCCGGGGCCGTGGTAGCGCATCAGGTCGGCGAGGCCGAACTGCAGCAGGCGCCCGCCGTCGAGCACGTCGATGGTCGGTTCGCTCATCGGGCCGCCTCCTCGGCGACCCAGGGCAGGAAGCCGTCGAGGAACCGTTCGGTGGCCGGCATGAAGTGGCTCCCGTAGTGGTGCATGGGATCGAGCGTCGCGATAACCAGGGTGCCCGGGGTGCTGACGCGGTCGACGTAGAGCAGCGCCTCCCCGGTCGGCAGCGTGACCAGCACCTCCGCGCCGTCGGGCGGGTCCAGCACGCCGTGGTAGTGCCACGTGCAGTCCCGGAGCGTGAGGTGGTCGAAGAGCGGGTGCTCCGGGTCCGGCGCGCGCAGGCCCATGTCCGCCCCCGGCTCCAGCCACCACCAGAAGTTCGTCGGTCGGTGCTCCCAGCGGACGCCGGGCAGGAAGTCCGGGACCGGCTCGCCGCCGGAGAAGGCGATCACCGTGCCGTCCGCGTCGAGCAGGTCGGAGATCGGGCCGGTGGCGGCGTGCAGGGCGTCGTGGTGCAGCCGTTCGGGGATGATCAGGCCGTCGAGGGCCGTGAGGTCGGCCTTCGCCAGTTCGGGCAGGTAGCGCAACCCGCCACCGAGGTGCCGGGCGTACTTCGGGGTGGTGAGAGCGCGGTGGTGCGGCGCGGAGCCGCCGTAGACCGCCGCTAGGCCGCCGTCGCCCACCGGGAGGTCGGCGGGGGCGGCGGCCGGCCGGGACCCGGGCGGGTCCGCGGGTAGTGCCGCACGCCGGGCCCGCGCCTCGTCCCGTGCCCATTCGACGAGCTGTCCGGCGAGGCGGCCCGCCGTGTTGTCCGCAGCGTCGTAGCCGAGCAGGTCACCGCTGGCGTGCACGACGATCGTGCCGTTCGTGGACGTGCGGTCGACGTACGTCACCGGCTCGCCGCCGGCGAGCCGCACGAGCACCTCGGCGCCCGGTGGCAGCGGGTGGTGCCCACGCGCGAAGAACCCGGCGACGCCGCGGCGGAAGGTCAGGTCGTCCGGCTCGACACCCGCGAAGATCGGGTGGTCGGCGAGCCACGCCACCCGGTACGCCTCCAGCGACGGCCGCGGCAGCGGGACGAACGGGGACGCCCCGGGCAGCCAGTCGCGGTGCAGCTGCCCGCCGAACAGGAGCACGCCGCCGCCGTCGAGGTAGTCGCGGATCACCCCGCGGTGCCGGGCGAGGTGCTCCTGGTCGACGGTGGCGGGGACGACGAGGAGCGCGTAGCGGCTCAGGTCGGTCCGGTCGAGGGCGTAGCAGTCCACCCGCTCACCGAGGTCGGCGCGGCCGGGGGCGCGGATGTCCATGTCGAGCAGCGCGACTTCGCGCACGGGTCCTCCTGGGGTCGGCGGTGGGTGGCGGCGGCCACGAGCGCGGCGGTGTGGTCGTGGCGGGGCGAGGCGAGCACCTCGGCGGTCGGGCCGGTCTCGACCACCCGGCCGCGGCTCATCACGACCAGCCGCGCGCAGCCGTGCTGGGCGAGCGCGAGGTCGTGCGTGATGTGCAGGACGGCGATCCCCCGCTCGGCGGCCAGCCGGGCGATCAGGTCGACCAGGTCCCGGCGCAGCGAGGCGTCCAGCATCTGGGTGGGTTCGTCGGCCAGGATGAGGCGCGGTCCGGACACCAGCGCCCGTGCGAACGCCACCCGCTGCCGCTCCCCACCGGACAGCTCGTGCGGGTAGCGGTCCAGGTGGCGACGGTCCAGCCCGACAGCCGTCGCGGCCTGCGCGACCCGGTCGAAGCGGTCGCCGATCCGGTGGACGACCAGCGGCTCCGCGATCACGTCCCCGACGCGCAGGGTCGGCGGCAGCGCCGCGTACGGGTCCTGGAACACCAGGTGCATCGTCCGCCGGATCCGGCGCAGCTCGGCTCGCCCGGCCCCGGCGACGCCAGCCCCGGCGACCCGGATCGCACCGCGGTCCGGGCGCACCAAACCCGCTACGGCGCGGGCGACGGTCGACTTCCCGGCACCCGACCCACCCACGAGCCCGACCACCTCCCCCGGTGCCACGGTGAGGTCGACGTCGGTCAGGGCGGGGATCCGGCCGGCCCGGCCGCGGTAGGTCACGGTCAGCCCGGTGATCTCGAGTGCGGGAACCGTCATCGGGCCACCAGCCGCGGCGCGGACTCGACGA
The DNA here is from genome assembly GCF_006717045.1 of Pseudonocardia cypriaca. Taxonomy (NCBI): domain Bacteria; kingdom Bacillati; phylum Actinomycetota; class Actinomycetes; order Pseudonocardiales; family Pseudonocardiaceae; genus Pseudonocardia; species Pseudonocardia cypriaca. Next base: position 1,935,264 of record NZ_VFPH01000002.1, read on the forward strand.
GCAGCCGCGTGTACGGGTGCTCCGGCGCGTTCACGACCCGCCCGGCCGGGCCGACCTCGACCAGCCGACCGGCCCGCATCACGGCGATCCGGTCGGCGATCCGCTCGATCATCGGCAGGTCGTGCGTGACGACCAGCAGCGCGAGCCCGAGCCTGCGGCGCAGACCGTCGAGCAGGCCGAGGACCTCGGCCTGGACGATCGCGTCGAGGCCGGTGGTGGGCTCGTCGGCGACCACGACGGCCGGGTCGTTCGCCAGCGCCATGGCGATCACGACGCGCTGGCGCATCCCTCCGGAGAACCGGTGGGGGTGGTCCCGCCCCCGCCGCGCGTCGATCCCGACGAGTTCGAGCAGCTCGGCGGCGCGCTCGCGGGCCGCGTCCCGCTCGATCCGCCGGTGCACCCGCACCGCCTCGACCAGCTGGTCCTCGATCGTGTGGACGGGGTTCAGCGCGCTCATCGCCTCCTGCGGGACCAGCGCGATCCGGTTCCCGCGCATACCGCGCAGCTGCTCGGCCGACAGCGTCGCGAGGTCGCCACCCTCGACCCGGACCGCGCCGCTCGTCACCGCGCCGGGTGGGAGCATCCCGACGGCCGCGGCGGCCAGCGTCGACTTCCCGCTCCCCGACTCCCCGACCAGTCCGACCAGTTCGCCCCCGGCCACCTCGAGGTCCACTCCGTCGACCGCGGGCACCGCCGCGCCGGCGTAGGTGACGCGCAGGCCGTCGACGGCCAGCGGCGGACCGCCGGCGTGCACGACGAGCCGCAGGGCGGTGGGCGGCCGCGGTGCCACCCCGCGAGCTCGCAGTGCCGGTCGGGCGCGCTCCTCGAACGCGTAGCCCAGCAGTGCGAACGCGAGCACCGTCAGCGCGATCGCCAACCCCGGCGGGAGCACCCACCAGATCCAGGCGTCGGTGAGGAAGGCGCTCCGAGCGTGCGCCAGCGACAGCATCGTGCCCCAGCTCTTCGCGGTGATGTCACCGAGCCCGAGGAAGGCGAGCGACGCCTCGAGCAGGATCGCGGTCTTGGTCGCGAGCACGAACTGCGGCACGACCAGCGGCGCAACCGCGGGGAGCAGGTGGCGCCGCGCCACGTGCCACGGACCAGCGCCCATGGCGCGCAGCGCCTGGATGTGGTCGCGCTCGCGCAGCGACAGCACCTGCGCGCGCAGCTCGCGGGCCACGCCCGCCCACATGACGGCGGCAATGACGAGGATCTGGGTGCCGATGCCGGGCCCCGCGAACACGCCGATCACGATCGTCAAGGGGAGCGCCGGGAGCGCCAGCACGACGTCGACGGTGCGCATCAGCACCGGGTCGAGCCGGCCGCGGGCGTAGCCGGCCGTCACGCCGACGGCGGCACCGACCACCGTCGCCACAAGGGCGGCGGTGACCCCGACCAGCAGGGACACGCGGGCGCCGTACACCAGCTCGGAGAGCAGGTCGTGCCCGACGTCGTTGGTGCCGAGCAGGTGCGCGGCCGACGGCGCCGAGAACGGCCGCCCCGCCCGTTCCGCCGGGTCGTACGGCGCGAGCAGCGGCGCCGCCACGGCCACCAGGGCGAGGACGGCGAGGATGCCCAGCCCTGCCGCCCGGGTCATGACGCCGCCCCTTCGGACGCCCGGCCGACGCGCGGGTCCAGCAGCGGGTAGGTCAGGTCGGCCAGCGCGTTGGCCGCCACGATCCCGACCGTGACCAGCAGGAACGCCCCCTGCAACAACGGGTGGTCGCGCGCGGTGACCGCGTCGTACATCAGCCGGCCGAGCCCGGGATAGGCGAAGACGGTCTCCACCACCACGGCGCCCGACAGGAGCGCGCCCAGCACCATCGTCAGGTTCGTCCAGACGGGCAGCAGCGCGGTGCGCAACGCGTGGTGCAGCGCGATCCGCCCCTCCGGCACCCCCTTCGCCCTGGCCAGCCGGACGAACGGCTCGTCGAGCACGCTCACCATCGCCGCCCGGGTGAGCAGGAAGAACCCGCCGAAGGTGGCGAGCGCGAGCGTCGTGGCCGGCAGGACCGTCCGGTGCACCGCGTCGACGAGCCACGCCACGCCCTCCGCGTCGATGGCCGCCGCCCCGTATGAGGGGAACCAACCCAGCCCGACCGCGAACACCGCGATCAGGACCATCCCGATCCAGAACCCAGGCATGGAGTCGAGCGCGAGCACCGCTGCGACCGCGCCCTTGTCGCGGCGACTGCCCCGGTGCCACGCCGCCCACGCGCCGGCACCCACCCCGACGAGGAGCGCGAGCAGGGTGGAGACCCCGACCAGCGCGACCGTCCACGGCAGGAACTCCGCGAGCACCTCGGTCACCGGGCGGTTGAACTGGACCGAACGACCGAGGTCGCCCCGCAACAGGCCCGTCCAGAAGGCCAGGTACTGCTCCGGCAGCGACCGGTCGAGGCCGTAGCCCGCCTGCACCTCGGCCAGCGCCTCCCGGGCGAGCCCGAGCGCATCGCCGCCGTACAGGTACTGGACCGGGTCGCCCGGCGCGAGGCGCGGCAGCAGGAAGTTCAGCGTCGCCGCCGCCCAGAGCACGAGCGCGTACTGGGCGGCCTTCGCGGCGACGGCCCGCGGCCTCGTCACGACCCGGCGACCACGATCGCCTCCGCCCGCTCGGCGACGTCATGGGGCAGCAGGGACCACTTGTGCACGATCCCGAAGCCCGGCGACTCGGCCCACCCGGCGAACGCCTCCGGCCGGAACGCCCAGTGCTCGTCCGGGTAGTACAGCGGGATCGACGTCGGCTGCTGGTTGAACATCCGCTGCATCTCGAACGCCACGTCGCGCCGGTCGTCGACCGTGGTGGTGGCCTTCCACCGCTCGAACAGCGCGTCCCACTCCGGGTAGGGGATCTCCGGCGCGTCCCAGAGGTAGCCGGAGCGGTGGGACATGATGAACTGCGTCGGGTCGGCGACGCCGTGCGCGGTGATGCTGCTGACCTGCAGGTCGAAGTCGCGCGACGTGGACAGATCGGCGAACGATCCGGCGTCCAGCCCCTGCGCGGTGGCCGCGATGCCGACCTCGCCGAGCTGCTCGGCCACGATCTCGGCCGCCCGGACCTGCGTGGGCTCCACGCCGGACGTGATCACCGTGTACCGGAGCGGGCCCGCGGGGCCCTCGCGCACACCGTCCCCGTCGCGATCGAGGTAACCGAGCTCGTCGAGCAGCGCGCGGGCCCGCGCCGGATCCGACGGCGTCGAGAGCGTCGGATCGCTCCAGGGCGAGTCCGGGTGCGGGTAGCCCTTGTCGGCGACGCGCCCCTGACCGAGGTAGACCGTGTCGAGCAGCTCCTGGCGGTCGAGCGCGAAGCTCACCGCCTGCCGGAACCGCGGCTGGTCGAATGGGGCTCGCTCGAAGTTGAGGCGCAGCTCCGGGAAGCGCAGCGGCCGCGTCTGGATCACCCCGACGTCCGACGAGCGCGAGAACTCGTCGATGAGCTCGGGCGACACCGGCCGGAACGCCGCGTCGATCTGGCCCGCCCGCAGAGCGGTGAAGGTCGCGGACGGATCGGCGATGATCGGCATCACCAGCTCGCGGACGACCGGGGCCCCGGCGAAGTAGTCCGGATTGGACTCGAAGCGGTAGCCCGTGGTCGGGTCGAACTCGACCAGCCGGTACGGGCCGGTGCCCACCGGGAGCGCGTCGTGCTTCTTCGCCTCGGCGGGCGGCACCTTCGACCAGACGTGCTCGGGCAGGATCGGCAGGTCGGCGAGCGTGACCGGGCCCAGGTCGGGGCACGGGAACGCGCAGGTGAACCGCACCTTGTGCGGGTCGAGCACCTCAACCGACGAGACGTCGGGGATCTCGTTGATGTGGTGGGTGAAGCGCCCGGTCGGCGCCTCGTGGGCGTAGTGGAACGTGAAGGCGACGTCGTCGGCGGTGAACGGTTCGCCGTCGTGCCAGCGCACGTCGTCGCGCAGGGCCACCTCCCACGTGCTCGGGTCGACCATCCGGACCTCGGACGCGAGCCACGGCTGCGGCCGGTCCACGTACGGCGACGGCGCGAACAGCTTGTCGTAGACCAGCTCGCTGATCTGCTCCTGGAAGGAGACGAAGACGTTGAGCGGGCCGCCCACGGCGGCCGGAACCGCGATCGTGAGGCGCTCCGCCGTGATCGGCCCCTCGCCTGCTGACGGCTCCGCGCCCCCCGCACACCCGCTCGCCAACAGCAGTGCAAGAACGGCTGGGACCCACCGTCTGCCGATCGACACGCCGTCACGCTCCAGTCGCGTAAGTTAGCCTCACCTATCCAGTTGTGTGCGGACCCTAAGTTGCGCGTGCCCCGGCCACAAGGCCCGCTCCTCGGCGGGTGACGGGGAGTACACCCGCCGCAGGTGCCTGGCACGATGTGTTCGACTTCGGAACTACTCGTCCAGGTCGTTCCGCCCCTGGTCGATGAGGCCGATGAGCTTCCTCGCCGCCACCGGAGCACCGTCGGTGCGGATGGTGGCGCTCACCTCTGCGGCCCGCGCACCGGTCTCACCGCGCAGAGCGAGCTCAAGCGCGTTCGACAGGGACTCGACGGTCGGCGTCGGACCGTCGTGCCCCACACCGATACCCAGCTCCGTCACGCGCCGCGCCCAGTACGGGCTGATCCACGAGCTGCGGCACGATCACCTGCGGTGCGCCCGCCAACGCCGCCGTCGTCGTCGTGCCGGCGCCGCCGTGGTGCACGACCGCTGCCACCCGCCGGAACAGCTCGCGGTGGTTCGCCTCACCGACGGCGAAGCAGTCGTCCCCCTCGCCGACCGGTGCGAGGTCCGCCCAGCCCCGGGAGACCAGCACCCGGCGCCCCTGCGCGCGGATCGCCTCGACGGCGGCCGCCCCGGCGTCGGGTACGCCGGCCATCTGCATGCTGCCGAAGCCCACGTAGACCGGGGGTTCGCCCTCCTCCAGGAACTTCACCAGGTCCGCCGGCAGCGGCCGGTCGTCCGGCATGAGCCACGCACCGGTCTGCACCGGGTCGAACCCCAGCACGTCCTGCAACGGCCAGAGCACGGGGTCCACCGCGACCCACGGCCGAGGGGTGAGGACGTGGTCCCGGACGTTGTCCACCGGCGGCAGACCGAGCGCGGCCCGGTGCGTGTTGAGCGGCTCGCGGTACATCGCGTCGACCCGCTCGGCGTCGATCTTCCACAGCACCCGGAGGTCGGTCTCGCCCGGGGGGAACGGCTTCCCCGGCCGCCGCCCCGGCGGGTAGTGCAGCGACGGCATCCCCAGCTGGTGGAAGCAGGCGAGCACGTAGTGGATGCCGAGGTGCTCGGCCACCGACCGCACGCCCGCGGGCATCAGGCCGGTCGCCACCACCGCGTCGCAGTCCTCGGCCGCCTTCCCGACCACGTCGAAGTGCACGGCGACCAGGGCGGCGGCCACCTCCGTGGGTGACGGCTTCGACGCCACCAGCTCGCGCACCGCGAAGCCCATCGGCACGAACGGCACACCGACCTCGGCCAACCGCTCCGCGAAATCCGGCGGCGCGCACATCCGCACGTCGACGCCCTGTGCGCGCAGCTCGAGCGCCAGCCCCAGCAACGGCTCGACGTCCCCCCGAGACCCCCACGTCGAAAGCAGAACTCGCACTGCAGCACTCCCCGTTTCCCAGTTCCGGCGTTCGGCCGCGAATTGTGCGGCAAGAATGGGGTCTTGCCGCAAGGCCAGGGGCGTGTTATACGTTGAAAACGGGAGGGGTTTGTCTCCTTCCATTTTCGTCTCCCGCAGACTCAGGCGCCGCCGTCCAGTCCTCGCGAAGCGATCGCGAAGGAGCGCGGCCGACCCGGCGGTTCAGTGGACGCGGCGTGGGGCACTCTCCCGTTCCGCCGTGACCGCGAATCATGCCCCGGGGAGTTGCCGATGACCGACGACGCGCAGATGCGGGGGCAGGCGCCGGAGGTGGGTCCGGAGCGAGGGGTTGTCACCGTCGGCCTCGTCGCGACGCCGCCCGACCAGCCTGCACGGGTCGCCGAGCGGCTCACGCGGGAGCTTCCGGGGCTGCTCGCCGCTCGGGTCGATGGAGACGTGCGCTGGGAGGTCCGATCGGGGTGGGGCGTGGTTGCCCCTCGGCGTGACGGGGGTGCGGACGCGCTTCTCGACGATGTGGCCCGGCGTCGGGAGGGGTGCGGGTGGGACCTCGCGGTGTGCCTGACCGACCTGCCCCTGCACGCCCAGCGGGTGCCGCTCGTTGCGCACTGCTCGGCGCGACGCCGGGTCGGTGTCGTCTCGTTGCCCGCACTCGGCCTCGGGCAGCTGCGCGCTGGGCGTGTCGCCGTCGCCGGCTTGGTCGAAGGCCTGCTCGCCGCCGACGGGCGGTCCGGCCGGCCGATGGCGGACGAGCAGGCGGCGCGGATGGTCGAGGACGTTGCGCCCATCCGCCGGTTCGTCGACGACGAGACCGACGACGGCGAGGTCGGGTTCGTCGCGTCCCGGGTGACCGGTCGGCTGCGCCTGGTCGCCGGCATGGTCCGGGCCAACCGGCCCGGCCGGGCGCTGCTGGGGATGTCCAAGCTGCTGGTGGGAGCGTTCGGGACGGCGGCCTTCTCGCTGGCCACGTCCTCCATCTGGCAGATGGGCGACGCCCTCGACGGGCTGCGGCTGACGGTGATCATGCTGCTGTCCCTCGCTGCCTTGGTCGGCTGGCTCGTGGTCGCCCACCACCTCTGGGAGAAGCCGTCGCCGGACACCTCGGCCGAGCTCGCCCGCCTGTTCAACCTGGGCACGGTGATCACGCTCGGCCTGGCGGCGCTGGTGTCGTACGCCGTGCTGTTCGTGGGGACCGTCGGCGCCGCGGCGCTGCTGATCGACGCCTCCGTGCTCGAACAGAACCTCGGGCACCCCGTCGGCCTGCGCGACTACCTCACCCTGGCCTGGATCATCAGCTCGATGGCGACGGTCGGCGGCGCCATCGGGTCCGGCCTCGAGGACGAGGAGGACGTTCGTGCTGCGGCCTACGGCTACCACCCGACGCCGCGCGGGTGGCACGACGAGCAGGACGAGGAAGCGGACGGTCGCTGACCGCCCGGCCTCCGAGGCCGCCACGGCCTGGTGACGAGCTTCTCGTGACAGGGGGTCTTCCCCGGTTCGGGGGGCGTCGCGGAACCTCCGGCATACGTCCACGTGAGACGAGGTGCGGTGGGGCTCGCAAGCGGTAACTGCCCGCGAAAACCCGTCACGTCACACTGGACTACATGAGCGACGACTACGAGTTGATCGGCGGCCAAGAAAAGCGTGACATCAGAGTCGTCGCCTACGACGTGACCTGGTCCGCGAGGTTCGTCAACGAACGCGATCGCATCGTTGCCGCGCTGGGCGCCGTGGCGCGCCGCGTCGACCACATCGGTTCGACCTCCGTGCCAGGTCTGGCCGCGAAGCCCATCGTCGACATCGACCTGAGCGTGCCCGATGTGGAGGACGAGGGGTCCTACCTGCCTGCCCTCGAACGGGCCGGCTACCACCTGCGCGTCCGCCAGCCGGGCCATCGAATGGTGCGCACCGTCGACCGGGGTGTCCATGTGCACATCTGCGCCGAGGGCAGCGAATGGGAACGTCGCCACCTGCTCTTCCGCGACTGGCTGCGCCACGACAAGGCCGATCGCGAGGCGTATGCGAGTCTCAAGCGCGAGCTCGCCACACGCGACTGGCCGGACATGAACGCTTACGCGGCCGCGAAAGGCACGTTGATCGCCGAGATCACCGCCCGCGCGCAGGAGTGGGCAAGCGCCGTGAGCTGGAACCCGGGCCCGCCGCACCCGTCCCCCGGAGTGTCGGGCGCGAATTGGCGCGCCTGATCGCCGGCCAACCGCGCTCAGCGACGGTGGCGATCGCGCGATTAGTTGCCTGAACTCCGACCCCTAGGCTGAGCCCGGTTCGGCGGTGATGATCACCGCGTGGTTGATGTTGCCGGGTGGGTGGCCTCGTTGGACGGCATGACCGAGATCGAGACCGAGATCACCGCGGGTCTCGTCCGCGACCTGCTGCGGGACCAGCATCCGGACCTGGCCGAGCTGCCCCTCCGTGAGGTGGAGGGTGGCTGGGGCAATCAGATGTGGCGCCTCGGGGACGAGCTGGCCGTGCGGATCCAGCGCATGGAGACCGACCCCGATCGCCAGCTCAAGGAGCGCCGGTGGCTGCCGGTGCTCGCCCCACGCCTGCCGCTGCCGATCCCCGTCCCGGTGCGGAGTGGTGCGCCCTCCGAGCGTTTCCGCAAGCTCTGGACGGTCGTGACGTGGGTGCCGGGCCTGCCGCTGGACCACGAGTCGATCACCCGCGGCGAGCACGCTGCCGACACCCTGGCGGCGTTCCTCCGGGCGCTGCACGTGACAGCGCCCGCCGACGCACCGGTTGGTGGGGGCTTCGCCGCGCATCCCAAGGACTGCGCGGGCGGCTTCGACCACTTCTTCGACTCCCTCGACGCTGACGCGATCGGCTCCGACGCCGCGGACGTCCGGTCCATCTGGGACGACGCCGTCGCGGCCCCCGCGTGGGAGAGCCCGCCGGTGTGGGTGCACGGCGACCTGCATCCCGCGAACGTCGTCGTCGCGGACGGGACGCTGGCGGGAGTTGTCGACTTCGGCGAGCTGTCCGTCGGCGACCCGGCGTCGGACCTGGCGGCCGCCTGGGTGCTGCTGCCGGAGGGCGCGGCCGCACGCTTCTTCGCCGCGTATGGAGAGGCTGACGAGGCGACGGTCCGGCGCGCCCGTGGGCTGGCCGCGCTGAAGAGCCTCTTCCTGATGCTGATGGGCCAGAACGGGGACCGCGGCCTGCCCGGCGGCAAGCCGGCGTGGGGCCCGGCGGGACGGGCGGCGCTCGACCGGGTCCTGAGCGAGCGTCTGACCCGATTCCGCGAGTAGGTCGTCCCCGTACGGGCCGCCTCCGCCGGCCGGGCTTCATGAGCGCCACGACGGGTGAGTGATCACGCCCTCCGGGAGCGGCCATGTCGTCGTGGAGACGCTCATCCGGGTGTCGTGCGGGAACCAGTCGTGCTCGTCGGGTGGGAGCGGCGTGCGCACGAAGCACCGGTGCAGCAGCAACTCCCTGCGCCGCTGCAGCGACCGCTCGGCATCCGGGCTGGGACGGCCGACTCGCGGCACCGGCGCGTCGGTGCCGATGTCGGTGTCGCCGTCCCAGTTGAGGTGCAGCCCCTCCGCGTCCGAGTAGAAGCGCGGAAACGCCGTTCCCCACTGGGAGTTCCCGCCCCAGCCGTGCGAAAGATCGTTGGTGCCGCGGGGGTGACGGCTGAAGGTGAAGTACAGCGTGGAGGTGGTCGCCGTGACCGGGTCGATGAGGTGGCCCGGCGCGCGCACCCGGACCCCGGCGCGGGAGAACAGCAGATCGCCGTACCAGTGGCCGGGCCACAGCACATCCTCGACGGTCGCGGTCGTCGCACTGTCGTCCGCCACGACGGCGAAGATCTCGTGGTGGAACGGGGAGAACGATCCGCTGTGCTCGAACGGCGTGAGGCCGATTCGGGTGAGGAAGTCGGTGCGCGCTGTGGACGCCGGCCGGTCGAACCGTCTCCCTCCGGCCGTCCCGAACTCGGGCGGCACCGACCCCTGCGGGCAGGCCTTCTCGAGGAGGTGGTCGCTGATCCGGCTCAGGGCGTACATCTCCCGGATGCGCTGCAGCTGCTCGTCCTCGACGGTGTAGTGGCCCCGAGCGGGCAGGCGCTCGCGCCGCCGGAGAGGCTCCAGCTCGGAGAGCCACACCGCGGCCGCCTCGGTCACGCCGTCGAGGAACCCGCGGCGTTCATCGAGGCGCTCACCGTGATCGAGCAGCGAGTGGTAGACCTCGCGGAAGTATCCGTAGCCGCCTGTCCCGAGTCCCATGCGCCGTCCTCCTCGTCCCCGCGGCGTGGCGTGCTCGGTGAGAACGACCTCCCGGACGGGACGACGGTTGGGGGCGGCGGCCGTCCGATCGGGCTGAAGATGCTCATCCCCACCTCGGCGAGCACCACTCGGCCAGTACATCATTTGACGTTCGCGCCGCTGCAAGCTGTCCGGTCAACGGTCAACGCCCAAACGGGTCGACAACCGAACCACCGACCGTCAGTAGACCGTGCCCACCCATACTCCAGGTCGCGAGGGCACTCGCGGAACTGAACAGCGGAGCCCGCCAATTGAAGGACCCGAAGTCGGAAGCCGGCAAGCGGAAGGTGGCGCTGCCGGCGGCGATCCTCCCGGAGATCCGTGAGCACCCCGCGCCGTACCGGAAGATGGACCGGACGGCCGCCTGTTCACCGGGCCCACGGGGCGACGCCGCGTCGTAGCTCATTCAATCGGATCTGGAAGCGAGCGCTCAAGGCCTCGGGCGCGAACCCGGAAATGCATCTGCACGATCTGCGCCACACCGGGGGAACGCTCGCGGCCCAGACAGGGGCCACGCTGAAGGAGATCATGGCGAGGATCGGTCACGGCAGCACGCGGGCAGCGATGATCTACCAGCACGCCACGAGCGAGCGTGATCGGAGGATCGCGGAAGCGCTCGACCTGATGATCCGAGAAGCACGCGCGGCTGGCGAGGAAGCCGCTGCGGAGGGCCCGACGGAGGACTGACCTGGCACGGATCTGGCGCGAACGGCAACGGCCGCCGCTCCGATGATCGGAAGTGGCGGCCGTTTCCGCTGGTCAGCGGCGTGGAGCGGGCGACGGGAATCGAACCCGCGTAGCCAGTTTGGAAGACTGGGGCTCTACCATTGAGCTACGCCCGCATGTTCCCGAGGCTACCCGACCACCCGCACGTGCTCGAAGCCACCCGGTATCCGGTGTCCTGGTGCCGAAGGCGCCGCTTAGACTCTGCCCGACGGGGTGTGGCGCAGCTTGGTAGCGCACTCGCTTTGGGAGCGAGGGGCCGTGGGTTCAAATCCCGCCACCCCGACCATGTCAGGACCGGTCCGGATGATCTTCCGGGCCGCTCCCGAACTCCAGTACCGTCCGCCCGTCCGCCACCGGTGCCGTGCCGCGGAGCACGAGTCCGCATTCGGCGGCCAGCTCGGCGAGCTCGTCGACCGTCCGTTCCCGGCCGGCGAAGCACATCAGCATGAACAGGTCCATCGCGGTGCCGGCCGCCCCGGCGCTCTCGATCACCACCACGGTGCCGTCGGGGCCGGCGGCGCGCCGGCAGCGGGCGAGGATCTTTCGGGCGTGGTCGTCGTCCCAGTCGTGCAGGATGTCGGACAGGAGATATGCGTCGGCCCCCTCGGGCAAGGGGTCGAAGAAGCTGCCGGAGACGGCGGACGCCCGGTTACGGAGTCCGGCGGCCGCGAACCGCTCCGACGCGGCGGTCGCCGTCGGGGGCAGGTCCACCACCTGGCCGCGAACACCGGGATGGGCGTGCAGGATCGCTGCGAGCACCATGCCGTCCCCGCCGCCGACGTCGACGATCTCGGAGAAGCGGCCCCAGGCGAAGCGTTCGGCGATCTGCGCCGCCTGCACCTGGAACCGCCAGTGCATCTGCGCGTCGAAGGAGCGCCGCAGCTCCGGGACGGCATCGAGGTCCTCCCAGAAGCCGCGCCCGTACCGCTGCACGTAACCCGGAGTGCCGGTGGTGAGCGTCCCGAGCAGCTCGACGAAGCCGAGTTCGGCCCGCCCACCGGCGCAGTTGATGTCGAGCAGGGGCTTGATCCCTTCCGGGGCGTCCTCGCTCATCTGGGCGCCGAGTTCCGTGGGTCGGTAACGGCCGGACTCCGTGTCGCGGTCGAAGACGCCGATCGCGACCAGGTGCTCGAGCAGGCGCCGCAAGGCCGGGGCGGCGGTTCCGGTCTCGGCGGCGAGCTGCTCCGCGGTCGCGCCCGCGCTCCCCGAGCGCTCCACCAGGCTGAGTGTCGCCGCAACCCGGATCGACATAGGGGTGGCCAGATCGGCCATGGCTCGGATGGACGGTGCGGCCGTTCGTTGATCCACCGCCCGAAGGTAGACACCCGCGCCGCGCCGCGGCGATCGGGTTCGACCCTGGGACTCGGCCGGCGGACCGTGAGGGGGGCGATCCGCCGGCCGGGCTGAAGAGAGGTTTCCCGAACTCCACCGACCGCACACATCGTCACGTTCGTACAAGCCGGTGCAAGGCACCGCGGGCGACGATCGGGGCATGACGACGACCGACCCGGTCAACCTGACCACCGCGCTGGCCTCCTTCGACGACGTGTACAGCCCCCGGATCGTGGCCCGGATGAACGACTACGACGTGCGCATCGCCCATACGAAGGGCGAGCACGTCTGGCACGTGCACGAGGACACCGACGAGTTCTTCCTCGTCCTCGACGGACGCTTCGACGTCGCGCTCCGGGAGGCCGACGGGACCGAGCGGACGGTCGTGCTGCACCGGGGCGACACGTTCGTCGTGCCGAAGGGCACCGAGCACAAGCCCTCCTCCCCCGGCGGCTCCATCCTGATGCTCGAGCCGAGCGGCACCTCCACCACCGGCGACCGGCACGACGGCGAGATCCCCGATCACGTCGACAGCACGACCGGGCACGACCTCGCGTAGCCGGTACGTTCCGAATCATGTTCGAGGGGTTCGAGCGGGTCAGGGTCGACACCGGCGAGGCGACGATCAACGCCGTGCACGGCGGCACCGGGCCGCCGGTGCTGCTGCTGCACGGGTTCCCCCAGACGTCGGCGATGTGGCACCAGGTGGCGCCCGCCCTGGCACAGCGGCACACAGTGGTGGCCGCCGACCTGCGCGGATACGGCGACTCCAGCCGCCCGCCGTCCGGCGACGACCACGCGAGCTACTCGTTCCGCGCCATGGCGGCCGACCAGGTGGCGCTGATGCGCTCGCTCGGGCACGAGCGCTTCGCGGTGGTCGGGCACGACCGCGGCGCGCGCGTCACCCACCGGATGGCCCTCGACTCGCCGCACGCCGTCACGCGGCTGGCCGTGCTCGACATCCTGCCGACCCTGCACGTCTACACCCACGTCGACCGCAGGCTGGCCACGGCCTACTACCACTGGTTCTTCTTCATCCAGCCCTACGACCTGCCGGAGCGGCTCATCGCCGGGGACCCCGTCGGCTACCTGCACCGGCTGCTGGGAACGTGGGGCGGCGTGCTCGACACGTTCGCGCCGGAGGCGGTGGCCGAGTACGAGCGCGTCTTCGCCGACCCGGACGCGCGCCACGCCATGCTGGAGGACTACCGGGCTGGCGCTTCGGTCGACCTGGAGCACGACCGCGCCGACAGCGGACGTCGCGTCGAGGCGCCGCTGCTCGCGATGTGGGGCACCCGGGGTGTCGTCGGGCGCGGCCCGGACAACCCGGTGGCCGTGTGGCGCGAGCACGCGACCGACGTGCACGGGGTGGCGCTGGACGCCGGGCACTTCCTGGTGGAGGAGCGGCCGGAGGAGGCGCTGGCCGCGCTCGAACGATTCCTGGAGGTGGAGTGATGGACGAGCTGGTCACGCGGCTCTCGCGGCTGCAGGTCTCGTCGCTCTCGGACGCCGACAAGACCCTGCCGGTGTGCGATCCGGCGATCCACGCGCTGGTCGCGGACGTCACGCTGGTGGGCGTCGCTCTCACCGTCCGCGCCGACGGCGACCTGCTCGGCATGATCGACGCGATCGGCCGGGCGGAGCCGGGCACCGTGCTCGTGGTGGCCACCGACGGCCGCCCGCTCGCCGCGTCCGGAGAGCTGTTCGCCACCGAGGGCCGCCGGCGCGGGCTCGCGGGGATCGTCGTCGACGGGTACTGCCGCGACCTGCGCGGGATCCGCCGCGTGGGGCTGCCCGTGTACGCCCGCGGCACGACTCCGGCTGCGGGACCGGCGCTCGGGCCCGCGGTCGTCGGGGAGCCGGTGACGTTCGGCGGGGTCGAGGTGAGCCCGGGTGACCTCGTGTTCGGCGACGACGACGGCCTGCTCATCGCCCCGCCCGAGCGGATCGCGGCTGCGGTGGACCAGGCGGAGGAGATCGAGCGCGTCGAGGCGGAGGTGGCGGCCGGGATGCGCGCCGGCCGGAGCCTGCACGAGCTCACCAACGCCCCCGAACACCTGCGGGCGATCGCCGCGGGCGAGCCGAGCACCTTCCGCTTCCAGCCCTAGCCGATGCAGAACTCGTTGCCCTCGGGATCGCGCATGACCGTCCAGCTGGTCCCGTTCCCGGAACGGTGTTCGTCCCGGGTGGCCCCGAGGGCGACGAGCCGGGCGATCTCGGCTTCCGGGTCGCGGGTGGCGAGGTCGACGTGCACCCGGTTCTTGCCCGCCTTGGGCTCCGGCACCCGGAAGAAGAGCAGGTGGCGGACGCCGCGCGGGTCGTTGGCGCGCAGCCGCACGAAGTCGGGCCGTTCCTCGGTCACCTCGTAACCGGTGACCCCCGCCCAGAACGCGGCGACCCGGCGCGGGTCGGTGCAGTCGAAGGTCACGTTGAACACGAACGACGTCATGACCGTCATGATGGGCGCGTCCTGAGGGCCTCCGCGACGATCGCGTCGAGGCGCCGCCCGTGCGCGCCGCGCCAGAACACCCGCCCGCAGGACCGGCACCGGGAGAACCGCTCGTAGCACCGCAGGGTGCCCGGCTCCAGCCGGTCGGCGACCTCTGCCTTGGGCACATCGGCCAGCTCGCCGTTGCACGCCGAGCAGCGCGTCCACGGAGCGAGCCGCGGCGCGAAGCGGTCCAGCACGTCGGCCAGCTGCGCGTCCGCACCGGCCCCGCGGACGTAGGCACCCGCCCGCAGCGCGCGCCGCATGAGCAGACCCCGGTCCTGCGTGAGCAGGACCCGGTGCTCCCGGCCGGCCCGCTCGACGAGGTCGGCGTCGTCGGCCTCGTTCTCGTACGCGGTGTCGATCCCGAGCAGGCGCAGCCGCCGGGCGAGCGATCCGAGGTGGACGTCGAGCAGGAAGCGGGCACCGTCCGGCAGGGGCTGCGGGCGCGGAGGCGGGGCGAGCTCGATCACCGCGCCGTCGTGGAGTCGCCCGGAGCGCGTGCCGTCGACCACCGGCGGCTGCACCTCGGTCAGTGGGATGCCGAGCGCCTGCACGACGTGTCCAAGCGAGGAGCTGCCGTCGTAGGGCACCACGATCTCGGGGCGCCTCCGGCGGGGCGGGAGGAAGAGCCACAGCGCTGCGCCCGGTCGGACCACGACCTCCATCCGGTCGAGGATCCCAGGAACGCCGGCTCGAGGCAGCCGGGACACCACCGCGGCCATCCGCTCGTCGGACATCGCCCGGATGAAGAACGCGACATCGGCGAGCCACGACGCCCGGCTGCGGTCGTCGGTCGGCAGGATCTCCACCGTGATCGTCCGAACGACCTCGCGGACGGTCGGCGGGCGGCCCGCCGCGATCGCATGGCAAAGGGGGGCGACGTGACCACGACGACCGCACGAAGCGGAGAGCTCCGGCTCCGGCCACCGCGCAACCCCGTCGACCCGCGGGCGGTCAGCTGGTGGCGCACGTCCCTCGCCCTGCTGTTCGCCGTGCCGGTGGTCGCGCTCGTGCTGGCTGCCCTGCTGATCCCGCCCGCGGCGCTCTGGCTGCTGTCGGCCGCCGTCGTCCTCGTGCTCGCGGGGACGCCGCTGACGCTGGCGCTCCCGCGGTGGTGGTACCGCCTGCACCGCTGGGAGGTCACCGACGCCGCCGTCTACACGCGCTCGGGCTACTTCTGGCAGGAGTGGCGGGTGGCGCCGATGTCGCGGATCCAGACCGTCGACACGCAGCGCGGACCGCTCGAGCAGCGCTTCGGGCTCGCGACCGTCACCGTCACGACGGCGTCGGCGAAGGGGGCGCTGAAGATCGAGGGCCTCGACCACGAGGTGGCCGCCGAGCTGGCCGAACGCCTCACGGCCACCACGCAGGCCACGCCGGGGGATGCGACGTGACCGGCTGGACGGCGCTGGACCGGCGCACCGTCGCGGTCACCGCGCTGGTCGTGGCGGGCATGTCGATCACGGCCGGGGTCCCCATCGGCATCGGGATCGCAGGCGCGAGCTCGGCCGGCACCGCCGCGCTCCTGCTGCTGCCGGTCGGGGCCCTGCTCGTGGCCGGCGGCAGCGCCGTCGAGTACGTCCGCTGGCGCCGCACGCGTTACCGGCTGACGCCGGGGCGTTTCGAGCTACGCAGCGGCGTCCTGGTCAGCAAGCACCGGTCGCTGCAGCGCGACCGGATCCGGACCGTCGACATCACGGCCGACCCGCTGCTGCGCGCGTTCGGGCTCGTCGCCGTGCGGATCGGAACCGGCGAGCAGTCCGGGGCGGACGAGGGGTCGGTGGTGCTCCGGCCCGTGCCGGCCGAGGTCGGCGACGCGCTGCGGCGCGAGCTGCTGGACCGGGCGCACCCGCCCGCGGCGACGGACGGGGCGCTCGCCGTGCTCGATCCGCGCTGGATCCGCTATGCGCCGGTGTCGTTCATCGTGCCGCTGCTCGGCGCGAGCGCCTTCGGCGGCGTGCTCCAGGTGTCGGAGTGGTTCGGCCTCCGGTCCACCGTGATCGGCTGGGTCGGGAGCCAGTTCCGCGGCGTGCCCGTCGTGGTGGTGATCGCGGTCCTCGCCGCGGTGGCGCTCGTGGTCGGTGCGGTCGCCTCGCTCGGGCTCTGGGTCGAGATGTGGTGGCACCACCGGCTGGAACGAGAGCCGGGCACGCTGCGGGTGCGCCGGGGCCTGTTCACCACCCGCTCGATCTCGATCGAGGAGGCGCGGCTGCGCGGCGTCGAGCTCGTCGAGCCGCTCGGCGTGCGGCTCGCCGGGGCGGCCCGCGTCGACGCGGTGGCCACCGGGATGGCGGCCGCGGGAAGCGACGACGACAAGTCCGACCGCCGCACCCTGCTACCCGCCGCCCCGGTCGCGGTCGCGCGACGGGTCGCGGCCGAGGTGCTGCGCGAGTCCGAGTCCCCGCTCGAGGCGGTCCAGCTGGTCGGGCATCCCGTGGCCGCGCGCGGGAGGCGACTGCGGTGGGCGCTCGGCTCCGTCGCCGTGGTCGAGGCCCTCCTGGTGATCCTCGGTGTCCTGTTCACCGACGTGTTGCTGCACGTCGCGTGGATCAGCGCGCTCGTACTCGTGCCGGTCGCCGTCGTACTGGCGCTCGACGAGTACCGCAGCCTCGGCCACGGTCTCGGCGAGCGGTACCTGGTGGTCCGCAGCGGCAGCGTCCGGCGTTCGACGGTGGCCCTGCAGCGCGGCGGCATCATCGGCTGGACGTTCCGCCAGTCGGTATTCCAGCGGCGCGCCGGGCTGGTCACCGTGATCGCGACGACCGCCGCGGGCGAGGGCGCGTACGCGGTGTCGGACGCGGGATCGCACGACGGCCTGACGTTCGCGGCCACCGCCGTCCCCGGCCTGCTGACGCCCTTCCTCGAGTCCTCTCCGGAGCCGGCGCTGCTACCCGGCTGAGAGACCGGCCGTCTGCTGCCGGACGGCGGCCGTGGTGCGCTCGACGTCGCCGGTGGCCAGCAGGTCGAGCAAGGCACCGCGGAGCATCGCCAGCACCGCCGTCGGGTCGCCCGCCGGGCCGAGCACCTCGCCGAGGACCTCGATCCAGTCGTGCACACCTTGCGCGGCGAAGCCTGCCCACGGCCCGTCCGGTTCCACGAGGGAGCGGGCGTAACCCTCCGCCCACAGGCGCAGCAGGTCACGCCGCTGCGGGGCGGCCAGCCACTCCCAGAGGCGCCCGACGACCTCGGCCGGCCCGCCGCCCTGCGCCCGCACCTGCGCGAGCAGCGCGAGCTCCTCGGTCCGCGATCGGCCGAGCAGCGCCCGCACCAGGCCGTCCTTGGAACCGAACAGGTACAGCAGCACGCGCGGGCTCGACCCGACGGCCTCCGCGAGCGGACGCAGCGACATGGCGGCCATTCCGGTGCGGAGCACGTAGGCGTACGCCAGCTCCAGCAGCTCCTCCCGGCGCGCGGAAGGGACTTGCGGATCGGCGCCCATGGCGACAGTCTGCACTGAAACACTCGTTTCAGTAGTTGGAGGGTACCGATGGGCGACGTGCGGATCCGCGAGCTCGGGCAGCCGGGCGACCTCGGCTGGGTCGTGCTCGCGCACGGCGAGCAGTACGCGGAGGAGTTCGGCTGGGACAGCTCGTTCGAGGCGCTCGTGGCCCGGATCGTGGCCGACTTCGGCGAGAGCCACGACCCCGTCCGGGAGCGGGCGTGGATCGCGGAGCTCGACGGCAGGCGCGTGGGTTGCGTCTTCTGCGTGGCCGGCGACGAGCCGGGCACGGCGAAGCTGCGGATCCTGCTGGTGCACCCGGACGCCCGCGGGCACGGCGTCGGCACGCAACTCGTGGACGCCTGCGTGGCCTTCGCCCGCGAGGCGGGCTACGAGCGCATGCGGCTCTGGACGAACGACGTGCTCACCGCCGCCCGCCGGATCTACCTCGCCGTCGGCTTCCGGCTCGTGGCCGAGGCGCCGCACCACAGCTTCGGCGTCGACCTGGTGGGACAGGACTACGAGCTCGACCTCTCGTAGTACCGCTCAGCGGCCGCGAGCCGCGGCCGGGAGGTTCGGCCGCCTACGCGGCCACGGCCTCCCACCGCCAGCTCTCGGTCATCGCCTCCGCGCAGTCCGGGCAGGGGACCTCGCAGCCTGCCGTGGCACCGACAGGCAGCTCGGCCTCGACGCCGCACCCGGTGCACATCCACCATCCGGTCGTGATCGTCGTGTCCATGGCTCGATGCTAAATGACACCACTGTCATTCTCGGCCACGCGCGCCGCGCCGACCGATGAGTAACACGCCGTCGGCGTGCCGCGAGTGGATCCGCGGGGGTGGGGTTGACCACGGGCCCCGCGCGGAGCGCTGGGCCCGCGCGCGTCCCCGGCGCCGCGCCCGGCCGGAGAAATCCCCTCCTCGACCGGCCCCGGATCCGCACCGACGTGCCCGCGTGGCGCGGATCCGGCCACGAGGTCGGGACGGTGCCCCGCCCTAGATCTCGCCCACGAGGTCGGCGATCGATGCCACCACGCGGTTGGGCCGGTACGGGTAGCGCTCGACCTCCTCCGCCTGGGTGATCCCGGTCAGCACCAGCACGGTGCGCATCCCGGCCTCGAGGCCCGCGATGATGTCGGTGTCCATCCGGTCGCCGACCATCACCGTCGTCTCGGAGTGGGCCTCCAGCCGGTTCAGCGCCGCCCGCATCATCAGCGAGTTCGGCTTGCCGATGAAGTAGGGATCCACCCCGGTGGCCCGGCTGATCAGCGCGGCCACGGCACCGGTCGCCGGCAGGACCCCGTCGGGCGACGGGCCGGTCGGGTCCGGGTTGGTGGCCACCCACCGCGCACCACCCTTGATCAGGCGGATCGCCGTGGTCACCGCCTCGAAGCTGTACGTGCGCGTCTCCCCGAGCACCACGTAGTCGGGCGCGTTGTCGGTGAGCACGTAGCCGATCTCGTGCAGCGCCGTGGTGAGCCCGGCCTCGCCCACGACGTAGGCGCTGCCCTGCGGCCGCTGGTCGTCGAGGAAGCTCGCCGTGGCGAGCGCCGACGTCCAGATCGACTCGACGGGCAGGTCGATCCCGCTGTTCCGCAGCCGGAACTGCAGGTCCCGCGGGGTGTAGATCGAGTTGTTGGTGAGCACGAGGAACGGCCTGCCGGTGTCGCGCAGGCGGGTGATGAACTCGTCGGCACCGGGGATCAGCCGCCCCTCGTGCACGAGCACACCGTCCATATCGGTCATCCAGCACTCGATCGGCTTGGAGTCGGCCACGGCTGGGGAGCCTATTGGAACGCCGCCGACCCCACCTGCGTTGACGGTGTGACGGTTCCCGATGAGGAGTGGTTCAAGTGGGCACGGTCCTGACCATCCTGGTCATCGCCCTGATCGTGGGTGGCGCCTGGTGGCTGATCCGCCAGCGCAGCGCGGCCCAGGCCCGCGAGCTGGAGGACGCCAAGTCCGAGGCCCGGCGGTGGGTGGAGCGGCTCGGCGGCCAGGTGCTCAACCTCGTCGGCACGGACGAAGCGTCCAGGCAGGCGCTCGCCGACGCCGCGGAGCGGTACAACGCTGCCGGCTCGCAGATGGAGCAGGCGCGCAGCACCGTTCAGGCGCGGCAGGTCATCGAGACCGCCCACGAGGGCCTCTACTACGTGCGCGCCGCCCGCACCGCGATGGGGATCGACCCCGGTCCCGAGCTGCCCCCGCTCCCCGGCCAGCAGCGCGCCGGCGCCGTCAGCGAGGAGCGCGACGTGGAGGTGGAGGGCCACTCCTACAGCGCATCGCCTGCGCCGTCGGGCCGCAACCAGCACTATTACCCGGGCGGCGTGGTGGCGGGGCGGCCGGTCCCGCAGGGCTGGTACTCCGAGCCGTGGTGGAAGCCCGCCCTCGTGGCCGGTGCGTGGGGTGTGGGGTCGGCGCTGCTGTTCAGCGCCATGTTCTCCGGCATGGCCGGCGTGGCCTACGCCGACGGGTTCTCCGACGGCGCGGCCTCCGCCGACGGCGGCGCCGACGACGCGCAGGGTGACGTCGGCGCCGACATGGGCGACCAGGGCGGCTTCGACGACGGCGGGTTCGACGCCGGCGGCGGCTTCGACGGGGGATTCGGCGACTTCTGAACCCGTGAGTGGGTACGGGTGCCGGAGCACTCGTATCCACTCACGCGGTCATTTTCAGGCGGCCTCCCAGCTCGGCGCGTCGGCGCGCTCCCGCACCGTCACGTTGATGCGGTTGAAGAGGTTCAGCGTGCCGACCATGACGAGGAGCGCCGCGAGCTGCTTCTCGTCGTAGTGGTCTGCCGCCTCGTCCCAGACCTCGTCCGGCACGGCCTCGGCGGCCGCGGACCGGTCGGCGGTGCGGGTCACCGCTTCCGCCAGCCGCAACGCGGCGCGTTCGGCGGCGTCGAAGTACGGCGCCTCCCACCACACGGCCACGGCCGTCAGCCGCTCGTCGCTCTCACCCGCCTTCCTGGCCTCGCGGACGTGTCCCTGCACGCACGCGGCGCAGCCGTTGATCTGGCTGACCCGCAGGCCGACCAGCTCGAGCGTGCGCTGCGGTACTCCGCCCTGCCTCGCCGCCTTCAGCAGGTACTGGATGCCCTTCATCGCGTCCGGGAGCACGAACGCCGGGTTGGTCATACGCATGGGTCTTCTCCTGTCACATCTGCGTCCCTCGGTGGGTCAGTGCTCTGACACCCGGCGACGGAGGGATGTGACAGGTGGACGAGCAGGACTTCCTGACGGTGCGGTTCGAGGAGCACCGGCCTCATCTGCACGCGGTGGCGTACCGGATGCTGGGATCGCGCGCCGAGGCCGAGGACGCGGTCCAGGAGGCGTGGCTGCGCGTCACCCGGGCCGACACCGCGGCCGTGGACAACGTGGGCGGGTGGCTCACCACGGTCGTCGCGCGCATCTGCCTGAACGTCCTGCGCACCCGGCACCGCGAGGAGCCGCTCGACGCGCACGTCCCCGACCCGGTCCTGGCGCCCATCGAGTCGTCCGACCCCGAGCAGGAGGCGCTGCTCGCCGACTCGGTCGGGCTCGCGCTCCTCGTCGTGCTCGAGACGCTGGGCCCCGCCGAGCGCCTCGCGTTCGTGCTGCACGACATGTTCGCCGTGCCGTTCGACGAGATCGCCGCCGTGCTCGACCGCAGTGAGACCGCCACCCGCCAGCTGGCCAGCCGGGCGCGCCGCCGCGTGCGCGGTGCGCGTCCGGGAGCGGACGCGGACCTCGGCGCCCAGCGCGCCGTCGTCGAGGCGTTCCTCACCGCGGCACGGGGGGGCGATCTCGAGACGCTCGTCTCCCTACTCGCGCCGGACGTCGTGGTGCGCGCCGACGGTGGGACGCTGCGCCCGAGCTCGGTGGTCCAGGGCCGGGAGGCGGTCGCCCGTGGCGCGATGACGTTCGCGCGGGCGGCCGAGCTGGGCCGGCTCGCGCTGGTCAACGGGTCGGTGGGGGCCGTCGGGCTCACGGAGGGCCGGATCGTCTCGGTGGCGGCGTTCACCGTGTCCGACGGCCGGGTCATCGCGCTCGACATCCTCACCGACCCCGAGCGGCTCGCCCGGCTCGACCCCGCCGTGCTCGACGGCTAGAGGGGCGCCTCGATCCGCACCTCGCGTTCGGCCGCGGGCCAGAGCGCGGCCAGCATCCGCTCGCCCTCGGCCACCACGTCGGCCGCGTCGGCGTCGGCGAGCGGGGCGAGCGGGCGTACGGCCAACCCGTCGGGTCCCGAGGTCCACAGCCCGGCCGCCATCCCGTCCACCAGGAGTGGCCGCACCGGCTTGAGCAGCACCTGTGACCGGTGCTCGGTGGCGAGGATGCGGGTGCGGTCGTCGTGGCCGAGCAACGCGTTGTCGAACTCGCCGAGGAACCGCGGGGGCGCGGGCGTGTCCGGGTCGGGCAGCGGCCCGTCGGCGACGTCGTACAGGGTGCGGCCGCGCTCGTCGGCGAACCGGCGCAGGTCCAGCCGCTCCACCACCTCCCGGATGCCGCCGACGCCGGTGAACGCGCGGATGTCGGCCGTGCTCGCCGGGCCGAACGCACGCAGGTAGCGCAGCACGAGCCACTCGGCAGAGGCGGCGGTTCCGACGGGTCGGCCGAGCACCGCGTCCAAGGGCGCCAGCCGGGCCCGCCCGGTCTCGCCCCAGACCCCGCGGGGCGGCAGCTGCAGGAGCGGTGCGCCGTACTGCACGGCGGCACCGAGCGGCGTCGGCTTCCGGCCCGGGTAGCGCTCCGCGAGCTCGCGGCCCAGCTCCGTGACGGTCAGCGGCCGGTCGCGCAGCAGCTCCAGGCCGGCGGCGACGACCTCGTCGACGTCCAGGCCGGCCAGGTCACGGCCGTACTCGCTGCCCTGGAACACGCGGCGGTGCAGCGCCGCGACGATCGGCGGGAGCGCGAGGGCGTCCTCGACGGTCGTCAGGTGGATGGTGGCGCGCAACGACGGCATCCGGACCAGCGAGAGCTCGGCGACGCGGCGCCCGAGGTCGTGCGGGTCGAACGCGGCCACCCGCGACCAGAGGTCCGGGTAGGGCGCGTTCGGCACCTGCGCCTGCACACCCACGAGGTGGGCCACCGCGTCCGGCACGGCCAGGTCCGCCCGCCGCAGTAGCAGCTGGCGCTCGAGGAAGGCGCGGTTCAGCGCGCGGCGGCCGAGCACCGGCTGGGAGGTCGTCATGCCAGGAACAATACGAACCAATGCGGCACGATCCGTTCCTCGTTCCGAATGTGGGCAGCGGGTACCGATGCACACGACGCCCGGAGGGCGTGGGATGGGCGCATGCAGCACGAGGCGCCGTACGCCGAGACCGTCCGGACCCCCGGATTCCCGATGAACGGGTTCGCCGTGCTGCCGGTGAGGCTGCGATGACGGGGAGGTGCGATGACGGTCTTCGTCCTGGTGCACGGAGGCTGGCACGGTGGCTGGTGCTGGCGACGGGTCGCGCCGCTGCTCCCCGGGTACGACGTCCACTGCCCGACGCTGACCGGTCTCGGTGACCGGGCCCACCTCGCCCGCCCGGACACCGGGCTCGCCGACCACGTGGCGGACGTGGTCGCCGTGCTCGAGCTGGACGACCTGCGCGATGTCGTCCTCGTGGGGCACAGCTCGGGCGGCGCCGTGATCACCGGGGTGGCGCAGCGGTGCCCGGACCGCCTCCGCGAGCTCGTGTACCTCGACGCCTTCGTCCCGGCGCCGGGGCAGTCCGTGTTCGACCTGCTGCCGGCCGCACGGCGCGAGCTCTTCCTCGGGCTCGTCGACGGGTCGGGGCGGATCGTGCTCGACCCGGATACCGCCATGGACGGCTGGGGCCTCACCGCGGCCGCCGATCGGGACTGGGTCCGCCCGCGGCTGCGCCCGTTCCCGGTCGGCGCGCTGCGCGACCCGCTTCCCGCGGATCCGGTGCCCGAGCTGCCCCGCCGGTACATCCATTGCACGGTGAAGCCCGGCGGGGACAGCTTCGCCGGGTTCGCCGACGCGGCCCGCACCGACCCGACATGGCGCCTCGACGCCCTCGGCGCCGGCCACGACGCGATGGTCACCGCTCCGGAGGCCCTCGCCACGTTGTTGACGAGCGGCGGTCTCAGCGCAGTGCCAGCAAAGCCACCTTGCTGACACTCCGAGGGCTAGCGTCGGGACGATGACCACATCGACCACGCCGTCGCCGTTCACCGAGACCACGGGCCCCGCCCGGCACGCCGCCTTCGCCGAGCTCGCGACCACCGGTCCGGTGCAGAAGGTCATGCTGTTCACCGGCGTCCCGGCGTGGGTGGTCACCGGGTACGCCGAGGCCCGCGAGCTGCTCGCGCACCCGGCCCTGGTCAAGATCGAGGGCGGCGGGCCGCACATGGACGCGATGCCGCCCGATCTCAACGCGGCGATGAACACCCACCTGCTCGGCACGAACCCGCCCGACCACACCCGGCTGCGCCGCCTGGTGACCGCCGCGTTCACCGTCCGCCGCATCGAGGCGCTCGCCCCGCGCGTGCAGGAGATCACCGACGCACTGCTCGACGCGCTGGAGGGCGAGGGCGACGGCCCGGTGGACCTCGTCGACGGGTTCGGGTTCCCGCTGCCGATCACCGTGATCACCGAGCTGCTCGGCATCCCGCCGGGCGACCGCGCCGACTTCCGGCGCTGGTCGTCGGTCACCGTCAATGGGACGGTGCACCCGCCGGAGGTCTACGTCGACGCGGCCCGCAGCATGGTCGGCTACGTGCGGGAGCTGATCGGCGCGAAGCGCGCCGACCCCGGCGACGACCTGCTCTCCGCACTGATCGCGGTGCACGAGGGCGGCGACCGGCTCTCCGTGGACGAGCTGACGTCGATGGTGTTCCTGCTGCTCGTTGCCGGGCACGAGACCACCGTCAACCTCATCGTCTCCGGCACGTACGCCCTGCTCCGCAATCCCGACCAGCTCGCGCTGCTGCGGGCCGAACCCGATCGGCTCCCCGCAGCCGTCGAGGAGCTGCTGCGCTACGACGGCCCGGTCCAGGTGACGATCCCGGCGGTGGCGGCCGCACCCATCGACGTGGGCGGGGTGACGATCCCCGCGGGCGAGATCGTGCTGCCGGCCCTGCTCGCTGCCAACCGCGACCCGTCACGCTTCCCCGAGCCCGACCGGCTCGACATCACCCGGCCCTCGAACGCCCACATGGCGTTCGGCCACGGCCTGCACCACTGCCTCGGAGCGCCGCTCGCCCGCCTCGAGGGACGAATCGCGCTGGGCACGCTGATCAACCGCTTCCCCCGGCTGCGGCTCGCCGACCCGGCAGGCGAACCGGCCCGCAACCCGGGGCTGCTCATGAACGGGCTGGTCGCGCTGCCCGTCGTGCTCGGCTGACGCGCTTGCGGCGCTTCGACTGGCAGGTCGGGCACCAGAACAGGTTCCGGGCCGCGTGCTCGGCGTGCGCGACCGGGGTGCCGCACAGCAGGCACGGCTCCCCGGTGCGGCGGTAGACGTAGACGCGCTTGCCGCTCGCGTCCACCGGGCCGTCGGACAGCTCGGCGTGCTCCGGCCGCAGCGTCTCGATCACACCCCTGCGGTAACCCTCGGCGAGCAGGTCCACCAGATCCGCCCAGACCGCGTCCCACTGCTCCCGGCGCAGCTCCCGCCCCGGCAGCTGCGGGTCGAGACCGTGCCGGAACAGCACCTCGGCGCGGTAGACGTTCCCGACGCCCGCGATCACGGACTGGTCCATGAGCAGGGTGGCGAGCGGCGCACGCGAACGCGAGATCCGGGCCCACGCACGGTCGGGGTCGGCATCGGTGCGCAGCGGGTCCTCTCCGAGGCGGGCGCGCACGGCCGCGGCCTCGGCGTCGGTGACGAGCTCGCAGGCCGGTGCCCCGCGCAGGTCGGCGTAGTGCGTGGCCCCCACCATCCGCATCCGCACCTGGCCCACCGGCTCCCCGCCCGGCAGCGGCTCGTCGCTGAACTTCCCGTACAGCCCGAGGTGGACGTGCACCACGAGGTCGGGGCCGTAGTGGTGGAACAGGTGCTTGCCGTGCGCGTCCGTGCGTTCCAGGACGCGCCCGTCGACCAGCGCCGCGCTCGCCGCGAACCGCCCCTGGGGGCTGGACACGGCGACCGGCCGGCCCGCGAAGCGGAGGCGGTGCAGGTCGGCGAGCCGGTGGAGGGTGTGGCCTTCGGGCATCAGTTGGTGGTCGTGGGTGCGGGAACCTGCTCGGGCGGCAGCGCAGGCGGCACGCCGGTGCGCTCGTACTCGGCGAGCAGGTCGATCCGCCGCTGGTGGCGCGGCTCACCGGAGAACGGCGTCGCGACGAACGCGGCGACGATCTCGGCGGCCTCGTCCAGGGTGTGCATCCGGGCCCCGACCGCCACGACCTGGGCGTCGTTGTGCTGGCGGCCGAGGGTGGCGGTCTCGACGCTCCACGCGAGCGCGCACCGGATCCCGGGCACCTTGTTGGCCGCGATCTGCTCGCCGTTGCCGGAGCCGCCGAGCACGACACCGAGGCTGCCCGGGTCGGCCAGGGTGCGCCGGGCGGCCTCCACGCAGAACGGCGGGTAGTCGTCCTGGGCGTCGTATGAGGCGGGACCGACGTCGATCGCCTCGTGGCCCAACCCGGTCAGGTGTGCGACCAGGTGCGTCTTGAGCTCGAAACCGGCGTGATCGGAACCCAGGTAGACCCGCACGATCGGCCATCCTCCCTCACCGGCGGACCTCGGGGACGTCCGGGTCGGGCACGTCCGGGTCCGGCACGGTGGCGTCCGGGGTCGGGGCGCCGGGGGCACCCGGGACCACCTGCACGGTCTCCAGGGGCGGGTCGATGCGCGGTGGCGGGCCGCCGGCCGCGCGGGAGTCGATCCGCTCCCCCAGGTAGCGGACCACGACGGACGCCGCGGCCACCACCGGCACCGAGAGGAACGCGCCCGCTATGCCGTAGAGCGTGCTGCCCGCGGTGACGGCGAGCAGGACGACGGCGGCGTGCAACCGCAGGCTGCGGCCCTGCAGGATCGGCTGCAGCACGTTGCCCTCGAGCTGCTGCACCAAGATGATGAGCGCCAGCACGATCAGCGCGGTGGTGAACCCGTTGCTGACCAGCGCGACGAGCACCGACAGCGTGCCGGCGACCAGCGCGCCGACGATCGGCACGAACCCGCCGAGGAACGTGAGCACGGCGAGCGGGAGCGCCAGCGGCACCCCGAGCACGACCAGCCCGAACCCGATGAGCACGCCGTCGACGAGCGCGACGAGCGCCTGCACGCGGATGAAGTCGCCGAGCGTGTTCCAGATCCGGCGCAGGACCTCGGCCATGTGCCCGCCCGCCCCGTCGCCCGCGAACGACTTCAGCCACGGCAGGAACCGCGGCCCGTCCTTCACGAACAGGAACGCCAGCACGAGCGTGAGCAGGGCGGTGACCACGCCCGACGCCACGCTGCCCACCCCGGTGAGCACGCTGGCCGTGATCGCCGAGACGCTCTGCTGCAGCTGGGCGGTGGCGGTCTGCAGCGCGGCGTCGAGCTGGCTCTGCGCCAGGTTGAGCGGTGGGCCGGACAGCCACTGCTGGATCGCCTGGATGCCGGTCGTGGCGCTCGTGGTGATCTCCGGGACGCTGCCGACCACGGACGTGGTGATGAGCGTGACCAGCCCGGCGAGCACCACGATGCCCGCGAGCACCACCGTTGCCGCGGCCAGCGCATGGGGGAAGCCGCGGTTGCGCAGCCACGCCGTGGGCGGCCAGAGCGCCGTCGCGAGGATGACCGCCAGCAGCGTCGGCATCACGACCGACCACAGAGCGCCGATCAGCAGCCAGATCAGCACCGCGCCCAGTGCGACGAGCACCAGTCGCAAGCTCCACCGGGCGGTCCACGTGATGCCCTCGCCGATCGCGGTGCCACGGCCCCGCTCGGGGGCGTCGCTCGTCGTCACGGCACTCTCCTCCGCTCCCCCGGCTCCCGGGATTCCCGCGCCCAGGCTTCCAGACACCGTCCCTGGGTGTCCTCCGGATCCATGATCAACCACCTGATGTCGCCGGCAACGGAACCCACCGTTCACACCTGCACACGTTTTCCCGCGTTCGGCCGCGGGCGCCCCTTCCGGCTGCCACGGTTCCGCACTGGACCGAGAAGCCACTTCCAGTTGTGAGGCCACCGGAATGGACGCAGGCAGCATCGTCATCGCACTGCTGACGGCGGCGGGCGCCGCCGCAGGCCCTGCAGCGCTCGGCGCGCTCCCGGACGCCACGGCGCCCGTCGCCCGCTGTATCGCCGCCCCCGACGAGGAGCGTTCCGGGAGCGCCCGGTCCGACGCCGGGGTGTCGGCCGAGCAACGGGCCGGCAGCAACGCCGGCCTCGAGGCCAGGGACAGGACCTCCGCCTCGTCGGCGCTCGCCGAGGAGCTCGCCCAGGAGCTCGCGGACGTCGTCGCCGAGAGCGATGACGCCACGTCCCGGCGGCTCGCCGCCGCACTCGCCGCCGCCGGCTTCGAGGCGAGCGCCGGATCGAGCCAGGAGACCGCCGCATCGCGCTCCGACGACAGCGGGCTCGACAGCAGGCTCGACGACAGCAGGCTCGACGACAGCAGGCTCGACGACAGCAGGCTCGACGACAGCGCGCTCGACCGGACCCGCCTCGACGACCGGCTCGGCGAGCGCGACGGCCGGCTCGGCCGGAGCCAGGGCGACGACGACCTGGCCTGCGACGGGCGGGGCGCCGACCAGGACACCGGCGCCAACCGCTCCAGCGACCTGGAGGACGTCCTCTCCAGGAGCTCGGAGCGCGAACGGACGGGTTCCGACCGGTCGAGCTCCCCGGTGGAGCGCGAGGACTCGGGCATCGCGGCTGCGCTCGAGCGCGGCGAGCGGACCGCCGAATGACCAGCGACAGCGGTGCGCCCCGGCCGTGGCGCCGCCCTCCGACGGCCCGGCGGGCCCGCCCTCGGACCTCGGAACACCCGGGGTCGCCGCACCTGCGGCCGGCACCGCAGGCCGGTCCCGGCCCCGCCGCCGACCGCACACGTGCCGACCTCGCCGCGCTCGGCCACCCGCACGCCGCCTCCGCTGCGCCGGCCGCCCTCCCGGCCCGCCGGGCCGACGCCGGGGCGCTGGCCGCGGCGTTCGGCGTCGACTTCCTGTCCTGGGACGAGAGCGACCCGGGGCGGCGGGGTCGCGCACTCGCGCCGTACGTCGCACAGCCGGTGCGGGAGGAGCGGCTCGCGGCCACGGGCTGGTCGGGAAGCGGGCGGCAGCGGGGTGAGCTCGCCCTCCCGGGCGCCGTGATCGCGCTCGCGGAGGACCGGCTGCTGGTGCACGTCCGGGTCCGGGTCACGCCCTTCCGCAGGTTGACGATGACGCCCACCTGCGTCCGGCGCAGCACCGACGTGCTCCCGTACCCGGCCGCGGCGCCGTCACCGAGCGATCCGGAATGGGTGGGGCTCGACTCCTACTGGTACGAGCTCCTCGTCCCGGTCCGGGAGATCACCGACCAGTGGCGGGTGGACATCGGCGCGGTCATCGTGGTGCCGCCCCTGCCCACCGACGTGCGCGACGGGGTGGTTCCGCCGTGACCGTGCAGTCCCACCGCCACCACCCCGGCCGCCCGCCCGAGCCACCGCTCGGCGAGGCACCTCCCGGCCCGGGCCGCCGGGCGACGTGGGCGGACACGCCGTGGCGCCCCGTCTCCCCCGCCTACGGCCGGAACGGCTACGACAGCGACGACCCGCCGACGGAGCCGATCCCGGTGATCCCCCCGGGTCCGGTCGTCCCCGACTGGAGCCGGCTCGCTCCCGTGCAGCCCTACCAGGCGTCGACGGGGTTCCTCCCCGCTGCCCAGATCGACGTCGCGAGCGACGCCGTGCTCACCGACGAGTCGCTGGTGCGGCACCACCGGGCCACGCCCACCGAGGGGTGGCGGCTCGCGCTGTACGCCGCGTCCGGGGGGCGCATCAACCCGGGGCAGAGCGCGCACGAGGCCGCGCGGCTGGAGCTGGTCCACCGCATCCGCCGCCCGTTGCCGGCACCGCACCGGGTCGCCGTCGTCTCGGTCAAGGGTGGCGTCGGGAAGACCACGGTCGCCGCCTGCCTGGGGCTCGTGCTCGCCGAGCTGCGGGGCGACCGGGTCGTTGCGCTCGACGCCAACCCCGACGCGGGCACGCTGTCCGAACGCCTCACCGGGCCCGGCGGTCCCACCGTCCGCGACCTCTACGAGGACATGCCCAACCTGAGCTCGGTCGCCGAGCTCACCCGGTACACCCGCAGCGCGGGCCGGTTGCACGTGCTGGGCAGCGAGCAGGAGCCCGCGATGGGCGAGGCGTTCAGCGCGGAGGAGTACCTCGACGTCACCTCGCTGCTCGAACGCTTCTACAACGTGATCATCACCGACTCGGGCACCGGCATGGTGCACTCGGCGATGGAGGCGACGCTCGCCACCGCCGACAGCCTGGTCGTGGTCGGCTCCCCCACGGTCGACGGCGCCAACCGGGCCAGCCGCACCC
This sequence comes from Pseudonocardia cypriaca, assembly GCF_006717045.1. Lineage (NCBI taxonomy): Bacteria > Bacillati > Actinomycetota > Actinomycetes > Pseudonocardiales > Pseudonocardiaceae > Pseudonocardia > Pseudonocardia cypriaca. The sequence continues at coordinate 1,965,554 of NZ_VFPH01000002.1, forward strand.
TGTCCTTCCTGGCCGACGAGGGCTACCGCGTGGCGGCCGAGCAGTCCGTCGTCGTGCTCTGCGGCGACCGGCACAGCCCGGACGTCGACCGCGCCCTCATCCGGTCCCACTTCGCGACCCGCTGCCGCGCGGTCGTCGACGTCCCGCCCGACCCGCACCTCTCCACCGGCGGCCGGATCGACCCGGCCCTGTGGCGGGGTCCCACCCGCGACGCCTGGTACCTCCTCGCGGCGCACGTCGCCGACGGGTTCGGGGCCCCGTCCCCGACGGCACCGGCGCCCCCGTTCGCGATGCCGATGCCCGACCCCGGGTGAGCCCCATCCGGACGACCCCGATCCCGACGACCCCAATCCCGACGACGCAGGAACAAACCGACGTACGAGGACGGCGATACCGATGGATCCGATGAAGAGCCGGAGGTGGATCGCTGCGGCTGCGCTCGCCGCCGCCGTGGTGTTCCTCGTCATGGTCACCGGCGAGCACGCGCCGGCGGCACCGGATGCCACGCCGGCGCCGGTCTCGTCGTCCGGGGCGGTGCTGGCATCCGACGGCGGACCTCCCGAGAACGACGACGGCGACGATCGCGGCGGAGGTGGTGGCGGCGCGGTCGACGGCGACCGGGAGGAGGTCATCGGCGCCTTGCGGGGCCTGCTCGACTCACTCGGCATCGCGCCCGAGGAGCTCGTCGACGGGGCCGACAACTCCAGCTGCGGCAACGACAAGGACAACGGCGACAAGAACAACGGTGAGAACAACAACGGCAACGACAACAAGGACGACAAGAACAACGGCGAGGGCAACGGCGGCTGCGAGCAGTCCGAGCCCGCATCGTCCGGGCAGTCCGCCGCCGTCACGATCACGATCAAGGGCTTCGCGTTCGGGCAGCCGCTGACCGTCGCGCCGGGCGCCACGGTCGAGGTGGTGAACACCGATGCGGCGCCGCACAACGTCACGGCCGCCGACGGGAGCTTCAAGACGTCCAACCTGAACCAGGACGAGAAGGCCACCTTCACCGCGCCGACCGCGCCGGGGCGCTACGAGTTCACCTGCACGCTGCACCCCGAGATGACCGGCACGCTGATCGTCGAGGCCGACGGCGGCGGGCAGGGCCGGTCGCGCTCGTCCGAGCCGACCACCGGGTCCCAACGCGGCGGCTCCGGCGGCGAGCACGGCGGCTCCGGGCAGCACCATTCGACGGCGCCGGGCCGGGACGGCACGGGTGGCTCGTCCAATGGCTACTGACGGGCGGGGTGAGGTGCGGTGACCAGCTCCCTCCAGACGCAGGCCGGGCCGGGATCGGTCGCGGCCGCACGGGACTCGGCGCGGCTGGTGCAACGCTGGCTCCTCGGCCTCGCCGTCGTGTTGCTGGCACCGATCGCGGTCCGCGTACTCGCGGGCGGTCCCGCACCGCTGTGGCCGATGCTGACCGACCTCACCGGTCTCGCGGCGCTCTCGGCGATGGTCTGCACGTTCCTGCTGGTCTGCCGGCTGCGGGCGCTGTCGCGGGCGGCCGGGATCACGGCGCTGCTGTCGGCCCACCGGAGCATCGGTGTGCTCGCAGCTGGGAGCGTGGTGCTGCACATCGGCGTCGTCATCGCCGCCGACCCCGACAACGTGGTCCTGCTCACCTGGATCTACGCGCCGCCGCGCGCACGGGCCGCCACCCTGGCCACTCTCGCGCTCGCGGGCGTCATCGCGCTCGGCGTGCTCAGGGGGCGGGTCCGCCAGGACTACGAGCTGTGGCGCTGGGCGCACCTGGTGCTGGGAATGGCGGCGGTCGGGCTGTCGGCGCTGCACGTGCAGCTGGTCGGGGAGCTCGTGGCACACCCGGTGATGCGCTGGGTGCTGGTGGCGCTGGCCCTGGTGCTCACCGCCGGGCTCGCACACCGCCTGCTGGCGGCACGGCGCTCCAGCGAGCACGTCGTGCGGGAGGTCCGGCTCGACTCCGACAGCGTCTGCACCCTGGTCCTGGATCCGCGCGGCACCCCGCTCCGGTTCGCCCCCGGCCAGTTCGCGTGGCTGCGGCTCGCCCGGTCCGGCGGCGAGGAGCACCCGTTCACCATCGCCTCCTCGGCCGCGGGCGGCGGGTGCGCGTTCACGGTGCGCTCCACCGGCGACTTCGGCACGGTGCTGCGGAACCTGCCGCCGGGCTCGCCGGTGTGGGTCGACGGGCCGTACGGGTCGTGCAGCCTCGACCTCCTCCCCCAGCCCGCGTCCGGCGTCGCCATGATCGCGGCAGGCGTCGGGATCACCCCGATGCTGAGCATGGTGCGCACGCTCGCCGACCGGCACGACCCGCGCCCCCTGCTCCTGGTCCGGGCCGCGGGCACGCCGCGCGAGCTGCTGTTCCGGCAGGAGCTCGGCCGGCTGGCGCAGCGGCTCGACCTCACCGTCGTCGAGGTCGTGCGCCAACCCCCACCGGGCTGGACGGGCGCCGCCGGCGACCTGGGCACGCCGCTGCTGCGCGCGGTCCTGCCCCACGCCGGTCAGCGCGCAGCCCTCGACTACTTCGTGTGCGGGCCACCCGGGTTCGTCACCGCCGTCACCCGCAGCCTGCTGGAGCTCGGCGTGCCGGAGCACCGCATCCACATCGAACAGTTCTGAACAGTCCGAGCAGTTCTAGACGCGAAGGACGGGGCCGTGCGATCACCTGTCTCGAGGGCCGCGCGCTGGGCCGGCGCACTCGTGCTGGCCGTCATCGTGATGGTCGCGGTGTTCAACTCGGGGGGCACCGGCGACAACGACGTCGCGGTCGACCAGCAGTCCAGCACCACCACCCGCACCGAGTTCGGGCCGCTCACGGCGTCCGACGTCGACCTGCTGGTGAAGGTGCGCCAGGCCGGGCTCTGGGAGACCCCCACCGGGCAGCAGATGCAGCAGCGGGCCGTGAACGCGGTGGTGCAGGAGGTGGGCAGGCGCATCTCGGTGGAGCACACCGAGCTCGACGCGATCGTCCGCCAGACCGCGGGCCAGCTCGGGGTCACGCTCCCCAGCCAGCCGTCGGCCCAGCAGCAGGGGTGGATGCAGGAGATCTCCGCGCAGAACGGTGCCGACTACGACCGCACAGCGGTGAACCTGCTGCGCCAGGCGCACGGCAAGGTGCTGCCGGCCATCGCCAACGTGCGCTCGGGCACCCGCAACCAGCTGGTCCGCGAGTTCGCGACCACGTCCGCCCAGTTCGTCACCCGCCACCACGAGTACCTCGAGAGCACCGGCCTCGTCGACTTCGAGGCGCTTCCCGAACCGCCCGCTCCCGCGGCGGTCCCGGCCCCGGCCGCATCCGCTGCGGCCGGGACCGGCGGCACCACGCCGGTGCTCACGGCGAGCGGGAGCCCGGCGAACGCGGACGGTGGGGGGTTCGGCAGCGCGCTGGCCGCGGTCCGCGAGGTCTCGCTGTCGTCGTGGCTCGCCGCGGTGCTCGCGTTCGTCGCCGTCCTCGGCGGCGGGGCCCTGCTCGACATGCTGCTGCGCGACCGCTCCCGCCCGGCCGGCGCCGCACCCGCGGGACCCCCGCCCGCACGACCGTTCCCCGCGCCGCCGCCACGGCCGCCGGCACCGCCGCGCATCCGCCCACCCCGGCGCCGGCCCGCAGCCCAGCACCGGCCGGGAGGGCCTGCCGTGTTCGGCCTGCTCGTGGTCGGTGTGCTTGCGCTGCCCCCGGTGCTCGAGGGCGCCGTGTCCGCGCCCGCGCAGCCGTCCACCTCGGCGGCCGTCGCGGCCGGGTTCGCCACCCTCGACCCCGCCCCCGAACGGGTCCTCGCCCTGGTCGCCGCCACGAAGGACGAGCCGTCCGACGACGAGGGCGACAAGAACGACGACGAGGCCGAGAACGCCGAGAAAGCCGACGCCGGCGAGGGCGGCGACGCGCGCGAGGCGCTGAGCCAGGCGCTCGCCGACGGGCAGGGCGAGCGGGATGGCGGCGACGAGGAGAAGAACGCCGACCAGCAGGACGAGAAGAAGGAGGACGAGAAGAAGGAGGACCAGAAGGAGAACGCAGGCGAGGACGAGTTCCCCGGCCGGGAGAACGCCGCGCTGCCGTCGATCGCCGACTTCGCCGACATCGGTGAGGTCAGGCAGCTCGTCGCCGACCCCACCCCCGACGCGAACGCCTCCACCGGCACCTTCGTGGCCGAGTGCGGTCAGCCGGACCCGTCGCTGCGCAACTCCGACAACTGGATCGCCGCGCCCGGCAAGCCGAACGGTGCCCAGCACATGCACGACTACCTCGGCAGCACCGCCACCGACTCGTCCACGGACGCGGGCGACCTCCTCGCGTCGAGGACGTCCTGCGACCTGGACAACCGCTCCACGTTCTTCTGGCCGGTGCTGCGCGACACCTCGCAGGTCGGCCCGGACGAGAACCAGGACGGCGGCGGCCTGGACGGCAACGTCGGGGAGATCCTCGAACCCGCGCAGGTCGTCATGCAGTTCCTCGGCAACCCGACCGGGCCCGTCTCACCGATGCCCCAGCTGTTGCGCGTCATCACCGGCGACGCCAAGGCCGTGACCAACGGGCCGGACAACGTGCGCGCCCAGTGGACGTGCCGCGGCTTCGAGGACCGGGCCACCACGCAGTACCCGCTCTGCCCGGACGGGAGCAGGCTGCTGCGCGTCCTCGACTTCCCGTCCTGCTGGGACGGCGAGAACCTCGACTCGGAGGACCACCGCTCGCACATCGCGTTCGCCGACGAGGACACCGGGGCGTGCCCCCAGGACACGGTCGCGGTGCCGCAGCTGCGGATGATCCTCGCCTACGACCAGCCGGGTGGGCGCAACTTCGCGCTCGACGGGTTCCCCGACCAGCAGCACCACCCGGCCACCGACCACGGCGACTTCGTCAACGGCATGCCCGACGAGCTGATGGACGCGGTCGTCGAGTGCCTGAACGAGGGTCTGCAGTGTTGACCCGCGCCGTTCTGAACCGCGAAGCCGTGACCACCCTGCCCCGGGTGGCCCTCGGCCCGGTCGGGTGGTGGGCGGTCATGGCGCTGGGCGCCACCGTCGCCGGGGTGGTGCTGGCCGCGTCGGCCGACGGGTCGCTGCCCGCCACCACGGCGCTCGCGGTCACGGTGAACCGGGCGCTGGTGGACGTGGCCGGGGTCGCGGTGGTCGGCATCGCGCTGCTCGAGGTGCTGCTCCCGCCCGGAGACCGGCGGGCGGCGCCGGTGCTCGCCCGAACCGGACGTGCGGCGCTCGTCGCCGCCGGCGGGTGGCTGGTGGCCGTCCTGGTCGCGATCGTCCTCGGTGCCGCCGCCGCGTTCGCCCGCCCGGTCACGGCGGTCGGGGCTGACGAGCTGGTCACCTGGACCACGCGGCTCGGCGCGGGCCAGGGCATGTTGCTCGTCGCCTGCGCCACCGCGCTCGTCGTGGGCTGCACGGTCGTCCGGGTGCGCAGGCCGGGGCTCGTCCCCCCGCGGGTGGTGCTCGCCGTCGCCCTGTTCGCGATCATCACGCCCGCGGTCACGGGCCACTCCGGTGCGGTGCACGCGTACCAGGTGGTCGCCGTCGTCGGCGTCGGCGTCCACGTCGCGGCCGCGGCCGCGTGGGTCGGCGGCCTCGGCGCGATCCTGGTGCTGGTCGCGTCCCGGCGCGGCCTGCTCGTCGCGGTGCTGCCCCGCTTCTCCCGGTTGGCCGCGGCGTGCATCGCCGCCGTGGCCGTCACCGGCGTGCTCACCGCCGCGGTCCGGCTGCCGCCCGCGCTGGCGCACGTCCGCTGGGAGGCGGCCGTGCAGCTCTACCTCGCCACCGGCACGGGGCAGCTCCTGGTGGCGAAGACCGCGGCGCTGGGCATCATCGGGTGCCTCGGCTGGCTCACCCGGCGCCGGATGGCCGCCAGCCGCGTGCCGCTGCTGCTCTGGGCCGGGTACGAGGTGACGTTGATGGCCGTGGCGCTCGGCCTGGCCGCCGCCCTCACGCAGACGGGCAGCGGCCACTGAGGAAGCCTGCGGCCCACATGCGGGCTTCTCAAACACATTCTGAGGATCAGAAGGTCACCAGCGGGTCTCCGAAGAAGTCGGCGACGAAGTTCACGAAGAAGAACCCGAAGAACAGGAAGTTGAGCACCAGCAGCACGTAGTGCCACGGCCGCGGCCGGGCCGCGCGCGGCAGCCTGCTGTTCAGGTACATCAGCATGAACGGGAAGATCAGCGCGCCGAGGTTCGACATGTTCGCCGAGAACTGCACGAGCGCCACGGGCAGCGCGAGGTGGATGATGATCGAGATCGCGATCAGCAGCGTGATCATGAACGGGTAGTAGAAGCGGCGCGGGTCCCGCTCGATCAGCTCACGCATGCGCGGGCTCACCGCCGGTGCGGCGTCGGTGACCACGCGGACGAGGCCCTCGAAGATGCCCAGCTGGGTGGAGAACAGCACCAGCACGCCCATCAGCAGCATCAGGTAGAACATCCCCTGCCCGTACTCCGGCTGCAGCGCGCTGGCGACGAACGTGGGGACGTTGGCCGTGGTGGGCTGCTGTCCGGACAGCGCAACCGCCTGCGCCATGAGCACCGTCGGCAGCAGCATGCCGAGGATCGCGCCCACGAAGAACACGCCCCACATGTCCACCATCAGCAGCCGGTACCAGCGGCGCCACAGGCCCGCGTTGCGCTCGTCGTCGGGGAACGTGACACCGACGGAGAGCAGCTCGCGCTGGCTGCCGCGCAGGCCTGCGATGAACCCGGCACGGTGCCCCATGCCGTAGCCCTTGTCGCGGTAGTGGCTCATCAGGTACCAGTTCAGCCCCGACGCCATCGCGGTGAACCCGGCGAGCGCCCCGAGCTGCGTGGCGCTGATGCCGGCGGGTGGGGCCGCTGGCGTGACGAACCCCCGGATGCCCTCCCACCACACGCTCCACGGCACGACCACCAGGTCCACGATGATCAGGACCACCAGGATCGCGCCCACCATCACCCAGTTCGACAGCTCGAGCGCCCGGCTGATCCGCTGGGCCGTGGCGGCGATCAGGAAGACCACGACGAGCAGCCCGATCGCGTACCAGCGCGTCTGCTGCATCTCGCCGGCTTCCGCGACCCGGCCGTTCACCAGCGCGAACAGGCCCTGGCCTGCGGAGGCCGCCCATCCGCCCGCGATGAACGCGAAGATCACGATGAACGCCGCGACGGGGACCCAGAACAGCTTCCCGGGCGGCACCCGGCCCCATCCGACGGTGTCCGTCTCGCCGGTCGCCATGATGTAGCGGGCGCACTCGACGTTGTAGAACGTCTGGAGCAGGGCCGATATGAGGATCACCCAGCCGACCCCGACGAAGCCGTACTGCCCGACGGCCTGCGGCCCGAGCAGCCACTCGCCGCTGCCGATCGAGACGCCCAGCGCGATCAGGCTGGGCCCGATCGCGTACATCACCAGCTCGCGCGCACCGATCTTGCGGACTTTGAACACTTCCTCCGGCGTCGGCAGATCCGCCACCGCGAGATCTGGTCGGCTGACGCCGAGCGGATAGGTCCTCTGCACCTCGGTCATTGCGACCTCCGCGACCACGTCGATGTGACATCGGTCACCAGAGGGTGATCCGGTCACCCGGGTGGGTCAAGAGCGGTCACTCGCCCGGCCCGATGTCGGACGGGCCGAGGTCGCTGCGGTCGGAGCACCGGTAGTCGCCGAGCGTCCGGAGCCTTGACCTGTACCTGACTTCAACTCCTACGGTCCTTCTCGAGCAGCCGGGTCGAAATCGGACGAGAACTGTCCGACCCCCCCGACACAATGACCGCGTCCGGCCGACCGATGAGTTCCACCGGGCGGATCGGTCCTACTGGGGGCGGGCCGGACAGCGAGGAACAGGAGCAGCACGTGAGCATGGAGATGGTGGCGTGGACCTCGATGTACCAGGCTGCCCACGCACAGGAGGAGAGACGGCCGTTCTCGCTGGCCACGCTGCGCCGGATCGGGGCGTTCGCGCGCCCCCACCGCAAACGCCTCGCGGCGTTCTTGCTGGTCAGCGTGATCGGGGCGGCGCTCGCGGTGGCCACACCCGTCCTCGCGGGGCGGATCTTCGACGTGATCAACAGCGGCGGAGCGGTCGGTGTCGTGGTCGGGCTCGCCGTCCTGATCGCCGTCATCGCGGTGGCGGAGGCGGGCGGCGGCATCGTGCAGCGCTACCTGTCCGCCACGCTGGGTGAGGGGCTCATCCTCGACCTGCGGGCCGCCGTGTTCGACCACGTCCAGCGCCAGCCCGTCGCGTTCTTCACCCGCACCCGCACCGGCGCGCTGGTCAGCAGGCTCAACAACGACGTCATCGGCGCGCAGCGGGCGTTCAGCGACACGCTGTCCGGGGTGGTCGGCAACCTCGTGCAGCTCGCGCTCACGCTCGCGGTGATGCTCAGCCTGTCGTGGCAGGTCACGCTGCTCGCACTCGTGCTGCTGCCGATGTTCGTCCTGCCGGCGCGGCGGATGGGCCGCAGGCTCGCCTCCCTCGAGCGCGAGGCCGCCGACCACAACGCCGCCATGGGCACGCAGATGACCGAGCGCTTCTCCGCGCCGGGCGCCACGCTCATCAAGCTGTTCGGCCGGCCCGCCGAGGAGACCCGCGAGTTCGTCGCGCGCGCCGCCCGCGTCCGCGACATCGGCGTGCGCACCGCCATGGTGCAGTGGGTGTTCGTCTCGGCGCTCACCCTCGTGTCCGCGCTGGCCCTCGCGCTCGTCTACGGCGTCGGCGGGTGGCTGGCGCTCACCGGCGGCGTGAGCTCCGGCGACGTGGTGGCGCTCGCGCTGCTGCTCACGCGGCTGTACGCGCCGCTCACGGCGCTGGCGAGCGCCCGGGTCGAGGTGATGAGCGCGCTGGTGAGCTTCGAGCGGGTGTTCGAGGTGCTCGACCTTCCGCCGCTGGTCGCCGAGCCGGAGAACCCGGAGCCGCTGCCCGATGGGCCGCTGTCCGTGGAGTTCGGTGGGGTCGACTTCGCCTACCCGTCGGCCGACAAGGTCTCGCTGGCGTCCCTCGAAGAGGTCGCGCGGCTCGACACCCGCGGCGGCGAGCAGGTGCTGCACGACGTCTCGTTCCGGGCCGAGCCGGGCCAGATGATCGCGCTCGTCGGGTCGTCCGGCGCCGGCAAGTCCACGATCGCGCAGCTGCTCCCCCGGCTGTACGACGTCGACTCGGGCTCGGTGGAGATCGGCGGGGTCGACGTGCGCCGCCTGTCGTTCGACACGATCCGCGGGGCGCTCGGCCTCGTCACCCAGGACGGCCACCTGTTCCACGAGTCGATCCGCTCCAACCTGCTCCTGGCCGCGCCCGGGGCCACCGACGCCGAGATCTGGGACGCGCTGGAACGCGCCCGGCTGGGCGAGCTCGTGGCGTCGCTGCCCGACGGCCTCGACACGGTCGTCGGCGAACGCGGCTACCGCCTCTCCGGCGGTGAGCGGCAGCGGCTCACCATCGCCCGCCTGCTGCTGGCGAAGCCGCGGGTCGTGGTGCTCGACGAGGCCACCGCCCACCTCGACTCCACCTCGGAGGCGGCGGTGCAGGAGGCGCTGGGCGAGGCACTGGCGGGCCGCACGGCGATCGTGATCGCCCACCGGCTGTCCACCATCCGCGCCGCCGACCAGATCCTCGTGCTGGAGGCCGGCCGGGTCGTCGAGCGCGGCACCCACACCGAGCTCCTCGCGCGCGACGGGCGCTACGCCGAGCTGCACCGCACGCAGTTCGACCAGCCGGACACCCAGCCCGCCATCGCGCTGGCCGGTAGCTGACCGGCACCGCCCGGCCGAGCTGAGGGGTCTCGGCCGGGCACGGCGTGTGATCACCTGTGCAGCACGCATGGCGACGTGCTGCACAGGTGATCCGCCTCCGGCAGACTCGACGGGTGGACTTCCGCTCCCCCTACCGCCACGGGTTCCTACGCGTCTCCGCCTGCACCATCCGCACCTCGATCGCCCAGCCTGCAGCCAACGCGGACGCCGTGCTGCAGCTGGCCCGGGAGTGCCATGACGACGGGGTCGGGCTCGCGGTCTTCCCGGAGCTGACGCTGTCGGGGTACTCGATCGAGGACATCCTGCTCCAGGACACGCTGCTCGACACCGTCGAGGATGCAGTGCTGCAGGTGGTGGCGGGCTCGGCCGACCTGCTCCCGGTGCTCGTCGTCGGGGCCCCGCTGCGGTACCGGCACCGCGTCTACAACACCGCGGTCGTCATCCACCGCGGGCGGGTGCTCGGGGTGGCGCCGAAGTCGTACCTGCCGACGTACCGGGAGTTCTACGAGCGGCGGCAGATGGCGCCGGGCGACGACGTGCGCGGCACGCTGCGGATCGGCGACGCGGAGGTGCCGTTCGGGCCGGACCTGTTGTTCGCGGCCGAGGACGTGCCGGGGTTCGTGCTGCACGTCGAGGTGTGCGAGGACATGTGGGTGCCGATCCCGCCCAGCGCGGAGGCCGCGCTCGCGGGGGCCACCGTGCTCGCCAACATCTCCGGCAGCCCGATCACGGTTGGCCGCGCGGAGGACCGGTGCCTGTACGCGCGGTCGGCGTCGTCGCGGTGCCTGGCGGCGTACGTGTACGCGGCGGCGGGCGAGGGCGAGTCCACCACGGACCTGTCCTGGGACGGCCAGACGATGATCTGGGAGAACGGGCTGCTGCTCGCCGACACCGAGCGGTTCCCGAAGGGGCCGCGGCGGTCGGTGGCCGACGTCGACCTCGACCTGCTGCGGGCCGAGCGTGCGCGGATGGGCACGTTCGACGACAACCGCCGCCACCACGCCGCACGCGTCGACGCGTTCCGCCGGGTGGAGTTCCGGCTGGACCCTCCGGGCGGGGACATCGGCTTCCACCGGGAGGTCGAGCGGTTCCCGTTCGTGCCGGCCGACGAGTCGCGGCTCGAGCAGGACTGCTACGAGGCGTACAGCATCCAGGTCTCCGGCCTCGAGCAGCGGATGCGGGCGATCGGCGAGCCCAAGATCGTCATCGGGGTGTCCGGCGGGCTGGACTCGACGCACGCGCTGATCGTCGCGGCGAAGGCGATGGACCGGGAGGGTCGCCCGCGCAGCGACATCCTCGGGTTCACGCTGCCCGGGTTCGCCACGGGCACCCGCACGAAGGGCAACGCCACGCGGCTGGCCGAGGCGCTCGGGATCACCTTCACCGAGCTCGACATCACCGAGACGGCCCGGCTGATGCTCAAGAACCTGGAGCACCCGTTCTCGCAGGGCGAGCCGGTGTACGACGTGACGTTCGAGAACGTCCAGGCCGGGCTGCGCACCGACTACCTGTTCCGGGCGGCCAACCAGCGGGGCGGGATCGTGCTGGGCACCGGCGACCTGTCGGAGCTGGCACTCGGCTGGTCCACCTACGGCGTGGGCGACCAGATGTCCCACTACAACGTCAACGGTGGGGTGCCCAAGACGTTGATCCAGCACCTCATCCGCTGGGTCGTGTCGTCGAAGCAGTTCGACGACGACGTGAACGCGGTGCTCACCGACGTCCTCGACACCGAGATCACGCCCGAGCTGGTGCCGACCGGCGAGGACGAGGAGGTGCAGAGCAGCGAGGCGAAGGTCGGGCCGTACTCCCTGCAGGACTTCTCGCTCTTCCACATCCTGCGCTACGGCTTCCGGCCCTCGAAGATCGCCTTCCTCGCCTGGCACGCGTGGCACGACCCGCAGAGCGGGGACTGGCCGGCCGGCTTCCCCGAGGACGAGCGGCCGTCCTACTCGATGAGCGAGATCAAGCACTGGCTGGAGGTGTTCGCGCAGCGCTTCTACGGGTTCAGCCAGTTCAAGCGGTCGGCGCTGCCGAACGGGCCGAAGGTGGCGGCCGGCGGGTCGCTCTCCCCGCGGGGTGACTGGCGCGCGCCGTCGGACATGTCGGCACGGATCTGGCTCGACGAGATCCACACGGAGATCCCGGCAGACTGGGAAGGGTGAGCCGGAAACCCTGGGTCCTCGCGGCGCTGCTGGCGCCGATGCTGGTCGCCGCGCCGCTGGCCTGGTTCGCGGCGGCCACCGACAGCAGGCGCACCACGGTGGATCGGGCGCAGGCCCGCCCCGTCGCGCTCGTGCTCGGCGCCGGGCTCCGCTCGGACGGGCGGCCGACCCTGCTGCTCGCCCGGCGCCTGGACATCGCCGCCGACCTCTACCACCGCGGCACGGTGGACGCCGTGCTGGTCAGCGGCGCGGACGACGAACCGGCCGCGATGCGCGCGTACCTGCTCTCCGCAGGCGTGCCGGACTCCAAGATCGTCTGTGACGCGGCCGGGTTCCGCACCTGGGACTCGTGCCTGCGGGCCCGCCACGTGTACGGGGTGCGCTCGGCGATCGTGGTGACCCAGGAGTTCCACCTGCCGCGTGCGGTCGTCCTGTGCGGGGCCGCCGGCATCGACGCAACCGGCGTCGGCGACCGGAGCCTGCGGGCACGGGGCAGGGCCACCGTGTACGGATGGCTGCGGGAGGTGCCGGCAGCGGTCAAGGCCCTCGGTGACACGCTGCAGCGACCGGCGCCGCAGAGCGTGGGAGAGCCGATGAGCTCCATCGCCGATGCCGTGCGCGCCCCCCGTCCGCAGCCTGGAGGTTCCGCCATAGCCGGCGGGGAACGTTAGGGGTTCGTCCATCGTCGGGTGGTGGGCGCGCGGCTTGACTGGGGCACATGACCACCGCGACCACCCACCCCGCACTCGCCCCGGCCCGCCTCGGCACCCACACCCTGCGCAACCGGCTGGCCGTCGCCCCCATGACCCGTACCTCGGCGAGCCCCGACGGCGTGCCGACCCCGGAGATGGCCGACTACTACGCGGAGTTCGCCGAGGGCGGGTTCGGGCTGATCGTCACCGAGGGCACCTACCCGGACGCCGAGTACAGCCAGGGCTACCTCGACCAGCCGGGGCTCGCCACCGACGCGCACGTCGAAGGGTGGCGGGCGGCGACCCGGCGCGTGCACGACGCCGGCGCCGTGATGATCGCGCAGCTGATGCACGCGGGCGCGCTGTCGCAGGGCAACCCGCACCGCACGGGCACGGTCGGCCCCTCGGCCGTGCAGCCGCGCGGGGAGATGATGCCCGAGTACGGCGGCAGCGGGCCGTGGCCGGTGCCGGCCGAGCTCACCGTCCGCGACCTGGAGCGGATCGTCGAGGGCTTCGCCGCCGCGGCGCTGCGAGCCAGGGAGGCGGGCTTCGACGGCGTCGAGATCCACGCCGCCAACGGCTACCTGCTCGACCAGTTCCTCACCGAGTACACCAACCGGCGCACCGACGCCTACGGCGGCTCGGTCGCGAACCGGGTGCGGCTCACCGCCGAGGTGGCAGGCGCGATTCGCGCCGCCGTCGGGTCCGAGTTCCTCGTCGGCGTCCGGCTGTCGCAGACGAAGGTCAACGACTTCGAGTACCGCTGGCCGGGTGGCAGGCGGGAGGCGGAGACCATCTACACCGCACTCGCGGACGCACGGGCGGACTACCTGCACATCGCGAGCGAGGGCCGCGCCTTCCTGGAGACGGCGCTGCTCGATGGCGGGTCCACGACCACCGGCCTGGCCCGCAGCGCCACCGGGCTGCCGGTGATCGCCAACGGCGGCATGCACGACCCGGCCCAGGCCGAGCAGGTGCTGGCCGACGGGCACGCGGACCTGCTCGCCGTGGCCCGCGGCGCGCTCGCCAACCCGGACCTGCCGCACCGGCTCGCCACCGGGATCCCCCTCGAGCCCTTCGACCGTTCGATGCTCTCCCCGCGCGTGACGCTGGAGAACGCCCGCCGCCGACGTAATGGCTGATCTATCTGTTTACGCCTTACTGACCGGGTTACCCGACTCGTGAGAGACCACGACACGAGGGAGGACCCATGGTTCCGGTGGCCCACCGCCGCGTCGACGTGGACGGCGTCGAGATCTTCTACCGGGAGGCGGGCCCGGCGGACGCACCGGCCGTCGTGCTGCCGCACGGCTACCCCTGCTCGTCGTTCCAGTTCCGCCACTACATGGCGGCGCTGGGCGACCGCTGGCGCCTCGTCGCGCCCGACCACCCCGGGTTCGGCCACAGCGCGACCCCCGAGCCGGACCGCTTCCCCTACACGTTCGACGCGTACGCGCACTACTTGCGCCGCTTCGTCGACGTGCTCGGCCTGCGGCGGTACGCGATCTACCTGCACGACTACGGGTCCCAGTTCGGGCTGCGGCTGGCGATGAGCGCCCCGGAGCGGGTGGCCGGGCTGATCCTGCAGAACGGCGACATCTACCCCGAGGAGCACGGCCCGAAGTACGCACCGCTGAAGGCGTTCTGGGACGACCCGACCCCGGAGGGCCGGGACCGGCTGCGGGCAGCGGTGAGCGAGGAGGGGTTCCGCGACGAGTTCGTCGGCGAGGTCCCGCAGCACCAGGTGGAGCAGATCAGCCCGGACCTGTGGACGCTGCACTGGTCGCTGGTGCAGCGGCACGACCGCCGGGAGAACCTGGTCACGCTGCTCGCCGACCAGGGCTCCACGCAGGCGTGGTTCCCGCGGCAGCAGGCGTACCTGCGCGAGCACCGGCCGCCCACGCTGATCGCGTGGGGACCGCACGACGGCTACATGCCGGAGGGCGCGGCACGCGCCTACCTGCGCGACCTGCCCGACGCCGAGCTGCACCTGCTCGACGCCGGACACTGGGCGCTCGAGACGCACCTCGACGAGATCGTGGCGCTGTCGCGCGACTTCCTCGGCCGGGTGCACCCCGCCTGATGGCTACGAGGCCTGTGCGATGAGCCGCGCAGGGTCGCTGGTGTAGGCCGCCATCCAGGTCGGCCGGAGCCGGTAGTAGACGATGTCGTTCCAGTCGAACGACGTGTCGCCGTAGAACCCGCGCAGGTACTCGTGGATCGGCGGCCAGTCGGGATGGGTGGACCCGTCCGCCGAGACGAGCTCCTCGACCTCGCCGTGGACGAACACCCCCAGCTCCTCGCCGCGGACGTGCGCCACACTGGCCGCGGGCCGCGCCCGCAGGTGCCGGGCCTTCGCGGCGCCGCGCGCCGTGCCGAACACCCATCGGCCGTGCAGGAAGTGCCCGTCGACGGCGCTGACGCGCGGTTCACCCTTGGCGGTGACCGTGGACAGCACGAGGACGCACATGCCGGTGAGCACCTTGGCCAGCTGCTCGGCCGTCAGGCTGCGCTCGCCGCTGATGATCGACTGAAGGTGTGCGGTGGAGCGGTCGAGCGAGGCGTCGATGAGGGTCTGCAGCTCCCGGAACTCCGGTTCGGTTTCGTACACGTCCTCAGCATGACGCCGAAACCT
Organism: Pseudonocardia cypriaca; assembly: GCF_006717045.1. Classification (NCBI taxonomy): domain Bacteria; kingdom Bacillati; phylum Actinomycetota; class Actinomycetes; order Pseudonocardiales; family Pseudonocardiaceae; genus Pseudonocardia; species Pseudonocardia cypriaca. The sequence continues at coordinate 1,980,748 of NZ_VFPH01000002.1, forward strand.
GACAGATCCCGGACAGGAATCGCCCTGGAGTTTCGCCCAGCATCAGCGCCATCCGATGGAGGTTCTGCCCTCGCCCCCCCCGTGCGGAGGGAGGTTGGGTACAGGCATGCAGACCGACACGATGACCCGGCGCGTCGAGGTCCCGGGCGGCGCCGGGCGGGCGGTGCGGGTGCGGGCGGGCGAGCTGGTCCGGATCGTCGACATCCTCGGCGGGCAGGTCGGCGACGTCTTCGCGTTCGCCGCCGGCGAGCAGCACGGGAACGAGCACCACAGCGCGGAGCACACCCGAGCGGTGACGAGCCGGCTCTTCCCGGCCGTCGGGGAGCCGTTCGTCACCGACCGCAGGCGCCCGATCCTCACGCTCGTCGCCGACACCTCCCCCGGCCACCACGACATGCTGATCGCCGCGTGCGACCCGCAGCGGTACGCCCAGCTCGGCGTGCCGGACCACCGCTCCTGCGCCACCAACCTGTGGGAGGCCCTCGCGGCCGTGGGCCACCCCTACACCGGCCCGACCCCGCAGCCGATCAACGTGTTCATGCGGATCCCGGTCGGGGACGACGGCACGCTCTCCTGGCTGCCCGCTCCGACCGAGGCGGGCGACGCGATCACCTTCCGGGCGGAGCTGGACGCCGTCGTCGTGGTGTCGTCGTGCCCGCAGGACCTGGTGGGGATCAACCGCGGAGCACCGTCCCCGCTCGCCGTGGAGGTGCTGGCCGGGCAGGGTCGGCAGCCATGACCGGAAGCTGGCACGGCGAGGCGGCCGCCGTCGCGACCCTCACCTTCGACGTCGACGCGGAGACCCCGGTGCTCGCCGCGGGACGGGGCTATGCCGACCACATGTCGACGATGTCGCACCAGGCCTACGGGCCGGAGGTGGGCGTGCCCCGGATCCTGGACCTGCTCGACGACCTGGGAGTGCCCGCCACGTTCTTCGTGCCGGGATGGGTGGCCCAGCAGCGACCCGGCCTGGCGGCGTCGATCGTGGAGCGCGGCCACGAGGTGGCGCACCACTCCTACTCCCACCGGCCGCCGACCGGGATGACCGCGGCCGAGGAGCGCGCCGACTTCGAACGGGCGCTCGCGGTGTTCGCCGAGCAGGGCATCCCGATCAGCGGTCATCGGGCGGCGATGTGGGAGGCGACCTGGCAGACGCCCGACCTGGTGGCCGAGCACGGCCTGCGCTACGACTCGTCGCTGATGGCCGACGACCGGCCGTACCGGCTCGCGGCCGCCGGTGGCGAGATCGCCGAGCTGCCGGTGCACTGGTCGCTCGACGACTGGGAGCAGTACGCGTTCCTGCCCGCCCCGCAGATCGGTTCGGTGATCACCGCGCCGTCGACGGTGCTGGGAATGTGGTGCGACGAGCTCGACGCGATGCGGCAGTACCGGTGCCTGTTCAACCTGTGCGTGCACCCGTTCCTGTCCGGGCGGCCGAGCCGGATCGTCGCGCTGCGGAAGCTGGTCGAGTTCGCGCTCGACCGCGGCGACGTGCACTTCGCCCGCTGCCGGGACGTGGCGGAAGCGGCGCTGGCGGACCGCTCCCTCCCCGTGCGCCACCCCGCACGCCCGGAGGTCTCACCGGAGTTCTTCCCCCACTGAGCCGGCTTCCAGCGCGAGGAAGAGGTCGACCCGGTCGGCGGTGCGGCTCACGTCCCTGCCGGTCAGCTCGGCGATCCGCGCGAGGCGGTTGCGCAGCGTGTTCACGTGCACGTACAGCGCCTCCGCGGTGGCCGCCCAGTGGCCGTCGTGGTCGAGGAACGCCCGAAGGGTCGCCTCCAGCTCCCCGCCGCGGCGGCGGTCGTGCTCGCGCATCGGGCCGAGCACGGTCTCGGCGAACCGCTGCAGCTGTTCGGGCTCCTGGAGCCCCAGCAGGAGCCGGTAGCCGCCGAGCGCGTCGAACGTGGTGACGGCCGGGCCGCCGCCCCGCGCGCGGAGCACCCGTGCCGCCTCCCTCGCCTGGGCGAGTGGCCTGCGCAGCTCGGCAGCGTCCGGTGCCGTGCCACCGATCCCGGCCACGGGCTCGCGGTCGGGGAAGCGCGAGGACAGCCCGGTGACGAGGCGGCCGGCGAGCGCCGACAGGTCCGACGGCGGCTGCCGCCACGGCAACACGGCCACGACGTCCTGGCTCCCGCCCGCGACGAGGGCGGGGAGGCTCTCGGCGAGGAAGAAGTCCGTGATCGCCTCGACCATGCCGGGAAGGGTCGGGTCGCCCGCCCGGAAGGCCACGGCGCACACGGCGAGCGGGGCGGCGGGATCGACGCCGAAGGCCCGGAGCCTGCCCGGGACCTCCGCGGCCCGGTGCGCCCCGGACAGCACCATGTCGAGCAGCTCGCTCGCGAAGCGCTGCTCGATCGCCTGCACGGTCTGCTGGCGCGCGACCTCGAGGGACAGGAACCGGGCCGCCTGCTCCAGCGCGTCGCGCTCCGCCCGGTCCAGCTCCGTGACCGGCCGCAGGCACAGCAGTGCGGCGTCGACGTCCCCGACCGCGCCCACCGGGTAGATCGTGGCCCGGCCGAGGGAGCCGAGATCCACTTCGAGGGGTCGCGGGCGGCGGGCGAGCGCCCGCGCGGCGACCCCGGCCTGCTCCGGGTCGAGCTGCGCACCGGCCGCGCCGAGGACGCGTCCCATCCGGTCGACGACGGCGAGCGGGAGGTCGTGGTCCCGGCGCAGCACGGCGAGCACCCCGGACGCGCCCGCTCCGTGCGAGATGGCCGCGGCCAGCGCGTTGCCGCGGCGCACCAGCCCGACGAGCGTCTCCTGGCGCTCGGCCGCGTAGCTGGCCGCGGCCGCCCGGGTGATCGCCGTGAACGGCACGTCGACCGAGATCTCCAGCAGCGGCAGGTCCGCCGCCCGGCACGCCTCGACCAGCTCGTCCGGCGTGCTCGTCCGCTCGGCACGCAGCCCGAAGACGATGCCGGCTGCGCCTGCCCGCCGCGCACCGGCCACGAACCCGGCGGGCTCGGCGTCGTCCAGCCAGAGTCCGTTGGTCAGCACGAGCTCGCGCTCGCGCACGTACCGGGACGGGTCGCCCAGCTCGGTGTTGTGCACCCACACGATCTCGGTGTCCAGCGCACCTTCCGGCCCCGGAACGAGCAGGCGCAGTTCGAGCGCCGGGTCGGCGAGAAGGGCTCGCAGCGTGAGCACGGTGGAAATATATCCAGCTCAGTAGCTGAACCGTAGATGTTCCTCCAGCTCCTGCGCTGCCCTGGCCCTGATTCCCTTGGCTCCTCGTCGCACAGAGAGGCGTCACCGTGGCCGCTACCCGAACGACCGAGCAGACCGAGACCGTCCCCTTCGACGCGCACGGCATCGACCCGATCCCACCGTCGAGCCGCGACTCGACGCCGTGGGAGCAGTTCTGGATCTGGGCGGGAGCGAACATCGCACCGATCAACTGGGTGCTCGGCGCGCTGGGCGTCACGCTCGGGCTCTCGCTGGTCGAGACGCTGGTCGTGATCGCGCTCGGCAACGTCGCCGGCTGCGCGGTGTTCGGCCTCTTCAACGTGATCGGCCACCGGACCGCCGTGAACCAGATGGTGCTCGGGCGAGCGCCGTTCGGGATCCGGGGCGCGGTCGTCCCCGGCGTCGTGCAGGGCCTCCTGACCATGGCGTGGGTGGGCGTGAACACCTGGGTGGTGCTCGACCTCGTGCTCGCCGTGCTGGCCCGGATGGGCGTGCACGGTGGTGTCGGCCTGGAGTACTCCGTCGCCGCCGTGATCATGGTCGTGCAGCTCGCCCTCGCCCTGTACGGCTTCTACGCGATCCGCACGTTCGAGAAGTACACGGTGCCGGCGACCGTCGTCGTCATGATCGTGATGACGGTGCTCGCACTCGCGCAGACCGACGTCGACTGGACCGGCAGCAGCGCGCCCACCCCCGGCGACAAGCTCACGGCCGTCACCCAGCTCCTCACCGCCATCGGTGTCGGCTGGGGCATCTCGTGGGTGCCCTACTCGGCGGACTACAGCCGTTTCGTCCGGCCGCAGGCATCCGGACGCTCGGTGTTCTGGGCGTCCGCGCTCGGCATGTACGTGCCGACGGTGTGGCTGGCCGCGCTCGGCGCCTGCCTCGCGAGCGCGGGGAGCGGCGGCGACCCGTCCGACCTCGTGGTGAGCACGTTCGGCGTGATGGCCGTCCCCGTGCTGTTGCTGATCATGCACGGGCCGGTCGCGACGAACATCCTCAACCTGTACTCCTGCTCACTGGCCGCGCTGACGATCGGGATCCGCGTCGCGCGGTGGAAGCTCACGCTCGTGGCCGGGGTCGTCGCGTCGGCCGTGCTCGTGGTGTTCGTCCGCGCCGACAGCTTCGCCCACGCCTTCGACCAGTGGATGGTGTCGATCCTGGTGTGGATCAGCCCGTGGGCGGCGATCGTGCTCGTCGACTTCTTCGTGCTCCGCCGCGGCCGCGTCGACGTGGCCGGGCTCTACGCCCCCGCCGAGCGCTCCCCCTACGGCTCGGTGCGCCCCGCGGCGCTGTGCGCGCTCGGACTCGGGCTGGTCGCGGGGTGGAGCTGGCAGTACGGGCTGGTGCCGCTCATGCAGGGCCCGATCGCACGGGCCTTGGGCGGCACGGACTTCTCATGGCTCTCCGGGAGCCTCGTCGCGGGCGGGCTGTACTGGCTGCTGGCGGTGCGGTCGCGCCGGGCGTGAACGGATGTCGGCCCGTCGGCGCGCTCGCGTCGACGGGCCGGATCGGTGTTCTCAGCTGCTGAGGCGCCGGGCCAGCATCTGCTTGCCCTGCTCGGCCCCCTTGCGGCTCTCGGCCTGGGCGCGGCGGAAGAACTCGGCGAGCTCGTCGTCGCCCTCGCGCTCCGCGTCCTGCACGTAGGTCTCGAGGCGCAGAGCGTTGCTCAGGCACGCCTCGGTGAACCAGATGACGTTGTAGTCCTTGTCCTTCGTGCCGGTGACCTGTCCGGTCTCGGTCGTGGACATCGTGTCGATGCCTCCTCCTCCTGGTCGGGTGTCCGGTGGCTAGGACGTACCCGCTGCGCGGGGCGGCACACGTGCGGTGCGGCGTCGCCTGTCGTCGATCACACAGGCCCGTGACTTGCGCGTTCATCTTTCCCACGGGTTGACTGGTGCCGTCATGACCTCCGCCGCCCCCGCCCGCCTGCTGACCCGCCGTCGCGTGGTCGACCAGTGCCGGCGCACCGCGACGGGCTGTCGAGCCCGCGGCTGAGCACACCACTCGTTCCCCACCGGCGCCCGCCGGTCTGTCGGCGCGCCTGGAGCACCCGTGATCACGGTCGAGAACCTGACCAAGAACTTCCCCGGCCGGGGCGGCCCCGTCCGCGCCCTCGACGGCGTCAGCCTGGACGTGCCCGCCGGCACCGTCTGCGGTGTCGTCGGGCCGAGCGGCGCGGGCAAGTCGACGCTGGCGCGCTGCATCCCGCTGCTGGAGCGGCCGGACTCCGGCGCCGTCCGCGTGGACGGCACCGACCTCGTCCCGCTGCGGGGCGCCGCCCTGCGCGACGAGCGCAGGCGGATCGGCGTGGTCCCGCAGGGCGACTCGCTGCTGCGGCAGCGCTCGGTGTCCGGCAACGTCGCGCTGCCGCTCGAGGCCGCCGGCGTCGGCCGGGCCGACCGCAACAGGCGGGTCGGCGAGCTGCTGGAGCTGGTCGGGCTCGCCGACAAGGCCGGGGCGTTCCCGGACCAGCTCTCGGGCGGGCAGCGCCAGCGCGTCGCCGTCGCCCGCGCGCTCGCCGCCCGCCCGCGGGTGCTGCTGGCCGACGAGCCGACCTCGGCACTCGACCCGGCCACCACGGCGTCCGTGCTCGACCTGCTCGAACGAGCCCGCGCCGAGCTGGGCGTCACCGTCCTGGTGGTCACCCACGACATGGCCGTGGTGCGGCGGATCTGCGCCACCGTGGCAGTGCTGGACCACGGGCGCGTCGTCGAGCACGGCTCCGTGCTCGACCTGGTCACCCAGCAGGGCAGCCGCACCGCCGCGGCGCTGCTGCCGGCGATCGACGACGCCCCCAGGTCGGGGCACGCGGTCGTCGCCGACGTCGTGCTCACCGGGGACGCGGCGACCGGTCCGCTGCTCACCGCGACGGCCACGGAGCACGGCGCCGACCTGGTGCTGCTCGGAGGTGGCTTCACCGACCTCGCAGGCGTGCCCGTTGCGCGGTTCCGGATCGGGCTGGACGGTGCCGGCGCCGACGCCGCACTGGCCGCGCTCGGCGCCGCCGCGCAGAGCGTGAGCGTGACGGAGGTGGTGGCGTGAACGTCCTCGTGCTCGCTCAGCGGCAGCCCACCGAGTGGTCCGAGGTGGTGGAGCTGCTCGTGCCCGCCACCGGCGAGACCCTCTACATGGTCGGGGTGTCGACGCTGCTCGCCGCGGTGTTCGGCATCCCGCTCGGGGTGCTGCTGCACCTCACCGCGCCCGGCGGGCTGCACCCGCGCCCGACCGTGCACCGCGTGCTCGGCGCGATCGTCGACCTCGGCCGGGCGATGCCGTTCCTCGTGCTGCTCGTGCTGCTCCTGTCGGTCACGCGGTTTCTGGTGGGCTCCACCATCGGGCCGACCGCGGCGATCGTCCCCCTGGCGGTCGGCGCCGTCCCGTTCGTCGGGCGGCTCGTGCAGAACGTGCTCGCCGAGGTGCACGTCGCGGTGGTCGAGGCGGCCGTCACGACCGGCGCCGGCACGTTGAAGATCGTCCGCAGCGTCCTGCTGCGGGAGTCGGTGCCTGCGCTGATCGGGGCGATCGGCGTCACCGCCATCGCGCTCGTCGGCTACTCCGCGATGGCGGGGGTGGTCGGCGGTGGCGGGCTCGGCGACGTCGCCGTGCGCATCGGCTACCAGCGGTTCGACGACCGCGTGCTGTGGGCCACCGTGATCGTCCTCGCGGTGCTCACCTCGCTCATCCAGCTCGGTTTCTCCCTCGCGTCCCGGCGGCTCGACCGCCGCCGGCACGCATCAGCCTGATCCGGAAAGGACCCCCGATGCGACTGCGTTCCGCCGTCGTCTCCACCGTCGCCGCGCTCGCGGCCGTCGTCACGCTCGCCGCGTGCGGCGGGAGCGCTCCCCAGCAGGCCCCGGCGCCCGCCGACCCGGCCGCTGCCCTGCGCGTCGGCGTCTCCCCCACCCCGCACGGCCAGATCCTGCGCTACGTCGCCGAGCAGCTCGCCCCCGCGCGGGACCTGAAGATCGACGTCGTCGAGTTCACCGACTACGTGCAGCCCAACACCGCGCTCGTCGACGGCTCGCTGGACGCGAACTACTTCCAGACCGTGCCGTACCTCGACGAGTTCAAGTCGACGAGCGGGGCCGACCTGGCCTGGATCGCGCCGGTGCACGTGGAGCCGCTCGGGCTCTACTCCCGCAAGGTGACCGACCTCGCCGCGCTACCCGACGGCGCCACCATCGGCATCGCGAACGACGCCACCAACGAGGCGCGTGGCCTCCGGCTGCTCGCCGCCAACGGCCTGATCACGCTCGAGCCGGGCTCCGACACGACGGCCACCCCGCGCGACATCGCGACCAACCCGAAGAACCTGCAGTTCAGCGAGCTGGAGGCGGCGCAGCTTCCGCGAAGCCTCGAGGACACCGACGCCTCGGTGGTGAACGGCAACTACGCGATCGACGCCGGCCTGAGCCCCGCCGACGACGCACTCGTGCTCGAGTCGGCGGAGAACAACCCGAACGCCAACGGCCTGGTCACCCGCAGCGAGCTGCAGGCCGACCCGCGGATCACGACGCTGGCCGAGCTGCTGCAGTCCCAAGAGGTGAAGACCTACATCCAGCAGAACTTCGCGGGAGCGGTGATCCCGGTCTGACCGGTACAAGTTAGGCTTCCCTCAGTTGCAGAGAGGGAGGCTCGATGAGGCGGATCGCGGCGGCCGGGGCGCTGGTACTGGCGCTGGTGGCGGGATGCGGTGGCGCGCCCGGCACGGGGTCGACCGGCCCCGGTAACACGGACGTGGCCACCGGCGGCCGGCTCTTCTCCACCGCCGACGAGGCGACGGCGAAGCTGGGCGCCGACGCCGCCCCGGGCGTGTTCCCGCGCACGATCACCCACGCCCGGGGCACCACCCGGCTCGAGCGGAAGCCCGAGCGGGTGGTCGTGCTCGACACCGGCGAGCTCGACGCGGTGCTCGCGCTCGGCATCGTCCCGGTGGGCAGCGCCACCCCGAACGGCATCGTCCCCTCGTACCTGCAGCCGCAGCTCGCGGGCAGCACGAACGTCGGCTCGCTCGACGGGCTGCGACTGGAGGCGATCGCCGCGCTCGATCCGGACCTCATCCTCGGCAGCCAGCTCCGGGTCGACGCGCTGTACGACCAGCTGTCCGCGATCGCCCCGACCGTGTTCTCCATCCGGCCCGGGTTCCCGTGGAAGGAGAACCTGCTGCTCGCGGGCGCGGCGCTCGGCGAGGAGACGAAGGCCACCGAGCTGCTCAACGACTACCAGCGCCGCGCCGACGCCATCCGGGCGCGGTTCACGCAGCCCCCCACGATCTCGCTGCTGCGGTTCATGCCCGAGCGCATCCGGCTCTACGGCAACCTGTCGATGATCGGCGTCGTCCTGAAGGACGTCGGGCTCCCCCGCCCGGCCAACCAGAACATCGAGGAGCTGGCCGCCGAGATCTCCCCGGAACGGATCTCGGAGGCCGACGCCGACTGGGTCTTCTACTCCAGCTACGGCCCGAAGGACGGCACGGCCGAGGGTTCGGTGGTCGGCGGGGAGCTGTGGAAACGCCTCGGCGCCGTGCAGCGCGGCACCGCACGCCCCGTGGACGACGAGGTGTGGTTCCTCGGCCTCGGCCCGATCGGCGCCACCCGCGTGCTCGACGACCTGCAGGCGTTCCTGGCCTGAATCACGGCTCGTCGTCGGCGTCCGTCTCCTCCCCGAGCGGCTCGTCGCCCACGATCTCCAGGTAGGTGTCGACCTCCTCCGGTGACGGGTCGGTGCCCACCGACTCGGCGTATGCCTCGGCCCGCTCGGGGTCGTGCTCGAAGCCGGGATCGGCCTGCGGGGGCGCATCGGGTCCGGTCATCACCGTCTCCTCGTGATCGATCGTGATGGTTCCGACGCTGTACCCCGGGTGCGACGACGTAGACCTCATCGACGCAGCCGCTTCTCGAACTCGCCGCCGCCACCTGGCACAACCGCGCCACCGGCCAGCCAGTCAGCCGATCCCTGATCGTCTACGACCATGGCTTCTTGCGGTTGGCGCGCCGTTCCCGGCTCGGAACGGAAGGCGTCGGGCCCAGCTCCTGCTTCGCGTGAATCCACGGGCTCACGTCGGCCTATTGCGTGGCGTAGTGGCTGGTTTGGCATAACTACCGAATATTGTGGTTGCTCTGGCGGCCGTCCCCGGCGCGGGGGCACGCCTGTTCTGGACGAGCCCGTCTCTGCCGAGTGGGCGGGGACTGTCCTGTGGTGCCGAATCCGTTCCCCGTGATCACCAGGATGTGACTGCTTTCGTCGCGTTCCGCGGAACGTCTGCTGCCTGGAATTGTCGGACCCCCGTGCCATTCTGGACTTGCAAATTGATCCGACTCTGGGGGTTTTCGTGTCCGTCGCCGCTGTGACTTCGCTGCCGACTCCGCTGCAGGCCCTGCCCACCTCCGCCCTGGAATCGGAACTGCTGGGTCTGGCCGGGCACATCGCTGCTGCGGAATGTCGGTTCCTGCAGCTGCTGGCCGAGTTCGACGACCGAGGCGGATGGTGCGGGGACGGGATCCGCTCGTGCGCGCACTGGCTGTCCTGGCGGGCCGGGATGAACCTGCGCACCGCCGTCGAGCACCTGCGGGTCGCGCACGCCCTGCAGCACCTGCCCGGCATCACCGAGGCGTTCGCCGCCGGCCGGGTGTCCTACTCGAAGGTTCGGGCGATCACCCGAGTCACCGGGTCCGATACCGCCACCCTGACCCGGATCGCCGCCGACATCGCCGCCGGCGCCTCGGAGTTGCGGCACACCGCGGTCGCGGACCCGCAGACCGCGGAACGGGTGCTGCTCGACGTGGCCCTGTCCGGCACCGCCAGCCACGTGGAGACCGTGGTGCGGGCCGTGCGGCGCCGCCACACCCCACCCGAAGACCTGGCTGCCCGCCGATCCCTGACCTGGCAGTGGGACGAGGACGGCTCCCTGATCCTGCGCGCCCGGCTCACCCCCGACGACGGGGCCACCCTCATCGCCGCCATCCAGGCCCTGGCACCGGTCTCTACTCCGGTGCGCCATCCGGTCCCGCCCGCACCGCAGGACCTGGACCAGCAGGCCCGCGAACACGAACCCGGCCCAGCCGCCGACCGAGTGGCCGCCCGCCGGGCCGATGCCCTGCTCACCCTGGTCAACCGGAAGGGGGGAGGGAAGGAGGCCGGGCCGGTGGTCGAGCGCGGGCAGGCGCAGGTGATCGTGCACCTGGACGCCACCACCGGTACCGCCCGCCTGAACGACGGTCCCGAGCTACCCGATGCCACCGCGCAGCGGCTTTCCTGCGACGCCCGCGTCCAAGTGCTGCTCAACGATCGGGAGGGCAACCGGCTGTACCTGGGCCGCTCCCGCCGCCTGGCCACCCCGGCCCAGATCGCGGCGTTGACCGTGCGCGACGGGGCGGGCTGCCGGTTCCCCGGCTGCACCCACACCCACTACCTGCACGCCCACCACGTGCAGCACTGGCTGCACGGCGGACCCACCGACGTCGACAACCTGGTCATGATCTGCAGCTTCCACCACCGCCTGATCCACGACCACGGCTACCACATCCAATGGGCCTCGGGCCGCTGGGAGTTCAGCCGCCCCGACGACACCCCCATCCCCACCATCGCACCACCGTTGACCGGCAGCAGCGAAAGCCTGATCGAGATGCACACCCGCGCCCGCCTACGGATCACCCGCACAACCCTCACCCCCGACTGGTACGGCGAACGCCTCAACCCCGAACCCATCCTCGACGCCCTGCTACCCCGCCGAATCACAACCGCGGCGTGAGCAGCACCCACTGCGTTCCGCGGAACGCGGTCAGCAGCTCGAGGTAGACGTGAGCGGGGGCGCCGAGTCGACCCAAGGCGAAACGGGACCACAGGACAGTCCCCGCCCACCCGGCAGAGACGCACTCGTCCAAAACAGCCGTGCCCCCGCGCCGGGGACGGCCGCCAGAGCAACCACGAAATTCGGTAGTTATGCCAACCGGACCACCTTCCGAACCGGGCGAGCTCGATCGGACTGGTGCGAATGCACCGGAAGCCTGAAGGTGGAGTGGCGGCGGGGACAACAGGGTGCCGGGAACGGCGCGCCAACCGCAGCCGATCCCCGACCAGGCGCCCTAGAGCTCCGGCAACCGCTGCGGCCGGCCGATGAGCTCGGCGAGCGGGTCGCCCGCCTCCCGCACCCGGTCGAGAACGGTGCGGATCGTCCAGCGGTCGGGACGCAGGTCGGGGTCGTCGAGCTCGTCCCACGTGATCGGGACGGAGACCGGGGCGCCCGGCGCGGGCCGGGCGCTGTACGGCGCGATCAGCGTCTTGTTGATCGCGTTCTGGGTGTAGTCGAGGCGGGCGAGGCCGCGGCGGCGGTCCTTGTGCCACTCCCAGCTGATCATGTCGGGCACGGTGCGCCCGATCGCCCGGGACACCTTCTCCACCCAGCCGCGGGTGTCGGCGAACGTGTAGCCGTCTGCCACCGGCACCCAGATCTGCACGCCGCGCTTGCCCGTCACCTTCGGCGCAGCGGCGACGCCGAGGTGCTGCAGCGCCGTGCGGTAGAGGCGGGCGAGCACGAGCACGTCGTCGAACGAGCTGCGGTCACCGGGGTCGACGTCGATCAGGGCCCACGTCGGCTCGTGGACGTCCGGCAGCCGGGATGTCCACGGGTTGAGCTCGACCGCACCCCAGTTCGCCATCCAGACCAGCGCGGCGACGCTGTCCACCACGCCGTAGCAGACCGTCTCGCCGGGGTCGGCCTCCTCGTTGCGCCACTGGGTGAGCCACTCGGGCGCGTAGTCGGGCATCTCCTTGTGCCAGAAGCCGGGCTTGTGGACGCCGTCGGGATAGCGGTGCAGGTTCACCGGGCGGTCGTGGAGGAACGGGAGCATGTACGGGGCGACCTGGGCGTGGTAGCGGACGAAGTCGCGCTTCGTCACCGGCGGCTCCCCGTCCCGGGCGGGGAAGAGCACCTTGTCCAGGTTGGTGAGCTGCACCTCGAGGCCCTGCACGGTCCAGCGGCCCTTGCGACGCAGCGCGTCGAGGGCGGCCAGCTCGTCGGGGGTCGGCGGGTCCCAGGTCGGAGGCGTGCGGCCGATGGCGACGGCGGCCTCGGCGGCGGGGCGGTCGCTGCGCCACAAGGCGTCCGGTTCGGCGGCCACCTCGTCGTTGGTGCGGCCGCTCTTGACCGACCGCGGGTGCTCCTCGGGGTCCCAGCCGGCCACGGCGTGCTCGTCGTTCTTGTGCAGCATCAGCCACTGCTCCTTGCCCGACCGGTCCCGGCCCGTGCGGACCAGCACGAACCGGCCTGCGAGCTTCTCGCCGTGCACGTCGAAGTGCAGCTCGCCGTCCGCGACGGCCGCGGCCGGGTCGTCGGTGCGCGCCGGCTCCCACGTCCCCCAGTCCCAGACGACGACGTCCCCGCCGCCGTACTCGCCGCGCGGGATGATCCCCTCGAAGTCGAAGTACTCGACCGGGTGGTCCTCGACGTGGACGGCCAGCTGCCGGGCCTTCGGGTCGAGCGACGGGCCCTTCGGTACCGCCCAGCTCACCAGTACGCCGTCGATCTCGAGCCGGAAGTCGTAGTGCAGCCGCCGCGCCCGGTGCCGCTGCACGACGAACCGCCCGCTGCCCGGCCCGGCCGCTGCACCCGCCGGCTCGGGCGTCGCGGCGAAGTCGCGCATGGATCGGTAGGTGGCCAGCCGGTCCGCCTGGTCCGTCATGCCCGTCGAGTACCCCGATCAGCTCTCCCGCAGCACGGGTGCCAGGCCGAACACCGGGAACAGGCCGGGGTCCAGGAATGCGACGACACCCGCGACGGCGCCCGGCACCAGCTGCAGAACGTGCACCCCGTGCGCCCGCAGCAGGCCGTCGGCGTCGCGGTGGTAGGCGGCGAAGGCCGGGCAGCCGTTGGCGCGGGTGGCGACCATCCAGACGTCGCCCGGCCCGCCCGGGCACTGCGCCCGGATCAACGCGGTGATGGCGTCGCGTCCGCGCACCCACACCGGGTGCGGCGGCATCTCCCAGGTGGCGTCGGCCGTGAGCAGCCGCGAGAGCGCGGCCATGTCGGCCCGCTCGAACGCCTCCGCGTACCGATCGAGCAGGGCCCGCTGCTGCGGGTCGTCCGGCTCGACCACCGCGTCCTCCGCCGGCGCCACGGCGGCCACCTGCGCACGGGCGCGTTGCAGCGAGCTGTTGATCGCGGCCGACGAGGTGCCCAGGAGCTCGGCCACCTCGGAGGCGCGCCATCTCAGCACGTCGCGCAGCAGCAGCACCGCCCGTTGCCGCGGCGGCAGGTGCTGCAGTGCGGCCACGAGCGCGAGGCGCAGGCCGGCCCGAGCCGCGACGACCGATGCCGGATCCGACCTGTCCGACACGTCGAGCGCGTCGGGAAGGGGCTCCAGCCACGTCGAGTCGGACAGCTCGGCGAGCGGGCCGTCGATGTCGTCGGCTGGACCGCCGAGCCCCGCCGGCAGCGCCCGCCTGCGCCCGCGCTCGATCGCGGTGAGGCACGTGGTCGTCGCGATCCGGTGCAGCCACGTGCGCAGTGACGACCGCCCCTCGAACCTCGGATAGCCCCGCCACGCCCGCAGGTAGGTCTCCTGGACCAGATCCTCGGCGTCGTGCACCGAGCCGACCATGCGGTAGCAGTGCTCGAGCAGCTCGCGCCGGTACGGGTCGGCGAGCCGGGCGAACTCCGCGCGGTCCCGGACGGGTGGGGTGATCGGTGCGGCGGTCACACCGGTACAGACCTCGCCGCGCGGCGGAACTCATCGCGATGAGTCCCGCACCGCTCGCGTGTCAGTCCCGATGGAGGCACCGAACCGCGGTGCCGCATCGCTCGGAGGAACCGTGGACCACCACCCCGCGACCAGCGCGCCGCGCGGCGAGCCCGCGCTCGACCCGCGCCGCTGGCAGGCGCTCGCCCTGCTCGGCACGGCCTTCTTCATGGTCATCCTCGACTCCACGATCGTGCTCACCGCCATCCCGTCGATGCAGGCGGAGCTCGGGCTCCCCGTCGAGGTCGTGCAGTGGGTGCTCACCGGGTACGCGCTCGCGTTCGGCGGTCTCATGCTGCTCGGCGGCCGGGTGGCCGACCTGTGGGGCAGGCGGCGGGTGTTCGTCACCGGGCTCGCGCTGTTCGGGTTGTCGTCGCTGGCCTGCGGCCTCGCCTGGACCGCAGGCGTGCTGCTCGCGGCCCGGGCCGCGCAGGGCGTGTCCGCGGCGATCATGGCCCCGACCGCACTCTCCCTGGTGATGACCACGTTCCGGGAGGGCGCGGAACGCAACAAGGCGCTCGCGGTCTGGGGTGGGCTCGGCGGCGTCGGCGCCACAGCCGGGCTGCTGGCCGGTGGCCTGGTCACCGCCGCGCTGGGCTGGGAGTGGGTGTTCTTCCTCAACGTGCCGATCGCCGCCGTGCTCATCGCGCTGTGCCCGGTGCTGCTGCGGGAGAGCCGCGACCCCAGCGCACCGCGGTCCGTCGACGTCGCGGGCGCGGTCACGGTGACCGGCGCGCTGGTCCTGCTCGTGTACGCGGTCGTCACCGCACCGGAAACCGGGTGGGCGAGCCTGCGCACGATCGGGCTGCTCGTCGCGGCCGCGGTCCTGCTCGGGCTGTTCGTGCTGATCGAGGCGCGGGCGAAGGCACCGCTGGTGCCGCTGCGGGTCTTCCGGCTCCGCACCCTCGTCGCAGGCAACGTCGTGCTGTTCACCGTCGGGCTGACGCTGGACGGGATGCTCTTCCCGCTCACGCTCTACGCGCAGCAGGTGCTGGAGTACTCCCCGCTACAGGCAGGCCTGCTGTCCGCGGCAATGACCGTGACGTCGATCGCCGGAGCGTTCGGCGGGCAGGCGGTCGTGGCCCGGATCGGCCTGCGCCGGCTCGCGGTTGCCGGGATCGTGCCGATCGTGGCGGGATGCGTGCTGCTGCTCGGCGTCACCGCGGACGGCAACCCGCTCGTGCAGGTCGTGCCCGCGATGCTGGTCTTCGGCGCGGGCCTCGGCGCCGCGTTCGTGGCCTGCCAGATCGCGGCGCTCGCCGGCGTGGCGGAGGAGGAGTCCGGGCTCGCCGCCGGCCTGATCGACACCTCCTTCAACCTGGGCAACGCGATCGGCATCGCGATCGCGACGTCCGTCGCCGTGCTGGGCGCGGCCGCGGCGCAGCTCGCCGATCCGGGCATCGACCCCGATGCCGCGCTCACCGACGGCCTGCGGGCCGCGTTCGGGATGACCGCGGTGGCCGCCGCGCTCGCCCTGGTCGCCGCGCTCGTCCTCCTGCCGCGCACGGCTGCCGGCGGCGGAACCGCCGCGCCGGTGCGGCAGTAGTCCTACCTGCAGCGATCTGCGCGCTACTCTGCGTTGCGGCTCGGTCGTCCGGCCGGGACGACAACCGGTGCTGGGGGGCGCGATGGCGGAGCCGGAAGGCACGGACCGGGTCGAGACCGACCTCGACGTGGTCGCCGGCGTCACCGACCGTGGCCACGTCCACGAGCGCAACGAGGACGCGATGGCGCTCGGCCGGTTGCCCGGCGGGACCGTGGCCGCCGTCGTCTGCGACGGGGTGTCGACGTCGGTCACGCCCCAGCACGCCTCCCGGACGGCCGCCGACACCGCGCTCGACGTGCTGCTGACCAGCAGCGCCCCGCTCCTGGAGCGCATGGACGGCGCCGTGCGCGCCGCCGCGTCCGGGGTGGCGACGCAGGGCCGCACAGGTGACCCGCACGCGCCGTCCTGCACCCTCGTGAGCGCGCTGGCGCGACCGGGCGAGATCACCGTCGGCTGGATCGGCGACAGCCGCGCCTACTGGCTCGCCCCGCCCGACTCCGCCGAGCCGGCCCGCCTCGTGACGGCCGACCACTCCTGGGCTGCGCAGATGGTGGCCGCGGGCGTGCTTGACGAGACGGCGGCGATGCGCGACCCGCGGGCGCACGCGATCACCCGCTGGCTGGGTGCCGGTGGCACGGCGGAGGCGGAGGTCGCCACGCTGCACCCCTCGGTCCACGGAGCACTCCTGCTCTGCACCGACGGGTTGTGGAACTACCTTCCCGACGCGGCCGACCTCGCCGCCGTCGCGCTCCCGGAGCTCGCCCGCGGCGGCCCGATCGCAGCCGCGGAGGCGTTGACGGCGCTCGCCCTCGAAGCGGGCGGTCGCGACAACATCACCGTTGTCGTGATCCCGGTCCATCCAGGTGAATGACCGTCACAGCGCGTGACCAGCACGCGCGCCGAGCGCATTGAAGCCGGATCGACGGCAACCCGAAAGTGGGCGTAACCAAACGCAGAGTGCGCGATTCACCCGATGGTATTACGTGATTTGTTTCGCTCCAGCGTGGCCGCTAACTTTTTCTTCAGTCAGCGAGGCTCCCCGTCATTGACGCTGACCATGGATGGGTTGGCTCCGGTCGACTCCGGACACGCAACAGGAGATGAACTGTGCTGAAGAAGGCTGGAATCATCGTGGCCACGGCCGCTGCTGGTCTGCTCGCGGTCAGCCCGCTCGCCTTCGCCGGCGACGACCACGGCCGGACTCACGTCGACGGCGTCAGCAGCGTCGACCAGTCCAACGACGGCGGCCTGCTCAACCTCGGCGGCAACAACATCGCCGTCCCGGTGAACGTGTGCGACAACCAGGTGCCGATCAACGTCCTGGGCGTCCAGGTGCCGCTGAACGACACCTCCGTCCTCGCCGAGCTGACCGGCGCGATCGGCCTGCTGAACAGCGACACCGACGCCGACAACGACGGCGACAACACCGTCGACGACTCCTGCAGCGCCGCCGCGAAGTCCGGCGACAGCGCCTCGGTCGACGACTGATCTCGTAGCACGGATCGCGAGAACGGCGCCGGACCTTCGGGTCCGGCGCCGTTTTTGCATTTCCGGTCCCGCCCACATCACCGTGGTGATCAGGGCCAGCTCGGCGCCGGTTCGGGCAGCGGAGCGGCACCCTCGGCGCGCAGGCCGTCGAAGATGATGGCGAGGTATCGCCGCCACAGGTCTGGCGCCGGATCGGGCAGGAAACCGGCCGCGTGAACCGGTGCACAAATGAGCAGGAATACGTCGGTCCCGGTGATGTCGGGTCGGACGGCGCCCGACTCGCGGGCCCGCTCGACCAGCGATCCGATGCTCGCATGCAGCCGGTTGCGGAGTTCGGCCACCATCGAGTCGCCCTCGCTGACCGTCTGCAGGAACGTCAGGTCCTGTTGCTGCAGCCCCTCCGCGGCCACGGTCAGGAACTCCAGCAGCGCCGCCCCGGGGTCGGCCGAGTCCAGCAGTCCTCGGGCGACGGCGGTGAGCGCGGCGAAGTGGCCGCCGACGATCGCCGCGATCAGCTCCTCCTTCGTGGCGAAGTGCCGGAAGACGGTGCCCTTCGCCACACCCGCCCGGCGCGCGATGTCGGCGATCGAAGCGTCCATACCCCGCTCTGCGAACTCCTCCTCGGCCGCGGCGAGAAGCAACTCGCGGTTGCGTGCCGCGTCTGCGCGCAGGGAACGAGCAGGCGTCGTCACGCGCACGATCCTAGCAAGTTGACCGCCCGGTCATCTTGTGGTTGTCTGCCCGAGTCAACATGACCAATCGGTCATCTTACGGTTCATGAAGCGACCGGAATCAGGTCTCGGGAGGAACACCGATGGAACTGCGCGGCGCCACAGCCCTCGTCACCGGCACGAACCGCGGGATCGGCCGCCACTTCGCCATCGAACTGCTGCGACGCGGGGCGAAGGTCTACGCCACCGCCCGCCGTCCCGAGCTCGTCGAGATCCCCGGCGCCGAGCTGCTGCGCCTGGACATCACCGACCAGGCCTCCGTCGACGCCGCTGCCGCGGTCGCCACCGACGTCGACGTTCTGATCAACAACGCCGCGTTCACCGCCGGCGGGAGCCTCGTCGCCGGTGATCTCGACGCGATCCGGCAGGTGATGGACTCGAACTACTACGGCACCCTCGCCATGATCCGGGCGTTCGCCCCCATCCTGGCCCGCAACGGCGGTGGCGCCATCCTCAACGTCCTGTCGGCCGCGGCCTGGACGACCGTCGACGGCAACACCGCATACGCCGCCGCGAAGTCCGCGGAGTGGGGCCTGACCAACGGTGTCCGGATCGAACTCGCCGGCCAAGGAACCCTCGTCGCCGCCCTCGTCCCCGGGCTCGTGGCCACCGAGACGCTGAAGGACTTCGTGAGGAACGCCGGGCTCGTCATCCCCGACGACGCGATGATCGAACCGGCCGACCTCGTGCGGCTCGCCCTGGACGGGCTCGAGGCGGGCGAGGTCGAGATCCTCGACCGTCTCGGGGCCGACGCGAAGGCGGCCCTCGCCGGTCCTCCGCGCGCCTTCGACCTGGCCGCCGTCGCCGGCTCGTGACCGTCTTCGCTGACATCTCGGGCCCGGCCCCGGAATCCTGCTCGGCGTGACGTGGATCAACTGGGCCGGTGACGAACGGTGCAGCCCGGCCGTCGTCGCCCGGCCGGGCTCGGTCGAGGAGCTGGCCGCCGCGGTGCGGCAGGGCACCGCGGGCGAGCGGACCGTGCGCGTGGCCGGCGCCGGCCATTCCTTCGGCGACCTCGTCGCGACCGACGGCGTGTTGCTGCAGCTCGACGGGCTCGCCGACGTACTCGATGTGGACCGGGCGGCCGGTCTGGTGCGGGTGGGGGCCGGGATCCGGCTGCACGCCCTGAACGCCGCCCTCGACGCGCTCGGGCTGGCGCTGCCCAATCTCGGCGACATCGACCGCCAGAGCGTGGCGGGCGCGATCTCCACCGCAACCCACGGCACCGGCGCGCGGCTGGGCAACCTCGCCACGCAGGTCGAGGAGCTGGAGCTCGTCCTCGCCGACGGGGGCGTGCTGCACTGCGCCCCGGGCAGCGACGAGCTGCGCGCCGCGCGGGTGGGCCTCGGCGCCCTCGGCGTCATCGCGAGCGCGACGCTGCGGGTGGTGCCCGCGTTCCGCCTGCGTGCCGAGGACCGGGCGCGCCCGCTCGAGGAGACCCTGGCGCGGCTCGACGAGCTCGCCGACGGCAGCGACCACTTCGAGTTCTACGTCTTCCCGCACTCCGACCGGGCCCTGACGCGCACGAACACCCGCACGGGCGCCCCGGCGGCCCCACGGGGCCCGCTGCGCCGCTTCCTGGACGAGGAGCTCGTGCCCAACGACCTCCTCGGCGCGGTGTGCCGGCTCGGCAGGCGGTTCCCGGCCGCGATCCCGCGGCTGAACCGGCGGGTGGCGGCGGCGTTCAGCGGGAGCGTGCGGACGGACGTGAGCCACCGGGTGTTCACGAGCCCCCGGCGGGTGCGCTTCACCGAGATGGAGTGGGCACTACCCCGCGCGGCGTGCGTGCCGGTGCTTCGGGCGGCCGTGCGCGCCGCGGTGCGGCACGTCATCAACTTCCCGATCGAGGTGCGCTTCACGGCTGCCGACGAGGAGTCGTTCCTGAGCCCGTCATGGGCGCGCGACACCGCCTACGTGGCGGTGCACGCGTTCGAGGGCATGCCGTGGGAGCCCTACTTCCGGGAGGTGCAGGCCGCGGCGCTCGACCACGAGGGGCGCCCGCACTGGGGCAAACGTCATCTCCTCGACGCCACCGGCCTCGCGCCCCGGTACCCCGCGTGGGGCCGCTTCCAGGCCGTGCGCGACCGCCTCGACCCGGGCCGCCGGTTCACCAACCCGCACGTGGCGCGCGTGCTGGGCAGCTGACGTTCCCGGAGCGCCGGGTCAGCCCGCCAGTGACGTGTCGGGGCGGGTCTCGCTCTCGTCCTCGAAGGCCGGGGCCGACATGCACGGCCAGCCGTGGCTGCTGCGCGGCCGCCCGACGGCCGCCACCACCGCCGGCCGCGCTGCCAGCTCCCGCTCCGCGGTCTCCACGGTGGGGAACGTCGAGAACTCGCCGAGCGCAGCGGTGATGCCGGTGGGCAGCAGCGGCTCCCGCGCGCTCACACCCGTCAGGTGCAGGCGGGTCCCTGCGGCGCGGGCCCCGTCCCGCGCCCGGACGAGCGCACCGAAGTCGTCGGTGGCGAAGAAGCTGACCTCGCCGAGATCGATCACCAGGTTCCCGGAGCTGCCGGGGCGGGCGACCTGCGTGGCCACCAGGCCCGCCAGCCGCCCCACGGTCGCCCGGTCGAGCACTCCAGCCACCCGCACGACACGCAGACCGGGGGAGCAGACCTCCACCGACACCTGTGCCCCGTCGAAAAGCGCCACCGCACCCTCCCGCCGCCTCTGACCCGTTCTGATCAGCGGATACCCGGCAGCCGGACGATCACACCTGTTGCGTCGATCACCCGATCGGGGCGGCGTGTTCCGCGACCAGCAGGTCGTGCGCGTAAGTGATCTTGATGTTGCGTTCGTCGCCCGGCACCCACCGGATGGGCAGCTCGGGGGCGAAGCGCTCCATGCAGGAGGCGGTGTCGGTGCCCACGAACCCGCGGCGGGCGGCCTCCTCGTACGCCGCGAGGAGGGGCACGGCGCGGAAGGCCTGTGGGGTCTGCACGGCGACGAGTCCCTCGGGTGACGGCCCGGCGAGCCCCGCGCCGTCGGCCGCGGCGGCCGCGAGGTCGTCCCGCCGGAGCCCCGGCACCGCTCCCCCGTGGGCGCGCGCCGCGGCCAGCACCGACGACGCGAGCTCCCGCCCGGCGAGCGGGCGCGCGGCGTCGTGCACGAGCACCGCGTCGATCTCCCCTCCGTCGATCCGCGCGGCGAGCCGCCGCAACCCGGCCAGCTCGGACTCCTGCCGGGTGCGCCCCCCGACGACGACCTCGACGCCACCCGCGGTGTGCTCGGCCAGCACCTGCTCGGCGAGCGGCCGGTCCGGCTCGCGCACCACCAGCACGATCGCACCGACCTCCGGCATGCCGGTGAACGTGGCGAGCGACCAGGCGAGCACGGGCCGCCCGCGCAGCGGCAGGTACACCTTGTTCCGCTCGGCGCCCAGCCGCGTGCCGCTGCCGCCCGCCAGCACGACGGCGGCAGCGCGCTGACCGAGTGACGACGACTCCACGGCGCAAGTGTGCCGGAATCCCCGCCTTCGGCCCGATCGGTCCGTATCGTCGTCACGAGTGGCCCGGGACGGCCGTCACCGCCGCAGCCACCGGTAACGGACAGGGAGAACCGCTCGAATCCCCCACCCGACGAGGTGCGCGCGGTGCCTGCGATCACTCGCAGTAGGCTCCGGCGGATTCTTCGTCCCGCCGCCGGAAGGACCGACCGTCAGAGGGGGTGCGCATGACCGACGACAAACAGCGCGTGCCCGACCGCGACCGCGCGACGCCTCCCCCGCGGCAGGCGCCGCGTCCGCCGGTCCCCCGTCCGCAACCGCAGCGCCAGCAGCCGCCGCGCCAGCAGCCTCCGCGGCAGCAACCACCGGGGCAGGCCCGCCAGCAGCCGGCGCCTTCGGCCCGCCGGTCCGACCGCAGCCACCGGGCCGTGCCGCCATCGCGCAACCCGCAGCCGCCGCGGCCCGTTGCGCCGTCCGACCCCACTCGCGCACTGCCGACGACGCACCGGCCTCCGCGGCCCCGTGAGGTCGACCCGGCCACGAGCCCCGTCCCCCGGCCCACCCCGGCCGGCCCGCGCCCCGGCGCCCCGCCCCGCGGGCCGCAGCCGAGATCCGCCGCGGCGGCGCGCGCCGCCGTCACCACGGCCCTGCCCACATCGCCTGCGGCAGATCTCCTCGACGACCCGGAGCCCCCCACCGTCCGCAACGGGACGCTCCCCCCGACGCGCCCCCCCGTTGTGCATGCACCCACGCGGCCTCGTCCCGAGGCCCCGCCCACGACTCCGGCCAGGAAGCAGGCGAAGGCCCCCGCACCGGCCCGCGAGGTCGAGGAGGAGGCGGCGGAAGAGCGGCCGCAGCGTTCCTTCGGCACGGCGCTCGCCGCCGCGGCGGTCTCCACCCTTGCGCCCGGTTCGGGCCACCTCCTGCTGCACCGCACCCGCACCGGCGGCGTGATCCTCGGCACGTTCCTGCTGGTCATCGCCGTGCTGGTGATCCTGGTGCTCACGTCCGACACCGCGCAGCTGCTCGAGACGGCGCTGTCGTCCAACGTGCTCGTCATGGCCACCGTCGGCTGCGTGGTGGCTGCCGTCGCCTGGGTCGCGGTGATCGTCCGGGCCTACCTGATCGGCCGCCCACAGGGGCTCGGGGTCGCCCGGCAGTCGGTCGGGGCGCTCACGGTCCTCGCGCTCTGCCTGGTGGTGGCCGCACCACTCGGGTTCGGCGCCAACCTGGCCAACTCGCAGCGCACGCTGCTCAACGACCTCTTCACCGGCGGCGGCGGCACGTCGGCCGCGGAGGCCATCGCGAAGCCGAAGCTGAACATCCTGCTCGTGGGCAGCGACGCCGGCCCGGACCGCAAGGGCGCACGCACCGACACGATGATGGTGGCCAACTTCGACACGAAGACCGGCCGCACCGTCCTGTTCGCGCTGCCGCGCAACATCGAGTTCGCCCAGTTCCCGCCGGATTCCCCGATGGGCGAGGAGTTCCCGGACGGCTTCCACAACCCGTCCGAACCGGGGGCGGGCGACTACCTGCTCAACGCCGTCTACGCGTGGGGGCTCACGCACCCGAAGCTCGCACCCTCGGGCCCGACGTCCGACCCTGGTCTGAACCTGCTCCACCAGACCATCTCGTACATGCTCGGCCTGCAGCTCGACTACTACATCGAGGTCAACATGGCCGGGTTCGCGTCGATCATCGACGCGCTCGGCGGCCTCACCGTCGACGTCGGGCCGGAGCGCCTCCCGGTCGGTGGGATCACGCCGAGCGGGCGGCACGTGAAGCCCGACTACTACATCGAGCCCGGTGTCCAGCAGCTGTCCGGCGAGCAGGCCCTCGCGTTCGCCCGCTCGCGCACCAACTCCTCCGACTACGCCCGCATGGGCCGCCAGCGCTGCCTGCTGCAGAACATCGTGAGCCAGAAAACCCCGGCGGACATCCTCACCAACTTCCAGGGCGTCGCATCGGCCACCACCAACAGCGTGTCGACCAACATCCCGCAGGGCGTCCTGCCCGCTCTCGCCAAGCTCGCGGGCACCGTCACGCTGGAGAGCGTGTCGTTCGACCCGAGCCTCCCGGACCCGTCCACCAGGGACGGCCACTTCAGCACCGGCGACCCGAACTTCACCTACATGCGCCGGGTGGTGCAGGACGCCATCAACCGTCCCGCGGCCCCGCCCACTCCCGCCGCCGCCGCGGCGTCGGCCCCCACCACCCGCGCGAGGGACGGCGACGACGAGGAGTCGACGGGCAAGAGGACCAAGGAGAAGGACGAGGAGAAGGACGACGAGTCGGAGGTCGTCTCGGCCGCCCCCACGCCGCTGGCGGGCTCCTGCTGACTCCTCGTCAGCCCTCCCCCACCCCGGACGTCCCGCGGGGGCGCCACCGGTACTCCGTCTGCGGCCTCCCGGTGGGCCCGTAGCGGGCGGTGCGCTCTGCGAGGCCGGTCTCCACCAGGTACTCCAGGTAGCGCCGGGCGGTCACCCTCGAGGAGCCGACGGCGTCGGCCACCTCGGCGGCGGTTCGCCCGGCGGTGCCGTCCGGCGCCGCGCCTTCGAGGGCCGCGCGGACGGCGTCGAGCGACTCGCGGCTCACTCCCTTCGGCAGCCCGCCCGCCTCCGCGGGAGCGCGCAGGCGCCCGAACAGCTCGTCGACGTCGTCCTGGGCCACCACGGGCCCGGCGCCGAGCCGTTCCCGGTACTCGAGGTAGCCCTCCAGCTTGCGGCGCACCGCGCTGAACGTGAACGGCTTCACCAGGTACTGCGTGGCACCGAACGCGACGGCGGCCTGCACGACGGCGACGTCCCGGGCCCGCGTCACCATGATCACGTCGGTGGTGTGGCCCGCCGCCCGCATCCGGCGCAGCACCTCGAGCCCGTTCGTGTCGGGCAGGTGGACGTCGAGCAGGACCAGGTCGACGGGGGTGGCCGCGAGCGCGCGCAGCGCGTCTGCCCCGGACGCGGCGCTCGCGGCGACCGTGAAACCCTGCACGCGCTCGACGTAGGAGACGTGAGCGGCTGCTGCCACGGGGTCGTCCTCGACGACGAGGGTGCGGATCACGCCCGCACCAGCGGCAGCCGCACGGTGAACTCGGCCTTACCGGACAGCTGGACCGCGCCGCCGTGGCGCTGGGCCGCCCGGCGCACCAGGGCGAGCCCCAGCCCGCGCCCCATGCCGTCGTGCGGCTTGGTGCTGTACCCCCGCTCGAAGGCCCGCTCAGCGTCCTCGGGCGCGATCCCGGGGCCGCTGTCGCTGATCCGCAGCTCCACCGCGTCGTCGTCGACGCCCGCGCCGAACCGCACCCACCGCGGCTCCGCGCCGTCCTGCGCGGCGTCGATCGCGTTGTCCAGCAGGTTCCCGACGATCGTGACGAGGTCGCGCGGGTCGGCGAGCCCGGCGGGCACGTGGGTGCCGTCCTCCAGGCGCAGCTCGACACCCCGCTCACCCGCCGCGGCCGCCTTACCGACCACCAGCGCCGCCACCTCGGGCACCGCGATCCCGGACACGACGGCGTCGGTGAGGTGCTGGGCGGTCTCGAGCTCCGCTGCGGCGAACTCGAGGGCCTCGTCGGCCCGGCCGAGCTCGATCAGCGAGATGACGGTGTGCAGCTGGTTGGCCGCCTCGTGGGCCTGGGCGTGCAGCGAGTCGGCGAAGCCGCGCACCGTCTGCAGCTCGCTCACCAGCCGGCGCAGCTCGGTGTGGTCCCGCAGGGTGACGACCGTGCCGAGGTACCGCCCGCCCCAACGCGCCGCGCCCTGGCTCACCACCACGATCCGGTCGGCCGTCAGGTGGATCTCGTCGTCGCGGGGCAGCCCTTCGGCGAGCGCCTCGCCGAGTGGCGCCGGCAGCCCGATCTCGTCCACCCGGCGGCCGCTCACGTCGGCCGGGAGCGCCAGCAGCCTGCGCGCCTCGTCGTTCACCAGTTGCACCCGGCAGTCGCGGTCGAGCAGCAGCAGTCCTTCGCGCACCGCGTGCAGCACGGCGTCGTAGTACTCGTACATCCGCGTCAGCTCGGCCGGGCCGAGGTCGTGGGTGGCGCGGCGCAGCCACCGGCTCACGAACCACGACCCGGCTGCTGCCAGCAGCAGCGCCACCGCGACGGCGGAGAGCACGAGCGGGACCTGCCGTTCCAGGTCGCGGGCCACTGCGGTGATCGACCGGCCCACCGAGACCAGGGCCACCACCCGCCCGCCGTCGAGGACCGGCACGACCGCGCGGACCGACGGACCGAGCGTGCCGGTGTAGGTCTCGGTGAACTGGTTGTCGCCCGCGGCCGCAGGCCCGATCGTCCCGACGAAACGGCGCCCGATCTCGGCGGGCGTCGGGTGCGAGAAACGGATCCCGTCGGGGGTCATCACCACGACGAAGTCGGTGGCGGTGTCGGCCCGCACCCGCTCGGCGAGCGGTTGCAGCACCGCGCTCGGGGCGGGGTCGTCGAGCGCGGCGAGCACCTCGGGCGACGCGGCGAGCGTGTGGGCGATGCTGAGCATCTCCTCCGCGGTGGCGGCCCGTTCCGCCTCCCGCAGCTGCAGCCAGCTGGCGCCGGCCAGCCCGATCAGCACGACGCCGGCGATCGCCGCCTGCAGCGCGAACAGCTGCCGGGCGAGGCTCCATCCGCCTGCGCGCCCCATCGGCCGCTCCTCGCGTCGCACGAAATGAACAGAAGGGCGACGATAACCATCCCGCGCCGCATGCTCGCCGCGATGGTCACCGGTCAGCCGGTACCCCTGCAATCGCCTGAAATCGCCAGAGTCGTCGGCTTCGGAGGAACCCGTGACAGACACCAGCCCGCCACCCCGGCGGGATCGCACGCACTACCTCTACATCGCGGTGATCGTCGCGGTGCTCCTCGGCGTCGTCGTCGGCCTGGTCTCCCCCGACCTCGGCAAGGCGCTCAAGCCGGTCGGCACGGCGTTCGTCAACCTGATCAAGATGATGATCTCGCCGGTCATCTTCTGCACGATCGTGCTCGGCATCGGGTCGATCCGGCAGGCGGCGAAGGTGGGCCGCGTCGGCGGGCTCGCGCTCGGCTACTTCATCGCGATGTCCACCGTCGCGCTGGTCATCGGCCTCGTCGTGGGCAACATCGTGCAGCCGGGGATGGGCCTGGACGTCGGCGGCGCCGCCGGCTACGAGGCGCCGGAGGGCGAGTCGACGTCCGAGTTCCTCATGGGGATCATCCCCACGACGCTGTTCTCCCCGCTGGTCGGCGACAGCGTGCTCTCCACCCTGTTCGTGGCCCTGCTGGTCGGGTTCGCGGTGCAGGCGCTCGGCCGCTCCGGCGAGCCCATCCTGCGCGGCGTCAAGCACGTCGAGCGGCTCGTCTTCCGCGTGCTCGCCATGATCATGTGGGCGGCGCCGATCGGTGCGTTCGGCGCCATCGCCGCCGTTGTCGGCGAGACCGGCTGGTCGGCGATCGTCGCGCTGTTCCAGGTGATGCTCGGCTTCTACGTCACGTGCGCGCTCTTCGTGTTCGTCGTGCTGGGGCTGCTGCTGCGGTTCGTCGTCGGGATCAACATCTTCTCGCTGCTGCGCTACCTGGGCCGCGAGTTCCTGCTGATCGTGTCGACGTCGTCGTCGGAGTCGGCCCTGCCGCGGCTGATCGCGAAGATGGAGCACGCCGGCATCTCCCGGCCGGTCGTCGGCATCACGGTGCCGACCGGCTACTCGTTCAACCTGGACGGCACCGCGATCTACCTGACGATGGCGTCGCTCTTCATCGCCGACGCACTCGGCCGGCCGATGGCGATCGGCGAGCAGATCGGGCTGCTGCTGTTCATGATCATCGCGTCGAAGGGTGCCGCGGGCGTCACCGGCGCCGGGCTCGCGACGCTCGCGGGCGGCCTCGCATCGCACCGCCCCGACCTCGTCGACGGCGTCGGCATCATCGTCGGGATCGACCGGTTCATGTCCGAGGCCCGCGCGCTGACCAACTTCGCCGGCAACGCCGTCGCGACCGTCCTGATCGGCCACTGGGTCGGCGAGTTCGACCGCGAGAAGGCCGACCGCGTGCTGCGCGGCGAGGACCCGTTCGACGAGGCCACGATGCTCGACGACGCGGACGAGGCGCCTCGGACGTCCGCTCCCCAGCCGGAGAAGGCCGCCACCAGCGCCTGATCCCCCCAGAACGGCGCCCCGCCAACAAGCGGGGCGCCGTTCTGCGTCACCGGGCGGTGAGCGTGCTTCCCGTCATCGCGCCCTCCACCGCATCGACGTAGACCCGGGCCAGCACGTCCGCGGGGACGCCGCCGTCCTCGCCGACGGCAGCGAGGGTCTCGCGGACCCAGCCGGGGCTCACGACGTTCACCCGCAGACCGTCGGGCACCTCCGCGGGCGCCGCGTGGACGAACGCCTCGAGGCCCACGTTCACCAGCCGCCCGAACGTGCTGCCCGGAAGCGGGCCGTCGAACCGGCCGCCGGTCAGCGTGACCGAGCCGCTGAGCCTGCGGCGTGCGGCCGCACGAACCAGCCGCACCTGGCCCATCAGCTTCCCGTCGAGACCGGTGAAGAACTCGTCGTCGGACGGCGAGTCCAGCCGCGTCAGCGACCCGCTCACCGCGCAGCAGACCACGGCCCCGACGTCGGGGACGGTGTCGAACAGCGCCTCGATCGAAGCCGGGTCCGCCAGGTCCACCCGCAGCGGGCCGCGCCGCGCGGCCGCCACGACCTCGTGCCGTTCGCCCAGCGCCGCCGACACCGCCCGTCCGATGGTCCCGGTCGCGCCGATCACAACGATCTTCATGACGGGAGCCTCACCCGTGCCGGACCCGGGCCACCAGCCCGTGCCCGGGGTACCACCGGCAGGTGCAGGCACGGCTGCGACCGATCGCGGACACTGGACCCGTGGCCCAGATGTCGACGCTCGGCGAGTTCCTGCGCAGCCGCCGCGCCGCGCTGACGCCGGATGCCGCCGGACTGCCCGACTACGGCGAGCGCCGCCGAGTGCCCGGCCTGCGCCGCGAGGAGCTGGCCCGGCTGGCCGGCGTCAGCGTGGGCTACTACGTCCGGCTGGAGCAGGACCAGAGCGGGGGCGTCTCCCCCGCGGTGCTCGACGCGCTGGCGAGGGCGCTGCGCCTCGGGGACGACGAGCGGGCCCATCTCCACCGGCTCGCGCGCCCCGCGGCGCCGTCGGTGCGCACCGACGAGCCCGAGCGCCTGCGGCCCGCCGTCCGGACCATGATCGACGCACTGCGGGTGCCCGCGATCGTCCTCGGCCGTCGCACCGACGTCCTGGCCTGGAACCGGCTCGGGCACGCCCTCCTCGCCGCGGCCCTCGACGTCGACGCACCCGGCGACGAGCGGCGGCGACCCAACTGGTCACGGCTGCTCTTCCTCGACCCGCACTTCAGGACCCTGATCGTCGACTGGCCCGGCAAGGCCCGCGACACCGTGGCCGACCTGCGCCTGCTGACCGGCCGCTTCCCGGACGACCGGCGCCTCGCCGAGCTGGTCGGCGAGCTCAGCATCGCGAGCCCGGAGTTCGCCGAGCTGTGGGCCGCGCACCCGGCGCACGGTTGCGCCCACCACACGCGCGAGTACGACCACGAGCTCGTCGGCAGGCTGACCCTCACCGACGAGCTCATGGCGCTCCCCGACGACGGCCAGCGCGTGGCGGTCTTCACCGCCGAACCCGGTTCCGCATCGCACGACGCGCTCGAGCTGCTGGCGCAGCTCACCGGGCCGGGCTGACCGGGACCGGCCTGCGTTGGTCTACTGGGCGCCATGACTCGTGAGATCACCGCCGAGCAAGCCACCGCCGCCGTCGCCGAGCACGGCGAGGGACCCGTCTGGGACGCGAGCCGCGGCGTACTCGCCTCTGTGGACATGCTCCGCGGCGACCTGCTCACCGTCGACCTGCTGCGCGACGGGGCCGAGCTCGCCGAGGTGCGCCGCCGGCACGTGGGCGACGTCCTCGCCGCCCTGCGCCCCCGGGCCCGCGGCGGCTGGGTGGTGGCGCTCGAGCGCGGGTTCGGGCTGCTCGACGAGCCGGGATCTTCCGGGGATGGTGCGGCACGGCCGCTCGGCGAGCTGTGGTCCGACCAGGGCGTCCGCATGAACGACGGCGGCTGCGACCCCACAGGCGGCTTCTGGTGCGGCTCGATGGCCTACGACTCCACCCCCGGCCGGGGGTCGCTGTACCGGCTCGCCCCTGACGGGTCGGTCGCGACGATGCTCACCGGCGTCACGGTCTCCAACGGCCTCTGCTGGGCGCCCGACGGCTCCCGCGCCTACTACGTCGACTCCGGCACCGGCGGGATCGACGTGCTGACCGTCGACCTCGCCGCGCCGGCCGTGACCTCCCGGGACCGGTTCGTCGACGTCGAGGGCGGCACACCCGACGGGCTCACCGTGGACGCGGACGGCGGGATCTGGGTGGCGCTGTGGGGCGGCTCCGCCGTGCACCGCTACACGCCCGACGGCGAGCTCGACGCGGTCGTTCGGGTACCCACCACACACCCCACTGCCTGCGCGTTCGCCGGTCCCGAGCTGGACGAGCTGTGGATCACCACATCGGCGACCGGCGCTGGCGGGCAGGACGGCCGCGCGGGTGCCCTGTACCGGTGCGTGCCGGGTGTCCGCGGGCTCGAACCGCTCCCTTTTCGCGGGTGAACCACCCCCGACCGGGGAAGACCGTTCGGCGCGGACCGGGGGGCGCGTGCGTGGCGCTGCACGGTTCTGTCACCCTTGACAGCCAAGATGACCTGCGCACATCCCATCCGGGGTGGACGCACGGAGAGGAGAGAAGGTCGACATGGCACTGCCCACGCTCACTCCGGAGCAGCGCGCCGAGGCCCTGAAGAAGGCCGCGGCCGCACGCACCGCCCGCAAGGAGCTCCGCGACGCGATCGCGCGCGGCGAGCAGACGATCCCCGCGGTTCTCGACCGCGCCAAGACCGACCAGGTCGTCGGCAAGACCAAGGTGGCCGACCTGCTCAAGAGCCTGCCCGGCTACGGCCCCGCCAAGGTCTCGGCCCTGCTGGAGCAGACCGGCATCGACGCGTCCCGCCGCGCCGCCGGTCTCGGCGACCGCCAGCGCCAGGCGCTCATCGACGCACTCAAGTGACACCCGCCGCCCGGCGCCCGGCCTAGTGACCAACTAGAGACCGGGCCCGGGCGGGGTGGCGCCCGCCACGCCCCCACCGATCGACACGAGCACCGTCGACCGGCAGGCTGCACGCCGTGGAACGCTTCGTCGACGTCGAGCCCGGTGTCCGCCTCTGGGTCGAGGACATCGAGCCCACCGGGTCCCACCCGGGTGAGCCGCTGCTGCTCGTGATGGGCGCCAACGCCTCCGGCCTCGTCTGGCCCGACCCACTCGTCGCCCAGCTCGCCGAGCACCACCGCGTCATCCGCTACGACCATCGCGACACCGGGCGTTCCACCGCGTTCGAGGACGACCCCTACGGGATCACGGACCTCGCCGAGGACGCGATCGCCGTGCTCGACGCGCTCGACGTCCCGCGCGCGCACGTGGTCGGGATGTCGATGGGCGGGTACCTCGTGCAGCTCATGCTGCTGGACCACCCCGACCGCATCGCCACCGCCACGCTCTTCTGCACCGGGCCGCTCCCGTTCGCGGATCCCGCACCCACGCCGCCCCTCCCCGGCCCGGACCCGGCGCTGCTGCGCCTGTGGGCCGAGATGGACGACCCCCGCGACGTCGAGGGCGAGATCGCGTGGCGGCTGGAGCACTGGCGCATGCTCAACGGCTCCGGCACCCTGTTCGACCCGGCGGAGTTCCGCGCCCTCGAAGAACGCGTCATCGCCCACGCCGGCACGCACGACCCCGTGGTCGCGCACGCCCGGATGGCCACCGACGGGATGGAGCGCGGAGCCGAGCTGGCCGCCGTCACGGTGCCGACGCTCGTGATCGAGGCGCCGGAGGACCCGGCGTTCCCGCCACCCAACTCGGGCGTGCTGGCCCGATCGCTCGGGCAGGGCAGGCTGGTCCGGATCCCCGGGATGGGCCACGCGATCAACCGGACCGTGATCTCCCCGCTCGCCGCCGCGATCCTCACGCAGACCACGCGAGCGGCCGCCGCCCCCGCCTGATCAGGGGCCGAGGCGGCCTCCCGGCGCTCCGGTAGCCCCGGACCCGCTCGGGTGGTGTGAGCGATCGTCCCGTCGGGCACACTCGCCCGGGCATCTTCGAGCGACGGAGGGACAGCATGGGTATCGAGGACCCGGACGCCGACGTGGTCGAGCAGCTGCAGGGCACCGATGACGGCGATGAGCCCCTGGTCGACCCGACGGACCTGCCGTCGGAGGCCGACCCGGCCGACGTCGCGGAGCAGCGCCTCGTCGTGCCGGAGGACGACGACTACGACCGCTGACGCCGGCGGCCGGTCGAGTGACGCCGGTAGGCGTGGCGTTGGCACTGCGTGATGACGTTCTGCCGCTCGGCGTGCGCCCACTCACCCGATCGAGTGATCCTTGGACGAGCTCGTTCGGGGGCAGCGGCCCGGGAGATGCGCCTCAGCGACTGTGAGGCGCATCTCCGCTGGTAGAGCCGATCTGTGATCAACTTCCCCGCGGGGCCCCGGTGCTCGGCGTAATGCACACGGCCCTAGAGTCTGCCCCCTCGGCCGGTGTGCCGATGCCGCCTCGTAGCGCAGTCGGCATAAGCCGATTGGCCTAAGTGCAGCCCTCCTCCGGGCGTATGGCATCGTTCGCGCGGCGTGCTGCGGGAGGAGAACGGGTGAAGGTCGTCGCCGTCATCAACCACAAGGGAGGGGTGGGCAAGACCACCCTCACGGCCAACCTCGGCGCCGGGTTCGCGGCCCGAGGTCAGAAGGTGCTACTCGTCGATCTGGACGGGCAGGCCAGCCTCACGATCTCGTTCTTCACCCAGAGCGAGTGGACGGCTGACCTGCTGCCGGAAAAGACGATCAAGCACTGGTTCGATCGGATCGGGAGCGACAACGCCGAGTCCCCGGCGAAGCTCGTCTCCACCCCGCCTCGCGTCCAGGACAAGCTGGCGCGCGGCACCGGGCGGCTGGACCTCATCGCCGCCCACCGCGACCTCACGGACGTGGAAACCAATCTGGCCGCGGAGCTGCTCTCGGCGCCCGGGCGGTTCGGCGAGCTGCACGGCAGCCTGCGCGGGATGCTCGCCCACGACGATTTCGCCGACTACGACACGGTTCTCATCGACTGCGCTCCGAACTTCGGGCTCATCGCGAAGAACGCCGTCGCGGCCAGCGACCTGCTGCTGATCCCGACCAAGCCGGACTACCTGTCCACCAACGGCATCGACTCGCTCGGACTGAAGATCCGCTCGTTCGTCGAGGAGTACAACGAGCACTCCGAGGTTCCGGTCGAGCGGCCCGCCGCGTCCGTCGTGTTCACGATGGTGCAGAACCAGAACGGCGCCCCCATCGAGGCGCAGCGCAGTGTGATCAGCCGGATCGAGGCCCGCGAGGTCCCCACGTTCGCGACCACGATCCGCGACAGCAAGGCCGTCTACGGCCCGGCGCCCGAGCACGGCGTGCCGGTGATCCTCGGCGGCACGGGGCGGGCCGCCACCCGTGAGCTGCGCGACATGGTGTCCGAGCTGTCGGGCCGGCTGGAGAGGATTGCGCCGTGACCGGATACGACCCGATCGACGCAGGTGCGATCGACGCAGATCGGATCGACATCGAATCGCTCCCGAGCTCCCCGCTCCCCTCCCCGCCGCTGGCGATCGCGCTGCAGAAGGCCGTCGCGCTGCTCGAGTCGCTCAGCCGTGAGCAGCTCCAGGACATCGCCTCCGGCGAGGGCAAGCTCGTCTACCAGCCGAGCCCGGCGCGCCAGATGCGCAGGCGCGAGGTCGTGCAGCGGGACACGAGCGTCGACATCGCGGCGGCCGCCGCCGACATCAACCGGCTCGCCACCCCCGGCGAGGTGGCCGACTACCTGAAGAGCCGCGTGGAGTTCACGGTGCCGGTGCTGAAGGAGATCGCCCGGGCCCTCGGCCCCACGGTGAACAGCACGGGCCGCACGAAGGAGCAGCTGCGCCGCGACATCGTGGAGGGCACGGCCGGCTTCCGGGTCCGCTCGGCCGCCATGTCCGGTGGCGCCTGGGCCAAGCCCTGAACCACCCGTGAGTGGTTACGAGTGCTGGAAACACTCGTAACCACTCACGACCGGGACGGCGTCAACCGGGGTAGGTAGCGGCCGGTTCGGGCCGCGTAGGCGACGTACTCCTCGCCGTGCAGCTCCGCCAGCATCGGCTCCCGCACCGCACGCACCTGGATGCGCACCGACACGACGAGCAGCACCGCGGCCAGCACGCCGACCAGCGTCGGCACCATCACGAGCGTGCCC
Organism: Pseudonocardia cypriaca; assembly: GCF_006717045.1. NCBI lineage: Bacteria > Bacillati > Actinomycetota > Actinomycetes > Pseudonocardiales > Pseudonocardiaceae > Pseudonocardia > Pseudonocardia cypriaca. The sequence goes on from NZ_VFPH01000002.1 coordinate 2,014,189, forward strand.
GCCGTGGCCAGGACGATGCCCGTGAGGCCGGGGTTGCGCATCCGCGACCGCAGCCCGCGACTGGCGAGCACCGGGTCGGCGGACCCACCGCGTCGCAGCTCGATCTGCGACGCGAGCACCAGGGCCACCCCGAGCAGGGCCAGGCCGGCACCGATCACGACGAGGCCGGGGTCGTCGAACAGCGCGATCGGGTCGACGACGTCGGCGGCCACGAGCAGCGGCGCCACGAGGCCGAGCACCGTGGCGACGCCGTGGAGCACGCGGCTCCACCATGCGGCCGAGCCCCGCACGCGCTCCGCCCGACCGATCGCGCGGCGGGCGGGCGAGGCGTGCAGCAGGCGGCGCCCACCGACCGCGCCCAGCACCGCCACGAGCGCGGCGATCACGAGTGCGAGCCAGCCTGCTGCGTGGTGGTCCAGTGCGTCCGCCAGCACGTTCCAGGCGGAACGACCGGTGAGCTCCCCCGCGGCCTGCACCGCCAGCGAGCCACCGAACAGGAAGAACAGCACGGCGGCGCCGATCTGGACGGCGCGCTCCGGCAGCAGCCGCCCCAGCTTCCGCCCGACGACGATCGCCAGCGCGTCCGCGGCCACCATCCCGAGGGTGGAGCCGAGCCACACCCCGAACCAGCCGTACTGGGTGGCCAGGGTGATCGTGGCGAGCATCGTCTTGTCGCCGAGCTCGGCGAGGAAGAACGCCACCGACGAGGCGAGCACGGCCGACCCGGTGGCCCGCTCGGCCTTGGCCCGCTCGGCCGCCGTCAGCCGGTCGCCGCGCAAGGTCCAGGCCCCGAACCCGACGAAGGCGACCGCGGCCACCAGCGCAATCCACCCAGTGGGGAGCGCGGCGCCCAGCCCGTGCCCGACCGCGACCGAGATCAGGTGCACCGCCGTGGTGGCGATGGTGATGCCCACGAGCACCGGGAGGGCCCGGTAGCGCGTGGCGAACGCGAGGGCCATCAGCTGGGACTTGTCGCCGAGCTCGGCGACGAACACCACCCCGAAGCTGACGGCGAAGGCAATCAGGAATCCGTCCATGTCGCGGTCGACGCTATGAGCATCCGAGGCAGCGGCTGAACTGCAAAATCCGGTTAGCGTGAGCTAACGAGCGCCGGTGGTGGTGCTAACCGCGAAGGTTCGCCTTCCGGGGGACCACTGGTGTACCAATGGGCTATGAGCGCTCCGTCGACGGAGACCGACAAGCAGCGGCGCCTGCGAGCGCGGCTCGCCGAGCTGATCTCCGCGATGTCCCCCGGCGAGCCGCTCCCCGCCGAGCGCGACCTGGCACGCGAGCTGGGTGTCGCCCGGATGACGCTGCGCCGCGCCGTCGACGGGCTCGTCGCCGAAGCCGTGCTCGTGCGCCGGCAGGGCGCCGGCACGTTCGTCGCAGCGGGCAGGGAGGCACACCGCCTCGCGGCCAACTCGTTCTCGACCGACATGCGCTCCCGCGGCCTCCGACCCGGCAGCCGCACGCTGCGGTCGGGCCGCGCCCCGGCAGGCGTGATGCTGGCGGCGCTGCTCGAGGTGCCGACGGGCACGCCGGTCCTGCACGTGCGACGGCTGCGACTGGCCGACGACGAGCCGATGGCCGTGGAGGACCTGCACGTCCCCGCCGACCTCGTACCCGGCCTCACCGGCGCCGACCTGGAGGACCGCTCCTACTACGAGGTGCTCGCCGAGCGGTACGGGCACCGCATCGCCTCGGGCACCCAGACCGCCGAGGCCGCCCTCACCAGCGCCGAGGACGCCGCGGTGCTCGGGGTCGAGCCCGGCGCCCCCGCGTTCTGCTTCGAGCGCACCTGCCGGGTGGACGGCGGGCGGGTGGCCGAGTTCGTGCGGTCGATCTACCGAGGCGATCGCTACCGCATCATGGCCGACATCTACCCGTCGTAACCGGAACGACGCTTGACGTCGCGGGGGTGGCCGACACTACAGTCCGACGCCTAGACCTCTGGTCTCAAATCCGTCGGAGGGGAACCCATGTGGTCCATGCCCGGATCCCGAACGGCACGCCGGAGCGCGGTAGCGGTCCTCGCCGTCGCCGCTCTGGCCCTGACCGGATGCGGCGGCGGCGGAACCGCCTCCGGCGGCGGCGGTGACCGCACCCTGACCGTCTGGATCATGGAGGGCACCAACCCGGACGCCCAACCGTTCTTCTCCGAGCTCTCCACCGCGTTCCAGCAGCGCACCGGCGCCACGCTGGACGTGCAGTTCGTGCAGTGGGCCTCCGCGCACGACAAGTTCGTCACCGCGATCGCGGGCGGCACCACGCCGGACGTCGCGGAGATCGGCACCACGTGGGTCGGCGAGTTCGGTGACGCGGGCGCGCTGGTCGACCTCACCCCGCGCGTGCAGGAGGCCGGGCTGTCCGACGGCCTCGTCGACGGACTCGTGGAGGCCGGGACGCTCGGCGGTGCGCTCTACGGCATGCCCTGGTACGCGGGCGTCCGCTCGATCGTCTACCGCACCGACGTGTTCGCCGAGCTGGGACTGCAGCCGCCCACCACGTGGGACGAGCTCGTGGCCGTCGGGCAGCGCATCAAGGAGGCGCGTCCCGATCTCCTGCCGCTGCCGATCGCGGGCGACAACGAGTTCATCGTCTACCCCTTCGTGTGGGGCGCGGGCGGGCAGATCGCCACGCAGAACGGCGACACCTGGACCAGCGGCATCGACTCCCCCCAGGCCCGTGCCGGCATCCAATTCTACGCGGACCTCGCGCTGGAACACGGGTTCTCCACACCCGCGGCGGCCACCTGGCGCGAGACCGACGTGCGCGACTCCTTCACCAAGGGCCAGTCGGCGATGATCTTCTCCGGCAGCTGGACGCCGAAGGCCATCCTCGAGGCCGCACCCGACCTGCAGGGCAAGATCGGCGCGTTCCCGATCCCCGGGCCGACCGGCGGGCTCGCCCCTTCGGTGCTGGGCGGGTCGCTGCTGTCGATCTTCGAGACCAGCGACGACCAGGACCTGGCGTGGCAGCTCGTCGAGACGATGGGCACGGGCGACTTCGCCGCCAAGTGGGCGCAGGAGTCCAGCTACTTCCCGGGCACCACGGCGCTGCTGAACGAGGCCGCCCGGTCGCCCGACCCGCTCGTGGCGCCGTTCGCCATGCAGATGGTCGACTCAGGGCGCAGCGTGCCGGTCACCCCGGCCTTCGGCCAGATCCAGGGCAAGAAGACGATCGCGGCCATGATGCGCTCCGTCCTCACGGGCGAGGCCACCGTGGAGCAGGCCACCTCCACCGCGGCGGCGGAGATGAACGAGATCTTCGCCAGCGGCGCATGACCCTCGCGGAGCGCACCGACGTCAGGCCGGGCGTGGCGCCACCCGCGCCCCGCCCGCGCCGCCGCACCGCCGTCGCCCGGCCGTGGCTGCTGCTGACGCCCGCCCTGCTCGTGATGGGCGGGCTGCTGCTCTACCCGCTCGTCCGGGTGCTGGTGCTCTCGTTGCAGGACTTCGGCCTGCGCGAGCTCGTGTCGGGACGCACGAAGTGGGTCGGGCTCGACAACTACGGGGAGCTGCTCGGCAGCGCGGACCTGTGGGCCACCGTGCTGCCCAACACCGTGGTCTTCGCCGTGGTGGCGGTGGTGCTCACGGTGGTGCTCGGCACGCTGGTCGCCCTGCTGCTCGCCCGGCTCACGCCGCTGGTCCGCGGCCTCGTCACCACCGCGATCATGGTGGCGTGGGCGATGCCGGCCGTCACCGGCACGTACGTCTGGGTGTTCGTGTTCGCGCCGGTCGACGGGATCGCGGTGCAGGCGCTCGACGCACTCGGCCTCGTCGACGCCGCCACCGCCAACCCGTTCGCCGGGCGCATCTCGTTCTACGCGGTGGCCGCGCTCAACGTGGTGCACCACGGCTTCCCGTTCGTCGCGCTCACGGTGCTCGCCGGTCTGCTGACGATCCCGCGGGAGCTCACGGAGGCGGCGATCATGGACGGGGCGAGCGCGTGGCGCCGGTTCTGGTCGCTGACCTTCCCGATGCTGCGGCCGGTGTTCGCGGTGGTCACGGTCCTGTCGACGATCTGGGACTTCAAGGTGTTCACCCAGATCTACCTGATGCCCGGCGGCGACGGCGTCAACCGCAACGTGCTCACGCTCGGCACCTGGTCCTACGTCGAGTCGTTCGCGCAGAACCGCTACGGCCTCGGCGCCGCGATCGCGGTGCTGCTCACCGCGATGCTGCTGGTGGTCACGATGGCCTACCTGCGGCTGCTGTTCCGGGAGGAGGAGCTGTGAGGGCTGCCGCGAAGGGCCTCGGGGTCACCGGCGTGCTCGTCTTCACGCTGTTCCCCGTGTACCTCATGATCGTCACCGCCCTCAACGGCGAGGCGAACGCCGGCTCCCGCACCCTGTGGCCGGACGAGTGGACCTTCCGCAACTTCGCCTACGTCGTCACGGAGGGCGGGTTCGGGCGGTACCTGACGAACTCGCTGGTCGTCGCGCTCGCCACCGTGCTCGCAGGCGCCCTGCTCGCCCTGCTGGCCGCGGTGGCCGTCGCCCGGTTCCGCTTCCGGTTCAGGACGTCCGTGCTGGTGATGGTGCTGATCATCCAGATGGTGCCGGTGGAGGCGCTGGTCATCCCCCTGTTCATCCAGGCACGCACCTTCCAGATGCTGGACAGCCTGTTCGGGCTCGTCGTCGTGTACCTGGCGTTCTCGCTGCCGTTCGCGATCTGGACGCTCCGGGGGTTCGTCGCCGCGGTGCCCGTCGAGCTGGAGGAGGCCGCCTACCTCGACGGAGCATCGTGGGGACGGATGTTCCGGTCGGTGCTGCTGCCGCTGGTGGCGCCCGGGCTCGTCGCCACGAGCGTGTTCTCGTTCATCGTGGCCTGGAACGAGTTCATCTTCGCCCTGACGTTCATGTCCGACGACCAGAACTACACCGTTGCGGTCGGGCTGCGCCGCTTCTTCGGCCAGCACGCCACCGACTGGGGCGCCGTGATGGCCGCGTCCACGCTGATCACGATCCCGGTGATGGTGTTCTTCGTGATCGCGCAGAAGCGGCTCACCGACGGCCTGGTGGCGGGTGCGGTGAAGGGGTGACCACCGACGAGCGGCTCGTCGACGCGGTGCTGCTCCCCGGCTTCACCGGGACGACCGTGCCCGGCTGGCTGGCCCGCGCCGCCGACGCGGGGCTCGCCGGGGTCTGCTTGTTCGCCGGGAACGTCGGCCCCGGTCTCTCCGCGCTCACCGATGAGCTGCACGGGCGCCGCCCCGGCTTCCTCGTCGCATCCGACGAGGAAGGCGGCTCGGTCACCCGCCTCGACGTCCCGGCCCCGAGCGCGGCCGCACTGGGGCGGCTCGACGACGAGACCGTCACCGAGGCGGTGGCCGCCGGGATCGGGGCGCAGTGCCGGGCGCGCGGGATCGACCTCGCGCTCGCGCCGGTGGCCGACGTGAACGCGGAACCGGACAACCCGGTGATCGGCATCCGGTCCTTCGGCGCCACCCCGGAGCTCGTGGCCCGGCACACCGCGGCGTTCGTCCGCGGGATGCAGGGAGCAGGCACGGCGGCGACCGCGAAGCACTTCCCCGGCCACGGGTGCACCACCGTCGACTCCCACCTGGCCCTGCCGGTGATCGGCGACGACGCTGGCACGCTGCGGGCCCGGGACCTCCCGCCGTTCGCAGCGGCGGTCGCCGCGGGGGTGCGGTGCGTGCTCACCGCGCACGTGCGCTTCCCCGCGCTCGACCACCGGCCGGCCACGATGAGCCCGCCGCTCCTGCACCTGCTGCGCCGCGAGCTGGGCTTCGACGGCGTCGTGATCAGCGACGCCGTCGACATGGCCGCGGTCGCCTCCTCGGTCGGGACGGGCCCGGGCGCGGTCGCAGCCGTCGTGGCCGGGGTCGACCTGGTCTGCATCGGCAACCCGCAGAACGGCTACGACGACGAGACCGGCTACCGCGAGGTGCGCGACGCGCTGCTCGCCGCGGTCGCCGACGGCACCCTGCCCCGGGAGCGGCTGGCCGATGCCGGGCGGCGGGTCGCGGAGCTGGCCGCATGGGTCCGCGCAGCACCCGCCGGTCCCGGCGATGTGGACGGCACGCAGGTCGTGCGCCGGGTCGCGGAAGTGGCCGGGGACGTGCGCATCGGGAAGGGGACGCACGTGCTCGACCTGCGCGGCGCGGTGAGCATCGCCGACGGCCGGGCCGGGGAACCGCGCGTGGTCGAGGCCTTGCGCCACCACGACCCCGCGGTGACGGCGGGTCCCGGCACCCCGCCCGGCCGGCCGCTCGTGGTGGTGGTGCGTGGCCCCTCGCCCGCGTTCGACGCCGTCCGGGCCGCCCGACCGGACGCGGTGGCACTGCACGTCGGGCTCCCGGGGGACTGGCACCCGCCGGCACCGTCGATCACCACGTGGGGGGACGGGCGCGCGCACGCCGAAGTCGCGGCGCAACTACTGAGGGGCACCCGATAGCCCGATCAGGGGTTTCGGCTGGTATTCCCAGGTGGTCCTCAGGACAGGCTCAGAATCCTGGCGCATCGTCAATGGCATGAGCGACGAGCAGAGGGAGCACGGCCGGGACGCGAGCGCCTCGACCGGGGACTCCCGTACCGCGCAGTACCCCGTTCCGTCGTACGCGGGCGCCGCGGGACCGGCGCACGCGCAGGACGCCGGCCAGCAGGCCCCTCCGGCCGACCCCTCGGGCCAGTACGGCCCGCCGCAGGGGCCTGTTGGCGGCTTCTTCCCGCCCCCGCCCGGCCACTTCCAGGGGCCGCCGACGGCCACGCTGCCGCCCCGGCCGCGCAAGCAGCGCGGGATGGGCACGGTCGTGGCCGCCGCCCTGCTCGCAGGCCTCGTCGGCGGCGGCGCCGGATTCGGCGGCGCCTACGCGCTGCTCGACCGCCCCGCCGGCACCACCCTCTCCTCGGCGCCGCAGGGATCGAGCTCGGTGAACGCCGCGCCCGGCACGGTCACCGCGGCCGCCCAGACGGTGCTGCCCAGCACCGTCGACATCCGCGCCACCCTCCCGCAGGGAGAGGCCGAGGGCAGCGGCATCATCCTCAGCGCGGGCGGCGACATCCTGACAAACAACCACGTCGTCGCAGGCAGCCGCCAGCTCACGGTCACCCTGCAGGACGGCAGCGAGCACCCGGCCACCGTCGTGGGCACCTCGCCGAGCTACGACATCGCCGTGATCCGGCTGCAGGGCGCCACCGGACTCACCCCGGCGACGCTCGGCGACAGCAACTCGCTGCAGGTCGGCCAGCCGGTCGTCGCGATCGGGTCACCGCGCGGCCTCACCGGCACGGTCACGACCGGCATCGTGAGCGCGCAGAACCGGACCGTCACCGTGCAGGGCGAGGACGGCCAGGCGGTCGTCTACAACGGTCTCCAGACCGACGCCCCGATCAACCAGGGCAACTCCGGCGGCCCGCTGGTGAACCTCGACGGCCAGGTCGTCGGCATCAACTCGGCCATCGAGACCACGGGCCAGAACTCCGGCAGCATCGGGCTCGGCTTCGCGATCCCGGTCGACCAGGCCAAGCGCGTCGCCCAGGAGATCATGAGCACCGGCACCGCCACCAAGCCGGTGCTCGGGGTGCAGGGCAGCATCGCCGGAAACAGCGACAACGGCGCCCAGATCGCGGCCGTGCAGCCGGGCTCGCCCGCCGAGGCAGCCGGGCTGAGGGCAGGCGACGTCGTCACGCAGGTCGGCGACGCGCCGGTCGCCGACTTCGCCGACCTCATGGCCCGGGTCGGCGCGCACGCCCCCGGCGAGCAGGTCGCGCTCACCGTCGGGAACGGCGGCGCCGAGCGCACCGTGAACGTCACGTTGGGCAGCCAGCCCGACCAGGCGGCGACCACCAGCCCGAGCGGCGGGAACCGCACCCCGTTCGGCGGCCAGAACCCCTTCGGCAACCCGTTCGGCGGCGGCAACTGAGTTCAGGAAAGCCACGTTCAGGGCCTGCACGGCCCTCGACGTGGCTTTCCTGTCATCACGACAGGAGCCAGGCCCGGATCTCCTCGCCGTCCGCTCCCAGCGCGGGCGGCGGACGCCGGTAGGACGGCGGCGTCGCCGAGTACGTCACCGGGTTGCGGACGCTCGGGACACCTCCGGGTTCCACCACCGGGTCCAGCCCCAGGCGCTCGGCCAGGGCCAGGCCGTCGTCGATCGTGTTGATCGGCCCGCACGGCACGCCCGCGGGGGCGAGGATGTCGAACCACTCCTGGGCGGTCTTCGTGGCCAGCCGCGCGAGCAGCAGCGGCCGCAGCTCGTCGCGGTGGGCGTTGCGCGAGCCCATCGAGGCGAACCGCGGGTCGTCGAGCAGCTCGGGGGCGCCGATCGCGGTGGCGAGCTTGCGGAACTGACCGTCGTTGCCGGCGATGACGATCAGCTCGCCGTCGCCGGTCGGCAGCGGCTCGTACGGGAAGAGCGACAGGTGGGCGTTGCCCAGCCGGCCGGGCACCACCCCGCCGGCGAGCACCGCCGAGGTCTGGTTGACCAGGCCGGACAGGGCCGCGGACAGCAGGTTCGTCTCCACCTTCTGCCCCTCGCCGGTCCGTTCCCGGTGGTGCAGCGCTGCGACGATCGCGAGAGCCGAGTGCAGCCCGGTGATCACGTCGAAGACGGCGACGCCCGCGCGGTAGGGCGGGCCGTCGGCGTCGCCGGTGAGGCTCATCAGCCCGGACGTCGCCTGCACGAGCAGGTCGTAGCCGGGCAGCGCCGCCCCGCCCGCCGTGCCGAAGCCGCTGATCGAGCAGTAGACGATCCGCGGGTTGGCCGCCGATACCGCCTCGTGGTCCAGCCCGAAGCGCGCGAGACCGCCCGGCTTGAAGTTCTCGATCATGACGTCGGCGCGGGCGGCGAGCCGCTGAGCGACGTCGCGGTCGGAAGGGTCGGCGAGGTCGAGCACGATCGACCGCTTGTTCCGGTTGATCGACAGGTAGTACGTGGCGGTGCCGTCGTCGCTGGTGGGCGGCACCCAGGTGCGGGTGTCGTCCCCGGTGCCCGGGCCCTCGACCTTGATCACCGTGGCACCGAGGTCGGCGAGCAGCATCGTGGCGTACGGCCCGGCGAGGATGCGGGAGAAGTCGGCGACGAGCACCCCGGAGAGTGGTCCGCCGACCGGGCTTCCGTCGACGACATCGTTGGCGTTGCTCACGCTGCAGATCCTAGGAACGGGGCTCGGGGTCGGTGCCTGCCGGCGCGAGATGGCACTGGGAGGTCAGGCGCGGCGGCGCAGCACCGTCACCGTGACCAGCCCGGCTGCGGCCACCGCGACCGCGCTCGTGAAGAACGCGAGCTGGTAGCCGCTCGTCAGGGCCTCGATCGGCGATGCGCCTGCTGCGGTGGCGGCGTCGGTGCGGGCTGCGGCCAGCGCGGCGAGCACCGCTGTGCCCAGCGCGCCGCCGACCTGCTGGCTGGTGTTCGCCAGTCCGGAGGCGAGCCCGGCGTCCTCGGGGGTGGCGTCGGACATCATCAGCGTGGTGACCGCCGGCAGGGCGAGGCCCGCGCCGATGCCGAGCACGACCATCGACGGCAGCACGTCCACCACGTAGCTGCCCACCGGCGGGCGGGTGAGCAGCAGCAGGCCGGCCACGAGCAGGATCTCCCCGGCGAGCAGCACCGTCCGAGCGCCCGAGCGCGCGATCAGCCGGCCCGACGCGGTGAGCGACACCAGCGCGATCGTGAGCGTGATGGGCAGCAGCGCGAAGCCGGCCTGTGCTGGGGCATACCCGAGCGCCTGCTGCAGGTACAGCGCCGTGGTGAACTGGAAGCCGAGCATCCCCGCCACCATCAGCAGCTGGGCCGCGTTGCCACCCGAGACCGCCCGCGAGCGGAAGATCCGCAGCCGCACGAGCGGTTCGGCGGCCCGCTGCTGGCGGACGACGAACCCGACGAGCAGGGCAACGGCGAGCGCGGCCATCCCGAGGCGCACGGCGGCGCCCGAGGTGTCGACGATCGTGAACACCGCGAGCACCAGGCCCGCGGTGACCAGCAGCCCGCCGATGACGTCAGGGCGCGCGGAGCGGTCGGCCGGGCTGTCGGCGGCGACGTGCCGCAGCGCGAGCAGCACAGCGGCCACCCCGATCGGCACGTTGACCAGGAAGATCCACCGCCAGCCGACGGTGTCGGTGAGCACGCCGCCCAGCAGGGTGCCGATGGAGGCCCCGGCCGCGCCGACGAACGCGTAGACGCCCATGGCCCGCGCCCGCTCGCCGGGCTCCGGGAAGAGCGCGACGATCATGCCGAGCACCACGGCCGACGCCATCGCGGCCCCGATCCCCTGGACGAACCGGGCCGCGACGAGCATCCCGGCGTCGACCGCCAGCCCGCACAGCAGCGAGGCCAGCACGAACAGCGAGAGGCCGCTGAGCAGCATCCGGCGCCTGCCGTAGAGGTCACCGAGCCGCCCGGCGAGCAGCAGCAGGCCGCCGAGCGGCACGAGGTAGGCGTTGACCGTCCACGCCAGCCCCGCCGTCGTGAAGCCGAGCTCGGCCTGCAGCACCGGCAGCGCGACGCTGGTGATCGTGCCGTCGAGAATGATCATGAGCGTCCCGACGCAGAGCACGGCGAGCGCGAGCCAGCGTGACGGTGCGGAGCGGGGCGCTGTAGCGGTCGATCTCGTCATGAGATGGACCGTAGCAGATAGTTTTTTAACAGACAATCCCGATCCAGATTGCCTGCTTCGGGACGGTCAGGCACCCCGCTTCCGGCGCGGGGCGTGCGGGTTCGGCTCGACGGCGGACAGCGGACCCCCGTGGGTGACCAGCTTCATCAGGGCGTCCAGCAGCACCGTGCGCTGCTCGGGGGTCAGCACGCCGAGCACCTCGCCGTAGAGGTCGTCGATCACGTCTCGAGCCTTCGCCACGGCCTCGTCGCCCGCTTCCGTCGTGCGGACGATCCGCACGCGGCGGTCGGCGGGCGACGGCGTGCGCTGCGCCAGGCCGGCCTTCTCGAGGTGGTCGCAGGTGACGACCATCGTGGTCTTGTCCAGGAGGGCCATCTCGGCCAGCTCGCCCTGGGTCAGCTCGTGGGCCCCAGCCTTCGCGAGCACGCAGTAGTCGCGCACCGTCATGCCCAGCTCGCCCAGCACGGTGCCCATCCGCGCGGCGAGCGCCTGGCTCGCCTTGTCGAACAGGTAGGAGAGGTCGGCCCGGATCTCGTCGTCGCTGCGCGCGTCCATGCAGCCAGCGTACAGACGATCCGGAACGGAACAATCCGGAACGGAACTAGCTGGAGAGCAGCTCTGCCGTTGCCGCCGGAGCGCTGATCATCGCGTCGTGCCCGGTGGCCAGCTCCCGGAACTCCCACCCCTCGCGCCGGGCGATCGCGTGCGCGGAGTGGACCGCCGGGTAGGCCGGGTCGGTGCACGCGACGTACGTGACGGGCCGGCCACCGCCGAGCGGAGCGGTCAGCGGGAACGGCTCGGCGTAGGTGCGGAGCGGGTGCGGGGTGAGCCTGCGGTCCACCCAGGCGATGTCGTCGGGTTCGATCAGCCCGAACGCGGCACCTCCGGGCGGCGGGAACGCGATGTCGCCGGTGGCCTCGGCCGCGGCCCTGCGCGCTGCCGCGGACTGCGGTGGCAGGCCGTCGAACCCGGTCTCCCCCGCCTCGACGACCAGCCCGTCGAGGAGCACGACGCGCCGCACCCGCTCCGGGGTGCGCTCGGCGACCGCGAGCGCGACGAGCGCCCCGAAGCTGTGCCCGACCAGCACGACGTCGGTGAGCTCCTCGCACTCCAGCACGCCCACCACGTCCTGGACGAGCGTGTCGGGGCCGATCTCCGCGCTCAGCAGGTGGGCCCGCTCGCCGAAGCCGGTGAGCGTCGGCGTGAACACCTCGTGGCCCGCTTCCCGCAGCAGCCGCGCCACCGGCCGCCAGCACCACCCTCCGTGCCAGGCACCGTGGACGAGGACGAAGGGGTCGCTCACGCGGGCGATCCTCGCACGCCGTGCCGACGAAGGTCCCCGGAGCTAGGAGTCCGCCGCCGCCGGCACCGCCCGCTCCCCCGAACCCGCCGGCTCCGCGTGGCCGAGGCGGGTCAGCCAGCCGCGTAGCACGCGGTGCAGCGCCTCCGCCCCGACGATCTCGTCGGGCGGCGTCAGCTCCACCGGGTACAGGAGGAAACCGCGGGACTGCCCCCCGCCCAGCCCGCCGTGCGAACCGACGTGCGGCTCGAACGGCGACGCCTCGTCGCGGGCCGGGTCGTACCGACTGTTGATCATCACGTCCGCGCAGTGCGGGAAGGCGTCGACGCGGCGCACCAGGTCGGCGGCGTGCGGTCCGTACGGGGCGAGCGGGTCCTCCCCGATGACGACGCCCGTGGCGAGCCGGTGCAGCCCGTCGCGCCCGAACACGACGGGGCCGAACTCGGCGCTGCGCACCAGCACGAACCCGATGCCGGGGTGGTCGACGAGCGAGGGCAGCAGCTCCGGGTACTCGCGCTCGATCGTCTCCAGCTCCACCCGGCCCGCGTGGTCGGTGAACGACACCATCGCGAGGTGGCCGGACGCGACGACCACAACCCCGGGCGCGACCCGTGCCACCTCGCTCGGTGCGCCGCTGGGCGTGCGCGGCCGATCGGCGGTGCTACCCGCCCGCTCCACGCGGGCCCGCAGCCGGCGCGCGATCGGGCCGCCGCCGGACGACGCCTCGGCGAGCACGGCGTCGACCGGCCAGCCCTCGGCCGGGCGGCTCGCCTCGGAGTGCGAGCCGCGACGCGGGTCGGCCTGCGGCTCCCCGCACAGCCGCCCGACCAGCGCCTCGATCGACTCGCCGAACCGGTCGGCGAAGGCCCAGCCCTGGGTCTGCCCGTGGTCGGAGAGCGCGATGATCCGGTAGCTCCTGGGGGCGAGCTGGGTGGCGCGGTGCAGCCGCCCGATCTGCCGGTCGATGCCCCGCAACACGGCCAGCGCGTCGAACCGCTCGACGCCGGAGTGGTGACCCACCTCGTCGTAGCCCATGAAGTCGGCGTACACCACGGCCCGGCCGGCCAGCATGTCCTCGGTGATCGCGGAGACGACAACGTCGCGGGCGATCACCGTGGTGCCGGCGCGTGCCAGGGGGTAGAACCCGCCCCGGCTCACCCGGGGCCGCACGCCGGCGCGGCGCTGCCGCACCGCGGCGGAGACCTCCCGCCCCAAGTCGACGAGCGCGCCGACCCCCGTGCGCAGCGCGTTCGCCGGGTTGGCGAAGTAGGCGTAGTAGCCCGCGCCGACCCCGTCCCGGCCGCGGCGGCGCCGGCCGGCCCCGCTGATCAGCGGCAACGCGCTCATCGTGAGGCTCGTGTGCGCGGCGTCGCCGGTGAACAGGCTCGCCCTGGTCGCGCCGTCGACGGCGAGCAGGCCACGCCCGTCGGAGTGGCGGCGCTCGATCTCCGCCGCGTCCTCCGGGCTGGAGCACGCCATCACGTGGTCGCGGTCCTTCTCGTACCAGCGGAACCCGATGACGTCGGAGTTGTCCCCGTGCAGGATCCCGCAGACGCTGGCTCCGGTCTGCGAGCTCCAGTCGGTGTGCCACTCGGCGAGCCGGTGGCTGCCGTCGTCGAGCAGGCGGGCGACCGCCGGCATGTCCCCGGTCCGCACGGCGCGCCGCAACGTGTCGATGCCGAGCCCGTCGACCTGCAGGAGCAGCACACCGGGCGGCATCGTCCCGTCAACGGTGGCGCCGCGGCGGCTGCGGCGCGCCGCCCGCCGGAAGAACAGCTCGTCCTCGTCGAGCCCGACCACGCTGCTGACGACCGACCCGAGCGCCGCAACCGCGACCGCCACCACCACGGCCGTTCCGAAGTCGGTGATCGCGACGCCGGGCACCGCGAACGAGATCGCCAGCACCCCGGCACCGAGCAGCACGAACGAGCCGATGCCCAGCGTGAACACGGCCAGCGGCAGCGCGACCCGCAGCACCAGCGGCCACACCACCGCGCTGAGCACGCCGAAGAGGAGCGCGCAGACCGTCGGCTGCCACCACTGCGGCATCGAGAAGCCGGTGAGCCACGTGTCGAGCAGCCGCAGGGCGCCCACGACGAGCACCCACACGAGCAGCACCCGTGCGACCACCCGGCCGCCGCGCACGAGCCGGCCGCCTCCCGGCAGCATCACCGCGCGGCTCCCGCACGGGCCCGCCGCCGCCTGCGCCACGTGGACACCAGCGAGCCGAGCCCGGCCAGCACGAGAACGAGGACGGCCGCCAGCACCGTGGCCAGCACCGGGTCGTCGAAGAGGCCGCCCGACAGCACGCCGAGCGCCGCGTAGGCGAGGGCCCAGAGCGTGCAGGCGAGGACGGCGGCCGGCACGAAGCGCCGCCACGGGTACTCGAGGGCACCCGCCGCGACCAGCACCGGGATCCGTCCGGCCGGCAACAGCCGCCCGACGACTACCAGCAGGCCGCCCCGGCGCTCGAACTGCGCCCGCGCGGCGGCCAGCCGTTCCGGCGACTGCCGCCCGGTGACCCACCGCTGCGCGGCCGAGCTCCCGGCGTGCGCGACGGCGAACGTGGCGAGGTCGCCGAACAACGCCCCGAGGACCGACAGCAGGAGCACCAGCGGGAGCGACATGGTGCCGCTGGAGACGGCGATCGCGGCGGCCGCGCCCACCACCGCGCCGGTCGGGACGATCGGCACGATTGAGCCGATGAGCACGCCGCCGAAGACCGCCGAGTAGCCCAGTGCGGACGGATCCGTCCAGCCGGTCATCGCACCACCGGCTGCATCCCGTCCAGCACGACCGCTGCGCCCGGCTCCGTCACGAGCACCCGCGTGCGCTCCCCCGCAGCCGCCACGGCCGCGGCGAACCGGTGCGGCGGCTCGACGAGCAGCCTGCGCATCCGCGCGCCGACCCTGGGCAGCCGCGGCAGGCCGCCCACGGCGAGCGTGCCCCAGTGGACCGGCACGGCGACGCGCGGGCGCAGCAGCCCGACGGCCTCGGCGGCGCGGTGCGGGTCGAGGTGGCCGGGCCCGAGCGAGAGCCCCCACCCCCACACCGGCAGGAGGGCCGCCGCCAGGGGGCCGAAGCCCGCCATGCCCGGGAACAGGTCGGTGTCGCCCGCCGCGTAGATGCGGTTACCGCCTGCCTCGATGAGGTGCCCCATCGCCGCGGCCTGCGGCCCGTGGGTGGAGCGCGGCCCGAACCGGTGCCCGCTGTGGGCCGCGGGCACCCCGTGCACCCGGAGGTCGCCGTGCTCCAGCTCCTCGCCGGGCGCGAGCTCCTCGACGTTGCGGATGCCACGCCCGCGCAGCCACCGGCCGGCACCGCGGGGCGCCACCACGCGCACCGTGCGCGGCAGCAGGCGCAACGACGGCAGGTGCAGGTGGTCGGCGTGCAGGTGGGACAGCAGCACCAGGTCGGCGTCGGCGAAGTGGGCGCGGTCGGGCAGCGGGCTCGTCCGGCGCAGCGGGCCGACGCGGGCGGTGAGCACCGGGTCGGTGAGCACGACGGACCCGGCCAGCTCCAGCCGCACGGTGGAGTGGCCGAGGAAGCGCATCGCGAGCCCGGGCACGCCCCCAGTATCGCCGGTTCCGCCGGGCGACGATCGACCCGGCCGTGAGCTGCGACGCGACCGCTCAGCGGCTCAGGGGCGGCGCCAGGCGTCGGACTCGAGGTGGGCGCCGCCGGTGGGGCCCATCTGCGTCATGCCGCCGTCCACCACCCACGACGCCCCGGTCACGTACGCCGCCTGCGGCGAGCACAGGAACGCCACCACCGCCGCGATCTCCCGCGCATCGCCGGGGCGGCCCACCGGCACTCCGGGGCGCTCCGTGCCGCGCGGGTCCTCGTCCTCCTGGCCCGTCATCGGGGTGGCGATCTCGCCGGGTGCGACCGAGTTGACCGTGATGCCGTGCTCGGCGAGCTCGATCGCGGCCACCTTCGTCAGCAGGCCGAGGCCGCCCTTCGCGGCGCAGTAGGGAGCAGCGCCGATCTTCGGCTGGTGCTCGTGCACGCTGGTGATGTTGACGATCCGGCCGCCGCGACCGGCGTCGATCATCCGGCGGGCGGCCCGCTGCAGGCACAGGAACGCGCCGTCGAGATCGGTGGCGAGCACGTTGCGCCAGGTCTCGTAGGCGATGTCGACGAGCAGGGTGGAGGTGCCCGTGCCGGCGTTGTTCACCAGGACGTCGACACCGCCGAGTGCATCGGCCAGCTCGTCGACGACGGCGGCCGCGGCGGGCAGGTCCGTGAGATCGAGGCGGCGCACCTCGGCCTTGCGGCCGCGGGAACGGACCTCCTCGGCGGTGGCCTGCCCACCGGCCTCGTCGGAGTGGTAGGTCACGCCGACGTCGCAGCCGGCCTCGGCGAGGGCGACGGCGGTCGCGCGGCCGATGCCGGAGTCGGAACCCGTGACGATCGCGGTGCTCGGGAAGCTCATGCCCCCCGGGATGCCCGGGAGCGGTCAGGCGAACCGCGCAGGCTGCCCGGTGGACTCCAGCACCGCCATCCACAGGTCGCCGTGCGGGTCGACCTGGTTGCGCCTGCTCACGGCCACACCCATCGGGATGTGCACGAAGCGGCGCCGGTAGCGGCCCACCACCATCTCGGTGCGCCCGGACATCGCCGCGTGCACCGCCGCCTGCGAGAGCCGCACGCAGTACACCGAGTCGTACGGGTTGGCCGGCACGCTGCGGATCGCGTAGCTCGGGTCGATGTAGCGGATGGAGGTCTCGATGCCTGCGTCGGAGAAGTGGTCGGTGATCCGCCGCCGCAACCATGGCCCGATGTCCTGCAGCCGCGCGTTGCCGGACGCGTCCCGCGCGTCCTCGTCGACCCCGCCGAGCAGCTCCTGACCGGCGCCCTCGGCCACGACCACCACCGCGTGCCCTCGCTCGGACACCCGGCGCCGCACGTGGGCGAGCAGCCCGTGCTCGCCGTCGAGCGCGAACGGGACCTCCGGGATCAGCACGGCATCGGCGCCGCTGCGGGCGAGCGCCGCGTAGCAGGCGATGAAGCCCGAGTGCCGCCCCATCAGCTTGACCAGCCCGATCCCGTTGGCCGTGGACTTCGCCTCCACCTGCGCCGCCCGGATGGCGTCGCTGGCCAGGCTGAACGCGGTCTGGAAGCCGAAGCTCTGGTCGATGTAGGGGATGTCGTTGTCGATCGTCTTCGGGATCCCGACGACCGCGATGAGCAGGCCGCGGTCGGCGATCGTGCGCGCGATCTGCATCGCACCGCGCATCGACCCGTCGCCGCCCACCACGAACAGGATGTTGATGTGCAGCCGCTCAAGGCAGTCGACGATCTCGTCGGGGTCCTGGTGCCCGCGCGACGTGCCGAGCACGGTGCCGCCGTCGGTCGCGATGTCGCGCACCGACTCCGGGGTGAGGTCGACGACGTCGTGGCCGTACCGGGGCACGAACCCCTGGTAGCCGTTGCGGATGCCGACGACGCGCCGCACCCGGTAGTGGTAGGTCAGCGTGCGGACGAGGCCTGCGATCACGTCGTTGAGGCCCGGGCACAGCCCGCCGCACGTGACGATCGCCGCACGCGTCTTGGCCGGGTCGAAGAAGATCTTCCGGCGCGGGCCGCACGGTTCCATCCCCGGCAGCTGGTCGGGCACCACCCCGCGGGAGGAGATGCCGCTGAGGGTGTCGTCGAGCAGGACGCGGTCGTTCTCGCTGATGTAGTGCTCGGTGGTCCGGGTGGCGTCCAGCAGGGTCGCCATCGGGGACGTGATCCGGGCGGTTCCGAGCGTGCTGATCGTGAGATCGGGGGGTGGCTCGATGCGAGGCAGCTCCACGACGGATGCCTCGTGGCCGAGCCCGTCGGACTCGTCGGAGAAGGCGGTGCTCACGGCGCTCCCAGCGTCGGCAAGGTGGGCCGGCCACGCCGCGTCGCTGGGACGGTGACCCTCTTGACCGGTACAGGATGCCTGGCGGCGCCCGTGCAGACCAGCCTGTATCACGAGCTGTTCCCGATTCCACATGCTTGCCGGATGCCAACGACCCGTGCTCACCTGATGGGGTGACGTCCTCCCGGCCGACAGCCGTCATCGGCGTTCTCGCGTCGTGCGGGCTGGCCGTCTCACTCATGCAGACGCTGGTCGTGCCCCTGCTGCCGGTGTTCCCGCAGCTGCTGTCGGCGTCGCCCGCGACGGTGGCGTGGCTCGTCACGGCCACGCTGGTGGCCGCCGCCGTGTGCGCGCCGGTGCTCGGGCGGCTCGGCGACATGTACGGCAAACGCCGGATGCTCCTCGTCGGGCTCGGCATCGTGACGGTCGGCTCGACGCTCGGCGCCGCCGCCCCCAACATCGGCGTGCTCATCGTCGCGCGGGCGCTCCAGGGCGTCGCGATGGGCGTGATCGCGCTCGGGATCAGCGTGATGCGCGACCTCCTCCCGCCCGAGCGCGTGGGCAGCGGGATCGCGCTGATGAGCTCGTCGCTCGGGATCGGTGGCGCGATCGGGCTGCCGCTCACGGGCGCGGTGGCGCAGCAGGCGAGCTGGCGGTGGCTATTCGCAGGCGCCGCGGTGCTCGGCGCCGTGCAGTTCCTGCTCGTGCTCCTCGTCGTGCGGGAGTCGCCGCTGCGCTCCGGCGGCCGGTTCGACCTGCCGGGGGCGCTCGGGCTGTCCGCCGCGCTCATCTGCCTGCTGCTCGCCATCTCGAAGGGCAACGAGTGGGGCTGGGGCGGCCCGGTCGTGCTCGGGCTGCTCGTCGCCTCCGCCGTCCTGTTCGCGCTGTGGTTCGCCTGGGAGCTCCGAACGCCCCGGCCGCTCGTCGACCTGCGGGTCTCCGCCCGCCCCGCCGTGCTGTGGACGAACATCGCGTCCATCGTGATCGGGTTCGGGATGTTCGCGGGCTTCCTCGTGACGACCCAGATCCTGCAGGCTCCACGCGCCACCGGGTACGGATTCGGGCTCTCGCTGGTGGCGGCGGGCCTCGTGCTGCTGCCGATCGGCGGGGCGATGACGATCTTCTCGCCCGTGTCGGCCCGGGTCTCGCGGCGCCGCGGGGCGCGCACCACGCTCGTGCTCGGCGCAACCATCCTCGCACTGGGCAACGTCCTGATGGCGACGCTCCCGGGAGCACTCCCGCTGATCGTCGCGGCGTCCACCACCACGGCGATCGGCGCGGCGCTGGCCTACTCCGCCATCCCGCTGCTGATCATGGAGGCGGTGCCGGCAGGCGAGACCGCGGCAGCCAACAGCCTCAACACCCTGATGCGGATGCTCGGGACGTCCTCGTGCAGCTCGTTCGTGGCGGCGATCGCCACCGGCCTCACGACCTCCGTGGGCGGCCAGACACTGCCGGCCGGGTCGGCCTACACGGTGATCTTCCTGGCCGCCGCGGGAGCCGCCGTCATCGGCACCACCATCGCCGCGCTCACCCCGCGCGCCGCCCAGGCCGACGCCGTCCGCGCCACCGGGAGGGCACGGGCCGCGCGCGCCGCGTGAGGCACCAGGCCTTCGGTGGCGCCGCGCATCATGCAGGGCCGCTTCGCGGGCAGGCCCGGGCCTGCCCCTTCGGCGCGCGGCGCCACCGAAGGCCGGCCTCACCACCATGATCATGGCTTCGGTGCGAAAACGGCCGAAACAAGCCGGGAACGCACCGAACCGCTGATCATGGGGCGGGAGCCAGGACGCGGCCAGGCTGATCGGCGCGAGGAGCACGCCAGCGTCGCGGGCAAGGCCGTTGTGTACTGCTCGCGGTGATCCGCAAGGTTCACGCACGCGTTCTCGGCCCACGCTGCCCGTCGACCGGCAGTGCGACCCGACAAGAGGTGCGCGAGCCCAAACCAGATGCACGACGACAAGAAGATGCCCGACACCGGCCTCCTGGCGGCGCCGCGCACCAAGAGGGCAGGCCCTTGGGCCTGCCCGCACAGCTTGCCCTCAAGGGGCCGCAGAGGCTCACAGATCAAGGGGCGCGCCAGCGATCGCGAAGCGACGCGCAGCGCCCTTGAGCTGTGAGGGGCGGCCCCGCACAATGCGCGGCGCCGCCAGGAGGCCCTGACAAGGCACACCTTGAGACAGGAGGCCGTGACGCAGGCGGCCGGCTCTTCCGGATGGTGGTCTCGATACGGGCCGGCCCTACTCGACCACCGGGCACCTCACCGCGGATCCCGGCGGATCGGATGGTCCTCCGGCACCTGCACCAGCACGATCCGCGTCCCATCCGGATCGCTGATCCACATCTCGTGCAAGCCCCAAGGCTCCAGCCGCGGCTCGCGCACGACGTGGTCGGCGAGCTGGCGGTGGGCCGCCGCGAGGTCGCGGACCTGCAGCCAGAGCGCCACCGCGGGGCCTGCGGGCGCGTCCGCGGTCCCGGAGAGCTCCAGGTATCCGCCGCCGAGGAAGAACACCGTGCCGCCGGGGAACTCGCGGGCGATCGCGAGCCCGAGCGCGTCGCGGTAGAACGCGAGGCTGCGCTGCATGTCGAGGGGTCGCAGCAACACCCGTCCGGAGAGGATCTCCATGTCAGGCCGGGTGCTCGGCGACGTGTTCGAGGATGAGGTCCGCCAGCTGGTCGGGGGCCTCGTCGGGGATCCAGTGACTCACGCCCCGCAGCTCGACGTACCGGAACGGCCCCGTCACGTGCTTGTGCACCAGCTCGGTGGACTGGCGGGTCAGCGCGGTGTCTCCGTCGCTCCAGACGAACAGGGTGGGCACCTGCACCGGCGGGTCGGTGTCACCGGGAGGCCCGGAGAACACGCCGCGGTACCAGTTGATCGCGGCCTTGAGGGCGGCCGGGTCGGCGAGGCCCGCCGCGTCGCGCTGCGCCGCCTCCTTGGACTGGCCGGTGCGGCGCAGCGACGCCACCAGCCGCCGCGAGAACGGGCCACCGTTCGCCCCGAGCAGCCGCTCGGGCAGCCAGGGCAGCTGGAACGCGTAGACGTACCAGGACGCGAGCCCCTGCCGCGTGGTCACGAGCGAGCGCAGGTAGGCAGCGGGCGGGGGCACCGACACGGCCGTCAGGGTGCGGACGCGCTCGCCGTGGCGCGCGGCGAGCCGCCAGGCGACCGCGGCGCCCCAGTCGTGCCCGACGAGGTGCACGCGCGCGCCCGGGCCGACCAGCTCGTCCACCACCGCGAGCGCGTCGTCGACCATCTCCCCCAGCCGGTAGGCGTTCCGGCCGGCCGGGCGGGCGCGCGGGGAGTAGCCGCGTTGGTCGGGGGCGAGCGTCCGGAAGCCTGATTCGGCGAGCCGGTTGGCCACGCCGTGCCATGAGTCGCCCCGTTGCGGGAACCCGTGCAGGAGCAGCACCGGATCGCCGCCCGGCGGGCCCAGCTCGCGCACGTCGAACGTCAGACCGTCCCGGTTCGCCGAGCGCACGGAGGCGTTGAGCACCGCCACATTGTGCCCGGCGTCCCCCGCCTGTCGGTTGTGCGACGCGGGTGGCGTCGAGTTGGGTGGGCGCGGCGTACGGTGCACCGGTCACCAGCGACGGGGAGTGAAGAAGATCGTGACGGACACGTTCCAACGGGTCGCCATCGTCAACCGCGGCGAACCCGCGATGCGCCTGATCCACGCGGTGCGCGAGTGGAACGCCGAGCGGAGCGTGGGATCGCGAGCGGACGGCGCGGAGCTGGCCGACGGGAACGGCGCGGGTCCGCTGACCACGATCGCGCTCTACACCGCGGTGGACCGGCACGCGATGTTCGTCCGCGAGGCCGACGAGGCGGTGCTGATCGGACCCGAGGACCCGGAGCAGGCGTTCGCCACGAGCCCCTACCTCGACTACGCGGAGCTGGAACGCGGGCTGCGGGCCGCCCGCGCCGACGCCGTCTGGCCCGGCTGGGGCTTCGTCTCCGAGAAGGCCGACTTCGCCCGGCTGTGCCGCGAGCTCGGCATCGTTTTCGTGGGGCCCTCGCCCGAGGTCATGGAGCGGCTCGGCGACAAGATCGCGTCCAAGCTGCTGGCCGAGGAGGTCGGCGTGCCGATGGCCGCGTGGAGCGGCGGGCCGGTCGCCGACCTCGCCGCGGCCCGCGAGCACGCCGAGCGGATCGGCTACCCGCTCATGGTGAAGGCGACGGCCGGCGGCGGCGGGCGCGGCATCCGCCGCGTCGACTCGGCGGACCAGCTGGCCGAGGCGTTCGAGCGGGCGGGCTCCGAGGCCTCGAAGACCGCGGGCGACGCCACCGTGTTCCTGGAGCGGGCCATCCCCGGTGGGCGCCACGTCGAGGTGCAGGTCGTGGCCGACGCGGCGGGCGACGTCTGGACGCTCGGCGTCCGCGACTGCTCGGTGCAGCGGCGCAACCAGAAGGTGATCGAGGAGTCGGCATCCACGGCGCTCGACGCCGAGCAGGAGCAGCTGCTGCGCACGTCGGCCGCGCGGCTGGTGCAGGCCGCGGGCTACGTCAACGCGGGCACCGTCGAGTTCCTGTACGAGCCGAGCGAGCGGCTGCTGTCGTTCCTCGAGGTCAACACGCGGCTGCAGGTGGAGCACCCGGTCACCGAGGCGACCACCGGCGTCGACATCGTCAAGCTGCAGCTGCACGTCGCCGGGGGCGGCAAGCTCGCCGACATCGCCCCCGAGACCCCGCCGGCACGCGGCCACGCGATCGAGGCCCGGCTCACGGCCGAGGACCCCGAGCAGGGCTTCGCCCCCGCGCCCGGCCGGATCGAGCACCTGGCCCTGCCCAGCGGCCCCGGCGTCCGCGTCGACACCGGCGTCGCAACCGGCGACGTGATCCCGCCGCAGTTCGACTCCATGATCGCGAAGGTGATCGCGTGGGGCCGCGACCGCGACGAGGCGCGCGCCCGGCTCTCGCGGGCCCTCAAGCAGACCGCCGCCGTGATCGACGGCGGCACCACGAACAAGGCGTTCCTGCTCGACCTGCTCGACCGCCCCGAGGTCCGGGAAGGCCGGCTCGACACCACCTGGCTCGATACGATGATGGCGGGCGGGTACGAGCCGCCGCGCCGCCTGGACGTCGCGCTGCTCGCCACGGCGGTCGAGGCGCAGGACGCGCACGTGGCACGCCAGCGAGAGCGCTTGTTCGCCTCCGCGGAGCGCGGGCGCCCCGAGGTGGGCCACGAGACCTGGTACCAGGTGGACGTCCGGGCCGCGGGCGAGTCGTACCGGCTGCGGGTCGCGCAGTCGCGCGGCAACCGCTACCACGTGGAGCTGGACGGCAAGGCCGTCGACGTCGACGCGGAGCGCACCGGCCGGTTCGAGCGCAAGCTCACCGTGGCCGGCCGCTCCTACTCCGTGCTCTCGGTGCCGCAGGGCTCGGACTTCCTCATCGAGGTCGACGGCGCGGTGCACCGCATCTCCGGCGGCGAGGCGGGGCTCGTCAGGGCCCCCGCCCCCGCGATGATCGTCGCGATCCCGGTGGCGCCGGGCGACGCCGTCGAGGCGGGCGACGTCGTGGCCGTCGTGGAGAGCATGAAGCTGGAGACGGCCCTGCGCGCTCCCGTCTCGGGTCTGGTGCGCGAGGTGCTCGTCGCGCCGAACACGCAGGTGGACGGCGGCACCAAACTGGTCCGCCTCGAGCCGGACAGCGACTCGGGCAGCGCGGCCACCGGCGCACGGGCCGACTTCTCGCAGCTGGCCGGGCCGCCGGTCACCGGGACCGACGCGGCCGCGCGGGCCGCCGACGCGCTGCGGTCGCTGCGCTTCCTCGTGCTGGGCTACGACATCGACGAGCGCGACGCCCAGCCGCTGCTCGCCGCGCTCGGCGCGGCGCGCGCGGAGCTCGCCCCGGACGATCCGGGGGTGCTCGCGGGCGAGACCGCGGTGCTGCGCATCTTCGCCGACCTCTGCGCGCTCTCGCGCAACCGGCGCGGCCCAGAGGACGAGACGCAACAGGTCGACCCCGCCGGTGAGGAGGCCCGCAACCCGCAGGAGTACCTGTACGCGTTCCTCCGCTCGCGCGACGCCGACGCCGAGGGCCTGCCGGAGTCGTTCCGAGACCGGCTGCGCCGGGCGCTGGGGCACTACGGCGTTCCGGACCTGGCGCCGTCGGACACCGTCTCGGCCGACGCGCTGCACAGCGCGCTCTACCGGATGTTCCTGGCGCATCGCAGGGCCACCGCGCACGTGCCGGTGGTGCTGGAGCTCCTGGAGTGGCGGCTCTCGCACCCCGACTCGCTCCCGCCCGGTGCCCGCGCCGACTACCAGCGCATGCTCGACCGGCTCGTCACGGCCACCCAGCTGCGGCACCCGGTGGTCGGCAGCCTGGCCCGGCGGGTGCGCTACACGCTGTTCGACGCACCGCTGATCGCGGCCGAGCGGGCCGAGGGCCAGGCCGAGGTGCGGGCGGAGCTGGACCGGCTGTCGGACGACCCGGCCGAGCGGGCGCGGCAGATCGACGCGATCGTGTCGGCCGGCGAGCCGATCCTCGGGGTGTTCGGCGCGGAGCACCACGCGGCGATGCTCGAGGTGATGACGCGGCGCTACTACCGCATCCGCACCCTGCACGACCTGCAGGTCACCGACCGCGGCGGCCGCCCGTTGCTCACCACCCGCTACGAGCACGGGGGCCAGGAGCTCACCGTGCTGGCCACCACCGTGCACACCGCGCCCGACGCGCCTGCGTGGGGCGACCCGATGACCGTGCAGGGCGACCTGCGGCGGATCATCGCGCAGCTGCCCGAGCCCAGCGCCGTGCTGCTCGACCTCTACATCATCGCCGGGGAGGCGCCCGACGCCGACCCGGAGCGTTCGTCGGAGAAGATCCGCGCGATGCTCGGGCGGCTCCCCGATCGGCTCGCCCGCGTCGCGGTGGCGGTGCGCCGCCCCCGCGGTGACGAGCGGTCGGCGTGGTTCACGTTCACCGCCGGACCGGACCGGCGGCCGGTCGAGGACCGCACCCTGCGCGGCGTGCATCCGATGGTCGCCGAACGGCTCGGCCTGTGGCGCCTCGCCGACTTCGAGCTGACCCGCCTGCCGTCGCCGATCGACGTGCACCTGTTCCGCGCAGTCGGGCGCAACGTGCCCGACGACAAGCGGCTCATCGCGCTGTCGGACGTCCGCGAGCTCACGATCCTGCGCAACGGTGACGAGGGGAAGGGCCACATCCGCGCCCTGCCCCAGCTGGAGCAGGTGCTCGACTCCTGCCTGGACGCGATCCGCTCGGCCCGCGCCGCGAACCGCGGTGACGCGCGCCTGGACTGGAACCGGGTGCTGCTCTACGTCTGGCCGGTCGTCGACGTCCCGTTCGAGGAGCTCGACTCGGTGGTGCGGGTGCTCGCGCCCCGCTCGGTCGGGCTCGGCCTCGAGCAGGTCGTCGTCCAGTTCCGGCACGTCGGGGACGGGACGGGCGAGCCGAAGGAGTACCTGCTGCGGATGTCGCGCCCGCCGGGTGCCGGGCTCACCGTGCAGGTCACCGACCCGCCCACGGAGCCGCTGCGCGAGCTGGACGCGTACACGCAGAAGGTGATGCGGGCCCGCAGGCGCGGCGCGGTCTACCCCTACGAGCTCGTGCCGATGCTGCAGCGCAGCCCCGACCGGGGCGGTTCGGCAGGCGCGTTCACCGAGTACGACCTCGGTCCGGACGGCGCACCTGTCGTCGTCGAGCGCCCGCCGGGGCAGAACACGGCCAACATCGTGCTCGGCACCGTCACCACGCCGACGCAGCGCTACCCGGAGGGCATGACCCGCGTCGTGCTGATCGGCGACCCGACCAAGGCCCTCGGCGCGCTCGCGGAGCCGGAGTGCGCCCGCGTGCTCGCGGCGATCGAGCTGGCCCGGCGGCTGGACGCGCCGATCGAGTGGTTCGCGGTGTCGGCCGGCGCGAAGATCGCCATGGACTCCGGCGTCGAGAACATGGACTGGATCGCCCGGGCCCTGCGCGGGATCGTCGAGTTCACCCAGGAGGGCGGCGAGATCAACGTCGTGGTCTCAGGCATCAACGTCGGCGCGCAGCCGTACTGGAACGCCGAGGCCACGATGCTCATGCACACCAAGGGCATCCTGGTGATGACGCCGGACAGCGCGATGGTGCTCACCGGCAAGCAGGCGATGGACTACTCCGGCGGTGTGTCGGCCGAGGACAACTTCGGCATCGGCGGCTACGACCGGATCATGGGCCCGAACGGGCAGGCCCAGTACTGGGCGCCGGACCTGTCCGGGGCCGTCGACGTGCTGCTCGCGCACTATGAGCACACCTACCGCGCGCCCGGCGAGCGGTTCCCCCGGCCGGCACCCACCACCGACCCGGTGGAACGGGACATCTCCGACTCGCCGCACTACGGGCCCGGCTGCGACTTCACGACCGTCGGGGAGGTCTTCTCGGCCAACCCGGAGCGCAAGAAGCCGTTCGACATCCGATCGGTGCTGCGCGCGGTCTCCGACGCCGACCACCCCACGCTCGAGCGCTGGGTCGACATGATCGACGCCGACGGCGTCGTCGTGCTCGACGCACACCTGGGCGGGCAGCCGATCGCCCTCATCGGCGTCGAGTCGCGGCCGCTGCCCCGGCGCGGGCCGCTCCCGATGGACGGGCCGACCACGTTCACGGCCGGCACGCTGTTCCCGAAGTCGTCGAAGAAGATGGCCCGTGCCATCAACGCGGCGAGCGGCAACCGCCCGCTGGTGATCCTCGCGAACCTCTCCGGCTTCGACGGCTCACCGGAGTCGCTGCGCCAGCTGCAGCTGGAGTACGGCGCGGAGATCGGCCGGGCGGTCGTCTACTTCGACGGCCCGATCGTGTTCTGCGTCGTCTCCCGCTACCACGGCGGGGCGTTCGTGGTGTTCAGCGGGACGCTCAACGACAACATGGAGGTCGCCGCCGTCGAGGGCTCCTACGCGTCGGTGATCGGCGGCGCGCCCGCAGCGGCCGTCGTGTTCGCCGGGGAGGTCAACAAGCGCACGGCCGCCGACCCGCGGATCGCCGACCTGGAGGCCCGCATCTCCGAGGCCCACCAGAACGGCGCCGAGGAGGAGGCCGCGCGGCTCACCAACGAGCTCGCGACGCTGCGCCCCGGCGTGCGGGCCGAGGTGCTCGGGAAGGTCGCCGACGAGTTCGACGCCGCCCACAGCGTGGAGCGCGCCCAGCGGGTGGGCTCGGTGGACGTGATCGTGCCCGCCACGGGCCTGCGCCCCTACCTGGCC
Organism: Pseudonocardia cypriaca; assembly: GCF_006717045.1. NCBI lineage: Bacteria > Bacillati > Actinomycetota > Actinomycetes > Pseudonocardiales > Pseudonocardiaceae > Pseudonocardia > Pseudonocardia cypriaca. Next base: position 2,041,123 of record NZ_VFPH01000002.1, read on the forward strand.
GACGCGGTGCGGCGCGGGATGGAGCGGGCCGGCAACCAGCGCTGACTCGCGCTCAGGGCGCGACTCGCCCGCACCCACAGCGCGACTCGCGTACACGGAGAGCGCGACTCGCGGAAGGGGGTTGACGCATGTCCGCGAGTCGCGGTGTGAGTGCGCGCGAGTCGCGGTGTGAGTGCGCGCGAGTCGCTGTGTCAGGAGCACACGCGCTTCGCGCGCAGCACCCTCGAGACGGCGGCGGCGTTCGCGGCGGGGTCGAGGTTCGCCTGCTCCAGGTGGTCGAGCACGGGGGTGATGCGGCCTCCGCTCGACCACAGGGCCATGTCCGCGCCCGACCGCAGGGCGCGTTCGACGGCCTCGGGCAGGGTGAACTCGTCGGTGACGGCGTCCATCGCGCCCAGGTCGTCGGTGATGACGAGGCCGTCGAAGCCGATCTCGTCGCGCAGGAGGTTGTAGGCCTCGGGGGTGAGCGAGCTGGGCAGGTCCTTGGTGAGCCCGGGCACGTCCAGGTGCCCGACGAGGACCCCGGTGCGCCCGTCGGCGAGCGGGCCGCCCGGGCCGAGCAGGGTGGCGTAGGGACGCAGGTCGTCGCCGCGCATCTCGTCCAGCGGCGGCGTGGTGACGCGGCCCTTGTGCGAGTCGCCGTTGGCCCGACCGTGCCCCGGGAAGTGCTTGAGCACGGTGTAGACGCCCGCCGACCGCTGCCCCTCGACGAACGCCTCGGCGTACCTGCTGACGGTGTCCGGGTCGTCGGCGAAGGAGCGGTCGCCGATCGCGGTCGACCTCCCGGTGACGTCGACGGTGGGGGCCAGGTTCATGGTGATGCCCCGCGCGAGCTGCTCCCGCCCGCGCTGCTCGCCCAGCGCACGCACCTGCTCCGGGGTCCGGCTGCGTGCCATGGCGCGGGCGCTGGGCAGCTCGCCGTCGAGCATGTCGAGGCGTTGCACGCGCCCGCCCTCGTCGTCGACGGCGACGGCGAGCGGGACGCGCACCATGGCCTGCACGCCGCGCAGCGCCTGGTCGGTGAGCAGCGCGGTGGCGTTGCCGCCGATGAAGATCCCGCCGACCTGGGTGGCGCGCACGTTCTCGGCGACCGCACGCGGATCGGTGGCCTCGACGCCGACCATCAGCCGCTGGGCGAGCTGGTCCCGCGGGGACATCGCCGCCACCACGTCGGCGCAGTGCGGGAGCCGGTCGGGTCCCAGGTGTTCACCCGTGAGCGGGGGCGGAGGTGGGGGCGGTGGCGGCGTCGCGCCCGCCGGCACCGCGGTGAGCAGCAGCGCCACGAGCACCCCGAGCGCCAGGGCGAGCGACTTGCGGACGGTCATCCCGGCCCATCCTCCTCCGCCGGGAAGCGCGCGCGGAGCCGCCCCGCTCCCGGCTCGGCTCAGGCGAGCGGCGGCACCCGCTCCCCCTCCGGCGGCGGGCCGGGTGGGGTGCCGTCGCCGAACGGCCGCCCGCCCAGCTCCTCCCGCCCGTGGGGGGTGAGCCAGCCGCGGGGATCGGGGCCGAGCGGGACGATGCCGGTCGGGTTGATCTCGGCGTGCACGCCGTAGTAGTGCTGTTTGATCTGCTCGAAGTCGATCGTGTCGCCGAAGCCGGGGGTCTGGAACAGGTCGCGCGCGTAGGCCCACAGGACCGGCATCTCGGTGAGCTTCTGCCGGTTGCACTTGAAGTGGCCGTGGTAGGCGGCGTCGAACCGGACGAGCGTGACCCACAGCCGGATGTCGGCCTCGGTGATCGTGTCCCCGACCAGGTAGCGCTGGGTCTCCAGGCGCTCGGACAGCGCGTCGAGCCGGGCGAACAGCGCGCGGTAGGCGCGTTCGTAGGCTCCCTGCCCCTTGGCGAACCCGCACTTGTAGACGCCGTTGTTGACGTCGTCGTAGACGGACTCGTTGATCTCGTCGATCTCGGCCCGGCGCGCCTCGGGGTACAGGTCGGGGGCGCCGTCGCGGTGGTACGCGCGCCACTGGGTGGACAGGTCGAGCGTGAGGTCCTGGAAGTTGTTGGTCACGGCCTTGCCGGTGGCGACCTCGACGACGGTCGGGACGGTCACGCCCCCGTCGAACCCGGGGTGGGCCTTCTCGTAGGCCTCGCGGAGGTACTCGATGCCGAGCACCGGGTCCCGGTTGTCGGGATCGTTGTGGAACCGCCAGCTCCGCTCGTCGTGCAGCGGGCCCGCGATGCCCATCGACAGCACCGGTTCGAGCCCGAGCAGCCGCCGGACGATCACGCTCCGGTTCGCCCACGGACACGCCCGAGCGACGACGAGGCGGTAGCGGCCGGGCTCGACGGGCCACGCCGACGATCCGTCCGAGGTGATCCGTTCGGTGAGCGCGACGGGTTCGCGCTCGAAGGCCTCGGTTCCGGACTGGGTAGCAGTCATGGACCCGAATCTATGCGGCGGTGCGCCGCCGCACAGGTCAGTCGTCGCCGTCGCCGTCGCCGTCCTCCTGCTGCGTGACGCCGGGGGCGTCGTCGCCGTCGTCGTCATCGCCGCCGCCGCAGGAACCCGCGGTGAGGAACAGGGCGGCGCCCGCGAGGACCGCCGCGATCGTCCGGCTCAGGCTCGTTCGTCCCATGCGTCCACGGTGCCAGGTTTCGCGGCAACCGGCTGGACGGGGGCCTCGCCCGTGCCGAACACCCAGTAGCGCATCACGAGGAACCGGCCGACGCCGCCGAGAACGCTCGCCGCGGCGAGCGCCACGGTCTCCTCCACCGGTGTCGGCGCGTCGACGACCAACCCGAGCAGCAGCAGGACGGCGGAGCTGTAGAAGGCGTAGAAGAGCACCGTGCCGCCGATCTGCACGCGGGCGCGCCAGGGGTGCACGGCCGTACCCCCGAACGTGAACCGGCGGTTCGCCTCCGTGCTCACGGCGGTGCTCACGAGCAGTGAGACGAGGCTCGCCGGCACTGCGTCCAACCCCGCGGTGCGCAGCAGGAGGAAGGTCGCGGCGTTGACGCCCGTGCCGAGGCCGCCGACCATCACGTACCGGGCGACCTGCAGGAACAGCGGGTGCCGCGGCCGCAGCCGGGCCGGCGCGACCACCGCCCTCGCCATATCCACCACGCCCTTCCGGCCGCGCCGAGTCGATCCCCCCTTTATTTCATCCGGAGTGGGGGACGCGCTGTCGCTCACTCGTGGGAACGCTGTGAGCGGAGCGTCATTCCCGGCCCTGACAGATGTCACGCCCGGGTCGTGACCGGTGTCGTGGTCGCCGCGGGCGCGCGAGCCGCAGGCTCGGGACATGACGCAGACGACGGACCGCTCCCCCGCCCCGGCCGCCCCTCGGTGGTCGATGTTCCTCGGCCTCTTCTGGGACATCGGGCTCAGTCTGGTGGCGTACTACGGCCTGCGGGCCATGGGCGCGTCGCCGTACGTCGCGCTGCTCGGGGGCACCGTGACGGCGGGCCTGCGGATCGCCTACGTGTGGCTGCGCACCCGCCGCTTCGACGGGTTCGCCGCGTTCATGCTGGTCGAGTTCGGGGTGGGGCTCGGGTTCGCGCTGCTCACCGGGGACGCCCGCTTCCTGGTGGCGAAGGAGTCGTTCAGCACCGCGATCGCCGGGCTGATCTTCCTCGCGAGCTGCGGGTTCGGCCGCCCGATGATCTGGCACGCCGCGGCGCGGTTCCAGCCGGCAGCCCGGGCCGAGCTGGAGCGCCGTTGGCAGGCGGTTCCGGAGTTCCGGCACGCATTCCGCATGCTGACGATCGGGTGGGGCGCCGGGCTGCTGGCCGAGGCGGTGGCCAGGGTGGTGGTCGCGTACACGCTGCCGGTGGATGCCGCCGCCGGGCTGTCGCAGCTGCTCCGCTTCGGCACGATGGGGTTGCTGGTGCTGTGGACGCTCGCCGCGGTGAAGCGCCACCGCGCGGGGCGATCGTAAGGTCGGGACGTGCGCGTCGAGCAGGGCGTCGATCGCCGGGCATGGCCGGTCTGGACCCCCGAGGACCCGGCGGCCACCCGCCGGGTCCGCCTGCGCAGCGCCATCGCCGCGGCGGTGTTCCTCGTCTTCCTCGTGCGCAGCGTCATCCAGGAATGGGGCCTGCCGGCCGGCAGCCGCGTCGCGCTCGTCGCGGTCACCGGCGTCTACGTCGTGAGCTACCTGCTCACGCTGTACCTCGGCCCGCTGCAGGGGCCGATCGTCCGGACCCTCGCGATCGGCTGGCTGTACCTGGCAGGCGCCGCGTTCACGCTGGTGACCGCCGACCCGAGCGACCTGGCACTGCTGTCGTACGCGGTGGCAGCCGGGATCATCCTGCTGCCGCTGCGCTGGGGCATGGTGCTCGGGCTGCTCACCGCCCTCGCGCTGATGGTCGGCACCTGGGCGGTGGACGGCGCGGTCGACTGGAGCGACACGTTCGTGCTGCTCATGATGACCGCCGGGCTCGTGACGGTCACCCAGCTCATCCGCACGGTCAACCAGCTCCGCGCCGCGCACGACCGGATCCGCGCGCTCGCCGTGGCCGACGAGCGGGCCCGAGTGGCGAGGGACCTGCACGACGTGCTCGGCCACAGCCTCACCACGATCACCGTCAAGACCGGCCTGGCCCGGCGGATCCTGGAGAGCGGCGCCGATCCGGACCGAGCGCTCACCGAGCTGAGCGACGCCGAGCGGCTGTCCCGCCATGCGCTCGCGGAGATCCGCGCCACCGTGTCCGGCTACCGACGGCCGTCGCTGGCCGCCGAGCTGGCCGGGGCCCACGAGGCGCTGCGGGCGGCGGACATCGCGGGGGATCTCCCGCAGGCCGTCGACGACGTCGCGGAGGAGCTGCGGGAGCCGTTCGCGTTCGTCCTGCGCGAGGGCGTCACCAACGTGATCCGGCACAGCGGCGCCACCCGCTGCGTCGTCCGGATGGGTCCGCGCTGCCTGGAGATCCGCGACGACGGCCGCCCCGCCGACGGGGTCGAGGCCGGGAGCGGCCTCACCGGGCTCACCGAACGGATGGCCGCGGTGGGCGGCCGCCTGACCGCGGAACCCCTGCCCGGCAGGGGCTTCCGCCTCTGCGCGGAGGCGTGATGATCCGGGTGCTCCTGGCCGACGACCAGGCGCTCGTCCGCGGCGCCCTGGCCGCGATGCTGGCCCTCGAGCCGGACATCGAGGTGGTCGCCGAGGTCGGCGACGGGGGCGAGGTCGTCGAGGCGGCCCGCCGCACCGTTCCCGACGTCGCGCTGCTGGACGTCCAGATGCCCGGCACCGACGGGCTGACCGCGGCGGCGCAGCTGCACACCGCGCTCCCGTCCTGCCGCATCGTCATGTGCACGACGTTCGGCCGGCCGGGCTACTTCGCCCGGGCCATGGCCGCAGGCGCCGCGGGCTTCGTCGTGAAGGACTCACCGCCGGAGCAGCTGGTGGAGGCGATCCGCAGGGTGCACGCCGGGCTGCGCGTCGTGGACCCCGGATTGGCCGCGGAGTCCCTGGCCCGCGGAGTCAGCCCGTTCACCGAGCGGGAGCGCGACGTGCTGCGCGCGGCCCGCGACGGCGCGAGCGTGGCCGACATCGCCCGCGCCGTGCACCTGTCGGGCGGCACGGTCCGCAACCACCTGTCCTCGGTGATCGGCAAGACGGGCGCCGCCAACCGCGCCGAGGCCGCCCGCATCGCGGAGGAGAACGGGTGGCTGTGAGCGCGTCTCAGGCGCCGGCGACGGCGGTGATCTGGCTCAGCACGCAGAGCCAACGGTCCCCGCGGCGCACGAAGACGTCCGTCACCCACTCGTCGGCGTCGAACCGCCTGCCTTCGTAGTGCGCTGTGTTCGTGATGCGCGCGGTGAGGAGCGCCGTGTCGCCGTAGGTCCGCACCCGGGCGTCGCCGACGCGGTCCATGGCCGAGTGGGTCAACGCCCCGGACTCCACCACGGCCAGGAACTGCTCCCTGGTCGTCACGCCGGACTCGGAGACCATCACCCAGTCGTCCGCCATGAAGCCGGCGATCCGCGCGACGTCGTTCGAGACGATCGCTCGTGCCCACTCGTCCTCGACGGCCTCCAGCTCCGCATCGGCCGCAGGCCACGCATCGGTCTCGTCGGACATCGAGCCTCCGGTCAGATCTGGAGGAAGACCGTCTCCCCCTCGCCCTGCAGGCGGATGTCGAAGCGCAGCTCGCCCTCGCCCGCCGGCTCGGCCAGCAACGTGGCCGCGCGCTCCGGCGGCAGCGACGACAGCAGCGGGTCGGCGGCGTTGGCCTCGGCCTCGTCCGGGAAGTAGATGCGGGTGACCAGGCGGTCGAGCAGGCCACGCGCCAGCACCGTGACGTCGATGTGCGGTGCCTGCCCGTCCCCCAGCGCGCCCGGCTTCACCGTGACGATCTGGTAGCGGCCCTCGCCGTCGGTCGGGCAGCGGCCGAAGCCGGCGAACCCGGAGCCGGAGGCGCCCCGCGGGTCGTCGGGGTGGTCGAAGCGACCGTCGGCGTCGGCCTGCCAGGTCTCGATCACGCCGTCGGGCACCGGCGCGCCCGAGCCGTCGCGCACGATGCCGGAGATGCGGATCGCGCCCGGGCTGCCCTCGGGGACGACCAGGTGCCCGCCGGACCAGGTCAGGCCGATGGAGAGGAACGGTCCGACGGTCTGCGACGGGGTGAGCAGGTCACTCATGGGGCTCCTCGAACGGGGTCTGCTCGCGGCCGCGCAGCACGATGTCCCAGCGGTAGGCGAGCGCCCACTCCGGCCGGGTGGCCTCGAGGTCGAACGTCGAGATCATGCGCCGGCGGGCCTTCGGGTCCGGGACCGAGTTGAAGATCGGGTCCTGGTCGAACAGCGGGTCGTCCGGGAAGTACATCTGCGTGACGAGCCGCTGGGTGAACGCGCGGCCGAACAGCGAGAAGTGGATGTGCGCCGGGCGCCACGCGTTGTGGTGGTTGCCCCACGGATAGGCGCCGGGCTTGATCGTGGTGAACGAGTACTCGCCCTTATTGTTGGTGAGCACCCGCCCGCCGCCCGTGAAGTTCGGGTCGAGGGCGCCGGCCCAGTTGTCGTTCTTGTGCGGGTAGCGGCCGGACGCGTTGGCCTGCCACACCTCGACGAGCGTGTCGGGCACAGGCCGGCCGTCGCTGTCGAGGACGCGGCCGAACACGACGATCCGCTGGCCGATCGGCTCACCTGCGTGCTGGGTGGTGAGGTCGTGGTCGCTGGGGCCGATCAGGTCGTCGTGCCCCGCGGTCAGCAGCGGCCCGGTGACCTCGGTGAGCCGGTTCGGCAACACGATCGGCGCCTGCGACGGCGCCCGTAGGCCGGTGCTCTTGTAGCCGGGGTGGTCGAGCGGCGGATGCGTCCCCGGCGGGGGCGGGCGGTAGCCGGCGGGCTGGGCGAGCGTCATGTCGATCCTCCTCAGTGAGGTAGGCCGGTGTAGTTCTCGGCGAGGCTGGTGGCCGCGGCTCTCGACGTCACGGTGTAGTGCAGCTGCGAGAGCTGGAGGCGGCGGGTGAACGGGTCCCCGTCCGGCGCGTTGTGCAGCATCGACGTCATCCACCACGAGAAGTGCTCTGCGCGCCAGACGCGGCGCAGGCACGTGTCGGAGTAGGCGTCGAGGCCGGACTCGTCGCCGCGGGCGAAGTACGGGGTGAGGGCCTCGGCCAGCACCCGCACGTCGGCGATGGCCAGGTTCATGCCCTTCGCCCCGGTGGGCGGCACGATGTGCGCGGCGTCGCCCGCGAGGAAGAGCCGCCCGTGCCGCATGGGCTCGGCCACGAAGCTGCGCATCCCCGTGACGCCCTTCTCCAGGACCGGGCCCTCGTTGAGCGTGAACCCCTCGGCGGCCAGGCGGATGCCCAGCTCGTCCCAGATCCGGTTGTCCGGCCAGTCGGCGAGGTCGGTGTCCGGCGGGACCTGCAGGTAGAGCCGGGTGACCTCGGGGCTGCGCATGGAGTAGAGCGCGAAGCCGTTGGCGTGGTTGGCGTACGCGAGCTCGTGCTGGGTGGGGGCGGCCTTGGCGAGGATCCCGAGCCAGGCGTAGGGGTACTCGCGGTCGAACACCTCGGGGGCGAAGGAGCCGCGGCTGATCCCGTGGAAGCCGTCGCACCCGGCGATGACGTCGCAGCGCAGCTCCTGGCGCTGCCCGTCAGCGTCGGTGAACCCGATCACCGGGGAATCGGCGAGCCCGTCGAGGGTGACGTCGGAGACCTCGAAGCGCAGGTCGCCGCCGTCGGCGAGGCGCCTGGCGATCAGGTCCTTCACCACCTCCTGCTGCCCGTACACGGTGATCCCGCGACCGACGAGGTCGGTGAAGTCGATGCGGTGGTCCTCGCCCTCGAACCGCAGCGAGACGCCCTCGTGCGGCATGCCCTCGCGGTCGAGCCGCTCGCCGAGCCCGACCTCGCGCAGCAGCTCGACGGTGGGGTGCTCCAGCACGCCGGCCCGCACCCGCTGCTGCACGTACTCGCGGCTGCGCGCCTCGAGCACCACGGAGTCGACGCCTGCGCGCGCGAGCAGATGGGAGAGCAACAGGCCTGCCGGTCCCGCTCCTACGATGCCGACCTGCGTACGCATGCGAGGAAGCCTGACGCACGCCGACCGCGTCCTCGACTCGCCTTCCGGCCAACGGAAGTGGCACGGCAGACTCGCCCCGTGACGGAAACGGTGACGGGACGCGTGCTCCGCCTGCTCGCGGCGTTCACGGCCGAGCGCCCCGAGCTCGGGCTCAGCGAGCTCTCGCGGCGCGCGAACCTGCCACTCACCACCGCCCACCGGCTCGTCGGCGAGCTCGCCGAATGGGGAGCCCTCGAACGGGGGACGGACGGGCGCTACCGGGTCGGGCTGCGGTTGTGGGAGGTCGGCGCGCTCGCGCCGCGCGGGCTGGGGCTGCGCGAGTCGGCCATGCCGTTCCTCGAGGACCTCTACGAGGTCACCCGGCAGAACGTCCAGCTCGCGGTCCTCGACGGCAGCGAGGTCGTGTTCGTCGAGCGGATCTCCGGCCGCGGCGCCGTCAACGTGATCACGCGCGTGGGCGGCCGGCTGCCGCTGCACGCCACCGGCGTCGGCCTCGTCCTGCTCGCCAACGCCGACCCGGAGCTGCAGGAGCAGGTGCTCGCCACTCCCCTGAAGCGCTTCACCGCGAAGACGATGTGCGATCCCGACGAGCTGCGCCGCGTGCTCGCCGAGGTCCGCCGCACCGGCGTGGCCGTGAGCGACGGCCAGATCGAGCTGATCGCGCTCTCGATCGCGGCGCCGGTGCACGGCCCGCGCGGCGATGTCGTGGCCGCGCTCTCGGTCGTGGTCCCCGCGGAGGCCTCGGACGCCCGCGCCTACATCCCGGTGGTGCGAGCGGCGGCCCGCGGCATCTCCCGGGTGTTGGGGGCGCCGGAGCCGCGGCGAGGTGCCGAAAGGTCAGGAAAGCCACGTTCAGGAACCGCAACGCCCTGAACGTGGCTTTCCTGAACCTCCGGCGCCGGGCTTGCGCGGGCCCTTCCCTGGGCCCACGATCTGCCGCGTGGACGTCCTGGAGTTCCGGCCGCAGCCCGACCAGTACGCGTGGACGTTCGGCGGCGTCGCGCCGACCCACCGGATCACGCCGGGCACGGTGCTGAAGCTCTGGACCGAGGACGCCTTCTCCGGACGGCTGCAGCGCACCACCGACAAGCCGTCGCAGGTGCTGAACATGGCCGAGGTGAACCCGCAGACCGGCCCGTTCTACGTGGAGGGCGCCGAGCCGGGCGACACGCTCGCCCTGCACATCGTCGACCTCACTCCGGCCCGGGACTGGGCCGCGTCCAGCACGATCCCGTTCTTCGGGGCGCTCACCGGCACCGACCGCACCGCCCTGCTGAACGACCCGCTCCCCGAGCAGACCTGGATCTACGAGCTGGACCGCGCCCGCGGCGTCCTCCGCTTCGAGGCGCAGCGCAGCTCGCTCAGCCTGGAGCTGCCGATCGCGCCGATGCTGGGCACGGTCGGCGTGGCGCCACCCGGCCGCGAGGTGCGGTCGAGCCTCGTGCCCGACACCTTCGGCGGCAACATGGACACCCCCGAGATGCGCGCCGGCACCACCTGCTTCCTGGGCGTGAACGTCGAGGGCGCCATGTTCTCGGTGGGCGACGGGCACTACCGCCAGGGTGAGGGCGAGAGCTGCGGCACCGCGGTCGAGGGCGCGATGGACGTCACGCTGATCGTGGAGCTGGTCAAGGGGCACGCCCCGGCGTGGCCGAGGCTGGAGCACGACGAGGACTACGTGGTCGTCGGGTCGGCCCGCCCCCTGGAGGACGCGTGGCGGGCCAGCCAGGTCGGCATGATCGCCTGGCTCGGCGAGCTGTACGGGCTCGACCGGCTGGACGCCTACCAGCTGCTCACCCAGATCGCCCGCTCACCGCTCGCCAACGTCTGCGACACGAACTACAGCGCGGTCACGAAGATCGAGAAGTCGCTCCTGCCCACCGCCGCCGCGTTCGGTGGCATGCACCGCCACCTGCGCGAGCAGGCCGCCGCCCTGACCTGAAGGAGCCCGGAGTGGATCTGCAACTCGCCGGCAAGACCGCCCTCGTGACCGGCGGCACGAAGGGGATCGGGCGCGCGATCGTCGAGTCCCTCGCGGCCGAAGGGGTCCGGGTCGCGTTCTGCGCCCGCACCGACGCGGACGTGAAGGCCGCGGAGGAGGCACTTCGGGCGGCGGGTCACGAGGTCGCGGGCACCGTGCTCGACGTCACCGACGGCCCAGGGCTCGCCGGCTGGGTGGAGGCCACGGCGGAACGCTTCGGCGGCATCGACATCGCGGTCGCCAACGTGAGCGCCATCGTGGCGGGTCAGGACGAGGAGAGCTGGCGGAAGGAGTTCGAGGTCGACCTCATGCACACGGTCCGGCTGGTCAACGCGGCGCTTCCGCACCTGGAACGCAGCGACGACGGCTGTGTGGTCGCCGTGTCCAGCGTGTCGGGGCGGGAGGTCGACTTCTTCGCCGGCTCGTACGGCGGGATGAAGGCGGCGCTCGTCCACTACATGGCCGGCCTGGCCTACCAGAAGGCGGGCAAGGTCCGGGCCAACACCGTCTCGCCCGGCAACGTCTACTTCGAAGGCGGCGTCTGGCAGAACATCGAGCGCAACGACCCGGAGTTCTTCGCGAAGGCGCTGGCGCTCAACCCGACGGGGCGCATGTGCACGGACGACGAGGTCGCCTACGCCGTCATGATGCTCGCCAGCCCACGGGCGTCGTTCATCTCCGGCACCAACCTCGTCGTCGACGGCGCACTGACAAGAGGAGTGCAGTTGTAGTGCGGGACTTCCGCATCGAGATCCCCGAGTCGGACCTGGACGACCTGCGTGAACGCCTCGCCCGCACCCGCTGGCCCGACCCGGCCACGGCGTCGGGCTGGATGCAGGGCGTGCCCCTCGACTACGCGCGGGAGCTGTGCGACCACTGGGCCCGCCGCTACGACTGGCGCCGCTGCGAGGCCGAGCTGAACGCCCTCCCCCAGTTCCGCACCGGGCTGGACGGGGGCGGCGACGACACGGTCGAGGTGCACCTGCTGCACGTCCGCTCGCGGCACGAGGGCGCGCTGCCGCTGCTGCTCACCCACGGCTGGCCGGGGTCGATCGTGGAGTTCCTCGACATCATCCCGGCGCTCACCGACCCGCCTGATCCGGCCGACGCGTTCCACCTCGTGATCCCGGCGCTGCCCGGCTACGGGTTCAGCGGCAAGCCGACGGTCCCCGGGTGGGGCGTGGAGCGGATCGCCACCGCATGGGCGCAGCTCATGGACCGGCTGGGCTACGACCGCTACGCGGCGCACGGCGGCGACTGGGGCGCGGCGATCACCTCCGCGCTGGGCACCGGGGCGCCGGAGAGCCTCGTCGGCATCCACCTCACGATGCCGATGGCCGGGCCGCCACCGGACGACGAGGCGAAGCCCCTCACCCAGGCCGAGCAGAAGGGCCTCGCTGCCCGCAAGACGTTCATGAAGGTGGGGGCCGGCTACTCGCACGAGCAGTCGACCCGGCCCCAGACGCTCGGCTACAGCCTCGCGGACTCGCCCGTCGGGCAGTGCATGTGGATCGTGGAGAAGTTCTGGGACTGGACCGACTGCGCCGGCCACCCGGAGAACGTCGTCTCCCGCGACCGGCTGCTGGACAACGTGATGCTCTACTGGCTCCCCGACGCAGGCGCGTCGTCGGCCCGGCTGTACTGGGAGAGCTACAAGCGCAGGCGGATGGACGTGGTACCGGTGCCGACCGGGGTCACACTCTTCCCGCAGGAGCTGGCGCGGCTGCCGCGACACTGGATCGAGCGCCGCTACACCGACTTGCGGCACTGGAACGAACCTCCGGTCGGCGGCCACTTCGCGGCGCTGGAGCAACCGGACGTCCTGGTGGACGAGCTGCGCACCTTCTTCCGCAAGCTGCGGTGATCACGCGGACCCGGCCGCGAGGCCGGGTCCGCGCCCCCCGCCGACGTCGAGCTGCCAGAACGATCACCAGCACGAGGTAGTTGCAATCTACTTGCGATTAGCCGTCGCCGCCACCCAGTTGCGAAGCACTGGCAAGAGCATGAGGATCGCTGCTGCACCGCACGCGATCGAGAGCGAGGAAGTACCCATGGCCCCGTACACGCTTCCCGACCTGCCCTACGACTACGGCGCCCTCGCCCCGCACATCGCGGGCGAGATCATGGAGCTGCACCACTCCAAGCACCACCAGACCTACGTCAACGCCGCGAACGACACCCTCGACAAGCTCGCCGCCGCCCGCGACACCGGCGACTACGGCTCCATCGTCGGCCTGGAGAAGACCCTCGCGTTCAACCTCGGCGGCCACGTGAACCACTCGATCTTCTGGAACAACCTCTCCCCCGACGGCGGCGACAAGCCCACCGGCGAGCTCGCCGCCGCCATCGACGAGCACTTCGGCTCCTTCGACGCCTTCCGGGCGCACTTCACCGCCGCCGCCACCACCATCCAGGGCTCCGGCTGGGCCATCCTCGGCTGGGACACGCTCGGGCAGCGGCTACTGATCCACCAGCTCTACGATCAGCAGGGCAACCTCCCCGCCGGCCAGGTCCCCGTCGCCATGCTCGACATGTGGGAGCACGCCTTCTACCTGCAGTACCGCAACGTCAAGCCGGACTACGTCAAGGCCTGGTGGAACGTGGTGAACTGGGCCGACGCGGCAACCCGCTTCGAGGCGGCGCGCGGCGCCTGACCCGTACCGACGAACGGCGCGTTCGTCGGTACCTATCCGACCAACGCGCCGTTCGTCGGATTCAGGAGTGGCGCGTGGCGCGCAGGAGCAGGTGCATCCCGACGTCCGTGGACCGTTCCCTGATGTCCGTGCGGCCGCCGGGGAGGCGGGGGCCGCGGGCGATCACCTGGCCGTCCGCGGTGGTGACGCAGAAGCAGACGTAGCCGACCGGCTTCGCCTCGGTTCCGCCGCCGGGTCCGGCGACACCCGTGATGCCGATGCCGACGTCGGCGCCGAAGCGCTCGCGAGCCCCGTCGGCCAGTGCCCGCGCGACCTCGGGCGACACGGCCCCGTGAGCGGCGATCATCTCGGCGGGCACGCCCAGCAGCTCGGTCTTGGCCTCGTTGGAGTAGGCGACCACCCCGCCGGCGACGTAGTCGGACGACCCGGCCAGGTCGACGAGTCGCGCGGCGAGCATGCCGCCGGTGCACGACTCCCCCGTGGCCACCGTCCAGCCGCGCTCGCGCAGCGCGCCGGCCAGCAGCTCGTCGGTGCTGGTGCCGTCGGTGCTCACGAGGTGCCGGGCGTGCCGCGCGGCGAGCTCAGCGTGCACCGCATCGGCCACCGACTCGGCGCCGGGTTGCGGGCGCAGGTCGACCTCCAGCCCCGAGCGGCGCAGGCACGTGGTGATCTCGACACCGGACAGGTCGCGCTCCGCCTCGATCTCGCGCAGGGTGGCCGCGATCTCGGACTCGGGCAGGCCGAAGTAGCGCAACGAGCGGGCCTCGGCAGCGGGCACGCGCGCGAGCAGCTCCCGCACGGGCGCCGACGCCAGCGCCGCAGGCCACATCCCCTGCAGCTCGCGGGGTGGTCCGGGCAGCACCACGACGAGCGGGCCGCCCGGCCGGGGCACCACGAGCCCCGGCGCCGTGCCCACCGGGTCGAGCGCCACCGCGCCCCGCGGCACCATGGCCTGCTTGCGGTTCGCCGCGTCCAATGCGGGGCCACCGAAGCCGGTGCGGGCGGCGAACCCGGCCAGGATCTGCGCGATCCGCGCGTGCATCGCCTCGTCCAGCTCCAGCGGCACGCCCGCGAACCGGGCGACGATCTCGGCGGTCAGGTCGTCGGCCGTCGGGCCGAGCCCACCACTGGTGACGACCAGCTCGCAGCCGTCCTCGAGTGCGAGGTCGAGCGCGCGGGCGAGGTCGCCGGGGCGGTCGCCGACGACCTGCACGTGCGCCACCTCGAAGCCGAGCGCGGTGAGCTCGCGGGAGAGCCACGGGCCGTTGCGATCGGGGATGACGCCCGTCAGCAGCTCGCTCCCGGTTACGACGACGGCGGCCCGCGGCCTGACGGTGTTCATCTGCCTCCGCTCCGCGCTCCCGCGGCTCGCGTCCAACATGGCTTCGCTCCGCACCGACAGGCCGGAACCCGTCCGGATCAGGCGGCCACCGCGTCGAGGGCGGCCACCGCCGACTCGTCACCGATGCGCACGGCATCGCCGACGCGCACGGGGTCGACGCACAGCGCGCCCATGCCCGCTGAGCGCGCCGGGCCGATGGCGGCCAGGTGGCCCGGCCCCCGGTCGGGGTGCGCGGCGTCGGTGACCAGCCGCAGGTCGACGCCGTACCGGCGGGACCCCTGTGCGAGCGAGCCCAGGCCGGGGACGAGCCGGTCGAGCGCGCGGGCCCACAGGGAGAGCCCGGCGTCGGCGTCCGGGTGGAGGTCGTCGGTTCCCCGGCACAGCAGCACGAGCACGTGGGTGGCACCGCCGCGCAGTGCCCTCGCCATGGCGAGCGGCTCCGCGACCGACCCGTCGACCCACCGCCGTCCGCCCCACGAGATCGGCGGACCGGCCAGCAGCGGGATGGACGCGCTCGCGCGCAGCGCCCGCTTCCAGTCCTCGACCGTCTCCATGCCCACCAGGGTGTGGGCGGTCAGGTCCGCTGCGTCGGTTGCCACCACGCGAAGCGGCGCCGGAGTGCGCCCCAGCTCGTGCCACGCGAGTGGCTTGCGGTCGGAGAGCACGTCGTGCACGAGGTGGTCGAGGGCGACCACCGGGCGGCGGCTGCCGAGCCGGCGCATGTTGATGAAGACGTCCGTGCAGAGGTCCTCCGGGTAGCTCGCGGCGCAGGCAGCTGCCTCGCCCGTGAGGAAGGCCGCGCCGCTGAACCCGCCGGACGACGCCCCGTAGACCTCGTCGAACGCCGGGACGAGGCCGGCACGGTCGAGTGCGCGCAGCATCCCGGCCACGTACGCGCCGCGCATGCCCCCGCCACCGATGACGAGGGCGACGCGGTGATCGTCGTCACGGGCACCGGGAGTGGTGCGGGCTGCTCTGCGCTCGCGCAGGACCGCGATGACCTCCCGGTCACCGTGCAGAAAAGGGACGGGAGACACCATCGGCACGCGAACAGGGTAACGGGGTGCGCCGCATCACCGAGCAGACAGCGACAGTGGGTGCTCGGGCAATGACGACCAGCAGCGTTCAGCGCGGCTAGGCTGTCGGTCGGCGCGGCGTTCGGGCGCGAGCACCCGCTGCGCTCCAAAGGGGACGATTCCGCAGGTCCGCGCGGTGATGGCCCGGACGGGTCCCTCGTCGCCCACCCGGGGCAGCGGCGGGGAGCACGCGCAGTGACCGCTCGCCCCCGCGGCCGCTCCGGCCGAACGACCGCAAGTCGCCGAGGTTGCGCGCGAGATGATGAGCGCGCGCCGAGCGGCGACCCCTATGCGCTCATTGTCTAGGAGTGGCGGCGAACGGCGATGCGGAAACGGCGAGCGGCATCAGCCGAAACGTTACCGTTATTCGGCGACGTGCCCGTAAATTGGTCCGAGCGAGTGATTCGAGCGGTGACAGAGGTCACAGCAGTTGATTACGAAGCGCTGTGACGCTCTCAGGTAGGTCACTCCACTGGCTGAGCAACGCCTTCGGTACTCTGTCGTCGACCTGGGGAAACTCGGGCATTCGGGTGGCTGCTTCCACCAGTGTGGTTGCGCTGCGTGACGAAGGACCTGGGCGTTCGTGGATCCATCAGCTGCGAAACCATCGTCCGTCAGAGGCGACCGGAACGGTTGCCAAGAATTGGAGGGGCATTCCATGCAGTCGTCGAGGATCTTCATCGTCGGATCGGGCGTCGTGGGAGCTGCTACGGGTGGTGGCTTCCGTGAGGCCGGCCACGACGTGACGTTCATCGACATCAACGAGGCGCGGGTCAGCGAGCTCAAGGAGCGTGGCTGGGACGCACGCACCGCGATCGACCTGACCGACGAGCCCGAGTCGTTGATCTTCCTCACCCTGCCCACCCCGCACGAGGGGCACCGCTACGACCTGACCGCGTTCACCGCCGGCACCGCTTCGGTGGGCAAGGCCCTCGCCGGGTCCGCCGCCCGCCACACGGTCGTCGTGCGCTCCACCGTTCCCCCGGGCACCACCGAGGGCCTCGTCAAGGAGACCCTGGAGGAGAACTCCGGGATGGTGGCCAACGAGGGCTTCGGCCTGGCGTCCAACCCCGAGTTCCTGCGCGCCGTCTCGGCCGCCGAGGACTTCGCCAACCCGTGGATGACGATCATCGCCAGCCGCGACCCGCAGAACGTCGAGCGGCTGCGCGAGGTGCTCGCGCCGTTCGGTGGCGAGCTGCGCACCTTCTCGAACCCGGCCGAGGCCGAGTTCATCAAGTGCGCGCACAACATCTTCAACGCCACCAAGATCAGCTTCTGGAACGAGATGTGGCTCGTCGCGCAGAAGCTCGGTGTCGACCTCGACCCGATCGCCGCCACCGTGGCGCGCTCGGCCGAGGGTTCGATCAACCCCGAGTACGGCATCCGCGGTGGCGCCCCCTACGGCGGCGTCTGCCTCCCCAAGGACACCTGCGGCTTCCTCGGCTTCGCGGCCAACATCGACGTCGACATGCCGCTGCTCTCCGCGGTGGTTGAAACGAACGACCGCCTTGCCGCGATCGTTTCAGAAGAGGTCGACACCGCGACCCACGCCGCGTCGCACGCCCAGCTGCGCCAGGCTGCCAGTGGAAAGGAGACGGCTGCTGCAGTGGTGAACGGACAGCAGCAGCACGAGCCGGCATGAACCTACCTGCGTACTACTACGTGCTGGGCACCCCGCTCGGGGTGCTCGGCCTGATCCGGTGGGCCACTTGGCTGGTCCGCCGGATCCCGGCAGTGCTCTACAAACCGGTGGTCAACAACTACCGGCTTCCGATGAGCATCGTGGTCCCCACCTACCAGGAGGACCCGGAGATCTTCGCGATGGCGATCGAGTCATGGCTCGCCAACCGGGTCGCGGAAGTGATCCTCGTCATCGACGCCTCGGACACGACCTGCCAGGAGATCGCACGCAGGTACCCGGTCCGGATCGTCATCACCGACGTCCCGGGCAAGCGGGACGCGTTGCGCCGCGGTTGGCGCGCCGCCCGCACCGAGCTCGTCGCGCTCGTCGACTCCGACACCATCTGGGCCCCCGACGTGGCCGCCGAGGTGTGCAAGCCGTTCGCCGACCCCCGCATCGGCGGGGTCGGCACCCGGCAGTGCGTCTACGGCACCAAGGGGTTCCTGGCGCGGATCACCGACATGTTCCTCGACAACCGGTACTTCGACGAGAACGCCAGCCAGACCCTGCTGGGTCAGGCGGTGGCGTGCCTGTCGGGTCGTACCGCGATCTACCGGCGCAGCCTGCTGCTGGAGATCGAGGCCGAGTTCATGGAAGAGAAGTTCTGGGGCATCCCCTGCCTGTCGGGCGACGACAAGCGCCTCACCACGCTCACGCTCGAGCACGGCTACCTCACCTACATGCAGCGCACTGCGGTGGTGTGGTCGACGTTCCCGGACAAGTGGAGCATCTTCTTCAAGCAGCGGGTGCGCTGGGCGCGCAACACGTGGCGCTCGGACATGCGGGCGCTGTCGAAGCCCTGGATCTGGAAGCACCCGTTCCTCGCCTACACGATGATCGACAAGGCGCTGTCGGGCTTCACGGTGCTGCTCGGTCCGATCTTCCTGGTCACGGCGTTGATCGCGCAGGAGTGGATCGTCGCCGCGATCCTCGTGTCCTGGTGGCAGATCAGCCGCGCCGCGAAGTTCCTGCCCCACATCGTGCGACGGCCTTCGAGTTTCTTCTTCGTGCTGGGCTACGTGGTCGTCTCCTGGCTCATGGCGCTCATCAAGATCCGCGCCCTGATGACGATCCGCTACCAGAAGTGGGGCACCCGCCAGGTCGCCGTCGAGAACGGTCAGGTCGTACGCACAGCGGGCGCTGGCGGCGGCATCGAGGACGACGCGACCATCCCGATGCGGGTGGTCGGTGTGGGGAGGGCCGCATGACCAGCTCCCGGACGCGCAGGCAGGGCATCGCCAGGATCATCCTGGCGAGCCTCGCCATCAGCGCGCTCGCTCTTCCCGCCACGGCCGCATCGGCCGCGGCGGCAGCGCCTGCGCCTGGTGGCGTGGCGATGGTCCAGTCCTCTCCGCCTGCAGGCGACGGCGGCAGCAGCGACCCGGGCGGTGGTGGCGGCGGCGCCAGCGAGCCCGAGCCCGAGCCCGAACCGGAGCCCGAGCCCGAACCGGAGCCCGACCCCCAGCCGGACCCCGACCCCGCCCCGGCCCCGCGGCCCAGCGGCCCCTCCCAGGCCGAGCTCGAGGAGAAGCGTCGGGCGGAGCAGGAGCGCAAGGCGGCGGAGAAGGCGGAGAAGGAAGCGGCCGAAGCGGCCGCGAAGGCCGCCGAGAAGGCCCGCAAGGCCGAGGAGCGCGCCCGCAGGGAGGCCGCCGAGCGCGCCGAGCAGGCCGCGAAGGCCCGCTCCTCGTGGGACGAGCGCGGCAGGCCCCGCCAGATGGTCACCGTGCGCGTCGACCGCGTCGAGGTGGTCGACAACGGGCGGCTCACCACCCTCGTCCCCCGGCGTCCCGGCGTGCTGTCGCTCAAGGAACTCGACCGGATGCTGCCGGCCGACTGGGTCACCATCGACGGCGACACGGCCACGGTGAACATGGCCATCGTCCTGACGCCCGGCGTCAACTTCGAGATCGCCGACATCCCCACCGTGAAGGTGCTCGGCGGCCCCGAAACGCCGGATGCCTGTCCGATCTACACCGGCAGCGGCCGGCTGACGCTGAAGAACACCACGCTCTCGGGCGTCGACCGCGGCGGGCAGCCGCTGCCGATGGAGGCGGCCGGCCGGCCGTTCCTCGAGGCGGCGACCGGCGGTGAGATCCACGCCACCGACGTCACCATCACCGACATGGGCGTCCCCGAGCACGGCCAGGTGACCGCGGAGCCCGCCGTGGGCTTCAACCCGAACAGCACCGGGTCGCTCGTGCGCACCACGCTGCAGCGCAACAACATCGGCGTGGAGGTCTCGCGGGCCCAGAACGTGAACCTCGACGGGGTCACGGTCACCGAGTCGCAGACCGACGGCATCGTCCTCAACGCCGACAAGGGCACCCGCATGGCCAACCTGCGCGCCGAGAACAACGGTGGCAACGGGATGTTCGTCGGTGGGGCGAACTCCAACCGATCGGTCAGCGGGCTCACCACGAAGAACAACGCGCTCTACGGCCTGGTCGTCACCCAGCAGGACGGCGCCAAGGTCAGCGGCATCGCCACCGAGGCCGACAAGGCGGGCGGGCTGCGGCTGAACCAGGTGAAGAACATCGAGATCACCGACTACACGGCAACCGACCAGCCGATCGGCATCTTCACCCACGTCGGCAGCACCGGCATCGTGCTCGACAACATCCGCACGAGCGGAGGCCGCCGGGGCGTGGTGATCGAGAAGAGCACCCTGAACCTCGAGCTGAAGAACTCGACGATCGAGGGTTCCCGCGTCGCCGGTGTCAACGTCGGTGGCAAGGAGGTCCGCATCAACGGCGTGCAGATCACCGACGCCAAGGCGGGCGTTCGCCTCGAGCGCGGGGCCGCGCACGTCCAGCTCACCGGCATGACGATCGACGGCGGCCGAGACGGGGTCGTCAGCTCGGCCGGTGCGGCGGACGTCACCATCACCGACCTCACGGCGAACAACGTCTCGGACGGTGCGATCCGGCTCGCCACTCCGAACGCCGTCGTCAACGGCGGCACGATCACCGGCGGTTCCACGGGCATCCAGGTCACCGCCCCGGCCACGATCAGCGCGGTGGCGATCAACGGGCCCAGCGCGGGCATGCGGGTCCGCTCACCCGAGATGGTGCGCGCCGAGAACGTCGCGATCGAGGCCACCAGCCTGGGCCTGGACGTCGCGCCCGGTAGCCAGCTCGTCCTCGCCAACTCGAGCGTGCACGCGCTGGAGGCGGTCCGGGGGGTGTTCGTCCCGGAGGGCGTGAACAACATCAGCCTCCCGCCGCTCAACCTGCTGGCCGCCATGGGCGTGCCGCTGATCCTGCTGGCCATCGTGCTTGAGCAGGTGCACTCCTTCCGGCAGCGCAAGGTGGGCGGCAACAAGAAGCGCCTGCCCCCGGCGATCCCGGTGGGAGCCGGCTAGCCGGACCGATGTCCCAGTCCACGTCCCGGTGCTCCGCCTCCGCGCTGCGGCGGCGGGGCACCGTCCTCGGAAGAGGAGCCCGCCGCCCCGGGCGCCACGGGCGCATCACGACGACCGGCCGCGACGCCGGTGCCGACCCGAGGATGACCCAGACGATGTCTCGACAGATCGCTTCCCGTGCTGCCCACCCCCGCGGCCGGACCGCCGCGCTCGGGGTCCTCCTGGCCGTCTCCGCACTGCTGGCGAGCGCCTGCGCCAACCCGACGCCCGAGCCGGTCGCGAAGAAGGAGGCCCCGCCTTCCGAGAAGGTGGACCCCGCCGCGCCGTGCTCCAGGGAGCCGTGGACGGGAGGCGAAGGCGGTGGCGGCGGCGGCGCCCCCACCGTGCGCATGGACCCACCGGCGAGCCCCGGCGGTCCGCCGACGATCACGCTGTCGGCCGGCGAGAACGTGCCCCTCCCGGCGCTGGCCCCGCGGTCGGGCGGCAACCTCCGCGAGGTCGGTGACGGCGTGTGGGAGCTGCGCGCCGACATCTCCATCGTCCCGGGGGCGTCGCTGCGGATCGCGGCGCCCGAGGTGAAGTGGCTCAGGCTGATCAGCGAGAACGGCAAGATCGCCGCGGTGAAGGCGTCCGGCGGTGGCCTCGACGTAGTCGGCAGCTGCATCACCACGTGGGACCCCGGCGCGAACACCGCGGACACCAACCTCGACGACGGCCGCGGCTACCTGCTCGCCCGCGACGGCGCGCGGATGGAGATCGACCACGCCGAGCTCCGGTTCCTCGGCAACGGCACCGTCGAGTCCTACGGGATCTCCTGGCGCACCGAGGGCACGACCGGGAAGATGACCAACAGCGTCTCGTCCCACAACTACTTCGGCATGTACAGCTACGAGGTGGCCGGGCTCGTCGTCACCAACAGCGAGTTCCACGACAACAAGCTGTACGGCATCGACCCGCACACCGGGTCACACGACATGCTCATCGAGGGCAACGTGGCCCACGACAACGGCAAGCACGGCATCATCCTCGCCGAGGACTGCACCGACAGCGTCATCCGGAACAACGTCGTCTACCGCAACGCGCACCACGGCATCGTGCTGTACCTGCGGTCCGACCGGAACACGATCGAGGGCAACGACAGCTTCGCGAACGCTTCGCAGGGCATCAA
Organism: Pseudonocardia cypriaca; assembly: GCF_006717045.1. Taxonomy (NCBI): domain Bacteria; kingdom Bacillati; phylum Actinomycetota; class Actinomycetes; order Pseudonocardiales; family Pseudonocardiaceae; genus Pseudonocardia; species Pseudonocardia cypriaca. Next base: position 2,062,862 of record NZ_VFPH01000002.1, read on the forward strand.
CGTCAACGAGTCCAACGACAGCACGATCCGCAACAACCGGGTCTACGACAACAACGAGGCCGGGATCAGCGTCACGCAGACGTCGCGGAACATCGGCGTCGAGAACAACCAGGTCCGTGGGAACAAGCAGGACGGCGTGCGTGTCGTGAGCGAGTCGAGCGGCACGAAGGTGAGCGGCAACACCATCGGCGAGAACGGGCGGTACGGCGTCTACGTCGACATCGACGGCGACGACCTCGACATCTCGGACAACCTGATCTTCGCCAACCGTTCCGGGATCCTCCTGAAGGGATCAGCGGTCGTGCCCGACGGCAGCAACTCGATCTTCGAGAACCAGAACGGCGCGATCCTCAGCGACTGACATCCTCCGCGGGGAGCACCTCGCACCCGAACGAGCCACCCGAACGAGCCGCCCGACCGCGGGCGCAGCCGGCCCGGGCGCATCTGGTCTGATGCGCCCGGGCCGCTCTCGTTTCGCTCGATCGACGTCCGACCGGGGCTCTCGTGCCGCGCACCTCCCCCTGCTCGACGCGCTGGTCGGTAGAGCTCGCGGCCCCGAGCCGGACGCCGTTGCCGAGGCTGTCCGCTGCTCCCCGGAGGTCGAGCACTCTGGGTGAAGGCGACCGCCCGACGGAGCCGGTCGGCAAACGCCGCTCCCGCGCGGGGGATGCGCCCGTCCGAGCGGCAGGTCGCCGAACGGTCACACGCCGGGTAGGTTTTGCGCCGGGCGGCGCCCGAGGCCACCCGAACGGCTGTTTCCGGGATGGATACGGGTGCCCCGATAATTGCTCCGGATTCACCGGACCAGGTGCATTTCCCGGTGACCCACGTCACAAAGCTGGTTACGCAAAGTTGAACGACACAGGTCGGGCCTGCCGCGCGCGAAGCGGCTGTGACAGCCATATCGCACGGCTGAGCTGCCCGAACAGGCTACCGAGCCACCGATAGCCCACCGTGGCCGGATACGCCGTGTAATCAGCGCATACACGATCGTGGAGCCGCTGGATTGCGGAACCATCTCCCCTGACGCGACAGGTTCGACCGCCGAGAAATAGGGGAAGGTGCAATTCCATGCAGTCGTCGAGGATCTTCATCATGGGTTCGGGCGTCGTGGGAACGGCGACGGGTGAGGGCTTCCTGGCGGCCGGTCATGACGTCACGTTCATCGACATCGCGCCCGAGCGGGTGCGGGAGCTGCGGAAGCGCGGCCTGGACGTGCGCACCGAGATCGACCTGACCGGCGAGCCGGATTCCCTGATCTTCCTGACCCTGCCCACGCCCAACGACGGGCACCGCTACGACCTGTCGGCCTTCACCGCCGGTACCGCCGCAGTCGGACGCGCCATCGCGGCGGCGCCAGCGCACCACACCGTGGTCGTGCGCTCCACGGTGCCGCCGGGCACCACGGAGAGCCTGGTCCGCACGGTGCTCGAGGAGCAGTCCGGCCGCACCGTCGGCGAGGGCTTCGGCCTCGCGTCCAACCCGGAGTTCCTGCGCGCCGTGTCGGCGGCGGAGGACTTCGCGCACCCGTGGATGACGGTGATCGCCAGCCGCGACCCGCAGACGGTGGAGCGGCTGCGCACCCTGCTCTCGCCCTTCGGTGGGGAGCTGCGCACCTTCGCCGACCCGGCCGAGGCCGAGTTCGTCAAGTGCGCCCACAACATCTACAACGCCACCAAGATCAGCTTCTGGAACGAGATGTGGCTCGTCGCCCAGAAGCTCGGCGTGGACCTCGACCCGATCGCCGCCACCGTGGCCCGCTCGGCCGAGGGCTCCATCAACCCGCAGTACGGCATCCGCGGCGGCGCCCCGTACGGCGGCGTCTGCCTGCCCAAGGACACCTGCGGGTTCCTCGGCTTCGCCGACACCATCGGGGTGGATATGCCGCTGCTCTCCGCGGTGGTGGAGACCAACGACCGCCTCGCCGCGATCGTCTCGGACGAGGTCGACACCGCCACCCACGCAGCAGACGCCGACCAGCTGCGCGCTCGCGCCATGGCGGGCACCCACCGGCAGCAGCACGGGCCGGCATGAACCTTCCCCTCTACTACTACGTGCTGGGCACCCCGCTGGGGATGCTCGGCCTGTTCCGCTGGGGCTGTTGGCTCGTGCGGCGCATCCCGGCGGTGCTCTACCGGCCCGTCCTGGACGAGCACCGCCTGTCGATGAGCCTGGTCGTGCCGGTCTACCAGGAGGACCCGCACGTCTTCGCCGCGGCAATCGAGTCGTGGCTCGCCAACGACGTCGACGAGGTCATCCTCGTCATCGACGCCTCCGACCGGGTCTGCCAGGAGATCGCCCGCCGCTATCCGGTGACGGTCGTGGTCACCACCGTTCCCGGCAAGCGGGACGCACTGCGTCGGGGCTGGCGCAAGGCGACGACCGACCTCGTGGCGCTGGTCGACTCGGACACCGTGTGGGCGGCCGATGTCGCGTCCGAGGTGTGCAAGCCGTTCGCGGACCCGCGCATCGGTGGCGTGGGCACCCGGCAGTCCGTCTACGGGGCCCGCGGGTTCCTCGCCCGGATCACGGACATGTTCCTCGACCACCGCTACTTCGACGAGAACGCCAGCCAGACCTACCTGGGCAAGGCCGTCTCGTGCCTCTCCGGCCGGACCGCGATCTACCGCCGCGAGCTGCTGCTGGAGATCGAGGACGACTTCATGGACGAGGCGTTCTGGGGCGTGCCCTGCCTCTCGGGCGACGACAAGCGCCTCACCACGCTCGTCCTCGAACGCGGCTACCTGACCTACATGCAGCGCACCGCGGAGGTCTGGTCGACCTTCCCGGACCAGTGGCGGATCTTCTTCCGCCAGCGGCTGCGCTGGGCGCGCAACACCTGGCGGTCCGACCTGCGGGCGCTGTCGCGGCCATGGGTGTGGAAGCACCCGTTCCTCGCCTACACGATGGTCGACAAGGCGGTCAGCGGTTTCACGCTCCTGCTGGGCCCGATCTTCATGGTGGTCGCCCTCGTCAACCACAACTGGATCTTCGCGGTCGTGCTCGCGTTGTGGTGGCAGATCAGCCGCTCGGCCAAGCTGCTGCCGCACATCCGGCGCAGGCCGTCGAGCTTCTTCCTCGTACCCGGCTACGTGTTCGTCTCCTGGGTCATGGCGCTGATCAAGATCCAGGCACTGCTCACGATCCGCCGCCAGCGCTGGCTCACCCGCCAGGTCGCCGTCGAGAACGGCGAGGTGGTGCGCACGTCCGGAGCCGGGACGCAGCTGGAGCCGGAGCAGCAACCCGAGGCACCACCGGAGGCGGCAGCCGTGGACGAGGAAGAGGCAGCGGCCGACGCCCCCACCGAGACCGTGAAGTTGAAGACCCCGAGCGAGCCACGCACGGAGGCACCGGTATGAGCCGCCGAGCCTGGTTCAGCAGGCTCGCCGCCGCGGGCGCGGTGCTCGGGACGGTCGGCGTCCTGCTGAGCGGCGAGCTCTTCGGAGGGGTCGCGTACGCGGCCCCGGCGGTCGTCGCCCCGACTGCCGCGACGCAGCCGGTCCAGGTGCCCGATCCGAACCCGGAAGGGCCGTCGGCCGCAGAGCGGGCGGCCGCGCAGGCGCGTGCCGAGGCCGCCCGGCGGGCCGCCCGGGCGGCCGCCAAGCGCGCGGAGGCTGCGCGGAAGGTCCGCATCACGTGGGAGAAGCGGGGCAGGCCGCACCGGATGGCCGTCGTGCGTTCGAACCGGATCGACGTGGTGACCGACGGCCGCCTCACCCGCCAGGTCGGCGGGGGTGGCACGGTCACGATCAACACCCTCGATCGGGCGCTGCCCAGCAACTGGCTCGCGACGTCCGACGGCACCGCCACGCTGAGCGCGGCGATCGTGCTCACCCCCGGCACCGCGCTGGAGGTCGGGAACCCGATCAAGCGGCTCGAGCTGATCGGCGGGCCCACCCCGCAGGACGCGACGGCGATCTACACCGGCAGCGGCCGGGTGTCGCTGAACGGCGTCACGGTCACGTCGGCCGATCCGACCACGCGCCAGGCCGTCGCCCCCACGTCGCCCGGCCGGCCGTTCTTCGCCGTCTCCGCCCGCGGCAGGTTCGAGGCCGTCGACTCGACGATCAGCGACCTCGGCACCCCGTCGACCGGGATCGACGGCGGGCGCGCCGGCGTGACGTTCAACCAGGGCGCCACCGGTTCCCTGGTGCGCACCACGGTGCAGCGCAACACCACCGGCGTGGAGCTGTCCCGCTCCGACGGCGTGCACCTCGAGGACGTCACGTTCACCGGGTCCGTCGGTGACGGGCTCGTCCTCACCGGAGACCGCGGAACGACCATGAAGGGGATCCGGGCCCTCGGCAACGGCGACAACGGGGTGGTGGTCGCAGGCGAGAGCACCGACCGCCCGGTCACCGGCATCACGACGAAGGGCAACGGCGGCTACGGCGTGGTGGTGGTCGGGCAGACGCGCGGCCAGCTCGCCGACATCGACACCACCGGCGACCAGTCCGGCGGTCTGCGGATCAACCGCTCGACCGACGTGCACGTCACCGACCTCACCGCCACCGACCAGCCCGCCGGCGTGTACGTCCACGTCAGCAGTGCGCGGATCGTGCTCGACCACCTCCGGACGTCCGGCGGCCGGCGCGGTGTCGTGATCGAGAAGAGCACGGACGGGCTCGAGCTGCGGGACTCGAAGATCGACGGAGCCCGCGTGGCCGGCGTCGGGATCGGTGGCAAGCACGTGCTGCTGAGCGGCGTGCAGGTCAGCGACTCGCGCGCCGCCGTGCGCGTCGAGCGCGGCGCGGAGGGCATCCGCCTGGCGGGGCTGGTGCTCGACGGCGGGCGCGACGGCGTCGTGGCGACGGCGGGCACGACCGGCGTGGTGATCGCGGACCTGTTGGCCCGCAACGTCGCCTCGGACGCCGTGCGGAGCGCCAGCGCCGACGCGGAGATCATCGGCGGCCGCATCACCGGCGGCGCCACCGGCATCGACGTCGCCGCAGCCACCACGATCTCCGGCGTCACGATCGACGGTGCGGCCGAGGGCATCCACTCGCGCTCATCGGACCTCGTGCGCGCCGACGAGGTGAGCGTCGACGCGCTCAACCTGGGCGTCAACGCGCTGCCGGGAAGCCGGTTCCACCTGACCGGGTCCAGCGTGCACGCGCTCGAGGCGCTGCGCGGGCCGATCCAGCAGCACGGCACCAACGACCTCAGCCTGCCACCGCTCAACCTGCTCAGCGCGATCGGCGTGCCGCTGATCCTGCTGGCCATCGTGCTCGAGCAGGTGCACGCCACGCGGCAGCGGCGGGCGGGCATCCGCAGGCGCCGGCTACCGCCGGTGCCCGTCGGCGCGACCGGCTGACCGCGCGCCGCCGCCCGAGGAGAACCATGAACACCTCACAGATCCCCGCCCGGGCCGCCCTCCTCGTGGCGACGCTCGGGGTACTCGGCAGCGCGGTCGCGCTCGCCGTGATCGGGAGCATCCCGCCGGAGCCGCAGCAGCTCGTGCGGCACGAGGCCGTTGCCGCGGTCCAGATCGACCCGGCGCACCCCTGCACCCGGGAGGCGCCCGAGGGGCCTGCGTCCCCACCGCCTGCCGGCGTCCAGGCCCAGTTCGACCCCGCTCAGAACGCCGTGGTGCTCTCGGCCGGGCAGGGCGTGACCCTGCCGGCGCTGGCGCAGGCACTGGGCAACCCGGACCTGCTGCGGGAGGAGGCGCCGGGCGAGTGGCTGCTCGGCGCGGACCTCGCGGTGCTGCCCGGGACGTCCGTGCAGATCGCCGCCCCGGCCACCCGCTGGCTCAAGCTGCTGAGCACCGCCGGCCGGTACGCCTCGGTGAAGGCGTTCGGGGGCGGGATCGACGTGAGCGGCGCCTGCATCACGTCATGGGACCCGGCCAAGGGCACCGTCGACACCGACCCCGCGGACGGCCGCGGCTACCTGCTCGCCCGGGACGGGGCCCAGATGGCCATCGACCGCGCCGAGCTCCGCTACCTCGGCCACGGCGAGGTCGAGTCCTACGGCCTCTCGTGGCGCACAGAGGGCACCGGCGGGAAGATCACCAACAGCCTGGTGTCGCACAACTACTTCGGGCTGTACACCTATGAGGTGGGCGGGCTCGTCGTGGCCGACAACGAGTTCCACGACAACATCCTCTACGGCATCGACCCGCACACCGCGTCGCACAACCTGACCATCGAACGCAACATCGTCCACGACAACGGCAAGCACGGCATCATCCTCGCCGAGGACTGCGTCGACAGCGTGATCCGCGACAACATCGTCTACCGCAACAACCACCACGGAATCGTGGTCTACCTGCGGTCCAGCGGGAACACGATCGAGGGCAACGACAGCTTCGCCAACGCGGCGCAGGGCATCAACCTCAACGAGTCCAACGACAACGTCATCCGGAACAACCGCGTGTACGACAACAACGAGTCCGGCATCGGGATCACCCAGACGTCCCAGAACAACCTCGTCGAGAACAACCAGAGCCGCGGCAACAAGCAGGACGGGATCCGCGTAGTCAGCGAGGCGGCCCTGACCACGCTGCGCACCAACACGCTCGGCGAGAACGGGCGCTACGGCGTCTACGTCGACATCGACGGCGACGTGCAGATCGCCGGGAACCTCATCTTCGCCAACCGGTCCGGAATCATGCTGAAGGGCTCGGCGATCGTTCCCGACGGCGACAACGCGATATTCGACAACCGCGAAGCGGCGATCATCGCGGGGTAGCCGGCGCCCGTCGCGAGCGGGGGGGTGTTGTTGTGTGCCCCAGAGGCCCTCCGTAGGGTTGAACAGCGGCCCGAGGACAGACCGCACCCCGAGTCCACGACACCCACATCGAGGAGCCGGTGCGCATGAGCGGCGACATCCCCGCCGATCACGGGACCCCCGAAGAGAGCGACGACATCGGCGAGGTCATCCGGTTCGACGTCGTCAGCCACGGTCCGGACGCCCGGGTCGTGCACGTCGTCGGGGAGATCGACACCCTCACCGCACCGGTGTTGCGCACCCGCCTCGACGAGCAGGTCGCGGCCGTGCCGCTGCTGGTCCTCGACCTCACCGACGTCACGTTCCTCGGCTCGGCGGGCCTCGCCGTGCTCGTCGCGGCCAAGGACGAGGCCGACCGCAGGCGGCACACGCTGCGCCTCGTGCCCGGCTCCCGGATCGTCACCCGCGCACTGGAGGCCACCGGCCTGCTGGGGATCTTCGACATCGCCGAGGGCGTGCCGCAGGCGCTCGAGCACGCCGGCTGACCGTCCCCGCCAGGTAGGTTTCAGCGGCTGATCACCGGGGAACCGGGCCGCGTGGGTGTGCGCCGATGGCTCGAGCTCTGGCCCGTCGTCCGGCAGGCGACCGGGCCGGACCACACCGCGCGCGGCGAGGCCGTCCGATCTCCCCGTACCGACGCGCTGCGCCCGCGCCTCGCCGACGCCGACCGCGTCGTGCCGTCGATCTGCCCGTTCTGCGCGGTGGGCTGCGGGCAGCGCGTCTTCGTGCGGGACGGCGAGGTCACCCAGATCGAGGGTGACCCCGACTCCCCCATCTCGCTCGGCAAGCTCTGCCCGAAAGGCGCGGCCTCCAAGCAGCTCGTGACCCGGCCGGACCGGCTCACGAAGGTCCGCTACCGGCGCCCTGGCGGCACCGAGTGGGAGGACCTCGACCTCGAGACGGCGATGCAGATGATCGCCGACCGCGTCCTGGACACCCGCCGTCGGACCTGGCAGGACACGGACGAGAACGGCCGGCCGCTGCGTCGCACGATGGGCATCGCCCACCTCGGGGGCGCCACGCTGGACAACGAGGAGAACTACCTCATCAAGAAGCTGTACACGGCTCTCGGCGCGATCCAGGTCGAGAACCAGGCCCGCCTTTGACACAGCTCAACGGTTCCCGGTCTGGGAGCCTCCTTCGGTCGCGGCGGCGCCACGACGTTCCAGCAGGACCTCGCCAAGAGCGACTGCATCGTGATCCAGGGCTCGAACTTCGCCGAGTGCCACCCCGTCGGGTTCCAGTTCGTCATGGACGCGAAGCTGCGCGGGGCGAAGATCATCCACGTCGACCCCCGCTACACCCGCACCAGCGCCCTGGCCGACCTGCACGTCCCGATCCGGGCCGGCACCGACATCGCGCTGCTCGGAGGCCTCATCAACCACGTGCTCTCGGAAGGACTCGAGTTCCGGGAGTACGTCGTCGCCTACACGAACGCAGCGGCGATCATCTCCGAGGACTACCTCGACACCGAGGACCTCGACGGGCTGTTCAGCGGCTGGGACGAGGACGAGCACGCCTACGACCCGTCGTCGTGGACGTACGAGCCCGGCTCGGACGACAGCGACGAGGAGGACGCCCACGGGGGCGAGCACCAGCGCGAGACCGCGGGCGGTGACAAGTACGGCAGCGGCGGCGCGTCCGTGCCGCACAAGCCGCACCGCGACCCCACGCTGCGGCACCCGCGTTGCGTGTTCAAGATCCTCAAGCGGCACTACGCGCGCTACACACCGGAGTTCGTCGAGGACGTCTGCGGCATCCCGCAGGAGACCTTCCTCGAGCTCGCCCGCGCCATCACCGAGAACAGCGGCCGGGACCGCACCACCAACTGGTCCTACGCCGTCGGCTGGACCCAGCACAGCGTCGGCGTGCAGTACATCCGCGCCGCGTCGATCCTGCAGACGCTGCTGGGCAACATCGGCCGCCCGGGTGGCGGGATCCTCGCGCTGCGCGGCCACGCGTCGATCCAGGGCTCCACGGACATCCCGACGCTGTTCAACCTGCTGCCCGGGTACCTGCCGATGCCGGCGGGCGAGCGGGGCGGTTCCCTGGCCGACTACGTCGAGCCGGACGCCGGCAAGGCCGGTTTCTGGGGCGACATGCCCAACTACGTGGTGAGCCTGCTGAAGGCGTGGTTCGGCGACGCGGCCACCGCGGAGAACGACTACGGCTTCGACTGGCTGCCGCGCCTGTCCGGCGACCACAACAACTACGCCACCGTGCTCGACATGCTCGAGGGCAACGTGCCCGGCTACATCGTGGCGGGCGAGAACCCCGCCGTCGGCGGAGCCAACGCCCGGCTGCAGCGCCTGGCACTGGCGAAGGCGGAGTGGGTGGTCGTGCGGGACATGTCCTGCGTGGAGACCGCCACGTTCTGGAAGAACTCCCCCGAGGTCGAGAGCGGCGAGCTGCGCACCGAGGACATCGCCACCGAGGTGTTCCTCATGCCCGCCGCCTCGCACGTGGAGAAGGACGGCACGTTCACCAACACCCAGCGGCTGCTGCAGTACCGGCACAAGGCCGTGGAGCCGCCCGGGGACGCCCGCAGCGACCTGTGGTTCTTCTACCACCTCGGACGCATCGTCAAGGAGCGCCTGCGCGACTCCGACGACCCCAGCGACGCCCCGGTGAAGGCCCTCACGTGGGACTACGAGACCCACGGGCCGAAGGCGGAGCCGTCCGCCGACCACGTGTTGCGCGAGATCAACGGCTACGGCCCCGACGGCGAGCTGCTCAGCGCCTACACCCAGCTCACCGACGACGGCTCCACCCGCTGCGGATGCTGGATCTACTGCGGCGTGTACGCGGACGGGGTCAACCAGGCGGCGCGGCGCAAGCCAGCCCGGGAGCAGGACTGGGTGGCCGCGGAATGGGGCTGGGCGTGGCCGGCCAACCGGCGCCAGCTCTACAACCGCGCCTCCGCCGACCCGGACGGGAAGCCGTGGAGCGAGCGGAAGGCGCTCGTGTGGTGGGACGGCGAGCGCTGGACCGGCCGCGACGTCCCGGACTTCCCGCCCGACACCGCCCCGGACTACGAGCCGCCGCTGGACGCCAAGGCCGGTGAGGCGCTGGCGGGCACCGACCCCTTCATCATGCAGACCGACGGGAAGGCCTGGCTCTTCGCGCCGAGCGGACTGGTGGACGGGCCGCTGCCCACCCACTACGAGCCGATCGAGACGCCCTACCGCAACACGCTGCACCCGCACCACAACGGCAACCCGGCGGTGAAGCTCTACGAGGACCCGGAGAACCGCCACCACCCCGTTGGATCGGACGTGTTCCCGTTCGTGCTCACCACCTACCGGCTCACCGAGCACCACACCGGCGGCGGCATGACCCGGTTCGTGCCCTACCTCGCCGAGCTGCAGCCGGAGGCGTTCTGCGAGGTCTCCCCCGAGCTCGCGCGGGAGCGAGGGCTCACGCACAACGGCTGGGCCACGGTCGTGACGGCGCGGAGCGCGATCGAGCTCAAGGTGCTCGTCACCGACAGGATGAAACCGCTGCGGGTGGAGGGTCACGAGACCCACCAGATCGGCGTGCCGTGGCACTACGGCCACAACGGGCTGGCCACCGGCGACAGCGCGAACGACCTGCTGTCGATCACTCTCGACCCCAACGTCCACATCCAGGAGTCCAAGGTGCTCACCTGCGACATCCGTCCCGGACGGCGCCCGCACGGCCCCGAGCTGCGCGCACTCGTCGAGGACTACCGGCAGAGGGCGGGGCTGGCATGAGTGACCACCCGGGGCACCCGGTCGACCGGGCCGAGGCGGACGCCGGCACCGTCGCGGACCCGACCGCGGGGTTCAGCAGCAACGTCGGCACCGCGATCACCACGCCGACGAGCGGGCAGACCGACCGGGCCACGTGGATCGGGATGCCGGATGAGCGCCCCCCGCGGCTGGGCTTCTTCACCGACACGTCGGTGTGCATTGGTTGCAAGGCCTGCGAGGTGGCCTGCAAGGAGTGGAACCTCGTCCCGGCCGACGCGGGACCGACCGGCAGCGGCTCGACGCGGATGGCCGACCTCGACCTGCTCGGCATGTCCTACGACAACACCGGGCACCTCGGCGCCAGCACCTGGCGCCACGTCGCCTTCGTCGAGTCCCACCACAGCAGCGGGCCCCAGAAGGGCGACGTGCGCTGGCTCATGGCCTCCGACGTCTGCAAGCACTGCACCCACGCCGCGTGTCTCGACGTCTGCCCCACGGGCGCGCTGATGCGCACCGAGTTCGACACCGTCTACGTGCAGCCCGACGTCTGCAACGGCTGTGGCTACTGCGTGCCGGCCTGCCCGTACGGGGTGATCGACATCCGGCCGGACGACGGCCGCGCGTTCAAGTGCACGCTCTGCTACGACCGCACCAAGGACGGCCTCACACCGGCGTGCGCCCAGGCATGTCCCACCGAGTCCATCCAGTTCGGCCCGCTGGACGAGCTGCGCGAGCGCGCCGACCGGCGGCTGGAGCAGCTGCACGTCGCGGGCGTCGCCGAAGCGCAGCTGTACGGGCGCGACCCGGACGACGGCGTCGGCGGGGACGGCGCGTTCTTCCTGCTGCTCGACGAGCCCGAGGTGTACGGGCTCCCGCCGGACCCCGTCGTCACCACGCGGGACCTGCCGGCGATGTGGAAGCGCGCCGCGCTCGCCGCCGCCGGGCTCGCGGCCGCGGTCGCCGCGTCGTTCCTCGGGAGGAGCTGATGGGCCGCCGTACCCGCGTGCGGGGCTCGATGGTGCCGGAGGCGGAGTTCAGCTCCTACTACGGCCGCCCGATCCTCAAGAAGCCGACGTGGAAGAACCCGGACGTGCCGCTCTACCTGTGGGTGGGCGGCATGGCGGGCGCCTCGTCGGTGGTCGCCGCCCTGGCCGACGCGACCGGTCGGCCGGTGCTGCGGCGGGGCGGCCGGCTCGTCGCCGCAGGCGGGGCGGCCGTCGGCACCGTCGCGCTGGTTCACGACCTCGGCCGGCCGGCCCGGTTCCTCAACATGCTGCGGGTGTTCAAGCCGACATCGCCGCTGTCGGTGGGCTCGTGGATCCTGAGCCCGTTCGCCGCGGCCGCGTCCGCCGCGGCGGCGTCGGAGATCACCGGCATCGCGCCCGCGCTCGGCCGGCTCGCCGGCTGGGGCGCCGCGGCGTTCGGACCCCCGCTCGCCAGCTACACCGGCGTGCTGTTCGCCGACACCGCCGTCCCGGCGTGGCACGAGGCCCACGGCGAGCTACCGGTGCTGTTCGCGGCGAGCGGCGCGGCGGCGGGCGCAGGCGCCCAGCTCGTCGTCACCGGGCTCGCCGGGGCCGCGCGCCGCGAGCGCATGCCCGTCGTGCGCCTCGCCGTGGCCGGCGCCGCAGCCGAGCTCGCCGCAGGAGAACTGCTCGAACGCCGGCTGGAGCGCGTCCCCGGCGGTGTGGTGGACGCCTGGCGCACCGGTAAGGCCGGCCGCTGGAACCGGCTCGCCCGCGTCCTGACCGCGGCCGGCGGCATCGGGGCCCTGCTCGCCGGCCTGCGCGGGCGGCCGGGCCGGGTGGCGGCCGTCGCGTCCGGTGCGGCGCTGGCCGCGGGGTCGCTCGCCACCAGGTTCGCCGCGTTCGAGGCCGGCCTCGCTTCCGCCGCCGACCCCGGGCACGTGGTCGCGCCCCAGCGAGCCCGCCTCGCCGCGGAAGGCCCCGCGAGCGCCGACGGCTCGTGGCTCGCGGGAGAGCGCGCCACCCGCCCGGTGCCGCGCAGCTGACACCCCCCGACCGGGGGTCTGCCCGGCGGGTCCTCCCCATGATCAGCGCTTTTGCTGCCATGGTTGGGAGATGGACGCCCTCGACCTGACCGGGCTCACCGCAGCAGAGATCGTGTCGCGAGTGCGTGACGGGCGCAGCAGCGCGGTCGACGTCGCCCGCGCCCACCTGGCCAGGATCGCCGAGCACGACCCGGAGGTCGGCGCCTTCGCCGAGCACGACCCGGACCGGGTGCTCGCCGAGGCAGGCGGTGTCGACGCACGTGCCGACCGCTTCGCGCTCCCCCTCGCCGGGGTGCCGGTGGCCGTACCGGACGACGTCGACGTCGCGGGCTACCCCACCCGCCACGGGTCGAGCGCCACGTCCCCCGACCCCGCCCGCCGCGACGACGAGCTGGTGAAGCGGCTGCGCGCCGCGGGCGCCGTCGTCGTCGGGAAGGTGCGGATGCCGGAGCTGGCCGCGTGGGCGTTCACCCAGGCCACGCAGGCGGCGCCGCGCAACCCCCTCGACCTCTCCCTCGACCCGGGCGGCTCCGGCGCCGCCGCGGCCGTCGCCGCCCGGATGGCGGTGCTGGCCATGGCCACCGACGGCGGCGGCGCGGCCCGCGTGCCCGCGGCCTGCTGCGGCCTCGTCGGGCTCAAGCCCGGCCCGCACGTGGTGCCGCTGCCCCGCGGCGCCGACGAGCACTGGTGCGGGCTCGGCGCCACCGGCCCCATCGCCCGCACCGCCGAGGACGCAGCGCTGATGCTGAGCGTGCTCGCGGGTGACGCGATGGACCTGGACGTTCCGGGGCCGCGCCGCATCGCGCTCTCGCTGCGCGGACCGTGGCCGTCCCGCGGCCTCCACCCCGACCACCGGGCCGCCGCGATCGGGGCGGCCGCCCGGCTGCGCGCCGGCCCGGGCGGTGCCATCGTCACCTTCGCCGACCCGCCCTACCCCCGCGGGCTCGCCACCCAGTGGATGCGCCGGTGGCAGGCGGGCGTCGCCCTGGAGGCCGACGCGCTCGACCTCGACCTGGGCTCCGCGGAGCGGTGCACCGCCACCGTCGTGCGGAAGGGCCGCCGCGTCCTGCGCCTCACGCCGCCCCGGCCCGACACCGCCGCCGCGTGGCGCGAGCGCGTGCTCGGCTGGATGGACGAGGGCGAGTACGACGTGCTGCTCGGCCCGGCCACCGCCCAGCCGCCGCTGCGTGCGGGCGAGATGCTCGGGCACGGCTACACCTCGAGCCTCCTCACCACGGCCACCAGGCTCTCCTGCGCACCCGCCTGGAACCTCGCAGGCCTGCCCGCCGTGGTGGCACCGGTCCTGATCGGCGGCCGCCCGGTGGGCGTGCAGCTGGTCGGCCGCCCGGGCGCGGAGGCAGAGCTGCTCGCGGCAGCGGCGAAGCTGGAGCGCCGCGCGGTGCCGGTGGCGCGCGCGGCGGCACCGAGGGTCTACGCCTAGCGAAGATCGCTCCGAGATCCGGTGCATCGCCCTGGCGAGGACGAAAACCGGGGTTCGGGATCGATCGATCGTTCCGACCTACATGTGAGCGCCCTCTGAGGGGCGCTCGGGCGCATTTCGGAAAGATCACACTGCTGGGAGCCCTTGCTCCTGCGCCGCGCGGTGCAAAGCGTCGCGCACCGTCGAGGCGATCCACCACGGCCGTCCGAGCACCACCGCCGCCCGGAACCTCATCACCAACCAACCGCAGCGGCCCAGATAGGTGGCGCGGTGCAGGTCGCGAAGGGCCCGGTCGGGGTCCAGGTGGTCGCGGCCGTCGTACTCCACGGCCACCATCAGCTCCGGATACGCCATGTCGAGCCGGTACGGGCCCACCGGGTGCTGCAGCACCGGCGGTGGGAGACCGGCGAAGTGCAGCGCCAGCCTGATCCGGGTCTCCATCGGCGACTCGGCGAACGGGTTCGAGAGCGCCACCACCTCCGGGAGCTGCGCGGTGCCGCGGCTACCCAGCCGACGCCGGGCCATCAGCAGCATGTCGGCCGGCACGATCCCCTGGGCGAACGCCAGCGCGTCCACCGCGACGACCGCCTCGACCAGCGGCAACCGGCGCGCGAGGTCGTAGGCGGTGCGCAGCGGGCCCGTGACGGCGCACCCGACCACCTCGGTGACCTCGACGGACGCGAACTCGTCGCGCCGCACCAGCAGCCCGCGCCGCGATGTCATGCCCCCGCGAGCCACGACGACCTCGGCGGGAGCGCCGAGCGGCGCGCACGACGCCCCGAGCAGCTCAGCAGCGGAGAACCCGCCGAGCACGCCGCGGCCGTCGAGGAGGAGGTGGGCGGCACGGGAGCGCACCTCCAAGGTGATCTGGACGTCAGCTCGGATGTAGATCCCGGTGAAGAGGCGGCGGAAGCCCGGGCCTCTCAGCACCTTGGGCGTAACGAGCCCGGCGACGACGGCGGCGGTCCCCCGGAACGGCTGGCACAGATCGATCGGCATGGCCGGCACTGACGGTGGCGGGCACGAGTCGGTTCCATCGACGCCATGATCGTTCCGATATCCACTTCAACGCCCCGAGCGGGGCGGAAACCGTGCAATCGGATCGATCGATCTATCCGAGTCGTCCGGATTCACACTTCGGAAGGCGCTCGATCGGATCTCGGGACGATCATGCGGTCGCCGGCGGCACCCACTCCCCCGTCACGAAGAACCGCTCCAGCGTCGCCGTGTACGGCGCGAGGTCGATCCCCTGCCGCTGCAGCCAGCCGGCGTCGTAGTAGCTGTGCTGGTACCGGTCGCCGCCGTCGCAGATCAGCGTCACCACGCTGCCCCGCACCCCGGCCGCCAGCATCCGCGCGACCAGCTGCCAGACGCCCCACAGGTTGGTGCCGGTCGACCCACCTGCCCACCGGCCGGTCACCTCGCGGAGGTGGCGGACGGCGGCGATGCTCGCGGCGTCCGGCACCGGGATCATCAGGTCGATCACGGTGGGCACGAAGCTCGGCTCCATCCGTGGGCGCCCGATCCCCTCGATCCGCGAGGGCATGCCGGTGGCGTAGTCCGGCGCGCCGGTCGTCCAGCCCGGGAAGAACGCGGAGTTCTCCGGGTCGACGACGGCGAGGCGGGTGGGGTGGCGGCGGTAGCGCAGGTAGCGCCCGATCGTCGCCGACGTCCCGCCGGTGCCTGCGCCCACGACGATCCACTCCGGCACCGCGAAGCGCTCCATCGCGAGCTGCTCGAAGATCGACTCGGCGATGTTGTTATTGCCCCGCCAGTCGGTGGCCCGCTCGGCGTAGGTGAACTGGTCGATGTAGTGCCCGCCGCACTCGTCGGCCAGCCGCTGGGCCTCCGAGTACATGTCCGGCGCCTTGTCGACGAAGTGGCACCGTCCGCCGTAGCGCTCGATCAGCGCGATCTTCTCCGGGCTCGTGCTGCGGGGCACGACCGTCACGAACGGCACCCCGATCAGCTGCGCGAAGTAGGCCTCCGACACGGCCGTCGAGCCGGAGCTCGCCTCGACCACCGTGGTGCCCTCCACGATCCAGCCGCTCGTCAGCGCGTAGAGGAAGAGCGAGCGGGCGAGGCGGTGCTTGAGGCTGCCGGTGGGGTGCACCGACTCGTCCTTGAGGTACACGTCGATGCCCCACCCGGGCGGCAGGGGGAAGACGTGCAGGTGGGTGTCCGCGGAGCGGTTGGCGTCGGCCTCGACGCGCCGGATGGCCTCCGTGACCCAGGCGCGGGTGCGGTCGCAGGAGCGGTCGACGGGTTCGGACCCGGTGCCGGTCAACACCGCGCCAGTCAACCCCACGGACCGGTGATGGCGAACATCGTGCCCGGCACCTGCAGGTTGGCGAACAGCACCCGGCCGTCCGCGCTGAAGACGGGGCCGGTGAACTCGCTGCCGCGCTCGCCGCGGGCGAGCCGGAACGTCGAGCCGTCCTCGGACGCCCCGACGAGGTGGTTGGTCCCGTCACCGTCCTCGGCGATGATCACGCCGCCGTGCGGCGAGACGCTGATGTTGTCCGGGCCGTCGCCGCCGTCGTCCTGGCCCGTGAACAGGAGTCGCAGTGTGAACGTCGACCGCCACGGGTCGTAGAACCACACCTGCCCGCGATGGCTGGTGGAGAAGCTCGACACGATGTACGCGCCGCCGTCGCCCCACCAGGCCCCTTCCAGCTTGTGCGCGCGGGTGACGCGGCCGTCGTCGAGCTGCCTGCGCACGGACTGCTCCCGGCCGTCCCGGTCGGGCACCTCCACCCACTCCACGGCGTAGGTGGTTCCCGCGGACGACGCCCGCGACAGGTCGTCGACGTGCGCGCCGCCCTCGTCGGTGCAGCGCATCGCCGCCAGCACCCCGTCGGTGTCGCCGAGCCCGCGCAGCACCCCACGGCCGGGCCGCACGCCCTGCGGTGGCACCCAGCGGTAGACGAGCCCGTTCGGTGCGGCCGCGTCCTCGGTGAGGTAGATCTCGCCGGTGGCGGGGTCGACCGCGAGCGCCTCGTGTGAGTAGCGGCCGAGCGCCTTCACCGGACGCGGATCGCGGATCGCGGCCCGGTCGAACGGGTCCACCTCGAAGACGTAGCCGTGGTCGCGCTCGTACCCGCGGTCACCGGCCCGTGCCTCCGTCTCCTCGCACGTCAGCCAGGTTCCCCATGGCGTCACTCCACCCGCGCAGTTCGTCGACGTGCCGGCGACACCGACGCGCTCGGACACCCGCCGCCCCGCGGCGTCGGTCGTGACGATCGTGCACCCGCCGGCCGCGCCCGGGTCGTAGACCAGCCCGTCGAGGTGCGGCACGGCCAGCTCCGTGCCCGCCCCCTCGCGGATCTCGTGGTTGAGCACGAGCACGGTTCCGCCGCCGGCGACGGCGAACGCGCCGGTGCCGTCGTGGTTGCGCGGAGTGGGCTCGCCGGTGTCCAGCCTCGTGGCGCCGGCCTCGCTGACGACCGCGTAGGTGAACCCCTCCGGTAGCGCGAGCCGCCCAGCGGGGTCGTCGACGAGGGGCCCGTACCCGGCCGGTGGGGCCGCGACCCGCAGGAGGTCCGTGCTCCCGGCCAGGAGGATCCCGGCCGCCGACCGCCGGAGGAACGCACGCCGTGACAGCCCCATGGGACCGATGAAATCGGACGGACCGCCGAGGTGGTGGGACGCCGGCCCCGAAGTCGCTCGCCCGCGTGACCGCCCCTCCTACCGTGACCGTCATGACCGAGGGAGGGCTGCGCGAGCAGTGGCGCCGGGACGCGCTCCTGCTCGGTGCGATCGGCCACCGGTTCGAGGACGTGGAGTTACCTACAGTGATCACTTGATTACCGAACGAACTCGCCGAGCGTGCCGCGGCGGCATGGGACCGGGGAGGACGTCGGCCCGCTCGCGCGCGAGGACCGCCGGGCGGGCGATGACGTGGTGGTCGAGCTGGGCGTGGGCTGATCGCGCAGGCACTGGACGCCGCCGAGAACGCCGCCGAGGACGTCGCCGACCAGGCCTGAGCTGCGCGGGCCGCAGGCCGCGGCCCGGCGACCGCACGTCCCGCAAGCCCGTGCGCTGCGGCAATGCGCTACACCGTCGACCGCAGAGAGACCCCCGCCCGCCGACGCCGAATGGAGGAACACCGGTTCGAGCGAACACACTACCGGGCGTGACGATCAGCACCCCCCAGAACTCCGTCCACAACAGTGGGGGCGTCCCGTCCCCCGCCGGAGCGTCGTTCGACATCGTCCGCCGCGGCTACGACCGCGACCAGGTCGATGCGCAGATGCGCGACCTCCGTGACCGCGTCAACGCCGCCGAGACCCAGCGCAAGGCGGCCGAGCAGCACGCTCGCGCCCTCGAGGGCGAACTGCGCAACGCCCGTTCCCAACAAGCCGACGGCCCGATCTCGCAGGACAGCTTCGGGTTCCGCGCGGAGAAGATCCTGCGGCTCGCCGAGCACGAGGCGGCCGACGTCCGCAGCCGGGCCGCCAACGAGGCCACCGCGCTCGTCGAGCAGGCCCGTGCCGACGCCGAGCGGCACCGCCACGAGGTCGAGCAGAAGCTCATCGCGCGCTCCGCCGAGCTCGACCAGGAGGCTGCGCAGCGCAACGTGGCCATCCAGGAGCGGGAGCAGCAGGCGGCCGCCATGCTCGCAGCCGCCCGCGAGGACGCCAGCCGCATCACCGACGACGCGCGCGCCGCCGCCGACAAGGTCCTCTCCGAGGCGCAGGCCCGCGCCAAGGAGGTGCTCAACCGCAGCGACCAGGACCTCAAGCGCCGCCGGGAGGCCGCCGAGCAGGAGCTGCGCCGCATCGGCTCGCTCCACGAGGGCGTGCGGAACGAGATGGCCCGGCTGCACAAGCTCCTCGGCACCGAGCTCGGCGAGAGCCTCACGCGGACCAACAACAACAGCACCAAGGACTCCGCGGACCGCAACGGCGTCACCGCTCGCGCATAGCCGCGACCGCTGATCGTCCGTTCCGATCCGCACCTCCCCCGCGGGCGGCCTGGACGGGTCCCTCTGCCGACCCGTTCGGGCCGCCCGCCGCTCCAGGTGGCACGCGAGGCCCCGGAGCCTTACGGTTGCGTCCGATGTCCGAGACGCGCGAGAACCTGCAGGCGGACCCCTCGTCAACGCGACGCGGGGGTGACACCGACGACCAGATCACGCTGACGACCACCCGCCCGGCTACCGGGCAGGTCGTCATCAAGGTCGGCGGTGAGGTCGACATGCTCACCTCCCCACAGCTGCGCTTCGCGGTGCTCGACCAGTTCGAGCCCGACGCCGGGGTGGAGCTCGTCGTGCTCGACCTCGACGGAGTCACCTTCCTCGGCACCAGCGGCCTGGCGGTGCTCATCGAGGTGCGCGAGGCCGCCCACACGGCCGGCGTGGAGCTGCGGCTGGCGTGCACCGCACGTCGCGTGCTCCGGCCGCTCACGATCGCCGGCCTGATCCCCCTCTTCGACATCCACGACTCGGTGGAGCGGGCACTCGCCGCGACCTGACGAGTAGCGAACCGCCTCAGATGTGAGCTGGCTCACATCTGAGTAGTCCGCGCCCTCACGCGTTTGGTCGCCCATGCGCCTGGGAAGAAGCACCTCGATCGCCCGGAACGTCGGGCACGAACGACAAGAGGTGACGATGAGCGACGTTTCGCGGCTCCCCGGCCCCATGGACCACGCGTGGCAGTGGCAGCGTCTCGGAGCATGCCGGGGTATGGACAGCGGCGTCTTCTTCCACCCTGACGGAGAGCGCAACCCCTCGCGCGCACGGCGCACCGCACAGGCCAAGGAAGTCTGCCGGCGCTGCCCGGTGATCGAGCAGTGCCGCGAGTTCGCGCTCCAGACCAGGGAGCCGTTCGGAGTCTGGGGTGGCCTCGCGGAAGCCGAGCGACGGGTGATCCTCGAGCAGCGCGGCATCGCGATGGCGAGCTGAAGGTTCGAACGAGAAGGGCGGGTCCGGGAGGACCCGCCCTTCCTCCGTCAGTTGACGACGGCCAGCTCCAGGCCGCGGTAGCGCAGGAGCGGGATCCCGTACACCCGGGCGATCCGCTGCACCGCGCGCTCGACGACGCTGCGGGCCGGGTCGGCAGGCGCCGGGGCCAGGCAGTAGAGGCCCGGCTCCGGGTCGAAGCCCACCAGCTCGCTCAACGCGGCCACCAGGTCGCCCTCCGCGGTGGCGGGCAACGGGTTGGGCATGCCGAGCCGGTGCAACGCGAGGCCGGGCAGCTCGAGCCGGGCGGCGCTCGCGCGCAGCTCCTCACCCAGATCGTCGAGGTCGTCGTCCGTGTCGGACTGGGTGTCGTCGGCCGCCACGAGCAGCTCGACCTGTGCGAAGCCCGCGATGAGCTCGGCCAGGTGCGACTCGGGCCGCAACAGCTCCATCGGACTGACGGTGACCGCGACGGCACGGGACGCGGGAACGACCGAGCCGACCGTGGCGGGTACCACCATCGGCTCGGAGACCGGCATCTCCGGAACCGCGACCATCTGCAACATGTCCCCCTCGACTGGTCGCCACCCCGCCCCCCGGGACGGACGATCCGCTACAGAGTCAACTCCCACCCGAGCCCCCGGTACGGGGGTACCGCGGGTACGTACGCCGAGCGGCGGCGCGTGATCCGTGAGTGGCGCCTTACCCAGGGGTAGCCGGTGGAGCGGTCGGCGAGCGCCGTTCGGCGCTCTCACCTGCGCAGACTTCGCGTCCTCGATCCAGAAGGGCCGCCGGGTGGGTCCCGCACGCAGAGTAGGAGAAGGGTCACGCAGGCGCACCCGTCACGGTCGGGTCACCCCCTCTATGGTGGATGGATGCGCCCCGGGCGAGCTGACGTGGTGGCCGAGCAGCTGCTCGACCTCGTGCTCGACGGCACGTTCCCCATCGGCGGGCCATTGCCCAGCGAGTCCGAGCTCGCCGCCCGGTTCGGCGTCAGCCGGCTCACGGTGCGCGAGGCCATCCGCTCGCTGGTTCCCACCCGGGTGCTCGACGTGCAGCAGGGCCGCTCGACGCTCGTGAACCCGGCCGGCATGTGGTCCCCGCTGGACGGCAGGCTGCTCCTGGCGCGCAGCCGCACCGAAGGTGACCCGCTGCTGCTGCTGCGCAGGCTCCTGGAAGCCCGCCGGGCCGTCGAGGTCGCGATCGTCGAGCTCGCCGCCGTCCGCCGCGACGATTCCCACCTCGAGCGGCTGCGCACCTTGCACCAGAAGATGCTCGACGGCCACGCGCGCGGCGACGTCGCGGCCACAGCAGAGGCGGACCTGGCCTTCCACACCGCACTGTTCGAGGCCGCCGACAACGTCTTCCTCGATGCGCTGTTCGAGCCGCTCAGCTCGGTGCTGCGCGCGATGCGGGAGGAGACCTCGGCCGTGCCGGACTTCCGCAGCCACGCGCTCGACCGGCACGCCGCGATCCTGCGTGCGGTCGAGGCGGGCGACCCGGTGCGGGCGAGGGCCGCGATGGAGGCCCACCTGCAGCAGACCGAGGAGGACGTCGAGCGCTACCTCGACCCCGCGGCGCTGGGCGCTAGATGAACCCGATGACGTCCGCCAGCGAGTAGGCGCCGAGCAGCGCGATCGCGGTGCTGCTCACGGCGAGGCACACCGCGAAGGCCCGCCCGCCGTGCAGGCGTGGGTCCGTCTCGTTCCGCCGCAGCCAGTACACCGCCCACACCACTCCGATGAGGAAGATCCCGGTCATCACGCCCGCGATCTGCACCATGATCACCGGCGACTGGATCGTCAGGTAGATCACGGCCCACAGCAGGGGCAGCGCGACGGTGAAGATGCGGATCCACTTCAGCCGGGCGACGGGGTCCTGCCAGTCCAGCACGCCGAACGTGGCCAGCAGGTTGGTGTACATCCGCGCCCAGCTGGGGATCGCGGCCCACATCGTCGACCCGAGCACCGCGATCGCGCCGAGCAGGAAGACGACGCTCGCCCACTCGCCGAGGGTGTCGGTGTACATCCGGGACAGCGTGGTGATCATCGTGTTGCCCTGGGGGGCGAGACCCTGCGGGTGCAGCACTGCCGCACCCATCAGGTAGAACGCGATCGTCCCGAAGGTGTAGATCACCCAGGACACCATCGCGTCCTTGTACATCACCCGGATCCAGCCGTTCGCCCGCCGGACCCACGCCTCGCTGCCGTCGTTCGGGCCGACCCAGCGCGCGTAGCCCTTCTCCACGCACCAGTACGTGTAGAAGGTGATCTCGTCCGCGCCGACGCCGGTGATGCCGAACATCGCCAGGGCCGCACCGAGCGCGCCGGCCGGGATCAGGAACGCCAGACCGCTGCCGAGGTCGTCGAGCCCGTATGCGAACGGGGTGGCCGGAAGGCCGAGCGCGATGAGCACCGTGATGGCCGTGAACGTCACGACGAGCAGCGCTGCGCCGCGCTCGATCAGCGAGTAGCGGTTGGAGTAGAGCAGCGCGATGCTGGCGATGGCGAGGACCGTGGTCCAGAACAGCAGGGAGACGAACGCGAGCGGGTCGCCGCCGATCGGCAGCAGGATGCTGAACGCGACGGCCGTGCCGCCGATGATGCCGCCGAGCTGCAACAGCTTGGACAGGGCCAGCACCGCCCACAGCAGGTTCACCCAGCCGACCCCGAACAGCTTCGGGGGGACCTTGGCGTAGCCGGTGAGCGCGGGCTGACCGGTGGCGATCGTCCACCGCGCCAGCTCGATCTGCACCGCCACCTTCACCAGCGTGCTGACGATCACCAGCCAGAGCAGCACGAACCCGGCCTGCGCCCCCAGGGCCGTGGTCGCGATCAGCTCGCCGGACCCGACGATCGAGGCGCTGAGGATCAGGCCGGGGCCGAAGTAGCGCATGCTCGCCCGCCATCCGACGGGCGGCTCCTTGATGCCGTCCGCGGTGAGCGTGTACGGATCGGTTACGGCCGACCTCTCGATGCTCTCGGACATCGTCGTCCTCTCGGGCTCACTCATCAGATGTCTGGGGGATCGTCGTACCCATCACCCGGAAGCGTCAACCGCTGACCGTCGCCGCAGCAGGCCGCGCAGCACCGGGTAGAGCAGCACCAACACGGTCAGGACGAGCAGCGCCGCACTGATCGGCCTGGTCAGGAACTGGGTGAGGTCCCAGTCCGTCTTGATCACACTCTGCATGAAGTTCTTCTCGACGATCGGGCCCAGCACGAGCCCGAGCACCACCGGTGCCAGTGGGAAGCCCGAGCGCTCCAGCAGGTAGCCGAGCACCCCGAGCACCAGCATGATCACGATCTCGAGGTAGCCGTTGTTGATCGAGAAGGAGCCGACGACGCAGAACGCCACGATCACCGGCATCAGCACCGTCGACGGCACCCGCAGGAGCCACGCGCTGCCCCGGATCGCGAGGTACCCGAGCGGGATCAGCAGGAGGTTCGCCAGGATGAAGATCAGGTAGATGCCGTAGAGCAGCGGGGCGTCGTTCTCGAAGAGGACCGGCCCGGGCTGCACGCCCTTCACGAGCAGCACCCCGAGCAGGATCGCGGTGATCGTGTCGCCGGGGATGCCGAACACGAGCGTCGGGACGTACGCCGATGCGAGCGCTGCGTTGTTGGCCGAACCCGCCGACACGATCGGCGCGACGTGCCCCTCCCCCTTGCCGAAGAGGTGCCCCTCCTTCGAGGCGTTCTTCGTGGCGGCGTAGGAGACCCAGGCGGCGATGTCGCCGCCGGCGCCGGGCAGCGCCCCGATCACGCTGCCGATGGCGTTGCCGCTGACCATCCCGCGCCAGTACCGCCGGAGGGTGTGCACGGTCTCGCGGAACATGCCCTGCGTGCGCAGCCGCGCCACGTGCACCGGCCCGCCCGGCCGCAGCACGCCGCGCAGCACCTCGGACAGGCCGAAAAGGCCGATCATCGCCGGGATGAAGCTGATCCCCTGCAGCAGATCGGTGCTGCCGAACGTGAACCGGGCGTAGCCCAGCGCGATGTCGATCCCGACGGTGGCGAGGATCAACCCGATGAGCAGCGAGATCGCGCCTTTGACCTGGGAGCCCGCGGAGATGATCACCGAGGCGGTGAGTCCGAGCACCGCGATCCAGAAGTACTCGTACGAGGTGAACTGCAACGCGAACTCGGCGAGGAGCGGTGCCGCCACCATGAGCACCACCGCGCCTGCGATCCCGCCGATCACCGACCCGACCAGCGCCACCCCGAGCGCCCTCGCCCCGTGGCCGGCCCGGGTCTGCAGGTAGGCGTCCTCCGTGTAGGCGGCGCTCGCGGGGGTGCCGGGCATGCGCACGAGCGCCGAGGGCAGGTCGCCCGCGAAGATCGCCATCGCCGACATCGTGATGACCGCCGCGATCGCAGGCAGCGGGTCGAGGAAGAACACGAACGGCACCAGCAGGGCCGTGGCGAGGGTCGCCGAGAGCCCGGGGATGGCCCCGATGAACAGGCCGTACACCGCCGAGGCGAGCACCACGAGGATGAGGGTGGGGTCGGCGAGCATCCCCAGCGCCGTCGCGAGATCACCCATCGCCGGCTACCCGAACAGGCCCTGCGGCAGCGGGACGAGCAGCAGCTCCTCGAACACCAGCAGGATGAACCCGGTGGTGGCTGCTGCGGCGAGCACCGCCACCAGCGGACGCGCCCCGAGCAGCCACATCAGCAGGAACAGCAGCACTCCCATCGTCAGGAGGAACCCGAGCGTCTCGGCCAGCAGGACGTAGCCGACGACGAGCCCGAGCACCGCGAGCGCGCGCAGCCGCCCCCGCCCGGTGATGCCCGCGTCCGGGTCGGCCGCAGGCTCACCTCTGGCCAGCACCGCACGCACCACGAGCACCAGCCCGAACAACACCAGCAGCCCACCGACGATGCTCGGGAAGAGCGCGGGACCGGGCTGGCCGTCCGGGAGCTCCGGGAACGTGCGGACGTGCAGCACGACCGCTGCGCCGAGAACGGCGGCGAGCAGACCGCTGACCAGGTCGTGGCGCCACGGGATGCCGGTGGGCGCGGCGGTGGGATCGGCGGTCACCCCGTCAGCCCGGCGGCGCGCATGATCTCGCCCTTCTCGGCGTCCTGCTGGGCGAGGTATGCCCCGAAGTCCTGCGGCCCGCGCCAGACGATGCCGAAGCCCGCCGTGCGCATGAACTCCTCGTACGCGGGGCTGTGCACGATCCCGTCGAGGTGGCAGCCGAGCTCGCCGACCACGTCCTCGGGCAGGCCCTCCGGTCCGGCGATGCCCCGCCAGGCCGCCATCGTGAAGTCGATGCCCTGCTCGCGCAGCGTGGGCACGTCCGGGAAGTTCGGCAGGCGCTCCTCGGCCATCACGGCGAGGGCCTTCGCGCGCCCGGCCTCGATCATCGTGCGGTTCTCCACCAGGCTCGCCGTCGAGACGTGGACGCCGCCCGCCACCAGCTCCTGCAGCGCAGGCGCCGCACCCTCGCTCGGCACCCACCGGATCGCGTCGGGGGGCAGCGCCACCTCGAGCAGCATGCCGGCGCGCGCGAGGTCCCAGATCCCGCCCCGCCCGGTGCCGGACGCCGTGGTCGCCCCCGGCTGCGTCTTCGCCTCGGCGAGCAGCTGCTGGACGTCCGCCCACGGTGCGTCGGTCCGCACCGTGACGCCGGCCGGGTCGGAGTTCACCAGCCCGATCGGGGTGAGCTGCTCGAAGGTGAGGTCCGTCAGCCCCTGCCAGTGCATCATCGTTATCTCGACGGTGGCCATCCCGATCGTCGTGCCGTCGGGCCGGGCCGTGGCGATGGCACTGTGGCCGACCACCCCGCCCCCACCCGTCCGGTTGACGACGTTGACCTGCGTGTCGAGCCGCTCGGCCAGCTGCGTGCCGACGAAGCGCGCGACGCTGTCGGTGCCACCGCCCGCCGCCCACGGCACGATCAGCTCGATCGGGCGGCTCGGGAAGTCCTCGGAGGTGTCGCACGGTGACGCGGGGGCGCTGCTGTTGCTCGCCCCTCCCCCGCAGGCCGCCAGGACCATGCTGAGCGCGACCGGTAGAACGGCGAGACGGATGCGGCGGGTCAGCGGCATGGGTGACAGCTCCAGTCGACGATGACGGTGCGTGTCGATGATGTGCACCGACCGGAAACCGGTCAATCCCGTTCTTGAGCTACCAGTATTCGCGATGCGGATAATTCGGCCCCGGTGCCGCGCCCACCAGCGGCGTTTAGCAGAGTTGCCGTATGAGCCGTCCGACCGTCCTGATGCCAGTCCCCATGCACGACGTGGTCGTCGAGGGCTGCGAGGAACGTTTCGAGCTGCTGCGGCTGTGGGAAGCCGCCGACCCCGACGCGCTGCTCGCCGAACGCGGTGCGGACGTTCGGGGTCTCGCCGTCGGAGGCCATCGGCGCATCGACGCCACCCTCTTCGATCGGCTTCCCAACCTGCAGATCGTGGCGAACTTCGGCGTCGGGTACGACAGCGTGGACGTGGACGCCGCCAGTGAGCGGGGGGTGATCGTCACCAACACCCCCGGAGTGCTGGACGACGAGGTCGCCGACACCGCCGTCGCACTGCTCCTGATGACCGTCCGGGAGCTGGCGCAGGCCGAGCGGTACCTGCGCGCGGGCCGGTGGGCGGCCGAGGGCACCTACCCGCTCACGGACCTGACCGTCACCGGCCGCAGGCTGGGCATCCTCGGCCTCGGCCGGATCGGCGAGGCGATCGCGCGGCGCGCCGAGCCCTTCGGGATGACGGTTGGCTACCACAACCGCAGCGAGAAGGACGTCCCGTACCGCTACTACCCGTCGCTCCTGGAGATGGCGCGCGACGTCGACACGCTGATGGTCGTCGTGCCCGGCAACGCCGCCACCCGCCACCTCGTCGACGCCGAGGTGCTGGAGGCGCTCGGCCCCGACGGCGTGCTCGTCAACATCGGGCGCGGCACGGTGGTCGACGAGGTCGCCCTCATCGGGGCGCTGAAGACGCGCACGATCCGCGCGGCGGGCCTCGACGTGTACGAGGACGAGCCGAACGTCCCGCAGGAGCTGATCGACCTCGACAACGCCGTGCTGCTCCCCCACGTCGGGTCGGCGAGCAAGCCCACGCGGCGGGCCATGGGGCAGCTGGTGGTCGACAACCTGACGAGCTGGTTCACCGAGGGCCGAGCCCTCACCCCGGTCAACGGCTGAACTCGATCGTGCGGCCGGGCGGCCGCACTACGGGCCGCCACGCCCCTGCTGCTCGACGCACCTCCTCACGCTGGGGTCGTAGACGAAGCCGTCGTCACACACCGGTCGAGTGCCCGCTGGGGCGGGCCTGGTCCTGCCCTGCTCCTGCTTGGCCCGCTCGGCCTTCTCCCGCGCGGCCTGCTCGGCCTTCTCCCGCTTCGCCGCCTCGGCCTTCTCGGCCTTCTCCCGCGCGGCCTGCTCGGCCTTCTCCCGCTTCGCCGCTTCAGCCTTCTCCCGCGCGGCCTGCTCGGCCTTCTCCCGCTTCGCCGCTTCAGCCTTCTCCCGCGCGGCCTGCTCGGCCTTCTCCCGCTTCGCCGCCTCTGCCTTCTCCCGCGCGGCCTGCTCGGCCTTCTCCCGCTTCGCCGCCTCTGCCTTCTCCCGCGCGGCCTGCTCGGCCTTCTCCCGCTTCGCCGCCTCGGCCTTCTCCCGCGCGGCCTGCTCGGCCTTCTCCCGCTTCGCCGCCTCAGCCTTCTCCCGCTCCGCCGCCTCAGCCCTCTCCCGCGCGGCCGCCTCAGCCCTCTCCCGCTCCGCCGCCGCAGCCCTCTCCCGCTCGGCCTGCTCGGCCTTCTCCCGCTCGGCCGCCTCGGCCTTCTCCCGCTCGGCCCGCTCGGCCCTCTCCCGCTCGGCCCGCTCGGCCTTCTCCCGCTCCGCCGCCTCAGCCTTCTCCCGCTCCGCCGCCTCAGCCTTCTCCCGCTCCGCCGCCTCAGCCTTCTCCCGCTCCGCCGCCTCGGCCTTCTCCCGCTCGGCCCGCTCAGCCCTCTCCCGCGCGGCCACCGCAGCCTTCTCCCGCTCGGCCGCCTCAGCCCTCTCCCGCTCGGCCACCGCAGCCTTCTCCCGCGCGGCCCGCTCAGCCCTCTCCCGCTTGGCCTGCTCCCGCTCCGCCGCCTCGGCCTTCTCCCGCTCGGCCCGCTCAGCCCTCTCCCGCTGGGCCGCCTCGGCCTTCTCCCGCTCGGCCGCCTCAGCCTTCTCCCGCTCCGCCGCCTCGGCCTTCTCCCGCTCGGCCCGCTCAGCCCTCTCCCGCGCGGCCACCGCAGCCTTCTCCCGCTCGGCCCGCTCAGCCCTCTCCCGCTTGGCCTGCTCCCGCTCGGCGACCTCCTCGGCCCGGGCGCAGCCGCTGCCGTTGTCGGTTGACAGACTGATCCAAACCATGCCGTTCGGGCAGGAATCCGCTTCGCTCTCGTTCTCGGGCGACGCGGGGCTCTGCTCGGTTTCGGTGTTCTGCCCGAGCGACGGTCCTGCCGGATCCTCGCGCGGATGATCCTGGGAGTCCTCGGCGTCGACTACCCGATCGTTCGGTAGATACGGCTCGGCCGCTGCAGCGACGGGCGGGTTGAGGTCCTGCTCGGGGCGTGGGGTCTCCAGGAAGGATGCGATCACCACACCACTGCTACAAGCGACAGCGACGCCGACGAGGGTGGCCATGACCCGACGGCCGGTCTTCGTGCCGCGCCCCGTTGCCCAGCTCAGCAAGTGCTGGTGCCGCCGATGCCTAGACCCTCTGTGCATCACGCCTCCCCGAGGTCACGCTGGTCGACGACGTGTCCGGGAGGACAACGAGGGACCGACCGTTGGGTGCACCCCTCCCAGGGAATTCGAGCCATGCCCCTCCCGCACGACGCGACCGTGCCGCCGGCTTCCAGTCTGCGACAGGCAACGCACGGATGTCACGAACCGAGTGGCGCTGCTCTGCCCGCCACCCGCACACGTCTCGGGCACACACGCCAGACGTGTTTCCGGAATCGCGGTCGTGTGTGCGGGCCACCGCACTCGATTCAGCCCCCTCCGCCCTGCGGCCCGGCTCGGCGCACGCCCCCACCCTGGGCGGGCGGTACGACCTGATTCTCGGTTCCCGACCCGCCGGTGACCGTGGTCGGTGCGTTCCCGCCGCCGACGGCACGCTGGGTCAGGACGCCGCCGGCGAACCCGAGCACGACCAGCAGCGCGGCCACCAACGCGAGGGTGAGCCTGCTGGTCTGCTTCGATCGGTCCCAGCCCGCTTCGAACAGATCGTCGTACGGATCGTCACGAGGCTCGTCGTGTGGCAGGGACTCCATCGGCTCCATCGACTTCATTCGTATCGGAGGGCGGTGATCGGTTTCATGGCCGCGGCCTTGTTCGCGGGGTAGAAGCCGAAGAACAGCCCGATCGCCACGGACGCGGCGAAGGCGAGCACCACCGAGAACGGGGCGACGATCAGCTGGAAACCGCCGATCGACAGCGAACCGACCGCAACTCCGATGCCGATTCCGAGCAGGCCGCCTGCCACGGAGAGCATCGTGGCCTCGAGCAGGAACTGACCGACGATGTCGGCCTTCTGCGCACCGACCGCTTTCCGGATGCCGATCTCGCGCGTCCGTTCCGTCACGGTGACGAGCATGATGTTCATGACCCCGATCCCGCCCACCAGGAGTGAGATGCCGGCCACCGCTCCGAGCAGCAACGTGAAGGTCGCGTTGACCTGCGAGACCGCCTCGAGGATGGACGTGGGGCTGGAGATCGAGAAGTCCGGGACCTTCGTGCCGTGGCGCGCGTTCAGGATGGCGGTGACCTCCGCGGTGGCCACCGGCACTCCCTCCGCGGCCGCGGCCTTCACCGAGATGCTGGAGAGCGGCCCGTAGCCGGTGAGGGTGTCCTGCACCGCCGTCATCGGCGCGAGCACGCGGTCGTCCTGGTCCTGCGGTCCGCTGCTGCCCTTCGCGGTCAGCAGGCCGACCACCTGGAACGTCACACCGTTCAGCTGGATCGGCCGCCCCACGATCGCGCGCTCGTCACCGCCGGCCAGCGCGGTGGCGACGGTGGCCCCGACCAGCGCAACGCGGTTGCGCGCGAGGTAGTCGGAGTCGGTGAACACCTCGCCTTCCCGCACCGTGTCGTCGTGGTTGACGAGGTAGCTCGGGGTGGTGCCGGTCAGGGTGCCGACCTCGTGCGACGCACCCTCGTAGGTGGCGGTCACCGCGCTCGCCGTCACCACCGGCGCCACCGACGCGACGGTCGGCGCCAACTCGGGGTCCACGAGCGCCTCGGCGTCCCCGAGGGTCAGCTGCGGGGCGCGGATCTCGGTGCCGCGGTCGGTCTCCGTCGGTTGCGCGGCTCCTCCCTGCGGCGCGGCGGGACGCGGTCCACCACCCACGAACACGCCTCCGCCGATCCGCATACCGCCGCGGCCGCCGGAACCCTGGCCCGTCTCGGGCGTGATGGTCAGCGTGTTGCTGCCCAGCGCGCTGATCGACGCCGTGGTGGCGGCGCTCGCCCCGGTGCCGGCGGCCACGAGGATGATCACCGCGGCAACGCCGATGACGATGCCCGACATCGTCAGCGCCGAGCGCAGCTTGTTCGCCAGCACCCCGGCCACGGCGAACTGCAGGCTCTGCCCGATGTTCACGACGCCACCGCCGGGGTCACCCGCTCGTCCGAGACGATCCGGCCGTCGCGCATGTGGAGCACCCGCCTGGCACGCTGCGCGACCTGCTCCTCGTGGGTGATCACCACGAGGGTCCGGCCGTCCGCGTTGAGGTCCTCGAAGAGCGCCAGCACCTCGTCCGTGCTGCGGCTGTCGAGGGCCCCCGTCGGCTCGTCGGCCAGCAGCAGGACCGGATCGGTCGCGATCGCGCGGGCGATCGCCACCCGCTGCTGTTGCCCACCGGACAGCTCGGACGGGCGGTGGTGCACCCGCTCGGCGAGCCCCACCTGCTCCAGCGCCCGCAACGCCCGACGTCGCCGCTCCGGTTTGCGGACGCGCGCGTAGGCCATCGGCAGCTCGACGTTGCGCAGGGCGGTGGTGCGCGGGATCAGGTTGAACGACTGGAAGACGAACCCGATCTTCCGGTTGCGGATCAGGGCCTGCTGGCGCTCGTCGAGCCGGCGGGTGTCCACGCCGTCGAGGGCGTAGCGGCCCCGGGTCGGGGAGTCGAGGCAGCCGATGATGTTCATCAGCGTCGACTTCCCGGAGCCCGACGCCCCCATCACCGCGACGTAGTCGCCGCGCTCCACCACGAGGTCGACCCCGTCCACCGCACGAACCACCGTGTCGTCGCTGCCGTAGATCTTCGCGACTCCCCGCAGCTCGATGACCGGCCGCATCACCGGCCACCCGTCCTGGGGAAGCCGGCGCCGGAGCCACCGGTCACGACGTTCGGCGTCGGCAGCACCAGGACGTCGCCCTCCGAGACCCCGCTGACGATCTCGGTCTCGGCCGGGCCCGACACCCCGATCCGGACGGGTACGACGCTGTCGACGCCGTTGCGGCGCACCGTCACCGTGCTCCGGTTGCCGGTCGTCGTGATCGCCTGCGTCGGCGCCTTCAGCACGCGGGTTGCGGTGCCGGTCGTGATCGACACGTTGGCGGTGGCCCCGACCCCGACGCCGGGCGGAGCGGACGTCAGCGAGATCGTGACCGGGTAGAGCACGACGTCGTTCGACACGGTGCTCTGCGGATCCTTCCGGGTGACCGTGCCGGTCGCGGTCGTCTCGTTCGCCGGGAACGAGATCGTCGCCTGCTGGCCGAGCTCGAGCTTCGCCGCGTCGGCCTCCGGGATCTCCGCGGTCACGGCGAGCTCGCTGAGGTTGGCGATCACGATGAACCCGTCGCCCGCCGAGGCCGCCGCATCCGAGGCCGCCGAGTCGCTGTCACCGCCGCTGTCACCGCCGGATCCGGAGTCGTCAGAGCCCTGCCCGTTGGTGAACTCGCCCGCCTCGCCGTTGACGGCGAGCACGACCCCGCCCTGCGGCGCCTTCAGCGCGGTCTCGTCGACGGCCCGGCGCGCGGTGTCGACGTCGACCTGCGCGCTGTCCACCGTGGCCTGCGCCTGTGCGATCTCCTCCGGCGTCTGCGGGTGCGCGTTCTTCTCCGCGGTCAGCTTCGCCGCGGTGACGTCACCCTCGGCCTTCGTCACCGCCTGCTTGTTGGTCTCGATCGTCGTCCCGCCCTTCAGCAGGGTGTCCGCCCTGGCCTGTTCCGCCTCCGTGACGGCCTGCCGGTCCTGGTCGAGGGTCGACTCCCGGGTCTGCTCGGCCGTCGTCACCGCCTGCTCGTCGGCCAGCAGCACCGCGTCGCGGGTGTTCTCGGCGTTCTTGGTGGCGAGCTGCGCCGACGCGCAGCTGCTGGAGTCCTCGTCGTCGGCCTCCGTGATCGAGCTCCCGCTGCCGCACGCCGCCCGCTCCTGCGCCTCGGCCTGCGCGACGAGGGTCTTCTGGGTCTTGGTGTCGGCCTCGAGCTTGTCCTCGGCGTTCTCGATGGCCATGGCGGTCGACTCGTCGTCGTTCGCCAGCCGGGTCTTGGCGTTGTCGATCGCCGACTGCGTCGCGGCGCGATCGAGCTGGAGCTGCTTCTCCGCAGCCGTGACGGCCGCGCGGGCGTTGTCGAGGGCCTGCTCGGCCTGGGTGATCGCGAGCTTGTCCTGCTGGGTCTGCACACCCGTGGGCCCGGCCCGCGCCTGGTCGAGGGCGGCGTGCGCGCCCGCGAGCTGGGCCTCCGCGGTACGCAGCTCCGCCTGGGCGTCGGCGTCGTCGATCGTGGCCAACGTCTGGCCGAGCGTGACCGTGTCACCGGGCTCGACCTGCACCGACGTGACGGTGCCCGACCCCTTGAAACCGACCGGCGTGCGCAACGACGACTCGGCGTTGCCGCTTCCTGTGACGAGCGCCGTCACGTCACCACGCGTGACCGCCGCCGTGCGGACGACCGGAGCGTCCCCGCCCGGGTTCGTGATCACCAGGACCGTCGCCACGATCGCCACGACCAGCAGCAGGAGCAGCCCGAGGTTCAACCAGCGCGCACGCGCCCACTCCCACGCCGCCGAGAGTTTCCCGTCACCCGCTCTCGCCATGATGTCCTTTCGCGCATTTATGGGAATGCGCTTTGAAGGAGCTGTGAGAACGCTATGAAAGCCCCCCTGATGCGCATTTCAGCAATACGGGACGATAGCTGGGAGAAATTGCGACCGATAGCGGGGGGTCATTCACGCTGTGCGGCGGGTGCCGTCCGCGCAGAGCCCGATCAGCGAGCAGAACGGCCCACGGCCGGCGCACTGTCCGGTTCATTCATGACGGCGCCCGCCCACCTGGCCTAGGGTCCGGCCATGGCAGCGTTGACATCGGCAGTCGTCCAGATCTTCGCCAAGGACGTCCGGCGCTCGATCGAGTTCTACCGCCTGCTGGGCCTGGCGGTTCCGGAGCCGGGTGCCCCCGACCCGCACGTCGACGTGGAGCTCCCCGGCGGCAACCGGCTGTCCTTCGACGCCGAGGAGACGATCACCGGCATGCACCCGGAGTGGAGCCCTCCCGACACCGCCGGTCGGGTCGCGCTCGCCTTCGGGCTCGGCTCACCCACCGAGGTGGACGCGATGTTCGAACGCCTCACGACGGCCGGGCACCCCGGCCCGCTGCCGCCCTACGACGCGCCATGGGGGCAGCGCTACGCCACCGTCCTCGACCCGGACGGCAACATCGTGGACCTGTTCGCCCCGCTCGACGGCTGAACCCGGCTGAGACACCACTCCACGGGCTCGCCTGGCCGGCGGCGCCGAGCCGCTCGTGCGGCTGCTCAGCCGCAAGTTCGGACCACTGCCCGCCGGTGTGCGAAAGCGGATCGATGCCGCATCGTCGGACCGGCTCGAAGTCTGGTCGGACCGGATGCTCGACGCCCCGACGCTGGACGAGGTGTTCGACTGAGCAGGTCGTGAGTGGATACGCGCGCTGTGGCGCACGTATCCACTCGCGAGACGGTCAGTGGTTGTCGCGCGGCAGCCCCTTCGACGCCACCCGCTGGTAGGCCACCGCCGGCTTGAGCACCATGCCGCCCGACAGCTGGTCGACCATGCCGCGCTGGATCTCCTGCCACGGCGTCTGCGACGCGGGGATCGGGTATCCGCCGCCGTCCTCCAGCCGCTTGCGGCGTTCGGCCAGCTCCTCGTCGGGCACGAGCATGTCGGCGGTGCCGGCGTTCAGGTCGATGCGCACCCGGTCGCCGGTCTGCAGGATCGCCAGGCCGCCGCCCGCTGCCGCCTCGGGGGAGGCGTTGAGGATCGACGGCGAGCCGGACGTGCCCGACTGGCGGCCGTCGCCGATGCACGGCAGCGCGTGCACCCCACGCTTGATCAGCTCGGCGGGTGGCTGCATGTTCACGACCTCGGCCGCGCCCGGGTAGCCGAGCGGGCCCGCGCCGCGCATGAACAGCAGGCAGTCCTCGTCGATCTTGAGGTCGGGGTCCTCGATGCGGTGGTGGTAGTCCTCGGGGCCGTCGAAGACGACCGCGCGGCCCTCCAGGACGTTCGGGTGCTCCGGGTCGGACAGGTAGCGCTCCCGGAACTCCTGCGAGATCACGCTCGTCTTCATGATCGCGCAGTCGAAGAGGTTGCCCTTCAGCACGAGGAACCCGGCGTCGCCCTGGAGCGCGTTGTCGAACGTGCGGATCACGTCGCGGTCGGTGGCCACCGAGTCGCGGCAGTTCTCGCCGATCGTCCGCCCGTTGACGGTGGGCGCGCCCTCCCGGATGAGGCCGTGCTGCATCAGCTCGTGGACGACCGCGGGCACGCCGCCCGCCCGGTAGAACTCCTCACCGAGGTACTTGCCGGCCGGCTGCAGGTCGACGATCAGCGGGACGGTGAGCCCCAGCCGCTGCCATTCGTCCATCGGCAGGTCGACGCCCATGTGCCGGGCGACGGCCGTGATGTGGATCGGCGCGTTGGTGGAGCCGCCGATCGCCGAGTTGACGATGATCGCGTTCTCGAACGCCTCCCGCGTCATCACGTCGGACGGCTTGAGGTCCTCGTGCACCATCTCCACGATCCGCCGCCCGGTGAGGTAGGCGTTGCGGGCGCGGTCGCGGTGCGGGGCGGGGATCGCCGACGAGCCGGGCAGGCTCATCCCGAGCGTCTCGGCGAGCGCGTTCATCGTGGACGCGGTGCCCATCGTGTTGCAGTGGCCGGGCGAGGGCGCCGACGAGGCCACCATCTCCACGAACTCGGCCTGGTCGATCTCCTCGGCGGCCAGCATCTCGCGGGCCTTCCAAACGATCGTGCCGGAGCCCGTGCGCTCGCCGTTGTACCAGCCGTTGAGCATCGGGCCGCCGGACAGCACGATCGCCGGGATGTCGACGGTGGCCGCGGCCATCAGGCAGGCCGGGGTGGTCTTGTCGCAGCCGGTGGTGAGCACCACGCCGTCGAGCGGGTAGCCGTGCAGCACCTCGACCAGGCCGAGGTAGGCGAGGTTGCGGTCGATGGCCGCGGTGGGGCGCTTGCCCGTCTCCTGGATCGGGTGCACCGGGAACTCGAACGCGATCGCGCCCATCTCCCGGATGCCCTCGCGCACGCGGTCGGCGAGCACCAGGTGGTGGCGGTTGCACGGCGAGAGGTCCGAGCCGGTCTGCGCGATCCCGATGATCGGCTTGCCGGACTGCAGCTCGTCGCGGGTCAGGCCCCAGTTCATGTACCGCTCGATGTAGAGCGCGGTCATTCCGGGGTTCTCGGGGTTGTCGAACCACGCCTGGCTGCGCAGGCGGCGACCCCCGTCGGTGGTGTCGGAGTTCTGTGTCATGGGGTGAGCTGACCGCCGTTGATCTCGATGACCTGTCCGGTGACGTACCCGCTCATGGCGGGCGATGCGAGGTAGAGGACCGTGCCGACGCACTCCTCGGGAGTGCCGGCGCGGCCCATGGGGATGGTGGCCACCATCCCGTCCATCTGCTGCTGCGAGGTGTGCCGGTCGTGGAACGGGGTGACGATGATGCCCGGCGCGACCCCGTTGACCCGGATCCCGTCGCGGGCGAGCTCCTTGGCCAGCCCGCGGGTGAACGTGCTGACCGCGCCCTTGCTCGTCGCGTACGCAACCGACCCGCCCGCCCCGCCGGTGCGGGCCGCGATCGAGGTGATGTTCACGATCGACCCGCCGCCATTACTCCGCATGACCGGGATGACCTGGCGGGAGGCGGCGAACACCGACGTGATGTTGAGGTCCATGACGCGGGCGAAGTGCTCGTCGGTCATCTCCGCGATCGGGGTGCGGCCGAGCAGGTCCCCCGCGTTGTTGACGAGCACGTCGATCCGCCCGTGGGCGGCCGCGACCTCGTCGACGAGCCGCGTGGCACCCGCCGCGGACGACAGGTCGGCGGAGACGACCGACGCGGCGCCGCCCGCCTCGTGGATGGCGCCCGCGGTCTTCTCCGCGCCCTCGCGGTTGTGCCCGTAGTGCACGACGACGTGCGCACCGTGGCGGCCGAAGCCTTCCGCGACGGCCGCGCCGATCCCGCTGCCCGCTCCCGTGACCAGGACGACCTGCCCGGTGAAGTCCAGCACCGTCACATCACCGCCCCGAGCTGCCACGGCACGAACTCCTCCTGGCCGAATCCCAGCTCCTCGCTGAACGTCTTGCGCCCGGACGCGGTGTCGAGGATGAACTGGAACAGCCGCTCCCCCACCGCCTCGACCGACTCGCCTTCGGAGAGGATCACGCCGCAGTTGACGTCCATGTCGCCGGACATCCGCTCGTACATCTCGGTGTTCGTGGCGAGCTTGATGCTCGGCGTCGGCTTGGTGCCCAGCACGGAGCCGCGCCCGGTGGTGAAGCACATGACGGTGGCGCCACCGGCCACGATCCCGGTGACGGACACCGGGTCGTAGCCGGGCGTGTCCATGAACGTGAAGCCCTTGGCGGTGACCCGCTCCGCGTACTTGTAGACGCCCGTGAGGTTCGTCGTGCCGCCCTTGGCGACGGCGCCGAGCGACTTCTCCAGGATCGTGGTGAGCCCGCCCGCCTTGTTGCCGGGCGACGGGTTGTTGTCCATCGACCCGTTGTTCTTCGCGGTGTACTCCTCCCACCACTTGATCCGCTCGACGAGCTTCTCGGCGATCTCCGGGCTGACCGCGCGGCGGGTGAGCAGGTGCTCGGCGCCGTAGATCTCCGGGGTCTCGCCGAGCACGGCGGTGCCGCCGTGGCGCACGAGGATGTCGACGGCCGCACCCAGCGCGGGGTTGGCGGTGATGCCGGAGTAGGCGTCGGAGCCGCCGCAGTTGAGGCCGAGCACGAGCTCGCTCACCGGGACGGTCTGGCGGGTGACCTCGTTGGCCTGCGGCAGCATCGCCTTGAGGGCCTCGACGCCCGCGCGGACGGTTGCGACGGTGCCGCCCTGCTCCTGGATGGTCATGGTGGCGACCGGCCGGGACGGGTCGAGCCGCCAGCCCTCGGACACGCCGCGGATCTGGTTGACCTCGCAGCCCAGCCCCAGCATGAGGAACCCGGCGAAGTTGGGGTGCTCGGCGTAGCCGGCGAGGGTGCGGCGCAGCACCGCGATGCCCTCGCCGTCGTCGGCCATCCCGCAGCCGG
The DNA here is from genome assembly GCF_006717045.1 of Pseudonocardia cypriaca. Classification (NCBI taxonomy): domain Bacteria; kingdom Bacillati; phylum Actinomycetota; class Actinomycetes; order Pseudonocardiales; family Pseudonocardiaceae; genus Pseudonocardia; species Pseudonocardia cypriaca. The sequence continues at coordinate 2,100,173 of NZ_VFPH01000002.1, forward strand.
TGCCGTGGGTGAGCGCGACGACGCCGTCGACGTTCGGGAACTCGTCGAGCAGGCCGGGCCTGCGGAACTGGTCGGCGATCATCTTCGCCGCCGTGGCGGAGCAGTTGACCGACGTCAGGATGCCCAGGTAGTTGCGCGTGGCGACCTTGCCGTCCGGCCGCACGATGCCCTGGAACGTGGCGCGCTCGGACTCGGGCACGAACCGCGTCTCGGTGACGTCGGCGCCCACGGCGTAGTCGCGCTCGAACGCCCGGAACTCGACGTTGTGGGTGTGCACGTGGTCGCCTGGCTCGATCGGCCGGGTGGCGAACCCGATGATCTGGTTGTACTTGCGGACCGGCTCACCCTCCGCGATGGCTGCGACGGCGACCTTGTGTCCGCGCGGGATGGCACGTCGTGCGGGCACACCGCCCACCACCGTGCCCTCGGGTATCTCGCTTGCGGCCACCACCACGTTGTCGGCGGCGTGCAGGCGCACGCCGAGATCGTCTGTGGACGGTGCGGTCATCAGTACTCCCATGTGGTGGATGAGGGCGTCAGTCCCACTTCAACAGCTCTCCGTCCGCGCCGAACTCCATCGGGACGGCATCGCCGGTGATCTCGACGTCCGGGTGCTCGTCGACGGTGTGGCGCAGCGACTCGGACACCAGCAGGTGCTCGAGGTCGAGCGTGTTGCGCATGCGGACGAGGGTGACGGCACCTGCGTCGGCCACCCCGCAGGTGGCGATGGCGGCGGCGATCGTGTCGCGGTCGGTGGCGAACGCCATCGGGATCTGCGCGCGCTGCGGGCCGCCGAGGCCCGAGGTCATCGCGTTGATGTAGACGCTGCGCAGGTCGATCCGCTCCAGCAGCCGGAACGGCACGAAGTCGGCCAGCCCGAGCCCGACGGCGTTGCCGTGGGATGCGTCGCTGACGTCCAGCACCGCGATGTTGCGGATGCGCGGGCCCTCGAACTCGGCGCTGCCGCGGATCATCATCCGGCCGATGACGTTGGTGTCCATCCCGGCGCCGGAGAAGTTCTTGCCCATCTCGTCGATCACGGCCACGTCGATGTCGTCGAACGGGATCCGGGCCATGCGGCGCTTGGCGTCGACGAGCAGCGCGGCCTCGGCGGGCCCGGCGATCTCGGCCGCGTCGAGCAGCTCGATGCGGGCAGCGCGGTCGTAGGCGTTCTCGACGATCGCCAGTCCCCCAAGGATCTTGCCGGTGTCGACGATCCGGCGCGCCACCTTCGGGATCCAGTCCGCGAGGTTGGCCGGGCCGAACCGGTGGATGCCTTCGGCGCCGCGCTGCTTGCCCAGCCCGATCGCCACGATCTTGGCGATGCCGCTCTCGACGTCGCCCTGGAAGTCGGTGTGGGCCTTGACCCGGTTGATCGCGAGGATGCCGTCGGCCTTCGCGGCGTTGGCGTCGAGGTGCACGGCCGGGCCGTCGGGCAGGCGGTCCAGCTCGACGGTCTCCATCGTCGCGCGGATCGGCATGCCCACGGTCTGCTCGGTGATCCCGAGGTCGCCGAGCAGCTCCACCTGACCCTCGGCGGTGGCGCCGCCGTGCGAGCCCATCGCGGGCACCACGAACGGCTCGGCGCCCGCCGCGCGCAGCCATTCGCCGGCGGCCCGCACCACCGCGGGCTTGTCGTGGATGCCGCGGCTGCCCGCGGTGATCGCCACCGTCATGCCGGGGCGGATCCGGGCCCGCAGCGGCTCGAGGGCGTGCGCGGTGGCAGCTGCGACGTCCGCCACCTGCTCCGGATCGAAGCGCTGCCGCACCGGCAGTAGGCGCGGGAACGGCACGTCGTAGGTCAGGCTCCGGACGGCCTCGAACGGCCCGAGGTGTGTGCTCACGACGACGTACCCCCTTGTGCGCGGCCTGTTACCCGAGGCTATGTGGGTGCCCGGGGCCGGTCAACGGAACTCGTCTGATATGTGAGCAGCCAAACGTCCGATGTCTAGCGCGCGGCCCGCGACGTCCCGCAGCGGGAGATCGAGAGCCGCCGCTGCTGCGACGACGTCGTCGTGCTCGGGCTTCGCACCCCACGGGCCGTGCTTGAGCCGGATCGGGTGACCCTCGACGTCCACCGTGGTCGTGTGCCGGGGCAGGGCGGCGCGGTCGACGTGCGTGCGACGCAGGCCGAGGCTTCCGGTCTCGGCGAGCACGACCCGCTCGCAGGCCGCCGCGCGCTCGGGCGTCACCAGCACGTGGACGGTGTGGGCCGGCCTGCCCTTCTTCATGACGATCGGCGAGAGCCACGCGTCCGCGGCGCCGGCGTCGAGCAGCCTGCCGACGAGGTGGCCGAGCACCTCGCCCGTGACGTCGTCGACGTTCGTCTCCAGCAGCAGCATCCGCTCGTCCTGGCCGGCGGTTGCGCCGAGCAGTGCCTGGAGCACGTTGGCCCGGCCGGCCGGGTCGCGCCCGCCCGCGCCGTAGCCGACGCCCTGCAGCGCCATCGCCGGCAGCGGGCCGAACCGCGCCCCGGCGGCGAGCAGCAGGGCCGCCCCGGTTGGTGTCACCGTCTCGCCCTCCCCCGCGCCGACGACCGGCGCACCGGCCCGCGCCAGGAGCGCCGCGGTGGCCGGCGCGGGCACCGGCAGCACGCCGTGGCGGGTCCGGACGGTGCCCGAGCCCAGCGTGAGCGCCCCGCAGTGCACCTCGGCGACGCCGAGGAGCTCGAGGGCGGCGGCCACACCGACCGTGTCGACGACGGTGTCCAGCCCGCCGATCTCGTGCAGGTGCACCCGGGCCGGGTCGATGCCGTGGATCCCGGCCTCCACCTCGGCGATCTCCCGCACGGCACGCGCCGCGACCGGCACGTCGGCGACGCGGTCGAGCAGCTCGGCCGCATGCCGTTCGGTGGCGGTGTCGGTGACCTCGACGACGGCCCGCGTGGCGCCGATCCCGCCGCGCGTGACGCGCTCGGCGCGCAGCTCCCAGCCGTCCAGTCCCGTGCGGGCCACCGCGGCCCGCACCCCGTCGAGCGGGGCACCGAGGTCCAGCAGCGCTCCCAGCAGCATGTCGCCGGAGATCCCGCTGAACGGGTTGAGCCAGAGGATCACCGGGCGACCCGCTGGGCCGTCATGCGCAGCGCCATCCGGTGTGCCGCGATCGCCGCGCCGAACCCGGAGTCGATGTTCACCACCACCACCCCTGCGGCACACGAGCTGAGCATCGCCAGCAGCGGCGTGACGCCCTCGAACACCGCCCCGTACCCGACGGAGGTCGGCACCGCGATCACCGGGCAACCCACCAGCCCACCCACGACGCTGGGCAGCGCGCCCTCCATGCCGGCCACGCAGATCACCGCATCGGCCGCGGCGAGCCGCTCGGTCTCGGCGAGCAGCCGGTGCACGCCGGCCACCCCCACGTCGCGCACCTCGTCCACCTGCAGCCCGATCGCGGTGGCGACCGCCGCCGCCTCGGCCGCCACCGGCCAGTCAGACGTGCCGGCCGACGCCACCACCACCCGGAACGGCCGTGGTGCCGCGGGGCGCCAGACCAGCAGCCGGGCAACGGGGTCGTAGCTCCCGCCCTCGACGGCGGCGCCCACCTCGGCTGCGTCGTCGGCGGCGATCCGGCTGACCAGCACCGGGCCCTCGTTGCCGGCCAGCAGCGACCGCACCACGCCGACGACCTGCTCGACCGTCTTCCCGGGGCCGTACACGACCTCCGGGAGGCCGAGCCGCGCCTCCCGGTCCGTGTCGGGCCGGGCGAACCCGAGGTCGTCGAAGCCACCGCTCAATTGCCTCCGCTCCGCTCCGGCGTGCTCGCGGGCCCTCGAGGCGCCGCCCCGCTCCTCCGGTGCTCGGTCGCTCGTTCCTCGCTCCCTGCGCGCCTCCCCCGCCGGGCGGCGCCGGCCCGCGAGCGGCGGTTCATGCTCAGCCATCATCGGGAGGTCGGCATGCCGAGCAGCACGTTCATCCGCCCGCTCGCGAAGCCCTGCAGGTCGAGCGCGCAGAACTCGAAACCGGCGCCGCGGACGGCCGCGTCCAGCTCGGACCGGAGCTCCGCGGCCCGGGGCACGTCGTCGGCCGGCACCTCGACGCGGGCCACCGCCCCGCCGCCGTGTGCCCGCACCCGGCAGACCGGGAAGCCCAGCCCGCGCACCGCCTCCTCGGCCAGCTCGATGCGATGCAGCACCTCGGGCGTGACCGGGTCGCCGTACGCGACGCGAGAGGCGAGGCACGCGGCCGCCGGCTTCTCGGCCGTTACGAGGCCGAGCGCCGCGCTGACCCGCCGCACGTCGGACTTGCCGAACCCGGCGTCGAGCAGCGGCGCGATCGCCCCGCGCGCGACCGCCGCCGCCTGGCCGGGCCGGTGGTCGCCGAGGTCGTCGGTGTTGGTGCCGAGCGCGATCCGTGCGCCGGAGAGCGCGGCCAGTGGGGCGAGCGCGTCGAAGAGCGCGGACTTGCAGTGGTAGCAGCGGTCCCCGCTGTTGGCGACGTACTCGGGCCGGTCGAGCTCGTCGGTGGCGACCTCCACGTGCGCGATCCCGTGGGCCGTGGCGAACGCCCTGGCGGCCGCCCGCTCGCTGCGCGGCAGGCTCGCCGACACGGCCGTGACGGCCACGGCCCGCTCCCCGAGCTCCTGCGCCGCGACGGCCGCGACGAGCGCCGAGTCGACCCCGCCGGAGTAGGCGACCAGCAGCCGCGGCTCGGCGCGCACCCGCTCCCGGAGCGCCGCCAGCTTCACCTCATCAGACGTCTCGGCCACGCACCGCACTCTAAGCGGGTGATGCGCCTCTTGGCAGCGGATGTGCGCGGTAGGGTCGGCCGTCCGAGGGCGGAGGTGAGAGATGGGCGAAGCGGGCCTGCCATGCCCGGGATTCCTCGACGCATCGCTGACCCGGCCGTTCCCGGACACCGCCGTACTCGCGGTGCGGGGTGAGATCGACACGCTCACCGCGCCCGCGTTCACGGCAGCCACCGACGATCTGCTCAGCGCATCGGGCGATATTCTCGTGATGGACCTCACGGAGGTCCGGTTCCTCGCCTCCAGTGGCCTCGCCGTCCTGATCAAAGCGGCGCACCGGGCCGAGGACCGCGGCATCCGGCTACAGCTGGTCATCTCGAGTCGCGCGGTGCGGCGCCCGCTCGAGATCACCGGAACGGCCGCGCTCTTCGACCTGCACCCCGATCCGGAGTCCGCATACGGGGGGCGCGATTGAGGCCGCGAACATCAGGTAGCAAGATATGCCCGCCGGTGCGGTGACCGCACCCGACTGACCGGAAGGAGACCCGGCAGCGTGACCGACCTGGACTCCCCCTCGCCCGCCGACGCGCTCGACGGGGCATCGACCGTGGAGGTCCGGACGTCGGCGAGCGCCGCGCTGATCCCGACGATCCGCGCGGTCGCCTCCGACCTGGCCGCGCGGGCCGACTTCGACCTCGACGCCATCTCCGACCTGCGGATGGCCGTGGACGAGGCCTGCGCCACGCTTGTCGACGTCGCCGCCCCCACCTCCTGGCTGCGCTGCACGTTCCTGGTGCGTCCGGAACGCATCGAGGTGCACGCGCAGGTGCAGACGAAGCACGCCGAGGCGGTGGTCTCCACGGACACCTTCGGCTGGCGCGTGTTGCAGACCCTCGCCGACGAGGTCACCGTGCACCACGATCCCGGCCGCGACGGCCCCGGGCCCACCGTGGGAATCCGGTTGGACAAGCGCTCCGGCGACGTGATGCGGTGACCCGAGCAGACCCCGAGTACGGTCACCTGTCGCCCCTCCTCGAACGCTACGCCTCACTGCCGGCCGATCATCCGGACCGGGAGAAGCTGCGTGACGACCTCGTGCGGGGGTTCCTCCCGGTGGCCCAGCACATCGCTCGCCGCTTCTCCAACCGCGGCGAGCCACTCGACGACCTCGTGCAGGTCGCCACGGTCGGGTTGATCAACGCGATCGACCGCTACTCCCCCGACCGCGGCACCGACTTCTTCTCGTTCGCCGTGCCCACCATCAGCGGCGAGGTCCGGCGCCACTTCCGCGACCTCGGCTGGTCGATGCGGGTCCCGCGGCGGCTCAAGGACCTCCACGTCTCGATCAACGGCGCGGTGTCCGAGCTGTCGCAGAGCCTGGGCCGCGCACCCAAACCCACCGAGATCGCCGAGCGGCTCGGGGTGCCCGTGTCCGAGGTGCTGGAGGGCCTGGAGGCGTCCGAGGCGTACCGCAGCTCGTCCCTCGACGAGATGCTCTCCTCGGAGCAGGGCAGCGCCACCGTCGGTGAGCTGGTGGGCGCGGCCGACGCCGAGCTCGACCGCGTCGACTTCCGGCAGGCGTTGCGCCCGGTCCTCGCCGAGCTCGCCGAGCGCGAGCGCACGATCGTGCTGCTGCGGTTCTTCGGCAACATGACCCAGACCCAGATCGCCGACCGGGTCGGCATCTCCCAGATGCACGTGTCCCGGTTGCTGGCCCAGACCCTCGACCGGCTGCGCAGCCGGCTGGACCCCGAGACCCGCGTCGGCTGACCCCTGCGACACAATCCGGGGCGCTGGAGGGGGACATCATGACCGGTCAGCCGGAGCACGTGGTGATCGTCGGCGCCGGGCTGGGTGGGCTGCGCACGGCACAGCAGCTGCGCTCGGCCGGGCTGCAGGGCCGGGTCAGCATCGTCGGTGCCGAGCCGCGCCTGCCCTACGACCGGCCGCCGCTGTCGAAACAGCTGCTCACGGGCGAGTGGGACGCGGAGCGCACCGGGCTGGCCGGTCAGGACGCGTTCGACGAGCTCGGCGTCCGCGCCCATCTCGGCAACCCCGCGGTGGCCCTGCGCCCCGGCGACCGGACCCACGAGCTGGAGCTGGCCGACGGGGCCGCACTGCACGCCGACGCGGTGGTGATCGCCACCGGGCTCGTCGCAAGGGAGCTCCCGGACCAGCCCGCGCATGTGCACACCCTGCGCACCCTCGACGACGCGCTTGCCCTGCGGGCCGCGCTGGAGACCGCCGACTCGCTGCTCGTCGTCGGAGCCGGGTTCATCGGGGCCGAGGTGGCGAGCTCCGCCCGCACCCGCGGGGTCGCCGTCACCGTCGTGGAGGCGCTCGACGTGCCCGCGGTCCACGCGCTCGGGCCGCAGCTGGGGCCGCTCGCCGGCCGGCTGCTCACCGAGGGCGGTGTCGAGCTGCACACCGGCGCCAAGATCACCCGGTTCGGGGACGCGCCGCACGGGGTCGCGGTCGAGCTCGCCGACGGCAGGCAGCTCGCCGCGGACGTCGCGCTCGTCGGGATCGGCGCCGTGCCGCGCCTGGACTGGCTGGCCGGCACCGGCCTCGACACGTCCGCCGGGATCGCGTGCGGTCCGACGGGACGCGTGCACGGCATGGACGGCGTGTGGGCCCTCGGCGACGTCGCGGCCTGGCACGACCCGGCGCACGGCGGGCGGCACCGCCACGAGCACTGGACGAGCGCAGGCGACCAGGCCGCCGTCGTGGCCCGGGACGTCCTGGCCGCTCCACCCCCGCCGCCCGCGGTGCCCTACTGCTGGTCCGACCAGTTCGGGCTCAAGATCCAGATCCTGGGGCGGCCGGAGCTGGGCGAGGAGGTCGTGCCGCTGCACGGCACCGGCCTCGACGGCGGTCCGGTGCGCGGCACGGTGGCGGCCTACGTCGCGGGCGACCGGGTGGTGGCCGTGGCGGGCTTCGGCGCCGCCCGCCTGGTGGCCCGGTACCGCCCGCTGGTGGCCGCGGGCGCCCCCGTATCCGAGGCACGCGCCACGGCAGCTGCTCTCTCCTGAGCTCCGCCCCGTTCCGACGAACGGCGCGTTCGTCGGATAGGTACCGACGAAGGCGCCGCTCGTCGGAAGCGGATCGCGTCAGCGGAAGAGTTTGCGGAGCAGGGCGAAGACCAGGAGCGCGCCGATGGCCATCAGGCCGTAGCGGATCCGCGGGTCGGCGAGGCGGTCCTGCACGTTCTCCCTACCGGCCGCCACCAGGTGCTTCGGGTGGGCGCGCTCCGAGAGCTCGTCGAGGCTGTCCGCGAGCGCTTCCCTCGCCTGTTCGATCTCGCGCTGGATGGTGTCCGGGTCGCGGGGCAAGACGCCTCCTGGTGGTGCGTTCGACTTCACTTGCGGAGGGTGCCACCGTAGATCAGCGGCTGGAGTGCCAGTATCGCGGCATGACGACCCGTCTGGCCCCCGGCGACACGGCTCCCGACTTCACTCTCCCCGATGCGGACGGCAAGCCCGTGTCCCTGTCGGACTACCGCGGCCGCCGGGTGATCGTCTACTTCTACCCGGCCGCGAGCACACCCGGCTGCACCAAGCAGGCCTGCGACTTCCGCGACAACCTCGCCGAGCTCGGCGACGCCGGCCTCGACGTCATCGGGGTCTCGCCGGACAAGCAGGCGAAGCTCGCGAAGTTCCGCGACGCGGAGGGCCTGACGTTCCCGCTGCTCTCCGACGTCGACAAGGAGGTGCTCACGGCATGGGGCGCCTTCGGCGAGAAGCAGATGTACGGCAAGACCGTCACCGGCGTGATCCGGTCGACGTTCGTGGTCGACCCGGAGGGGAAGATCGAGCAGGCGCTCTACAACGTCCGCGCCACCGGTCACGTCGCGAAGCTGCGGAAGGACCTCAAGGTCTGATCATCGGGGCCGGGCCCGCACCGCCTGCAGCAGGTTCTCGGCGACCGAGGGGTCCCGCGACGCCTGCCGGAGGATCTCCGCGACGTCTCGTGCCTCCGCCGTGTCCGGATGAGCGGTGCCGAGCGTGCGGGACAGGCTGCCGACGTTGCGCTCGGCCACCAGATGGGCCTCGTCGAAGCGTTCCAGGCGCACGAGCACGGACATCAGCGCGCGGCGGCGCGTGACGGTCCTCGGGTCGTCGAACCCGGGGTGCCACTCGTCGTAGTCCACCAGCTTGCGGGCGACCGGGGCGAGCTCCTCCCATCGGCCGGCCCGCAGGTACCGCCGGGCCCGGGCGTGCAGGCTGACGACCCGAACGACGGCGACGCCGGCCTGCACGCTCCCGTAGGCGAACCCCCCGCCGATGGTGGCGAGGACGAAGACGAACGTGATCGGGTCGGCGCCGATGGCGTCCAGGGCCATCAGCCCCAGCCCCATCAACCCGACGGCGACCCCGAACCCGAGCAGTCCTCCGACGATGCCCTCGATGGCCTTCCGCCGTCGCTCCCCCACCGTTGCCTCCTCGTCCGTCACCCACCGGTGAGGACGACCCGCTGGAGGCGGCCGGGGTTGGGGTTATCCCAGGATCTCGGCGATACCCGGGAGCTGCCTGCGGTAGCCGTCGAGGAGCCGCTGCGCCACGCCGACCGAGTCGACCAGCGGGTGCTGGGCGAACGCGCGCAGCGCCAGTACGTCCGACCCCGTGGCGGCGGCCTCGATCGTGTCCTGCTCCACCGCCTTGACCTGCTGCAGCAGGCCCAGCATCGCGCCGGGCAGCGGGGCGGTTGCCAGTGGCGTGACGCCGTGCGCGCCCACCAGGCAGGGCACCTCCACCACCGCGTCGGCGGGTAGCCCGGGAACCGCGGCGCCGTTGCGGACGTCGAGGATCATCGTGCGTGGCACTCCGCCCGACAGCGCCGCCATCAGCTCGAGCGCCACCTGCTGGTAGCCACCGCCTGCGACGTCCTCGGCCGCGCGCTCCCCGGCGCCGCTCGCCTCCCGGCTCTCGGCCATGTAGCTGGCGTCGCGCTCCGCGCGCACCCGCGTCCAGCGCTCCAGTGCGCGGGCCGGGTCGGCCGCGGTGTCGGCGTAGAACCGCTCCTGCTGGGCGAGCAGGTACTCCCCGCGGGTGCTCTCCGCCGCGCCGATCGCCGCGACCGCCTCCCGGTTCCGGTAGAAGTAGTAGAGGTACTCGTTGGGCAGGGCCCCGATCGCGCGCACCCAGTCGGCGCCGACCAGCCGCACCTCCTCGATGGAGGCGAGCGCGGCGTCGTCGGCCAGCAGGTCAGGAAGCCGGTCCACCCCGTTCACCCGCAGGCCGCGCAGCCAGCCCAGGTGGTTGAGCCCCACGTACTCCACCACCGGCTCGGCGGGCACCTCGATCCCGAGCCCGGTCAGCGCCCGCGCGGCCCGCTGCGCGAGCCCGATCGGCGAGTCGCAGATGCCCACCACGCGCTCGCCCAGCACCCGCTGCATGGCCTCGGTGATCATCCCGGCCGGGTTGGTGAAGTTGATGACCCATGCGTCCGGCGCCACCGCGGCCACCCGCTCGGCGACGTGCAGCGCGACCGGCACCGTCCGCAGCCCGTACGCGATCCCGCCCGGACCGGTGGTCTCCTGGCCGAGCACGCCGCAGCCGAGGGCCACCCGCTCGTCCACGGTGCGCCCGGCGAGCCCGTCCACGCGGATCGCGGAGAACACGAACCGCGCACCGGCGAGGGCGTCGTCCAGGTCGGTGGTGGCGCGCACCGACGGGCCGCCGCCGGACTGCTCGAGCACCGCCTGGATCGCGGCGAGCCGATCGGGGGCGACGTCGTGCAGGACCACCTCGCTGATCGGGGACGAGTCCCCGAGCGCGCGGTAGACGAGCGGCACGCGGAACCCGCCTCCGCCGAGGATCGTGAGTTTCATGCCAGCAGGATCTCCGTGCCTGCCGCGGAGCACGCGGCGAGCGTGCCTGCGTCGGCGCCCTCGTTGGTGACGATCACGTCGACCCGCTCGGGCCCGCACACGCTGAGCAGCCCGGTGCCGGGGAACTTGCCGCGGTCGGCCACCACCACGGTCTGCTCGGCCGCGTCGATCATCGCCCGCTTCACCGGGACCTCCACGAGCGTCGAGTCGCGCACCTGGCCGTTGCGGGCGATGCCGCTCGTGCCGAGGAACAGCCGGTGAGCGCGCACCTCGCGCAACGCCTGCTCGGTGAGCATGCCGACGAGCGAGTGGTAGTTGCGCCGCAGGATGCCGCCGAGCACGAGCAGCTCGACGGCCGGGTCGTCGCGCAGCTCGTCAACGACCGCGAGGCTGCTCGTGATCACCGTGATCCGCCTGCTCCGCAGCGCCCGCGCGAGCCGAGCGGTCGTGGTGCCGATGTCGATCAGCACCACGTCGCCGTCGCAGACCAGCTCGGCCGCGGCCCGTGCGACGCGTTCCTTGTCGTCGGCGGCCACCGTGGCCACCTGCGCGAACGGCACCGGGTCGTCGTCCGGGACGCATCCGGCACCGCCCCGGACGCGCCGCAACGCACCTTCGGCGTCGAGCGACTGCAGGTCGCGCCGGATCGTCGAGGGGCTCACGCCGAGGTTCTCGGCCAGCGCCTCCACCGAGACCACACCGGAGGACCGGACCAGGCGCAGGATCTCGCCGTGACGGCTCGCCGGAAGCACCCGCTCACCGTAACGCAGCGGTGCGCAACCGAACAGCCCGCAATGAGCATCTCTGCGCAAATCTGAGCACAAATGGTTGCCATCTGCGCACCTCACCGGCAGGATCCCGAGCAGGCGAGCCGATGACAGGTGGTGCAGGCAGTGACCGGCGCGATCGTGGAGACCCCTCACGAGCCCATGTGGTGGGACCCGCTCGCCGACCTGCGCGACGCCGACTCCCCCGCCATCGACGTCTTCATGTCCGGCACCGTGTTCCTCGACATCGTGTTCACCGGGCTGCCGAACGCGCCCGCCGCGGGCACCGAGGTGTGGGCCGAGGGCATGGCGTCCTGCCCCGGCGGCATCGCCAACCTCGCCGTGGCCACCGCGCGGCTGGGCCTGCGCACGAGCCTCGCGGCCGGCTTCGGCGACGACGTCTACGCCGACTTCCTCTGGCAGACCCTCGCCGACCAGGAACGCGTCGACCTCTCCCGGTCGCGGCGGTTCACCGAGTGGCACTCCCCCGTCACCGTGTCCATGGCCGTGCAGCGCGACCGCAGCATGGTCACCCACGGCCACGAGATGCCGATCAGCGCCGACGAGCTCATCGGCGTCCCGCCGCGGTGCCGCGCGGTGATCACCAGCATCGGCGAGGGCGCAGGCGTCCCCGTCCTGCCCTCCTGGGTGGCGCGGTCCCGCCAGGAGGGCGCGCTCGTCTTCGCCGACGCCGGCTGGGACCCAACCGGCGCATGGGACCGCACGCTGCTGCGCACGCTCGCCGGTTGCGACGCGTTCATGCCCAACGCCGTCGAGGCGATGCACTACACCCGCACCGACACCCCGCAGGCCGCGGTGCGCGCGCTCGCCGAGCACGTCCCGTTCGCGGTCGTCACGATGGGCGGCGACGGCGCGATCGCGATCGACGGCGTCACCGGTGAGACGGCCGAGGTGCCCGCGCTGCCGGTCGACGCGCTGGACCCCACCGGGGCGGGCGACGTCTTCGGCGCCGCGCTCGTGCTCGGCACCATCGCCGGTTGGCCCCTCGAACACCGGCTGCGGTTCGCCGGGGTCTCGGCGGCGCTGGCCGTCCACGAGTTCGGCGGCTCCCTCGCCGCCCCGGGATGGGGTGACATCGGTGACTGGTGGCGCCGCACCCGCAACTGCGCCGCCGAGGGGAACCCCCGGTCCCTCGAGCTCGCCGACCGCTACGGGTTCCTCGAGGACCTCGTGCCCCGCACCCACGTGTGCGGGGTGCGGCGGGCCGCTGCCACCATTGCCCGCCACTCCGACGTCACCCGCCCCTGAGGAGCCCCCATGACCAGCCGTCGCGTCGCCGTCGCCGCGCTTCTCGGAGCGCTGGGGCTCCTCGCCGCGGGGTGCACACCGGGGTCGGACAACACGGCCGCCCCGCCCCCCACCGACCGCGCGGTGCAGACCGACATCGCCGCACTCGGGCCGGTCACGCTCACCGTGTGGGACCAGGAGGTCCGCGGCGGGCAGAACGAGCAGATGGAGCGGCTCAACGCCGCGTTCCAGCAGCAGTACCCGAACATCACGATCAAGCGCGACTCGCGCTCATTCGACGACCTCGCCACCACCCTGCGCCTCGCCCTGTCCGGCAACGACGCACCGGACGTCGTGCAGGCCAACAACGGCCGTGCCGACATGGGCGCGTTCGTCGCGGCGGGCGAGCTGCTCCCGCTGGGGCCGTGGGCGCGGGCCTACGGCTGGGACCAGCGCTACCCGGACTCGGTGAGCCAGTACGTGAGCTACAGCCCCGACGGCAAGGTGTTCGGCGAGGGCGAGATGTACGGGCTGCCGCAGGTCGGCGAGGTCGTCGGCATCTACTACAACCCGGCAGAGCTCCAGCGGCTCGGCGTCGCCGTCCCCACCACGTGGGAGCAGTTCGAGGCCGCGCTCGCCGCCGTCAAGGCCGCTGGCACCACCCCCATCGCACTGGGCAACGTCGAGGGCTGGCCCGCCCTGCACGTGTTCGGCACGGTCCAGGACCAGCTGGTGCCCGCCGACCAGATCACCGACCTCGCGTTCGGCCGCAAGGGCGCGTCCTGGACCACCCCGGAGAACACGCAGGCGGCGCAGCGGGTCGCCGAGTGGGCGCGCGCCGGGTACTTCACCGAGGGCGTCAACGGCATCGACGACAACCAGGCGTGGCAGGCGTTCGCCCGCGGCGAGGCGGCGTTCCTCATCGGCGGCTCCTGGTACGCAGCCGACCTCGAGGCCGCGATGGGCCAGAACGTGCGTTTCATGCCGCCCCCGCCGCCCGCCGGGCTCCCCGTCTCCGCCACCGGCGGCACCGGGCTGCCGTTCGCCATAACCAGCGCGAGCGACGCACCCGACGCCGCAGCGGCCTACCTCGACTTCATCACCAGCTCGGACGCGATGCAGGTGCTCACCGAGACCGGCAACCTGCCCGTCGTCGACACCGCGGCGCAGACCCCGCCCGCCGGCCTGTCCCGGGACGTCTTCGCCGCGTTCGCGGCCGTCGCCGACGGCGGCCGGCTGCTGCCCTACCTCGACTACGCCACCCCGACCATGGGCGACACCATGGGTGCCGCGCTGCAGGACCTGCTCTCCGGCGCCCAGCCGCCCGAGGCGGCCCTGTCCAAGGTGGAGGCCGACTACGCAGCCTTCGTCGAGAAGAATGGCTGACACGCTCGTCGCCGAGCCGGCCACCACCGCCCCGGCCCGCCGGGGACGCCTCGGCCCTTCGCCGTGGCACGCGCTGGCCTACGTGGCGCCCGCGCTCGTCGTGTACGCGACGTTCGTGCTCTACCCGCTCGGCCGGGCCGTGCACCTGTCGCTCTTCGAGTGGGACGGGCTGACGCTCGCCACGTTCGTCGGCCTCGGGAACTACGTCGAGGTCCTGACCGACGCCGACCTGCGGGCGGCCTTCGGGCACACGCTCGTCCTGATCGTGTTCTTCGCGCTGCTGCCCACCGCGATCGGGCTCGTGCTGGCCGCCCTGCTCACCCGGGCGCGCCTGCGCGGCCTGCCGTTCTTCCGCACGGTCGTGTTCCTCCCGCAGGTGGTGGCCATGGTGGTGGTCGGCGTCGCGTGGCGGCAGCTCTACGCGCCCGACGGCTCGGTCAACGACCTGCTGTCGCTCGTCGGGCTGGGCGGGGTCGCCCGCGCCTGGCTCGGCGACCCGACGTTCGCGCTGCCGGCCGTCGGCGTCATCGGCACCTGGGTGCAGACCGGGCTCGTCACGCTCCTGCTGATGGCCGGCATCAGCCGCATCCCCGACCAGCTGTACGAGGCGGCCCGGCTCGACGGCGCAGGCCCGGTCCGGGAGTTCTTCGCGATCACGCTGCCGTCGGTGCGCGCCGAGCTGGCCGTCGCGCTGACGCTCACCGTGATCGCCGCGCTCAAGACGTTCGATCTCATCTACATCACCACCGGTGGCGGGCCGGGCAACCGCACGTCGGTGCCCTCGTACGAGGTCTACAACCGGGCGTTCCGGCTCGGCGAGGTCGGCTCTGCGGCCGCGGTGGGCGTCACGCTGACCGTGATCATCTTCGTGATCAACCTCGCGGTCGCGTGGATCGGCGAGCGCCGATGATCTCCCGCACCGAGCGGTCGGCCAACTACGCGATCCTGCTGCTCTTCGCCGTGTTCGCGCTGTGGCCGATCCTCACGATCCTCGCCGGCGCCCTCGGCCCCGACGACGCGGGCGGCCCGGGCGGCCTCGCGAACTTCCCGGCCGCGTGGGCGGAGGGCCGGTTCGGCGGCTCGATGCTCACCAGCGTCGCCGTGTCCGGCTTCGTCGTGGTCGTGGCCGGGGTGCTGTCGATCATGGCGGGCTACGCGTTCGGCACCATGCGCGTGCCCGGCGCCGCCGTGCTGTTCCCGCTGTTCCTGCTCGGACTGATGGTGCCCACCGAGGTCATCGTCGTCCCGCTGTACTTCGACCTGCGCACGTTCGGGCTCACCAACACGTTCTGGGGCATCGCCCTACCGCAGGTGGCGCAGTCGGTCGCCTTCGGCACGTTCTGGATGCGGGCCTACTTCCGGTCCCGCCCGCCGTCGCTGATCGAGGCCGGGCGGCTCGACGGCGCAGGCTCGTGGCGCATCCTCTGGCAGATCCTGGTGCCGCCCGGGCGCCCCGCGATCGTCACGATGGTGGTGCTGACGTTCATGTGGACCTGGAACGAGTTCCTCATCCCCCTCGTCATGGCCACGGACGAGAGCCTGCGCACCGCCCCGCTCGGCCTCGCGTTCTTCCAGGGGCAGTACACGTCCGGCCTCACGCTTCTCGCGGCGGCAGCGGTGATCGTCGCGGCACCGGTCGTGGTGGTGTACCTCTTCCTCCAGCGGCATTTCATCCGCGGCATGCTCGAGGGCGCCGTGCGGGAGTGAAAGGGGGACTCGTGGCCACCGACGACGACGTGCGCCGGATCGCGCTCGCCCTGCCGGGCGTGGAGGAGATCCCGAGCGAGGGCTTCGACTTCCGCGTGGGCGGCAAGGGCTTCGTGTGGTCCTACCCGGAGCGCGAGCCGGGCAGGCGGCGGGTGATCCGCACCGACGTCGCCGTGCTGTACGTCGGAGACGAGGCCGAGAAGCAGGCGCTGCTGCTCGGCGAGCCCGAGCTGTTCTTCACCCACCCCACCTACGACGGCCTGCCGCTGGTGATGGTGTGGCTGGAGAAGGTCAGCCTGGAGCGGCTGGAGGAGCTGGTCCTGGACGCCTGGCGCATGCGCGCTCCGGCGGAGCTGACTGTGGACCTGTGAGCCCGACTTCACACATCCAGCACCCACTTCGCACAGGGCGGGCGCTGTGTGAAGTCCGTGCTGGGTGTGTGAAGTGACCCCGTAGGCTCTCGGCGAGCCGGCGTAGCCCAACGGCAGAGGCGCGATCTTTAGGTGGTCGACAGTGCGGGTTCGAATCCCGCCGCCGGCACGACCCTCACTCGTCTGCGGTGGCCGGCAGTGCCGGCCGCCTCGCCGCGATCAGCGCCCCGGTGAGCCCGACCAGCCCTGAGGTCACCGACACCAGCAGCATCGCCGGGTGCGGGTTCCCACCCACCGCGGCATCGCCCAGGATCACGATCCCGATCGTCCCGGGCAGGACCCCCAGCACGGTGCCCAGCAGGTAGGGCGCGAAGCGCACACCCGAGAGCGCGGAGGCGTAGTTCATCGCCGAGAACGGCACGGCCGGGATCAAGCGCAGCGAGACCATCGCGAGCAGGCCCCTCCGGTCCAGCCGCTGGCGCACCCAGGTCATCACGCGGTGGTCGGCGTGCTTGCGGGCGAACCGGCCCCCCAGCAGCTTGACCAGGAAGAACGCGACGCTGGCGGCCAGCGACGTGCCCGCCACGGCGAGAACCACGCCGGCGATCCCCCCGAACAGCACGCCCGCGGCGACCGTGAACACGGTGCGCGGGACGGGGGTGACCGTGACCATGCCCTGCAGCAGCACGAACAGCAGCGGCGCCCAGAGCCCCGCGGCCTGCACGGCCGTGCGGATGTCCAGCAGGTCGGTGCCCGTCCGGAACAGCAGGAGGGCGACCACGGCGACCACGAGCACACCTGCGCCCGCAGCGGCGATCCGTCCCCAACTCACCCGACCGAAGGTACCGGCGAACGGGAGCGGCCCGTCGGGAAGGGTGGTGCTGGATACCGGCCGTTCACCTCAGCGGCAGCTACGGTGCGGTGCGTGACAACGGAGCAGCCCGCACTCGACCTCGACCCCGACGGCCTCGCCGTTCGCCGCGAGGTGCTCGGGGCCGAGCACGTCGACGCCTCGATCTCCCGCGCCGACGCCGTCACGGCCGACTTCCAGGAGCTGATCACCCGGTACGCGTGGGGCGGCATCTGGACCCGGCCCGGCCTCGACCGGCGGATGCGCAGCGCCATCACCCTCACCGCGCTCGTGGCCCACGGCCACTACACGGAGCTGGAGATGCACCTGCGCGCCGCCCTGCGCAACGGCCTCACCCGCGAGGAGATCGTGGAGGTGCTGCTCCAGAGCGCGATCTACTGCGGCGTCCCCGCCGCCAACTCCGCCTTCGCCGTGGCCCGCCGTGTCCTGGCGGAACCGGACCCGACGGACTGATCCGCACCCAGACCGCAACTCGCGCACACCCAGAGCGCGACTCGCGGATGTCAGGCGCACCACTCCCGCGAGTCGCGGTCTCAGTGCACGCGAGTCGCGGTCTCAGTGCACGCGAGTCGGGCCTGCAGGTCAGGTCAGGGCGTGCAGGTGGGGCAGGAGGGCGCGCATCGCGCGGCCGCGGTGGGAGGCGGCGTCCTTTTCCTCCGGGCCGAGCTCGGCGGAGGTGCGCTCCTCGCCGTCGGGAACGAAGATCGGGTCGTAGCCGAAGCCGTTGGTCCCGCGGGGGGCCCGCACGATCCGGCCGGACCACTCGCCGTGCACCACGGTCTCCGGCCCGCCCGGCACCACGAGCGCCGCCGCGCAGATGAACGCCGCGCCGCGCCGCTCGTCCGGCACGTCGCCGAGCTGGCCCAGCAGCAGCTCGAGGTTGGCGAGGTCGTCGCCGTGGCGACCGCACCAGCGCGCCGACAGCACCCCCGGCATCCCGTTCAGCGCATCGACCGCGAGGCCCGAGTCGTCCGCAACGGACGGCAGGCCCGTGGCGGCGGCGGCGTCCCGCGCCTTGGCGAGCGCGTTCTCGGCGAACGTGGCGCCGGTTTCGGGGGCCTCCGGGAACTCCGGCACGTCGGCGAGGCCGACGACCTCGACCGGGCCGTCGGCGAGCATCCGGCGCAGCTCGGCGAGCTTGCCCGCGTTGCGGGTGGCGAGCAGAACCTTCACGAGCGCCCCGGCAGGTCGCGCGGGTAGGGCTGCGCCAGCGCCTCGGTCTGCAGGTCAGACAGCTGCCGGATGCCGGCGAGCGCGATGTCGAGCATCGAGTCGAGCGTCTTGCGGGTGAACGTGGCTCCCTCGCCGGTGCCCTGCACCTCGATGAGCGTGCCGGTGTCGGTGGCGACGACGTTCGCATCGACCTCGGCGCGGGAGTCCTCCTCGTAGGGCAGGTCGAGCCGCACCCGCCCGTCCACCACCCCGACGCTGACGGCCGCGACCTGGCAGGACAGCGGCTTGGGGTCCGCGAGCGCGCCCTGCGCGCCGAGCCACGTGACGGCGTCGGCCAGCGCCACGTACGCGCCGGTGATCGCGGCGGTGCGGGTGCCGCCGTCGGCCTGGATGACGTCGCAGTCGAGCGCGATGGTGTTCTCGCCGAGCGCTGCGAGGTCGATGCAGGCGCGCAACGAGCGGCCGATCAGCCTGCTGATCTCGTGCGTGCGGCCGCCGACGCGACCCTTCACCGACTCGCGGTCGCTGCGGGTGTTCGTGGCCGACGGCAGCATCGCGTACTCCGCCGTGACCCAGCCGAGACCGGATCCCTTGCGCCAGCGCGGAACGCCCTCCGTGACGCTCGCCGCGCACAGCACCTTCGTGTCCCCGAACTCGACGAGCACCGAGCCCGCCGGGTGCTTCTGGAAGCCCCTGGTGATCTTCACCGGGCGGAGCTCGTCGTCCGACCTGCCGTCTGCGCGTGTCACGGAGCCACCCTATGACCCCGCCTGAACCGGACGTCGCGCCCGCCCGTTGAACGGGACATGTGGGTCATCGACGGCATCCCGCTGCACCCGCTCGTCGTGCACGCGGTCGTCGTGCTCCTGCCGCTCGCGGCGCTGGGTGCGGTCGTCATCGCGGTGCGACGCTCGTGGCGGCGCTCGCTCGGCATCCCGGTGCTGCTCATGGCGCTGGCCGGGGTCGCGGCGGTCCCGATGGCCGCCACCACGGGCACCCAGCTGCGGGCCGCGCTGGACGTGGACAACCCGTTGCTCGACGTGCACGAGCAGCGCGCCTCGTGGCTGCTGCCGATCGCCCTCGTGTTCCTCGTGCTCCTGGCCGCCGCCGTGTTCACCGAGATGGCGGCCGTGCGCGCCGAGGTCGGGGCGCACGCCGCTCAGCCGGCCGGCCCCACCCGCCGCCGCGTGACCACCGGGCTGTCGGTGCTCGCCGCGCTGGCGGGCGTCGCCGTCACCGCCGTCGTCGCGTGGGTCGGCCACGCGGGCTCGGTCGTGGTGTGGCAGGGCATCGGCCAGTAGTCAGATGTCGTAGGCGGCGTCGGGCGCCACCAGCTCGACCGGCCCGTCGAAGGCCGCCTTGGCCTCGGCCAGCAGTTCGTCCCCGTCGAACCAGCTCGGCACGTGGGTGATGAGCAGGCGCCCGACCCCGGCCGCCGCGGCGTGCTCGCCGGCCTGCCGTCCCGACAGGTGCACCCCGGTGGGCGGTTCGTCTCCCCACTGCGGCATGACGTGCGGCCACGTGGCCTCGCACAGCAGCACGTCGGCGCCTCGGGCGAGCTCCACGAGCGCCGTGCACGGACCGGTGTCGCCGCTGTAGACGAGGCTCTTCCCGCCCACGTCGATCCGCAGGCCGTACGCCTCGCAGAGGTGGTCGACGCGGCGGGCCGTGAGCGTGGCGGCCCCAACGCCGGACATCCCGCCGTCGGCGAGCGCGTGGAACGTGAACACGTCGGTGAGGTCGGTCTCGGCCCGCTCGGCGGCCGAGGGGGCGTACGCGGCGGCGAACCGGTCGGGCGCCTCGGCCGGGGCGTGCACCGGCAGCGGGCGCGCGGCGGGGTCGTACGGCGGGCGCGGGTGGTAGCGGCGGTGCACCACGAGCGATGTGAAGTCGGCGCAGTGGTCCGGGTGCAGGTGGGAGAAGGCGACGGCGTCGAGCTCCCACGGGTCGAGGTGGCGCTGCAGGGCGCCGAACGTGCCGTTGCCCAGGTCGAGCACGAGCCGTGCGTCCCCGGTGTCGACGAGGTAGCCGGATGCCGGCGCGTCGGGCCCCGGCCCGCTGCCCGAGCACCCGAGCACGATCAGCCGCATGCGGCGAACGTTAACGCGCGCGTGTGTGCCGCAGCCACCACAGCCCGATGAGGGGGAGCACGAGCGGCACGAAGCCGTAGCCGCGCCCGTACCCGGACCAGACGGTGTCGTCGGGGAAGTCGCCGCTGTCGAACACGGTGAGCGTTCCGACGGCGAGCACGCCGACGAGCTCGAACACCACGGCTCCCCATGCGAGCCGGCGGGCGGCGGGCCCGTGACCGGCGAGCCCGATCGTGGCGAGGATGTAGACGACACCGGCGAGCGCCGACAGCAGGTACGGCACGGGCGCCTCGCCGAACCGGGTGGCGATCTGCACGCCTGCGCGCGCCGTGGCCGAGAGCGCGAACACCCCGTACACGGCGATCAGCACCCGGCCCGGGCCGGACGACGTGGCGCGCGCGGCCTCAGGCACCGGGCACCCAGAGCCCCTGCAGCCGCCAGACCGCGACGGCCGTGGCGATCGCCCCCACCGCGACGACCGCCCCGCCCCACCGCGTCGGCTCGGCGGTGGCGAACTGCGTGGCGATGGGGAGCACGCACACGGACACGACGAGGTAGATGAGGAACGTGCTGGTTTCGGGCAGCGCGGTACCGGAGAAGACCTGCACCGCACCGATCGCGGCCTGCAGCAGGAGCAGCGCGACCACGGCGCCCGCCGCGCGCTTGGTCCACACGTCCGGGGGCCGGTTCAGCACGGTGAGGACAACGCCGTAGACCGCCAGCGCCACGAGCGCGACCAGGACCACGACGACGAGAGCGCCGATCACGCCGCGACGCTACCCGAGCCGAGCAATCCGACGAGCGGCGCGTTCGTCGCCTAGGTTCCGACGAACGCGCCGCTCGTCGGAAGGGTGTGGAGGCCTGCGACCGCGCCGATCTCGGGACCCAGGAAGCGGCGGCCCAGTCGGCGGAACGGCTCCGGGTCGCCCGTGGCGAGGAAGCGGTGTGCAGCGGGCGGCGGGCCGGCGGGGTCGCGGGCGAGGTCGTGCTCCATGAGCACGCGCACGACGTCCTTGGCCGTCTCGTCCGCGCTGGAGACGAGCGTGACGTCCGGCCCGGCCACGATCTGGAGCACGCCTGCGAGCAGCGGGTAGTGCGTGCAGCCGAGCACCAGCGTGTCGATCCGCGCCCGCTGCAGCGGCTCCAGGTAGCTCTGCGCGAGCCCGAGCACCTGGCGGCCGCTGGTCATGCCGCGCTCGACGAAGTCGACGAACCGCGGGCACGCGACTGCCGTGACCTCCGCGCCGGGCGCGGCGGCGAAGGCGTCCTGGTAGGCGCCCGATGCGATCGTCGCGCTGGTGCCGATCACGCCGATCCGCCCGCTGCGGGTGGTGGCGACGGCCCGGCGCACCGCCGGCCGCAGCACCTCCACGACCGGCACCGGGTAGCGCTCCCGGATGTCGGGCAGGCACGCCGCGGTGGCGGTGTTGCAGGCGACGACGAGCGCCTTGACGCCCTGTTCCATGAGCGCGTCACCGACGGCCAGCGCGTGCCGGCGCACGTCGGCGATCCGCAGCGGCCCGTACGGCCCGTGCGCGGTGTCACCGACGTACACGACCTGCTCGGCGGGCAGCTGGTCGATCACCGACCTCGCCACGGTGAGGCCACCGACGCCGGAGTCGAAGATGCCGATCGGGGCGTCGGGACCGGGGGGCACGCGGCGAGTTTAGGCGCCGCGCACCGCGCGACGGTCGGCGCGGGCGGCGAGCCGGGCCGCCAGCAGCCCGGCGAGCGCGCCGAACAGGTGGGCCTGCCACGAGATGCCCGGCTGCCCGGGCAGCACGCCGAACAGGATCCCGCCCCACACGAGGAAGAGCCCCACCGCCATGAGGATCTGCAGGCCGCTGCGGGCGAAGAAGCCGCGCGTGAGCAGGAAGACCAGCCAGCCGAAGATCAACCCGGAGGCCCCGATGTGGAAGCCGGAGCCGTAGCCGCCGGTGAGCCACACCCCGAGCCCGCCCAGGATCCAGATCATGGCGGTCACCACCACGAACTGCCGGACACCTCCGGCCATGGCCAGGAACCCGAGCACGAGGAACGGCACCGTGTTGGCGGCCAGGTGGCCCCAGTCGGCGTGCAGCAGCGGGGCGAACAGCACGCCGTCGAGCCCGTCGGCCTCGAGCGGCTCGATGCCGTAGTTCCGATCGAGCACGTGGCCGCTGACGACGTCGAACGCCTCGACGACGTACAGCCCGGCCGTGAACAGCAGCATGAACAGTGCCGAGGTGACCGGGTTGCGCGGCAGCACGCGGGCGGTCCGGCGGGGGGCGGGCGCAGGGGCGGCCATGCCACCGAGGTTACGCAGGCCGAGGCGCTCGGACGAAGCTGTGACCCACGTCACCGTGAGCAACCGGAAGATCATCCCTGCCGTCATCCGATCGGGGCTGCGGCGTGCGGCTCCGGTGGTCGATCGGGGGACCTCTCATGAACCACGCGATGCGTGCACTCGCCGCCGCGGCGGTGGCCGCAGCGGCACTCCTCCTCGTTCCCGGCGTCGCCGCCGCCCGCGAGCAGGCCGCCCTGGTGAGCACCGACGCCGACGTCGACGGGGACGGCCTCGCGGAGCCGGTGACGCTCCGGCAGCTCTCGCCGGGCACGCAGTTGCTGCGCATCGACCTGCCCAGCGGGTACGTCGAGGACCAGGTGCACGGCCTCGACGGCGCGGAGCTGCCGCTGGTCGTGCCGTCCGTGGTGGACGTCAACGGCGACGGGCGCGATGAGCTGGTCCTCACCCTCGCCCTCGGCGTCAACACCACGACGTTCGAGGTGTGGGGTTTCGACGACGACCGCCTGCACGCGCTCACCACCGAGGACCGCGCACCGTGGCGCCTCCACTCGGGCGGCGGGCAGTCCGCGATCGCCGAGTACGGGTGCGTCCCGGGGACGCCGGGGCGCCGGCTGCGCACCGTGCGGGCCGTCATCGACAACGGCGCAACCCGCGACGGAACGCCCCGCTACGACGGCGAGGTGGTGACCTACACCGTCGACGGCGGGGTCGCGCACCCGGCGGCGACCGACCACCTGGAGAACGTGACGCGTGAGGACCCGCGGGCGCAGGCCGACCCGGCGACCTGCGCGACCGTGGGCTGATGCGCGCGGCTCACGCCCAGAGGTGTCCGTCGATCCCCTCGGCCGCCTCGTCGAGCTCACCCGCGTAGGCGCCGGTGGACAGGTACTTCCACCCTCCGTCCGCGATGATGATCACGATGTCGGCGCTCTCCCCCGCCCCCGCCGCCTTCTCCGCGACGGCGAGCGCGGCGTGCAGGATCCCGCCGCTGGAGATGCCGGCGAAGATGCCCTCCTGCTCCACGAGCTGGCGGGTGCGGCGCAGGGCGTCGCGGCTGCCGACGGAGTAGCGGGCGGTGAGCACCTCGGGGTCGTACAGCTCCGGGACGAAGCCCTCGTCGAGGTTGCGCAGGCCGTACACCAGCTCGCCGTAGCGCGGCTCGGCCGCGACGATCTGGATGTCCGGCTTGTGCTCGCGCAGGTAGCGGCCGGTGCCGACGAGCGTGCCGGTGGTGCCGAGCCCGGCGACGAAGTGGGTGACCGTCGGCAGGTCGCGCAGGATCTCCGGGCCGGTGGTGCGGTAGTGCGCGTCGGCGTTGGCGGGGTTGCCGTACTGGTAGAGCATCACCCAGTCCGGGTGCTCGGCCGCCAGCTCCTTCGCCATCGCGACGGCCTGGTTGGAGCCGCCGGCCGCGGGCGAGGAGATGATCCGCGCGCCGTACATCTCGAGCAGCTGGCGCCGTTCGAGCGACGTGTTCTCCGGCATCACGCAGACCAGCTGGTAGCCCTTGAGCTTGCAGGCCATCGCGAGCGAGATGCCGGTGTTGCCGGAGGTCGGCTCCAGCACGGTGCAGCCGGGCTCCAGCAGCCCGTCCGCCTCGGCCTTCTCGATCATCGCGAGGGCGGGCCGGTCCTTGATCGAGCCGGTGGGGTTGCGGTCCTCCAGCTTCGCCCACAGCCGCACGTGCGGAGCGGGCGACAGCGACGGCAGGCCGACCAGCGGGGTGTCGCCGACCGCTTGCAGCAGGGAGTCGTACCGTGCCATGACGCCTCCTGGCGAAGGACTAGCGCATGCCGCCGGCGACCGCGGGCAGGATCGTGACGGTGGAGTTCTCCCCCACCGGCGCCTCGAGCCCGCCGGCGAAGCGGACGTCCTCGTCGTCGACGTAGATGTTGACGAAGCGGTGCAGGTTCCCGTTGTTCACCAGGCGCTTGGCGATGCCGCTGTGGCGGGAGTCGAGGTCGTCGATCACCTCGGCGACGGTGCTCCCCTTCGCCTCGACGGCCTTCTCGCCGCCGGTGTGGGTGCGCAGGATGGTCGGGATGGACACGGTGACGGCCATGCTGGTGCTCCAGGTGGATCGGTCGTGGATCGGACGCGGCAGACGTCGATCAGGCGTGGTCCGGGACGTCGTCAGCGCCCGTGTGCGAGAACATGTAACTCTCCACGACCTCGACGTCTTCCTCGGTGACCACACCGTCCACGATCCGGAACGACCGGAACTCGTGCGTGGCGGGCTCGCGCGTCGACACGAGCACGTAATGCGCCTCCGGTTCGGAGGCGTATGAGATGTCGGTGCGCGACGGGTAGGCCTCCGTTGCCGTGTGCGAGTGGTAGATCACCACGGGCACCTCGCCACGCGAGTCCATGTCGCGGTAGAGCCGCAGCAGGTCGCCCGAGTCGAACTCGTAGAACGTGGGCGAGCGGGCAGCGTTGAGCATCGGGATGAAGCGCTCCGGCCGGTCCGATCCCTCGGGACCGGCGATGACCCCGCACGCCTCGTCGGGGTGGTCCCGGCGGGCGTGGGCCACGATCTCGTCCACGAGATCGGCTCGGATCACCAGCACGCCGTCCAGACTACGTTCCGGATCCGGCCGGGTGCACATCCCTGGACGCGGCTCACACCTCTGCCAGACTCGCCGGGTGCCCGCACCCCGCCTCGAGATCACCTACTGCACGCAGTGCCGCTGGCTGCTCCGCGCCGGATGGACGGCTCAGGAGCTGCTCACGACGTTCCCGGCCGACCTCGGCGAGGTCGCGCTGGTGCCCGGAACCGGCGGCGTCTTCCAGGTGCGGCTCGACGACGACGTGCTGTGGGACCGCGCCGCCGAGGGCGGCTTCCCGGAGCTCGCCCAGCTCAAGCAGCTCGTGCGCGACCGGGTGGCACCCGACCGCAGCCTCGGCCACTCCGACCGGCGTTGACCGGGAGGGCCCGTCAGCGACGCACCTGCATGCGCGTCTGCACCAGGGAGTCCTGCACGTACGTGAGCCAGTGGTAGACGCCGAGGTGAGCGGCCCGCGGGTCGTCGAGGGGCAGGTCCTCCGGCATGTCCTCGCTGACGTCGAGCGCGGTGCCGAGCGCGAGGCGCACGTCGTTCAGCGCCATCATCCAGGTGTCGGCCTGCTCGGGCGTGAGCTCGACGCGGCCCCCGGCCTCGGGGAGGGTGTCGAGCACCAGCGCGGCCGCGGCGTCCTTGGCCTCGATCAGCTCGGGCTCGTGCAGTGAGCGCATGCCCGCGGAGAGGTCGGGGTCGTCGGGCGAGAAGTCGGGGAGCAGGCGGGCGAGCACCCGGTCGTCGGGGCGGGTGGACGGGCCCGTGCGCATCCCGGTGAGCACCGCCAGCTCGTCGGCGGGGTTGTCGGCGGAGCGGCCGGCGAGCATCTGCCGGACCTCTCCCACCAGCCCGCGCAGGACGGCGGCCTCCTGGGCGTCGAAGGTGCTCGCGAGCCGCGTCTTGCCGCCGCGCCCCGCCTTCTTCCAGCCGTTCATGACTTCTGCATCGTGGCCCAGAGACCCGCGGCGTGCAGCTTCGCGACGTCTGCCTCGATCTTGTCCTTGTCCCCTGACGACACCGCGGCCTTGCCCTTGTGGTGCACGTCGAGCATCAGCGCGGTGGCCTTGGACTCGGGGTAACCGAACAGCTTCTGGAACACGTAGGTGACGTATGACATCAGGTTGACGGGATCGTTCCAGACGATCGCCTGCCAGGGGACGTCCGCCGACGAGTCCTCGAAGAGGTCCGGCTCCACCTGGCGCGTGGGTACGGGTAGCGGGGCGGCCATGTTCTCCATGGTGACACCTCGCCCGTTCTGCCCGCACGGCACATAGGCTCTCGATCCATGACTGGCAGTCCGTCGTCGGCCGGGGTGTCCACCGCCCTGTTCACCGACCGGTACGAGCTGACCATGGCGGCCACCGCGCTCGCCGACGGCACCGCGCACCGGCACTGCGTGTTCGAGGTGTTCGCGCGCCGGCTGCCCGAGGGACGCCGCTACGGCGTCGTCGCGGGCACCGGCCGCCTGCTGGAGTCGATCGAGCGGTTCCGGTTCGGCGAGCAGGAGCTCGCGATGCTGGACGGCATCGTGGACGACGACACGTTGTCCTGGCTGGCCGACTACCGCTTCTCCGGTGACATCGACGGCTACCCCGAGGGTGAGCTGTACTTCCCGGGGTCGCCGATCCTCACCGTCACCGGCACGTTCGTCGACGCGGTGCTGCTCGAGACGCTCGTGCTGTCGATCCTCAACCACGACAGCGCAGTCGCATCGGCCGCGGCCCGGATGGTCACGGCGGCCGCCGGGCGACCCATCATCGAGATGGGGTCGCGGCGCACCCACGAGGCCGCGGCCGTGGCGTCCGCGCGGGCCACCTACCTCGCCGGGTTCGCCACCACCTCGAACCTGGAGGCGCAGCGCCGGCACGGCATCCCCACCGCCGGCACCGCCGCGCACGCGTGGGTGCTGCTGCACGACGACGAGCTGGCGGCGTTCACGAGCCAGGTGAAGGCGCTCGGGGCCGACACCACCCTGCTCGTCGACACCTACGACATCCGCCGCGGCGTGGAGCTGGCGGTCGAGGCCGCCGGCACCGGGCTCGGGGCGATCCGGATCGACTCCGGTGACCTCGGCGAGCTCGCCCGCCAGGCCCGCGACCAGCTCGACGCGCTGGGCGCCACCGACACGAAGATCGTGCTGTCCGGTGACCTCGACGAGTACGCGATCGCCTCGCTGCGCGCGGAGCCCGTCGACTCGTACGGCGTGGGCACCTCGGTCGTCACCGGCTCCGGCGCGCCGACCGCGGGGATGGTCTACAAGCTGGTTGAGGTCGACGGCAGGCCGGTCGCCAAGCGCAGCGAGTCGAAGGAGTCGCGGGGCGGGCGCAAGTCGGCGATCCGCCGCTACAAGCCGACGGGCACCGCGATCGAGGAGGTCGTGCACCAGGCCGAGAACCCGCCCGCGCTCGGCCCGCACGACCGGGTCGTCCCGATCCCGCTGGTCCGGGGCGGCGAGCAGGTGTCGGGCCTGCCCACCCTCGAGGAGTCCCGCGAGCACCTGCGCGCCGCACTGGTGTCCGTGCCGTGGGAGGGCCTCAAGCTCTCCCGCGGCGAGCCCGCCCTGCCCACCGTCTTCGAGGGGATGTGACGATGCGCGCGCTGATCGTCGTCGACGTGCAGAACGACTTCTGCGAGGGCGGCTCGCTGGCCGTCGCGGGCGGCGCGGCGGTGGCCGCCGCGATCTCGGGCCACCTGCGCACCGCCTCGTACGACCACGTGGTCGCCACACGCGACCACCACGTCGACCCGGGAGCCCACTTCTCGGCCGATCCCGACTTCGTCGACAGCTGGCCGCCGCACTGCCGCACGGGCACACCGGGAGCGTCGTTCCACCCGGAGCTGGACGTGGCCCCGATCGAGGCCGTGTTCAGCAAGGGCGAGCACGCCGCCGCCTACTCCGGGTTCGAGGGTGCCGAGCCAGGTGGGACGGGCCTCGCCGACTGGCTGCGCGCCCGCGGCGTGGACAGCGTCGACGTCGTCGGCATCGCCACCGACCACTGCGTGCGCGCCACGGCGCTGGACGCCGCGAAGGCGGGCTTCACGACGAAGGTGCTCCTGGACCTGTGCGCCGGGGTGGCCCCGGAGACGACGGACCGCGCCCTGAAGGAGATGCAAGCAGCGGGCGTGCAGGTGGCCTGAGCGAACTTCACAGACCCGGTCCCCGCTTCACACAGGGCGGGCCCTGTGTGAAGCGGGGAGGCGGTCTGTGAAGTGGCGCGTTCAGACCTGCCGCATCCGGAAGGGCTCCAGGAGGGTGCCCAGGTCGCCTACCACGCCCTGCTCGTCCAGCACGCGGTGAGCGCCCACGGCGTCGGCCAGTCCGATGCAGCGGGGGCCGTCGAACAGGCCGCAGGCGTAGCGGGCGGTGGTGTCGTCGAGGTCCACCACACCGACCCGGAGCTGGTAGATGCCGGGGTAGTGCACCTCGTCCAGGTACTGCACCGACAGTGTGCTCGGCGCGAGGCCGTCGAGCGGCCCGCCCGTCGGGTAGCCGAGCACGTCGAGGTGCAGCTCGGCGAGGCCGTCGAGGTACCAGCCGGCGAGCCGGACGTTGTTGACGTGGCGGTTGGTGTCGAGGTCGCCGAAGCGGGTGCGCACGTCGAGCCGGAACGGGTAGGCCTCGCGCACGCGGCGGGCCGGGTCGATCTCGGGGCGTTCGACGCGCGGGCCGCCGACCCGCAGCTCCTCGAGCGCTGCGCGGACGGGCGCCGGCAGCGGGGCGGGGCGCCCGCCGGAGGAGTGGACGCTGACCGACTCGCCGGTGGCCACGCACTCGTCGTCGGCGAAGACGCCGTAGGAGTACGCGAAGGACGACGTGCCGATGTGCGTCACGGCGAGGCCGATGCGGTAGCTGCGGGTGACGCGCAGCGGAGCGAGCACGTCGACGCGCACGGAGGCGAGCAGCAGGCGCATGCGGCCGGTCAGGTCGGCGCCGAAGCGGGTGCGCTCCACGGCGACACGGGCGTCCTCGAACCACCGCACGAGCGCGTCCCGGCCGATGCGACGGCTCGGGTCCAGATCGCTGTAGCGGGCGTCGTGCTCGAGCAGCACGGGGTAGGACGTCGGGGGGAGCAGAACTTGCGTCGATGTCACCCCGCCCATGATGGCGCGGTGATCGTGACGGCGGGTTACGCGAAGTTGTTCATCACGTGTGAGCCGTGCAACGGCGGATGGTGACGTTCCGCCCCGCGGTGTCAGGCGCGCCCGGTAACCTCGCCCGGTGCCTACCGCGACGAAACTGCCAGGAGTTGCGGAGCTACTCGAAGCGGCCGTCACCTCGGTAGGTGGCACTCGCCGCGAGGGTCAGGACGCGATGGCGCAGGCCGTGCGCAAGGCGCTCGTGAGCGGCGAGCACGTGGCCGTGCAGGCCGGCACGGGCACCGGCAAGTCGCTCGCCTACCTGGTGCCCGCCATCCACCACGCCGTCGGCAAGGGCGCCACGGTCGTCGTCTCCACGGCCACCATCGCGCTGCAGCGCCAGCTCGTCGACCGCGACCTGCCGCGCCTGGCCAAGGCGCTCAAGCCGTTGCTCGGCCGCGCGCCCACGTTCGCGATCCTCAAGGGCAGGCGCAACTACCTGTGCCTCAACAAGCTGCACGGGGGCGACGACACCGACCCGGCCGACGAGCTGTTCGACCCGTTCGCGATCTCGGCGATGGGGCGGGCGGTCAAGCGGATCCACGAGTGGGCCGACACCACCGAGACCGGCGACCGCGACGAGCTCGTGCCCGGCGTGCAGGACTCGGTGTGGCGCCAGGTGTCGGTCACCGCGCGCGAGTGCCTCGGGGCGGCGAAGTGCCCGGTGGGCGAGGACTGCTTCGCCGAGAAGGCCAGGGGCGTCGCCGGGCAGGCCGACATCGTCGTCACCAACCACGCCCTGCTCGCGATCGACGCCCTCGAAGGGCGGCCGGTGCTGCCCGAGCACGACGTCGTGGTCGTCGACGAGGCGCACGAGCTGGTCGACCGCGTCACTGGCGTGGCCACCGCCGAGCTCACCGCCGGGATGATCGGCGCCACCGCCCGGCGGCTCGGCAAGCTCGTCGACCAGGCCATCGCCGACCGGCTCGCCGAGGCGGGCGAGGGCCTCGGGTTCGTTCTGGACGACCTGCCGCCCGGGCGCTGGGAGTCGCTCCCCCGGGCCGCGGCGGGCGCCCTGTCCGCCGTCCGCGACGCCGCCGGATCCTGCAAGCAGGCGCTGGGCTCCGACCGCCGCGAGGACCCGGAGGTGGCCGCGGGCCGCAAGATCGCACAGGCGTCCCTCGACGAGGTGGCCGACACCGCGGTACGGCTGCTCGGCGCGTTCGACGAGGCCGACCCGGCGAAGCGGCACGACGTCGTGTGGCTCGCCGAGCAGGGCCCCGACGGCGCGCGCCACAAGTCGCTGCACGCGGCGCCGCTGTGGGTGGGCGGGCTGCTGCGGGAGCGGCTCTTCGGCCGCTCCACCGTGGTGCTGACGTCCGCCACGCTCGCGCTCGGCGGCAACTTCGACGCGTTGGCCCGGCAGTGGGGGCTCCCGCCGGAGAAGGCAGCGGAGAAGACCGACGACCCGGTGCCCGACCCCGACGCACCGCGGTGGTCCGGCCTCGACGTCGGCTCGCCGTTCGCCCACGCCAAGAGCGGCATCCTCTACGTCGCCAAGCGGCTGCCGCCGCCGGGGCGCGACGGTCTGCCGCCGTCGTACCTGGACGAGATCGTCGGGCTCGTCGAGGCCGCAGGCGGTCGCACCCTCGGCCTGTTCTCCTCGATGCGGGCGGCCAAGCAGGCCACCGAGGCGCTGCGCGGCCGGCTGGACACGCCGCTCCTGTGCCAGGGCGAGGACTCCACCATGCAGCTGGTGGAGAAGTTCGCCGCCGACGAGGCCACCTCGCTCTTCGGCACGCTGTCGCTGTGGCAGGGCGTCGACGTGCCGGGCCCTTCGCTGTCGTGCGTGATCATCGACCGGATCCCGTTCCCGCGCCCGGACGACCCGCTCGTCGCGGCCCGCCAGCGCGCCACCGACGCCCGCGGCGGCAACGGCTTCCTGTCGGTGTCGGCCACCCACGCGGCGCTGCTGCTCGCCCAGGGTGCGGGGCGGCTGCTGCGCGGCATGGACGACCGCGGCGTAGTCGCGATCCTCGACTCGCGGCTGGCCACGGCCCGCTACGGCGGGTTCCTCCGGGCGAGCCTGCCCCCGTTCTGGGCCACCGACGACCGGGAGAAGGTGCACGCAGCGCTGCGCCGGCTGCGGGGAGCCTGATCAGCCCTTCCGGTCCGCCAGCGCGACGGCCAGCAGCTCCTGCAGCTGCCGCTGCTGCTCCCCGTCGAGCGCGGCGAGCGGGGGGCGCTGCTGCACGTGGTCGAGCAGCTTGCGGCGCGCCGCCACACCGGCGGGGGTGAGCACGAGCGTGCGGACGCGCCCGTCGGCGGGGTGCGGGCGGCGCTCGGCGAGGCCCTTCTTCTCCAGCTGGTCGCTGAGCAACGTGACGTTGGACGGGTCGCAGCGCAACCGCTCGGCCACCTGTCGCAGCGGCACCGGGTCGGCGTCGGGGTCGAGCACCCAGACGAGGTGGGCGACCGACTCGCTCAGTCCGAGCTCGCGGACGGCCGCCTTGAGCTCCTGCACGATCGCCATGGCCACGGCCATCACCTGCTCGACGAGCGCGGGAGTGGTCTTGGCACCAGACACGATCACAGCGTAACCCCTTGACAATCTCTTTGAGTAGCTCAAGCATACCGTTGAGCTACTCAAGGATGGGGGGATCCTGTGAGCACCTGGGATCTGCGCGACGTCCCGGATCAGCAGGGCCGCCGCGTCGTCGTCACCGGAGCGAGCAGCGGCCTCGGACTCGTCGTCGCCCGTGAGCTGGCGAAGCGCGGAGCACGGGTGGTGATGGCGGTGCGCGACGTCGCCAAGGCCGGCCGGCACCGCGCCGAGCTGCTGTCCGAGCACCGGGCGGCCACCGTGGACGTCCTGCCGCTCGACCTGCTCGACCCGGCGTCCATCCGGGAGTTCGCCGCCGCCGTCACGGCCGAGCCGGTCGACGCGCTGCTCAACGTGGCCGGCATCGCCGGCACCCCGCTGCGGCACAACGCGCAGGGCTGGGAGAGCCAGTTCGCGACCAACCACCTCGGGCACTTCGCCCTCACCACGCTCCTGCTCGACGCCCTCGACCGCGGGTGGGAGCCGCGCGTGGTCACGGTGGCGTCGGCGGTGTACCGCTACGGGAAGCTCGACCTGGACGGTGCCGACCACCTGACCGGCGGACGGCGCTACTCCCCCATGCGCGCCTACGCGCGCTCCAAGCTCGCCAACATGCTGTTCGGGCTCGAACTCGACCGCAGGCTGCGCGCCACGTCCTCCCCGGTCCGCAGCGTGCTCGCCCACCCCGGCATGGCCAGTACGCCGATGAACACCAACCGCTGCCACACGCTGCTCGACCACCTCATCGCGCCGGTCGCCACCGTCGTGGCCCGCGCCCCGGAGGACGCTGCCCTCCCTATCCTGTACGCCGCCACGGTGCCGGAGCTCGAGGGCGGGACGTTCGTCGGACCGCACACCGAGTTCCGCGGCCCGATGCGCGTCACCCGCCGCCCGGTGCGCCCGCCCGCCGACGACCGGGACCTCGCCGAACGCCTGTGGGCGGTGTCCGAGGAGCTCACCGGTATGCGCTCGGCGATGCTCTCGCGGGCCTGTTAGCGCCGGCGCCCCAACGCCCCTCCGGGTGGTCGAGTAGGGACGGCGCCCCAGCGCCGGCCGGTATCGAGACCACCAGGCCGTCTCCTACCAGGCCTTCAGCGGTGGCACGCCCGGTCCTGGCAACCTCCCACCAGGCCTTCAGTGGCGCCGCGCATCGTGCCGGGGCCGCCCTCACGCCTCAAGGGCGCTCCGCGTCGCTCCGCGATCGCTACGCGACCCTTGACCCGCGAGCCTCTGCGGCCCCTTTCGGGCCCGCTTCGCGGGCAGGCCACGGGCCTGCCCTTTCGGCGCGCGGCGCCACCGAAGGCGGTCTCCCGGGCATGATCGCCGTTTCGGCGCGTTCTCCGGCGGAGTTCGTCGGGAAATGCGCCCAACTGCCGATCATGCTCCCACCCACCCACTGGTCGGCCCGAGACGCACACCACGGCGGCCAACCAGGCCCTCATGTGCTGCTCGCACTGCTCTTCGCCGGCCACGCACCCCCTACTCGGCCCACGCTGCCCGTCGACGGGCAGCGTGACCTCACACGGGGTGCGCGAGCACGAACCGGGTGCGCGAGGGCACGCAGATCCGGCGACACCGGCCTCCTGGCGGCGCCGCGCACCCAGGAGGCCATAAGAAGGCAAGACCTTGGGGCAGGAGGACCTCGAGGCGGGAGGCCTTGACCGAGGAGGCCCGGCGCAACGTGGCGCTGTCTCGATACGCGCCGGCCCGGGGGGCCGGCGCTGCTCGAGCTCTGCGGAAGGTTGTCAGCCGGGGGTGGCGATGCAGGTGATCGTGCCGGGCGCCACCTCGGTGAACCCCGCGTCCCGGACGGCGACCGCCTCGCCGCGCCCGACCGCGGCGCACAGCTGCGCCCACCGGTCCGCGTCGGCGTCGCGCACCGCGAAGTGCGGCACTTCGACGAGGTCGTGGGCGGCGGCGTAGAGCATCGATGCGTGACCGACCTGCGCGGCCGCCTTGCCGACGGACAGGTCGAGGGCGGCGTTCACCCAGATCACCGGAACGCCCGGCGGTGGCGGGCCCGGCTCGTCGGGTTCCAGCTCGGTGCCGCCGATCTGCAGCCGCGAGACGACCCGGGGCACGTCGTCGACCGGTCCGGGAAGCAGCGCCCGCGCCTGCCCGCCGTCGACCTCCCACGTCACGCCCGGCAGCTCCTGCACGGCCGCCCAGTGCGCGCCACGCGCCCGGCGGGCGATCTTGCGGATCTGCGTGCCCACCCACACCGCGACGGTGTCGTGCCACTCGCCTCCCGGCTGCGAACGCGGATCCAGGCACACGGCCAGCGCCGCGGCGGCCGCGGCCTCCAGCACCGGCGTGCGGGCGGCAGGCGGGCGCTCCAGCCGCAGGATGATCGGCATCGCGCGCACGATGCCGTCCGACACCGGCGCTGCTCCCCGGGCGTAGCGGGCCGCGAGCGGCGCGAGCACACCAACGGCCGGCCGGTCGGCGAGTCCGGTCCCGGACAGTTCCTCGGTCACGCCCGGGACCAACGCATCCGCCCCTGCTCTGCTTCCGCGGGACTCTCAGGGATCTCCGAGCTGCGCCAGCAGCTCGCGCTCGGCGCCCCGCGGCACCGCGACCGCCCCGACGAGCAGGCGCCCCGATCCCGAGCCGTCCGGCAGCGCCCTGGCGAGGACGAGCTCGCCCATGCCCGGGCTCACCCCGGTGGTGGGCCGGACGTCGACCCGGCCGTCGCCGCGGAGGTCCCGCAGCGTCACGCCCTCGCCGAAGCGGACCCGCTCCACCTCGTACAGGCCGGGCACCACGGTCGCCCACGAGGCCGCCAGCTCGGCCTCGTCGGCCGGGAGCAGGGGCCCGCGCTCGGCGAGGAACCTGTCGCCCCAGCCGCCCTCGTCCAGCACCGCGTCCATGACCTCGGGCGCATCCCAGTCGACGTCGAGGGTGTCGGCCCACCAGGCCAGCTCGGCGGTGGCGGCGCCCCCGCGACGCTCCAGGAACGTCACCGCCTTGCGGTAGAGCCAGCCGGCCCGCTCCGGGAGCTCGGCATGGGCGGGCCGGCCGAGGTGGCACTGCTTGTACTTGCGGCCCGATCCGCACCAGCACGGGTCGTTGCGGCCGGGTTCGGGGCCGGCGGGGGCGGCGAAGGGACGGACGGCAGCGAGATCCGGATCGTCGGCGGGCACCTCTATCGCCGTCCACCGGGCGGCAGCGGCCACGGCGTCGCCGCGGTCCGACTCGTACCAGGCCAACCGGTCCTCCACGAGCGGCCAGCCCGGTGCCGCGACGGCCGCGGCCCGCAGGTGCGACTCGGCGTCCAGCACCCGGCCGTCCCGCTCGGCGGCGACCGCGGCGACCCACCGCGCCACGGCCTCGCGGGGGGACCGACCGGCGACGGCGACGAGGCGCTCGGCGAGCGCAACGGTGGCCCGCACCCGCTCACCGTCCTCGTCGGGTTCGCGCAGCAGCTCCTCGACGACGGATTCGAGGACGTCCGGGTCCTGCATAAGGCCGAGCGCCTCCCGCAGCGCGGTCGGACCCTGTGCATCGGCGAGCAGCGCGAACGCCCGGACCGCCGCCTCCCCCTGCTCCTCGGTATCGACCCGGGTGACCAGCCGCAACTCCTGGTCGACCGCCTCCGCCTCCGTCCACACCGACTCGTGGTGGGCGAACTCGTCGCCGCGCCGCAGCAGGCCCGCCGCGGCGGCCAGCTCGGTGAGCGGCGGGCGCGGTTCGGCGAAGGCGGCGCGGTCGCCGTGCAGCAGGCCGAGGACGAGCGTCTCCGCCGGCACCGGGAGACCGGGTTCCTCCAGCTCGGCCTCGTACACCGCCCGCAGCGCCGCCACGAGCTCCGCCGGTGCGGCCGGCTCTTCGTCCAACGCCGAGATCGTCACGGCACCGTCCTGCGTGGCCCGCACGGCGAGCAGCGCATCGGCGGTCAACCCCGACAGCCAGTCGGGCGGCCCGCCCCACCGGACCGGCTCGTCGCCGTCCGGCTCGTCCACGTGCAGCGGCCCGCCGTCGACGTGCGGGTCGGGGCAGCGCAGGAACCCGGCGAGGTCGGTGTCGAGGTCGAGGTGCTCGTCGGCCAGCTCGGCGGCGGAGAGCCGGTGGGTGAGCACGATGCCGTCGGTCAACGCGGGCGCGTGCACCAGGACGTCGGGAGCGAGCATCGTCACCGGGCCGGTCGGGTCGTCCAGGACGTCTTCCTCGACCTCGTCGACGAGCCGCTCAGCGTCGGGATCCGAGAGGTCGAGCCCCACCCGGGCGGAGAGCAGCCGCATCAGCTCCTGGTGGCCGACCACCACCTGCTCCCGCACCACCTCGCGGTAGGCGGTCCAGACCGCCTCGAACCGCGCTTCCTCGGTGCTCTCGGCATGAGGCTCGGGCGCCCCGCGACCGACCAGGAGCCGCTGCCGGGACCCGGCCACGGTTCAGCGCCCGCCCGTCATGCGATAGGCACCCGGCGCAGGAGGCCCTCGGCGGCGTCGGCGCGCTCGACCTCGTCGCGCGTGATGCCGAGGACGAACAGGACGACGTCCAGGTACGGGTGCGACAACGCGGTGTCGGCCACCTCGCGCAGCGCGGGCTTGGCGTTGAAGGCCACGCCGAGCCCGGCCGTGGACAGCATGTCGATGTCGTTGGCCCCGTCACCCACCGCCACGCACTGCTCGAGCGGCACGCCGAAGCTGTCGGCGAACCGGCGCAGCGCCACCGCCTTGCCCGGGCGGTCGACGATCTCGCCCACGACGTTGCCCGTGAGCCGGCCGTCCACGATCTCCAGCTCGTTCGCGGCGCAGAAGTCCAGCCCCAGCTCTTCCACGAGGCCCTTGATCACCCGCGTGAACCCGCCGGAGACGACGCCGCACCGGAAGCCGAGCCGCTTCAGCGTGCGGATCGTGGTGCGGGCGCCCGGAGTCAGCTCCAGCCGGGCGGCCACCTCGTCGAGCACGGTCTCGGGCAGGCCGGCCAGCACCGCGACTCGGCGGCGCAGCGACTCGGCGAAGTCCAGCTCGCCGCGCATCGCCGCCTCGGTGACGGCACGGACCTCGGCCTCGGCTCCCGCATGCGCCGCGAGCATCTCGATGACCTCGCCCTGCACGAGCGTCGAGTCGACGTCGAAGACGATCAGCCGCTTGCTGCGGCGGGCGAGCCCGGCCCGCTCGACGGCGACGTCGACGCCCGCGGTGCGCGCGACCTCGACGAGCCGCGCGCGCAGCGTGCCGGGCGGGTAGTTCTCGCTCCCACCGCCCGGCTCGGGGGAGACCATCAGCTCCAGCCCGGTGACCGGGTAGTCGGCGACCCGGCGGATCGAGTCGATGTTCGCACCGACGGCGGCGAGCGCGGCCGCGACCGAACCGAACGCCCTCGCCGTGATCGGCCTGCCGAGCACCACCACGACATGCGTGGAGTGCCGCCGGACGGCCGGGTCGTCGCGCACCTCGAGCGTGGTGTGCACCTGCATCGCGATGCTCGCCATCGCCTGCTCGACGGCCTCCTGCAGGCCCTCGGGGTCGCGGTGGGCCTTCACCACCACCCCGAGGGTGAGCCGGCCGCGGATCACGACCTGCTCGACGTCGACCAGGTCGACCCCGTGCCGGGTGAGCGCCGCGAACAGCACGGAACTCACCCCCGGCCGGTCCGGGCCCGTGACGGTGATGAGGACGCTGGTGCCCGTGTCCGTCATGGCAGCAGATCGATCAGCGCGACTTCGGATCGTCGTTCGGTTGCGTCTCCGGGCCCACGCCCTGCGAGATCAGCTCGCCGGGGTCGGGGTGGCCGAGGTGCGCCTCCGCCCGGAAACGCTCGACCAGGTGCGGGTAGTGCAGCTCGAAGGCCGGGCGCTCCGACCGGATCCGCGGCAGCTCGGTGAAGTTGTGCCGCGGCGGCGGGCAGGACGTGGCCCACTCCAGGGAGTTGCCGAAGCCCCACGGGTCGTCGACGGTGACCACTCGCCCGTAGCGGTAGCTGCGGAACACGTTCCACAGGAACGGCAGCGTGGACGCGCCCAGCACGAACGCCCCGATCGAGGAGATCGCGTTCAGCACGTTGAAGCCGTCGATCGGCAGGTAGTCGGCGTAGCGGCGGGGGAAGCCCTCGTTGCCCAGCCAGTGCTGCACCAGGAACGTCAGGTGGAACCCGACGAACGTGAGCCAGAAGTGGACCTTGCCGAGCGTCTCGTCGAGGAACCGGCCGGTCATCTTCGGGAACCAGAAGTAGATCCCGGCGTAGGTGGCGAACACGATCGTGCCGAACAGCACGTAGTGGAAGTGCGCCACCACGAAGTAGGTGTCCGAGACGTGGAAGTCGACCGGCGGTGAGGCCAGCAGGATGCCGGTGAGGCCACCGAACAGGAAGGTGGCGAGGAAGCCGACGCTGAACAGCATCGGCGTCTCGAACGTCAGCCTGCCCCTCCACATGGTGCCGATCCAGTTCACGAACTTGACGCCCGTGGGCACCGCGATGAGGAACGTGGTGAGCGAGAAGAACGCGAGGAGCACCGCACCGGTGGCGTACATGTGGTGCGCCCACACGGCCACGGACAGCGCCGCGATGGCAATCGTCGCGTAGATCAGCGTCTTGTAGCCGAACAGCGGCTTGCGGCTGAACACCGGGAAGATCTCGCTGACGATGCCGAAGAACGGCAGCGCCACGATGTAGACCTCGGGGTGGCCGAAGAACCAGAACAGGTGCTGCCAGAGGATCACGCCGCCGTTGGCCGGGTCGAACACGTGGGCGCCGAAGTGGCGGTCGGCGAGCAGGCCCAGCAGCGCGGCGGTGAGCACCGGGAACGCGATCAGGATCAGGATCGCCGTCACGAGGATGTTCCACGTGAAGATCGGCATCCGGAACATCGTCATGCCGGGCGCGCGCATGCAGACGATCGTGGTGATGAAGTTGACGCCACCGAGGATCGTGCCGAGACCACCGACGACGAGGCCGACGATCCACAGGTCGGCGCCGGCACCGGGCGAGCGGATGCCGTCCGAGAGCGGGGTGTAGGCGAACCACCCGAAGTCCGCGGCGCCGCCGGGCGTCAGGAACCCGGAAAGCACCGTGAGCCCGCCGAACAGGAACAGCCAGTAGGAGAAGGCGTTCAGCCGCGGGAACGCCACGTCCGGGGCGCCGATCTGCAGCGGCACGATGTAGTTCGCGAACCCGAACAGGATCGGCGTCGCGTACAGCAGCAGCATGATCGTGCCGTGCATCGTGAACAGCTGGTTGTACTGCTCGGTGGAGAGGAACTGCAGGCCCGGCACGGCGAGCTCGCCACGGATCAGCAGCGCCATCGCGCCGCCGGCGAGGAAGAACCCGAACGACGTGACCAGGTACAGGATCGCGATGTCCTTGGGGTCCGTCGTCCGCAGCATCTTCAGGAAGGTCGAGCCCTTGGGCGACTGTCGCGCTGGATACTCCGGCGCGATCGGCTTGGGGGCGACGGCGGTCACTGGTCCTCCTGGAACTGCCGGCGGCACGGGCGGCGGGCCGGGTGGCCCAGCTCGCGATGTTAGCTCTACCCGTCGTCGAAGGCGCGGCCTGGGTGGCGGGATCCACGTCTGCGCGACACGTCGTGCACGGGCCGACACCCGCCGCGCAGAACCGCGATGATCCCCGGCATGGGGTCGGCGACGGTGGTGATCGGGCCGGGGCTCGCCGTGGCAGGCGGGCTCGCGGTGCTACTCGCGGCCGCCATCGCGGCGGCGGCGCGCCTCGGGACCGGCCGCGCGACCGTCGTCGCCGGCGTGCGGGCCGTGGTGCAGCTCGGCGCGGTCTCGCTGCTGATCGGTGCGATCGTCGGCTCGGTGCTGCTCAGCGCGGCGTTCGTGCTGGTCATGGTGGGTGTGGCCGCCTGGACCGCCGCGCGGCGCATCACGCCGCACCGCAGCGGCTGGTGGGCCGTGCTGCCGATCGCGGTGGCCCCGCTCCCGGTCACGGCCCTGCTCGTGCTCTCGGGAGTCGTGCCGCCGGTCGGGATCGCGGTGATCCCGATGGCCGGCATCCTCATCGGCGGCACGATGACCGCCACATCGCTGGCCGGCCGACGCGTCCTCGACGAGCTCCGGACCCGGCACGGCGAGGTCGAGGCCGCCCTGTCGCTGGGGTTCCTGCCCCGCGACGCGGCCATGGAGATCGCCCGGCCGAGTGCGGGCCAGGCGCTGGTGCCCGCGATCGACCAGACCCGCACGGTCGGGCTGGTCACCCTGCCCGGCGCGTTCGTCGGCATGCTGCTGGGCGGCGCCACACCGCTGCAGGCGGGCGCCGTCCAGGTGCTCGTACTGGTGCTCCTGCTGGTCGTCGAGACGGTCGCGGTGGCGCTGATGCTGGAGCTGGTGTGCCGCGGGCTGGTGCGCAGAGCGCCTACCGCAGCGGGGTGAACAGCTCCTCGAACAGCTCCGGCGCCGCCGCCGGGCTGGGCGCCGGGTCGACGATGTAGAACTCCGTGCCCATCCCGAACGCGAAGATCGGGTCCGGCATCGCGAGCAGGAAGTGCTCCGGCGACATCTGGCTCGCGTGCGCCCGCATGGAGGCGCGCTTCTGATCGACGAAGTCGACGGCCTCGACGCGGTGGGTGATCTCCGCCTCCGGCTTGCCGAACGTCGGCTCGTCGAAGTCGGGGGGCTGCCATCCCTCCGGCAGCTCACCGGACTCGGCCATGCCGCGCATCCCGCGGACCATCCAGTCGCGGTTGATCGTGTGCTGCACCACCACCGGGACGGCCGACAGGTCCGCGGCGCGCATGCCGACCCGGTGCACCTGGATGTGGTCGGGGTGGCCGTAACCGCCGTTGTCGTCGTAGACGGTGAGGATGTCCGGCTCCTCCTCGTCGAGGATCACCGCGAGACGGCGCGCGGCGTGCTCGACGTCGGCCTGCCAGAAGCAGAACGGGGCCGCGTTGCTCGGCTCGCCCATCATCCCCGAGTCGGTGTAGCCGAGGAACTCCACGCGCTTCGCCCCGATCGCCGCCGCGGACGCGTAGCACTCCGCGGAGCGGCGCATGGACAGCAGCTCACCCGGCTCGAGCACACCCGGGACGGGCTCGCCGAGCTCCCCGCGGGTGGCGAAGACCAGGACGACCCGATGACCCGCGGCGGCAGCCCTGGCGAGGGTGCCCGCGGTGCCGATGGACTCGTCGTCGGGGTGTGCATGGAAGGAGACGATGGTTCCCACGTAGCCACCCTACGCAGCGCCGGGATTCACCCGGCCGGGTCACCGGCGCCTCTGCCGCACGGGTGGGACGGTCAGCCCGGCAGGTACCCGGCGAGGGTGCTGCGGCTGCACTGCAGCTCCCCGATCCGGGCATCCATCTGCGCGAGCTCGCGTCGGATCGTGCGCACCAGGTCGGGGCACAGATCCATCTCGATCGGGTCGCCACCGACGACGCAGGGCAGGACGTCGCGGATCACGTCGGTGGACAGGCCGGCGGCGAGCAGGGCGCGGATCCGGGCCACCGTGCGCACCGAGTCGGGCGGGTAGCGCCGATAGCCGTGCACGTCACGCTCCGCGAACAGCAGGCCTTGCTGCTCGTAGTACCGGAGCGACCGCTGGCTCACCCCTGTCCGCTTCGCGAGCTCGCCGATCAGCACGTGATCTCTCCCACCCCGGGTTGGCCCTGACACTGGTGTCAAACGCCAACCTCAGGGCATGGCCGAACATTTCGCGCACGTCGTCATGGGCTCCGGCCCGGGGATCCTGCTCGCCCACGGCGGGGGCGGCAGCATCGCGGGCAACTACGGCCCGATCCTCGACGACCTCGCCACGACCCACACCGTGATCGGGCCGGACTACCCGGGTTCCGGCGACACGCCACGCAGCCCGGAGCCGCTCGTCCTCGACGACGTGGCCGACGCGCTCGTCCGCACCGCGGTCGACGCCGGGGTCGACCGCTTCACGGTGCTGGGCTACTCGCTCGGCACGGCCGTCGCGGTGCGGATCGCGGTGCGGTACCCGGAGCGGGTCACCGGGCTCGTGCTCACGGCCGGCTTCACGTACCCGGACAACCGGATGCGGCTCGCGGTGCAGGTCTGGCGGGACCTGCTCGCCGCGGGCGACCGGACGCTCCTCGCTCGCTACCTCACCCTGCTCGGCACCGGCGCCACCCACCTGAACGGGCTCTCGCCCGCCGACCTCGAGGCCGGCGTCGCCGCGCTCGCCGGCTTCATCCCCGAGGGCAGCCCCGAACACGTCGGCCTCGTGGCGGGCGTCGACACCCGGGCCGACCTGCCGAAGGTCACCGCACCCACCCTCGTCGTCGCCACCACCGAGGACGCCCTCGCCACGCCGGAGCACTCCCGGCAGCTCGCCGCGGGCATCCCGGATGCCGAGATCGTCGAGATCGCTGCCGGGCACGGCATCGCGACGGAGGCCCGCGACGAGTGGCTCGCCGCGATCCGCACGCTCCTCGCACGGGTGGGATGAGCCGTGGACCTCGAAGTGGTGCTCCCAGACGAGTCGACCGACATCGCGCCCGGCACGTTCGTGGAGCTCGCGCAGGCAGCGGAACGACTGGGCTACCGCACCCTCTACCTGCCCGACCACCTCCTCCCGCCCGCGCCGTACGGCGCCACGTACGGCGGGGTGTACGAGCCGCTGGTGACGCTCGCCCACATCGCGGCCCGCACGTCCACCATCCGGCTCGGCACGTCCGTGCTGGTGCTGCCGATGCGCAACCCGTTCGTCGTGGCGAAGCAGGTGGCCACGCTCGACCAGCTCTCCGCCGGCCGGACGGTGCTCGGGGTGGGAGTCGGTTGGGATCCGGTCGAGTTCGCCGCCGTGGGCGCCGACTTCGCCACCAGGGGCGCC
Organism: Pseudonocardia cypriaca; assembly: GCF_006717045.1. NCBI lineage: Bacteria > Bacillati > Actinomycetota > Actinomycetes > Pseudonocardiales > Pseudonocardiaceae > Pseudonocardia > Pseudonocardia cypriaca. The sequence goes on from NZ_VFPH01000002.1 coordinate 2,142,581, forward strand.
CGCACCGACGAGGACATCGCCCTGCTGCGCCACCTGTTCCGCGGCGGGGGCGCGTTCCACGGCCGGTTCCACCACGTCGAGCGGGGCGTGTTCGCGCCGGTGCCCGCGCAGCCCGTGCCGATCATGGTCGGCGGCACGAGCGGGGCAGCGCTGCGCCGGGCCGCGGCGCTCGCGGACGAGTGGCAGGGCGTCGCCGTCGACGCGGCCGCGTTCGCGCGCTGCGCGGCACGACTGCGCGAGCTGTCCGAGCGCACGCCCCGGCTGGGCACCCGCCTGGCCTGGAGCGGCGGTCCCGACGACCTGAAGCGCACCGTCGAGGAAGCCCATGCCCTTGCTGCGGCCGGCGCCGACGCCGTGGCCGTCTGGTTCGGCGCCGCCGATGGTGCCGCTGACCGGATGGCGGAGTTCGCCGCCGCGTTCCGATCCTGAGGTCTCAGCTGGGCGGCGGCAGGCGGCTCGCCGCCGCCGTTGCGAGGTTGGTGGCGATCCGGCAGAGCTGGTCGCCGGGTTCGGAGCCCCAGTAGGTCACCCAGACGGCCTCGACCCGGTCGGTGCCCCGTGCCGTGTAGGAGCGCTGCACGAACTGCACCCAGCAGTTCCCCTCCCGCGCGAGCACCGCGCCGGGGTGGCCGGCGAAATCGGCGGCGGTGCCGTCCTCGTTGCCGAGCGGATAGCCGCGGTAGTACGTCACCACGACGCTGTCGCCGAGCCCGTAGGAGTTCCAGTTGCAGCCCCAGTCGCCGAAATGCGGCTGCGGCGGCGTGGTGTCGATCATGGCGGTGGCGATGTCCTCCGCCGTCAGCAGGCTGCAGGCGGGGATGCCGGCCAGCGGGCTGGTGGCGGTGAGCGGCTGTCGCTCGCCGATGCCCGTGGTCAGCAGCCGGGAGAGCGCGGCGACGCGCCCGGCCGTGGCGATCGCGCAGAGATCCGTGGTGCCCGACGGGTCCTCGTACCTCACGGCGGACACCAGCACGGCGTTCCCGTCGCCCAGCAGGATCCGCTGCTCGCAGAAGTTCTCACCGGGCGGGTAGCGCACGATGGGGTAACCCGACTCCTCCCAGCGGGTCCCGCCGGCGATCTGCTTCGTCTCGAGCTGGTTCTCGAACGCGACCGTGAGCCCGACCGCGCCGCCGTCGGGTCGCGCGATGTCGGCACGGCATCCGGCGAACAGGACGTTGTCCGGGTCGAGCGACGGGGACCCGAAGCCCTTCACCGACTCCAAGTCCAGCAGCGAGCACGGGTCCGCCGTGTCCGGGTTCGCGATGATCGCGGTGGCGGGCGCCGTCGTCGGAGCCGCGGCGGGCGGGTCGGCCGGGCCTGCGCCGGGCCGGGAGACGGCGACGGCCACGACCACACCGGCGACCACGACGAGCGCGGCGGCCACCGCGGCCGCGACCCGCGGGCCGCGACGCGGCCGCTTCACGGCGGGCGCGGCGTCGAGCCCGGCGGGGGGCGGACCGGCCTGGGCCCTGCCGTCCGCGATCGCCCGGAGGGCGGTGTGGGCCTGGGTCGCGGTCGGCCGGGCCGCGGGATCGTCGGCCGTGAGGTGGCGCAGCACCTCGGCGAGCGGCCCGGCCTTCTGCGGAAGGGGCGCACCGCCGCGGCCGATCCGGGCCAGCAGCGCGAGGACGTTGCCGGTGTCCGTGCCGAACGGTGGGCGCCCCTCGACGGCGGCGTACAGGGTGGCGCCGAGCGAGTAGACGTCGCTGCGGGCGTCGGTGCCCTCCCCGCGCGCGGTCTCGGGCGCGAAGTACGCCGGGGTGCCGGTGAGCACGTGGGTGGCCGTGATCGCGGGGGCCGCCGCGGTGTGGGCGATGCCGAAGTCGGTGAGCTTGACGACCGGGCCAGCGGCCGATGGGCGGGAGAGCAGCACGTTGTCCGGCTTGACGTCCCGGTGCACGATGCCGGCGGCGTGGGCGGCGGCCAGTGCGGCGGCCACGTCCGCCCCGATGCCGGCGACCTCGATCGGCGGGAGCGTGCCGCGTTCGGCGAGCACGCTGCCGAGGCTGCGGGAAGGCAGGAACTCCAGCACCAGCCAGGGTTCGCCGTCCTCGAGGACCACGTCGAAGATCGAGACGATGTGGGGGTGGTGCAGCGCGGCGGCGATCCGCGCCTCGCGCATGATCCGCTCGCGGGCGAGCGCGATGTCGGAGGCCGGCTGGTCGGCCAGGCGCACCTGTTTGAGCGCCACCTCGCGGCCCAGCAGCTCGTCGCCCGCCCGCCACACGGCACCCATGCCACCGGTCCCGACGAGCTCGCGCAGCCGGTAGCGGCCCGCGACGACGGCGACCGGAGCGCCGTCCGGGATCCCGGTCATCCTCACTCCCCCCAAGGCGTGACCGCCGGAGGATAGAGCAGGGCACCCGGTGCCCTCGCATGATCGCGGCGATCAGCCCGGGGTTTCCAGGCGGCGCAGGTCCGGCGGCACCAGCGTGGTGGAACGCACGAGCTCGGTGAGCAGGTTGTGGTTGAGCGCGTTGCCGACCGGACCGGCCACCTCCTCCCTCGTGAGGCCCGGCACCCCGCCACGCGACAGCCGGGCGCGCACCCGTCCCACCAGGTGCTCCACCCGCTTCGCCGACCACTGCGACGCGGGCGGCTGCAGCTCGCCGATCTGCTCGGCCGCCTGCCGCCACGTCAGCGGCTGCGGGTTCGGCTCGTGCAGCAGGTAGTGCTGGCCGAGCACGACCAGCGCGAGCTTCTCGTCGGCCGACAGCGGCCACGTGGACGGGGCGATCGTCGCCCTCGCGTGATCGGCGGCACGACGGTCGCCGGCCAGGCCGACGACGTAGACCTCGAGCAGGTGCTCGCGCGAGCCGGGCAGGAACACCGGCGTGTACCCGTCGGCGAGCGGTAGCGGTTCCTCCGCCGGGAACAGCCTGCGCTCGGGCAGCCGGATCGGGGCGCGTCCGAGGTTGTGCAGCCACCAGCGCTCGCCGTCGCAGCGCAGCTCGCCGTGCCGGCGGCTCACCCGGCGGTCGTCCGCGCCGATGCACACGTGCACCTCGTCGACGTTGCGTCCGAACAGCACGCTGCGGCCCGGCTTCGGCCCCACCGTGATGCCGCCGTCCACCGACTTCGCGACCAACGTCCCGGACGTCGTCGACCAGCCGCCGCGGGCCAGGCTGCCCACCGCCGGTGGCAACGGCTCGGCCCACGACCGGTCGATCGCGCCAACGCTCCCCTGCACCACGACGTCACGATATGTCCCGCCACCGACGGCGCTCCTACCCGAGCACGCGGGTGAGTGCGGGACCCACCTCGGCGAGCCGGCGCACGGTCTGCGCCCGCCCTCCCCGCCGCGCGGCGAGCGCTGCCGCGGCGGCCTCGGCGTCCGCTCCCCCGAGCGGGACGAGCACCTGCAGCCGGTCGATACCGCCCAGCGCCGTGGCGGGGTCGTCGCCCGCCGTGTGGATGCAGTCCGACAGCAGGACGACGAGCCGCTCGTCGGCGACGGCCCCCGCGAGCTGCCCCGCGGCCTCGCGCAGCCCGGCGGCGAGGTCGGTGGTGCCGTGGCCGCGCAGCGCGACGAGCTCGGACAGCAGCTCCTCGGGTGGGCGCCGCACGCCTTGGGCCTGCAGCAGGCGTACCCCGGTTCCGAACGCGACCACGGCCGGGACGAGCGCGTCCCCGGCTGCCAGCACCACCCCGGCGGCCGCCACGGCGGCGAGGGCGACGGCCTGCCCCTGCATCGACCCGGACACGTCCACGACGAGGGCGACTGCTCGTCGCGACGCCGTCCAGTGGCGCGTGACGACGTCCGCGGGCCCGGGACGGCGGGTCGGACCCGGTTCCCAGGCGTCGAGGGTGCGGTCGAGGTCGAGGTCCCCGTCGCCACGGGGTGCCGGGGCGAGCCGCCGGGTACCGCGGGCCCTGGCCGGGCCGACGCGCCCCAGTCGCAGGAACACCCGCCCGGCGAGCTGCCGGGCGGCGGCGCGCAGCCCCTCGTCGGTGGCTACCGCGAGGTCGGCGAGCAGGGCGGCCCCGGCCTCGGGGTCCCGGGCCAGCAGCGCGTCGAACGCGGCGGCGTCGAGCGCACCCACCCCCGGCGACACGTCGGCGAACGCGGCGTGCTGCGCCGCGAGCTGGGCGCGGCCGTGGGTGCGCCCGGCGCGGTCACGCCCGGGGCGGGACCGCGGCCGGAAGCCCGCCGCCGGATCCGGCGGCGGGCCGTCACCTTTTCCCGGGCCGTCCGGCGCCTCTTCGGCGGGCCACAGCGCATCGAGCAGCTCGTCGATCACCGACTCAGGGGTGCGGTCCACCCCGTCGGCGATCCGGATCCGGCCGGACAGGGCCGCATACGCCGCATCGCGGCCGGTCTCGCGCTCTGGCTCGGCCTCGCCGCGCAGCTCCGCGAGCCCGGTGAGCACGAGCGCCATGTCGATCGCGCCGCGCACCGAGGAGCCCATCCGCACGTCGCGGTGGGTCCGCGTGGCCCGCACCATGCCGACCGCCAGCTCCACGACCTCGCCGTTCAGCCCCGTCACGGCGTTGGTGATCGCCCGCTCGGCCGGCTCGTCCTGGTAACCGAGGACGACCCGGCACATCCGGTCGGCGATCGCCTGGCTCACGCGCGCCGTGCCGACCGCGTCGAACGGGTTCATCGCGGCGATGAGGCGGAACTCGGGCCCCGCCCGAACCGGGCCGAGCCTCGGCACCGCGATCTCGCCCTCGGCGAGCACGGTGATCAGGACGTTGAGCGTCTCCTCCGGGACGCGGTTGAGCTCCTCGAGGTAGAGCAGACCGCCCTCACGCATGGCCGTGAGCAGCGGGCCGTCCACGAAGCTCGCCGGGTGGTAGCCCTCGGCAAGCACCTGCGCCGGGTCGAACTGCCCGACCAGCCGGGCGGGCGTCAGCTCGGCGTTGCCCTCGACGAACACGACCGCCCGCCCGTTCTGCCGGGCGATCGAGCGCAGCAACGTCGACTTGCCGGTGCCGGGCGGGCCCTCGATGACGACGTGCCGGCCCGTCGCGAGCGCGACCGTGAGGACCTCGCGCTCGCGACGGAGACCGACGACCGGCGTTCCCGTGCCGTTCGTTCGTTCCGGCGAGCTCCGCTCAGTAGATGATGACGCCACGGATGTTCTTGCCGTCGTGCATGTCCTGGTAGCCCTGCCCGATCTCGTCCAGCGAGTAGGTCTTCGTGACCAGCTCGTCCAGCTTGAGCACGCCCTCGCGGTAGAGCTGCAGCTGCCGCAGGATGTCCCAGTTCGGGTTGGACGCGCCGAACATCGCGCCCTGCAGGCGCTTCTGGAAGAGCGTCAGCTCCGAGATCGCGATGGGCAGCCCGACCTCGCTGATGTCACCGAGTCCGGTCACCACACACGTCCCCGCCTTCCGGATAGCCCCGAAGGCCTGCGCGACGTGTTCGGGCTTCGTGACGCCGACGGTGACGATCGCGGAGTCGGCGCCCTGCCCGTTGGTGAACTGCTTGGCCAGCTCGGTGGCCTCGTCCATGTTCTCGACCGCGTGCGTGGCACCCAGCTCCTGCGCCTTCTCCCGCTTGAAGGCCACCGGGTCCACCGCGATCACGTTGGACGCCCCGGCGTGCGCGGCGCCCTGGACCGCGTTGATGCCGATGCCGCCGATACCCATGACGATCACGGTGTGGCCGGGCTGGACCTGCGCGGAGTTGACCGCCGAGCCCCAGCCGGTGCCCACGCCGCACCCGACCAGGCACGCCTTGTCCAGTGGGATGTCGTCGGGCACCTTGACCGCGGAGTCGGCGGACACCGTGGTGGTCTGCAGGAACGTCGAGATCCCGCACATCTGGCCGACGGGCTGGCCACCGTCGGCCAGCTTCAGCCGGTAGTCGGTGGGGTCGCCCCACCGGGAGCCGGCGAGCAGGCCCGCGCCCAGGTCGCACAGGTTCTGCATGCCCGAGGCGCACCAGCGGCAGTGCCCGCAGGCCGGCAGGAACGAGAAGACGACGTGGTCGCCCTCCTTCAGGCCCTTGGTGTTCACCCCGGCCTTGGTGACGATGCCGGCCCCTTCGTGGCCGCCTGCGAAGGGGTAGACGCCGACCGGGATGTCGCCGGTGGCGACGTGGTCGTCGGAGTGGCACAGGCCCGACGCCACCATCTGGACCTGGACCTCGTTCTCACGGGGGTCGTCTACCTCGAGGTCGACGACCTCGTACTTGCCCGGTGCCTGCCGGACGATGGCGCCACGGGTCTGCATCGCTGATCTCCTTTGACGAGCGGCCGGACGTCGTTCATAGCAGCGCGCGCATGGATGTGGAAAGCACGGCTAACGGGAAACTTCTACGGATCGTTGACGGAGCGTGAGCAACCAGTAGAGTTCTGGCCCACCCGTTCGGACCGGAGCCGCTCCCATGACGGAACTGTTCAACGCCGCTGCCTACCTCTCCGAGCGCCGTGTCGACGCCGGCGGCGGTGAGCGGATCGCCCTCCGCCATCCGCGGGGTACCCACACCTACTTCCAGCTGACCGCCGAGGTCCGCCGCATCGCCGCGGGTCTGGTCGGCATCGGCGTGCGCCCCGAGGAGCGCGTGCTCCTGTGCATGGCCGACGACGTCGAGCTGGCCACCGGCATCCTCGCCGCGATGTACGTGGGCGCGGTGGCCGTACCGGCCTCCACCATGCTCACGGCCCGGGAGCTGGCCGCGCTCGTCGTCGACTCGCGGGCCCGGGTGATCGTGGGCAGCCCGCAGTTCGCCGACGCGGTCACCACCGCCGCCGCGGGCGCGCCGGACCTGCGCCACGTCGTACTGACCGGCGACACCGCGCCGGACGTGCCCGGCAAGACCTGCCTCACCTGGGACGACCTGCGCACGGCCGACCCCCTCACCGCGCCGTACGCGACGTGGGACGAGTCGCCCGCGCTGTGGCTCTACACGTCCGGCACCACGGGCAAGCCCAAGGGCGCGATGCACCGCCACGTCGACATCCGCCACGTGTGCGAGACCTACGCCGCCCAGGTGCTCGGCATGGGCCCGGACGACGTGTGCCTGTCGGTGGCGAAGCTGTTCTTCGCCTACGGCATCGGCAACTCGCTGTTCTTCCCCCTCTCGGTGGGGGGGAGCAGCGTGCTGGAACCGTCCCGGCCGAACCCCGCCCTGTACGCGCAGCGGGTGGCCGAGCACGGCGTCACGCTCTTCTTCGGCGGCCCCAGCTTCTGGGGCCCCCTGATGGCCGCCGACCTGCCGCCGGAGACCTTCTCGACCGTCCGCAACGGGGTGTCGGCGGGCGAGGCGCTCCCGCCGCGGATGTTCCACGGCGTCCGTGACCAGTACGGCTTCGAGATCCTCGACGGCATCGGTTCCACCGAGGCGCTGCACATCTTCATCTCCAACGTCCCGGGGAAGGTCGTGCCAGGCAGCTCCGGGTTCCCCGTGCCCGGGTACGAGGTGCAGCTGCGCCGCCCCGACGGCAGCGTCATCGAGGGCGCGGGCGAGCCCGGGATGCTCTACGTGGCGGGCGAGTCGCTCTGCACCGGCTACTGGTGCCGCACGAGCGTGAACCGCGCGGTGTTCCACGGGGAGTGGATGCGCACCGGCGACCAGTACGTCCGCAACGACGACGGCAGCTGGACCTGCCTCGGCCGCGCCGACGACGTGCTCAAGGTCGGCGGGATCTGGGTGAGCCCGTCGGAGGTCGAGGCGCGGCTCCTGGAGCACCCGGCGCTCGCCGAGGCCGTGGTCGTCGGCGTGCCGGACGAGGACGGGCTGGACAAGCCGGTGGCCTACGTCGTGGCGCGGCCCGGGGAGACGGTCGACCCGGACGAGGTCGTGGCGTTCTGCCGCGCCGGGCTCGCGGCGTTCAAACGCCCCCGGCTCGTCGTACAGGTCGACGAGCTGCCCCGCACGGCGACGGGGAAGATCCAGCGCTACCGCCTGCGGGAGCGGGCCGCCGCGACGGTCACGCCGCCGACGGCGACGGCGGACGAGGTGGCGGAGGCGAAGGCCTGACCGACTTCGCACATCCGGTGCCGGCTTCGCACGGGGCCCGCCTTGCGCGAAGTCGGTGCACGGTGTGCGAAGTGCCAATGTTCTACAACAGGTTGCCGACCTGACGCATCGCTGTAGAATGACAGCCAGTCCGCCTCGGGAGGTCGTCGCCGATGACGAGCAGCGCAGAGCCCGCCTCAGACCCGCACGTCTCCTTCGACACCGACCCGTCGCGCTACCGCCACTGGCAGCTCGACGTGCGGGGGGAGGTCGCGTACCTGCGCCTCGACGTCGCCGAGGACGGCGGGCTGGTGCCGGGCTACGAGCTGAAGATGAACAGCTACGACCTCGGCGTCGACATCGAGCTGCACGACGCCGTGCAGCGGCTGCGCTTCTCGCACCCGCAGGTGCGGGCGGTGGTGCTCACCAGCGCGAAGGACCGCAACTTCTGCGCGGGCGCGAACATCCGGATGCTCGCCCAGAGCAGCCATCCGTGGAAGGTGAACTTCTGCAAGTTCACCAACGAGACCCGCAACGAGATCGAGGACGCCACCGCCCACTCGGGGCAGACGTGGATCGCGGCCGTCAACGGCACCGCTGCGGGCGGCGGGTACGAGCTGGCGCTCGCGTGCGAGCAGATCCTGCTGATCGACGACAACTCCTCCGCGGTCGCGCTGCCGGAGGTGCCGCTGCTCGGCGTGCTCCCGGGCACCGGTGGGCTCACCCGCGTCACCGACAAGCGCAAGGTGCGCAAGGACCGCGCCGACGTCTTCGCCACGCGCGCCGAGGGCATCCGCGGGCGGCAGGCCGTCGAGTGGCGGCTGGTCGACGAGGTGATCTCCAAGCGGCAGTGGGACGAGACCGTGGCCAAGCGCGCCGAGGAGGTCGCCGCCCGCTCCACCCGTCCGGCCGACGCCGTCGGCATCGAGCTGCCCCCGCTGCAACGGGAGGAGTCCCCCGACGGGCTGCGCTACGAGCACGTCGATGCGCGCTACGACCGGGAGAACGGCCTCGTCGAGATCACCGTGCACGGCCCGGAGGGCGACGTGCCCGACACGGTGGAGCGCGTGCACGAGCTGGGTGCGCGGTTCTGGCCCCTCGCGATGACCCGTGAGCTGGACGACCTGATCCTGCGGTTGCGCGCCAACGAGCGGGACCTCGGCACGTGGGTGGTCCGCACGAAGGGCGACGTCGAGGACGCGCTCGCCTTCGAGCGCGTGATCGCGCGGTACTCCAGGGACGACTGGCTGGTCAACGAGATCCGGCACTACTTCAAGCGCGTGCTCAAGCGGCTCGACGTCACGTCCCGGTCGCTGGTCGCGCTGATCGAGCCGGGCTCCTGCTTCGCGGGCGCACTGCTGGAGCTGGCGCTGGCCTGCGACCGGCAGTACATGCTCGACGGCTTCCTGGAGGAGGACTCGCAGGAGGGCGAGCCCGCCCAGATCGTGCTGTCCGACAGCAACTTCGGCGTCTTCCCCATGGGCAACGGCCTGTCCCGGGTCGCGAGCCGCTTCTACGGCGACGACGACCACGTCGCCAAGCTGCGCCAGGAGACCGGCCGCCGGATCGACGCGGCCGAGGCGCTGGAGCTGGGGCTCGTCACCGACGCCCCCGACGACATCGACTGGGACGACGAGGTCCGGATCATGCTGGAGGAGCGGGCGTCCCTCTCCCCGGACGCACTGACCGGCATGGAGGCCAACCACCGGTTCGTCGGCCCGGAGACGATGGAGTCGCGGATCTTCGGGCGGCTCACGGCGTGGCAGAACTGGATCTTCGTTCGACCGAACGCGGCGGGCCCGGAGGGTGCGCTGCGCCGTTACGGCACGGGCCGCAGGGCCGACTTCGACCGCAGGCGGGTGTGACAGCGATGGCCATCGACTACAGCGAGAAGATCCCGAACAACGTCGACCTGGCGGGCAACCGCAAGCTGCAGCGGGCGCTGGAGAGCTGGCAGCCCAACTTCCTCAACTGGTGGAAGACCATGGGCCCGGCGGTGCCCACCGAGGACGTGTACCTGCGCACGGCCGTCGCGGTCGGGCGCGAGGGCTGGGCCCACTTCGACCACGTTCCGATGGACGAGTACCGCTGGGGTGTGTTCCTCGCCGAGCGCAACAGCGACCGCCGCATCGCCTTCGGCGAGCAGAAGGGCGAGCCGGTGTGGCAGCAGGTGCCCGGCGAGTACCGCGCCGACCTGCAGCGGCTCATCGTCATCCAGGGCGACACGGAGCCTGCGTCGGTGGAGCAGCAGCGCCGCCTCGGCGAGACCGCCCCGAGCCTGTACGACCTGCGCAACCTGTTCCAGGTCAACGTCGAGGAGGGCCGTCACCTGTGGGCGATGGTGTACCTCCTGCACGCCTACTTCGGCCGGGCGGGGCGGGAGGAGGCGGAGGCGCTGCTGCAGCGCAACTCCGGTGACATCGACTCGCCGCGCATCCTCGGCGCGTTCAACGAGGAGACGCCGGACTGGCTGTCGTTCTACATGTTCACCTACTTCACCGACCGGGACGGGAAGTACCAGCTCGGCACGCTGAAGGAGTCGGCGTTCGACCCCCTGAGCAGGACCTGCGAGTTCATGCTCAAGGAGGAGGCGCACCACATGTTCGTCGGCACCACGGGTATCGACCGCGTGGTGGCGCGGAGCGCGGAGCTGATGCGCGAGCACGACACCGAGGACATCGCGCCGCACGGCGGCATCCCGCTCGACGTGATCCAGAAGTACATCAACTTCCACTACTCGGTGTCGCTCGACCTGTTCGGCTCGGAGCGGTCCACCAACGCGGCCAACTACTTCACCGCCGGGCTCAAGGGCCGCTGGCAGGAGGAGCGGCGCAAGGACGACCACGTGCTCACCGAGGACGCGGCGCACATCGACGTCGTCCGGGACGGCGAGATCACCACCGACGAGGTCTCGGCGCTGCTCGCGCTCAACCACGACCTGCGCCGCGAGTACATCGCCGACTGCGAGACCGGCCTCAAGCGCTGGAACCGCGTGCTGGAGAAGGGCGGCGTCGACCGGCGCCTGTACCTGCCGCACGTCGGGTTCAACCGCCACGTCGGCGTGTTCGCCGGCAACCACGTCACCCCGAAGGGCGACCTCGTCGGCGAGGACGTGTGGGAGGCCAACCGGGACAGGTGGCTCCCGAGCGATGGCGACAAGACCCACGTCCGGTCGCTGATGCGGCCGGTCTACGAGCCGGGCAAGATCGCGGGCTGGATCGCGCCGCCGTCGAAGGGCATCAACGACAAGCCGATCGAGTACGAGTACGTCCACTTCCCCTGACGGTTACGGGGCGCCGGCTCTCAGCCGTCAGCTTCGGACCGGCGTCGCCATTCGGTCGGTGTCACGCCGTACGCGGACAGGAACCGGCGGGCGAAATGGGTCGGGTCGCGGAACCCCCAGCTGCGCGCGATCGCCGCGATGGACCGTTGCCGGCTCTCGGGCCGCAGGAGCTCTTCCCGCGCGCCCCGGAGCCGTTCTGCGATGATCCACTGCTCGAGGCTGCGGTCGGCCCGCGCGAAGACCTTGTAGAGGTGGCGCAGCGAGACGTTGTGCGCTGCGGCGATCGTGGCGGCGCGGAGGTCGGGATCCTTGAGGTGCTGGCGCACGTATGCCCGCACCCGCGTGAGGAGCGTTTCGGCGAGTACCTCGCGTGAGTGCCGGTCGGCGTGGGCGGCGGAGAGCAGGAGTGCGCGGGCCAGTTCGATGGTGGCGGCACCGAGATCGGCTGCCGCGGGGTCGGCGCTGAGCCGGTCGGCATTCACCGCCAGATGGGCGACGTGGTCGGCGACCAAGCGGTACATCGGGCTGTTGTGAAGACCGCCCACCGCGCGACGGACGACGTCGATCGGAAGGCCGAGCTGATCGATGGGAATCTGGACGCATCCGGCGGCCCCGTCGCCTGACCAGGAGAAGTCGTACGGCGCTGACAGGTCGACGGCCATCAGCCCGCCGGGCGCGACGATCGCCTGCCGGGCGAGCTGCTCGTGTCGTCCGACCGACTGCTGCTGGGCGGACAGGGCTACGACCGGCATCACGTCCTGCTTGGCCTGCTTGGCCGTGCGCAGCAGCCGGATCCCTGACGCCCGGGTGGTGAAGATGTTGGCGGGGCCCAGATCCCACAGTCCCATCCGGGCATGGACGTCGCCGCCCTGCGCCTCGTGGATCACGTAGCAGGGCGCCGACGCCTGCGTCATCGCCACGTGAACGGCCTCGGCCCGGTCGCCCGGCGGTATGCCCGCCGTGTCGAGGACGTAGGGCATGGGCGCCGCCTTCGCTCGTTCCGAACCGGGCCAGTGTGCACGGTCAGCCGAGAACGGTGCACCGACAGCCGAGTGGCGGGACGCCGACCGCACCTACCGTCTGAACCGGTCATGATGCGGAGCAGTCCTGCTCGCGTTCCTGAGGAGCCATGCATGAGCGCGCCCGACACGATCGTCCTCGTCCACGGCTTCTGGGTCACGCCGCGCAGCTGGGAGAACTGGGTCACGCACTACGAGCGGCGCGGCTTCCGGGTGCTCGCCCCCGCGTACCCCGGCTTCGAGGTGGAGGTCGAGGCGTTGAACGCCGACCCGACCCCGATCGCGGAGGTGACGGTACCGAAGATCATCGCGCACCTCACCGCCGTGATCGAGGAGCTGCCCGCACCACCGATCATCATCGGGCACTCGGCCGGTGGAGCGTTCACCCAGATCCTGCTCGACCACGGCCTCGGCGCCGCGGGCGTGGCGCTCAACTCCGCGCCGACCGAGGGCGTGCGCGTGGTTCCGCTGTCGCAGCTGAAGTCCACGTTCCCGGTGTTCAAGAACCCCACCAACCGGCACAAGGCGGTCGGGCTCTCGTTCGAGGAGTGGCGCTACGCCTTCACCAACACGTTCAGCGAGGAGGAGGCCCGCGCCCTCTACGAGCGCTACCACATCCCGGCGGCCGGCTCGATCGTGTGGGGCGGCGTGCTCGCCAACTTCCGGCCCGGCCACCAGGACACCTGGGTCGACTACCACAACGACGACCGGGCGCCGCTGCTCTTCGTCTCCGGCAGCGAGGACCACATCATGCCGCCGGCGATCCAGCAGTCCAACGCCAAGCACTACAAGTCGAACACCCTCACCGAGATCGAGGAGCACGAGGGCTACGCCCACCTGCTGCCCGCCCAGAAGGGCTGGGAGGAGATCGCCGACCGCGTACTCGACTGGGCGCTGGAGCACGCCCGGAAGTGACGGGGATCCGTGTCACCCACGTCGGCGGGCCGACCGCGCTCCTCGAGATCGGTGGCTGGCGGATCCTGACCGACCCGACGTTCGACCCACCCGGCCGCCGGTACGCGTTCGGGTGGGGCACGTCGTCGCGCAAACTCGCCGGCCCGGCGGTCGCCGCCGAGGCACTCGGGCCGATCGATGCGGTGCTGCTGACGCACGACCACCACGGCGACAACCTCGACGACGCCGGCCGTGCGCTGCTGCCGTCGGCCGGCACGGTCCTGACCACGGCCTCCGGGGCGTCGCGGCTCGGCGGCAACGCACAGGGCGTCGAGCCGTGGTCGTCGACACGGCTCGAGCGCCCCGGCCTGCCGACGATCGAGATCACGGCCACCCCGTGCCGGCACGGCCCGCCGCTCTCCGGACCGATCGTCGGCGACGTCGTCGGGTTCGCGCTGCGATGGGCCGGCCAGCGGGACGGGGTGCTGTGGATATCCGGCGATACCGTCCTGTACGGCGGGGTCCGGGAGGTCGCCGACCGGCTGCGGGTCAGCGTCGCGCTGCTGCACCTCGGCGGAGTGCGGTTCCCGGTCACCGGGCCCGTGCGCTACACGATGACCGCCCGCCGGGCCGTTGCCCTGTGCCGCCTCGTCCGGCCGCGCACGGTCATCCCGGTCCACTACGAGGGCTGGAAGCACTTCCAAGAGCCGCGCCGGACGATCGAACGCGAGTTCACGAGTGCCCCGGCCGACGTGCGGGGCAGTATTCGCTGGCTACCCATCGGCACGCCGACCACGCTCGACGTCTGATCCGCCTCACCTGTCCGCACGACCTCAGTAGAACTCGACCGTGTTCACCACGTTTCGCAACGGCCTGCCGTCCAGCAGGCGGGCGGCGTTGTCGGCGAAGAGCTCCGCGATCCGCTTCCCCTCCGCGGGCGTGAGCGCGGCGTTGTGCGGGCTGATCAGCACGTTCGGCAGCTCCCACAGCGGGCTCGCCGGGTCGAGCGGTTCGGCGGCGAACACGTCGAGCGCGGCGAACCCGATCCGCCCGTCGCGCAGCGCCTCCACCAGCGCGTCCTCGTCGATCACGCTGCCGCGCCCGACGTTCACGAGGGTGGTGCCGGGCCGGACGGCGGCGAGCACGTCGGCGCTCACCAGCCGCTCGGTGGCGGCGGTGCCGGGCAGCGTGACGACGATCCCGTCCACCCGCCCCACCACCGCGGCGAGCTCGGAGGGGTGCACCAGCTCGGTGACGCCCTCGACCGGCTCGCCGCGCCGGCTCGTGCCGATAACCCGCGTGCCGAACGCCGCGAGCAGGCGGGCCACCTCGCGGCCGATCCCGCCGAGGCCGACGACCAGCACGGTCTGCTCCCGCAGCTGGCCCATCAGCCAGCGGTCCGGCCACTCGTGCCGGGCGGCGTCGGCCTGCAGGCGGGGCAGGTTCTTGGCCCCTGCGAGCAGCCCGAACAGGGCGTACTCGGCGAGCGGGCCGCCGTGCACCCCGGCCGACGTCGTGAACGTGACGCGCTCGAGCTGCTCGGCCGACAGGCCGGCGGCCTTCACCAGCGCGCCGCCGCCCGCGGCCATCGTGTGCACCCAGCGCAGGCGGGGGTTGGAATCGACCGCTCGCCGCAGCGCCACCGGGTCCTCACCCGGCACGCCGTAGAGCGCTTCGGCCTCGGCGATGATCTCCGCGAAGCGTCGTTCCTGGGCCGGGGTGCGGGTGAACGAGGGATCGCCGTGGTGGTCGGCCGGGTACCGGACGGGCGGCAGCAGCTCCTGCTCGCACACGAGGTCCACCCGCGGCTCGAGCCGCGGGACGAGCTCCGCCAGCTCCTCGCTGAGAGGCGTCACCACGGCCACACGCAGTCGATCACTCACGGCCCCAGCATCTCAGGCCCGACACGTACCGACGAACGGCGCGTTCGTCGGTACCTATCCGACGAACGCGCCGTTCGTCGATGTGCAGCAGGGACCGGGACCGGGGGATCAGCTGTACCAGGCTCCGAGCCCGGTCGCGCGGCATGCTGGACGCATGGATCGCGTCGAGGTCGGGATCGCGCTGCGCACGTGGCGGGAGCGGCTGCGCCCGGCCGACGTCGGGCTGCCGGCTGGCGTGCGGCGGCGCACGCCCGGGCTGCGGCGCGAGGAGGTCGCCGGCCTCGCCGGGATGTCGGTGGACTACCTGACCCGCGTCGAGCAGGGGCGCGGCCCGCGCCCGTCGGAGGCCGTTCTGGGCGGGCTGGCCAGGGCGCTGCGCCTCACGGACGCCGAGCGCGAGCACCTGTTCGAGCTCGCCGGGGTCGCGCCGCCCCCGCCGGGACGCATCCGCAGCGCGGTGCGACCCAGCGTGCAACGGATGATGGACCGCTTCACCGACCTCCCGGTCGTGCTGCTCGACGCCAAGTGCGACGTGCTCGCCTGGAACCCACTGGCCGCCGCCCTGCTCGGGGACATGTCCGCCGTCCCGCTCGCACAGCGCAACCTCGTGTGGCAGGCGTTCCTCGGTCAGGGCGGGCGGGTCGACGTGAACTCCGAGGATCGTGAGCGGCTCGACCGCGCGATCGCGTCCGACCTGCGCCGCACGGCCGCCCGCTACCCCGACGACCCGGGCCTGGCCCGGCTGATCGCCGAGCTGCGCGCCGGGAGCGACCGGTTCGAGCGCCTCTGGACGCTGCGCGAGCTCAACGAGCACCACGACGACACCAAGCGGATCCGCCACCCCGAGCTCGGTGTGCTCGAGCTGGACTGCAACGTGCTGCACGTCCAGGGCGACGACCAGGTGCTGATCGTCTACTCGGCCCCGCCGGGGAGCCGGGAGGCCGAGGCGCTCGCTCTGCTCGGTGTGGTCGGGCTGCAGGAGATCGGGGCGACGGCGGACGGCTGACGGGCGGTCACCGCTCGAGCAGGTCCAGGACCAGCCGTGCGACGTCCTCCGGCGCCGACTCGGCCATGAAGTGCCCGGCCCGGGTGGTGAAGTGCTGGAGGTCGGCGACCCAGGGGCGCCAGATCGCGGCGGCGTCGAACCCCAGCTGCGCGCCCCAGTCCTGCTGGACGACCATCACGGGCATCGTGAGCTGGTTGCCGGCGTCGAGGTCGGCCTGGTCGTGCTCGATGTCGACGGTCGCGGTTGCCCGGTAGTCGGCGACGATCGACGGGACGGCGTCCCGGCAGGCGCGCAGGTACTCGGCGCGCACGTCGGCGGGGATGGCGTCGGGGCCGGTGGCCCAGGCGTCGAGGAAGTGGCCGAAGAACGCGTCGGAGCTGTTCGCGATCATCTGCTCGGGCAGGCCGGGCGGCTGGGCCATCAGGTAGAGGTGGAAGGCCACGGCCGCGCTGACCCCGTGGAGGACGTTCCAGGTGTCCAGCGTGGGGACGATGTCCAGGATCCCGAGGTGGCTCACCCGGTCGGGGTGGTCGAGGCCCGCCCGGAACGCCACGTGCGCGCCGCGGTCGTGCCCCACGAGCGCGAACCGGTGGATCCCGAGTGCGTCGGCCAGGCCGACGACGTCGGCCGCCATCGTCCGCTTCGAGTAGGTGCTCTCGTCGACGGCTTCGGGCTTGCTGCTGGCGCCGTAGCCGCGGAGGTCGGGGCAGATCACGGTGTGGTGCTCGGCGAGGACGGGGGCGACGTGCCGCCACATCAGGTGGGTCTGGGGAAAGCCGTGCAACAGCACGAGCGCGGGGCCGTCCCCGCCGACCGCGGCGTTCAGCTCGATGCCGTCGGCGACGGCGATCGATTCGGTCTCGAATCCCGGAACGGTGATGCTCATGCTCGGAGGATCGGGCACCCGGATCAGCAGCGGGTCAGCGGCGACAATGGCCGCGTGGAGATCCACGTCAGGGTGCTCGGGCCCGTCGAGGTCCGGGACGCCGGTGGCCGCCCGATCGCGGTGGGCAGCAGGCGCCGCCGCGAGCTGCTCGGACGGCTGGTCGCGGCAGGCGGCCGGCCCGTCCCGCTCGAGGTGCTGGTCGACGACCTCTGGGAGGATCACCCGCACACCGCTGCCGGCACGGTGCGCACCTTCGTCGGCGAGCTGCGGCGCGCGCTCGAACCGGACCGCCGCCCACGGACCCGGTCGCAGGTCATCGAGACCGTCGGCACCGGGTACGCCCTCCGGATCCCCCGGGCACGGGTCGACGCCCACCGTTTCGAGGACACGCTGCGGGCCGTGCGCGACGAGCACAGCCGCGAGGCCGTCGGCCCGCTGACCGATGCGCTCTCGTGGTGGGCGGGCGAGCCGTACACCGACCTCGACGCCTCGCCGTGGCTGACGCAGGAGCGCGCCCGCCTCGCCGAGCTCCACCGGCAGGCCGTCGAGCTGCGCGCCGGCGCCGTGCTCGACCTCGGGCGTGGCGCGTCCCTCGTCCCGGAGCTGGAGGCGTTCGCAGCCGCCCATCCCTGGCGGGAGAGCTCGTGGGTGCTGCTCGCCCACGCCCTCTACCAGGCCGACCGCCAGGTCGACGCACTGGCGTCGCTGCGCGCTGCACGGGCGAGGCTGCTCGACCGGTACGGGCTGGAGTCGGCGGACAGCCTCGACCACCTGGAACGCGACATCCTCCGGCACGCCCCGCACCTGAGACCCTCACCGCGGGACGAGGACCGGCTGCGCCTGCTCACCCGCACGGAGGCGACGGGGACCTACACCCGGCTGCGCTCGATGAGCGCCGTGGCCCGGGCAGCGGCGGTGACCGGCGGCGCCAACCTCGTGCTCGCACAGGAACAGCGGGCCGCCGCGGTGGCGGAAGCGGAACGCACGGGCGACCCCCTCCTCACCGCGCGGGTGATCACCGCCTACGACGTGCCGACCATCTGGACGCGCGTGGACGACCCCGGACGATCCGAAGCGCTGGTCGCGACCACCCGACGCACCCTCGACAGACTCGGGCCGGAGGCACCACCTGCGCTTCGCGCGCGTCTGCTCGCCACCG
Organism: Pseudonocardia cypriaca; assembly: GCF_006717045.1. NCBI lineage: Bacteria > Bacillati > Actinomycetota > Actinomycetes > Pseudonocardiales > Pseudonocardiaceae > Pseudonocardia > Pseudonocardia cypriaca. The sequence goes on from NZ_VFPH01000002.1 coordinate 2,160,620, forward strand.
TCGGGCTCGAGCACCGGGGATCCCGGGACCGCTGGGCGGCCGACGCGGCCACGGAGGCCGAGCGGCTCGCCCGGGACCTGCAGGACCCGGGCGTGCTGGCGCTCGCGCTCAACGCCCGGTTCGTGCAGTCGTTCCAGCGACCGGGGCGCACCGGGGAACGCCACGCCATCGGCGCCGAGCTCATCGAGCTCTCCGTGCGGCACGAACTCCCCACGTTCGAGGTCCTAGGCCATCTCGTCGAGATCCAGGTCCAAGCGGCCCGCGGCGACACCGAGGCCGCGGAGCGCCACGTCGTGGCGGCCGAGCGGCTCGCCACCGTCCACGAGGCGCCGGTCGTCCACGTGCTCGCTGCCGCGTTCCGGACGATGCAGCTGGCGGCGCGGTCCAGCGACCCCGCCGAGGTCGCGCACGCCTACCGCGCGGTGGCCACCGAGCTGGCCGGGGCCGGTATGCCCGGGGTGGAGGCGGGCTTCCTCCCGCTCGCGCTGCTCTCGGTGCGCATCCGCCACGGGCGTCCCGCGCCGACGACTCCCGACCTCGACTGGGGCCCCCACCGCCTCTGGGTCCGGCCGCTGCTCGACCACGCCCGTGGCGACCTCGCGGCCGCCCGGCAGGCCGCCGCCACCCTGCCCGCACCCGCCGCCGACCACCTGTACGACGCGCTGTGGGCCGTCAACGCGCACACGGCGGTCCTGCTCGGCGACGACGCACTCGCCGCGCGAGCCCGTGCCGCCCTCGACCCACTGCGCGGTGAGATCGCGGGCGGGGTCACCGCCATGATCACCTTCGGGCCGATCGACGACATCCTCGCGACGCTTGACGAGCACCTCGATGCGCGATAGCTCGCTCTAGTCGTCGTCATCGTCATCGTCGTCGCGGTCGGGCTCACCGGGGCGCAGGATGTCGACGCTGCCGAACGCACCCGTGGCGTCGACCACGACCTCCTGGCCGGTTCCGGTGCAGGCCAGTGCGCAGTCGGTGCTGCCGAAGATCACCGCTCCCTCGGGCCGCGCCCGCATGCCCTCCGGGACGACGACGTCGACGCTGCCGAAGAGCATGCCCACCTCGACGCGGTCCTGGCCGGGCGCGACGGTGACCTGCCGGTTGCCGAAGACGGCCGCGCCGTCGGTCGCCGTGACGACGTGCACGCCGCCGAAGATCACGGCCCCGATGGCCGCGATCCCGACCAGCGACCCGCCGAGCCGCTGCCCGAGGCTCTTCGACGGCCCCTTCTCGGGAACCGCCGCCACGACCGCGGTGGGCTGCTCGCCGGGACCCGGTCGGTACGGAGGCAGGTCGCGAACCAGCTCGTCCAGGTCGCCCTGGGTGCGGGCGGCCCAGCACGACGCGGCGCGCTCGTCGTACTCGATGAGGGTGAGCACGCCGTCGCCGTGCGCCTGCTGCAGGTGCGCGTCGGTGGCGCGGCGTTCGCGGTCGCCGATGCGCAGCTCGGGTCCTCGTGGTTCGTCCACGACCCCCATAGTGGCGCTAACGGCGGCCGGCCGGCACCGTGGCGGGTACGACCTGGGCGTCCCAGTCGATGTGGTACCCGTGCAGCCACGCCTCGGCCTGCGCTCCCTGCCGGCGGAGGAAGAGCGGCAGCAGCGCGTCGCGCAGCACCCGCGCCACCGGCCCGGCCGCCTTCGCGTTGCTCGACCGCGCGCCGTTCGCCACCACCCGCTCCACCCGGAACCGCCGCAACTGCTCGTAGGCGGCGAAGGCGGCATCTGGTTCGGGGAGGTCGCGCAGGCACCGGCCGAGCTCGACGGCGTCCTCGATCGCCATCGAGGCGCCCTGCCCGGACGCGGGCGACGTGGCGTGCGCGGCGTCGCCGATCAGCACCATGCGATCGCGGTGCCACCGCCGTACCGACGGCAGGTCGTAGGTGGCCCATCCCTCCAGCTCCCCCGGTGTGGCGGCGATGATCTCGCAGGCCGGGGTGCGGTCGCCCGCGAAGAGCTCCGCCAGCCGGGCCCGCCAGTGCGCCGTGCCGAGCCCGGAGAGCTCGCCCGGTGCCGGCTCGGAACGCTGCGGCGGGTTGGCGAACCACCAGACGGCCCCGTCCGGCGCGACCACGTACCCGAAGAACGCCCGTTTGCCGAACACCATCTCGTAGCCGCCCTGCACCCCGTCGACGGCGATAGCAGGGGCGAAGCCGCCAATGTTGAGCACGGGCACGTAGCGCGCGGGGGCCGCTCCCGGATCGATGACCTGGCGGACCCGGGACCGGATCCCGTCGGCGCCGACGAGCAGCTCGGCCGTGGCCGACGTCCCGTCGGCGAACTCGGCGCGGACGCCGCCGGGTACCGGCCGCACCTCCACGAGCCTGCGCCCGTGCTCGATCGTGATGCCCTGCTGCCGCGCCTCGTCGCGCAGCGCGCGGTAGAGGTCGCTGCGCTTCAGCGTGACGCCGACGGTGCCGTCCGGAAGGGCCGCGCCCGTGCTCACCTCACCGAGCAGCTTCCCGGTGCCGCTGCGGAAGCGCATGCTCGGGGTGGGGAAACCGATCCCGGCGACGACGTGACCGACGCCGAGCGTGCGCAGCGCGTCGATGCCGTTGACCTGCAGCGTCAGGAACGCGCCCAGCTCGTCGGCCGTGCTCTCGCGGGCCTCGTACACCGTGGGGGTGATGCCTGCCCGCTGGAGCGCGATCGCCGCCACCGGCCCCGCGATCCCCGCTCCGATCACCAGCGCCGTCCGCATGTCCTACCCTTTCCTCGCCATGCCGAATATCTCGCCGTCTCGAGTATCTTGGCGTCGCGAGATAAAAGTCAAGGAGGTCGAGTGGTCGCCGACGAGTTGCGGGCCGCCATCCAGCGGTCGACCCTGCGCTTCATCGCGGGAGTCGTGCTGCACAACCACGCCGTGGCGCAACGGGTGGGGCTCGGGGCGAGCGACTCGCAGCTCATCTCGCTGCTCAACCTGCACGGCCCGCTGACCCCGGGCCGGCTCGCGGACATGACCGGCCTCACCACCGGCACCGTGACGGGCGTGATCGACCGCCTGGAGCGCGCCGGATTCGTGCGCCGCGAACGGGACACGACCGACCGCCGGAAGGTGCTCGTGACCCCGGTGCCCGAGGCCATGGCGACCCTGGCCGACCACTACCGGCACCACGGCGAGCTGCTGGAAGCCGTGCTCAGCACCCGCGACGAGACTCAGCTGCGGGTGATCGCCGCCTTCCTCGCGGACCTGACCGACCCGGACGCCGGAGCCTTGGTGGCCCCGCCACCCTCGGCAGGCGGGCGCGGGAGTGGCACCGGGAGCAGCAACGGCAGCTGACCGGGCGCCGCGCGGTTGGGGCGGCGTACGTGGCCCATCACCCACCCGGTGCGCCGAGGATGCCCGTGCACGAAGGACACTCCCATCACCTCCGACACCGAGTTCAGCACAGGGGTCGGACATTCGGGGGCTCCTAGCATTGCCACGTGCCCGCTCCCGCGCTGTTCGACGCATCCGCCGACACCTACGACCACGACCCGCACCACCTCGTGATCGCCCGGCTCCTGGTGGCCGGCCTGCAGCAGGCGCCGGAGCCCGACCTGGTCGTCGACGTCGCCACCGGCACCGGGTTCGCCGCCATCGCCGCGCTCGAAACGCTCGCACCGCGGCGGGTACTGGCGATCGACATCTCGCCGCGGATGATCGAGAAGGCAGCGGCGAAGACGGGCCGGGTCGAGTGGCGGGTCGCGCCCGCCGTACCGCTCGACCTGCCGGACGGAGCGGCCGACGTGGTGCTCTGCGCGTCCGCGCTGCACCTCATCGGCGCCTCCGCCCTGCCCGAGTGGCGCCGCGTGCTGCGGCCGGGCGGGCAGGTGGCGTTCAGCATCCCGGTGGCCGCGGACTTCCACCCCTCCCCCGAGCTCGCGGCATCGCTGCCGACCGACCTCGCCGTACCCGCCGACGAGGCAGGTGCCGAGCGCATCGCCCGTGCCGCCGGCTTCGAGTCCGTGCGGGTGACGACCACCGCGTCCCCGCGCCGCTCGTTCCTCGTGTTCGCGGAGGTTCCCGCATGAGCGCCCGCGTCGTCTCGCTGCACACCTATCCGATCAAGGGCTGCGCCGGAGTGCCGCTGACCAGCGCGTACCTCACTCCGGCCGGGCTCACCCACGACCGGACGTTCATGATCGTCGACGAGCACGGGGTCTTCCGCAGCCAGCGCAGGGAGGCGCAACTCGCGCCGATCCGGCCGGAGGTGCTCGACGACGGCCGGGAGCTGCGGCTGCACGCCCCCGGCACCGACGGCGTGCGGGTGGCGGTGGACCTCGACGGCCCCCGGCGCCCCGTCGAGATGTTCGGGCAGCCGTACCGGGCCATCGATCAGGGCGACGCGGTCGCACGATGGCTCACGCGCGTGGTCGGGTCTCCGAGCCGGCTCGTGCGGGTCCCGCCGGAGCACGACCGCGTCACCGACGGGGAGACGCCCGGCCGGGCCGGGTTCGCCGACAGCGGCGCCCTGCTGGTCGCGAGCCGCGCGTCCTTGGCCGAGCTGAACCGGCGGATCGCCGACCGCGGTGCGACCGGGGTGCCCATCGACCGGTTCCGCCCCAACATCGTCGTGGACGGGTGGGCCGAGCCGCACGTCGAGGACGAGGCCCGCGAGCTGACCGTCGGCGACGCCGAGCTGGCGTTCGCCAAGCAGGCGATCCGGTGCGCGGTGACGCTGGTCGACCAGCTCACCGGCGTGCGGACCGGGCCGGAGCCGCTTCGGACCCTCGCCGACTACCGCCGCGTCCCGGGCAAGGGCGTCGCGTTCGGCGCGAAGTTCTCCGTGCTCACGCCCGGGCAGCTCGCGGTAGGGGACGACGTCGTCGTGCGGCGGTGGTCGGGCACGGCGGTCACCGCCCAGCCGAGCACGTCCTAGTGCCCGGCCCTAGCTGATCACGCTCTCGCGCCCGGCCCGGGACCCGCGTCGACCCGGCGCACCCGGCCCCACGGCCGGTAGACGGCCAGCACCGTGGCGACCACCAGCGACGCGCCGGAGACGATCGGCGGGAACACCAGGTTCGGCAGGCCGCCGTCGACCGGCAGGCCGGCCGCGAGCAGCCGGCCGGCGTGCGCCGCGTCGTCCATGGCGGGGCCCAGCAGCACGAGGACCAGCGCCGTGAGCACGACGTTCAGCACCAGCTTCACCAGCACCCACCAGTGGCGCACCAGCCCGTGGTGGGTGCCCATGCCGAGCACGACGCCGGTGACCAGGCTGGTCAGGCCGCTCACCAGGATCGGCCAGAACAGCAGCGGCATCGCCTGGTAGCAGAGTGCGGTGACGGCGGGGTCGGTCGTGAGCAGCGGCGTGAAGACCAGCACGCCGAGCATCACGTCGAGCCCGATCCACGCCCCGACCCCCACGATGTGGGCCACCAGGACACCCTTGCGGGTGCGGGGCCGCATCCGTCCCCTGACCAGCGTCGTCGCCATGGACTCATCGTCGCGGGCGCGAACCCGCTCCGCGTCCGCGTGCGGGCGGCGGGATACGTGCGTCCGCCGCGGTAGCGCAGCCGCGGCCGGTACCCCCCGCGGCGTACCCGGCTCTCGGCCGCGGATCAGCCGGCCGGCGTCAACGCCATGATCCACATGTTGAGCTGGTCACGCACCGACCGCAGCTCCGCGACCCACGGCGCCAGGTTCTCCACCGCACGCACGGACCGGAACGCGCCGGGCGTGGCCTGCCGGGGGAACGCGAGCCGCACGGCGACGTGCAACATCTGGAAATGCAGCAGCACGATGTCGGACAGGCGCCGCTCCAGCGAGCCGTCGCCCGCGGTGGGCGCGAAGTCCATCGACCAGGTCCACAGCCGCTGGTACTCGCTCGCCACCCGGGTGCCCTCCCGGGCCACGAACTGCGCCGACTCCCCCGGTGACGCGCACGCCTGCAGCACGGCTTCGGCCCGTTCCTGCAGGAGGATGGCCTGGTCGGCGATGGCGAGGAGGGCGAGCAGGTCGGCGAGCACGCGTTCGGGCCGCTCCTGGATCGCCATGCGCATTCACCCCATCGTGGCCGCCTGGTCACGGGAGCCTAATGGCCACCCGGACAGCGGACGAGTAGTGCTAGCTGGAATCAGCGCTAACCGGATGGCGGGCAGGAGTAGTGGTCGGTCCGCACCCGGTCCATGGCGGCGGCCGCGTTCGTGGACAGGGAACGCGCGCTGAAGTAGACCTCGCCGCGCACCTCGGGGTGGTTACGGTCGAGGGCCAGGTGCGCGCTGAGCTCACCGTCCCCCCAGGCCGGGCCGGTGCCCACCTTGTACGCCGCCTGCCCCGTGTAGAGCTGGACGCGGGTGCCGGCCACGACCCGAGCCCACCACGGCACGAGCGTCGCGTAGTCCGCGGTCGCGTGGCCGATCTCCCAGTAGATCTGCGGGACGATGTAGTCCACCCAGCCCTCGCGCACCCACGTCCAGCTGTCGGCGTAGGTCGTGTCGTAGGACTGGATGCCGGTGGTCGCCGATCCGCGCGGGTCCGCGGCCTCGTTGCGCCAGATCCCGAACGGGCTGACCCCGAACGCGATGCCCTTGTCGAGCGCGCGGAGCCGCTCCGACACGCCCTTGACCAGCTCGTCGACGTTGTGCCGCCGCCAGTCCCCGATGTCGGGGAAGCCCGCGCCGTGCCCGGCGAACGCCGCGGCGTCCGGGAGCTGCTCACCCTCGACGGGGTACGGGTAGAAGTAGTCGTCGAAGTGCACCCCGTCGATGGGGTAGCGCTCCGCGACGTCCAGCACCACGTCGGCCACGAGCTCGCGGACCGCGGGCTCCCCCGGGTCGTAGTAGAGCTGGCCCCCGTAGGTGAACACCCAGTCCGGGTGCTGCCTGGCCGGGTGCTCGGGCACCAGCTGCGCCGGGTCGGCCTGCTTGCTCACGCGGAACGGGTTGAACCAGGCGTGGAACTTCAGGCCGCGCGCGTGCGCCTCCTCCACGAGGAAGGCGAGCGGGTCGTAGCCGGGGTCCTTCCCCTGCACGCCGGTGAGCCAGTGCGACCACGGCTCGTACGGCGACGGCCACAGCGCGTCCGCGGTCGGACGGACCTGCACGATCACGGTGTTCAGCCCGTGCCGCTGCACGTCGTCGAGGAGCGTCCGGTACTCCTGTTGCTGGTCGGCGACGGGGAGGCCCGGCGTGCTCGGCCAGTCGATGTTGCCGACGCTGGCGACCCACGCCGCCCGCGTCTCCCCGTCGTCACATGTGGCAGGGGCAGCTGCCGGCACCGCGCCCCACGCGCCGAGCGCGAGCACGAGGGCCGCCACACCCCACTGCACCACCCGAGCCCGCATGATCGTCAGTATCGGGTGTAGATGGCCGGTAGCACCGCCATGGACGCCCGAAAGTGCGGATCTCGGCCCACCAGAGGGCTAATCGCAGGTCGTTCCCCGCTCGATGAGCGCGAGCACGGCGCCTGAGGGGTCGCGGATCACCGCGTAGCCGCCCTCACCCTCGCCCTTCGGGCCCGCCACCACCTCGCCGCCGTGCTCCCGCGCCGCGGCGACGCACGCGTCGAGGTCGTCGACGGCGATGTAGGCCAGCCACTGCGGCGGCAGGTCGGCGTTCTCGCCGCGCGCGTGACAGATCCCCGTCACGGGTGTGCCGTCGGGCGCGAGCATCATCCAGTCGTCGCCGAGCGGCTCGGGCTTCCAGCCGACGACTGCGGAGTAGAAGTCCCGCATGCCGGGCGCGTCGGGCACGGTCAGGTCCAGGTGCACGAAGGTGCCGGGCTTCCAGTTCTCGCTCATGACTTCCCCTCTTCGATGATCTTCTCCAGCCAGTGCTGCCAGTCGGACGTGAGCGCTTCGGTGTCGACCGGACGGCCGTAGACGTAGTGGTAGGCGCTCACGCCGCAGCCGTTCTCACCCTCGACGCCGATGCGGTGCAGGCCGTGCTCCGAGCGGACACCGAGGAACTCCTCGTCGGCGACGTCCACCACGCCGGTGATCGGAGCGGGCCCGTCGGGCGCCAGCGTGGTGGTTCCGCCGACGGCGGGTTGCCCGGCGATGCCGAGCGCGCGGTGCAGCACCGGCCAGATGTCGCGCGCGCTCCCGGGCGTGTAGCTCATGGCGACGGCGTTCCGGACGGGTAGCCCCGCGAAGTAGCGCAGGTAGCTGGACAGGTTGTGGAGGAACAGGGACCAACCGGCGTCGAAGCTGTCGTACTCGTCGTCCCAGTCGGCGCCGTCGAGGAACCCGCTCTGCACGAAACGCAGCACCGTGCCACCGCCGTCGCGGCCCTCCACGAGGAACTCGTACGCGTAGTTCGGCCGCCCGTCCTCGGGCTGCCCGAAGGCGCCGTAGGCGAACCGGCGGCCCGGTTCCCACGCGGTGACCCGGCCCTCCGTGGTGAACCCGCCGCCGTAGTCCTGCTCGACGGCGCCTCCCTCGCGGGGCTCGACCGCGTGGGGGACGAACCAGGTGGCGATCCCCGGCCCCGTTGCGATGGCCTCCCACAACTGCTCGGGAGAGGCGTCGAGGTCGACGTGCTTCTCCAGCCGGCGCTCGGTCACGTCCCTTCCGCCTGCAGCTCGGGGTGGACCGCGACGACCACCCGGTAGCGGCGTCCGCCGGGCGCGGTCTCGTCGTGGTACCTGCCGACCAGGTCGGTGACGGCCCGGGCGAGCTCGTCGGCGAACGCGGCCCGGTCGGCCGGGGTGGCGAACCGCACCTCGCCGTCGATCGCGAACGTCGCCAGCCGCTTGCGGGCCTTGGTCGCACCCGCGAGCAGCTCGCCGACCTCCCGCACGACCCGCGCGGCGACGGCGATGAGCCATTGGGCCGAGAGCCGGTCGGGCGACCGCGCCGGATCCGGTGCGACGGAGCCGAGCGCCGCGGGAGAGATCACGTAGCTCGCGGCGGTGGCCTGGAGGACCCGCTCGGTCATGTTGCCCTTGCGCCGCTCGGCGACGAGCTCGACCAGGCCGTGCTGCTCCAGGGTTCGCAGGTGGTAGTTGACCTTCTGCCGGGCCAGGCCGACCTTGCTCGCGAGGCTGCTGGCCGATCCGGGCTCGACCAGCTCCGCGAGCAGCCGGGCCCGGATCGGGTCGAGCGAGACGCCGGCAGCCGCCGGATCGTCGATGACGGTGAGCTCCTGCACCCGTCGACGGTCTCACCGACAACTTTTTTTGTCAAGCCATCGTTTGTCGCGGTCGGTGCCGGGTACGAGGACGACGTGGCTGAGCGATTCCGCAAGGGCGACCGCGTCACCTGGTCCTCGCACGGCGGCACGGCGGAGGGCGTGGTCGAGGAGGAGATAACCTCCGACACCGAGGCGGCCGGGCGCACCGTGCGTGCGAGCGAGGACGACCCGCAGTACCGCGTGCGCAGCGAGAAGAGCGGCGGCGAGGCCGTCCACAAGCCGTCGGCCCTGAAGCGGAAGTGAGCGACGACAGCGACCGCGTCCGCACGGATTTCGACGACGCGGTGAACATGACCGGCCGCGCGCTGGCTCGGGACCGACGAGTCGAAGTCGGTCGGCGTGTCCAAGGGCGGCGGCGAGTCGGTCGGGCACGGGTCCGGGCGGAGGATCGTGGAGATCCTCGGGAAGAAGAACCAGCTCGCCGACGACGACTACGCCCACATGCGCAAGGTCGTCGGCTACGTCCGGCGACACCTGGCCCAACGACCGTCCGAGGAGGACATCGAGGGCTCCCGCTGGCGCTTCTCCCTGATGAACTGGGGCCATGATCCCCTGAAGCGCTGAAGAGGCACTCCATCCACCCGGCGCCGCCGTGCACACTGGCCGGATGGAGCCGCCGTCGCCGACCGAGATCGCCCGGCGCCCGGCACCCACCGATCCGCGTCTCGACCTCCTCGCCGGCTCCATCGACCTGCACGAGGGCCGGATCCGGTTCGTGCACCCGCGCAACCCCGCCGCCCTGCTGTACGAGGACGACGTCGCAGCCGACCAGGCCTACCCCCCGTACTGGGCGGAGCTGTGGCCGAGCGGGATCGAGCTGGCCCACGCCGTGTCGGAGCGCGACTGGACCGGGACGCGAGCCGTGGAGCTGGGCTGCGGCCTGGCCCTCCCCGCAGTGGCCGCCGCTCTTGCGGGCGCGCGGGTGCTGGCCACCGACCGATCAGCGGACGCGCTCGCCTTCGCCGCGGTCAACGCCGAGCAGAACGGAGCGAGCATCGAGACCGCCCGCTGCTCGTGGGAGGACCCCGGCGAGCTCGTGGCCGAGGCACCGTTCCAGCTCGTGCTCGCCTCCGACGTCCTGTACGGCCAGCGCAACGTGGACGAGATGCAGGCCCTGCTCCCCCGGCTCGTCGGCGACGGCGGTCAGGTCTGGATCGCCGACCCGGAGCGCCCGCTGACCGGGGAGTTCCTCGCCGCCGCACGCACGCGCTGGGCGTCGGTGGAGACCTCGCCGACCCGGCTGCCGAAGGTCTGGATCCACCGGCTCACGTGGGCCGGCTGACCCGCTTCCTCGAGATCCAGTAGCCGACCAGGATCGCTGCCGCCACCACCGACTGCCCGACCAGCAGCGCGACGCCCACCCCGGTGAGCCCGAGCGCGGGCATGAGCACCAGCGCGGGCGGGATGACCAGCACCGCGAGCACCGCGGGCACCCCGATCAGGACGCCTCGTCGCTGCTGCACACGGGCGCCGAAGAGGGCCGCCGTGACGATGACGTTCGGCACCGCCGAGAGCGCGGCGAGCGCGAGCAGGGTGGTGCCCGTCGCGGCGTAGTGCGCGCCGAAGACCGACAGGATCAGCCCCGCGCCCGGGACGATCACGAGCGCGGCGGGCAGGACGAGGGCGAGCGACCGGGTGACCGTGCTGCGCCGGGCGGCGTCCAGCGCAGCGGGGTCGGTCGCCACGTGCGCCACGAGCGACTGCCCCATCCCGTGCGACACGAGGTAGAGCCCGTACGCGATCGCCCACGCCACACCGAACGTCGCGGCCTGCTCGGCCCCGAGCGTCACCAGCACGAGCAGCGGCAGCCCGAACTCGACGGCGTTCGTGAACAGCCCGCCGGTCCAGTCGGCCGACACGAACCGGGCGACGGCGCGGGGACGCACCGGTGACGCCGCGGGCGACTCGCCGGGCACCGGAGCGGGCAGCACCCGCAGCAGGTACGCGGTGATGGCGAGCACGATCAGCGCGGTGGCCACGATCCAGGAGACGGCGATCGACCCGCCGAACGCGACCATGGCCCCAACCCCGAGCAACGCGATCTTCAGCAGGGAGAAGACCAGGTTCTCCAGCGGCACGACCGTGGCCCGCTTGACGGCGGTGAGGACGTAGTCCTGGATGACGAACACGGTCCAGATCGGCGTGGACAGCACGAAGAACAGCGCCAGCGGACCCGCACCGACCGCGCCCTGCAGCTCGGGAGCCCACCATCCGGCGCCGAGCGCGAAGATCCCGCCCGCCAGGGCGGCGGCCACGGCCCCCACGGCGTAGCAGGTGAGCACCAGGCGCCTGGCCGAGCGCTCCGCAACGGGCACGAAGCGCAGCAGGGCGTTGCCGAGGTTGAGCTGCGCGGCCACGCCGATCAGCGTCATCGTCGAGATCAGCGTGTTGTTGACGCCGACGACGTCCGGCGGGAACAGCCGGGCGGCCACCACCCAGTAGAGCAGCCCGATGACCGACGTGAGACCCGAGCTGAGCACGAGCGCGAGCCCGTCGCGGTGCTGCGGGGCGCTCCAGCCGGCGAGTGCTCCGCGGAGCCGGGACGCGCCCGCGGGAGCGTCAGGCATTGCCCGCGGTGTCACCCACCGGGGACGGCACAGCCGGGTACTCCGGCGCGAGCGGGGTGTTGCCGAGGACGATGTCGGCCGCCTTCTCCGCGATCATCAGCGCGGGAGCGTAGGTGTTGGCGTTGGTGATCGACGGGAACGCGGCGGCGTCGACGACCCGCAGGCCCTCCACGCCGCGCACCCGCATCGTCGCCGGGTCGAGCACCGCGCCGTCGTCGGCGCCCATCCGCGCGCTGCACGACAGGTGCAGGCCCGTCTGCCCGGTGCGGGTCACCCAGTCCATGATCTCGTCGTCGGTGCGGACCTCGGCGCCGGGCAGCCACTCGCCGCCGTCGAGCTGCTGCATCGCCTCCTGGGAGAGCAGCTCACGGGCGAGCCGCACGGCGGCCAGCCAGCGCGAGCGGTCCTCCGGCCCGGAGAGGAAGTTGACCTGCACCGCCGGGTGGGCAGCGGGATCGGCCGACCTGATCTGGACGGATCCGCGGGCCTCGGACCGCATCACCTCGACGTGCATCTGGTAGCCGTGCTGGTCGACCGGCATCGATCGCTCCTCGCTCTGCATGGCGAGCGGGGCGAGCACGAAGAACAGGTCGGGGTAGGACTGCTCCGGCGAGCTGCGGACGAACCCGCCGGCCCGCATCGGGTTCCACGCGCCGGGCCCGCGGCCGAACAGCAGCGCGTCAGCGACGATCTTCGGCCAGTGCGACTTGCGGCGGACCGCCGCCATCGACACCGGCTGCGTGCAGGTGTGCTGGATGTGCACGGCGAAGTGGTCCTGCAGGGACTGTCCGACACCCGGGAGGTGCTGCACCACGGGCACCCCGAGCGCCTCCAGGAGCGTCTTGTCGCCGATCCCGGACAGCTGCAGGATCTGCGGCGAGCCGACCGCCCCGGCGGACAGCACGACCTCCTTCGCCCGCGCGAGCGTCTCGGTGGCGCCGTGGCGGAACCGCACGCCGACCGCGCGACCGCCCTCGATCTCGACCTTCGTGACCAGCACCCGTGTGCGGACGTCGAGGTTGGCGCGCCCGCGCACCGGCCACAAGTACGCCCGGGACGCCGACTCCCGCCTGCCGCCACGCACACCCTGGTCGAGCGGCGCGAAGCCCTCCTGCTCGGAGCCGTTGGTGTCGTTCAGGACCCGGTAACCCGCCTGCGCTGCCGCCGCGAAGAACGCCTCGAAGATCGGCCCCTCGGTCGGGCTCGGCGCGATGGTGTGCGGGCCGCTGCGACCGCGGAACGCGTCCTCCGCCGGACCGACCCGCCGTTCCAGCCTGCGGAAGTAGGGCAGGCAGTGTGCGTAGTCCCACTCGTCGGTGCCGGTCTCCTGCCCCCACCGGTCGTAGTCGGCCCGGTTGCCCCGGGTGTAGAGCATCCCGTTGATGCTGGTGGAGCCGCCGAGGATCTTGCCGCGGGGGTGCCCGAGCCGCCTGCCCTGCAGCAGCGGCTCCGGCTCGCCCTCGTAGCGCCAGTCGTGCGCCGGGCTGCCGACCGGCATGCCCATCGCGAGCGGCAGGTGAACGGCGAGGTCCCACCAGTAGTCCGGCCGTCCCGCTTCCAGGAGCAGCACCTTGGTGTCGGGGTCGGCGCTCAGCCGATTGGCGAGCACGCATCCAGCCGCCCCGCCGCCCACGATCACGAAGTCGTACATCTGCTCGGACATGCGGGCTTCACACCTCGGGTTCAGCTGTCATCCGGTGGACGGCGGCCAGGCTAGCCCCGAAGCCTGAAAGCAAACTGTGAGTGACGGATGACGGAACGCTCGCCGACACCGTCGTGTCACGGGGTCGAATGTGCCCCACGTCACATGAATCCCGTTCGGACACCGCCCAGATCGAGGAGCGGCGCACCCTGCTGCGCCACCTCGACGACCTGCCCGCCGCGCGCGTCGCCTACCGCCGAGCACGTGACCGAGGCCGCCCCCCGGTCCGAGCAGCGCCCGGCTGCCTACGAGTCGTCAGACAGGTCTGGCCCATCGGTCCGACAGGTGTGATCATCGATTCCTCCTCGGAGGAGGTAGCGCTCATGACCGACCACGAAGGCACCGGCTTCATCAAGGCCCTCGGACGCTGGGACACCCTGGCCGTGGGATTCGGAGCGATGATCGGCTTCGGCTGGGTCGTGCTCACGGGCGGCTGGCTCGAGGACGCCGGCACGCTCGGCGCCGCGCTCGCGTTCGTCGTGGGCGGCCTGATCATGACGCTCGTCGGGCTGGCCTACGCGGAGCTGGTCTCCGCGATGCCGAAGGCGGGAGGTGAGCACAACTACGCGCTGCGCGCCCTCGGCTCCCGGCCGGCCTTCGTCACATCGTGGGCGATCGTGCTCGGGTACGTCTCGGTGGTCGCGTTCGAAGCCGTCGCGCTGCCGCAGACCGTGCTCTACCTCGCCCCGGACATGCTCGCCGGGCGGCTGTGGTCCGTGGCCGGCTACGACGTGTACGCGACGTGGGCGCTGGTCGGGATCGCCGGCGCGGTCCTGATCACGTGGATCAACTACATCGGCATCCGCCCGGCCAGCGTCGCGCAGACCATCGCCGTCGCGTTCCTGATCGCGGTCGGTCTCGTCCTGCTCACCGGCGCGTTCGTGGGCGGCGAGACCAGGCACCTCGAACCGTGGTTCACCGGCGGGCTGGCCGGGTTCGTCGGGGTGCTCGTCGCCACCCCCTTCCTGTTCGTCGGCTTCGACGTGATCCCGCAGTCGGCGGAGGAGATCAACCTGCCGCAGCGGCAGGTCGGCAAGCTGCTCGTGGTCTCCGTCCTCATGGCGACCGTGTTCTACATCGTGGTCGTCCTCAGCGTCGCCTCCGCGCTCCCGCACAGCGAGCTGGCGGCGGCCGAGCTGGCCACGGCCGACGGGATGACCGCCCTGTGGGACAGCCCGACGATGGGCACCCTGCTCATCCTCGGTGGCATCGCGGGCATCCTCACCAGCTGGAACGGGTTCCTCATCGGCGCGAGCCGCATCCTCTACGCCATGGCCGAATCGGGCATGCTCCCCCGCTGGCTCGCCTACCTGCACCCGCGCTACCGCACGCCGACGCACGCGCTGCTGGTGATCGGTGGCCTGTCGGTCATCGCCCCCCTGTTCGGGCGGCAGATGCTGGTGTGGCTCGTCGACGCGGGCGGGGTCAACATCGTGATCGCCTTCTTCCTCGTCTCCCTGTCGTTCATCGTGCTGCGCCGCCGCGAGCCGGACATGCCTCGGCCCTTCCGCGTGCCGGCCGGTCCGGTGATCGGCTGGGCCGCCGCCGGGCTGAGCCTCGTGCTCGCGGTGCTGTACCTGCCCGGTATGCCGGCGGCGCTCGCCTGGCCGGCGGAGTGGCTGATCGTCGGCCTCTGGTGGGTGGCCGGCCTGTGGTTCGTGCTGCGGCTGCCTCGGATCGCCGCCGGACCGGACGCGGAGGAACAGCTCATCGCCGCGACGGGGAAGAGATGACCGAGATCGACCCGTCCAACGCCGACGCCGCCACCGCGTGGGACGGCCCCACCGGGGAGTTCTGGGCCGACAACGCCGACCTGTTCGACGCGGGCGTCGCCCGCTACCTGCAGCCGTTCCTGGACGCAGCGGCGATCAAACCCACCATGCAGGTGCTCGACGTCGGCTGCGGCAACGGGCTGACCACTCGCGAGGCGGCCCGGCGGGCGGCCGGCGCCACCGGGGTGGACCTGTCCGCTCGGATGCTCGACACCGCCCGCAGGCGGGCCGCTGTCGAGGGCGTCGCGAACGTCTCGTTCGTGCAGGCCGACGTGCAGGTCGCCGACCTCGGTGAGGCCCGCTACGACCGGATCATCAGCCGCAACGGCGTGATGTTCTTCGGCGATCCCGTCGCCGCCTTCGCCAACCTCGCCCGCGCCCTGAAGCCCGACGGCCGGATGGTGCTGCTGGTCTGGCAGGACATGGGGTCGAACCCGTGGCTCACGGCGTTCCGCCGGGCGGTTGCCGTCGGCCGGGACCTGCCGATGCCGCCGCCCGACGGCCCAGGACCGTTCGCACTCGGCGACCCCGGCCGCGTACGCACCCTGCTGACGGCAGCGGGCTTCGCCGAGCCGCAGCTGCAGGGCGTCAGCGAGCCGATGTACTACGGCCCGGACGTGCCCGCCGCCCAGCGGTACGTGGCGGCGCTGCTCGGCGGCCTGCTCACCGAGCTCGACGACGCTGGCCGAGCCGAGGGAGAGGCCGCCCTGCGCAGGACGCTCGAGGAGCACGTCGGACCCGACGGGGTGACGTACCCCTCGGCGATGTGGATCATCACCGCACGCCGCGCCACGTCATGATCGCCCGGATCGTCGCGGGCGCGGTCGCCGCGGTGGCGCTCGTCGCCGGGTGCTCGACGGAGCCCCGACCCGAGCCGGCCCCCGCGCAGAGCGTGCTCGACGCCGTGCTCGCGAACGGCGAGGTCAAGGTCTGCAGCACCGGCGACTACCGCCCCTTCACCCACCTCGACGAGGCCACCGGGCAGTGGACCGGCATCGACGTCGACATGGCCGGCGACCTGGCCGCGAATCTCGGCGTGCGGCTCACGCTCGTGAAGACCACGTGGGGCACGCTCGTGGACGACCTCGGCAGGACCTGCGACATCGCGATGGGCGGCATCTCCGTCACCACCGACCGCGCGAAGCGCGCGTTCTACAGCGACCCCTACCTCGTGGACGGCAAGACGCCGATCACGCGCTGCGAGAACGTGGCCCGGTTCCAGACCCTGGAGCAGATCAACCAGCCCGGGGTGCGGGCGGTGGTCAACCCCGGCGGCACGAACGAGAAGTTCGCCGACGCCAACCTGACGCGGGCCACCATCGTCCGGCACCCCGACAACAACACGATCTTCGAGGAGATCCTGGCCGGCCGAGCGGACCTGATGATCACCGACGCCACCGAGACCCGCTGGCAACAGCAGCAGCACCCCGAGCTGTGCGCGGTGCACCCCGAGGCGCCGTTCACGTTCTCCGAGAAGGCGTACCTGCTGCCCCGGGGCGACGTCGTGCTGAAGGAATGGGTTGACGGCTGGCTGCGCATCGCGCAGAACGACGGCACGTACGCCCGCTTCGCGCAGCCGCACCTCGGGTGAGGCTCAGACGCTGCGCAGCACCGAGACGATGATGCCCAGCACCGCGGCCTCGTCGCCGTCGATCACCTCGTACGCGGGGTTGCGCGGCTCGAGGTACACGTGGCCGTTCCGGCGGCGGTACACCTTCACGGTGGCCTCGCCGTCGATCATCGCGGCCACGATCTGACCCGAGTAGGCCTCGGACTGCTGCCGCACCACCACCGTGTCGCCGTCGCAGATCGCGGCGTCGATCATGGAGTCGCCGCGGACGCGGAGGGCGAAGACGTTGCCGCGCCCGGCGAGCTCGCGAGGCAGGGTCAGGACGTCGTCGACGTGCTCCTCCGCCAGGATCGGGGTGCCGGCGGCGATGTCGCCGACCACGGGCACGGACACCGAGTCGCCCGCGTCCCGCGCCTGCGGCTCGTGCAGGAAGGCCCGCACGTCGATCGGCCGGGCCACGGTGGCGCCCCGCCGCAGGAACCCCTTCTCCTCCAGGCTCGCGAGGTGCTTCGACACCGACGACGGCGAGCGCAGCCCCACCGCGTCACCGATCTCCCGCGTGCTGGGCGCATACCCGTACCGGACCACCCAGTCCCGGATCGCGAGCAGGATCCGCTGCTGCCGCAATGGCAACGAGGCGGCATCCAGCAGCTCGAACATTTCCAGGTCATCGGTGACGGACACCCGCGAATGATAGAGGCACCCCGCGGAGCCCCGATGGAGCTGCTGGCCGAGTGACCGGATGGGAACGGGGAACTGCTCACACCTGCCAATGACCACGGTGCACCACGTCGGCCACCGAGCGGCGGCCGCGCCGCAGCGAGGGGGAGCGCCTGTCGTCCTTTCCCTCGTAGCCGACGGATATGCAACCGATCGGGCGGTATTCCGCCGGCACCCCGAATTCCTCCCGGAAGCCGGCGGTCCGGTCGGGCGGAATACCGAAGAAGCACGCGCCGAGGCCCTCGTCCACCGCGGTGAGCAGCATGAGCAGGGCGGCCATCCCCGTGTCGATGTCCCAGTAGGGCACGGGCCAGCGCCGCTCGTCGCGGTCGGACCACCCCTTGTCCGGCTCGGCGTAGCGATCCAGGTACGCCGCCTTGTGCGAGAGCGGCACGATCAGCAGCGGCGCGCGCCGCATCCGGCTGAGCCAACGGTCGGGCGCGCCGTCACCGGCGGTCGCCGCCCAGAACCGGTCCCGCTCCTCGGGGGACTCCAGCACCAGGAACGCCCACCCCTGGCTGAACCCCGCCGACGGCGCCCGGATCGCGTGCGCGAGCAGCCGCTCCCGCACCTCGGGTGGCACCGGACGGTCGGGGTCGTAGTCCCGGACCATGCGCCGGCGGCGCACGACGTCTGCAAACTCCACAGCGGAACACTGCCCGATACCGACGAACGGCGCGTCGGTCGGTACCTATCCGACGAACGGACCGTTCGTCGATGATCGGTTATGCCCTTGGCGGAACCGAGGCCTAGCGGCCCTCAACGCGGGCTCCAGCTCGCCTCGACGGGTGATGCCGAGCTTCACGTACGCCGATCGCAGGTGGTTCTCGACGGTGCGCACCGACAGCACCAGCTCGGCGGCGATCGCCCGGTTGCTGAGACCGCGGGCGGCGAGCAGAGACACCTCTCGCTCACGAGGCGACAGATCGTGCCGGTGGTACGACGGCCACCACGGCAACGGCCCGACGTCGCACTCACCCAGCAGCTCGTCCCGAAGGGCCGCGGCAGCCGCGGCCGCTCGTACCCGCTCGGCAGAGGCGTGCCGTGCGGCGGCCATGTCGGCCGCCTCAGCAGCCGTGTGGAAGGCGCCGAGACGCGCATAGCCGTCGGCCACCGCGAGGAGTGCACCGGGCTCGCGGGTCCGCAGTGCCTGCACGTGCTCGGTCTGCACGCGCAGCAGCGGCGTGTCCGCGTGCCCGGTCGCCTCCTCGAACAACCGCCCCGCAGTCGTCGGGTCGCCGAGCCGGGCGAGCAGGGTCGCAGCCACCGCGACGTACAGCAGGGCGCCCTCCTTCGCGCAGACCTGGCCCAGCACGGCGAGGGTCTCGCGGGCATGGGCGATCCGGCCGAGGGAGGCCAGTACGAGCGCGTGGGCGACGTCCTCGTTCTCGGCCACCATCCGCTTCGCCGGCCGCGCTTCGCGCAGCGCCCTGGCCTCGGCGTCGAGCTGCGCGGCGGTCTCGCCTGCTCCGGCCATCGCCTCGGCGGCGGCGAGCCACGCGAGGCCGAACCGCACCATGCCGTGCGGGTCGTTCGAGCGGCCGAGGCTCACCCCTTCCCGCAGCAGCCGCGCAGCGTCGCGGCAGCGGCCTCGCTCCAGCACGACGGGCCCGCCGAGGAAGCAACCGTTGGCGAGAGCGCCCGGATGACCGGACTCGACGCCCCACGAACGCAGCTCCTCGGCGGCCCGCTCCGCCTCGTCGAGCAGGCCGGCGTGGTGCAGGGCATTGACCAGCGCCGATCGCGCGGCGAGAGCGGTCTCCCCGGTGCGGGGCCCGGCGAGCACGCGGCGGACCACCTCGATCGCGGCCGGCGGATCTCCGATCTGGGTCAGCGCCACCGCGTGCGTGCTGGTCCCGATCCCCAGGTCATCCCGCCCGGACGCCTCGAGCTCGCTCGCGTACCGCCGGTGCACGTCGACCGCGTCCCGGTAGCGGCCGGCGAAGGTCAACGTGGTCACCAGCGCATCGACGAGATCGACCCGGTTCTCGTCGGTGGCCCCGGAGAGCGCCTCCCGGAGCAGCTCGCTGGCCCGATCCGGCCGGTGCAGGCCGAAGGCGAGGTTCCGCGCGCGGACGGGCAGGAGCGAGCCATCGCCCGAGCCCGCGAGGAGCGCCTCGGCCTCGGCCGCTCGTCCTTGCAGCG
Source organism: Pseudonocardia cypriaca (assembly GCF_006717045.1). Classification (NCBI taxonomy): domain Bacteria; kingdom Bacillati; phylum Actinomycetota; class Actinomycetes; order Pseudonocardiales; family Pseudonocardiaceae; genus Pseudonocardia; species Pseudonocardia cypriaca. Next base: position 2,180,212 of record NZ_VFPH01000002.1, read on the forward strand.
CAAGGGCACGAGCCAGCAGGACGGTGCGCTCCGGCCTCGTCTCGGGCATCACCGCTGCGCAGCGTTCGGTGAACGCGCCGTCGAACAGGTCGACCGCGACGGTCGCCGCCCGAACCAGTTCCTCGGCGTCGGGCGGCTCCTCGGCGTCCAGGCGCAACGCAACCGAGCGCAACAGCTGCTGCGGATCGACGTCGCCGGAGGCGGTCATCGCGTCGGCGAGTGCGCGCCGCAGCCGCTGGACGAGGAGCGGGGTCGCGGTCACGAGGACGGCGTCGGCATACAAGGGGTGCGGCATCCGGAACGCGTATCCGTTGCCCGCGCGCTCGACGGCGAGCAGCCCCGCGTGAGCGAGGTCGTCGAGCGTGCGAGCCGAGCAGAGCCGGTGCAGCGTCGCGCTCTCCAACGGTTCACCGAGGGCGACCAGGACGAGCGCCTCCCGCTGAGGGGCGTCGAGCACGCCGATGCGGTCGCCGAGCAGGTCGAGCACGCCCGCCGACACACCAGAGGGCCCCACCCAGCTCCAGAACCCGTCGGTGAGGACGAGCCGTCCCATGCCGCGTCCCGCCCGGACGAGCTCGTGCAGGAACAGCGCATTCCCGCCCGTCCACCGCCACAACCGGTGGGCGCTCAGGGAGTCGATGGGACCGCCGAGCCCCTCGGCGAGGAAGGCGCGGGTGCGGTCGAGGTCGAACGGCTCGACGTCGATCAGGGCGGCGAACCGGTCCAGCCACAGCCTGCGTACCGCGTCGGTGACCGGCTCGTCCGACCGCACCGTCAGCAGCATCGGCACCCGGCCGGACACGGCCAGCTCGTGCACCAACGCGGCCGACCCCTCGTCGAGGTGCTGCGCATCGTCGACGACCAGCAGCTCCGGGACGCCGGAACCCGGCGCGACGAATCGCGAGATGATGCCGCGGAGCACCTCGGTGCGGTTGGTGAGGTCACGGACCTCCGGGCCGACGAACCTGGTGAGAGCCCCGAACGGCACCGACCGCATGGCCGCGGTCGCCGACACCCACTCACTCGTCCAGCCCCGGCCCGTGACGGCTCGGGCCACGGCACGCGCGAGGTGCGTCTTACCGACGCCGGCTCCGCCCCTGAGCACGACGCGCCCCGGAGCGGACGTCACCCCGGCGAGGATCGTCTCGAGCTCGGCCTTCCGCGCGTGCGACGGCCACACCTGCGTCACCGGCTCCCCCCACCGCCACCCTCACTCATTGTGAGGGTTCGACACCACGGTGCACAGCAAGTTGAGTAGTCGACCTCCTGGGCGACGCGGCGCTGCCCCACCACACTCCCGCCAAGGACAGAGCGTGAGGAGCACGCCGTTGGAACTGGTCATCTTGGTCGTCGTGGTGGTGGTGATAGTCATGGCCGTCAAATCCCGCCGACGCGGCAAGGCCGACCGGCACGCGGAGCAAGCGCCCGACGAGGCCGGCAGCGAGCAGCTGGCCGCGTCCGTCCCCACCTTCAAGGTCGTGGCACTCGGGCTCCCCGGATCCGGGAAGACCGTGCTGCTCGCCAGCATGTTCCACGAGCTCGACCACCTCGCGCCCGGACGCTCCTTCTACCTGGACGCCACGCCGGAGCAACGCGTCGCGCTCAACGGCGTGTACCGGACCGTCAGCGACACGCGGCGCGAGTGGCCGCGATCCACCCGGATCGCCGAGCTCACCGACTACGTCTTCAACTGCGTGGCGCTCGACGACGGCGGCGCCCGCCACCACCTCCTCGACGTCGTCTACCTCGACTACGCGGGCGAGCTGCTGGAGCACGCGCCGGAGACGGGGCGGAGCAGCTTCCAGGAGCTGCAGGGTCACATCCGCTCGGCGCAGGCGCTGCTCGGGCTGCTCGACGGGCAACGGATCCTCCAGTTGCTGCGGGGAGAGCCCGCCGGTCACGACTACCTCCAGTTCGAGCTGCGCTCCTTGCTCGGGCTGCTGCAGAGCGCGCGGGCGCCCGTCCAGCTCGTGATCACCAAATGGGACCTCGTGCGCGGCTTCGGCGAGCCACCGGATGCCGACGACGAGCTGCGGCTCGACCGCGTTATCGGCGCGTTGATGGCCTTCGACCACGTCCGCGGTCTCGTGTACTCGAGCCCGAACCAGCTCGTCCGGCTGATCCCGGTGAGCGCGGTCGGCCGCGGTTTCGCCGAGCTGCGGGAGGACGGCTCCGTCGTCAAGAGATCGGGCGGGACCGTCCGGCCGATGAACGTCGACGTCCCGCTGTGCGCTGTGGTGCCGGACCTCTTCCGCCAGGTCGAGCGCACGATCGACGACGAGACGCGGCGGAAGTTGGAGGAGTCCCTTCGCCGGTCGCTGAAGGGCCGCTCGATGCGGGTGCGAGCCGTCGACGTGCTGTCGGGTCTCGGGACGTTCTTGAACGGGTCCGCAGGACGCGCGCTGGGGGCGGTGTTCGCCGGCATGATGCCCGGGGTCGTCGGGGTGGCGGCCACCGAGGTGACCCGCATGTTCGCGGAGTGGGCCGCAACCCCGTACGAGCGGGTTGCCGACGCACGCGAGCTGCACGAGGCGGAGTTCGGCCGGTACCGGGCTGCGCGCGAACGGGTGCTCGTCCAGTTCGACACCGCGGTGCGCAGGCTCGAGGCGATCATGCCCAACTCCGAGCTGGGCAGGAGGTGAGCGGGTGAGCCGATGGCCGTTCCTCGTGGCGCGCGGGCGGCGCGTCGGGTACCGCGTGGTGCTCGCCCCCGACTTCCTGGTGCGGAACCGGCAGCACCACCTCCTGGCCGAGCACGTGGGCGCCGGGCCTGCCGGTCCGGACGGCCGCTCGGTGGTGGAGCTGCCGACGACGGGGTTCGGCCCGGTGGTCGTGACGTACCGGGAGGAGCACGCGGCCGCGGCGGAGCTGCTGCCCGGCAGCGAGCCGGAGACCCTGCGCGATCGTCACGGGCGGCCACTCGAACTGCTCTACGGCGTGGTGACCGCCGGCCGACCCGAGCCCGTCGACGACCGCGACCTGGCCGAGGCCCGTGATGCGGCGATCGAGGCCTACCGGCGGTTCCTCGCCGACGAGGAGGGTGCCGACGTGCAGCCCTCGCCGGGGTCGGCGCCGCACGCCGCACCGCCTGCGCCACAGCCGGTGGCCCGGCCGGAGCGGCCGGCCCGACCTGTCCCGGCGCGACGACCGGCACCGCAGGCCCGGCCGGGCGGCCGACGATGGGTCGTGGCCGCAGCGGCGGTCGTGGCGGTCGTGGTCGCGGTGCTGTTCGGCGGCCGGTTGCTCGCCGGGGACGGGGACGGAGACCCCGTAGGCGTCACCGAGACGCCGGGAGCGACCCCGGCGAAGTGCAGCGAGGTCGAGGCCGGGCCGATGACCGAGCAGCCGGAAGGCCCGGACCGGAAAGGCGAGCCGGACAAGGTGCCGTGCCGCTGATCCGCGAGCCGTACGCTCCGCGGCATGGAGCTCTACCTCGCGTTCGTCGCCCTGGTCGCCGTGCTGGTCACGATCCCGGGCCCGGCCGTCGTGCTGGTCATGCAGAACGCGATGGGCCGCGGCGCCGGGGCCGCGCTCGCGATCGCCGCCGGTGTGTTCATCGCCGACCTGATCTGGGTCGGGGCGGCGGTGGCGGGCGTGACGGCGCTGCTGGTCTTGTCCGGGCCCGCGTTCACGGTGCTGCGGCTCGTCGGCGCCGCGTACCTGATCTACCTGGGCCTGCGCCTGGTGCTCGCGCGGCGTCAGGCACCGGCCGTCGTCGGCGCGACGGGCCCGGTCTCGACGGCCCGCGCGTTCCGCCAGGGCTTCGTCTGCGACCTGTCCAACCCGAAGACCGTGCTCGTGTTCACGAGCGTGATCCCCCAGTTCGTCCCCCACGACGCCGGTCCGCTGCTCCCCACCGCGCTGGGCCTCACGTTCGCGGTGCTCGGCCTCGGCTCCCTCGTGGGCTACGCCGTCGCCTTCGCCGGGGCCGGGCGGTTGGTCAAGCGTTCCGGGTTGCGCGAGTGGCTCACCCGCGCATCCGGTGGCCTGCTCATCGCCTTCGGCATCGGCGTCGCCGCCGACGCCCGCTGAGCCGGCCGCATCACGTCGACCGGCGCAGCCGCAGGAAGGCGGACACCGCGCCGCGGGCCCGGGAGTCGATCTCCGCGGGTGTCGGCGGGTCGGTGACGCGGAGCAGCAGGGTGATCATCAGGTCGCCCCACAGCAGCGCGGCGAGCTGCTCGGCCAGCTCCGGCGGGCGCCCCGTGAGCAACTCGTGGGCCACGGCCTGCTCCATGATCCCGGTCAGGGCGGCGCGGGCGGGCTGCTGCCCGAGCACGTGCAGCGTCCGTGCGATCTCGGGCGCCCGCACCGCCTCCGCGATCGCGAGCCGGAAGACGGCGACGACGGTGGGATCCGTCGTCGCGCGCAGGAGCTGCGTCCCGAACCCGACCAGCACCGCCTGGAGGGTCTCGACGTCGCGGGGCTCGGGTAGGTCGGCGGGCACCCGCAGCCGCGCGGCGCGCTCGCGGACACAGGCCTCGAGCATCTGCTGCTTGTTGCCGACCAGCGCGTAGAGCTCCCGTTTGGACACCCGTGCCCGGGTGGCGATCTCGAGCGTGCTGGTCGCGGCGTAACCGCCCTCCACGAACGCCGAGAAGGCGGCGCTGAGGATGCGCTCGCGTGCCCCGTCCGCTGCCGGCATCGCCCCTCCTTGACATCTGGTACCTGTTGGTACCACAGTCGCTGGTACCAGGTGGTACCAGCGGAGGAGGGGACGTCATGGCGAGTGGAACCGTGCTCGTGACCGGCGCGGCCGGCGGGCAGCAGGGCAGGACGGGCCGACGCGTCACCGAGTTGCTGCTGCAGCGGGACGTGCCCGTGCGCGCGATGGTCCGCACACTCGACGATCGGGCCGAGTACCTGCGCGGTCTCGGGGCGGAGGTGGTCGAGGCCGACTTCCTCGACTTCCTGTCGGTCCAGCGCGCGGTGGAGGGCGTCTCCGCCGTCTACTTCGCCTACCCGGTCCAGGCCGGGCTGCTCGACGCCACCGTCAACATGGCGGTCGCCGCCCGGAACGCCGGGGTGGAGCGGCTGGTCGACATGGTGATGCTGGTGTCCGCTCCGGACGCGCCGACACCCCGCATGCGGGAGAACTACCTGTCCGAGCAGGTCTTCGAACGGGCCGGGATCGGAGCCGCCCACGTCCGGGCCACGGTGTTCTTCGAGAACATCCACGCGCTCGCGACCGCCTCCGGAGCACTCACGATGCCCCTCGGCGACGACAGCACCGTGCTCCCCCTGGTCGCCGGGCAGGACGTGGCCCGCGTCGCCGCAGCCGTGCTCACCGCGGCGGACGTGCCGGAGGGCAACGCGTACCCCGTGGTCGGCCAGCTCCTGACCGTGAAGGAGATCGTCGCCACCCTGTCCGCCGGGCTCGGCCGGGACGTCGCCTACGAGAACGTCACAGACGAGTCGTGGGCCGAGGCCGTCGGCGGCCGCATCAACGCCCACGCCGTGGCGCACCTGTCCAAGCTGTGGGCGACGCTGCGCACCCGCCCCCAGGACGTGGAGGTGACCGACACGATCGAGAAGCTGGGCGGACGCAGGCCGAAGACGTTCGCGGAGTTCGTCGCGGAGGCGGCGTGACTAGCGGCCGCCGCCCACGGCGTAGCGCACGTGCGTCACCAGGTCGGTGTGCCGAGCCGCGACGACCTTGAGGTCCAGCCGGCCGACGCCCTCGAACAGGCGCTCGCCCTTGCCGAGCACCACCGGCGCGACGTGCAGGTGCAGCTCGTCGACCAGGCCGGCGGCGAGGTACTGGTTCACGGTGGCGGCACCGCCGGCGATCGCGATGTCCCGGTCGCCCGCGGCGGCGCGGGCGCGGTCGAGCGCCTCGGTGATCCCGCCGGTCACGAAGTGGAACGTGGTGCCGCCCTTCATCTCGACGGGCTCCCGCTCGTGGTGGGTGAGGACGAAGACCGGCGCGTGGTACGGCGGCTCCTCGCCCCACCAGCCGGTCCAGTCCAGGTCCCACTCCCCGCGGCCGGGGCTGAACATGTTGCGGCCCATGATGTAGGCCCCCGCCGAGGTGAGCGCCTCGATCTCGGCGGTGTTCTCGTCGGCGGCCTCGAGCATCCACCGGTGCAGGCTCTCGCCGACCCCGTCACCGAACGGGGCGTCGGCCCGCTGGTTCGGGCCGGCCGTGTAGCCGTCCACCGACATCGCGATCCCGCAGATGACCTTGCCCATCGTCGCTGCTCCTCGTGCCCCGCGGGGGAGCTGCTCTCCCCCGCCTCGCCAACTGGTCGGAGCAGGACGACAGCCTTCGACATCCCGGCCGAAGATTTTTCTGGGCGGCCCGGCCGGGCGCGGCATCCGCGCGGGACGATCGCCGGGAGTGGGGTGTGGGCGACGGATCTGGCGTCTCCCACCACTTCCGTGATCACCGCCAGAACCCCGGCGGCCGCCGCGAAGTGCGCCGGGTCGACCGGCCGCGACCCGGTCACGCCGTGTACCGTCCAGCGCGATCAAGAGGCGCTCCTGCGCTCCGATCGGGTGAAGCGACCCGCCATGGCCGGCATTGCCACGAGGGGGACCCCGTGACCGGGTCGTTCGATCACGTCATCGTCGGTGGTGGTTCGGCGGGCTCGGTGTTGGCGAACCGGTTGTCGGCGGATCCGGCGCGCCGGGTGCTCGTGCTCGAGAACGGACGGGCCGACCACTCGTGGGACGTGCTGGGCAGGGCGTTCGCGCGGGGTCCGGGTCGCTGGCGTCATCGCAGCGAGCCCGAGCCGGGCCTGCTGGGGCGGCGCTTGAACCTGCCGGCGGGCCGGGTGCCGGGTGGCATCAGCAGTCTGCGCGGGATGCTCCACCAGCGCGGTAACCCCCTCGACTACGACGGCTGGGCCGCGCAGCCCGGGATGCAGAGGTGGGGCTTCGCCCATCTCCTGCCGTACTTCAAGCGCATGGAGGACGCGGAGGTACCCGGGCCGCTGCGGGGCAGGGGCGGCCCGCTGGCGGTGGCGAAGGCGCGCCCGGGAAACGTCCTCGCCCAGGCGTTCCTGCTGGCCGCGCAGGAGGCGGGGCACCACGCCACCCCGGACGTCAACGGGTACCGGCAGGAGGGCTTCGGGGCCCTCGACCACAACGTCCGGAGGTTCCGGCGCTGGTCGGCCACCCGCGGCTACCTGCGACCGGCGATGGACCGCGCCAACCTGACCGTCGGCGCCGGCACCACGGTCACGAAGATCGTGTTCCGCGGCACCCGCGCGGTCGGCGTCGAGTTCGCGGACCGGCGCGGCCGCGTGCACCGCGTGCTCAGCCGCGACACGATCCTGTGCGCGGGTGCGATCAAGAGCCCGCACATCCTGCAGCTCTCCGGCGTGGGCGACGCCGCGTTCCTGGAGTCCGTGGGCGTGCCGGTCGTGCACCACCTCCCGGGCGTGGGCGCGAACCTGCAGGACCACCTCGTCGTGCGGATCCAGCACGCCTGCACCAAGCCGGTGTCGCTGCGGTCCGCCGCCAACCCGTCGGACGTGGGCGGCTTCGCCCGCAGCAACGACGACCTGGCGTTCCCGAACCTGGCGTACGAGTTCCTGCCGACGGCCTCGAAGACGTGCCCGACCTCGCCCACCGGCCCGTACGGGTTCCAGGTTCAGGTCGGGGTGACGAGATCCGGCTCGCGCGGCAGCGTGCGGCTCGCCTCGCCGAGCTGGCGCACGCCACCGGCGATCCGGTTCGGCCACCTGTCCACCGAGCAGGACCGGCGCGACTGGGTCGACGCGATCCGCGTGACCCGGGAGATCATGGGGCAGTCGGCGCTCGCCCGGTACGACGGCGGGGAGCTCGCTCCCGGACCGGACGTGCGGGGCGACGACCGGATCTGGGACTGGGTGGTGGGGCACGCCGAGTCGGCGATGCACTACGCCGGGTCCTGCAGGCTGGGCACCGACGACCGGGCGGTCGTCCACCCGGACACGATGGAGGTGCACGGCCTCGACGGCGTGCGCGTGGTGGACGCGTCGGTGATGCCGGTCGTCACCAACGCCGGCACCTACGCCCCGGTGGTGATGATCGCGGAGAAGGCGGCCGACCTCATCCTCGACCGGCCCCCGCTGCCTCCCGCCCACACCGAGTACTTCCGGCGCGACCACACCAGGACCATCGAGATGCGCGTGGCCACGACCGAGTAGCGGACGTCAGTTCCGCTCGCCCTGGAACGGCAGGATCCGGGCCCACTGCTCCCGCACCTGCTCCTCCATCTCCTCCGCCTCGGCGGAACCCTCCGCCGGTACGACCACGAGATCGGGCTCCCCCGGCCCGCGCTCCTCGGCCATCTCCAGCACGGTGACGAACACCTGCGCGCACGCGAAGGCGTGGTCGACGTTACTCTTGACGCCGTCGTAGCGGTCGTCGTCGACGTCCATGACGAGCGGGTAGATCCGGCGCAGCACGGCGACCAGGTCCCGCGCCGAGCCGAGCGCGCCGTCGTAGTCGCCGACGAGCGGGGCGCGGATGGACAGCGCGTCCAGGAAGGCGTCCTCGAGGTCGCGGGCCAGCGCCCGCGCGCGGAACAGCGTGGCCTCCAGGCCTGCCTGGCCGCGGGCGAGCCCGAGGCAGTCCTCCAGCTCGACGGCCACCTCGAGAGCACGGCCGAACGTGCCGTTGAGCACCAGGCTGAGGGATCTTCGGCGGCCGGCCACGGCGGCGACTCTACCGACAGTCCCCGCCTGAACACAGGGCGTCGAACAAGTCCCCCGCTCAGCGCGACGGCGGCGGCCCGCCGGGAGCGCTGCCGGCGGTCGGGGTGGTCGTCGTGTCGACGGCGGCGGTGAGGGACACGGTGTAGCCGGTGGTGACGTCGCCGGTCACGGCGCCGAGCTCGCGCGCCCCGCCGTCGTCGCCGAAGACGTTGTCCGTGGCGAGCGTGACCTGCGACAGGTTGCGGACCGACTGCTCGTAGCCCGGCTGGGCGTACACGACCTCGCACGCGTCCTGGGGAAGCGCGATCTGGGACGTGGCGATGGCGTTCGAGGCATCCGTGATGCCGGCCTGGTCGGGGTAGACCTCGAAGTGGATGTGCGGCCAGCGTCCCGAGTAGCAGGCCGGGAAGATGCTGGTGAAGCTCACGCGGCCGGCCGAGTCGGCGATCTGGACCCCACGCAGGTAGTTCTGGTCCTCGATCGCGTCCGAGTACATCGAGTAGCCGCCGTCGCGGTTGCAGTGCCAGACGTAGACCGCGGCACCGGCGAAGGCGGACCCGCCGTTCGCGATGTCGAGCACGGTCAGCCGGATGGTCAGCGGGACGCCATCGGCCGTGCCGCTCGCCCCGGCGAAGCTGGACCGGATGTCGCTGCGGACGATGCCGCTCTCCGCCAGCACGTTGGGGCCGTTCGAGCCGTCGCCCGGGTAGGGGCCCGCGGTCTCGTCCGGGATCTCCACCAGACCCGTGCCGGACGCGGCTGTCGTACCGGTCGTGCCGCTGCCGCAGGCACCGAGGCTCGCGGCGGCCGCGCCGAGCCCGAGCGCCCGCAGCATCCGCCTGCGGCTCAACAGGGTCGTGACGTCGAAGCCGAGGCCCTGGTCCACGACCTCCTCGTCCGGTCGGACGAGTGGGCGTCCTTCGTAGGTGGGCTCGTGCCTCACGGTTCCTCCGGTGCTGGGACGGCTGGTCGAAACCCAAGGTAGGAACGGGCGGTGGGGCGTTCCTGTGCGCTTCCTGTCCGGTTCCTGTGGCGCGCGGCCCGCCGGGGTCTCCTGTCCGTGTTCGGTCGGGTGCGGTGGGTATCAGCGCTCCGCGCTCGCCTCTCCTCCACGGCCGGACCAGGATGGACCGGCGAGGGATCACGAGGAGGGGAACATGGCCGCGCTGCCACCGGAGTACCTGGACCCGAACACCCCGCCCGACGTCGTGGTGACCGACCTGCTGCGGCCGCGCATCGACGACCCGGCGCTCGGGGTCGAGCTCGGTCAGCGCGACGCGGACGTCCCGGCACCACCCACCGACCCGGTGCACCGGCTGGTCACGGTCGGCGACTCCCTGACCCATGGCCTGACCAGCGGGGCCGTGTCGCGAACCGACCTCTCGTGGCCCGCCCTCCTGGCCCGCTGCCTCGACGTCCCGTTCCAGGTGCCCGGGTACGGGGGCCCGCTCGGCGGGCTGCCGTTCAACATCGAGGGCCTGCTGCGAGGGCTGCAGGCCGAGTTCGGCGACCGCATCAACGCGTTCGAGGCGCTGGCGCTGCCGTTCTCCCTGCAGCGGTTGGCCGACGAGAACGAGGACTTCTGGGAGCGCGGCGACGGGAGCAGGCCGCCCCGCACCGACCTGCGCTACGAGAACCTGGGCATCTACGGCTGGGACGTGCGCGACAGCCTGTCGTACACCGCCGGCCGGGCGACCGCCCTGATCGCTGCCAACCCCGCGCACGACGACCTGCTCGGCGCGGTGCCCTCCAACGACAACGACATCGCGGCCTCGTCCGTGCTCGCGCCGTTCGGTGTGGCCGCGACCCAGATCGGGGCCGCCGGGTGGCACGGGCGCAACGGCGGCATCGACACGCTCGTCGTCGTCCTCGGCGGGAACAACGCGCTCCGCTCCGTGGTCGACAAGGTGGTCCGGTGGAGCGGCGACGGCTACGACGACCTGGACCGCAAGGGCAGCTACAACGTGTGGCGCCCCACCCACTTCGCCACCGAGTTCGCCGAGCTGGTGCGGGCCCTCGAACCGATCAGCACGCGCCGCGTCGTGCTCGCCACCGTGCCCCACGTGACGATCGCGCCGATCGCGAAGGGCGTGAACCCACAGGCGCCGGGCCAGAAGTGGCAACCGGGCTCGCGGTACTTCCCCTTCTACACCGACCCGTGGATCGACGAAGCCCGCTTCGACCCCACCAAGCACCGGCACCTCACCCACCAGCAGGCGCGCGCCGTCGACTCGGCGATCGACCAGTACAACGACGCCATCGCCGACGCCGTGCGCCAGGCGCGCAGCCACGGCCGGGACTGGTTCCTCTTCGACCTCTGCGGTGTCCTCGACGGCCTGGCCTACCGCCGGTTCGTCACCGACGCGGATGCCCGTGCACGCAACGCGTGGCAGGCCCAGCGGCTCCCGTCGGAGCTCGCAGACCTCGACACCCGCTTCTTCCGCTCGGACCGGACCGGCAGGCTGCAGGGCGGCCTCTTCGGGCTCGACGGTGTCCACCCGACGACCTCCGGGTACGGGATCGTCGCCGACGAGCTCGTCGGCCTCCTCGCGACCGCGGGTGTCGCGGCCAAGCACGTCGACTTCGCCGCGCTGCGCCGCGAGGACACGCTCAACCAGGACCCGCCCGCGCTGATGGCGACCGCGTTCGACCTCGCGACGCCGTTCCTCACCCGCCTGCTCTCCCGCGGGCGCTGAGATGCCCGGCATCACGATCCACTACGACAACTCCCGGTCGTTCGCCGCCCCGCACCTCTGGGTGCGCTACCCGGGGTCGGACGAGTCGCACGACGTCACACCGTCCACGCAGGACTCCTTCGGCCCGGTCTTCACGGTCGAGCTGATGCGGCCCGCGCTCGACCTCACGTTCACGGACGGCGCAGCACCTGTGTGGCGGGACGACGCCATGCACTTCGACCGGGTCCCACCCACCGGTGCCGAGATCTGGTGCCGAGCGGACAAGGCGTTCGTCTACGACGTCGAGCCCCGCCGTCCGGAGCCCGGGACGGCGGCCGAGCTCCTCGCGGCGATCGACGCGGTCGACGGGTGCTACGTGCCGGACACCGACGGCCGTTCCGGCCTGGGGGCAACGGCGCTCCGCGGGGGCCGGCGTGCTGTTCGGCCTCTACCAGCCCAACGCCGCTCGGGTGTTCGTGCGCGGCTCGTTCGACGGCTGGCAGGAACCCGGCCGCGAGCTGGCGCTGCACCGCGGTTACTTCGGCATCCCCAACCTGTGGCTCGGCGTGGTGCCGGAGGCGAGGGCCGGCGACGAGTACGCGTACGTCGTGCAGGGCGGGGTGCCCCGGAACGCGGCCGGCCGCTTCGAGCGCCGGTGCACCGACCCGCTCGCCCGCCGGCTCGGCACGAGCTTCGACGACGACACGGCAGTCGTCGTCGACCCGAGCACCTACGCCTGGACCGACCACGCGTTCCGGACGCCCGACCGGGCCGACATGATCCTCTACGAGCTGAGCGTGTACGGCTTCACCGAGGGCGACCCCGGGATCAAGCAGCCGGGCCGGTTCGCCGGGATCACCCAGCGGATCAGGGAGGGCTACTTCGACGAGCTGGGGGTCAACGCGCTGTCCCTCATGCCGCTCTCCGAGTTCGCCGGCGAGCAGGGTCCCCACGCCCTCGGCTACAACACCTCGGTGTTCGCGGCGGTCGAACGGGACTTCGGCACCGCCGACGACCTGCGCGAGCTGGTGGACGCGGCCCACGACCACGGCCTCGCCGTGCTGCTGGACCAGGTCTTCAACCACACCAGCAACAAGCCGAACCCACTGTGGCAGGCGATCCTCGAGAGCCCCCGTGAGGACGGGAGCCCGACCGAGGGCGGCCTGTACTTCAGCGGCAGCACGGAGTGGGGCAACCGCGTCGCGACCGAGAAACGGGACGTGCAGAACCTGCTGATCGACACGTGCAAGCTGTTCCTCACCGAGTACCACGTCGACGGGTTCCGCCTCGACTCCACGCGCAACGTCGACCGCGGCTTCCTGTTGCGGTTGGCCGACGAGCTCACCCGCTTCCGACCCGAGACCGTGCTGGTCGCGGAGCACCTGCCCAACGAGAGCGGCCTCAACCGCTCCGGCTACGACGGCTACTCGCAATGGGCCGACCCGTTCCACGACAGGATGAAGGTGCTGCTGCGCGAGGGAGCGATCGACGCCGACCAGATCGGCGACGTCTTCTACTTCTCGCACGCGGCATACGCGGCGCACACGAACAACACGGTCAACTACGTCGAGAGCCACGACGAGACCAGCCCCGCCTTCGAGGTGGGCACGAACCCCACCACGAACCAGCCCGCGACCAAGGACCGGAAGGGGCGGCTGGGCCTCTTCTCCACCGTCGTCGCGCTCGGCATCCCCATGATCTACATGGGCCAGGAGTTCAACGTCGAGCGCGACCGCAACGTCGTGAGCTTCCAGTGGCCGCCGGGCGGACCGGAGAACAGCGGCTTCTACCGGTGGGCCCGCCGCCTCGTCCACCTGCGCCGCCGCTACCCGGCCCTGCGCATCGCGGGCTACGACCCGGCAGGCGACGGCCGCTTCACCTGGATCCTGGGCCCTTGGATGGACCCGGCGCACGGCGGCGGGCACAAGGTGCTCGGCTGGCGGCTGCGGCCCGGCCGGTCCGCCCACGACGCCATGGTGGTGCTGCTCAACTTCGAACAGTTCACCGTGCGGGTCGAGGTCGAGCTCGGCCTGGCCGGCAGCTGGGTGAAGCTGGCCGACCTCGACCGCGTCGACGACATCCCGCCCGGTGGCACCAACTCGACGGCCGACCCGGCCACGCTGCACAGCAACGACGGCCGGTTCGGTGCGTTCGAGCTGCCCAGCAGCAGCGCCTACCTCTACAAGTGGGAGTCCGGATAGGGCTGCAGCCGGCCGGACGTCAGCCCCACGGGCTCCCGGCACCGTCGCGGGCGATGACGAGCTCCGGCCGGAGCGCGCCGAAGAGCAGCGTCAACATGAGGTCGGCGGTGACGGCGGGCGGCTCGTCCTCGCGGTTGATGCTCCGCACGAGCAGCAGGTTGACGACCATGCCGCTGATCTCGGAGGCGGGCGGGTGGGAGCGCAGCTCGCCGTTGGCCTGCCCGTGCTGGATGAGCAGCAGGAGTGCCATGTTGATGGGGGCGAGGACCCGCGGGTCCGCCTGGTCCTCCGGATCGGGCGCCTTCCCGGTGCGGATCGTGTAGTCGAGCACGGCCGCGGTGAACGACGCCGTCAGCCCGCGGTGGTACCAGCTGAGCCGCGCCAGCGCGTTGATCTGCTCCACGAGCGCCCCGACGACGGGCCGGCCGGCCGCGATGTCCGCCTCGGCCTGGCGGATGAGGCCACGGACGTGGGGTTCGTAGACCGCGCCGAGCAGGGCGTGCTTCGTCGGGAAGTGGTTGTACGCGGTGGCGGAGCTGACCCCCGCGGCGTCCGCGATGTCCTCGATGCGCGTCGCGGCCCAGCCGCGGCGGCTGAAGGCCGAGTCGGCCGCTGCAATCAGCGCGGCGCGGGTGCGGACCCGTTTCGTCCGAGCCGCGCGAGTACGGGGGTCGGCCGGCCGCTCGTCCACTTTCCACCGTCTCCCGGTCGTCCGGCCCGCCCGCGAATCGCGCTGACCGTACAGCAGCGGTTTCCGGCGGTTTACCTGGTCCTCGGGATGAACAGCAAGGAGTCGAGTGACGACGCTCCGTAGCGGCGCGCCGACACGCCTCTGACTTCACAAACCCCGTACCGACCTCACAAATGGCGGGCCCTGTGTGAGGTCCGCACACGGTTTGTGAAGTGATCCGTCAGCGTCAGTTGCCGGGAAATCTGGGGCGGAGATCACGACGGGCTCTGCGCAACCGCTGATACCACAATGATCCCAACAAGACCGCGAGGATCACCGCCGTGGCGAATCCCACGAGAACGTGCGCGGGGCCGGATTCCTGGATCGTCTGGAAAGCCATCGAACCGAGCAGTCCGGCAACCACAGCGTCGATCACCCCGACGATGAAGGGCGAGCCGGACAGCAGGTGGACGATGCCCACCTTGCGACGGAAGCTGTAGGTCTGCAGCACTCCGGCGAAGTCGTCGTGCGGGCTGGTCACGAGGTACGGCTCGAGATCAGGGGCCAGCTCCAGGTAGCCGTGGCGCAGCCGGCCATCCCGACGATGAGCCAGGCGTCCTCGATGTCGGCCTCGACCAGGCGCACGTACGTCCCCAGCCCCACCAGCAGGGCGATCGGGAGTACGACGAGCGCGAACCCCCGGAAACTCTGCCCGAACCCGGTCGCCTGCGCCGTCAGGGAAAGGGCCACCGCCACGGCGGACAGGACCGTCAGGAACGTTCCGGTGCGACTGAATATCTCCGACCACGTCATGCTGCGCGTTGCCAGCAGGCTCCAGTGTTCGGTGGCGAGCAGTTGCGCGCGCAGCGCCGCCTCGGCGCCGCGGTGATCGAGGGGTGGGGTCGGGTCGCCGTCCTCGTCCTGCGTCATTCGGAACTCCAGCCCTGGTTCGGCCGCGCGCCATGCCGCGCGGGTCCTCGTACATGCCAGACCATGTGTGCGGCGACCACAACCCACCCGTGACGACTCCGGGACCGCTGGGGCTGGAGGTGATGGCCGGGAGTGGTGCCCGCACCTCGTAGAGCAGGCTCGGGCAAAGGGCGCGAAACGTACGAATACAGGTGTTCCGGATCGCCCGATACGGCACTTCTGCGCTATTCGCGCGGATTCCCTGGTTCCACCGATCGTAAATGCTCCGTTGGCCCGCGGTGGGGATACGGGGAGTGGAGTTGAGCTGTCCGGTCCGAGCTGGGAAGGCACGCATGGACGTCACCGTGATCGTGGTCGTGGTCGTGGTCGTGGTCACGGCTCTCGTCTTCGACTTCACCAACGGGTTCCACGACACGGCCAACGCGATGGCGACCTCGATCGCCACCGGCGCGCTGTCGCCGAAGCGGCGGTGACGATCGCGGGCCTGCTGAACCTCGTCGGCGCATTCCTCTCGGTCGAGGTCGCGAAGACGATCTCGAGCGGAATGGTCGACGAGACGCGGATCGGCCCCGTGGTGATCTTCGCCGGGCTCGTGGGCGCGATCCTGTGGAACCTGCTGACGTGGCTGCTCGGCCCTGCCGTCCAGCTCGTCCCACGCGGGCCAGATGGCCGTCGCCTGGATCCTCACGCCCCCCGCCGCGGCCGCGGTCGGCGCCGCTGCGGCGTGGCTCGCCTCCACCGGAACGGTGGGGACGATCATCGTCGCGCTGGTCGCCGCCGCACTCGCAGGCGGCATCTACGCCGCGGCGCGGCGTCGTCCCGTCACGGCCGAGAACGTCGACGACGTCCCGGCCCCGAAGGCGTCCGCGCACGCCGCGGCCTGAACAGGAGACTCCGGATGAACATCGCGTGGGGTTCGCTGCTGACGGTGTGCGTCGTGTCGCTCGCGGTCGGGGTCGCGGTGGTCTCGCTCGTGGCGTTCGCGCTCGTGGGTCTGTCGGCGCGGGCGACGCAGCCGGCCGGGGGCCCGGACGACGGCGCCGCGCCGCCCGTTAGCGCACCGGTCCGCACCGCGATCGCGGCGCTCTGCCTGCTGGCGGTGGCGGCGATCGTCGGTTACGGCCTCTACGTGATCGTCGCCTGAGCGGGCGTCACCGAGGCGAGGCCGAATCGGCGGACTCGGCCGTGTCAACGACCCGGCACCGCGAGACACCGAGCACCGACTCCGCCACCCGGATCGCGCCGCTCCGCGCCACCGGGTCGGAGTGGTCGTCGAAGATCGTCACTTCGCCGCCGCGCACCTCGGCGCGCCACCTGCCGACGCCTCCGTAGATGTCGAGCTTGCGCCGGACGTCCGCCTCGATCGACGCGTCGTCCCGCGCGAGCGCCCGGAGCAGGTCGCGATAGGTGACGACCCCGACGACGATCCCGTCGTCCACCACCGGAACCGAGCGGACGTGCGCCGCACGCAGGACGGTCAGCAGGTCGGCGACGCCTTCCCGGGGATTGGTCACGAGCACGTCGCGCACCATCACGTCACCGACGGTCGCCCCGGGAACGTCCGGGGCGCGGTCGAAGATCGGCACGTTCGGGTCGGGCGGGAACCGGCCGGCCAGCAGCTCCGCCTCGCCGACCACACCGACCAGGCGACCTTCGCCGCCGACCACCGGCAGGCAGGTGAAGCCGGTTGCGTCGAGCTTCGCGATGGCCTCCTTCACCGGGAGCTCCGGCGGCACGACGACGGCGGGCTTGGACATGATCTCGCGGATCCGCACGGGCAGCTCCTCTCCGGGGCTTCTGCCACCGAGGGTATGCGCGCACCGATCGATGGTCCGGAGGCGTCGGGCCCGCGGCACAGGGGCGAAGGTCCCGCTCGGCTCAACGATCCCGCTGGTCCCACCAGGCGAGCACGCGCGTCCCGAACAGCGTCAGCCACTTCGACGGCTCCCCCGCCGGCACGTCGACCTCGAACCACACCCGGCCGGGATGCCTCCCGGCCTGCACCCACGTGCCGTCGGGCCCTCTGGCAGCGCGGACGATCGCGATCGCGTCGGCCATGCGCGGGTCCGGCGCCGTGCCGTCGACCAGTGACGCCTGGCGGAAGTACTCGGCGGCGTTGAGCACGTCGTAGGACCAGCGGAACGGGTAGGCGAAGCGGCCGACCCACGGTCCGACGGGCTCCCCCGTCGACAGACGCCGGAACAGCTCGCGGCGGAGGAGGTACTCCTCACCGGAGCGGCGGGCGGCGCGCGTCGCCTCCGTGCCGCCGGTCGCCGCGTCGTACGCGAGCAGACCCTTGAGGGAGTTCAGCGTCGAGTGGAACGACGACCTGGTCGAGCCCTCCACCCACTCGCAGTTCCAGCCGCCGTCCGGCAGCTGGTGGTCGACGAACCAGGAGACGATGCCGGTGACGTCGGCGCCGAGCCACAGTCCGTTGGCGACGGTCCAGGCGTTGATGCAGCAGTCGACCTCACCGGCCCAGTACGGCAGGTCGTCGTACTCCCAGCGGCAGTTCTCGGCGAGCAGCTCGGCCGTGCGGCGCTCCCGCAGGACGGCGGCGTCGAGGCCCCATTCCCGCAGCGAGTTGAGCGTCCAGGTCGTGGCCGTCCACGGCTGTCCGGCCTCTCCCGCCTCCGGCGTGAAGCCGGCGGGGAAGAACGCGCCGCCCGCCCACCGGCCGTCCGGCTCCTGGAGCGCGAGCAGGCGCGCGCCGAAGCCTTCGGTGGCGATCCGGGCCCGCGTCGACTCCCAGACCTCGGGCGGGGCAGCCATGAGGTCGCGCTCGACCTGCCAGCGCAACGTGGGGTCGGAGTTGTGGAGCCACGCCGTCACGTCGTTCAGCACAGCCCGCGACGCTAGCGCCCCGCCCCGTCGACACGGTTGTCCCGCAAGCGCGGTAAGAGTGTAATCCGTTCCGGTACCCCAACCGGGAGGCGGTGAGGCGCGATGGCGGCGTCAGGCCGGGTGGTCGGAGACCTCCGAGCACGGCGCCACGGTGTCGCGCGGCTGATCCCGGCGGCCGGGCTCGGTGCCTGCCCCGCTCATCCGGACACGCCGGCGGCGGCGCGGCCGGCCGGCGAGACCACCGAGGGCGCTCGGCGGTGTCAGCGGTGGACGCTTGCCGTGGTGTGCCTGGCCTCTGCACTGCTGCTGTTCAACGTGACCGCGCCGAACGTCGCGCTGCCCGCGATCGCGGTCGATCTGTCCGCGGGCTTCAGCGCCCAGCAGTGGGTGCTGTCGGCGTACGCGATGGTGCTGGCGTCGCTGCTGCTGGCCGGCGGCGCGCTCGGCGACCGCTACGGCAGGCGGCGGCTGTTCCTGCTCGGCCTCGCGGGCTTCTGGGTGGGGTCCCTGCTCTGCACGCTGGCGCCGACCACGGAGCTGCTCATCGTCGGACGGCTGGTCCAGGGCGCGGGCGCCGCGGCGCTCTTCCCGTCCGGGCTCGCGCTGATCGCGGCGGAGTTCGACGGGCCGGCTCGGGCCCGCGCGATCGGTGTCTGGGGAGCCAGCGTGTCCGGCGCGATCGCGCTGGGACCGTTGCTCGGCGGGATCCTCGTGGAGGTCGTCGGGTGGCGCGCCCAGTTCGCCCTCGCCGTGCTGCTGGTGCTCCCCACCGCCGCGGTGGGGCTGCGGCACCTCCGGGAGAGCCGGGACAGCTCCTCCACCAGGCTGGACTGGCTGGGCGCCGGGCTACTCACCGGCGCGATGGTGCTGCTGATCGTGCTGGTCCAGCGGGGCAACGGGGTCGGCTGGCTCTCCCCCGTCACGCTCGCCATGGCCGGCGGGGCGCTCGTCCTGTTCGCGCTGTTCACGCTGGTCGAGTTCCGCAGCACCGCACCGCTGATCGCGCCTGCCCTGATGCGCAACCCGACCTTCCTCGGCGCCACGCTGGTGGCCGTCGTGTTCGCCGCCGCCGGGTTCGCGCCGCTGGTGTACCTCACCTTGTTCCTGCTGCGGGTGCACGGCTCGGGGCCGACGCTCGCCGGACTGGAGGTCGCGCCGTTCGCGGTGGCGTCGCTGGTGGTGTCGCTGCTCGCGGCGAGGGTCGTGGCCCGCCTCGGCGTGCGGATCGCGCTCGTGGGCGGCCTCGCGCTGTGCGGGGTGGGCCTCGCGCTGATGCTCGACCTGGGACCGGACTCCGGCGGCCTGCGGCTCCTGCCGGCGCTCCTGGTCTTCGGCGTCGGTGCAGGCGTCGTCAACCCCACGATGACGGTCGCCGCGCTCAGCACCGTGGACGCCGCGCACAGCGGCATGGCCTCCGGCATCAACAACACCGCCCGCCAGCTCGGCATCGCCGTGGGGATCGCCGGACTCGGCGCGGTGTTCGAGTCCCGGCTCGCCGACGGCACGGGCGCCCGGCTCGCCGCGGGCGGGGTGCCGGGACCGCAGGCCACCGCCGCAGCCGAGCTGGCCGCGTCGGGTGACCTGGACGCCGCAGGGCGCTCCCTCGGCCAGGCCGCGACCGCCCTCCTCCCGGCGTACACGAGCTCGTTCACGCACGCGCTGACGGTCGTGTTCCTCGTGGGCATCGCGGTCATCGCACTCGGGGCGCTGGTGACCGTCGTCCTGATCCGCCCTGCCGCCGAGCCCGTACCCGCGCAGACCGGCGGCTTCACGGTCGTCGGGGACGCGGACGGCCGTCCAACCGAGGCGACCTGCACGCACCTCGGCGAGGTCGCCGCCGACGTGACCCCGAGCACCGATCGGGGCTGCGAGGACTGCCTGCGGGACGGCGGTACCTGGGTCCACCTCCGCAAGTGCCTGCACTGCGGCCACGTCGGGTGCTGCGACAGCTCGCCGGGCCGGCACGCGTCGCAGCACTGGCACACCAGCTCGCACCCGCTCGTCCAGTCCTTCGAACCCGGGGAGGACTGGGGCTGGTGCTACCCCGACCAGTTGCTCGTCGCGCCGTCTACGGTGACCTGATGACCGGGAACGGCAGGAACCTGCGCCCTCTCGAGGAGGGTGTGGTCCGGGAGTTCGGTGGGACCGGGGAGCGGGTGAACCTGTCCTACGGGGCCTACCTGCATCTGGACCAGTTGTTGTCGGCGCAGCATCCGGTGAGCCGCCCGGTGCACCACGACGAGCTGCTGTTCATCGTGCAGCACCAGACCTCCGAGCTGTGGTTGAAGCTGGTGTTGCACGAGCTGCGCGCGGTGCGGGACCGGTTGCGGGCCGACGAGCTGCGCCCGGCGCTCAAGGGCCTGGCGCGGGTGAAGCACATCCAGCGGCAGCTGACCGAGCAGTGGTCGGTGCTCGCGACGCTGACGCCGTCGGAGTACGCGGAGTTCCGCCGGTTCCTGGGCACCTCGTCGGGGTTCCAGTCCTACCAGTACCGGGCGGTCGAGTTCGTCCTCGGCAACAAGAACCCCGCCATGGTCAAGCTGTTCGAGCACGACGATCAGGCCCGTGAGCTGCTGGAGACGCTGCTCGGGGAACCGACCGTCTACGACGAGTTCCTGCGCCACCTGCACCGGCACGGGCACGCGATCCCCGAACAGCTGTTGCACCGGGACGTGGCGGCGCCGCACGAGTTCACCCCGGAGCTGGTGCCGGTGTTCCGCCGCATCTACGAGCACTCCCGCCAGTTCTGGGAGGCCTACGAGGCGTGCGAGGAGCTGGTGGATCTGGAGGAGAACTTCCAGCTGTGGCGGTTCCGCCACCTCAAGACCGTGGAGCGCACCATCGGCACCGTGCGGGGCACGGGTGGCTCCAGCGGGGTCAACTTCCTGCGCGCCGCGCTGGACCTGACGTTCTTCCCCGAGCTGTTCGCCGTCCGCACGGAGATCCAGGCATGACCACCAGCACTCGCACCTGGGCGGAGCGGGCTGCCGCCCTGGACGCGGCCGACCCGCTCGCCGGGCTGCGGGACCGGTTCCTGCCCGCCCCCGACGTCGTCGCCTACCTGGACGGCAACTCCCTCGGCCGCCCGGTGGCCGATGCCGCGAACCGGCTGGGCGAGTTCCTCCGGCAGTCCTGGGGGGAGCGGTTGATCCGCGGCTGGACCGAGGACGGCCCGGACGGTCCGTGGATGGACTGGCCCGGCCGGGTCGGGGACCGGATCGCCGCGGCCGCGCTGGGCGCTGCGCCGGGACAGACCGTGCTGGGCGACTCCACCACCGTGTGGCTCTACAAGCTCGCCCGCGCCGCCGTCGACGCCGCCACCGCGGACGATCCGGCCCGCCGGGTGATCGTGGCGTTCGCCGACGACTTCCCCACCGACCGCTACGTCGTCGAGGGCATCGCCGCCGAGCGCGGCGCCACCGTGCGCTGGCTGCACGCCGATCTCGCCGGAGGAGTCACCGCCGAGCAGGTCGCCGCTGCGGCCGGCCCGGACACCGCGCTGGTGCTGCTGTCGCACGTCGCGTACCGGTCGGGGTGGCTGGCTGACGCCCCCGCGATCGCGGCCGCCACCCGCGACGCCGGCGCCTACCTGCTGCTGGACCTGTGCCACTCCGCCGGGTCCGTGCCCCTCGCCCTCGACGACTGGGGCGTGGACCTGGCGGTGGGCTGCACCTACAAGTTCCTCAACGGCGGGCCCGGCTCGCCGGCCTTCGGCTACCTGCGCCACGGCCTGCAGGAGCGGCTGCGGCAGCCGATCCAGGGCTGGATGGGCCGCGCCGACCCGTTCACCATGGGGCCGGGCTACCAGCCCGCCGCCGGGGCGCGGCACCTGGTGTCCGGCACCCCACCCATCCTCGCCGCGGTGCCCCTGCTCGCCTCGCTCGACCTGCTCGAGGAAGCCGGCGTCAGCGCCGTGCGCACCAAGTCGGTCGCGCTGACCGAGTTCGCGCTCGAACTGGCCGACGAGTGGCTGGCCCCGCACGGCGTGCAGGTGATCTCCCCCCGCGAGCCCGGGCGGCGCGGCGGGCACGTCACCCTCCACCGCCCCGGCTTCCGCGACACCGTCGACCAGCTGTGGGCCCGCGGGGTGATCCCCGACTACCGCGAACCCGACGCCATCCGGATCGGACCCGCACCGCTGTCCACCTCGTTCACCGAGGTCCACGACGGGCTCGCCGTGCTCCGCGACATCCTCGACGGCGGCGCCTGATACGGGCGCCCCGCCCGTCAGTCGGGTACGTCGTCGCGCAGCTTCAGCACCGTCCGCAGCACGTACTCGACGGCCGAGGCGAACGCGCTGCCCCTCAGCTCGTCGCGGGTGGCGAGGTTCCGCGACGCGAACTCGAGCATGTCGTCAGGTCCTGCCCGGCCGACGACGAGCGCCGCGATCTCCTCGACGTCGAGGCCCGGGTTGTCGATCCGGGCCAGCGCGAACTCGACGACCAGCTCGTCCACCGTCACGGGTCCGCTCCCTCCCGGGTTGTCAGAGGACTCCATGCTGGCCCACTCGGGCGACCAGCAGCAAGCACGTCTTCGCCGGATAAGCGTTTGCCCGCGCAGCTACCGTCGGCACGTGTCGAAGCCCGTACTCACCCCGCAGGCGGAGAACTTCCCCGCCTGGTACCAGGACGTCGTTGCTCGCGCCGAAATGGCCGACAACGGTCCGGCGCGCGGGACCATGGTCATCCGACCGTGGGGGTACGCCATCTGGGAGCTCATGCAGGCGGACATGGACCGGCGGATCAAGGAGACCGGGGCCCAGAACGTCGCGTTCCCGCTGTTCATCCCCATGAGCTTCCTGGAGAAGGAGAAGCAGCACGTCGAGGGCTTCTCCCCCGAGCTCGCCGTGGTCACCCACGGCGGCGGGGAGGAGCTCGCCGAACCGCTGGTGGTGCGCCCCACCTCCGAGACGGTCATCAACCACTACTTCGCCAAGTGGGTGCAGTCCCACCGCGACCTGCCCATGATGATCAACCTCTGGAACAACGTGGTGCGCTGGGAGCTGCGCCCCCGGGTGTTCCTGCGCACCACCGAGTTCCTCTGGCAGGAGGGGCACACCGCCCACGCCACCTTCGAGGACGCGGTCGAGGAGACCCGGCGCATGCTGGAGGTCTACCGGCGGTTCATGGAGGAGACCCTCGCCATCTCGGTCGTGGTGGGCGAGAAGTCGCCGGGCGAGCGCTTCGCCGGCGCCGACCACACCTTCACCTGCGAGGCGCTGATGCGCGACGGCAAGGCGCTGCAGATGGGGACCAGCCACAACCTGGGCCACAACTTCGCCCGCGCCTTCGACATCCAGTACCTGGATGCGGGCGGCGAGCGCCGCCACGTCGCCACCACCTCGTGGGGCACGTCCACCCGGATGATCGGCGGGACGATCATGGTCCACGGCGACGACCACGGCCTGCGCCTGCCCCCTGCGATCGCACCGCACCAGGTGGTGATCATGCAACTGGACGCCGAGGGCACGGCGGCCAGGCGCGTCGAGGCGGAGCTGCGCGCGGCAGGCGTCCGCGTCCACCTCGACTCCCGCACCCACACCTCGTTCGGGCGCCGCTCCGTCGACTGGGAGCTGAAGGGCGTACCCGTCCGGATCGAGCTGGGCGCGCGGGAGCTGGCCGCGGGGAACGCCACCCTGGTCCGGCGGGACGACCGCAGCAAGAGCACGGTGCCGCTGGACGGTGCCGCGCGCGCCGCCACCGATCTGCTCGACGAGATCCAGCAGGTGCTGCTCACGCAGTCGCGGACGTTCCGCGAGGAGCACACCCACCCGGTCACCGACTTCGACGAGCTCACCGAGCGCCTGGGTGACGGTGGCCTGTTCCTCGCCGCCTGGTCCGGCACGGAGGAGTCGGAGAAGGCGCTCGGCGAGCGCACCAGCGCCACCATCCGCTGCATCGTCGACGCCGAGCCGCCCGCGCCGACCTGCCTGATCACCGGCCTGCCGGCCGAGCACACGGTGCTGATCGGGCGGGCCTACTGACGCACGCCTGCTTCTCCGGCCGCAGATCGATGAAGCCTTCGGGGCGCGTTCCGCGGAACGCGGTCGGTGCCGGCGGTGCCCTCGTGGTGGGAACCGTTCCGGTGGGCGCGCCGTCCCGGCTCGGGGGCGCCCGGCCTCACCTATCCGCCCGATGTTGCTGATGCGGCTATCCGGTTCGCCTCGTTGCCGCCCCCACCGAGATGGCCGGTTGGGTTCACTACCGAATTTCGTGGTTGCTCTGGCGGCCGCCCACGCAACCACAGAATTCGGTAGTGAACCCAACCCGGCCGACCCACAAGGCGAGGGTCGACGGGACCTGGAGGATCGTGGGAGAGGCCGGCAGCGGGGGCGAGCGCCGGTAGGCCTGAGCCGGGAACGGCGCGCCCACCGGCAGTTTCTGACCGGGCCGACCCGACGGGATCCGATCATGACAAGGCCGAGGCTGGCCCGCGCCATGATCCGAACTGGCGGTTGCTCATGACTGCTCCCACAACCATCGACGCCCGATACACCGGATCTTGCTCTCCAAGATCGCGTGTAGCGGTTGTCCATGGCTGTCACCACAGCCACAGGCGACCGATACAGCGGATCATGCGCGCGACCACCACCGAACGTCCTGATCACGAATCCGCCTGCCGTACTGGAGCCGAACTCAGTTGGGCATCGGCGATTCGACGCCGTCCACCAGCAGCCGAGACAGCATCAGGACGGCGACGTCGTCGTCGGCCGTGTCGGCGCCGAGCAGCTCGAACATCACCTTCCCGCAGATCGCGTCCGCAGGCCCGGGGCAGAGCGCCGCGCGCAGCCGCTGGATGCCGACGTCCGGGGAGAGTCCGCGCCGTTCGACGAGGCCGTCGGTGTAGAGGAAGAGGGCGTGGCCGGGTGGCAACGCGATCGACCTGGTACGCCTCGGGTGGGTGGGGTCGATGCCGACCGGCAGGTCGGGCGGCACGTCCACCACCTCGGCCGGCGCGTCGGGTGACGTCGAGATGGGTTGCGGGTGTCCGGCGGAGGACACGACCAGCTCGTCGTGGGACGGCGACAGGACCGCGCACAGCACGGTGGCCATGACGCCACGCTCGTGGTGCCGGACGTGGGTGTCGAGGCGGGCGAGCAGGTCGGCCGGGTCCTGGGTCTGGAGGGCGTACGCGCGCAGGGCCGTGCGGAGCCTGCCCATGGCGACGGCGGCGTCCATGCCGCGGCCGGCCACGTCGCCGACGACGACGTAGATGTGCCCGGACGGGACGTCGAAGACGTCGTACCAGTCGCCCCCGACCTCTCCGCCACCGCCGGGGGCGTACCGCGAGGCGAACTCAAGGCCCGGCACGGCCGGCAGCTTCGTGGGCAGGAGGCTGCGCTGGAGAGTGGCCGCGGCGGCCTGCGACACCTGGACCTGTCGGGCCTGGGTGGCGAGGGCGACGCGATCGGCCGCGAGCTGGAGCAGCTCGGTCTCGTCGTGGGTGAAGATCCGGCTGGTCAGGCTGCCGACGTGCAGAACGCCGATCGCCTCGCCGCCGGACATCAGCGGGACGCCGAGGAGGGAGCAGATGCCCTTCTCCCGCAGGATCGGGTTGAGGACGTTCGAGTGGTCGACCGTCTCGAGGATGACCGGCGCCCTCGTTGCCGCGATGCGCCCGGCGAACCCCTTGCCGAGCGGGATCCGGACGCCCTGGCGCACCTCCTCCTCGATGCCGCGGGCCGCCGTGGCGACGAGGTACTGCCCGGACGGGTCGAGCAGGAGCACCGCAGCGGTGTCGACCTCGAGCAGGTCGCGCACCCGGTCGAGCAGCTCGACGAGCAGCGCTTCGACGCCGAGATGGCCGAGCGCGGTGTCCGTGACCGCCTCGATGCGACGGAGCCGCTCGCGCGGAACCTGGACGTCCGTCGCCATGGATGGAGACTAGCCGCATGGATCGGGCTGAGAGACCGGGTGTGCCCCTCTCAGTACTGGACACCTCGCCGGTCGTGGAAGGGTCCGACCCGAGGCGGGCCCTGTGCAACTCGGTCGACCTCGCGCTACTGGCCGACGCTCTCGGCTACCACCGGTACTGGGTCCCGGAGCACCACGGAATGCGTGGCGTCGCAGGCTCGGCCCCGGCCGTCCTCGTCGGCCACCTCGCGAGCGCCACGCGGCACCTCCGCGTCGGCGCCGGAGGGGTGCTCCTCCCGAACCACGCCCCGCTCGTGGTGGCCGAGCAGTTCGGCACGCTCGCCGCGCTGCACCCCGACCGGATCGACCTCGGCGTCGGCCGGGCGCCCGGGGGGCCACGGGCGGCGGTCGAGGCGGTCCGCCCCGAGAGGGAGCGGACGGCGAAGACGTTCCCCGAACAGATCGCGGAGCTGCGGTCCTACCTCGACCCGGCCGAGGACGCGCCGGTCAAGGCGATCCCCGTCCTCGGCGGGAACACGCCGCAGGTCTGGCTGCTCGGCTCGTCCACCGCCAGCGCGGAGCTGGCAGGCGAGCTGGGCCTTCCGTACGCCTTCGCGCACCACCTCGCCCCGGGCGCGGCCGCCGAGGCAACGCGCGTCTACCGCGAGCGGTTCCGCCCGGCGGAGTCCGGTGCGACGCCCACGACCCTGGTCAGCGTGTCGGTCGTCGCGGCGGACGACGACGACCGCGCCCACTGGCTCGCCGGTCCCATCAGGTTGAAGGTGCTCAGCCGGGCCAGGGGACGCCGCATCCTGTTGCCGAGCCCCGAGGAGGCGGCGACCCACCCGCTCCCGGACGGCGACGGCGCTCCCGGCCTGCTCACCGGGAGCCCGGCGACGGTGGCCGAGCGCCTGCAGGCGGTGCTCGACGAGACCGGTGCCGACGAGGTGATGGTGACCACGCCCGTCCACCACCACGCCGACCGCCTGCGCTCCTACGAGCTGGTGGCCTCGGTGGCCGACCGCCTCCGACCGGTCACACCTGGCCCTTGACCTCGTCGTAGCCGACCTTGCCCGGCGCCTCGCCCAGCGCGTAGATCACGCGGATCACGCCGGTGGGGAACACCTCGGTCGCGGTGACCTTCAGGTGGTACGGCACGTCGCCGTCGTCGAACAGCCGCTGGCCCTTCCGGGCCGCGACCGGGTGCACCAGCAGGCGGAGCTCGTCGACCAGCCCGGCGGCGAGCAGCTGCTGGACCACGGAGACCGAGCCGGGGATGACGATGCCCTGGACGCCGGGGTCGGACTTGAGCGCGGTGACGGCATCGACGAGATCGCCGTCGATCAGCTCCGAGTTGCGCCACGAGAACTCGAGCGGCTGGCGCGAGACGACGACCTTGCGCGTGTCGCCGAGGCGCTTGGCGAAGGGCGCGTCCTCCCCGCCGGCGGCTTCCCGCTCCGGCCAGGCCCCGGCGAAGCTGTCGTAGGTCCCACGGCCCAGGAGCAGTACGTCACCGGTGTCGTAGTCCTCGACGACGGCGCGGCCCATGTTCTCGTCGAAGTAGGGGAAATGCCAGTCCGGATCGATCTCGGCCACGCCGTCGGCCGCGATGAACAGTGTGGAGACGACCTTCGCCATCGTGATGATCCCTTCGCATCGGGTGTGCCGGTGTGTAGACCGGTCCGGCACCGGAACCTCATCGCACGTTCGGACGGATCATGGCCGGGAGCGGCGCGGGACGGCGAGGCCGCCCGTACCGTCGGCCCATGCCGCGCGGGTCGCCGACCACCTGTGACCTGCAGGTCTCGCTCACGGTCGACCAGGAGCCTGCAGGCGTCGCCGTGGCGCGTCTCGTCGTGGACGAACCGGACGGGCTGCTGGTGGAGGTCGACCTCACCGGCGACGAGCTCGCGCTGCTGCTCGCAGGCGAGACGATCGCGGTGCCCGGGCGGGTGAGCGGCATCGAGCAGCCGCCCGTCGACGAGCCGGCGACCGAGCCGGACGTGGTCGAGCCGGACGTGGTCGAGCCGGAGGAGCCGGTGCGCGCGAGCACGGCTCTCGACGAACCGCCCGCCGGGACGGAGCCGATCGCACGCAGCACCGACGTCCGGCCGGGCGAGGCGGTGGTGGCCTACATCCGCGGCCGCTGGCGCGACGTGGTGGTGGTCCGGCGCGACATCGGCAGCCTGCTGGTCGCCTACACGAGGCCGGGCTCGTTCGGCCGGGTGCAGCAGCGGGTCGCCACTGGTCAGGTGCGCCGACGGCTGGGGCACTAGGGACGCCGCGGTCGGCCGCCCTCTTCAATGCGCGGGCACCGACACGCAGACCATCGTGGTGTCCTCGAGGGCCTCGACGACCCCGGGCGCCTGCTCCGGAACGTGCACGAAGTCGCCTGCGCGCACCGTCACGGCATCGCTCGCGGCGCCCACCCGTATCGCTCCCCTGAGCACCACCCAGACCTCGGCGTAGGAGGCCGGCAGGTCGGCGCGCGCCCCCGCGTAGAGGAACGACGTGTAGGCGCTCATCGACCCGCCGGCCTCCTTGCCGAGGGCAGGCGCGATGAGGATCCGGTCGCCGAAGCGGACGGCGTCCTCGCCGATCGCCGAGCTGAACCTGCGTGCCCTCGGGGGCGTGGCGGCCATGCCGAAACCTCTCTCGCTGCGTGGTCAGGCGTCGAGCTCGACCGCGGCCACGGCGTGCACGGGCGGGGCCTGGATCCCGAGAGCTCGCGCGATGGCCGGGATCTCGGGGTCCTCGAGGAACCCGTCGTAGTCCTTCGCGTCCCAGTCGAAGACGGACCACACCCGGTGCGCGTCGTCGGGGTCGAAAAAGACCCGGGCGCCCCGGCAGCCGTGCTCCCGCCGCTTCTCCGCGCCGACGGTCTCGAAGACTTCCAGGAACCGGTCGGGGTCGCTGACCCTCGCGACGGTGACGATCATTACCGCTCCTGCACCCGTGGACGACTTCCCGCTGGTCAGGACCGTAGAACCTCGACTGCGGTCGAGGTCAAGCGCCGGCGGTCGGCATACTCCGCTTCCGGCAGGACGGCACACTGGAGACCGCGTGCACCGCCCGAGCATGCCACCACGTGACCAACCGTGCCCCGAGCTGACGTGTAGTGACAACTCCTGCTATAACGGGTAGCCCGGTCGGACAGCACAGCAGGTCAGGTGATCAGCGGAGATGCTCATCGCGGAGCGGCGTCGCCGCATCCTCGACCACGTGCAGGTGCGCGGGTACGCGTCCTTCCGCGACCTCGCGGACGAGGTCGGCATCTCGGAGTCGACCGTGCGGCGCGACCTGCGCGCGATGGTCGCCGAAGGGCTGCTGGGTGCCACCCGTGGCGGCGCCGTCCAGGTCGACCACGCCGTCCCGGACCACGCCCGCGGAGGTCTCCCCGCCGATCCGGTGGCCGCCGAGCGGGCGGCGATCGCGGCGCGGGCCGCCGAGCTGGTCGAGCCCGCGAGCGCGATCCTGCTCGGCCCCGGCCGGACCACGCTGCAGCTCGCCAGGTGCCTGGCCGACGTCGAGCCGTTGACGGTGATCACCAACTCGGTACCGGTGACCACGGCCCTGCTCGACGTCGAGCACGTCGACCTGGTCATGGTCGGCGGCACGCTCGGCCGGTCGATCGGGGCGCTCGTCGGCCCGATGACGGAGCAGAGCCTCAAGGGCCTGCGCGGCGCGCAGGTGTTCCTCTCCGGCGACGGCGTCACCGTCGATCGCGGCCTGACCACCCCGAACGTCTTCGCCGCTGCCACGGACATGGCGCTCGTGGCCGCGGCGCGCCAGGTGATCGTGCTGGCCGACCACACGAAGCTCGGCCGCGAAACGATGTGCCAGACCGTGCCGACGGAACGGATCGACGTGCTGATCACCGACTCCGCCGCGGACCCCGCCGCAGTACGGGCGCTCCGGGACGCGGGTGTCGACGTCCTGGTTGCCGACAGCCGGAGTTCGTGACCCCGGCCGGCCTCCTGCTCGACCGGAGTTGAGCACCGGCTCGCAGTGGCCTGATTCGTTCTGACGGGCGAACGCCCCGCGTCGACCCGCATGTTCCGTCGAATGCCGTCCTGAACAGGGTGAAGGCGTCTCGGATGCGTCACGGGCGCACGTCCAGCCCTTGACAGGCGATGGCGACGAGCCGCTAGCATTCCCGCAAGTTCCGGTCAACTCATGTCACAACTCGGCAGGTCCGCTCGGGTCGTTCGCTCCGCCCAACGAAGGGAGAGCTCTCCGATGTACCGCTCCAGGCGATTCGGCAGCACCGGCGGGGTGGCCGTCGCAGCTCTACTCCTGCTCTCGGTCACCGCTTGCACCAAGAGCGCCGACAGCGGCGCCCCGCAGCAGGCGGGAAGTGCCGCCCAGCAGCAGGTCCAGGCGACGGCGAGCGCAGGCGAGAGCGGCTGCACCGCGGAGAGGTACAACGGCGGGGTACCGAAGCAGGACCTCGGGACCATCACGGTCGGCTTCGCCCAGTCGGAGAAGGAAGCCAACCCCTTCCGGATCACCGAGACCGAGTCGATCAAGGCGGAAGCCGCGAAGCGGGGCATCAACCTGATCACGACCAACGCCCAGTCGGACCTCAACAAGGAGATCGCCGACATCCAGAGCATGATCGCCCAAGGGGCCAAGGCCCTGATCATCTCCCCGCTGAACTCCGAAGGCCTCGACCCGGCCCTCAAGGCGGCGCAGGACGCCAAGGTCCCGATCATGACGATCGACCGGCTGCTCACCTCGAAGACGCCGTGCGTCGACTACATCGGCTGGATCGGCTCGGACTTCGTCGAGCAGGGCAAGCGGGCGGCCGATGCGCTGATGCAGGCCACCGGCGACCGGGGCGAGGCCGCGATCCTGCTCGGGGCGTCCGGCGTGAACGTCACCGTGGACCGCACCAAGGGCTTCAAGGACCAGCTCGCCGCCAAGAACTCCGGCCTCGAGGTGGTGGCCGAGCAGACCGCGGACTTCACCCGCGAGAAGGGGCGCACGGTCACCGAGCAGCTCATCTCCGCCAACCCCGGCATCACGGCGATCTACGCCGAGAACGACGAGATGGCGCTCGGCGCGGTGGCGGCGCTGCGGGCGGCTGGGAAGGGGCCCGGTGACGTCAAGATCGTCACGATCGACGGTACGAAGGGCGCGGTGCAGGGCATCGTCGACGGCTGGATCTCCGGCGTGATCGAGTCGAACCCGCGCTTCGGGCCGCTCGCCTTCCAGGCCCTCGAGGACTTCTACAGCGGCAAGGGCGTGGCGGCGAAGACCATCATCTCCGACAAGGAGTACACCACGGTCAACGCCTCGGCAGAGCTCGGCAACGCGTACTGAGGTGGCCGTACCCGAACCGGACTCGCCCACCGTCGACGTCGTCGAGGTCTCCAAGCGGTTCGCCGGCACCATCGCGCTCGACCGGGTGGACCTGGCCCTGCACGCCGGCCAGGTCCACGCGTTGGTCGGTGAGAACGGCGCCGGCAAGTCGACCCTGATCAAGATCATCACAGGTGTGCACCGGCCGGACGGCGGCGTCGTGCGGTACCGGGGTGAGCCGGTGGGCTTCGGGGCGCCGCGCGACGCGCAGGCCGCCGGGATCAGCACCATCTACCAGGAGCTGAACCTCGTGCCGGGGATGAGTGTCGCGCGCAACCTGTTCCTCGGCCGGGAGCCGTTGAACCGGCTCCGCCTCATCGACTTCGCCACCATGCACCGCGCCGCGCGCGACCTGCTCGCCCGGTACGGCGTCTCGGTGGACGTCCGGCGGCCGGTCGGCGAGCTGGGCGCCGGTGTCCAGCAGATGGTCGCGGTGGCGCGGGCCGTGTCCGCCGACGCGCGAGTCGTGATCATGGACGAGCCGACGTCGTCGCTGGAGCCGCGCGAGGTCGACCGGCTCGCGAGCGTCATCGAGCTGCTGCGCGACGACGGCGTCGCGGTGCTGTACGTGACGCACAAGCTCGACGAGGTCGAGCGGCTGTGCCAGCGGGTCACGGTGCTGCGCGACGGGCGCCGGGTCCACACCGGTCCGGTGGCCGGCACCAGCCGGCTCGCGCTGGTCGCCACCATGCTCGGTCGCCGGATCGACGAGGTGCGCGAGCACGGCATGACGCGGTTCGGCGAGGCTCACGGCGGCGGCGAGCCGGCGCTGCCTGATCCGGCGCTGCGTGATCCGGTGCTGCTGGCGACCGGCCTGACCCGCCCGCCCGTGCTGGCCGGCGTGAGCGTCGACGTGCACGCGGGCGAGGTGGTGGGACTTGCCGGGCTGCTCGGTTCCGGGCGCACCGAGACGGCAAGGGCGGTGTTCGGCGCGGACCCGGTCGACAGCGGCTCGATCAGCGTCGACGGTGTCCGGCGCAGGCGCTGGTCGCCCGCGGCCGCCATCGCAGCAGGCGTCGCCCTCGTACCCGAGGACCGCAAGGCGGAAGGCGTCATCCCGGACCTGTCCGTGCACGACAACATCGTGCTGGCGGCGCTCCCCCGGCTGACCAGGGCCGGCTTCGTCACGGAGCGGCGGTGCCGCGAGATCGTCGACGTGTTCGTGCGGCGGCTGCGCATCAAGATCGCGGGGCCCGACCAGCCGGTACGGGACCTGTCCGGCGGCAACCAGCAGAAGGTCCTCCTGGCGCGCATGCTCTGCCTCGAACCGAGGGTGCTGCTGCTCGACGAGCCCACCCGCGGCATCGACGTCGGCGCGAAGGCCGAGATCCAGTCGCTGATCGACGAGCTCGCCTCCCACGGCCTCGGGGTCGTACTGATCTCCTCGGAGCTGGAGGAGATCGTCGAGGGCGCCGACCGCGTGCTGGTCCTGCGGGACGGCGCCGTGGTCGGCGTGCTCACCGGCGACGCGATCAGCGAGAGCCAGATCATGACCACGATCGCGGCGGCGTCCGACGATGCGGACCGGGCGGTGACGGTCGATGGCTGACCCGATCACGGCACCGCCCGGACCGAACGACCTCGCGCTGCGACGGCTGCGCGACCACGGCGTGTACGTGGCGCTCGGGGTGCTCGTGCTCTTCAACCTCGCGTTCACGCCGCACTTCGCCACCCTGGCCAACCTGCGGCTGCAGTTGGTCCAGGTCGTGCCGATCGCGATCGTCGCGCTCGGGATGGCGCTGGTCGTCGCCACCGAGGGGATCGACCTGTCGGTGGGCTCGGTCATGGCGCTGGCCGCCGCGGTGGTCCCGCTCTACCTGGGCTACGGACCCTGGCCTGCCATCGCGGTCGCGATCGTCGTCGGCGCGCTCGTCGGCACGCTGACCGGCGGGCTGGTCGCCGTCTTCGGCATACAGCCGATCATCGCCACCCTCGGGGTGCTGGTCGCCGGCCGGGCGCTGGCGCTCGTGTTCGCGGACGGCAGGCTCGTCGAGATCTTCGACCCGACGCTGGGGGCGCTCGGCAACGGCAGCGTCCTCGGGGTACCGATCACGGTGCTCATCGCCGCGGTACTGGCGGCCATGGTGATCGTCGTGGTCCGGCGGTCGATCTTCGGCCGCAGGCTCGTCGCGATCGGCGGCAACCGCACCGCGGCCGTGCTGGCCGGCCTGCCCGTGCGGCGCACGCTGTTCGCCGTGTACATCCTCAGCGGGATGTTCGCGGCGGTGGCCGGGGTGGTCAACACCGCGCGGCTCGGCGCGAGCGACCCGTCCTTCACCGGGCTGCTCATCGAGCTGAGCGCGATCACGGCGGTCGTCGTCGGCGGCACCCCGCTGTCCGGCGGGCGGATCAAGGTGGTCGGCACGCTCGCCGGGGCCGTCCTGATGCAGCTCATCGCGGCGACGGTGATCCAGCACAACCTGCCGGACTCGCTGTCGCGGATGATCCAGGCGGGCATCATCGTCGTCGCGGTCTACGTCCAACGGGATCGAGGTGGCGCATGACCGCGCAGGTGGTGGACCCGTTCCGCGTCGACGCCGGCAGCACGGCGGCCTCGTTCGCCCGCCGCGGCAGCGCGCCGATCGTGCTCGCACTGGTGGTCGCGCTCGGCGCGGTGGTCTTCGGCGGAAGCTTCATCGGGCCCCGGAACCTCGGCAACATCGCGCTCGACAGCTCCTACCTCGTGCTCATCGCGGTCGGGATGACCTTCGTGATCATCAGCGGCGGCATCGACCTGTCGGTCGGATCGGTGTTCGCGCTCTCCGGCGTGCTGACCGCCTACGGGGCGCAGTGGGGATCGGTCGCAGCGGTGGCGCTGCCCCTCGCGGTGTGCGGCCTGATCGGGCTCGTGAACGGCGTGCTGGTCGGCCACGCCCGGATGGCGCCGTTCATCGTCACGCTCGCCACCCTGCTGTTCGCACGCGGGTTCGCGCTCGCCGCTTCGCAGGAGGGCAACGAGGTCCGCCTCATCCCCGCGGAGCTGGTGCTGACCCGCGTCGGCCAGGCCACGATCGCCGGGATCGGCGCGCCCGTCTACGTCGCGCTCGTCGTGCTCGGCGCAGGCGCGCTCGTGCTGAGCCGAACCAGGTTCGGCCAGTCCGTGTACGCGATCGGCGGCTCCGCCGACAGCGCCGAGCTGATGGGCCTCCCGGTGTCCGCGGTGAAGGTCACCGTGTACGTGCTGAGCGCGCTGCTCGCCGCGGTCGCCGGGGTGCTCGTCGCCGCCCAGACCTCCTCCGGGTTGCCGACCATCGGGGAAGGTCGCGAGCTGGAGGCGATCGCCGCGGTCGTCATCGGCGGCACGCTGCTCGCGGGCGGGAGCGGCGGGTTGAGCGGCACCCTCGCCGGGGCGCTGCTGCTCAAGGTGATCCAGAACCTGATCAACCAGGTCGGGGTCCTCAGCTCGTACTACCAGCAGGTGGTCAGCGGTGTCTTCCTCCTGCTCGTGGTCCTCGTCCAGACCCGGCTGAGCCGGCGGCGCGCCCGGCCGGCCGCCGAGCGAAGGGAGCAGCGCCATGGGTGAGGAGCCCGTCCGCGTCGCGGTGGTAGGCACCGGCGACTGGTGGGGTCGCCAGCACGCGAAGGCGTTCTCGACGCGCACCGACACCGAGTTGTGCGCGGTGGCCGGGCGAACCCCGGAACGCACGGAACGGCGCGCCGCCGAGTTCGGCGTGCCCGGCTACACCGACCTGGACGCCATGCTGGAGCGGGAGCGGCCGGACCTCGTGTCCGTATGCCTGCCGAACATGGGCCATTTCGGGCCCACCCTGCAGATCATCCGGGCCGGCTTCCCGCTGCTGGTGGAGAAACCGCTCGTGTTCGAGCTGGACGAGGCGGACACCCTGCTGGCCGAGGCGGCCGAGCGCGACCTGTTCTTCGCGATCAACTTCAACCACCGCTACGCGCGCCCGATGCGACTGGCCGTCGACGCGATCGACGCCGGGGAGCTCGGCCGGTTGACGTTCGCCAACTGGCGCTTCGGTGGCGAGCCGGGCACGAGCCCGCACCCGTACGCGAACCTGATCGAGACCCAGTGCCACGGCCTGGACCTGCTCGAGCACCTGTGCGGGCCGGTGGCATCGGTGATGGCCCAGATGAGCGACGTGACGGGCCGCGGGTGCTCGACGACGAGCGTGGCGCTCGAGTTCGCGAACGGGGCGGTCGGCGCCCTGCTGGGCACCTACGACTCGTCGTACAGCTATCCGGGGACGCACCTGCTGGAGGTCAACGGGCTGGACGGGCGGGTCCTGATCGAGGACACGGTCCGCCGCTACACCTTCACCCCGGCCGGCGACGAGACCAGCCGCGTGTGGCAGGCCGGCTACTTCAACGACCGCGACCGCGACTTCCACGCCACGTTCGACCGGTACCTCGACGCCATGCTCCCCGCGTTCACCGAGGGCCGTCCCCCGCCGGTCCACGCGGGGGCCGGCCGGCGCGCGCTCGCACTGGCCCACGCGATCATCGAGTCCTACGAGCTCGGGAAGCGCGTCCCGACGGTGTGACGGCCGTGGCGGAGGGCTCGCTCAGCCGAACCGGTCCCCGGACCGGAGCCGGCTGCGCGGTGGGCGCGACCGGGACAGGGCGTCGCCGACCCGCCGCCGCATGCTCGGGTGCATCGGCATCCGCGGCACCTGCCGGGGGTGGACCCACGCCGCTTCGCAGGTCTCGTCGTGGTCGGGCTGCGGACCGCCCTCGACCGGCCGGGCGTGGAAGCACACCGCGAACTGCTGCCGCGCCTCCCCGGTGGCCGGGTACACCATGATGTGGCCGGGGTCGCTGTACACGCCGAGGAGATCGGTGATCCTGATGATCACACCGCTCTCCTCGGCCACCTCCCGCTCGGCCGCGACCTCGGCGGACTCGCCGAGCTCGACCCTTCCACCTGGCAGTTCCCAGTTCCCGGTGTCCATCCGACGCACGAGCAGGATGCAGCCCGCGTCGTCGCGCACCGCCGCGAAGGCGGTGGGTGTCAGGGAGTTGGCCGGAGGGGCGCCGGGATCGTGGTAGTACTCCTGCCGCACCATCCGCCAACGATTGCGCACCTTCCCGTCGGCCGACCGGCTGCTTCAGCATCTGGCCAACCAAAATTCACCTTCCCGCAACCCGGTGTCCCGGCCGTGCGCCGCACCCCGTCCCAGCTGCACCGACGCTTCGCGAATAGGACAGCTCGGGCCGGGAACACGCTCAACGTGACGATCGGGGATCTGGCGGCGTGACCATCCACCGGGGGAGCGAGACGGCGGCAGGCGGTCCGCCATGCCACGCTGTCGCGCTGTACGAGTCGGCGGACGATCTACGGCGGCGGGTACTGCCGTTCCTGCGGTCCGGGCTGGCCGGCCGCGACACGACGCTCGCGATCGTCTCGCCGGAGGCGGCATCGCAGCTCCGGGACGCTCTCGGCTCCGACCACGACGAGGTGCGGTGGCACGTGCCCGGCGTCGACTACGACAGCCTCGGCCCGATGTTCTCGGGGCTGCGAACCTTCATGGCCGAACAGGCCGAGGCCGGGAACGCCGTCCGGCTGCTCGCGGAGAACCCGACCGCCACCCACGACGGGCGCATGGCTGCCTACCTCCGGTTCGAGGCCGCGAGCAACGACGTCATGGGCGTCTACGGGTTCCCGTGGGCCTGCCTCTACGACACGCGCCGCTACCCGGCCGCCGTCGTCGAGCAGGTCGGACAGGTGCACCCCTACCTGCTCGAACCCGACGGCAGCACCGTCCGCAGCGACGCCTACCTCCCGCCCGACACGTTCCTGGGCGCCCACCCGGGCCCGCTGTCGCCGACGCCGCCGAACCCGCCGCTCGACATCTGGCTCACCGCGGCCGAGCAGCTGGCCAAGACCAGGCACACGGCATCGGAGACGGCAGCATGGCTCGGGCTGCCCCGGAACGACGACTACGACTTCGAGCTCGCGACCGCTGAGGTCCTGACCAACGCCGTCCGCCACGGCGAACGGCCCTGCCGGGTCCGGGTCTGGGCCACGCTCACGCACGTCATCCTGCGCGTGGACGACCAGGGTCCTGGAGACGACATCGCGACCAAGGGCTTCCGCCCACCGGACCCCAGCCGCGGGCACCTCGGTGGCATGGGGATCTGGATGATCCGGCAGCTCGCCGACGTCGTCCACGTCGAGACCGGCTCGGCCGGCACCGCCGTGGAGATCCAGTTCCCCCGCGGGCGCGACCGGTAGCGATCACGAGCGGACCCCGCGCAACGCGACGGCCGCCGCGACCGCGACCACCGCGAGGAGACCGGCACCGACCGCCGCGACGGTCGCGAACGCGGTGTCGTAGGCGGCACGCGCGGCGGCCACCAGCTGCGCGGCCGGACCGTCCGGCAGTTGCTCTGCGGCGGCCACGGCCCCACCGAGGGTGCCCCGCGCGTCCACCCAGAGGCCCGGCGGAACCGCCGGAGGCGCCGCCGCGCCCATCGCGTACCGGTAGCCGGCCGCGCCGATGCTGCCCAACACCGCGACACCGAGCGCGCCGCCCAGCTCGACGCCCGTCTCGGAGATCGCCGACGCGCTTCCCGCCCGGTTCGCGGGCGCGGCCGAGACGATCATCTCGGTGGTCAGCAGGTACACGGGCGCGAGGCCGACGGAGAAGACGACCGTTCCGGTGACGAGGACGGCCGGTCCCGCGCCGACCTGTGTGAGCAGCCCGAAGCCGAGCGCGGCCAGCACCAACCCGGCCGCGATGACGAACGCGGGCCGCACCCGGCGGCCGATGGGCGGGCCCAGCACCGATCCCAGGAGGTACCCGAGTGCGGACGGGACCGTCCACGCCGCCGCCTCCAGCGGTGGGAGGCCGAGGACCAGCTGCATGTACTGGGGATCAGCTGACCGACCCCGGTGAGCTGCGGAACTGGCTCGCGTCCCGCGACCTCCTCGCGCCGTCCGCGGCACTCACCGCGGCCGACCTGCGGCGGGCACTCGCCATCCGCGAGGGCCTGCGCGTCGCGCTCCAGGCCCACGCAGGGCATCCCGTCGACCCAGCCGGTCTGGAGCCGCTCCACGCCGCACTCGACCGCGCGCCGCTCCACCTGCGGTTCGACGGCGCCGGCGGGCGCAGGCTCGTTCCCGCGGCGGACGACCCGCTCGGCGGCCTGACGGCCGTGCTCGCCGCGGCGACCGAGAGCGACGGGTGGGACCGGCTGAAGGTGTGCGCGAGAGAGTCCTGCCGCTGGGCGTACTACGACTCCTCGCGCAACCGCTCGGGGCGCTGGTGCTCCATGGCCGGCTGCGGGAACCTGGTGAAGATGCGCCGCGCCTACGCCGCACGGAGGCGTGCAGGTCGTCCCGGCTGAGACGGCGTGGCGCCGACTGTCACGACCACCGAGCGAGAGCCCGCCCGGAACCCTTGCGCCGAGTGCCGCAACTCCGGTACACAGTGTCCACCAGATACTGTTTCTGCTAGACACAGTATCGCCGTCGCTTACCGAAGGAGCACCGACGATGTCGCTCGCCCGCGTCCAGAACTTCGCCATCTCACTCGACGGCTTCGGCACCGGTGAGGGACAGAGCGCCGATGCCCACTTCGGTCACGCCGGGGATCGGCTCCACCAGTGGATGTTCGCCACCCGGTGGTGGCAGTCCGGCGGTAGCGGCGGCGTCGACGACGCCTTCGTCCAGCAGCACGACGTGGGCATCGGCGCCGAGATCATGGGTGCCGGGAAGTGGGGCCACCCCGGATGGCACGAGGACCCGGACTGGAAGGGCGCGTGGGGCCCCAACCCGCCGTTCCACACCCCGGTCTTCGTCCTCACCCACCACCCGCGCCCGTCGATCGAGATGGAGGGCGGCACGACGTACCACTTCCTCGACACGTCACCCGCGAAGGCGCTCGAGGCCGCCCGCGAGGCCGCAGGCGGCAAGGACGTCCGCATCGGCGGGGGCCCCACCGTGATCCGCGAGTTCCTCGCTGCCGGGCTCGTCGACCACATGCACGCCGTGGTGGTGCCGATCCTGCTCGGCCGGGGCGTGCGGCTCTGGGACGGACTGGAGGGCCTCGAGAGGGACTACCAGGTCGAGGCGACCTCCTCACCCAGCGGGGTCACGCACATGACCTTCACCCGCAGGGGCGCCTGAACGCACCGGCGTCCGGGGAACACGCCGTCAGGCGCCCTGGGAGCGGCGCTCGAACAGCTGGTCGCGGGCCACGTCGAGGGCCCGCGCGACGGCGCCGAGCAGCACTCCCCCGTCGCCGAGGGCGCTCGGCACGATCCGCGGCCGCAGCGGCCCGAGCTCGGCCATGCGGCGCGAGATCGCGTCGCCGAGCAGGTCGAGGTTGCGGCCGACACCGCCGCCGAGCACGACGAGGTCGGGGTCGAGGATCGCGGCCACCGCGGTGATCAACGCACCGATCCGGCGCCCCTCCGCCTCGACGACGACCTGCGCCTGCTCGTGCCCGGCGGCAGCGGCCGCGAAGACCTCCTCCGCCGAGCCGAACGGCAGCCCGGCGTCGCGAGCGGCCTGCACGAGACCCGACGCCGACGTCGCGGCCTCGGTCATGCCGCGCTGGCGGGTGTCGAACCGCGGCACCTCCAGGTCGCCGCTCGGGAGGAACGACACCTCGCCGGCCGCGCCGGTGCTGCCGACGTACAGCGAACCGTTGATCACGATGCCCATGCCGACGCCGGTGCCGACCGAGACGAGCACGAAGTTCCGCACGCCCTGGCCGGCACCGAACGTCAGCTCCCCGACCGCCGCGAGGTTGATGTCGTTCTCGATCGCCGACTCCACCTGCAGCGCGGCGCGCAGCTGCTCGACCAGGCCGGCCTTCCCCCAGCCGGGCAGGTTGGGCGCCAGGTCGAGGCGTCCGGTGGTGGGGTTGAGCACGCCGGGGCTGCCGATCACGGCGTAGCGCACGGCCGCCCACTCGATCCCGGCGTCGGCCGCGACCTCGCCGGCCAGCGCTTGCACGCGCCGCACCAGCTCCGCACCTGACCGCGCCGTGTTGCGCACGTCGCGGCGCCCGACGAACCGGCCGCGCAGGTCCGCGATCGCCAGCCTGATCCACTTGCGGCCGATGTCGACGCCCGCGACGAGGCCGGCCCGCGGGTTCATGTCGTAGATGGCCGTGCTCGGCCCCGGCTTGCCGCCGCGCGACTCGACGAGGTGCACCAGCCCGGCCGACTCCAGACCGGCGAGCGCCGCGGAGACGGTCGGCTTCGAGAGCCCGCTCGCCGCCGCGAGGTCGCCGCGCGAGGACGGGCCGTGCTCGCGCAGGTGGTCCAGGAGGAGCCGCTCGTTCATGACCCGCAGGAGCTGCGGGTTCCCGACCTGCTTCTTCATCGGCCTCCCGCCCCGCTCCCGGCCGGGGCCCGCCGCCGAAGGCGTCTGGACACCAGCACCATCAGTAAACTACCTTTCTTACCAACGCTCAACCGGGCGCCTCCCGCTCGCATCAAGAGGGTGACTCCATGCGCCGAGGACGTCTCATCATCGCGGCAGGGGCCGCAGTGCTCCTCGCGGCCGGCTGCGGGTCGGGCGGGGGTGGGGGCACTGCCGCGAGCAGCGCCCCGGCCGCCGAGTCGGCGACCGTCGCGCTCTTCCTCCCCGAGTCGAAGACCACCCGCTACGAGCAGTTCGACAAGCCGGTCTTCGAGGCGAAGCTGAGGCAGCTGTGCCCGGACTGCGCATTCCTCTACTTCAACGCCGACCAGGACGCGGCCAAGCAGCAGAGCCAGGTGGAGTCGGCGCTCACCCAGGGCGCCGACGTGCTCGTCCTCGACGCGGTCGACGCCGACGCCGTCGCGCCGCTGGTGAACCAGGCCAAGCAGAAGAAGACCCCGGTCGTCGCCTACGACCGGCGGATCTCCGGCATCGGCTACGACTACTTCGTGTCCTTCGACAACGTCAAGGTCGGCGAGGTGCAGGGCCAGGCGCTGCTCGACGAGCTGACCGCGCGGGGCACCGCCGCCACCGGCCAGATCGTGATGATCAACGGGTCGCCCACCGACCCGAGCTCCGCCGACTACAAGAAGGGCGCCCACAACGCGCTCGACGGCAAGGTCACCATCGGGCGCGAGTTCGACACCCCGGACTGGAGCCCCGACAAGGCGCAGGAGCAGATGGAGCAGGCGATCACGTCGCTCGGCCGCGACTCGATCGTCGGCGTCTACTCGGCCAACGACGGCATGGCCACCGGCGCGGTCGCCGCGCTCAAGCGCGCCGGCTACGCCACCCTCCCCGCGCTGACCGGCCAGGACGCCGAGCTCGCCGCGGTGCAGCGGATCCTCACCGGCGAGCAGACGATGACGATCTACCTGAACATCAAGGAGCAGGCCGAGAACGCCGCCGAGGCGGCCGTCGCGCTGGCCAGGGGTGAGAAGCCGAAGACGACCACGACCGTCAACAACGGCACGGCGGACATTCCCACCACGCTGCTCGACCCGATCGCCGTCACCAAGGACAAGATCAAGGACACGATCGTCGCGGACGGCTTCTACGCCGTGTCCGACATCTGCACCCCTGACATCGCGGCGGCGTGCACGGCGGCAGGGTTGTCGTGAGCCCGAGCGGAGCTTGCGGAGCGAGCAGCAACTCGGCCGCCGAGCAGAAGCCCGTGCTCTCGGTCCGGGGCGCCACCAAGCGGTACGGCGCCGTGCAGGCGCTCGCCGGAGCCGACCTCGACGTCCACGCGGGCGAGGTGGTGGCGCTGGTGGGCGACAACGGTGCCGGCAAGTCCACGCTCGTGAAGGTGATCTCCGGTGCGATCACCGCCGACAGCGGGACCATCACGTTCGAGGGCGAGCAGGTGCGCGTCACCCGCCCGCAGGACGCGCAGTCGCTCGGCATCACCACCGTGTTCCAGGACCTCGCGCTCTGCGAGAACCTCGACGTCGTCGCGAACCTGCACCTCGGCTCCGAGGTGCGCAGCCACAGCGTGCTCGGCGAGATCCGGATGGAGCGCGCCGCGCGGGACCTGCTCCGCTCGCTCGACGTGAAGATCAAGGACGTGCGCACGCCGGTGGCGTCGCTGTCCGGCGGGCAACGCCAGTCGGTGGCGATCGCGCGGGCCCTGCTCGGCGAGCCGAAGATGGTCGTCCTCGACGAGCCGACGGCCGCGCTCGGCGTCGAACAGACCGCGCAGGTGCTCGGCCTGGTCAAGCGGCTGCGCGAGCGCGGGCTCGCCGTCCTGCTGATCTCGCACAACCTCGTCGACGTCCGGGAGGTGAGCGACCGGGTCGTCGTGCTGCGCCTCGGGCGCAACGCCGGCACGTTCGAGACGGCGTCGACCACCCAGGAGGAGATCGTGGCCGCAATCACCGGTGCCGACGCGTACGGGGCCGCATCGTGACGGAGGTGGCCGTGAAGGTCTCCGCTCCCCACCCACCCGGCCGCGGCGTGCTCGACGCGGCCCGGGACCGCCTGCGCCGCGGCGACCTCGGGTCGATCCCCGTCGCGGTCGGGCTGGTCCTCATCGCGATCGTGTTCTCCTCGCTCAACCAGCACTTCCTCTCCGCGGAGAACCTCACCAACCTCGCCCTGCAGATGGCCGCCACCGGCACGATCTCGCTCGGGATCGTGCTCGTGCTGCTCCTCGGCGAGATCGACCTCTCGGTCGGCTCGGTGAGCGGCCTGTCCGCCGTCGTCATGACGCTGCTGTACACGCAGCAGGGCTGGAACCCGGTGCTGGCGCTGCTCGGCGCGCTGGCCGCCGGCGCGGTGATCGGCCTGCTGCACGGGCTGATGCGCACGAAGCTGTCGATGCCGTCGTTCGTGGTCACGCTGGCCGGGCTGATCGGCTGGCTCGGGGTGA
This sequence comes from Pseudonocardia cypriaca, assembly GCF_006717045.1. NCBI lineage: Bacteria > Bacillati > Actinomycetota > Actinomycetes > Pseudonocardiales > Pseudonocardiaceae > Pseudonocardia > Pseudonocardia cypriaca. The sequence goes on from NZ_VFPH01000002.1 coordinate 2,223,162, forward strand.
TGCTGTTCCTGCTCGGCGGTGCGGGCACGATCAACCTGCCGTTCGACCGGGGCATCGCGTTGCTGTCCGACACCTGGCTGCCGTCGTGGCTCGGCTGGGCGCTGGTCGTCCTGCTGGTCGGGACGCACCTCGCGTCGTCGCTGGTCACCCGGCGGATGCGCGTCGCGGCGGAGCTCGCCGTGCCGAGCACGGCGTGGGTGCTCGTTCGCTCGGCCGGGCTCGCCGTGCTCCTGTCGGCCGGCGTGGTCGTGCTGAACGCCGACCGCGGCGTCCCGCTCACGCTGGTGATCTTCGGCGGCCTGGTGGTGCTGCTCGACCTCGCGCTGCGCCGCACCGTGTGGGGCAGGCGGATGTACGCGGTCGGGGGCAACCCCGAGGCGTCGCGCCGAGCGGGCATCAACGTCGCGCAGGTGCGGATACTGGCCTTCGTCGGCGCGTCGACGCTCGCCGCGGTCGGCGGGGTGCTGGCCGCGTCCCGGCTCGCCGCGGTCAACCAGACCTCCGGCGGCAGCGACATCCTGCTCAACGCGATCGCCGCCGCCGTGATCGGCGGCACCAGCCTGTTCGGCGGCCGCGGCCGCGCCTACGCGGCGCTGCTCGGCATCCTGGTGATCCAGTCGATCACCAACGGCATGCTGCTGCTCAACGTCGACTCGTCGGTGCGGTTCATGGTGACGGGCGCGGTGCTCGCGATCGCGGTGGCGATCGACTCGCTGGCGCGCCGCGGCGCCGCGGACGGGTCGACGTGACGGACGGGTTCGTCCTCGCCGTCGACTTCGGCGGCACCAAGGCCGGCCTGGCCGCGTTCGACGCGACGGGCGCCGTGCTGGCGAGCGAGCGCCTGCCGATCCACGCGGAACGGGGCGCCGAGCAGGCCGTCGCGCGCACCATCGAGGTGGCGCGTTCGCTCGTCGCCGACGTCGGCGACCGCACGTTCCTCGGCTGCGGCGTCGCGAGCCCCGGGATCGTGCTGCGCGACCGGGTGCTGCTCGCACCGAACGTGCCGGGCTGGTCGGAGCTGCGGTTGCAGGACACGTTCGAGGGCGCGCTCGGGGTGCCGGTGCTGTGCGCGACCGACGTCAAGGCCGCCGCACTGGCCGAGGCGCGCTGGGGACACCTGCGCGGCATCCACACCGGCATCCACCTGAACCTGGGCACGGGGCTGGCGCTCGGCGTCGTCGTCGACGGCGTCGTGCTGACCGGCGCGCACGGCGCCGCAGGCGAGATCGGCTACAACCTGGTCGTCGCGGGCGACCGCTCCGGCCCGCACGAGGGGCACGCCCCGCTGGAGGAACGCGCAGGCGGCGGGGCGATCGGCGCCCGCGGCCGCGAGTTCGGCGGCAACGGCGACGCCGCGTCGGTCTTCGCGCTGGCCAGAACCGAACCCGCCGCGGGCGCCTTCCTCCAGGAGGCGCTCGGAGAGCTCGCCGTGCACGTGGCCAACGCCGCGATCCTCGTCGACCCGGCGCGGATCACCGTCGGCGGTGGGATGGTCCGCTCGTGGGACGTCGTGCTCCCTGCGCTCAAAGCCGTGCTCGACCGGGCCGTGCCGTTCCCACCCGAGCTCACGCCCGCCCGCTTCGCGCAGAACGGACCGCTGGTGGGCGCCGCGGCGCTCGCGTGGGACGCGGTGCGGGGCGAGTAGGCGCGGTTCCCAGGCGGTTGCCAGGGAACAGAAGGAGGGTGATCGCGGGATATCCGGACGAGCCCTGCACCGTCGCGGGCGAGCGGATGGTCCTGCGGGTGTCAACCGACGCTCCGGCCTTCCGGGTGCTGGCCTTCCGATGGGGGGCGCGGCTGGAACCGGCGGGCGGCTGGGGGTGGTTCGAGGGGGCGCGCCGGGACCAGCAGCTGCCTTTCCAGGACTGGGGCCGCCCCGGGATCGGGCTGCACGGCGAGGAACTGGCGCCGTGGACCGCGTACCAGCTCGCCGTGCCCCCCGGGTGGTGCCCGGGGGTGTACGTCGCCGTGCTCCTGGAGGGCGACGGGCGCGGCGATCCGCTGCGGCTCCCGGACGTCCTCCCCACCCCGGACGCCCGCACGGCACGCGCCCTGTTCGTGGTCCGCGGCGCACCGGGCACCGAACCCGCGCCGATCCTCTACAAGCTGCCGCTGTTCACCTACCAGGCCTACAACCTCACGACACCGGACCGGTCACCGAGCTGGTGCATCTACTCCACGCCACCGCCCGGTGTGCTCTCGCGGCCGGTGCCGCCGTCGGTCTCGCTGCGCAGACCGGGGGGCGGCACCGGTGGCACTCCGTGGGACACCTTCAACTTCGACCCGTTCGACCCGACGCCCCGTCAGGCGTTCGTGCACTGGGACGCGCCCTTCGTCGCTTGGCTGGAGCGCATCGGCTACCGGGTGGACTACTGCACCGATCTGGACCTGCACCGCGATCCCGGGTTGCTCGACCGTCACCAGCTGCTGATGAGCGCGGGCCACGACGAGTACTGGAGCGACGCCATGCGTGAGCACGCCGAGTCGTTCGTGCGGGCCGGCGGCAACGTGGCGTTCTTCAGCGGCAACACCTGCTGGTGGCGGATCTGCTTCGACGACGACTGGTCGTTCCGCCGCGCAGCGAACTGGTCGGACCCCTCGGGACCGGACCGTCCGGAGAACCTGCTCACGGGGGTGAGCTTCCGCAACGGCGGCGAGCGGGACCGCGACGACCACCCCGTCCCGGTCGGGTACCGGGTGCAGCACGCCGAGCACTGGGTCTACGCGGGCACCGGGGTGCACGACGGCGACGCGTTCGGTGACCGGCCCGACGAGTACCTGGTCGGCTACGAGTGCGACGGCGCCCACTTCGACCGCGCCCCGATGCGCTCCGGCCGCCCGGTCCGCCCGACCGGCGACGACGGCACGCCTGCCGACTTCACGATCCTCGGCGTCGGTGACGCGTTGCCCAGCGGGTGGGGCTTCGGCAACCGGGCCGCCACGATGGGCCTCCACGGCCCCGGCGCCGGCAGCGGGACCCGCCCTGCCACCGGCACGGTGTTCACCGGCGCGACCACCGACTGGCCCCGGCTGCTCGCGCGCGGCAACCCCGTCGTCGAGCAGGTGACGCGCAACGTGCTCGACCGGCTGGGCGACGGCCGTCCGCCCGAGGACGCGCTGCGTCCCGAGGACGCCCCACCGGTCCCGGCGCCGGCCCGCACCGCCCCGTAGGACCAGGCCCGGGTCGTCGCGGTGGTCAGGGCGTCCAATCCCGCGGCACCGGGGTCGCGCCGGGCTTGCGGATCAGGAACGGCGGCATCACCAACGCGTGCATCTGGGTGCCGGTGAGGCAGGCGATGGAGTCCTCCGGGGTCTCCGTGAGCGGGTCACCCTTGCCGTTGAGGGAGGTGTTGATCAGGACGGGGCAGCCGGTCCGGTCCCGGAACGCGGTGAGCAGTGCGTGCAGGAACGGTGTGTTGCTCGATTCGACCGTCTGTATCCGGGCCGTGCCGTCCACGTGGGTGATCGCGGGAAGCGCGTCGCGGTGCTCGGGCCGGACGTCGATCGCCAGCTGCATGAACGGGGTGGGCCGGTCCACGTCGAAGATCGTCGGCGCCGCGTCGGCGAGCACCAGCGGGGCGAGCGGCCGGAACCACTCGCGGCCCTTCACCCTGAAGTTGACGAAGTCGCGCATCGCGGGGTGGCGCGCGTCGCCGATGATGCTGCGGTCCCCGAGCGCCCGCGGGCCGGACTCGCTGCGCCCCTGGTGGACGGCGACGACGTAGCCATGGTCGAGCAGCTCGGCTGCGGCCGTGGCGAGGTCTGCGGGCTGCTCCACGACGAGCGCGGGGTCGTCCGCGACCGCCCGGACCGCGGCCGCTACGGCGGACGGCTCGGGGTCCGGGCCGAGGAAGTCGTCGGTCCAGCGGAACTCGCTGGGCTCGCCGAGGCATTCCATCAAGCCGTACAGCGCGCAGCCCAGCGCGGTGCCGCCGTCGTGGGCGCTCGGCGGGATGAACACGTCGTCGAAGGCGCTCTCGCGCAGGATCCGCCCGTTCGCCGAGCAGTTGAGCGCGGTCCCGCCCGCGAACGCGAGGTTCTGCGCGCCGGTCTGCTCGTGCAGCCAGGCCGTGACCTCCAGCAGCGCGGTCTCGAAGGCGCGCTGGCCCTCGGCCGCGAGATCGGCGCAGTCGGTGAACGAGCCGGGGCCGCCCAGGAAGTGCGAGAACCGGTCGCGGTCGGCTAAGACGTCCAGCCATTCGCGCGGGATCAGCACGCGGTGCCCGTCGACGACGAGATCGGGCAGGCCGAAAGCCTGCGGGTTCCCGAACGGGGCGAGGCCCATCACCTTCCCCTCGCTGCCCTCGCCGGTGAACATCACCCTGGTGAGCAGGTAGTAGAAGCAGCCGAGCCCCGCCGGACGGTCCCAGTCGCCGTCCCAGAGCTGCTTCGCGAAGCATCCCGGCGGCCTGCCGCGCTCGCAGCGGTAGAACGACGAGACCTCCAGCAGGTCCGGTGGCGTCTCCTCGTCGATCCCGGGCGTCGACTCGGTGAAGTCGCGCACCGGGCTGCCCTGACCGTCGATGACCATCCCGGCCGCGGCCCGGAACGGCGAGGGTGGGAACGCGCTGTAGAGGTGCGAGAGGTGGTGGGACATCGTCACGATCCGCGGCTCGCCGCGGAACCGCAGGGTGTCGAGCACCTCCTGGTGGTAGACGTCGACGTGCTTGATCTCGTCGTCGGAGGAGAAGCACTCGACGACGAGGTCCACCGGCTCGCGCAGCGCGGCCATCCGGGGCAGGTAGAGGTTGGGCAGGTCGCCCAGCCGGCCCCAGTGGTGCTTGCGCCGCGTCAACCGCTCCTTCTGCAAGCTGTACACCGTGGACCGACCGCGGGCCACCGCCACCGATCCGTCCTGGGTGCGGTTGATCCCGACGACAACGGGCTCGGAGTCCATCGGCGGTCCTCCCTGTTCCCGCGGCGATTACCCCGCCCAGGACGCCCGACACGTCCGACGGACGATCAAAGCGGCTCCCACCGCAGCTCGCCGCCTTGATCGAGCAGCCGTCCAGGCCGCATCGCGGGGAAATGCGCCCCGACCAGCCACACCGACGGGTCGTCGACGGCCGGGCGAACCACCTGCTCCCGGGTGCGGCACGCGAGTTCCGGATCGACGTCCCACGGCGTGGTCCAGCGGGTCTCGATCAGCTGCACCGGGAAGTGGGCCACGTCGCCGAGCAGCATCAGCTGGTTCTGCCCGTCGGACACCGTGATGATCGTCGAGCCCGGGGTGTGCCCCGGCGCGGGCACGGCGGCGATCCCGGTGAGGTCGATCCCGTCCTCGAACGTCCCGAGGCGGTCGGCACACGGGCCGAGCAGCTCGACGACCGCCGGATCGGGGCGCTGCTCGAGGAAGTACGTGCGGTCGCCCGCCCCGCAGCACAACCGAGCGTGTGGGAACACGGCGATCCCACCGCTCGACGCCCAGCCCACGTGGTCGCGGTGCAGGTGGGTGAACAGCACGTCGGTCACGTCCGCGGGATCGACGCCCCGCTCGCGCAGGGAACCGGGCATCCTGCCGGTAGGGGTGCCGCCGAGCGCGCCGGGCCCGTACCCGAGATCGACCAGGATGGTCCGGCCCCGACCGCGCAACAGGAACCCCCCGACCACGATGGGCAGCAACCGGCCGTCGACGAGCAACGCCCGGTGCCGCTCCCACGAGGCGGCACGGACGCCGGGGAGCGCCTCGTCCGGCCACAGGCGGCCCTCGCCGTCGACGACGGGATCGACGCGGTAGCCGCCGACCTCCACGGCGCCTCCTGATCGTCCGGCTCAGCGGGGTTGGGGTGAACGATCCCCGGTGGTCAGCACGACGCCGCTGCGCGGCCGGGTCGGGATGCGGGTGATGTCGTAGCCGAGGTCCTGCGGGGGCATCGTGTCGGGCAGCGGGGCCAGTGCGCGGACGGCGACCGCGAGCATGGTCAGCGTGACGCCCTCACCGGGGCAGCGGTGCCCGGTCACGACGTCACCTCCGCCTTGTGGGACGAGCGTGTCGGGGTCGACGGGTGCGTCGAGGAAGCGTTCCGGGTCGAACCGGTCCGGGTCGGGCCAGTGCACCGGGTCGTGGTCGGTGCCGTGCACGTCCAGCACGACCAACCCGCCGCGAGGCACCCGGACCCCGAGGACGTCCTGTGGCTCCCTGGCCCTGGCGGCCAGGACGGGCACGAACGGGTACAGCCGCCGCACCTCGTGCACGAACGCGTCCACCGCCCGGTCGTCCCCCGCGGCGATCCGCTCGCGCCATTCGGGGTGCTCGTGCAGCGCCTTCCCGGCGAACGCCACGAACCACGCCACCGCGACGGTCGGGCGGACCACGTTGAGCAGGGCGGTGGCCGCGACCCGTTCCGGGAGCAACCTGCCCTCGTGGTCGGTGGCGTGCGCGGCTTCGTGCAGCGCGGTGCCCGGCGGTGGGTCGAGCCGCCCGGCGCGCACCCCGCGCACCAGCCCCTTCGCCCAGTGCCCGACCTGCAGCCGGGCCACGACCGCGCGTGCGTACGCCGGCCCGGGGGCGGCGAAGCCGTGCAGCACCGTCGCGAGCTGCCGGGCCCGGCGCGGCAGCTCGCCGTCGGCGACCGGGACGCCCGCCCACGGCAGCACCGACGCCGCGAGCACCTGCACCGCCTCGTCGAACAGCACCACCCGCTCGCGGCCGGGCCACCGGTCGATGGCGGCCGCCCACTCCCGTTCGGCCCGCTCCCCCAGTGCCACGACCGCCTCGGGGGTGATCACACCCAGGAACAGCGCCTTGCGCAGCTGGTGCTCGGCATCGTCCAGCCCGTGCACGGTTCCGGGCCCGAACAGCACAAGCTTCACCGCCGACGGGAACGCGCCACGTCGCCGCAACCGGGGGTCGTAGAACCTGCGAACCCCCGCCGGTCCTCCGACCACCACCGCGCGCCGCCCGAGGAGCCGGGTGGGCACCGCGTCCTTCCCCTGCCGCAGCGCCGCCGCCCACGGGTAGCCGCAGCGCACGAGCTCGAGTGTCCGATCACGATCCACGCCCGTGCTTACCCCGCTGCGGCCCCCGCACACCCCGTTGTTTGGCCGGACACCCAGCGGGAACCTCCGCCGCTGCAAGGCAGCGCCGTCCGTGGAGGGACACCATGGATCTGCACCATCTCACTCCCCTGACCGCAGCGGTCGGCGGGTTCGCCACCGTCTACCTCGACGCGTCGCACGACTCCGAGAACGCCGTGCACGAGGGTGAGCTGCGGTGGTCCGAGCAGCGCAAGGCACTCGAGGAGCAGGGCGCTGACGCCGAGACGCTGGAGGCGCTCGACGCAGCCGTCCGCGACGCGGGCCCGGCCGTCGGCCGGGCGGGGCGCGTGCTCGTCGCCCGGGCCGGAGAGCTGCTGCTCGACCGCGACCTGCCCGAGCCGCCCGACCCGCCCCGCGCCACCTGGTCGGCGCTTCCCGACCTGCTGCCCCTCCTGCTCGACGGACCCGAGCCGGTAACGGTCCTCGTCGCCCGGGTCGACAAGAACGGCGGCGAGATCCTCCTGGCCGACCCGACCGACGGCCAGGAAGGGCCCGAGCAGGTCGAGAACGTCGAGGGTGAGAGCCACCGGACGCACAAGGTGCGCGGCGGCGGGTGGAAGCACCTGAAGATGCAGCACACCGTGGAGAACACCTGGCGGAGCAACGTGTCCGCGCTCGCCGAGCGGATCGACCGCCAGGTCGAGCAGTCCGGGGCGCGCGTGCTGGTCCTCGCCGGCGAGGCGCAGTCGCGCAAGCTCCTGCTCGACAACCTCGGGGAACGTTCCTCGGGGATCGCCACCGAGGTCGAGCACAGCGGCCTGCGCTCCGGTGGGGACGACTCCGAGCTCGCGGACGCGGTCACCGAGGCCGCGCGTGACGCCGCCACCCGGGAGCGGCACCAGGTGCTCGACCGCCTCGACCAGCTGGCGGGCCGCCCGGACGGCGCCGTCGCGCAGGGGCTGCCCCAGGTGCTGGCCGCACTGCGGGCCGAGCAGGTGGACACGCTCCTGATCGACGGCGGCGTCCGGCGCGAGGACCTCGTGTGGGTCGGCGAGCAGCCCTCCCACCTGGCGAAGGACCGGGCGGAGCTCGACGCCATGGGCGTGTCCCCGGTGGCGCAGGTGCCCGTCGACGCCGCCCTCCTGCGTGCCGCCGCCGGCACCGGGGCCGCGTTCCACCCCATCGGCGGTGGGCGGACCGGCCTGGTCGGCCGTCCCGTCCCGGACGGCGTGGCCGCGCTCCTGCGCTGGCCGCTGGCCACGGGAGCCTGATCAGGCAAGGTGCTGGCGGAGCTGGGCCAGCGTTGCCGCCAGCAGCCGGGAGACGTGCATCTGGGAGATCCCGACGCGCTTCGCGATCTCCGTCTGGGTCATGTTGCCGTAGAAGCGCAGGAGCAGGATCTCCCGTTCCCGGGCGGGCAGGGCGTCGAGCAGCGGCGCGAGCGACACGCGGTCCTCGACGAGATCCAGCGACGGGTCGGCGTCACCCAGCACCGCAGCGAGCTCCGTCGACTCGCCCGAGTCCTGCTCGCTGCGGCGCAACGGCTCGTCCAGGGACGACGTGCGCGTCTCGAACACCGCCTGCACCGCCTCGACGACCGCCTCGAGGTCGACCTCGAGGTGTGCCGCGAGCTCCCGCGGCGTCGGCGCCCTTCCGTTGCGCTGGCTCAGCTCCGAGGCGGCCTGTGACACGCGGGTCTGGAGGTCCCAGATCGGCCGCGGCAGCCGGATCGCGGCCTGGCGGTCGCGGAAGTGCCGCTGCACCTCCCCGGTGATCGTCGGAACCGCGAAGGAGAGGAAGTCGATCCCCCGTCCCGGGTCGAACCGGTCGACCGCCTGGACCAGACCCAGGTTGGCCACCTGCTCCAGGTCGTCGGCGTTCTCCCCGCGGTAGGCGTACTTGCGCGCGATGTTGTGCGCGACCGGCAGGAACCCGGTGATCAGCCGTCGGCGCAGCTCGACCCGGCGCGGATCGTCGGGCCCGAGCCGGGCGAGCTCGGCGAACAGCGGCGCGAGGTGCTCGTACCGGTCGGTGTGTCTGGGCGCTCGGCGGCTGACGCTCGGCGGAGGCGCGGCCGAGGTGTCCTGGACCTGCTCCACGGAGCTGGACTGCGTGTACGTCACGAACGGGGTCTCCCGGGTCGGCAGGGCGCGATGAACGAGCCCACTGCCGGACCAGTACCTCCACAGTCTAGGAAGAACCGCCCCGGACAGCGCAAGTCCAAGTCCACTCGGCGCCGCGAAGACGTAGCCGAACCCGGTCCAACCGGGGCTAGGTTGGCGGGGTGACCGCAGCAGCGGATGGCAACCTGGCCGAGGTGTTCGCCGACATCGCCCGGCAGCTGCACGAGCAGAGCACCCCGATGGACGTCGTCGAGCGGATCACCCGCGCAGCGGTCGACACCGTCGAGGGGTGTGACCACGCTGCGCTCTCCGTCATCCGCCGGCACGGGAGGATCGAGACGAGGGGCGCCACCGACGAGGTGCCGCATGCGGTGGACGCGATCCAGTACGAGACCGGTCAGGGGCCGTGCCTCGGCGCGATCGACGAGCACGAGGTCTTCCAGATCGACGACCTGGCCGCGGACGAGCGGTGGCCGCCGTTCAGCCGGCGTGCGGCGGAGGAGACCGGGGTGCGCAGCATGCTGGCGTTCCGGCTGTTCGTGGAGTCGGACACGATCGGCGCGCTCAACTTCTACTCCCGGGAAGTGGGGGCGTTCGACGAGCACGCCCGCACCGTCGGCACCATCCTCGCCACCCACGCCGCGCTCGGCATCCGGGCCGTGCAGGACAAGGAACGCGCTGAGCAGCTCGATCAGGCGCTCGCATCCAACCGCGTGATCGGCATGGCCATGGGAGTGCTGATGGCGCGGGGCCGGATGACGGAGCAGGAGGCGTTCTCGGTGCTGACCCGAGCGTCCCAGCACCTCAACCGCAGGCTCCGCGACGTGGCGTCACAGGTCATCGACACCGGGCTGCTGCCCGAACGCCCCCAGCGCTCCGCTCCCCGCTGACACGGTCGAGTGGCATACGATGTTGTACGTCTCCGCCCTGCCCCCGCGGCCGACGTCATTGTGATGACGTATGTGCGCTGGTGGGGTGGATGGGTAGACAGATCTTTCGCGTGGACCGGGTCGGCGGTGCCGGCTCGGACGATGCCGTGGTGACCGTGTTGACCGCAGAGGTCGACCTGGACCTGAACACGGAGCAGGCGGCGCAACGCGAGCTCGCCCGCCTCGTCGGTGCCGATCCGGTCGTGGTCGACGTGTCCGCGGTGTTCGTCGCGGTGGTTGGGCTCCGCCTGCTGCTGAGCTGCATCCAGCAGGTTCGCCGCTCAGGGCGGCCTGCCGAGCTGATCGTGAACCCCCACCTGAGGCGCGTGGCGTGCATCGTCGGACACCGTCCCGACGAGCTGCGGTTGACGCTGCCCGACGCGCTGGCGCACGTTCGCGCTGCGAGAGGATCGAGACAGGTGAGCGCCACGGCCGATTCGGGCGGAGATCGACATGGATGAGGAGACCGGGACAGCGGCACCGCCGGACCGGGGGGCGGACGACGCTGCGCTGGCCACGAGCCTCGTGGAGCTGCTGTCCGGGCTCGAGGTGCCCGACCTGCTCGTCGAGCAGCACCTGCTCGGCCGGCTCGAGCAGGTGCTCGCGGCCGCGGAAACGGTGCTCGGCGTCGACCGGATCGGCCTCATGCTGCTGGACGAGCACGACCGGCTGCAGGTCGTCGGCGCGTCGGACCCGGCCAGCAGCCGGTTGGAACACGGCCAGCAGCAGCTGGGCGTCGGCCCCGGCATCGACTCGCTCCGCACCGCTCAGCCGGTCGCCGTGGCCGACCTCGCGGCGAGCAGCCGGGGCGAGCAGCCGCACTACACGCCGCTGTGGGAATGGCTGCAGCACCGTCGCGACGGCTCGCCCACCTCGCCGGAGGCGGCGCTGGTGCGGTCGGTGCTCTCCGTTCCCGTACGGGCCCGCGGCCGGGTGGTCGGTACGCTCAACCTCGCGCGGAGCCGGCCGGGTGGCTGGGGCGAGCGACAGCTGGTGGCGTGCCAGGCCTACGCGGACGTCATCGGCGTGCTGCTGACGCTCAGCGCACCCCTTTCCGATGACTCTGGGAGGCTCGCATGATCAGAACCGGCCTGGCCGGCTCATCGTGGTGAGCATCGACCCGGAGAAGCTCGCGGCCAGCCTGCGCGTGCTGGGCACCTCGAACGACCGCGACATCAGCGCAGCGCTGCACGACGTCATCGGTGCCTGCGTACAGCTGTTCGGAGTCTCCGGATCCGGGCTCATGATCGCCGACCAGCAGAACGTCCTGCGCTACGCCGCGGCCAGCGACGGACCGGGGCGGGTGCTCGAGGACGTGCAGTCCGAGACCGGGCAAGGGCCCTGCGTGGACACGTTCGTCAACGGGGAGATCACCAGCACCGACGACCTGGCCACCGAGACGCGCTGGCCCGCCAGCCGCGGCACCATCCTCGAACACGGGGTGCGTTCGGTGCTCGGGGTGCCGGTCCACCTGGGCGGCGTCACGGTCGGGTCGCTCGACGTGTACCTCGACCGGCCTCACCGCTGGGACGACTCCGAACGTGCGGCGCTGAGCCGCTACGGCGAGGTCCTGGAGACCACGCTCAGCGCTGCCCTCACGGCTCGTCACGCGGGCCAGCTGGCCGAGCAGCTCCAGTACGCGCTGGACTACCGCGTCGTCATCGAGAGAGCGGTCGGGTACCTGATGGCCGACGAGCGCGTCGACGCCGTCACCGCCTTCAACGTGCTGCGCCGCGTCGCGCGCAACCAACGTCGCAAGGTGGCCGAGGTCGCCCAGCACCTCCTGGACACCGGCACGCTGCCCTAGCGCCACCGTACCGATCGGCCAGGGCCACCCGGGTGATTGCCGTTACCCTCGGTAACGGCAGTGCGGATGCGGTCCCTCCGCGCCCGGAGGCGCACCGCCACCTCCGCTGCGCCGTTCGGACCTCCCGCCGCCGCCTACCGGAGTGCTCCGGGTCGATGAGCGGGCGACGATCTACGGCAGGCGGCTCCCCGGAGAGCGATCCCGCTGTTCGAGTGACGGGCGACGAGCCGACGAACGACAGCCGGAGCCGCTGCAACATCGGCTCGGCGTGGAACGACAGATCGTCTGCTCACACACCTCCATGACCGCCGTCAGGAAGGCGCGACACGTGGAACCGCCCGGGAACCCGCACCGCCCCCGCCCGCGCAGCGCAGAAGCGATCAGCGTCGCGGAGCTGCTCGCCCGGTGCCAGGGGGCGCCCGTGCCACCACCGTCCCGACGGGGAACCGGCGACGCGGTGTCGGTCGCGGCCCTGCTCCGCCGCGAAGGACGCGGTCCGCACAGGGCCGACCCGCCGCTGCTGCCCCGCGGGTACGCCCGGGTCGCGCAGCCGCCGGCGGAACCGCCCCGCCGCAACGTCCGCAAGGCGGCGGCTGCGGCAGGCGCGCTGTTCGCCGCGACCGCGGTCCTCGGGCCTTCGGTGCTCGACGACGCATCGGTCCGGTCGGTGCCCGACGCCGGTATCCCGCTGCCACTTCCGGGCCTGCACGGCCAGGGTCCCGGCGCGCACGACCTCGCCGTCGCCGCGGTGCGGCAGCTGTTCGCCGACGCCGTCCCCTCCGCTGTGGACACCACGGCGGTCGCCGACGGGGAGGCGGCTGGGCGCGGCCGGATCGCTGCCCACCGGTCCCCGTCGACGGTCCCCGGCCGGGCCGGGAGCGCGGCCGGCACCGGGTCCACCGAGCCCATCGGCGTGCCATGGCCCGGGACCGTTCCGCCCGGGTCCGGTGTGCCGCCGGCGGGGCCCGGGTCATGGCCGCCCGGTGGCGGTGGCACTGGTCCCGCCGGCCCGGGTGGGGGAAGCCCGGGCGGCGAAGCGCCGGGCGGCGGCGCTCCCGGTGGCGGCGCTCCCGGTGGCGGCGGCGAGCCATCCCGGCCGCCGGTGATCGTTGTGGCGCTGTCCCCGCCCGAGGTGGCAACGCCTGCGGTACGCGTGCCGAGCGCGGCCGTGGACCTGCCCGTCGCCGGCCCGGTCCGGACCCCTGAGGTGACCGTCGGGCCCGCCGTCGTCGCCGCGCCGGACGTCCGCGCCACGCTCGGCGCGGACGGGGTGGAGGCCGTCACGACGGCGACGGGGATCGGCCTGCCGGACGTCACTGCCGGCGACACGAACATCGGCCCGCTCGCCGCCTCCGGGGCGAGCATCACGACACCGGACGTCGAGGTCAGCGGGGCCCGCCTCGCGCTGACCGCCGACGAGCCGCCGGAGGTGGAGCTCCCCGAGGCAACCCTCTCCGCCACCCGGGTCGAGACGCCGGACCTCGCCCTCGGCGCCGTGGAGGTGGAGCTCCCCGACATCGAGCTCCCCTCGGTGCGGCTCGGCCTGCCGAGCCGCGAGGAGGACGAGGACACGAGCCCTTCCGAACCCGTCGAGTCGCCTGCCGACGCGGACAGGGCCGAGACCGGGAGCGACGACGAGGCAGGCACCGAGGTCACCAGCACCGCGTCCGGAGCCGAGTCGGAAAGCGGGACCGAGTCCGACACCGAGACCGATCGAGAGCGCGACACCGAGACCCACACCGACACCGCTCGAGAGACCGACACCGAGACCGACACCGAGACCGACGAAGAGACGGAGACGGAGACCGAGTCCGAGACCGACGAGGAGTCCGCGGAGTCGGCCGACGAGTCGCCCACCGCCGACGACACCACCACCAGCGACGACGAGAGCGACGAGAGCAGCGACGACGACAGCGAGTGAGTTCCGGCGGTAGCGCACGGAACCCGACCCGTCGACCGGCCGCGCCGCCGGACACGGCGTGCGCGGCCGGACCCGACGTGGGCGGTGCCGTACAGTTGGCCGCACCAACATTGGTCAAGCCAACGATATGAGGGCGTCGTGTCCCACGAGCACATCGAGGTCTCCAGCCTGTTCGCCCGCTTCGCCGACCTGCTGGACGAGGCCCGCTACGACGACATCGGCACGATCTACACCGACGACGTGGTGGTGCACTCGCCACAGGGCGGGGAGCTCCGCGGCATCGAGGAGGTCAAAGCCTTCCTGCACGGGTCCCACGTGGACGGTGTGCGCACCCAGCACCTGCCCACCGGCGTGGTGGTGGACGTCGACGGAGACCGGGCGAATGCCTCGGCCAACCAGCTCACGTACTTCTACCGCGAGGGCGAGCCGCCGTTCCGCACCGGCAGCGTGCGAGTGACATGGGAGGCCGTGCGGACATCCGCGGGCTGGCGCGTCCGCGAGGCGTGGATCGCGGTGGTCTGGATCCGGGAAGGTCTCGCCACGACGGCGGGATGACCACCGTCGACCACCGTCTGCCGTCAGCGGTGCCCGCCCGACCGGCGCGCGTCGGCATCCGCGTCGTCATCGCCCACGGGAACGGGGTCGGAGTCCGTCCGCACGTCGTCGGGCACGTCGACGTCGGCACCGCTGCGCGCGGCGTCCGCCGCGGCGTCGGACGCGCCGACGGTCTCACCCGGACCGTCTGCGCGCTCGGGGCCGTCCTCCTCCTGCGCCGGCAGCGGGGATCCAGCTGCGTCGGGGCTGGTCTCGCGGCCTGCCGGGTGCTCGCTCATGCTCCACCTCCGAACGGTGCCGGACGGGTACCCGCGGCGGTTGTCGAGGAACCCGAGCGGACCAGCCTGTTGCAGGGTGGCGGGGGTATGTCACTGCTGTGGAAGCGATCGGGCGGCTCGACGAGTACCAGCGCGGGCACCGGTGGCTCGGGGTGCCGATCGCGGTGGTGTACAAGTTCGCCGACGACCAGGGCGGGTACCTCGCCGCCCTCATCACCTACTACGGGTTCCTCTCCCTCTTCCCGTTGCTGCTGATCTTCTCCACCGTGCTCGGGTTCGCGCTTCCCGGCAACGAGACGCTGCAGCAGCAGCTCGTCGACAGCGCGCTGGCCCAGTTCCCGATCATCGGCGACCAGCTCACCGACAACGCGCAGCCGCTGCGCGGGTCCGGCGCAGGCCTCGCGGTCGGGATCCTCGTCGCCCTCTACGGCGCGCTCGGGGTGGCCGTGGCCATCCAGAACGCGCTCAACCAGGTCTGGGGCGTTCCGATGAACCGCAGGCCCGATCCGATCCGAGCCCGCCTGCGCAGCATGCTGCTGCTCCTGCTCTTCGGTGTCGGTGTGCTCGTGACCACCGTCCTGTCCGGTCTGGCCGCGGGGGCCGGGGAAATCGGCGCGCACCTGGACCTCGGGCTGCGGGTGGCGGCCGTCGCGGTCTCGATGGCCGCCAACTGCCTGCTGATGCTGCTCGCGTTCCGCGCGCTCACCTCGCGACGGGTGAGCGTCCGCGAGATCCTCCCCGGCGCCATCCTCGCCGCGCTCGCCTTCCAGGTGCTGCTGACGACGGGCGCCTTCTTCGTGCGCACCGGGCTGCTGGGCTCCAGCCAGGTCTACGGGCTGTTCGGGATCGTGCTCGGGCTGATGGCCTGGATCTACCTCGAGGCGGTCATCGTCGTGCTCGCGGCCGAGCTGAACGTGGTGCTGGCCAGGGGGCTGTGGCCGCGCTCGCTGCTCACCCCGTTCGTCGAGGACGTCGAGCTCACCGGCGCCGACCGCCGCAGCTACACCTCGTACGCCAGTGCGCAGCAGTACAAGGACGCCCAGTCGATCACGGTCGAGTTCGACGAGCGCAACCGCACCGACGACGACGCAGACACGCACGACACCGGGCGGAACCCGTAGGGGGCCGCCGCTACGTCGCGTCCGGCACGTCGGCGAGGTCGTAGCCGCGCTCGGTCAGCTCCGCCTCCACGATCCGGGACACCGTCTCGACGACCGCCACCCGAGCGTGGCGCTTGTCGTCGCCCGCGATCACGTGCCACCTGCTCATGGGGTGGTCGGTGCGCTCGAGCATGTCCTCGACGGCCGCCTCGTACGCCGGGCGCTTCTCGCGGTTGCGCCAGTCCTCGTCGGTGAGCTTCCACGACTTGAGCGGGTCGTCCGCGCGACGGCGGAACCGGCGCAGCTGCTCCTCGTCGGAGACGTGCATCCAGAACTTGACGAGGATCATCCCCTCGGCGGCGAGGGTCCGTTCGAACTGCACGATCTCCTCGTAGGCGCGCGACCACTGCTCCTCGGTGGCGAACTGCTCGACCCGCTCCACGAGCACGCGGCCGTACCACGAGCGGTCAAGCACGGCCATGCCTCCCCAGCCCGGCAGCACGGGCCAGAACCGCCAGAGGAAGTGGTGGCGCTTCTCGTCGTGGGTGGGCGCGGCGAACTGCGCCACGCGGACGTGGCGGGGGTCGAGCGGGGCGACCAGGCGCTTGATGGCCCCGCCCTTCCCCGACGCGTCCCAGCCCTCGAAGACGACGCACAGCGGCGGCCCGAGCCGGGGCTCGCCGATCTGCCCACCCAGCACCAGGCGCAGGTGCAGCAGGCGCCGCGACGCGGCCTTCAGCCGGGCCGCCTCCTCACCCTTCGACATCCCGACGGAGAGGTCGACCTCGGCCAACCTGCTCATCGCATCCCCCGAGCGACCCCGGCGGCGCGAACCAACCACGACGTGCTCACCTGCGCACTGTACGGCCGCGCCCGCGCAGGTGATCAGCCCTCGGGCTTGCCGCTGTCTCCCCTGCTCGTCGATGCGTCCTCGACTCCGGGGGTCCCGGCGGAGCCGGGCTCGTTCACCGAGCCGCGCCACGATCCTGTTTCGGCGTCCCGGCTCTCGATGAACTCCTTGAACTTCTCGAGATCCTTCTCCGCCTGCCTCGAGACGACATTCAGGAAGTCACCGGTCTTCTCAACCAGCCCCTCGGGTTCGTACTCCAGGCTCAGCCGAACCGCCGTCCGGTCCGGACCCAGTGGCTCGAAGTACACGGCGCCGGCGTTCGTCGCCCCGGTGGTCGCGGCCCAGGCGATCTTCTGGTCCGGGGTCTGCTCGAGAATGGTGGCGTCCCACTCCCGCTGCACCCCTCCGATCTTGGCGACCCAGTGCAGCGTCCGGTCGTTGAGCTGCCGCACTTCCTGCACACCACCCATGAACTTCGGGAAGTCCTCGAACTGGGTCCACTGGTTGTAGGCCGTCGGTACCGGGACTGCGACGTCGATCGTCTTCTCGACCTTCGTACTCACAACTCCTCCTTGGAGCGTCGAGACCTGACGCACGGCGGATACCCGCAGGGGATGAGCATCACCGCGACGAGCTCGGCGAATGTGGGCCCAGGGCGCTTGGATCCGTTCCGGACAGGGTATTCCGGGACATCATTCGGGCAGTTGGTGGTTGGAGGAAAAATGACCATCACCGGCATCATCAGCGCGCTACTCGTCGGAATCGTCGTCGGTGCGCTGGGCCGACTGGTCGTACCCGGCCGGCAGCACATTCCGATCTGGCTCACGATCGTGATCGGCATCGTGGCGGCGTTCATCGGCACCGGCATCGCCAGGGCGCTCGGCGTCCCGACGGTGACCAACGGGATCGACTGGCTGGAGCTGATCGTGCAGGTGGTGGTCGCGGCCATCGGCGTGGCTCTGGTGGCGGGTGTCTACGGGAGGCGCCGGTCCCGGTTCGGCATGAGGGGCTGACGATCCTGCAGTGCGTCCGGGTCGTGTCCGGCCCGGACGCACTGCTGTTCAGGGGTCATTGATCGTGCTGTCGGGGCAGCAGACTCCCCAGGGGGCCGAGGTCGATGTTGAGGTCCTCGGCGCGCAGCCCGAAGTGCTCCCGCAGCTCGGCCATCGCCTCGTCCAGACGCATGAGGCCGAGCCCGAGCCGCTCGACGGTCTCGTCCGGCAGGTCACCGGCCTCGACCCGCCGGATCGCCTGCCGTTCCATCAGCTGGCGGACGAGCTCGACGATGGTGAGGACGAGCCTGCCGAGGTCGCGCCCGACTGAGTCCGGGTCGAGCTCGAGCCGCTCCGGGACGCCGGTCACGGTTCCACCAGGGTCTGGACGGAGCTGATCAGGGCGCGGAGCGAGACGTGCACCAGATCGACATCGGCCAGCGAGATCGTGATGTCCCCGCTGATCACGACGCCGCCGGCCAGCAGCCGGTCCAGCAGGTCGACCAGCGCGACCTCGCGCTCGGCCACGGCCGTCACGGTTCCTCCAGCGTTGCGAACGAGTACGGGGCCCACGGGCCGGTCAGCTCCAGCCGCAGCGTCCGTACCTCGCGGTCCTCGACGAGCCGTCGCATGGCTGCCGCATCGGCCTCGTCGACGAGGTACGCGGCGTTGAGCACCATCGCCTCGCGGTGCCCGGACAGCCGCGGGTCCTGGGGTTCGTAGCGGCGGCTCGCGACGGCGAGGTCGGAGACCTCCCGGTGCAGCGCCTCCGCCGCGTCGGTGGCGGCCCGGAGCCCGCCGGCCGCGCGGTCGCGTTCGGCCCTCCGGCGCATGAGGTAGGACGTCCCGGGCTTGGCGCCGTCGCCTGCGTCCTCCTGGACGCCGGCATCGTCGGTGGGCGCCACGTAGGCCTTCACGCCCCACTCGACGCGTCCGCGGATCCGGTCGAGAGCTTCGTGCAAGGCCGTGGCGCGTTCGTGCAGGAGTGCGCGGACGTTGTGGTCGTCGAGGTAGACCGTCGCCAGCCGCACGGGGGCGACCGGCCCGGATCGCGCGAGCGATGCGACCACCTCGTGGTGCGCGCGAGCGGCCTTCTCCAGCCACTGCAGGTCCTCGAGGTTGCGCCGCAGCGCCTCCTCACCGAACCGGACGGCGTCGACCGAGCTCACCACCGCGGCGAGGCCGTCGGAGACGATGCGACGCACCGGCGCCCCCTCCACGCCGGTGGTCGCGGGGTCCTGAGCGTCGGCGGCGTCCGTGACCGCGTAGAGGTAGACGAGGGTGTCAGCCATCCTCACCGTCCCGCCGGGCACCGTCGTTCTCCGCCGGGCGACCGGCCTCCAGCGCCGCGACCCGCTCCCGAAGCGCCTTGTTCTCCTCGGCCAGGTCCCGCTGGCCGACGCTCAGCGTCGGGTCGTGCTCCCACCAGTCGATGCCGATCTCCCGCGCCTTGTCGACCGACGCGACCAGCAACCGGATCTTGATCGTCAGCAGCTCGATGTCGAGCAGGTTCACCCGGATGTCCCCGGCGATCACGATCCCCTTGTCCAGCACGCGCTCGAGGATGTCGGCCAGGTTCGTGGACTCCTGGCGGTGTTCCGGCGGGCGGGCGCGGTTGGGTGTGGACAGTCCACCGGACGTCATCGGCACTCCTTGTCGAGCTGTCCCCGCGCGTACCGGCGGGTGCGCCGGTACGAGAGCAACCTGCCGCCGCGGTCGAGCCTCACCTCGTAGATGGCGAGGACGTCGGTGGTGTCCGGGATGCGGTGCGTCTCGACCACCTCCACGCCGACCTGCCAGTCACCGTCACGCCGCTCGATCGAGATGACGTTCTCGGGACGCCTGCCGGTGAAGTCCGCGACGTGCTGCGCGGCCCGGCGCGCCGCCGCCGCGGCGGGAACTGCGCTCTCCTCCTGGTCACCGTCGTCGGGGCGGGCGTCGGCGTCGGCAGCGGGTTCCTGCTCGTCGGATTGCTGCTCGTCGGGTTCCCGCTCGTCGGGTTCCTGCTCGCCGCCCTCGTCCCGCGCAGCTCGCTTCTCCTGCTCGGGGTCGCTGTCGTTCGTGCGTGCGCGCCGCCTGCGGCGCGGTGTCGTCTGCTCGTCATCAGCCACGATCGCCTCCGAACCCGCCGGACGAACCCCGACGGACCATCAGCCGCTGCAACAGCTCGTTCTCGAGCTCGGCGCACTCCTGCTCGGACAGCTCGCCGGTGCGGCGGGCCTCGTCGACCCGATCCAGCTGGGCGCGGATGCGGACCGGGTCGTAGTACTGCTCCTCGGCCTGGTCGCGGATCTGCTCGGCCAGCCACACGACGCCCCGGACGGGCGCCAGTGGCAGGCCGAGCAGACCGGTCAGCAGACCCACTACTCCTCCGGGACGAAGTCGTAGGGCGCCAGTGGCCCGAGCAGCCGCAGCCGCACCCTACCGGCGAGGTCACGGCCCAGGTCCTCCACCGCGCTCTCGAACTCCGCTGCGCGCTCCCGCTCCACCAGGAAAGCCGCGTTGACCACGTCGTCCGGTTGGCCCGGCTGGTTGGCCACGGTCCCTGCCGCGAACGGTTCCAGCCGCCGCAACATCTGCGCGGACTCATCGTCCCGCCGCTCCTCCAGAGCCGCGACGATGAGCTCGCCAAGCCGGACGCGGTCGTAGTAGGAGGCGTCCTCGGGCAGGTCCCGAACCTTCTCCTGCAGTGCCCGTATCTCCGGATCGGCCTCGATCACCTCCCGCAGCACGGGCTCCTGCTCGTAGCGGCCCTTGAGCGTGAACTGCACCCGGCCCTCCAGCTCGCCGAGCACGGCGACGAAACGGTCGTGGTGCGGGCCGAGGAGCTCCTCCACCACGCCCTTCTCCTCGACGACCGCCGGGAACCGCATGGGGAGGACGGCGGTGGTCGCCGCCACCGTGTCGACCACCGCCTCGTGTGCGAGCAGGTCGTCGCGGGTGCCGAGCGGGCGGTCGACCGGAACGTCGCTGACGATCGCAGCGACCTTGCCGTGCGTGACCGTCGTGACCCGACCTGACGGGCCGAGACCCTTGAGGTCGTCGGGGAGGTCCGTGTCGGCGCCCACGAGGCCGTAGACGTACGTCGCGCTCATTCCTCGCGCTCCCGGGCACGCTGCCGGGCGGGCCGCCTGCGCGGTGCTTCCTCCCGCTCGGCACGTTCCTCGGTGCGTTCCTCACGCCCGCTGCCGAGCATGTCGCCCACCTTGTCGACGGCGGCGTCGAGGGCCCCGGAGGTCTTCCCCTTCGAGCCGCTCTCGGTGATGCCCTCCATCAGCTCCGGCAGGTCCTTGCCGCCCTTGCCCTTGCCGTAGAGGTCGAGGCGGTTCGTCGCCTCGGCGAAGCGCAGGAACGTGTCCACGCTCGCCACGACGATCCGGGCATCGACGGTGAGGATCTCGATCCCGACCAGGGACACGCGAACGAACACGTCGATGACCAGGCCTCTGTCGAGGATGAGCTCGACGACGTCGGCAAGGCTGCTCGAACCACCGCCGCCGCCGCCGCGCTCTACGTACCCACCGTTCTGGCGCTGTGTCGCCACCGTCATCCGTCATCGCTCCCGTCGTGATCTCGAAGCCGCCACCGGCTCCCTGGCCTCGTCGGCCCCGGTGTCCGGCTCGGCGTCCTCGGCCGGTTCCTGTTCCTCGTCGGCGTACTCGTCCTCGAGGAAGTCCTCGTCGCTCGGCTCCTCCTCGTCGGCGTACTCGTCCTCCTCGTCGTAGGCCCCGTCCTCGTCGTACGGCTCGCCCTCGGCCGGCTCCTCTTCGGCGGGCTGCTCGTCGTAGGGCTCCTCCTCGGCGCCCTCGCCGGTGTCCTCCGCCGTCTGCTCCTCGCCGGTCTCCTCCTGCTCCTGGGCGCGCTGCTCCTCCTCCAGGGCCTCCTCGTGGGTCTTCACCACCTCGCTGTCGTGGATCTCGCCTCGCCAGCCCTCGACCTCCTCCTGGTGGAGCAGGACGTTGGACATCGCGTGCCGGCGGAAGTGCTGGAACTCGAGGCGGGCACGCCTGCCCTGCGCGCGCCAGAGGTTCCCGGTGCGCTCGAACAACCCTTGCGGGTGGTACTCGAGGACCAGCATCACGCGGGTGAGGTTGGGGCCGAGCTCGGTGAAGGTCACCGCGCCGTCGACGTGCCCCTTCGCACCCTTGGACCGCCAGACGATGTGCGAGTCCGGCACCTGCTCGACGATCGTCGCCTCCCAGGTGCGGTGCGACAGGAAGACCTGCGCCTTCCAGTTCGTCTTCTCGTCCGAGGCCTGCTCGACGCTCTCGACCTTCTTCATGAAGGTCGGGAAGTCGGCGAACTGGGTCCACAGGTTGTAGGTCGTGCGCAGGGGCAGCCCGACGTCCTGGTTCTCGCTGATGACCGTGACCTTGAGCTTCTTGCCCTGGCCACCCGAGCCACCGCCGCCGAAGACGTTGCCGATCTTCTCCTTGAGGGCGGAGAAGCCTCGCTTCAACAGCCCGGGACGCGACTCGTCGTCGCCATCGTCATCGCTGTCCTCGGCCTCGTCGCGCTGCCGGCCGAAGACCGTTCCGATTCCCTGCCCGGGGTTCTCGGCCACGCTGGTGAGGCGGTCGGACAGGCCGTTGATGCGCGCCGTCGCGTTCTCGGCCGCGCTCTGCACCACGAGACCCAGCAGCCGCTGCCCAGCGTCCTTGAGCGCGTCCGTCGGCAGGGCGTCGGCGATGCCGGTGCGTTCCTTCGCCTCAGCCATCGCCGTTGCTCCGTCGGGTGCGAGCAGCCCGCGTGGGGTTGCGACCTGCTGCCTTGCCCGCGCCGGACGCGGTGCGCCGGACGGTCGCGGACGTGGAGGCGCCCTTTCCGCCGCTGCGTGCGGCGGTGGCCTTGGCCGGGGCGCGGGGCCGACGGCGTGGCGGCGGCGCTTCCTCCTCGACCGGCTCCTCGTCCCGCTCGGCCGCCGAGCCGGCGTCCTCCTCCTGGCTGCTCCCGTCCTGGGCGTACTCGTCCTCGGCGTACCGGTCGGGCTCGGGCTCGGGCTCGGGCTCCTCCTCGGCCTTGCCGCGCCGCGGCGCGCCTGCGCTGCCGAGGGACTCCACCCGCTTGCCGACCCGGTCGGTGAGCGCCTCGACCTGACGGGCGGCCACCGCCAGGGCAGCGCCCTTGCCCGCCTCCAGGAGCCGCCCTCGCACGTCGCCCACGAGCCGCGACAGCTCGGGTGAGGTCTCGAGGAGCTTGGTGCCTCGGTTCAGGAGCTCACCCGGTCCTCCGGCACGCCTGCCCGCAGCCATCCCACCCAGCATCAATGCGAGCTTCATCTTCTTGGTTCGTCCGAGTAAATAGCCGCCGGCGACGCCGAGGGCCACTCGTGCCCCACACTTCACTGGATCTCCTCTTTCGGTTGTCGATCGCTCGACCGTTTCGCCATCTTTGCAATGTGCGCCCCCGATGGCCGCTGCAAGCGACTACCCAACGAGGTCAACGCACACTCCGCTATCACCGGATCGTCAGAAATTTAGGCCGTTCGGAGCAGACGAGAGGGCCCTTACCGGCCGAGCCGCATGATCTTGCGGGCTCGGCGTCTGGCCCGTTTCGGGGACAGCTCGGGCAGCGGGCTCTTCCGCCACCACCTGCGAGCCTGCTTGCGGACCCCCTTCTGGATGTCGCGCGACCGCGGGAGCAGCAGGCCGAAACCCATCGCATACAGGCGGAGCGAGAGGAACCCCAGGAATATGCCGACGGGCAGCAGCAGGATCGTGACGAACAGAACGATCGACACGACGAGAAGCAGGGAAGCGACGAGCCAGATCAGAACCGCCGCAATTGACCGGAGCACCCTCATCCGCCATCAGCTCCTCCGCGTGCCCACCACCGGGATAGCCACTGGCCGCTGGGCTGAATCGCGGCGCTCCGACTTCCGGGGCCGCTTGCCCCGAATGCCGCGCCAGGTCCCCCTGAACGGAGGAAAGAACTTGTTCCTGTCAGCGCGGAGCGGCGACGCCTCCCTTCGCGCGCGCCGGGCTCACGCGGGCGGTACCGCGGCGGTCGAGGTCGCCGGATGCGTCGAGCACGCTGTCGAGCCCGTGGGAGAACGCCTCCCACTCCCGCCTTCGAGTCGCGAGGACCCGTTCCCCGAGCGGGGTCAACGAGTAGCGGCGAGCCCCTTCGTGCCCGGTCACCTGCATCAGCCGGTTGTTCACGAGCCGGTGCAGTTCGTGGATGACAGGGCGCAGGGACAGCACGAACAGCCCGCCGCTGCGCTCGCGCACGAGATCGATCAACTCGTACCCGTTGGCCGGGCCGTCCGTCGCCGCTGCGAGTAGCAGCAGGCTGACGTGCTGGCGATCGCGGACCTTCACGACGCCGAACCGTCGCCGCGGCGCGGCGGCGGGCGCCGCCTGCGCCTCACGACCCGTCGTGTCTGGCACGTCGTCCTCCATGATCTCCGGTTCCACCGGCTCGGGCACCCGGGTCGGCCTCGGGCGCCGCCTGCGGATGCGACGCCGCGACAAGGCAGCTGCCGCGGCACCGAAGACGGCCGAGAGGTCGACGGCCCCGGACCTGCGGTCGTGGCCGTTGTGAGCAGGCGAGCCCCTCGACGTCATGCCGGTGCAGCTGTGCTGTCGGGAGCAGCCGTGTCGTCGGGAGAGTCCGTCCGCTCGGCCTCTTCGGCGGCCTGCAGCGCGGTGAGCACCTCCACGCCGAGTGCGCGGTAGTCGCCCGCGACGCTCGCGGCGGTGGCGGATACCCGTGGCGTACGGACGTCCGACCGGAGCGTCTCCCACCACGCAGGCTGGGCCGCCGCCTCGAGCTCGAGCTCGTGGGCGAGCTTGCCGAGACGACGTGCGTCCTGAGCCGTGCGCTCCGCGTGCCGGATGGTCGTCTCGAACCGCGGCGAGTGGCCACCGAACGCCCTGTCGATCGCCGCTCGGGCCTCGGCGTGGACCGCGCGCGAGCGCGTGCCGGTCCCGAAGAGCACCACCCCGAGCAGGCCCAGCCGCGGGTTGATCTCCTGGGCGAGGGCGAACCGCTCGGCGACGAGGGTCATGCCCACGAGGCCACCGACATCGGACTTCGTCGGCATCAGCACCCAGCGAGCCGCGGCCAGCGCCAGGTCGGACAGGATCGTCGACTCCGGCGGGCAGTCGATGAAAACGACCTCGTAGTCGGTCGCGATCGGGGCGAGCACGTCCCCGAGCACCCGGAACGCTCGACGCCCGCGGTGCTGCAGGCGCGACACCATGATGGGCGTCAGGTCTTCCAGCCGCGCTCCCCCGCACACCACGTCCAACTTCGGACGCACGTCCGACGCGGGGACGAGCGGCGTGCCGGCGAGGACGCTGTTCAGCAGCCCTGCGCCCTGGTCGTCGGCGTCCGAGTCGCGGTAGCCGAGATCGTCGGCCAGGTTCGCCTGCCGGTTGAGATCGATGAGCAGGCAGCGGTAACCCGCGCCCGCGAACTGCCCCCCGAGGTTCGCGGCGATCGACGTCTTACCGACGCCACCCTTGTCATTGACGATCGCGATGACACGCGCCAACGCGAAATCACGCTCCTGGTCCGTCGAGCGCTCGGCCATCGACACCTCCGCACTGTGCGCAGCGGCAAGTACCCGCGCGCAGAGATCGCCATGCTTGGGCGGATCAGACTGAGCCAAATCGCGCAACTATCTGCGCCGAATGCCAGGACATCTGATTTCTTGATCATGGGTGTCCACAGGAGCCGACCGTGGCCGCGAGAAGATCCACGCGGGCCGGAGCACCAACGGAACGTCTCGGTCGCGGTCACCGCCGCGGCCGGGCTGCGCCTTCCCTACCGGTGCGAGCAGTGGAGCGATCATTGCCGGCCCGCCGGACCGGCTGCCCGGTCCGTTCCTCGTCGGCTCGCCGTGGCGCGGCGTCGGACCGCCGTGCCCGTCCCTGCCGTGACGGCTCCTCGCGGTCCGACCCTTCGGAGGGCCGGCGTGGGCGACCTCCGCCGTCCTGTCCCCCGCTCTCCTCACGGTGGGCTTCCGGGCGTCGTCGGGCCCGAGGGCGGAGCAGGTGGCGGAGACTGGCCTGCTGGGCCGGCCGGTCGTCCTGGTCCTGGTCCTCGTCCTCGCCCTCGTCGTAGTCCTCGGTGTCGTCGATCGCTTGCTCGTCCTGGTCGCCGGCCCCGTCGCCGTCCTCTTCGGCGTACTCGGCCTCGTCCCCTTCGTCGTACTCGCCGTCGTCCTCTTCGTCGTACTCGGCCTCGTCCCCTTCACCGAGCTCGGCGTCGTCCTCTTCCTCGAGCTCGGCGTCGTCCTCCTCGTCGAACCCGGCGTCGTCCTCCTCCTCGAACTCCGCGTCCTCCTCGGCGTCGCCCTCGTCCCGCTCGCCGTCGTCCTGGTCGCGGTCGTCCTGGTCAGCGTCGTCCTGGTCAGCGTCGTCCTGATCGCCGGCCTGGTCGCGGTCGGCGACCTCGTCGCGGTCGTCCTGGTCGTCGGCCTGGTCGCGGTCGTCCTCGTCGAACTCCGCGTCCTCCTCGTCGTCGAACTCGGCGGTGTCCTGATCCTGATCGTCGAGATCGGTATCGGTGTCTTCGAGGGTGATGCGGATGTTCAGCCTTTTCGTGCCCATGAGGATGTAACCGCTGATGTCCATGGCATTGATAGGTGATGGATCACTCACGTTGGGTCACTCCCTCGAGCGGTGGGAATCGCTCTGCGTCGGGCAGGCCGGCGGGCCGACGGAATTCGACTCCGACGCGCTTCGCATTGCGATCCCGTTGAGTTGCCAGGCTCTGCGTGAATACCCGGCTCGCGAAAAGCTGAACCGGGACGGCTCACAATGGGCCGATCCGCCGCAGCGCATTGGGACATCCGCCGGAGCGAGCCCGCGCGCACTGGTCCGCTCGGTGATGCGGAGGTGCGATCAGACGCGCCCGATCGAGGCCCATGCCGGGCGGGACGCGGGCGGCAGGACCCGGCCGAACACGTTGCCGGCGAAGTGGCCGCCTGCGAGCACGGTGCCGGGGTCCTCGAGCTCCTTCAGCAGTTGCTCGCGCGTGCGGAAGGCCTGGGCGGCGTCGGCGTCGAACAGGAACGACCACGTGGACTCGACCACCTGCACCTGGCAGGCATCACGTCGCCGAGAGGATCGGGGCGAGGGGCCGGGTCAACGCGATAGTGGAGCCATGGGTTCCCCCGTCTACGCGCTCAACCTGTTCGACGTGGCCGACCGCGACGAGTACCTCGCCTACTCCCGCCGTTCCGCGCGCGAGGTGCAGGCACACGGCGGCAAGGTCGTCGCGCTCGGCCGGTTCCGCGACACCGTCGCCGGTGACCTGACGCCGAGGCAGGTCATGATCATCGTCGAGTGGGAGTCGAAGGACGCCTTCGACGGCTACCGCAACGATCCCGCCCTCGCCGACCTGCACGCGCATCGGGAGGACGGCACGGACGCGTACGTGTGGCACCTGTTCGACAAGCTCGACGACCTGCGTCCGATCCTCACGCCGTAGCCATGAGAGGGGCGAGGTTCACGCGGTCCCGGTCGCGCCCCGCGCGCTAGTTGCTCATGCTGGGCCGATGACGGCGACCACGGGCTACTACCGGATCCGGTTCGCGGCCGACCCAGTGCAGTTGATCTTCTTCCGGGCGGGGCTCACCGCCTGGCTCCGCAGCCTGCAGTGGCCGGAGCCCGATCGGATCGACGCGGTGCTGGCGATCAGCGAGGCGTGCACCAACGCCGTCCAGCACGCCTACCCGGCAGGGGAACCGGGGGACGTCGACGTCACCGGTCGCCTGGTCGTCGACGAGAACGTCCGCCGGATCGTCGTGGTCGTGCGCGACGAGGGCCGGTGGCGGGACCGGGCGGGCGGCCGCGGGTACGGGCTGACGACGGTGCACGAGTGCATGGCGGAGGTCCGCATCCGACAGGACGGCGACGGGACCGTGGTCACCATGATCAGCAAGCCGGTGCCCCTGCTCGACCTCTCCGACGTCGGCGAGAGCGGTTCCAGGGCCGCCGACTGACCCAGGACCGCCCGGGTGGCCGAAACCGGCCTCAGCTCCGCAACGCCCGCAGGATCCGGGCGAGGGACGTGCGATCGGCCTCGTCCAGCCGGGCGAAGAACTCCTCCGCCTCGGCGGCGCGCGCAGCGCGGATCCCAGCGGCCACCTCGTCGCCGCGGTCGGTGGTGGCGACGAGTGTGGCGCGACGGTCGTCAGGGTCGGGACGGCGCTCGACCAGCCGGGCCTCCTCCAGCGCGTCGACCACCTCGGTGGCGGAGCGCGGGGCGATGCGCAGGTACTCGGAGAGGGCGCCGAGTCGTATCGGCCCGTGCTTGGTGAGGACTCCGAGCGCACGAGCCTGCGCCGGGGTGACGTCCCACGGCGCCAGCGCGCGCTGGGTCTGGTGCCGCAGCTGCCGCGTCACCCCGCGGAACGCCTCGGCGAGCGACTCCTCCGGCTCCTCGGACACCGGAATATCCTACCAACGGTTACGGTTGTCCCCTCACGTTGAGGTAACCTCAGCAATCTCGACGGAAGGACGTACCGAACTTGGGCCCCGTCATCCAGACCGACAAGCTGAGCCGTCCCGGCCGGCACACCGTCACCGCAGCGGACAAGGCACAGGCCCGCGAGGTGTCACTGCGCCGGATCGCACGGCTGTTCATCCCGCACCGCTGGTCCATCGCCACGGTCACCGCCACCATCGTCGTGTCGTCCGTCGTCGCGATGGCGTCGCCGTTCCTGCTGCGCGCCGTCATCGACGACGCCCTTCCGCACCAGAACCTGAATCTCCTGGTGTGGCTGGTCATCGGGATGGTCGCCGTCGCCGCCCTGACCGCTGCCCTGGGTGTGGTCCAGGCCTGGATCTCGACGAACGTCGGCCAGCAGGTCATGCACCGGCTGCGCACCGACGTCTTCACCCACCTGCAACGCCAGTCGATCGCCTTCTTCACCCGCACCCGCACCGGGGAGGTGCAGTCGCGGATCACCAACGACATCGGTGGCATGCAGACCGTCGTCACCTCGACGGCCACCTCGCTCGCCTCGAACCTCACCACCGTCGTCGCGACCCTGGTCGCCATGCTCGCCCTGAGCTGGCAGCTGACGCTGGTCTCGCTGCTGGTGCTGCCGCCGTCGATCTGGCTGACCCGGCGCGTGGCGCGGATGCGGCGCGCCATCACCGCGGCCCAGCAGCGCGAGCTGGCCGACCTGAACGTCGTCATCGAGGAGGGGCTGTCGATCAGCGGCGTGCAGCTCACGAAGACGATGGGCACCGGCCCCGCACTCGTGGAGCGGTTCACGGCGTCATCCGAGCGACTCGTCGACCTCGAACTGCGCGCCCAGCTCGCCGGGCGCTGGCGAATGGCCGCCACCAGCCTCGTCTTCGCCGCGATCCCGGCGATCATCTACCTCAGCGCAGGCCTGCCGTTCACCGCCGGGACGATGACGATCGGCACGCTCGTCGCCTTCACCGCCCTGCAGGCCGGGCTGTTCCGGCCGATCATCGGCCTGCTCGACGTCGGCGTGTCGCTGGTCAGCTCGCTCGCGCTGTTCGCACGGATCTTCGAGTACCTCGACCTGCTGGTCGAGGTCGACGACCCGGCCGCACCCGTGGACATCGACCCGGCGCGCGTCGAGGGACACGTCCGCGTCGAGGACGTCACCTTCACCTATCCCGGCAGCGACGCCGCCGCCATCGCCGGGATCACCCTGGACGTGCCCCCGGGCTCAACCCTCGCGCTGGTGGGTGAGACCGGTTCGGGCAAGAGCACGCTCGCCGCCCTGATCGCGCGGCTCCACGACCCCGACGCCGGCCGCATCACGATCGACGGCATCGACCTGCGGGACATGCGCCTGGCAGACCTCGCGCGCATCGTCGGCGTCGTCAGCCAGGAGACCTACCTGCTGCACACCACCATCCGCGAGAACCTGCGCTACGCCCGGCCCGACGCCACGGACATCGACATCGAGGCAGCCGCGCGCGCCGCGCAGATCCACGATCTGATCGCGAGCCTGCCGGACGGCTACGACACGGTCGTCGGCTCCCGCGGCCACCGCTTCTCAGGCGGGGAGAAGCAACGCATCGCGATCGCCCGGACCCTGCTGCGCGACCCCCGGGTGCTGGTTCTCGACGAGGCCACCAGCGCGCTCGACACCCACACCGAACGTGCCGTGCAGCGTGCGCTCGACGAGCTCAGCCGCGGCCGGACGACGATCACCATCGCCCACCGGCTCTCCACGGTGCGCACCGCCGACCAGATCGTCGTGATCGACCACGGCAGGATCGTCGAGTCGGGCAGCCACGACAACCTCATCGCCCGGCACGGCCGCTACGCCGACCTGGCCGCCTGACCACCATCCGGGGCTCCGCCGGTCAGTCGTGCCTTCGGGGAAGGACCAGTCCGGACTCGTAGGCGAGCACGACGAGCTGGGCTCGGTCTCGTGCGCCCAGCTTGGTCATGGCCCTGCTGACGTGGGTCTTCGCCGTCGTCGGACTGATGCTCATGACGCTGCCGATCTCGTCGTTGGACAGGCCTCTCGCGACGTGGGCCACGACTTCCCGCTCCCGGTTCGTGAGCACGTCGAGCGTCGACGACGTGTGGGCGGGCGGCGGACGACGGACGTACTCGGCGATGAGTTTGCGGGTGATGGTCGGCGCGAGGAGCGTGTCGCCCTTCGCGACCACGCGCACCGCGTGGAGCAGATCCTCCGGTTCGATGTCCTTGACCAGATAGCCGCTGGCGCCCGCGCGCAACGTCTCGAAGACGCACTCGTCGAACCCGTAGTTGGTGAGGATCACGACGTGGAGATCGGCGAGCTCGGCGTGCGCGGCGATGCACCGGGTCGTCGCCATCCCGTCCAGCACCGGCATCTGGATGTCGACGAGGGCGACATCGGGACGGTGGCGCAGCGCGAGCTCGATGGCCTCGCGTCCGTTGGCGGCCTCACCGACGACGCGGATGTCCGGTTCGGCATCGAGGAGGGCCCTGAACCCGCCGCGGATGAGCGGTTGGTCGTCGGCCAGGAGAACGTCGATCACCGGATCTCCGCGGGGAGATCGGCGCGCACGGCGAAGCCGCCACCGGTAGCGGGACGGGCTGTCAGTCGTCCGCCGAGCGCGGCGACCCGCTCCCGCATCCCGCTCAGCCCGACGCCGGGCACCGGTAGTTCGTCAACGGTGGCGACGCCGTCGTCCTCGACCCGGACCGTCAGAACCTTCGCGCCGTAGTCGAGCGTCACCGCCGCGCTCGCCGGCCCGGCGTGGCGCGTGATGTTGGTCAGCGACTCCTGCACGATCCGGTAGGCGGCACGATCGACCTCCGCCGGGAGCAGCCGCGACCGGCCCGTGACGTTGAGGTCGACGCGAAGCCCCGTCGAGCGGGCCCGTGCGAGCAGGTCGGGCAGCCGGTCCAGGCTGCTCGGACCGGACTGGTCGGTCCGCAGCACCTCGAGGGTCTCCCGCAGCTCGCGCGTGGCGTCGGAACTGGCGCTCTGGATGGCGAGCAACGCGTCGGACACCGCCTCTCCGCGTTTGCGGGCGAGGTGGATCGCAACACCGGCCTGCAGCTTGATGACCGAGATGCTGTGGGTGAGGGAATCGTGCAGCTCACGCGCGATCCGCAGCCGCTCCTCCCCGGCCCGGCGCACGGCGAGCTCCTCGCGGGTGCGCTCCGCCTCGGCCACCCGCTGCTCCGCTTCATGCAGGTAGGCGCAGCGTTGGCGGGCCACCTCTCCGCCGACGATCGCGGCGACGAACCAACCGACCGGCAGTATCGCCTCCTGGATCGCGTCCTGGAATGCTGTGCGCGAGCCCGCTGCGCTCATCAGTTCGTGGATCACCGTCTGGGCCGCGAGCGGGAGCGCGACGACGATTGCGAGCATCCGGTGCGCAGCCTTCGTGGCCGTGTAGAGCGCCACCAGCGCAGCGACCGTCGCGACCGGGTCGGGATGGACCCGCAGGCTGTAGGCGAGGCCGCACCCCGCCGCCACGAGCAGCACCGCCCTGGGGACGCGCCGGCGGAACACCAATGCCAGCGGCGCGAGGACGAGCAGTACCAGGTCGAGCGGAGCGGGTGCCGCGTCGTCCACCCCGCCGAGGAGCCCCGCTGCCAGTACGCCTGCGGCAATCGCAACCGCGAGCGCTGCATCGAACTGGTACCGGCTCGCTGAGGCCATCCCGGCAGCCTAAGCGAGCTGCACCGACCCGGGCGTCCTGCGCGCGATGTACTCCCACCGGCGGACATCGACCGGGCACCTACCCCAGGCCGAGCGGTAGAAGACGCTTCCGGCGGTCGACGACACGCACCGCATGCACGACCACCATTCGTGTCGTGGTCAACAGCAGCCGGCTCACACCTCGGTGGCGCAAGTTCCTCCTGACGATCCACATCGCCGGGAGTGTCGGCGCCTTCGGCGGTCTGGTTTCCGTCGCGACCCTCACGACGTCCACGCTCGGCGGAGCCGACGCCCTCACGGCCTACCGCGCCGCCTACCTCGCCGAGACGGCGATCGTCATCCCGCTCGCCCTCGTCGCGCTGGCCAGCGGCATCGCACTCGCGACCCTGTCCCGATGGGGACTGTTCCGGTTCTGGTGGGTCGCCATCAAGCTCGTCATCACCGCGGCACTGGCCGCACTCGCCTCGTTCGGCCTCGCACCTCACCTCCACGAGGCCGCCGACCTCGCGACGGCCGGGGCACCCATCAGCACCGCAGAACAGCTCGAACTGGCGATGTTGCCCGCGGGCGCAGCGGTTCTGCTGCTGGTCAACATCGCGCTCAGCGTCTACAAGCCGGCCGCCCGGCTGAAGCGGGACAAGGCTGCGCGGCGCCCGAGCACATCCGCCGGGAAGACGGCCCTCCGGACCTGACTGCCGACGTCCTTCCGCTCCGACAGGGTCACGAGCGGCGGACGCGCTGTTCGCGCCCCCCGCCGGATGCCGCGGTTCCGACGGGCAGCGGCCCGTTGAGGACCCGGTCGACGTACTCCGCGGTGATCGCGACCAGGTCCTCGTCGTCAAGGCTCGCGACCGGGGGCAGCGCGAGGATGAACCGGGTCAGCGCGATCCCCAGCAGGTGCGTGCTCAGCAACCCGGCCCGCAGTTCCGCCTCGGCCCCGTCTCCCAGGAGCCGGCGGACCATCACGGTCACCTGATCGGCGAACACGGCGCGGAGCCGCTCGGCCGCCTCCTCGTGCGTGACCGCCGAGCGCAGCAGGATGCTGAGAGGACCGTTGCGGTCGTTGCGCCACATCGTCACGAAGTGGTTCGCGAGCACCCCGCCGACCTCTTCGCGCGGGATCGCGCCGAGCTCGGGCAGCTTGAGGTCGACGTCCACGGCTGCCGCGAACAACCCGTCCTTGCTGCCGTAGTAGCGCATCACCATCGACGGGTCGATGTTGGCGTCCGTGGCCACCTGCCGGATGGTGGTCCGGTCGTAGCCCTGCTCGGTGAACCGAGCACGTGCTGCACTGAGGATCGCCTCACGCGCGGCGAGGGAGCGGTTCGTGAACGGCATCTACCGACATTATGCCAACGCGTGTTGCAAGACCAGGACCCGCTGCGCCGCGCCGACATCGGCGTCCGCGGTGGGGAACCGGAGATTGCTCGACGAAAGACGTGGCCGGGATGTCGAGACCGGCGTAGCGGCTCCGTCCCAGGGGCGGATGCGGCCGGCATGCCGCACCAGCCACCTACCGGAAGGACAGCCGCCATGGCCGTCGCAGAGGACCTCGACCGCGCCACCGACTCGCAGTGGGACTGGGTCGCCGAGCACACCCGCACGTACCTGGACTCGGGCGGCACCGAGGGTCACGAGAACAACGGCGTGCACACCCTCGTGCTCGCCACGACCGGACGCCGGACCGGTACGCCTCGCCGCACCTGCCTGATCTACGGCACCTCGGGCGGCGACTACGTCGTCGTCGCCTCCAAGGGCGGCGCCGAGGAGGACCCGGCGTGGTTCATGAACCTCGAGGCCGACCCCGGCGTCGGGGTGCAGGTCGGCACTCGCCGCTTCACCGCGCGCGCCCGCGTCGCGTCCTCGGCCGAGCGCGCACCCCTCTGGGCCCAGATGGTGGAGATCTTCCCGCTCTACGACGAGTACGCGCAGAAGACCGACCGCGAGATCCCGATCGTCCTGCTCACCCCGCTCGGCTGATCCCCTGGTGAAGGCGAGCCGGGCTTCAGGTCAGCTCGTCGGAGCGGCCGGCTCCGATGCGGGACCACTGGGCGATGGGGCGTCCGTTCGTACGCCAGACCTCGGGGTTCTCGGCGTCACCCCAGGGCTGGGGCCAGCCGTCCGGGGAGTCCTCCCACGCCTCCTGGCGTCCGTAGACGGTCATGTCCAGCAGCCCGTGGGTGGGGGCCATGATCTCGACGCCGCGACCGCCGGTGTAGTACGTCTCGAACACCCGCTCGCCGTCGCGGACGTAGCAGACGAGGTGGTGGCGCTGCCAGTCGCGACCCTCCAGGAGTTGCGCCGCCGTCTTCTCGACCGAGTACCACGGCATCTCCAGGCCCATGAAGTCCCGGTAGCGGACGCTTTCCTCGTACGGGCCCTTGCAGAGCACGGCGTACGTCGCGTCCCGGGAGTGGATGTAGGACAGCTCGCGGACCTGGCTGTTGAAGAACGTGCAGCCCTCGCACTGCTCCGCGGCGGGCCTGCCGGGCCACCAGGCGTGGAAGTAAGCGATGAGCTGCTTCCGGCCTTCGAAGACGTCGAGGATCGTGACCGGTCCGTCGGGACCGATGACCTCGATGGTGGCGTCGACCTCCACCATCGGCAGCCGCCTCCGGGCCGCCGCGATCGCGTCCCCTTCGCGGGTGTGCTCCTTCTCGCGTGCGAGCAGTGCTTCCCGCGCCTCCTGCCAGGCCTTCCTGTCGACGACAGGCGGGAGGGCCGGTCCGGGTGACTGGTCGTTCATGATCGCCTCCATGCGTCTCGTTGTGGTTCTGCCCACCGACGAACGGGTCACGCGGGAATCGACATCGGGCGCCTCACGTCATCATGTCCGCCATGGCGCGAGGGAACGCACGAAGCTGATCATCGCTCGGCTGACGTCGTCGGATCGCTCCTGCTGGATCCAATGGCCGCAGCCCGGCAGCACGATCGCCTCGCGTGCGTGCGGCACCGCCGCCGAACGGCCCTCGATCAGCTCCGCAGCTCCCGGCAGCTTCGCGGCCAGGTCCCGGTCGCCGGTGATGTAGAGGGCGGGCTGCGTGATGACTGCGTTGTGCCACGGGCTGGTGAGCGCCCAGTTGCGGTCGAAGTTGCGGAACCAGTTCAGGGCCGGGGTGAAACCGGTGCGGGCGAAATCCTCGGCCACGGTGTCGATGTCCTGCTCGGTGAGCCAGCCGGGCAGCTCGCCCGGTTCCGGCCAGATGTCGAGCAGGTGGCCGCCCGCGGGGACGATCGGACTCCACGGATAGCCCTCGCCGGAGGCCCCGTACAGCGCGCGGCGTACCGTCGCGCGCGGGTCCTCGCCGAGCTCCTCGTCCGCGACGCCCGGCCGCTGGACGTAGACGGAGTAGTAGTTCTCGTAGTCCGCACCCGCGACGGCGCGTAGCCCGGCCAGGTGAGCGCCGTCGGCATGCGGCTGGAACGGCGTGCTCAAGGACACGACCCCGCGTACCACGTCGGGCCGCATCAGCGCCGCGTGCCAGGTGACGACCCCGCCCCAGTCATGTCCGGCCAGTACGGCACGTTCCTCGCCGAGCACGTCGACCAGCTGGATCACGTCGCCGACGGTGTGCAGGATCGTGTAGTCCTCGACGGCGTCCGGCAGTTCGGTTCGCCCGTAGCCCCGCTGGTCAGGGGCCACGGCGTGATATCCGGCCGCGGCCAATGCCAGGAGCTGGTGGCGCCAGGAGTACCAGGTTTCCGGGAAGCCGTGCAGCAACACCACGAGCGGTCCCGAGCCCGCCTCGGCGATGTGCATGCGGATCTCGCCCACCTGGACCGAACGGTGGGTGATCCCGGTCGTCGAGGTGTCTTCCAGGGCGACGTTCTTCATGATCCGAAACTATGAGCGCGAAGGCGGCAACGCCCATGGCCGCGCTGCTCACGTCGATACCCGATCGGCTCGGCCACCCGGGGACGAACAGGTCCTTGTTAGCCTCCGGCATGGACGTGATCGCCGACATGTTGTCGGCAGCGCGGGCCGGCGGAGCGACGACGGTCCGGCTGCGTGCCGCGGCCCCCTGGGGCGTCCGGCGCGACCGCGTCCCCTCCGTGGCGTGCCACCTGGTCACGCAGGGAACCTGCTGGCTGCGCACCCCCGGGGCAGAGCCGCTGCGGCTGGAGACCGGCGACTTCGCGCTGCTGCCGGACGGCGCCGGGCACACCCTGTCCAGCGACCGGCAGGGTTCCCGCGTTCTCGACGACGACGTCATCGCGGACCGGCCGCGACGTGCTGGACCCGAGATCGACATCGGGGGCATCGGCCCGGAGACCCGATGGCTCTGTGCCGGCTACCGCTCCACGGGCGCCCTGCCCCCTCCCCTGCTGGCACTCCTCCCACCGGTGCTGCACGTTCCGGCGCGGGAGTCGGCGGTGCGAGGCGACCTGACGGACACGCTCCGGATGCTGGCCCGCGAAGCCACCGCCGATCGCCCCGGCTCGCAGATCATCATCGACCGGCTCGTCGACATCCTGGTCGTTCACGCCCTGCGCGAATGGCTGCTGTCCGGCCTCGCAGCCACGTGGCCCGCCGCGCTCCACGACCTCCCAGTCGCCACGGCGGTGACCGCGCTGCACCACGAGCTCCACCGGCCGTGGACGCTCGACGAGCTGGCCGCGCGGTCCGGGCTGTCCCGTGCGACGCTCACCAGACGGTTCACCCTCCTGATCGGCGAGCCCCCACTCAGCTACCTGAGGCACAAGCGGATGGAACTGGCCGCACGCCGGCTGCGGGAGAGCGACGAGACGCTGACAGCCATCGCCGACCGCGTCGGCTACGCCTCGGAGTTCGCCTTCTCCCGAGCGTTCTCCCGAACCTTCGGCGTGGCACCGGGCCGCTACCGCGCAGCCAACAGACCGGACCGAGAATGCCGTGATGTGTGACGACCGAGATGCAGAGCCGCGACGGCTCGGGCGCCGCACCATGCTGCGCGCCGGTCTCGCGCTCGGCACGTCCTTGCCACTGCTACCGGTGCTCGACGGGCCGGCGTCGGCCGCACCGCCTGCCGAGAACCTGGCCGGGCTCGGTGTCCACCGGCGGGACGAGTGGGCGGACGGCCGACCGGCCACCGGGCCTCTGCACGCCGAAGCCGACGGCGACGTCCGGTTCCTGCTCGTACACCACAGCGCCTCGTCGAACACGTACGCGGCCGCTGAGGTGCCTGGTCTGATCCGAGGCTTCTACGCGGCGCACACCGGCGGCAAAGGATGGCCGGACGTCGCCTACAACTTCTTCGTCGACCGGTACGGCGAGATCTGGGAAGGCCGCACGGGCAGCCTGGCAGCACCGGTGATCGGGGACGCGACCGGAGGCAACCAGGGCTTCTCCCAGCTGTGCTGCCTGATCGGGGACCACCGCACCGAACCGCCCACGGCGGCCGCATCGGATTCCCTCAGCCACCTGCTGGCGGCGCTGGCCGACCGGCACGGCATCGACACCGCACCGGGCGCCACCACGACGTTCGTCTCGCGAGGCTCGAACCGATGGGCCGTGGGCAGGACCGTGACCACCAGCACCATCGCCGGGCACCGCGACATGTCGCGGACCGAATGTCCCGGCGATGCCTGCTACGCGCTGATCCACGGCCCCATCACGGAACGCGTCAACCTCCGCCGCCGGCCGCACGCGGCACCGATCAGATCGACGACCACGGCGCCGCCGCCTTCGCTCGGAGCGTCTGCCCCTGGCTCTGCGTCTCAGCCGACGCCCGGCCGACCTGCCGGTGACACCTCGGCGGACGGCCTGCTACCACTCGTGATCGGTGGCGGTTCGCTGGCTGCGCTGACCGCCGGTCTCGCCCTGCGGCTCCGGCGATCGCGACGTTCACCCGCCGAGGAGGAGCACGGGAGGTCCACGCGGTGACCGCCCACGATCGAGCCGCACGGCTCCACGGGCGGGACCGGCGACCGCGGCGTTCTGCGGCAGCCGCCGGCGTGCGCTCCTACAGGACGCCCGCGAACCGCAGGAACGACGCGATCGAGGTGACCGCCGCACCGTCGGGCAGCCGCACGCCCGCCGCCGGGGTCCAGCCGGACTGGTTCAGGTACGACCGCGGATCGTGTCGTATCTGGCCGATGAGCGTCTCGGCCACGATCCGGCTTCCGACGGGTCCGAGGGCTTCACCGTTGGTGCGCACCTCGGACTCCCGCAGGATGTAGAACCACAGCGGTGTCCTGTCCACGAACCCGCCCTTGTCCAGGGCGTCACGCACACCCTGGTCGAGCCCGGTGGTCAGCTCCGGTGTCGTCAGTGGCGGGATCCCGAGTGCGGCGGCGACCGCCTGACCGGTGGGGATGCTCAGCCGGAACCCGCGGAGGAGGTTGCGTCGCGCGAGGTGCTTGAGCAGCGTCTCCAGCGCACCGCCCGCCGGTACCTGCGTTCCTGCGACCTGGTTGACCATGTTCGCGAGCGGGGCGGCCAGGAAGGTGTCGATCGGCCGCGCGGACCGGATCGGGAAGGCGACGTCGAGCTCGACGAAGCGGTCCCACTCCGCGGTCCAGTTGTCGGGCAGCTCGTCGGCACCGCCGATGAAGCCGCCCGTACCCGTGAACTGGAAGAGTTGTTCGAGGGTCGCCTGCGGCTGGAAGATGTTGCCGGGGGCACCGAAGTTGCGGTTCCAGTCGTAGATGCCGCGCACCATGCTGTGGCCGAACCGGAAAGCGGCCACCGAGAACTCCAAGGGCATATACGGCCGCGGCCGGTCGGCGAGCCCCAGCAGGTCGTCCTCGCTTGCGAGCACGCGATCCACGGCGCCGTCCTCGAGGACGGTCGCGAGGTAGTCGTGGACGCACAGCCACTGGTAGGTCCAGCGGGTGAGGTCGCGGGCACGGGAGAAGACGTCGCCGACCCCGGTGCGCTCGGGTTCGTTGTCGCGTACCCAGTCGACGGCATTGTTGTGGAAGCGCAGGAACGCCACGTGCAGCTGGGCGACGACGAGGTTCTCGTCGTTGCGGGCGTCGCCGATCTGCGGGACCCGGTTCACCCGGGGTAGGTCACGCTCACGGTCGTCGACCGGCGGGATGACCACCCCACCGCCACCCGCGACGGCCAGCTCACCGAGCTGCAGCTTGGCGCGGTCGTCCGCCCGGTACGGCACTGCGATCTCGTTCGGGTTCGGCTGCGCGAAGGGCCCGTCGCCGTACACGGAGTCGAGGTTGAGCGCAGGATTCCGCTTGTTCACCAGCAACGCGACCACCCCGGCCGGGGGCATCGGAGCCAGTGGGGTCACGTCGATCCCGACGACCTTGTCGTTGTCGGTGGCCGCGGTCAGGTCGTGATCGACGAACTGTCCCCAGTAGGTGTGGATCGGCGGGATGGGCGCGTTCGCCTGTGGCGCACCCTGCTCGATCATGGCGTTGCCCAGGTCGTTCAGGGCGTCCACGGTGTTCGCCGCGATAGCGGCTGTGTCCGCCGGTAGGAGCTTGGTGGGATCGGAAACGAGCGCTGGGAACAGGTAGTCGAAGTCGGTGACGCCGGCCATCGCCAGTGCCTCCGCCACGTCCGCGGTCTTGGCCACCTCGGCGTCCTGCGTGACATCGCTCAGCCGGACCGAACCGGCGTCGACGGCTTCCTTGGCCCCGGGCGCGGCATCGACGATCGCGTGCGCGCCGTGCCGCATCCGGGTGATGACCCGCCGTCCCTCGACGTTCTCGCTCATGCGTACCTCCTGTGATCCCTCGACCCGCCAGCGGCGAGCCCCCAGGAGGGAGGGCGAAGTGGCCCCGACAGATACCCGCAGCGAGGATGCCGGCGGCAAGCCGTCCGAGCCTCTCTTCACGACGGTGGGGTGACCGATGCCCACGGGACGAGGTCCGGTGCGAGCCGGGCGATGTCGTCCAGGTGGGGGGCGGCCGCACCGCCGTAGTCACGGGTCGACAGTGATCCGCACCAAGTGGCCAGGCGGAGACAGGCGTCGAGGTCGAGGCCGTTCGCGAGCCCGGCGACGAAGCCGGCGTCGAAGCAGTCGCCGGCCCCGACCGTGTCCACGACGGTGACCTCCGGCGGCGTCGCGGTGCACCGCACTGCGCCGTGGGCTGCCAGCGCCGCGTCGGCTCCGTTCTTCACGGCGACGACGGGGGTCAGCGCGGCGAGGTCCTCGACCGCGTCCGGCAGCTGCTCTCGGCCGGTGAGCCGGCGTGCCTCGGCGGCGTTCGGCAGGAACACGTCGATCGATCGGAGGACGGTGCGGACGGCGGGATCGCGCAGTGTGGATTCCACGTGCTGGGGGTCCATGACGACTCGGGCGTCCACGGCGCGGGCGGCGTCGACCACGGCGGCCAACCGCTCTCCCCGCCGCAGCTCGGCGATGAGCACGATCGCCGGGCGGTGCCGGATGATGGCGCCCGTGACGTCGCGGGGAGGCACCGGTTCCTTGAACGACAGGAAGCCGCGTTCCCCCGCGTGGGAGGCTGCGACGCTCACGTTGCGGACCGCGTGGTCGTGGACCAGGTAGGCCGACGTGTCGAGCCCTTCGGCTGCGGCGGTGTCGAGCAGGAGGCGGCTGTAGGGGTCGTCGCCGAGCTGGGCCGCCCAGGTCGGCGGGATCCGGAGGCGGTGCAGCGCGCGGGCATGGGTGAACGCGCCGCCTGCGAGGACCCGGATCTGGCTCGCGAAGATCTCCTCGCCGGGTTGCGGCCAGCGCGGCAGGCCTGCGAACACCATGTCGATGTAGTAATCGCCGATGACGAGGACGCCGTGCTCGTCCGTCACGTCCAGGTTCCCGTGTACTCGTGGTGGGCACGGAGGTAGTCCGCCGCCAGGCTGCGGGCCCGGGGGAAGGACACGACGAGCGGGTGCGCCATGAGGGCTCGGACGGCGGTGTCCCGGGACCGGGTGCGGATGGCCTCCGCCGCCAGCCGTTCGAAGCTCTTCACCTGCCGCATGAGTCCTGCCTGCAGCGGAGGCACGGCACCGATGGGTAGCGGCCGGATCCCGGTGGCGTCGGCAACCACGCTGATCTCGGCCACGTCGGTGGGTTCGAGGTCCGGCAGGCATCCGGCGTTGGGGACGTTCGCGGCGGTGTAGCGGGGTGGCCCGCCTGCGAGGGCCTCGATGAGGTCGAGCGCCACTCCGGCGTACCCCTCCGTCCCCTCGCCCAACGTGCGCTCATGCGTGATGGCCGAGCCCGCTGGTTCGGCGTAGTGCATGTAGGTCGATCGGCGCCCTGCCTCGTAGGCCCGGTAGGCGGCGACCGCCTCGTCGGGTCGCTGCTGCGGGTCGAGATCGGCCAGTTCGCGCAGCAGCACCCGGTTGCGCTCGGCGACTTCCTCGCCGCGCGTCGCCGTCTCGGCCTGGATGTCTGCCAGCGCCTGTTCGGCGAAGTAGTAGTAGAACAGGTACTCGTTGCTCCAGGTGCCGAGCAACCTGAGCAGCTCGGTCGGGAAGAACCGCTGCAGGGTGGCCCGCCGGAACTCGTCGTTGCCGAGCAGCGGCGACAGGAGCTCCCGCCCGTGCAGGTCCCGCACCGCCCGGCACCACGACAGGTGGTTGAGCCCGTACACCTCGGGGCGCAGGTCGTTGGGCGCGAGCCCGTGCCAGGCGGCGACCGCGTGCTGGGCGAGGTTCGCGCTGTCGCAGATCCCGACGGTTCGCTCGAAACCCGCGTCCCGCAGGGCCTGGGTCACCAGGCCTGCCGGGTTGGTGAAGTTGAAAAGCCAGGCCTGTGGACTGCGCGTCGCAACCGACTCGGCGTACTCGAGGATCGTCGGCACGGTGCGCACCGCCATCGCGAACCCGCCCGGGCCGGTCGTCTCCTGTCCGAGCACGCCATGGCGCAGCGCGATGCGCTCGTCGGTGATGCGACCGCAGTCGCCCCCCTGCCGGATGGTGGTCACGACGTAGTCGACGCCCTCGAACGCCTCGGCCGGGTCGGTGGTGGTCCGCACCCCGACCGAGGAGTACGGCCGCGCCACCGCCGCCGCCACCGCTCCGAGGAGCCGCAGCCTCTCCGCGTCGATGTCCAGCAGCACGATCTCCTCCAACCCGAGCGCGTGCGCTCGAGCCGCGGCACTCTCGACGAACAGCGGGGCGCGCACCCCTCCACCACCGACGAGGGCGAGCTTGCGGCTTCCCATGACGATCTCTCCTCCCTGCTCAGCGCCGCTCCACGCTCGCTCTGGCGAGCAGGCCGGCGGCACCGGATCGGGTCGCGACGGACTGGCTGATGCGCACCGGCAGGCGCAGCGGGTTGTGGACCGAGCGCGAGAACTCGACGACCCGGTCGTCCTCGTCGAACGTGAGCTGATCCACCGTCAGGGCGATGGCGGGTTCGCCGAGCTCCAGCTCGCCGGCCTCGTCCGGATCGGCGGGACGGGCACTGATCACCGTTTCTGCTCGAGCCGGCTGCACCTGGTAGCGCTCTCGCAGCAGCTCGAACAGCGATGCTGTCGTGAAGTCCACCTCGGCGAGACCCGGCACCACGGCATGCGGCAGCCACACCTGCTGGATCGTCAGCGGGACGGAGTCGGCCAGCCGAACCCGGTGCAGGTAGACGACTTCCGCGCCCGGCGACACGCCCAACCCTCGCGCCACAGCTGGTGACGCCGCCTGCACCTCACAGGTGAGCACCCGGCTGGACGGCTCCACTCCACCCTCACGCATGGCCTCCGTGTGACTGACCAGGGCGTGGAGCTCCTGCGCCGGGGACCGTGCCGCGACGAAGAAGCCCCGGCCGGGCGAGCTCGTCAGGTAGCCCTCCGCCACCAGCTCGCTGAACGCCTGGCGAACGGTGATCCGGCTGACGCCGAGCGTCGTCAAGAGCTCCCGCTCGGACGGCAGCTTGCGACCCGCCACCCAGATGCCGGTGTCCACCGCGTCCCGGACCTGGTTCTTGATCTGCCGGTAGAAGGGGACCGGGGAGAACTTGTCGACATACAACACGCTCCTGAGCATGACTGGTCATGACCAGTCATGGCAATCCTCTAGGCGGAGTCAGCCGAACTGCAATCTGACGGTTGCACTCCGATGAGCGATGTGCAATCGTAGAGTTGCACACCACCTGGAGGGAACCTGATGAGCGACACCACGTACACCGAGGCGGAGCTGGCCGAGCTCGACAGCATCGCTCGCCGGATCGACATCGACGCACCGGCCGATCGAGTCTGGGAACTCGTCGCGCGGCCCGGCTGGTACATCAACGACGGCACCGTCGAGGCCGAGCCCGACCTGCGGTACGAGGGCGACGTCGCGGTCGTGACGCAACCGGGACAAGGCGAGTTCCGGTTCCGGACCGTGCAGCTGGACAAGCCGCGCTATGCCGCGTTCCGTTGGCTGAGCACGCCGTTCCGCGCCGTCTCCGAGGGGACGCTCGTCGAGTTCTGGATCGACGAACGAGCCGGCGGCGGGGTGACGTTGCGCGTCCTCGAGAGCGGGTTCTCCACCCTCTCCGAAGACCCGGCGACCTGGCTGAAGGAGCGCGAGGGCAACGACCGCGGCTGGACGGAGGAGCTGGCCGCCGGGAAGGCGTTCGTCGAGTCCGGGGCGGCGCACGCAGACACGGGGTCATGAGCGCGCCGGACCTCCCGACCATGTGCGCAGCGCTGAGCGACCCGACCCGCTGGGAGATCCTCACGCGGCTCGGTCAGGGCGCGATGTCGGCCTCCGCCCTGGCCCGGGTCCTCCCGGTGAGCAGGCAGGCCATCGGCAAGCACCTCGAGGTGCTGCGTGAGGTCGGGCTCGTCGAGTCGGAGCAGCGCGGGCGCGAGGTCGTCTACCTCGTCGTCGGCGCCCGGCTGAGCTCGCTCGCCCGAGAGCTGGACCTGATCGGCCGGTCCTGGGAGAGCCGCCTGCTGTCGATCAAGCAACTGGCCGAGCAGGACCCGCCCCCTCGGCCCTGACCGGCACACCCACCTACGACAACGGACGTCTCCGCGTCGGAGCCGCATGCGCTTCGCCGCGCGACTCCGCATGCCCGAAATCCCTTCCACCACGACGAGATCGGCAGGTACCAGACATGTACATCGAAGCGGTCGAGCCGACCATCGGCACCGGTCCCACGGAGGAACAACGGGACATCACGCCCACCGTGCGCGCTCCGGCGCCGCGGACCAGATCGGGTTTCGTGCTCGCACTGGCCTGTGCCGCGATGGCGATCGTGGGTATCGACACCGCGATCGTGAACGTGGCACTGGCCTCGATCCAGCACGACCTCGGCATCGATCACGGCACGCTGCAGTGGGTGGTCGTGGCCTACGGCCTGCTTCTGGGCGGGTTCCTCCTGCTCGGCGGGCGGCTGGCCGACCAGCTGGGACGGCGGCGGGTCTTCGTGGCCGGCGTCGCCATCTTCACGGGTGCGTCGCTCCTGGCGGGGATCACGCAGGATGCCGGTCTGTTGATCGTGGCGCGTGGGGTCCAGGGGTTCGGTGCGGCGCTCACCGTGCCGGCAGCGCTCTCGTTGCTGGCAGTCACGTTCGCGGAAGGACCCGAACGCGACCGAGCGGTGGGCCTCTTCGGAGCTGTCGGCGGCCTCGCCGGCACCGTCGGGGTGGTTCTGG
Source organism: Pseudonocardia cypriaca (assembly GCF_006717045.1). Taxonomy (NCBI): domain Bacteria; kingdom Bacillati; phylum Actinomycetota; class Actinomycetes; order Pseudonocardiales; family Pseudonocardiaceae; genus Pseudonocardia; species Pseudonocardia cypriaca. The sequence goes on from NZ_VFPH01000002.1 coordinate 2,267,297, forward strand.
GCGGGCTGCTGGCCGCCGGTCCCGGCTGGCGCTGGGCGTTCTTCATCAACGTGCCGGTCGGGATCGCGCTGCTCGTGGCCGCCCTGGTGTTCCTGTCCGCGGACCGGGCCGGTGAGCGCGCTCCGCGCCTCGACGTCGGCGGGGCCATCACGGTGACCGGCGGCCTGCTGCTGTTCGTCTTCGCGTTGCACCACGCCGCGGGCCACGGCTGGTTCACCTCGTCCACCCTTGCCCTGTTCGCCGCGGCCGCTGCGCTGCTGGCCGTGTTCGTCCGGATCGAGGCACGTTCGGCCGCCCCGCTCGTGCCCGCCGCGCTTCTGCGGAACCGCACGGTGGTGGCCGCGAACCTGACCGCCTTCCTCGCGTTCTCCGCGCTGCTGTCGTTCATCTTCATCGGTTCGCTGCTGATGCAGCAGGCCCTTGCCTACTCGCCGGCGATCACGGGTCTGGCATGGCTGTCCACGACGGTCACCGTGTTCGTGGCCGCCATGGCGGGCGCCCGGTTCGTCGCACGGGTCGGGGTGCGGCGACTGCTGATCATCGGTCTGTCGCTGGTCGCCATCGGCGCGTTGTGGCTGGCCAGGGTCCCCGCTGAGGCCGGCTACGTCACGGACCTGCTGCCTGCCTTCCTGCTCGCCGGGGTCGGCTTCGGGTTCTGCGGGCCCGCTCTGCAGCTCGGCGCCCTGTCCGGGGTGTCGCGGTCGGATGCGGGGCTGGCGTCCGGCCTCGTGGAGACGATGCGCGAGATCGGCGGCGCCGCCGGGGTGGCGGGGGTGTCCACCGTGCTCGTCGCAGGCTCCGACCTGGACAGCTTCCACACCGCCTTCACGGTCGTCGGCGTCATGGCCTTCCTCGGCGTGGTCGTCGCAGCCACCGGATTCGCACGGTCGGCCGTGCGAGTCGGAGAGACGTCGTGAGCCGGGCATCCGGGTCTCGTCAGCTCATGCGGGCTCACCCGTCGGACCGGGTCTCCCGGTACTGGCGGGGGCTGACCCCACGGGCTGCCTTGAATGCGCTGCTCAGGGCGAGCCCGTCGCTGTACCCGACCCGTCGGGCGATGCTGTCCAGCGTGAGGCCGGGGTCGAGCAGCAGGTCCGCGGTGCGGGCCAGCCGCCACTGTTTGAGGTACGACATCGGGGGCGAGCCCACCAGGTCGGCGAACCGTCGGGCCAGCACCGAGCGGGAGGCGCCGGACTCGGCGGCCAGGTCGGCCACCGTCCACGGCCGGGCCGGATCCTCGTGCAGCAGGCGCAGCGCCCGGCCGACAACCGGGTCCCGGTGGGCGGCGTACCAGCCGGGCGCGCTCGCCTCGGCCCGGCTGAACCACGTGCGGAGCACCGAGACCAGCAGCAGGTCGAAGAGCCGGTCCAGGACCGCCTGCTGGCCGGGCAGCTCGGTCCTGATCTCCTCGCCGAGCATCGAGGGGAGGGGGGAATCCCAGTGCTCGCGCTCGAGCACGACCAGCGGCGGCAACGCGTCGACCACCCGCCGGTTGATCTCGCCGCGCAGTTGGTAGCAGCCCATCAGCAGCACCGTGGATCCGTCAGGGTCGTTGCCCCAGGTCCGCACCCCGAGCGCCATGGCCTCGCCCAGGTCGGCACCGTCGGTGGTCGTCCGACGTCCTCCGGGCAGCCAGTTCACGGTCGGAGGTACGTCCGGGGCGCTCGCGATCGTCAGCGGGGTCAGGGCCCTGACCAGCGACACCGAGCCGGCGCCGACCTCGCGCGCCTCGCCGGCGTCCGGGGTGATCCACGCCGTGCCCCGGAGCACCGCCACCAGGCCCAGCGGTGCGTCGTCGGCCATCCGGAACGACCAGGGCGGCTCCATCACGGTCCGCTGCAGGAACGCGCCACGGCCGCGGGGACCGTCCAGCAGGTTCGTCAGCCCGTCCACGTCGCGAGCGTAGGACGCGCCGCCATGTCCCCGGGACGCTCAGCCATGGGCGGAGAAGCCTTCGGCGGCTTGGCTGATCACATGACTACCGAGAGCGCACAGACCACCCTCGTGGTGGGAGGAACCGGCACGACGGGCCGCCGGGTGGCGGCACGGCTCACGGCCCTCGGGCGCCCGGTCCAGATCGGGACCCGGTCGTCGAGCCCCAGGTTCGACTGGGACGACGCGGACACGTGGGCGCCTGCCCTCGACGGGGTGGGCGCGGCCTACCTGACCTACGCACCCGACCTGGGCATGCCCGAGGCGGCGGACCGGATCCGCAGGTTCGCAGAGCTCGCCAGGAGCACCGGCGCACACCGCCTGGTGCTGCTGGCCGGACGTGGTCAGCACGGCCACGCTCCCGCCGAACGGGCCGTGCAGGAGTCCGGTCTGGAGTGGACCGTGGTGCGGTCCGCGTGGTTCGCCCAGAACTTCAGCGAGGGCTTCCTCGCCGGCCTGGTCGCCGACGGCACGGTTCCGGTACCGGCCGGAGATGCCCTCGAACCGTTCCTCGACGTCGACGATCTCGCCGACGTCGTCGTCACGGCGCTCACCGAGGACGGCCACGATGGCGAGGTCTACGAGCTCACCGGTCCGCGGCTGCTCGGGTTCGCCGACGCTGCCGCCGAGATCTCCCGGGCACGAGACGCGCACGTGGCCTACCTCCCGATCGCCGAGGCGGAATTCGCCGCCGCCCTGACCGCGGACGGCACGCCTGCCTCGCTCACCGACGTGCTGTGCGAGGTGTTCGCCGAGCTCCGCGAGGGTGACAACGCCGGCACCACCGATGACGTCGAGCGCGTCCTGGGCCGGCCGCCGCGCGACTTCGCCGCGTTCGCCGCCGCAGCCGCGGCCGGTGGCGCCTGGTCCTCCGCTGCGGTCCGATCCTGACCGAGGAGCGAAGGACTCCGATACCGGCCGCGAACGTACCCGGCGGTCTCCGGGCGCCCGCCGCCTGATCTCGACCTCGATGTCCTCGCCGAGCAGGACCACCCACCGGCACGGGGTCGCCGCGTCAGCCGAGGGCCTCCAGGAGGCGACGGGTCGCAGCGAGGTCGCCGGTGACGGTCGCCTCGCCTGCCCCGACTGCTTCGGTCAGCTCCTTCTGGTGACCGATCAGCTCGTCGAGCGTGGTGGGGGTCGTCTCGACGACCGCGTCCGGGCGGTCGGGCGCGGTACCGCGGGCGATCTCGACGAGCGCTCCGTCGGCCACCTGCGCCGTGAAGCGGTCGTGGCCGAGGTGGAACTCGTACCGCGCCGTCCACGGCTGCCGGTGGTCGGGCGTGAACGTCGACTGCAGCCGCAGCATGGTCGAGTCCGCGCCGATCCCGCCGCGCATCGGGACCACTGGCGAGGACGCGCCCCAGGAGCCGAGGCGCAGCAGGAGCGGGCCGAGCTCGGTTCCCCATGTGGTGAGCTCGTAGACCCGGGACCCGGCCGGGGGCGGGAGTGTGCGCCGTTGCACGACACCGACCGATTCGAGGTGGCGCAGCCGCTGGGCGAGGATCGTCGGCCCGGCGGCGGGCAGCCCGGCCTGGATGTCGCTGAAGCGCTTCGGCCCCAGCAGCAGGTCGCGCACGATCAGCAGGGCCCAGCGCTCGCCGACGAGGTCGAGTGCGTGCGCGATGCCGCACGCCTCCCCGTAGCTGCGGTGACCGGTCACCGACCCGACTCTACGCTCCAGATTCTTGACACCTTGATACATCTAATGGATGGTCTACTACAGATACTATAGTAGACGACTGGAGGGGTGTCATGGCGGGGTTGAGCGGCAGGACGGCGCTGGTCACGGGTGGGTCGCGGGGAATAGGGAGGGCGATCGCGCTCAGGTTGGCCGCCGACGGCGCCCGGGTCGCGGTGCACTACGGCAAGAACGGCGCGGCGGCGGACGAGGTCGTCGAGGCCATCGAACGCGACGGTGGGCAGGCGTTCGGCGTGCGGGCGGAGCTGGGCGTCGACGGCGACGTGGACACATTGTTCGGCGGGCTCGCAGCCAGAATGGGCGACGCTCCGCTGGACATCCTCGTCAACAACGCCGGGGTCCTCGAGGCTCCGCCCTTCGAGCAGGTCTCCCGGGAGGTGTTCGACCGCTCGTTCGCGGTGAACGTGCGGGCGCCGTTCTTCATCACGCAGCGGGCCGTCGGGCTACTGTCGGACGGCGGCCGCATCATCAACATCTCCTCGGCGGTCACCCGGATCGCATCGACGTTCTTCCAGTACACGATGACCAAGGGTGCGATCGAGGCGCTCGGCCTGACGTTGGCCCAGTCGCTCGGGCGGCGGGGAATCACCGTCAACTCGGTCGCGCCGGGGATCACCGACACCGACATGGGCTCGTGGGTGCACGGCGCCCCGGGGCTGAAGGAGGAGATCGAGGCGTCGAGCGCGTTGGGTCGGCTCGGACAGCCGGCCGACGTGGCAGACGTCGTCGCCTTCCTCGCTTCGGACGACGCCCGCTGGGTCACCGGCGTGACCCTCGACGCCAGCGGCGGGACCTGGCTCGGACCCCGCGGTGAGGCGGCGTGACCCGGCGGCCGGCGACACGCCGGGCCGATGACTTCGGCCGCGCCGGACGGTCGTAACCGGAGGTACGACGACACCGAGACTCGGGGAGAAACCCTGATGTGGATCATTGCCGGCTTCATCGAGGTCGATGACGACGAGCGGGACCTCTTCGTCGAGGCACACCGCGATCTCGTCGAACGGGCCCGCCAGGCGCCGGGCTGCCTCGACCTGGCCATCACGGCCGACCCGATCGATCCTCGACGGATCAACAACTACGAGCGGTGGGAGTCGTGGGACGCGATCGAGGCGTGGCGGGCGCGAGCTGACGCTCCGGACACGGGCATCGCGATGCGCAACGTCGACGTGATGGCCTTCGAGGTGGCCAGCACCCGTCCTCCCTTCTGAGCCCATGTCGCGGAGAACGCGAACGAGCGGGAGCCGGCGCCGGTGAGCTACTACGACGGGAAGGGCGTGGTGATCACCGGAGCGGGTTCGGGCATCGGCCGCGCCTTGGCCGTCGAACTGTCGGCGCGCGGCGCCCGGTTGGCGTTGTCCGATCGGAACGGCGACGCCCTCGCCGCAACAGCACGCCGTTGCGGACCCTCCTCGGGCGATCTCCGAACAGATGTGGTCGACGTGACCGACCGTCCCGCCGTGATGAGCTACGCGGATTCGGTTGCCGGCGATCTCGAACCCGTCGACGTGGTCTTCTCCGTTGCGGGCGTACTCCACACCGGGAGCGTGCTCGCCTCGAGCTTCGTGGACGTCGAGGAGGTGTTCGCCGTGAACTACTGGGGCGTCGTGAACACCACCAAGGCGTTCCTACCCCATGTGACGAAGGCGGAGCACGGCCACATCGTGACGATCTCGAGCGTTTTCGGGCTGATGACAGCGCCTCGTTACAGCGCCTACTGCGCTTCCAAGTTCGCAGTCCGCGCTTTCACCGAGTCGCTGCGGCAGGAGATGATAATCGACCGCAAGCCGGTCTCGGTGACCTGCGTCTACCCCGGTGGCATTCGGACGCCCATCATGCGCAACGGCCTGTTCGCAGCCGGAGAGGATCGGACCGCTGTCACGAACTCGTTCGACCGGGTTGTCGCGCGGACATCTCCGGAGCGGGCGGCGACGAGGATACTGCGCGGGGTCGAGCGGCGGCGGGCTCGCGTACTCGTGGGCGCCGACGCTCGTGTCATCGGTGGCCTCCTACGCGGACTGGGCGACGCGTACCCGCACGTGATCCCGTCGCTCGCACGCCTCACGCGCATCCTCCGCGGATCCGCGCCCGGCTGAACTCGTGCAGGCCCAGCCCCCACCGTGGAGGCCCGGCGCCGCGTCGCGAGGCACGTGTGGCCGACGGCAAGCATGGTGATCGATACTTGCTGCCCAGCCGCGCTGGTCCGGACGACGACACCAGACCGGACGACGAAGGGAAGAAACATGACGATCGACCAGAACAAGGCTTCCGTCAAGAAGCTGGTCGAAGGCCTAGGCACGAACGGCAGTCCCGACGCCTTCGACCTTCTTCACGAGAACGCGGTGTGGACCGTCATGACCGACGCTGCCACTTTCCCGGTCTCCGGCGACATGTCGAAGCCCGCGTTCGTCGAACACATGAAGAGGTTCCACGACTCGCTGCCCAGCGGTATACGCATGTCGGTGACGAGCGTGATCGCAGATGAGGCCAATGCGTCGGTGGAGGCCACCTCGAACGCACTCCTCGCCAACGGGAAGCGCCTCAATCAGGTGTACCACTTCGCATTCGAACTGGACAACGGCAAGATCGTCGCAGCACGCGAATACATCGATACGGCCCGCGCCCTCTCCGCGTTCTCCGAGTGAGCGAGATCCTGGCCCGCGGCGACCACTCCCGGCGACCGGACCGCGCTGATCTGATCGGCTTGCCCGCAGGCCTCCCGGCACCTGGCGGCCGAGCACTCGCCCCCGTCCTCGCGATGGGCGCGAGCGCTCACGTCCACGCTCTTACTCCCCCGGACTGCGATTGCGAGACCGCGACTCACGCATCGGTTCGCAGGAACGCTCCCAGTGAGTCGTCGGGCTCGTCCCACCACGGCGTGTGGTGCACGGGACCGGTGGTGCCCGTGCACGGCGAGGAGAACGACTTGTCCCGGTAGCCGGTGATGCTCTCCTCCTTGTGGTGCTCCCACGTGTTGAAGTGCTCGCGGACCAGGTCGAGGTCGAACGCCGCGTAGTCGACGTCCTCGAGCAGGTCGCGCACGTAGTCGGTCTGGAAGTCGATGTCGTCCGCGGGGCCGCCGAGGGTGTCCTGGCGCTCCCGCCACGACGCGATATCGCGCTCCATCTCCCCCCGCGCAGGCAGCGGGATCCGGCCGAGCACGACGTCGCGGGCGAACCACGCCTGCGCGTCGAACATGTTGAACGTGTAGTACTGGTCCTGCATCCCGAGGTACATCAGCTTCGGGTTAGCGGTCCAGACCACACCCTTGTAGAGGTCGGACGGGTAGAGGACGTTGTCCGTGCGCAGCCGCAGGTTGTCCTCGATGAACGGGAACCAGTGCCGGTATCCGGTGCACAGCACGATCGCGTCCACGTCACGGGTGGTCCCGTCGACGAAGTGCGCGGTCCTGCCCTCCAGGCGATCGAGCTTCGGCACCTCGGAGATCCCCTCCGGCCAGCCGAAGCCCATGGGGGCGTTGCGGTAGCAGATCGTGACGGAGCGGGCCCCGTACTTCTTCGACTGCAGTGCGATGTCCTCCGCCGAGTAGCTGCTGCCGATGACGAGCAGATCCTTGCCGGCGAACTCCTGCGCGTCCCTGAAGTCGTGGGCGTGCAGCACGCGCCCGGGGAAGGTCGCGAACCCGGGGTACTCGGGCACGTTCGGGCTGGAGAAGTGACCGGTCGCGACGATGACGTTGTCGAACTCCTCGGTGCGGGTGGAGCCGGTGGGGCGGGACTCCACGGTCACCTCGAAGGTGTCACGGACGGGGTCGAAGGAGATCCACCGGACGGCGGTGTCGAACTGGATGTTCTGACGCACGTTGCTCTTCTTCGCCCGCCCGGTGATGTAGTCGAAGAGCACCTCACGCGGCGGGAACGACGGGATCGGCTTGCCGAAGTGTTCGTCGAACGTGTAGTCGGCGAACTCCAGGCATTCCTTCGGCCCGTTCGACCACAGGTAGCGGTACATGCTCCCGTGCACGGGGTCGCCGTACTGGTCGAGCCCGGTACGCCAGGTGTAGTTCCACAAGCCGCCCCAGTCGCTCTGCTTCTCGAAGCAGACGACCTCGGGGACCTCTGCCCCACCCCGCCGTGCCTCCTCGAAGGCGTGCAGCTGGGCCAGGCCGCTCGGGCCAGCACCGACGACGGCCACTCGTGCCATGTCTCGTCTCCTCCTGGTCTGGTCGACTTCAGGACCGCGGACGGGTCTTGTCGGGGTCGTAGAAAGGGAACCGGACCACCCGCGCGGGAATGCGCTTGCCGTGGCCGTCGAGCTTACCGACCTCCACCGCCGTGTCGATCTCCGCGTGCTGCACGGCGATGCGGCACAGCGCGATGTTCTTCCGCAGCACCGGTGAACGGGTGGCGCTCGTGACCACGCCGACCCGGGAACGTCCGACGTGGACGGGGTCGCCGTGCTGGGCGGGCTCGTTGCCCGCGAGCTCCAGACCCACGAGCGTGCGCTGCGGGTGTGCCTTGCGCTCGAGCAGCGCCTCACGGCCGACGAAGTCGTCCTCCTTCGTCTTCAACGGCACCGTGAAGCCGATCCCCGCCTCGAACGGGTCGGTCTGGTCGCAGAAGTCGTAGCCTGCGAACACCAGACCCGCCTCGATGCGCAGGACGTCCAGCGCCTCGAGCCCGAGCGGGGTGAGACCGTGGGGCCGACCGGCCTCCCACACGGCGTCCCAGAGCGCCGAAGCGTCGCGCGGGTGCACCCACAGCTCGTAGCCGAGCTCGCCGGAGTACCCGGTGCGCGAGATGAGCAGCGGGATGCCGTTGTGGTCGCCGATGCGACCGATCGCGAACCGGAACCACGTCAGATCGGTGAACCGGGGCTGGGTCGGCGGGGTCCAGACGATCGACGCGAGCAGGTCGCGGCTGGCCGGGCCCTGCACGGCGATGTTGTGCAGCTGGTCGGTGGAGTGCTTCACCCATACCCGGTCCAGGCCGAGGCGCTGGGCCTGCTCACGCAGCCAGACACCGTCGTACTCGTCGCCGCCGACGAAGCGGAAGTTCGTGTCGCCCAGGCGGAAGATCGTGCAGTCGTCGATCATCCCGCCGGTCTCGTTGCACATGGCCGAGTAGACGACCTGCCCGTGCGAGAGCTTGCGGATGTTGCGCGTGACGGTGGCCTGCAGCAGCGCCTCGGCATCCGGCCCGAGCACCTCGAACTTGCGCAGCGGCGACAGGTCCATCACCGCGGCGCGCTCCCGGCACGCCCAGTACTCCTCCTGGACGCCGTGACCGTCGAAGCTGCTCGGCAACCAGTAGCCGCGGTACTCGACGAACTGCCGGGTCAGCGCCGAGGTCCGCTCGTTGAAGGCCGTCTCCCGGGAGAGCGTCGCCTCGGACTCCGGTGTGACCCGGTGGGCGATGGCCATCGAGAACTTCCTCCTCGCGTCGTAGACCCGCACGTGTACGTCCGTGGGCACCCACGCGTTGGACGGGTCGATGTCGTCCGGGCAGGCCGAGGACGCGCAGACGAGGTCGGTGGTCGCTCGCATGAGCACGTAGTCGCCGGGTCGCGACCACGGCTCGTCGAACACGAGCAGGTTGTGGTCGTCGAACATCGTGTTGTAGAAGAGGTTCAGCGCCGGCCAGCCCTTCCTGGCCGCGACGCCGTAGCGGGCGAGCTGGGCGTTGAAGTTGTCGGTGCAGTTGACGTGGCCCGGGTAGCCCATGTCTTCGTAATACTTCGGGTTGCACGCGAGCCCGAACGTGTCGTGGCGCCCGACGGTGTCCCGCACGATCTCCACCAGCGGCTGGGCATCCTGGTCGTAGAACTTCCCGAACAGGCCGGGCTGGGGGTAGGCGTTGCCCATGAGGTAGCGGGTGGTCGTGGAGTCCAGGCCGCGCTCCACGCCGTCCTGCAGTTGACGGGCGCCGAAGGCGACGAAGTCCGAGCACTGCCTGCCCTCGACGTCGATGATCTGGATGTACTGGCCCTCGCGAACCTCGTAGCTGCACGCCGTGGCGGCGTCGATGCGCAGGTCGAGCACCGGCTCGGCCAGCGGTTCGGGCAGGTGCGGCTCCATCGCCGGGCGCTGCGCGCCCCGCCGAACCTCGAGCAGCAGGTCGGACGGCGGGTTGGCCGGTTCCGCGTCGACCAGCATCGGCAGGGCAGGGGCGGCGACGAGGACGTCGGCGGCGTCGACCGCGGTGAAGGACTCGCGCGCCCCGGCGGGCGACCGCCCGCCGAACAGCCGAGCGGCGGTCGCGGCCGAGGGGTCGACCCCGTGCTCGGCCAGCACGGCGAGCACGGCGCGCGCACCGTCGCCCTCGCGAAGGGCCAGCGCCCGCACCGTGGTGGCCGGCGCATCCTGCGCGACACCGAGTGCGCGCTTCGGGCCGAGCACGGTCAGCTCGGCGGGCTGCATGCCCTGCCGGTCGACGACGTCGATCCGGTCCCCGGCGGCGAGCCGCACTGCGGTGACGCCGCCCGGCCGCACCCAGTACGTCTCGAGCCCCGGCTCGCGGGGGACGAGACCGGGCAGCAGCAGCCGGGGAGACGGTGGGGAGAGGGTCATGCCGAGGTCACCCTTCCTGTCGTCATGCCGACCTCCGGCTTGCCGTCAGAGCTTCTTCACGAACGTCCGCGCCTGGTACAGCGCCAGCAGCGGGAGCCCGATCATCAGGATCACCATCAGCACCGGTCCCGCCGGATACGCGAAGAACGTGCTCATGCGCTCTCTCCCATCAGTCCCGACTGCCGCATGCGGGTACGCCCGAAGTCGTTGAGGCCGAACTTGAACAGCAGCTTCTCCTCGCCGCGCGACTTCTCCGGATCCACGGCCGTCTCGATCTCATCGAGCAGACCGCTGGAGAACAGGTCGGTGAGCGTCAGCCGCACGGTGCCGAACCAGTAGTCGCCGGACACGTCGTAGACCCGCATGACGTCGTCGGCGATGTCGTAGTCCCACATCGGCCCGCGCTCGGCGAGCAGCTGCAGCATGTGGCCCTTCATGTGCATGGCGGGTCCCTCCTCAGCATCGATGTTCGGTCCGCGAGCTGCGCTCAGGGGTTGGTCGCAGCGCCGACCTGGGCACCCGGGACCGCCCGGACGACCTCCAGCACGTCGCGCTTCTCGGTGAACAGCACGAAGCTGCCGATCACGGCGATCAGTCCGCCGACGACGAACTGGACGCCCGGCGCCTCGAGGGTGAACAGGTACAGCCACACCAGCGCGAGCGGCCCGTACAGCGCTGCGATCGCCTGGCCACGGCCGACGCCGATGAGCGGGAAGGACTTGTACCAGGCCACGTAGCAGAAGCCGAACGTCAGCCCGAGCAGGACGAGCAGCAACAGGTTGTTGGGGTTGGCCAGCGTCGCCCCGATGACCTCCCACAGCCGGTTGCCCGCGAGCACCCACGTGATGGGCACGACGACGAGCACCCACAGCGCCACCTCGGCGGTGAACCGCAGCGTGAGACCGACGTCGGGGTCGCTGACGTCCAGCGCGCGCCCCGCGATGGCGCCCTCGACGCCCCAGCCGATGAACGCCAGCGCGCCACCCACGTAGCCGAGCATGCCGCCCGTGCCGGCGCCGGCGAGCTCCCCGACGATCCCGGGAGCGAAGATGATCACTCCTCCGGCGACGATCACGATGATGCCCACGGCCGCCTGGCGGGTGATGCGCTCGTGGTACCAGAGCCTGGCCAGCAGGGCGCCGATGATCGGGTACAGCAGGGCGGCGACCGCGGCGAACGCGGCACCCACGTAGGCGATCGCGAGGATCGAGCCGAAGATCGCCAGCATGCCGGCGAGCCCGGCCGGGGCGTACCAGCGCGAGATGCGGGTCCGCCGCATCGTCCGGACGTACTCGCCGGTCTTGCCCAGCACCGCCACCCACAGGTACATCGCCAGCAGCACCGCCACCGCGTTCAGCGTCGTGATCACCATGGCCGCCAGCAGGTAGTCGCCGGTCGATCCGGCGAGATCCACGAACGGGACCTCCGAGTAGATGACCGTGCCCGGCACGTACCAGGCGCCCCACAGAACCGCGCACCAGATGGCCCAGATGAAACCCCACCGCACCTGCCGGTTGCGGTACTCCCGACGCAACTGCTGCACCTTCTCGTTTTCTGCCATGGCGACTCCTCTACAGGCGACCCGGCGCGCGACGAGGCGCACGGCGTCGAGAAACGATGGGTCGGCGTCCGATGGGCGAGTGCGCATCGCTGGAGGCGCCCCCGACACACCTCACTACTGTCCGTTACAAGACAGCATCGCGGAACGACTTCGGCTTGTACACCCTTCTGTGGGACGGGATGCGTCGGCCGACCACGGTGCGCCACCCAACGTGGCGTGCGGGAGCACCAGCACTGGTCAGAACGGGTGCCCGGACTGCTGCTGCTGGTGCTGCTGCTGCTGATACGCCTGCTGCTGCTGGTGCTGCTGATACGCCTGCGACTGCGAGGCCGCGCGCTGGATGGCCGCGAGCTCCGCATCCGCGGTTTCCTCGCGGACCGGGCCGGTGAACCACTTGCGGGCGGACAAGAAGTACCAGCCGCCGAACAGGAGGAGCGCGCCGCCCACCGTCAGGGGGGCGTAGTTCACCGACTCGAAGGCGAACTCCTCAGCGCCCGGGATGCCGTTGGGCGAGATCGGCAGGAGGAACAGCACGCAGATGAACGCGATCCAGGCGACCGCGATCCGGGAGATCCACTTGTAGTGCTTGCCGAGGCTCCAGACGCCCGGCTCGAACTTCTCGCCCGCCCTGATCCGCAGGATGATCGGCAGCGCGAACGCGATGGAGAGGCCGATCACGGCGATCGAGGTGCCGACCGCGTAACCGACCACGCCGTTGGCGAGCGTGGGGATCATCAGCGCCCACGCGGCGACGACGATCGCGATCACCGAGTTCACCGGAACCCGGTTCGCTCCGACCCGCCGCCACAGCCGTGACCCGGGCACCGCATGGTCGCGGGAGAACGCGAACAGCATCCGCGACCCTGAGGTGACACACGCCGTGCCGCAGAAGAGCTGCGCGCCCACGGTGATGAGCAGCATGAACTCCGCCCAAGCGTCGTTGGTGGCCTCGGCCCAGATGTAGACCACGGCCTGGCCACCCGCGTCGAGGGTGCCCTGCACGTCCGGCACCGCGAACGTCACCGCCAACAGCAGGACGAACCCGAACACCACCGACGCGACAACGGCCCACACCATGCCCAGTGCCGTGGAGCGGGACGCCGAGCGGGTCTCCTCGCTCATGTGCGCCGAGGCGTCGTAGCCGACGAGGGAGTACACGGGCATCAGCAGCCCGATGCCGAACACGTACCAGATGGCCGAGTCGGAGAACCCGGAGTTGTTGATCACCTCGCCGAACACGAACGCGACCGACTGGTGCTCAGTGGGAACGATCACCATGACGACGACGACCAGCCCGACGCCGGCCATGTGCCACCACGTCGACAGCACGTTGAGCTGAGCCAGCACGTTGACGTTGAGGAGGTTGAGGCTCAGCTGCACAGCCGCGATCACCGACATGACGATGAAGATCGTGACGTTGTCGGTGCCGACGAGGCTCGGGAACCACAGGTTCAGCAGCGCCGTCGCGAAGGTCGCCGAGGCGTACTGGACGGCCGCACAGACCGCGATCAGACCCACCAGGTTGAACCAGCCGGTGAACCAGCCCCACGCGGGCCCGCCCAGCTTGGAGGCCCAGAAGTACAGCGCGCCCGCCGTGGGCATCGAGGAGGCGATCTCGGCCATCGCCATCGCGACGAGCACCGAGACGGGGCCGACGATCAGGCTGCCCCACATGATGATGGCCGGGCCGCCGTTGTGGAAGCCGATGTAGTAGGAGGGCAGGTATCCCGTGAAGATGGAGATGATCGTGAACGAGATGGCGAAGTTGGAGAACCCGCCCATCTTGCGGTAGAGCACCTGCGAGTACCCCAGCCGCAGCAGGAGCGCCTCGTCGGCGCGGGCGGTTTCGCGATCTCTCGTCAGATAGGTAGAAGGGCTCGACATGCTGTTGCCTCGGTTCGTCTGGTCTCGGGGGAGTCGGAGGGGCAGGGGAGCCACCCCTCGAGGAGGGTCATTCCGATGGCCTCGCCACACTCGACGAGGGCGGTCCGGTGCGGGTGCCGGGGGGAGCGGATCGGCGTCCTGCATGGCCGCGCCGAGCAGGACGGTGGCCGCCTCGAGGTCGCCTGCGGCGGCCTGGGAGCGCACCATTCCCGTCCGGGAGGTGAGCGTGTCCGGGTGCGCGGGTCCCAGCACCCGCATGCGCTGAGCGGCTCACGGCGATCAGCCGGATGCCCTCCCGCCGCCCCGACGACACGCGGGCGGCCCCGAGATCGCCGGCGACGCTCAGCGTGTCGTGGTGGTCGGGCGCGAGCATCGCTCGGCAGCCGCGCAACGCGTCCTCGAACATGTCCGCGGCTTCCTTCAGGTTGCCGGCGCTGAACAGGGCCGCGGCGCGTGCGTCGCGGGCGGCCAGGTCGTGCACGCCTCCCGCATCGGGGGTCGCCCGCCTTCCACGCCGACGGGCTCACCGTCCGCGTCCCCGGCATCCTCAACCCCTCCGTTGAGTACGACGACGTGAGGACGTTGCCAACGCTACATACCGTTACAACCCCTCAGCTGAACGTGGCCAGTCAACCCGATCGAGTGATGGGCCCGAAAACCGCCCCCCTACTACTCCAGCCGCAGTTCGTGATCATGGCCGTCTCCGGTCTCTCAATCTCGTGGTGAGAGAGACGATCTTGCGGCGTGGGTCGGCGGGTCGGACGGGTTGTTCGCGCAGGTGACCGGGCGGTTCTCACGGGTGGAGCCGCGGCGGAACGAGGCCCGCGACGACAACGTCCGCTACCGCCGCATGGCCTACAACAGTCCGTGCTCGCCCAGCTGGCGGGCCAGACCGGCGCCGTCGGGCGCGTACATCCACGACCGCCGCTGCCCGTCCGCTCGGGCGGGGCCGTCGGCGGGCACCGGCAGGCCGCCGGCGAGCACCGACTGGGTCGGCGACAACTGGCGGATCGCCACGGCGGCGACGTTGTCCGGGTGCGACGCGGCGAAGTCGCCGTAGATCTCCGGGTCGTGCTGCCCGTCGTCACCGACGAGCAACCACCGGATGTGGGGGAACTCCCCGGCGAGCCGAGCGAGCGTGGCGCGCTTGTGGGCCTGCCCGCTGCGGAACCAGCGATCGGTCGTCGGACCCCAGTCGGTGAGCAGCAGCGGACCTGGGGGGTACAGGTTGCGCGACAGGAACCGGGTCAGCGTCGGCGCGACGTTCCACGCCCCGGTCGACAGGTAGAACACCGGCGCGTCGGGGTGCGCCGTCATCAGCCGCTCGTACAGCACGGCCATACCGGGGACGGGCGAGCGCGCGTACTCGTCGAGGACGAAGGTGTTCCACGCTGCGAGCAGGGGCCGTGGCAGTGTCGTGACCATGACGGTGTCGTCGATGTCGGACACGACGGCGAAGCGGACGTTCGGGTCCACGACGCACACCGGCGCCTCGACCGTCTCGGCGCCCGCCCGGTGCAACCGGAGGCTGCGCCAGCCCGGCTCGAGTTCCGCCTCCACCACGGCATCGATGTAGCCACCGCGATCGGTCCGCACCTGGTGTTGCCGGTCACCGACCTCGACGATCACGGGCTCGTCGGTGACGGGGAGCGTCGCGAAGCTGCGCCAGCCCCGAATGGCCCGGGTGCGTCCCAACGCTCGCTCGGGACGACTCAACAGCAACCGCCCGAAGACCCGCACCCACGACGGTGTCCCGTAGCCGGTGTACGGGACGATGGTGTCCCGCCAGCCGCGCTGCCGCAGCCGGGGCTCGACCCTCTCGTACACGGCGTCCTCGAAACGAGCCGCGCGGTGCACGCGCCCAACAGACGCCGCGGATCCCTCGGCGTCGGTCTCCGACCCGTGCGTCACGGACACACCCTGCCACACGACGGCCGACCGCTTCCCCGATCGCGTTCGGGCACCGGGCCGTCCAGCCTCGAAACGATCATGTTGCGCTGCGGGGACCCCTCCCGGCGCGGGGTGGGAGTTTGAGCCTGGCAGCTCCGGCAGGGGTCCGGGCGTCTGGAGAGGGGTGCTCGATGGGCGAATCGTTCGACGACGAGTACGACGAGGTGGTGGCGCTCGCGCGCCGTGCGCGTCGCGGCGAGTTCGTCGGGGTGTTGCCGGAGCTGTCGACCTACGTCCGGTCCGCGCGGTCGGTGCCGGCGCGCATGGCGGCGGCGGTGGCCGTGACGGACATCCTCGTCTGGGACGACCTGACCATTCCGCTCGCCGCGGACATCGCCGAGGAGGTGCTCGCCGCGGCCTGCGACGACCCGCGGTGGAAGCTGGTGCGGCTGTGGAGCCCGCTGGTCGACGTCATCGTCGGTGCCCAGGTTCACCACGGAGTCCCGGCGCGTCCGCGGCTCATCGAGCTGGCGGAGCGGGCTGCTGCCGGTCGCGCCGACCGCGTCGTGCACGACGCGATGGTGCGCACCCTGAGCTACGAGGTGCCCGAGGACGGCGCGCCGGTGCGGTGGCGCACCCACATGCCCCCGTACGTGCGGAACAAGCCGATGAGCCAGAGCTTCTACGACGATTTCCGGGCCGGGCCGCAGGCGTGGACCAACGGGCAGGCCGAACAACTGTGGGGCCTGCTCATCAACTGCCAGGAAGGCCCGGAGATCGCTGCGGGCATGCTCGCGGCGGGCGTCGATCCGGGAGACGCGTACGCGAGCTGGTTGTGGCTCATCGGGCAGTTCCTGGAGGAGGGTGACCGTGCCAAGGCGGCCTGGGCGTTGGAGCGGTACCTGGGCTGCTGGCATGAGTACGAGGTGCCCTCGTCGGTGCTCCCGCGGCAGCTGCCGCTGTACCTGTGGACGCGGCCGCTGCTCGACGCGGCCACCCGGAGCGCAGTGCTCTCGTCGCCGGTCGGGCGCGCCCCTGCGGAGGAGAACGTCGAGTGGCGCAGGCTCGAACGAGCGTTGCGCACGAGGTGCAGCCTGGACGCCGCGTGCGTGACGGTGGCGGTGGGCTGCTCGGTCGACGAGGCGCTGCGCGCGTTCGGGGCCGACCCGGCTGCGCCCGCCGTCCCACGGCTGGAGAGCAGCGACGACGTTGGGGGTGTGTCGGTACTGGAACTGCCCGGCGCCGTCGTGCTGGTGGAGGACAGGGGGTTCACCGGATCCGCCGAGGGGGCGATACGGGCCGCGTCGGCGCGCGGGCGGGCGGCCAGCTACTTCTGGAACGCGATGGGTGACGAGTCGGTGATGTTCGCCGAGAACGGTGAGATCTTGGACGGCGGGGACTACCTGCTCGGCTCCGAGACACTGGAGCACCCCGCTCTCGCCGCGATCGTCGAGGACATCGCACGGTCCACGGATGACTCGAAGCTGATCGGCCTGCTCGCGGTCGAGCGGTTCACAGGGGTTCGGATCGCGGAACCGGCCACCCCGCCGCTGGTGTTGGTGCACCCGATCGCGAATTGAAGGTTGCCCATGGCCCGCTCGACGCTCGCGAAGATCGCGCAGCAACCACACGAACGGCCATCACAAGACGACACCAGAAGCAGAAACCCCGCCTGACCTGTACGGACTCAGGTGGCGGGGCTCCGGGTGCAAGAGTGGAGCTGAGGGGATTCGAACCCCTGACCCCTTGACTGCCAGTCAAGTGCGCTACCAGCTGCGCCACAGCCCCTTGCCCCGACGAAGTTACACGATGCCCCGGAGGCCTCGTGCACCGGGTCGCCGTACCCCGGCGGTCAGGGCTGGCCCTCGATCGCCTTCTGCAGCCAGCTCGTGTCGTTGAGATCGATCTTCTTGCCGCCGATCGCGACGGTGGGGGTGCCGAAGCGGCCGTTGGTCTGCAGTGCGGTGTCGGAGGTGGCCTTCTCCGTCTCGGCCGCCACCGCGTCCACGTGGGTGTTGCCCTGCACGCAGGCGGCGAAGTCGCCCTGGGCTCCCAGTTCCGTGCCGAACGCGATCAGCTGGTCGTCGCTCAGGCCTGCGCTGCCCTCGGCGGGCTGCTCGTCGAACAGCTTCTCGTGGTAGCGCGGGAAGATCCCGGCGGAAACGGCGCAGAGCGCGGCGTTCCCGGCGCGGGTGGAGTAGCCGGCGGGGTTGCTCTGCTCGTCCAGGATGGCGATCGTGTGGATCCGGAGGCTGATCTTGCCCTCGTTCAGCGCGGTCGTGACCTCGCTGCCGTAGCGGGCCTCGAACCGCTCGCAGCTCGGGCAGATGTAGTCCTCGTAGAGGTCGATCACCACGGGGCCGGTGCCCGCGGTGACGACGGCCCCGTCCGCCTTGGCGGTGTAGGTCGGCTCGACGTCGCCGCCGAGGGCGCGGGCCACCAGCAGGGCACCGCCGACCACAACGGCGACCACGATCACCACGGCGACCACGATCATCGGGGTCCGGTTGCGCTTCTGCGGGACCCGGATGCCCGCGGCGGCGAGGCGTCGCTCCGCCTCCTCCTGCTTGCGCCGCTTCTCGTTGCGAGAGGCTCCGCCCATTTCAGCCCATCCTCCTGGTTCCGAGCCGGTCGTCGAGTGCCAGCACAGTGCGCGGACGGACGACCAGCCAGCCGGCCATCAGCAGGAAGCCGATGTCGCGCACCAACTCCTGGACGTATGTCGTCTCGCCGGGTTCCACCGCACCACCGCCACCGAAGCAACCGCAGTCGATCGACAGGCCACGCGCCCACGCCTGGCCGACCCCGATCACGAACACGAGCAGCAGGCCGGCGGACAGGGCGGCGACCAGGCGCGTGCCGACACCGGCCAGCAGCAGCACGCCGAGCGCCAGCTCGACCCACGGCAACAGCGCCGCCACGACCTCCACACCGGTGTCGGGCAGCACGTCGTAGGCGCGCACCGCGATGTACGTCTGGTCCGGGTCGGCGGCCTTGAGCACGCCGGACACCAGCCACACGGCGGCGAGGCCGATCCGGGCCAGCGTCCCGACGACGTCGAGCGAGCGGGCGCGGTCCACGAGATCAGCGTAGCGACGCAGCCGAGCGCAGAGGGTGGTGCCCCATCTACGGAAAGTAACGGACGCCGCGGAATCTAGGCTTGGGCGATGAACGGCGTCCCTGATCCGGCAGCCCTCGCCGGGCACGAGCACCATCACGCCGACGTCTCCGGCGGCTGGTTGCGGGCCGCTGTGTTCGGCGCGATGGACGGGCTGGTCACGAACATCGCGCTCGTCGCGGGCGTCGGCGGCGGTGGCGCCGACCGGCACACCATCATCCTGACCGGTATGGCCGGGCTCGTCGCCGGTGCGTTCTCGATGGCGTTGGGCGAGTTCGCTTCGGTCGACACGCAGAACGACGCGGTCGCGAACGAGGTGGCGGTCGAGCGCGAGGAGATCCGCATCCACCCGCAGGCCGAGGAGGCCGAGCTCGCCCAGATGTACGAGGGGATGGGCCTCACCCGCTCGACGGCGGAGGCGATGGCCCGCGAGGTGCACGCCAACCCGGATCTCGCCCTCAAGGTGCACGTCTCCCAGGAGCTGGGCGTCGACGTGGACGAGCAGCCGTCGCCGTGGGTCGCCGCCGTCTCGTCGTTCGTGTGCTTCGCCGTCGGCGGGGTGATCCCGCTGGTCTCCTTCCTGCTCGGGTCCTCGTCGTTGCCGGTGGCCCTGCTCGTCGGTGCGGTCGGGTTGTTCACGGTCGGCGCGCTCACGTCGCGGTTCACAACGCGCAGCTGGTTGCTCAGCGGGCTGCGGCAGCTCGCGTTCGGCGCGCTCGCCGCAGGGGCGACCTTCATCGTCGGCCTGCTGATCGGCGTGGGGGTCACGGGATAGGTCGGCGCCGCGATGGGCACTCGGTCTCAGAGCACTCGGCCAGCGACTCCTCCGCGGCCCTCGGGCCCGGCGCCGACGGGAGGGTCTCGGGAGCGCGGAGCCAGAACCCGAGCGCGACGAGCGCCATCGCCCCCGACACGGCGAACGCGGCCCAGAACCCGGCGACCTCGGCGAGCGCACCGGCCACGACGGGGCCGACGATGGCGCCGAGGTCCGCCACCATCTGGAACCCCGCGAGCACCGTGCCGCCCCGGGCACGGGAACCGATCACATCGGCGACGGCCGCGTTCATGGGCGGGTTCACCAGCCCGCTGCCCATCCCCGCCACCAGGCTGGTCGCGAGGAACAGGGTCGGGTCGGTGAGGAACCCGAGCACACCGGTGGCGGCCGCCGTGACGGCGAGCCCGGCCAGCACCGGTGGGCGCCGGCCACGCCGGTCGGCCAGCCGGCCCGAGAGCACGAGCGTGGCCGCGTTGCCGACGGCGAACACGGCGAGCGCGATGCCGCCCCACGCCTCGGCCTGCCCCAACGCCTCGACCACGAACAGCGGCACCAGCGCGACGCGGACGCCGAACACGACCCACCCGTTGGCGAAGCTGGCGGCGAGCGCCGCGCGGTAGGCCGGGTGGGCGAGGGCGGCGCGGAACCGGGCGGGGGGCTCGGCGGTCGCGGCCAGCTCTGCGCCCGTCCCGTCCCGGCCGCGCAGCAGGAGCAGCGCGACGCACACGACGACCACGAGCACCGCCGAGTAGACGAGGAACGGTGCGCGCAGGCTCACGGCGCCCAGGCCGCCGCCGACGAGTGGGCCGATGACGTTGCCGAGGAGGAAGCCGGTGGCCCACATCCCGGACGCCCGCCCCCGCATGTGCGGCGGCGCGAGGCGAATGAGCAGCGACAGCGCCGAGACGGTGAACATCGTGGAGCCGATCCCACCGAGCCCGCGCAGCACGAGCAGCTGCCAGTAGCTCCCCGCGAAGGCGCATGCGCCGGTGCTCAGGGCGACGATCGACAGGCCGATCGTGAACGTCGGCACCTCGCCGATGCGCCCCACGATCCGCCCGCTCACGGGCGCGAACAGCAGCCGGACGAGCGCGAACACGCTGATGACGAGGGACGCGGCCGTGATGCCGACGTCGAACGACCTGACGAACACCGGCAGCGTCGGCGCCACGATCCCGTAGCCGATGGCGATGAGGAACGAGGTGCCGACGAGAACCCAGATCTCGCGGGGCATCCGCTCCCGCACGTCCCGGTCGAGCCCCGACCGTCCGACCTCGACCACGTCCGTGAACCCTACGCCCGGGGGTGTGACGGGTGATCGGGCGGACGGCCGGGTATCCGCCCGGTATGGCGGAGTTCGAGGCGGAACGCGTTGTCCCGGCCACGGCGGAGCAGGTGTTCGCGGTGGTCTCGGATCTGGACCGGCTGCCGGAGTGGCTGCCCGACCCGGTCGACGTGCGCCCGACCGGCGACGGGCAGGTGCACGCCGACGTCCCGGAGCGCGGGGTCGACTCCCAGGGAACGGTGCAGGTGCGACCTGAGCAGCTGCGGGTGGAGTGGGCGCACGCGCCCGAGTACGCGGGCTGGCTGCAGGTGGAGCACGCCGAGGGTTCCCGCTCGACCGTGCACCTGCACCTGTCGTTCCTCGGCGACCAGCCGGAGACGCACGGCGGCGCCCCCGCCGCCGACGTGCGGCAGTGGCTCGACGACGCACTGGCGAGCCTGGAACGAGTGGTGTCGACGTCCAGCTGATCGTTCCGAGACCCCGGACGGACCTCGACTACTTCTTGATCTCGTAGCGCAGGAGCGCCAGGCCGTTCTCGAACGCGGTGGCCTCGAGCAGTTGCAGGTCTTGCCGATCCTCGAAGATGCGCGTCCCCTTGCCGCGTGACGCCGGGCACACCAGCATCCGGACCTCGTCGATGAGGCCTGCGGCCAGCAGGGAGCGCATGAGCGTCAGGCTCCCCCACAGCCAGATGTCCTTGCCGCTCCGCTGCTTGAGCTCCCGGACGGTGGCGGCCGGGTCGCGCGTCACCGTCGCGGCGGGGAAGTCGCCCCAGGGGGCGTCGTCCAGCTTCGACGAGGCGACAAACTTGGCGAGGTTGTTGAGCTTCTCGCCGTACTCGCCCTGCTCCTCGGCGTGCGGCCAGTAGTCCTTGGACATGGCGTAGGTGTTCGCGCCGAGGATCATCGTGTCGACCGAGTCGATGAGCCCCATCACGCTCGCCTTGAACGCCTCGGGGGTGTTCTCGGAGAAGGGCTCTCCGGACACGAAGCTGAGCCCGCCGTCCTCCTCCGCAGCGACGTTGTCAACGGTGACCCACTGCTGGACCACGAGCTTTCGCGTGGGGCCCGGTCGATCGGCAGCGCTCGGCATGATCGGTCTCCTCGTCGGTCGACGGTGTGGTTGCGGTGAACACCACGGGGACGGAACCGCGCGCTGCGTCTCGACACGGCTTGCTGTGACCTGCGGCACAAGCCGCGCCCGATCGCGGTCGCGTCAGTTCCCCCGGGACGCGCTCCGGCCGAGGCGCAGCGCCGAGACGAGGAAGAAGATGCCGCCGAGCAGCGCGTAGCCGGCCAGGCTGCCCAGCGAGGCGTGGGGCAGCGAGGCCTGCAGGAAGAACGAGATCCCGGCGACGACGGAGATGGAGCCGCTGGCGATCATCGCCCACTGGCCCCCGAGGGTGCGCCGCCGCAGAGCCACGACGAGCTGGACGAGCCCGGCGAGGACGGCCCAGACCCCCCACACCTGCAGGACCGCCGCGGTGCCGGCGGTCACCGCGAAGACCAGTCCGACGGCGGCGATCACACTGATCGCGATGTTGACGTAGAGGCCCGTGGCGGGCCGGCTCGCTCGGGAGGAACGGGCGTCGACGATCGCGGCGCCCACGTCGAACAGGGGGTAGATCACGAGCAGGGCCGCGCTCACCGGCCCGATGCTCGACGCGGTCGCGAAGAGCGCGACGGCCCAGACCAGGGCGAACCCGAAACGAACGAAGTAGAGCCGACGAAGCGTCGCCGCGGCGGTGGCGGCGACAGCGGTAGCGGTCGTGGTCATGGCAGTTCCCTTCCGAAGAACCCGGGGCCTGCCGGCGGGGAGCGTTCGTCCTCCAGTAGAAAGACCGTTCTCTCTGCCAGCAGCCCGAGCCTTGCACACGTGGTCGACAGGTGCAAGACCGATCGTTCTTTCTGCTACGGTTGGTGCGTGGCGACACCGACCCGCTCCGCGCCCGACGGCCCGAAGAGCAGCTCGGGAGGGCACGGGCGATCCGAGGCCCGGGAACGGCTGTTGTCCACGGCCAGCCGGCTGTTCTACCGCGAGGGGATCCGGGCTGTCGGGGTCGAACGGATCCTCGCCGAGGCCCCGGCCACGCGGGCGACGTTCTACCGGCACTTCCCCTCGAAGGAAGACCTCGTACTGGCCTACCTGCGCGGCGTCGACGCGCACACCCGCGCCGAGGTACGAGCGGCCATCGAGACCGCGTCGTCACCGGCCGACGCGCTGCGTGCGGTCGGCACCGCCGTCGCGGACAGCCTGGCCGAACCGGAGTTCCGCGGGTGCGCCTTCCTCAAGGCCGCCGCCGAGTACCCCGACCCCGACGACCCGGTGCGCCGGGTGGTCCTCGATCACCGGGCCTGGTACACGACCACGCTCGCCAAGCTGTTCACGCAGGTCTTCGGGACCTCACCGCGGCGCCCCGATCCGCAGCACGCGGCGCGGCACTTCGTCATGATGCGCGACGGCGCCATGACCGGCGCCCATCTCGACGGCGTCGACAGCGTCCGCGCCGCGTTCAACCGCGGCGTCGAGGGCCTGCTCACGGTCCTCCACTGAGCCCTGCCCCGACGGGGATGACGATGACCGGAAAATACGAAGGCGTGCCCGCCGAGTCGGCGGGCACGCCTTCGGGTGGAGGTGCCGGGAATCGAACCCGGGTCCTCCGTTGCTTCGCGAGGGCTTCTCCGTGCGCAGTCCGCTGTGCCTCTACTCGGATCCACCGGTCACGCGGACGAGCCGGTGTGACGATCCCAGTCGCTGTTTGTTGTCCCCGTCCGCCCCGCGACCGGACGAACGGGTGAGTCCCCTAGCTGATGCCGGACCCCGGGTCGGGAACGCACCCGGACCGACAGTCCCTCACTGGATCAGGCGGCGAGTGCGAACTCGGCCTGAGCCGGGACAGTGCGCGTATTAGCGGCACTTATTTTTTTGCGACGGGTGGTTAACGAGATCATCGTCGCCTTCCTCGGCACGCTTCCCCTCGATCCGCATCCGGAGTCGAGACCGTTCACCCCCTTCTACGCCCGGCTGTCGGGCGTCGTTGGAGTGTAACGCCCGGAGGCCGGTACTTCATCCCGGTTCCGGCGAGCCGCGTCGCCGCAGGAGCCGGCCGGCGCGGCCACCGCCCGGCTCGTGCCGGTCGTGGTCGCCGGTGCGCTGCATCGGGACCACCGGGTCGGATGATGCCGGGGTGACCGCGGGGAACCCTCCGCTGCAACTCGGCCCGTGCCATCCGCCGCCGGGCTGATCCGTCGCCAACGGCTGGTCGTCAGTGTGGGCGGGCTGGTCGGAGATCGCGGCTTCGATGCGCTCCTGCTCGCGCCGGTACCGCCTGCCCTGGCCGGTGAGGATCGCGACCACCGCGATCACGACCAGCACCCCCAACACGACGACGATTGTCGCTGCCACGCCCATCTCGGGGTGTACCCGCTGTACGGGATCGACAACCGGGCTGGTCAGAGGCCCAGCAAGCGCGCAGGGGCCGTGTGGAGCACCGAGCGGAGGAACGGAGCGCCGAGGCGCGGCTCGGCTGCCGCCCAGTCCGCGACGGCCCGCACCTGCTCGGCGTACGGGTAGGGGATGTTGGGGAAGTCCGACCCGAAGACCACCCGATCGGCGACGTCGGCGAGCCGGGCGGGCCAGTCGGCGGGCAGCGGCGCGAACCGGCCGCTGAAGGCCGTGCCGACCATCGTGGTGTCGATGTGCACGCCCTCGTAGCGGTGCACGAGATCGAGCGCCGCGGCGAAGTCGGGCATCCCGGCGTGCGCGAGCACGGCGCGCAGCCGGGGGTGCTCGGCGAGGACCTCGCCGAAGACGTCGAGCCCGGTGTGGGTGCCCGGGATCGGCCCGTGCCCGCAGTGCACGACGACGGGCAGGCCGGCGTCGGCGAGGAGCCCCCATGCCGGGCGCAGCAACGGGTCGCGCGGGTCGAACGCACCGACCTGGACGTGCACCTTCACGACCCGGGCGCCCGCCTCGACGGCGGCGCCGAGGTAGTCGGCGACGTCCGGCTCGGGGTACAGGGTGGCGGTGGGAACGGCGTCCGGGTTCGCGGAGGCGAACTGCGTGACCCACTCGGTGAGCCAGCGCGCCATGCCCGGCTTGTGCGGGTACACGAGCGGCGCGTACGTCCGCACCCCGAGCTCGCGCAGCGTGGCGACGCGCTCCGGCTCGGAGGTGCGGTACTGGATCGGCCACGGGGTGCCGTAGTGGGTCGACGCGTTGTCGAAGTACGCCCAGACCTTGCTCAGCATGCGCTCCGGCAGGAAGTGCACGTGGACGTCGACGATGCCGGGCACGCCGAGGTCGGCGAGGAACCGCGGGACGTCGTCGTCCGACTCCGGTGCGACCGGAACCGTCACCGCAGCTCCCGGGCCCGCCCCTTGACCGCGCGCCCGTAGGCCCGTTGGATCTCCCGGTCGGCGTCGCGCTTCGCGAGGTCGGCGCGCTTGTCGTAGTCGCGCTTGCCCCGGGCGAGCGCCAGCTCGAGCTTGACCTTGCCGTCGTTGAAGTACAGCGACATCGGCACGAGCGTGAGCCCGCCCTCGCGGATCTTGCCGATCAGCCGCTCGATCTCCCCGCGGTGCAGCAGGAGCTTGCGGGTGCGCCGCGGCTCGTGGTTGGTCCAGCTGCCCTGGGTGTACTCGGGGATGTGCAGGCCGCGCAGCCACACCTCGCCGTCGTCGATCGTGGCGAAGGAGTCGACGAGGGAGGCGCGGCCCATCCGCAGGCTCTTCACCTCGGTGCCCATCAGCGCGACGCCGGCCTCGTAGGTGTCGAGGATGGTGTAGTCGTGACGCGCCCTGCGGTTCTGCGCGATCACCTTGCGCCCCGTCTCCTTCACCGGTCCAGCCTACGCGGATGGACGGATCAAGGCCTCGGGGTTACAGCCGCACGTACATCCGCAGCGTCACGTAGCCGGTGACCGCCGCGATCCCGCCGCCGATCATCACGAGGATCGGGGCGACCCAGATGATGTCGGCGAGCTCGACGGGCGGCACCACGCCGTTGGCGACGATGCCGGAGAGCAGCTCGTCGACGAACAGGAACTTCCCGGCCACCAGCCCGGCGACGGCGATCAGGGCGCCGACCACGCCCGTGACCACCGCCTCGATGAGGAACGGCAGCTGGGTGTACCAGCGGGTTGCGCCGACGAGGCGCATCACGCCGACCTCGGTGCGGCGGGTGAACGCCGAGACCTGCACCGTGTTGGAGATCAGCAGCAGCGCCGCGATCGCCTGCACGACCGCGAGCGCGAACGTCACGTCGCGGAAGCTGCCGATCATGTCGAACAGCTTGGCGACCACCTCGCGCTGGTCGATCACGTTGCGCACGCCGACCTGGCCCGTCATCGCCTGGCGGACGGCGTCGGCGCCGCCCGACTGGTCGGCCAGCCGCACCCGCAGCGTGGCGGGCAGGGACTGCGGGCGGGCGACCTCGGCGAGGGCCTGCCCGGCGAAGAGCTCCTGGAAGTGCTCGTAGGCCTCCTGCTGGCTCTGGAACCGCACCGACTCCACCTGCGGCGAGCGCTCGAGGGTGTCGCGCAGCTCGCTGCAGATCGACTGGCTGCAGTCGAGGTCGGAGGTCGAGACGTCCGCGGTGAGGGTGACCTGCACCTCGAAGCGGTCGCTGTAGAGCTGCTCGGTGCGGTCGATCGTGCGCACGGCGAGCAGCCCGGTACCGACGAGGCCGAGCGAGATCGCGGTGGTGAGCACCATCGCGATCGTCATCGTGACGTTGCGGCGCAGGCCGGTGAAGACCTCGCGGGCGACGAAATCGGCGCGCATCCGCTACCGCCCCACGCCGTAGACGCCGCGCGCGTCGTCGCGGACGACGGTGCCGAGGTCGAGCTCGACGACGCGGCGGCGCATCGAGTCGACGATCGAGTGGTCGTGGGTGGCCATGAGCACGGTGGTGCCCGTCCGGTTGATCCGTTCCAGCAGCAGCATGATGTCCTGGCTGGTGTCCGGGTCGAGGTTCCCCGTGGGCTCGTCGGCGAGCAGCACCTGCGGCCGGTTGACGAACGCACGCGCGATCGCGACGCGCTGCTGCTCACCGCCGGACAGCTCGTGCGGCATGCGGTCGGCCTTGCCGGTGAGCCCGACGAGGTCCAGCACCTCGGGCACGACCTTGCTCACGGTGTTGCGCGACTTGCCGATCACCTCGAGCGCGAAGGCGACGTTCTCGCCGACGGTCTTGTTCGGCAGCAGCCGGAAGTCCTGGAACACGCACCCGATGCGCTGGCGCAGCTTGGGTACGCGGCGCCGCGGGATCTTCGCGACGTTCATGTCGGACACGAAGATGTCGCCCTTCGTGGGCACGTCCTCGCGCAGCAACAGTCTCAGGAACGTCGACTTGCCCGAGCCGGACGGGCCGATGAGGAAGACGAACTCGCCCTTCTCCACCGACATCGACACCCGGTCGAGAGCCGGGCGCGTCGAGGTCTTGTACAGCTTGGTGACGCGTTCCAGGCGGATCACGACGCGGAAGGTTACTCGTGGGTCGGTCCCACCCCGGGAACCGACCCGCCCAGGCGGCCTAGGCGTCGGCGGTGGCCTGGCTGCGGCGCCAGCGGATGCCGGCCTCGATGAAGCCGTCGATGTCGCCGTCGAGCACGGCCGACGGGTTGCCGACCTCGTGCTCGGTGCGCAGGTCCTTGACCATCTGGTACGGGTGCAGCACGTAGGAGCGCATCTGGTTGCCCCAGGACGAGCCGGCGTCCTTGAGCTCGTTCATCGCCGCCTTCTCCTCCTTGCGGCGGCGCTCCAGCAGACGCGACTGCAGCACGCGCATGGCGGCGGCCCGGTTCTGGATCTGCGACTTCTCGTTCTGGCAGGACACCACGATGCCGGTGGGCAGGTGGGTGATCCGCACGGCGGAGTCGGTGGTGTTGACGCTCTGCCCGCCGGGGCCCGACGAGCGGAACACGTCGATCCGGATCTCGTTCTCCGGGATGTCGACGTGGTCGGTGGTCTCGGTGACCGGCAGGACCTCGACGCCCGCGAACGACGTCTGCCGCCGGCCCTGGTTGTCGAACGGCGAGATGCGCACGAGCCGGTGGGTGCCCTGCTCGACGGAGAGGGTGCCGTAGGCGAACGGCGCGTGCACCTGGAACGTGGCGGACCTGATCCCCGCCTCCTCTGCGTAGGAGGTGTCGAGGACGTCGACCGAGTAGTCGTGCCGCTCGGCCCAGCGCAGGTACATCCGCATGAGCATCTCGGCGAAGTCGGCGGCGTCCACCCCGCCCGCCTCGGAGCGGATCGTCACCAGCGCCTCGCGCGGGTCGTACTCGCCGGACAGCAGGGTGCGCACCTCGAGCGAGGCGATCTCCTCGCGCAGCTTGGCCCGCTCGGCGTCGGCGTCGGCGACGGCGGACTGGTCACCCTCGTCCTCGGCCAGCTCGTAGAGCACCGGCAGGTCCTCGAGGCGGCGCCGCAGGTCGTCGAGGCGGCGCAGCTCGCCCTGGGCGTGGGCGAGGCGGCTCGTGACGCGCTGGGCCTCCTCCGTGTTGTCCCAGAGGTCGGGCTGCCCGGCCTGGTCGGAGAGGTCGGCGATCTCGGCGCGCAGCGCGGGCAGGTCGGTGACCGCCTCGATGTTCTCCAGGGTGGCGGAGAGGTCCTTGAGGTCCGCAGCGACGTCGGGGTTCACAACGCTCCAGGTTACGCGCTACCCCGACCGACTATTCGGGTATGGCGTCGAGGAGCTTCAGCACGGCGCGGACGTGGGCAACCGCGAAGTCGGCCGCTGCCTTGCGGTACGGGTCGC
This sequence comes from Pseudonocardia cypriaca, assembly GCF_006717045.1. NCBI lineage: Bacteria > Bacillati > Actinomycetota > Actinomycetes > Pseudonocardiales > Pseudonocardiaceae > Pseudonocardia > Pseudonocardia cypriaca. Next base: position 2,295,731 of record NZ_VFPH01000002.1, read on the forward strand.
GCTCACCGCGTGCCGCCGCACGGGCGACCGCGAGCCGCTCGGTGTAGGCCTCCCGGCTGGCGCGTACGAGCTCGGCCCGCTGCTTCTGGCCGAGCGTGCGGGCGTGCAGCAGGCGCAGCACCAGCGGGCTGCGCAGGCTGTCGGCGCCCCGGCCGGCGGCGAGCCACGCCCGGAACGCCCGCTTGCCCTGGGCCGTGAGCACGTACTTCTGCGACGCCCGCGGCCCCTGCTCGCCCCGCTCGAGCAGCCCGGCCGCGGCGAGCGCCGGCAGCTCGCGGTAGACCTGGCTGCGGGTGACGGAGAAGAAGGCGCCGAACCGCTCCCCGGCCGCCGCGACGAGCTGCCCTCCCGACATCGGGCCCTCGTGCAGAAGGCCGAGCAGCGCGGCGGCGGTGGCGTTCACGGCGGGTGCTCGCGGGGCCGGCATGCGGGCCACCGTGCCATCCGGGGCCGCGGATCGCCACGGCTGCGCCACCTCGCACGCAGACACCCGAGAGCCCTCCCGTGGTATCGCGCGATCGGCGGGATTACGCTCCCGCGAACATCCGGTACGGGCGACGACGTGCGGTGGGGCCACCGCGTCGTGCAGCCCGGTCTGCCGCACGGGAGAGAGCGAGCCCGGTCCACGTGTCGCGTTACCTGCTGAGGAAGACGATCGGCTGGCTGGCGATGATCGTCATCGCCACCAACCTGACGTACTTCCTCGCGAACGCGTTCCTGGACCCGCGCGCCAACTACCTGCAGCTGCGGCCGCCGCGGAGCCCGGAGCAGATCGATCGCTCGCTCGCGCAGTACAACCTGAGCCCCGAGACACCGCTGCTCGAGCGGTGGTGGCACTGGTTCACCGGCATCGTCCTGCACTGGGACTGGGGGTCCTCCCCCGTCGGCGAGAGCGTCAACGAGCAGATCGCGTTCCGCATCGGCGTCAGCGCGCAGCTCGTCCTCTGCTCGCTGATCCTGTCCACCGTGATCGGCATCTCGCTGGGCGTGTACACGGCCGCGCGCCAGTACCGGTCCGCCGACCGGTTCCTGCAGGCGCTGTCGGTGATCACGCTGAACATCCCGACCGTCGTGGCGGCGCTCGTCGTCGTGCTGCTCGCGATCTCGCTGAACCAGTCGCTCGGCACGACCCTGCTCTACGTCGCTGGCGCGCAGTCCCCGACCGTCACGGGGTTCTGGCCGCTCGTCGTGGACCGGATCCAGCACCTCGTGCTGCCGACGATCTCGCTGACCGTGATCAGCTACGCCGGCTACCACCTGCTGCAGCGCTCGCTGCTGCTCGACACCATCAACTCCGACTACGTGCGGATGGCGCGGGCGAAGGGGCTCACCCGCCGGGCGGCGATCCGCCGGCACGGGCTGCGGACCTCGTTGATCCCGGTCGCCACGTCGATCGCGTTCGCGGTGCCCGCGCTGTTCACCGGGGCCGTGATCACCGAGACGATCTTCGCCTGGCAGGGCATGGGCCAGTACTTCACCGCGACGATCAGCAAGAACGACATCCACGGCGCGGTCGCCGTCGCCGCGTTCGGCGCGCTGATGACGGCGATCGGCGCGATCCTGGCCGACATCACCGTGGTGGCGCTCGACCCGAGAGTGCGGGTGACCGGCTCATGACCGCGAACATCCCCGGGCTGGAACCGGTCGTCCAGGACGTGGTGCTGCCGGAGGAGGAGCCCGCCGCGCGCCGGGGCAGGCGCCTGAGCAGGCGCCGCCTCTACCTGCGCCGCTTCCTGCGCAACAAGGGCGCCGTGGCCGGGCTGGTGATCCTCGCCCTGCTGGCGCTGTTCGCGATGGTGGGCGGCCTGCTCACCAGCTACACCTACAGCGACGTCGACTTCACCAGCCTCGCGGAGGCCCCGTCGCCCGAGCACATCTTCGGGACGAACGCCGCAGGCAACGACACCTACGCGCAGGCGGTGCACGGCCTGCAACGATCGCTGGTCATCGCGCTCACGGTGTCGCTGCTGACCACGGTGATCTCGGCGGTCGTCGGCTGCACCGCGGCGTACTTCGGCGGGCGGGTCGAGCAGGTCGTGCTCGGGATCGTGCACTTCCTGCTGGTGGTGCCCTCGTTCCTGATCCTCGCGCTGGTCTCCCAGCGGGCGGGTGGCGACTGGCGCGCGCTGATCGTCGTGCTGACCGTCTTCGGCTGGATGTACAACGCCCGGGTCGTCTGGTCGCTCGCCACGTCGCTGCGGGAGCGCGAGTACGTGCTGGCGGCGCGGTTCATGGGCGTCGGCCCGTTCCGGATCGTGTTCCGCCACCTGATCCCGAACATCGGGTCGTTGCTGATCATCACGTTCACGATCGGCGTGGTCGCGACGGTGCAGGGCGAGACCGCCCTGTCGTTCATCGGGTTCGGGGTGCAGCTGCCCGACGTGTCGCTCGGGACCATGCTCAGCGACGGCGCCACCACCGTCACCAGCGCGCCGTGGCTGTTCTACGCGCCGGCGGCGCTCGTCACGCTCCTCACCGTCTCGATGGCGCTGATCGGGGACGGGCTGCGCGACGCGCTCGACCCGACCTCGCGGTCGGGGGGCCGGGCGTGACCGCGCCGGTCCTGTCGATCCGCGACCTGCGGGTGTCGTTCCCGTCGGAGGCGGGGCTGGTGGAGGCCGTCCGCGGCGTCGACGTCGACCTGCACCCCGGGCGGACGCTCGGCATCGTGGGCGAGTCGGGGTCCGGGAAGTCGGTCACGTCGCTGGCCGTCATGGGGCTGCTGCCGGAGTACGCCGCCGTGTCGGGCTCGGTGACGCTGGGCGGCCGTGAGCTGCTCGGCCTCGCCGACGACGAGATGTCGGCGATCCGCGGCCGCGACATCGGCATGGTCTTCCAGGACCCGATGTCCTCGCTGACGCCGATCTTCAGCGTGGGCAGCCAGATCGTCGAGGCACTGCAGATCCACCAGGACATCGGCCGCGACGCCGCCTGGAAGCGGGCCGTGGAGCTGCTCGACCTCGTCGGCATCCCCCGGGCCGCGGAGCGGGCGCGCTCGTTCCCGCACGAGTTCTCCGGCGGCATGCGCCAGCGGGTCGTGATCGCGATCGCCATCGCCAACGACCCCCGCCTGATCATCGCGGACGAGCCCACCACCGCCCTCGACGTCACCGTGCAGGCCCAGATCCTCGACGTCCTCGCGCTCGCGCAGGCCGAGACGGGCGCCGCGCTGATCCTCGTGACGCACGACCTGGGCGTGGTCGCGGGCACGGCCGACGACGTGGTGGTAATGTACGCGGGCCGGCCGGTGGAGACCGCGCCGGCGGTCGAGCTGTTCGCCGAGCCGCGCATGCCGTACACGATCGGCCTGCTCGGCGCCGTGCCCCGGGTCGACGTCGCGGGCGGCGGACCGCTGGTGCCGATCGCCGGGAGCCCACCGTCGATGATCGGCCTCCCGGCCGGTTGCCCGTTCCGGCCGCGCTGCCCGGTGGCGGTCCCCGCGTGCGCCGAGACCGAGCCGCTGCTCCTGGACGTGGGCGGCGACGGGCACGGCGCGGCGTGCATCCGCGCCGGCGAGATCGAGGACGGGCGGATCGACGGTGCCGCCGTCTACCCGGTCGGAGCTCCCGCGCCCGCCCCCTTGGCCGCCGTTCCGCGGGAGCAGCGGGCGAACGTGCTCGAGCTGTCCGGGGTCGGCAAGACCTTCCCGCTCCGCAAGGGCACCGTCCTGAAGCGCACGGTCGGCGCGGTGCGGGCGGTGGCCGAGGTGGACCTCGACATCCGCGAGGGCGAGACGCTCGGGCTCGTCGGGGAGTCGGGGTGCGGGAAGACCACCACCCTGCTCGAGATCATGAAGCTGCGGCGGCCGGAGAGCGGGAGCATCCGCGTCGCAGGGGTCGACGTGGCCGGGATCGGCGGCCGCGGCGAGGATCGCGAGCTGCGCCGCAAGCTGCAGATGGTGTTCCAGGACCCGATGGGCGCCCTCGACCCCCGCATGACCGTCGCCGACATCCTCGCCGAGCCGCTGACCGCGATCAACGGCTCGGACCGCGCGTCGATCGACGCGCGCATCGACGAGCTCATGACGCTCGTCGGGCTCGACCCGGACCACAGCGACCGCTTCCCGGCCGCGTTCTCCGGCGGCCAGCGCCAGCGCATCGGCATCGCTCGCGCGCTCGCCACCAACCCGGCGCTCGTCGTGCTCGACGAACCCGTCTCGGCCCTGGACGTCTCCATCCAGGCCGGTGTGATCAACCTCCTGAACGAGCTGAAGGCGCGGCTCGGGCTCGCCTACCTGTTCGTCGCGCACGACCTGGCCGTCGTGCGGCACATCTCGGACCGCGTCGCCGTGATGTACCTGGGCCGGATCGTCGAGATCGGGTCCGTCGACGACCTGTTCGAAGACCCCCGGCACCCGTACACCCAGGCACTCCTGTCAGCGGTTCCGGTGCCCGACCCCGAGGTCGAGCGCCGCCGCGAGCGGGTGGTCCTGCGCGGCGACCTGCCGAGCCCCACCGATCCCGTCCCCGGATGTGCTTTCGTGTCGCGGTGCCCGCTGCACGTGACGCTCGATCCCGACCGGCGCGCCCGCTGCCTCGGCGAGCGGCCCGCGCTCACCGGCCCAGACCGGTCGGACCACCGCAATGCCTGCCACTTCCGCTGATGCCACGCGAGGGAAGACCGTGATGATCTCGATGAAGAGGACGGCGGCGGCCGGGGTGGCCGTCGTGCTGTCGGTCGTGCTCGCCGCCTGTGGCGGCGCGCCTGCGAACACCGGTCCCGTCGACACGGCGGAGTCGCTGGCCGACAAGTCGTCGTTCAACCCGCAGCCCTACGAGAACCTCCGCGACGGTGGCACGCTCACCACCGCGCTCCCGGAGATCTCGCCCCAGATGAACGTCTGGCAGACCGACACCACCTTGTACTCGCGCAACGTCTGGAACTGGTACAACCCGCTGCTGACCACGTTCACCGCCGACGGCGACGCGGTGTACAACCCGGACTACCTGACCGACGTGAAGCAGGAGACCGTCGACGGGAACACCCGGGTCACCTACACGATCAACCCGAAGGCCACCTACAACGACGGCACGCCCATCGACTGGACCTCGTTCGAGGCAGCCTGGAAGTCGAGCAACGGCTCGGACCCCGCCTACCTCCCGGCCAGCACCGACGGGTACGACCGGATCACCTCCGTGACCCGTGGCGCGGACGACCGGCAGGCCGTCGTGACGTTCGCAGGCGTCAACCTGTGGTGGCAGGGCCTGTTCAACAACCTGATCCACCCCAAGGCGCTCGACCCCACCGTGTTCAACCAGGGCTACGTCAACACGCCGCACGCGGAGTGGGGGGCGGGGCCGTACACGCTCCAGAAGTTCGACCCGCAGAACGGCGCGGTCGTCTTCGAGCGCAACCCGAAGTGGTGGGGCAAGCCGGGCAAGCTCGACACCCGCACGTTCCTGCAGATGGACACGGTCGCCGCCGTGAACGCGTTCCGCAACGGCCAGCTGGACGCGGTCGCCGCCAACGGTAAGGACCAGCTCGCGCAAGTCACCGGCGTGCCGGGCACCGAGATCCGCAAGGGTCCCACGCTGCAGCTCAACTTCTTCACGCTGAACGGCCAGAGCCCGATCCTGTCCGACCCGCAGGTCCGCAAGGCGATCTTGGAGTCCATCGACCGCAGGCAGATCGCCGAGTTCCACTTCCAGGGCCTGAACTACTCGGCCGAGCCGGCCGGCTCGATGAACTTGCTGCCATTCCAGAAGGGCTACACCGACACCTTCAGCAAGGTGATCCGGTACGACCCCGAGCAGGCCAAGCGCGACCTCGACGCCGCCGGCTGGACCGTCGGCGCCGACGGCATCCGGGAGAAGAACGGGCAGCGGCTCCAGATCACCTACGTCAACACCGGAGACAACGCCGTCGGCAAGGCGGTGGCGGGCGGCACGGCGGCGATGCTCAAGAACGTCGGCGTCCAGATGGACATCCGCCAGGTCCCGACCTCGGACTTCTCGAAGATCGTCACGGGCCGGGAGTTCGACGTGTTCTACTCGGGCGTCTCGCAGGGCGACCCCTACGGCATCGCCTACATCTGCCAGCTCTACTGCTCCGACTCGCAGCTGATCCGGTCCGGGGTGCACGACCCGAAGAACGACGCGCTGATCCGCTCGGTGAACACCCTGCCCACACCGGAGGAGCAGTACGCGAAGGCCGCCGAGGCGGAGACCGCCGCCTTCGCGACGTACGGGTTCATGCCGACCGTGAACCTGGTGGGGATCTACGCGGTGAAGACCGGACTCGCGAACTCCGGCGCCGGGCGGTACTTCTCCACCTCCCCGGAGAACATCGGCTGGCAGAAGCAGGGCTGACAGGCCCCGCACAGCCACGGGTGGTCGAGCAGGGCAGCCCTGCTCGACCACCGGGAGGTCGAGGGCTCAGGCGCGGTCGAAGGTGAGGTCGAAGTCCTTGCGCCAGGTCTCGCCCTGGTCCTCGGACGCCTCCCAGCGACCGCTGATCCGGTTCTCCTCGACGTCGCCGGTGAACCGCTGGTGGAAGTCCGGGTCCTCGCGGGTCATGGTCCAGTGCCCGGCGTCGAAGGTCATGGCGAACTCGCGGCAGACGCCGCGGTCGTCGTGGTAGAGGGCGACGAACCGGTCGTTCGGGTCGCTGCGCCCAACCACCAGGCGCATCTCGGAATGCGCGTGGCCGCCCCCGCCGAACTCCGTCCGCACGACCAGGAACGACTCGCCGAGCCACTCGATGGTGGTCCTACCGGGCACCTCGGTGCCCGGCGGTTCGAGGAACCACGCGTCCGACAGCGTTGTCGTCCATTCGCCGACGAGACCGCCCAGCTTCTCGAGCTCGGTGTTCCGCATCGATCCTCCGATCGGTCCGCCCTCTGCCCCTAGGAGGGTCCTGAACAATTCAGGCCGTAGCGAGCGGCGTCCAGGTGGTGTCGTCGCAAGGCGGACGATCGGGCCGATACCGCTGTTGTATCGGTGCGATCGTCCGCCTTGCGAGGGCGCCGCCTGGGCGCCGCGCAGTAGGTCTGAGTTGTTCAGGGCGCTCCTAGGCCTCCTGCAGCGCCCGGATCGGCGACACCCGGCCCGCCCGGACGGCCGGCACGACGGCCGCCAGCATCGCGACCACCACGACCGCGACCACGAGCCCGACGAGCTGCAGCACCGGCACCGACGCCAACCCGTAGTCGAGCCCGAGCGCCTCGACGGCCAGCGCACCGTAGACCGCGCCGATCACGACGCCCAGCACGGCAGCACCGCTGCCGCTCAACCCCGCCTCGAGGGCGACCATCATCCGGACACCGGACCGGGACAGGCCGACCACCCGCAGCAGACCGGTCTCCCGGACGCGCTCGGTGACCGACAGCATCAGGGTCACGCCGACGCCGACGACGGCGACCAGCAGCGTCATCCCGACCAGGCCCAGCCCGATCATGCTGGCGATCGCCAGCTGGTTCTCCAGCTCGGAACGCGCGTCGCCCGCGACGGCGACCGTCATGCCGTCCTCGTTCGCCGCCTCCTCGACGGTCGCCTGGACCGCGGCGAGGTCGGCGCCGGTCGCCGGGTCCACGAGCACGACGTCGTCCTCGGAGCGCGCCACCAGCCGCGGGTCCCGCGAGAGCCGGGCGGCGAACGCCTCCGCACTGCTCGCGTCCACAGCGCTGACCGTGATCGCGCTGGGGAACAGCTCTGCGATCTTCTGCTCGGCTCCGGACTGGACGGCGGCCAGCGCCACGAGCAGTGCCGAGGTCAGGCCGACACCGAGCGACAGCACCGAGATCGTGGCCGCGGTCCGGCGCGGGACCTGCGCGGCGTTGGCCGTCGCCAGTCGGCCCGGGCCACGGCCGATCGCGGCGACCACCCGCCCTGCGGTGGCGCCGAGCGCCCGTACCAGCAGCGGGCCGGCGGCGATGACCGCCGCGAAGGCCGTCATCCCCGACGCCGCGACCGTGATCACGGCCTCGAACGGCGACCCGCTGAAGCCCACCCCGAGCGCGGCCAGCCCCGCTGCGGCGGCCGCCAGCAGCCCCGCGAGCACGAGCCTTCCCGCCGACCGCGGCGCGCCGACCTCGCCCGCGCCCGCGGCGCCGAGCGCGGCCACCGGGGGGATCCGGGCGGCGGCGACCGCCGGTCCGAGCGCCGCCACGACGGTGGCCAGCACCGCGACCAGCAGCACGCCGCCGAGCCTGGGCCAGGAGACCACCAGTTCCGGGACGTCGGTCACCCCGCTCCCCCGCATGGCCGCCAGCAGCCCGTAGCCCGCCAGCATCGCCACGGCGACCCCGGCCAGACCAGCGACCAGCCCGGTGACCACGGCCTCGGCGAGCACGGCGCGGATCAGCTGGCTCCTCCGTGCCCCGACACATCGCAGCAGCGCGAGCTGGGTGCGGCGCTGGGTGAGCACGATCCGGAACGTCGACCCCACCACCACGACGGCCGACACCACGGCAAGCCCGGCGAACACCCCGACACCCACCAGCACCGCGGTCACGGCGTCGGCGGCGCTCTCCCCTTCGACGGTGCGCTGCTCCTCCCCCGTCACGACCGCTTCCGGGTTGCCGACGAGGTTGCCGACGCGCCCGACCAACTCCGTCTCGGCGGTGCGGGACGCGGCGGCGACGTCGATCTGCTCGAGCCAGCCACCGAGCCGCCTCACCTCGGTGGGCAGAGCGATCATCACGTTGCCGTCCACCGAGGTGGGAACGTCCACGACCGCCGTGATCGTGAGGGTGCGCGCCGGCTCCTCGGAGTGCTCGGGGATCGTCACCGTCCCGCCCGGAGCGAGCCCGGTCTGCTCGGCGGTCTCCTCGCTGATCGCGAGCTCACCGGGCCCGTCCGGCAGGCTGCCCCGTACGGGTGTGTCCAGCCGGGAGAGCTGGCCGGTCATCGGGTCGGACGTGACGCGCCACTCGGTGCTCGTCCCGTTCACGGCGGCCGCGACGGACCCGTCCCACACGCCGACGGCCGTCGCGACGCCGTCGAGCGAGGCGACCTGCCCGACGAGGTCCGCGGCGGCCTCCGGCCCGTCCAGGGTGGGGAGCTCCTGTGGATGCACCACGACCGCGGCGCCGGTCGGCGTGACGACGTCACCGGCGGTGAGGTAGTCGCGGAGGGTCTCGCTGAACAGCATCGTCCCCGCGGCGAAGACGGTCGCGACGATGATCGCGAGCCCGGTGAGCAGGACCCGGCCCGGCTTGCGGCGCGTCTCGGCCAGCAGGACGGCTGATGCGGACGCGGTCACCTCAGGCCCCCGCCGGCCGCATCGGCGGTCCCGCGAACCGGCCGGGGGGCGGACCGTCCCAGGGCTGCTCGGGCATCGGGCCCGTGTCCGGCGGCCGAGGCGGCCCGCCATGCGGCCCGCCGGGGCGGCCGCCGAGTCCGCCGGCTCGCGACAGCGACGACAGCGCGGCGAGCACCGTGTCCGGCCGCGGGTTCGGCAGCACGCCGGCGAGATGCCCGTCGCGGAGCAGGACGACCTCGTCGGCGTACGAGGCGGCGATCGGGTCGTGGGTGACCATGACCACCGTCTGGCCGGTGTTGCGCACCGAACCCCGCAGGAGGTCCAGCAGCTCGTGCCCACTCGCGGTGTCGAGGTTGCCGGTCGGCTCGTCGGCGAACACCACCTCGGGCCGCCCCAGCAGCGCGCGAGCGACGGCGACGCGCTGCTGCTGACCACCCGAGAGCTCGGTCGGGCGGTGTCTCATTCGATTCCCGAGGCCCAGCATGCCGATCAACATCGAGCGCCAGCCGGGATCGATGGCCCGCCCCGCCAGCCGCGCGGGCAGCTCGATGTTCTGCTCGGCGGTCAGTTGGGGCAGCAGGTTGAAGCTCTGGAACACGTACCCGATGCGGTCGCGCCGCAGGGCGGTGAGATGGGCGTCGGAGCATCGGGTGAGGTCGGTCTCGCCGAGCCGGACCTGGCCCGACGTGGCTGTGTCGAGGCCTGCGAGCAGGTGCATCAGCGTGGACTTGCCGGAACCGGACGGCCCCATGATGGCCGTGAAGCGGGCGGCGGGGATCTGCAGGCTGACGCCGTTGAGCGCCTGCACGGCTGCGGCGCCGCGGCCGTAGATCTTGACGAGGTTCCACGTCGAGGCGGCGACCGGGCGCGCAGGCCGGGGAGCGGCGGGTGCGGTCACGTCCCTCCTTCGGGGATTCGGGCAGTGCTGACGCCGGTGAAATGACGCTGGGGAGCGCGATCGCGGACCGTAGCAACCCCACAGCCGGTGCGGCCCCTGCTGGCGGCGTGAGACCGACCACCGGCACGTATGAGGTCGCCGAGCGTCACCACCCGGGGATGTTCCCCCAATGCGAGCCGCCGGTCACCCGACAGGCTGAGCCCGGCTCGTGGCCTGCTGAGCACCGCGCGGATACGGTTCAAAAACGCTCGCCAGCACCGGTTCCCACAGGTGAGCTGCGATGACGCCGGCGTGAGGACAGAGGATCGAAGCAGAGATGACGGATCCGGCACGGCGGGCCTCCCTCGGCACGGGCGGCCCGACCGGCCGCACCGCGGGCTCACCCGTCCAGCGGGAGCGCCGCAAGCGCATCCTCGACGCGACACTGGCCCTCGCCTCGCAGGGCGGGTTCGACGCCGTGCAGATGCGCGCGGTCGCCGAGCGCGCCGACGTCGCCCTCGGCACCCTGTACCGCTACTTCCCCTCGAAGATCCACCTCCTCGTCTCCGGCCTCGTCCGGGAGCTGGAGCGGTCGCTCGAGCGGATGGAACGCGCCCCGGTGCCGGGTGCAACGCCCGCCGACCGCGTGCTGCACGTGCTGGCGGGCAACACCCGCGCCCTGCAGCGGGATCCGCAGCTCACCGAGGCGATGACCCGGGCCTTCATGTTCGCCGACACGTCGGTGGCCGCGGAGGTGCTCGAGGTCAACCGGCTGAACGAGCGGATGTTCACCCACGCGATGGGCGCGGAGGAGACCACCGACGAGGACAAGGCGATCGCACGGGTGATCGGCGACGTGTGGCTGTCCAACCTGGTCGCCTGGGTCACGCGCCGGGCCTCGGCGGAGGACGTCGAGAAGCGGCTGGAGCTCACGGTCCGCCTGCTGCTGCGCTCCCGCCCGAGTCCCTGACGTCCTCGCTCAGGGCAGGGTGAGGTCGGCGATCCTCCCGCGGTGGGTGTCGGCGTCGCCCCACTGTGCGGCGAGGCGCTTGGCGCGCTTGTAGAAGAAGTGCGCCTCGTGCTCCCAGGTGTAGCCGATGCCGCCGTGGTACTGGATCATGGCGCCGGTGGCCTGCAGCGCCACGTCGCTCGCCTTCGCCTTCGCCACGCTGACGGCGAGCGGCGCGTCCGGCAGCCGCTCGTCGACGGCGTGGGCGGCGTAGAGCGCCGCGTGCTCGGCCATCGTGACGCCCACGTGCAGGTCGGCCAGCGCGTGCTTGATCGCCTGGAACGACCCGACGGGCACGCCGAACTGCTCGCGCTCGCGGTCGTAGGCGACGGTGCGGGTGATCGCCTCGCGCGCGACGCCGACCAGGTCGGCGGCGGCCAGCACGGTGGCCCGGGCGGCGATCTCCTCGATCACATCGGCGGTCGCGCCGGGGAGCGTCTCCCCCGCGCCTGCCTCGACGTCGGCCAGCCGCGTGGTGCCGTCGTAGGACCCGCGCGGGGTCGCGACCGGGTTCGTGACCAACGCGAGCCCGTCACGGGAGCGCGCCACCACGACGTCCGCCACCCCGCCGTACTCGACGGCCGGCAGGATCCCCGGCGCGCTGCCGCGCAGCGTCAACGCCCCGACCGCCTCTCCGGTGGCGAACCGGGGCAGCCAGGAAGCCTTCTGCTCGTCCGAACCGGCGAGCCGCACGGCCTCGCCCGCCAGCACCGTGCCCCGCCACGGCCCCGGCGCGACGCCCGCGCCGAGGGCCCGTGCGATCACCTGCGCCTCGACGAGCCCCAGGCCGAGGCCATCGTGCTCCTCGGGCACGAGCACGGCGAGCCAGCCCTGCTCGCCCGCCGCCTTCCAGAGCGATGGCGGGTGCCCGTCGCCCGCGGTGTCCTCGAACACGGCGCGCACGGCGTCCACGTCGAACCGGTCGGCGAGGTAGCCGCGCACGGCGCCGTCGAACTCGCGCTGGTCCTCGGTCAGTGCGAAGAACATGACCCGCTCCCTACCGCGGCAGGCCGAGCACGCGCTCGGCCGTGATGTTGCGCTGCACCTGGGACGAACCGCCCCAGATGGTGACCGACCGGGACCACATCGCCTGCGCGTGCAGCGGCCGCAGGTCCACCCCGTCGACCTCGTCGGCGGTGGCGTCCTCGCCGAGGACGTCGTCGAAGATCTCCCAGAGGTCCTGGTACGTCTCCGACCACTGCAGCTTCGTCATCGACGCCTCGAACCCGAGGTCGCGGCCCTGCTCGACCTGGGTGAGCACGTGCATCGCGTGCAGCCGCAGGCACTCCAGCTCGGTGAGGACGCGGGCGAGCTTGCCGCGCAGCACCGGGTCGCGGCCGCGGCCCAGCCGCTCGGCCAGGGCTGCGATCTCGTCGTACTGCCGGCGGAACTCGGTGTACTGCGCGATCCCGGACGCCCCGCGCTCGAACGAGAGCAGCAGCATCGCCGTGCGCCAGCCGTCGCCGATCTCACCGAGGCACTCCGTGGCCGGGACGCGGGCGTCGTCGAAGAACACCTCGCCGAACTCGCTGGCCCCGCTCATCTGCTTCAGCGGTCGGGCGTCCACGCCCGGCTGGTGCATGTCGATGAGCAGCATGGAGAGGCCCCGGTGGCGCTGGGACCCCGGTTCCGTGCGGACCAGCGTGAAGATCTTGTCGCCGTGGACGGCGTTGGTGGTCCACACCTTCTGGCCGTTGACCACGAAGTCCTCGCCGTCGCGGACACCGCGGGTGGCGACCGCGGCGAGGTCGGAACCGGCGCCCGGCTCGGAGAAGCCCTGGCACCAGATCACCTCGTTGCGCAGCATCGGCCCGATGATCTCCTTCTTCTGCGCGTCGGTGCCGATGGCCATGACGGTGGGCGCGAGGAAGGTCAGCCCCAGCCCGTTGACGGTGCGCGGCGCGTTCGCCAGCACCATCTCCTCGTCGTAGATCGCCTTCATGCCGGGGGTGCCACCGCGCCCGCCGTACTCGGTCGGCCACGCGATCCCGGCGAAGCCCGCTCCCGCCTTGTCGCGTTCCCAGTCCCGCCGCAGCCGGAAGCTCTCGTCCGCGTCGAGCAGCTCCCAGAAACCGGGGCGCCTCCACTCCTCGGGGATGTTCGCCTGCAGCCACGTCCGCAGCTCGCGGCGGAACTCCTCCTCCGCTGCGGTGTACGTCAGGTCCATCGCGGCCTCCTCGCGCGCACGCCTCGGCCCCACCTTGGCATACCGACGGGTAACCGGCTCGCCTTCCGGCACCGTGGGTGAGGATGCCTGCCTCCCCAGGTACTCTCCGCGTATGCGCACTGAGCGGGTGACGGTGAGCCTGCCGGCCGAACTGGTGGCCGAGGCCCGCGACGCCGTGCGGCGCGGGACGGCGCGGAGCATCTCCTCCTACATCGCCGAGGCCGTGTCGGCCCGGCAGCTGCGCGACCGGTCGCTGGCCGCGCTCGCCGACCTCTACGGCGGCCCGCCGCCTCCCGACGAGCTCGCGGAGGCGCGACGAACCCTGCGCCTCGTGCACCGGGCCGCCGCCGTCTGATGCGCGCATGATCGGCGGGCGGGTGCTCGACGCCACCGCTCTCGCCGCCTTCGCCATCGGGCGCCCCGTCTACGTGCGGGCGCTGGTGTGGGCGGCGGTCGAGGAGAACATCGTGCTGGCCGTGCCGAGCGCCGCGCTCGGCCGTGCGTGGTCGATGCTCGAACCCGAACACCACCCGGCCCTCCAGGTGCTGCTCGACCTGCCCAACACCGTGATCGACGAGCTCGGCTCGGCCTCGGCGCACGAGTCCGGGCTGCTGCTGGCCGCGTCCGGGCAGCACGACATCGTGGCCGGCCAGGTGGCCGCGAGCGCCAAGCGCCGGGGCTGGCCCGCTGTCACGGGCGACCCGGCGGCCCTGCGCAAGCTGGACACGACCGTCGCGATCGAAGAGCTCCCCTGAGAACCGCGGTCGCGAAGGACCTCAGCGTCCTGATCGTCGGCTGAGCTCAGCCGGTCAGCCGCTCGCGCAACCGGGCGAGCGCGTCCTCCTCCAGGCCGTGGGCGAGCAGCCAGCCCGCCGCGCCGCCGTGCTCGGCATCGAGGTGGTCGAGCACGGCGGCCATGGCCTCGGCCCGCGGCAGGTGCGGGGTGAGGTCGGCCGGCATCGGCTGGCCGGAGGCCGCGGTCCAACGCCGGAACAGCGCCTCGATCCGTTCCCCGGACAGCGCGTAGTCGGCCACCACGGCGTCGCGTTCGACGCCGACCGCATCGAGCACCAGCGCCACGAACACGCCGGTGCGGTCCTTGCCCGCCGCGCAGTGCACGAGGGTCGGGCCGGCCGCGGCGAGCCGCCGCACGGCCGTGACGACGTTCTCGGCGCGGTCGCGGAGGTAGCCGAGGTAGATGCCGGTCAGCGGGTCGACGTCCTCCTCGGTCTCCGGCAGCTCGCGCCCCTCCTCGGGGATGAAGCTCAACGCGACGGTCTCCACGCCCGCGTCCGCGAGCGCGGTGGGGCTCACGTGCAGCTCGATCTCGCGCCGGGTGCGCAGGTCGAGCACGAGCCGCAGCCCGAACTCCTCGACGAGGTGCTTGACGTCGGACGGTGTGCAGTAGCGCAACGACGCGCTGCGCAGCAGCACCCCGCTCCGGGTGGTGCCGCCGCCGCGCAGCGGCAGGCCGCCGACGTCGCGGATGTTGTCGAGACCTTCCAGGGCCAGCCAGCGATCCAGGGGTGCAGCCACAACATCACCCTCGCATGCGGAACATCATCAGACACCAACACGTATTGTGTGTCAGGTGGAGAGGGAACTGGTGGCCGCGGCGCTGGCGGTGGCGCGCGCCCGACGCCGCGACGTCGCGGACGTCCCGCTCGCGGCGATCGCCGCCGCGGCGGGGATGTCGCGCAGCACGCTGCTGCGGCGGCTCGGCGGCACCCGGGCCCCGCTCGACGACGCCGTGCGCCGCGCGGGCATCGACCCGGGCGGCCGCCCGCCAGCCCGCGAGCGCGCGATCGCGGCCGCCGCGTCACTCATCGCCGAGCAGGGCCTCGGCGCCACCACGCTGGACGCCGTCGCCGCGGCGGCCGACTGCGCCCTGCCCACCCTGCACGGCCTCTTCGACGGGCGCGACGGCCTGCTCACCGCCGTGTTCGACCGCTACGGCCCGCTGCCCGACCTCGAGGCGCTCGCCGCCGACCCGCCCGGCGACCTCTGCGACCTCCTGCGGGCCGTCCACCGCGTGATCATCGGCGCCTTCGGGCGGGAGCCGCGGGTGCTGCCGGCGATCTTCGCCGACGCCTGCGGCCGGCCAGGCGGTCCCGGCCACGCGATGCTGAAGGCGATGGTCCCCCGGACGTCCAAGAGCCTGTGGGCGCTGCTCTCCCCGCACATCGAGGCCGGGCGGCTGCAGCCGCTCCCGTTCCCGCTGCTCGTCCAGCTGCTCCTCGGGCCGATCGCCACGCACATGCTGCTGCGCCCGACCCTGGAGACGACGCTCGGCGCGGAGCTACCCTCCGTCGACGAGATCGCCGACACCCTCGCCGGCGCGTACCTCCGCGCGGTCGCGATCTGACTCCGCCGTCACCCGATCGTGGACACGGCCCCCGCCGCGCCGACGGCCGGCGCCGCGTCCGGCAGCCACCTACGGTCGGCGCTGGTCCCGGCACTGCCGGTGATCAACGGCCGGCACGGGGATCAGCACGGGACGCATGTGCTGAACAACTGCACCCGGCCACGCCGTAGGCTTCGGCGGATGAGTGACCAACGGAGGTCACCCAGAGTCGCCGCCACGGACCCGAGGGAATCGATGACGGACCCCCGCGCCAACCTGATCCGCCAGCAGCTCGCCGACCTGGGTCGGCGACACGCCGCCGAGGAGAACGCCAAGGCGGCCATGCCGCGCGCGACCCGGGTGCTCATCATCGGGAACTTCGGCAACGGCAACACGGGTGACGAGGCCATGCTCGCCCGCACCCTGCAGGAGCTGCCGGAGGACACCGACGTGCGCGTGGTGTCCCGCAACCCGCGGATGGTGGAGGCGCTGCACCGGGTGCCCGCGGTGCCGATGGAGGGCATCGCCTTCGTGAAGGCGCTGAAGTGGTGCGACGGGATCGCGGTCGTGGGCGGCGGCCTGTTCGGTACCGGCGCGTCCTCCCTGGTGAAGGCCCTCCCCGCGATCGTGTGGGCGGCCACGGCGCGCGGCCGCGACATCACCTACCTGGCGATCGGCGTGTACCCCGGCACCCCGGACCGCGTCCTGGACCTGCTGCGGCGCTCGGTGCGCAAGCCGGGCCGGATCAGCGTGCGCGACGAGGTGTCGGCGGCCGTGCTCGGCGACCGGATCGTCGCGCCGGTCGTCGGCGACCTCGCGATGGGCCTGAAGCCCGCACCCCCCGCCGACGCCCGCCGCGCGCTGGCCGCCGCCGGCGTGGACCCGGCGGTTCCGCTCCTGCTCGTGGCCCCGAAGGCACTGCCCAATCCGATCCTCGTCGACGCCCTGCAGGACGCCGCGGAGATCCTCGGCCGCCGCTGGATCGAGCGCGGCGGCGCGGTCGCAGGCCTCGCGATCAGCACCCATGCCGACTACGGCCTCGGCCTCGCCCGCCGCGACGACGTGCTGATCACCGAGCTGGCCGAGCGGCTCGGGCGCAAGGTGCCCGTGCTCGGCCCGCAGCTGGAGCCCACCCTGGCGAAGGCCGTGGTCGGGGAGGCCGATGCGCTGTTCGGCCTGCGCATCCACGCACTCGTCTTCGCCGTCTCGATGGGCGTGCCCTGCCTCGGTGTCGGCTGGGAGGAGCGCACCACCGCGTTCCTCGCCGAGCACGAGCAGGCGGCGATCAGCACCCGCCCGCCGGTGGAGGACCTGCACGCGTGGGTGGACCAGACGCTCCCGGCGCGCTGGTCGGCGCGCCCCCGCCTGCTCTCCTCCTGAGATGTCAGCATGGCCACCTTCATGACGCCAGGCGTCGTGAAGGTGGCCATGCTGACACGGGCTAGGGCCTGTCCTGTAGGCCCGGGGCCGCGGGCTTCGTGATCGAGATCGTCCCTGGCAAGGCGCCGGCACGAGCCGTTGTACTGGACGTACCCGGTCGTGCCGGCAACGCCGCCAGGGGCGATCTCGGCGCGAAGAGCGTGGTCCTGGGCTTGCAGGACAGGCCCTAGACCCCCTCGGCCGGGGTGCGCCGGAGCATGGGCGGCAGCAGGCGGGCGCCCGGCCCCAGCTCCGAGACCCGGTCCTCCGGGTTGTACAGGCGGCAGCGCTTCAGGGACAGGCATCCGCAGCCGATGCACGAGTCGAGGCCGTCCCGCAGCGCGACGAGGGCCTGGATCTGCTCGTCGAGCCGCCCGCGCCACTTCTTCGACACCCGCGACCAGTCGGCCTTCGACGGGGGACGTCCCTCGGGCAGCTCGTCGAGGGCGTCGCGCACCTCGTCGAGGCCCACTCCGATCGTCCGCGCCGCGCGGATGAACGCCAGCCGGCGCAGCACCGAGCGCTCGTAGCGGCGCTGCCCGCCGGACGTGCGCGTGGTGTGGAGCAGGCCCTCGCGCTCGTAGTACCGCAGCGCCGACTGGGGGAAGCCGCTGCGGTGCGCCACCTCGCCGATGGTGAGCAGGTCCGTCGTCTCCACCGCGCCGTTCCTCCTTGACCTGAACCTGACTTCAAGTCGCACGGTACAGGCATGACCTCCGCGACCGCCATCGTCACCGGTGCAGGCCAGGGCTTCGGCCTCGCCCTGACCGCCTCGCTCGCCGCACGCGGCACCACCGTGATCGCGTGCGCGCGTGACGCCGACCGCCTGCACGCCGCCACCGCGGCCCTGCCGGGCGTCGTCCCGCTCGCGGGCGACGTCACCGACCCGGCCTTCCGGGAGGAGCTCGTGGCCGCCGCGGGGCGCCTCGACCTCCTCGTGCACAACGCCGGGGAGCTCGGCCCGTCGCCGCTCCCCACCCTGGAGCGCTACCCCCTCGACGCGCTGCGGGGCGTTCTCGAGACCACCGTGCTCGCCCCGCTCGCGCTCACCCAGCTCGCCCTGCCACTGCTGCGCGCGTCCGCCACCGGCACGATCGTGACCCTCAGCTCGGACGCGGCAGTGGATGCGTACGCCGGTTGGGGTGGCTACGGCGCAGCCAAGGCCGCGCTCGACCACCTCGCCGCCGTGCTGGCCGTCGAGGAGCCCGACCTGCGGGTCTACGCCTTCGATCCCGGCGACATGCGCACCGCGATGCACCAGCGCGCCTTCCCCGGCGAGGACATCTCCGACCGCCCCGAGCCCGGGACGGTCGTGCCGTCGCTGCTGCACCTGCTCGACGAGCGGCTGCCCAGCGGCCGGTACCGGGGCGCGGACCTCGTCGCCGGGAGCAGGCGGTGAGCTCGGCGTCGACCACCTTCACCATGCCGCCCGAGCTCTCGGCGGCCGAGCCGCCCGAGGCGCGCGGGCTCGACCGCGACGAGGTGCGGCTGCTCGTCGCCCGCGAGCGCAGCCCGGTGCGGCACACGACCTTCCGCGCGCTGCCCTCCGTGCTGCGCCGCGGCGACCTCGTGGTCGTCAACACCTCCGACACGGAGCCTGCGGCCGTCGACGGCCACCGCGCCGACGGCAGGCCGGTCACCGTGCACGTGTCCGGCCCCGCCCCCGACCAGCTGCACGTCGTCGAGCTGCGGACCCCGGACGGGCAGCGGGTGGCCGACGGGGTCGCGGGCGAGGGCATCGCACTGCCGTGCGGGGTGGTGGCCACCCTGCTCACCGGGCACCCCGATCCGCGGGTCGCCACCGGGAGCAGGCTGTGGCGCGCGCGCATACCCGTGGCGGGCGGCCTGCGGGCGTGGCTGGCCGAGGCCGGGCGGCCGATCCGCTACTCCTACGTGGACCGCCGATGGCCCATCGACGCCTACCGCACGGTCTTCGCCCGCTCCGACGGCGAGTTCGGCAGCGCCGAGATGCCGAGCGCCGGTCGCCCGTTCACGAGCGGGATCCTGAACGCACTGCACGCCCGCGGCGTCGGGGTGGCCCGGATCGTGCTGCACACGGGGGTGTCGTCGCTGGAGGCCGGGGAGGTGCCGCTGCCGGAGCGCTACCGCGTGCCGCCCGAGACCGCGGACGCCGTGAACGCCGTCCGAGCGGCGGGCGGGCGGGTCGTCGCCGTCGGCACCACGACGACGCGAGCGCTCGAGACGGCCGCCGCACCGGACGGGTTCGTCACCGCGAGCGACGGCTGGACGCACCTCGTGCTGGGGCCCGACCGACCCGCCCGCGTCGTCGACGGCCTCGTCACCGGGTGGCACGAACCGCAGGCGTCGCACCTGCTGCTGCTCGAGGCGGTCGCCGGAGCGCGGCTGGTGAGCAGGGCCTACGCCGCGGCCTTGGAGCACCGGTACCGCTGGCACGAGTTCGGCGACTCCTGCCTCCTCCTCCCGGCGCAGTCCGTTCGTCGTAGTGGGTGACCGTTCATCGCGTTATCCGGGCATCGCACTCGGTTGCTCGGAGCCGCCGAACGGCATCTGAGCTGCGGTGAACTGCACTCCCTGCGCTTGTCGGGGCGCCCTGCACCCCATAGCCTTTCGCCCAGCGTCACGACCGATCACGTGCGACTACCGGACCGGACTCCCCACCGGTCCCCCGGACCCCCGACCGGCAGCGCGTGAACGGGTCGCTCCCCAGCGCTGGAAGGGCTGTTACGTGGCAGGACACCGCTCCCCCCGTGGTGCTCGTGCGCCCCGCACCGCCGGAACCACCGGAACCGGCCGGCACTACGCGGCGCACCGACCCGCGCACGCAGGGCCGTCGCTCGGCACCACCGTGATCGCCACGACCGCCGCCGTCGGCGCCGTGGCCACCGGCGCCTTCACCGCGATCGTCCCGACGCTGGAGGACGGCACCACCACGTCGGCGGCCGCCGACGCCCCCTTCGACGCCGCGCTCGCGGCCAACAGCACGACTCTCGGCTCGTTGGGGCCGGCCGCGGCGATCGTCCCGGTCGACCTGGTCGAGGACATGGAGTCCATCAAGGACGACGTCGCCCGGGTCGTGCAGGCCGCCGACCTGGCCAAGCTGCACGCCGACCAGGCCCGCGAGCAGGCCGAGCGCGAGCGGGTCGAGGCCCTCATCAAGCGCGGCGGCGTCGACGGCTGGATCGCGCAGGCCCTGCAGATCCTCGAACTGCCGCAGTCGCTCGCCCCGGCCGTCAAGCGGATCGTGCTGAAGGAGTCGAACGGCAACCCCCGTGCGATCAACACCTGGGACTCGAACGCGCGCCGCGGCACCCCGTCCCAGGGCTTGATGCAGACGATCCCGACCACCTACAAGCACTACGTGCACCCCGACCTCAAGAACCGGCCGATCACCGACCCGGTC
The DNA here is from genome assembly GCF_006717045.1 of Pseudonocardia cypriaca. Lineage (NCBI taxonomy): Bacteria > Bacillati > Actinomycetota > Actinomycetes > Pseudonocardiales > Pseudonocardiaceae > Pseudonocardia > Pseudonocardia cypriaca. The sequence continues at coordinate 2,316,130 of NZ_VFPH01000002.1, forward strand.
GCGAACATCACCGCGGGGATCCGATACATGATCGACAACTACGGGATGAAGACGCTCCAGGCCGGCGGCCGCACCAACAGTGCCGGGAACTACGTCGGTTACTGACCGCCTCCCGGGCACCGGGCGGTCCGACCTCTCCACCCCACCTGCCAGGTTCCGCCCGGAGCTGCAGGGCCTGCGCGCACTCGCCGTCACGCTCGTCGTCGTCCACCACGTCAGCGACGGGCGGGTCTCCGGCGGGGTCGACGTCTTCTTCCTGATCTCGGGGTTCCTGCTCACCGGCCAGCTCGCACGCGCCGTCGAGCGCGGCGGGATCGACCTGCGTGCCTCGTGGAGCCGGATGGCCCGCAGGCTGTTGCCGTCGGCGACGGTGGTGCTGCTCGCCACGGTCGCCGCAGGCGCGTTGCTGCTGCCCGAGACGCGGTGGCCCCAGACGGTGCGCGAGGTCGTGGCGAGCGCGCTGTTCCTGGAGAACTGGCAGCTGGCCGCCGACGCCGTCGACTACACCGCGCGCACCAACACCACGAGCGTGGTGCAGCACTTCTGGTCGCTGTCGATCCAGGTGCAGTTCTTCCTGGTGTGGCCACTCGCCGTCACGCTCGTGGCGCTCGTGGTCCGCGGCGCCCCCCACCGCCTGCACTCACACCTCGCGGCGACTCTGCTCGGGGTATTCGCGGCGTCGCTGTCGTTCTCCGTCGCGCTCACGGCGACCGAGCAGCCGCTCGCGTACTTCCACTCGCTCACGCGCCTCTGGGAGTTCGCGCTGGGCGGGCTGCTGGCGCTGTGGATCGACCGCTTCCCCTGGACGCGCGGCGAGCGCATCGCGTTCGGCTGGGTGGGCGTGCTCGGCCTGGTGGCCTGCGGCTTCGTGCTGGACGGGGGCTCGATGTTCCCCGGCTACGCGGCGCTGTGGCCGACGCTCTGCGGCGCGCTGGTGCTGCTGGGTGGGGTCACGCGGTCCCGCTACGGGGCGCACCGGCTGCTCCTGCTGCGCCCCGTGCAGTTCATCGGCGGCGTGAGCTACCCGCTCTACCTCTGGCACTGGCCGGTGCTCGTGCTCTTCATGGTGGCCCGCGACCAGGGCGAGGTCGGGCCGCTCGGCGGGTTCGCCGTGATCGCCGTGTCGGTCGTGCTCGCCGTGCTCACGTCCCGGTTCGTCGAGAGCCCGGTGCGGCGACTGCGGATCGGCGACGGCGGCACGTACCGGTACACAGCGGCCGCCGTGACCGTGGTGCTGCTCGCCGCGGCGGCCTGGCAGCTGGCCGCCGACCGGCGCGAAATCCCCACGGACGGGCTCGGCGGGCCGCAGTACCCAGGGGCGGTAGCGCTCGTCGACGGCGAACCGGAGCCCGCCCCACTGGTGCCGGCGCCGGTGTCGGTGTACGGGGACTGGGTCTGGGTCCAGAACTGGGACTGCGCCCCGCTCGCCGACCTCGGCTCCGACATCTGCACGCAGCCGGTGGCAGCACCCGCGCAACGGCGGATCCTCGTGGTCGGCGACTCGCACCTTGAGCAGTTCGTCGCCGCTCTCGTCCCGATCGCGCAGCGGCACGACTGGCAGCTCATCACCGCGCTGCGGGGAGCATGCCCGTTCTCGACGGTGTCCGAGGTGGATCCGAACGACGCCGGGTGCCTGGCCTGGAACGCCGTGGTCGCCGACAAGATCGCCGAGCTACGGCCGGACGCTGTGGTCACCCTCGCGACGCGGGACGTGCGCGGCGGCCTCACCGAGCAGACCCCGCCCGGGTTCGTCGAGCAGTGGCGGCGGCTGAACGACCTCGGGCTCCCGGTGCTCGCCGTCCGGGACAACCCGCGGTTCCCCTACGACGTGCCGGACTGCGTCCGCAGGCTCGGGCGGGACGGCGACCCCTGCGGGATGGACCGCGACACCGTCTACGCGGCCGACCCGCCGTACGCACGGCTGGACGTGTCGCCGAACGTGAGCTTCCTCGACCTGGCCGACCTCGTCTGCGACGACACGCGCTGCCCGGCCGAGATCGGCAACGTGCTGCTCTACCTGGACGACAACCACCTCACGGCGTCCTACGCCACCACCATGGCGCCCGTGATCGAGGATCAGGTGGTGTCGGCGATCGGTGGTTGAGCCACCCGGGCCCGCTGCCCGCCGACCGCCACGACGTCCCCGGGCCGCAGCTGCGCTCCCCTGCGCGTCTCCAGCCGGCCGTTGACCTGCACCTGCTCCGCCTCGATCAGCTCACGGGCGTGGACGCCGTGCTCGGCGAGCCCGGCCAGCTTCAGGAACTGGCCGAGCCGGATCGGGTGCTCGGCGATCGGGACGTCCTGGATCGGTGCGCGACTCACCCGGCCATCCTCCCGTTATCCGGTTGCCGGCCGCTGATCGGCTCGCCCAGTCTGCAGCCGTGCTCACCGCCCTCGAACTGCACGAGATCGCCGAAGCCGACCACCGCATCCTCGACCCGTTCACCGACGACCACCTGCTGGAGCTCGCCGCGGTGGCGCGCGTCGGTGCCGGCACCCGCGTGCTGGACCTCGCATGCGGCAAGGGCGAGATGCTCTGCCGTTGGGCGCAGGAGTTCGGTGCGAGCGGGCTCGGCGTGGACCTCAGCCCGGTCTTCTCCGACGCGGCGCGCAGGCGGGCCGACGAGCTCGGCGTCGCCGACCGCGTGACGATCGAACAGGCGGACGCCGGCTCCTACCAGGCCGAAGCGGGCGCGTTCGACATCGCGGCGTGTGTCGGCGCCACGTGGATCGGCGGTGGCCTCGCCGGCACCGTCGAGCTGTTGCGCCCGGCCGTTCCGGCCAGCGGGCTGCTGCTGATCGGCGAGCCGTTCTGGCGGGAGCCGCCGCCTGCCGAGGCCCACGCCGCGTTCGGCGAGCCCGACCTGTTCTCCGACCTGCCCGGGCTGCTGGACCGCTTCGAGCGGGCCGGGGCCGACCTCGTCGAGATGGTGCTCGCCGACGAGCACAGCTGGGACCGCTACGTCGCGGCACAGTGGTGGGCGTTGCGGCGCTGGCTCGACGAGCACCCCGACGACCCGGCAACGGACCAGGTGCGGGAGTTCCGCGACGAGGTCCGCCGCGTCCACCTGGCCTACCAACGTCGCTACCTCGGCTGGGGCGTGTTCGTGCTCCGGCCCTGATCAGCCGCTGTCGATCGTGTCCCGCCCGTGCTGCTCGTCCGCACCGGTCGGAAGCGGCGCCACCCCGCTCCGCTGTGACCGGTGGACCGAGACCTCGACGGCCACGGTGACCTCAGTCGGCTCGGGCAGGCGGGCGATCGCCCGCTCGATATCGTCATCGGAGAGGTGGCGGGCGCTCGGCCCCATGGCCATGGCGTCGCGGACCTCCGCGCGGCCCAGCGCGATGCGGCAGGTCACCCGCTCGACCGCGAGCCGCTCGAACCGGCGGAACGACGCGGCGAGGCGTTCGGGCTTGCGGGGATCGATCCCGATCCCGCCGACGAGCCGGCCGAGCTCGGCCAGGTGCGCCGGGAGCGGCGTTGCCACCACGGCGGTGCCGCCCGGCACCAGGATGCGTTCGATCTCGGCGACGCCCCGCGGCCCGAACACGCTGAGCGCCACGGCCGCCGCACCGGTCCGCACCGGGAGGGGTGCCCACACGTCCGCCCCGATCGCGGCGGCCCGCGGGTGGGCCCGGGCCGCGCGACGCAGTGCCGGTGTCGAGACCTCGACGCACAGCCCGTAGCGGGGCGCGCAGGCGTCGAGGACGACCGCGAGGTGGTGCCCGGTGCCGCCGGCGAGGTCGACCAGCACACCCTCCTCGGCCGGGGCGTGTGCGGCGGCGAGGTCGGCGAGCGCGCGGCTCAGCGGCCGGTAGTGACCGGCGCCGAGGAACCGCTCGCGGGCGGCGACCATCCGGGCGTCGTCGCCGTGGTGACGGCGGTGACCGCTGATCAGGTTGGCGTAGCCGTGGCGGGCGATGTCGAAGGCGTGCGCGGCGGGGCACAGCAGGCGGCGGTCGTCCCGGCGCAGCGAAGCGCTGCAGATCGGACACCGCAGCCGGCTCAGCACGGCGTCCAGGGCTGAAGGGTCGGCTGCCACGTGCTACCCGGCCGATTCGGTCCGCGATCGAACACGTCCGCCGGCCAGGCTCCACAGCGCCGCGATGTAGGCGCGCCAGACCCCTTCCCCGTCGGCGGGGCGCACCCCGGCGCGCAGCGCCTCTAGCCGCCCGGGCTCGTAGAGGGACCGCAGCGCCCCGGCCAGGCCGAGCACGTCGCCCGGTGGGCAGAGCAGCCCGTCCACGCCGTCGCGGACGGTCTCGGGGAAGTTCCCCACGCGGGTGGCCACCACCGGCAGCCCGTGCCAGTGGGCGAGCGCCACGAGCTGGGACGCGGTCGCCGTGCGGTACGGGAGCACGAGCGCGTCGAACCCGGCGAAGACCTCGGGGATGCGGTGCGCGGGCAGGTAGTCGGGCGTCACGTGGATCCGCTCGGCGAGCCCCAGCTCGTCGGCGAGGGCGTCCAGCCGCGCACGGTCCTCGTAGAACTCCCCCACGATGCCCAGCTCGACGTCCGGGACGAGCGCCATCGCCCTGAGCAGGACGTCCACGCCCTTGTACGGCCGCACCTTCCCGAAGAACAGCAGCCGACGCAGCGGCGGGCGGTCCGCCCCGGCCTCCGACCGGCCCGTCGCCGGCAGGTGCGGGGGCAGCGCCGCGACCGCGACCGGGCGGTCGGTGAGCCGGCGCAGCGCTTCCCGCTCGGCCTCGGTGTGCACGAGGATCGCGTCGGCGGACCGCATCAGCCAGGACATAACCATCCGGTCACCAGGCCGCGACTCGTGGGGCACCGCGTTGGCGCAGATGACGACGACCCGCGCGTCCCGGTGCGCGGCGCGGGCGACCGCGGCCAGCGCCGGGGCCTGGAACGGGACGTAGTAGAGCAGGACGACGACATCCGATGCCGCTGCGGCCCGTCGCCCCGTCCGTGCCCAGTCCAACGGGTTGCGCCAGGACAGCGGCTCCCGGATGGTCGGGTAGACCTCGGCCTCCGGTGTCGCGAGCGGGTGCAGCTCCGCCGGGAGGAGCCGGGCCGGGCCCTGCCGGGTCCAGGTGCGCACCTGCACGGTGTGGCCGTAGGCGGTGAGACGGTGGGCCAGCTCGTTGGTGAGCAGCGGGATGCCGCCCCGCCACGGGAAGGCCGGCCCGATCAGCGTGATGCGCACTGGCTGTGATCGTGGATCGCGGGGCTCCTCGGTGTCTGACGACGCGCCGGGTCTCAGCATAGCCGCTGGTCAGCACATCATCGCAGCCGTCCGCGAGGACCTCGGCGAGGTGGCAGGTGCCCGAGGTGCGGGCGCAGATCTAGGGGGTCCGCCGCCCGTCGAGCGCCCGGCGTGCCGCCCGCACCGTGTGCTGGTATCCCGGGATCGCGAGCACGCCGGCGGTCGCCGCGACGAGCCCGGCCAGTGCGGCCGCCCGCCGCCTGCGTTCGCGCCGCCGTCCGTGCCACCCACCGTCCACCGCCGCCGGTGCGGCGCCGGGTGCGTGCAGCGAACCGGAGGTCGGCGGCACCGCGGTGCCTTCCGCGCGAAGCGACCGGTCGACGTCGATCGCGAGGATCCGCTCCGCCAGGCGTGGAGCGACGGTGTGGGTCGCCACGAACGCGCGGCCGAGCAGCCCGCCCGCCACCACCTCGCGGCGGGGCCTGCGCAGTTGCGCGAGCACGACCTGCGCCACGCGCTCGGCGCGGTAGACCGGCGGTGGCGGGTGCGGGACCCGCCCGGAGTGGTTGGCCGCGGCCGCGTAGATCGGGGTGTCGATGGCCGCCGGCAGCACGGTGCAGACGGACACCCCGCGCTTCCCCGCCAGCCGCAGCTCCTCCCGCACCGCCACGCTCAGGCCTCGGATCGCGAACTTCGACATCGTGTACGCCGTGCCGTAGGGCTGGGCGATCCGGCCGAGCAGCGACGAGACGTTCACCAGCACACCGGAGTCCTGGGCCGCGAACCGGGCCAGTGCGGTGCGGGTGCCGTGGACGTAACCCATGAGGTTCACGTCGAGGACGCGGCGCAGGTCGGCGAGCGGCGTCTCGAGCAGCGGCCCGAACATGGTCACCGCCGCGCAGTTGACCCACCCGTCGATCCGGCCGAAGCGCTGCTCGGCCTCCGCGGCGGCCCGCTCGACGGCGTCCGCGTCGGTGACGTCCACCGGTGTGACGAGGGTGCGCCCGGGCCCGCTCTCCGCAGCGATATCGGCCGCCACCTGCTCCAACGCGTCGGCCCGCCGCGCGAGCAGCACCACCCGGGCGCCCTCGCGGGCGAGCGCGAGCGCGGTGGCCCGCCCGATCCCGCTGGACGCGCCGGTCACCACGATCACGCTGCCGTCGATGCGCACCTGCTCCTCCTACCCGCTCCGCGGCAGCAGAACCCGCCGGGCCGGACAGGTGCACCGCACACCCGTCATCGGCCGTCGTCCTTCGTCCGACCGCTCGCCGCCGTGATCGCCTCCTGCTGCACGGCGCGCGACGCCCGCTGCCCGTCACCGGCGCGGTGCCCGTTGCGGGAGGCCGCCTCCGCCTCCGCCTCCTCCAGCCGGGCCTTCTCCAGCGCCAGTGTCTGGTCGGCCGGGTCGGGGGTGAGCAGCGAGCCCGGCACCGGGGCACCGCCGATGCCCAGCTGGTTCATCCGCTTGGGCACCGGGGCCCCCTGGTACTGCAGGGGGATCGCGTGCCCGTGTTCGTCGACCCCGCCCAGCGGTTGGTGGACCTCGATGAACTCACCGTGGGGCAGCCGCTTGATGATGCCGGTCTCGATGCCGTGCTCGAGCACCGCGCGGTCCGAGCGCTGCAGCCCGATGCAGATCCGGTAGGTCACCCAGTAGGCGATCGGCGGCACCACCAACACCGAGATCCGGCCCGCCCACAGCGAAGCGTTCAGCGAGACGTCGAAGAAGTAGGAGATCCAGTCGTTGAAGCTGCTGATCGACAACAGGACGTAGAAGGCGATGCCCATCGCCCCGAGCGAGGTGCGCACCGGGACGTCCCGCGGGCGCTGCAGCAGGTTGTGCAGGGCGTCGTCCTTCGTGAACCGCCGCTCGATCCACGGGTACGCACCGGCGAGGACGTAGAGGATCGGCAGGAACACGGGCGCCGCCCAGAACGCCGGTGGGATGTTGTAGTCGCCGAGGTAGATGTCCCACGGCGGGAAGATCCGCAGCATCCCGTCGGTGAACATCACGTACCAGTCGGGCTGCGACCCCGCCGAGACGTGCGCGGGGTTGTACGGGCCGAAGTTCCAGATCGGGTTGATCTGGAACACGCCGCCCATGATCCCGGTGACGCCGACGACGACGGCGAAGAACGCGCCGCCCTTCGCCGCGAACGCCGGCAGGATCCGCACCCCGACCACGTTGCCCTCGGTGCGGCCGGGACCGGGGAACTGCGTGTGCTTCTGGTACCAGACCAGCCCGACGTGCACCGCGATCAGCGCGAGCAGGACGCCCGGGATCAGCAGCACGTGCGCGATGTAGATGCGCGGGATGATCTCCGTACCCGGGAACTCCCCGCCGAACAGCGCCCAGTGCGCCCACGTCCCGATCACGGGCACCGCCAGCGTGAACGCCGACGCGATCCGCAGCCCGGTGCCGGACAGCAGGTCGTCGGGCAGCGAGTAGCCGGTGAACCCGGCGAAGAAGCCCACGAACAGCAGCAGCACGCCGATCACCCAGTTGGCCTCGCGCGGCTTGCGGAAAGCGCCGGTGAAGAACGTGCGGAACATGTGCACGACCATCGCCGCCATGAACAGCAGCGCCGCCCAGTGGTGCACCTGGCGGACGAACAACCCGCCACGGACCTCGAACGAGATGTCCAGAGCGCTCTCGTAGGCGCGGCTCATGTGCACGCCACGCAGGTTGTCGAACACCCCGCCGTAGGTGACCTCCTCCATGGACGGGTCGAAGAACAACGCCAGGTAGGTGCCCGACAGCAGCAGCACGATGAAGCTGTAGAGCGCGATCTCGCCCAGCATGAACGACCAGTGGGTCGGGAAGACCTTGTTGAACTGCTTCCGCAGCCCCGCGGCCGGGTGGTAGCGCTGGTCCAGCCCGTCGAGGGCGGCCCTCGTCCGCGCGTTGCCCCCCGGCCCGCTGGGTGTGGTCAACCCACTCATGACTCTCCCGTCGTCGCGCGGCGACCTGCCGACGTTCCACGTACGGTCGCTGCCTCGATCGGCGGTCCCACACCTCCTACCGATCCGGGCCGGCCGCTGGATGCACCCCGATCGGGTCGCGTCAGGACGGGTGCGGATCAGCACGGCGCACGAGTGGCGGCACCGCTGTGACAACGGGCGCGAGCATCAGAGCGGACACGCCCTCGGCCTGATGCGCCGAACATGCGAGAAGGCCCCTGACCATTCCTGGTCAGGGGCCCTCTCGGCCTTGGTAGCGGGGGTAGGATTCGAACCTACGACCTCTGGGTTATGAGCCCAGCGAGCTACCGAGCTGCTCCACCCCGCGTTGCTGTTGTGATTACTACTGTACACCTGCCCGAGAGGCCCCTGCAGCGGGGGGTCCATCTGGTCGCGCCGCTCGGGATCCGGCCCGGCCGGGCAGCTTCTCCGGCCGCACGGTCCTCCGCGCCAGCAGCACGCCAGGGCTGTCGGGACCGCCCTGACGTGCTGCTCGACCGGAGATGGGGTCAGCCTCCCGGGGCAGGTGCAGGCGCCGGGGTCGGCGTCTGCCCACTCGCCTGCTGGAACTGCTGCACCGCCGCGTCCAACGCCGCGAGCGCCCGACCCTGAGCCGCGAAGTCACCGCTCTGGTTGGCCGCCTTCAGATCGTTGATGGCCTGCTGGATCGCCGAGGCGGCCGCCGCGGTCTGCGGGTTGGCCGTGCCGGGCGGCCCGGTAGGCGCAGCAGGAGGTGTGCCCGCCTGCGCCGGAGGGGCTTGCGTCGGGGCCTGCCCCGGGACGTTCGGCACCACCGCGCTGGCGCCGGGCAGCACCTGGTCGAGCGCGCCGGCCAGCGTGGCGGCGAACCCGACCCGGCCGTTGTAGAACACCAGGACGCGCGCCAGCTGCGGATAACTGACTTCCTGGTTGGCCCGCTCGATGTACACCGGCTCGACGAACAGCAGTCCGCCCGCCACGGGCAACGTCAGCAAGTTGCCGTAGTCGACCGTGCTCTGCCCGTTCCTGGAGAGCAGGCCGATCTGCTGGCTCACGTCCGGGTCGCTGACGAGCGCGCTCTGCACGAGCTGCGGACCCTGGGTGGTGGTGTTGTCGGGTAGTCGGAGCAGCGTCATCTGCCCGTAGGTATCCGGATCGGAGCTGACCGAGAGGTACGCCGACAGGAACTCGCGTTGCTGGAACACCAACGCACTGGTGAGCTGGAACGACGCCGCTGATCCCGGCTGCGCAGGCGTGCCGGCCAAGATGTAGTACGGCGGCTGCGGCAGCGCGCTCCCGCTCCCGGCACCCTGGGGCGACGGGTCGGACGGCACGTTCCAGAACGAGACGTTGTTGAAGAAGTCACCCGGCGTGTCGACGTGGTAGCGGGTGAGCAGCTCCCGCTGCACCTTGAACTGGTCCTCCGGGTACCGGAAGTGCGCCCGCAGGCTCGGGCTGATCTCCGATGCCGGCCGGACGGCGCCCGGGAACGTCTTCATCCACGTCTGGAGGACGGGGTCCTTCTCGTCGAACGCGTACATCGTGACCGTGCCGTCGTAGGCGTCGACCGTGGCCTTCACCGAGTTGCGCAGGTAGCTGACGTCCCGGTCGAGCTCGGGCCGCACCCCGCCCTGGCCGGGCTGCAGCGAGTCGGTGGTGGACTCGCCGAGCGGCGTGCGCTGGGCGTACGGGTAGCGCTCCAGCGTGGTGTAGCCGTCGACGATCCACGTGATGCGGCCGTCGACCACGGCCGGGTACGGGTCACCGTCGAGGGTGAGCCACGGCGCCACGGCCTGGATCCGGTCAGCCGGGTTCCGGACGTACATGATCTTCGAGTTCTCGTTGATCGAGCTGTTGAACAGGATGTTCCGCTCGCCGTAGAAGAGCGCGAAGACCAGCCGGTTGACGATGTTGTCCAGCGGGACGCCACCGCGCCCGTTGTAGGTGTAGCGCTCGGTGTCGGTGTCGTACTCCACCGGCGGCGCGCCCTCGGGAGCGCCCACGATCGAGTACGTGTCGATCAGCTCGCCGTAGTAGGAGCGCGGCTCCGTGACGCGCAGGCTCGGCGGGACCTCCGGGCTGTCCTGGGTGAACACCGGCAGTCCGCCCTGGCCACCGCTGTCCTCGAGGGCGGCGTTGATCTCGTTGGCCGCCGCGGTGACGATCCCGTTGCCGTGCGTGTAGACGAGGTGCTGGTTGATCCACTCCGTCTGGTTGCCCGAGAGGCCACTCGTGTCGAGCTCGCGCACCGCGACCACGAAGTCCTGGAGCTGCCCGTTCACCTCGTAGCGGTCGATGTCGAGCTGCGAGGGGAAACCGTAGAACGCGCGCAGCTGCTGCCGCTGGGTGAACGTCCGCTCGACCTTGGCCGGGTCGAGCAGCCGGATGTTGGACATCGTGGCCGTCTCCGCACGGACCTCGGCCGGCGTTGCGGTGGACTGCCCGCTGTAGAGGATCTCGTTGATGTTGTTGAGGCCGAACGCGTCGCGGGTGGCCTTGATGTTCCGCTCGATCGAGAGGGCCTCGCGCTGCTGGGCGTTCGGCGCCACCGAGAACTGCTGCAGCACCTGCGGCCAGGCCGCCCCGATCAGCACGCTGGACAGCACGAGCAGCACCGTGGCGATCGCCGGCAGCTGCAGGTTGCGCCGGAACACGGCCGCGAAGAACGCGGCCGCGCAGATGATCGAGATGAACAGCAGGATCAGCTTCGCCGGCATCACCGCGTTGAGGTCGGTGTAGGTGGCGCCGGTGAACAGCGGGCTGCGGTTGCTGAACAGCAGCTCGTACCGGTCGAGGTAGTACGCACCCGCCTTCAGCAGGACGAACACGCCCGCCAGGATCGCGAGCTGGGCCCGCGCCGCCGACGACACCTGGCCGGCCCGGCCGGTGAGCCGGATGCCGCCGAAGATGTAGTGGGTGATCAGCGAGACCACGAAGGCGATGGCGACGGCGACGAACATCCAGTCCAGCACGTAGCGGAGGAACGGCAGCTGGAAGGCGTAGAAGCTGATGTCGATGCCGAACTCGGGGTCGGTGATCCCGAACGGCGTGGAGTTGAGGAACTGCTGGACGGTCTGCCAGTCGCCCTGCGCCGCGAGCCCCGCGATGACCCCGATGACGACCGGGATGCCGATCCCGAACAGCCGCAGCCGCTGGATGATCACGGTGCGGTACCGGGCGATCGGGTCCTCCGGCCCGCTGACCGGCACGAACACCGGGCGGGTGCGGTAGGCGACCCAGAGCGACAGCGCGACGAGCCCGCCGATCAGCAGCGCGCCCACCAGGAACTGCACGATCTGCGTGAACAGCACCGTGGCGAAGACGCCCCGGTACCCGACCTCGCCGAACCACAGCCAGTCGACATAGAAGTTGATCAGCCGGGAACCGCCGAGCAGCAGCAGCACCAGCAGCCCGGCGACGACCAACAAGATCCGGGTGCGGCGGGTCAGCGTCGGGGCTCCCACCGGGGGCCGCATGGCCACGGGCACGCTCCAGCAGATCGGGGTTCGGCCGCTAGGCGCCCGTACCGGTCGGGGCGGCGGAGACCTGCTCATATCCGTTCGAACCGGCCGGACCGCGCGCCTGCTCACCCAACTCTACGGACAGCGTGTGGAGTTCCCGTGGGGGCCTCGAATGTCCGAGATTCCCGGTTCCGCGGATGAGCGGTCAGCAGCGCGGAACCGGCGCTCCGGACTTCAGGGACTGAAGTGCGGTGACGGCCTCGTGCAACGTGCCGATCCGGACGAGCTGCAGCTCACCGGGGTTGGTCGCGACCGCTTCCTGGCAGTTCGCCGCCGGCACGAGGAACACGGTGGCGCCCTCGTCGTAGGCCTTGCGCATCTTGAACGGGATGCCGTTGATCGGCGTGACGTTCCCGGTCGGCTCGATGGCCCCCGTGCCCGCCACGAACTTGCCGCCCGCGAGATCGTCGGGCGTGAGCTTGTCGACCACGGCCAGCGCGAACATCAGGCCGGCCGACGGACCGCCGACACCGCCGAGGCTGATGCGGATGTCGCCGTCGCGCAGCCGCGCGCCGAGGATGACGCCGAGCAGGCCCTGCTCGCGGTCGGGCCGCGCCGCGAGGGGGATCTGGGCGTCGCGCACCTCCCCCGCGCGGCGGTACTGGACGGCCACCACGTCACCAGCGCGGGTCGGCGCCAGCACGTCGGAGACCTCGCGCACCGAGTCCATGGGCTGTCCCGCGACGGCGAGCAGCTCGTCGCCGGGCTGCAGGATGGTGGCCGCGGGCGTGTCGGGCACGAGGTTGGTGACGATCACGGTGGCGGGAAGCTGCAGCTCGCCGATCGCGGCCGCCTCCGCGTTGGCCTCCGACGAGCTGAACTGCGCGCTGTTCTGCTGCTGGATCTCGTCGAGCGACATGCTGGACGGGTAGATCGGCTCGCGCGGCACGACCTGGTTGTCCGGCGACGCCCACAGCGCGAGCGCGGAGAACATGGTCAGGCGGTCGGTCACCGACACGGTGGTCATGTTGAGGTGCCCGGTGGTCGGGTAGACCGGCAGGCCGTCGACCTCGATGACGGTGCTGCCGTCGACCGTGCCGAGCGTGTCGTAGGTGGGGCCAGGGCCGAGCGCCACCAGCGGCACGGGCAGCGTGCCGCCGAGCACGCCGAGCGCCAGCGCGAGGAGGGTCGCGGAGACGACGGTCCACGTGCGGCGGTTCACGACCGGACAGCCTAAGCGGCGCGTGCGTTGGATCCACGTACGGTGCACGCTCACGCTCAGCGCGAACAGCGCCGACCCGCGTACCGTGGGCACCATGAGTGACATCCCGTTCGGCTTCGGATCTGCCGACCGCGACCCCGACGACGAGCGCCGGCGCCGCGACCTGGAGGGCCGTGGCGAAGGGGGCAACGACCCGCTCGGGTTCAGCGGTTTCCCGGGCATGCCCGGTGGCGGGATGCCCGGCGGGATGCAGGGCTTCGACGTCAGCCAGCTCGGTCAGATGCTCACCCAGCTCGGTCAGATGCTCAGCCAGGCCCAGTCGAGCGGCGGTGGGCCGGTCAACTACGACCTCGCAGCGCAGCTGGCCCGTCAGCGGCTCGCGGCCACCACGTCGTCGCTCACGGGAGCGCAGCGCGCGGCCGTCAGCGACGCGGTCAAGCTGGCCGAGCTGTGGCTCGACCCCGCCACGGACTTCCCCAGCGGCGCCACCGAGACCAAGGCGTGGTCGGCCAGCGAGTGGGTCGACGCCAGCCTCCCCACGTGGAAGCGGATGTGCGACCCGGTGGCCCAGCGCGTCTCGACGGCGTGGGTCGAGGCCATGCCGGAGGAGGTCCGCTCCGCCGCCGGGCCGATGATCGCGATGCTCGGCCAGATGGGCGGGCTCGCGTTCGGCAGCCAGCTCGGCAACGGGCTCGCGCAGCTCGCCGCCGAGGTCGTCTCGTCCACGGACATCGGGGTCCCGGTCGGGCCCGACCGCGTCGCCGCGCTGCTGCCGGAGAACATCGAGAAGTTCACGAGGGACCTCGATCGCCCCTCCAGCGAGGTCATGATCTTCCTGGCCGCCCGGGAGGCCGCCCACCAGCGGCTGTTCGCCCACGTCCCGTGGCTGAAGGAGCGGCTGCTCGGCGCGGTGGAGCAGTACGCCAGCGGCATCCGCGTCGACTCCTCCCGGATCGAGGAGCTCGCCCGCGGCATCGACCCGTCCAACCCGGGCGCCATCGAGGAGGCCATGCGGTCGGGCATGTTCGAGCCCGAGACCACCCCGGAGCAGAACGCCGCGCTCGCCCGGCTCGAGACGCTGCTCGCGCTGATCGAGGGCTGGGTGGACGCCGTTGTCGCCGACGCCGTCAGCGAGCGGCTGCCGGGGGCCGACGCCCTGCGCGAGGCACTGCGCCGTCGCCGCGGTGCCGGCGGCCCCGCCGAGCAGGCGTTCGCCACCGTGGTGGGGCTGGAGCTGCGTCCCCGCAGGCTCCGAGCAGCGGCCGAGCTCTGGCGGCTGCTCGGCGAGCAGCGCGGTATCGCCGGCCGGGACGCGCTGTGGGCCCACCCCGACCTCGTCCCGACCTCCGACGACCTGGACGACCCCGCCGCGTTCGTCGGGCGCACGGAGATGGGCGACCCGATCGCCGAGCTGGAGAAGCTGGCGGGCCAGAAGGCGCCGGAGGAGGAGAGTCCCGGCAGCAGGCCGGACGGGAACGCGGAGGGCGACACCGGCGGCGAGCCGGGCGGCCCCGAGAAGGGCTAGTGCCCCGCCCCGGAAGGTTGGCGCGTGAATCGGTGGATCCAGGGGTTCGCTGGCAAGGCGCCGCACGAGCCTCGTACCGGGCGTACTCGGCTCGTGCGGCAACGCGGCCAGCGGGCGTCTGGGCCGCCGAGTTACGTGGTGAACCTTTCGGGGCGGGGCACTAGCCCGTGGCGGAGGCGGGCTCGGGCTCGGCCGACTCCGGCTCGTCGCCGTCGATGCCGACCAACCCGAGGCCCGCGGCCGCGGACAGGCCCTCCAGGTAGCCCATCGCGCGCTCGGTGCGCGGGTAGCGGTGCACCCACGCCCAGAACCGGGCGTCGTGGCCGGGCTCGAGGAGGTGCGTGAGTTCGTGGACCAGCACGTAGTCGACCACCCATCCGGGAGCGTCGCGCAGCCGCTCACTGACGCGGATGGTGCCGTCGGCCGGCGTGCAGGAGGCCCAGCGGGTGCGCATCGGCGGCACCCACCGGACGCTGGTGGGCCGGGCCCGGCCCTCCAGGAAGCGCCGCGACAGCTCCAGCGACCGCCTCCGCAACGCGTCGTCGCCCTTGCGGCCGGGCGACCTCCGGCGCGCCTCGCTGCGCTCCAGCCTGCGCACCATCTCGTCCACCCAGCGCCGCTCCTCGGCGTCGCTCATCCAACCGGGGATGAAGACTATGACGGTGTCGCCTTCGCGCCGGGCACTCACCATGCGCCGGCGGCGGTCACTGCGCCGGACCTCCACGACCGCGGGCTGCGCCATCGGACCAGCCTAATGCCCCGTGGCGCCGTCCCCGGGTCACGGGACGCCGGCACGTCGGGTTGTCCACATGCCTGTGGACAACGCTGCGCACCGATCGGCGGACGCGCGCACCATCGAGCCATGACCTCGTCCGTGCACCCCTTGCCCCGGCTCGTCCAGCTACCTCCGCACCGGTCCGTGCTGGAGCTGGCGGCCGGCTCCCGCATGCTCGGCCTCGACCCGGCCACCGCGATGGCCGTCGAGGGCCTGCCGCCACCGCTCGCCGAGATGCTCGACGAGCTCACCGCGCCCGTTCCCACCGACGAGCTCGTCGAAAGGGCTGCCGGCCGCGGTGCCGACCGCACCGAGGCGGAGCTGCTGCTCACCGAGCTCGTCGCTTCCGGTGCGGTGATCGACGCCGCCGAGGTGCAGCGACGCGAACGCCGCCGCGCGGCGAGCACGGTCGTGGTGCACGGGGGGCGGCCCGCTCGCCGTCGGGCTCGTGCTGGGACTCGCCACAGCGGGCGTCGGCACGGTGCACCTCGTGACGTCCGGCGCGGTCCTCGAAGGCGACCTGGGCACCGGGCTCGTCGACGCCGACCGCGGCCGGGACCGCGCCGCCGCGATCGCCGACGCACTGGCCCGCCTGGATCCGCGGGCCAGGACCGGTCCGCCGCGGCAGCGGACGGTGCCCGACCTCGTCGTGCTCGCCGACGCGGGCACGCCCGATCCGGTACGCGTCGCCGAGCTGCACGCAACGGGCACCGCTCACCTCGTGGTCCGCGTGCGGGACGGCGTCGGCGTCGTCGGCCCGCTCGTGCTGCCCGGCCGCACCACGTGCCTCGGCTGCATCGAGATCGAACGGTGCGCCCGCGAACCGGCGTGGACCGCGGTGGCCGCCCAGCTCGTCGGTGTACCGGGACGCGCCGCCCCCGCCTGCGTGGCGGCGACGGCGGGGCTCGCCACGGCGCAGGCGCTCGTCGCACTCGACGGTGCGGACAGCACGACGGGCCCGCCCGTCCTGGACGCCACCCTCGAGCTCGACGCGGACGCGGGCACGATCGTCCGGCGCACCTGGACGCCGCACCCGGACTGCCGGTGTGGCGCACAACGCGGTGAGAGGGTTTACGAGCTGGGGATATGCACGGACGGTCTTGCTCGGGAGACAATCAAGGAGTGGACGGATTCCCGCGCCCGATCGGCCCCGCTGCCGAGGTGATGACGTGACCGACATCCCTCGTCGCACGGCAGCTCGCACCGCCAAGCTCGCGAGCCTCCCGCTCGGCGTGGCCGGACGTGCCGCCGCCGGATGGGGCAGGCGACTGGCGGGCGGCGACGGCGATGAGATCTCCGCGCAGCTCATGGCCAAGAGCGCCGAGCAGCTGTTCGCGGTGCTCGGCGAGCTCAAGGGCGGCGCCATGAAGTTCGGCCAGGCCCTCAGCGTGTTCGAGGCGGCCATCCCCGACGAGTTCGCGGCGCCGTTCCGGGAATCGCTCGTCAAGCTGCAGTCCGCAGCACCCCCGATGCCCACCGCCGACGTGCACCGGATGCTCGCCGAGCAGTTCGGGCGCGGCTGGCGGGAGCGCTTCCGGGAGTTCGACGAGACCCCCGCCGCCGCGGCGAGCATCGGCCAGGTCCACCGCGCCGTCTGGCGCGACGGGCGCGATGTCGCCGTCAAGGTGCAGTACCCGGGTGCCGAGGAGGCGCTGCGTTCGGACCTGCGCCAGCTCTCCCGGATGAGCCGGCTCATCCAGCCGCTCGTGCCCGGGTTGGAGATCAAGCCGCTGATCTCCGAGCTGCGCGAACGGATGGAGGAGGAGCTCGACTACCGCGACGAAGCCGCCAACCAGCGGGTCTTCGCCGCCGCGTACGAGGGCGACGAGACGATCAAGGTACCGCGCGTCGTGGCGTCCGCCCCGCGGGCGATGGTCACCGAGTGGGTCACCGGCCGTCGGCTGTCGGACGTGATCCGCAGCGGCACGCAGGCCGAGCGCGACCGGGCCGCCGCCCTGCTGGCCGACTTCCACTACTCGGCGCCGGCGCGCGTCGGGCTGCTGCACGCCGACCCTCACCCGGGCAACTTCCAGATCCTCGACGACGGCCGTCTCATGGTGCTCGACTTCGGCGCGGTCGCCCGGCTCCCGGACGGACTCCCCCGACCGCTGTCGATCATGGTGCGGCTCGCGCTCGAGAACAAGCCGGCAGAGCTGCTGCAGCTCCTACGCGACCACGGCTTCTTGCGGGAGGGCTCCTCCCTCACCGCCGAGGAGGCGATCGAGTACCTCGCCCCGTTCACGGAGCCGCTGCGCACCGAGTCGTTCCGCTTCAACCGCCGCTGGCTGCAGCGCCAGGCCGAGCGGGTGGGCGACCTGCGGCGCCCCGAGTTCCGCACGGGGCGCGAGCTCAACCTGCCGCCCCAGTACCTGCTGGTGCACCGCGTCACGATGGGCACCTTGGGCGTGCTCTGCCAGCTCGACGCCGAGGTGGCGCTGCGCGGCATCGTCCAGCACTGGCAGCCGTGGATCTTCGACGCCGAGGACGAGACGGCGGGCCGCCACAGCTGACGCCGCGCGCGGACGCCCGACTCGCCGTGCGCGCTGTCGGACTCGCGCACACCCCACCGCGACTCACACACACCCAAAGCGCGACTCGCGTGCACCCAGACCGCGACTCGCGTGCACCCAGACCGCGACTCGCGCACATAGGGCCCACCGCGTCCGCGAGTCGCGGTGTGAATGTGCGCGAGTCGGGGTTTGAGTGCGGCCTAGTCGCGGTCCGAGTGCGCCGAGTCGGGCGTTCTCACACTGCGAGCGCGGCGCCCGGCACGACGAGTGCCGCAGCCGGGTACGGGACGGCGCCCCGGATCGCGGGATCCGGGGCGCCGTCGGGACGGGCGGCGTCGCGAAGAGGACGCCGCCGGGCGGACCGGCCGCGGGAGGGCCGGTCCGCGCGGTGATCGACTAGGCCGGCCTCACCGTCGCAGCGGTGGCACGGGCCCGCTCGGCACGCCGGGTGGCGTAGCGGGCGAGCAACGCCCACCCGCGTCCGGCCGTGAACTGGCGGATCAGCGCGTGGTGCCGCGCGGCTGCCACGGCCTCTTGGTGTCGGGATCTGGCAAGTGCTTCGTGGAGCAACATCGCGGTTCCTTCGCGGTCGCGGACGTCAGGTCGCGTCAGGGCGGCGGGCTGCGGCGTCTGGAAGAGGGTCATCGGTATCGGTCTCCTGTGTGTTGGTCCTCTGGGGACCTACGGGTGGGGCGGTTGATCAGGCGGACATGGCCGCGGCGTACTCGCGGTCCCGGGCGAGGTCGGCCTTGCTCGGGCGGCCGCGAGGCCTCTTGCGCGGGATCACCGTTCCGCGCTCGAAGATCTCGCCACCCCAGACGCCCCACGGCTCGGCGCGCTGCAGCGCGCCTGCGAGGCACTCGGCCTTGATCGGGCAGGCCGTGCAGAGCGCCTTGGCGCGCTCCAGCTCCTTGGGAGCCTCGGCGAACCACAGGTCCGCGTCGTCGGAACGGCACGGCAGATCCAGCCCGGCGCGGGGTGCCGCGTCGAGCAGGGTCCCCAGCCCGGTGGCGGACTCGCCCCCGAACTGCTCATGAGTGATCGTTCCGCCGTCCAACGGAACTGATCGGACTAGCACTTCAACCTCCTGCGGTAGTGGTGGTGCAGGACAAACAAAAAGGCCGCGGATCCCTGGCGGGTCCGCGGCCTCGGTCTTCTGGCCAGTGGCTGGGGGACGTCTATAGATGACGACGCTCCTCTGCGGACACACCTGTGCTGTTATCGGCCCCGAAGCCACCGAGGATGACGCCGGACGGGCGCTGCTTCCACGCGCGCGCGTACGTCGGCACCACGGACTCCACACGCGGCAGGGCGCCGTGGACGGCGGCGACGGGAAGCGTCATCGTGATCATCAGGGCACCCCCTTCGTGGGTGAGGTCGTGGCAGATGACGGGCTGGTGAGGTCCGTCGAGAGATGACCGTAGCGACCTCGGCAGAGGCCGCACAACTTATTTACGGGAAGTTTCTCCGATCAACTACCCTGCTCGGCGACCAGGCCGAGTACGGCCTCGCCGTACCGGTCGAGCTTGCGGGCCCCGATACCCGGGATCCGCACGAGGGCAGCGTTGTCGGCGGGCCGCTGTTCGGCGATCGCGGTGAGCGTGGCGTCCGTGAAGATCACATAGGCCGGGACCTGCTGCTCCTTGGCCTCGTCCGCCCGCCAGACCCGGAGCCGGTCGAGCAGCTCGACGTCCACATCGGACGGGCAGTCGGCGCACCGCCGCAGCTTCAACGAGTCGGCGCCGATCAACGGCGAACCGCAAACGCGGCAACGCGGCTTGGGCGCGCCGCGGCCACCGCCGCCGTTCGCCACGCGCGAAGCCGGGTGCTCGTCGGGGATCAGCCCGTAGAGGAACCGGCTGCGGCGCCGCCGCCGCGGCCCGCCGGGCTGGCGCGAGAGCGCCCACGACAGGGCGAGCCGCCGCCGGGCGCGGGTGAGGCCGACGTAGAGCAGCCGCCGTTCCTCCTCGATCGCCTCGTCGTCGCCCTCGGCGTGCTGGATCGGCAACGTGCCCTCGACCAGCCCCACCAGGAACACGACGTCCCACTCCAGGCCCTTCGCCGCGTGCAGGGACGCGAGCGTGACGCCCTGAACGGTGGGCGGGTGGGCAGCATCGGCGCGGGTCTCCAGCTCGGCTGCGAACCGGGGCATGTCGGCGTCGGGCTCGAGCGCCACGAGCTCCTCGGCCAGCTCGACGATCGCGAGCAGCGACTCCCACTGCGCCCGCTGCTGCGCACCCGCGGGCGGGTCGGGGGTGAGCCCGACGGGGGCGAGCACGGCGCGCACCGCGTCGACGAGCGGGGCATCGAGGGCTCCGGCGGCCCGGACGGCCATCATCGCCCGGCGGACCTCCGGCCGGTTGAAGAACCGCTCCCCGCCGCGCACCTGGTACGGCACGCCGACCTCGGTGAGCGCCTGCTCGTACACCTCGGACTGCGCGTTGATCCGGAACAGCACGGCGATCTCGCTGGCCGGCGTGCCGTCGGTGATCAGCCGGGCGATCCGCTTGGCGACGGCGGCGGCCTCGGCGGGCTCGTCGTCGTGCTCGGCGAAGTCGGGCTCCGGACCCGGCGGCAGCTGGCCGATCAGCCGGAGCCTGCTGCCGGCCACCGGGCCCCGCGCCGACCCGATCAGCGTGTTGGCCGCGGCGACGACCTGCGGGGTGGAGCGGTAGTCGCGCTGCAGGCGCACGACGACGGCCTCCGGAAACCTCCGCGGGAACTCCAGCAGGTAGCGCGGGCTGGCGCCGGCGAACGTGTAGATCGTCTGGTTGGCGTCGCCGACCACGGTGAGGTCGTCGCGCTCGCCGAGCCACGCGTCGAGCACGCGTTGCTGCAGCGGCGTGACGTCCTGGTACTCGTCGACCACGAAGCAGCGGTAGCGGTCGCGGAACTCCTCCGCCACCCCTGCGTGCTCCTCCATCGCGGCCGCGGTGTGCAGCAGCAGGTCGTCGAAGTCGAGCATCTCGGCGCGGTTCTTGAGCGCCTCGTACCCGGCGTACACGGCAGCGACCTGCTCGGCCGGGCCGGGCGTCTCCCGGCGCAGCTTGGCGACGGCCGCCGGGTACTCGTCCGGCGTGACGAGGGTGGCCTTCGACCACTCGATCTCGCCCGCGAAGTCGCGGAGCGCCGCCGCGTCGGTGCCGGCCTTCACGCGGGCGGCCGCCTGCCCGACGAGGCGCAGCTTGCCCTCGAGCAGCTGCCACTGCTGACCGCCGACCACCCGCGGCCAGAAGTAGCGCAGCTGACGCAGCGCGGCCGCGTGGAACGTGCGCGCCTGCACCCCGGACACCCCGAGCGCCCGCAGCCGGGTGCGCATCTCCCCCGCCGCCCGCGCCGTGAACGTGACGGCGAGGACCTGGCCCGGCGCGATGTGTCCGGTGCTGACGAGGTGGGCGATGCGGCGCGTGATCGTGCGGGTCTTCCCGGTGCCCGCCCCGGCGAGCACGCACACCGGCCCGCGGGGGGCGGTGACCGCGGCGAGCTGCTCGTCGTCCAGGCCGGCTTCGAGGGTGGGCGCAGTCACGGGCCCATCCTGACAGCCGGGGAAGACAGGACCCGCGGGGGTCGTTGCACGGTGCATGGCTCAGGTGACGATGTACTCGACGACGTGGTGCGGCTACTGCCGGCGGCTCAAGCTGCAGCTGGATCAGGCCGGCATCGCGTACGACGAGGTCGACATCGAGCGCGACCCCGAGGCCGCCGCGTACGTGGAGAGCGTCAACGGCGGCAACCAGACGGTCCCCACGGTCCGCTTCGCGGACGGCACGGCGCTGACCAACCCACCGTTCGTGGTGGTGGCGGAGAAGGTCGCAGACCTGGCGGCGTAAGACGGCGGTGCACATCTCCCGTTCACCGTGCACACGTCCTGCCGTATGCACGGTGGCGGTTTCGTTTGCACGGTCAGGTCAAGCGCGATCGGAGGCGGGCCGCCACCGGGGCGAAGTGCGTCAGGTCAGGCCACGTCCAGCGCACCACCGCCAGGTCCTCCGCACGTAGTGCGTCCTCGCGTCGTTTCTCCTCGTAGACGACGTCGGCCGGGTCCTGGCCCGGTCGGAGGAGTTTGCCGTACTTGACGCGGCCGTCGAACTCGCCGACCGTCCGCTGCCGGGGCCAGCCGAAGTCGACCCGGCCGACGAACGTGCCGTCGGAGCGGCGGACCTCCCACTGCAGGATCGGGGCGGGCAGACCGGCCTCGGCGATCGCCACCCGGCTGCGCGACTCCCCGACGCTCCCGCTGCCACGGGCCGCGAAGCCGATCGCCCGCCGCGCCGCCGGGAGCCCGGGCCAGCGCGACCACCGGGCGAGTGCCACCGCGAGCGCGCCCTCGTCGACGAGACCCGCCTCGAGTGCGGCGTCGGCCACGACAACGGCCTGCTCGAAGCCGACCGTGCGGGCGACGTCGACGATCGTGCGAGGGACCGAGGTGACCGGCAGCCCATCGACGAGCACGATCTCGTCGGGCTCCATCGGAGCACAGTGGACGTGTACGCGGCTGCCTCGCCGGGCTCCCGAGCGCCTGCGTGTTCGCGTCACGATCACCCGGTCGAGCGGGATGCCCCAGACGCGCAGCCCGTGGAGCACGGCAGCGGACACGTGGCTCACGACGGCGTCCGGCGACAGCTCGGCCAACGCGGCACGGACCAGCAGGGCGTGTCCAACCGCCGGGTCCTCCGACGGGCCAGCGACGTATGCACCGCGGCGGATCGGGTGCAACGAGCCGTCGCGCAACATCCGCCGTACCTCGTGGTCGCCGTACCCGGCCGCGCGAAGCCGCCACCGCAGGTAGATCTCGGACTGCACGCGGTGATCGTGCTCCGCGCCCGGTCACCCGCGGGCCCGTTCCGCGGAACTCGCCGAGCGTGCACACCTCCCGGCCATCGTGCACACGTCCTGCCATGTGCACGGTGGCCGCGCGGTGTGCACGGTCAGTCGAGGGCGGCCCAGCTCTCCAGCATCGATCTCGCGATGCTCACCTTTCCCGGGAGCAGCAGGGGGCGCTCGGACTTCGCGCCCCAGTCGCCCGCCTCCAGCGCCGCGCGGAGGACCGTGCGCGTCACCCACATCGCCTCGGCTATCTCGCCGTCCGCCGGGACCAGCGGCTCGTCGGGATCGGCCACCGCCGAGAAGCCGACCATCAGCGAGCGCGGGAACGGCCAGGCCTGGCTGCCCAGGTACGACACGTCGCGGACCCGGACGCCGACCTCCTCGTGGATCTCCCGCAGCACGCAGGCTTCGAGGGACTCGCCCGCCTCGACGAACCCGGCGAGCACCGAGTAGCGCCCCTCGGGCCAGACGGGCTGGCGGGCGAGCAGGACGCGGGCCGCGTCGCCCGTGCCGCCGTCGTGCACCAGGCAGATGACGGCCGGGTCGGTGCGCGGGTACTCCTCGTGCCCGTTGGCCTCGCAGACCCGGTGCCAGCCGGCGTTGCGCGGGTGCATCGGCGAGCCGTCGCGCGCGCAGAAGCGGGCGGCCGCGTGCCAGTTCAGCACGGCGACCGCCCCGGTGAGCAGGCCGGCTCCGAGTGCGTCGAGGGCGGCGCCGACGGTGCGCAGGTCGGCCCAGTCGGTGGGGTCCTCACCGGCGACGAGGTCGACGTCGCCCCGCACGGCCCAGTAGGCGACGCCCTCGTGCTCGCCGAGCAGCACGGCGTGCTCCGGCGGCTCGTCCCCCGTGGTCGGCCGGGTGATCAGCCGGGCACCGGAGCCGGAGATCGTGTCCCAACGGTCCCGCGGCCGGCGGACGTCGCCCCAGTCGACCGGGGTGCGCCCGCCTTCGTCGAGCACGACGATCCGGGCCTTCGGCCACCCGGCGAGCTGGCGCTCCCGGTCGGAGCGGATCGGTTCGTCGCGCATCACGACCGACCGGGAGAGGACCGGCGGAGCGTTCAGCCGGAACCGGAGCTCGTCGCTCACGGGCCGGTGATCCCACCCAGCGCGCGGACCCGCGCGCCGATGACGTCGGCGTCGCCGACCACCACCCCGGTGAACGCGGTGGGCGCGAAGAACTCCAGCGCCGCCTCGGCCACCTGCTCGACCGTGACCGACTCGAGCCGGGCGGGGTGGGCGCGCAGCCAGTCGATCCCGAGCCCGTCGGCGGCGAGCGCGGACAGGGTGGACGCGAGCCCGCCCTGGTTGTCCAGCGAGATCAGCAGCGAGCCGACGGCGTAGGCGCGCGCCGCGTCGACCTCGGCCGCGGTCGGCGGGACGGCGGTGATCCGGCCGAGCTCGTAGCGGGTCTCCAGCAGCGCCGGGGCGGTGACGTCGCTCGCCACGTCCGTCTCGACGCCGAGCACGGCACCGCCGGGCACGAACTCGATGCCGGAGTGGGCGCCGTAGGTGTAGCCCTTGTCCTCGCGGACGTTCTCCATCCACCGGGACGAGAAGTAGCCGCCGAACACGAGGTTGGCCAGCTGCAACGCCGCGTAGCGCGGGTCGTGGCGGCGCAGCGCGGGCGCGGAGAGCCGCAGCTGCGACTGCACCGAGCCGGCCCGGTGCACCAGCAGCAGGTCGGACGGCGTGATCGGCGGTGGCGTGGACAGCTCGCGGGCCGGTGAGTCGGAGACCCAGCCGCTGACCGCCTTCTCGACCTGCGCGATCGCGTTGGCGGGGTCGATGTCGCCGACGAGCACGAGGGTGGACCCGCCGGGCACGAGCGCCGCGGCGTGCAGGGCCCGCACCTGCTCGACGGTGACGGCGGCGACCGCCTCACCGGTCGGCATCTCCCGGGTGATCGGGTGGTCGCCGAAGCGCTTGCGCTGCAACGCCTCCCGGGCGATCGTGCGGGGCTGCGCGCGGGCCACGCTGATCCGCTCGACGAGCCGGTCGCGCTCGCGGGCGACCTCGCCGTCGGGGTGGGTGGCCGCGGTGAGCACGTCGGCGAGCACGCCGAGCAGGTCGGGGAGGCCGTCGGCCAGGCCGGAGCCGCCGATCTGCAGCCGCTCGGGGTCGACGTTCACCCCGAGGTCGGCGCCGACCGCCGCCAGCTCGTCGTCGATGCCGACCCGGTCGCGCGTGGCGGTTCCGGTGAGCAACGTGGACGCGAGCAGCTCCGCGACCGCCGGGTGCTCGGGCTCGTCACCGGCGAACGGCACGCGCAGCCGCAGCTCCACCATTGGCACGCCCGGCCGGTGGGCGGCGAGCACCCGCAGCCCGTTCGGGAGCACGCGCTCCTCCACGTCGGGGAGCGGCACCGCTCGGGTGGGTCCGAGCGGCGGCAGCGGGCGCGGCCCCAGCTCGGTGCGGCCGATCTCGTCGGCGCTGCGATGGGTCGTGCTGGTCACTCGCCCTCCTTCGGCTCCACCAGCAGCACACCGCGCCCGCCGGAGCGCAGCGCGGCCGCAGCGGCGCGCACCTGCTCGGGGGTGACGGCGGCGAGCCGGTCGGGCAGCTCCGCGCTGATCTCGGCGCGGCCGTACAGCAGCTCGCGCGCGCCCAGCCCGAGCATGCGGTACATGACGCGGTCGTTCTCCTGGTGCAGGCCGGCCGACCAGCGCGCCACCTGCCTGGCCAGCTCCTCGGTGCTCGGGCCTTCGGCGGCGAGCTTGTCCAGCTCCTCGTCGACGGCCGCGAGCACGCGGTCGGGGTCGACCGCCGACGGGTGCACGGCCGTGATCGTGAAGGTGTCGGGGTCGCGCGCGTCGAGCGGGCCCATCAGGCCCGCGCTCGCGGAGATGTCGGTGACGAGGCCGTCCACGTGCACGAGCCGGCGCTGGAGCCGGGCCGCCTCCCCGTCGCCGAGCACCGACCCGAGCAGCGCGTGGCCGAGGTAGCCGTCGAGGTCGGAGCCCGGGTCGGGCATCCGGTAGCCCAGCGCGATGGCCGGCAACGGGGCGTGCGCGTCGATGACCGACTGCCGCCGCTCACCGGTGGGCAGCGGCTCACCGAACGAGGGGCGCTGCGGCGCCGGGCGGGCCGGGATGTCCCCGAAGTGCTTCTCGACCAGGCGCAGCGTCTCCTCGACGTCCAGGTACCCGGCCACGGTGACCTGCGCGTTGGCCGGCGAGTAGTAGGTGTCGAAGAAGGCGGCGGCGTCCTCGAGCGATGCCTGCTCCAGCTCCGAGAAGTCGCCGTAGCCGTTGTGCGCGTTGGGGAAGGTGTCGTACAGCACCGGCGGCAGCAGGATCCAGGGGAACCCGCCGTACGGCCGGTTGAGGACGTTGAGCCGGATCTCCTCCTTGACCACGTCGATCTGGTTGCGGAGGTTCTCCTGCGTGAGCTTGGGCGCGCGCAGGCGGTCGGCCTCCAGGAACAGCGCGCGTTCCAGCGCCGCCGCCGGGAGCACCTGGAAGTAGTCGGTGTAGTCCTGGTGCGTCGAGCCGTTGAACACGCCGCCCGAGCCCTGGACGTGCCGGAAGTGGGCCAGCTTCTCCAGGCTCTCGCTGCCCTGGAACATCAGGTGCTCGAACAGGTGCGCGAACCCGGTGCGCCCCTCCGGTTCCGAGCGGAAACCCACGTCGACGTGCACAGCGACGCCGACGACTGGGGTGGCGGGGTCCGGGACGACGAGGACCCGCAGCCCGTTGGGCAACGTCGTCCGATGCAGTTCTGGCGCAGGCACAACGCCGAATGTATCCCGTCGCGAGGACCTGCCGCCTACCCCGTCGACACGCCGAGCAGGCCGGTGCCCGGCCGGCAGTCGACGTACTCGAAGAGCGCCTCGCCGTCGGCCACCACCGACACCTCGTGGTACAGGCGCAACCGGGCGGCGGGCCCCAACGTGGACAGGTACCGCATGGCGGCCCCGAAGATCGCGACGTGCGTCGGGTGGGACTCCGCCCAGCGCTCCAGGTCGGCGAGGCTGCGCCACCAGCCGAGGCCGAACGTGCGCTCCACCGGCCGCCCGTCCTCGACCACCGTGAGGTAGCGGTTGGCGTAGCAGCCGACCTCCCGCCCCTCGGTGCGGAGGAAGTCCATCCCGGCCCTCAGCACGGGTTCGACGTCGTTCAGGTACATTGCCCGCTCGGCATCGTCGGTGTCGGCCCAGTCCTGGCCCGACCGGATCAGGCAGATCCCGCCGTGCGGCCGGATCCGCACCCGGCCCCCGTCGCGCTCGACGACGGGCGCACCGACCGGTGCGAGCGGGTCGGTCTGCGACAGCGGGATCCGATCGCGAACCCCGCCCCAGTAGCCGTGCTCCGCGATCTCACCGCTCCACTCGTCGGCGAGCGCGCCGACGCCCTCCGGGCGGCCGAGTGAGGAGAACAGCGTCTCGTGCTCCTCGACGGTGGGCCGCAGGACCTCGGCCCAGCGGCCGCAGCCGTCCCGAACACCGAGCCAGGACTCGCGGTGGGCGGCGGACCAGCGGTCGAACGACGCCGGGTCGTCCCAGTAGGCGATCGACACGATGTCGACCGTCCCGTCCGCGGCAACCTCGCGCGCCCGGTCGTGGTGGCCCGGCCCGTCGGCCGCGGCGAAGGCGGCGTCGAGGACGTCGAGAGCGCCGACCGGCGGCTCCCCGCGGAACTGCAGCCCGAAGTAGGCCATGACGACCTGGCGCACGGCGGGCCGCATCCGCGCGACGAAGGACGGGTACGGCGGCGCGTACCCCTCCTTCATCCGGCGGGGGTGGGTGCGCGTTGCGGCGAGGTGCGCCGGGATGGCCGACTCCACGTCACACGTCCGCGGCGACGCGGGTGGCCGCGATCGGCGGGAGCTCACCCTCGATCTCGACGCCGGGGGCGGCGAACGGCACGACGCGGTCGCCCGGGGTCTTGTTGAGAAGCAGGCGCGTGACGTCCGGCCGCGAGTAGTGGCCCGCCGGGTCGGCGGCGGCCTTGGCGAGGGAGATCATGCCGAGGTCGAGGTCGGCGTACACGATCCCCTCGGCGTCCGGCGCGAGCGGCTCGTGCAGGAGGCTCCCGTCGGGACCGAAGATCCGGGCGTACCCGCCGCCGGTCTGGAGCAAGGCGCGCTTCGTGTCGTCGGTGCACATCAGCTCGACCATCCCGGGCGAGACGGTGGCGCACGGGGCCACCACGAAACAGCCGCCCTCGACGGCGTAGATCCGGCTCGCCGACGTGTTCACCTCGGGGCCGAGCGCGTACGCGGCGCCGGCGTAGAGCGAGAAGCTCGGCCACGCCGCGACGTGCACCTGCTCGTTCTGCGCGTACATGGCGTACTTCGACAGCGGCTGCAGGTGCTCCCAGCAGCACAGCCCGCCCATGCGGCCCAGCGGGGTGTCGTACACCGACAGGTCGCTGCCGTCGCCCTCGCCGAACACGGTGCGCTCGACGTGGGTCGGCTTGAGCTTGCGCCGCTTCGCGATCGTCTCCCCGTCCGGCCCGATGAGCCACTGCGCGATGTAGAGGCTGCCGCCGTGCCGCTCGGACAGCCCCATCACCACGGTGATCCCGTGCCTGCGCGCCGCGGCGGCGAGCCGCTCCGCCTGCGGCGAGCCGTAGACCAGGGAGTTGTCGTGGTAGCGCGGGAAGAACTGCAGCCCCCACGCCGGCGCGTCCAGCCAGATGAACCACGGGTAGCCCGGCAGGAAGGTCTCCGGGAACCCGATCAGCTGCGCGCCGTTCCCGGCGGCCTCGGCGATGAGGGCGATCGACTTGTCGACACCGGCTTCGAGGTCGAGGAACTCGGGGGCGGCCTGCACGGCCGCGGCGCGGAAGCGGGGGTGGGTCATACCCGGGAAGCGTGGCGTGCGGTCGGGACGCACGCTGGTCCCTGCGTGTCGGATGTGTTGACTGTCCGACGCACATCGGTGCGAGGACGGCTCGGGCAAGGCCGTGTCAGCAAAGCCACTTTCAGGACGCGAGAGGACATGAAAGTGGCTTTGCTGACGCTGGGCTTGCCCTGGCGCCGGGGGAAGCGGATCTAGCGGTCCTCGCGACGCTCGGCCGCGATCCGCCGGAGTTCATCGCGGACTCGCTCGATGTTCCACCTGGCGTGCCCACCGGCCGATTCGAGATCCGGGGTCAGGATGCCGTCCTGCCTGTACTTCTGGATCGTGCGGGGCGCCAGGCCCAGGGCACGCGCCAGCTCCGCCGTGGTGACGAGGCGCGGTTCTGACACCCCTCGACCGTAGGCGCAGGTCAGTGCGGTTACTGCTGCTTGTGCGGCCTCTGCTGTTATTGCGCTCTATGCGGAGTATGCGGCATCGTGGAGTGCATGGCGTTCTGGATGACGAAGATCCCCGGAGGTGGGTTCGCGATGGGCGAGGCGGCGGACGAGGCCGAGGCGCGGCTGATGATCGCGCGCGAGCAGGGCCGGGCATCGGTGACGTTCAGCGAGCGCTCCGGCCGGTACCGGTGGACCGTGGTGCTGGACGAGGGGAAGACCTCGCACGGCTGGGCGGAGACGGAGGACGAGGGGTGGTGGTTCGTGAAGGAGGCGGTGAACCGGCCCTACCGGGGCACGCACCACCGAAAGCCCCGCGGCCTCTGGACATTGCCGCCGACATAGGCCGGACGGCATCTTGCCTGGTGGCGACCGCCTCCCTACCGTCTTCCCATGGCGCGCCTGCTCAGCACCGACGCGGTGGACGCGCGGGAGCGGTTGGCGTACTGGAACGAGGCCGTCTCAGACACCTACGTCCGGCTCGACACCACCGCGCCGGGCCGCGACGTCGTCGGGGAGATCCGGGCCGACTCACTCGCCACGCTGGAGCTCTCCCGCGTCACCGCCACCGCGCAGCACGTCCGGCGCACGCCGTCGCTCATCGCGGCGGCGGCCGAGGACTACTTCCTCGTGAGCATCCAGACCAGGGGCGCGGGCGCCCTGGTGCAGGACGGGCGCACCGCGGCGCTGGCGCCTGGCGACTTCGCCCTCTACGACTCCACCCGGCCGTACGAGCTGCACTTCGACGCGCAGTTCCAGCAGTACGTGCTCATGCTCCCCGGCCCGACCCTGCGCTCGCAGCTGCGGCGGGTGCAGGAGCTCACGGCGCGCGGCGTCCGCGGCTCCCGCGGGGCCGGGCACCTGATGATCGAGATGATCCGGACGCTCGCCACCGACATCGAGGTGCTCGAGCCGGCCGCGGCGGCGGCCGTGGCGCAGAGCGTGGAGCACATCGTCGTGGCCGGTCTGAGCTCCCTCGCCCCCGGAGCACCCGCCCCGGAGCCGGAGCTGGCCGCTCGTCGCGAGCAGATCAAGGCGTGCGCCCGTACCCGGCTGCGCGACCCCGGCCTCACGGTGGCCGCGATCGCCGCCACGCTGCACACCTCGGTGAGCACGCTGCACCGGGCGTTCGCCGGGGAGCCGTGCTCGATCGCGGAGTGGATCTGGGCGAAGCGCCTCGACGCGGTGCGCGCCGACCTCTGCGACCCCGCCCTGCGTCACCGCACGATCAGCGACCTGGCCTTCTCGTGGGGCTTCGTCGACGCGTCGCACTTCAGCCGGGCGTTCAAGGCCCGGTTCGGGTGCACCGCACGCGACGTCCGTCAGGCGGGCGGCAGCACCACGAACTGGCGCAACGACAGGTCGACGTAGGTCACGGGGCCACGCGGGCCCGGCGTGTGGTCGACGTTGATGCCGGTCTCGGGCAGGCCGAGCAGCTTGTAGCCGTCGAGCAGCCGGGTGGTGGTGTTCCAGAAGACGCCGGTGCCGGTGTACGCGTCGATGAACGCGGTGGCGGCCGCCTCGTCCGTTGCGCAGACGGAGGCCGCGAGCCCGGACGTCTCCCGGATCGCGGTGGCCGCGGCGTCCACCGGGCCGTCCACCGGTGTGACCGTGACGTGCGCCTCGGCGCCCGAGTCGAGGGCCCACTCGTGGCCGAGGGGGTGGGTGTGCGGGGGCAGGCTCGGTGTGATCTGCCGGGCGCGCAGCGCCTCCTCGGCAACCGGCCACAGCCGGCCGTACGCGGGGCGGTCGATCAGCAGCAGGTTGAGGCGGTTGCAGACGCCGAGCCGGTCGGTGCTCTCCGTGACCAGCCGCGTGACGTCGGCCGGGTCGGCGCTCGCGTCCAGGTAGAGGACGCCGCCGCCGTCGGCGTGGGCGAGGACCCGGGTGCCAGCGGTGGCGCCGAGCGCGGACAGCTTGCGGGTGACCTCGCCGCTGCCCCGCACCACGACGAGCGGGACGAGGTCGGGCAGCCCGACCAGCGCCTCCGCGCCTGCGTGGCCGGGCGTGGGGACGAGCTGCACGGCGGCGGGCGGCACGCCGTTGCGCTCGAGGGCAGGCGCGATCACGAGCTCGACGAGGGCGCGGGCGGAGCCGAGCGCGGCCGAGCCGGTGCGCAGCACGGCGGCGCTGCGTGCCTTCAGCACCTGGGACGCCACGTCGACGGTGACGTTCGGGCGGGCCTCGAACACCGCCCCGATCACGCCGACCGGCACCCGCCGCTCGTAGACCCGCTCACCGCTCGGCAGCGTGCGCACCTCGCGCTCGGCGGGCGGCTCCGGCGTGCCGGCGAGCACCTCGAGCTGGGTGGCCATGTCGGCCAGCCGCTCCGGGGTGAGCCGCAGCCGGTCGAGCAGGCCGGCGGCCATCCCACCCCGCTCGGCAGCGGCGACGTCCGTGGCGTTGGCGGCCAGCAGGTCGGACTCCCGCTCCCGCAGCAGCTCTGCCGCGGTGCGCAGGGCGGCGTCGACCGCAGCGCCACCCGCGGCACGCACCCCCGGCGCGGCCGCGGCGGCGCGCTGGGCGGCCTCCCGCACCGCGGTGGCCTCGGGGGTCTCGGTCGGGGTGGTGGTGCTGGTGCTCACGGGAGAAGGTTGCCACGCGGTCGGGCGGCTCCGCCCGGAGGTTCAGGAAAGCCACATTCCTGAACCTGGAGTACAGCAACGTGGCTTTCCTGAACTTCGCGGCGCCGCGAGTCAGGCCTTGGCCAGTGCGGCGCCTTCGGTGAGGGCCCGCAGCTTCGCCCACGCGATGCGCGGGTCCACGCCGTCCTCGCTGACCGCGAGGGTGGCCATCCCGCAGTCGGTGGAGGCGAGCACGCGGTCGGGGCCGACGATCCGCGCGTAGTGCTCGATCCGCTGGGCGACGAGCTCGGGGTGCTCCACGTAGTTGGTGGTGCTGTCGATCACGCCGGGCATGAGGACGAGGTCGTCCGGGAGGTCGGCGTCGGCGAGGACCGCCCACTCGTGGCCGTGCCGGGGGTTCGCTCCCTCGAAGGACAGCGTGCCGACGCGCGCGGTGAGCAGGACGTCCAGGATCTCGCGCAGCGGCACGTCGCGGTGGTGCGGCCCCTCGTAGTTGCCCCAGCAGACGTGCAGCCGCACGCGCTCGCGGGGGACGTCGCGCAGCGCGCTGTTGAGCGCGGCGATGTTCTCCTCCATGCGCGCGCGGTGGGCGCGCAGGCCGTCCTCCCCGTCGGGGAAGCCGGCGCGGCCTGACGCGAGGTCGGGGCAGTCGACCTGCAGCATGAGGCCGGCGCGGACGATCGCGCCGTACTCCGTCTTCATCGCGTCGGCGAGCGCCGCGAGGTAGGTGGTGCGGTCGGCGTGGTGCTCGTCGTCGACGAACAACGCGATCACGCCGGGCGATGCGGCGGTGAGGAACGCCTCCCCCGCCCCGGCGGCGTCGGCGGCGGAGCGCAGGGCGGCGATGTCGGCCTCGACCGGCGCGGTGTCCGGGTAGGTGACCGGGCCCCGGCAGACGGGGATGACGAAGTCGCGCGACGCGGCCTGCCGGGCGAGCCGCTCGGCGTACTCCGGGAAGCCGTCGAGCGCCGCGTTGGGGCGGGGCTCGCGCTCGACCGCCTCCAGCCCGGTGATCCGCGACCGCACGTACGTGACGTAACTGATCTTGCCGAGCTCGCCGTCGTTGACGACGTCGAGGCCCGTCTCCACCTGCCTGCGCACGCACCCGGCAACCGCGTCGCGCACCGCGGCCGGGTCGAGCTCGGGCCCGCCGCGCTCGCGCTCGGCGATGGCCGCGAGCAGGTGGGCGGGACGCGGCAGGCTCCCGGTGTGCGTCGTCCTGACCGGCATGCGGACCCCCCGCCGCAAACGAGTTTGACCTGTACCCCTGTTGAGGTTGCACCATCGTCGGCGTGACCGCAGCCCAGACCCCCAGCGCCGTCCGCGACGAACTGTTCGGACCGAGCCGGCGCGCGACGACGATCGGCATCGTCCTCCTGATCAGTCTCATCGCGTTCGAGGCGATGGGGGTGAACACCGCGATGCCGGCGCTCGTCGCCGACCTCGGCGGCGTCGCGCTCTACGCGTGGCCGTTCGTGTCGTTCATGGCCGCGTCGGTGTTCGCCACGGTGCTCGGTGGCCGCTGGTGCGACCGGGCGGGCCCGCGGGTGCCGCTGGTGGTGTCGCCGCTGATGTTCGGCGCCGGCCTGCTGGTCGCCGGCACGGCCACGACCATGGCCCAGCTCCTCGTGGGCCGCGTGCTGCAGGGCGCGGGTGCCGGGATGTCCAGCGTGGCGATCTTCGTGCTGATCGCGGCGGTGTACCCGGAGCGGGCCCGGCCCGCGGTGTTCGGCCTCATCTCCTCGGCGTGGGTGCTCCCGGCGCTGCTCGGGCCGCCGGTGTCCGGGCTGGTCACGCAGACCCTCTCCTGGCACTGGGTGTTCCTCGGGCTGGTCCCCCTCGTCCTGGTCGCCACCGCGCTCGTGGTGCCCGCGGTGCGCACGCTGACGCCGCCGGAGCAGGGGGTCGGTGCCGTCCGCCGCGGCGTGGTGCCCGCGGCGTTCGCGGCCTCCCTCGGGGTGGCCGCACTGAGCTGGGCCTCGCAGCACGCGTCGGTGCTCGCCGCCGTCGTGGCCGTCGCCTCGGTCGCGGTGCTCGTCCCCGCGCTCGTGCGGCTCTTCCCGCGCGGGGTGTTCCGGCTGGGGCGCGGGATCCCCACGGTCGTCGCCTCGCGCGGCCTGCTCGCGGGCGTGTTCTTCACGATCAACTCGTACCTGCCGCTCATGCTCGAGGCGACGCACGGCTGGTCGCTGGCCGCGGCCGGGATCCCGCTGATCGTCGGCGCGCTGGCCTGGTCGGGGGCGTCGGCGTGGCAGGGCAGGCATCCCGACCTGCCGCGCACCACGCTGCTGCGCGTCGGCTTCTGCGGGGTCACCGTCGGCGCCGCCGGCATGCTGCTGGTCGCCCCGTCGTGGGGGATCCCGTGGCTGGCCCTGCCGTTCTGGGCGATCGCAGGGCTCGGGATGGGCCTCGGGTTCTCGTCGGTGTCGTTCCTGCTGCTCCAGCAGTCCGAGGCGCACGAGACCGGCTTCCACACCTCGGCCGCCCAGATCGCCGACCAGCTCGGCACCGCCATCCTGATCGGCGCGGGCGGCGCGGTGCTCGCGCTGCTCGGCACGCCGGCGGCGGCGCTGCCGGTGCTGATCGCGGTGCTCGTGGCGCTGGGGCTGATCGGCGTGTTCGGCGCGGCGCGGGCGGCTCAGCCCGGATCGGCGAACACCACCACGTTGTCGGAGTAGTGCCGGGTGCGGCGGTCGAACGCACCGCCGCACGTGATCAGCACCAGGCGGGGCGGGCCGCCCGCGGCGAACACCTCGCGCGGCAGCTCCGCCTTCGCGTACTGGCGGCGGGCGCTCACGCGGTAGCCCACGGAGCGGCCGTCCGCCCCGAGCAGGACGATCTCCTCGCCCTCCGCGACCTGCCGCAGGACGGCCAGCGCACCGAGCCCGCCCGCGAGGGAGTCGACGTGCCCGGCGAGCACCGTCGTCCCGCCTGCGCCGCCTGCGAGGGCGCTCGGCGACCACCAGCCCACGGTGGAGGGCGGTTCGGGCACCACGAGCGCGCCCTCCGGTCCCGTCGGCACGGCGACGACGGGAGCGCGCAGGTCGCGCGAGGGCAGCGCGAGCTCGACTGGCGGCGTGCCCGCCCGGACCGGCTCCGATGCGGGGGCCTCACCGGCGACCAGCCGGGCGAGCACGCCGTCGACGACGGGTGCCGGTGCGAACGGGTTCACCACTGCCCGCACGGCCCCGACCGGGGAGTCGAACGGCGTCGCGTCCGGCGCGGGCCCCGGGCCGAGCATGGCCGCCCCGCCCACGAGGCACATCCCGCCCGCGACGGCAAGAGCGCGGGCGAGGCGAGCGTCGCGTGGACCACGGCCCACGGCGGCCGGGCGGTCCGCGATCGGGGCGCGATGGCGCCCCACCGCCTCGTCGATCGCGGGGCGTACCCCCTCGAGGACGGCGGTGCCCGCGCGGGGCGTCACGCCGCCCGGCGCCGCCACCACAGCGCGCCGGAGAGCAGCAGGGCCCCGAGCCCGACCAGGACGATCGCGGCCGGCGTCACATCGCCTGCGGCCTGCCCGCCGCTCCCCGCGTCGACGGCCCCGGGGGTGGCGGCACCGGCCGGAGCAGAAGCCTGCCGGAGCTCTTCGGCAGTCGAGTCGAGGCGCTTCAGCGCATCCTGCGCGGCGGCCTTGGCCTGGTCCGAGGCGTCCTCGTCGGCGAGGACGGCGTTCGCCGCCTCTCGCACCTGCTGCTGGAACCGGCCGGCGGCCCGCAGCCACGCCTGGTCGAACTGCTCCCCGCTGCGGGCGCGCAGATCGGCGAGGGTGGCCTGCTGCTCCGCGGTCGGCTCGGTGGCGAGGATGCCCCCCACGCTGGCCTTGAACCGGTCGAGAACCGCCTGCCCGTCGGTGGAGTACTGCGCGCTGAGCGTCCGGACGTCCTGGGCGCTGCCCTGCGCCTGGCCGAGGCCGCCGAGAGCCGCGATCGCCGACGCGGCCGAACCCGCTGCCCCGAGCGTGTTGTTCGCGCCCATGCCGAGGGCGGCGTTCAGCCCACCCGGTGTGCCGGGCTGATCGGGCGCGATCGGCGTCGCTTCTTGAGGCTGGTCGGGCGAACCGCATGCGGTGACGGCGCCGAAGACGATGCCGATCACGGCGAGCACGGCAACCGCGTTCGCGACGACCTGCCGGATGGGACGGGTGCGCACGGCTCCTCCTTCGTCGGATGACACCGAGCACGTTTGCTCCATCCGGGTCGAGCCGCTGCCGAAACCGGGGAAGTCCGCCCCAATGTGTGTCGCTCAGGTGGGTCGCGGGGCCGGGGCGAGGTGCACGACCTTCACCGCCGTCATCTCGTCGAGCAGCTCGGGGCCGAACCCGAAGCCCGAACCGCTGTCGCCGCGCGGCTGGGACGCCCCACCGGGCGCACCGCCGAACACGTTGTTGACCTTGACCGTGCCGACCGGCAGCTCGCGCCACGCGCGCTGCGCGTGCTCCATGTCGGAGGTGAGGACGGTGGCGGCGAGGCCGTAGCGGTCGGCGCTCGCCTCCTGCAACGCGGTGGGGAAGTCGCGCACGACCCGGACCGGGGCGACCGGACCGAACGTCTCCTCGCTCATCACCGCCATGGCCGGGACGCACCCGATCAGCACGGTGGGCGGGTAGAACGCGCCGGGCCCGCCCGGGATCGCGCCGCCGGTCAGGGCGTGCGCACCGGCGTCGAGCGCCCCCTGGACGTGCCCGTGCACGTGCTCGCGGTGCGCCCGGTCGACGAGCGGACCGATCCGATCCGCCCACTGCCGCGCCTCCCCCACGAG
This sequence comes from Pseudonocardia cypriaca, assembly GCF_006717045.1. NCBI lineage: Bacteria > Bacillati > Actinomycetota > Actinomycetes > Pseudonocardiales > Pseudonocardiaceae > Pseudonocardia > Pseudonocardia cypriaca. The sequence goes on from NZ_VFPH01000002.1 coordinate 2,352,143, forward strand.
CGCCTCGATGAACGCGTCGGCCTCGGCGGCGTGCACGAAGATCCGCTCGACGGACACGCAGATCTGCCCCGCGTTGGCGAACGCTCCGAGCGCGGCCTGCGCGGCGGCCCACCCCGGGTCGACTCCCGCGTCGACGATCAGCGGGTCGTTCCCGCCGTTCTCCAGCAGCGGGCGGGCACCGGTGCGGGCGCAGGCCTCGGTGATGGCGCGGCCGGTCGCGGAGCTGCCGACGTGCGCCACGACGTCGACCGGCGCCGAGGCGAGCCGGGCGCCGACCGCGCCGTCCCCGTCGACGATCTCGAGGACGCCGGGCGGCAGGGCTGCTGCCACCAGCTCGGCGAACCGGCGCCCGGTCTGCGGGCAGCGCTCGCTCGGCTTGTGGACGACGGTGTTGCCGGTGACGACCGCGGCCCCGATCAGCCCGGCCGCCACTGCCACCGGGTCGTTCCACGGCGTCAGCACGGCCACGACACCCCGCGGCTCGGGGACCATCAGGTCGGCGGCGTCCCAGGCACCGTGCAGGCTGCGGCCGCGGTGCACCGGCCCGAGCTCGGCGTACTGCACGAGCGTGCCGATGCCCGCGTCGACGCCACCACGGGCGTCCTCCACCGGCTTGCCGGTCTCCCGGGAGTTCAGGGCGGCGAGCTCGTCGGCGGCCTCGCGGACGGCGGCAGCGGCGGCGTGCAGGGCGGCCCCGCGCTCCGCCGCCGGCGTGCGGGCCCAATCGGACGCGGCGCGCCGAGCGGACGCGACGGCCTCGTCGCACCGCTCGGGCGTGGCGATCGGGACGCGCCCGACCACCTCGTCGGTGCGCGGGTCGAGGACGGTCAGCTCACGGTTCTCCAGCACGGTCACCGAGGAGCAGTACCCGCCCCCGAACTGGATCACGCTCGCACCAGCGACAGAGCTGTCACCACCACGGCGATGACTGCGGCCGCCAGCACGAGCCATGCGCCCGGACCCGGCGCGGCGACGACGTCCTGGCCTGCGGCGACCAGCACCCGTGCGTTGCGCATCGCAGCGGCCAGGTCCAGCCAGACGTGCGCCGCGACGGCCACGACGAGGCCGCACACGCCCACACCGAGCAGCCGCCCGCGGACGACGTGCGCGGGCCGTCCCGCCCGCAGCACCATCGCGAGCGCGGCGACGAGCGCCAGCGCGGCAGCCGCGCCGAGGGGGACTCCCAGCAGCGGCGCGGTCTCGGTCGGTGCGACGACGGGGATGTCGAGCCCGTACTCGGAGCCGGCTTCGGAGTAGCTGGAGGTCCACGGCGAGCCGGTGGTGATCCCCCGCCCGGCGACGACCTCCCCGAAGCAGGCACCGACCGCGACCGCCGCCAGGGCCGGCAGCAGCAGGGCGACGCTGGTCCGCGGGCGTCGCGGTAGAGCGGGAAGCCCGGCGACGAGCACCGCGACCACGAGCGCCACCAGAGCGGCGGCCAGTACGAGCCACGTGCCCGCGCCGACCTGCACGACCTGCCATGGACTGCCCGGCCCGCGCGCGTCGCCGAGCTCGGCGGCCACATCGAACCCGATCGAGGCCGCCCCGCCGACCAGCAGGCCCGCGACGAGCGCGGCCATGCCGGGAGCGGCACGCAGCGGCCTCGAACCCGAAGCGAGCACGAGGATCGCGACGACGAGCGCGAGGACGGCGCCGAGGGTGACCAACCCGCCGACGGCAGGTGCCGCGGCGGCCCGTTCGAACAGGCGCGCCAGCTCGGGGTCGGGCCACAGCAGCCCGGCGAGGGTGAAGAACCACGGTATGACGAACTGGTCGATCGCCGAGACGGCATGTCCCGGCTCCGTGGACCACATCACCCAGCTCCAGCCGGTACGGACCTGGACCATCTCGCCCGATGCGGATGACGACTCCACGTAGAGCACGAGCGCGCCGGACTGGCCGATCACGGCGAGTGCGGATGCCACGACCGCGAGGCCCGCGGCCAGCAACCGCCGCCGACGCCCGGCCGCGGCCGCGCAACGGGGTACCACGCACCTGTGGACATGCGGACACGGTCGCACCTCGCTCCGGGAGGGCTCCCCGACCCTCGGACCACCGTTGCGGGGCGGCGCCACCCGGATCCGGCCACGTTCCGGCTCAGGACCGGTGCGGCAGCTTCTTCGGGGTCGACGGCGGCGGCACCACCGGGCCGGCGTCGCCGTCGGGTGCGGTGTCGAGGTCGACGATCACGGGAGCGTGGTCGCTCGGGCCGCTGCCCTTGCGTGCCTTGCGGTCCACCCAGGCCGCCTGCACGCGCGCGGCCGGGTCGGCCCCCGCGAGCACGAGGTCGATGCGCATGCCGAGGTCCTGGTGGAACCGCCCGGCGCGGTAGTCCCAGTAGGTGAAGATCCGGTCGGACGGCCAGCGGTCGCGCACCACGTCGTGCAGGCCGAGGCCCTTGATCTCGGCGAGCGCCTTCCGCTCGGCCGGCGTGACGTGGGTCGAGTTCACGAAGAGCGCCGGGTCCCACAGGTCCTCGTCGGTGGGGGCGATGTTCATGTCACCCGCCACGACCGCCGTCGTCGCGTCGGTGATCGACTGCCGCAGCGCCGCGAGCCACTCCAGCTTGTAGAGGTAGTGCGGGTCGTCGGGCGTGCGCCCGTTCGGCACGTACACCGACGTGACGCGCAACCCGCCGCACGTCGCCGAAACCGCGCGCGCCTCGGCGGGCGAGTCGGGGGCCGGGAACCGCGGTTCGCCGGGCAGCCCGCGCACGACGTCGTCGAGCCCGACGCGCGACAGCAGCGCCACCCCGTTCCAGCGGCCCTCCCCGAAGTGGGCGACGGCGTAGCCCCGCTCCGCGAGCGGCCCGTCGAAGGCTTCGGCGAACGCCTCGTCGGACAGCTTGGTCTCCTGCAGGCACACGACGTCGGGTGCGCGCTCGTCCAGCCATGGCAGCAGCCGGGGCAGGCGGGTGAGGGCCGAGTTCACGTTCCAGGTAGCCAGACGCACCTGGAGCACGCTACCGTTGCCGAGTTTGTACGATGGCCGAACAAAGGGGTTTGACGATGCCGCAGCCCACCCGCGAGGACCGCTTCAGCTTCGGGCTCTGGACGGTCGGCTGGCCCGCCCGTGACCCGTTCGGGGACGCGACGCGGCCCGCGATCGACCCTGTCGAGTCGGTGCACCGGCTCGCCGAGCTCGGCTGCTGGGGCGTGAACTTCCACGACGACGACCTCATCCCGTTCGGCACCGAGGCCGCCGAGCGCGACCGGATCATCGCCCGGTTCAAGGCGGCCCTGGCCGACACCGGGACCGTCGTGACGACGATGACCACCAACCTGTTCACCCACCCCGTCTTCAAGGACGGGGCGTTCACCAGCAACGACCGGGGCGTGCGCCGGTTCGCGCTGCGCAAGGTCATCCGCAACCTCGACCTCGCCGCCGAGCTGGGCGCGAAGACGTACGTCTTCTGGGGTGGCCGGGAGGGCGCCGAGGTCGACTCCGGCAAGGACATCGCCGCAGCCCTCGACCGCTACCGCGAGGGCATCGACCTGCTCGCCGCGTACGTCAAGGAGCAGGGCTACGACATCCGCTTCGCGATCGAGCCGAAGCCGAACGAGCCCCGCGGCGACATCCTGCTGCCCACCCTCGGCCACGCGCTCGCGTTCATCGCCGAGCTGGAGCACGGCGACATCGTCGGTGTCAACCCCGAGGTCGGCCACGAGCAGATGGCCGGGCTCAACTACACGGCGGGCATCGCCCAGGCGCTGTGGGCGGGCAAGCTCTTCCACATCGACCTGAACGGGCAGCGCGGCATCAAGTACGACCAGGACCTCGTGTTCGGTCACGGCGACCTGCTCAGCGCGTTCGCCACCGTTGACCTGCTGGAGAACGGCGCGCCAGGCGGCGGGCCGAAGTACGACGGCCCCCTGCACTTCGACTACAAGCCGCTGCGCACCGAGGACATCGACGGCGTCTGGGCGTCGGCCGCGGCGAACATGAGCACCTACCTGCTGCTCAAGGAGCGGGCCGCCGCGTTCCGCGCCGACCCGGAGGTGGCCGAGGCGTTCGCGGTCTCCGGGGTGGCCGAGCTGGCGAAGCCCACGCTGAACCCCGGCGAGACCGTGGCCGACCTCAAGGCCGACCGCTCCGCGTTCGAGGACTACGACGCCGTGAAGGCGGGTGAGCGCGGCTACGGCTACGTCCGGCTCAACCAGCTGGCGGTGGAGCACCTGATGGGCGCCCGATGACACTGGTGGCCGGGGTCGACTCGTCGACCCAGTCCTGCACGGTCGTGATCCGGGACGCGGCCACCGGCACCCTCGTGCGTTCGGGCAACGCGAAGCACCCGGACGGCACCGAGGTCCACCCCTCCGCCTGGTGGGAGGCGCTGCAGGCCGCGATCGCGGAGGCCGGCGGGCTCGACGGGGTCGAGGCGATCGCCGTGGCAGGCCAGCAGCACGGCATGGTCTGCCTCGACGAGGCGGGCGAGGTCGTCCGGCCCGCGCTGCTGTGGAACGACACCCGCTCCGCTGCCGCGGCCGCCGACCTCGTCGCCGAGCTGGGCGCCAAGGAGTGGGCGGAGGCCACCGGGAGCGTCCCGGTGGCGTCGTTCACGGCCACCAAGCTGCGGTGGCTAGCCGAGCACGAGCCGGAGCACGCCGCCGCCACCGCGGCGGTGTGCCTGCCGCACGACTGGCTCACCTGGAAGCTGCTGGGCACCGGCGCGCTCGACGACCTGGTCACCGACCGCTCCGACGCCAGCGGCACCGGCTACTTCTCGGGTGTCACCGGTGAGTACCGGCTCGACCTGCTGGAGCGCGCGTTCGGCCGGTCGGACGTCCGGCTGCCGCGGGTGCTCGGCCCGGCCGAGGCGGCCGGCCGCACCCCGGACGGGTTGCTCGTCGGGCCCGGCGCGGGCGACAACGCGGGTGCGGCGCTCGGGCTCGGGGCCGCCGTCGGGGACGTGGTGATCTCGATCGGCACGTCCGGGGTGGTGTCCGCGATCAGCCCGACCCCGACCGCGGACGAGACCGGCATCATCGCCGGCTTCGCGTCCGCGTCCGGCGAGCACCTGCCGCTGGTGTGCACGCTGAACGCCGCTCGGGTGCTCGACGCGGCGGCGCGCATGCTCGGCGTCGACCACGACGGGCTGTCCCGGCTCGCCCTGTCGGCGCCGCCCGGGTCCGACGGGCTCGTGCTCGTGCCGTACCTGGAGGGCGAGCGGACCCCCAACCGGCCCGACGCCACCGGCGCACTGCACGGGCTCACGCTGGCGAGCTCCACGCCCGCGCACATGGCGCGCGCGGCCGTGGAAGGCCTGCTGTGCGGGCTCGCCGACGCGCTCGACGCGTTCCTCGCGGCCGACGTGCCCCTCGAACGGGCGTTCCTCGTGGGTGGCGGCGCCCGCTCGGAGGCCCTGGCCCGCATCGCGCCCGCGGTGCTCGGGCGGCCCGTGCTGCGCCCCACGCCCGGTGAGTACGTGGCCGACGGCGCGGCCCGGCAGGCGGCCTGGGTGCTCGCAGGCGGCGACAACCCGCCGGTGTGGGAGGCCGCCGACACGGAGACGTTCGAGGCCGACCCCACGCCGGCAGTCCGCGAACGCTACGCGCAGGTGCGCGAGCTGACGGCACCGCGCCTCGGCTCGTGAACCCGTGGGAGAACGCTCCGCGAGTCGCGGGATGAGTGCGGGCGAGTCGGGGTGAGCGTTCCCGCGGGGCAGCACACGGTCCGGCGGCACAACCTGGCGCTCGTGCTGGGGGAGGTCGCCGGGCCGGAACCGCTGTCCAGGGCCGCCGTGGCGGCGCGTACCGGGCTCACGCGCGGCACCGTGTCGTCGCTGGTGGAGGAGCTGATCGCGGCCGGGCTCGTCACGGAGCTCGCGGCCGCCCGTGGCGGGCCGGGACGGCCGGCGAGCCCGCTACGGCTGGACCCGCGCGGGCCCGCCGGGCTCGGGCTCGAAGTCGGCGTCGACACCGTGGGCGCGTGCGTCGTCGACCTCACGGGCGCGGTGCGGGCGCAGCGCACGGTGGTCTCGGACCACCGCGACGACGACCCGGACGCCGCGCTCGCCCGCCTCACCGCGCTCGCGGACGATCTCGTGGCCGAGACCGGGCTCCCGATCGCAGGGGCGACGGTGGCCCTGCCGGGCGTCGTCGGCCCGGCCGGGGTTCTGGAACGGGCGCCGAACCTCCCCCGCTGGGTTGACGTGGCCGTCGGCGACGCGCTGAGCACGCGGCTGCACGGCCTGCCCGTCCGCGCCGGGAACGAGGCCGACCTCGCCGCGCTGGCCGAGCGGTGGGCCGGTGGGCCGAGCGACGCCGTCGTCGTCTCCGGCGGCATCGGCGTCGGCGCCGGGATCCTGCTGGACGGCGCCCTCTTCGCGGGTGGCGGTGGGCGGGCGGGCGAGATCGGCCACGTCGTCGTCGAGCCGGACGGGCAGGCGTGCCACTGCGGCGGACGCGGCTGCCTCGAGACCGTCGCCGGGCTGGAGGCGCTCGCCGCGGGTCGTCCCGAGGCCGTCGGCGCGGCCGGCCGGGCGCTCGGCATCGCGCTCACCGGGGCGGTGCACCTGCTCGACGTGCCCGCCGTGGTGCTGGGGGGCAGCTACCCCGGATGTGGTCCGCCGCTGCTCGACGCCGTGCGCGCCGAGCTCACCGCGCGGGTCTTCTCCCGGGCCGGCGTGGAGGTTCGCTTCTCCACGCTCGGCCCGGAAGCGGCTCTGCGCGGGGCCGCGACCGCGGTGGTGCAAGGGGTTCTCGCAGATCCCGGGGCACTGATCGTGCGGGCCTGACCCGGCTCAGGAGGCCTTGGGCAGCACGCGGATGCCGTCGGCGCGGATCGTGCCGGCGTCGGCCGTGCCGGTGAGCACCACGACGTCACCGACGGCGGGCTTCTGCGACAGCGCCGTCGTGTTCACGGTGACCTGGAGGCCCTCCACGGAGGTCACGGTGGCGGTGTCGCCGCTGACAGCGGTGACCGTGCCGGTGACGCCCGCCTGCGGCGCCCAGATCGCCTCCGCGGTGGCCGCGTCGCCGGTGCCCTCCACGGCGACCACCACGCGCTCGCCGACCTGCAGGTCGCCGAGGCCGCTGTTGCCGGAGCCACGCACCCGCGTCTCGCCGTCGGTGCGGATCGTGCGCTGGCCGGCGCCGTCGACGTTCACGACGATCGAGCCGTTGGCCACGGACGCGACCGTGCCGGTGACCACCGGTTCGTCGTCGAGGTCGAAGCCCCGGCCGCCCGGGCCGCCGAAGCGCTCGCCACCGGGACCGCGCTCGTCCATGTCCATGCCTCCGTGCCGGCCCTCCGCCCACGGGGGTGCGCCCGACCAGCCGGCTCGGTCGAAGCCGGGGCCGAAGCGGTCGTGGTCGCGGTCGGGCAGGAGCAGGGCGGTGGTGACGCCGCCGATCACGACCAGCGCGGCGACCACCGCGGTGATCACGACTCCACGGCTGCGCAGCCGGGACCGCCAGGACTTGCGTTGCGGCGGGACCTCGGTGGTGGGTGGTTCCGTGCTGCTCATCTGGATGCTCCCCTCGGGACGGTGCTCACTTCCCCACCGACGCTCCCGCCCCTTCCTGAAGGCGACCTGAAGTCCCACGACTCCTTCAGCCGATCTTCAGGCAGGTGGTGCGGACGCCCTGGAGAATGGGCGGCGTGACCGCGCGCGTGCTGGTGGTGGAGGACGCCGAGGCGATCCGCACCGCCGTGGTCGCCGGTCTCGGCGAGTCCGGGTTCGGCGCCACCGGCCGCCCGGACGGGCGCACCCTCGAGGACGACCTGGCGACGTTCCGGCCCGACCTGGTGGTGCTCGACGTCATGCTGCCCGGCCGCGACGGCTTCACCCTGCTCGACGTCGTGCGCCGCCACAGCGACGCGGGCGTCGTGATGCTCACCGCCCGCGACGCCGTCGACGACCGGTTGCGGGGCCTGCACGGTGGCGCCGACGACTACGTGGTGAAGCCGTTCGCGCTGGCCGAGCTGGTCGCGCGCGTCACGGCGGTGCTGCGCCGGATGGGCCGCACGCCCACCACCGTGGAGGTGGGCGACCTCGTGGTCGACGCCGCTGCCGGCACCGTGCTGCGCCGCGGGGTGCCGGTGGAGCTCACCGCCACCGAGCTGCGCCTCCTCGACTACCTCGCCGCGCAGCGCGGCCGCGTCGTGAGCAAGGGCCAGATCCTCACGCGGGTGTGGGGGTACACCGACTACGACCCCAACCTCGTGGAGGTGCACGTCTCGGCGCTGCGCCGCAAGCTCGGCGAGCCGCGGCTGGTGCACACGGTGCGCGGCCTCGGCTACGTCCTGCGGGCCGACGGCGACGAGGCACCGACGTGACGCCGCTCCGCACCGTCTCGCTGCGGCGGCGGGTCACGGTGCTCAGCCTCGTCGTGCTCGCCGCCGTGCTGCTGGTGGTCGGCGTCCTGACCGACGTCTTCTTCAGCGCCCAGATCCGCTCGGAGCTGCGCCAGCAGCTGAACGTGCGCGCGACGCTCGCCGGCCAGCTCGTCGCCCAGGGCGTACCCGCCGACGAGGTGGCGCGGCGGCTGGAGGCGCCGGGGATCCGGGCCGAGGTCGTCGCCTCCGACGGCCGCGTCTTCGCCGGGGATCCCCACGACGACGAGCGGTGGGGTCCGCCGTGGCGCAGCAGGCCGATCGGGCCCGGCCACCGCGACTGGTGGGACGACGACGAGGACCCCGGCAACCCGCAGGTCCTCGAACAGCCCCTCGCCGACGGCTCGCGGCTCACGCTCGTGGCGAGCGGCGGGCCCGTGAGCGGCGCGCAGGCGCTGCTGCGGCGCACGCTGATCGTGCTCAGCATCGCGGCGCTGGCCGTGGCCGGCATCGTCATGCTGCTCAGCACGCGCGTCGCGCTGGCGCCGCTCGACGCCATGACGGCTCTGGCGCGCTCCATCACCAGCGGCGACCGCGGCCGTCGCCTCGCGCCGACGCGCACCGACACCGAGCTGGGGCGCACCGCAGCCGCGTTCGACGCGATGCTCGACGAGCTGGAGGGCGCGGAGGCGACCGCGCGGGCGTCCGAGGCCAGGACGCGGCGGTTCGTCGCCGACGCCGCGCACGAGCTGCGCACCCCGATCGCCGGGGTGCAGGCCGTCGCGGAGGCGGCGCTCGCGCCTGGCATGTCCACCGAGGACCGCGAGCGGCTGCAGCTGCTGCTGCTGCGCGAGAGCCGCCGGGCCGGTCGGCTCGTCGACGACCTGCTGGTGCTCGCCCGCCTCGACGCGGGCCTCGAGCTGCGCCGCGAGCCGGTGGACCTGCTGGAGCTCGCCGGCACCGAGGCCGAACGGGCGCAGCTCGTGGCACCCGACCAGCAGGTCGAGGTGCGGGGCGAGCCCGTCACCGTGCCCGGTGACGCCACCCGGCTCGCGCAGGTGCTGGGCAACCTGCTCGACAACGCCCGCCGCCACGCGGGCCCCGGCGCGGTCACCGTCACGGTGTCGGGCGGCGACCCGGCCCGCGTCCTCGTCACCGACGAGGGGCCGGGCGTCCCGCCCGCCGACCGGGAGCGGATCTTCGACCGCCTGGTGCGGCTGGACGAGGCCCGCGGCGAGGACGGCGGTGCCGGCCTCGGCCTCGCGATCGCCAGGGGCATCGCGCGCGCCCACGGCGGCGACCTGCGTTGCGTCGACCCGCCGACCGGTCGTGGCGCGGCGTTCGAGCTGACGCTGCCCTCGGGGGTCAGTCCTCGTCGGGCAGGGTGACCTTGCGGATGTAGAGCAGCCGGTCGCCGCGCTCGAGGGCGTCGACGGCGGAGGCGTCCACGCGGTAGAGGTCGTCACCGCGCACGACGCCGAGCACGATGTCGGCGAGGTGCCGCGGCGAGCCACCCACCTCGGACTCCTCGACCGGCCGCTCGCTGATCGCGAAACCCGCCTCGGGCGTGAGCAGGTCCTCCACCACCTCGACGATGTTCGGCGTGGTGGTGGCCATGCCGAGCAGGCGGCCGGCCGTCTCCGCCGAGACGATCACCGAGTTGGCCCCCGACTGGCGCAGCAGGTGCACGTTCTCCGACTCGCGCACCGACGCCACGATCCGGACCTCAGGGGCGAGCTCGCGGGCGGTCAGCGTGACGAGCACGGCGGTGTCGTCGCGGTTGGTGGCGACGATGATCGCGGCCGCCTGCTGCAGACCCGCGATCCGCAGCACGCTGGAGCGCGTGGCGTTGCCCGTGACGGTGACGAGGCCGAGCGCGGACGCGGCGTCGAGCTGGGCGCGGTCGGTGTCGACCACGACGATGTCCGAGGGTTCGGCACCGTCGCCGAGCAGCGTCTCGACGGCGGCACGACCCTTGGTGCCGTAGCCGACGACGACGGTGTGGTTGCGCACGCGGGACCTCCAGCGCTCGATTCGAACGGCCTGCCGGGAACGCTCCGTGAGCAGCTCCACCGTCGTTCCGACCAGCACGATGAGGAACAGCAGCCGCAGCGGCGTGATGACGATCGTCGTCAGCAGCCGCGCCTCGGGGGTGACGGGCACGATGTCGCCGTAGCCGGTGGTGGAGAGCGAGACGGTGGCGTAGTAGAACGCATCGCCCAGGGAGATCGGGGTGTCGCTGTTGTTGTCGACGTACCCGTCGCCGCCCGCGTAGACGACGAGCGCGGCGGCGACCAGTGCGCCGAGCGCGATGAGCAGGCGGCGCAGCAGCGCCACCGCCGGGCTCCCACCCGTCTCCGGCATGCGAACGAGGCCGACCAGCGACGGGTCGGCGAACGGCCGGCGGTGGTTCCCCCGACCCAGATCCGTCACCACGCGCGGAGAGTAACCGCCGGGGCTCGGGTACCGCGCGACGACCTGCCCGTCGCGGCGAAGATCGTCAGGGCTCTTCGACGATCCCGGCCTGCGCCGCGCCTTCCACCACCTCGTCCAGGCCGAACGCCGCCACCGCGTCGAGCGCCCCGCTGCCGTGCACGCTGTGTTCCGCCGCGCGCCACGCACCCCACGCGAGCAGGTCGGCCGTGATGGCGTACGGCTCGGGTGCCGTGAGCCGGGTGCGGGCGAGCAGGGTGCCGGTGGCGTCGAAGACCTCGGCGACGAAATGCGACCGGGCCGCCGCGAGCGCATCGGTGGCCGGGTCGGTCTGGACCCGGCGGGTGAGCACGTCGGCCACGGTCGCCACCGCACGGGACGGCACCCGGGACAGCAGCGGGGAGATCCGCGCGCCCGCGTGCACGGCACCGCTCGCCCGGCCGAACCAGCCGAGGTAGACGTCCACCGTGCGCAGGCCCGGCGCGATCCGCGGCAGCGCGAACTGCTCGCTCGCGCCGATCGTGACACCGGGGCGCGGCCGGCCCGCCACGTCGAACGTGCGCATGCGCGCCCCGGCCGGCTCGGTGCGCAGCGCCCCGTCCCGCCAGGCGTAGAGGGGCTGGGTGGCGATCCCGAACAGCGAGCGCAGGGTGCCCCGGGAGAACGGCTGCCCCTTGCCGAGCCCGCTCACGAAGTACCCGACGTCCACCCGGTCGGCGCCCTCCCCCGCGGCCCGCAGGGCGAGCGCCCCGGCCAGCACGCCGGGCACGTAGTCGTTGCCGAACGCGGTGAGCAGCGCCGCGCCGGAGCGCTCGGCGGCCGGGCCCCAGCGCTCGTGCACCGCGCGGATGAACGGCGGCTCGCCGGTGGAGTCGAGGTACACCGCGCCCGCGTCGACCGCCGCCGCGACCGCGGGCTCCCCCAGCTCCGTGAACGGGCCGACCGTGCTGACCAGCACGTCACCGCGGCCGACGAGCGCTGCCACCGACGCCCGATCGGTGACCTGCGCGACCGCGGTCTCCAACCCGCCGAGCCGCTGCGCGAGCGCCGCGAGCCGGGCGGGATCGCGCCCCGCGAGCACCGGCCGCAAGCCCCTGCCGACCATCGCCTCGGCCGTGCGGGCGCCGGTGTAGCCGGTGGCCCCGAACAGCACGATCCGCGCGCTCATGGCCGTGAACCCTAGGCCGAGATCGGGTAGCGTCGCTCGCGTACCGCACCGGTGGCGGCGTCCCACACCTCGCGAACCCCGGGATGCGCCGTGCCTCCGATCGAGATCCGCCCCTTCCGCCGCAGCGACCGCGACCAGCTCACCGACCTGGTCAACGCCCACGTCGAGGTCGTGTTGCCGGGGGTGTCCGTCTCCCCCAACGCCGTGCTGAGCCAGCTGGAACGCGAGCCCGACGAGATCGTCGTGGACCCGTGGGTGGCCACCCGGCACACGCTCGTCGCGATCCGGCACGACCGCCTCGTCGCGGCCGTCCACCTGCGGACCTTCGCCGACGAGGAGCGCGTCGCACCGAACCACCGCGGCGCGGGTGAGTTCCTGTGGCTGCTCTTCTGGCCGGGGTCGGACGAGGCCGCCGACGCCCTCGCGGCCGCCGCGATCACAGCGCTGGAACGGGCGGGCGTCCGGAGGGTCCACGGGGACGGCTCGCTCCCCGCGCCCGCCACGTACGGCATCCCGGAGGTGTGGCCGCACGTCGCCGCGGCGCTGCGCCGCGCCGGGTTCACGCCGGGGCGGCGGACGGAGGCGATCCTCGTGGCGGACGTCGCGGACCTCCCGCGCCCCGGCGACCCGCCCCTGCCCGAACTGGAGCTGCACATCGCGCTCGGCGGTCGGGGCACCCGGTTCAGCGCGGTGCTCGACGGGGCCGTGGTGGGCATCCACGAGGTGCAGACCGACCTCACCGCGGGCGGCACCCGCTCGCGGCTCGCGGGCTGGGCGGACGCGTGGGAGCTGCACGTCGACGCGGCCCACCGGCGCCGCGGCATCGGCACCTGGCTGGTCGGGCACGCCGCTGACCGCCTCCGGCTGGCCCGGGCGGACCGCCTGCTGGCCTACACGGTGCCCGGGGAGGACGCGGGCGAGCTGCCGTTCCTGCGGCGGATGGGCTTCCGCGAGCTCACCCGCACGACCCGCGGCTGGATCCGCGAGCCCTGACCCCGTGCGGAACGCCGCACCCAGCGGGCCGGAACGTCGGACTCGCGGACGAGTACGACGCCCGAACCCGGCGAGTCCGACGTCCAGGCACGGCGAGTCGGCCGTCCGGACACGGCGAGTCCGGCGGCCGGTCCTACGCTGCGCGGCGTGCCTCGCTACGCCGTGCTGCTGCGTGGGATCAACGTCGGTCGCGCGAAGCGCGTGGCGATGGCCGACCTGCGCTCCCTGCTGGAGGACGCCGGCTACACGGCGGTGCGCACGCACCTGAACAGCGGCAACGTGGTGCTGACCGGCGAGGACGCCGATCCGGCCGACCACGCCGAGCGGATCGAGGGTCTCATCCGCGAGCAGCTGGGCATGGAGGTGCGCTGCGCCGTCCTCACCGCGGACGAGCTGCGGGCGGTGGTCGAGGGCAACCCCTTCGCGGACGTGGTCGACAACGGCTCGCGGATGATGGTCTGCGTCTACGTGCGACCGATCGACCCGGCGCTCGCCGCCGGGCACCCGCCGGTGCCGCAGGACCCGGACCGCGCCCGGGTCGGGGACCGTGCCGTCTACCAGTGGTGCCCGGACGGCCTGATGGCTGCGCCGGACATCGGCCCGTACGTCAAGCAGCGCCTGGCCGTCGACGTCACCGCGCGGAACTGGAACACGATCACGAAGCTCGCGGAGCTGATCCAGGACCGGCCGCCCGGCCGCGCAGGTTCATGATCTGCTTGCGGGCGTCGCGCAGCTCGGCCCGGGTGCGCTGCAGCTCGTCGTCGCGGTCCCGCAGATCGGCTCGGGCGTCCTCGAGCGCGTCGTCGGCCTCCCGCCGCCGGACGTCGCTGGCGCGGAGCTGGTCCTCGAGCCCGCAGATGGCACGGGCGGAGGCGAGGGAGTGCCCCTCGTCGAGCAGCTCGCGCAGCCGGGCCGCGAGCGCGAGCTGGCGACGCGAGTAGCGGCGGTGCCCGCCGACGGTGCGGTGCGGCCGCAGCACGCCGGCGTTGTCGAGGCTGCGCAGGAAGGCGGGCTGGACGCCGAGCAGCTCCGCGGCCTGCCCCATGGCGACCGACGGGTAGTCCTCGTCGTCCAGCCTGCCCAGGTTGTTCGTCACCGATCACTTCCGTTCGTCGTTCGGTCGGTTTCTGTCATCTGCCTCCCGCGGTGGTGCTTCTTGCGGTCGTGGTCCTCGGCCTTCCGGTGCATCGAGGCGGACCGGTCGGCCGGTATCGGCGAAAGCCGGTCAGCGCGCGCCGCTGGAAGCCGGTTCCCGGGAGGTGAGCTCCCGCAGATCGCTCGGGCCACCGCCGTCGACGAGGGACGGCACCGGGTCGGAGCCGCCGGTGAAGGCGGTGAACCCGAAATGGACCTCACCCGCGGCCACCGTGCGCTCCGGGTGCGGGGCCGCGTTCACCCGCGAGATGTCCGCGCGCATGATGCCCGCCGCGTCGACGGCGTCGAGCCGGGCGAGCAGCCGGGCCAGTGCGGCCGGGGCCTCGCGCGGGCACCGGTTGGTCTGGACGAGGGTGCGGTGCAGCGGCCCGGTGCGCCAGCCGCTCTGGTCCCCGCTGCCGACCGGGACGGCGACGGCGACGTCGAGCAGCCAGCGCGACGGCTTGCCGGCGAAACCGGGTGTCTGGTGCAAGGTGATCTCGGTGACCTGGTCGGCGCGGACCAGGCTGCCGTCGAGCAACTGCAGCCACACGTTCGAAAGGCTCAAGTCGATCTCCTCGAAGCTGCTATCTCCAACGGGGATATCTCCATTGTGCGATGCAGTTTGTCGGAGTACAAGATGCAGGATCGTAGGTCAGCCGGCCAGCGGCACCGAGGCCAGCAGGGCGCGCAGGCCGGTGGCGTCGAGCAGGTCGGCCGGGCGCAGCGTGACGTCCTGGCGCACGAAGTGGAACGCCGCCCGCACCAGCTCGGGCGCGCAGCCGGCCAGCGCCGCCCACGCCAGCCGGTACGCCGCGAGCTGCACCGTGAGCGCCGGGATCCGCTCCTCCTCCGGCAGGGCGCCGGTCTTCCAGTCGACCACGGTCCAGCCGCCGTCCGGGTCGGCGTAGACGGCGTCCATCCGGCCGCGCACGCCCACCCCGGCGATCACCGTCTCGAACGGCACCTCCACCTCGACCGGCCGCCGGTCGGCCCACTCGCTCGCCAGGAAAGCCGCCTGCAGCTCCTCGAGGGCGTCGTCGGATGCGGCGCCCTCGTCGGCGGCACCCGGCAGCTCGTCCAGGTCGAGCAGCTGGGCGGCGCCGAAGCGCTGCTCCAGCCAGGCGTGGAAGGCCGTGCCGCGACGGGCGTGCGGGTTGGGCGGCAGCGGGAGCGGGCGGCGCAGCCGGGTGGCCAGCGCCGCCGGGTCGGCAGCCAGCTCCACGAGCTGGCTCACCGACAGCTGCACCGGCAGCGCCACCAATGGCCGGGCCCGGGCGGCGGCCCGCTCGGCGAGCAGCACGTCGACGTCCGCGGCCCAGCCCTCCGGGTCAGAGCCCTCCGGGTCGTCGAGCTCCGGGTCTTGCGGGGGTTCGGACGCCAGCAGCTCCATCTGGCCGCCCGGCTCCGCGGCGGCCTCCGCCTGCGCCGCCCGGCGCTCGGCGAGGTCGCGCAGCGCCGTCCGGACGAGACCCGCGCCTGCGTGCACGTGCTCCGACCGCGGACCCAGCGGATCGGCCGGCCAGAGCGCGGTGGGCTGGTCGAGGGTGGCCGGGTTGACGTCGTCCGGGCCGGGCTCCTCGGCCCACTGCTCGGCGCCGTGCACGGCCGCGATCTCGACCAGGAAGTCCGACGGCTGCTTCGGCCGCTCCCCCGCGGGGCCCCAGCGGTGCCCGGACACGAGCAGGACGTGCTCGGAACGGGTGAGCGCGACGTAGAACAGCCTGCGCTCCTCGGCGAGCCGCCGTTCGTCGAGGGCCTCGGAGTGGGCCTTGATCGCGTCCTCGAGCTGTTTGCGGTCGGGTGAGTCCGATGGCAGGTCGAGGGCGGGCAGGTCGTCGGCGTCGCCGCGCAGCGCAACCGGCAGCTCGGTGGGGTTGGTGAGCCAGGTGCCGCTGAGCTTGCGGCCCGGGAAAACCTGCGCCACCAGGTGCGGGACGGCCACGACCTCCCATTCGAGGCCCTTCGCCGCGTGCACGGTGAGCACCTGCACGCGGTCGGGCGCCACCTCCACCTCGCCAGGGGTGAGCCCGTCCTCGGCCCGCTCGGCGGTCTCGAGGAAGTCCAGCAGCGCCGGGAGCGTCGCCACCTCGGCGCCTGCGGCGAAGTCGGCCACCACGTCGGCGAACGCGTCCAGGTGGGCCCGCCCGACCGGGCCGGGACGGGCCGATGTCTCGGCGTCCAGCAGCAGCACGCGCTCCGCGTCGGCCACCAGGTCGGTGAGCGGCGCCGACGCGCGCGACCGCAGCCACCCCAGCTCCCTGGCGAGCCGGGTGATGCGTGCGTAGCCCGGCCGCGAGTAGCGCTCCGGCTCGCCCGGGTCGTCGAGTGCGTCGACGAGGCCGGCCTGCTCGGCCTGCTCGCCGGGCAGCGCGCCGAGGGCGAGGTCGGCGGGCGAGAGCGGCCCCGGCCGGGGCGGCAGGCCGGGCACGATCTCGCGGGCGCGCTGCCACAGCGCGGCGAGGTCGGCGACCCCGAGCCGCCAGCGCGCTCCGGTGAGCAGCCGGACGGCGGCCGGGCCGGCCAGCGGATCGGACACCAGGCGCAGCGCGCTGACGAGGTCGCGCACCTCAGGGGTGTCGAGCAGACCGCCCAGGCCGACGACCTCCACCGGCAGGCCACGGGCCCGCAGCGCGGCGGCGATCGGGTCCATGTCGGCCCGGCGCCGCACGAGCACCGCCGACGTGGGCGGCTCGTCAGCGCTGATGCGCTCTCCGCTGTCGCTCCGCGCGGCGGCGTTCCACCGATCCGCGATCGCGTCGGCCATCCACGCGATCTCTCCTGCGACATCCGGCAGCAATGCGACGCGGACGTCGCCGGTGCGGGCGCCGGGCCCGGCCGTCAGCTCACCGACGCCCACCGCACCCGGCGCGGCGCGCAGCGGGGCCGAGGCCGCGTTGGCGAGCGCCAACACCTCCGGCGGGTTGCGGAAGCTCGTGAGCAGGCCGTACTCGGGGGCCGGGCGGCCCTGCGGGCCGGGGAAGTCGGTGCGGAAGCGGGCCAGGTTGCCGGCGCTCGCGCCGCGCCAGCCGTAGATCGACTGGTTCGGGTCGCCCACCGCGGTCACGGTCGGGTCGTCGGGCCGGACCGGTTCGCCGGGCGGGGTACCGAACAGCGACCGCAGCAGCACCCGCTGCGCGTGCCCGGTGTCCTGGTACTCGTCGAGCAGCACCGCCCGGTACGTGGCGCGCTCGGCGGCGCCGACCTCGGGGTGCTCCGCGGCCACCCGCGCCGCGATCGTCAGCTGGTCGCCGAAGTCGACCGCCCGCTCGGACCGCTTGCGCGCCGCGAACGCCTCGACGAGCGGCAGGAGCGCCTGCCGCTGGCGCTGGGAGTCCATCCACCGCTTGTAGGTCTGCGACGGTTCGGCGCGCTGCCGCTTGCCGGGTGGCGCCGCGGCGAGGACGGCGACCAGCGCGTCGGCGTGGCGGCGCACCGCCTCCGGGTCGACGAGGTGCTCGCCCAGCTCACCCGCCAGCGCGAGCAGCCGCTCGGTGACGGTGGCCGGCACGAGGTCGACGTCCAGGTCGTGGGCCCACGTGGTGACGACGCGGTGGGCGAGCTGCCACGACGCCGTCTGCCCCAGCAGGCGCGCCGCCGGCTCGGCGGGGAGGCGCAGGGCGTGCTCGCCGACCAGACGCCCGGCGTAGGCGTGGTAGGTCGCGATCGTGGGCTCCCCGGCGAGCACCTCCGCGCGGCGGCCGCCGCTCGGGTCCAGGTCGTCGAGGAGGCGCGTGCCGGCCAGGCGGCGCAGCCGCGCCCGCACGCGGGCCCCGAGCTGCTGGGCCGCTTTCCGCGTGAACGTCAGGCCGAGCACCTGCTCGGGCAGCACCTGGCCGGTGGCGACGAGCCACACCACGCGCGCGGCCATCGTCTCGGTCTTGCCCGCTCCGGCCCCGGCCACGACGAGCGCGGGCCCCGGCGGAGCGGCGATCACGGCGGCCTGCTCGTCGGTGGGCCGCGGCAGGCCGAGGGCGGTCGCCAGCGCCGCGGGGGTGAGCTCCACCTGGAAGGTTCTACCCGACCGCGTGCGGCGCCTGCGTCAGCGCTTCGCCTCGCGCGGAGCGGCGAAGATCTTCACCCAGTCGACCCACAGCCTGATCTCCTCGGGCGTGGTGGCGTCGGGCGCTGGGATCCACTCCTCGTAGGGGCCCTGGTCGAGCTGGATCGTGAGGTGCATCGGCACCTTCGGGATCACGTTCTTGTCGAACGTCTCGAACTGCTTGACGCCGTCGACGTACCAGGTGATCCGGTTGGGCAGCCAGTCCATCGCGAACGTGTGCCACTGGCTGAAGTCGCCGGTGATCTTGGTGCCGGCCGTCTTGTTCTGGGCCGAGAAGTGGATGACGAAGTGGGCCTCACCGCGGTCCTCACGCGGCGACTCCATCATGTCCAGCTCGCCGTCGTCCTTGTTCTCGGTCTTGGGCCAGAGCAGGATCGCGGCGCCGAAACCGCGCCCCTTCTCGGTGCGGGCCCGGAACTCCCAGCGCCCGTAGAGCTGGTCGACGCGGTGCGCCATGCCGCCGGTCACGTTGTCCCGGGCGGTGATCCGCAACATGCCGTTCTCGACGCCGATCGCGGACGGGCGGCGCAACCCGTTGCCGAAGCCGCCGACGCTGTTGTAGCGGCCCCAGGCGTTCGGGTCGAGCGTGGACCCGTCGAAGTCGAAGCTGTGGACCGGCTTCCAGCTCACCCCCGATGCGTCCCGCCCGGTGTTGGCAGCGGACGCGTTCCGGCCGGCCAGCGGGGTGGGCACCGCGGTGGGCGCGGGCGCAGGAGCGGGCAGCGCCTGCAGGAGGTCCGGCTCACCCGTGGAACCGGCCGCCCCGGCACAACCCGCAGACAGCAACAGCACGGCGCAGACCAGAAGCGATCGCGCCCGCCCCGGCCTCCGGGACATGTCTGCCTCCTCGACCTGCACACCGGTGGGGGAGCCGCTTGGGGAGCGCCGGTGTACCCGGCAGACGTTACCGCGTCCCGGAACCGGACAGAACGCCCTCCCCCGGAGTGATCCATCCCCTGAACTGCGGATCCACCGTGCACACCGCGTTGCGACCGGGTAGATCACGCGTCCGTGACCGGACGCCCCGACGCGCTCAGCGGGCAACTGGTGCGAACCGGGCAGCGGTCGCAGTCGGGTCCGACCCGGGCGATGAACTGGCCGTCGGAGGTGTCCTCCGCGCACTGCCGCACGACCTTCTCCCACGCAGCCAGCTCGGCGTCGCCGAGCGGGGGCTGCACGGGCTCCTTCGCCTGCCCGTCGGCCTTCTGGTCCGCCACGTACACGAGCCGGGCGCCGCCCGGCCTGGTGCCCGGCTCGAGCAGCTCGCCGAACGCCCCGAGCGCCGCCGCCAGCTGGTAGACGGCCAGCTGCGGGTGCTCGGCCGCCGCACGGGCGCTGATCGCGGTCTTGCCCGTCTTCACGTCGATCACGACGGGCCGGCCCTCCGCGTCGACCTCCAGCCGGTCGACGCGCCCGCGGATCCGCAGCCACGGCCCACCGGAGCGGCCGGCGCGCTCCCCCAGCTCGCCCGGCTCGTCGCCGACGAGGTCGAGCTGCACGGCCTGCTCGACGGCCACCAGCCGCAGCCCCTCGGCCCGGCTGCTGCGCACCCATCCCTCGAACGCGGCCAGCATGCCCTGCACCCGTTCCAGCTCGCGGCGGCCGTACCACGGCGCGCCCGCGTCGAGCCGTGACCACGCGGTGCGCAACGCCCCCTCCAGCTCCGCCGGGTCGGCGCCGGCCGCGCTGGCCTGCACCAGGGCGTGCACCAGCGAGCCGGTGACGGCCGCCAGCGCGCCCACGTCGCCGCCGCCGTGGCGCTCCAGCACCCAGCGCAGCGGGCAGCGGACGATCTTCTCGACGTCCGACGGAGACACCGGCACGACCTCACCCGGCGCGCGCAGCGGGGCTTCGGTGGACACGGGGGCCAGCCCGTACCAGTCGTCGGGATGGGCGCCAGGCACGCCCGCCTCGGCCAGCCGCGCGAGCTGCACCGCGGCGCGCCGCCTGCGCTCCTCCCCCGCCGCGTCGTCCGCCGGGCTGCACACCGCCCGGCGCAGCTCCCCCACCAGCTCGGCGAGCACCAGGGAACGCCCCGGCCGGTGGACCGGCCGGTCGGCGCTGGTGGCGGGCACCGGGTCCAGCTCGTCGAGGAAGCGGGACGGCTGCTCGTCCTCACCCTGCACAGCGCTCACGAGCAGCGAGTGCCGCGCTCGCGAGCACGCCACGTAGAACAGCCGCCGCTCCTCGGCGAGCAGCGGCGCCACCCGCGACACGGTGGGTTCGGAGACCCCCGCGACGAGGTCGACGAGCCGCTCGTTGCCCAGCAGGCTGCCGCGCAGGCGCAGGTCCGGCCAGCTGCCCTCCTGCACCGCGGGCACGGCCACGACGTCCCACTCGCGCCCCCTCGCCGCGTGGGCGGTGAGCAGCGACACGGCATCGCCCTGCGGGGCGCGCGGCGCGAGCGAGTCGCCCGGCAGCTGCTGGTCGGCCAGGTACTCGACGAAGCTCGCGACGGCCGCGCCGGGCAGGCGGTCGGCGTAGCGCGCGGCCGCGTCGAACAGCGCGAGCACGGCGTCGAGGTCGCGGTCGGCCGCGGCGCCCACCGGCCCGCCGCGCCCGCTCGCGTCGCGCAGCCGCGGTCCGAGCCCGCTGGCCTGCCACACCCGCCAGAGCACCTCCTCGGCGCTCTCGCCGTCGCGGGCGGCGTCGCCGGCGATCGCGAGCAACGTGGCGACGCGCCGCAGCGGCGCCGCCTCGTGCGGGGGCAGCGCGACGAGTGGGTCGGGACGCCCGAGCGCCGCCGCCCGCAGCACCTGGACGAGCAGCGGGTCGCTGCCCGCGCGCTCGGCGTCCTCCGGCTCGCCGGCGGGCCGGGTGCCGGCGTGCAGCCGCAGCAGCCCACGGCGCAACCGCCGCATGCGCATCGGGTCGGCCGATCCCAGCGGGGACGTGAGCAGCGCGCCCGCTGCGTCGGCGTCGATCTCGTCCGGCCGGGTGGCGCAGCGCAGCACGAGGAGCAGCGGGACGACCGCGGGCTGGCGGGCGAGCGGCAGCTCGTCGGGCGGGGCCGCGATGGGCACGCCCGCGGCCAGCAGCGCGCGCCGCAGGGTGGGCAGCGTGCGGCGGGTGGAGCGGGCCAGCACCGCCATCCGCGACCACGGCACACCCCGGTTGAGGTGGGCGCGCCGCAGCTGGTCGGCGATCCACCCGGCCTCCTGGGCCGCCGACCCGAACACCTTCACATGGACGTCGCCGGGGACCTCCGGATCGCCCGGTGGTGCCACGCGCTCCCGGCCGGGGCCGGTGCCGGGCAGCCGCGCCGCGAGCCTGCCGACGGCCTCCCGGACCGCGGGCGCACCCCGGTGGTCGACCGGCAGCACCACCGTGGGGGCCTCCACGGCCCGCAGGCCCTCCGGGTCGGCGCCCCGGAAGTTGAGGACGGCCTGGTCGGGGTCGCCTGCGAGCAGCACTGTCTGCGCCGTGGCGCCCAGCACCCGGACCAGCTCCATCTGCTGCGGGTCGAGGTCCTGCGCGTCGTCGACGACGAGGTGGCGCACCCGCTCGCGCTCGGCCGCGAGCAGGTCCCGGTCGGCGGCGAGCGCGTCGAGCGCGGCCGCCACGAGCTCCGCGGCGTCGAGCGCGGGCGCGGTGGCCTGCGGCGCCCCCCGGCCTGCGGCCCCGCGCAGCAGGATGACGTGCTCGTACGTGCGGAAGAACCGGCCGGACGCCACCCACTCCGGCACGCCGTGCCGGCGCCCCAGCTCGGCGAGCTCGCCCGGCCCGAGCCCGCGCTCCGCCGCTCGCAGGAGCAGCTCGCGCAGCTCGGCCGCGAATCCCGGCAGCCCGAGCGCCGGACGCAGCCGCTCACCCCAGCCCGAGTCGGGCACCCCGCCGCCCTCCGGCCCGGCGAGCTCGCCGCCGAGCAGGTCGCGCACCACGGCGTCCTGCTCGGCGCTGGCGAGCAGGCGCGGCGGCGGGTCGCCGTTGCGGGCGGCGTGCAGCCGCAGCACCCCGAACGCGTAGGAGTGCACGGTGCGCACCAGCGGCTCTCGGGTGGTGCGCTCGGAGTGCGGGTCGTGGGCGAGGTCGACGATCCGTTCGCGCAGCTCCGCCGCCGCCCGCCTGCTCCCGACCAGCACGAGGGTGCGCTCCGGGTCGTCCCCCGCCCTGATCCGCCGCGCCACGGCGGCCAGCAGGACCGTGGTCTTGCCCGTGCCCGGCCCGCCGACGACACGCAGCGGCCCGGCGACGTGCTCGAGCACCCGGCGCGCAGCGGTGTCCCACTCGGGCTCGGCGGCCGCCGCCCGCGCGCGCCGCACCAACCCGGGCGCGAGCGCGGCGCGATCGGGGCGGGCATCGGAGCGGAGCACGGGACGATGCAACCACGCACCCCCGACACCACCCGCGCCCGGCTGGCAGGATCGGCCCGTGACCGAGCTTCCCCTCCACGTCCACTCGTTCGGTCCCGCCAACGGGCAGCCGGTGCTCGCGATGCACGGCGTCACCGCGCACGGAGCCCGCTACCAGGTCCTCGCCGAGGAGCTCCCCGGCGTCCGGGTGCACGCCGTGGACCTGCGCGGGCACGGCCGCTCCCCATGGGTCCCGCCGTGGCGGATCGAGCAGCACGTCGCGGACGTCCTCGGCGTGCTGGACGGGCTCGGCCTGGACCGCGTCCCGGTGATCGGGCACTCGTTCGGCGGCGCGATCGCCGTGCACCTCGCCCACACCGCTCCCGAGCGCGTGGAGCGGCTGGTGCTGCTCGACCCGGCGCTCGGGCTCGACACCCAGCGCATGCTGGAGCAGGCCGAGGCGACGCGGGCCGACGAGTCGTTCCCCGACCTCGACACCGCCCGCGCCGACCGCGCGCAGCGCTGGGAGGGCCTGCCGGCCGACCGCGTGGAGGCCGAGCTCGCCGAGCACCTCGTCGCGGACGGCGACCGCTTCCGCTACCGCTACTGCCAGTCCGCCGCCGTCGTCGCGTGGAGCGAGATGGCCCGCCCCGCGGTGCCCCCGCCCGCGGGCACCCGCACGCTGCTGCTGCCGGCCACCAGGGGCGGCTTCGTCGATCCTGCGTGGGTTGCGGCCTGCCGTGCCGAGCTGGGCGAGGCCCTCACCGTCACGGAGGTCGACGCGGGCCACCTGCTCTTCCTGGAGAGGACGGCCGAGGTCGCGCAGCTGGTGCGCGCGTTCCTCGCCGGCTGAGAGGATCGGGATGGACGAGGAGACCGTGGAGCGGGTGCGGGACGCGGTGCGGGCGATCCCGCCCGGCGAGACGGCGAGCTACGGCGAGATCGCCGAGCGCGTCGGCCTGCGCTCGCCCCGACTGGTCGGCCGGATCCTCGCCGAGGACGGGCACGACCTGCCCTGGCACCGGGTGCTGCGCGCCGACGGCTCCTGCGCCCCGCACATCGCGGAGGAGCAGAGCGCGCGCCTGCGGGCGGAGGGGATCCTGATGGTGGACGGCCGCCTCCCCCGCGAGCTGCGCGGCCGCTGACGTCAGGCGGGGAGGGACCGGGCGGCCTGCGCAGACCTGTACCGGGACGCCAGCACGTCCAGGACCGCCCCGTGGTCGGACAGCGGGGCGGCCACCACGTCGGCGCCGCAGCGGTCCAGGTTGCGCTGGAACAGGCCCGGAGCCAGCAGCCACGAGGCGACCGCCACCCGGCGCGCACCCCCGGCCCGCAGCCGGGACACGACCTCGGCCACGCCGGGCCGGTCACCGAGCACGATGGGAGCGAGGGTGACGGGCCTGCCGAGCAGCCGTCCGAGCCGCCGGGCGGCCCGGGCGCCGTCGGCCTGCGCGTGCGGGTCGCTCGACGCGGCGACCGCGAGCACCACCGCGTCGCCGGGTCGGGCGCCCGCCTCGGCGAGGCGCTCGGCCGCGGCCGCGACGAGCACGGGGTCGGGGCCGAAGGCGCCGGCGAGCACGACGTCGCGGCGGCCGGTCAGGCGCAGCTGGTCGGGCACGTCGGCGCGGACGTGGTAGCCGGCGGCCAGGAAGGCGGGCACGGCGACGGTCGGGCCGGGCAGGTCGGCCAGCGCCTCGCCCGGGGTGGGACCCCGCACGTCGGCGTAGCAGGCGCGCACGCGCATGCCCAGCTGCCGCTCGGCCTGCGCGGCCACCCGTTCGGTGACAACGGCCCCGGCCGGGTCCCGCGTGCCGTGCGCGACGAGGAGCAGGTTCACCGCACCGCCCCGTGCACGCAGTGGCCGCCTGCCGAGCCCGGTCCGGCGCCGGGGTCGAGGGCGAGCCGGTAACCGCGCTTGACGACGGTCTGCACGAGCTTCGGCCGCCCGAGCGAGCCGCGCAGCCGGGCCATCGCCGTCTCGACGGCGTGCTCGTCGCCGCTGCCACCGGGCAGGGCCCGCAACAGCTCGGGGCGCGAGACGACCCGGCCGGGCCGGCGCGCCAGCGCCCGCAGCAGTGCCATCCCGGCGGGCGGCACCGTGCGCAGCTCACCGTCGACGAGCACGGCGTGCCCGCGCAGCTCCAACAGGTGCCCGGCTACCGGCAGGCGGCGGGCTCGGGCCGGCAGCTCGGACTCCAGCTGGCGCACCATCGCACCGAGCCGGGAGCGCTGCGGCTGCAGGGTGGGGACGTCGAGGGCCTCGAGCGGAGCCGCGGTGACCGGTCCGACGCACAGCGCGAGCACGGGTCCGCGCAGCGCGTCCAGCATGGAGCCGCGGACGCCCCGCTCGTCCGCGCGGGCCAGCAGGCTCGCCGCGGCGGGCGCGCTGGTGAACGCGAGCACGTCGATCCCACCGCAGAGAACGGAGTCGATCAGCCGGTCCAGCGGCCCGAGGTCGGCGGGTGGCAGCCAGCGGTACACCGGCACCTCGACCACCTCGGCGCCCGCCATCCTCAGCGCCTCGACGACGTCGGGCAGCGGCTCGCCATGCAGCTGCACCGCGATGCGCAGGCCGTCGACCCCCATGTCGAGGAGGTGGTCGAGCACCTCGGCGGACGACTCGGAGGCCGGCGACCAGGCGTCCACCAGCCCGGACGCCCGGATGGCACCACGGGCCTTCGGACCGCGGGCGAGCAGCTTGCCGGAGCCGAGCGCGGCGAGCAGGTCCTCCGCGATCCCCCAGCCGTCGGCGGCCTCGACCCATCCGCGGAACCCGATCCCGGTGGTGGCCACTGTGACGTCCGGCGGCCGGGCGATCAGCCCGCGCGTGGCGTCCGCGAGCTCGGTGTCGTCGGCGAGGGGGACGATCCGCAACGCGGGTCCCTGCTGCACGACCGCCCCGCGCCGCTCCAGCATCGTGCCCAGCTCCTCGGCCCGGCGCGCGGCGGTGACCCCGACCGTGAACCCGGCCAGCGGCGGCACCGCGGTGACGCCCGGGGTGGTCACGGCGGCGGTCACGGCAGCCCGACCTGCAGCCACCCGTCGGCGACGCGCACGGGGTACACCGGCACCTGGACGGCGGGATCGTCCAGGCACTGTCCGGTGACCAGGCTGAACGCCTGCTTGAACACGGGCGAGGCCACGATGGGTACGCCTCCGCGGTCGCCCACGATGCCACGCGAGAGCACGGCCGCCCCGGAGAAGGGGTCGACGTTGCCGACCGCGTGAATCGTGCCGTCGGCCAACCGGAACAGGGCCACCTGCACGGGTTCACCGCCTGCCGCGAGCAGGGCGGCGGCCCCGCGCTCGGGCAGCAACCGGTCCACCAGGCAGACGGTCTCCCAGCGAAGGTCGATCATTTCGGCTGTCATGCGCGCACCCCCGGAAGGCCGAGCGTGACGGGCACCGGCTGCCCGCGTTCCGTGACGAAGGAGATCGTGGGGTCCGGTGTCTCCGGAGCGTTCACGAAGGACACGAACCGCTCGAGCTTCTCCGGGTCCTCCAGCACGCCGCGCCACTCGTCGGCGTATCCCTCCACGTGCTTCTCCATCGCCGCCTCGAGGTCGGAGCAGATGCCGAGCGAGTCGTCGACGATCACGGCGCGCAGGTGGTCGAGCCCGCCGTCCATCGCCTCGATCCAGGACGCCGTGCGCTGCAGCCGGTCGGCCGTGCGGATGTAGAACATGAGGAACCGGTCGATCAACGTGATCAGGGTGTCGGTGTCGACGTCGGACGCGATCAGCTCGGCGTGCCGGGGCGTGAAGCCGCCGTTGCCGCCGACGTAGAGGTTCCAGCCGGTCTCGGTGGCGATCACCCCGAAGTCCTTGGACCGGGCCTCCGCGCACTCGCGGGCGCAGCCCGACACCCCGGACTTGATCTTGTGCGGGGCCCGGAGACCCCGGTAGCGCAGCTCCAGCGCGACGGCGAGGCCCACCGAGTCCTGCTGGCCGTAGCGGCACCACGTGGTCCCGACGCACGACTTCACCGTGCGCAGCGCCTTGCCGTACGCGTGGCCCGACTCGAAGCCCGCGTCGACGAGGCGGCGCCAGATCGCCGGCAGCTGCTCGACGCGCGCGCCGAACAGGTCGATCCGCTGGCCGCCGGTGATCTTCGTGTAGAGCCCGAAGTCGCGGGCCACCTCGCCGATCACGATGAGCCCCTCCGGCGTGATCTCCCCACCCGGGATGCGCGGCACCACCGAGTAGGTGCCGTTGCGCTGCAGGTTCGCCAGGAAGTGGTCGTTCGTGTCCTGCAGCGCGGCCTGCTCGGCGGAGAGCACGTGCCCCGAGCCGAGCGAGGCGAGGATCGACGCCACCGCGGGCTTGCAGATGTCGCAGCCGCGGCCGGTGCCGTGCTGCGCGATCAGCTCGGAGAACGTGCGGATCCCGGTCCCGGCGATGATCTCGAACAGCTCGGCGCGGGACACCGCGAAGTGCTCGCACAGCGCCTTCGAGACCTCGACGCCCTCCTGGGCGAGCAGCGTCTTGAGCAGCGGGACGCAGGACCCGCAGCTGGTGCCGGCCCTGGTGCAGGCCTTGAGCGCGGGCACGTCGTGCGCGCCACCGCAGATCGCCTCCCGCAACGCGCCCTTCGTCACGGCGTTGCACGAGCAGATCTGGGCGGAGTCCGGGAGGGCGTCGGCACCGAGCTCCACGCCACCGGGAGCGATCATCGCGACCGGGTCGGCCGGAAGTGGCGAGCCCACCAGGGGCCGGAGCGTCGCGTACTTCGAGGCGTCGCCGACGAGCACCCCGCCGAGCAGCGTCTTCGCGTCGTCGCTCACGACGAGCTTGGCGTAGGTGCCCGCCACCGGGTCGTTGACGACGACCTCCAGCGCGCCCGGCGTGCGGCCCAGCGCGTCGCCGAAGCTCGCGACGTCGACGCCGAGCATCTTCAGCTGCGTCGACATGTCCAGCTCGGCAGGCGTCATCGTGGCCTCGCCGCCGAGCAGCCGGTCGGCCACCACCTCGGCCATCGCGTATCCGGGCGCGACCAGCCCGTACGTGCGGCCCTCCAGCGCTGCCACCTCGCCGACGGCCCAGACGTGGGGGTCGGGCGTGCGGCAGGCGGTGTTGACCAGGACGCCGCCGCGCTCCCCGACCGGCAGCCCGGCCGCGCGGGCCAGCCCGTCGGCGGGGCGGATACCCGCGGAGAAGACGACGACGTCCGCGTCGAGCTCGATCCCGTCGGACAACGACGCGATCAGGCGACCGCGGTCCTCGCCGATGCCCGTGACGGACACCCCGCAGCGCACCTGCAGGTCCTCTGACTCGACGAGCCGCCGCAGCAGCGCGCCGCCGCCCTCGTCGACCTGCACCGGCATGAGCCGGGGCGCGATCTCGACGACCTGCGGCGACAGGCCGAGCAGCCGCAGCGCCCGCGCGGCCTCCAGCCCGAGCAGCCCACCGCCGACCACCACGGCCGAGCGCCGCCCGGGACGGGCCGCCGACACGGCCCGCTCGGCGGCGGCCATGATCGCGTCCAGGTCGTCGAGGGTGCGGTAGACGAAGCAGCCGGGCAGGTCGCGCCCCGGCACCGGCGGCACGAACGGCACCGAACCGGTGGCGAGCACGAGCGCGTCGTAGGGCAGCTCCCGGCCGGACGCCGTGCGCACGACGCGCGCGTCCCGGTCCAGCGCGACCGCGGCATCCCCCAGGTGCAGCCGCACCAGGGGGTCTGCAACTTCCGGCAGCGTCAGGTCCTCGGCGGTCTTGCCGTCGACGTAGGACGACAGGGCGACGCGGTCGTACGCGGGGCGGGTCTCCTCGCCCAGCACCGTGATCCGCCAGGTGCCCGCCGTATCGCGGTCGCGCATCGCCTGCACCAACCGGTGCCCGACCATGCCGTTGCCGACAACAACGAGTTCCTTCACGCGGCTCCCTCCTCGGGGACGGGGGTCAGCGTCGGGGGGTCGCTCTCGGCGAGCCACGAACAGATGCCGCGCACGGTGTCGCCGCAGCTGCCACAGCCGGTGCCGGCGCGGGTGGCCCGGCTCAGGGCGGGGACGTCCGTGTTCCCGGCGCGCCACGCGGCGACCAGGGCACCCTTCGTGACCGTGTTGCAGCGGCAGACGACGGCGGACGCGGGCAACCGGCCCGGGTCGGCCGTCTCGGGCGCGCCGGGCAGCGCGCGGCCGAAGAGCAGCCCGAGCCGGTCGGTGGGCGCGGGCTGCCCGGTGTCGTAGTACTGGATCATGGACGCGGCCGCCTCGGGCAGGCCGATCATGGCGCCGCCGACCACGCGGTCGCCGTGCAGCGCGAGGGTGGCGTAGCGGCCACCGGACGGGTCGGCGAAGCGCAGCACCTCCGCGCCCGCCTCGGCCAGCACCGCGGGGTCACCGACCGTCGCGAGGTCCACGTCGCGCGCCTTGAGCCGGGTGACGGCGCGGGTGCCGCCGTAGCGGGCCGCCGGGTTCGTCCCCGTGATCAGGTCGGCCAGCACCGCGGCCTGCTCCCACCCCGGCTGAACGAGGCCCGCAGGCGTGCCCGGGTGCTGGGCGCAGTCGCCGATGGCGTGCACCCGCCCGTCGGAGGTGGCGAGGCGGTCGTCCACCAGCACACCGCGGTCGACGGCGATCCCGGCGTCCGAGGCGAGTGCGGTCTCGGCGCGCACACCGGCCGCGACGACGAGGGCGTCGGCCGCGACGAGGTCGCCGTCGGCACCGCGCACCCCGAAGTCGGGTTCCCACGCGGCCGCCCGGAAGCCGAGCCGGACGTCGATGCCCAGGCGCGTCATCGCGGCGGCCAGCACCTCGCCCGCTCCCGGGTCGAGCTGGCGCTCCATGAGGTGCGACATCGGGTGCACGAGCGTCACCCGCACCCCGCGCCCGGCCAGCCCGCGCGCGGCCTCGCAGCCCAGCAGCCCACCCCCGAGCACGGCGAACCGCGCACCGGGGCGGGCCAGCTCCAGGATCCGCTCGCAGTCGTCCAGGTCGCGGAAGGTGACGACGCTCTTGTCGGCGAGCCCCTCCATCGGCGGCAGCCAGGCCCGGCTGCCGGTGGCGAGCACCAGCTCGTCGTAGCGCTCCACCGCACCGTCCGAGCAGTGCACGACCCGCTCGGCGCGGTCGATCGACTTCACCGTGACGCCGATGCGCAGGTCCACGCGGTGCCGCGCCGCCCAGCCCGGCGGGTGCAGCTGCACCGCCCGCGCCGACAGGCCGCCGCCAAGCACGGTGGACAACAGCACCCGGTTGTACGCCGGCCGCGGCTCCGCGCCGAGGACGGTCAGGCGCACGAGCCTCCCGTTGGGATCCCGGCGCCGCACCTCCTCGGCGAACCGGGCACCGACCATCCCGTGTCCGATCACCACGACGCGTCTGCTCACGCCGATCGACGGTAGGTAGCCGGAGTTACACCCGTGGGGCAGCTCGTGACGGAGAGGTAACGCCGCTCGCACATCGGCAGGCAGACACCGTGAGTCCGACCTGAGGGTGACCCAGGCCATGCCAGCAGGGCGGGGGGACGCGAGGTCGGCCGTGTCAGCAAAGCCACTTTCCTGACGTGGGAGGACAGGAAAGTGGCTTTGCTGACATCCGGGCGCGCTACGCCGGCTCCAGGCGAACCGCGCTCACCTTGAACTCCGGCATCCGGCTGATCGGGTCCAGCGCCGGGTTCGTCACCCGGTTCGCCGCCTGCTCGCCGCCGAAGTGGAAGGGCAGGAACACCGTGTCCGGCCGCAGGGTCGGCACGCACCGCACCCGCGCCTCCGCCGCGCCCCGCCGGGAGACCACGCGCGCCCAGTCGCCGTCGGCGAGCCCGGCGCGGGCGGCGGTGTCCGGGTGGACCTCTACGAACGACTCGGGCACCACACCGGAGAGCTCGGCCACGCGGCGGGTCTGCGCGCCCGACTGGTAATGCACCAGCACCCGCCCGGTGGTGGCCCGGAGCGGGTGGTCGGCGTCGGGCAGCTCGGCCGACGGCGTGTGGTCGACCGGGATCAGCCGCGCGCGGCCGTCGGGATGCGCGAACCGCTCGGTGAACAGCCGAGGCGTGCCCGGGTGGCCGGGCGCGGGACAGGGCCAGTGCAACGCCTCGCCCGCGTCGAGCCGGTCGTAGCTGATGCCGGAGTAGTCGGAGATCCCGCCCGCGGACGCCGCACGCAGCTCGTCGAACACCTCTTGCGGCTCGGCCGGGAAGCCCGCGACGCCGAGCCGGTCGGCGAGCCCGGAGATCACCTCGAGGTCGGTGCGCACCCCACCGGGCGGCGCCATGGCCCGGCGCCTGCGCAGCACCCGCCCCTCGAGGTTGGTCATCGTGCCCTCCTCCTCGGCCCACTGGGCCACGGGCAGCACGACGTCGGCGGCCATCGCCGTCTCACCGGGCAGTACGTCGGCGACGACCAGCAGGTCCAGCGCTGCGAGCCGCTCGGCCACGGCGTTCGCGTCCGGTGCCGAGACGAGCACGTTGGAGCCGAAGACGAGCAGCGCTCTCGGGCCGTCGTCGCGGCCGAGCGCGGCGAGCAGCTCGGTGGCGCTGCGACCCGGCCCCGGCAGGCTGTCCGGGTCCACGCCCCATACGCCTGCGACGTGCGCCCGGGCGGCCGGGTCGCTGATCGAGCGGTACCCGGGCAGCTGGTCGGACTTCTGCCCGTGCTCGCGGCCGCCCTGCCCGTTGCCCTGGCCGGTGATCGTGCCGAAGCCGGAGCCGGGCCGGCCCGGCAACCCGAGCGCGAGCGCGAGGTTGATCCAGGACGTGACGGTGTCGACGCCGTTGGCGTGTTGCTCGGCGCCGCGCGCGGTGAGCACGTAGCGCCGCGCGGCGCCGGCGAGCCAGCCGACCGCCCTCCGCATGTCGGCGGCCGGCACCCCGCACACCCGCTCCGCGCGCTCGGGCCACCACTGCGCCGCGACCCGCCACGCGTCGTCGAAGCCGGTGGTGCGCTCGGCCAGGTAGTCGGCGTCCAGGTACCCGTCGACCACGGCGACGTGCAGCATGCCCAGCGCCAGCACCAGGTCGGTGCCGGGCACCGGCTGCAGGTGCAGGCCGCCCGATGCCAGCGCCCGCTCCGCGGTCGGCGTGCGCCGCGGGTCCACCACGACGAGCCGGGCGCTCCCGAGGTGCCCCATCAGCGGCGGCATCGTCTCCGCGACGTTCGCGCCGGCGAGCAGCACGACCTCGGCGTCGTCCAGGTCGGTCACCGGGAAAGGCAGCCCGCGGTCGACGCCGAACGCCCGGTTGCCGGCAGCCGCGGCCGACGACATGCAGAACCGGCCGTTGTAGTCGATCTGCGACGTGCCGAGCGCGACGCGGGCGAACTTGCCGAGCAGGTAGGCCTTCTCGTTGGTGAGCCCGCCCGCGCCGAACACGGCGACGGCGTCGGGACCGTGCTGGGCCTGCAGCTCGCGGAGCCGGCCCGCGACGTGCCCGAGCGCGGCGTCCCAGCCCACCGCGGCGAACGGCGCCGACCGCGACGCGCGCATCAGCGGGGTGGTCAGCCGCTCGGGGTGGGCCAGCAGGCTCCCGGATGTCCAGCCCTTCTGGCACAGCCCGCCGCGGTTGGTCGGGAAGTCCCGCGCGTCGACCTCCCCACCGGCACCCACCCACTGCCCGCACTGCAGCGCGCAGTACGGGCAGTGGGTGGCGACGCGCGGGGTGACCGCGAGCGTCATACGCCCGCGTAGGCCACACGCGGGTGCGTGGCCTCTGCCGGGGCCGGCCGCAGGTAGACCACGTAGGTCACCGCGATGCACAGCACGTAGAAGGCCAGGAAGGACCAGAACGCCGGGTCACCGGACTGCGTGGTCATGAACGACTGGCGGAACGCCAGGTTGATGAACAGGCCGCCGAGCGCGCCGACCGCACCGGCGATTCCGATGACCGCGCCGGAGACCCGGCGCGCCCGCAGGTACGCCTGCTGCGGTTCGGCACCGGCGGTCTCGACCGCGACCCGGGCCTGACCACGGAAGATCGCCGGGATCATCTTGTACGTGGAGCCGTTGCCGACGCCGCTGAACACGAACAGCAGCACGAAGCCGACCGTGTACAGCGTCAGCGAGTCCATGGCCGATGCCGCGAGCACCACGAGGGCGGAGACACCCATCGCGATGAAGTTGTAGAACGTGACCTTCGCACCGCCGTACTTGTCCGCGAACCAGCCGCCCACCGGGCGGATCAGGGAGCCGAGGAGCGGGCCGATGAACGTCACGGCGGCGGCCTGCAGCGGGGTACGCCCGAACTGGTTCTGCAGCACGAGCCCGAACGCGAAGCTGTAGCCGATGAACGAGCCGAACGTACCGATGTAGAGGAACGACATCACCCAGGTCTGCGACTCCCGGTACGCCTCCTTGAAGGCGCCGGTGTCGTTGCGCATGGAGGTGAGGTTGTCCATCTTGATGGCGGCGAACACAGCGGCCACCACGATCAGCGGGATGTAGACGCCGAGCAGGATCCGGGGCGCGCCCGCGCCCGCCGTCGCGATGATCAGCAGCCCGACCAGCTGGATGACCGGTACGCCGATGTTCCCCCCGCCGGCGTTCAGGCCGAGCGCCCAGCCCTTCCTCGCCTCCGGGAAGAAGGCGTTGATGTTCGCCATGGACGAGGCGAAGTTCCCGCCGCCGACGCCTCCGATCGCGGCGACGAGGACGAACACCCAGTACGGCGTGCCCGGCTGGATGACCATCGCGGCGAGGATCGTCGGGATCAGCAGCAGGACCGCGCTCACGATCGTCCAGTTGCGGCCGCCGAAGCGGGCGGGCGCCATCGTGTAGGGCAGCCGCAGGATCGAGCCCACCAGCGTCGGCACGGCGACCAGGAAGAACTTCCCGGCCGCGTCGATGCCGTACTCCGGCCCCATGAACAGCACGAGGACGGACCACATCGTCCAGATCGAGAAGCCGATGTGTTCGGAGAAGATCGAGAACCACAGATTGCGGTTCGCGACCTTCGCGCCGGTGCGCTCCCAGAACCCCGCATCCTCGGGGTCCCACTGGTCGATCCAACGCCCGCGGAGCGCGGAACGCGCGGGGGGTGCATCAGGTGCGGTCGTCGTCACGCCGATCCTCCTGGGTTCGTCGGTCGGCGCGACGCTATGCACGGCCCGTTACCGGCCCGTCGGTTCGATGTGACATGGACGCAAACCCGGCCTCACGGCGGCCGCACGTCAGGGGTGAGGCTCCTCCTACAGGAGCGGGCCGATGGCGCCCGCCGCGCGCTGCAGGCCGGCCAGCGTCCGCGCAGAGGCGTCGGGGTGCTGCGCGTGCAGTGCGACGCGGTGCAGGAGGGCCCGCAACAGCATCTGCGGCCACTCCTCGAGGTGCGTCCACCGCTTGGGCAGCTCCTCGTCGGCACCGCCCCACGCCAGCGCGTCGACGACGACCACGGCGGCCGCCCACTGCGCGGGACGCCAGCACGGGACGAGGTCGATCACGGCCGGCATCCCGCGCTCGTCGAACAGGACGGCGCCGAACAGCTCCGGGTGCACCAGCTGGGGGGTGAGCTGCACGGGCCTGCGGAACTCGGCGAGCTGCGAGTACAGCTCACCACCGGTCGCCGGGTCGAGGGTCAGCCGCCGCTCGCCGAACGCTCCGGCAGCGGACCGGGTCACCAGGTCATCACGGTCGTCCAGGAGCCGCGGCCGGGAGACGCCCGCGGTGGCGGCGTGCAGCCGGATGGACGCCTCCACGACCTCGTCGTAGCGGGGCTCGACGTAACCGGGGATGTAGCGGCACGCGGCCCAGCCGCCGACGACCCACCGCCCGTCGGAGGAACGCAGCGGGCGGGCGACGCGCACACCCTCGACCTGGAGCCCGTCGAGGACGGCCGCGGACCACGCCGCCACGACGTTGTCCGGCACCGGGCGGACGAGCACGTCACCGCAGTGCCATGCCCGCCTGCCGGCCCACACGACGGGACGTGGCTCGACGTCGCTCACGCCGAACGCGTTGCGAACGTGCGCGGGCAGGGTGGTCCCGGTGGACGGCAGGACAGGCGCAGCGGTCACGGCAACGGACGCTACCGGCGCCACCCCGCCGTTCCGGGGCGCCACGCGGGGGCGCGTCGCCGTGCCGCGCGATCGGGCGGCGGGGACGGCTGGACGATCACTCGCCGTCGTCGTCCCCGTGTCGTCTCAGTCGTCGCCCCCGTCGCCGCCACCGTCGTCGCCGCCACCGTCATCGCCGCCGTCATCGCCGCCACCGTCATCGCCGCCGCCGTCGGAGCTCCCGCCGTCGTCGTCCCCGTCGCCGGAGTCGCCGCTGTCCGAGTCCTTGCTGTCCGAGTCCTCGCTGTCCGAGTCCTCGCTGTCCGAGTCGCCGCCGTCCGAGTCGCCGCCGTCGGAGTCCTTGTCGTCCGAGTCGCCGTCGTCCGATCCCTTGTCGTCGGAGTCCCGGTCGGAGTCCCGGTCGGAGCTCTTCTCGTCGGAGTCACCGTCCGAGTCCTCGTCGCCGGACTCCTTCCGGTCCGAGTCGCCACGGTCGGAGCTCTCGTCATCGCCCTTCTCGCCGGACTCCTTGCGATCCGAGTCCCCGCGGTCGGAACTCTCGTCATCGCCCCCGTCGCCGGACTCCTCACGATCGGATTCCCGACGGTCCGAACTCTCGTCGTCGCCCTTCTCGCCGGAGACCTCGCGATCCGAGTCCCCACGATCGGAACTCTCGTCGTCGCCCTTCTCCCCGGACACGTCACGATCCGAGTTCTCACGATCCGAACTCTCGTCATCGCCCTTCTCACCGGACTCCTTGCGATCGGAATCGCTGCGATCCGAGTCCTCGTCCGAGCCTTCGGAGTCACGGTCGGAGTTGTCCCGCTCGGAGGAGTCACGGTCGGAGGACGCCTCCGCCAGCGCCTTCCAGACGGCCGCTTCGAGCTCGTCCTCGTCCAAGCTGCCGGCGTCCGACCCGGAGTCGCGGTCGGACGATTCACCCGACGAGTCGTCGTCCTCGGAGTTCCGATCCGGAGCGTCACCATCGGTCTCGCGGTCGGAGTCGTTGCGGCCGGAGTCGTCGTCCGAGTCGCTCCTCGACTGCCGGCCGGAGTCCTCGTCCGAGTCGCCGTCGGACCGGTCGGCCTCGGCGGCTGCCGCCAGCAGGGAGCCGAGTCCGGAGGCGCCCATCGCCTCGAGGACCCTTCCGGCCCGTTCGGCGTCCTCCGAGCTGGGCGAGTCGGACGAGTCGTCGGAGTCCGAGCCGGCCCTGTCGCGCTGGTCGTCCGAGCGGGTGCTGGGCCGGTCGCCGTCCGACTCGTCGCGGCTGCGGTCGTTGTCCTGGGCGGATCGGCGGTCGGTGTCGGCGCGGGGGCTCGCGTTGTCGCGCTCGCCGCCGGACGCACCGCCGCGGTCGTCCTCGCCACCGTCGTCCCCGGTCACGGAGCCGCTGACGGCCTCGACGACCCCGGTGACGTTGCGCTCCGGTCCCGAGGAGCCCGAGTCGCCGTCGTCCTCGTCGCGGTCGTCACTCCCGCGGCCGCTCTGATCCGCCCCTCCGCCACTCGGTTTGCTGTCGGACGCGCTGCCCCGCTCGCTCCGGCTGTCCCCGTCGTCGCCGTCGTCCGAGCGGTCGTCGGCGGCGCCGTCGCGGTCTGCGCCTCCACCGACGAGGCCCCGCAGCAGTCCGCCCGAGTCGCCTCCGCCGTCCTCGTCTCCGGAGCCAGAGCCGGAGCCGGAGCCGGATTCAGTGCCTCCGCTGTCGTCGCCTGCGCCGTCGTCCCTGCCCCCGTCGTCCCGGCCCCCGTCGTCCGAGCGGTCGCCGCCGCCGAGCAGGCCCCCGACCGATCCGAGGATCCCGCCCCCGGACGGGCCGTCCCCCGCCTCCGGGCCGGCGTCCGGGCCGCCGGGCGAGTCCGCCGGACCCGCACCAGGACCGGACCGCCCCTCGGACGCGTCGTCGCCGGGTCGCCCCCGGTCCTCGCCGCCGGAGTCCGAGTCGCCCCGGCCACCGTCGCCGCCGAGCGCATCTCCCAGGGAGCCGAGGGCATCGCCGACGGGCCCACCGCGGTCGCGATCGCCCGGTCCCCCGCCCCGCTCGTCACCCCGGTCGCCCGAGGGGCCGGGAGCGTCGCGCCCCGGGCCACCGGAACCGGGCTGACCGGGTCCTTCCTGCTCGTCGGTGCTCGTGTCGCCCGCGCGGTCGCCCGGACCGGAGGGTCCGCGCTCACCACCGCCGAGCGCCTCACCCACGGAGCCGAGCGCCTCACCGACCGGGCCACCGCCCGGCGCGTTCCGCTCCTCGCCGGGAGCGCCACCACGCCCGGGTTCACCCTGATCCCGATCCTGACCAGGTCCCTCGCGATCTCCACCCGCCGGAGCCCGGCCCTCGTCCTCGCCGCCGCCCGCGTCGTCCCCCCGGCCGCTGTCACCCCGACCCGCATCGCCGCCGAGCGCCTCACCCACCGAACCCAGTGCCTCACCGACCGGACCACCCGGCGCATCCCGCTCGTCGCCGGGAGCGCCACCACGCCCGGGTTCACCCTGATCCCGATCCTGACCGGGACCCTCGCGATCTCCACCCGCCGGAGCCCGGCCCTCGTCCTCGCCGCCGCCCGCGTCGTCCCCCCGGCCGCTGTCACCCCGACCCGCATCGCCGCCGAGCACCTCACCCACCGAACCCAGTGCCTCACCGACCGGACCACCCGGCGCATCCCGCTCGTCGCCGGGAGCGCCGCCACGCCCGGGCCCGCCCTGGTCGCGTTCTTGCCCGGGACCCTCGGGGGCTCCACCTGCCGGAGCGCGTTCCTCGTCCTCGCCGCCGCCAGCGTCGTCCCCGCGATCGTTGTCACCCCGGGCAGCGTCCCCGCCGGCGGCGTCGCCGCCGAGCGACTCCCCCAGAGAGCCGAGTGCGTCCGCGATCGGCCCACCGCCGTCGGCGCGGACATCCGGCCTCTGCTGGTCGGGGTCGTCGTCGTGCTCCGCGGCCTCATCGCCGGGGCCGCGCGGGTCGGGGGGAGCCCCGTTGGACGTGTCCTGCCGCTCCCTGTCCTCCTGCTCGTCGCGGGCGACCACGTCGGGGAGGTCGGGCAGGGCGTCGCCCTCGTCCTCGTCGTCGTCGCGTTCCGAACGGTCCGAGTCCGGGTCGTCCCGGTCCTCGGAGCGCGTCTCGTCCGACTCGTCGGGGCCGTGCTCGACCACGTCCAGGAGGCGCTCGGTGACCTCCTCGGTCTCCTCGTCGTCGTCGGGCAACGGGGCCCGGACGGCGTTGTCGACGCCGCGCTCCAGGTCCTCCAGCTCGGTGCGCTTCGCCTCCCGCTGACGCAGCCGCAGATCGCGTTGCTCGTCGAGCGCGGCGAGCTCGGACGACTGCTCGGGGCTGCGCCTGCCGGGCGGTGCGGCCGAGAGCGCCTGCTCGACCGCCTGCAGGTGGCGCTCGGTGGTCTGGAGGTCGGTCCGGGCCCGGTCGAGGGAGCGGTAGGTGTCGATCTGCGACTGCAGCATGGCCTTGCGCCGCTCGAGGACGGCTTTGCGCGCCTGGAGGTCCTGCACCTCGGGCGGGGTGACCGAGCGGCGCTCCGGCGGCAGGCTCGTCCATGCCCGCTCCGTCTGCGCGAGCGTGGCGAGCTGGCTGTCCAGCGAGGCGAGGGAGATCTGCGCGTGCGCGATCCACTCCGCGCGCGGGTCGACCCCTGGCGGCGCAGGCGCGGTGGCCTGGGGCGGGGCGATGGGCTCGGACGCGGTGAAGACGTACGTGGCGGCGAGGATGCCGGCCGCGCCGAACACCGCCACGGTGCGCCGCCTCCGGCTGGTCGCGCTCGCGCGGGCCCTGGCGCGCGTGGCCTCCGACTGCGCGGCGCGCTCCACCCGGCGGGCCTCGACCATGGCCCGCTGCTCCCGCACTCCGTGCGGGACCGGTGGCGCCTCCGGCTCGCCCTGCGGCTCGAGGAGCCATGGCAGCGCGGCCGCGAGCCGTTCGTCCTGGCCGGCCTGCGCGGCGGCGCGGCGGGCCTGCCGAGCGGCGGCCCGATGCGCTGCGGTGCAGTAACGGCGAGGCGGGCGACCGGGGATGTCCTCGATCACCTCGTTGCACCCGGGCAGGGCACAGCGTCTCGCGTTGTCGTCCACCAGTGCGACCCCCATCGCCGGGTGACGGAAGGAATGCCAGTACTCGGAAGTGCCACCGGTGACCGTGATGTGCACCGTGGCGCACCCCGACACCACGGTCCCGCAGATCCGTCTTGATCTTCCGGCTCCGGAACGCTACTCGGCACTCGTCCGGGTGTCACTGCTCCGTTCGACGAACACGAAGGCAGGCATCCGATCACTGCGCGTGACAGCAAGTGCTCCGATTGGGCCATTCGGGCGCGACTCGTCCTGCCGAATGCATCCGTCCCTTGCATCGGTACGTACGACTGGCCCTGAAACGGCGACGGCGCCCCCTCCGACCAGGGGCCGGACGGGGGCGCCGTCGTGCGGGGCCCGAGGTTGCGCTCAGTACACGGGCTGGGAGGGGTCGACCTGCTTGATCCAAGCCAGCACGCCGCCACCGACGTGCACGGCGTCCTTGAAGCCCGCCCGGTGCAGCACCGCGAGCGCCTCCGCCGAGCGCGCCCCGGACTTGCAGTGCAGCACGACGGGCCGGTCCTGCGGGATCTCCGAGAGCGCCTCGCCGGACAGGATGCGGTCCTTCGGGATCAGCTTCGCGCCCGGGATGCTGACGATCTCGAACTCGTTCTGCTCCCGGACGTCGATCAGCTCGAAGTCCTTGCCCGCGTCGATCATCTCCTTGAGCTCGAGCGCGGTGATGGTGCTGCCCGCGGCCGCCTGCTGCGCGTCGTCGGACACCACGCCGCAGAACGCGTCGTAGTCGATGAGCTCGGTGATCTTCGGGGTGCTCGGGTCCTTGCGGATCCGAATCGTGCGGTAGGTCATCTCGAGGGCGTCGTAGACCATCAGCCGTCCCAGCAGCGGCTCGCCGATGCCGGTGATCAGCTTGATGGCCTCGTTCACCATGATCGAGCCGATCGAGGCGCACAGGACACCGAGCACGCCACCCTCGGCGCAGGACGGCACCATCCCGGGCGGCGGGGGCTCGGGGTAGAGGTCGCGGTAGTTGAGGCCCTGTCCGTTCGGGGCGTCCTCCCAGAACACCGACGCCTGGCCCTCGAACCGGAAGATCGAACCCCACACGTACGGCTTGCCGAGCAGGACCGCCGCGTCGTTCACGAGGTAGCGGGTGGCGAAGTTGTCGGTGCCGTCGAGGATGAGGTCGTAGTCGCGGAACACGTCGAGCACGTTCGACGAGTCGAGCCGCGTCTCGTGCAGCCGGACCTCGACGAACGGGTTGATCTCCTTGATGGAGTCGCGCGCCGACTCGGCCTTCGACCGGCCGACGTCGGACTGCCCGTGGATGATCTGACGCTGCAGGTTGGACTCGTCGACCACGTCGAACTCGACGATGCCGAGCGTGCCGACGCCCGCGGCGGCGAGGTAGAGCAGGGCCGGGCTCCCGAGGCCACCGGCGCCGACCACCAGCACCTTCGCGTTCTTCAGCCGCTTCTGCCCCGCCATGCCGACGTCCGGGATGATGAGGTGCCGGCTGTAGCGCTCGACCTCCTCCTTGGACAGGGTGGCGGCCGGCTCCACGAGCGGCGGTAGCGCCATGATCAAGCTCCTCGCATCGACGTACGGTTCCTTCCGGCAACGCGACGGTCACCCGGGTTCTTCCCAGGTCCCCGCCCCGACCGCATCCCACATGCCCGCGACGGCGCGCGCCACCGTCTGCGGCGCCTCGATCTGAGCGACGTGCCCCACACCCGGCAGCACCAGCAGCCGCGAGCGCCGCAGGGCCGCGGCGGTGCGGCGGGCCAGCCGGGGCGCCACGAGCCGGTCGCGCTCGCCCCACACCACGAGCGTCGGAGCCTGCACGCGGGCCGCCACCGACCACAGCGACTCCCCGCGCAGCCATCCGGCCACCATCGCCTTCCCGGTGCGCTCCGCCGCCTCCTGGGCCCAGGCCAGGCGGGCCCGCGCGGCGTACTCGGCGGCGGCCTCGGCCATCCGGTGCTCCGGGACGAGCGTCGGGTCGCCGAAGCAGAGCCGCACGACCTGCTCCGCCCGGGTGCGCGGGTCCATCGCCGCGAGCTCGGCCCGGGCGCGCTTCCCGATCAGGGGCAGCAGCGCGAGCAGCAGCTTCGGGTCGGACACGCGATGCGGGTGGGGTCGCAGGTCGGGCATCGCGGGCGACACGAGCGTGAGCGTGCGCACCAGCTCGGGCCTGCGGGCGGCCACGGCGAGCGCGACGGCGCCGCCGAACGAGTTGCCCAGTAGGTGCACCGGGCGGCCGCGACCCGCGAGGAAGCAGAGCAGGGCGTCGGCGTGGCCGGCGGGCGAGTAGTCCCGGGACGCGAGCGGCCGGGAGTGCCCGAAGCCGGGCAGGTCCACCGCCGTGCCCGCCGCCCGGGTGGACAGCAGTGCGGCGAGGTCCGTCCAGTTGGTGGCCGAGCCGGACAGCCCGTGGACGTAGACGGCCGGGGTGTCCTGCGGACCGGGCGTCTCGCGCACGTGCAGCGTGACGCCGCCGGAGGTCACCTCGCCGCCCGGCCACGGGGCCTGGTGCGGATCGAGGTGCGGAAGCGTGGCCGGGTCCGCCAGCGGCGGCGGCCCGATCGGCACGTCCTGCGCCCGGCGGGCGCGCACCAGTAGCGGACGGATGAACGGCAGCGCGGCTGTGCCCGGATCTCCAGCACTCACTCCCCGAGGATGACTCGCCCGCGATGTTGCGGCCACCCGCGCGGCATCCGGCTCGCGCCTGTGGGGGACGTCATCGCGGCCGGTCACCGGCGTTGTACTCCGGGAGAGGAGGCCGACATTGGCCGGGGCGAGCCCACTGGAGGTCGCGGCCGCGACCCTGACGGTCACGGCGGCACTGGTGGTGCTCGCGTACCGGCTGGGCAGCGGGCAGCCGGCCACGGTGGCCATCGGGGCCGCGCTGGCCGTGCTGCTCGTCGCGGTGCCCGGTGCACTGCGCCTGGCCACCGGGCTGCCGCGCCTCGTCGGCATGGACCGAGCGGCCCGGCTCGGTGTCCTGGCCTCCGGCGCTGCGTTCGGGTCTGCGCGGAGCGTCGACACGGTCGTGCTCGCCGGGACGGGCCTGCTCACCAGCGGCGAGCTGGAGGTGCAGGCCGTCCACGCCGTCGACGGCGTCCCGGCGGACGACGTGCTGCGCCTGGCCGGTGCCGTGGTCCAGGAGTCCGGCCGGCCGATCCACCGCGCGATCGCCGCGGCGACGCCCCGCCTGCCCGGCGTCGCCGACTTCGACCCCGTGGACGGACTCGGCGCGCGCGGCGTCGTGGCCGAGGTCGTCGGCGCTCCCGGTGAGGAGCGGGTGATCGCCCACGCCGTGCTCGTCGGCGACGCGGCGCTCCTCGCGGCGCACGACATCGACCTGCCCGCCGTCCCGGCGACGGCCGGCTGCACCCCGGTCGCGGTGGCATGGGACGGCTCGGCGCGTGGCGTGCTGGACGTCGGGCCGGACGTGCCCCGGGCGATCGCAGCCGCCGTCCGGGAGCTCACCGCTCTCGGGGTGCGGCCCGTCCTCCTGGCCGCCGAGGAACCGGATGTCGCACGGGCCGTTGCCGCGAGCGCGGGGATCGCGCCCGACGCCGTGCTGGCGGGCGTCGCCCCCCGGGATGCGGCCGGGCTCGTCCGCGAGCTGGGTTGCGGCATCGCCGTGATCGCCTGCTCCGAGCGGTACGAGGCGGCCCTCCGCGCCGCCGATCTCGCCGTGCGCATCGGCTGGGCCGGGACGGACTCCCGGCCCGCGCTGACGCTGGTGCGCGGCGATCTCTCCGTCGCGGTGGCCGCGATCCGGCTCGCCCGCCACACCGCGGCCGTCGCCCGGACGAACCTGATCTGCTCGCTCGCCTGCGTCGCGGTGCTGCTGCCGACGACCGCGGCCGGCCTGCTCGGCCCGGCGCTCTCAGCAGCGGCGACGGCGGTCTGCGCCGCGGTGCTGGTGATCAACGACCTGCGGCCGCAGCGCGGTGCTGCTACCGACGGGTAAGGTGTTCCTCCGCACCCGATCGGGTGGATGGACGGAGGGCAACGGCATGACCGAGGCGCCGGCACCGGTGCACCGCGGCACCCGCCTTTCCCGCGACGCGCGCAGGGCCCAGCTTCTCGTGGCCGCGCGCGACGTCTTCGCGGCCCACGGGTACCACGCCGCCGCGATGGACGACATCGCCGAGCGGGCCGGCGTGAGCAAGCCGGTGCTCTACCAGCACTTCCCCGGCAAGCTGGAGCTCTACCGGGCGCTGCTCACCACGTACGCCGACGAGCTGGTGGAGCGCGTCACCGCCGCCATCGACGGCACCTCCGACAACGAGCAGCGCGTGCACGCCGCCGTCGCGGCCTACTTCGACTTCGTGGCGGGCGAGGGGCAGGCCTACCGGCTGGTGTTCGAGTCCGACCTGCGCGGCGAGCCGGAGGCCGCCGCGGTCGTCGACGGCGCGCTCACCCGCTGCATCGACACGGTCGCCGCGGCCGTCACCACCGACGCGGGGCTGGACACCCCGCGCGCCCGGATGCTGGCCGTCGGGCTGGTCGGGCTGAGCCAGGTGGCCGCGCAGTACTGGCTCGACTCCGACCAGGCGGTGCCCCGCGACGAGGCCGTGTCACTCATGTCCGGGTTCGCGTGGCGCGGCCTCGCCGGCTTCCCCCTGATCCACGGCTGAGGGCGATCACCGCGCAGGCGTGCGCAGCACCCCGTCGATCAGGCCGTAGTCCACGGCCTCCTGGGCGCTGAACCAGCGGTCGCGGTCGAAGTCGGCCTCGATCCGCTCGACCGGCTGCCCGGAGTGCTCGGCCGTGAGCTCGGCGATCCGCTTCTTGAGCTTCGACAGCATCTCGGCGCGGATCACGATGTCCGACTCCGCACCGCCCGCCCCGCCCGATGGCTGGTGCATCATCACCTGGGCGTGCGGCAGCGCGAACCGCTTGCCCGGCGTGCCCCCGGTCAGCAGGAACTGCCCCATGGACGCGGCCATGCCGGTGGCGATGGTGGACACGTCCGGCTGGATGGCGTGCATGGTGTCGTAGATCGCCATCCCGGCGAACACCGAACCGCCCGGTGAGTTGATGTAGAGCGTGATGTCGGCGGTCGGGTCCTCGCCCGCGAGGAGGAGCAGCTGGGCGACGAGCTTCGTGGCGACGTCGTCGTCCACCTCCTGGCCGAGCACGACGATCCGCTCGCGCAGCAGCCGGTCGTAGACGGTGTCGTCGATGGTGGGGGCGCTCATGTCAGTGGTCTCCTTCAGCGGGGGAGCTTGCGGCTGGCGATGATGTTGTCGGCGATGCCGTACTCGACGGCCTCGTCGGCGGTGAGGACGAGATCGCGCTCGATGTCGGTGTGGACGCGCTCCACGGTCTGGCCGGTGCCCTCGGCGAGGGCCTCCTCGAGCTGGCGGCGCAGGCGCGACACCTCGGCCGCGTAGATCTCCAGGTCGGACGTCTGGCCGCGGACGACGTCGATGCTCGGCTGGTGGATCAGCACCCGGGCGTTGGGCACCACCGAGCGGTGGCCCCGCGCGCCGGCCGCGAGCAGCACCGCTGCGGCGGACGCCGCCTGCCCGAGGCAGTACGTGTGCACGGGCGGGCGGATGTAGCGCATGGTGTCGTAGATCGCCGTCATCGCGGTGAGCGACCCGCCCGGCGAGTTGATGTACATCGAGATCGGCCGGTCCGGCTCCGCCGACTCCAGGCAGATCAGCTGGGCCATCACGTCGTTGGCGGCGGCGTCGTCGATCTGCGTGCCGAGGAAGACGATGCGGCCCTCGAACAGCTTGCTGTAGGGATTCGACTCCTGGTAGCCGTAGCTCGTCCGCTCGACGAACGACGGCAGGACGTAGCGGGCCTGCGCGCTCTGCATGCGTTGACCTCCGGGTCGGTGGATCTCCCGGACGCTAACGGCGCCCGACCTGCGCCAACCCGGACATTCGCGGGGGGCGAAACCCTTTCGCCGAGAGCGGACGCCCGGCCACCCCGCGCCAAGCCCCGCGAGTCGCGGCCTGGGTGCGCGCGAGTCGGGTTGCGGTCGAGCGATGAGTTCCGGGTGTGGCCGCGGTCTCATCTGCAACCGCGCCGCACGGGGCGCGCCGGCCCGGAAGGGAGCGAAAGATGACCACCACGACCGACCTCAGCTACCGGGACCGCGCCGTCCTCCGCGCGGTCGCCGCCGGGCGGTGCACCGTCTCCGCGATCGGCGTCCTCGCCGTCGACGGGCTGGGCTGCTGCGACCAGTTCGTCGGCCGCAGGCTGACGAACGCCGGCCTGATCGCCCCCGGCCCCGGCCCCGCCCGCCTGACGGTCACCGGCCGCGCACTGGTCGAGGCGGCGTGACATGAACACCACCACCGACAACGGCGCGGCCTACTGCGACCGCTGCCCCGCCCGGGCCCGTGTCCGCGCCGAGCTGCCGGCGGGCGAGCTGCACTTCTGCAACCACCACATCCGCGAGCACC
Source organism: Pseudonocardia cypriaca (assembly GCF_006717045.1). Taxonomy (NCBI): domain Bacteria; kingdom Bacillati; phylum Actinomycetota; class Actinomycetes; order Pseudonocardiales; family Pseudonocardiaceae; genus Pseudonocardia; species Pseudonocardia cypriaca. The sequence goes on from NZ_VFPH01000002.1 coordinate 2,396,885, forward strand.
GCGACCGTCTCGCGGCGTCAGGCGCGACGCTCGTCGTCCTGCCGGGTCACCCGGCCCCCATCCGGAGCGCTGCGGCCGATCGTGCGGCGTGATGCGGGTGCCGCCGTGGTCATGCGGTCCGGCGTTGCCGGGCCTGCCCAGCGGCGGCGGCCGTGGCCAGCGCGGCGATCCGGCCCGCCACGCCGGACACCCGCTCGAGCGGCAGCATGTGCCCCGCCTCCGGGAAGATCGTCAGCTCGGCCGACGGCAGCGCGTCGACGATGCGGCGGGCCGAACGCACCGGGGTGAGGCGGTCCCGGGAGCCGACGAGCACGACGGTCGGGATGTCGGCGAACGCCGTGAGCGCGGCATCGCGTTCGTGGGCTTGCAGCGTCGGCTGGAACCCGGACACGGTGAGCGGCCGGCACGCGCCCACCGTCTCGAACGTGATCCGGCGGGCCTCTGCGCTCGGCTGCGTGCCGAGCAGCAGCCACCGCATCGCCGGTGCGATGAGGCGCGGGTCGGCGAGGCGCTCCCGGCGCGCCCATGCCCTCGTGGCGGCGATCCGTCCCTGCACCCGCCGGTACACCGCGGCCGCGGGCGGGGTGAGTCCGAACGGCCGCTCGGCGAGACCACCGCTCGCCGTGGCCACCAGCGCGATCCCGGCGGCACGCGCCACCACGTCCGGGTGGCGCTCGGCCAGGGCCATCAGCGTCATGCCGCCCATCGAGTGCCCGGCGAGCACGAGCGGACCGGTCGGCGCCGCAGCGGAGACGACCGCTGCGAGGTCGTCGGCGAGCTGGTCGATCGTCATCGTCGCCGGGTCGACCGCGGCCGAGCGCCCGTGCCCGCGGTGGTCGTGCCGCACCACGCGGACCGGGGAGGGGCCGGCCGCGAGCGACCTGGCGACGGGCCGCCACGAACGCCGGTCGAGCGACCAGCCGTGCACCAGGACGACGGTGACGGGCGCATCGTGCGTGCCGTCCAGCTCGACGTGCAGCGGCACGCCGTCGGCCGCGGGGACGGATCGTGCGGTGGTCATGTGACGAGTCGTGCCTTCCGCCGGGGAGCACTGGCTATCGCGGGTCGGTCAGGAAGATGTCCGCCAGGGTGGGGTTGTAGGCGTGCACGAGGATGCCGAAGATGATGGCGTCGAAGGTCAGGTGCACGGTCACCACGTACGGCAATGACCGGGTGCGCTGGAAGATGTAGCCCTGCAGCAGGGCGAAGGGCACCGTGAGCAGCGGACCCCAGCCGCGGTATCCCAGCTCCCACAGGAACGAGACGAACACCACGGACTGCAGCAGGTTCGCCTGCCAGACCGGGAAGTGGTGGCGGAGCAGGGCGAAGACGATGCAGATGAAGAACAGCTCGTCCCACAGGCCGACGCCGTTCACGCCGATGAACAGCCGGACGATCTCGCCGGAGCCGGAGACGTCCGGCCAGTTCCGGTAGGCACCCGACCCCAGGAAGTACACCGGGAGGATCAGGTAGCCCGCGACGACCACCAGCGCCAGGTAGCCGAACTCGAACCCGCTCCACCGGTTCCCGGTTCCGACCGGGAACTTGATGATGTCCTCCCGATACCACCACCGGGAGAGGGCGTAGGGCAGGACGACCGCCGTCGACAGGGTGATCGCGAACCGGGCCATGCCGGCGTTGCTCAGGTCCGCCGCCAACGACATCGTGCTGATGACGACGAGGCCGGTGGAGATGAGGATCAGGTGTCGCAGCAGCAGGCGGTCCACCAGCGCCGCGACGACCAGGCCCACGACGATCAGCGCGTACCCGATCAGTCGCTCCTGCAGGCCGAACAGCGCGACCGCGGAGACCATCACCAGTGCCGCGGCCAGCAGGCGGTTCCACGCGGGCCGCGCGGCGGGCCGGCCCTCGGACCTGCCGGGGGTCGCCGCACCTGCGCTCACCGCGCCAGCATGACCGGACCGGCACCGGCCCGACAACTTCGCCCGCGGTGACGACGTCGACGGATCGGGCGGTCGTCATCAGATGAGGTGCGCCTTGCGCCAGAGGACCTCGCTCGGTCCGCCGATGAGGTGCTGCTCGCGCAGGAACGGCACCAGCTTGCGCGCCGTCCAGCGCAGCATCTCCTGGTGGTGCGGGTTGGCGAGGGCCGCCTTGTGGCCGACGGCCGGGTCGATGCCCACGGACTTGTAGACGTCGCGGTGGATCAGGTTGCGGGCCACGACGAACGCCACCCTCGCCGAGAGGAAGCGGGCGAGCGCGCGCTGAGCCGCGTTCGTCTTCGGCATGATCCGCATGAGCTCCTCGCGGGCGTAGCGGACGTGCCGCGCCTCCTCCGTGACGTGGATCCGGTTGACCATGCGGGTGAGCGGCTGCACGGTGTCGTCCCGCATCGCCTCCCGCTGCAGCTGGTCGAGGATCTCCTCGACGAACAGGGTGCCCGCGAACATCGCGGGGCCGTAGGCGACGGTCTTGAAGAACCGCCCGAGCTCGTGCGTGAGCCGCCGTGGTGCGTAGTCCGGCACGCCGTACCGCTCGGTCATCTTCGCGAACATGATCGAGTGCCGGCACTCGTCGGCGATCTCGGTGAGCGCGTACTGGATGTGCTGGCGGCGCGGGTCGCGGTCGTAGGCGTAGCGCAGCAGCATCTGCATGAGGATGATCTCGAACCACAGGCCGATGCGGGCGATGCTGCACACCTCGTGCACCGACAGCGTGCGCCGCTGCTCCTCGGTGAGGCCCTCCCACAGCTCGGTGCCGTACAGCGAGACCCGGTGGGCCGGCATCGCCCATCCGTCCTCGAGGAGCGGGGCCTCCCAGTCGATGTCGATGCTGGGCTCGTAGGAGTGGTCGAGCGACGAGCGGAGCAGCCGCTCCGCGGTCGCCTCGCGGTCGTTCACCGTCTTGACGTTCATCGCTGGCTCCTCTCAGTGGCGCGACCGATCAACCGGGCGACGAGGCCGGCCGCGAGCGGCGAGCCGTCGAACCGACCTGCGGCCGCGTGCTTGCGGATCTGGCGGGCTGCAGCGGCACCGACCACGCCCGGCAGGTGGCGGGCGGCCCACAGCTCGACGTTCCCGGCGCGGGTGCAGGCGGTGTCGCGCGGCGGCCGCTGCGTGGCGAGCGTCCGCAGCACGGTGCCGACGACGTCCTCGACCTCCTCGCGCCGCACCTGGCCTTCCAGGGTCAGGCCGACCTCGCGCCCGGCGGCGTGGATCCCGGTGCGGACGTAGCCCGGGTAGACGGTGCTGACGTGCAGCTCCGTGCCGTACTCGAGGCGCAGGGCGTCGGCGTAGGCGGACATGCCGCGCTTCGCGACGCTGTAGGCCGAGACGAACGGCAGCGTCACGTACGCCAGCTCGCTGGCGACGAAGACGGCCCGTCCGCGCTGGCCGCCCCGCCCGGCCCGGCCGGCGAGCAGCGCGGGGAGCGCGGCCGCGGTGACGCGCCACGCGCCGAGCAAGTTGACGTCGATGACGCGCAGCGCGTCGGGTTCGAGCGGGCCGCCCGCGTCGTTCGGGATGCCGATGCCGGCGTAGTGCACGACGGCGTCCAGGCCGCCCAGCCGCTCAACAGCCTCCGCGACGGCCGTCTCGACGGCCGAGGTGTCGGTGATGTCGCAGGCGAGCACCCCCTCGCCGCCGGCCACGTCGAGCCCGACCACCTGCGCGCCCTGCTCCCGCAGCCGCGTCACCGTGGGGGAACCGAAGCCGCCGGCCGCGCCGGTGACGAGCACCCGGCCCGGCACCCCGCCGACCGTTCCTGTCCGTGCCATCGAACCAGCCTCCAGACGACACTTGCGTGTTACCGCCGGTAACTGTTACCACAAGTACCGTGCATCGGGACGAAGCTCGTGTCAAGCCGGGAACCTCGGCGGAGCGGCAGCAACGGCGGGCGGAACGCCGCGCCGAGATGGTGCAGGCCGCGATCGAGGCGGTGCGCACGCACGGCCCCGGCGTCTCCGTGGCCGAGCTGGCCGCGGCGGCCGGGATCACCAAACCGGTGCTCTACCGGCACTTCACCGACCGCGCCGACCTGCAGCGAGCCGTCGGGGAGAAGGCCGCTGAGATGCTGCTGGACCGGATGGCACCCGAGATGGACCCCGACCGGGAGCCCATCCAGCTCATCCGCGGCGTGATCGACGCCTTCCTGGCCGGCATCGAGGCCGAACCGCAGCTGTGGCGCTTCGTCGTGCACCACCCGATCGAGCGCGAGACGGGTGCCGAGATCGTCGAGGACGCCCGGCAGCAGATCGCCCGCCTGCTCTCCATGATCATCGGCGAGCGCCTGCGCGCGCTCGGCCTCGACTCCGGCGGCGCGGAGGCGTGGGCCCAGGGCCTCGTGGGCATGGTGCAGAGCGCGGGCGACTGGTGGCTCGAACGCCGCACGATGAGCCGCGCCGCGCTCACCGACTACCTGACCACGCTCATCTGGGGCGGCATCTCGGGCGTCATCGCGATGGCCGACCAGCCGCTGCCGACCCCCACCTCGGAGGTGGACCGTGTCTGACCACGACGAGGGCTACACCGGCCCTGCCGTCCTCACCGTCGACGGCCGGGACGTGCCCGTCCACGCGCAGCTGGACGCCCGGCACGAGCCGCACGACGGGCGGCTGCACTGGTTCGGGCGGATCCGCGTCGAGGACGGGCAGGCGGAGATCCCGAGCGGCACGGTGGAGCTGCGCACCGAGACGGGGCGCGCCGAGACCCGGATCGGCGAGGTCGACCCGTGGGGCCGCTACCGCGTGACCGGCGTCGGCGCCCCGCCGTTCCGGATCGAGGAGCCGGACCTGGACGACTGACGGGTCCGATCCCGCACTGCGGTGCTCCCGAACGCGGATGAGGACGCGGCGGCCGGGTACGCCCCCGCCACGGCGCCGGACGCAGCGGCGCACAGGAAGGGGCCAACAGACATGACCCAGCGCAACACCGTCGTCCGCAGCCTGCACGACCTGACGCTCGCCGCCTGGTTCGGGGGGACGCTGGCCGGCGTGATCGGGATCAACAGCGCAGCCGCGGCCGTGTCCGACGAGCGGGAGCGGCTGCAGGTGGCGAACGCCGGCTGGGCGCGCTGGAGCCGCGTGACGAGCAGTGCCGTGGCGGTGCACCTCGCCACCGCCGCAGCACTGGGCTACGGCAACAAGGGCCGCATGTTCCTGCAGAAGGGCGTCGGCGCGAGCTCGATCGCGAAGACCGCGCTCACCGGGGCCGCCGTGGGCGCCACGGCGTGGAGCGCCGCGCTCGGCCGGAAGCTCGACCAGGGCAGCGGCGCGCCGGTCGAGGGCAGCACCGAGCCGGCTCCCGCCACGCCACCGGACGTCGAGAAGGCGCAGCGGCAGATGCGGGTGCTGCAGTGGGCGGTGCCGGCCCTCACCGGCGCCGTGATCGTGCTGAACGCCGTGCACGGCGAGCAGCAACGCCCGAGCCAGGTGCTGCCGGGCCTGCTGCGCAAGCCCGCGGAGCTGCTGGGCGTCGCCCGATAGGTCGTGAGCGGATACGGGTGCTCCCGCACCCGTATCCGCTCACGGGCTGTCCTCAGCCGATCGTGAAGCCCACGCGGCCGGCCGAGGCCGGTGCGATCTCCACGTAGGCGATCTGGGCGGCGCGGACGAGGTAGCGCCGACCCTTGTCGTCGACGAGGCGGAGCAGGCCGTCCGCGTCCTTGAGCGCGTCGTCGACCAGGGCCTGGACCTCGTCCGGCGTCTGGTCGCTGGACACCACGAGCTCGCGCGCGCTCTCCGCGATGCCGATCTTGACCTCCACCGGTGGACCTCCTGGTCACGTCGTCCGAGCTGCAATGCGCGGCCCAGGCTAGCCGAGCGCGGGGGCGCAGGAGGGTGTGGGCGCTCCGCCCTCGGCGAACGACGGCTAGGTCAGCCCGAGCTTGGCCATCCGCTTGCCGTGGTTGGACTGGAGGCGTTTGAGCAACGCGGCGATACCGGTCAGGTCGCCGGACCCGGACACGATGAACTCGGCGAGCTCGTCGCGTTCTGCGACGATCTGCTGGGCCTGGGTGACGGCCTCGCCGAGCAGGCGCCTGCCCCAGAGCGCGAGCCGGTCGTGCACCTGCCTGCTGCTCTCGCAGGCCGCCTTCACCTCGCGCTCGGCGAACGCGCTGTGGCCGGTGTCGGCGAGCACCTTCTGCACCAGCTCGCCGGTGGGGCCGGGCAGCCAGCCGGCGATCTCGCGGTAGAAGTCGGCCGCGAGCCCGTCGCCGAGGTAGGCCTTGACCAGCGACTCGAGCCAGCTGCGCGGCGCGGTGGACGAGTGGTAGGCGTCCCACTGCGCCACGAACGGGCGCATCGCGTCCTCGACGCCGACCCCGAGCCCTTCCAGGTGCTTCTCGAGCAGCCGGAAATGTCCGATCTCGGCGGCGGCCATGGCGGAGAGCGCGGCCCGTCCGCCGAGGGTGGGCGCGTGCCGCGCGTCCTCGGCCAGACGGTCGAACGCCGACAGCTCCCCGTAGGCCAACACGCCGAGGAGGTCGACGGTCGCCCGATCCGCGACGGCCTCGTCCACCGCCCGCGCAGTCACCATGCTGCGAGCCTAATGCCCTGGCGACCGCCGTGACCGATGTCACGGAGACCGGTTCGATGCCGCCCCGGCCACGGCCCCGCGGCGACCGGTGCCCCCGACGGGCCGCCTGGGTAGCACGTCCGAGCCCGCGAACCGGTAGGATGTGCGGCAGCGCAGCGCCCACGACGGGTGCGCGCCTACGAGCGTCGCCGGCGTGAGCGCGTCGGCTCCGCAACGACATGGTGCGTGCAGCGCCTCGTCAGCTCTCCCGCCTGAGCGCATCACGCGCCGGTGGTCGATGAGCCGGCCTCGGGCTCCTGTGCGCGGAGAGAGGCGATCAACCTGTCCGTCGAGAGCGACACTTCCATCGAGAACCCCCCCACCGCCGACCCGGCCGACGAGGTCGTGGAGGCGCATCCCCTCCAGGCCGGTGCCCCGGTCCGGCCCGAGTCCCCCACGTTCGCCGAGCTCGGCGTCCGGCCCGAGATCGTCAAGGCGCTCGAAGAGGCCGGCATCGTCCGCACGTTCGCGATCCAGGAGCTCACGCTGCCGCTGGCGCTCGCCGGCGAGGACGTGATCGGCCAGGCCCGCACCGGCATGGGCAAGACGCTCGGCTTCGGCGTCCCGCTGCTCCAGCGCGTCGTCCCGCCGTCCGAGCAGCCCGCCGCCGGTGTCGACGGCGAGGCCGCCGACCGCACCAAGGACGTTCCGCAGGCGCTCGTCGTGGTGCCGACGCGCGAGCTGTGCGTGCAGGTCGCCAAGGACATCGCCGACGCCGGCAAGTACCTGGGCATCCGCGTCACCGCCATCTACGGTGGCCGTGCCTACGAGCCGCAGCTCGCCGCCCTGCGCAAGGGCGTCGACGTGGTGGTGGGCACCCCCGGCCGGCTGCTCGACCTCGCGGAGCAGCGCCACCTGGTGCTGGGCCGCGTCAAGGCCCTCGTGCTCGACGAGGCCGACGAGATGCTCGACCTGGGCTTCCTGCCCGACGTCGAGCGCATCATGCGCATGCTGCCGGAGCAGCGCCACACGATGCTCTTCTCGGCCACCATGCCGGGCCCGATCATCCAGCTGTCGCGCACGTTCCTGCACCGCCCCACCCACATCCGGGCGGAGGAGTCCGACCAGGGCTCCATTCACGAGCGCACCCGGCAGCTGGTCTACCGCGCCCACGCGATGGACAAGGTGGAGCTGCTCACCCGCGTGCTTCAGGCCGACGAGCGCGGCCTCACCATGATCTTCGCGCGCACCAAGCGCACGGTGCAGCGGGTGGCCGACGACCTGGCCGAGCGCGGGTTCGCCGCCGCCGCCGTGCACGGCGACCTGGGCCAGGGCGCCCGCGAGCAGGCGCTGCGCGCGTTCCGCTCCGGCAAGGTCGACGTGCTGGTGGCCACCGACGTCGCGGCCCGCGGGATCGACGTCACCGACGTCACGCACGTCGTCAACTACCAGTGCCCCGAGGACTCGAAGACCTACGTCCACCGGATCGGCCGCACCGGCCGCGCCGGCAAGGAGGGCGTGGCGGTCACGCTGGTCGACTGGGACGAGACCCCGCGCTGGAAGATGATCAGCGACGACCTCGGCCTCGGCATCGACGAGCCGGTCGAGACCTACTCCACCTCGGACCACCTCTACAGCGACCTGAGCATCCCCACCAGCGCCACCGGCCGGCTGCCGCGCTCCAAGCGCACCCGGCCCGGGCTGGACGCCGAGTACATCGACACCGAGGGCGACAACGGCTCGAAGCGCCGCTCCGGCCGCTCGAAGCCAGGAGGTCGGCACCCGGAGGACGAGGTCGTGGCGCCCCGGCGCCCGCGGCGCTCCCGGGTGCGCACCCGCAGCCGCGGCGGCATGACGGTCGACGGCGCTACGGAGGGCGGCGCGGAGGGCGGCGCCGGCTCTGACGCAGCGGCCGGCGAGCAGGGCATCGAGCGGGTCGCCCCGGCTGCCGAGGCCTCCGCTCCGCACGCAGGTCCCGAGGCCGGGCCGCGGGCCGACAGCGATCGGCCCCGCAGGCGCAGGCGCCGTGGCGGAGCCCGTCGCCGGGCCTCCGAGACCGGTGGCGACGCGGGCGGCGAGGCGCAGGACGCGGCTGCCAGCTGAACGCCGCACCCGGGGCGGCCGAGATGGCGCCCGAGATCCGTGACCGGCCGCGCCCACCGCGGGTGCGGCCGGAGCGCCGTCGCCGCAGCGACGTGGTCGTCGCGGCGGCGCTCACCGTCATCCTGATCGGCGTCACCGTGGTCCTCTGGGTCACGAGCGACGCCGCGGGCACGTCGTCCCGGCCGGCCGAGGTGCCGATCGTCGCGCCACCGGCCGCGACGGCGGTGCCCACTGCCGTCACCGAGGCGTGGCGCGCACCGAGCGGTGCCACGGTCGCCCCGGTGGTCTCGGGACCGGCCGTCGTCACCGCCGACGGTGACCTCGTCGTCGGGCGCGACGCGCTCACCGGCGAGGAACGCTGGAGCTACGAGCGCGACCGGCCGCTCTGCACGGTCGCGGCCGGGTTCCCCCGGGCCGACGACGGCCGCGGCCGCGTGCTCGCGCTGTACGCAGAGGGCTCCCAGTGGTGCAGCGAGCTCACGGCCCTGCGTCCGGACACCGGCGAGCGGGCCGCGGCGAGCAACCCGGACGTCCGCCCTGGCACCCAGCTGCTCGCCTCCGGCTCGTCGGTAGTCGCCACCGGTGCCGACTACCTGGAGGTCATGCGCAGCGACCTCGTCAAGACGCTCGAGTACGGCGCCGTGCCCATCCCGGTGCAGGTCAAGCAACAGCCGCGGCCGCAGTGCACCCGCGCGTCCACGGCGCTCGGGGCCGACCGGCTCGGCCTCGTCGAGCGCTGCCCCGGCGAGGGGACCGACCGGCTCACGCTCGTCGCCACCGACGGGGAGAAGGGCGCCGAGCAGCCGGAGGTCCACTTCTCGGTCCTGCTGCCCGGCACGGGTGCGGTGATCGTGGCGGTGTCGGCCGAGCGGGTGGCCGTGGCGCTGCCCGGACCACCTCGGCTGCTCCTGTTCGACCACGCGGGCCAGCAGGTGGCCGAGCACCCGCTGGACGTGCCGGAGTCCGAGCTCACCGACCCGCCGGGCGGGGTGGCGGCCACCGTCACCCGCGACCGCCGGGTCAGCTGGTGGACGGGGTCGCGGACGATCTCGCTGGACGGCCAGGACCTCACCCCGCAGTGGACCGTGCGGGACGCGCTCGGCCCGGCCGTCCCCTACGCCGACGCGCTGCTCGTCCCGGTGCCGGGCGGGCTGCGGGTGCTCGACGCGGCCGGCACCGAACTGCGCACGATCCCGGTGGACCGGCCGCCCGGCCCGGTGCGGCCGGCCACGCTCGGCGTGATGTTGCTCGAGCAGCGAGGCGGTGAGGTGGTCGCGCTGCGGCCGGCCTCCCCGTAGCCCGAGCGGCCCGATCGGGTGATGCTGGTGGGGTGAGCACCGCATCGCCCCCTCCCACCACCACGAGCGAGTGGCTCTTCCCACCGGGCAGCGCCACCCGTCGCGTCATCGGCGACCCGGCCGCCCTCGTCGGCGGTATCAGCGCCCTGTTCCTGCAGGCCCTGCACCCGCGCGCGATGGCGGGGGTCGAGCAGCACTCGTCGTTCCCGGCCGACTTCTGGCCCCGGCTGGAGCGCACCGTCGGCTACGTCACCACGCTCGCGTTCGCCGACCTGGCCACCGCCGAGAAGGCTGCCGCCCGCGTGCGGGCGATCCACCGGCGGGTGCACGGCGTGGACCGGGTGACCGGCCTGCCCTACTCGGCCGACGACCCAGACCTGCTGCGCTGGGTGCACGTCAGCGAGGTCAGCTCGTTCGCGGCCGCCGTGCGGCGACTGGGCGTGATCGACGGGGACGAGGAGGACCGGTTCCTGGCCGAGCAGGTGCGGGCGGGCGAGCTGCTGGGCGGCACCGACCTGCCGGCCGACCGCGCCGCGGTGGAGGCCTACTTCGCGGCCGTCCGGCCGGAGCTCGTGGCGAGCCCCGTGGCCCGGCGGGCCGCGGCGCGGCTGCTGCTCGCCCCGTTGCCGTGGCGGCTGGCGGTTCTCACGCCCGCCCGGCCCGCGTGGACGTTCCTGGCCGGCGTCGCCGTCGGGCTGCTCCCCGACTGGGCGAAGCAGCTGTACGGGATCCCGCGGCTCCCCGGCTCGGACGCCGCCACCACCGCCGGGCTCGCCACGGTGCGCGCGGCGTTCCTGACCTTCAGGCGAGCCACTGGACGCCCAGCACCACCACGGTGAGCGCCACGACGCCGCAGGCCGCTCCGACCGCGGCCAGGCCTGCGGTCCGGTCGGCCCGGCGCTGCACCAGCACCGCAACGGCCGCGGCGACGGCGTGCCCGGCGATCGCGACGATGCCAGGGCCCGGCACGGCGCGTTGCTGCGCCGCGATCCCGGCGACGAGCAGCGCCACCGCCAACGCCACGAGCCCGCCTGCGAGCACCCCGGAGAACCCGCGCAGCACGCGGATCCCCCGGTTCTCGGGGCGGCGCCCTACGGCGCGAGACCGGCCCACGGCACCTCCTCGGGGGCGGCCGCCCTGCCCTCTGGGCAGTGCCGGCGCACGTCGCAGCTGCCGCAGCGCGGGGCGGGGCGCGGCGGGAAGAGGGCGTCCGGGTTGCCGCCGGCGGCGAGCTCGTCCGCGGCGGCGTCGAGCTCGGCCGCGCTCGTCTCGGCCCGTGCGACGTGCTCCCGCAGCGACGCCGCGTCGTGCCGCCAGGCCGCGACCGTGCCGCTCGGCACGTGGTGCAGCTCCACCTGGGTGCACGTCCGGCGCAGCGTGCGCTCCACCCCCACGGCGTAGAGGGCCAGCGCCTGCGACGCGGCGGCGTCGGCCGGGGTCGGGGTGCGCCGCCCGGTCTTGTAGTCCACCACCACCAGCTCGGCGCCGCGCCGGTCGATCCGGTCGACCCGCCCCTCGGCGACGATCCGCTCGGTGGCCGCGGACACCCACCGCTCGAGGGCGACCGGCTCTGCGTCGGGGTCCAGCTCGGCGACGTACTCGGCCAGCCAGCCGCGGGCGCGCTCGCGGTACTCCGCGGCCTGGTCGGCGTCGCGGAACCCCTCGCTGTTCCAGTACCGGTCCACGAGCCGGGCCGCCGCGCGCGGGGTGCGTTCGGCGGGCGGGAGGTCGAACAGCGCCCGCAGCGCGAGGTGCACTACGGCACCGAGCGTGCTCCCCGCCCGGGCGCCGCCGCGCGGCGGCGCGGGCCGGTCGAGGTAGGTCATCCGGTAGCGACGCGGGCAGTCGTCCCAGGTGCCGAGCTTGGACGGCGTGACGCGCACCAGCCGGGTGGTGGCGAAGTCGAACCCGAGCTGCGCGCCGTCCACCCGAGCACGGTAACGGTCAACCTGTGAGCACCTCGACACCGGTAGTGGTGTCGAGCAGCTGCTCCAGGGCCTCGGGGGCGGTGGTCTCGAGCGCGATCGGGGTGGTCTTGTTGGTGCCGTGGTAGTCGCTCGACCCGGTGGGGGCGAGCCCGGTGTCGGCGGCGAGGCGTCGCAGCAGCTCGCGGTCCTCGGGGGTGTGGTCGGGGTGGTCGACCTCCACGCCCACGAGCCCGGCGCCCGCCAGCTCGGCGATCACCGACGGCTCCACCACCCGCCCGCGCCTGCGGGCCAGGGGGTGTGCGAACACGGTGAACCCACCCGCGGCACGCACCATGTCGATGGCGTCCCGCACGGGGGTGTCGGTCTTCGGCACGAAGTAGGGGCTGCCGTTGTAGAGGAGCTCGGCGAAGGCCTCGGTGACCGAGCCGACCACGCCCGCCGCGACGAGCGCCCGCGCGAGGTGCGGCCGCCCGGCGCTCGCCCCCTCCGGCAGCAACGCGAACACCGCGTCGGGGTCGACCGGGTAACCGTCGGCGGCCATCTTCTCGGTCATCCGCCGCAACCGATCCACGCGCTCGCCCCGCAGCCGAGCCTGCTCGGCCACGATCGCCGGGTGCTCCGGATCGAACTGGTATCCGAGCAGGTGCACCGCCACGGGCCGATCACCGCGACCGGTGGGGCTGACGCACGAGAACTCCGCCCCGCGCAGCAACCGCATGCCCGGCGGCAGCGCCGCCGCGGCCTCCGCCCACCCCGCTGTCGTGTCGTGATCGGTGATCGCGAGCACGTCCACGCCCGCGGCCGCCGCCACGGCGACGAGCTCGGCCGGGCGGTCGGTGCCGTCGGACGCGTTGGAGTGGGTGTGGAGGTCGATGCGGGGGCGGCGGGGCACGCCTGAGGTTATCGTGACGCCATTTGACGAGGTCAGCGGCGCCAGCGCGGCCGAGCGAGCATGCCGGTGGCGCGCGTCTTGCCCTTCTCGCCGAACACGAGCTCGGACAGCGCCTCGTAGATCTCCTCGGGGCGCGGCAGGTAGTCGATCCGGTTGAGCGCCTGGATCTGACCCGCCGACTCCACGACGATGGTGCCGTAGCCGAACATGCGACCGCCGAGCGTGCGCTGGAACGTGAGGTCGGTGACCTTGCCCAGCGGCATCATGCCGACGTTGTGGGTGATGATGCCCTGCGCCAGCATCACCCGCTTGTCGGTGATCACGATGCGCTCGATCCACCAGAGGATCGTGAGCACCGTGAACCGCAGCACCGCCACCAGCGCGAGGTACCAGGCGATGTTGTCGACCAGGACGCTGTCGGGCAGCATCCGCTCCCCGATCACCAGCGCCAGCAGGAACAGCGACGTCGAGCTGACGTGATTCATCATCACGGCCCAGTGCTGGCGCACGCGAATCACCCTGCGCTCCGTGGGGAGCAGGTACTCGTCGATCTCGCGGGGCGCGAGCACGGCGCTAGACGAGTTGGGTGACGAAGCGGATGACGGACTCCGCGCCGTCCCTGAGCGTGGTGCCGACGCTCGTGACGGACCCGGCCGCGTTGTCCGGCTGAGTGAAGACGAAGAAGAGGAGCAGCGCGATCGCGAGCAACCCGACGATCTTCTTGACGTTCACCACAACCACCGTTCTGACTGGACGGAGACCTGCACTTGATTTGTACCGCACCGATCGTGTCCAGGGTATCCGGCGCGCGGGCACGTATGGTCGTCGTTGATGACATTGGGTGAGGATCTCGTCCCCTGTGTGGGGGCACTGGCCTACGACCACTCGGGCAGGCTGCTGCTCGTTCAGCGGGCCAACGAGCCTGGTCGGGGCCTCTGGTCACTGCCGGGAGGCCGGGTCGAGCCGGGCGAGGACGACGCAGCGGCACTCGTCCGGGAGATGGCCGAGGAGACCGGCCTCATGGTCCAGCCGGGTGATCTCGTCGGGCGAGTCCGACGGGGGCACTTCGAGATCGCGGACTACCGCTGCCGCGTGGTGGGCGGCACCCTCCTCGCCGGCGACGACGCGCTGGACGCGCGGTGGTGCGACGCCGCCACGCTGCTCGAGCTCCCGCTCGTGCCGCTGTTGCTGGAGACGCTGCGGGAATGGGGCGCGCTCCCCCGTTGATGGGGAGGTCCTGACCGGGTCGAGACCGGCCGAGCACCGTCAGCCGTCGACGTCCGGGAACGCGACGAACCGCACGAGGACCCTGCGGGCGTCGTCCGACGGTGGGTCGGCGGCAGCGGCATAGCGGTTGAAGAGCTCCATGTAGTCCGACCAGAACGCCATGAGCTGGTCGCGATCGAGGCGCAGCGCGCCACGCGCGAAGAGCAGCGCGTCGCCCCACTCACCCAGTGCCTCCCGCTCCCGCTGGAACCGGGCGAACGCCTCGATGTCCTGTGTCACGCCCTGACGGCTGAACTCGTCGTAGGCCGCGCGCATGTCGGCGCTCATCGCGCTGCGCGAGGGGAACCGGAGGTCCTGGCGCCGGGCCCGCCACCAGCGCTCGCGGCCCTGTCCCCGTTCCGGCACGTCCTCGACGAAGCCGTGCTCGGCGAGCTGGCGCAGGTGGTAGCTGGTGGCTCCGGTGTTCTCCCCGAGCGCGCGGGCGAGCGTGGTGGAGGTGGCCGGCCCCTCCCGGTCCAGCGTGCGCAGGATCCGCTGCCGCAGCGGGTGGGCGAGCGCCTTCAGGGCGGCGGGATCGGTGAGCTCTCGGGGTTGTCCCTGATGTGCCATCCCGGGCGACGCTAGCAGACTTCCCTTTGCAGAGCTTTCTGTGCAAAGCTTTCTCTGCAGCCGGAGGAGCAGCTCATGCCCATGCTCGGAACCGCCTTGGCCACTACCGCGGCCGCCGTGATCGCCGCCCTGCCGGGCCCGCCGCCGGCACCGCCGCCGGTGGACGCCGGGGTCGTCCGGACCCAGCTCGCCGTGCCGACCGCCGACGGGTTGGTCCTGCCGGCCACGCTGCACGTCCCGGCGGACGCCCCGCCCGGCCTGCCCGGCATGGTGCTCGTGCACGGCGCCGGACCGGGCCCGCGGGAGCGGCTCCGAGCCGAGGCCGAGGCCTTCGCGCGGGCCGGTATCGCGACGCTCACCTACGACAAGCGCACCGTGGGCTACTCGCTGATGGAGCGCTCCTACTCGCAGCTGGCCGACGACGCGATCGCGGCCGCGGCGGTGCTGCGGGCCCGGATCGAGATCGATCCGGGCGAGGTCGGGTTCTGGGGCCTCAGCGAGGGAGGCTGGGTGGCGCCGCTCGCCGCGTCCCGGGACCCGAGCACCGCGTTCCTCGTGGTGGTCGGCGCCAACGGCGTGCCGCCCCTGCGCCAGCAGACCTGGGCGGACGCGAGCGGGCTGGAGCACGCGGGCGTGCGCGGCTCCCTCGTCGACGCGGAGTCGCGCACCCTGTACCGCCTGCTCTCGGGCGCGGGCGTCTTCCCGGAGCCGTACCACGACCCCGGCCCACCGCTGCGCTCGCTCACGCTGCCGGTGCTAGCGGTCTGGGGCGCGCTGGACCGGGCGACGCCGCCGGTCGAGAGCGCCGCTGCCTACCAGCAGTTCCTCGACCAGGCCGGCAACCGGCACTACACCCTGCGCACCATCGACGGCGCCGATCACGCCCTACGCGCCAGCGCCACCGGCTACGACAAGGGGCCCGGGTTCGTTCCCGGCTACGTCGAGCTCGTCGGCTCGTGGGTCGCGGACGTCGCGGCCGGCCGGGCCCCCGCTACGTCGTCGACGGGCCGCGGCGACCAGCATCGCGCGACGGCCGAGGTGCCCCCGCTCGCCTGGTACGAGTCGGTGCCGGTGCAGGCCGGTGCGCTCGCCGTGATGATGGCGGGCTTCACCGGGCTCGGGTTCACCGCGGCCTGGCGCAGGCTCCGGGGCCGCCCGGCCCGGCCCGCACCGTGGTCGGCGCGGGTGCTCGCAGGCGCAGGCGTCGTCGCCGTGCCCGGCTGCCTGCTCTACCTGGGATCGGTGATGATGTCGAGGCGCGGCGCGCCGGACCCGGGGCCGATGATCGCCGGCCGGCCGCTGCCGTGGCTCTTGCTCCAGGCACTCGCCATCGTCGCCACCTGCGCCACGGTGGCGTTCGCCGCGCGGACCGTGCGCCGGGGCGGCGACGGCTCGCGGGACGCGCTGCTCGTCACCGCCGGGGTGGTGTTCGTCCCGTGGGCCGCCTACTGGGGCCTCCTCCTGCCGTGACCGTCGATTCGGCCAGGCGCGTGCGGCGACCCGCGGTCTTCTTTCTCCGAGGAATTCCTCAGGACCGGAGCAATACGCCACCACGAATCGTCGTCGGGAAATGCGACGGGAACGAGTTCCCACATTCGGGTGACCAATTGCCGAAAGGTGCGTTCGTGGCTAGCTGACCGGCATGGCTCCGCCGCCGAACACCAGCGCGGCTTCCCGCCCCTTCGCCTGGTTCTCCGTGACGTACGGCCGCAGCCTCGCCTCGTACGCGGCGAACGCCGCCGCGTGGTCGCCTCCCGAATCGGCCAGCTGCCCGGCCAGCACCCGCGCGCCGATCAACGCCTGTGACGTGCCCATACCGCTGGTCGGCGCAGCGCAGTAGCCCGCGTCGCCGACCAGCGCCACCCGGCCGCGCGACCAGCTGTCGAGGTGGACCTGCCCGGCGGAGGCGAAGTAGAAGTCGTCGGCCTCCGCCATCGCGTCCAGCAGGCGCGGCACCTCCCAGCCGTGCCGGCCGAACGCGTCCCGGACCGCCGCTTCCTGTTCGCCCCGGCTACGTCGATCGAGGGCTGCCGACGCGGTGGCGAAGGAGAGGCTGACCGTGAGCCGGTCCGGGTCGCCGGCGCTGAACAGGTAGACCGCAGCGCCCTCGGCCTGCTGCAACACGCCGACGCGGTCGAGGCCGAGGTGGTTGGGGGCGCTGAACCCGGCGCCGGACATGCCCAGGTGGCGCACCGTGTCGGTGTGTGGACCGAAGGCCAGCTGCCGGACCTTGGAGTACAGCCCGTCGGCACCGATCACCAGGTCGAACTCGCGCGGGCCGCCGCCCTCGAACTCGACCGCGAATCCGGAGTCGCGCGGGGTGAGCGTGCTGATCGAGTCCCCGAACACGTACTCGACGTCGTCGGCGGTGATCCGATGCAGGATCCGGGTCAGCTCCCGTTTCGGCACCTCGAGCTCGCCTGCGAACACCTCGGCGGGCAGCCGCCCGGTCTCGGCGCCCGTTCCGTCGACGAGGACGACGCCACGCATCCCCGTGTCGAGCCCGCGAACCTCGTCGAGGATGCCCATCTCGTCCAGCACGTCGAACGCCGGGCCACGGAAGTCCACCGCGTAGCCGCTGTCGCGCACGGCGGGCGCGCGTTCGACCACGGTCACGTCGTAGCCCACGCGCTGCAGGAAGTGGGCGAGCGCGGGCCCGGCCACGCTCGCACCCGAGATCAGCACCCTCGTCTTCGCCATGGGTGCGACCCTAGCCGCTGCTTATCCAACCGGTCAATCCATATGGATAAACCGTTCGGTCAAATCGATCGGTACGCTCCGGCCATGGGAAACCGGGAGGATCTGCTCGCGGGGGCGAAGCGCTGCCTCGTCGAGCGCGGCTGGGCCCGCACGACGGTCCGCGACATCGCCGCGGCCGCAGGGGTCAACCACGCCGCGATCGGCTACCACTTCGGCTCCCGCGACGCGCTGCTCACGCAGGCACTGGTGGAGTCGGTCGACGAGCTCGCCGACGAGCTCGCCCGCCTGCCCGGGGGCGGGCCGGAGCAGCGCTGGCAGGCGCTCATCGACACCTTCACGACGCACCGAGCGCTGTGGGTCGCCCAGCTGGAGGCGGTCGTGCAGGCGGAACGGTCCGCCGAGGTGCGCGAGCACCTCGCGAGGGGTCAGCGCGATGCGCGGGAGGGACTCGGCGGTTCGGTGCCGCTCGCGCTGCTCACCGGCCTGATGCTGCAGTGGCTCGTGGACCCCGATCAGGCGCCGTCGAGCACCGACGCGATCGCCGAGCTGCGCTCGCTCGCCGCAGAGCTGTGACCGTGCTGCCCGCGGGCGGCGTCAGAGCCTCGGCTCGGGCCGCGCCGGCTGCTCCCCGCCGCGGGCATCGCCGTAGGAGCGCTTGGGCACCATCACCTTGCGCCGGAACGTGCACACCACGGTGCCGTCCTGCTTGTAGCCGCGGGTCTCGACGTACACCACGCCGCGGTCGTCCTTCGACCGCGACTCGGTCTTGTCCAGCACCTCGGTCTCGCCGTAGATCGTGTCGCCGTGGAAGGTCGGCTTGACGTGCTTGAGCGACTCGACCTCGAGGTTCGCGATGGCCTTGCCGGAGACGTCCGGCACCGACATGCCCAAAAGCAGCGAGTAGATGTAGTTGCCCACGACGACGTTGCGCCCGAAGTCGGTGGTCTCGCCCGCGTAGTGCGCGTCCAGGTGCAGCGGGTGGTGGTTCATCGTGAGGAGGCAGAAGAGGTGGTCGTCGTACTCGGTGACCGTTTTGCCCGGCCAGTGCTTGTAGACCGCGCCGACCTCGAACTCCTCGAAATACCGGCCGAACTGCAACGCCGCCGCCTCCATCGCCGATGACCAGGACAGGTGGGGGTAATCTAGCTCCTGGACCTACCGTGTCCGCGACTTTCGCGGGCATGGTCCTGCACACACCGACGAGGAGGTGAGCGCGGTGCCGACGGCACCCGGATGCAGTAGTCGCCGCGTTCCCGACACGGTGACTGGCTGACGGTCTCCCCGGTCGGGACGCGATCTCCACGCGCGCCGCGAGCTCTGCTCCGCGCGACCCCGACCGATCTCTCGGAGGTACGCCGTGCCGCCCCTGTCCGCCCTCCGCCCCGCCATCCGCGCCCACCGCCAGGTGCGCCGGGACACCGTGCTGTCGACCAAGCTGCGCGTTCCGATCTCGGCCTACGTCGTCGACTGCGCGGTGTACGCCGACGGGAAGCGGCTGCCCGGGCGCTTCACGCACGAGCGCGCACTCGCCGAGGTTCGCGAGCGCAACGACGCCTTCGTCTGGATCGGGCTGCACGAGCCGGACGAGGAGCAGATCACCGGCATCGCCGACATCTTCGGGCTGCACGAGCTGGCCGTCGAGGACGCGGTGCACGCCCACCAGCGCCCCAAGCTGGAGCGCTACGACGACATGCTGTTCATGGTGCTCAAGACCGTCTGCTACCGCGGGCGGCCGGAGGAGGGCGCCGAGCACGAGATCGTCGAGACCGGCGAGGTCATGGTGTTCCTCGGCCCCGACTTCGTGATCACGGTCCGCCACGGCGACCACTCCTCGCTGCGCGATGTCCGCCGCAAGCTCGAGGACGACCCGGAGCAGCTCGCGCTCGGCCCCGCCGCGGTGCTGCACGCCATCGCCGACCACGTCGTGGACAGCTACCTCGAGGTCACCGCGGCAATCGAGGACGACATCGAGGAGATGGAGACCCAGGTCTTCGCGCCGCGGTCGAGCCCCGACTCCGAGCAGATCTACGTCATGAAGCGCGAGGTGCTCGAGCTGAAGCGCGCCGTGGTCCCGCTCGGGGCGCCGGTGCGCAAGCTCACGGAGGGCTACAGCTCGCTCGTGCCGCACGACGTGCGGTCGTACTTCCGCGACGTCGACGACCACCTCGTGACCGTCACCGAGCGGATCGCGGGCTTCAACGAGCTGCTCTCGACTCTGATCGACGCTGCGCTCGCCAAGATCACGCTTCGGCAGAACACCGACATGCGCAAGATCTCGGCGTACGTCGCGATCATCTCGGTCCCGACGATGATCGCCGGGATATACGGGATGAACTTCGACTACATGCCCGAGCTCGGCTGGACCTACGGCTATCCGACGGTCCTGCTCGTGATCGTCGTCAGCTGTCTCACCCTGTTCAGGGTGTTCCGCCGCAACCAGTGGCTCTGAGCTCTAGCCTGACGACGTGAAGACCGGTCCGCTCCGCCTGCTCCGGCGTCCGGCGTGGTCCGACCAGCGACCGACGTGGGCCGACGCCAAGCCCGGGGTCATCCGGGCCGCCCTGCGTCGCGCACTGGAGCGCCCGACCGGCGGCTGGTACGTGCTCGCCGCCAGCCGCGAGGTGCGGCCGGGGCGGGCGTTCGGTCGTGTCGTCGCCGGGCGCGAGATCGTGGCGTGGCGGGACGAGGCAGGCGCCATCCACGCCGGCCCTGGCGCGTGCCCCCACCTCGGAGCCGCGTTGTGCGACGCCCCCGTGCACCAGGGCCGGGTCGTGTGCCGGTGGCACGGGCTCGCGCTCGGCGCCGACGGCAGGCCCGGGTGGCGCCCGCTGCCGGCCCACGACGACGGGGTGTTGGCCTGGGTCCGGCTCGACGAGCCGGGCATCGACCCGACCGACGCCCCGATCCTCGGGCCGCGCCCACCTGCCGACCGCAGCGTGCCGGCCGTCGCCACCGTGATCGGCCGCTGCGAGCCGCAGGACGTGGTCGCCAACCGGCTCGACCCGTGGCACGGCGCCTGGTTCCACCCCTACTCGTTCACGGCGCTGCGGGTGCTGAGCGCACCGCCGATCGACTGCCCGCCCACCGAGGACCGCTTTCTCGTCGAGGTGACGTTCACGGTCGGGAAGCATCTGGGCGTACCGGTGCACGCCGAGTTCACCTGCCCCGACGCCCGCACGGTGACCATGTGCATCGTCGACGGCGAGGGCACCGGATCAGTGGTCGAAACCCATGCCACGCCGCTGCGGCCGGGCCCGGACGGCCTGCCCCGCACCGCCGTCATCGAGGCGGTGGTGGCGCACTCCGACCGTCCGGGCTTCGGCCACGCACGGCGCGTCGCCGCGGCGTTGCGCCCCCTGATGGGCGCGGCCGCGCGACGGCTGTGGCGCGACGACATCGCCTACGCCGAGCGCCGCTACGAGGTGCGCTCCCCCCGCTGACCCGGCGCCGCCCGCCGGGGGACACCGGCCGTCAGCACCAGCGCGCCGCAGAGGAGCAGGCCGCCCGCGATCCCGGACGCGCCCAGCCGATCGCCGAGCAGCACGGCCGACAGCACCGCCGACGTCACGGGCTCGAGCAGCGCCATCAGCACGCCCACCCCGGCCGCGGCGGTGCGCAGCCCGCGGAAGTAGCAGGTGTAGGCCACGGCGGTGGGCACGAGCCCGAACGCGAGCAGCAGCCCGAACGCGGTCGGCGTGGGGGCGAAGGCGAGTCCCGAGGTCGTCACGGCGAGCGGAGCCAGCAACGCGCCGCCGACCGTGAACCCGATGCCGGTGGTCGTCATGGCGTCGAGGCTGGGAACGGGACGGGCGCCCAGCAGCGACATCACGGTGAACCCCGCCGCCGCGACCAGGGCGAACGCGGCGCCTGCCACCACCGCCCCCGCCGACGGGCCACCGTCGGCCGGGACCCCGACGAGCAGCACGAGACCGCAGAGCGCCAGCCCGACGGCGACGAGTCCGCGGCGGTCGGCGGAGCGCGGCCGCGCGATCAGCACGAGCACCGGTGACGATCCGATGGTCACCAGCGTGGCCACGCTCACCGAGGTGAACGACACGGCCGTGAAGTACGCGACCTGGAACAGGGCCGCCAGCGCTCCGACGGCGGCGATGCGGGCCCACGCGGTTCTCGACCGCGGCAGGGGCGCCCCCTTGACCAGGAGATACGCGACGAGGAGCAGGCCGCCGACGGCCAGCCGGTAGGTCGCGACCGCAGCCGCGGAGAGCCCGGTGGCATCACCGAGCATGCGGCCGAACAGGCCGCCGGTCCCCCAGAGGATCCCGGCGGCGACGAGGAAGGACACCCCGGAGGACGGGGTGGTGCGAACGATGGACACGGGTGCACGCGCTCCTGCGACGTAGGAAAGGGGTCGCTGAAGCGGGGCCGATCAGGCCCGGGAAGATCCGCCCGCCTGGCGGGCGGCGACGTGGACGGCCCCGCTAGGAGTGGGGCGGCGGGGTGATCGGGTACATCCGGTGCACGCCCCCACCCTACCGGCCGTGCTCAGGGCTGAATCGGGGCGAGCGCCCGCCGCCAGTGCTCGGTGACCGACCGCCGCAACCGTTCGGTGTCGGCGGCCCCCGGATCGAGCAGCCGTTGCAGCCCGATCCCGCGGAGCTGCCCGACGATCGCGACGGCGACCTCCTCGGGCACGGCATCGGGGTGGATGGTGCCGTCGCTCGTTCCGGCTGCGACGTCCTCGCGCAGGTCGGCGCGGAACGCCTCGTCCCGCTCGCGGAAGATCGGGGCGAGCTCCGACGCGGTCGCGGCCTCCGCCCACAGCAGGAGGAACGCCCGGTTCAGCACGCCCACCTCGCCGAGCGCCCCGATGTACCCGTCGATCAGCCGCAGGAGCCGTTCCCGACCGGGTGGCAGATCGGCCAGCCCGGGCACGAACCCGGTCTGGGTCGTACGCGCGAGGCGTTCCAGGAGCGCCTGCTTGGACCCGAAGTGGTGGCTCACGAGCCCCCGGCTGTATCCGGCCCGCTCGCTGACGCGGGCCAGCGTCAGCGAGCGCACGCCCTGTTCCACGACCAGTTCGGCGGCGGCGTGGAGCAACGCGGCCTCGGCCTGGTCACGGCGCTGCTTCTGGGTGCGGCGGGCGGTGGTCACGATGCGAGCATACAACAAACTGGTCGTTCAGCCAACAAGTGTGCAATGCTGGGGTGGTTGCCGACGAGGAGGATCCGATGATCGAAGTGGATGAGCGCGCCGTGGATGCCATGCTGGCCGAGGACCCGGGTGGTCCCGTCGTGATGCTGAACCTGCTGCGGTTCCGCCCGGACGGCGGCCGGGACAGCTACCGGCGCTACGCCGAGGCGCTCGGCCCGGCGATCAACGCCCGGTACGGGGTGCAGGTGGAGTACCTGGGTGACGCGGGGCGCGCGCTGGTGGCCGAGGACGGGCAGGCCTGGGACATGGTCCTGCTGGTCCGCTACCCGAGCCGCCAGGCGTTCGCCGACATGCTGCGCGACCCCGAGTACCGCACGGCGTCCCGGTTGCGCAGCGAGGCGCTGGTGGAGTCGGTCCTGCAGCCGACGGTGCCGCTGAGCGGCCTGGTCTGAGCCTCAGGCAGGCGGCTTCGTCATGTCGATGCCTTCGGCCGGTGTGATCGCTTCCGGGTCGATGTCCGCCGCGGCGGCAGGGGCGGCCGTGGCAGCAGTCGGGTCGGGCGGTCGCCTGCCGAGGAACGTGTGCACGATGTGCTGCTGCCAGCCCGGGACCGTCTGCACCCGGATGTCCTCGAAGCCGGCCGAGATGAGGCGCCCGGTGAGGGCCTTGATGCCGTCGAACTGCAGCGCGCTGCGCCACAGGTAGCGGTAGAGGTCGGTGGAGCCGGCGCGGATTCGCGCCATGGGGATGATCACGCCCCAGCAGACCATCGTCCAGACGACGCGGCTGCGCAGCGAGTCGCGCACGGAGTACTCGTGGATCGCGAGCGGTGCGCCGGGACGCAGGAGCCGGTGGAACTGGCGCAGCGCGGCGTCCTGGTGCACCAGGTTGCGCAGGATGTACGCGGCGAGGATCCCGTCGAACGGCCCCACGATGCCGCTCATCGCCAGGTTCTCGGCGTTTCCGTGCACGAACCGGACCGTGCGCGGCCACGTCTTGCGGTGCGCCTGCGCGAGCATCTCGGCCGACGCGTCGACGGCGATGATCTCCGCCTCGGGGGCGGCGTCGAGCAGGGCGGCGGTGGAGGCGCCGGTACCGCATCCGACGTCGAGCAGCCGCAGGCCGCGGCCCCGGTTCGGTATGCCCATCCGCTTGGCGGTCAGCCGCAGATGCGCGTGGTAGCCGGGGTTGGAGCCGACGAGCTTGTCGTAGGTGCGCGCGTGGGCGTCGAACGAGCGCGCGACCCCGCCTCGCTCGATCGGACCTGGCTTCGGAGGCACACCCCGCATCCTGGCAAATCTGCGCCCCCACGTCGCGGTACCCGTAGGCTGAACGGGATGGTCCGCGCCCTTGCCGTCAGCGACGAGGTCGAGGCCGCACTCTGCGCAGGCGCGGCCGGGCGACTGGGTGTCGGTCTCGTCATCGCGGCCGGTGACCTGCCGTTCGACTACCTGGCCGAGCTCTGCGACCAGGTCGACCGCCCCGGCGTGCTCGTCCCCGGTAACCACGACCCCGACATCTCGGGCTACTCGCAGCGAGCCGGGATGTGGCTGCGCGCCGGGTTGCCGGCGCGCTGGCCGGGCCCCGCGGGTTTCGTCGACGCCGACGGCCGCGTGGTCGACGTCGCCGGGGTGCGCGTGGCCGGCCTCGGCGGCTGCGTGCGCTACCGGCCCGGACCGAACCAGTGGACCCAGGCCCAGCAGGCCCGCCGGGCCCGGCGGCTGGTGCGGGCCGCGCGGCGGCGCACCCGGGCCGACGGCAGACCGGTGGACGTGCTGCTCACGCACGCCCCGCCGCGCCACTGCGGCGACCGCCCCGACCCGCCGCACCACGGGTTCGAGTGCCTGCACGACGTGGTCGCGGCGCTGCGTCCGCGCCTGCTCGTGCACGGCCACATCCACCCGTACGGCGAGCGTGTCCCGGACCGGATGATCGGGAACACCCGCGTGGTGAACGTCGTGGGCCGAAAGCTGCTGGAGCTGTAGCCGCGATGGCGGACACGGGGTTCCCCAACGTCGATGCGGAGCACGACTTCCTGCGAGCCCGCCGCAAGGAGGTGCTCTCGCGGCTGGCGGCGTGGCTGCGCCGCGAGCCGGACGACATCTCGGAGGTCCTGCCGTTCGACGAGGTCGTGTCCGCGCTCGGCCGCACGGGCGAGAGGCGGCTCGGGCTGCAGGTCATCCCGCTCGACTCGATCGTGGGCAGCGTCGACCGCACCCGCGACTTCGACCGCTGGTTCCGCCCGCGATCCGGCCGCAGCCGGGAGCGGTGGGAGCGGCTGGCAAGGGCGCAGCGCCGCGGCGAGGCGATCCCGCCGATCGACGTCTACCGCGTGGGCGAGCTGCACTTCGTCAAGGACGGACACCACCGGGTCTCGGTGGCGCACGCGCTCGGCTTCCGCTCGATCGACGCCTTCGTCACGGAGGTCACCACGAAGATCGACGCCACCGGCATCTCCCGGCGGGGCGACCTCATCACCAAGGACCTGCGCCGGGTGTTCCTCGACCGGGTGCCGCTGCCCGGGCCCGCGCTCGCGACCATCCTCGTGACGACCGCGTGGTCGTACGCGCTGCTCAGCGAGGAGGTGGAGGCGTGGGGCTTCCGGCTCATGCAGCAGGAGCGCCGCTTCCTCGACCGCGAGACGGTGGCCCGGCGCTGGTACGCGGAGGAGTACCGCCCCGTGGTGCGGATGCTCGCCCAGGCCGACCTGATCGGCGAGCGCACCGAGGCCGAGGCGTACCTGCACCTGGCCGGCCAGCGGTACAAGCTGATGCGCACCCACCGCTGGGACGACGAGGTGATCGAGCGCCTGCGCTCCGACAAGGACGACTGACTGCGAACGTCGGCGAGGTGGCTCCACCGGCGTGCTGTGCCGGCGGAGCCACCTCGCTGTCACACCGGTCCTAGCCCGCCGCGACGGGGGTGCTCTCGCGGGTGGTCAGGTTCTTCCCGCTCGCCGGTTCGAACACCTGGATCTTGCCGGTGTCGACCCACACCTCGGAGCGCTCACCCTGACGCACGCCGGACTCCGCCGACAGGCGGGTGACCAGCGTGCCCGAGTCGCCGCCGGGCACGTCCGCCGTGCCGGCGTCGGCGGCCAGGTCGGCCAGGTCGTCGGACATGGCCTGCTCGCCCTCCACGCTGAAGTAGGCGAACTTGTCCGAGCCCATCGACTCCAGCACGTCGACCTGTGCGGTGAACACAGCGCCCCGGGACTTCTGTTGCTCCTCCACGAGCGTGGCGTCCTCGAAGTGCTCCGGCCGGATGCCGATGATCACTTCGCGGGGCGCGTTGCCCGCCTCGAGGGTGCGGCGCAGCTCGTCGGTGATCGGCAGGTCCCCCAGCGGGGTGCGGAACACGCCCTCCTCCGCCTTCGCGGGCAGGAAGTTCATGGCGGGCGAGCCGATGAACCCGGCGACGAAGAGGTTGGCCGGGGTGTCGTAGAGCACCTGCGGGGAGCCGATCTGCTGGATCTTCCCGCCGCGCATGACGACGATCCGGTCGCCGAGCGTCATCGCCTCGGTCTGGTCGTGGGTGACGTAGACCGTGGTGGTCTGGAGGCGGTGCTGCAGCTTCGAGACCATCGTGCGCATCTGCACGCGCAGCTTGGCGTCGAGGTTGGACAGCGGCTCGTCCATGAGGAACGCCTTCGGGCTGCGGACGATCGCACGGCCCATCGCCACCCGCTGCCGCTGGCCGCCGGACATGTTGGCGGGCTTGCGGTCCAGGTGGTGGGTGAGGTCGAGGATCTGCGCGGCCTCCTCGACCTTGCGGTTGATCTCCGCCTTGTCGACCTTGGCGAGCTTGAGCGGGAAGCCCATGTTCTCGCGCACCGTCATGTGCGGGTAGAGCGCGTAGGACTGGAACACCATCGCGATGTCGCGGTCCTTCGGCGCCTTCTCGTTGACGCGCTCGCCGCCGATGCGCAGCTCACCGTCGGAGATGTCCTCGAGCCCGGCGATCATGTTGAGCGTGGTCGACTTCCCGCACCCGGACGGGCCGACCAGGATGATGAACTCGCCGTCGGCGATCTCGAACGTGGCGTTGTCGACGCCGATCGTTCCGTCGGGGTAGCGCTTGGTGATGTGGTCCAGGACGATGTCAGCCACTTTCTCAGCCCTTCACTGCGCCGGAGGTCAGACCGGCGACGATGCGCCGCTGGAAGAAGAACACGAAGATGATGATCGGGATCGTGAGCAGCACCGCGGCCGCCGCGATCGAGCCGGTCGGCTCGGCGAACTCGCTGGCCCCGGTGAAGTTCGCGATCGCGACGGTGGCCGTCTGCGAGCGTTCGGTGGAGGTCAGCGAGAGTGCGAACAGGAAGTCGTTCCAGCAGAAGATGAACACCAGGATGGCGGTGGTGAACACGCCGGGCGCGGCGAGCGGCACGATCACCGACCGGAACGCCTGCAGCGGGGTGGCACCGTCCATCTTGGCGGCCTTCTCCAGCTCCCACGGGATCTCGCGGAAGAACGCCGAGAGCGTGTAGATCGCCAGCGGCAGCGAGAACGTGATGTAGGGCAGGATCAGGCCGGGCCACGTGTCGAACAGGCCGATGGCCCGTTCGATGTCGAACAGCGGGCTCACCAGCGAGATCGGCGGGAACATCGCGATCAGCAGCGAGATGCCCACGAGCAGGCCCTTGCCGGGGAACCGCAGCCGGGCGATCGCGTACGCCGCCATCGTGCCGATCACGACGGCGAGCACGGTTGCGATGATCGCGATGCCGATCGAGTTGATCAGCGCGCTGGTGAACAGCGAGACCCCGAACACCTGGGCGTAGTTCTCGAGCGTCCATTCCCGCGGGATGAAGTTGCCGTCGGTGATGGTGCTCGCCGGCTTGAACGACAGGCTGAGGATCCACAGCACCGGGACGAGCGCGTAGATCAGCACCAGCGTGTTGGCCACGGCCCACTTGCTCTTCGCGGCTCCGGTCGTCGCGACGGCCATGTCAGCGCCTCCCCTCGGTGTCCGAGCCCGGCGCGGCCGCGCCGAACAACTTGATGAAGACGAAAGCGATCAGCCCGACGGAGATGAAGATCAGCACGCTGATCGCCGACCCGATTCCGAGGTTGAACGCCCGGAACAGGTTGTTGTAACCCAGCATCGAGACCGATCCGGTGCCGTTCGAGCCACCGGTGAGGATGTAGATGTTGTCGAAGATGCGGAACGCGTCCAGCGTGCGGAAGAGCAGCGCCACGAGGATCGCGGGCTTCATCATCGGCAGGATGATCTGCGTGAGCCGCTCCCACGGCCCGGCACCGTCCACCTGGGCCGCCTTGAGCAGGTCGTCCGGCACGAGCGCGAGCCCGGCCAGCAGGAGGAGCGCCATGAACGGCGTGGTCTTCCAGACCTCGGCGATGATGATCAGCACGATCGACGCCGCCTGGTCGGTGAGCGGCGCGCTCCCCGCCGGGAGCATGTTGGCCAGGTAGCCGGTCTCCGGCGTCCAGGCGAACTGCCAGCTGAAGGCCGCGACGACGGTGACGATCCCGTACGGGATGAGCACGACGGTGCGGGTGAGCCCGCGGCCGATGATCGTGCGGTGCATGACCAGCGCGAGCGCCAGGCCGAGCACGAACTCGATCGCCACCGAGATCACGGTGATGAGCAACGTGATGCCGAACGCCGACCACCAGTACCCCGACGAGAGCACCGCGACGTAGTTCGACAGGCCCGCGAACGCCCGGTCGGCCGGGAAGCGCAGGTCGTAGCGTTGCAGCGACAGCCAGAGGGCGTAGCCGATGGGGTAGGCCGTGACCGCGACCATGATGATCACGGCCGGGGCGCAGAGCAGGAACGCCAGCTTCCGCTCGGCGCGCGCCCCCTCCGACAGGGGAGGCTTGCCCCGGTGCTTCGGCGCCGCCGCCGAGGTCTCGACCTCGGCGGCCGGAGCCGTGCTCGAAGCGGTCATCAGGGCACCAGTCCTTCCGAGTTCACCGCTCGCTCGACCTCGGACGCCATCCGCGGGACGACCGTGTCGGGGTCGATCTGCGCGGGCGGGTTGAGCAGGTCGGCGAGCACGATCGAGATGCTCGTGTAGGCCGGGGTCTTCGGCCGCACGCTCGCGTTCTGCAGGGAGTCGCGGATGGCCTGCGAGGCCGGGTACTCGGCCTGGAACGCCGGGTCGTCGTACAGCTCGGACAACGTCGGCGGCACGCCACCCTGGGTGGCGTTGGTGAGCTGGGCGTCCCGGTTGCGCAGGCACTGCGCGGCCTCGAACGCCAGGTCCGTGTTGCCGCCGGTGGTGCTCACGCCGATGTTGAGGCCACCGATCGTGACCGTGGCGGGCTTGTCCGGGTCCACGCGGGGGTACGGCGCCCACGCGAAGACGTCCACGATGCGGCGGCCGGTGTCCTCGCCGGTCGGGCGGCCCTGCTCGTCGATGAACGTGCCGCCGCCCCCGCCGTCCGGCGGTGGTGTGTTGATCGACGCGTTCACGAACGGGTAGTTGACCTGGAACGCCGCGACGCCGGCCTCCATCTGCAGGCGCCCGTCGTTCTCCTGGGCCACCGACAGCGACGGGTCGCTCGCAGGCGAGCTCGCCACCCGCTGCATGATCGACGTGGCCTTGCGGGCGGCGTCGCCGTCGTCGACGAGCACGTCGCCGTTCTCCGAGACCACCTGGCCGCCTGCGCTCGTGAGGAGCGTGTTGAACCAGACCGTGATGCCCTCGTACTGCGCCGCCTGCACCTCGATGTAGGAGGGCAGCCCCTGGTCGTGCAGCGCCTCGGACATCTGGATCATCTGGTCCCACGTCTGAGGGGGCTCCGGCGCCAGGTCCTTGCGGTACCAGAGCAGCTGCGTGTTCGTGTTGAGCGGCGCCGCCCACAGCCGCCCCTGGTACCGGGCGGTCTCGAGCGGGCCCTCCAGCGTGCCCCGCTCGACGGCAGCCGCCGCGTCCTCGGGCCACGGCGCGATCCAGCCCGCCTCGGCGAACTCGGCGGTCCACGTGACGTCGAGGCCGACCAGGTCGACCTCGGGGTCTCCCGCGACGAGGCGGCGGGCGAGCTGCAGCCGCTGGTCGTCGGCGGCCTTGGGCAGCGTCTGCTGCGTCACGACGTAGCGGCCGTTGGCAGCCGCGGTGCAGGCTTCGGCCGCGGCAGCGTAGCCCTTCGCGTTGTCGGCGGGCGTGTAGAAGTTGAGCACCGGTGGCCCGGCCGGCCCCGAGCTGCATCCGGCCACCGCCGCGGCAACCAGGAGCCCACAGGCCGCCGCGGCGAACAGTCGCCCGCGTCGCCGCCGGAACGTCGGATGAACCGGCTCCCCCATGCGTCTCTCCGTCCCGAAAAGCGCAGACGACGAGGCGACGTCGCCCGCGGGTGTGATACCGATCACGGCCAGTGGCCGGTGATCAGAACCTATGCGCGCGGAGATGCGGTCGCAATCGCTGGGCGGACGGTTAGGGGTATGACAAGGGCGATTTAGTGTCCCTTAAGCCGGGCCTCCGCTCATGGCGAGCTTCGCCAGCAGCTCACGGGCCTTCTCGGCGTTGCGCGGCTGGCAGAGGACGTCGTACCGGCCCGCGACGAGCTGGCTCACCGACTGGAAGTCACGGCGGCCACGGGACAGGCCGTAGGTGACAGCGGCGAAGATCAGTCCGAACACCAGACCGAACCCGAGGCCGAGCAGGATCGGCCCGAACGAGCTGCCACCCTGGCTCACCAGGCTCAGCAGCAGGCCGACGAACAGACCGAACCACGCGCCGGACGCGGCGCCGGACGCGAGGACCCGGCCCCAGGTGAGCCGGCCGATCACCCGCTCGACCAGCATGAGGTCGACGCCCACGATCGTGACGTCGCGCACCGGGAAGTCGGAGTCGGCGAGGTGGTCGACCGCCCGCTGCGCCTCCTCGTACGTGGCATAGGAACCGACCGGCCACCCGGTGGGCGGAGTCGGCAGGTTGGGCAGTCCGGGCGCGGTGCGCGCGGGGCCACCGAACGGAGTGGTCACGGGGCCTCCTGTTCCTCGTCGTCAGGGCTCCTGGTGCTCTCGAGCCCACATCATGTCAACGCGGGGACCAGGGACGAAGTGCCCATACCGACGATCATCACATGGAGTCCGGGCTGCCGCCCGCCGTGGACCGGCCCCGGAGGCGTGCTGGTCGGTTCGGCAAGTTTGCCCGAACGGACCGTTTGATCGACGACGGGCGGTTCCGGGCGCCCCGGTGGACGACGCCGGATCCGGCCGGCCGCCCGCTGGACGAGGACCATACGCCGACCGGCGCAACGTTCTTTAGCCTTTTCGGCGGCTCCGATTGGACTGAACGTTGCATAACGTTGTCCCAACATCCGGGACGGACGGCAGGGTGCCGCAAAGGGGGCGCTCCCGGGATCGGAGGTGTCCCATGCCGTTCCTGCTCACCACGGTGGCTTCGGTCGCCGCCGATCTCTCCGGGTCGGGCATCGTCGTCATCGTCGGGCTCGGCATGCTCGTGGCCTGGGCGGTCTCGCTGCTCCTGCACCCGTACACGGCGTGCGGCTCCTGCAAGGGCACGCCGCGCTCCTACGGCTCGATCGCCACCCGGTCGTTCCGGCTCTGCCCTTCCTGCAGCGGGACCGGTCGTCGCCTGCGCCTCGGGGCGCGCATCTGGCCGCAGAACCGCGCCTGATCGTCCGGTCCACGAGCGGCTACCGCAGGCGGTACTCCCTCAGCAGCCCGCGGCTGATGATGGTCTTCTGGATCTCCGAGGTGCCCTCGCCGATGAGCAGGAACGGCGCCTCGCGCATGAGCCGCTCGATCTCGTACTCCTTGGAGTAGCCGTACCCGCCGTGGATGCGGAACGACTCCTGAGTGACCTCGGCGCAGTACTCGCTCGCCAACAGCTTGGCCATGCCGGCCTCGACGTCGAACCGCTCGCCGGAGTCCTTCAGGCGCGCGGCGTTGACCATCATCAGGTGCGCGGCCTCCACCTTGGTGGCCATCTCGGCGAGCTTGAACGCGATGGCCTGGTGCTCGGCGATCGGCTTGCCGAACGTGCGGCGCTGCTGCGCGTACTCGACGGCCAGCTCGAACGCCCGGATCGCGATGCCGCAGGCCCGCGCCGCCACGTTGACGCGCCCGACCTCGACTCCGTCCATCATCTGCGCGAAGCCGCCGCCGCGCTTGCCGCCGAGGACTTGCCCCGCGGAGACGCGGTGGCCCGAGAACACCAGCTCGGTGGTGTCGACGCCCTTGTAACCCATCTTGTCGATCTTCCCGGGGACGGTGAGCCCCGGAGCGACCTCGCCGTACCCCTCCGGCTTGTCCACCAGGAAGCAGGTGAGGTTCTGGTGCGGCCGGTCGGCCCCCTCGTCGGTGCGGACGAGAACGGCGGTGAGGTTGGAGGTGCCGCCGTTCGTCAGCCACATCTTGGCGCCGTCGATGACGAAGTCGTCCCCGTCGGCCACCGCCTTGGTGGAGATCGCGGCGACGTCCGAGCCGAGGTCCGGCTCCGACATCGAGAACGAGCCGCGCACCTCACCGGTCGCCATCCGGGGCAGGTACCGCTGCTTCTGCTCGTCCGTGCCGTGCTGGCTGATCATGTGCGCCACGATGAAGTGCGTGTTGATCACGCCGGAGACGCTCATCCAGCCGCGCGCGATCTGCTCGACGACCAGCGCGTACGTCAGCAGCGACTCCCCGAGCCCCCCGAACTCCTCCGGGATGGTGAGCCCGAAAAGGCCCATCTCCTTCATCCCGTCGACGATGTCCTGCGGGTAGGTGTCGGCGTGCTCCAGCGCGTTGGCGTGGGGCAGGATCTCCTTGTCCACGAACGAGCGGACCGTCGCCAGGATCTCCTGCTGGATCTCGGTGAGACCGGCGGTCTGGGCGAGCTTGGCCATGGATCCTCCCGACGCTGGGCGAGTTACCGGCCAGTATCACCCGCCGGCCCGGCTGCACGCTGTGAACGTCCGCACACAGCGCGCGCGATGCACGTCACTCCTCCGGCGGGCTCCAGCGGTCCGTGCGCTGCATGCCGGCCGCCCGGCCCTTGCCCGCGATGACCAGAGCCATCTTGCGGCTCGCCTCGTCGATCATCTCGTCGCCGATCATGGCAGCGCCGCGCTTGCCGCCCGCCTCGGACGTGTACCACTCGTAGGCGTCGAGGATGTTCTCGGCGTGGTCGTAGTCCTCCTGGCGGGGGCTGTACGTCTCGTTCGCCGCGTCGATCTGGCCGGGGTGCAGCACCCACTTGCCGTCGAAGCCGAGCGCCGCGGAGCGATCGGCCACCCTGCGGAAGCCGTCGACGTCCCTGATCTGCAGGTAGGGCCCGTCGATCGCCTGCTTGTCGTGCGCGCGGGCGGCCATGAGGATGCTCATGAGGATGTGGTGGTAGGCGTCGCCCACGTCGTAGCCGGGCGGCTGCTCCCCCACCACCAGCGACTTCATGTTGATCGACGCCATGAAGTCGGCCGGCCCGAAGATGATCGTCTCGACCCGCGGCGAGGCCGTGGCGATCGCGTTGACGTTGATGAGCCCCAGCGCGTTCTCGATCTGCGCCTCGATGCCGATCTTCCCGACCTCGTGGCCCATCGCCTTCTCGATCTGCGTGAGCAGCAGGTCGAGCGCCACGACCTGCTCTGCCGTCTGCACCTTCGGCAGCATGATCGCGTCGAGGTTGGCGCCCGCGCCCTCCACGACCTCCGTGACATCGCGGTAGGTCCACTCGGTGGTCCAGTCGTTCACCCGGACCACCCGGATCTTCTCGCCCCAGCCGCCCTCGTTCAGCGCCTCGACGATCGTCTTGCGGGCCCCGGGCTTGGCCAGCGGTGCGCAGGCGTCCTCCAGGTCGAGGAAGACCTGGTCGGCGTTCAGGTCGCGGGCCTTGTCGATGAACTTCTGGCTCGACCCGGGTACGGCGAGGCAGGACCGGCGGGCGCGGAGCTGGGTCGGCTCGTTCGTGGTGGTCACGGGCGACTCCTCGTCGAGTGCGGCGCGGATTGCGCCGATGCTGACACGAGCGGCGGCGTCCGCAACTCCGAGGTGACTGGTCTCTCAGGTCGATCCACCGGGTCAGGGCAGGGTCGGTACACGCCCCCCGGCGGTGAACACGTCCACCACGTCGTACCGCAGGAGATCCACGTCCGGAGCCTAGGCTTCCGCGCATGGGCACCGATCGGGTCTTCGTCGCGCGCCTGGTCGGTATCGCCGTCTTCGGGCCCGACGGGGAGCGCATCGGCAAGGTGCGCGACCTCGTCGCCGCGCTGCGCGTCGACTCGAACCCGCCGCGGGTGCTAGGCATGGTGGTGGAGCTCGCCACCCGCAGGCGCATCTTCGTGCCGATGCTGCGGGTCACCGCGATCGACCCCGGCGCCGTCACCCTCGCGACGGGCTCGGTCAGCCTTCGAGGCTTCGCACAGCGCCCCAACGAGGGTCTACTGGTCGGCCAGCTGCTCGACGCGCACGTCCGGCTCGTCGAGAGCGGCGAGGAGGCCGTTGTCGTCGACGCCGCGATCGAGCCGACCCGCTCGCGCGACTGGGTGGTCGGGCGGCTCGCGGTGCGGGTCCGCCGCCACCGCCTCGGCAGGCGCGAGCCGGTGCAGGTGCTGCCGTGGCGCGCGGTCACCGGGCTCTCGCTCACCGACCGGCAGGGCACGGAGGGCCTGCTGGCCGTGTTCGAGTCGATGCGGCCCGTCGACGTCGCGGCCGCGCTGTCGGAGCTCCCGCAGAAGCGCCAGCACGAGGTGGTCGACGGCCTCGACGACGAGCGGCTCGCCGACGTGTTCGAGGAGATGTCCGAGGCCGACCAGCGCACGCTGCTCGCGCACCTGTCCCCGGAGCGGGCGGCCGACGTCCTCGAGGCCATGAACCCCGACGACGCCGCCGACCTGTTGCACGAGCTGCCCGACGCCGAGTCCGACGCGCTGCTCGCCCTGATGCACCCCGACGAGTCCGAGCCGGTGCGCAGGCTCATGAGCTACTCGTCGGACACCGCAGGCGGCCTCATGACCCCGGAGCCGATCGTCCTGCGTCCGGACGCCACGGTGGCCGAGGCACTCGCCCGCATCCGCAACCCGGACATCCCGCCGGCGCTGGCCAGCATGGTGTTCGTCTGCCGGTCGCCGTCGGAGACGCCGACCGGGCGGTACCTGGGGTGCGCGCACGCCCAGCGGCTGCTGCGGGCGGCGCCGTTCGAGCTGGTGGCGGGCGTGGTCGACACCGAGCTGGCCCGCCTGTCGCCGGACGCCACCCTCGGCGAGGTCACCCGCTACTTCGCGGCGTACAACCTGGTGGCGGGGCCGGTCGTCGACGCCGAGGACCACCTGCTCGGCGCCGTCACGGTGGACGACGTGCTCGACCACCTGCTCCCGCCCGACTGGCGCGACCGCCTGACAGAGCCCGAGGAGACCAGCGAGGTGTCGGATGCCTGAGGTGACAACCCATCGCCGGCTGGACCAGCCGCTGCTCGGGCGGGCGCGCTTCGAGTTCGACCCCGACTGGTTCGCGCGGCTGTCCGAGCGGATCGCCCGGTTCCTCGGCACCGGCCGGTTCCTCGCGGTGCAGACCGTCCTGGTCGCGGTGTGGATCGCGCTGAACCTCGTGGCGTGGTCGGGCCAGTGGGACCCCTACCCGTTCATCCTGCTCAACCTGGCCTTCTCCACGCAGGCCGCCTACGCGGCGCCGCTCATCCTGCTCGCGCAGAACCGCCAGGACGACCGCGACCGCGTGTCGCTGGAGGAGGACCGCGCCCGCGCGGAGCGGACGAAGGCCGACACCGAGTACCTGGCCAGGGAGCTCGCGGCCCTGCGGATCGCGGTCGGCGAGGTCGCCACCCGGGACTACCTGCGCGGGGAGCTCGACAAGCTCTGCGATCGCCTCGGTGCCGCCGCCCCCGGCCCCGCCGCCGACCGGGCTCAGCGCCGGACGCGGTAGCGGACGTGGGTCGCCTCCGGGGTGTCGATCACCCGGACGATCTCCAGCTCGATCTCGGACGGCAGCTGGTCGAACAGCCGGATGCCACGGCCCAGCAGCACCGGTACCTGGTGGATCCGCACCTCGTCCAGCACCCCGGCCTCGAGCGCCCGTTGCCCCGTGTACGCGCCGCGCACCTGCACCTCCCGGTCCCCCGCGGCGGCCTTCGCCTGTGCCATGGCGCTCTCGATCCCGTCGGTCACGTACGTCACCTTCGGATAACCCCACCGCGCGGCCGGGCCGGGCGGCCGGTGGCTGGGCACGAAGATCGGGAGCCCGTTGTGGTCGCCGCCCCAGTGGTCCATGAGCTCCGCGGTTCTCCGCCCCGCCAGGACGGCCCCGGCCCCGCCCATCTCGTCCATCAGTTCCTTGACGGGCCCGGACAGCTCGACGAGCTCCCCGCCCGGCGCGAACCAGTCGTGCAGCCGGTGGCCGTCGGCGCCGCCGAGGAAGTCGTCGGGACCTGCGGCGTAGCCGTCGAGCGACACCGACATGTCGAGCACCGAGATGGACACGTGACCTCCTGGAGCGGTGGGGCGGGATTGATCGCCAGCTTGGCGGCCGTCGGTGGCAGAGTGCTGTCACCGCGGTGAAACCCGGCTCGGAAAGGGGTCGACGCGTGCTGACCGTCGAACTGCTCGGGCCCCTGCGCGTCTCGGTGGACGGGCGCCCGGTCGAGCTGCCGGCGGGGCGGCTGCGCGCGCTGCTGGCCGTGCTCGCGATGTCGGCGGGCCAGGCCGTGCCGACGGACCGGCTGGCCACCGCGGTGTGGGGGGCCGACGCGCGTGGCGACCCGCGGGCCAACGTGCGAACGAACGTCAAGCGGCTGCGTCGTGCACTGGACTCCGCCGGGGAGCTGGTTGCTGCCCGCCCTGGCGGCTACCTGCTGGCCGTCGACCCGGACCAGGTGGACGCGCTCCGCTTCGGCCGCCTGCTCGACGAGGCCGCGGCGGAGCCGGACCGGGTGGCCGAGCGGTCCCGGCTGGCCGCCGCGCTGGCGCTGTGGCGCGGCACCCCTTTCGACGGCGTCCGATCGGACTGGCTGGAGCAGGCGACGGCCCCCGCGCTGCAGGAGCGCTACCTGGCAGCGGTGGAGCGGCGCACCGACCTCGACCTCGCGAGCGGCGCGCGACCCGACCCGACCGATCTGAGCGAGCTGGCCGAGCGGAACCCGCTGCGTGAGTCGCTCTGGGCGCGCCTCCTACGGGTGCTGGAGGCGGCCGGCCGCCCCGCCGAGGCCCTCGAACGCTACGACGCGATCCGGCGCAGGCTCGCCGACGAGCTCGGCACCGATCCCAGCCCCGAGATCCGGCAGGTGCACGCCGACCTGCTCGCGGGCGGGACGGCGTCCGGCAGGCACGCGGTGCCCAGGCAGCTCCCCGCCGCGGTCGACGGGTTCGCCGGGCGGACCGCCGAACTTGCGGCGCTGGACGCGCTCCTCGGCCGACCGGACGAGGCGAGGAGCGGGTCGCCCCGGATCGCGGTGATCACCGGCACCGCCGGCGTCGGGAAGACCACGCTCGCCCTGCACTGGGCGCACCGGGTCGCCGAGCGCTTCCCGGACGGGCAGCTCCACGTCGACCTGCGCGGGTACGACCCGGCGGGGAGAGCCGCACCGGCAGCGGCGATCCGCGATCTCCTCGACGCGCTGCGGGTGCCGCCGCATCGGATCCCGGACGGCGGGGCCGCGCAGGCCGGGCTCTACCGCAGCCTGCTCGCCGGACGGCGGATGCTCGTCCTGCTGGACAACGCCCGCTGCGCCGAGCAGGTCGTCCCGTTGCTGCCCGGAACGCCCGGGTGCCTCGTGGTGGTCACCAGCCGCGACCAGCTGACGGGCCTGGTCGTGACGTACGGAGCGCGTCCGTCGACGCTCGATCTCCTTCCGCCCGGCGAGGCCGCGCAGCTGCTGGCCGGCCGCCTCGGCCACGACCGGATCGCCGCCGAGCCCGATGCCGTCACGGAGATCGTCCACCGTTGCGCGGGGCTCCCGCTGGCGCTGGCCATCGTGGCCGCCCGCGCCGCGATCCACCCCGCGCATCCGCTGGAGGCGCTCGCAGGCGAGCTGCGGGACGCCCTCGGCGCGCTCGAGAGCGCCGTCGACGTGCGGGCGATCTTCTCCTGGTCCTACGAGACGCTCAGCGGGCAGGCGGCGCGGCTGTTCCGGCTGGCCGCCGGCCTCCACCCCGGCCCGGACTGCACGATCGCCGTCGCGGCGAGCTCCGCGGGTGTCCCGGTCCGGCGGGCCCGGGCGGCACTGGCCGAGCTGACCCGCGCGAACCTCCTCACCGAGCACGCCACGGGCCGCTACTCGTGCCACGACCTGCTACGGGCCTACGCCTCGGAGCTGTGCGCGGCCCACGACCCGGATCGGGACGCCGCGCGCCGCCGCATCGTGGACCACTACGTCCACACCGCCGACGCAGCGGCGCAGCACCTCCAGTTCCGCGCGTACGCCGGGAACAGCACGCTCGGCCCGCCGCTCCCGGGTGTCGCCGTCGCCGACGTCGCAGGGGCCGACGAGGCGATCGCCTGGTTCACCGCCGAACGCCCCGCGCTGCTCGCCTGCCTGGCGCTCGCCGCCGACCTGGGCCTGGACCGGCACCTGTGCCACCTGGCCAGGGCGCTGTACGTCTCCCTCCACCGCCAGGGCCGCTGGCTGGAGCGGGCCGAGGCGCAACGGGCCGCCGTGGCCGCCGCCCACCGGCTGGGCGACGCGGCCGAGGAGACCTGTGCGCACCGCAACCTGGCTGTCGCGCTGGCCGACCTCGGCCGGTTCGACGAGGCCCACCACCACCTCGACACCGCGCTGGAACGATCCCGCCACGACCTCACGGGGCAGGCGTGGACGCATTACCACCGCGACCTCGTCCACGTCATCCAAGGCCGGGAGGCCGAGGCGCTCGACGCCGCCCGCCGCGCCCACGACCTCTTCGACCAGGTGGGCGACGAGGTCGGGCAGGCGATCGCGCTCACCGACCTCGGCTGGTACCACGGCCGGCTGGGAGACCACGACCTGGCGCTCGAACTGTGCGAGCAGGCCCTGGTCCTGCACCAGAAGCTGGGGAACCGGCCCCACGAGGCCCACGCGTGGTCGTGCCTCGCCGAGGTGCACCTCGCGCGCGGCGCCCCGTCCTGCGCCGTCCCCTGCCACCTCCGGGCGCTCGAGCTGTTCCGGGAGGTCGGCGATCTCTACGCGGAGGCCGGCACCCTCGCCCACCTCGGCGCGTGCGAGCACGTGGCGGGCGACCGCGCGGCCGCCCACGACCACTGGCGCCGGGCCCACGGCCTCCTCGCCGATCACGACCCTTCGACGGTCGACCAGATCCACGCCCAGCTGGCGACGGCCGTCGACGCGTCGACCGCCGATGCCTTCAGACGAGCCGCCTGCTGATCCGTTCCAGCGTGCGCAGGTCGGCCTCGTCGAGGCGGTTGACGAAGTGCCGCGCGACTCCGCGCAGGTGGGTGCGCGAGGCGATGCGCAGCCGGTCGAGCCCGGCGTCGGTGAGCCGAGCTGCGACGCCGCGGCCGTCGGTCTCCACCGGGCACCGGGCCACGAGCCCGCCCTTCTCCAACCGGTCGACCAGGCGCGTGACGCCCGAGCGGGACAGCAGCACGGCGTCGGCGAGCTCCGTCATCCGCAGCCGCCGGTCGGGCGCCTCGGCGAGCTGCACGAGCACGTCGTAGGAGGCGAGCGGGAGGTCCTGCTCGGCGAGCAGCTCGGTCTCGAGGGTGCGGGTGATGGACGCGTGGGCCCGCAGGAACGCCCGCCACGCGGCCAGCTGCTCACGGTTGGGACTCGACCGCTGCCGCCCCGTGTCGGGCGCGCTGGTCGCCGCGGTGTCCGTCACGATCGACGATGGTACGGAGCCCGGCCGACAAGAGCACGGACGTGCCGAGCACGGACGTAGAGTGGACGAGAGGGGCGTGGGCAGCCGCGCCCGGCAGCGTCGCGCCGTCGATGGAAGGTCCAGCGGAACCTCTGATGTCCACCACCGAGAGCAGCACCACCGTCGAGCAGGCCGTCCGGGCCGCGCTCGCCACCGTCGACGATCCCGAGATCCACAAGCCGATCACCGACCTGGGCATGGTGAAGAGCGTCGCGGTCGGGCCCGACGGCCGTGCCCACGTCGGCGTCTACCTCACGGTGGCCGGTTGCCCGATGCGCGCGACGATCACCGCGCGGGTCACCGAGGCCGTCTCGAAGGTCTCCGGCGTCACCGAGGTCGAGGTCGAGCTCGACGTCATGAGCGACGAGCAGCGCCACGAGCTGCGCCGCAGCCTTCGCGGCGACGCGGCCGACCCGGTGATCCCGTTCGCCCAGCCCGGCTCGCTCACCCGCGTCTACTGCGTGGCGTCGGGCAAGGGCGGGGTCGGCAAGTCGTCGGTCACCGTCAACCTGGCTGCGGCGATGGCCGCCAAGGGCCTGAAGGTCGGCGTGGTGGACGCCGACATCTACGGCCACTCGGTGCCGCGGATGCTCGGCACGGCCGACCGGCCCACCAAGGTCGACGACATGATCATGCCGCCGCAGGCGCACGGCGTGAAGGTCATCTCGATCGGCATGTTCACCCCGGGCAACGACGCCGTGGTGTGGCGCGGCCCGATGCTGCACCGCGCGCTGCAGCAGTTCCTCGCCGACGTCTTCTGGGGCGACCTCGACGTCCTGCTGCTCGACCTGCCCCCCGGCACCGGCGACATCGCGATCTCCACCGCGCAGCTCGTGCCCAACGCTGAGCTGCTGGTCGTCACCACGCCGCAGACGGCCGCCGCCGAGGTGGCCGAGCGGGCCGGCTCGATCGCGCTGCAGACGCGCCAGCGCCTCGCCGGCGTCGTGGAGAACATGTCCTGGATGGAGCTGCCCGACGGCACCCGCATGGAGGTGTTCGGCTCCGGGGGCGGGCAGGCGGTGTCCGACTCGCTCACCCGGACCATCGGCGCCCCGGTGCCGCTGCTCGGCCAGGTGCCGCTGGAGCCCCAGCTCCGCGAGTGCGGAGACTCCGGCACTCCGATCGTCCTGGCTCAGCCGGAGAGCCCGGCCGCCCAGGCCCTGCGTGCGGTGGCCGACAAGCTCACGGTGCGCTCCCGCGGCCTCGCCGGGCTGAGCCTGAACATCTCCCCGGTCCGCAAGTAGGGCTCAGGCCGCGATGCGGTAGGTGCTGCCGCTGCTCCCGGGCAGCCACGCGCCCGGCAGCGCGGCGGCGAGCGCGTGCTGCGCGCGCCAGCCGGTGCAGTGGGCCGGCACCACCATGTCCGGGGCCAGCTCGGTGAGCGCGGCGACGGTCGGCGGGATCACCGGCTCGAACGCCGGACCGGACAGGTGCAACCCGCCGAGCAGCGCGCACAGCCGGTCGACGCCGGTGAGCCGCCGCGCGTGCCGCACGATGTTGACCGCGCCTGCGTGCCCGCAGCCGGTGAGCACCACCAGCCCGCGGTCGCGGACGTGCACGACGAGCGCCTGGTCGTCCTGCACGAGCGGGTCGTGCTCCCAGCCGGAGCCGGTCCAGGCCTGGTGCGGCGGTGGCATCCCGCGCTCGAACTCGGTGGTGCGGTCGACCTCGCCGGTGATCAGCACGCAGCCGTCCACCAGGAGCGAGGGCTCGCGCCGCTCGACCACCGCGAAGCCCTCGCCCTCCAGGGCGCGCTTGGAGAGCGTCGGCAGGTCGAACACCTCACCACGCGGCGGGGCGAGGCGCCTGCGGGTCCACGCCGCGGGGTGCAGGACCATCGGCATGCGGCGCCGCCCCCGCCCCACGAGCCCGGCGAGGCCCCCGGCGTGGTCGAAGTGCCCGTGGCTGAGCACGACCCCCTGCACCTCGGACAGGTCGACACCCAGCCGGTCGGCGTTGACGACCATGCCGTCGGGCGACAGGCCGGTGTCGAACAGCAGCGTGGTCGTGCTCGCGCCCCGCCGGACCGTGACGAGCGCGGCGAACCCGTGCTCGGCGCGCAGACCGGCGTCGGTGCTCCCACCCTCGAACTGCGCCGCGGTGACCCGCCCGTTCCCCACGTCCGCCCGGGTGACGCGGTCGTCCCCGGTGAGCAGCGCGTCGAAGACGTTGTCGACGAGCGTGGTGATCCGCACCTCGTCGACCGGCTGCAACGCGATCGGGTCGACGGCAGCCCCTTCCGCGTTCCGGGGAGCGCTCGCGAACACCTCGGCTGCATCACCGCCCTCGCACATGGCGACCACGCTATAGCGACAGGCAACCGTTCCGTCCGCTCCGCGTCGATAGCGGTGTGGACCCCCTCCGCTCCCCGGACAGCGACCGGGCCGACCGGCGCACGCTCGGGTGCGTCGTCGCGCTGGGAGCGGTCCTGTCGGCGGCGGCCGTCGGCCACAACCCCTTGAACATCGACGCCGGGCTGCTCCGCCCGCTGTACTTCGGACTGGACTGCCTGGTCGCCGCGGTCGCGCTGACCTACGTGGCGAACTGGTCGTTCAGGTCGACCGTCGCCCGCGTGGTCGTGGCCGTCGTCGGCGCCATGGCGGTCGCCTATTTCGCGGCGTTCCTCGCTGCCGCGACCCTCCTGACCACCGACTTCGACGAGGACGAGACGGTGCGCGCGACCCAGGGCGACGTGCGGCTCGTGCAGGTCGACGGCTACGCCATCATCGACCCCGTCCAGCGGATCGAGCTGCAGCGCACGTTCGGGCCGGTGTCCCAGGCGACCGTCGTGTGGCAGGGCAGGCCGGAGGGCGACACCGCCGACACCGCGTCCTTCAGCGGCCCGCGGGAGGCGACGGTCACCGTGACCCGGTGGGACGGCCGGGTGTGCACCTACCGCACCGGCTTCGACCCGCTGACGCTCGCGCCGGACCGGCCGTACGACGACTGGGAGTCGACCGGCTCCGGCTGCTGAGCGACCCGGGGACCCCTCCCCGTCCGCGCGGAGGATGATCCGCGAGCCCTGCGGTGACGGCCGGAACGCCACCTCGCCGCGCCCCTGACCGAGAGGGACGTCGTGACCGAGCAGCCTTTCCACCGCCCTGGTCCCGCGGTACCTCCGCACGGCCACCAGCCGCCACCGGGGTACGGCCCGGGTCCGGGGTTCGGCACCCCGGCTGGTTACGGCCCGCTCCCGCCGGCACCGCAAACCGGCACGATCCGGCCGGGACGGGCCTGGATCGTGGTGACCTGGGTGCTGTTCGCGGTCGTGACCGTGCCGGCACTGACCTGGGGGATCCTCGGGTTCGGCTCAGGGCTCTCGAGCACCGTCCCGGCGAGGTCGTTCGCCAGCGGCGAGGTTGCCACCGTCGAGCTCGACCCGGCCGACGCGCCCGCGATCTACGTCGGGATCGACGCCCCGGGCAGCGCCGGGTTCGAGGTCTCCCACCCCTTCTCCAGCCCGGTCGACGCGAACTGCGTGATCGGGGGCGACCCTCAGTACCTGGCACTCCTGCAACCCGACCGATCGGTCCGCGTCACCGCGGACGGCGTCGGGTGGCACCAGATCATGCTGATCCGCGTACCCCGGCCGGGGTCCTACGAGGTGCGGTGCGAGAGCGAGGGTGTGCGGTTCGGCGTCGCGAACGACCTGCCGGAAGGGCTCCTCACCCGCCTGCTGGGGTCGGTGGCCTTCGCCCTCGTGGCTGCGACGATCGCCGTCGTCACGACGATCGTCCTGGTGCGCAAGCGCACTGCCGCGCGGAACCGGCTGCTGCCGCCGACCTGGTACGCCCCGACGATCCCGTGACCGCCGTCGGGTGGGTCAGGCGCGGACCGCCTCGGCCCAGACGGCCACGGCCTCGTCCACCTGCTCGGCCGTGACGATCAGCGGCGGGATCATCCGCACGACGTTGCCGTGCGGTCCGCAGGTGAGCAGGAGCAGACCCTTCTCCGCTGCGGCGGCGTGGGCTCGGGCGGCGGCCGCGGTGTCGGGGGCGCCGTCGGGCGTGCAGAACTCGTTGCCGACCATCAGGCCGAGCCCGCGGACGTCGGCGATGCCCGGGTGCTCGGCCGCCACCTTCTGCAGGCCGTCGCGCAGCCGCAGGCCCTGTTCGGCGGCGTTGCCGACGAGCCCCTCCTCCTCGATGACCTCCAGCGTGGCGAGCGCGGCGGCGCAGGCCACCGCGTTGCCGCCGTAGGTGCCGCCCTGCGAGCCCGGCCAGGCCGCGGCCATCAGCTCCTCGCGGGCGGCGATGCCGGACAGCGGGAACCCGCTGGCCAACCCCTTCGCGGTGATCAGGATGTCCGGGGTGAGGCCATCGGTGTGCTGGTGGCCCCAGAACTTGCCGG
The DNA here is from genome assembly GCF_006717045.1 of Pseudonocardia cypriaca. NCBI lineage: Bacteria > Bacillati > Actinomycetota > Actinomycetes > Pseudonocardiales > Pseudonocardiaceae > Pseudonocardia > Pseudonocardia cypriaca. Next base: position 2,440,361 of record NZ_VFPH01000002.1, read on the forward strand.
TGCGCCCGAACCCGGTCTGCACCTCGTCGGCGATCAGCAGGATGCCGTGCGCGTCCGCCCGCTCGCGCAGCCCGGCGAGGAACGCGGGCGGGGCCGGCACGTAGCCGCCCTCGCCCAGCACCGGCTCGATGACGAACGCGGCGACGTCGGCCGCCGGGGCGGCGGTGACCAGCAGCCGGTCCAGCTCGCGCAGGCAGAACGCGACCGCCTCCTCCTCGCTCCAGCCGTACCGGAACGCGTACGGGAACGGGGCGAATGCGACGCCGCCCATCAGCGGGCCGATGCCGGCCCTGATCTTCGACCCCGATGTCGTGAGGGCCGCGGCGCCCATCGTCCGGCCGTGGAAGCCGCCGTCGAACGCGACGATCAGCGGGCGGCCGGTGGCCTGGCGGGCGAGCCGCACCGACGCCTCGACGGCCTCGCTGCCCGAGTTCAGGAAGAACACGCTGTCCAGGCTCGCGGGCAGCACGTCGCCCAGGCGCTCGGCCAGCCGAAGCAGCGGCTGGTGCATGACGGTCGTGTACTGGCCGTGGATGAGGGTGGCCACCTGCTCCTGTGCGGCCGCGACGACCCGGGGGTGGCAGTGCCCCGTGCTCGTGACGCCGATCCCGGCCGTGAAGTCGAGGTAGCGGCGGCCGTCGGCGTCGTACACGTGCACGCCCTCGCCGCGGGCGACGTGCACGGGCGTCGCCTGCTTGAGTGCGGGGGACAAACGGGCCATGCCTGCTCCTCGATCTTGTCTGATTGTCGACAATCTGGATCGATGGAAGCACGCATGGCGGCCCGGGGGCAAGGACTACCCCAGCCGGCTCACGCCGGCACGGCCGGAGCGGGGGACGGTCCGGGGGCCAGGATCCGCTCCACGGCGTCGGCCATGTGCGCCTCCAGCACGGCCGTCATCCGCTCGGCATCGCCGTCGCGCACGGCGTCGCGCAGCTCGCGGTGCTCGGCGATCAGCGCGGCCGCCGGTGGGAGGGTTTCCTGCAGGGCGGCGAGGCACATCCGGGTCTCGACGAGCAGGGTGTCGGCCATCCGGCGCAGCCGGGGGCTACCGGACGCGGCCACGAACTCGGCGTGGAAGGCGTGGTCGGCGTCGGCGAGCGCGACGGGATCGTCGGCGACGGCCTCCATCCGGGCCAGCGCGACGGTCAGCCGCTCCGTCGCGGCCACCCGGTCGCCTGCGAGCAGCAGCAGACCCGCGGCCCGCTCGATCGCGGTGCGGGCGGTGTACACGTCGCGCACGTCGGCCGCGTCCAGCTCGCGCACGAAGAGCCCGCGGTGGCGCTCGCTGCGCAGCAGGCCCTCGGCCACGAGCCGCTGCATCGCCTCCCGCAGCGGGCCGCGGCTCACGCCGAGGGCGGCGGCGAGCTCGACCTCGCCCAGCTGCGTGCCGGGCGGGAACGTCCCCCGCATGATCGCTGTGCGGATCCGGTCGGCGACGATCGCGGCGGTGGACCGCCGTTCGACCGGCTCCAGCCCACTCAGGTCCAAGTGATCTCCCCCTGATCAACCGGCGAACAGCGTGCCGAAGCCTCTGCGCGGGGCGTCTGCACCTGCGAGGCGCAGACCCTGCCAGACGCTCACCTGGTTGGCCGTGAGCACCGGCTTGCCGACGCGGGCGTCCAGCGCGTCGAGCAGGCCGATCGTGTGCAGGGCGGTGTCGGGCAGCAGCACGGCCTGGGCGTCCGGGTGGTCCGCCGCCGCCGCGAACTCCAGCACGGTCTCCTCCGGCAGGGTGCCGACCTCGGCCGCGGTGATGATCCCCTTGGCCGACAGCGAGAGCACCTCGATCCCGGCGACGCCGAGGAAGGCGACGAACCGCTCCGCGACGTCGTCCGGGTAGGTGGCGCCCACCGCCACCCGGCTGACGCCCAGCCGTGCGCACGCATCGACGAACGCGAACGACGTGCTCGACGCCGGCACCCCCGCGACCGCGCCGAGTGCCTCGACCTGGGCCGTGGCGCCGTCCCAGCCGAAGACGAAGCTCCCGCTCGTGCACGCCCAGACCACGGAGTCGAGGGGGGCGCCCAGTGCACGCACGCCGTCGGCCAGCACGTCGTCGCCGCCGATGTCGAGCAGCGCGTCGACGCGGTGGGCGTCCTCGCGCATGAGGGTGTGCACCAGCGGCAGCCGGGGGCCGCCCAGCAGGGATTCGGCGAGCGCGTAGTCGTCCTCCGCGGAGTAGCCGGGGTAGAGGATCCCGACGGTGGGGGTGGTCATGCGGCTCCCGGGGTGAGGTGGTCCTGGCTCGTGAGCAGCCGGCCGCCGCCCACCGCGTCGCGGCCCATGGCGCGCAGCGCGGCCCACATGGTGACCTGGTTGGCGGTGAGCACCGGCTTGCCGAGCGCCTGCTCCAGCGGCTCGATGAGGTCGTAGGTGGGCACGTTCGTGCAGCTGATGAACAGCGCCTCGGCTGCGGGGTTGTCGGCAGCCCGCACGATCTCGACCACCTGCGAGTACGTGACCCGCCAGATGTTGCCGAGCAGGCCGAGGCCCTCGCTCGACACGGTGCTCACGCCGTGCTCGGCGAGGTAGGCGACGAGGCGGCGCGTGACCGGTTCGACGTACGGGGTGGCGATCGCCAGCCGGGAGACGCCGAGCACGCGCAGCGCGGCGATGAGCGCGCCCGATGTGGTCCGGGCGGCAGGCGCGCCCGCGTCCTCCATGGTGCGGCGCAGCACCTCCTCGCCCGCGGCGCCATCCACGAAGCTGCCGGACGTGCAGGCGTAGATGACGACGTCGGGTTCGGGGGTGAGCACGTCGCGGGTGGCCCGGCGGACCGCCCGACGGTCGCCGCACGCCACCGCCATCTCGACGGTGACCGGTGTGGTGAAGAACGGCAGGCGGGTGAGGTACAGCGACACGTCCTCTGGCACCCATCGCCACAGCTCGCGGTCGAGGGCGAAGTCGAACGGGGCCACCACTCCGATCCCCTGCTGGCGGTCGGGCTCGGTGAGACCGACCGAGAGCTCGGTGGGCACGGCGGACTACCCGAGCCGCTCGTACACCAGGCGCTCGCCGACGCTGCCGGAGCGCCAGACGTCGTGGCACGCCTCTGCCATCGCGTCGAGCCCTTCGGTGATCGTGGCGTAGACGTTGCCCGGCACCCAGCCGATGTCCCCGTTGATCAGCAGGTTGTTGCGGCCGTAGAAGATGGCGAGGTCGATCGCGCCCTCGTCCTGGTCGATCCCCTGGTCGGTCTTGAACGCGGCGTCGAGAGCGCCGCCCGCGAAGTCGAACAGCACGACGTCACCCGGGATCGGCGTGACCGTGGGGTTCTCCCGGCCGATCTCGGCGAACCGGGGCACCATCGTGTACACCTCGTTGCGCGCGTACTTGGCGTGCTGCGCGTCGCCCGCGAGGGGGCCGGCCTCGAGGGCGCGCCACACCGCGGCGGTGGTGCGCGGCGCCTCCTTCTCCAGCAGCTCGGCCACGCAGGACACCCCGCGGCGGGCAAGGCTGATGCGGAGGAACTTCGACATAGGGCCGCTCCCGGCGTCATAGAAGTACCGCGGCGCCGCGGATTGTTGACAATAGTACGAGCGCTTCCTAGCGTGTCAATCCTCGCCCCCACTCGGGAAGGTCCCGTCGAATTGCCCGTTCCCGCTGGTCAACGTGCCGTTCCGACGATCGCGGTACTGCACGGTGACGACCGGCCGCCGGGCCTCGCGCTCGACGGCATGCGCCTCGCATCCGACGCCGCGTCCCTCGCCGAGGTGTTGCCCGGCACCGAGGTGCTCCTCGTCTGGGACTTCCTCTCCGACGCCGTGCGCGACGCCTGGCCCGCCGCCGACTCGCTGCGGTGGGTGCACACCGCGAGCGCGGGCGTCGACCGGCTGACCTTCCCCGGCCTGCTCGCGTCCGACGTGACGCTGACGAACTCCCGCGGCGTGTTCGACCGGCCCATGGCCGAGTACGTGCTAGGACTGGTACTCGCGATGGCCAAGGACCTCCCGGGCACGCTCGCCGCGCAGACGCGAGGCGAGTGGCACCACCGCGAGACCGAGCCGATCGCAGGCCGCCGCGTCGTGGTCGTCGGCGGCGGGCCGATCGGGCGCGCCATCGCGGGCCTGCTCGCCGCCGTCGGGATGGACGTGGAGCTGGTCGGGCGCCGCGACTTCGACGGCCTGCCCGGGCTCCTGCCGAGCGCCGACTGGCTCGTGCTCGCCGCCCCGCTCACCGACGCCACCCGCGGCATGCTCGACGCCGCCGCGCTCGCCCTGCTCCGCCCGTCGGCGCGGGTCATCAACGTGGGCCGCGGGGCGCTGGTCGTCGAGCCCGACCTCGTCGACGCGCTGCGCGAGGGGCGGATCGCGGGCGCTGCCCTGGACGTGTTCGCGCGCGAACCGCTCCCGGCCGACTCGCCGCTGTGGACCCAACCGGGCGTGATCGTCTCGCCGCACATGTCCGGTGACCTGATCGGCTGGCGGCAGGACCTCGTAGAAGTGTTCCGCGACAACCTCGCCCGCTACCGGGCCGGCGAGCCGCTGCGCAACGTCGTGGACAAGACGTTGGGCTACGTGACGACCGGAGGTAGGCCGTGACCGCCGACCTGACCGCGACCCAACTGCTCGCGGCCTACCGCACCGGCGAGCTCTCCCCCATCGAGGCCACGGAGGCGGCGCTGCAGCGGATCCGCCGGCACGACCCGGAGGTCAACGCGTTCTGCCTGGTGGACGCGGACGCCGCCCTCGGCTCGGCCAAGGAGTCCGAGGAGCGCTGGCGGCGCGGCGAACCGGCCGGGGCCCTCGACGGCGTGCCGATCTCCATCAAGGACATCCTGCTCACCCGCGGCTGGCCCACACTGCGCGGCTCGCACACGGTCGACCCGGTAGGCCCGTGGGACGTCGACGGCCCCCACGTGGCGCGCGTGCGCGAGCAGGGCGCCGTGCTGCTGGGCAAGACCACCACCCCGGAGCTGGGCTGGAAGGGGGTCACCGACAACCCGCTCACCGGCGTCACCCGCAACCCGTGGGACCCCAACCGCACGGCGGGCGGTTCCTCCGGCGGCAGCGCGGCGGCCGTCCTCTGCGGCATGGGGCCGCTGAGCCTCGGCACCGACGGCGGCGGTTCGGTGCGCATCCCGGCGGCCTTCACCGGCACCACCGCGCTGAAGCCCACCTACGGGCGGGTGCCGCACTACCCGCCGAGCCCGTTCGGCACCCTCGCCCACGTCGGCCCGATGACGCGGACCGCTGCCGACGCGGCGCTGCTGCTCGACGTCGTGTCCGGCACCGACTCCCGCGACCCGTGGGCGCTCGCCCCCACCGGCAGCGCAGTCGCCGCGCTGGACGCGGGCGTGGCCGGCCTGCGGATCGCCGTCAGCCCGACGCTCGGCCACGTCGACGTGCACCCCGAGGTGGCTGCGGCGTTCGCGGCGGCGGTGCGGGTGTTCGCCGAGCTCGGCGCCCACGTCGAGGAGGCGGATCCCGGTTTCACCGACCCGATCGAGGCGTTCGAGACCCTCTGGTTCAGCGGCGCCGCCAAGTCGATCGAGCACCTCGGGCCGCAGCAGCGCGCATCGATGGATCCCGGGCTGGTCGCGATCGCCGAACAGGGCGCCCGGGCGTCGGCGCTGGACTACCTCACGGCGATGGCCGTGCGCAACGAGCTCGGCACGCGCATGGGCGAGTTCCACACCCGCTACGACCTGCTGCTCACGCCCACGCTCCCGATCCCGGCGTTCGAGGCAGGAGTCGAGGTGCCGGCCGGCTGGCCCCACGAGCGCTGGACGACGTGGACGCCGTTCACCTACCCCTTCAACATGACCCAGCAGCCGGCCGCGAGCGTGCCGTGCGGGTTCGCGGAAGGGCTCCCGGTCGGCCTGCAGATCGTGGGTCCCCGCCACGCGGACAACGCGGTGCTGGCGGCCTCTCACGCGTTCCAGCAGGCGACGGACTGGCACCGGCGCCGCCCCTGATCCGACGAACGGCGCGTTCGTCGGTACCTATCCGACGAACGCGCCGTTCGTCGGAACGGGACCGGGCTTCCTCAGGTCGCGTCCGGGTCGACCGGGGGGACCTCGTTCTTCGCCAGCCGCTCCGGCGGGGGCGTGGGCTTCGTCAGGTTCGGCTTCGGCGGCGTGTAGCCGTTCGGCTTGGGCGGGTCGTCGTCGAAGAGCGTGCGCGCAACGGCCGTGCGCGGGTTGAAGTTCCGCAGGCCGCGCAGCTCCTCGAGGGGCTTGCGCAGCTCGTCGAACTCCGGGCCGAGCTCGCCGCGCAGCTGCTCACGGGCGCCGGTGGCGTACTCGCGCACCTGGCGGATTGCCCTGCCCGCCCACGCCGCCGCCGACGGCAACCGCTCCGGACCGAGGATGAACAGGCCGGCCACGATCAACACGAGGATCTCGCCCCAGCCGACGCTGTCGAACATGTGACCAGCCTAGTGTCAATCCGAGCCGAGAACGACCGACACCGTGAGCGGGCGGCCCTCGCGGATCAGCTGGACCGGCACCGTGTCACCGGGGTTGCGCTCCCGCACGGCGACGACCAGCTCGTCGGCACCGGCGATCGTGCGGTCGCCGACGCGGACGATCACGTCGCCCTCGGCGATGCCCGCGGCCTCCGCCGCGCCACCCTGCTGCACGTTCTGCACCTGGGCGCCGTCGGTGGTGCCGTCGCTGACCGAGCGGGCGTTGATGCCGATCTCGGCGTGGGTGACCGATCCGGTGCGGATCAGCTCCTCGGCGATGCCACGGGCGTCGTCGATCGGGATGGCGAAGCCGAGGCCGATCGAGCCTCCCTCGCCCATCCCGATACTGCGGATGGCGGTGTTGATGCCGACCACGGCTCCGGTGGAGTCGACGAGTGGCCCGCCGGAGTTGCCCGGGTTGATCGCCGCGTCGGTCTGGATCGCGTCGATCACGGCGTTGGTGTCGGTGCCGGACCCGTCGAGGCGCACCGGCCGGTTGACCGCGCTGACGATGCCCTGGGTGACGGTGCCGACCAGGCCCAGCGGGGAGCCGATCGCGATCACCCCGTCACCGACGACGAGCCCCGCCGACGACCCGAACGTGGCCACCACCGGGTTGGCGACCTCCACCTTCACGACCGCTAGGTCGGTCTTCGGGTCGCGCCCCACGATCTGGGCGGCGGCGCGCGTGCCGTCGTGGAAGATCGCCTCGATCTGGGCGCCGGTGACCTCCGCGGCTGGCGCGACCACGTGGTTGTTCGTGAGCACGTAGCCGGACGGGTCGATGACCACGCCCGAGCCGGTGCCGCCCTCGTCGCCCACCCGGATCTCGAACGAGACGACGGCGGGCACCGTGCGGGCCGCGATGTCGGCCACCGAGCCCGGCGGGCGCTCCCGCGCCGGCACGGTCTGGGTGATCGTGGGGTCCGGATCGGTGAGTCCGGCCGCTCCCTCGACGGTGAACCGGCCGAGCATGCCCCCGGCGGCGCCGATGAGCAGCGCAACCACGGCGAGCACCGCGAGGGCCCGCGGCTCGACGCGGCGACCGAAGAGCAACTCGCGCAGGCTGAGCCGGGCCCCCTCGCCGCGCACCGCCTCGCTCGTGCCCTTCGCGGCACCGGCCGGTGGCCCCAGCGCCGCTGCGCTGTCCGGGTCGCGCCACGGGTCGCGCTCCGCCTCGTCGTTCCAGAAGGCGTCCCCGTGCACCGCGCCGTTGCCGCTCCCGTTCTCCGCCGGACGCTGCAGCGACGGGGCGGACGGGTCGGGACGCCCGAACGCGCTGGCCAGCGCGGCGGGTGGCGGGGCGACGAGCGTGTGGTGCGAGGTGCCCTGCGCCGCGCCGTTGCGCTGCGCGGCGAAACCGCCGTCGACCCCGCCCGGACGGCCGAACACCGCTGCGGTCTCGGGGTCGACGGCGGGGCGCTCCAGCGGCCGCGGCCCGAGGCGCGGTGGTACCGCGTCGGTTTGGGCTGCGTCGACCTCGGCGGCGTCGGACTGCCGCGGGAACTCGACGGTGCGGTCCTCGCCAGGGCCCTCGGCGCCGTCTCCTCGCTCCGCCGAGCTCGGCTCGGCGGGGGTGCTGGGATCGCTCATCCCTCGACGGACTCCTGGAGAAGTGCGGACCGGACCCCGTCAGCGTGCATCAGGGCCGGTGAAGTCCGCGTAGCTCAGCGGGGCTCGTGACCCGCGGCACGGGGAGCCGAGGTGGGCGCCGACGACGGCGGCGCGCTGGTGGCCGCCGCGGGCTGCGGGGCCGGGACGAGCTGGAGGCGCGCGTCGACCGGGGTGGCGGTGCCGCCGAGGACGGGGCGGTGCAGCGGGTCGCTGTCGCCCGGTGCCGGTACCGCGGAGCCGGTCACAGCCGCAGGCACGGCGAAGGCGATGGCACCCGCGGCGAGGCCGGTGACGGCGACGCCGGTGCCGAGCCACATCCTGCGGTGCGTGCGATCGCTCTGCGGTGCCTCGGAGCGGCCGCGCGTTGCACGCTCGAAGCGCTCCGGGCGCAGCACGGAGACGAACTGGCCGTCGGGCGTGACCGCGAGCCCCGCGGGCGGAGCCGGGAGGTCGGCGTCCTGCGGGATCGAGCGCAGGCTCGACAGCAGGGAGGACGGGAGGCTGGGACAGTCTGCGGTGCGCAGCGCGGAGCGCGCCTGCCCCTGCGCGACGACCTGCGCGGCGCACTCGGGGCACTGGGCGAGGTGCTGGGTGGCCCTCAGGTGCGGGCCAGGGGCGAGCTCGTCGTCGACGAACGCGACGATGGCATCGGACGACAGGTGATCATGACCCCAATCGGGGGTGGTCACCGAAATGCGCCAACGCCCTGAACTCACCCGTGTACCTCCTCCAGCTCCGCTCGGCCGGCCACGCCCCTGCGGCGCTCGAGCGCGCTGCGCAGTGCGGCCCGGCCGCGGTGGATCCTGCTCCTCACCGTACCCAGCTTCACGCCGAGCGTGGCGCCGATCTCCTCGTAGGACAGGCCCTCGACGTCGCACAGCACGACCGCGGCGCGGAACTCCGGCGGCAGCTCGTCGAGCGCGGCCTGCAGCTGGGGGTCGAGGTGCGTGTCGGAGAACACCTGCTCCGGCTGCGGCCCGGTGCCGGGGAGCCGGTCGGTGTCCTCGGGCAGCGCCTCCATCCGGATGCGGGAGCGGCGACGCACCATGTCCAGGAACAGGTTCGTGGTGATGCGGTGCAGCCAGCCCTCGAACGTGCCCGGCTTGTAGGAGGCGAGGGACCGGAACACCCGGACGAACGTCTCCTGCGTGAGGTCTTCCGCGTCGTGCGGGTTGCCGGTGAGCCGGTAGGCGAGGCGGTAGACCCGGTCCGCGTGCTCGCGGACGACGTCGTCCCAGCTCGGCGGCGTCCACTCGGCCCCATCGCCGGGCAGCACGGCGCTGCTCGCGATCGCGGCTGAGCTGTCGCTCATGGTCGGGTCGCACCTCCTGCGGCGGGTCGTGCCTCTGGCCAACGGAGCGCCGGACCTCTGAGTTCCCGGTACTCCCCCCGGCCGACGACCCCGACCGTTGGAACATACGGTGCCCGACGCCGGTGAAACAGTGGTGAGAACCGGCTGAGAGGAGCCTGATAGATCGAGGCAAGTAGCCTTGCGCATCATGTGGGTGCCGGACGCCGCCACGGATCTGTGGGCGCTGCGCGACCACGTCGAATCCTATCTCGCCGAGGACGACGTGCTCGCGTCCGCACGGGCGGCCGCCGCACGCTCGGGCTGCGTCCCCGTCGGCCCCGATGCGGGCGCCGGCCTGCGGTTCCTCGCCGCCTCGATCGGCGCGCGGGCCGTGGTGGAGATCGGCACCGGCACCGGCGTGAGCGGGCTGTGGCTCCTGCGCGGCATGGCGCCCGGCGGCACCCTCACCTCGATCGACATCGACCCCGAGCACCAGCGCGCCGCCCGGGGTGTGTTCCTCGCCGCAGGCTACGGCCCGGCCAGCCTCCGGCTCATCAACGGGATGGCGCTCGAGGTGCTGCCCCGGCTCACCGACGCCGGCTACGACCTGGTGTTCGTCGACGCGAGCCCGCCCGACTACCCGCGCTACCTCGAAGAGGCCGTCCGCCTGCTGCGCGACGGCGGCATCGTGGTGTTCGCCGGCGTGCTCGGCGCGGGCGTGGTGGATCCCGGCGCGTCCGACGCGAGCACGGCGGGCCTGCGCGAGGTGGCCCGCCAGGTGCGGGACGACGACCGCCTGGTGCCGGTGCTGCTCCCGCTGGGTGACGGCCTCCTGGCCGCGCTCAAGCCCGCTCCCTGACCGGCCTCTGACACCGGCTCATGACCACGAGCCTCCGGCCCCTTCCGAGGCGATGATCAGCGTTTCGGCGCGAAACCCGACGCCTCCCGTCGGGAAACGCACCCATCTGGCGATCATGCCCGGGAGACACCGCCTCCTGGCGGCGCCGCGCGCCAAGAGGGCAGGCCCCCGGCCTGCCCCGACGCTTGCCCGGAGGGGCCGCAGAGGCTCACAGGTCAGGGGTCGCGAAGCGATCGCGAAGCGACGCCGAAGGCGCCCTTGAGCTGTGAGGGGCGGCCCCGCACGATGCGCGGCGCCGCCAGGAGGCCCACCCGCCCGCCCTACAGCTGGATCTACAGGGCAGTTGCGCCCTTGCCCAGCACGACGACGCCGCCCTGGCTCACCGTGTAGCGAGCGCGGTCCAGGCCGAGGTCGACGCCGACCAGCGCGCCGTCCGGGATCACGACGTTCTTGTCGAGGATCGCGCCGCGAACCACCGCGCCGCGCCCGACCGTGGTGCCGGGTAGCACCACCGAGTCGGAGACCTCAGCACCGGCGTCGATGCGGACGTTCGGGCTGATCACCGATCGGCGGACGATGGCGCCGGAGATGATCGTGCCTGCGCCGACGATCGAGTCCTGCGCGATCCCGCCCTCCACGAACTTGGCGGGCGGCAGCGGCGGCGTCGCGGTGCGGATGGGCCAGCGCTGGTTGTACAGGTTGAAGATCGGGTGCACCGACACGAGATCGGTGTGGGCCTCGTAGTACGCGTCGATCGTGCCGACGTCCCGCCAGTAGCCGGCGTCGCGGTCGGTGGCGCCGGGCACGACGTTGTCGGCGAAGTCGTACACGGCGGCGTCACCCTGCCCGACCAGGCGCGGGATGATGTCGCCACCCATGTCGTGGTCGGAGTCGCCGTCCTCGGCGTCGGCCCGCAAGGCCTCGAGCAGCACCTCGGTGGTGAAGACGTAGTTGCCCATCGAGGCGAACGTGACGTCCGGGTCGTCGGGCACCGACGGCGGGTCGGACGGCTTCTCCAGGAAGTCGATGATCCGGCCGCCGGGATCGGAGTTGATCACCCCGAACGCCTTGGCCTCCGCCCGCGGCACCCGGATGCCCGCGACGGTGACACCGGCACCGCTCTCGATGTGGCGGGCGATCATCTGGCCCGGGTCCATCCGGTAGACGTGGTCGGCGCCGAACACCGCGATGTAGTCGGGCCGCTCGTCGTAGACGAGGTTGAGGCTCTGGAAGATCGCGTCGGCGCTGCCGGTGTACCAGCGCCTGCCGAGCCGCTGCTGCGCCGGGACCGTGGTGATGTACTGCCCGAGCACGCTGGACAGCCGCCACGTGGTGGAGATGTGGCGGTCCAGGGAGTGCGACTTGTACTGCGTGAGCACGCAGATGCGGTGCATCCCGGCGTTGACCAGGTTGGACAGCACGAAGTCGATCAGGCGGTAGTTGCCGCCGAACGGCACGGCCGGCTTCGCGCGGTCGGCGGTGAGCGGCCAGAGCCTCTTGCCCTCACCGCCGGCGAGCACCACTCCCAGGACGTTGGCCCCGAGCGCGACCGGCGCGCTGGGGGAGGCAAGGGACGCCCGCGCCCCCGTCATGGCGTCGCCCCGATCCGGGCCGGACCTACCGGCAGCGTCGTCACAAGTTCCGACCCTAGTGCCCAATCGGAGGACCGGGCCAGCGGAAGCGCGGGTAACACGTGTGATCCGCACGCCCCGCGCCGCCCGCGGATGGCCTACCGTTCGCCCGTGCGCATCGGCCTGCTCACCCGCGAGTACCCCCCGGACGTCTACGGCGGGGCCGGCGTGCACGTCGAGTACCTGGCTCCGGCGCTGCGCGAGCTGGTGGACGTCGACGTGCACTGCTTCGGCGAACCGCGGCAGGTGCCGGACACCTACGCCCACCAGCCGCCGCCGTCGCTCCGGGAGGCGAACCCGGCGCTGCAGACGCTCGGCGCGGACCTGTCGATGGTTGCCGCGCTCGGCGGGGTCGACCTCGCCCACTCCCACACCTGGTACGCGAACATGGCGGGGCACCTGGCGAAGGTGCTGCACGGGATACCGCACGTCGTCACCGCGCACTCGCTCGAACCGCGCAGGCCGTGGAAGGCCGAGCAGCTCGGCGGCGGGTACCGGCTCTCGTCGTGGGTGGAGCGCACCGCGTACGAGGCGGCGGACGCCGTGATCGCGGTGAGCGCAGGCATGCGCCGAGACGTACTGGAGTGCTACCCGGCCCTGGACACCGCCCGCGTCCACGTCGTGCACAACGGGATCGATACCGCCTTCTACCAGCCGGATCCGGCGCGGGACGCCGTTCGCGCCGCCGGCATCGACCCGGACCGTCCGAGCGTGGTCTTCGTCGGGCGGATCACCCGGCAGAAGGGGCTGTCCCACCTGATCGCGGCGGCCCACCACATCGACCGGGACGCGCAGATCGTCCTGTGCGCGGGCGCCCCGGACACCCCGGAGATCGCCGCCGAGACCGAGGCCGCCGTCGCCGAGCTCAGCGCCGCCCGCTCCGGCGTGGTGTGGGTGCGCGGCATGCTGCCCACCACGGCCGTGCGCCAGATCCTCTCCGCCGCCACCGTGTTCGTCTGCCCGTCGGTCTACGAGCCGCTCGGCATCGTCAACCTCGAGGCCATGGCGTGCGGCACCGCGGTGGTGGCCTCCGACGTCGGCGGGATCCCCGAGGTCGTCGCCGACGACGAGACCGGGCTGCTCGCCCACTTCGACGAGCACGAGGTGGACGCGTTCCGCGCCGATCTCGCCGAGGCCGTGAACGCGCTGCTCGCCGACCCGGACCGCGCCGCGGCGATGGGCGAGGCGGGGCGGGCGCGGGCGGAGCGGGAGTTCAGCTGGCAGCAGGCGGCCGCCCGGACCGTGGAGATCTACCGGGCGCTCGCCTGAGACCGGGCCCGGACGCGGGCGCGGTGGGCCGCCACCGCGGAGCGGTTGGCGCAGGCCGACGAGCAGTAGCGGCGCGCGGCGTTGCGCGAGGTGTCGGCGAACACCTTCGCGCAGCCGTCCGCCGCACAGCGGCCGTGGCGGGTGACGCCGTACTCGGACACGAGCATCGCCAGCGCGAACGCGGTGGTGGCCCGGATCCGGTCGACGAGCCCGGCCTCCGGGGGCGTGTAGTGCAGGTGCCAGCCCTCGCCGTCGTGGTTGGTGAGGTGCGGCTCGATCCGGACGTCGACGAGCAGGGCGTTGACCGCGGCAGCCGCCTCGTCGTCGCTGGTGACGTCGAAGACGGTGCGTAGCCGCCGGGCCCAGGCCCGCAGCGCCGGCTCGACGCTGTCCGGGGCATCGATGGCGCGGTACGAGTGCGCGACCAGCACCGCCCGCAGCTGGTCGGGCACCCGGCCCTCGGGGTCCTCGATCACGCTGTTCACCAGGTCGACGGCGGCGCCGAGGGCGTCGCTGCGGTAACCGATGAAGTCCATTGGGTTATTACTACCACAGGCCTCCCATGTAAGATGTGAAGCGACGACGGTTATTACCGAGGGGAGGCGCGACCATGCGGTGCGCGCGCTGTGGGTGGCCGAGCGAGGAGGCGACGGTGCTGTCGACGCACCACACCTCGCAGGGATGGGTGCGGTACCGACGGTGCGTGTGCGGGGACGTCACGATCCAGCTCGTGACGCTCGGCCAGGCCGCGGGCACGCAGGTGGAGCCGGTGCGCGAACCGGCGGAGAGCGCGCTCTAGCGCGGCGCTCGTACGAGGCCTCCCAGCGGCATCGCGCACGCTTCAGGCCCGCTCCCACCAGGCCTTCAGTGGCGCCACGCATCGTCCAGGCCAACCTCCACCAGGCCTTCGGTGGCGCCGCGCATCGTGCGGGGCCGCTTCGCGGGCAGGCCCACGAGCCTGCCCCTTTCGGCGCGCGGCACCACCGAAGGCAGGCCTCCCCACCATGATCAAGGCTTCGGCGCGAAAACGGCCGAACAAGCCGGAAATGCGCCGAACCGCCGATCTTGGAGCGGGACCAGGTCGCGGGCCAGGCTGATCGGCCCGAGGAGCACGCCAGGGTCGCGGGCGAGGCCGTTGTGTACTGCTCGGGGCTGACCCGCACCGTTCTCGGCCCACGCTGCCCGTCGACCGGCAGCGTGGACCGACGAGGAATGCGAGAGCACCAACCCGGTGCGCGAAGGCAACCAGATGCCCGATACCGGCCTCCTGGCGGCGCCGCGCACCAAGAGGGCAGGCCCCTGGCCTGCCCGCACTGCTTGCCCTCAGGGGCCGCAGAGGCTCGCAGGTCAAGGGTCGCGAAGCGATCGCGGAGCGACGCCGCAGACGCCCTTGAGCTGTGAGGAGCGGCCCGCACAATGCGCGGCGCCGCCAGGAGGCCCTGGAAAGGCAGACCTTGTGACAGGAGGCCCCTCGCGTCCCACCCAAAGCCGAACGGCACCGACGGGCGGCGGGTGCCGTCCGTCGGTGCCGTTGGTAGGTACCGACTGCCCCGGAGCAGGGGCGGGTGCGCTCAGCCGGAGGCGGCCTTGAGAGCGTCGCCGAGGTCGCTGGCTTCCTCTGCGGACATCTCGACGACCAGGCGGCCGCCACCCTCGAGGGGGACGCGCATCACGATGCCCCGACCCTCCTTGGTCACCTCCAGGGGACCATCGCCGGTCCGGGGCTTCATCGCCGCCATCTCCTGCCTCCTCCGTCGTCGTTAGTGGCCAGAGCCGTTGGCATCGCGGGTTTCGTGCCGCTGCGCGGGCGTAGCGCGCGGCGAGGATGCTGGGAACATCTTTCCTCATCCAACGGACAGGGGTGCAACCGGAGCGATCAACCAGGCAGGTCGTTCACCCTCTGCAATCAGGGTGTCGCTGCCCGCCAGCAGTCTGCGACGTGATCGTCCACCAGCCCCGCGGCCTGCATCAGCGCGTAGCACGTGGTGGGGCCGACGAAGCGGAGACCGTGCCGCTTGAGGGCGCGGGCCATCGCCACCGACTCGGGGGTGGTGGCCGGTACGTCGGCGAGCGTGGCCGGTCGCGGACGGGCGGCCGGGTGGGGCGCGAACGACCAGAGCAGCTCGTCGAGCGGCTCGTCGAGCGCCAGCACACGGCGGGCGTTGTGGATCGTGGCCTCGATCTTCGCCCGGTTGCGCACGATCCCGGCGTCGCCCATCAGCCGCTGCACGTCGGAGTCGTCGAAGGCGGCCACCGCGGCGGGGTCGAACCCGGCGAAGGCGGCGCGGAACGCCGGACGTTTGCGCAGGATGACCAGCCAGGACAGCCCGGACTGGAACCCTTCGAGGCACAACCGCTCGAACATCGCGGTTACCCCGTGTAGCGGGCGGCCCCACTCGTCGTCGTGGTACGCGACGTACTCGGGCGCGGAACCGGCCCAGCCGCAGCGGGCTCGATCGTCGGTGTCGATCTCAGGCACGCGATTGGTATACAGCCTCGCACCGACGCTTCATGCGCCGCAGCGAGAACGCCACCCCGGCCCGGAACGCCGGCCGCACCAGCGGCCAGCCGAGCGCACCGACCCGCCCGAGCGGGAGGTCGAGCAGCTCCGACCACAGGAACCGGGCGCGCTCCGGCCCGAGGGGCAGCACCTCGAACACACCCTCCCCGCGCACCACCTTCCCGAGGTGGCGCACCACGCACCGCCGCGGCGGCGTCCACTCGACGACCTCCATGCGGTCGGTCACCCCGAGCGGGCCGACGCCGGTGACCGCCTCGAGGGTGGCCCCGAGCCGCCTGCCGTCGCCTCCGCTCGTGGGCCGGACGCGGGTGCCGAGCATCCACTCCCCCTGGTTCGCCCAGTCGGTCACCACGTCCCAGAGCACCTCGGCGGGCGCCGCCACGTCCACGGGTTCGGTGAGCTCGATCCGTGTCACAGTTCGCCCTCCGCTCGCACCCCGTCGGCGGGCGCAGCTGCCGCGAGCGCCGACTCCAGCTCGGCCACCTTCGCGAGCAGGCCGTCCCGCTGCGCGCCCGCACGGTCGAGCTGGTCGGCGAGCCGGTCGAGCACCCAGTCCACCTCGTCCATCCGGTAGCCGCGCAGCGCCTGCTGGAAACGCAGCTCCCGCACGTCGTCGCCGTCGATCTCACCCGCGGGCAACCGGGTGGGCGTAGCGCCCGGCGGCAGTGGCGCCAACTCCTCGCCCCGCCCGAACACGAGCGCGGCCAGGCCGAACAACGCGGCCCCGACTGCCGCGACGACCAAGAGGTAGATCAGCGCGGTCCCCACCCCGCCGATCCCATCACGCGCGCAAGATCAACGCACGAGCACCTCTCGAATCGGGGGTCGATCCGCCACACCGACCGGGGTGACCGAGGGCAGCCACTCCCCCTCGACCTGCACGAACTGGGTGAGCGCTCCACCCGCGTCCGGCACGTCGCAGCGGACGAGCGCCGCGGAGAGGATCTCGCGGGCCATCACCCCCAGCTGCAGCAGCGACCGGTTGCGGTGCTTGCGCACGCCGAGGTTGACCTGGGCGAGCCCGTCCAGTCCGAACAGCGCGTACGTGTCGAGCAGCAGCCCGATCTCCACCCCGTACCCCGGGGCGAACGGCACCGACTCGAGCAGCTCCCGCGTGCCGGCGTACTCGCCGCCGAGCGGTTGCACGATCCCGGCGAGCTCGGGACGCAGCGCGGCGAGCAGCGGACGCACGAGGAGCTCCGTGACGCGGCCGCCGCCGGTGTCGGCCACCGTGGTCTCCAGGCGCAGCGGGCGCCGGTAGAAGCCCTTCACGAGGGTGACCCCGGGCTCGGTGAGCAGCGGGCCGAGCAGGGACGGCACGAAGCCGGGATCGAAGTCGACGAGGTCGGAGTCGAGGTAGCAGACGAGGTCGCCGGTGGTGGCCGCCAGCGAGCGCCACAGCACCTCCCCCTTGCCCGGCACGGGCGGGAGCTCGGGCAGGACGTCGGTGCGCAGCACCACCCGTGCGCCGGCGGCCGCCGCCACCTCTACGGTGCGGTCGGTCGAGCCGGAGTCGACGACGACCAGCTCGTCGACGAGCGGATCCGGGCCGCTGGTCAGGGGCAGGATCGCGGCCACGATCGCACCGACCGTGGCCTCCTCGTCGAGCGCAGGCAGCACCACCGACACCCGGCGGCCCATCTTCGCCGCCACCAGCTCCTCGACGCTCCAGCGGGGGTCCTGCCACGTCCGCCGGGCGAACCACTCCTCGATGACCGGATCCACGGGCCTCACTCCTTCACGGGCGGGTCCTCACAACGCCTCCGGCGCGCCTGCCGGTCCTCGTGTACCCGGAAGATGCCGTCGAGAGGCGCGACCGGCACCACCGCGGCGCACGTCAGCTGTCGACGGGCTTCGCGCACGCGTCGAGGGCCTCGGACACGTCGGTGGCGACCACGAGCCGCTCGATCGCCTCCGGGCGGACGAACCCCCGCTCACCCAGCCCGCGGACCCACTCCAGCAGCCCCGCGTAGTGGCCGTCGGGGTCGAGCAGCACCACCGGCTTGCTGTGCATGCGCAGGTAGCCCGCCGTCCACACCTCGAACAGCTCCTCGCAAGTGCCCACTCCGCCGGGCAAGGCCAGGAACGCGTCGGCGTGCGCCTCCATCAGGGCCTTGCGCTCGCGCATCGTCTCGACGACCAGCAGCTCGTCGGACTCGTGGTCGGCCCACTCCAGGTCGACGAGCGCCTGCGGGATCACCCCCGTGGTGCGGGCCCCGCCCGCGCGAGCCGCTGAGCCGAGGGTGCCCATCATCGCCGCCCGGCCACCGCCGGAGACGAGCTGCCAGCCGCGGGCCGCGATCTCGCTCCCGACGTCGGCGGCGAGGCGCAAGTAGCGCTCCGGCAGCCCCTCTATCGACCCGCAGTAGACGCAGACGGCCAAAGACCTGGTCAATGCGCTTCCTCCCACGCCCGCCACGCCTCCTGCACGATCTTCACCGCGTCGTCGACGTCGTCGGTGAGGTGCAGGAGCGCGAGGTCCTTCTCGCCGACCTTGCCGCTGCTGAGCACCGTGTTCGCGATCCAGTCGTAGAGCCCGCCCCAGTACTCGGTGCCCAGAAGCACCACCGGGAACTTCGTGACCTTCTTGGTCTGCACCAGCGTGAGCGCCTCGAACAGCTCGTCGAGGGTGCCGAAACCGCCGGGCAGGCAGACGAACGCCTGCGAGTACTTCACGAACATGGTCTTGCGGGCGAAGAAGTAGCGGAAGTTGATGCCCAGGTCGACCCAGTCGTTGAGGCCCTGCTCGAACGGCAGCTCGATACCCAGCCCCACGGAGAGCCCGCCCGCCTCGGAGCAGCCCTTGTTGGCCGCCTCCATCGCGCCGGGCCCACCGCCGGTGATCACCGCGAAGCCGGCCTCGGCCAGCGCCGTGCCCAGCGCCCGGCCCTGCGCGTACTCGATGTGGTCACGGGACGTGCGCGCCGAGCCGAACACGGTGACCGCCCGGGGCAGCTCCGCGAGCATCCCGAAGCCCTCGACGAACTCGGCCTGGATGCGCATCACCCGCCACGGGTCGGTGTGCACCCAGTCGCTCGGGCCGCGGGAGTCGAGCAGCCGCTGGTCGGTGGTGGTCGACTCGTTGCGCCTCTCGCGGCGCAGCACCACCGGGCCCCGCTGCTTCTCGTCGGGACGCCCTTCCGAGCTCATGGTCATGCGGCAAGGGTAATGAGCGCGCGTGTCAGCCGAGGAAACGGCGGAGGACGTCCACGGCCTCGGTGATGCGGCGGGGGTCGACGTGCTCGTCACGGGTGTGGGCGAGGTTCGGGTCGCCGGGGCCGTAGTTGAGCGCCGGAATGCCGAGCGCGGCGAACCGCGCCACGTCGGTCCAGCCGAGCTTGGCGGTGGGCACCGTGCCGGTGGCGGCGAGGAACTCCTGGGCGGCGGGCTCGCCGAGACCGGGCAGCGCGCCCGGCGAGAGATCGGTGAGCGTGACCTCGAAGCCGTCGAACACCTCGCGCACGTGCTTCTCGGCCGCCGCGGCGTCCCGGTCGGGCGCGAACCGGAAGTTGACGCCGACCACGCACGCGTCGGGCACCACGTTGCCTGCCACCCCGCCCGCGATCCGCACCGCCTGCAGGCCCTCCCGGTAGCGGCAGCCGTCGATGTCGACCTCGCGGGCCGTGTAGGTGGCGAGCCGGTGCAGCACGGCCTCTGCCTTGTGCACCGCGTTGTCCCCGAGCCACGACCGTGCGGAGTGCGCCCGCTGCCCGCGGACCGTGACGTCCACCCGCAGCGTGCCCTGGCAGCCCGCCTCGACCGCGCCGTTCGTGGGCTCGCCGAGGATCGCGAGGTCGGCGGCGAGCCAGCCGCGGTGCTCGCGCTCGATCCGGCCGAGCCCGTTGCGCACCGCCTCCACCTCCTCGCAGTCGTAGAAGACGAACGTGAGGTCGTGGCGCGGGCCCGGCAACGCGGCCGCGAGGTGGGCGAACACCGCGTCGCCCGCCTTCATGTCCGAGGTGCCGCAGCCGTGGAGCAGGCCCCCGTCGCGGCGGCTGGGGACGTTGTCGGCGATCGGCACGGTGTCGATGTGCCCGGCGAGCAGCACCCGCTTGTCCCGGCCCAGCTCGGTGCGGGCCAGCACGGCGTGGCCGGACCGCTGCACCACGAGGTGCGGCGCCTGCGCGCGCAGGGCCGCCTCGAGCGCATCGGCGAGCTCCCCTTCGTCCCCGGAGACGCTGGGCACGTCGACGAGAGCGGCACAGAGCTCGACGGGATCACCGGCAAGGTCGAAGGAACGCACGGCACGGACGCTACTTGCCGCACTTCACAGACCGCGTACGGACTTCACACGGGGCCCGCCCTGTGTGAAGTCGGTGCTCGCTCTGTGAAGTCGCTCCGCCCCTGTCTTCCGACGGGGTCGAGGGCCGTTAGCGTTGGGGCCGTGAGCAGCGCACTTCGCATCGAGGGGGCCTCCGGCACCGGGCTGGCCACCGTCACCGCAGATGGCACCGTCCTGGACACCTGGTACCCCAGCCCCGCACTCGGGCCGGACGCCCCGGACGTCACGGCGGACCTGGAGCCGCTCGTCGGCACCGACGACGCGCGCGGTGTCCGCACCGTCGTGGTCAGCACCGCGATCGCGTCGCTCGCCGACCCGCCCGCCGACGCCCACGACGCCTACCTGCGGCTGCACCTGCTCAGCCACCGGTTGGTCGCACCGCGCGAGGTCAACCTGGACGGCGTGTTCGGCGTGCTCGCCAACGTCGTGTGGACCAGCCAGGGCCCGTGCCCCGTGCCGGGCTTCGAGCTCATCCGCGCCCGGCTGCGCACCCGCGCTCCCCTGGCCGTGTACGGCGTGGACAAGTTCCCCCGGATGGTCGACTACGCGCTCCCGGAGGGCGTCCGCATCGCCGACGCCGACCGCGTCCGGCTCGGCGCCCACCTCGCCGCCGGCACCACCGTGATGCACGAGGGCTTCGTGAACTACAACGCCGGCACGCTCGGTGCGTCGATGGTCGAAGGGCGCATCTCCGCCGGGGTCGTCGTCGGCGACGGGTCGGACGTCGGCGGCGGCGCCTCGATCATGGGGACGCTCTCCGGCGGCGGCAAGGAGGTGATCTCCGTGGGCGAGCGGTGCCTGATCGGCGCCAACGCCGGCATCGGGATCTCCCTCGGCGACGACTGCGTGGTCGAGGCGGGCCTGTACGTCACCGCTGGCACGAAGGTCACGCTGCCGGACGGGAGCACGACCGCCGCCCGCACCCTCTCCGGTCAGAACGGCATCCTGCTGCGCCGCAACTCGCTCACGGGCGCCGTGGAGGCCCTGCCCCGCACGGGCGAGGGCATCGCGCTGAACGAGGCGCTGCACGCGAACTGAGGGCCGGACCGACCCGTCCCCGGGCGTCAGCAAAGTGGCTTTGCTGACGCCTGGCGTCGTGAAAGTGGCTTTGCTGACACGCCGGTGGCGCACTCTCAGGCCTTCAGGCGCTCCACCGCGGCCTCGATCCGCTCGTCCGTGGCCGTGAGGGCCACCCGAACGTGCCGGGCACCGAGCGGGCCGTAGAAGTCGCCCGGGGCCACCAGGATTCCGGCCTCGGCCAGCCGGCGGACCGTCGCGCGGCCCGGTTCGCCTGCCGTGGCCCAGAGGTAGAGGCCCGCCTCGGAGTGTTCGATCCGGTAGGCGGCCGCCTCCAACGCGGCGCGCAGCCGCACCCGGCGCCGGGCGTAGACCTGCACCTGCTCGGCGACGTGCGCGTCGTCCGACGCGGCCGCCTCCATCGCCGCCTGCACGGGCCGCGGCACGATCATCCCCGCGTGCTTGCGCACCTCGAGCAGGTCGGCGACGAGCCGGGGGTCGCCGGTGACGAACCCGGCCCGGTAGCCGGCGAGGCTGGAGGACTTCGACATCGAGTGGACGGCGAGCAGCCCCTCGTGCGAGCCGCCGCAGACGTCCGGGTGCAGCACCGAGGGGGCGCCGTCGGAAAGGGACAGGTAGCACTCGTCGGAGGCGACGACGGCACCCCGCTCGCGCGCCCAGTCGACGACCTTGCGCAGGTGCTCGGCCGGCAGCACCCGGCCCGTCGGGTTCGACGGCGAGTTCAGCCACACCAGCGCGACGCGGCGCGGCCCGAGGGCAGCGGTGGAGTCGGACCGGACGAGCTGCGCCCCGGCGAGCCGGACCCCGACCTCGTAGGTGGGGTAGGCGAGCTCCGGGATGACGACCGTCTGCTCGGCGCCGAGCCCGAGCAGGGTGGGCAGCCAGGCGACGAGCTCCTTCGACCCGATGGTCGGCAGCACCGCGACCGGGTCGACCGTGACACCGAACCGGCGGTCGAGCGAACCCGCGATCGACTCGCGCAGCGATGCGGGACCGTGGGTGGTCGGGTAGCCCGGGACGTCGGCGGCCGGGCCGGCGAGCGCGGCGCGCACGACGGCGGGAACGGGGTCCACCGGGGTGCCGACGGACAGGTCGACGATCCCGCCGGGATGGGCGGCAGCGAGCGCCTTGTCCTCGGCGAGGCTGTCCCAGGGGAAGTCCGGGAGGGAGAACCTCACTCGTCGTGCTGCTGGGGCGGCAGGCTCAGAGCGGGCTCGACGTCCCGGTTGATCTTGCCGACCTTGGAGGCACCGCCGGGCGAGCCCAGCTCGTCGAAGAAGTCGACGTTGGCCTTGGTGTAGGCGGCCCACTGCTCGGGGACGTCGTCCTCGTAGTAGATCGCCTCGACGGGGCAGACCGGCTCACAAGCACCGCAGTCGACGCACTCGTCGGGGTGGATGTAGAGCATCCGCCCGCCCTCGTAGATGCAGTCCACCGGGCACTCTTCGATGCACGCCTTGTCGAGCAGGTCGACGCAGGGCTCGGCGATCACATACGTCACGGGTGGTCCTCCACGCGGGCGAACAGGAACTTACCCAGTATGTAT
Organism: Pseudonocardia cypriaca; assembly: GCF_006717045.1. Lineage (NCBI taxonomy): Bacteria > Bacillati > Actinomycetota > Actinomycetes > Pseudonocardiales > Pseudonocardiaceae > Pseudonocardia > Pseudonocardia cypriaca. Next base: position 2,462,823 of record NZ_VFPH01000002.1, read on the forward strand.
CGCGCTCCACCCGCTGTGGGAGCCGGGGCAGGTGTGAGTCCCGCCGTAGGACCCCGCACGATGGGTGGCGTGGAGATCCCGGAAGAGCTGGTCGGTGCGCGGGTGGCGCTGCGCCACCGCATCGGCGACCGCGACGGCCGGCCGCTCTTCACCGACGCGGTCGGCGAGCTCTCCGCGGAGGGCTCGGGTGCCGTGGTGGTGCACACCCGGCGGGGGCCGGTGCGCGTCGAGCGCTCCGCCGTCGTCGCGGTGCGTGCCGTCCCGCCCGCACCGCCGCGGCGCGCGCCGCTCGCCGCGATCGTCCGCCTCGAAGGGCTGTGCGCCGACGCCTGGCCCGCCCAAGTCGACCGGCCGCTGGGGGCGTGGCGCCTGCGCGCCGCGGGTGGCTACACCGGGCGCGCCAACGGCGCCCTCGCGCTGGGCGACCCCGGCCTGCCGATGCCGTCGGCCCTCGACGGGGTGCGCCGCTTCGCCCGGGAGCACGGCGTGCCGGCCCGCGTCCAGGTGCCGGTCGGCTCGCCGTGGGACCGCGCCGTGGCGGCCGAGGGCTGGGTGCTGGACGTCGGCCACGCGAAGGGCGCAGAGGTGTCGGTGCTGGTGGCGCCGGTCGCGGATGCCGAACCGCCGCTCGGTGCGCACATCGAGCTGCCCTCCGGCCCGTCGGACGAGTGGTGGCAGCTCGCCGTCGGCGGGCCACCAACACCGGCACAGCACCAGGTGCTCGCGGGCGCGCCGGACTCCGCGTTCGGCGTGCTCCGCGACCCGGACGGCGCAGTTCTCGGGCAGGTGCGCGCCACCGTCGTCGACGACCACGTGCACATCTCGATGCTCGAGGTCGTGCCCGCGGCCCGCAGGCGCGGCCACGCCACCGCCCTGCTCACCGCCGCCGGGTCATGGGGCCGCGAGCGCGGAGCGAGGTGGGCGGTTCTGCAGGTGGCTCTGAAGAACGACGGAGCGAGGGCGCTCTACGACCGCCTCGGCTACGTCGAGCACCACCGCTACCGCTACCTGGTGCCGCCCACCTGACCCTGCGACGCAGTCCTTCGACGCTGACGCGACCCATCGACGGGTCGCGTGGACCGACCAGTAACCGGAGGCCCAGAGGCGGAGGCCCGTCGACGCCCCGCGCCACCGCACAACCCGTGCGCCCGAAACCAAGCGCGTCAGTGACCGCGGTTCGCGAGCCGCTTCTCGGCCTCGCGGGCCGCCTTCTTCAGTCCGGACCACTCGCCGAGGTACTTCCCCACCGCCCCGACCACCGGGAGCATGCCGAGGCCCTCGTGCAGGAGGTTGCCGTGCGGGCGCTTGTCGAGCTCGTCCTCCACCGCGAAGAGTGCGCGGCCCAGCCGCCACACCGCCCGTCCGACCTTGGTCATGGTGGGGGTGGTGGAGTGCTTCGCGAGGTCCCCGGTGAGCTCGGCCGCGCGGGCGTCTGCCGCCGCGTCCTCGGTGCCGGTGGCCGCCGACACGGCGAGCTCGCGGCGGAAGAGCACCGCCCCGAGCAGGTTGACCAGCTCGTCCTCGTCGCGGACGCCGTGCTCGCCCGCGATGGCCACCAGCAGCAGGCCCTGCCCGGCCGCGCCGACGGCCTTCGAGACGGGAAGCCGGTTCGCGAGCGCGCCGCCCAGCCCGGGCACCGCGGCGATCAGCGTGGTGAAGCGGCCGACCCGGCGCACCCACCAGCGCGTACGGGCCGGCACGTCCATCGCCGCCCACGCGGCCGTGCCCGGGACCTCGACGGAGGCCAGCGCGTCGAGCACCTTGTCCTGCAGTCCCCGCTCCTCGGCGGGCAGCTCCTCGCCGCCCGCCGCCCGGGACCGGAGGCCGAACGGGTCGGCATCCCGCAGCCCGTCGAGCACGGGACGGGTGGCCCGGACGAACGGCCGGAGGAGCGCGACGATCACCGCGTCCGGGATGGCGTCACCCACCGCTGCTCCCGCGGTACTCCCGCTCCGTCACCGCTCGCAGTCCCCACAGTCCGGCGCCGATCCCGCCGACCGGGAGCGCGAGCGACTGCCAGTCGGCCAGCAGCATCACGTCGCCGCCCGGGCCGAAGAGCCCGAGCACGCAGACGACCGCCCCCCACGCGATGAGCGGTGCCCCTGCCACCGCGGGACGCGTGTCGATCTCACCGGCCTGTCGTACGAGCCACGGCAGCACCAGGATCGACAGGACGACGCCCATCGGCACCGGGATGCCGTTCGTGTAAAGCGGGGTGAACATCAGCCCGAACGCCCCGAGCAGCAGCCCGTCGGCGACGAGGAGCGCGAGCAGCACGCTGTCGGGCACGAGCGGCTGCTGCGGGTCCGGGGCCAGGATCTCCTCGGCGGTGTCGTCCACGGTCTTCTCAGGCATCCACGGTCTCCTGGAACAGGTCGCCCGCCGCGGCGCCTGCCCCGTCGGCGGGTACGTACTCCTCGACGTCGAGGAGGGGCTGCGCGACGAAGTTGCTCACCGCGAACGCCGTGACCTCGTCATCCGACCACACCGCCACCTGGGTGGCGTGCGCACGCATGGCCGCGACGCGCGCCGCGCGCTGTCCGGTGACGTCGACGCGTACGCGGATCGTCTCGTCCGGCACGCTTGGCAGCTCGTCCGGCTCGGGCACCCGGAACGGCAGGCCGTCGCGGCCGGCCAGCTTCGAGAGCCCGGCGTCGAGGGTGGACCGGCCGACGACCGTGCAGAACATCCGCGCGGGTACCCGGCGCACGGCGGCGGCAGTGATCCCGTGCGCGCGCACGTGGTCGGGGTGGCCGTACCCGCCGTCGGGCCCGTAGGTGACGACGACCTGCGGGCGCACCTCCTCCAGCACGGCCACGAGCTGGTCGACCTGCTCGTCGAACGCGTCCGGCCGGGCGAGTGCGCGCGGGTGCAGCCGCTCCGGCATGGCCGCGCGCACCCCGTGACCGGCGAGTGCCATCCCCGAGTCGCGCCAGCGGCCGATCCCACCGAGGTAGCGGTGGTCGCGGACGCCCAGCGCGGCACACGCGGCGGCGAGCTCACCGGCGCGGTAGCCGCCGAGCTGGTCGCCCCGCTCGGGTGCGAGCTCCGCGAGCTCGGCCGGGATCACCTCGCCCTGCTCCCCGAGCGTGCAGGTGACGAGCGTGACGGACGTGTCCGGGGCGGCCGCGTAGTGCGCGATCGTGCCGCCCGTGGAGAGCGTCTCGTCGTCGGGGTGGGCGTGCACGAGGAGCAGCCTCCGCCGGGCCGGGGGTGGCATCACGATCGCACTCTACGTGCGAGGTGCCGGTGGCATCGAACCGTGCACGCAACCCATTTGTGATCTCGAGGAGGTCAACGGACACGATCCGGCCGGATACTGTCCGTCCCCAACATCACCCGAACTGCGACGGACGCGTCACCCGCGTCCGCCGTTCGGCGGATTGGGGGGACATGCGCGCACGACGAGCAGCTGCCTGGACGGCCGGGTTGCTGTCCATCGCCCTGGTGACCACCGCGTGCGGCGGAGGTGGCGGCGAGCCGGGTGGGGGCGCGGCGACCCCGAGCGGCGCCACCATCACCGTGAACGGCACGGAGCCGGAGAACCCGCTCGTGCCCGGCAACACGAACGAGACCGGTGGCGGCAAGGTCATCGACGCGCTGTTCAGCTCGCTCGTCGAGTACGACCCGGTGACGGCACAGCCCGCCAACATGGTGGCGGAGTCGATCGACACCACCGACTCGCGGGTGTACACGATCCGGCTGAAGGACGGCTGGACGTTCCACGACGGCTCGCCGGTCACCGCGCAGAGCTTCGTCCGCTCGTGGAACTACACCGCGTACTCCCCCAACGGCCAGCAGAACGCCTCCTTCTTCTCCAAGATCCAGGGCTACGACCAGGTCCACACCGAGGACCCGGACGGCACCGCGGGCCCGCAGACGGCGCCGCAGCCGGCCGCGCAGGAGATGTCCGGCCTGCGGGTGGTGGACGACCGGACCTTCGAGGTGACCCTGTCCGCGCCGTTCGTGGTGTTCCCGACCATCCTGGGTTACCGGGCGTTCGCGCCGCTCCCCGAGCTGTTCTTCACCGACCGGGCGGCGTTCGAGGCAGTGCCTATCGGCAACGGGCCGTTCCGCTTCGTCTCCCGCCAGCCGGGTGTCAACGTCGTCGTCGAGCGCTACGAGCAGTGGCCCGGCGCGCCCAAGCCGAGCGTGGCCGGGGTGGAGTTCCGCTTCTACGAGTCCGCCGAGGCGGCCTACGCCGACGTCGTGGCGAACAACCTCGACTTCATCGAGGTCATCCCGCCGTCCGGGCTGGCCGGCAACCTCTACCAGACCGACCTCGCCGACCGCAGCGTGTCGCGGACCTTCCTCGGCGTGCAGCGCCTCGGCTTCCCGCTTTACGACGCGCGCTACCAGAACCCGCAGCTGCGGCAGGCCATCTCGATGGCCATCGACCGGGAGCAGATCAACCAGCGGATCTTCGGCGGCACCCGGCCCCCCGCCGACGGGCTCGTCGCGCCCGACGTGCCCGGCCGCATCCCGAACCAGTGCGGCGAGCTGTGCACGTACCAGCCTGATCGCGCGCGGCAGATGTTCCAGGCCAGCGGGTTCCAGGGCCCGATCGAGCTGACCTCGAACGCCGACTCCGGCAACGCCGAGTGGATCCAGGCCACCTGCGTCTCGATCAGCAACGCGCTCGGCGTGCAGTGCACGTTCGTGCCGGTGCCCACGTTCGGCGAGCACCGCTCGGCGATCAACGCGCGGCAGCTGAGCCGGCTGTACCGCACCAGCTGGGTGGCGGACTACCCGTCGATCGAGAACTTCCTCAACCCGCTGTACCGCACCGGCGGGTCGACCAATGACGGCGAGTACTCCAGCCCGGCCGTCGACGAGCTCCTCGCCCGCGCGGACGCGGCCCCGTCCGTCGAGGAGGGCAACGCGCTCTACCAGGAGGCCGAGCGCATGATCATCCAGGACATGCCCGCGATCCCGGTGTACTTCCAGTCGTTCCAGGCGGGCTGGTCGGAGCGGCTCCAGAACGTCACGGTCACGCCGTTCCGCGAGCTCGACCTGGAGAGCGTCACGGTCTCGGACAACTAGTGGGGCGCTACGTCCTCCGAAGGCTCCTCCAGCTCGTACCGGTCTTCGTCGGGACGACCTTCCTCATCTACCTGCTCGTCTGGGCGTTGCCGGGCGACCCGTTCGCCGGCAAGTGCGGCGAGCGGGCCTGCCCCGACGCCTACGTCGCCCGGATGCGCGAGGAGTTCCACCTCGACGAGAACGTCGTCGGGCAGTACCTGCGCTACGTCGGCAACCTGCTGCAGGGCGACTTCGGCCAGACGTTCTCCGGGACGTCGGTCGGCCAGCTGATCGCGGCCGCCTACCCGGTCACGCTGCGGCTGGCGATCGTCGCGCTGCTGATCGAGGCCGTCATCGGGGTGGTCGCCGGTGTCCTCACCGGCCTGCGCTCCGGTGGCTTCCTCGACAACGTCGTGCTGGTCTCGACCCTCTTCCTGATCTCAATCCCGGTGTTCGTCACCGGCTACGTCCTGCAGACCGTGCTGGGCCTGCGGCTCGGGATCATCGCCCCGACGGTCTCGGCCGACGCGAGCTTCGGGGAGCTGATCGTGCCCGGCTTCGTGCTCGCCAGCCTGTCGATGGCCTACGTCACCCGCCTGACCCGGACCTCCATCGCGGAGAACCGGCGCTCCGACTACGTCCGCACCGCGGTGGCGAAGGGCCTCGAACCGCGCCGGGTGGTCGGCGTGCACCTGCTGCGCAACTCGCTGATCCCGGTCGTCACCTTCCTCGGTGTCGACCTGGGCTCGCTCATGAGCGGCGCGATCGTCACCGAGGGAATCTTCAACATCCGCGGCATCGGTGGGCTGATCTTCCGTTCGATCGCCCTGCGGGAAGGCGCCACCGTCACGGGGGTGGTCGTCCTGCTCGTGATCATCTACCTGTTGATGAACCTGCTGGTGGACGTGGTCTACGCCGTTCTCGACCCGAGGATCCGCTATGTCTGACCCCAGCGTGCTGGCTGCCGCCGGGCCGGACCGGGCACGCAGCCTCGTCTCGGACGCATGGCACGACCTGCGCAGGCGCCCGCTGTTCCTGATCTCGGTGGCGCTCATCGCGTTACTGCTGGTGCTCTCGGCCTTCCCCCAGCTGTTCACCTCAGTCGATCCGAACGCGGGCGACCTCGCCCGCAGCCGGCAGCCGCCGTCGGCGCAGGCCTGGTTCGGCTACGACCTGCTCGGCCGCGACGTGTTCGCCCGCGCGATCTACGGCACCCGCGTGTCGATCGTCGTCGGGGTGCTCGCCACGACGTTCACCGTGCTCGTCGGCGGCGCGCTCGGCATGGTCGCCGGCTACTACGGAGGATGGCTCGACAACCTGGTCTCCCGGCTCACCGACATCATCTTCGGCCTACCGTTCGTGCTCGGTGCGATCGTGATCCTCTCCAGCTTCCGCGAGACCGTCGGGGAGGGGGCCGTCGGGATCACCGCGCTCGTGGTGCTGACGATGGGCGCGCTCTCGTGGCCGGTGTCGATGCGCATCACGCGGTCGGCGGCGATCGCGGCCCGCGACCAGGACTACGTCCGCGCCGCCCGCGCGCTCGGCGCGAGCCCGGCACGGGTGATCTGGCGCCACATGCTGCCGAACTGCCTCGCTCCCGTGCTGGTGTACGCCACGATCGCGCTCGGCGCCTTCATCGGCATCGAGGCCACGCTGTCGTTCCTCGGCATCGGGCTGCGCGAGCCCGTCGTGTCGTGGGGCGTGATGATCAGCGAGGCGCGGGACTACCTGCGCGTCGCACCGTTCCTGCTGCTGTTCCCGGCCGCGTTCCTCGCCGTCACGGTGCTCGCCTTCGTGATGCTGGGCGACGCGGTCCGCGAGGCGTTCGACCCGAAGGGCCGCTGATGTCGAGTCCGTTGCTGGAGGTGGATGGCCTCCGGGTGGAGTTCCGCACCCGCGACGGGGTGGCGCACGTGCTCAACGGCGTCGACTACCACGTGGACGCCGGGGAGACCCTCGCCGTGCTCGGCGAGTCCGGTTCGGGCAAGAGCGTCACGGCCAACACGATCATGGGGATCCTGCCGATGCCGCCTGCGGTCGTCACCGGCGGCGCGGTGCGCTACCGCGGGGAGGAGCTGCTCGGCGCAACGGACTCGCGGCGCCGGGAGCTGCGCGGCGAGCACATCGCGATGGTCTTCCAGGACGCGCTCTCAGCGCTGAACCCGGTGTTCACCGTCGGGTTCCAGATCGGCGAACAGCTGCGCACCAGGCGTGGGATGAGCCGCCGCGACGCCGAGAAGCGCGCCGTCGAGCTGCTGGACCTGGTCGGCATCCCGGCCGCCCGGCAGCGGGTGCGCGACCACCCGCACCAGTTCTCGGGCGGGATGCGGCAGCGCGTCATGATCGCGATGTCGCTCGCCCTCGACCCGGACGTCCTCATCGCGGACGAGCCCACCACGGCGCTCGACGTCACCGTGCAGGCCCAGATCATGGACCTGCTCGCCGAGATCCAGGCCGAACGGCACATGGGCCTGATCCTCATCACGCACGACCTGGGCGTGGTCGCGGAGGTGGCCGACCGGATCGCGGTGATGTACGCGGGCCGGATCGTCGAGCACGCGGACGTGCACTCCCTCTACGCCAACCCGTGCCACCCGTACACCCGGTCGCTCCTGGAGTCGATCCCGCGCATCGACACGAAGGGCACGGCGCTGAAGGCCATCCGCGGGCTGCCGCCCAGCCTCACCCGCATCCCGCCCGGATGCCCGTTCCACCCGCGCTGCCCGATGGCCGCCGACGTGTGCACGGAGGCGGTCCCGCCGCTCGAGATCCTGCCCGGCGGGCGGTCGTCCGCGTGCCTGTTCGCCGAGGAGCTGGTGGCGCGATGACCGCCCAGGTACCCGGGCCCGCGGAGGCGGGGTCATGACAGCGATCCTCGAGGTCGAGGACCTCGTCAAGCACTTCCCCGTGCAGGTGGGGATCCTGTTCAAGCGCACCGTGGGGCAGGTGCGGGCGGTCGACGGCCTGTCGTTCGAGCTGCGCAGGGGCGAGACGCTCGGCGTGGTCGGCGAGTCCGGCTGCGGGAAGTCGACGCTGGCGCAGGTGCTGATGCGGCTGGAGCCGCCCACGTCGGGGCGGGTCCGGTTCCACGGGGAGGACGTCTTCGCGAAACGGGGGAAGGCGCTGCAGGCGCTCCGCCGGTCGATCCAGATCGTGCTGCAGGACCCGTACACGTCGCTGAACCCCCGCATGACCGTGGGCGACATCGTCGGCGAGCCGTTCGACATCCACCCCGACGTCGCCCCGAAGGGCGCGCGCCGCAAGAAGGTGCAGGAGCTGCTCGACGTCGTCGGGCTCAACCCCGAGCACATCAACCGCTACCCGCACCAGTTCTCCGGCGGCCAGCGCCAGCGGATCGGGATCGCCCGCGCGCTCGCCCTCAAACCGGAGATCATCATCTGCGACGAGCCGGTGTCCGCGCTCGACGTGTCGATCCAGGCCCAGGTGATGAACCTGCTGGGCGATCTGCAGCGCGAGTTCGGGCTCTCCTACCTGTTCATCGCCCACGACCTGTCCGTCGTGCGCCACCTGTCGGACCGGGTGGCCGTCATGTACCTGGGCAAGATCGTCGAGATCGGGCCGGAGTACGAGATCTACAACCGCCCGTCCCACCCGTACACGCAGGCGCTGCTGTCGGCGGTCCCGGTGCCCGACCCGGCCGTACGAGCCGCGCGCGCCCGGATCCGGCTCACAGGCGACGTCCCGAGCCCGGTGAACCCGCCCAGCGGCTGCCGCTTCCGCACGCGGTGCTGGAAGGCAACTGAGATCTGCGCGGACGAGGAACCGGCCCTTGTCGTCCGGGCGGGCGGCCACCACTCGAGCGCCTGCCACCACGCGGAGGAACAGCACCTGCTCCCGTCGACCTGAGCGGACGGCAGGGCACTTACAGGAGGGCCCTGCGCTCCGCGTAGTGGCAGGCCGCCGGGTGGCCGTGACCCCGGTCGACCAGCTCCGGCGGCTGCTCGATGCAGGCCGTGCGTTCGGACTCCGTCAGCTCGTTCGCGAACTTCGGGCAGCGGGTGCGGAAGCGGCAGCCGCTCGGCGGATCGGCCGGGCTGGGCACGTCGCCGACCACGGTGATCCGCTCGCGGGCCCGTTCCTTGCGCGGGTCGGGCAACGGGATCGCGGAGATCAGCGCCTGCGTGTAGGGGTGGGCCGGGCCCTCGAACAGCTCCTGGGACGTGCCCGTCTCGACGATCGTGCCCAGGTACATCACAGCGATGCGGTCGGCGATGTGGCGCACCACCGACAGGTCGTGCGAGACGAACAGGTAGGACAGGCCCAGCTCGGACTGCAGCTCGTCGAGCAGGTTCAGCACGCCGGCCTGGATGGAGACGTCCAGCGCGGACACCGGCTCGTCGAGCACAAGGACCTTGGGGCGCAGCGCGAGCGCCCGCGCGACGCCGATGCGCTGGCGCTGGCCGCCGGAGAACTCGTGGGGGAACCGGTTGCCGTGCTCCGGCTTGAGCCCGACCGTGCGCAGCAGGTCGCGCACGACGGTGCGGCCCTCGTCGCCGTAGAGGCCGTGGATGCGCAGCGGCTCGGCGATGATCTCGTTGACCGGCATCCGCGGGTCGAGCGACGCGTACGGGTCCTGGAACACGATCTGCAGGTCGCGACGCAGCGCTCGCATCTGCGATCGCGAGAGCGACGTGAGCTCGCGGCCCTGGTAGAACACCTCGCCCGAGGTGGCGGGCTGCAGGTTCAGCAGCACGCGGGCGGTGGTGCTCTTGCCGCACCCCGACTCACCGACGAGGCCGAGGGTCTCGCGCTCCGCGAGGTCGAACGAGACACCGCAGACGGCGTGCACCTCCCCGACCTGGCGGCGCAGCAGGCCGCGGGAGCGCACCGGGAAGTGCTTGACGAGGTTGCGGACGCTCAGCACCGGCGGTGCGGCGACGGGGGCTGCAGTCATGACAGGTCGTCCTGGGGTTCGAGGTCGGCAGTCTCGCGCACGAACTCCGCGAGCGCCGCGGTGTCGGCGACCCTCGTGCCGAACAGCTGCCCCGCCTCGGCTCCCACGAGCTCCTCGGAGAAGTGGCACGCGGCCGTGTGGTCCGGGCTGGTGGTGGGCTCCAGCGAAGGCTCCACCTCGTCGCAAATCCCCCGGGCCAGCGGGCATCGTGGGGTGAACGGGCACCCGGACGGCATGTTGACCAGCGACGGCGGTGCGCCGGGGATCGGGGTGAGCCGCTCGGACGGGCGGTCGAGCCGCGGGAGGCTGCCCAGCAGCCCGAGGGCGTACGGCATGCGCGGGGTGTAGAAGACGTCCTCGGCGCTGCCGCTCTCCACGAGCTTGCCCGCGTACATCACGAGGACGCGGTCGGCCCGCCCGGCGATCACGCCGAGGTCGTGGGTGATCAGCACCATGGCGGCGCCGGTCTCCTCGCGGGCGGTGTCGAGCGCGTCCAGGATCTGCGCCTGCACGGTGACGTCGAGCGCCGTGGTCGGCTCGTCGGCGATGATCACGTCGGGGTCGTTCGCCATCGCGATCGCGATCACGACCCGTTGCCGCATGCCGCCCGAGAGCTCGTGCGGGTAGCTGGCCAGCCGCGCCTTCGCGTTGGGGATGCGCACGATCTCCAGCAGCTCCGCGGCCCGCTTCAACGCCGCGTCCTTGCTCACGTCGTGGTGGGCGCGCACCGCCTCCGCGATCTGGTAGCCGATCGTGTACACCGGGTTCAGCGACGTCATCGGGTCCTGGAAGATCATCGCGATGCGCCGGCCGCGGACCTTCGCCAGCTCCGCGTCCGGGGCGCCGACCAGCTCCTTTCCGCCGAACCGCACGGAGCCGGCCACCCGTGCCGTGCCGGGCAGGAGCCCCATCACGGCCATCGACGTGACCGACTTCCCCGAGCCCGACTCGCCGACGATGCCGAGCACCTCACCCCGGCGCAGCTGGTAGCTCACGCCGCGCACGGCCTGGACCAGCCCGTCGTCGGTGGGGAACCCGACGGTGAGCCCGTCGACCTCCAGGACGACGTCGCGGGACGCTCGCGCGACCTCGCCCTCGGTCTGGGCCACCGCCAGCAGGTCCTCCTCGGGCGGGGTCATGCGCGCACCTTCGTCTGCTGCGGGTCGAGCGCGTCCCGCAGGCCGTCGCCGATGAAGTTGATGGTCAGGGCGATCAGGATGATGAACAGGCCGGGGAAGTAGAACAGCCACGGCCGCGTGGTGAGCGCCGTCTGCGCCTCGCTGACGAGGATGCCGAGCGACGTGTCCGGCGGGCGCACCCCGAAGCCCAGGTAGGACAGCGACGTCTCCAGCAGGATCGCGAGCGCCACGAGGACCGTGGCGTTGACGATGATCGATCCGAGCGCGTTGGGCACCAGGTGCCGGAAGATGATCCGCGCGTCGCTCGCGCCCAGTGCCTTCGCCGCCTCGATGAACTCCTTCTCCCGCAGCGACAGCACGACGCCCCTGGCCACCCGGGAGACGTACGCCCAGTACAGCCCGGCGATGACCACCGAGATGAGCCACCACGAGCCGCCGAAGTTGTGCGCCAGCATGGCCGCGACCGCCAGCAGCGGCAGCGTGAGGACGAGGTCGGAGACCCGCATGAGGATCGTGTCGACGACCCCGCCGAAGTACCCGGCGACCGCACCCCACACCGTGCCGACGACCGTGGAGAAGAGCGCCACCAGCACGGCGATCTGCAGCGAGATCTGGGTGCCGCGCAGCACCTGCGCGAACTGGTCCTTGCCGGCGGCATCGGTGCCGAACGGGTGGTCGAGCGACGGCGCGTCGGACTTGTCCGGGGTGAACTGGCCGAAGTCGTACTTCCACAGCGCGCCGCCGACGTAGGCCAGCAGGACCAGCAGCACGAGCACGACGAGGCTGCCCACGGCGAGCCGGTGCTGCATGAACCGGCGCAGCACGAGCTGGAACTGGCTGCGCTCCGCGATGGTGAACTCGCGGTCGGGAGCCCGGGTGCCGGGCCCGGTCTCCGGCGCCGCCACCGGCGTCTCGGGCGCTACGGGCTCAGGCATAGCGGATCCTGGGGTCGAGGACGGCGTAGAGCAGGTCGGCCAGCAGGTTGAACACGATCACCACAGTGGCGGTGACCAGCAGCCACGCCATTACCACGTACACGTCGTCGCTGTGGATGGCGTTGAGCAGCAGGTCGCCCATCCCGCGCCACTGGAACACGGCCTCGGTGAGCACGGCGCCGCTGATGATCGAGGCCAGGTCGAGTGCCGTGACCGTGGTGAGCGGGATCAGCGCGTTGCGCAGGGCGTGCTTGACCATGACGCGCCGCCGCGACAGGCCCTTCGCCCTGGCCAGCCGCACGTAGTCGCTGTTCATCACCTCGAGCATCGCGGAGCGCTGGTAGCGGCTCCACGCGGCGTACGAGATCAGGGCCAGCGAGATCGTGGGCAGGATCATGTGCCCGGCGATGTCGGCGACCTGGGCCCCGAAGCCCTCCGGTAGTGGCACCGACGCGTCGCCGATCGTGTAGACGACCTGCTCGTCGACGGCGTTGTTGAAGTCGATCCCCGCCTGCTTGAGCAGGATCGCGAGCCAGAACGCCGGCATCGCGAGGAACAGGAAGCCGAGGAAGGTGGCCGTGTAGTCGGTCTTCGAGTACTGCTTCACCGCGCTGATCACGCCGATCACGACGGCGAGCACGAGCGCGAGGATCATCGCGACGGCGATCAGGCGGATCGTGACCATGAACCGGCCCGCGACCTCGGAGCCGATGTTCAGGTTCGACTGGACCGACGGCCCGAAGTCACCCCGGAAGAGCCCGGTGAGCCACATCCAGTACCGCTCGAGCAGCGGATGGTCCAGGCGCAGCCGCTCGGCCTCGAGAGCGATCGTCTCGGGCGGCGGGGGCGGGTTGCGCGTCAGCAGCGGCGACAGCGGGTTCCCCGACAGCGACGCGAGCATGAAGACGATGAACGTCGAGATCAGCAGGATCGGGAGCGACACCGCGATCCGCCGCACGGCGAAGGCAAGCATGGGGGATCTTCCGGATGGTCGGTTCGGCCCGTTTTCGGGAGGCTACGCCGCCCTCGGGGTGGCCGCTGCGGAAGCGCGGCCACCCCGGGAGTGGGAACTCAGCCTGCCGGGCGCAGGCCCCATTCCTCGACGTTGTAGGTGGGGCCGTCGAGCGAGGAGTTGTTCCGGACGTTCGCCACGTCGTCCTGGGCCGCGATGATCGTCGGCTTCTGGTACAGCGGCAGCACGTAGGAGTCCTCGGCGAGGATCCGGCCGGCCTCGTTGAGCGTGTCGCGGGCCGCGGCGAGGTCGGTCGAGGTGGCCGCCTCGTGCATCAGGCGGTCGACCTCGGGGTTGTTGTACTTGCCGTAGTTGCTGGACGAGGTGCTGTTCCAGGTCTGCTCGGCGTTGCTGAACGACGCGGGCGTCTGCACCCAGGCGAAGACGATCAGGTCGTAGTCACCGCTGCTGGTGGTGCCGCCGAGGTCGTCGGTGGGCACGATGTCCAGGGTGATGCCCAGCGGGCGCACCTGCGCCTGGATGAGCTCCACGGTGGTCTGCCGGATCGCGTTGCCGACGGTGTAGCGGATGCGCAGCGGCGGCACGGCGCGGCCGTCCGGCCTCGTCAGCTGCTGGCCCTCGGCCACGTTCGTGTAGCCGGCATCGCTGAGGATCTTGCGGGCGGCCTCGACGTTGCCGCTGCCCTGCTCGGGCGGCAGGTAGTCCTCGTAGCCGTCGATGCCCGGCACGAACATGTGGCTCTTGAGCGGCGTGACGTCCTCGTTGAACTGGCCGACGGTCGAGTCGATGATCGACTGGACGTTCGTGGCCGCGAAGATGGCATCGCGCAGCGGCTCGTCGGCCAGGTACTCGTTGGCCAGGTTCAGGTCGAGGTGCTCCCAGGTGAGCCCGAGCCCCTGGAACTGCGACACGCCAGGGATGTTCTGCACCTGCTGGACGAGGTCGACCTGCGGCTGCGGGTAGATGACCTGCACCTCGTCGTTCTGCAGCGCCACCGGCTCCTGCGACGCCTCCGTGATCACGCGCATGATCAGCTGCTGCAGCGGGGGCTTCGTCGCGCCGTACCACTTCGGGTTGGGCGTGAGGGTCAGCGCGACGTTGTCCTGCCAGTTCGACACCTGGAAGGGCCCGCCGCTGTAGGTCGGCACGGTGGCGCCGAACCACTTCCACGCGGCCGCCAGGCCTGCGGGGGTGTTCAGGTCACCTTGCTGCGCAGCGATGTGCGCCGGGTACAGCGGCGTGCCCGACGCGAAGAGGTTCTTCCAGTCGGCGTACGGCGTGGCGAACACCAGCGTGACGGTCTTGCCGCCGTCCGAGCCGGTGAGGGAGGAGATCTGGTTGTAGCCCGCATTCTGGGCCGCGGCGCACTCCGGGCAGTCCTTGCCGTTCATCGTCTTCCACTGGAAGACGAAGTCGTCGGCGGTGATCGGTGTGCCGTCGCTCCAGACCGCCTCTGGCTTGATCTTGTAGACGATCGTCTGCGGGTTCGTGCTGGTCTGCTCGGCCGAGACGAGGAGGTTCTCGTTGAGCACCTGCTTGAGGTCCGGCGTGGTGGTGAAGGTCCAGGGCAGGAACGTCTTGACCGCCAGACCGGTCTCGAAGACGTTGCCCTCCGAGGAGTTCAGGTTCCAGTTCGGGAGGTTCTTCTCGATCGCGAACGTGAGCGAGCCACCCTGCTGCAGCTGCGCGGCCGGCACCGCGTTGCAGGTGGTCGGGCTGGCCTTGCAGTCCTGGTAGACCCCGCCCTCCGAGGCGTCGCCATCCTCGCCGCCGCCCCCGCCGCAGGCCGCGAGCACCAGTGTCGCCACCGCCGCGACCGCGGCGAGCGATGCAGCCCTCGATCTCCTCATCGGTCTTCCTGACCTCTCTCTGCTGGACCACCCCGATCGGGCGTCCCCGTCACCAGCTCGGCGAAGCCCGGCCCATGTCACGAACCGGCGCACCGACCCAGGGCACGGTAGGAAGCGCGTCTGCGCCCGTCATCCGCCGCCACTCGATCGTGACCAAAGGGTGACCAGAGCCGTACTGAGCGACAACATTCCATTACCTCGCGGTAACTTACTCCGCGGTCACCGCGCCGGGGCGCGCCACCTCTGGGCCCCGGTCACCGGTCCGGACGCGAGCGGTCCCGGCCCGATGCCCGTCGCGGCCTCGCCCGCCGGGGTGCTCACCACGAGGTTCACGGGCTGGAACAGCGGGAGGAACGGCAGCTGCGCCCACAGCACCTGTTCGACGGCGCCCGCCGTCTCCGGGCGAGGGCTGGCCGACACGAGCTCGTCCAGCGCGGGGCGCAGTGCCGGGAAGCAGAACCCCGCGGGCGGGCGCGGCGGCTCGGGCACCAGCGCGGTGGGGGCGGGGCAGCCGTAGTCGGAGGCGAGCTCGCTGCCCAGGTCGCCGCCGACGGTGCGCGGTAGCACCATCAGGTCGACCTCCACGCCGCCCGGCGTGGCGGGCAGCGCCGACGTCGTGGTGGCCGGCGTCGTCGGCGTGGTGGGTGGAGCACCCGGGGTCTGCGCCGGCTGGGCCGGGGTGGTGACCGGGGCTTCCGGCTGGGCCGTCGGCGAGGGCGTCGGGCTCGGGCTCGGCGGGACCGCGGGCACCGCGGCCTGCCCGAACAGGTCAACGGCCGACGGGCCGACCAGTGTGACCTCGATGCCCGCGGCGTCGAGCTGCTCCGCGACGGCGCGGGCCACGTCGACGTCCTCCAGCCGCTCGTTCGCGGCTCCGATCACGAGGGACACCGGACCGCCCGCGACCGCCCACCGGCCCGTCGTGAGATCCCGGCTCCAGCCGGCGCTCGCGAGCAGCTGGGCCGCGGCGGCCGGGTCGTGGCGCAGCGGCGCGTCCGGCGGTGCGGTCGACGCGTACCCCGGCTGCGACGGCGCGAGGCCGAACGCGTCGGCGGCCAGCGACTCGGGGGCCACCGCGGTGCGGATCGCCTCCCGGTCGAGCAGCATCGCGATCCCGCGCCGGACCCTGGCGTCCGCCAGCGGCCCGCCGTCGGCGCGCATCCCGAGCTGCGTGACGATCGGCTTCGGCGCCAGCTGCAGCTCGGGGGCCGGTTGCAGACCGCCGAGCGCGGTGCGGATCGTCGGCTCGGCTTCCGGAAGGGCCACGTCGACGTCCCCCGCGGCCAGCGCGGGAGCCAGCTCCTGCGGCCCGAACCTGCGGAGCAGGAGCTGGTCGAGCACGGTCGGGGTGTCCCAGTACAGGTCGTTGCGGGCGAGCATGACCTCCCCGCGGGCCCGGTCGACCGCGGTCACCCGGAACGGCCCGCCGGACGCGGGAACGCCGTCGGTGAGCGCACCCGTCCACGAGCCGGGGGCGTCCTTGAGGATGTGCGCGGGCAGGAGGTCGGAGAACAGGTGCTGCCACGCCGGGTAGGGGTGGGAGAACACGACGTCGACCGCCTTGCCGCCGGCCCGCGACCGCACCTGGGTGATGAGCTGGTAGCCGGCGGCGTCGGTGACGCCCGGCTGGCTGCGCATCTGCTCCCAGAGGTAGACGAAGTCCTCGGCGGCGATCGGCGCGTTCGTCGACCAGGAGGCCTCCAGGTTGAGCTCGTAGCTCACCGTGAAGGGCTCGGTGGCCGTGACCTCGGCGCTCGTCGCGATCGTCGGGTCGAGGCGCATCGTGCCGTCCGCGTCGGGGCGGAACACCGACGGGAGCACGAGCGTGGCGAGCGCCGTGGTGACCGGCGACTGGTGGGCGATCAGGTGCGGGTTGAAGCCCGCCCCCATGTCGTCCACCCCCACCACGAGCCGCGTGGGCTCGGACTGCGGGGTGGGGATCGGTGCGGGCGGTGGCGGCGGGACCGGCTCGTTCGAGCAGGCCGCCAGCGCCACGACGAGCGCCAGGACCAGCGCGGCACAGCCCGACACCCGCATCCTCATGCCCTCCACCGTATGGAGGGCCCGTCGCGTTCGATCAGCGGGGGTTGCGCGCCCTGGCCCGCTGCCGCGCACGGGTGTGCGAGTCCAGCTCGACCTTGCGGATCCGCACCGACTCCGGCGTGACCTCGACGCACTCGTCGGTGGCGCAGAACTCCAGCGCCTGCTCCAGGTTGAGCACGGTGGGCGGCGTCAGCTTCACCAGCTCGTCGCCGGTGGACGAGCGCATGTTGGTGAGCTTCTTCTCGCGCGTGATGTTGACCTCGAGGTCCTCGTTGCGCGTGTACTCGCCGATCACCATGCCGTTGTAGACCTGGGTGCCCGGCCCGACGAACAGCACGCCTCGGTCGGCGAGCTGGTCGACCGCGTACGCGGTGACCGGCCCCGAGCGGTCGGACACCAGGGAACCGCGCTGGCGGGTGCGCAGCTCGCCCACCCAGGGGCCGTAGCCGTCGAAGACGTGGCTCGCGATGCCCGCGCCGCGCGTGATCGTGAGGAACTCGGTGCGGAACCCGATCAGCCCGCGCGCGGGCACCCGGTAGTCCATCCGCACCCGGGACTCGCCGTGGACCATCTGCCCCAGCTCGCCCTTGCGCGCCGCCACCAGCTGCGTGACGGCACCGAGGTGCTCAGTGGGCACGTCGACCGACAGCTGCTCGAACGGCTCGTGCAGCCTGCCGTCGATCATGCGCGTGACGACCTCCGGCTTGCCGACGGTGAGCTCGAAGCCCTCCCGGCGCATGGTCTCCACGAGCACGGCGAGGGCCAGCTCGCCGCGGCCCTGCACCTCCCACGCGTCAGGGCGCTCGGTGGGCAGCACGCGCAGCGACACGTTGCCGACCAGCTCGGCGTCGAGACGGCCCTTCACCTGGCGGGCGGTGAGCTTGGTGCCCGGGTGCTCGTCGCGCCCGACGAGCGGTGAGGTGTTGATCCCGACCGTGACGGCGATCGCCGGCTCGTCGACGTGGATGCGCGGGAGCGGCACCGGGTTCTCGGGGTCGGCGAGGGTGTCGCCGATCATGACGTCGGCGATGCCGGCCACGGCCACGAGGTCGCCCGCGCTCGCCGACTCGGCGGGCACGCGCTCGAGGGCCTCGGTGCGCAGCAGCTCGGTGATCTTGACCCGGGTGGTCGACCCGTCGGCCTGGCACCACGCGACCTGCTGGCCCCTGCGGATCACGCCCGCCCGGACCCGGCACAGCGCGATGCGGCCGAGGAAGCTCGTGGCGTCGAGGTTGGTGACGTGGGCCTGCAGAGGCGCGTCCGGGTCGTCGGCGGGCGGCGGCACGGTCTCGGCGATCACGTCGAACAGCGCCTCGAGACCGGGGTCGACAGGCAGGTCACCGTCGGCGGGGCGGGTGCGGGAGGCGCGCCCGGCGCGACCGCTCGCGTAGACGACGGGCAGGTCGAGCAGCTGGCCGGTGGTGTCCTCGTCGAGCTCCAGCTCGTCGGCCAGCTCCAGGAGCAGCTCGAGGCTCTCGTCGACGACCTCGGCGCAGCGGGCGTCCGGCCGGTCGGTCTTGTTGACCACCAGGACGACCGGCAGGCCTGCGGCGAGGGTCTTGCGCAGCACGAAGCGCGTCTGCGGGAGCGGACCCTCGCTCGCGTCGACGAGCAGCACGACGCCGTCGACCATGGACAGGCCGCGCTCGACCTCGCCGCCGAAGTCGGCGTGACCCGGCGTGTCGACGACGTTCAGCGTCATGCCGTGCCAGTCGATCGCCGTGTGCTTGGCGAGGATCGTGATGCCCTTCTCACGCTCCAGGTCGCCGGAGTCCATGATCCGGTCGACCACGGCGGCGCGCTCGCCGAACGCGCCGGAGGCGCGGAGCATGGCGTCGACGAGGGTGGTCTTGCCGTGGTCGACGTGCGCGACGATGGCGACGTTCCGCAGCCGGCCGCCCGGTTCGCGGGACGCGCCGGACCGCTGCGCGGGGGCCGCGAGGGTGGATGCTGCTGTGCTCACACTTCACGGTAGCCCGCCGCACCGCCACCCCTGCGCTGGGAGTGAGGACAGCCTCACCTCCACCTCCCGGTGGAGGGCCCGATCCGGGCGCAGAGGTGGTGGAGATCACGCTGCGCGCAAGCTCGGGAGGCGGCTGCCGACAGGAGCGCCTTGCCGGCGAGCGTGGGGTTGCGCCGGTGTGCGGCGAGCACCTCGGCCCAGCCGATCTCCGGCAGGGCGCGCCGGAGCAGCAGCTCGCCCGCCGGTCCGCCGAGCTCCGCGGCGGCCTCCAGCACGGTGAGCCCGACGGCGGTGACCGGAAGGCCGCGGCGCTCGGCGCGGTCGGCTGCGTGGAGCCGCCCGCACCGCACGGCGACGCCCGGCCGCGCCGGCCGGCGCGTCGCGGCGATCACCCCCAGCGTCGGTGGCGCTTCGGCGAGCAGCCCGTGCCACCACGCGGCCGCGGCCCCCGACAGCACCGAGCCGGCACCCGCCCACAGCACGGCCGCCCGGGCCCGCGCCTCGTCGCCGGGTTCGTACCCCGTCACGAGGTAGACGCGCGGGTGCAGGGGCCGCCAGCGCCGCGTCCGCACCAACCGGTCGACCTCCGCCGCACCGAGACCGCTCCGCAGCGCCTGCTCGCGGGAGATCACACCGGCCTGCCGGGAGAGGAGGGGCTCCAAACGCATGCCGGCATGGACGGAACCGGTAGCCGCCCGGTTCCACCTCGTTCACGGTTGCGAACGGCCGCGCCGGGGCTCAGCGGACCCCGGAGCAGCCGGGGGCCTCATCCCGGAGCAGGGCCACCAGGTCGGCGGCCACCGCGCGGTCGGCGGGCACCCAGTCGAGCTCGGGCACACCGGCCGCGTCGACCCACTGCAGCGCCGCGTGCTCGAGCGGCTCCGGCTCGGGGCTGCCCGGGGCCAGCTCGGCGGTGTGCACGCGAAGCAGGACGTCGGCGAGCGGCAGGTCCGTGCCGAGCCGACCGGTGGCGCGGACCTCGGCACCCAGCTCCTCCCGCAGCTCACGGACGACGGCGTCGGACTCGGTCTCCCCCCGCTCCACACGCCCACCCGGCAGCTCCCAGCGTCCCGCGAGCTCGGGGGGCCGGGTGCGCTGGGCGGCGAGCACGGCCCCGTCGCGCAGCAGGGCGGTGGCGACGACCACCGGCCGGGCGGTGACCTCCGCCGCCCGCTCGACCAGCGCATCCGCGCGCGCGGCCAGCAGCCGCAGCACGAGGCTGCGCCCGAGCACCACGTCGCCGAGGCGCCCGAGCGGGCCCAGCGGTGACGTCCAGCTCAGCTCGTCGAGCAGGAGAGTGCCCGCTGCGGTCTCCGTGAGGGTGGAGCGGTGCCGCAAGGCGCGCAGCGGCCCGGAGACCAGCACCGACTCCAGCCCCGAATGCGACACGGCCGTGATCCGCGTGCGCAGCGGCACCCGGACCCCGGGGGCCAGGCGCACCTGGATCCGGACGGTCTCGCCGAGGCACACCAGCCGGCCGGCCATCGCGAACCGGTGACCGCAGCGGCGCATCGCCTCCGCCGACACCTCGGCGTCGCGCAACAGCCCCGCGACGGTGCGCCGCGGGGCGTCGATCAGCACGGTTGACCGCAGTACGGGCACCTCCCGATCGTGTCAGCGACCGCCGAAGATCACTGCGGGGGGCGACATCGCGACCTCACCTCGCCACGACCAGGTGAAATAGCCGTGGGACTGGCGACCGCTGCCGCACCCCGCTCGTACCGTGATCCACATGGCTCCAGCCGAGCAGCCGCCGATCGCCACCCCCGCGTTCGCCGTAGTACGCCGCGGTTACGACCCGGATCAGGTGGCGTACCACCTCAGCCGGGTCGACGCCGAGATGACGATCCTCGCCGCCGACCGCGCCGCCGCCGCCGAGCAGGCTTCCCAACTCGGTCAGCAGCTCGCGGCGTGCCGCAAGGAGCTGGGCTCGGCGCACGCCGAGATCGAGCGCCTGCGCACGGAGCTGCGGGCGCTGGCAGGCCCTCCGGACACGATCGACAGCATGAACGAACGCCTGCAGGTGATGCTGCGCCTCGCCAAGGAGGAGTTCACCACCCTGCGGGCCGACGCGTCCGCCCATGCCGCCGCCCACGCCGCCGAGATCATCGCCGCCGTCGGCGCCGAGGCGGGCGACCTGGGCGGCTTCGGCTTCGACGAGGCGGAGCTGCGCGGCCCCCGCGACGAGGAGGAGCTCGAGCGGATGCGCCGCGAGGCCGCCGCCGAGCGCACCCGCCTCGACGAGGAGGCCGCCGCCCGGCGCGCCGCGGCCGAGGAGGAGTTCCGCCAGATCCTCGCGCTCCGCTGCCGGGAGGCGATGGCGCAGCTGGCGAAGCTGCAGACGGAGGCGATGCGCAGCGCCCGCCGCGTCATCGAGGACGCCGACGAGCAGGCCCGCGCCGCCCTCGTCGACGCGAAGGAGGCGGTGCGGCAGACCGTCGAGGACGCCCAGCGCGAGGTCGACGACCTGCAGAGGCTGCGGCTGCACCTCGCCGCCCAGCTCGACACGAGCCGTCAGCTGCTCGACCGGGCCATTCCCGAGGGTCGCGCCGCAGGCGGCGGTGATGCGGGCTCCGCGAACGGTTCCGGCCAGCGCTCGACGCCGGCGGCCCAGCACACGCCCGCCCAGCAACCACCGAGCCAGCAGCCGGCACCCGAGCAGGCCGCATCCCAGCAGGCGGCGCCCCAGCAAGCGGCACAGCCGGTCGATGGAGATTCGCCCGGGTCGGCCCCCGCCCAAGCCGAGTCCCCGGCGGCCCCGGCGATGGCCGGCGCGGAGCCCGGCGGCCGGCACGAGGCCGAGCAACCCCTCCCCCCGCCCGTGCTCCCCGCGCTCGCGGTGCCGCCGGGATGGCCGGTCCAGCCCGGCTCGATCCCGGTCGCCCAGCTGGCGAGCCCCGAGCTGGTGCGCCACGTGGACGCCGGGTCCGCGCTCGAGCAGCCGCGGTCCGGGCTGGCCGAACTGGGGCTCATCACAGACACCCCCCGGGCACAGCCGATGCGGATCCCGCCGCG
Organism: Pseudonocardia cypriaca; assembly: GCF_006717045.1. Taxonomy (NCBI): domain Bacteria; kingdom Bacillati; phylum Actinomycetota; class Actinomycetes; order Pseudonocardiales; family Pseudonocardiaceae; genus Pseudonocardia; species Pseudonocardia cypriaca. Next base: position 2,484,678 of record NZ_VFPH01000002.1, read on the forward strand.
CGACCTGGAGAGCTCGGACGTGCCCGGACCCTCCCGCATCCCGGCCGAGGAGCAGGACCAGCAGGTCGCACCGCCGCGCCGCTACCCCTGAGGCGCCGGAACGCCGGGGTCGCCGAGCAGGACGTCGGACTCGCGGGTGTCGGGCGGAGTCCAGCCCGAACACGGCGGGTCCGACACCTCGGCACGGCGAGTCGGGCGGGGCGGCGCCGTGAGTCCGGCACAGCGGCCGGCAGCTACGTCGTCCGGCTGCTCAGCGCGGGCCAGCGCACCTCGATGCGCCCGCCGCCGGTGGGCGTCGCGCCTGCGGAGACCACGCCACCGCGGCCGTGCACGAGGGCCGCGACCAGTGCCAGCCCGAGGCCGGCCCCGCCCCCGGCTCCTGCCTCGGGGGAGAGCCGCACGAACCGGTCGAAGATCCGCTCGCGGTCGGCGGCCGGGATGCCCGGCCCGTCGTCCTCGACCAGCAGCCGGACCACCCGGCCCGCCGGCAGGATGCTGATCCGCACGAGCGAACGGGCGTAGCGGCGCGCGTTGGTGATGAGGTTGTCCAGCACCAGCGCCACCTCCGACGGGCTGGCGCCGACCTCGGCGGGGGTGGGCGCCACGAGCTGCAGGACCGGATCGTCGAGGCGGTTGCACCGGGACCCGCCCCCGGCCCGGTCGATCGCGGCCTGCGCGGCGGCCACGAGGTCGACCGGTTTGGCGGGCGGGCGCTGCCCCGCGTCGGCACGGGCCAGTGCGAGCAGGTCGGAGAGCATCGTGGTGAGCCGCGTGGCCTCGTCGACGACGGCGCGCAACGTCTCGTCGGTGAGGTCCGGGTCCGGGTGGGCGACGGCGACCTCCGCCTGGGCCCGGATCGCGGCCACCGGGGAGCGCAGCTCGTGGGCGGCGTCGCCGGTGAACCGCTCGAGCCGGGCCACCGCCTCGTCGCGCCGGGCGAGCAGGGCGTTGAACTCCTCGGCGAGCGCGCGCAGCTCGTCCTGCGCCAGCGGCACCGGCAGGCGCTCACCGGGTGGGAGCGCCGCCGCCGCGACGCGCATCCGATCGACGGGACGCAGCGCGGCCCGGGTGGCCGCCCAGGCCGCTAGCGCGACGACGATGGCCACGATCAGCGCGCCGAGGACGAACCCGACGGCCGCGTTCGCCAGCAGGATGGCGCCGCCCACCAGGTCGGACGTCACGACGACGAGCCGCGGTGAGCCGTCCGGCATCACGGCGGGGACGGCGAGCCAGCGGCGCAGCTCCCTGAAGTCCCCGACGACGAACGGGTCGCCCGCCGCGAGCGCGCGGGTCTGGTCGGGCCGCAGCGGCAGCGCCGGGCCACCGTCGACGGGCACCCCGGACATGTCAACGACCCGCAGCTCGAACCGCCGGACCTGGGCGGGCGGGGTCCCGGCGGCCAGCTGCTCGGCGACGGCGCGGGCGTCGGTGCGCAGCTCGGCGTCGGCCGCGCCGAGCATCGTCTCGTAGAGCAGGCTGACGCCGAGCCGGCTCAGCGCGAGCATGCCGAACAGTGCGACGCACCCGACCACGAGCGTAATGCGCAGCCGCAGCGGCCGACCCGACCACCACCTGCGAAACCTCGTCACGGCGACTCGACGATGTACCCGTAGCCGCGGACGGTCTTCAGCACGTGCCCGGCGCCCACCGCCTCGAGCTTGCGCCGCACGTACCCGACGTAGACCTCCACGACGTTGCGGCTGGCGGCCTGCTCGTCGCCCCACACGAGGCGCAGGAGCTCGTCCTTCGCGACCGCCGTGTCCGGGCGGCTGGCGAGCGCGTGCAGCAGGGCGAACTCGCGGGGCGACAGCTCGACGACGTCGCCGTGCCAGCTCACCGAACGCGCGGCCGGGTCGACGAGCAGCGGCCCGAGCCGGACGCGCTGACCGGTGCGGCCGAGTGCCGCGTCGCGGCGGCGCAGCATGGCCCGCAGCTGGGCCACGAGCACCACGAACGCGAACGGCTTGACGAGGTAGCCGTCGGCCCCGAGGTCGAGTCCGTCGGCCTGGTCGAACTCGCCGTCCTTCGCCGAGAGCAGCAGCACCGGCGTGTCGACACCGGCAGCCCGCAGCTGTTCGAGCACCCGGTACCCGGAGAGCCTGGGGAGGATGATGTCGAGCACGACGGCGTCGAAGCTCCCGGTGAGGGCGGCCTCCAACCCCGAGAGGCCGTCGCCGACGGCGACCACCTCCATGCCCTCGGCCGTGAGGCCGCGTGCGACTGCCGTCCGAATGCCCGGCTCGTCGTCCACCACCAGCACGCGTGCCACGCGGCGGACGCTACCCGCAGCCGCGTTCGCACACCTCAGAACACTCTCAGCGCCCGTCAGTCACGCTATGCCTCATGGCCACCGCGCGCAGCAACAGGATTGGACGCACGGCCGCCGCCGGGATCGCAGTGGCGGGGGCCGTGGGGCTGGGTCTGCTGGCGGTTCCGGCGGGGGCAGGCGCACAGCCGGCGCTCCCGCCCGTCGACCCGGAAGAGCTGGTCCGGTCGGTGCTGGCCGCCGATCCGCAGCCGCTCGCGGGCGTCGCCGAGCTGGACAACGGGCTCGGGTTGCCTGCGTTGCCCGGCGTGCCGCAGGCCGCGAACGGCACGAGCACGGCACGGATCTGGTCCGACGGCGACCGCCGGGGCCGCGTCCAACTTCCCACCGAGTCGGGTGAACGCACGCTCGTGTCGGACGGCGAGACGTTCTGGTCGTGGAACTCCGAGGACCGCACCGTGCGCCGGATGCCCGAGGGCGAGCACGAGCGCGACTCCGCCAACGCCGACCCGGGCGCCGCGGCGGCCGAGGCCCTCGCGAAGCTGCGGCCCACGAGCGTGATCAGCGTCGACGGCACGTCCGATGTCGCAGGCCGCCCGGCCTACGACCTCGTCCTCGCGCCGGCCTCGACGGAGCGCACGCTCCTGCGGGAGGTCCGGGTCGCGGTGGACGCCGAGCACCGCATCCCGCTGCGGCTCACCGTGCTGGCCACCGGGTCGACCGATCCCGCGCTGCAGATCGGGTTCACCGACATCGAGTTCGGCCCACAGGACCCGGAGCTGTTCCGGTTCACGCCTCCGCCGGGGGCGAAGATCGAGGACGCACGGCCGGGGGAGCACGGGGAACGCGACGCCGAACCGACGATGGTCGGCGACGGCTGGGACACTGTCCTGGTGGCCGCCGCTCCCGAACCGGACGCCGAGCGTCCCGAGCTCGCCCAGCTGGGCCGGCCGGTCACCGGGCCGTGGGGCAGCGGGCGGCTGATCACGAGCGCGGTGGCGAGCGTCATCGTCACCGACGACGACCGGATCGCGATCGGCGCCGTTCCCGAGCAGGTCCTCACCGAGGCGCTGGCCCGGTGACGGTCGTGCCATCGGTCGACGCGGCGCCCGCTCCGGCGGGCGCCGCTCCCGTCGGGGCGGTCGCGGCACGCGCGATCGGGTTGCGGAAGGAGTTCGGCCGCACCGTCGCCGTGGACGGCATCGACCTGGAGGTCCCCGCGGGCTCCGTCCTCGGGATGCTCGGGCCGAACGGCTCGGGCAAGACCACGCTGATCCGGATGCTGCTCGGCCTCACGCGGCCCACCGCGGGCTCCGCCGAGCTCCTCGGGGAGCCGGTACCTGAGGGCATCGACCGCGCACTCCCCCACGTCGGTGCGCTCGTCGAGGGCCCCGGCTTCCACTCGTTCCTGTCCGGGCGGGAGAACCTCTGCCGGGTGGCGACCATGGAGCCGCTGCTCGGCAGGCGCGAGATCCGGAACGCCGTGGACGTGGCGTTGAAGCGGGTCGGGCTCGCCGACGCCGCCGACCGCAGGTACCGGGGCTACTCGCTCGGCATGAAGCAGCGCCTGGGGCTGGCCGCGGTGCTGCTGCTGCCGCGCAAGCTGGTCGTGCTCGACGAGCCGACCAACGGGCTGGACCCCGCCGGCACCCGCGACGTCCGGCGGATCATCGCCGAGCTGCACGCAGCGGGCACCACGGTGATCGTGTCCTCGCACCTGCTCGCCGAGGTCGAGGCCACGTGCACGCACGTCGCCGTCCTGCAGGCCGGTTCGCTCGTCGCGGCGGGCGAGCTGCGCTCGCTGCTGGCCGCGGGCGCCACCGGGCTCGTGATCACCACCCCGCACATCGACCTCGCCCTGCGCACGCTGCGCGGTGCGGGTGCCACGGCCTACCGCGCGGAACGGACCAGTTCGGAGGAGCAAGCCGTGGTGGTCGCCGACGACGGCCCGCCGGCGCCCGAGCTGATCGAGCTGCTGGTACAGGCCGGCGTGGCCGTGCACGAGGCCCGCCGCAGCCGCACCAACCTGGAAGAGCTCTTCGCCCGGTTGACCGAGGAGCCCGCGTGACGACCGCCGTCCTCCCCCGCACCGAGTCACCGCGCAGCGTCCCGGTGAGCCGGCTGCTCGGCGCCGAGCTGCGCTGGGTGCTGCGCCGTCCGCGGACGCTCGTGCTGCTCGGGGTGTTCGCGCTCGTCCCCGTGCTGATCTCGATCGGGGTGACGGTGGCGGGCGACGGGCCGGGCCACGGCCTGATCGGCGCTGTCGCCGGCAACGGGCTCATGCTGCCGGTCGTCGCGATCACGGTCTCCCTCGCGCTGCTGCTGCCGCTGGCCGTCGCGATGGTGGCCGCCGACGCGATCGCGGGCGAGGCCGCGCAGGGCACCCTGCGCGGGCTGCTGCTCGCGCCGGTCGGGCGGCTGCGGCTGGTGGCCATGAAGGCGTTCGGCGTGCTCGTGGTCGCCACCCTCGCCGTGCTCGCGCTGGCCGTCGTGGGCGTCGTCGCGGGGATGGTGGTCGTGGGCCGCCCGGAGGGCCACCTCGTCACCCTGTCCGGCACCACCCTCGGCGTGGGAGACGCCCTGGGACGGGTCGCACTGGTCGTGGCCTGGACGATCGGTCAGCTGGCCGCGGTCGGCGCGGTGGCACTGGCCATCTCCGCGTTCACCGAGCACCCGTCGGTGGTCGTCGCCTCCGTGCTCGGCGGGCTGATCGTGTGCGGCGTGCTGTCCGCCATCCCCGCGCTGGAGTGGCTGCAGCCCTACCTGCTCATCACCGGCTGGAGCGCGAGCGCCGACGTGCTGCGCGACCCGATGCCCCTCGCCGACCTGGTCACGAGCACCCTGCGCGCCCTCTGCTACCTCGCGGTCGGTGCCGGACTCACGGTGTTCCGGATGCTGCGCCACGACGCGTAGCGCCGGTCGTTCAGCTGCTGCGCTCGAGGATCGCCGCGACGAACGCGTCCGGGGCCTCCAGCGGCAGGAAGTGACCCACACCGTCGACCGGGCGGACCTCGACGTCCGAGTAGTGCTGCCCGACCCGGTCGGACCACTCGCGCGGGAACAGCGAGTCCTGCTCGGGCCACAGCACGGTCGTCGGCACGGCGACCCTGTCCTCCGGCGCCGGGGTCCGCTCCGTCAACGACCGCGCGACGGTGCCCGCTCCGGCGCGGTACCAGCTGATCGACGCGACGAACGCGCCCGGCCGGGCATAGGCGTCGGCGAGCCGGTCGAGCTGGGCCGGATCGGGGGTGTAGTCCGGACCGGACCAGTGCGACCAGAAGTGCTCCAGGTACGCGTGCACGGCGTCGCGGCGCCCGTCGATCAGCCGCTCGGCGAGGTCGAGCTGGTGGAAGGCCTGGTACCAGTACTCGCGATGGGCGAGCGGGGAGAGCACCCGCTCCCCCACGCCGGGCACCGGCGGCGACACCACGAGCGCGCGCACGAGGTCGGGCCGGGACCGCGCGGCGACCTGCGCCGTGCGTGATCCCACGTCGTAGCCGGCGAGGACCACCGGCCCGAGGCCCAGCTCCTCGACCAGTGCCAGCACGCTGCGCGCCTGCTCCTCGGCGCCGTACGCCTGCGGCGGGGCGTCGGCCGGCCCTTCGGACTCGCCGAACCCGCGCAGGTCCGGCACCACGAGCCGGTGCCGTCCACGAAGGCGCGCCACGACCTCCCGCAGGTCGTGCCGGTCACCCGGCCAGCCGTGCAGCAGTACGACCGGGTCTCCGGCACCTGGGTGATCGTCGTAGGCGAGGCGGAACCCGTCGACCGGGGAGCTGATCGGCACATCCGCACAGTAAGCGGCAGGATGGCGCCATGCCCAGGCTGCTGGACGACGACGAGATCACTGCCGCTCTCGGGGATCTCCCCGGCTGGGAGCGCGAGGACGACGCCCTGGTGCGCACGGCTGCACTACCGTCGTTCCCCGCCGCGATCGCGGTGGTGGACCGGGTCGCCGCGATCGCCGAGGAGCGCGACCACCACCCGGACATCGACATCCGGTGGAACACGCTGACGTTCCGCTGCTCCACGCACTCCGCGGGCGGCATCACGCGGCTGGACGTGGAGTTGGCCACGTCGATCTCGCAGGAGATCGACGCGGCCAACTCCTGACGGTCAGTCGGCGGCGAGGGCGGGCGTGCGGCGCACGCCTGCCCGCAGCGCGAACATCAGGCCGACGACCACCAGCCCGAGCAGGGCGCCGACCTCCGGGAGGGCGAGCACCCCGGCCGTGTCGATCACGGCGCCGCCGAGCACGCCCGCGAGCCCCATGCCGAGGTAGATCGCCGACGCGTTGAGCGAGAGGACCAGCCCGCCTGCCGGTGCCAGCTCCAGCAGCAGGCTCTGCACCGGCGGGTTGAACGACCAGGTGAACACGCTCCACACGAACAGGGCGATCGCCGCGCCCACGGCGGTCGTCGCGGTCAGCGGCAGCGTCGCGATCATGATGATGAAGCCGGCGATCGTGGCGAGGAGCGTCGGGATGCTCCCGAACCGGTCGGTGGCCCGCCCGCCCCACGCGTTGCCGACGATCGCGCCGAGGCCGTAGGCGAGCAGCAGGCCGCCGATGGTGGAGCCGGCGAGCCCGGTCGTGACGGTCAACAGCGGTACGACGTAGATGTAGACGCTCATCGTGGCGACGACGCCGAACACGGTGATCGCCAGCAGCGTGAGCACGCGGCGGTCGGCCGCGACGGCGAACCGCTCGCGCAGCGCGACGGTTGGCGAGCCGGCCATCATCGGCAGCTGCATCCGCACGGCCAGTGCCGTGACCAGGCTGACGGCCGCGACCACGGCGAACACGCCCCGGTAACCGATGCTGCCGGCGAGCAGGGAGCCGATCGGCACGCCGAGCGCCAGTGCGACGGTCAGGCCGCCGAACACGATGGCGACGGCCCGGCCCCGTTCGGCGGGCGGGCGCAGCGCGGTGGCGAAGAGCGTGGCGGCAGGAGTGAAGGCGGCAGCGCCGAGCGCGGCGACGATGCGTCCGCCGAGCAGCAGCGGATAGGTCGTGGCGACCGCGGAGATCGCGTTGCCGAGCGCTGCCACCAGGAGGGCGGCCAGGAGGAGCCGCCTGCGCTCCCAGCGCGCGGTGACCGTGGCGAGCAGCGGGGCGCTCACCGCGTAGGCGAGCGCGAAGGCGGTGGTCAGCTGGCCGGCAGCGGTGACGGAGACGTCCAGCTCGGCGCTGACCGCGGGCAGCACGCCGGAGACCACGTAGGCACTCGTGCCGACGGCGAACGCGCCGGCGGCGAGCAGGTAGGTGCGTGCGGACATCGATGCGCCTTCCCAGCGGGAACTAGTACGACGGCCACCGTACTACGAGACTGGTCGAACTTCGATAGCCGTCGTACTATTTCTCCATGCACACCGTCGAACGGCAGGCCGAGCTCCCGCAGCCGGCCCGCGAGGAGATCCGGATCGAGCAGGTACTCGCCGCGCTCGGCGACCCGGTTCGCCTGCTGTACGTACGGGAGCTCGCGAAGCAGACCGACGGCGTGGCGTGCGGCACCATCCCGCTCCCCGTCACGAAGTCGACCCGCACGCACCACCTGCGGATCCTGCGCGAGGCCGGCGTGATCAGCATGCGCGCCGAGGGCACGCGCCGGATCGCATGGCTGCGCCGCGACGACCTGGACGCGCTGTACCCGGGGCTCCTGGACGGCATCCTCGGAGCGAGGCACTAGCGGCGGCGCGGGCGAGGCGACCGGCTGCCCGGCTAGAAGCGACGGTTCGCGAGCACCGGCACCGCGGCGCGGGCCTTCTCGACGGCGTCCAGATCCAGGTCGGCGACCAGCAGGTCGGGGGCGGCGTCCAGCTGGGCCTGGATGCTCCCCAGCGGGCCGACCACCGCGCTCGCGCCGATACCGGTGGGCGCCTTGCCCGCCTCGCGACCCACGGTCGTCGGGTCGGCCTGGTCGCACGCGGCCACGAAGGCCGTGCTGTCCAGTGCCCGCGCGCGCACCAGCAGGTCCCACTGCTCGCGCTTGCCCGGCCCGGCGCCCCACGAGGCCGGCACCACCACGAGGGCGGCCCCGCTCCCGGCGAGCGTCTGGAACAGGCCGGGGAACCGCAGGTCGTAACAGGTGGCGAGGCCGACGGTGACACCGCAGACGACGATGGTCACCGGCTTGCTCCCGGCCGCGACCGTGCGCGACTCGGCGAAGCCGAACGCGTCGAAGAGGTGGATCTTGTCGTAGCTCGCCTCGACGCCCCCGCCGGTGGCGAGCAGGGTGTTGTGGACGCGGCCGTGGGTGGCCGGCGTGAACATCCCGGCGACGACGGTGAGACCCGCACCGGTGGCGATCTCCCGCACGCGCTGGGCCCACGGTCCGGAGATCGGTTCGGCGATCGCGCCGAGGGGATTGCCGAAGGCGCACATGGTGGCCTCGGGGAAGACGACGAGGTCAGCACCGGCCGTTGCGGCCCGCTGCGCCCCGTCGGCGATCAGGTCGAGGTTCTCGGCCGGGTCGGCCGTGGCAGCGATCTGGGCGAGGACGATCCGCACGAAACCTCCAGTTAATGTATACCTGTTGCATGCAGCACGTCTCCGGCCGCGAGCGCGCCTACCGCCACTTGCGGGAGACCGTGCTGATCGATCCTGCGGTACAAGGAACCTTCCTCAACGAGGTCGACCTCGCCCAGGACATCGGCGTGTCCCGCACCCCGGTGCGGGAGGCCCTGCTCCTGCTCGTCGCCGAGGGCCTGATCGAGATGGTGCCCAAGCGGGGAGCCTACGTGCCTCCGCTGTCCGGGCGGCAGATCCGCGAGCTGATGGAGCTGCGAACGCTGCTCGAACAGCACGCTGCGTCCGTCACGCTCGCGCAGGAGGCGGTCCCCCTCGATGCGATGCGGGCCGCGCTCGCCGAGCAGCAGCGCCTGCTGACCGCCGAGCCGTGCGACGCGCGGGAGTTCATCGAGTGGGACCGCCGGTTCCACCAGTCCCTCGTCGACGCGGCCGGCAACGAGCTGATCGCCCGCACCTACGCCGGCCTGCGGACGCGGCAGGTGCGCGTCGGGGTCGCCGCGCTGTTCCGGGCGATCGACCGCCAGCGGGCCGTCTGCGCCGAGCACGGCCGCATCGTCGACGCGCTGGAGTCCGGCGACGAGGCGGCCGCGCACGCGGCGATCTCCGAGCACCTGCGGATCACGCAGCAGCTCTTCCTCCAAGCGTGACGAGGTACTCCTCGTCCTCGGCGGGGTCGGGCTCGCGGCCGAGCGCCAGCCCGGCCAGGGTGAGCAGCGACGCCACGACCACGTAGAAGGCCACCGGCACCCACGTCGCCCACGCGCCCAGCAGTGCCGTGAAGGCCAGCGGGGCGACCGCTCCGCCGAACACGCCCGCGATCGTGTACGCGAGCGAACTGCCGGTGTAGCGCAGGCGGGGGCTGAACTGCTCGGTGATGAACGCGGCCTGCGGCCCGTACATGAACGAGTGCAGCGCGAGCCCGACCACGACGCCGACGACGAGCATCGCCGTCGAACCGCTCCCGATCGCAGGGAAGAACACGAACGGCCAGATCGCGGCGCCCGCGGCCGCGATCCCGTACACGGCACGCCGGTTCACGCGGTCGGACACGGCCCCGGCCAGTGGGATCAGGCCGAGCTGACAGGCCGACCCGACGAGGATCGCGGTGAGCACCTGGCCGCGGCTCATCCCGACCGCGGTGGTGGCGTAGGTGATCACGAAGACCGTGAAGAGCGCGTAGGTGACGTCCGGGCCGATCCGGCAGAGCACCCCGGCCAGCAGGCCGCGGCCCTGCGTGCGGAACACGTCGCCGATCGGGGCCGCCGGCTGCTCGCCGCGCTCCTGAATGGCGCGGAACACCGGCGTGTCCTCCAGCCGCAGCCGGATCCAGAGCCCGAACGCCACCAGCACCGCCGACAGCAGGAACGCCACGCGCCAGCCCCAGCCGAGGAACGCCTCGTCCGTCAGCACGGCGCTGAGCAGCGCCAGCACGGCGTTGGAGAGCAGGTTGCCCGCGGGCGGCCCGACCTGCGCCGCCGACGACCAGAAGCCCCGCTTGTTCGGGTCGCCGTACTCGCTCGAGAGCAGCACGGCGCCGCCCCACTCGCCGCCCACGCCGACGCCCTGGGCGAAGCGCAGCAGCACCAGGATGACCGGCGCGGCCACGCCGATCGTCCCGTACGTGGGGAGCAGGCCGATCAGGAAGGTCGCGACCCCGATCAGCAGCAACGTCAGCACGAGCACCTGCTTGCGCCCGATGACGTCGCCGAGGCGCCCGAACACGAACCCGCCGAGCGGGCGCGAGACGTAGCCGACGGCGTAGGTCGAGAAGGCCAGCAGGGAGCCGGTCAGCGGGTCCGAGTCGGGGAAGAACAGCTGTGGGAAGACCAGCGCGGCGGCTGCGGAGTAGACCGCGAAATCGTACCACTCGAGTGACGTGCCGGTGAGGCTCGCCGTGAAGGCCTTGACCAGGGAGCGCCGGTCGATGTCCGGGGGCATGCGGTCCTCCTGTCCGGTGGCGGATCGCGTCATACTTCATGTATACAAGCCGCATGCGCAAGTCCTGGATGAGCGAACTCGCCTTCGAGCTGCCCGACGGGTCCTCCGTCCCGGTCACCGTCACGCGCCTGCTCAACGCCGGCTATGCCGGGCGCGAGCAGGACGAGGTGGCCGCGCACGTGGCCGAGCTCGCCGAGCTGGGCGTGCCCGCGCCGACGGTGACGCCTGCCCTGTACCCGGTGGCGCCCTACCTCGCCGCCCAGACCGACGCCGTGCCGGTGCAGCACGAACGCACGTCCGGCGAGGCCGAGTGGGCGCTGGTCGTGGCAGGTCCGGAGCCATCGGACCTGCTGCTCACGGTCGCCTGCGACCACACCGACCGGGCCCTCGAGGTGCACGGCGTCGCGTGGAGCAAGAACGCGGGGCTCGACGTGCTGGGCCGTGGCGCGTGGCGGCTCGTCGACGTCGAGGACCACCTCGACCAGCTGCGCCTGCGGGCGTGGGTGGCCCACGACGGCGGCCCCGAGCAGCTGATCCAGGACTCCCCGCTCGCCGCGTTGCTGCCGCCGCGGTACTGGCTCGACGAGATCCCCGAGCTGCTGGACCCTGGCACCGTGCTGCTCTCGGGGACGGTCGCGATGCTGCCGGGCGTCGACCAGTTCGCCGACCGGTGGCGCGTGGAGATCGCCGACCCCGTCACGGGGCACACCCTCGATCTCGCCTACGGCGTGCAGCGCATGCCGGCGCCCATCGGCTGATGGAGACCGATGACCCGCGGTCGTGGCCGCTCCTGACGAACGTCGAGGGCCTGCCGCTGCTCGGCGGGCACGGCCACGTGCGCATCCGGTTGCGCGAGAACCACGGCGTGCTGTTCGAGATCTTCTACCCCGCCGGCGTCGCGTCCCCGGAACACCGCCACGCGCACGACAGCTTCGTCCACCTGCTCAGCGGGCGACTGATCGGCACGGCCGGCGGGGAGCCGGCACAGCTCGAACCCGGAGAGTGCCTCGCCCACCCCGAGGGCGTCCTCCACACCGTGGAGGCCGTCGTGGACAGCCGGTGGCTGGAGTTCAAGTCCCCGCCCCAGGCCGGTTGGCGGTGACGTCGGCTAGAGTCGTCGACGTGCAGCGGTACTACTACTGGTTTAGCCGACCGGCCCGGGAGGGGTCGGCGGGCGAACCGCTGCGCTGACCCTCCACCCCGAGCCGGATCCCGAGCCGGCTCGGCGGGTTTCTCGACGGGCGCGGCTCGCCTGAAGCAGAGAGCGCCCTCATGACCCTCACCGCCGTCCCCGCGCTGGACGAGCACCGCACCACCCGGATCAGCCCGCTGCTGTCCCCTTCCCTGCTGCGTCACGAGCTCCCCGTCGACGCAACGGTGGCGGATACGGTCACCCGGGCGAGAGCCGAGGTCGTCGACATCCTCGACGGCCGGGACGATCGGCTCGTGGTCGTCGTCGGACCGTGCTCCATCCACGACCCCGACGCCGCGATGGACTACGCACGCCTGCTGGCCGCCCACACGGAGCGCGTGTCGGGCGAGCTGCGCGTCGTCATGCGCGCCTACTTCGAGAAGCCGCGCTCCACCGTCGGCTGGAAGGGCCTGATCAACGATCCCGGCCTGGACGGCACCTACGACGTCAACCGCGGCCTGCGCACCGCGCGCCGGCTGCTGCTGGACGTCTCGGCGCTCGGCCTCCCCGTCGGCTGCGAGTTCCTCGACCCGATCACCCCGCAGTTCCTCGCCGACGTCGTGAGCTGGGGGGCGATCGGCGCCCGCACGGCCGCGAGCCAGGTGCACCGCCAGCTCTGCAGCGCCCTCTCGATGCCCGTCGGGATCAAGAACCCGACCGACGGCGACGTGCAGGTCGCGATCGACGGCGTCCGCGCCGCCGCGGCCAGCCACGTGTTCATGGGCATCAACCCCGACGGCCTGGCCGCCCTGATCACCACCGCAGGCAACCCGGACTGCCACGTCATCCTCCGCGGCAGCACCAGCGGCCCCAACCACGACGCCGCCTCGGTGGCCGCGGCGCTGGACCGGCTCCGGGCGGGCGGGCTGCCCGCGCGCGTGATCGTCGACGCGAGCCACGGCAACAGCGGCAAGGACCACGTCCGGCAGGCGGGCGTCGTGCAGGAGCTCGCCGAGCGGATCGGCGCCGGGGAGGAGGGCATCGCAGGCGTGATGCTGGAGAGCTTCCTGGTGGCGGGCCGCCAGGACCTGGGCCCGTCGATGACCAGGGGCCAGAGCATCACGGATGCGTGCATGGACTGGGACACGACGGCGGCGCTCCTGGACGAGCTGGCAGCGGCGGTCGCGACGAGGCGCGGCTGAGCGTGGACTTCACAAACCCAGTGCGGGCTTCACACAGGGCCGGCCCTGTGTGAAGTCGGCACCGGGTGTGTGAAGTCGCCTTTCAGCCGCCCACCTCGGCCAGCCGGCGGGTCAGGAAGCGGCGTTCCGCCTCCGACTCCGTCATCGCCAGTGCCTGCCGGTACGCCTCCGCCGCCTCCACGTGCCGCCCCAGCCTCCGGAGGAGGTCGGCGCGCGTCGCGGGAACGTGCCGGTAGCCGGCCAGCTCGTCGCCCAGCTCGTCGACCAGCGCCAGGCCGGCCTCCGGGCCCACCGCCATCGCCACGGCGACGGCCCGGTTGAGCCGCACCACGGGGGACGGGGTGAGCTGGGCGAGTCGGCCGTAGAGCGCGGCGATCTGCGGCCAGTCGGTGTCGGACGCACGCTCGGCGCGGGCGTGGCAGGCGGCGATCGCCGCCTGCACCTGGTACGGCCCCGGCTCGCGACGGCGCAGCGCAGCGTCGAGCACGGCGAGCCCCTCGGCGATCTCGTCGCGGTCCCAGCGGCTGCGGTCCTGGTCCTCGAGGGTCACCGGTTCGCCGTCGGCGTCGACCCGCGCCGCTCGCCGCGAGTACTGCAGGAGCAGTAGCGCCGTCAGGCCGAGCACCTCGGGGTCGTCCGGCATCAGCGCGGAGAGGAGGCGGGCGAGGCGGATCGCCTCCCCGCAGAGGTCGTGCCGCATCAGGTCGGCCCCAACCGCGGCCGAGTAGCCCTCGTTGAACAGCAGGTACACGACGCCGAGCACACCGACGAGCCGGTCGGGCAGCAGGTGGTCGGGCGGCACCCGGTACGGGATCCCGGCCTGGCGGATCTTGCGCTTCGCCCGCACCAGCCGCTGCGCCATGGTCGCCTCCGGCACGAGGAACGCCCGCGCGATCTCCGGCGTGGTCAGCCCGGCGAGCGTGCGCAGGGTGAGCGCCACCCGGCCCTCGAGGGGGAGCGCCGGGTGGCAGCAGGTGAAGATCAGTCGCAGGCGGTCGTCCTGCACGGTGCTGTCGTCGCCGGTGTCCTCTTGTCCGACCGGCATCGCCGCCACCTCCCTCAGTTTCTCCGCCTCGATCTTGCTGCGCTTGAGCCGGTTGAGCGCCGTGTTGCGCGCGGTGGTCGTGAGCCATGCGCCCGGGTTGCGCGGGACTCCGTCGCGGGGCCAGCGGGCCAGCGCCTGCGCGACGGCGTCCTGCGCGCACTCCTCCGCGAGGTCCCAGTCGCCGGTCATCCGGATGAGGGTGGCGACGACACGGCCCCACTCGTCGCGGAACGCTCCGGCGACCGCGGCCTCGACGTCGGTCATTCCTGGCCGAGGGGCCAGACCGGCCGGATCTCCATGACCCCGTGCCGGGCGTTCGGGTGCTTGGACGCCACCTCGATGGCCTCGTCGAGGTCGGCGCACTCCAGCAGGTCGAAGCCGAACATCTGCTCCTTGGTCTCCGCGAACGGGCCGTCGGAGACCAGTACCTCGCCGCCGCGGATGCGCACGGTGGTGCTGTCGGTCGGCGGCCGCAGGCGGTTGCCGACCAGCCGGACACCGCGACCGTCCATCTCGGTCACCCAGTCCTCGATGGTGTAGCCCGTCTGGTCCTCCGGCGCCACCTCGTCGCCGTCGTAACCGCAGATCAAGAGCATGTACTGCATCTCGGGTCCCTCCTCGTCCTTCTCGGTCGGTCACCACTACGACAACCGGCATCGGCCCGGATCGACAACCCGCCGGAGAAATCTTGACAGGCAAGTGGTCGCTTGCCTATAAAGGCTCGTGCCCGAGCCCGATCCGCTCTTCAAGGCGCTCGCCGACCCGACGAGGCGGGCGATCCTCGACGAGCTCACCGACCGGGACGGCCAGACACTGTTCGAGATATGCACGCGGCTGACGATGAAGCACGGGCTCGGCTCGTCGCGGCAGGCCATCTCGCAGCACCTGGCCGTGCTCGAGGAGGCCGGGCTCGTCAGCACCCGGCGCGAGGGCCGCTACAAGTTCCACCACCTCGACACCACCCCCCTGCGCTCGATCGTCGAGCGCTGGCCGATCGAATAGAGGAGCAGCGATGCTCACGATCAACGTCACGAGTGTCTACGTCGACGACCAGGCCAAGGCGCTGGCCTTCTACACGGACGTGCTCGGCTTCGTGAAGAAGACCGACGTGCCGGCAGGCGGCGCGCGCTGGCTCACCGTCGTGTCCCCCGCCCACCCGGACGGTGTCGAGCTCCTGCTCGAGCCCACGGGCCACCCGGCTGCGCAGGTGTACAAGGAGGCACTCGTCGCCGACGGCATCCCGTTCACGTCCTTCGCGGTCGAGGACGCGCAGGCCGAGTACGAGCGGCTGAGCGCAGCGGGCGTCAAGTTCGTGCAGGAGCCCACGGACCTCGGCCCGGTTGTGACGGCGGTGTTCGACGACACCTGCGGCAACCTGATCCAGATCGCCGCCGAGAAGGGGTAGTCCCCCGGTGCGGTTCGCCTCCGGCTGCCGGCACCGCTCCTCCCGGTCCGGGTCGAACCCGTCTCCAGCGAGGTGCAGCCCCTTCGCCCCGAGCGACCGGAAGCCTTCTGGGAGTGGCGGGTCATCGCGGACGAGCCCGGGATGCACCGCCTCTCGATCGTCGCGAGTGTCATCGACCCGGACGGCGGAGAGGTCGTCATCGAGAACCGCCAGGTCGAACTGCGCCTGCACGTCGAAGGAACGGTCGGCTACTACGCAGGCCGGGCGTGGAACGGCCTGATGGCGTTCGTGATGAACGCGCAGGGCCTCGTCGCGGGGATCGCGGCCGTCGCGAGCGTGCTGGCCGGCACCTGGCTCACCCGCCGTCGTCGCGCCCGCTCCCGGCGAGCGCTCGAGGTGGAGTCGGAGGGTGCGGCGGGCCGAGATCGCGATCGCTCCGGCTACCTCTGATCCGCGGCTGGAGGCAGACCGCACTAGCCTGACGCCAGCACGCGGGACAGGTTCGCGCCAGGTGGCAGGGTAGGCGCGTCTCCTCGACATGTCCGGAGACGCCTCGTGTCCTACCGCGAGCTCGTGCGCGCCGTTCCGCTGCCGTTCCTCCTCCTCGGCCTGATCGCCCGGCTGCCCTATGCGATCACGCCCCTCGCCACCCTCACCCTCCTGCACGCCGCCACCGGCAGCTACACGTTCGCCGGTACCGCGACGGCCGTGCAGAGCCTCGCCTCCGCCGCGGGCGGGATCGGCGTCGGCGCCCTGGCCGACCATTTCGGCCCTCGCTGGGTCGGCGTCACCGCCGCAGCCGCCCATGCTGGGTGCGCGGGCGCGCTGGTCGCCGCTACCGGTGCCGATCGGCCGGCGATGGCGGCCGCCGCGCTCGCCGTCGGGCTCACGCAGCCCGCGGTCGGCCCGCTGGCCCGCATCCACTGGGCCCGGCGGCTGCGCGCGGGGGGACGCGCCGGCCTGCTGCCGACCGCGCTGTCCTACGAGACCGCTGCCGACGAGCTCGGCTTCGTCGCGGGGCCGGCGCTCGCCGGACTCCTCACCGCGTCATTCGGCCCCGTCGCGCCGCTCTCCGCGGTGGTGCTCCTCACCGCGGGCGCGGCCGCGCCCTTCGCGTTGTTCTACGCCCGCACGGCGCCCTCCCGCCGACCGGCCGCGGCCGCGCGGCCCCGGCGCGGTCCGCTCGTCGCGATGGCGCTGGCGGCGGCCGCGCTGGGCGCCGTGTTCGGGTCCGTGCAGACCGGCGTCACCAGCCATGCCGCGGAGCACGCCGATCCGGGGAGCGCGGGTCTCCTGTACGCCCTGCTCGCGGTGGGGAGCTCGGTCGCGGGCGTCGCGTACGCGTGGGTGCCGTCGCGCGTACGCGACACCCACCGGTACCTGGGCGCCGCGACGGGTCTGCTGCTCGGCACGGCCGGGCTGGCCGCCGGCCACGCGTCGCTACCCGTCGCCATCACCGTCGCGGGCTTCTCGATCGCCCCGTACATGATCTCCGCGTACGCCCTCACGGAACGCCTGTCCGGTGGCCGCGGCACGGCCACCGCCCTGATGGCGGTCAACGCAGGCGGCCCGATCGGCACAGCTGCCGCGCAAGCCGTGGCGGGCCGCGCCGCCGACGCGGGCGGGAGCGCCGCTGCCTTCCTGGTGGCCCCGGCCGCAGCGGGCGTCGCGCTCCTGGTGGCCGTCGGCGTGCTCGTCAAGGAGTGCGCAGAACCGCGAACTGGTAGTGCAGTTCGGACGCGGTCCCGAACGTCTCCCAGCGCTCGAGGTCGCCGTGCCGCCCCAGCGCCGCCCGCACCTTCTCGTCCGACCGGAAGCTGAAGAACCGCGCAGGCCCGTACGCGGCCTCACCGCGTGGTCCCTCGGAGGTCCAGGCCGCCCCACAACCCCACCGCGAGTGGCGCGGCCGGCCGCAGGACCCGCACGATCTCCGCGAGGTCGCCCTCCCGCTGCGTCCGGCCCGTGTCGGTCACGCCCGCAGCGTGCCACGCCGAGGGGCGGCAGATCCCCCAATCCCTCATCCCCCAACGACCCGCTGACCCCACAATCCCGCCGGTCGTGCGCTCGCCCGATCCCGGATGTCCAGGGGCTCGCGGACTCCTAGCTTTTCCTTACATCGCCGGAGCGCGAATCGGAAAACAGATCGAGGAGACATCACATGACTGCAGGAATCACGGACCTCGGCGGGCTGCTCGAGGCTCTGCGCGAGTGGCTGCTCGCGAACCCGGGTGCGGACGTCCAGGACTTCGCCGCCGAGCACGACACCACGCCGCAGGAGCTGGCCGAGGGCTGGAACACCTACTTCGCGCAGGCCGACTTCAGCCGCAACTACAACCTGGACACCGCGCAGTCCGGCTCCCAGGGTGCCACGCAGGCCGCCACGCAGGCCGCCGCGACCTCCGCACCGGTGTACGTGCCCTCCTCGCCGCCGCCCTACGACGCGAGCCCCGAGGAGTACGTGCAGTACCTCACCCAGGAAGTGAACAACTACCAGGAATTCACGACGATCAACAACATCGAGGACAACTCGATCAACCAGAACATCCAGGCCGGTGGCGACGTCGTCCAGGACTTCGACATCGACAACAGCGAGCAGACCGCCACCGACGGCGGCGTGATCATCGACGACAGCAACCTCGACGACGTCGACCTCAACACCGGCGACATCGGTGACGGCGGCGTGCTGCAGCAGGGCGACGACAACCAGGCCGCCACGGGCAACGAGAACGTGCTGCAGGACGGCGAGGGCAACATCGGCAACACCGGCGACATCGACGCCAACGACGGCAGCTCGGTCAGCGTCGGCGGCAACGCCTCCTCGGTCGGCAGCGGGAACGACAACTTCGGCAGCGGCCAGAACGCCGTCAACGCCTCCACGGGCGACAACGCCAAGCAGGTCAACCAGCAGCAGGACAACGACTCGGAGGTCACCGTCGGCAACACGACCGGCGGGTCGGCGAGCGCCGACGGCGGCGACGCCACGGGCGGCGCCGGTACCGGTGGCGACGGCGGCGCAGGGGGCGACGGCGGCGACGGCGGCGACGACCTCGACAGCTTCCCGTTCGACGAGGGCGGCGACGGTGGCGACGGCGGCGCTGGTGGAGCGGGTGGCGCCGGTACCGGCGGCAGCGCGACCGGTGGCGACGGCGGCGACGCGGACGCGAGCGCGGACGTCGACATCGACACGGGCAGCGACCAGAACGTCGACTTCTGATCGGCCCATCGGGTAACACCCGGCACCCACCGGACCGACTCAGCACCTCTGAGAGGTGCTGAGTCGGTCGTTCGTTCCGGCACGAGGGGGAAACGTGACGGTGTCCGATGCCATTCAGCTCATCGACGTCGCTCGCAAGGCGACCGAGGCCTACGGGCGGCCGGATCTCAAGGCCAAGCTGACCCGCACGAAGGAGCGGTTGTCCGACCCGAGCGTGCGGGTGCTCGTCGTCGGGGAGTTCAAGCAGGGCAAGAGCCTGCTGGTCAACTCGCTCGTGTCGGCGTCGGTGTGCCCGGTGGACGACGACGTCGCCACCGCGGTGCCGACGATGGTGCGGCACGCAGCCGCGCCGACGGCCACCCTGGTCCGGGAGCCGGCCGGCGGTGGGGAACCGGAACGGACCCAGATCCCGATCGGGGAGCTGGCCAAGCACGTCTCCGAGTCCGGTAACCCGGACAACCGCCAGCGGATCTCGTACGCGGAGGTGGGGCTGCCCCGCTCGCTGCTCGCCGGCGGGCTGGTGCTCGTCGACACGCCGGGCGTCGGCGGTCTCGGGTCGGCGCACGGCGCCGCGACGATGGCGGCGATCGCGGGTGCCGACGCCGTGGTGCTGGTGTCCGACGCGGCGCAGGAGTACACGAAGCCGGAGCTCGACTTCCTGGCGACCGCGATGCAGATGTGCCCGAACGTCGTCGCGGTGCTCACCAAGATCGACCTGTACCCGGCGTGGCGGCGGATCGCCGACCTCGACCGGGCCCACCTCGCCGCGGCCGGCGTCACCACCGAGCTGATCCCGATCTCCTCGGCGGTCCGCCAGCTCGCGTTGCGCACGAAGAACAAGGAGCTGAACGAGGAGTCCGGCTACCCCGTGCTCGTCAGCTACCTGCGCGATCGGGTGCTCGGCCAGGCCGAGCAGCTCGCCCGCCGTTCCACCGGCCAGGACATCTCCTCCGTCTGCGAGCAGCTGAGCACGACGATGCGCGCCGAGCTCAGCGCGCAGGAGAACCCGGAGAAAGCCCACGAGCTGGTGGCCCGGCTGGAGAAGGCGCGGACCGCAGCCACCGGGCTCAAGGAGCGCACAGCGCGCTGGCAAGTCACCCTCAACGACGCCATCGCCGACCTGTCCTCCGACGTCGACCACGACCTGCGCGACCGGCTCCGCACGGTGATGCGGGAGGCCGAGACGCTCGCCGACGACGCCGACCCCGCCGACGTGTGGGACCAGCTCGCGAAGTGGGTGCAGCACCAGGTCACCTGCGCCGCGTCGGCCAACTTCGTCTGGGCGAGCGAGCGTGCCGGTGCCCTCGCGCGCCGGGTGGCCGCGCTGTTCGCCGAGGACGGGCAGGTCGCCCTCCCCGACCTGCCCGTTGCCACGGCCGGCCCCGCGCCCCGGGTCGCGGCGCTGGAGCCACCCGACATCCAGCGGATGAGGTTCGGCGAGGCGGTCCTCACCGGGATGCGCGGCGGGTACGGGGGCGCGCTGATGTTCTTCATGCCGCTCAGCCTCATCCCGGGGCTCGCCATCGCCGCGCCGTTCGCAGCGATCGGCGGCGCGCTGCTCCTGGGGGGCAAGCAGCTCAAGGAGGAGAAGCAGCGGGCGCTGCAACGGCGGAAGGCCGAGGCCAAGATGCTCGTCCGCAAGCACATCGACGAGGTCCAGTTCCAGGTCGGCAAGGACTCCAAGGACCTGTTGCGGC
The DNA here is from genome assembly GCF_006717045.1 of Pseudonocardia cypriaca. NCBI lineage: Bacteria > Bacillati > Actinomycetota > Actinomycetes > Pseudonocardiales > Pseudonocardiaceae > Pseudonocardia > Pseudonocardia cypriaca. The sequence continues at coordinate 2,505,106 of NZ_VFPH01000002.1, forward strand.
GCACCCACCGCACGTTGCGGGACCACTTCACGGCCCTCGCCGAGGAGATGCAGACGTCGATGGCCGAGTCGGTGGCGGCGGCGCAGAGCGCGGTGAAGGCCACCCAGTCCGAACGCGGCACCCGGATCGGTGACCTCAAGGCGGAGCTCGAGCGCGTCGAGCACCTCGCCAACCGGGCTCGCGCCCTGATGGAGGCATCGTGACCGCGGCGGCCGGGGGCGGCTCCCCCGTGCTCCGGGACTCCGTCCGTGCGGTGCTGCGGCGTGCGGTCGAGACCTACCGGGACAGCCCGGACGCCCTCCGCTGGCTGCGCCACCACCTGGACCGCTACGACGAGCCGCTGCGCCTGGCCATCGCGGGCAAGGTGAAGGCCGGCAAGTCGACGCTCCTCAACGCGCTCGTCGGGGAGGAGATCGCCCCGACCGACGCGGGCGAGTGCACGCGCGTCGTCACGTGGTACCAGGACGGCCACGCCCCCGCCGTGACGCTGTACCCGCACAGCAGCCCGCCCCGTCCGCTGCGGATCGCGCGCGATGACGGCGCCCTGCAGATCGAGATGGGCGTGCCGGCGGACACGGTGGACCGGCTGGAGGTCACCTGGCCGTCGGCCAGCCTGCGTGCCACCACGCTGATCGACACCCCGGGCATCGCCTCGCTGTCCCTGGACGTCTCGGCCCGCAGCGAACGGTTCCTCGCCCCCGAGGACGCGCCGTCGGCCGCCGACGCCGTGCTGTACCTGATGCGCCACCTGCACTCGGCCGACATGCGGTTCCTCGAGTCCTTCCACGACAAGGGCGTCGCGCGGGCGGCCCCGGTCAACACCATCGCCGTGCTGTCGCGCGCCGACGAGATCGGCGTCGGCCGCGTCGACGCACTGCGCTCGGCCCGCGTGATCGCAGCGCGCTACCGGTCCGACGAGACGCTGCGCGCGTTCTGCCAGACCGTCGTCCCCGTGGCCGGACTGCTCGCGGTCACCGGTCGCACCATGCGCCAGGACGAGTTCGCGGCGCTGACCAAGCTGGCCGCCCTCCCGCCGGAGCAGCTGGACGCCCTGCTGCTCACCGTCGACCGCTTCGTCACCTCCGACGACGGCACCGAGCTCCCGACCGCGACCCGCGCGAAGCTGCTCGAACGGTTCGGGATGTTCGGCCTGCGGCTGTCGACCACCCTCATCCGGCAGGGTGTCGCCGACTCCTCGGCGCTCGCCGCCGAGCTGGTGCAGCGCAGCGGGCTCGTCGAGCTGCGCGAGGTGCTCGCCAGCCAGTTCTCCCAGCGCCGGGACGTGCTGAAGGCGCGCTCGGCCCTCATCGCCCTCGACCTGGTGCTGCGCCGCGAGCCCCGGCCGACCGCGGCGCCGCTCGTCGTCGACGTCGAGCGGATCCTCGCGGGCGCGCACGAGTTCGCCGAGCTACGGCTGCTGTCCGACCTGCGCGGCCGGGTCCTGCGGCCCCCGAAGGATCAGGCCGGGGAAGCGGAGCGGCTCATCGGCGGCGACGGGAACGCACCCAACCAGCGACTCGGCCTCCCACCGGACGCCGCCCGGGACGAACTGCGCGCCGCCGCACTCGACCGGCTGACGGTGTGGCGACGGCGCGCGGAGAGCCCGCTGGCCAGCCGGGCCATGGCCAACGCCGCACGCGTGGTGGTACGGAGCTGCGAGGGCATCCTCGCGGGGCTCGACCAGCGGCTGTAGATCGTTCACGGCCATGATCAGCAAGCTGGCCGCGTACTGCCCAGGACCGCTGGTCACGACCTCGGCGGGCGTTCCGCGGAATGCAGGGGTGTCGTTGTGGTGGGAACCGTTCCGGTGGGCGCGCCGTTCCGGCTCTGGCCTCCCGGCGCTCGCTTCCGCCCCCCGGGCGCCCGATTGGTGCCGGGTTGGTCTCGCCCGGCCATGCAGGATTGGCTGAGGATGAGGGTCGGGACCACCGCAGGTCGCGTGGCACCCTGGGCGGCGGTGTTGTCCCGACCGCCGTGCCCCCGCGTCGGGGACGGCCGTCCACGCAACCACGGAATTCGGTAGTGAACCCAACGCGGCCCCCCTGACAAAGGCGAGGGGCCCCGGAAATAGGCGACTCACCCGAGAGACCGGCAGCGGGAGGGATCGCCGGGAGGCCCGAGCCGGGAACGGCGCGCCCACCGCGGCTTCCTGACCAGGCCAACTCGACGGGAACCGATCAACAAACGCAGGGACCGCACCGGTCGGACGACCATGATTCGAACTGGAGGTTGTCCACGGTCGTCCCCACGACCATGGAGACCCGACACACCGGGTCTTGACCACCAAGATCACGTGTATCGGTTGCTCACGGCTGTCGGCACAGCCATAGCGAACCGATACTCCGGATCATGGTCACGGCCACCGCCGAACGGGCCACGGTGGGAGCACCGAGCGGAACTCCCGGTGTACCAGCGGCTACTTGCCCTCGTCGACCAACATGCGGAGGTGGGCGAAGAGCTCACCGCGGCTGCCGGAGCCCAGCCGTTGCCGCATCCGCGCCACGTGGTTCTCGACGGTCTTCGCGGAGATGAACAGCTGCTCGCCGATCTGCTTGTAGGTGAGCCCGGACAGGACGAGCTCGGCGACCTCCCGCTCCCGCCCGCTGATCGCGCCGGCTGCGCTGTCCGTGCTCTGCTGCTCCGGGACCTTCACGCGACGTACCGGCTGGGCTCGGCCGGGTGCGGCTTCCGCGGGCGCTGCGCTGGGCGCCGCCTCGGCACCGGCCTGCAGGGCGCGGGCGCAACCGAGCAGGGCGTTCATGCTCTTGCGGTCCCGGCAGCGGATGGCCGCCTGGCTGGCGAGCCGCCCACCTTCCCAGCTGAGACCGGCCGAATGCAGACCCCGTGCGGCGGATTCCACCGCGTCGGCGTCGACGTCGCCCGCGAGGCTCCGCAGCCACTCCCGCCCGGCCCCGGCCACCGCCGTGGCGTACCTGCTGGTGGGGGCGGTGCGGTCCAACGCGGCCGCGTGCCGCTGCGCGGTGGCGCCGGCATTGGAAGCGATCGCGGCCTGCAGCCCGGACCAGTGCAACGCCACCGCCCACAGCGGCGGCTTGCCCAGCCGGTCGAGCAGCGCCTCGGCCTCGTCGAGGTACGGCTGCACCCAGCCCTGCTCGTTCAGGCGGGCCGCGCCGACCACGAGCTCGCCGAGCGGCTGCAGCGAGTACAGGTCGACGGGGTGCCGGACGACGGCTTCGCGGGCCCGGCGCCATCCGGCGAGCAGCCCGGCGAGGTCGCCCGCCCGGCGCGCGAGCCCGACGTCGAGCGCGGCGGCCAGCAGCTCGTCCCGCGGCTCCAGCCGTCCCGGGTCCGACGCCGACTGCAGCAGGGCCCTCGCCTGGACGCTGGCCCCGCGGTGCATCGCGACCAGCGCCTGCAGCAGGAGGTGCCGGGCCGCGACCACGCGACCGCCCAGCTCCGCGGCGACGGCCTGGCCCAGCACGGACTGGGCGACGTCCAGCTCCCCGCAGTGGATCGCGACCAGCGCGGCCAGCGCGGCGGGGCTGTCCGGCAGCAACGCCGCCCGCCCGGACGCCTCCAGCAGCGCGGCCGCACGCGTGAGCTGGGAGAGCGCGGCCGTTGGCGTGCCGGCGACCGTGTCGTGGATGCCGTGGGCGAGCAGCGCCTCGGCGCCGGCCAGCACGGTGGGCAACCGGCCGGACGTCGCGTCCAGGATCTCCCGGGCCTCGTCGAGCGCCCCGATGCCGACGAGCGCCGGCACCGCGAGCAGGGTGGGGCCGCCGAACGGCTGCGTGGCGAGCCACCGGTACAGCTCGGCGCTGCGGCTGAGCATGCCGCGGTGCGCGAGCACCGCCGCGGCCACCTCCACGGCCCGCCGCGCCGCGGCGCCGTCCACCGCCGCCGGTTCGGCGAGCACCTGGTCGGCCCGCCGCAGCGCGGCGTCCAGGTCGCCGACGAGCAACGCGGCCTCGGCCCGCCGCGCGGCGAGTGCCAGCGGAGGCGCTCCGGCCTCGACCGCGGCGGCGAACAGGTCCGCCGCGACGGGCAGGCACTCCCGCAGCGCCTCGTCGCCAGCGCGTTCGAACGCGCTGGCCACCCGCGCGCCGGTCGCCCCGCTGCCGATCAGGCCCCGCGCGGCGACGAGCACACTGCCACCGGCGTCGAGCTGGATCTCGGCCAGCCTGCGCTGGAGCACGAGCCGGTGGGCGGCCGGGACCACCCGCTGCATCGCGTGCCGCAACAGCGGCACGACCGCGCCGTCGGTCGCCATCAGACCGGTGGCCGCAGCCTGGTCCAGCAGCTCCCCCACCGCGCCGGGGGGCACGTCGAGCAGCGCGCCGAGCACCTCGGGGTCGAGGGGCGCGCCGACGGTGCGTCCCAGCAGCAGCTCGCGGACGGCCACCGGCTGCGCGTCGATCTCGTACCCCAACTGCCGGACGACGGCGGTGGGCGGCTCACCCGCGGACCCGAGCCGGTCGAGAGCCCGGTCGTCGCGCAGTCCCACGAGCAGCCGGTCGACGAGGTCGGGCGAACCACCGGTCTGCTCGAACACCAGGTCCACCAGCTCGGCGGTGGGTCGCTCGCCCAGCAGGAGGTTCGAGCGGGCGGCGACGCCGGGGCGGTCGAGCGGCCCCAGCACGACCGGGCCGCGGCCGGCCCCGAACGCGACGGCGATCGAGGCGAGCGGGCCACCGCGCGGCCATGGCCGGTGGGCGAGCACGACCTGGGACCCGGGTTCGGCGGCCCAGGCCCGCACCCGTTCCAACGCCTCGTCGTCGAGCTTGTGGGCGTCGTCGACGAGCAGAGCAGCGTTCGGGTCGAACGGCTCGTCGGGTCCGGGGACGTCGCGCCGCACCGTGACCCCGGCGGCCCCGTAGAGCGCCTCCAGCACGCCGAGCAGCACGGACTTGCCGCTGCCGCCCGGTCCGACGACCACCCTGCGGCGCTCCGTCCTGGGCGCCGAGGCGACCTCCCGGTAGAGCCTGCGGGCGGCGGGTGCGCCGGCGAGCGCGCTGTCGGAGGCAGCGCCCTCGGACTTCACTGCGGTCATCACGGTCCGGCCGCCACTGATGTGCACCGCAGCATGCCCTCCCGTGTCGATACCGTCGTCCGTCGCCGTACCTGACGTGTCGCTGCGAACCCGGGGAAGCCCGATGAGAGTAGCGACCCGACCTGGTACAGGAGACGGCCGAACGGGCCCTGATACACAGTGCGCGCGGTGTATCCCTCGGATGCCGCGCTCGAGGCGTTAGCTCACCGGGAAAGGCTCGCCGGGGTCGTCCGCGCCCGCAGGGACACCGGGGTCGGGAATGCCCCCGTCGATGGGACCGTCGTCGAACGTGTCGTCGGTGTCGGCCGCGTCGGTCGGCTGCGCCGCGAACGGGTCGTCCTGCGCGAGGTCGGGAAGGTCCTCGTCCGCCTGACCGGCCGTGGCGTCGTCGAGTTCGACGATCTCGTGGGACGCGGTCTCGCCGGGAGCGTCCATGAAGGCCGCGCCCTGGCCGGGGTCGGTGTCGAGGTCCGTGTCGAGGTCCGCGTCGAGATCGATCTCCGAGTCGAGATCGTCGTCGAGCTCGGTGTCGGCGTCCAGGTCGGCGCTGTCCAGGTCGGGGTCGTCCAGGTCGCTCTCGGTGGTGCCGAGCGTCTCGTAGCCGACGACGTCGAGGTGCTCGTTCTGGGCGAGCTCGCGCAGGTAGCGGTCGGCGTGCTCCTCGGGGGTCTCACCGGGCTGCTGCGGCGGCGGGACGAGCGCGGGTGCCGGCCCGTCGGCCGATGCGAAGTCGGCGCGGAGGTTGTCGAGGAAGATGGGGAGGAGCTCGGCGACCTCGGCCGCGCTGAACCCGTGCGCGTGCGCAATCACGGACGGACTGGTCCCGGGACTGTCCAGGATCATCCGCGTGACCTCCCAGATGGAGGCGCTCGGCTCAGCAGACACGTGGCAACCCTACGAAGTGCGGGGCGCGTCGCAATCAGGGATGCGACGGATTCGGAACGTGCCCGCACCGGACCCCGGTGGCCGTCCGCCTTGGGGGGTTTAGGGGATCCGACCGCGACTTGCGGTCCGGGGGATGACCGCGGCCATGCGGCCATGGAGGCTCCGATCGGAACGGGCGTAGGGGGCCAACCCATGAGCTATCAACTCGGGATCGATCTCGGAACCACGTACACGGCGGCGGCGGTGTCGCGCGCGACGGAACAGCAGCACGCCGATCCGGAGATGGTGTCGCTCGGCGACCGCTCGGTGCAGGTGCCGTCGGTGCTGTACTTCGCCCCTGACGGCTCGGTGCTGGTGGGTGAGGCGGCCGAGCGACGGGCGTCGACCGACCCGGATCGCGTGGTGCGCGAGTTCAAGCGGCAGGTGGGCGACGAGATCCCGTTGGTGGTCGGCGGTCGGCCGGTCCGGGCCCACGAGCTGGCCGCGACGCTGGTGGTCTGGGTCGTCCAGCGGGTGGCCGAGCGGGAGGGCGGCCCTGCCCGCCGGATCGCGCTGACCCACCCCGCCTCGTGGGGGCCGCACAAGAAGGAGCTGCTGCACGGGGCACTGGCCGCGCGTGGGCTGAACGTGGCGTTCCTGGCCGAGCCGCAGGCGGCCGCGCTCAGCTACGCGGCGGCGGAGCGGGTCGAGCGCGGGTCCACCATCGCGGTCTACGACCTGGGCGGCGGCACGTTCGACTCCGCGGTCGTGCGCAAGAACGGCACGTTCGCGCTGCTGGGCCGGCCGGAGGGCATCGACCGGCTCGGTGGCGTCGACTTCGACGACGCGGTGTTCACGCACGTCCGTGATGCGGTCGGGAGCGCGTTCGACGAGCTCGACCCCGCCGACGACACCGTGCTCGGCGCGGTGTCGCGGCTGCGGCGCGAGTGCAAGGAGGCGAAGGAGGCGCTGTCGGCCGACACCGAGGTGCGGATCGCCGTCCTGCTGCCCGGGATGCAGACCGCGGTGCGCCTCACCCGCGGCGAGTTCGAGGCGATGATCCGCCCGCAGCTCGAGGAGAGCGTCGACGCGCTGCACCGCGCGGTGGCGTCGGCCGGGCTGTTGCCATCGGACCTGACCGCCGTGCTGCTCGTGGGCGGTTCCTCGCGGATCCCGCTGGTCGCCCAGCTCGTCTCGGCTGCGTTCGACCGTCCGGTCGCGGTGGACGCCGACCCGAAGAACGCGATCGCGCTCGGCGCCGCGCTGTCCGTCTCGCCACGCCCGGAGTCGTGGCCCGCGGCCAACATCCCGCCGATCCCCCGGACCGCGCCGCCGACGCCCACACCGGTGCCGGCCGCCCGGACGGAACCTCTGTCGCCAGCGGCCGACCCGCCGCGCCCGCCGGTGCCCTCCCTCGCGTCGACCGTCTCCCCGCCGCTCAGCGCGAGCGGCGCGCGGCGGCCGGTGGTGGTGTTCGGTGCGGGCGGTCTGCTGGTCGCGGCGGCGATCGGCGCCGCACTGCTGTACGGGCCGAACGGGACGGCTCCGGCTCCCACGAGCGGGACGACCACGGCCGTGGTGGAGGTCCCCCAGCTGACGGAGATTCCCGCCCCCGCGCCCGCCGCCGTCGAGGAACAGGGTGGCGGCCAGGCCCCGGCGCAGAACCAGGGCCGGGCGGCACCGCGGCCGCAGAACGGCGGCGCCCGCCCTGCGCCGCAGCAACCCGCCGGGAACGACGACAACGGCGACCCAGGAACCGAGCCGACCACCACGACGACCACGACGACCACCACGACGCCGCCGCCAACCACCACGACCACCACGACCACACCGCCCCCGGTGGTGACGACATCGGCTCCACCCGTGATCGACCCCGGGAATGGGAACGGGAACACCGGCCCCTCGTCGGTGGAAGGCCAGCCGAACGAGAAGGGCGGCGCGACGGACGTGCCGGTCAAGGACCCCGCCGACGACGACCAGGAGAGCACCCCCACGGAGTAGAGGCGGACTTCACAAACCCAGCCGGTACTTCACAAAGGGCCGGCCTTTGTGAAGCGGGGGCTGGGTCTGTGACGTCGGTGTTCCGGCGCGTGGAATGCCGCTCGACGCCCCAGAGTTGGTTGCACCGTGAAGAAGATTGGGTTCCTGTCCTTTGGGCACTGGTCGGACTCGCCGCACTCGCTGGTCCGGTCCGCCGCGGACGCCCTGGTGCAGTCGGTCGAGCTCGCGGTGGCCGCGGAGGAGGCGGGCGCCGACGGCGCGTACTACCGCGTGCACCACTTCGCCCAGCAGCTGGCCTCCCCGTTCCCGCTGCTGGCCGCGGCCGGGGCGCGGACCAGCCGGATCGAGCTGGGCACCGCTGTGATCGACATGCGGTACGAGAACCCGCTCTACATGGCCGAGGACGCAGGCGCCGCGGATCTCATCTCCGGTGGCCGGCTGCAGCTCGGCATCAGCAGGGGATCACCGGAGCAGGTGGTCGACGGCTTCCGCTACTTCGGTCACGTGCCGACCGATGGCAGGAGCGACGCCGACATGGCCCGCGAGCACACCAAGGTGTTCCTCGAGGTGCTCAAGGGTGAGGGCTTCGCGAAGCCGAACCCGCGTCCGATGTTCCCCAACCCGCCGGGCCTGCTGCGGATCGAGCCGCACTCGCCGGGGCTGCGGGACCGGATCTGGTGGGGTGCAGGCACCCGTGCGACGGCGGAGTGGACGGCCGAGCAGGGGTTGAACCTGATGAGCTCGACGTTGCTCACCGAGGACACCGGTGTGCCGTTCCACCAGCTGCAGGCCGAGCAGATCCAGCGGTTCCGGGACGCCTGGAAGGCGGCCGGGCACACGCGCGAGCCGCGCGTCTCGGTGAGCCGCAGCATCTTCCCGATCGTGAGCGACATCGACCGGCAGCTCTTCTGGCGGGACCGCGACAGCACCGACCAGGTCGGCTGGCTGGACGGGGGCACCGCCCGGTTCGGCCGGAGCTACGCGGGTGAGCCGGACAAGCTGGTGGCCGAGCTCGCCGAGGACGAGGCGATCGCCGCCGCCGACACGCTGCTGCTCACGGTGCCCAACCAGCTGGGCGTCGACTACAACGCCCACGTCATCGACAGCGTGCTCACCGATCTCGCCCCCGAGCTCGGCTGGCGGTGATCTCGCATGCCGGAACTGTCAGGGTGGCCCGATAACGTTTTCAGGTGCGCACGAACGTCTACGTGGACGGGTTCAACCTGTACTACGGGTGTCTGAAAGGCACGCCCTACAGGTGGCTCGACCTCGAGGCGTTGTGCTGCCGGTTGCTCCCCACCAACTCGATCCACCGCATCAGGTACTTCACCGCCCGGGTCGCCGCGCGGCCGAACAAGGCGCACGACCCGATCCACCAGGAGATCTACCTGCGTGCGCTGCGAACCCTTCCCACGGTCACGATCCACCTCGGTCACTTCCTGACCAAGCCGGTCACGATGCCGCTGGCCGCCCCGGCCCCGGGTGGACCCAGGTTCGCCGAGGTCATGAAGACCGAGGAGAAGGGGTCGGACGTCAACCTCGCCACGTACCTCGTCGCAGACGCGTTCCGGAACGATGCCGACTGTTTCGTGCTCATCAGCAACGACAGCGACCTGACGGAGCCGCTGCGGATCGTCCGTCACGAACTGGGGAAGGTGGTCGGACTTCTCAATCCGCAGCCCCCGGCGAAACGCAGTCGCGCACTTCTGGCGTGCAAACCGAGCTTCTTCAAGCAGATCCGGGCCGGCGTCCTGGGAAGGAGCCAGTTCCCCCCGAACATGAAGGATGGCGCCGGGGCCTTCACGAGGCCACGCGGCTGGTGAAGGGGGCCGGAAAAGCAGAGGCCCCGCCTTCCGGCGGGGCCTCGCACCCAGGACCCGAAGCTCCTGGGGGGATGCCTTCACGATACATGCTCAGCGTGGCTTGTCCACCTGACCCGATCACCATGACGGGACACCTCCGCACCACGTTGAGCCGGCCGCACCGGGGCCTGGAGACTGCGCACATGGGACTGCGGTTCACCACCCGCCTGTCGGACTCACCGTGGGTCGATGCCGTGTGGACCTGCACCAGCGACCGGGTCGGTGAGATGACGTCGGTGGCGGCGACCCGATGCGGGCTGATCTTCTGGGAGTGCGACGGGCGGTATCACGCCGGGGTCACCGGTCCCGAGACCGCGACCGGTACCGCGCCGGTCCCGGAGGACGCGACCTTCGTGGGCATCGAGCTCGCCATCGGTACCTCCCTGCGGGGTGTTCCGCTGCCGTCCGTCGTCGACGGTGCGGTGGAGCTCCCGGACACGACCCGCAGGTCTTTCCGGATCGCCGGGTCGCGCTGGGAGAGACCGGGTCCGGACGACGCCGAAGCCCTGGTCGAGCGCCTCGTCCTGGACGGCGCGGTCGTTCGGGACCCGATCGTCGACGAGGTGCTGCGGGGTGGTCGTCCCGAAGTCTCCGATCGCACCCTCGAGCGGAGGTTCCGAGCGGCGACCGGCCTCACCCGGGGTGCCGTGCGCCAGATCGAGCGAGCCCGCGAGGCGGCCCACCTGCTGGCGGCCGGGAAAACCGCCGCCGATGTCGTCGCCTCGCTGGGCTACTTCGACCAGCCGCACCTGGCGCGAGCGCTTCGACGCTACGTCGGGCGTACGGCCACGCAGCTGCACGAAGGAAGTGGCGGCGCCCTCGCGCTGGACCTCCCTCAGGCGACCACGTCGTAGAGCAGCTTCACGATGCCGTTCGGGTAGGCCTGGGACTCGCGCAGCCGCAACTTCTGCCTGTCGCGGTCGGCGTCGCTGAACAGGCTCTTGCCTGCACCGAGCAACAGCGGGAAGACCAGCAGGTTGTAGCGGTCGACCAGTCCCGCGTCCGAGAGCCTGCGGGCCAGCTCGGCGCTGCCGTGGATGAAGATCGCCCCGCCTTCACCCTCCTTGAGCTTCGCGACGTCGGCGCTGGAGCGCAGGATCGTGGTCTCGCCCCAGCCCTCGACGAGGTCGGTCTCGGAGATCGTCGAGGAGACCACGTACTTCGGCAGTTCCTTGTAGGCCGCGTGGTCCTGCGAGTCGCGCCACGTCGGGGCGAAGGCCTCGTAGCTGCGCCTGCCGAACATCAACGCCGTGGTCTCGGCGAGCTCCTCACCCTTGAGCGCGAACGCCTCGGGCAGGAACTCGACGTCCTTGAACACCCAACCACCGCTGCGGTGCTCCTCACCCGGCCCACCGCCGGGTGAGTCCACGACGCCGTCGAGCGACATGAAGGCGGTGTAGACGAGGTCGCGCATGCTGCGGTTCTCCTTCCGGTTCGACGGCAGGCCGCCGTCGACGTCCTCTGCGCGCGGACGTTATGCGGCGGAGGGCCGCGGGTCTTGGACAGAACCGACACCCGGACCGGGGTTACCCGTACAGGTGTGCCGGGCTCGTGATGCCTTCCTGCTGCCTCAGCGCGGTACCGCGAGGACGTCCCGGAGCACGTCCTCCATCGTGACGCGGGCCAACTCGGCCCTCAGCGTCTCCTCGATGCCCCCGTAGATGCCCTGCATCGCCGGCCGGATGCCGTGGCCCACCACGCACCCCTGGTCCGGCGTGGCGCGGTGCATCGCGAACAGCGGGCCGGGCTCCACCGCCTCGTACACGTCGAGCAGGGTGATCGACTCCAGCTCGCGCGCCAGCGACCAGCCGGCACCCACGCCACGCCGGGACTCCACGAGCCCCGCCTTGCGCAGCTCGCCGAGCAGCCGCCTGATCACCACGGGGTTGGTGTTCGCGCTGCCCGCGATCTGCTCGGACGTGGCCACCTCATGGCCCTGGCGCTGGTAGTGGCCGATCCAGGCGAGCGCGTGAGCGGCGATGGTCAACCTGCTGTTGGCGCTCACGAACCCTCCCCTCGGCCGTAACGCGCCATGTTACGACCGCCCTGTCGTAACAACAACAGTTGCTACAGTCAGTCGTAACAACTAGTGTTACGACTACGACTGATCGAGCAGCGAGGTGGGAAGAATGAACGGATCGCTCAACGGCAAGGTCGCCCTGGTCACCGGAGGGTCTCGCGGACTGGGAGCCGCTACCGTCAGGCTCCTGGCCGAGCAGGGCGCCGACGTGGGGTTCACCTACGTCAGCTCGGAGAAGCAGGCACAGGCCGTCGTCGACGAGGTGCGCGGCACGGGCGCGAAGGTCGCGGCCTTCCGGTCCGACCAGGCGGACACGAGCGGGGCGCCGGCGCTGATCGACGAGGTGGTCGCGTACTTCGGCGGCCTGGACATCCTCGTCAACAACGCGGCGATCGGTGCGCAGGGCCGCGTGGACGACCCGGACGCCGACACCGCCGCGCTGGACCGCATGCACGCCACGAACTACCTCGGCGTGATCGCGATCATCCGGGCCGCCTCCCGGGTGCTGCGCCCGGATGGCCGCATCATCACGGTGAGCTCGGGACTGGGCACCCGGGTCGGCGTCCCCGGCCTCGCCGACTACTCGGCGACCAAGTCCGGGATCGAGCGGTACACCATGGGCGTCGCTCGCGACCTCGGACCCCGGGGCATCACGGCCAACGTGGTGGAGGCCGGACTGATGGAGAGCGGGATGGAACCGCCCGACCCCGAGACCCTCAAGGCGATGCTCAGCGCACTGTCATTGCAGCGCATGGGCCATCCGCGGGAGATCGCCGCCGCGATCGCCTTCCTGGCGAGCCCTGCCGCCTCCTACGTCACGGGCGCGGTGCTGGACGTCCACGGCGGCTACAACGCCTGACCCGAGGCCGTTCTCGTGGGCGGGCTACACGTTGAAGCGGAACTCGACCACGTCACCGTCGGCCATGACGTAGTCCTTGCCCTCCATCCGCACCTTGCCCGCGGACTTGGCCGCGGCCATCGAGCCGGCCTCGACGAGGTCATCGAAGGAGACGATCTCGGCCTTGATGAACCCGCGCTCGAAGTCGGTGTGGATCACGCCGGCGGCCTGCGGGGCGGTGGCGCCCTTCTTGATCGTCCAGGCGCGCGACTCCTTCGGGCCCGCGGTGAGGTAGGTCTGCAGGCCGAGGGTGTGGAAGCCGGCGCGGGCCAGCGAGTAGAGCCCCGGCTCGTCCTGGCCGATCGACTCCAGCAGCTCGCGGGACGACTCCTCGTCCAGCTCCAGCAGCTCGGCCTCCACCTTGGCGTCGAGGAACACCGCGTCGGCGGGCGCCACGAGCGCGGCGAGCTCCTTGCGGCGGCCCTCGTCGGAGAGCACGGCCTCGTCGGCGTTGAAGACGTAGAGGAAGGGCTTCGTGGTGAGCAGCGACAGCTCGCGGAGCGGCTCCCGGTCGACGCCGGCCGCGAACAGAGTGGTGCCGCCGTTGAGGATCTCCACGGCACGCTCGGCCGCCTCCAGTGCCGGGCGGCGGTCCTTCTGGGTGCGCGCCTCCTTCTGCAGGCGCGGCACCGCCTTCTCCAGGGTCTGGAGGTCGGCGAGGATCAGCTCGGTGGAGATCGTCTCGATGTCGCTCGCCGCGTCGATGCGGCCCTCGACGTGCACGACGTCCGGGTCGTCGAACACGCGCACGACCTGGCAGATCGCGTCGGACTCCCGGATGTTCGCGAGGAACTTGTTGCCGAGCCCCGCGCCCTCGGACGCGCCCTTCACGATGCCCGCGATGTCGACGAACGACACGGTGGCCGGTACCGTGCGCGCCGACGCGAACATCTTCGCCAGCACGTCGAGGCGCGGGTCGGGCAGCGGTACCACCCCGACGTTCGGCTCGATGGTGGCGAACGGGTAGTTCGCGGCGAGCACGTCGTTGCGGGTGAGGGCGTTGAACAACGTCGACTTGCCGACGTTGGGCAGCCCGACGATGCCGAGGGTGAGTGACACGGGGCTCCAGGGTAGTCGCGTTAGCGGCGACCACCCCTGGCCCCGGGGTAAGGGTCTCCCCGAGGCCGATCGGGGGGTTGCCCCGATGGTGCCCGTGATCTCGGGACGGCAGCGTGACCAGCGTGATCAGCTGCCAACCACCGCCGTGCTGACGGCCCTCCTCGACACCGTCGCCGGCTGGCCGATACCCGTCGTCCTGACGGTGGCGAGCGCGCTGCTGATCGTGGAGAGCGGGGCGCTCGTCGGCATCCTCCTGCCCGGCAGCACGCTGCTGGTCGCACTCGGGCTGTGGTCGCACACCGCGCCGCACGTGCTCGTCCCCGCCGTGGTCGCGGCTGCGGCCGCGACCGTCACCGGCGCGCATCTCGGCTGGTTGCGAGGACGGTCCGGGGCGGCGGTCGGCCGAGCCGGCAGCAGGCTCGCCGCGCCCCGCGTCCAGCGGGCAGGCGCCTGGCTCGCCGAGCGGGGCCCGCCGGCCACCGCGTTGCTGCTGGCGTGCGGCCACTGGGCCGCGGCCGCCCGGCCCGTGCTGCCACGCGTCGCGGGCGCGGCCGGGGTGCCGTACCGCACGGTCGGCCCGGCGCTGGTCGTGTCCGGCAGCGGATGGGCGACGACCCTCGTGCTGCTGGGCAACCGGGTGGGCGCGTTCGTGGTCACGACCGCGGCCTGGGTCCCGGTCCTGCTGGTGGTGCTGGTGATCACGGCGCTGGTGCTCCACTCCCGCATCGGCGACAAGGCGATGCGCCGCTCGGCGCGCCCGTTCGGCCGTTCGCGGAACCGGGATAACGCGGGCGGACCCGGTCCGATGGTCTGAGTGGACCTGCTGCTGAATGAAGGGTGTCGTCGTGCGGTTCCCGCCCCGACTCGTGCTCGCTGCTTCGGCCCTCTGCATGGTCGCCGCCAGCAGCGGCACGGCGCTGGTGATGTCCGGGAAGGCCGACGTAGCGCCCGTGCCGGTCCCCGAGATCACCTCGGTGAGCCCGGAGGTGCAGTCGCCCGCCCCTTCCGAACAGGTCGGGTCCACCGGGCCCGCGATCACCGGCGCGCAGATCGCCGCCCTCGCCCTCGCGCCTGCGCGCGACCGGGCCGCCGCGCTGATCGAGGAGCAGGTCCGCGCCGAGGCCGAGCGGGCCAGCGACGAAGGGGATGACTCCGACGACGAGCGGTGGGACGAGCTGCGCGACAAGATCCGCGAGGCCTGCGACGACGGCCGGCTCCGCGGCCCCATCTGCCGCTCCTGAGTGGACGCATCGGCCGCGGCCGATTTCCGCCAGTCCTAGGCGGCTGCGGGTGGCAGAGTCGATGACGTGCTGCTCGACCAGGAACGTTGCTACCGCGCCGTCGCCTCGCGCGACGCCCGCTTCGACGGGCATTTCATCACCGCTGTGCGCACCACCGGCATCTACTGCCGGCCGTCGTGCCCGGCGGTCACGCCGAAGCGGCACAACGTCGAGTTCCTGCCGACGGCGGGCGCGGCGCAGCAGCGCGGGTACCGCGCGTGCCGGCGCTGCCAACCCGACGCCGTGCCGGGATCGCCCGACTGGAACCTGCGGGCCGACCTCGCCGCACGGGCGATGCGCCTCATCGCCGACGGGGTGGTCGAACGCCAGGGCGTTCCCGGGCTCGCCGCCCGGCTCGGCTACTCGGAGCGGCACCTGAACCGGGTGCTCACCGCGGAGCTCGGCGCCGGTCCGCTCGCCCTCGCGCGGGCTCACCGCGCCCACACCGCCCGGCTGCTCATCGAGACCACCCCGCTCGGGATGGCCGACATCGCGTTCGCGGCCGGTTTCGCCAGCGTCCGGCAGTTCAACGACACCGTCCGCGAGGTCTACGGCGTGGCGCCCACGACCTTGCGCACCGAGGCGGGGCGCCGCGGCGGCACCGTGCCGGCCGTCGCCGGCACGCTCGTGCTGCGACTGCCCTACCGCAGGCCGTTCGACGCCGACGGGCTGCTCGCGTTCTTCGCCGCCCGGGCCGTCGAGGGCGTCGAGTCGGTCGAGGACGGCACGTACCAGCGCACGCTCCGGCTGCCGCACGGCGCGGCGACGGTGGCACTCGACCTCACCCCCACCCCGCGCAACGGCCACGTCGTCGCCACGCTGCGGCTCGCCGACCCGCGCGACCTCGGCCCCGCGGTCGCCCGGCTGCGCAGGCTGCTCGACCTGGACGCCGACCCGGAGGCCGTCGACGCCGTGCTCGGCGCCGACCCGGACCTCGCACCGGCCGTCGCGGCGGTGCCCGGGATCCGGCTCCCGGGCACGGTCGACGGCGTCGAGACGGCACTGCGGGCGGTGCTGGGCCAGCAGGTGTCGGTGGCCGCCGCCCGCACCGCGGCGAGGCGGCTCGCCGCCGCGCTCGGCGAGCGGCTCCCGCCCGGCCTGGCGGGCGACGGACCGGACCTGCTGTTCCCCACCCCGGAGGTGATCGCCGAGCGCGGAGCCGAGGTGCTCACCGGACCGCAGCGGCGGATCGCGACCGTGCTCGGGCTCGCCACGGCCGTGGCCGACGGCTCGCTCGTGCTCGACCCCGGCTGCGACCCCGCGCAGCTGCGAACCACGCTCTGCGCGCTGCCCGGCGTCGGGCCGTGGACGGCGGGCTACCTCGCGATGCGGCTGCTCGGCGACCCCGACGAGCTGCTCGCCACCGACCTCGGCGTGCGCCGCGGCGCCGCTGCCCTGGGCCTCCCGTCCGACCTCGCCGGTCTGACGGCCCGAGCCACCGGCTGGGCGCCATGGCGCTCGTACGCCGCAACCCACCTCTGGCGGGCCATGCCCGTCACCACCTCGAAGCGGAGGACATCATGAGCGCCGAGAAGAACACAGCGACCTGGGCCACGATCGACACGAAGATCGGACCGTTCACCGCCGTCGTCGACGCCGACGGGGCCGTGCTGGCCTCGGGCTGGACCAGGGAGCTCGACGAGCTGCTCCCGCAGGTCCACCCGACGTTGCGGCCGACGGAACTCGTCGAGGGCGACCTGGGCCCCGTCGCCGCCGCGATCGTCCGCTACCACGACGGCGACCTCTCCGCGATCGACGACGTGCCCGTCCGGCAGCGGTCGGGCGAGTTCCTCGAGCACGCGTGGGGCGTGCTGCGGACGGTGCCGGCCGGCGCACCGGTGACCTACACGGAGTACGCCGCCAAGTCCGGCCGCCCCCTGGCCGTGCGCGCGGCCGCGTCGGCCTGCGCCCGCAACGCGGCGGCCCTGTTCGTCCCGTGCCACCGGGTGCTGCGCACCGACGGCACCCTCGGCGGCTTCCGCTGGGGTGTGGACGTCAAGCGGGCGCTACTGGCCCACGAGACCCAGTCGGCCTGACGGACGCACCCAGAGCGCGACTCGCCCGCACCCACACCGCGACTCGCGGGGAGTGGCACCACCCTCTCCGCGAGTCGCGGTCTGGGTGTACGCGAGTCGCGGTCTCCGCTCGACCGTTCGTTCGACCGTTCGGCGATCGACTCGCCCGTGCCCCGCGTGCCTTCCGCGGATCGGCGACCCCGTCGGTGACGCTGGTCGGATGGACACCGCGACCGCATCCGTGCTGCTCATCGGCCTGATCCTGGGCGGGGTGCTCGGCGCTGGGGCCGTCTGGTTCCTCCTGACGTCGCGCGCCCGGCTGTCCGCCGCCGAGGCGGCGCGGGCCACCGCCGACGCCACCGCGATGCTGCGCGCCGACGCCGCCGGCCTGCGCGCCGAGCGGGCCGGCCTCGTGCGGCGGCTCGACGAGCTGACCGCCGCTCACGACGTCACGGTCGAGCGGCTCCGGCAGGCCGAGGCGGAGGCGGCGGCCGCCGCGGCGGCACTGCGCAGCGAGCGGGAGGCGGGCGCTCAGCGGGAGGCCCTGCTCACCCGGCGCGACGCCGAGCTGAAGCAGGCGTTCCAGGCGTTGTCGGCCGACGCGCTGGCCCGCAACAACGAGCAGTTCGTGGCGCTGGCCGAGGGCCGGATCAAGGAGGCGACGGCGGCGCTCACCGCGAAGGCCGACGGCGACGCGGCGGCTCGTGCGCAGGCGATCGGCCAGCTGCTCGACCCGGTCTCCGCCACGCTGCAGCGGGTGGAGGGCCAGCTGCGCACGGTCGAGAAGGAGCGCGAGTCGGCCTACGCGGGCCTGCGGGAGCAGGTCACCGCGATGCGCGCGAGCTCGGAGCGGCTGCAGGACGAGACGAAGGCGCTGGTCAACGCGTTGCGCGCCCCGCAGGTGCGCGGACGGTGGGGTGAGCTGCAGCTGGAGCGGATCGTGCAGCTGGCCGGGATGGTCGAGCACTGCGACTTCTCGACGCAGGTCGTCGCGCAGGGCGAGGACGGCGGTGTTCGCCCCGACCTGGTGGTGCACCTCGGCGGTGGCAAGCAGATCGTGGTGGACGCGAAGGTGCCGTTCGCCGCGTACCTGGAGGCCGTGGAGTCGCGCGACCCCGAGGTCCACCGCGAGCGCCTAACCGCGCACGCCCGCCAGCTGCGCCAGCACGTCGACTCGCTGAGCGCCAAGAGCTACTGGGCGGCGTTCCAGCCGTCACCGGAGTTCGTGGTGCTGTTCGTGCCAGGGGACCCCTTCCTGGAGGCCGCCCTGCAGTCCGACCCGGCCCTGCTCGAGCACTCGTTCTCGAACAACGTCGTGATCGCCACCCCGACGACGCTCATCGCGCTGCTGCGCACGGTCGCGTACACGTGGCGGCAGGAGGCACTCGCGCGCAACGCCGCGCAGGTGCACCAGCTGGGCAAGGAGCTGCACAGCAGGCTCGCGACGATGGGCACGCACGTCGCCAAGCTCGGGCGGAGCCTCGACTCCGCGGTGGCGAGCTACAACCAGACGGTCTCGTCGCTCGAGGCACGGGTGCTGGTCACGGCGCGCAAGCTCACCGACCTGGGGGCGGCCGACGGCGACATCGACGAACCGCAGCAGGTCGAGCGCGCCCCGCGGACCGTCGCCGCCCCGGAGCTCGTGGCGTCGGCGGCCGACTCGCTGATCGCGTTGCACGAGCTGAACCGGGTGGACCGCCCGGGTGAACGGCTCGGCGGTGACGGTCGCGCCGAGTCGCGGGCTACCGTGACGGGATGACCGACCCGGCCGGCGAGCGCCCCCGACGCCGCCCGTCCACCGCCTCGGCGCGGGGCGGCTCCTCCCGCCCGCGGTCCGGCACCTCCGACCGGCCCGCGAAGGCCCGCACCGCGAGCCGGCCCGCGGACGACGAGGCACCCGCGAGGCCGCGCAGATCCGCGACGACCGTCGAGAAGCCGGTGAGCGAGCGCCCGGAGCGGGAGCGCGGAGCGGGGGGTCGCTGGCCGATGGCCGACCGCTCGGTGCTGCCCACCGTCCTCGGCGTGCCACCGATCGCGGCGGTCGGCCTGGCCACCGCGCTCACCGCGATCGGCGTTCTCGTCGACCTGACGCGGATCGGCAACCTCGGCACCGTGTTCACGATCTGCCACATCAGCGGGTGTGTGCTGGCGGTGATCTGGGTGCGCCGCAACGGGTTGTTCGGGCCGATGGTCCAACCGCCGCTGCTCGTGGCCGCCGCCGTGCCGGTCGTGGTGCTGCTGGCCGGCTCCCCCCGCCCCGGTCAAGGCGTGGCCGAGCAGCTGCTGGTGATCGGGGCGCCGCTCGTCAACGCGTTCCCGGTGATGGCGTGGGCCACCGGGATCGTGCTGGTGCTCGGCCTGCTGCGGATCGTGCTGCAGCGCGCCGCGTGACGGCGGCCGCACGCTAGCGGGCCGTGCGCGCGGGGCGCAGCTCCCTCGGCAGCGAGAACCTGAGGGTCTCCTCGGCGGTGGTGACCTCCTCGACCGACTCCCAGCCGCGCTCGGCGAGGTGGTCGAGCACGCCGCGCACGAGCACCTCGGGCACCGACGCACCGCTCGTGAGGCCGACCGTGGTGACGCCGTCCAGCCAGGCGTCGTCGATCTCGCGGGCGTAGTCGATGAGGTGCGCCGCCCCGGCGCCCGCGGTGAGCGCCACCTCGACTAGGCGCACGGAGTTCGAGGAGTTCTTCGAACCGACGACGAGCACGAGGTCGCACTGCGGCGCCATCGCCTTCACCGCCACCTGCCGGTTCTGCGTGGCGTAGCAGATGTCGTCGCTCGGCGGGTTCTGCAGCGACGGGAACCGCTCGCGCAGCGCCCGCACCGTCTCCATCGTCTCGTCGACCGACAGGGTGGTCTGCGAGAGCCACACGACCTTGTCCGGGTCGCGGACCGTCACGCTTGCGACGTCCGCGGCGGTCTCCACGAGCTGGATGTGCTCGGGCGCCTCGCCGGAGGTGCCCTCGACCTCCTCGTGCCCGTGGTGGCCGACCAGGAGGATGTCGTAGTCCTCGCGTGCGAAGCGCTTGGCCTCGCCGTGCACCTTGGTGACGAGCGGGCAGGTGGCGTCGATCGTGCGCAGGCCGCGGTCCTTCGCCTGGTCCCGCACGGCGGGTGAGACGCCGTGGGCGGAGAACACGACGAGCGCGCCCTCCGGCACCTCGTCGGCCTCGTCGACGAAGATCGCGCCACGCTCGGTGAGGGTCTCGACGACGTGCACGTTGTGCACGATCTGCTTGCGCACGTAGACCGGAGGGCCGTGCTGCTCGAGCGCCTGCTCGACGGCCTCGACGGCCCGGTCGACACCCGCGCAGTACCCGCGCGGTGCGGCCAGCAGGACGCGCTTGGAAGCAACGGACATACCTCCAGCCTACGGACGCACCGCGCGTGCACGACGCCCCCGCGACGAACCCCACTCCCGTTCCGACGAACGGCGCGTTCGTCGGTACCTATCCGACGAACGCGCCGTTCATCGGAATTGCTGCCGGTCGCAGGCATCCGGTTGGTCCGCACGCCCCAAGGGTTGAGACGCCGGACTTGCGGGGGAGACTGTGGGTATGAGCCCGCTGCCGCTGCCGGTCCGTGTCGCCGCCGGCCTCGTCGCGTCCGCCGTGGAACAGGCCAGGGAGCTGCCGCGCCTCGTGGTCGAGCTGCCGGTCACCGCCGTCAGCCAGGCCCTGCAGGCGTCCATGCGCGTGCAGCAGAAGGTCACCGAGCTGGCGATCAAGGGCGACCAGGCCCTGAGCACGCTCCGGCCGGCGGAGGAGCGGCCGAGCTGGGCCACGTTCGACGACGAGGACGAAGACCTCGCCTCCGGCAACGGCGCGAGCGCGGTCAGGGAGCTGCGGCCGCACCGTACGCCCGCTCCGCCCGCTGAGACGGCGGTGGAGACGGCCGCCGCGGCCACCGCGGCCGCAGCCGAGGGCGACACCCCGGAGCGCGCCGAGCCCGCGCAGCCCACCGCGTCCGGACCGAACGCGCTTCCCGGCTACCAGGACCTGACGATCCCGCAGCTGCGCGGCCGGCTGCGCCACCTGACGGCCGACGAGCTGCGCACGCTGCTCGAGTGGGAGACCACGCACGACAACCGCGCGCCGTTCGTCACGATGCTCACCAACCGGATCACGACGGTCACCGAGGGGTGACGGGACCGACGACTCCGGAGCAGCCCTGGCCGGTGCGCACGGTGGCCCGCAAGATCGCCGAGTGGGTCGACCGGCTCGGCGCGGTGTGGGTGGAGGGCCAGCTCGCCCAGGTCACGGCCCGGGCCGGCACGGGCACCGCGTTCCTCGTGCTGCGGGACCCGGCTGCCGACGTGTCGCTGCAGCTCACCGCGCCGATCGGCCTGGTGCGCGACGGCGGCCCCGCGGTCGCGGAGGGCAACCGGGTGGTGGTGCACGGGAAGCCGTCGTTCTTCCTGGGCCGCGGCACGCTCTCCCTGCGCGTCGACGACATCCGCGCCGTCGGCATCGGGGAGCTGCTCGCCCGGATCGAGCGGCTGCGCCGGCTGCTGGCCGCCGAAGGCCTGTTCGACACCGCCCGCAAGCGCCGCCCGCCGTTCCTGCCGCGCTGCATCGGGCTGGTCACGGGCCGGGCGTCGGCCGCGGAGCACGACGTGGTGACGAACGCGCAGGCCCGCTGGCCCGCGGTCCGGTTCCGCATCGAGTCGGTCGCGGTGCAGGGTGCGCTGGCTGTGCCGCAGATCGTCGACGCGCTCGGCGTGCTCGACCGCGACCCGGACGTCGACGTCATCGTGCTGGCCCGCGGCGGCGGCAGCGTCGAGGACCTGTTGCCCTTCTCCGACGAGACGCTCTGCCGCGCCGTCGCCGACTGCCGTACGCCGGTGGTCTCGGCGATCGGGCACGAGCCGGACACCCCGCTGGTCGACCACGTCGCCGACCTGCGCTGCTCCACCCCCACCGAGGCCGGTCGCCGGCTCGTGCCGGACATCGCCGAGGAGACCGCCCGGATCGCCGGCCTGCGCGACCGCGCCCGCCGGGCACTGGCGGGCTGGGTGGACCGGGAGGAACGGCTGCTCGCCGCGTTGCGCCACCGGCCGGTGCTGGCCGAGCCGTTGCGCGCGATCGACGCCCGCGGGGTCGAGGTCGAGCGGCTCCGCGATGCAGCGCGCGCGTGCGTCGAGCGCGGGCTGGACCGGCGCGCCCACGACCTCGAGCACGTCGGCGCCCGGCTGGCCACCCTCGGCCCGGCCGCCACCCTCGCCCGGGGCTACGCGGTGGTGCAGCGGGTCACCGACGACGGTGCCGGCCCGCTCCCGGTGCTGCGGTCGGTCGACGAGGTCGGGCCGGGCGACCGCCTGCGGATCCGGGTGGCCGACGGAGCGGTGGCCGCGACGGTCGGGGACGCCGCCACGAAGCGGAACGGCGCACGCACGAAGAAGACGAAGGCGAGCACGACATGAATGAACGCCCTGCCGTCGAGGGGCTGGGCTACGAGCAGGCCCGCGACGAGCTCGCCGAGGTGGTACGGGCCCTGGAGGCCGGTGGCCTCGGCCTCAACGAGTCCGTGGCGCTGTGGGAGCGCGGTGAGGCGCTGGCCCGCCGCTGCGAGGAGCAGCTGGCCGGCGCCAGGGAGCGGGTGCAGAAGGTGCTGGACGAGGCGGAGTCCTCCGACTGAGGCCCTGTCCTCTTCCGACGAGCGGCGCTGTCGTGCCACTGATGGCTCCGCGCTTGCTTCGCGGCGCGCGCAGCCATCAGACATGCATGGCGTCGGTACCTATCCGACGAAGGCGCCGTTCGTCGGAAGGGTCGGTTCGTGGTCGGGGAGCTCGATCGCGTCGGCCTTGCCGAACTGGGCCGCCATGAGGTTCCGCAGCGGCCAGCGGGTCATCCACCGAACCATGTGCGCCCGTAGCGCGATCGCAAGGCGCGTCTTCGGCACGAACCCGTTCACGCCGCCGGGCGGCAGCTCCTGCGCCTGGGCGGTGTAGGGCCGCATCACGTCCTCGTAGGCGGCGAAGGCGGCCCGGTGGTCACCCCCGGCCCTCGTGAGCTCGCCGGCCAGCACGTAGGCGCCCACCAGCGCGGCGCTGGTGCCGAGGCCGGTGAGCGGCGACGGGCACCACGCGGCGTCGCCCAGCAGCACGACGCGGCCCGCGGACCAGGAGCCGACCCGGACCTGGCCGAGCTCCTCCAGCACGAGGTCGTCGGTGTCCCGGAGGTCGGCCACGACCTGGTCGGCGACCCACCCGGTGCCGGTGAACGTCCGGGTGAGCAGCGCGCGGTGGGCGTCGACGTCGCGCCGGTGCACCCCCGCGGGCGGCGTGCGCAAGGCCATCATGGCCTTGGCCCGACCCGGCGCCCGGTCCGGGCGCAGCGCCAGCATGGTGCCGGGCTCGTTGTACATCCGCATCCACCCGTCGAGCCCGTACCGGTCCGGAACCGTGAAGAAGGCCAGGACGCAGCCCAGCGGCCGGACGAACTGCTCCTCGGGACCGAACGCGAGCGCCCGCACCCCCGAGTGCAGCCCGTCCGCGCCGACGACCAGCCCGAACCGGCGCTGCGGGGAGCGCTGGAAGCGCACCGTGACGCCCTCGGCGTCCTCGTCGATGCCGGTGATCGCATCGTCGTAGAGGTACTCGACGCCGTCCTGGGCGGCGTCGAGGAGGACCTGGGCGAGGTCGCCGCGCATCACCTCGATCTCCGCGACGATGCCCTCCCCACCGAACGCCTCAGCGGCCATCCGCCCGAGCGACCGTCCCGCGGTATCGACGTAGGAAATGCCGCGCTCCTCGACGGTCACCGCGCGGACGGCGGGCATCAGTCCCATCCGCTCGACGACGGTGCGCCCGGCGCCCCGGAGGTCGACCGTCTGGCCGCCGGGACGCGGCGCGGGGGCGCGCTCGACGATCGTGGGCCGGTAACCGGCGCGGACCAGCCAGTAGGCGAGGGCGGGACCCGCGATCCCTCCGCCGGAGATCAGAACACTCTTCTCGTGCACCGTACGACTCCCTTCGGTTTCCGGACACCGCCGACCGTACGGCGTACAAACACACCTAACAAGCACCGTTCCCGTCTTGAGCTGCGTCTTTATGGGAGGAGCACTAGTGCACTATGGTCATGACGAGTGCTCCGCCGGACTCGGCCGCACTAGTGCACCTGCAGCAGGGAGGCCCTCACGTGACCGAGACCACATCCGCGCGGATCGCCGCCGACCTCCGGTCCCGGATCGCCGCGGGCGAGTTCGGCCCCGGCGACCGCGTTCCGTCCACCCGGGACCTCACCCGGCGATGGGGCGTCGCGATGGCAACGGCCACCAGGGCGCTCTCCCTCCTGCAGGACGAAGGTGTGCTGCGGTCGGTGCGCGGGGTCGGCACGGTCGTCGCCGCCCGCCCGGCCGGCACCCGCCCCGCCCGGCGCCGCGCCACGGCGAGCCCGGCCCGGGACGACGTCGTCCGGGCCGCGATCGAAGTGGCGGACGCCGAGGGGCTCGCGACGCTGTCGATGCGCCGGATCGCCGCCGAGCTCGACATCCCCACGATGTCGCTGTACCAGCACGTGGCGGGCAAGGACGAGCTGATCGTCCTCATGATCGACCGTGCGTTCGGCGAGCAGCCGCTGCCCGCGGAGCCCGCGCCGGACTGGCGTGCCGCGCTGGAGATCGCCGCACGGCTGGAATGGGCCGCCTTCCGGCGCCACCCATGGCTCGCGCCCGCGATGTCGCTCACCCGTCCCCAGCCCGTCCCGAGCGCGCTCGCCTACACCGAATGGGTGCTCGGTGCCCTCGACGAGCGCGGGTTGGACCCGATCACGGCCTTCACCGTGCACGTCATGCTCTTCAGCCACGTGCGAGGCATGGCGGTGAACCTCGAGTCGGAGGCCCAGGCCGAGGCCGAGAGCGGCCTGACGGCGGACGAGTGGATGGACGCGCACGTCGGTGCGATCACCGCCCTCGCCGAAGGCGCCGAGTTCCCCTTCGTCACCCGGATGACCGGCCTCGACTTCGACCTCGACCTCGACGCCCTGTTCGAGCTCGGCCTGCGCTGCCTGCTCGACGGTCTGCGCGGCGTCCTGCCCTGACCCGAGGACCAGGGCTCGGGTCAGGGTCGTTCCCGATCACACCGCCCGTCCGCCGGGGCACCGTTCCGGGCGTGTCCGGAAACGATCGAACCTGGCGGCAGCTGACGGTGTGGCTGCACGTCGTCTCATCCGTCGGCTGGATGGCTCTTGCGCTGACGTTGCTCGCGCTGCTCGCCCTCGCCACCACCGAACCCGGCAGCGCGCCGAGCGCGACGGCGATGGCCCACTTCCTCGACACCGTCCTGCTCGCGCCGCTGGCCAACACGTCGGCGTCCACCGGTCTGGTGCTCTCGCTCGGCACCGCGTGGGGGTTGGTCCACCAGCGCTGGGTACTCACCAAGTTCGCCATCACGCTCGTTCAGCTCTACGCCGGGATCTTCCTGCTCTCCAGGGCGCTCGACGACGCGGCCACCGCCGCTGAGGCAGCGCCCGCGATGGTCGGCGGGACACTGGCGATGGCGGGCGCGCTCGGCTTCCAGGCGTGGCTCTCGGTCACCAAGCCGTGGCCGCGGACGCGTTGGGCCCGGCACCGCCGGACCGGCCGCCCGGTCCGGCTCCCGACCGCCCCGCCCGCGCTCTTCGCCTTCGCCGTGCTCGCCCCGCTCGTCGACATCGCCGTGGGGACGTTCGTCGGCTTCCCGACGCCCGTCCTGTCGCTGCTGTCGGTGGTGGCGGCGGCCGTGATGCGGCAACGTTCGCTGCGTGCCCCGGAGGCATCCGGACGGGTGCAGACGAGCCCCACCGTCCCCGCGATCGGCGAGACTCGTCCGTGACCCACCGGTCGAGGCGAGTGAGGTGCGGCGATGAGCTTGACCAACGTGTGGGTGCAGACCGGCTCCGACGGGCTGGTGCGCGCCGACCAGGTCGTCGGCATCGAGGCGCACTCGACCGCGGGTCTGCGGGACACGCAGTCGCACTGGCTGCTCGACGTCGTGCTCGCCACCTCGGTCGGCAGCGGGTACCGCGAGGCCTGGAACGTCACGGCGCTGCACCGCACCCTCGCCCAGACCACGGCCGCGCCGGAAGGAGCCTCCGTCGCGCTCGCCCGGCTGCTCGCCCAGCTCGACACGGTGAGCGCAGCCGGCGTCGTCACCACCGAGAAGGTGGGCACCCGGCAGAACGACGGGTTCAGCACGAGCGCTGGGAGCATCCGCTTCCGGTTCGTACCGTTCGAGGCACCGGTGCGGGACGACCGCACCGACGCGGAGTACCTCTGAGGGGTGGCGGGGATGCGGGTAGCCGTGGTGGGTGCGGGTGTGGTGGGCCTGTCGGCGACCGCCGCGCTCATGCAGCGCGGCGCGGAGGTGGTCTGCTACGAGCGGGCCGACGAGCCGATGACCGGGCGCTCGGTCGGGTCGTCACGGATCTTCCGCCTCGCCCACCGGGAACCCGAGCTGGTGCGGCTGGCGGTCGACGCCCGCGCCGGGTTCGACCGGTGGGCCGAGCAGGCCGGCCGTCCCATGCTCGTCCCGAGCGGATGCGTGATCAGCGGCGCCGACGTCGCGGAGTGGGCGGCTGGCATGGAGGCGGCGGGCGTGCCGCTCGAGATGCCGGCGACCCCCGACCGGCTGCGGCTGCCCACGCGCCGGCCTCCGAGCGAGGCGCTGCTCGACCCGTCCGGTGGGGTCGTCGACGTCGACGCGGTCCGCGAGTACCTCACCGGGCTGACGAAGCGGGCGCTGCGCCACGAACCCGTCGACGCCGTCGACGACGATGGGCACGTGTGGACCCGGAGCGGGCCCGCCCGGTTCGACGCCGTGGTCCTGGCGGCGGGGGCGGGCACTCCGCAGCTCGCCGCACAGGCGGGGATCGCGGTACCGGGCGAGCTCCAGCACCACGCCCGCTTCACCTTCCCCGTCGACCCCACGGTCGCGTGGCAGAGCTGGATCGACCTCCCCGCCAACGGGCTCGGCACCTACCAGCACGCGAGCGGCCCGGGCCGGTGGGCCGTCGGGGGCCACCTCGACGCGGCCGTCACGGCGTGGGAGGTCGGGCGGGACGCGGCCACCACGGCCTCGCGGGAGGCGGTGCTGGAGTACGCGCGCGAGCACCTCGCCGTGGAGCCGCGGATCGTCGAGACGGTCTACTGCACGCCGATGCCCGGCCTCGGCGACGGGTTCCACGTCCAGCGTGCCGGCCGGGTGGTGGCGGTGCACGGGGAGAACCTGTTCAAGTTCGCCCCGGTGCTCGGCGCGGCCCTCGCGGCGGCGTGCGAGCTGGTGTGATCAGCGGCTGACGACCTCGCCGCGCACCGCGGCCACGGCGAGCGTCCGGAAGTCCGCGTCGCTCGCGCTGCCGGTGACCAGCAGCCGCACCCCGTCGAGGTCGGTGATCCAGATCGGTTCGGCGCGCTCACCGGTGTAGGCCACCCACTGCTGGCCTTCGACGTCCACGGTGCCCTGCGCGGGTGCCGCCCCGCCGCCCGCCTCGGCGCGCAGCATGGCCTCCTCGGTGGCGTCGCCCTGCTGCAGCCGCAGGTACCGGCCGTCCGGGGTGAGGAAACCGGTGCTGACGACGCGGCCGCCCTCGGGGATCGAGGTCCGGTTCACGGCGTTGGCCCGCCAGCCGTCCGGGACGGCCGGGACGCGCAGCGGGAACGTCGAGCCCGGTGCGAGGCGCGTGAGCTCGGCGGCGACGGCGACCGTCGGGAGCCGGGAACCGTCGACGGTGGGGCCGGTCGGCGCGAACGTGCACGAGCGCGAGACCCCGCCGGCGGCGAGCACCACCAGCGCGAGCACGACGAGGGCACCGACCATGTCGCGCATGGTCAGTGCGGAACGCGGAGGCTTCGCCGAAGGGCCGGATTCGCTCACGGTCTCCATCGTGCAGCACGAGTGGATGACCCGTCGTGCCGATGGTCTCAGTGTGGATCGACAGGACCGCGGAGCGTGGCGGCATCTGCGAGGATCGGACTCCACGATTCCCGCGCCGTCGTCGCCGCGGGAGAAGGAGGGCGAGATGACGACATCGGAGGGCGTGGCGACCCCACGCGAGAGCCGACGCGAGGCACCGGACCGCAACCTGGCCATGGAGCTCGTCCGCGTCACCGAGGCGGCGGCGATGGCGGCGGGCCGGTGGGTGGGCCGCGGCGACAAGAACGGCGGTGACGGCGCGGCGGTCGACGCGATGCGCCAGCTCATCGGCACCGTGTCCATGCGCGGCGTCGTCGTGATCGGCGAGGGCGAGAAGGACGAAGCGCCCATGCTGTACAACGGCGAGCCCGTCGGCGACGGCACCGGGCCCGACTGCGACGTGGCCGTCGACCCCATCGACGGCACCACGCTGATGGCCAAGGGCATGCCCGGGTCGGTCGCCGTGCTCGCGGTGGCCGAGCGCGGCGCGATGTTCGACCCGTCGGCCGTCTTCTACATGGAGAAGCTCGCGGTCGGACCGGAGGCGGCCGACGTCATCGACATCACCGCGCCCATCGGCGAGAACATCCGCCGCGTTGCCCGCGCGAAGCGGCTCGAGGTCAGCGACGTCACGGTCTGCGTGCTGGACCGGCCGCGGCACGAGTCCATCGTGAAGGAGATCCGCGCCACCGGGGCGCGCATCCAGTTCATCTCCGACGGCGACGTCGCCGGCTCGATCTCCGCCGCCCGCCCCAACACCGGCATCGACCTGCTGGTCGGGATCGGTGGCACCCCCGAGGGCATCATCAGCGCGGCCGCCCTCAAGTGCATGGGCGGCGCCATCCAGGGCCGGCTGTGGCCGCGCGACGACGAGGAGCGGGAGAAGGCCGTCGCCGCAGGGCACGACCTCGACCGCGTCCTCAGCACCGACGAGCTCGTCCGCGGCGACAACGTCTTCTTCTGCGCGACCGGCGTCACCGACGGCGACCTGCTGCAGGGTGTGCGCTACTGGGCGGGCGGCTGCACCACGCAGTCGATCGTGATGCGCTCGAAGTCCGGCACGGTGCGCATGATCGAGGGCTACCACCGGCTCACGAAGCTGCGCGAGTACTCCTCGGTGAACTTCGACTTCTCCGCCGAGCAGCTCGCGGCGTTCGAGCACACCCCGCCACCGCTGCCCTGACCCGCCGGACCAACTCACCCGCGCGGAGGACCGGACCGCAGGGCCAGCGGACACCAGCACCGCGGCGCCGCCCGTGCGCAGCACGCTCCGGGCGGCGCGGTGCCGGGCCCGTCACGCGCAGTCTTCTCGCGTTCGGAGAACCCGCTCCCGGCCCCCGGACCGGGCCGCTCGCGGGGGCGGGAGCGGGAGAACGGCATGCACCGATCGTTGCGGCTCCGGGCCGGGGGCGGGATACGCACATCTGCGTACCCGGGCGGGGTGGGCGCCGCCACCTCCTGATGCACTCCGGCACGGGGTGGGACGAGACTGGGCACATGTCCACCGACGACGGGTTCCGGATCGAGCACGACACGATGGGCGAGGTCAAGGTGCCCGTCGACGCACTGTGGCGCGCGCAGACCCAGCGCGCCGTCGAGAACTTCCCGATCTCCGGGCGCGGCCTCGAACGCGCCCAGATCCGCGCTCTCGGCCTGGTCAAGGGTGCCGCCGCGCGGGTGAACAAGCAGATCGGCGTGCTCTCGCCCGAGCTGGCCGACGCGATCGCCGCCGCGGCCGACGAGGTCGCAGCCGGAATGCACGACGAGCACTTCCCGGTCGACGTGTTCCAGACGGGCTCGGGCACCAGCTCCAACATGAACGCCAACGAGGTGATCGCGTCGATCGCCGCCCGTGCCGGCGTCGAGGTGCACCCGAACGACCACGTCAACGCGTCGCAGTCGTCCAACGACGTCTTCCCGACCACGATCCACGTCGCCGCCACCGAGGCGCTGCTGAACGACGTCGTCCCCGCGCTGG
The DNA here is from genome assembly GCF_006717045.1 of Pseudonocardia cypriaca. Classification (NCBI taxonomy): domain Bacteria; kingdom Bacillati; phylum Actinomycetota; class Actinomycetes; order Pseudonocardiales; family Pseudonocardiaceae; genus Pseudonocardia; species Pseudonocardia cypriaca. Next base: position 2,534,985 of record NZ_VFPH01000002.1, read on the forward strand.
AGCACCTGGCCGCCGCGCTGCGCCGCCGCGCCGAGGACTGGGCGGACGTCGTCAAGGCCGGGCGCACGCACCTCATGGACGCCGTGCCGATCACGCTGGGCCAGGAGGCGGGCGGCTGGGCGACGCAGATGGAGTACGGCGCCAACCGGGTCCGCGACGTGCTGCCCCGGCTGGCGCAGCTCCCGATCGGCGGCACCGCGGTCGGTACCGGGCTGAACGCGCCCGAAGAGTTCGCCCGGCGGGTGGTCGAGGAGCTGCGCACCGCCACCGGCCTGCAGGAGCTCACCGAGGCCGAGGACCACATCGAGGCCCAGGGCGCACGCGACGGGCTCGTCGAGGCCTCCGGCGCCCTGCGGACCGTGGCCGTATCCCTGTTCAAGGTCGCCAACGACATCCGCTGGCTCGGCTCCGGCCCGCGCACCGGCCTCGCCGAGCTGCGCCTGCCCGACCTGCAGCCGGGCAGCTCGATCATGCCGGGCAAGGTCAACCCGGTGATCTGCGAGGCCACGATGATGGTGGCCACCCAGGTCATCGGCAACGACGCCACGGTCGCGTTCGCGGGATCGCAGGGCAACCTCGAGCTGAACGTGATGATGCCGGTCATGGCGCGCAACCTGCTCGAGTCGGCCCGGCTCCTCGCGGCAGCGGCGCGGGTACTCGCCGACAAGGTCGTCGACGGCACCGAAGCCGACCTGGAACGCACCCGCGAGCTCGCCGAGTCCTCACCGTCGATCGTCACCCCGCTCAACCGGTACATCGGCTACGAGGAGGCGGCCTCGATCGCGAAGCAGTCGCTCAAGGAGCGCAAGACGATCCGCGAGGTCGTGCTCGAGCGCGGGCACGTCGACGACGGCAAGCTCACGATGGAGCAGCTCGACGCCGCACTCGACGTGCTGGCGATGGCGCGCGGGGGCAGGTCAGCGGGGTAGTTCCGACGCGCTCAGGACGCTTCGGTGGCACCAAACCCGTCCAGGCAACCTCCCCGCCAGGCCTTCGGTGGCGCCGCGCATCATGCGGGGCCGCCCCTCACGCCTCAAGGGCGCTCCGCGATCGCTACCGCGACCCTTGACCCGTGAGCCTCTGCGGCCCCTGATGGCCCGCTTCGCGGGCAGGCCACAGGCCAGCCCCTTCCTGCGCGCGGCGCCACCGAAGGCCGGCCTCACCATCATGATCACGGCTTCGGTGCGAAAACGGCGATAACCAGCCGGGAACGCGCCGAACCGCCGATCATGGGGTGGGAGCCAGGTCGCGGCGACCCTGATCGGCGCGAGGAGCACACCAGGGCCGCGGGCGAGGCCGTCACGTACTTCTCGGGAGTAATCCGCAAGGTTCACGCACACGTTCTCGGGCCGCGCGGCCCGTCGACCGGTTGTGTGGACCGACAAGGGATGCGCGAGCACATACCCGGTGCGCGAAGGCAACCAGATGCCCGACACCGGCCTCCTGACGGCGCCGCGCGCCCAGGAGGGCAGGCCCTTGGGCCTGCCCGCGAAGCGGGCCTGAAAGGGGTCGCAGAGGCTCGCAGGTCAAGGGTCGCGCCAGCGATCGCGAAGCGACGCGCAGCGCCCTTGAGCTGTGAGGGGCGGCCCCGCACAGTGCGCGGCGCCGCCAGGAGGCCCTAGAGAAGGGCAACCTTGAGCCAGGAGACCTTGAGCTGGGCACGGACTGACGGTGCACCGCGTGCGGGATGCGCAGTGGGCAGTGGCCCTGCGGGCCGGCGAGCAGCGCCCTCCTGGCTCTCGATCTGGCTGATCGCGGGACACCCTCGACTGCTCCGAACAGGGGAGAACCTGGCTACGAACCGTGAGGTTTCACTCAGCGTTCACCACTCCCCGCAGCCGTTCGTGATTGCATCCCCGGGCGGGCTGAAGGGAAGTGCATGCACGATGGGTGACCACGGTCGTTTCGCGTTCGAGCCGCTCCTGAACCTCACCAACGGCCGGCCGGTCGGCCTGGAGGTGCTGCGTTGCCAGGCGCGGGACCAGGTCGAACACGTCGCACGCAACGCCGTGTGGGGCACCCGCCAGCTCGCCGAGTTCGACTCGGGCATCGCGATCGCGTCCGTCCTGCACGGGGCCGACTACGACGCCACCGTGCCGCTGCACGTCGACGTGCTCGCCGACACGGTGGTGAACGCGCGGCGGCGGATCGCACAGGTGCGCGCCTCGCTCGTGTCCCGGAGCGGGCCCCACCCCGTGCCCCCGATCCTGCTGGAGATCAGCCCGGCGCTCTCGGCCGCGCCCGCTGCCGCGCTCACCGAGGGTGTGGCCGAGCTGCGTGCCGCCGGTTTCGGGATCGGTCTGGACGGCCCGGCCCGTGGCTTCGGCCTCGACACGGTCGCCGACCTGGCACCCGATCTCGTCAAGCTCGACCGCGACCTGGTGGCCCGCCTGCCGTACCAGCCGCTGGCCCGCACGGTGGCGAAGGCACTGGTCGAGGTGTGCCGGGAGGTCGGCGTGCGGGTCGCCGCCACCGGCGTGAGCACGCCGGAGCAGCTCGCCGCGGTACGGGACCTCGGGATCACCTGGGCCCAGGGCTCGCTGCTCGCCGAGCCGCGCAGGCGCCCGTCCACCGAGGGCATCCTCCTGCCCGCCGACCTGATGCCCCGCAGGCGTCCGGCCGTTCCCGCGCAGCGGACGGCGGCCCGGGCCGCACCGGTGGCGGGCCTCGGCCAGGCCGCGGTCACCCTGTGGGACGACGTGCCGGCCGAGAGCGTGCGGCAGGCGCTCGCCGATCACCCGCAGGCCGGCAGCGTGGTCCTGCTCGACGCCGCGGGCCGCCCGACCGGGTTCCTCGACCGCAACCGGTTCATGCTCGCGATCTCGGGGCCGTTCGGGAGGGCGCTCTACGCCAACCGACCTGCGCAGACGCTCGCGGAGCCGCCGCGCACCCTCCCCGCCCGCACCGACGTCCGCACCGCCCTGCAGTTCTGCCTCGGTGGCGACCGCGAGCGCAGCTACGACGACATCGTCCTGCTCGACGACGCCGGTGCCTGCAGCGGCATCGTCCGCGTCACCGATCTGCTGCAGGAGGCGACGGTCGCCGCCTGACCTTCAGGGCACGAGGACGGCGGCGCCGGTGATCCGGTCGCCCGCGAGGTCGGCGAGGACCCGGTCGGCCTCGGTGAGCGGCCGTGGCGACACGGTCGGCCGCACGCGCAGCGCCGCGGCCAGCCGGAGGAACTCCTCGCCGTCGGCGCGGGTGTTCGCGGTGACGCTGCGCAGCTGCTTCTCCCGGAACAACTCGTCGGCGTAGACGAGACGCGGCACGTCCGTGAGGTGGATCCCGGCGACGGCGAGCGTGCCGCCCTGGTCGAGCGCGCGCAGCGCAACCGGGACGAGGTCGCCGACCGGCGCGAAGAGGATCGCCGAGTCCAGCAGCTCCGGTGGGACATTCGAACCGGCAGACGCCGCTCCCAGCTCTCGGGCGAGCTCCTGCGCCTCGGCCGAGCGCGTGACCACGTGCACCGTGGCGCCCTGGGCGACCGCCACCTGCGCGACGACGTGCGCCGACGCCCCGAAGCCGTAGATCCCCAACCGCCCGCCCGGCGGCACCTCGGCCCGCAGCAGCGCCCGGTAGCCGACGATCCCGGCGCACAGCAGCGGCGCGGCCGTCACGTCGTCGAGCGCGTCGGGCAGCCGGTAGGCGAACGCCTCCGGCACCACGGCGTGCTCGGCGTAGCCGCCGTCGGCGTCCCAGCCGGTGAAGACCGCGGAGGGGCAGAGGTTCTCCCGACCGGTCCGGCACCAGCGGCACCGCCCGCACGTACCGCGCAGCCAGGCGATCCCGATCCGCTCCCCCGGCGCGAACCGCTCGGAACCCGGGCCGATCGCGTCGACCACGCCGACGACCTCGTGCCCAGGCACGGTCCGCGGCCGCCGCGGCGCCAGGTCACCCTCGGCCAGGTGCAGGTCTGTGCGGCACACCCCGCACGCCGTCACGCGAACCCGCACCTCCCCCGGGCCCGGCTCGGGATCGGGCAACGTCACGGCCTGCAACGGCCCCTGCGCGACCGGCCCCGGCCGCTCCACCACCCACGCGCGCACCCCATCATCCTGGCGCCGAACGAGCACACCCAGAGCGCGACTCGGACGCACCCAGACCGCGACTCGCGGACACAAGGCGCGCCCGACCTCCGCGAGTCGCGGTCTGAGTGCACGCGAGTCGCGGTCTGGGTGCAGGTGAGTCGGGGTCTGGATGCGGACGCCGGATGTCGGTGCCCGCTGTCAGGATGTATCGGTGCTGCTCACCGACGTCGTCGCCACCTCCGCCGCTGTCGGGGCCACGCGCGCCCGCACGGCGAAGACGGCCGCGCTGGCCGCGCTGCTGCGCCGCGCCGACGGCGACGAAATCGAGCCCGCCACCGCGTGGCTGGCCGGCGAGCCGCGGCAGAGCCGGCTGGGCACGGGCTGGCGCACCCTCGCCGGCATCGATGCCCGCCCGGCGCAGCGGCCCACGCTGGAGGTCGCGGCGGTCGAGCAGACCCTCGACGAGCTGGCGGCCACCACCGGCGCAGGCTCCACGGCCCGCCGTGCCGCGCTGCTCGGCGAGCTGTTCGGCGCCGCCACCGCCGACGAGCAGGCCTTCCTGCGCCGGCTGCTCACCGGGGAGCTGCGCCAGGGCGCCCTGGAGGGCGTGATGCTGGAGGCGATCGCCGCGGCAGCCGAGGTCCCGGCCGCGGTGGCGCGGAGGGCGTTCATGCTCTCCGGGCAGCTCCCGGCCACCGCCCGGCTCGCGCTCACGGAGGGCGTCGCAGGCCTCGAAGCGGTTTCGCTGCAGGTGGGCAGGCCGGTCCGGCCGATGCTGGCCTCCCCCGCCGACACGCTCGACACCGCACTCGCCGAGCTCGCGCCCGAAGCGAGCGTCGAGTTCAAGCTCGACGGCGCGCGCGTCCAGGTCCACCGCGACGGCGACGTGGTGCGGGTCTGGACGCGCACGCTGCGGGAGATCACGTCGAGCGTCCCGGAGCTGGTCGAGGTGGTGCGCTCCCTGCCCTGCCGGTCGGTGGTGCTCGACGGCGAGACGCTCGCGCTGCGCGACGACGGCAGGCCACGCCCCTTCCAGGAGACGATGAGCCGCTTCGGTGCGGCCGCGGGCGAGCTTCTGCTGCAGCCGTTCTTCTTCGACTGCCTCCACCTCGACGGCGCCGACCTGCTCGACGAGCCGCTGCACGTCCGGCTCGACGCGCTGGAGCGGGCCGCGGGTGCCCATCGCATGCCAGGGGCCGTACGGCCGACCGCGGAGGAGGCTGCCGACCTGCTCGAACGCGCCCTCGAAGCGGGGCACGAGGGCGTCATGGTCAAGTCGCTCACGGCCCCGTACGCGGCGGGCCGGCGTGGCCGGGCGTGGCAGAAGGTCAAGCCGGTCCACACGCTCGACCTCGTCGTGCTCGGCGCCGAGTGGGGCTACGGCCGCCGCACCGGATCCCTCTCCAACATCCACCTCGGCGCGCGCGACCCGGACGGCGGCGAGCCGATCATGGTCGGCAAGACGTTCAAGGGCATGACCGACGAGCTGCTCGCCTGGCAGACGGCCACGTTCCCGGCGCTCGCACGGGAAGAACGCGGCCACGAGGTGCTGCTGCGTCCCGAGCTGGTGGTCGAGATCGAGCTCGACGGCGTGCAGCGCAGCCCGCGCTACCCCGGCGGCGTCGCGCTGCGGTTCGCCCGCGTGCTGCGCTACCGGCCGGACAAGACGCCCGCGGAGGCCGACACGATCGACGCGGTCCGGGCGCTGCTGCGCGACTGATCCGAAACGGCTTGCCGGTCGTCGAGGCGATCCACGAGGGTGGCGAGCCGTGCTCCTGTGGACGTTCCAGCCGCTCGAACGGGTCGGCGTGCTCGAGGCCGGGGGCGAGCTCGTCGGCTCGTGGGAGCACGTGCCGTCCAGCACCGGCGATGCGATCCTGGTCGCGTACCGCGAGATGGTCGCCGCCATGGAGCGGGCGGGCGTGGCCACGGCAGGCCGTCCGCCGGTCTGGGCGTGGGGCGGCGGGGGCGGCGTCACCGTCCAGGACGCGCTCATGCTCGTCGGCGAGCCCCTCTGGGACGGCTACGCCACCGTCGAGTTCGCAGCGCCGGAACGGCTGACCCACGTCACCGGGTACGGCGCGTGGTGCGACTACCTGTTCGCCCTGTTCGACGGCCCCGCCGATCCGAGCGGGTGGGACGTCCCCACCGCGATCCAGGGCGAGCTCGTGCAGGTGTGCCTGCCTGTGTTGCGTGCCGGGTGGGTGCACGAGGTCCGGCCGCTCCCCCGTTCTCCGGAGGAGGTCACGAACTGGTCGGCACGCGCGTAGACTCGTCGTCTCGTGCGCTTCCTCGACGGGCAAGACCCCAACCACGACCTCACCTACGACGACGTCTTCCTCGTCCCGGGCCGGTCGTCGGTGGCCTCCCGCTTCGACGTCGACCTCACCACCGCCGACGGCAGCGGAGCCACGGTCCCGGTTGTCGCCGCGAACATGACGGCGGTCGCCGGGCGCCGGATGGCCGAGACCCTCGCCCGCCGCGGCGGCCTCACCGTGCTGCCGCAGGACGTGGCACCCGAGGCGGTGGCCGAGATCGTCGCGTGGATCAAGTCACGGCACCCGGTGTGGGACACCCCGCTGGTGCTCACGCCTGAGGACGCCGTTGCCGACGCGCTCAACCTGCTTCCCAAGCGGGCGCACGGCGCGGTCGTCGTGGTGGACCAGGGCGGCCGGCCGGTCGGCACCGTCGACGAGGCAGCCTGCAGCGGGGTCGACCGCTTCACCCGGCTCCGCGACGTGCTCGACCCCGGTCCGCTCACGCTCCCGCTCGACACGCCCCCGCGCGAGGTGTTCGAGGCGCTCGGGTCCCGCCGGGTGGCGCTCGGGCTCGACTCGGACGGCCGCCTCGCGGGCCTGCTCACCGGGCTCGGCGCGCTCCGGGCGGAGCTCTACCGGCCCACGCTCGACGGCGCGGGCCGGCTGCGCACCGCCGCCGCGGTGGGGATCAACGGCGACGTGGGTGTCAAGGCGAAGGCCCTGCTGGAGGCGGGCGTCGACGTGCTCGTCGTCGACACCGCGCACGGTCACCAGGACAAGATGCTCGACGCGCTGCGCGCGGTCCGGAAGGCCGTGTCCGACACCGGCTCGGCCGTGCCGGTCGCGGCGGGCAACGTCGTCACCGCGGAGGGGGTGCGCGACCTGGCAGCCGCGGGCGCCGACATCGTCAAGGTGGGCGTCGGGCCCGGCGCGATGTGCACCACGCGGATGATGACCGGCGTCGGCCGTCCGCAGTTCTCCGCGGTGCTGGAGTGCTCGGCAGCGGGCCGGGAGCTTGGCGTGCGGATCTGGGCGGACGGCGGGGTGCGCCACCCGCGTGACGTGGCGTTGGCGTTGGCGGCGGGCGCGTCCGCCGTGATGATCGGTTCCTGGCTGGCCGGCACCTACGAGTCGCCGGGCGACCTGCAGCGCGACGAGAGCGGGCGCCCGTACAAGGAGTCGTTCGGCATGGCGTCGAAGCGGGCCGTGAGCGCCCGCACCCGGGACGAGAGCACGTTCGACCGCGCCCGCAAGGCCCTGTTCGAAGAGGGCATCTCCAGCTCGCGCCAGCTGCTCGACCCGGTCCGCCCCGGGGTGGAGGACGTGCTCGACGAGATCTGCTCCGGCGTCCGCTCGGCCTGCACCTACACGGGCGCCCGGACCCTCGACGAGCTGCACGAGCGCGCGGTGGTGGGCGTCCAGACGACGGCCGGCTTCGCCGAGGGAACGCCGCACGGCCTCTGAACCGACGAACGGCGCGCTCGTCGGAACCTATCCGACCAGCGCGCCGTTCGTCGGATTGCTACGCCGCCGGCCCCTCCAGCATCTCCGTCACCAGCGCCGCGATCGGGCTGCGCTCGCTGCGGGTGAGCGTGACGTGGGCGAAGAGCGGGTGGCCCTTCAGCGCCTCGATCACGGCGGCGATGCCGTCGTGGCGACCGACGCGCAGGTTGTCGCGCTGCGCCACGTCGTGCGTGAGCACCACGCGGGACGCGGTGCCGAGCCGCGAGAGCACGGTGAGGAGCACGTTCCGCTCCAGCGACTGCGCCTCGTCGACGATCACGAACGCGTCGTGCAGGGAGCGCCCGCGGATGTGCGTGAGCGGGAGCACCTCGAGCATGCCGCGGGCGATGACCTCCTCGAGCACGTTCGGGCTGACCAGCGCGCTGAGGGTGTCGAAGACGGCCTGGGCCCAGGGGGCCATCTTCTCGCTCTCGCTGCCGGGCAGGTAGCCGAGATCCTGCCCGCCGACGGCGTACAGCGGCCGGAACACGACGACCTTCCGGTGCTGCTGGCGCTCCATCACCGCCTCCAGGCCCGCGCACAGCGCGAGCGCGGACTTGCCGGTGCCGGCCCGGCCGCCGAGGGAGACGATGCCCACCTCGGGGTCGAGCAGCAGGTCGAGCGCGATGCGCTGTTCCGCGGAGCGACCGTGCAGGCCGAACGCCTCGCGATCGCCGCGGATCAGCCTCACCCGCTTGTCCGCGGTGACGCGTCCCAGCGCCGCCGACGATCCGCCGACCAGCCGCAGCCCGGTGTTGGCAGGCAGCTCGCGGGCGGCGTCGTGGTCGATCACGCCGTCGCGGAAGAGCGCGTCGACGTCCTCGGACGCGACCTCCAGGTCCGCCATGCCCGTCCACCCCGATGGCACCACGTCGAGGGCGTGGTACTCGTCGGCCTGCAGCCCGACGGCGGCGGCCTTCACCCGGAGCGGCATGTCCTTGCTCACCAGCACCACCTCGCCGCGCCCTTCGACCTTCCGCTCGGCGGCGAGGTTCAGGGCGCAGGCCAGGATCCGGCTGTCGTTGGAGTCGGTGCGAAAGCCAGCGGGGAGCACCTCCGGGTCGGTGTGGTTGAGCTCGACGTGCAGGGTTCCGCCTGCGGTGCCGATCGGCACCGGCGCGTCCAGGCGGCCGTGTTCGATGCGCAGCTCGTCGAGCATGCGCAACGCCGTGCGGGCGAACCACCCCAGTTCCGGGTGGTGCCGCTTGCCCTCGAGTTCGGAGATCACCACGAGCGGCAGGACTACCTCGTGCTCGTCGAACCGGGTCAGCGACCACGGGTCGGACAGCAGTACGGAGGTGTCGAGCACGTAGCAGCGGGTGGTGGGCGAAGCGGGGGCAGTACGACGGTCGGTCACGGAGGCTCCTCGCTAGCGCTCGCTACGACCGCCACCCGTGCCCGTGGTGCCGGGCCCGGACGAGCGGCCGACGAGTGCTCCCTGGTGGACACGGCACCGCGTCCACGTCACCGGTGGGCCGGTCGGCCCTGGCTCGGACGCTTCCGACGACCTGGAGCTCGTCGCCGAACACGCCCACGAGGGCCGGGTGCCGGCCCTCACTGGTGCAACAGCCACCACGACCAGGGCCTCCCCGACGGTCCGCATCGGGTACGAACCGCCAACGTGAACGCTACCGGCGGTCACCCGGGTGCGGTCAACAGCAACGCTGTGTTGTCCTTCGACAGCGAACCGAGAATTAACAGAACGGACTACCGTTCATCGCTCCGCAGACACCGCCCGTCGTGGCGCGTGTGGGCGGCCTGACCCGTTCGGCCGCGCGCGGCGAGACCTCCCGGCACCCCTGGCGCTCGTGCCCCCGGGCGGCCGGCGGGGCGATCCGATGACTGCGGCGCAAGAAGGCCGGAATGGGCCTTCGAGAGGCGCGAACACGCTCCGTCTCCATCGAAAAGGATACGCACGCATTCGAGTGATTACCCCTCACGGCACGTGTCGATCAAGCACCGAAGCAGGGCTCGGGGCCGACGCCCGGCACCCCCGAAAGAGGGCGTAACCAAACGGAGAGTATTCGATTCATCCGATAGTGGTAGGTAGTTTGTTCTGACCCGGCGCGGCCCGCTAGCTTTTTCCTCAGTCAGCGAGGGCTCCCCGGTCATAAACGCTGACTCTGAATGGGATCGGCTCCGGTCGACTCCGGACACTCAACAGGAGATGAACTGTGCTGAAGAAGGCTGGAATTGTCGTGGCTGCGGCCGCTGCCGGTCTGCTCGCGGTGAGCCCGCTCGCCTTCGCTGGCGACAAGGATGACCACAACGGTCACGGGCACCACGGCAAGAGCAAGGTCGAGGACGTCAACGCCGTTGACCAGTCGAACGAGGGCCTGATCAACGTGGCCGGCAACAACATCGCCGTTCCGGTCAACGTCTGCGACAACCAGGTGCCGATCAACGTTCTGGGTGTCCAGGTGCCGCTGAACGACACCCACGTGCTCGCCGACCTGACCGGTGCGCTCGGCCTCGGCCTGCTGGGCGACGCCGACACGGACGCCGACTCCGACGGCGACAACACGATCGACGACTCCTGCACCGCCGCCGCCGACACCGGCGACAGCGCCGAGATCGACGACTGATCTTCGGATCTAGCGCGACAGCGGCGCCGGGCCTTCGGGTCCGGCGCCGTTTTCGTGTTGCCGTGATCTGATTTCACTCGCTGATTTCAGGAGCCGAATCGGCGATGCCGGGCCGCGTAGTCGCGCAGCGCGCGCAGGAAGTCGACGCGGCGGAACTCGGGCCAGTAGGCCTCGCAGAACCAGAACTCCGAGTGTGCGGACTGCCAGAGCAGGAAGCCGGACAGCCGCTGCTCGCCGGACGTGCGGATGACCAGGTCGGGATCGGGCTGGCCCGAGGTGTACAGGTTGGCGGCGATGTGATCGACGTCCAGCACCTCGGCGAGCTCCTCGATCGAGGTACCCGACTCCGCGTGCTGCAGCAGCAGCTTGCGCACGGCGTCGGCGATCTCCTGCCGGCCCCCGTACCCGACCGCGACGTTGAGCTCGAGCCCCGGCCGCCCCTGCGTGCGCGCCGCCGCGGTGGAGAGCTTGTCGGCCATGTCGCCCGGCAGCAGCTCGAGGGCACCCACCACGCGCAGCCGCCAGCGTGCTGCGGGCCCGGAGAGCTCGTCGACGACGTCGGTGATGATCTCCAGGAGCGGCTCGAGCTCCCCGGGAGGGCGCTTGAGGTTGTCGGTGGACAGCAGCCACAGCGTCACGACCTGGACGCCCGCCTCCTCGCACCACGCGAGCAGGTCTGCGATCTTCGCGGCACCGACCCGGTGCCCGTCGTTGACGTCGACGAACCCCGCGTCCCGCGCCCAGCGACGGTTGCCGTCGAGCATCACCGCCACGTGCCGGGGCCGGGCGGCCGAACCGGCCAGCTCTCGGCTCAGCTTGCGCTCGTACACCGAGTACAGCAGGTCGCGGACACCCACGGCGGAACAGCGTACGCCCGGCCCGTCGACCGCTAGCAGAGGAGCGAGCTTGCGAGCGGATCCGTGTCACAGCGCCTGCGCGAAGCGCCGGGCGAGCGCAGCGAGGCCGAGCGAGGAGCAGGTGCGTTCACGCACAGGACACCTCGACGGCGCCGCTGCTCCCGTAACCTCGGGTGGGTGACCACCGGAACCGTGGGCTCGCCATCCCCGGGCGGGCCGCTGCTCAAGCCCCGGATGCGTGGCTGGCTGCACTTCTGGTCGTTCACCGTCTCGGTCGCGGCGGGCGCCACCATGATCGCCGTGTCGGCGGCCCTGGTCGGAACGGCCGCCGCGCTCGCCGCCACGGTGTACGCAGTCACCACGCTCGGCCTCTTCGGCGTGAGTGCGCTCTACCACCGGCGCACGTGGCGCACCCCGCGCAGCCGGGCCGTGATGCGCAGGCTCGACCATTCGATGATCTTCCTGTTCATCGCAGGCACCTACACCCCCGTGGCGGCCCTCGCCATGGACCCGGCCACCGCCCGCACGGTGCTCACCGTCGTGTGGGTGGGCGCGCTCGCCGGTGTCGTGCTGAAGACGGCCTGGCCGAATGCGCCCGCGTGGATCGGCGTCCCGATCTACATCGCCCTCGGCTGGGTCGCCGTCTTCGTCATCCCCGCGATCCTCGTCGGCGGTGGCGTGGCGGCGCTGGTGCTGATCCTGACGGGCGGCCTGCTCTACACCGTCGGCGCGGTGTTCTACGCGACGCGCCGACCGAACCCGTGGCCCGCCACGTTCGGATTCCACGAGTTCTTCCACGCCGCCACGGTGGTCGCCGCCATCTGCCACCACGTCGCGATCTGGCTCATCCTGTTCTGACCGGCGGAATGCAGACCGCCACACCGCGGTTGGCCGGGGCATGACCGCCACCGACTTCGATCCGCACGAGCTGCTCGCCGCGAGCCGGATCGGCGTGCTCGCCACCCTCCGCGCCGACGGCCGGCCGCAGCTCTCCCCCGTCACCCCGTACTACGACCGGGACGCGGGGATCATCTACGTCTCGATCACGGAGGGCCGGGCGAAGACGACCAACCTCCGGCGCGACCCGCGCACCGCGCTCGAGGTGACCAGCGCCGACGGTTGGGAGTGGGCGACCGCCGACGGCACGGCCGAGCTGATCGGGCCCGGCACCGACCCGCACGGGCCCGAGGTGGAGGCCCTCGTCGGCTACTACCGGTCGGCCGCGGGCGAGCACCCCGACTGGGACGAGTACCGCGCGGTGATGGTCGCCGACCGGCGGGTGCTCCTGGCCTTGCACGTCGAGCGCGTGTACGGCCAGAAGATCCGCTGACGCAGGCCCACCCGGATCAGGCTCAGGCGCTACCGCTGCCACTGCCGCTGGTCGGACCCTTGCTCCGCAGCTCGTCCACCCGCGCCATCGCGTCCCGCAGCTCGCTCAGCCACTCGTCGGCGTGCTGGCCGACCAGCTTCACCGCCCAGGCCAGCGCGTCCGATCGGGAGCGCGCGACGCCGGAGTCGACGAGCGTGTCGAGCACGATGCGCTCCGGCTGACGCAGCCGCGTCATCACCGGCACCGAGGCCACCGTGAACAGCTCCTCGGTGTCGCCGATGCGGGCACCCCACGCCACCTTCCGCTGGTAGCGGTGCTCGGCCTGGCGCGCGATCTCGATGCGCTCCTCCCGGGTGGTCTCGCGGAACCGCGAGATCCGGCCGGCCACGGCCGCCGCCCGATCAGCCCGGCCTGCCTCGGTGTCCGGGAAGTCGCCCTCGACCGGCGGCAGCTCCCCGACGACGACGATCTCCTCCCGATCGACCGTGACCTCGGGAGTGCCCGTGAACCACCCGTCGGGCAGCCGGCCCTGGAGCCACGCCGCCGCGTCGTCGGCGCCGGGCAGGTCGGCCTGCTGCCAACCACCCCGCCCCGGCCCGCGCCCCCGCCCGCCGGGCCACCCGCGATGCATCCGTCCGCTCATCATCCCTACCTCCGACCTCGATGCTTACGAGATTACACCGCAACAGGCCCTGCGCAGAGGTGTTCTCAGCAGGCGAACGGGCGCGAGCGGACCGCGACTCGCGTACACCCAGAGCGCGACTCGCGGGGTAGGGGCCGAACGCCCGCGAGTCGCGGTGTGGGTGCGCGCGAGTTGCGCTGTGGGTGCAGTCGTCAGGGGCGCAGGAGGAGGCTCGCGGTGAGCTCCTCCGACGTGGTGGCCGGGCGGTCGCAGACGAAACCGCGGCAGACGTAGGCGGCCGGCGCGCCGTCGACGAGGGGGCGGTCGGCGAGGAGGGGGACACCCGGGGCGTCCGGGCGTCCCGGCACGACGACCGTGCCGCCGGGGGCCAGCAGGCGGGCATGGGCGAGCAGCTCGTCCCGGGCCGGGTCGCCGTCCGCTCCGACCACCGCGACCTGCAGCGGGCCGCGCACCATCGCCTCCGCCGCCGTGAGCCAGTGGCCGGCGAACCGCGGGTGGTTCTCCGCCACGAAGCCCGCGGAACGCAGGGCCGCTTCAGCAGCTGTCCGGTACCGGTCCGGCTCCGCCACGAGCACCGATGCCGTCAGCAGGGCGGACGCGAGCGACGACGCCCCGCACGGCGAGGCGTTGTCCGTGACGTCGCGGGGCCGGTGGAGCAGCGCCTCGGCGTCGTCGGCGGTGTCGAAGAACGAGCCCGGCTGATCCGTGTCGGCGAAGTGCGCGAGCGCCGTGTCGAGCAGGTCGGTGGCGGCGTCCAGCCAGCGCGGCTCGCCGGTGGCCTGGTGCAGCGCGAGCAGGCCGTCGGCGAGGCAGCCGTGGTCCTCGAGGACGCCCGCTGCCGCACCCACCGTGCCGTCGCGCGACGAGCGCCGCAGCCGCCCGTCCACCAGGTGCAGCCGCAGCAGCAGGTCGGCGGCCTCACCCGCGGCGGCCACCCAGTCGGGGCGCACGAGGGCGGCCCCGGCCTCGGCGAGCGCGAGGATCGCCATGCCGTTCCAGGACGTGACGACCTTGTCGTCGCGGGCGGGCTGCGGCCGCTGCGCCCTGGCCGCCAGCAGCGCGGAGCGCACCCGCTCCCAGCGGGTCGGATCGTCCGGGTCGGCGAGCAGCTGCAGGGTGGACGAGCCGTGCTCGAACGTCCCGGTCTCGGTGACGGTGAGCAGCGCGGCCGCCCACTTCCCGTCCTCGTCACCGAGCACGTCGCGCAGCTGCTCGGGGGTCCAGGCGTAGGTGAGGCCCTCGACGCCCTCGGTGTCGGCGTCGAGGGCGGAGGCGAACCCGCCCTCCGCCGTGCGCAGGTCGCGCAGCAGGAATGCCGCCGTCTCCTCGGCGATCCGCCGCGGGAGCGGGTCCTGGGACACCCGCGCGAGGTGCGCGTACACGCGCAGCAGCAGGGCGTTGTCGTAGAGCATCTTCTCGAAGTGCGGCACCACCCAGCCCGCGTCGACGCTGTAGCGGGAGAACCCGCCCGCGAGCTGGTCGTACATCCCGCCGCGGGCCATCCGCTCGCACGTCACCGCGACGCCGGCCGGCACCTCGTCGCCGCCCACGCGCTCGTGCCGCCGCAGCAGGAACTCCAGCGCCATCGACGGCGGGAACTTGGGCGCGCCGCCGAATCCGCCCGATCGCGGGTCGAACTGCCCTTCGAGGGTTGCGGCGGCCCGGTCGAGCAGGTCGGGGTCGATCCCCGCCGACGGCAGCACCGCGGCCGCGCTGTCGGCGAGCCGTGCCGCGATCTCACCGGCGGCTCCGCGCAGGCGGGCACCGTCCTCCCGCCACGCGGTGGTGACGGCATCGAGGAGCTGGCGGAAGCCGGGCAGCCCGCCCCGCGGGGTGGGCGGGTAGTAGGTGCCGCAGTGGAACGGCTCCCCGGCCGGGGTGAGGAAGCACGTCATCGGCCAGCCACCCTGACCGGTCAAGGCCTGCGTCGCCGACATGTAGACGGCGTCGATGTCCGGTCGTTCCTCGCGGTCCACCTTGATCGCGACGAAGTCGCCGTTGACCTGCTCGGCCGTGGCCGGGTCCTCGAACGACTCGTGCGCCATCACGTGGCACCAGTGGCACGCGGCGTAACCGACCGAGAGCAGCACCGGCACGTCCCGGCGCGCGGCCTCGGCGAACGCCTCGTCCGACCACTCCCACCAGTCGATGGGGTTGTCGGCGTGCTGGAGCAGGTACGGACTGGTGGCCGAGGCCAGGCGGTTCGGCATGCTTTCAGCCTGTCAGGCGGTGTCGCCGTTCGCTGGTTCGCCGCCCGCCTTCTCCTTCTCGCCCTTCTCCTGCGGGGTGTCGAAGCTCGCGGGCAGGCGGCGGATGCGCTTGCTCATCCCCCGGATCAGCAGGATCGTGACCAGCGCCAGCGAGAGGATGACGACGAGCGCGACCGGCGACGCCTTGCCGAACTCCTCACCCTTCCCCGGCGGCGGGGCGGGGTTCTGCACCGGCACGGCGATCTGTGCCGCGGCGGCTGGAACTGCCTCGACCAGCAACGGACTCACCCGGCAAACGGTACGCGCCTCTCAGACCGCCGGCCGCACCGCCACGGGCGAGCGGATGCCGGCGAACAGGTCGTCCTCGGGAGTGGGCGAGTCGACGAAGCTGCGGACGAGCTCGTAGTCCTCGGTGGGCCAGATCTCGCGCTGGATCTCCAGCGGCACGAAGAACCACCGGCTCGTGGGGTCGATCTGGGTCTCGTGGGCGAGCAGCGCCTTGTCGCGGGTCTCGAACCAGTCGGCACACCGCACCCGGGTGGTGACGCGGTCGGCGGGGTCGGCCCGGTCGGCCGGCCAGTTCTTCAGCCACTCCTCGTAGGGCGACTCGAGCCCGCGGGCCAGCAGCGCCTCGTGGAACGCCACCATGCGCCTCTTGGAGAACCCGTGGGAGTAGTACAGCTTGAGCGGCTGCCACGGCTCACCCGACTCGGGGAAGCGGTCGGGGTCGCCCGCCGCGTCGAAGGCGGCCACCGAGATCTCGTGGCAACGGATGTGGTCGGGGTGGGGGTAGCCACCGTTCTCGTCGTAGGTGACGAGCACGTGCGGCCGGAACTCGCGGACCACCCGCACGAGGCGCTCGGTGGCGACGTCGAGGGGCTGCGTGGCGAAGCAACCCTCGGGCAGCGGCGGCTTGGGGTCGCCCTCCGGCAGCCCGGAGTCGACGAAGCCGAGCCACCGGTGCTGCACGCCGAGGATCTCGGCGGCCCTCGCCATCTCGGCGCGGCGGATCTCGGCCATGTTGTCCAGCACTTCGGGCCGGTCCATGGCCGGGTTGAGGATGCTGCCGGCCTCGCCTCCGGTGCACGTGACGACCATGACCTCGTGGCCTTCGGCGACGTAGCGCGCCGTGGTGGCCGCGCCCTTGCTCGACTCGTCGTCGGGGTGCGCGTGCACCGTCATGAGTCGCAAGGGCCCGGCGCTGCTCGGGTGGATCGAGGACATGGGAACGGCCGCGTTCCTTCCAACTCGGGCCCGGGTGGACGGGCCGATGCCATGGATGATCGGGGATGTCGATGGTTCCAGACACGCCCGACAGTTCTTGCAACGCGGCCAGGGTCCCGCCCCTTCCCTGCCTGGTGGTCACGCTCCGTGTTCGGCCGCTCTCACCTGCGGGAGGAGGCATCCCGACCGTCGCAACGCTCGCGTCCCCCGCGCGAGATCGCTACGATGAGCGGCCTTCCTGCGGCCGATCGGCGCAGGGCGCTGTGCGCGCAGGTGCACGTGCAGCGGCTTGACCAGCAGCTATGTACCCCTCGGGAACTTCATCGGGTACCCAACCGTTCGTCGAAAGGCTGCGACGAGCGGCAGGCCCCGTGTTACCGTGGAACCCACACGGCCCGCAGGCGGGTCGTGTTTTTCCTTACTCGGGGCTTTGCCGCCCTCGAACCGGGCCGCCCTCGCGGGCGGTCGTGGCCGCGGGCGAAGTGGTCCGTGAGTCACATGGACCCCGACAGGCTGGAGGAGTGATGACCGTGACGGATACCCAGGCGACCTGGCTGACCCAGGATGCCTACGACCGGCTCAAGCAGGAACTCGATGAGCTGATCGCCAACCGCCCGGTCATTGCAGCCGAGATCAACGCCCGCCGCGAGGAGGGCGACCTCAAGGAGAACGGCGGCTACCACGCCGCACGCGAGGAGCAGGGCCAGCAGGAGGCCCGCATCCGCCAGCTGCAGGAGCTGCTGCGCACCGCCAAGGTCGGCATCGCCCCCACCGACTCCGACACGGCCGCTCCCGGAATGGTGCTGAAGATCCGCTACGAGGGCGACGACGACACCGAGACCGTGCTCCTCGGCTCCCGCGAGGAGGGCAGCCGGGCCGACCTCGAGGTCGTGTCGCCCAACAGCCCGCTCGGCGGGGCGCTCCTGGGAGCCCACCCGGGCGACACCCGCAGCTACCAGCTGCCCGACGGCGGCAGCATGCAGGTCACGCTGGTCTCCGCGGAGCCGTTCCGCGCCTGACCACCCCTCCGGCCCGCGAGTGGACACGCTCCGCTCGCGGGCCGGCGGCGTTCCGGGGTGAGCCGCCGGACGGCGGGTCGATCAGACGCTCTCCACCACGGCGTGGCCGGCGGCGTGCAGCGCGTCCACCAGTTCGGCGCAGTGCTCGGGGCCTCGGGTCTCCATCGACAGCGCCACCTCCACGTCGCCGAGCGGGAGGGCGCCCGCGATCCGGGAGTGGGACACGTCGAGCACGTTGGCCCCGTGGGATCCCACGAGCGCGAGCAGCTCCGCCAGCGCTCCGGGCCGGTCGCCCACGCGCACCCGGAGTGACAGGTAGCGGGCCGCGGCCGCCATGCCGTGCTCGATCACGTGCAGGAGGACCAGCGGGTCGACGTTCCCGCCCGAGAGCACGGCCACGGCGGGCGTCGCGAAGCGCTTCGGGTGTTCCAGCAGCGCCGCCACCGCCGCCGCTCCCGCGGGCTCCACGAGGAGCTTCGCGCGTTCCAGGCAGTGCAGCAGGGCGCGGGAGAGCGCGTCCTCCCCCACCGTCACGATCTCGTCGACGAGCGCGGCGACCTGCGGGAACGTCACCTCGCCGGGCCGGCCGACCGCGATGCCGTCGGCCACGGTGCGCATGCTGGGGAGCGCGCGCGGCTCACCGGCGGCGAGCGACGGCGGCCATGCGGCGGCGCCTTCGGCCTGCACTCCCACCACGGTGATCTCCGGTCGCTGCCCCTTGACGGCCGCGGCGATCCCGCCGACCAGCCCGCCGCCTCCCGTGCAGACGACGACGGTGCGGACGTCCGGCACCTGCTCCAGCACCTCGAGGCCGACCGTGCCCTGCCCGGCGATCACGTCCGGGTGGTCGAAGGGGTGCACGAACACCGCGCCGGTGCGCGCAGCGAAGTCGGTGGCGGCCTCGATGCTGCCGTCGATCGTCTCGCCGACCAGGTGGACCTCGGCGCCGTAGCCGCGGGTGGCGCCGACCTTCGGGATCGCGGCCCGCTCGGGCATGAAGACGGTGGCCTTGATGCCGAGCATCTGCGCGGCGAGCGCCACACCCTGCGCGTGGTTGCCGGCGCTCGCGGCGACGACCCCGCGGGCCCGCTCCTCCGCGTCCAGGCGGGCGATCCTCGTGTAGGCCCCGCGGATCTTGAACGAACCGGTCCGCTGGAGGTTCTCGCACTTGAGCCACACCGGCCCGCCGCACAGCTCGGACAGCGCGCGGGAGCCCGCCACGGGCGTGGCCGACACGACGCCGGCGAGCAACCGACGCGCCGCTCGGACGTCGTCGACCCCGACCGGGGGAACGCGCGTATCGGCGGGGCCCATGCGGGCATCCTCGCACCAGCCGGCGACCACCGTCGCGGCACCACGAGCGCCCTCCCGGTAACCTCGGGAGGCGAGGAGTGGCGCGCCGTAGGGGCCGCCACTGCTGGGGAGGTCGGGATGACACGGCTGCGGGCCATCGCTCCGCTGCTCGTGGCCGCGGTGCTCACCGCGATCGCGGTGGTCACGGTCAAGAGTGCGGGATGCGACGACCCCGGACGCTACGAGCTGGTGGCGGGCGGCTACCAGCTCGTCGGCGGTTGCATCGCGCCCGGCGACATCGTGGTGCCCGAGCCGGCACCGGTGGCCCCGCTGCCCGCCGCGGGCTCCGCCCCGGCCAAGGGCTGACCGGCCTAGGAGGCCTTCCGCACCTCGTAGGTGTCGAACACCAGGGTGTCGGAGACGATCAAGCCGTCCTCGACGACGAGGTGGTCGACGGCGCGCAGGGTGCCGAACGGCCCGGTCGCCATCTCGTACATGATCATGGCGCGCTCATCGTCACCGACGACGGCGACGATCGACACCCCGGCCACGACCTGCGCGAACTCCGCCATCGCCGCGAGCACCGGCTGCGCGCCGGTCAACGTGGTACGAGGGCTCTCGAATACGACGTCGTCGGCGAGGTAGCCGGCGACGGCCGCCATGTCACGGCGTCCGAACGCCTCGACGAACGCGGACGCCACGGCGGCGGGGGTGCGGTTCGCACTCACGGATGGTTCTCCCTCGGCTCGTTCCGATCGGGCGGGTACCCACCGACGACAGACCCGCGGAACGGGGAGAAATCATCGATCGGCAGCGCTCAGGGCCTGCCGGAGGTCCTCCGCGAGATCCTCGACGTCCTCGATTCCCACCGAGAGGCGCACCAGGTCGTCCGGCACCTCCAGCGCCGAACCCGCCACCGAGGCGTGCGTCATGGCCCCGGGGTGCTCGATGAGCGACTCGACGCCGCCGAGCGACTCGGCGAGCGTGAAGATCTCGGTGGCCGCGCACACGCGCAGCGCCGCGTCCCGGCCGCCTGCCACGGTGAACGACACCATCCCGCCGAAGCGGCGCATCTGCTTGGCCGCGATCTCGTGACCGGGGTGCTCGGCGAGGCCGGGGTAGTACACGCGCGTGACGGCCGGGTGGGCGGCCAGCAGCTCGGCGATCCGCTCGGCGTTGTCGCTGTGGCGCTCCATCCGCACCGCGAGGGTCTTCACCCCGCGCAGCGTGAGCCACGCGTCGAACGGCCCGGGCACCGAGCCGACGGAGTTCTGCGTGAAGCGGATCGCATCGGCGAGCTCGTCGTCGCCGGTGACGAGTGCGCCGCCGACCACGTCGGAGTGCCCGCCGACGTACTTGGTGGTGGAGTGCAGCACCACGTCGGCGCCGAGGGCGAGCGGCTGCTGCAGGTACGGCGACGCGAACGTGTTGTCGACGACGAGGCGTGCGCCCGCCGTCCGGCTGACGTCCGCGACGGCGGCGATGTCGGCGATCCCGAGCAGCGGGTTGGTCGGCGTCTCGCACCACACGACGCGCGTGGTGGGCCGCAGGGCCGCGCGCAGCGCACCGATGTCAGCGAGGTCGACGGGCGTGTACTCCACGCCCCACAGCGCCAGCACCTTGTCGACCAGCCGGAACGTGCCGCCGTACGCGTCGTGCGGGATGACGACGTGGTCGCCCGGCTTGAGCAGCACCCGCATCAGCACGTCCGAGGCGCCCATCCCGGAGCCGAACGCGACCGCGTGCCGGCCGCCCTCCAGCGCCGCCAGGCACTCCTGCAGCGCGGTGCGGGTGGGGTTGGCACTGCGCGAGTACTCGTAGCCCGATCGCAGGCCGCCCACGCCGTCCTGGGCGAAGGTCGACGACACGTGGATCGGGGTGATCACGTCCCCCGTGCTGGGGTCCGGTTCCTGGCCTGCGTGAATCGCGTTGGTCGAGAAGCCGCGCATGGGGTCACGTTACGCGCCGGGGAGCGGCGGGAACTCGCCGGCCGCCGGCCGAGCTGATCGGTTCAGGAACGCCACGTTCCTGTCCTCCAGGTTCAGGAACGTGGCTTTCCTGAACTTCGGCCCGGGTCGACGGGACCCCACTCCCTGGTACCCGGGACACCGGGCGGCAGAGCCTCCCCCCGACCGCCGGGCGACGGGCCCGGCCGGCCAGAGGAGTGGACATGCAGACCGAACCGATCGAGGCGATCCCGGGCGACCGCAGGACCGTCCGGGGACCGGGGCGGGGTTGGGCCGCGGCGGGCGTGGTGGCCGGGGTGGCCGGGTTCGCCGGCATGGAGGTGCAGGCGCGGCTCGCCCCGGTGGACCCGGCGGTGAACGTCGACGCCGCACTGCTGGTCGACGGCTACGTGGTGCAGGGACCGGGCATGATCGCCGCGGTGCTGGCCTTGTTCGTGGTCGCGGCGTTCGCGGTCGTCGTCTTCGGGGCCGGCCTGCGCCGGACGCTCGCCGCGCAGTGCCCGGCGGGCAGCCTGGTGCCCGACGTGGCAGCTGCCGGGACCCTGCTGGTCGCTGCGCTGTGCCTGGTGGGGTCCGGACCGGCCACCGAGGTGTTCTTCGCACTCATGCACGCCGCTGAGAGCGACCCGGACATCACCGCGTCGCTGATGCGCATGATGGACACGCTGCCCTGGGTGTGGGGTGGGCTCGCGCTGACCGTCTCGGCCGTCGCACACGGCGCGCTGCGCCACGGAGCCGCACCGCGCTGGCTCGGGGTCGTGAGCATCGTCTTCACGGTGCTGGTCGGCGGCCTTGCGATGGCGCCGCTGCAGTACCTGGCCGGGTACGTCGGCGCGATCTGGCTCGTCATCGCGGGCGTGACCTACCTGGCCACCCGCGGTGCGCGGGCTGCGACGATGGGGGCGTGACGGCAGCCTCCCCGAGCGGCGCGGAGGCGATCAGACGGAGCCCGGTCGCCGCCGTGGCCGTGGCCGTCGTCGCGTGGTTGCTCGCCGCGCTGGCCGTGCTCGCGCTCCCGTGGAGCGAGTTGTACGAGGGCGGCGAGGCGCTGTTCTTCCTGGTCGACGTCGTCGTCGCCGTCGTGTACGGGCTGGTGGCCCGCGTGCTGCTCGCCCGGCGCGCGGTGGCGGTGGCGTGGTGGGTCGCACTGGCGGCGATCGGCGACGGCGTGGCCGCCTTCGCCGCCGCATACTCCCGGGCCACGGTGCAGGGACTCCCGTTGCCGGGGGCCGATGCGGTGGCGTCGCTGACCTCGGTGGCGTGGGTACCGGGCACGGTCGGCCTGATCGTCGTCGTGCCGTGGCTCGTGCGCGATGGCAGCCCGTCCCCCGTCGCACGGGTCGCGGTGTGGGTGGGTGCCGCGGCGTGCGTCGTGATCACCGCCGCGAGGCTGCTCGTGCCGGACGGGATACCGGTGGTCGACATACCGGCCGGGCCGGCGTCCGTGGCGGGCTCGCTCCCGCTCCAGATGGGCGTCGTGGTGGTACTCGGTGCGCTCGCCACCGCGGACGCAACCGTGCGCTGGCTGCGCGGCTCGGCCGAGGCGCGGCGCGGTCTGGGCTGGCTCGCCCTGGGCTCCGGGCTGATGACGGTGTCGTTCGTGCCGCTCGCACTCCCGCTGCCGCTCGTGATCGCGTTGGTGGAACCGGGGATCGTGCCCGCGGTCCAGCTCGCGGCGCAGGCGTTCTTCCCGGCGGCGATCCTCGTGGTGGTGCTGCGCCAGCAGCTGTGGGGCATCGACCTCGCCGTCAGCCGAGCACTGGTGTGGGCCCTGCTCACCGCGGGGTCGGCCGCCGCGTACCTGCTGATCGTGTTCGTCGCGACCACGGTGTTGCCGGTCGGCACCGGCACGGGTGGCGTCCTCGCCGCTGCGGTGCTCGCCGGCCTCGCCGTGCCCGCGCGGGCATGGCTGCAGCGCCGCGTCGACCTGCTGGTGAGGGGCCCGTCGGCCGCGCCGGGGGCGGGCGCCGAGCGGATCGGCCTGCGGCTGGGCAGCGCGGCGCCCGCCGAGCTGGTGCAGCGGGTGCTCGAGTCGGTCGTCGAGGCGCTGCGCTGTGCCGGCGCGGAGATCCGGTTGGACGACGGCCGTCGGCTGGCCGCGGTGGGCGGTCCGGGCGGGCCGCCGCTGCCGGTGCCGCTGACGCACGCCGGTGAGCACGTCGGGGACCTGACGGTCTGGGGCGTGCGCGGCGAGCGCCTCGACGCCCGCACCGAACGCGACCTGCAGCCGCTCGCCGGCGTCGTGGCGGCGGTGGTGCGGCTCGCGCTGCTCACGGCGGAGCTGGAGGCCACCAGGGCGCGCATGGCGGCCGCGCGGGCCGAGGAACGCCGGCTGCTGCGCCGCGAGGTGCACGACCACCTCGGCCCCGTGCTGACCGGCGTGGCGCTCGGGATCCACGGCGCTCGGAACCTGCTCGCGACGGGCGACACCGCCACGGCGGGCCGGCTGCTCGACGAGCTGTCGTCCGAGGTGGAGCGCGGCGTGCAGAACGTGCGCAGCCTGGCGCGGGCCTTCCTGCCCCCTCAGCTGGAGGAGCGCGGGCTGGCCAGCGCGCTCGAGGACCTCGCGGCCCGGTTCGACTCGCCGGAGCTCGCGGTGGAGGCGGAGGTCGAGGCCGCCACCGCTGCGGCGCTCGCCGCGCCCGTGGCGGTCGGGCTCTACAGCGTGGCCGCCGAGGCCGTCACGAACGTGCACCGCCACGCTGCAGCCACCCGCTGCATCGTGCGGCTCGAATGTGCAGATGGAACGGTGCGGCTGCAGGTCGTCGACGACGGCGTCGGTATCGACCCGGACGATCGGCCGGGCGTCGGGCTGCGCTCGGTCCGCGAGCGGGCCGCCGAGCTGGGCGGTGCCGCGCGGATCGGGCCGGGACCGGAGGGCGGGACGCTGGTGGAGGTGTCGGTGCCGGCGCACGAGGTGGTCAGGGCATGACGGGCGAGCCGATCCGCATCCTCGTCGTGGACGACCACCCGACGTTCCGGCTCGGGATGAACGCGCTGCTGTCCTCGATCCCCGGCCTCACCGTCGTCGGCGAGGCGGCCGACGCCCCGGAGGCGGTCGAGCTCGCCCGCCGGGTACCGGCCGACGTGGTGATCATGGACCTGGACCTCGCCGGCACTTCGGGCATCGACGCGACGCACGCCGTGCTGCGCGAGCGGCCCGAGCTGCGCGTCCTCGTCGTCACGATGCTGGAGGACGACGACTCGGTCTTCGCCGCGATGCGCGCGGGCGCACGCGGCTACGTGCTGAAGAGCGCGTCGCCTGCGGAGGTGGAGCGCGCCGTGCGGGCGGTGGCGGCCGGGGACGTGCTCGTCGCGTCCGGTGTGGCGGAGCGGATGCTCGGGTTCGTCACGGGGGCCCGCAGCGCGACCACCCCGTTCCCCGAGCTCACCGAACGGGAGCGCGAGGTGCTCGACCTGGTCGCGCGCGGGCTGGACAACCTCGCCGTGGCCCGGCGCCTCTCGCTCTCCGACAAGACCGTGCGCAACCACCTCTCGACCATCCTCGCCAAGCTGCGGGTGGCCGACCGGTCCCAGGCGATCGTGCGTGCACGAGAGGCGGGCCTGGGTGGCGGCCCCTGACTCAGCTGCCGAGGAACGCCAGCACGTCCGATCGGGTCACCACACCGGCCGGCTTGCCGTCCACCAGCACCAGGGCGGCGTCGGCCTCGGCGAACGCGCTCATCGCCGTGTCAAGCGCCTCGCCTGCACCGATCGTCGGCAGCGGCGCCGACATGTGGTTCTCCAACCGGTCCGACAGCTGCGCGCGCCCGGTGAAGAGCGCGTCGAGCAGGTCGCGCTCCACCACGGCCCCGGCCACCTCGGCCGCCATCACCGGCGGCTCGGCCCGCACGACCGGCATCTGCGACACGTGGAACTCCCGCAGGTACTGCACGGCGTCGGCAACCGTCTCGTTCGGGTGGGCGTGCACGAGGGCGGGGATGGTGCCGCCCTTGCGGCGGAGCACGTCGCCGACGGTGGCGCCCTCGGTGGGCGGGAGGAAGCCGTAGCTCGCCATCCACTTGTCGTTGAAGACCTTGCCCAGGTAGCCCCGGCCGCCGTCGGGCAGCAGGACGACGACGACCGCGTCGGCCGGCAGCTCCCGGGCCACCCGCAGCGCGGCCACCGTGGCCATCCCGCACGAGCCGCCGACCAGCAGCGCCTCCTCCCGCGCGAGCCGCCGCGTCATCTCGAACGAGTCGGCGTCGGAGACGGCGACGATGCGGTCGCAGACGCTCTTGTCGTACGTGGCGGGCCAGAAGTCCTCGCCGACACCCTCCACCAGGTACGGGCGCCCGGTGCCACCGCTGTACACGGACCCCTCGGGGTCGGCCCCGATCACCTGCACGCGGCCGTCCGACACCTCCTTGAGGTAACGGCCGGTGCCGCTGATCGTGCCGCCGGTGCCGATCCCCGCCACGAAGTGCGTGATGCGCCCCTCGGTCTGCTCCCACAGCTCGGGGCCCGTGCCGTGGTAGTGCGACTCCGGGTTGTGCTCGTTGGCGTACTGGTTGGGCTTCCACGCGCCGTCGATCTCGCCGACGAGCCGGTCGGAGACCTTGTAGTAGGAGTCCGGGTGGTCGGGGTCCACGGCGGTCGGGCACACGACGACCTCGGCGCCGTAGGCGCGCAGCACGTTGCGCTTGTCCTCGCTGACCTTGTCCGGGCAGACGAACACGCACTTGTAGCCCTTGCGCTGCGCGATCATCGCCAGCCCCACGCCGGTGTTGCCGGACGTCGGTTCGACGATCGTGCCGCCCGGCCGCAGCTCCCCGGAGGCCTCGGCCGCCTCGACCATCCGCAGCGCGATGCGGTCCTTCACACTGCCACCGGGGTTGAAGTACTCCACCTTGGCCAGCACGGGTGCGGCTATGCCCTCGGCCACCGCGCCGAGCCGGACGAGAGGGGTGTTCCCGACCAGGTCGGCGACGTGCTCGACGTAAC
This sequence comes from Pseudonocardia cypriaca, assembly GCF_006717045.1. Classification (NCBI taxonomy): domain Bacteria; kingdom Bacillati; phylum Actinomycetota; class Actinomycetes; order Pseudonocardiales; family Pseudonocardiaceae; genus Pseudonocardia; species Pseudonocardia cypriaca. The sequence goes on from NZ_VFPH01000002.1 coordinate 2,560,846, forward strand.
GCATGGCGCCCATCGTCGCACCCCGCTCCGAATCGCCGAGCGGCCCTCCGGCGCCCGGCGACCCGGATGGATGGCCCCGATCCCCACCGGACGCCGTGTCAGGCCGCCGAACGGCAGCGCGAAAGGCCGCGTACGGACTACTGTTCGCCGTCGGGAACTAACCCGGTCGAGGGCGTGGCGACCGGACGAAGCAGACATCCGGGAGATCCGGCGCGGCCCGCCCGTCGCGCACCCCGATCCAACCGGCCGCGAGCTGCAGGAGGGGCGCCGGTGTCAGCCACCGGGGACGAGGTGATCGGTGTCGACGAAGCCGACCGGGCCGCCCATGCCCGGTCGGCCCGTCGTGATGCCGAGCTCAACCACCTCGCCGGCCTCGCATCGGGCGGCGACCAGAAGGCGCTGGAGGTCCTGCTCGGCCGGATCCGCCCGATGGTCGTGCAGTACTGCCGCGCCCGGATCGGCCTCGGGACGCTCGGCACGCAGTCCGCGGAAGACATCACCCAGGACACCCTGTTCGCCGTGGTCGGGGCGCTCGAGCGATGGCGGCCCGAGAAGCGCGTCATGGCGTTCGTCTACGGGATCGCCAGCAACAAGGTGGTGGACGCCTACCGGGCGGCCGGCCGCGACCGGTCGGTGCCGACCGACGTCGTCCCGGACGAGCCGGACGTCGACCACGGTCCGGAGCAGGCCGTCCTCCGCGGCGGTGTGGTGGCCGAGCTGCGCGAGCTGCTCGACCAGCTCCCCGAGCAGCACCGGGAGATCCTCGTGCTGCGCGTGGCGCTCGGGTTGACCGCCGTGGAGACCGCCGCAGCGGTCGGCTCCACTTCCGGCGCGGTCCGGGTTACCCAGCACCGGGCACTGGCGAAGCTGCGCGAGCTGGTGGAACGCCGCACGGCGTGAGCCCGCAACGTCGGCGGGAGCTCCCTCAGCCGCCTCGCGTCTCCTCCGCGCGGCGCTCCAGGTACGCCCGCTCCGGCCCGTTCCCCACCACCGCCAGCGCCTCCTCGTACGCGGCAGTGGCCTCGGCGCGCCGACCGAGCCTGCGCAGCAGGTCGGCCCTGGCCGCGGGCAGCAGGTGGTAGCCGCGCAGCCGCTCGTCGGTGGCGAGCGCGTCCAGGAGCTCCAGTCCGGCAGCCGGCCCGTCCCGCATCGCCACCGCGACGGCCCGGTTCAGCGCCACCACCGGGGACGGGGCGACGTCGGCGAGCACGTCGTAGAGCGCCACCACCTGCGGCCAGTCGGTGGTGGCGACGTCGGCGGCCTCGTCGTGCACGGCCGCGATCGCCGCCTGCAGCGCGTACGGGCCGGGCGGGCCACCCCGCAACGCGGTGACCACGAGGCTCCGCCCCTCCTCGATGAACGCGCGGTTCCACCGCGACCGGTCCTGCTCGTCGAGCAGCACCAGCTGCCCGTCGGGGCCGGTGCGCGCCTCCCGCCGGGCGTCGACGAGCAGCATCAGCGCCAGCAGCCCGGTGACCTCCCGCTCCTGCGGGAGCAGCCGGTGCAGGATCCGGGCCAGCCGGATCGCCTCGTCGGCGAGGTCGCCGCGCACCAGCTCGGGGCCCGCGCTGGCCGCGTAGCCCTCGGTGAAGATCGCGTAGACGACCCGCAGCACGCCGGGCAGCCGCGCGGGCAGCTCGTCGGCCTCCGGCACCCGGAACGGGATCCGGGCGCCCTTGATCTTGCGCTTGGCCCGCACGATCCGCTGCGCCATCGTGGCCGCCGGCACGAGGAACGCGCGCGCCACCTCCGGGGTCGAGAGCCCGGCGAGGCAGCGCAACGTGAGCGCCACCTGCGCCTCGGACGGCAGCGCCGGGTGGCAGCAGGTGAAGAACAGGCGCAGCCGCTCGTCCGGCACGTCCCCGTCGTCGGTCGGCCGCACGACCGGGTCGTTGCGGTCGGCCTCCGCCTGCAGCACCGCGATCCGCGCCGCGTAGGCCTTGTCGCGACGCAGCCGGTCGACCGCCTTGCGCCGCGCCGTGGTGAGCAGCCACGCGCCCGGCCGGCCCGGTACGCCGTCGACCGGCCAGCGTTCGAGCGCCGCAGCGACGGCGTCCGATGCGACCTCCTCGGCCAGGTCGAGGTCGCCGAACTGCCCGACGAGCGTGGCGAGCAGCCGGCCCCGTTCCTCCCGGAACACGGCCTCGACGGAGCCTGCCACCCCCCGGGTCACGGCTGCTCGAACTCCATGACCGGCCGCACCTCGATCCGGCTCCCGTGCTGGGCGCCGGGGCAGCGGGCCGCCCAGTCGAGCGCGGCGTCGAGATCCGGCACGTCGAGCAGGTAGTAGCCACCCAGGATCTCGCGCGTCTCCGCGAACGGACCGTCGGTGACCACCCGCTCGCCGTCGTCGCGCACCTCGACCGTCGTGGCGGTCTCGACGCCCTGGAGCGCGTCGCTCGCGATGCGGACGCCCGCGTCCGCCACGGCCTTCTCGTAGGCCCAGTACTCGTCCATCACCTGCTGGACGGCATCCGGCGTCTGCGGTGCCACGTCCTGCGAACCGTAGATCAGCAGCATGTACTTCACTTCTCGGCTCCTCGTCTACTCGGCCGGTGGCCGGACGCCACCAGCATGACGACGAACGGGCGCGCCGGGAATCGACAGGCCGTCCCTACTCGCGCTCGACGCGCCGCAGTCCCCTGCCCGGGGTCCAGCTCTCGACCACCAGCTTCGTCGCGTCGGCGTTGAGGCCGGTGTGGACGACCTCGTCGATGTCGGCGTGGAACTGCTCCCCGTCGGCGTCGCCGCCCACCGGCCCGGCGGGGTGGGCCCGCCCGGCGATCTTCGCGTCGCCCGTCCAGCCGGCCGGGTTGCCCTCGGGTGGGTCGACCGAGGGGCTGTGCAGCGCGAACCGGGGGTCCCGGTGCAGGTCGGCGCCCTTGCGGGCGTGGGCCATGGAGCCGAACCTCAGCTGGCCGTCGACGAACTCCGCCTCGATGCCCGAGATGCGGGGCCCGCCGTCGGCGCGCAGCGTGGCGATCGTCTTGTGCTTGTGCGCTTCGAAGATCCTCCGGACCCGGGCGGCGAACTCGGGCACGGCCTCCTCGACGTCCTTCCAGGCGGTCATGCGGACGATCGTCCCGCACAACGCTGCCAGGAGCTGTCAGAGTTCTTCCCGTCCCGCACACGGTTACCGCCGCGTAGGCTCCCCGGTAGCTAGTGCCCCCCACCGGGAGCCACCGACCGTGCGAGGAGGAACGACGATGCCCGAAGCCGTGATCGTCGCGGCGGCCCGGTCCCCGATCGGCCGCGCGCACAAGGGGTCCCTCACCACGATCCGCCCCGACGACCTGACGGTGCAGATGGTGCGGGCAGCCCTCGCCCAGGTCCCCCAGCTCGACCCCACCGACATCGACGACCTCATGCTCGGCTGCGGCCTCCCGGGCGGCGAGCAGGGCTTCAACATGGCCCGCGTGGTCGCCGTCCTCCTCGGCCACGACACGCTGCCGGGCACCACCATCACCCGCTACTGCTCCTCGTCCCTGCAGACCACGCGCATGGCCCTGCACGCCATCAAGGCAGGCGAGGGTGACGCCTTCATCTCGGCGGGCGTCGAGACGGTCTCCCGCTTCACCAGGGGAAGCTCCGACTCCCACCCCGACACCCGCAACCCCGTCTTCTCCGACGCGGAGGACCGCACCCGCCACATCGCCGAGAACGGCGCCGACTCGTGGAACGACCCCCGTGAGGACGAGCACCTGCCCGACATCTACATCGCGATGGGCCAGACCGCGGAGAACCTCGCCCGGCTCAAGGGGGTCACCCGCGAGGACATGGACCACTTCGGGGTCCGCTCGCAGAACCTGGCCGAGAAGTCGATCGCCAACGGGTTCTTCGCCCGCGAGATCAGCCCCGTCACGCTGCCGGACGGCACCGTGGTGGAGAAGGACGACGGGCCACGCGCAGGCGTCACCTACGAAGCCGTGTCCGCGCTCAAGCCGGTGTTCCGCCCGGACGGCCGGATCACCGCGGGCAACTGCTGCCCGCTCAACGACGGCGCCGCCGCGCTGGTGATCATGTCCGACACGAAGGCCGCCGAGCTCGGGATCACCCCGCTCGCCCGCGTGGTGTCCACCGGGGTCTCCGCGCTCTCCCCCGAGATCATGGGTCTCGGCCCCGTCGAGGCCTCGAAGCAGGCGCTCGCCCGGGCCGGCATGACGATCGACGACGTCGACCTCGTCGAGATCAACGAGGCGTTCGCGGCGCAGGTCCTGCCCTCGGCCCGCGACCTCGGCATCGAAGAGGAGAAGCTGAACGTCAACGGGGGCGCCATCGCGCTCGGCCACCCGTTCGGCATGACCGGCGCCCGCATCACCACCACCCTGCTCAACGGCCTGCGCACCCACGACAAGACCATCGGCCTGGAGACGATGTGCGTCGGCGGCGGCCAGGGCATGGCGATGGTCCTCGAGCGGCTGAGCTGACGCGGCGAGGCTTGCCCGCCGTCGGAGGCCGGAGGATGGTGTGGGGTCGCCGGCGGCGCCGCCGGGGCGCTGCCCCGACCCCAAGAGGGGGTGGGTCGTGTACGCACGCTCCACCACGATCCGCGCGCACCCGGAGTCGATCGAGCAGGGCGTCGCGTTCATGCGTGACGAGGCCATGCCGAACGTGCTGAGCATGGAGGGCTGCGTCGGCATGTCCCTGCTCGTCGACCGCATGTCGGGTCGCTGCATCACCACCACCGCATGGCAGTCGAAGGAGGCGATGGAGGCCACTGCCGAACAGGTGCGACCGATGCGCGAGCACGCGGCCGAGATGCTGGGTGGTAGGCCGCAGGTCGACGAGTGGGAGATCGCGGTCATGCACCGCGACCACACCTCGGCGCCCGGCGCCTGCGTCCGGGCCACCTGGGTGCGGATGGCGCCCGACCGGATCGACCGGGGCATCGACGTCTACCGGATGGGGATCCTGCCTGCGACGCAGGAGATGGAGGGGTTCTGCAGCGCCAGCCTGATGGTGGACCGCACCGAGGGCTATGCGGTGTCGTCGGTGACGTTCGACAGCCGCGAGGCGATGGAGCGCAGCCGCGCGATGGGCGAGGAGCTGCGCGAGCGCGGAGCGCGGGAGATCGGTCTCGAGATCGTCGAGGTCGGCGAGTTCGAGCTCGCGCTCGCCCACCTGCACGTGCCCGAGATGGCCTGAGAACGCGAACGGCGCCCGCCCCCTGCTGGGGACGGGCGCCGCGGGCGTCAGACGGAGGTCACTCCTGGCGGAGGTAGCTCAGCAGTCGCAGGATCTCGATGTACAGCCAGACCAGGGTGGTCATCAGGCCGAACGCGATGTACCAGGCGAACCTCGCCGGGGCACCGTCGCGGACGGCCCGGTCGGCCATGTCGAAGTCGAGCAGCAGGCTGAACGAGGCCACCCCGATGCAGACGATGCTGAACAGGATCGCTAGCGGCGAGCCGTCGCGCAGCCCGAGGCCGCCGGTCGTGAAGAAGCTGGCCACCAGGTTGACGACCATCAGGATGACGACGCCGAACATCGCGCCGATCAGCCACTTGGTGAACCTCGGTGTGACCCGCACGGCGCCGGTCTTGTAGACGACCAGCATCCCGACGAACACGCCCGCCGTGCCGACGACGGCCTGGAAGCCGATGCCTTCGAAGTTCGGGATGCTCTCGAAGACGCCGGTGATCCCGCCCAGTGCGACACCCATGGCGGCCGAGTACGTGAGCACGAGGCCGGGGTTGGTGCTCTGCTTGAAGATGACGATCAGCGAGACGACGAACCCGACGATGAACGCCGGGAGCACGAGCCAGTACATCCCGCTGAGCGCGGTGAGCACACCCGTTGCGAGCGCGACACCGCCGGTGATCGCCGTCTTCGTGACGACGTCGTCCATCGTGAGCGGGCGCTCGCCGACCCCTGCCCGCCCGTACTCGACCCCCACGGCCTGGGCGTCGGCGTAGGCGGCGGCGCCGCCCATCGCGCCGCCCTGGCGGTCGAACGTGGCGTACCCACCCTGCCCGGTGGGCAGGTTGCGGAACGCCGGGTTGCTACTGGTGCGCACCTGGGTCCTCCTCGGAAGCGGGTCAAGCGTCCGTGCAGTTCAACGAGGGAGCGCCCTGCGGCGTTCCCGTTTCGGTAAAGGCGACTTTACTGCGATTCGGTCACGACGGGTCCAACGCGATCCCCGCGTCCTCGAGCGCCGCCTCGGTGAGGAGCCGTGCGAAGGGCCGGTCGCCCGCGTCCGCCGTGGCGAGCGGGGCGTCGATGTCGACGAGCCTGCAGCACTCGAGCAGCGTGTCGTCGTACGCGGCCTGCACGGCCACGCGCCGCACCTGGGTGCGGTAGCACCCGCAGCACACCTCTCGGCGCAGCCGGCGCAGGTTCGCGACGACGGACTCGAGCGCGGGTCCCGCCGGAGCCTGCCGGCGCCTGCGACGCTCCGCGATGTTGGAGACGGCAGCGGGAAGCAGTCGCAGCACCACCCAGAACGCGACGGTGGGCGTTGTCGCGACGAGAAGGTAGAGCATCAGCCCGAGCAGGACCGGACGGTCGCCCGCCATCGAGCGATGGTAGCCCGTTGCGACGGCGTCGCGGGAGCCGTTTGCGCCGGTCGTACGGGGGAACGGCCTTCCTTGCACGTGCACCGTCCGGCAGCGGCGCCTACGCTCCGGATCTAGGGATTCTGCTGGAACCGGCTGGAGGTGGCCTTGCGATGTGGGCGTTCCTGTCCGCGCGGCTGCGATGGTGGCTCATCCTCGCGATCGCGGCCCCGTTGCTCGGCTGGGTGCTCGGCCGGATCGGTGACCTGATCGAGTCCCGCCGGGGCCCCAACACGCTCAGCAAGGTGCTGCAGACGTGCAGGGGCTGGCTGCAGCGGCGCTCCCGGGGCCCGCTGGCGTCGCGCCGGGCAGGCGACCCGGCCGGCGTCCGCGACGCCGGTGCGCCGGCCCGCTGACGTGTCGGAACAACCGGTCCACGCGTTCAGGGCACTGTGCGCGTGGTCCGGCTCCACGGCGGACGGCTACCCGGCGTACGACCGGGCGCACCGCGGGAGCGCACCGCCCGCGGAGCCGGAGCTCGCGCTGTCGTCCGACCCGGCGTTCCTCGGCGACCCGGCCCGGCTCAACCCGGAGCAGCTCGTGGTGCTCGCCGCTGCGTCCTGCCAGTTGCTGTCGTTCCTCGCGGTCGCCGCGCGGGCCCGGCTCGACGTCCGCGACTACCGCGACGACGCCACCGCACTGCTGCCGGAGGCGGTGCGGCCCGTCCGGCTCTCCGAGATCGTGCTGCGTCCCCGGATCACGCTCGTGGAAGGACCTACCGAGGAGCGGGTGCGGCACCTCGTCGAGGTGGCCCACCGCGAGTGCTTCATCGCCAACAGCCTGGCCACGCCGGTGCGCGTGGAACCGCTGATCGCCTTCGTCGAGGCGGGATGACGAGTCAGCGGGTGACCGGCGCGCGGCTCGCCGCCACCAGCTCGGCACGGAGGATCCCGGCGAGCTGAGCCGGCCGGGACAGGAACGGCGAGTGCGACGTGGGCATCCGCAGCACCCGACCGGCGCGCTCGGCCATCATCTCCTGCGCGACCACGGGGATCGCGGCGTCCCGTTCGCACACGACGTACGTGCTGGGCACCGTGCGCCACGCCGCGCGCGTGAGCGGCTGCTCGAACGCCGCCAGCCCCTGGTGGCCGAGCCGCGCGACCGCTCCGCGCGCCGTGTGCGGGCGCACGTCGGCGTAGAAGGTCTCGAAGGGGCGCAGCGGGTCGACGTACCCCTCCGTCCGGTGGATGTCCCACCAGCTCGGCGCGCTCCCGCCGACCGCGGAGAGCAGGGACTCGCCGACGTCGAGCTGGAAGGCGCACAGGTAGACCAGACGGGCGACGTTCGCCACTCCCGCCAGGCCCTCGGTGGCCGGAACACCGCCGTAGGAGTGGGCGCACACGACGACCGGACCGTCGACCAGGCTGACCGCGGTGCGCACCGCCTCGGCGTCGGTGCGCAGGTCACCGAGCGCGGCGGGATCGGGACCGACCGACGGCAGCGTGACCGTGCGGACGTCGACGTCGGCGAGCTCGTCGACGAGCCTGCGCCACGCCCACGGCCCGTGCCACGCACCGTGCACGAGGACCAACGTGGGCGCCATGGCCACCTCCAGGAAGCGCGCTCCGGGGGTAGCAGCCTCACGAGACCACCGACGGCCGGGCAACATCACTTTCGGTGGGCGGAAGACCCGTTGCCCGATCGTCGCTCAGGACTCGATCACGAGACGCACGGCAGCGCAGGATCGGCGCGGCGGCGTGCTCCTCGCGCCTGTCCTCGGCCGTCCGCGAGCGGTGCAGCGCTCGCGTGGACGAACTGTGCTTTCGGCCAGGGACCGCGGTCAGGGCTTTCGCCCGACGGCGCCCACGATGGTGTTGGAGATCGGCGGCAGAGGCTTCACGCGCGGCCCGTCCGGCCACCAGTTGCAGCAGAGCACGAGGCCCGGCTCGACGAGTTCGAGTCCCGGAAGCATGCTCATGATCTGGGCCTCGGTGCGGAACGAACCGCTGCCCATCGGGCTGTGGATGAATACCTCCTCAAGCCTGCGCGCAAGGGGGCTGTACTCGTCGGTTTCCGGATCGTAGAAGTGGCTCAGCGCAACGTACGAGCCGGACGGCAGCGCGTCGATGTACTCCTGCATTATCTCGGCGTACCGATCGCCGGTGTAATGGTGCATCGTTCCGCACTGGTACAGCGCAATTGGTTCGCTGAAATCGAGGTGCTTGCGCACCACCTCGTTCTGCAACACCTCACCCGGCTCGAAGATGTCCGCACCGATGAGATGGGTCTGGTCGTTCTCCTCGAGCAGTGCGCGACCGTGCGCCAGCACCACCGGGTCGTTGTCGACGTACACGACCTTGGCCTCGGGGTTGATGCGCTGCACGACCTGGTGCGTGTTCTCGGCGGTGGGGAGGCCGGAACCGCAGTCGAGGAACTGGTTGACACCGGTCTGGCTGGCGAGGAATCGACTGGCCCGGATGAGGAACTCGCGGTTGTCCCAGCCGAGCTGCGTGGCCTCGGGCGCAACCTTCTGGACGCGCCGCAGGACCTCGCGGTCGATCTCGTAGTTGTCCTTGCCATTCAGGAAGGCGTCGTACACCCGCGCAACGCTGGCCTTCGACACGTCGATGTAGTGCGGAACTACCTCTTCCTCGGTACCCGGCACACTCGCCTCACTCGGTAGTCGATCTCGGAACGCGGGAGTCTACGGCGGCCAGTCGAGTGTAGGGCAAGGACTGATCAGGTTGAACCTCGGACGTGATCCGCCACTTGTCCTTCTCTGCGTGTACGGTCATCGTCCAGCAGAGTGCCGGCCCTGCTCGTTCTGCCATCAGTGGGAAGTGGGGTGGGCTCGAGACAACCGGGCCGGAAGTCCGCGAGGAGGAGCAGATGGCGGAGCTTGGCCGCTCCGAACCGGGTTCCGTGCTGCCCGCGGAGGGCCGTGGTGTCACCGCCCGCCGCATCGTGCTCGGCACCCAGCTGCGCAGGCTGCGCGAGAACGCGGGCATCTCCCGCGCGGACGCGGGCTACACGATCAGGGCGTCCGACTCGAAGGTCTCCCGTCTCGAGCTCGGCCGGGTCGCGTTCAAGGAGCGCGACGTCGCCGACCTGCTCACCATGTACGGCGTCAGCGACCCCGAGGAGCGCGAGCAGTTCCTCGCGATGGTCCGCAAGGCCAACGAGCCGGGCTGGTGGCGCCGCTACACCGACGTCATCCCCAGCTGGTTCCAGGAGTTCGTCGGGCTGGAGGAGTCGGCCAGCCGGATCCACACCTACGAGCTGCAGTTCGTGCCCGGCCTGCTGCAGACCGAGGATTACGTGCGCGCGGTGCTCACCCGCGGCCGGCCCGACTACGCGCCGCCCGACACCGAGAAGCGGATCCACCTGCGCATGCAGCGCCAGGCGCTGATCACCGGCCCGAACCCGCCGCGGTACTGGGCGGTCGTCGACGAGTCGGTGCTGCGCAGGCCGATCGGCGGCCGCAAGGTGTTGAAGGAGCAGCTCCAGTTCCTGCTCGAGCAGTCGAGGCAGCCGCACGTCACGATCCAGATCGTGCCCATGCAGCTCAGCGGCTACGCCGCCGAGAGCCCGTTCCAGCTCCTCCGGTTCGCCGAGCCCGAGCTGCCCGACGTCGTGTACATCGAGCACCTCGGCGGGGCCGTCATGCTCGACGGCGTCGAGGAGATCGAGATCTTCAGCCGCGCGCTCGACCGCCTCACCGTCGACGCCGAGACCCCGGACCGCTCGCGGCAGATTCTGGCGAAGGCGATCGCCGAGCTCTGACTCGTGCAGCGGCCCGGACATGCCAGCGCCCGGCGTGGATCCACGCCGGGCGGCTGTTCGGAGCTGCTGGGGAACCTCGACGGTCAGTGAGCCGGGCGCTCGCCGAACTCGCCGTGCCAGGCGCCCTGGAGGAACGCCGACCATTCGTCGGGCGTGAAAACGAGTGCGGGACCCGAAGGCTGACGGGAGTGGCGCACCGCCACCTCTCCACCGTTCAGCATCGCGACCTCCACGCAGGCGTGCTGCCCACTGAACGTGCTCTTGCGCCAGTCAGCACCTTCGATCTGCTGCGCCGGCACGACCATGCGCTCGTTCGCCATCTTGATCACCTTCCGGGGGCCAACTGAAGAGGCGGATGCCACCGAAGGTAGCAGCCTGCATCTGCACGTGCATATGGCGTAAGCACTTGCAGTTGGCAGATGCGGACCTGGTTCATCCGATTGGCGGCCCCCGATTACGCCGCAGGCCACCAATTGCCTGCATCCTGCCTGCATCGCCCGGAAGTTATCGATCACGCGGCCACGGCGCGCACGACGCGCGTGCATCGTGCAGCTGCACGTGCACAGACGCACGTGCACTCACGGGTTGCATCTGCAGCCCGTGACCGGCAGACTGCTCTCTGTGTCCGGAGTCTCACGCAGGGAAGCCCGGCCACAGCCCAGGGGAACGGGCGGCACGGGCCGCCTCATGAGCGCTCCGGGTTCGCCGCTCGCGGCCGGCACGAGGCCCGGGCGGTCGACGGCAGGGTGAGCACGGAGCGCCAATCGGCGAGAGGAGCAGCGGTGTTGCGGGGAACAGCGAGGGGGAGCTCGCGAGCAGGTCGGCGAGGCACACGCCCAGCACGGCCGACAGACCACTGCAACTACCGGCTCGCGTGATGGGAGCGCGTCCAGTGGCCCGGGAACCGAGCGACCAGATCCACAGCATCGCCGAGGTCCTCGCAGCGACGTTCACGTCGTCGGCGGTGCGCCACATCCTCGCTGAGCACAGCCCGGACGCCACGGGCCACTGCCGCGGATGCCGGCTCCCCACCACGGTCGCCCCCGTGTGGCCCTGCCGCCTCTGGGAGATCGGCAAGGAGATGGAGCGGCTCCGCGCCGCAGGCGGGCGCCGCTAGCAGGCGCCCGGCCCCGAAGACCCGGCGGCGGGCGTCCCCAGAGGGGTGCGCTCGTCGCCGGCCTGTCTCCGAAGACCGTTGCTCGACCTGTCGAAGGGGCGCTACGTCACCGACGACACGGGGAACGTCACCGGCGTGGCGCGCTGACCGGGTCACGGACGAACCCGGCGCGCCGTCCGGACGTGTACCCCCCATGACGCTCTGGATCCTCGGGGGTCTCCTGGTCTGGTGCGGACTCGCCGTGCTCACGGCGCTGCTGATCGGGGCCGTGATCAGGCACCGCGACGGTCACCTGGTCCCGCGGACCGCCCACGCCCGCGCTGACAACGCGATCGACCCGTCGCGTGCGACGGGGAGCCGTTCGCGCAGGAGCGCCTGCAGCGCGGCGCGCCGGTCCTCGTCGAGCATGCTGACGTACCCGGGTGCCGGGCCCTGCCCGCCGAGGAACGGCGCCCAGTAGTCGTCGAGGTCGCGGAACCTCGTCGGCACATCGACCGGCTCGACCTCGACGCCGGTGAGGCCTGCGCCGGTCCACAGCGAGCGCAGGGCCTCCGGCCGGCACAGCGGGAAGCGGCGCCCCTCGTCCAGCTCGGCTGCAGCGGGGTCGGACGCCGCGGCCGCCTCCCAGAAGTGCTTGATCATCTGCATGCCGTCGGCGTAGTCCCACAGGTACGCCGCCACCACGCCCCCTGGAGCCGCGACCCTCGCCAGCTCCGCGACGGCAGCCTCCGGCTCGGGCACGAAGTTGAGCACCAACCCGCTGACCACGGCATCGAACCGGTTGTCGGGGAACTGCAGCGCGCAGGCGTCGCCCACGGAGAACCGGGCGCGGGGGTCGTCGATCTCCCGCCGCGCGTGGGCGAGGAAACCGTCCGAGGGGTCGACGCCGTGCACCTCGGCGGGATCGGCGATGCGCAGGACCGTGGCCGTGAGCGCGCCGGTGCCGCAGCCGACGTCCAGCCACCGCCCGCCGGTGGACACGCCCAGCCGCCGCACGAACAGCTCGGCGACCGGCCGGCTCCACCGGCCGACGTAGCGCTCGTAGGCCTCGCCGACGTTCCAGATCCCGGATCCGCTCATGACCTGCCCAACGTACGCGCGAGCGCCTCAGTAGCTGAACGTCGTCGCGCCCTCGCCGATCCACCGCCACATCGGCACGGTGCCGCCGAGCTCGGCCGACTTGATCAACCGGCTCTCGTCGAGCTCCTTGGCGTTGAAGCAGATCGGGCAGACCAGGAAGGTGCCACCGGCGGCCTGGTAGCGCTCCACCAGTCCCGGCAGCGGTGGGCATCCCGCGCAGGCGGTTCCCGTGGCGACGCCGGTCGTCGCCAGACGGACGGCCTCCTTGGTGAGGAACATCAGGGTCGGGCGGCCCTCCTCTGCGGCGCCGACCGCCACCAGGAAGGCCACGGTGACCTGCTCGGCGTCCTCGAGGCCGGTGCTGAGGCTGATCACTGCCTTGTTCTGCGTCATCATGTCGGTCCCTTCTCGTATCGGTCTGGACCGTGATGACGCTATGGATCGCTTGGGTGAGCGGAATCGGTGTCAGCCGCCGACATTCCCGCGTCGTTCCCCCCGGCGATGGCGGTCGACACGTAGCCGTCAGTCGTGCGTGAGCAGGCGGGCCACCGCGGCGGCGCGAGCGGCACGCCCCGTCAGGCCGAGCTTGGCGTAGACGCTGGTGAGGTGCCGCTCCACCGTGCGGACGGAGAGCGAGAGCTGCTGTGCGACCTGCTGGTTGTCGGCACCCCTGCCGACCAGGTGCAGCACGTCGAGCTCGCGGTCGGTGAGCGATCGCAGCATCGAGTCCGAGGTGCGGGCTGCGATCCGATCGCCTGCCATGAAGGCCGCCAGCTCGGCGACGAACACCGGCCACGCCTGCTCGTCGGCGAGCGTGATGTGGTTGTCGCTGTCGAGCATGACCAGCCGGGCGCCGGGGATCCGCGCCGCCAGCTCCCGGCCTCGGGCGAAGTCCACCATGCGGTCACCGCGGGCGTGCACCACCAGCGTGGGTACGGAGACGCCGGGCAGGAGGTCGGCGACGTCAACCTGCACCCGGGCCGCACGGGACCGGACGGCGTTCTCGGTGCAGGTCGCCATCGGTTGCAGGTCGTCCAACCAGCCGGCCTGCTCCTCCGTCGCTCCGGGGATCATGAGCGAGGTGAACACCCGCCGGAAGGTGCTGTCCTTGCGGCCGAACCCCACCTTGATCATCTGCTGGAAGGTCTGCTCCAGCTCGACGCTCTCCGGGTCACGGCAGAGCTGGCCGGGGTGCGTGCCGTACAGGACGAGCCGGGTGAGCCGGGTCGGGTGGCGCGTGGCGTAGGAGATCGCCACCGGTCCGCCCTGCGACATGCCCAGCAGCGCGAACCGCTCGAGGCCCGCCGCATCGGCGATGGCCTCCAGGTCGGCGATCCGGGCGTCGAGGCCGTGGTCGGACACGTCCCAGTCCGACAGCCCGTAACCGCGCTCGTCGTACCGGATGACGGTGGCGAACCGGCCGAGGTCGAGCAGGAAGTGCCGCCAGACCGGGCTCTGCCAGTCGAACTCCAGGTGGCTGAGCCAGCACGAGGCCAGCAGGAGCGGAGGGCCCGCACCGTGCACGGCGTACGCCAGACGTGTGCCGTCCGCGCTGCGGCAGAACCTCACGTCCTGCGGCGGCGTGTCGGCGACGCCCGGCGGCATTCGGCAAGGGTAGCGGCGTTCAGCTGGTTCGCCGGAGGATCGTGTAGCCCTCACCGTGCGCGACCGGCCGGTACGCCGGACCGAGTTCCTGCTCGATACCGGCCAGATCGGACGGACACGCGATCGCCTGGACGTACGGGTGGTCGGCGGCGATGGGCAGCACCGCGCCCGGCACCTCCGCCAGCGTGGGCGCGAGGACCGTCATCCCGCCCTCGGCCGGCCCCTCGGCTCGGACGATGGAGGTCTCCTCGACGTTGACCCTGGCCTGTCCGGTCTCGATCGCGTGGTCGACGCCGAACCACTTGAGCACGGGCACCCCGACGGACAACCCGGGCGCGGCCTCGCAGCCGTACCGCGACGGGACCGTCAGGTACAGCAGCGGCGCGCCGGCCGGAACGGCGGCGTCGGTGGCGGCGTCCACCCGCGCGATCCGGCCGCCGACGTCCACGTACTCGACGGCGTGCAGACCGAGGACGGCCACCACGAGGACCGCGGTCACCCCCGTCGCGGCCGGCCGCACGGCGCGGTACGGCAGCGCCGCGACGGCCAGCAGCAGCGCCGGCATGACGAACCGCTCGTCGGGCTTGATCAGGTCGTTGACCATGCTGACCGGCAGCACCAGCGCGATCCCGACGAGCAGGCCGGCCAGCCAGAGCACCGGCCTGCCCTCGAAGGCGGCCCGCAGCGCGGACCGGTCGAGCTGGAACAGGACCAGCGCCGCGAAGACCAGCACGAGCAGCACGTTGACCCAGAAGATCGGGAAGACCGGGGGGAACGGGTCGAGCCGCAGGAAGGGCTGGAGCGTCTCGCTGAGGGAGATCGCCTTGTCGAACCACGACGTGTAGAGCACGACGCCCGTCCCGCCGTGCTCCGCCAGCACGTACCAGGCCGCCAGTACGACGCCGGGGAGGACCGTGCCGACCAGCGGCAGGGCCCGGCGACCGCGGCCGGTGCGCGCGAGGACGAGCACGTGCACCAGGACGGCCAGCACACCGATCCCCCAGGCCAGCAGGTGTGACAGGTAGAGCACCACGCCGAGGACGCCCAGCAGCACCAACGTCCGCCGGCCCGGCCCGCCCTGCGCGGCGACCGCCTGGTGCAGCACCGCGACGACGACGAACACGAGGGCCATCCCGACCATGAAGCTGAGGTAGCCCTTGTAGAGGTAGAACCCAGGAGCCCACAGGAAGCCCAGGTACTCGATCGCCGTCGGCCTGCCCTGCAGCGTGCGCACGAGATATCCGAAGGAACCGGCGAAACCGAGCACGGTGAGGACGACGAACAGCTGCCCGGCGGCCTCGATGGGCAGGAACACGTTGAGCGCGCCGATGCCGAGCGGCGCGGCGAGGTTGGGCACCGGCACGGGGTCGAGCGAGTAGGCACCTGCGAAACCGGTGGCGTCGGCCCCCCCGAACAGCAGGTCCGCCACCACGTGCCCCTGGAAGAGCCACTGGTAGTAGTCGTAGAACGGGAGGAAGTGCGAGCTGTAGAGCGCGCCGACCGTTGCGGCGGTCAGGACGAGCCAGATCACGGCACCGTCGAGACGGAGGCCCGGGCGGACTGACATCGGCATCCCGGCATGCTCCGCCCGGGTCGCTGTGGGTTCCCTGAACCCGTCACCCGGACGCGGTTCAGGCCTTCGGTGGCGCCGCGCATCGTGCGGGGCCGCCAGGAGGCACTGACAAGGCAGACCCGGAGCCAAGAGGCAGAACGCCCGACTCGCCGTGTCGGTGAGTTCGACTCGCCGGGGTGGGGTCAGCCGTTCTTCGCGATGTCGGCGGGTGCGGAGCCTCGCCGGAATCGGCGCACCATCGGCCGTGTGCGGCGGCGCCGTCAGTCGGCTCTCGGCCCGCTCAGGTAGGCGTCGAGTGCGGCGGCGCCGGCGAGCATGGCGCGGCCTCTGCCCGAGAGGCGGGCCTGCCAGTCGCGGAGCGCCGACTCGAGCGGTGCGACGCCGCCGGCGGAGCGGACCTGCGCGACCAGCGGGGCGATCTGCTCCAGCAGGTACCCGCCCCGTCTGAGCTGGTGGACGAGCTGGGCGTCGCGCACGTCGGCCGAGCCGTAGACGCGGTAGCCGGTCTGCGGGTCGCGGCGCGGCAGCACCAGGCCGGCCCGTTCCCATTTGCGCAGGGTGGCCGGGCGGATGCCGAGCTTCCTGGAAAGGGGTCCGACGAACGTCTCGCCGCGTTCCTCGGGCACGGGTTCCAGGTCGCGAAGCGCGGCTTCGACGGCCCGGAGGGTGCGGCGGTCATCGAGGAGCTGGGCATGGCTCTCGTCGATGAGCCGGAACGCGTCCTCGGTGTCGTCCCGGTTGACCGCCTGCATGATCGACGTGGCCGTCGAGTGGCCGTGCCCGCGCACGAGGGCCAGGAACGCGCGCAGCGCTTGCGCGTGCAGCGGCGTGTAGGTGCGGTAGCCGTGGGGGGTGCGGGCGGCCGCCGGCAGGATCCCGGCCGCCTCGTAGTTCCGCACCGCCTGGGTGGACAGGCCGTGCTCGCGCGCGAGGTCGACCGGCCTGAGCCGTTCCCGGCCTTGAAGGTTTCGCCGCACCGTCCCACTGCTGCCGCCGAGAAGTTCCAACCGTCGGTTCAACGATACTGTTCAGGCGGTGGACATGGCTGACGAGGGCTCGACGATCGAGCTCGGCATCGCCGAGCTGCGCGAGGTCACCGGCTTCGCCGTGGCCTGCGCCGAACCCGCGGTGGCGATCTTCGAGCGCGACTGCCCGGATGATCCGCGGGTGCTGGCCGTGCTCGAAGAGGCACGCAGGTTCGCGGCCGGAGGCAGGCGGACGAAGGCGTTGCGGGTGACCGCACTGGCAGCGCACCGGGCAGCACGGACGGCTCGCGACACCGGACACGGGGCCGCAGCCGAAGCGGCGCACTCCGCCGGTGCCGCCGGAGCAGCGGCGTACCTCCACCCGCTGGCGAGGTCCACCCAGGTCCTGCACATCCTCGGGTCGGCCGCCCACGCGGCGCGAGCACTGGAGATCGACGCGGGCGAGGACCGCGGCGTCGGCGCCGAGCGCATCGAGAAGGCACGAGGCCTGGCCGGACCCATCGTCGTGCGCGTCCTGCTGCGATATCCGAACGCGCCGGGTGGTCGCGGGCGGGTGGGAGAGCTGGCGCGGGAACTGGACGCCTCGTTGCGGCGGCCGTGAGCAGCGGAATGAGCGCCGGCTGCGGCACTACGGCTCTCGTGAGGACCGGCTCGCCTCGACGTCGGCGCGCCACTGCCGCCAGCCGGTGAAGTTCCCGCTTCCCGGTGTGGCCGGGGTCGCCACGTGCTCGAACGGGGAGAGGTGCGGCGCGGATCCCTGCCCCGGGTCGAGCAACCGCTCGCACAGCCGCAGGTCCGCCTCGAGCGAGGGGCCCGCACCGACCACCCGATCACCGGTCGGCGTGAAGTAGGAGACCCGCGCACTCCGCGCCGCCGCCACCGCCCGAACCTGGTCCGGCTCGAGCACGTCCCGTTCGTCCTTCGCGATGAACGGCGTGTGCCAGTCACCCTCGGCGACGGATCGAGGGGTGGAGCCCGCCAGGGCGTCCCGCATGGCCGCGGCAGCGTCGAAGATCGGCAGGTACGCCAGTGGAGCGCCGGCCTCGTCGGTGGCGAGACGCTGGTCGAAGAAGTTGTCCCACTCCGTGCTGGAGACGACCACGGTGTGCATCAGGTACGGCTCGAGAATCCGGTTGACCTCCTGCTTGTGCACACCGAGCTCCAGCCCGGCCCGCGCCTGGCGCACCGCGGTCTCCACGCTCTCCATCCACCACTCGAGCACGTCCGCCCACTGCGGCGAGCCCGGCTCGATGAACTCGTGCGCGTTCATCCCGGGCTTGTTCACCGAGAACGCCCGCGGCACGTACGGCGAGCGCTGGACGTACTCGATCATCCGCTTGACGGGGACGGCCCGCGAGGATGCCGAGTTGCGGGAGAAGACCCGGTGGGTGTTCAGCTCGGCCAGCGCGGAACGCGGCAGCGTCACGACCATCGTGGTCAGCCGGTCACCCGCCTCGTTGACCGAGTCCGCGACGACCTCCGCGTTCACCTGCGTGACCTCTGGCAACCCCGACCCCCATGCCTCCGACCGCTAACAGCCCTGTGACCTGCAAGAACATATCAGCGGTCGCGACGAGGGAGCCGACCCGGTGCACGTGGGCGGCGCTTCGGGTCAGCCGGCGGAGGACAGGGCGAGCGAGGCGACGGCCAACGCGAGGAAGCCTCCCGGCACGGCGATGTTGTTGTACACGCGGGCGGCCACGTGAGTGACGATCGCCCCGACGAAGAACAGCACGAGCCCGGCCGCGGCGGCGACGCCGATCAACTCGACCCCCGCGAGGCCGAGGAGGAGCCCGACGGCGCCCGCCGCTTTGAGCGTGGCGAGCACCGGGAGCCAAGACCGCGGGACGCCCACCTCCGCCATGTTGGCGAGGACGTATCTGACCTGCAGGAAGTCCGCTACTGCGATCGACAGGTTGGCCGCGGCCGTGATCACCGACACGATGACGTACGCGATGTACATCCTGACCTCCGCGTCAGTCGAACAAGCGGTACGAACCGAGGACCTCGAACGGTGTCGGTGTCGGTGCCGCACCCACGGCCCACTTCGCCACCGTGGCCTGCAACTGCCGCGCCTCCGCGATGCCGGGCAGCGGGTTCTCGACACCGGCAGCCAGCTCCACGAGCGCGACGAACTCCGTGGAGCCGGTGCGGTGCAGGTAGGCGTACCGGATGTCGTCGGGTTGCTGCGCCTGCACCGCCGCGAACGCCGTCTCGATCGCCTCCACCACTTCGGCGACGCCCTCGTCGGCCACCCGGTACTGAACCACCAGGACGGGCATGGCATCTCCCTCGGCTCTTCCTGCAGACCTGATCGCGTGCTGACCAAGCCTCGCGAAACGCCGAAAGGGCGTCCAATACCTGCAGGTATAACCTGGCGGCATGGACGTCGACACGCGGCTCCTGCGCTACTTCGCGGCGGTTGCCGAAGAAGGCAACCTCACCCGTGCCGCGGCGCGGCTGTTCGTGTCCCAGCCGGCGCTGACCAAACAGGTCAAGCAGCTCGAGGCTCAGCTCGGCGTCCAGCTCTTCGTGCGATCCCGTACCGGAATGGTCCTCACCGAGCCGGGGCGCGCGTTGGCGGCGCGAGTGCCGGCGCTACTGGCGGGCTGGGAGGAGGTCGTGCGGGAGACCAAGGGCGCGGCCAGCCGCATCGCGAGCGTCCTGCGGGTGGGGTTCCTGGCCAACGGCGCCAACGAGGCAACGCCGCGGATCATCAGCTCGTTCACCCGCCGACGACCCGGCTGGCGGGTGGACATGCGGCAGGCGGCGTGGTCCGACCCCACCGGAGGCCTGACGGACGGCGACGTCGACGCGGCCCTGCTCCGGCTACCGTTCCCCGGCCAGGACGGGATGCGGGTGGCGGAGCTCCTCACCGAACCGCGCTGGGTGGCGCTCCCGTCCGCCCACCCTCTCGTCGCACGCGACGAGATCCCGTTCCACGAGCTGTGGGACGAGCCGTTCGTGGCCGCCCCGGCCGCGACCGGCTGGTGGCGGGACTACTGGCTGGCCACCGACGAACGCGACGGTCACCCGGTCCGCGTCGGCGCCGTCACGGAGCACCCCGACGAGTGGCTCAGCGCCATCGCCAACGGCTACGGCATCGCCCTCGCGCCCCGGTCCGCTGCACGCTTCTACGCCCGCCCGGGCGTCGCCTACCGGCCGGTGACCGGGGTGAGCCCCAGCCGCGTCGGCGTCGCGTGGGCGCCGTCCGCGGACGCCGACCCGGTCGTCCAGGACTTCGTCCGCTGCTGCCTCGAGGACGCAGGACTCGGGCCCGAGGAGGGTCGGTAGCCCAGCCCGGTTCCGGGCGTGGGTCACGCCGGGGCGGTCCTCTCCAGGATCTCCAGGTAGTGCGGGTTGTACATGATGCCCAGGATGTTGCCGAAGGGATCGACGACGGACGCGATCACGAAGCCCGACTCCGGCTCGGGTGGGGGCGGCATCGGCGTGATGGGCTGGTACTCGGTGGCGCCCATCGACAGCAGCCTGCTGAATGCCGCCTCGATGTCGTCCACGTGCCAGTTCATCACGACCCCGCCCGGGGTGGTCGCCGCGCCTCCCGGGGCGAATCGGCGGTCGAGCAGCCCCAGCTCGGCCTGGTAGTCGCCGATGCGGAACTCGACATAGGCGGGCGGCCCGTCGACGGGGCGCACGAAGTACGGCTCGACGCCCAACAGCTCCGTGTACCACCGCGTCGCCGCCGGCATGTCGTCGGCCCAGTAGGTGATCGTGCAGAAACCTCGCAACACGACAGCGCTCCTTCCTCGATGACGACCCCTACTGTCACAGCGGTACATGACACCCTTCGTCATATAGCGGAGGAAGTTTCCGGGACATGAGATCCGACCGGCTGCTCTCGATCATGCTGCTGCTGCAGACCCACGGGCAGCTGCCCGCCGGCGAGCTGGCCGCGCGGTTGGAGGTGTCGGTCCGCACGATCATGCGGGACGTGGAGGCCCTGTCCGCGGCCGGCGTTCCCGTCTACACGGTGCGCGGCCCGCACGGCGGCATCGCCCTGCTGCCCGGCTTCCGCACCGACGTCACCGGGCTGACCGCGGACGAGTCCCGCGCCCTCTTCGTCCTGCTCTCCGGCAGCGCCCACGCCGATCTCGGCCTCGGCCAGGCCATCGGGTCCGCGCTGCGGAAGGTGATGGCCGCACTGCCCGCGCCGCACCGGCCGGGCGCCGACCTGGCCAGCCGTCGCATCCTCATCGACCCGGCCCGCTGGAGCGGGACACCCGGGCCGGAACGTGCCGCCGACGAGCTGGTCGTGTTCCAGCAGGCCGTCTTCACCGACCGGCGCCTGCGGATGCGCTACCGGCACCGCCGCGACAACCGCGTCCGCTCCTACACCCTCGACCCGTACGGCCTGGTCAACAAGGCCGGTGTCTGGTACCTCGTCGCCGACCACCGCGGCGAACCCCGGCTCTTCCGCACCGACCGCGCACTGTCCGCCGGCATCGTCGACGAGCCCGTCCAGCGCCGTGACGGCCTGGAACTGGCGGAGGTGTGGGACACCCTCCGGCGCAGCATCGACGACATCCCCGCTCCGCTCGCGGTCACCGTCAGCGTGCGACGCGAGGTCCTGGCCAAGCTCCTCCGCGTCCACGAGGCCGACCTGGCCCCGCCCCCGGCCGACGGCCGGGCCCGTGAAGCCATCGGCGGTCCGGAACGGGAGATCGTCGAGCTGCGCTTCCGCTCCCTGGTCGCAGCCGAGGCGCTCCTCGCGTTCGGCCCTGATGTCAAGGTGCTCGCCCCGGACGAACTGCGCCAGACCCTCGCCGCCAAGGCGGCCGAAACCGCCGCGCTCTACGGCACCGTCGAAGACGGTTGAGGGCGCGAGAAGCCGAGGTCGGATCGCGGTGCCCCCGGTGGGATTCGAACCCACACAGCGACCCTTTCAAGGGGAAGGCCGGCCCCGCCAACACAATGCTTTGACCTGCGTAAACCTATCAGCGGCTGTGCCAACGGGGCCGACCTGGACATCACTTGGGCACGGCGCCCGGCTTGGGGCGTTCCGCCGGTGGCCGGGCACGACGGCGCGGAGCGCGGCGTCGTGGAGGCGCGGATGGCTGCGGATCGAGCGCGTCTCGCCGCGCGCCCGGTGCTTGAGCTGTCGCTTTTCGCGGCGCACCGCTGTCTGTCCAGGCCGCCCCAGCCGTCGGCGTCGAGAACTCGATGAGGAGTTCGCACCAACCTGACGGGGGCAGGAGAGGGTTCGAGCGGCGCCAGGCCCACGACCTCTACCGCACCGGGGGCCAGTCGTGAGCGGCGACGCGAGCCCGCCGACGGCGCGGAGCTCCCGCCCGGGGCCTCGCAGCCCGACGTCGGTTCAGTGGACTCGACCGAGAGCATCCGCGAGCTCGTCAGGCATCGACGCCATGGGCGTGTGCGATGACGGGAGCCGGTAACGGTTGTCTGCGGCAGCAGCCATCTGCTCCTGGGCGGCGGGGGGCAGGACCCGGTCCTGTTCGCAGATGATGTAGGTCGTGGGGTGACCGCGGTCAGGTGCGGTGCTGGGGGCGGTCCCGCTGGCGATCGACTGTGGCACAAACCGACGCAGGAAGGCATATGCGTGCTGCTCGTCGACGTCGGCGCACAGCGTCTGCCGGAGCAGCTCCAGATCGTCGGTCGTCCTTGTCGTCCCGTCGTCGTGCGGCGACACCCATGTCGGCAGCGGTCCCGCCGCGAACAGGTCCATCGCCGACTGCCCTCGCTGCGGCCAGAACGCGCAGAGGTAGACGCTGTGGGCGACCGCGGGGTGATCAGCGAGTTCGGTGATCACCATTCCGCCATAGGAGTGTCCGACGAGGACGACGGGTTCCCCTACTCGCTCCACGGCTTGCTTCACGACCTTCGCGTCGGCGGCCAGGTCGCCGAGTGCCGCCGGGTCGGTCCCACCGCTCGGCAACTGCTCGATCACCTCGACGCGATGCCCGGCCTTCCTCAGCCGGTCGGCGACCTCGCTCCAGCACCAGCCGCCGATCCAGCCGCCGTGGACGAGGACGAAGTTCGTCATCGCGCGATTGTGGTACTCACCGTCGCTGATGGCGACTATCCCGCCCGGAGGGCTAGGCCGCGTGCGGCGCACGCGCAGCGTAGACGGAGCGCAGCAGCGCCGTCACTGGCGGCGCCACGGCCCGTCCACCCCGTCGCACCCGCTGTGACCTGCGTATTGTCCGCCGGTGGGAGAGCTGCCGGGCATCGCCGGGCTCGAGTACCCGGTCCGACCGATGCTCGCCGTGCCCGCGCTGCAGCTACCCACCAATCACCCCTGCGGCTGGGCAGCGGAACCCAAGCTCGATGGCTTCCGCCGCATGCGCCGTCGTCACGCAGGACTTGGGCACGCGTTGGGCACAGCCGGCCGTCGAGCACCGGGGACAGTCGGACCCACCGGCCAGGGATTGATCGCTTGCAGCGCGGGTTCGCGCCGGTCAGCGACCGAATCGATACGTTGGATCGCGGTGCCCCCGGTGGGATTCGAACCCACACAGTGACCCTTTTAAGGGGCCTGCCTCTGCCGATTGGGCCACGGGGGCGCGCGACCCAGCCTACGGACCGGACCCGGGGGAGCTCCTCACGCCGCCGCCGGCGCAACGCCGTGCTCCCACGCCCGCGCGGCGGCAGGCGCCGCCCATCCCTTCGCGAACGCGCGCCGCCGCAGCGGCCCGACAGCGGCGCACAACCGGAAGAACGTGCGCGCCGCCGTCGTGGCCACGGCCCCGGACGACAACAGCTGCTCCGACTGCTCCAGCGCGTAGCGCACGGCCGCAGTGCCGTAGTCGCGCATCTCGGCCTCGTACTCCGCAACCGCGTCGAGCAGCGGGCGCTCACCGCGGTCGGCCGCCGGGAGCAGGCGGCCCAGCAGGTGCGCGTCCCGCAGCGCGGTGTTGCCGCCGAGGCCACCGATCGGCGGCATCACGTGGATCGCGTCACCGAGGACGGTCACGGGACCGCTCCCCCAGGTGGGCACGGGCGGCGCCGCACTGAAGGCGACGGCGCTGCGGCTCGCGGGATCGGAGCTCGCGAGCGCGCGACGCAGCCGCGGATCCCAACCCGCCACCAGGACGTCCACCACGGCGCGCAACGCGTTCCGGTCGAGCTCGGCGACATCGGGCGGGAGCAGCTCCGGGCGGGTGACCAGCGCGCACAGCAGGTACGGCCGCTGACCGGTGGCCGCGGGCGGCTCGAACACCGACGTGAACAGGAACACCGGCGCATCCAGCTGCACCGCGTTCATGCCCTCGGCCAGCCGGCCCAGCTCGGCCCGCGTCGCACCGTCGAGCCAGACCTTGTGCGCGATGCCGACCACGCGCGCGTCGGCCGGGGTCGCGTGCGGCAGCAGCTGCGCGCGCACGCGCGAGGACGCCCCGTCCGCACCGACGAGCACGTCGGCGACGGCGGTGCTCCCGTCGGCGAAGCGCGCCTCGGCCCGGCCGTCGGGCAGCAACTCGTAGCCGACGAACTCGGAGCCGAGCCGCACGACGTCGTCAAGGCCGCTCGTCAGCACGCGTCGCAGGGTGGCGCGGTCGGCCGCGTAGTGGTTCTCGGCGGGATCGGTGGCTCCCGGATACATGATCGACTCTTCGACGACGACCAGCTCGTCGAGCTGTTCGGTGAGGAACCCGAAGTCGCCGCCGGGCCCTGCGGTCGCGAGGAACTCCTGCCAGCCGTCGGGCGGTAGGAGGGCGTGCAGCGCCCTGGCGCCCGCCGGGTTGATGTGGATGCGGTAGCCCTCCCAGCGGCTGCCGACCCCGTGGTCGCGCTCGTGGACCGCGACGTCGACGCCCGACCCCCGCAAGCCCTGGGCGAGCGCGAGGCCGCCGATGCCACCCCCGATGATCAGTACGCGCACGTCATCCCCTCCTGTCTCCGATCAGCTGCTCCGCGAGCAGGTCGAGCACCGGACCCGCTACGTCGGGCAGCAGGCGCACCCCCTTGACGACGGCGATCACGAGCTCCGCGGACATCGCCGGATCGGGCACCAGGTCGGTGAGGATCTCGACGAGCGCCGCCCGCCACCCCGACTCGTGCTGCGCCATCGCCGCGGCCACGGCCGGGTCGCGCCGGGCGCGCAGGTCCAGCTCGACCGTCACGGCGAACAGGTCCGGTCGCTCCACCATCATCTGCTGCAGAACACGCAGGTGCCCCCGCAGCGCGGATGAGCGATCCGGGGCAGGCGGGCTGGCTCCCCAGAACTGGCGCGTGGTGTAGGCGGCGACCGCCTCCACGAGGCTCTGCTTCGTGGAGAAGTGGTGGTGCAGCGTGGAGTGGTCGATGCCGACGTCCTCGGCGACCTGCCGCAGCCGCAGCCCTTCGAACCCGGACTCCGCGACCCGCCGGAACGCCGCAGCCACGAGCTGCGCACGCCGCCCCTCGGTCTCTCCACCAACCACTTGGTTGAGGTTAGCGGGCACACGAGGTCATGTCGAGCACACCGAGAGCGCGACTCGCGCGCACGCAGACAGCGACTCGCGCGCACCGAGACAGCGACTCGCGGACGGGGAGGTGCCCTTCGTCCGCGAGTCGCGTTGTCAGTGCGCGCGAGTCGCGTTGTCAGTGCGCGCGAGTCGCGTTGTCAGTGCGCGCTAGTCGGGTCAGGCGCCTTTCGGGGCCGCGGCGACCGGCTCCGGGGCCTTCTCCGCGGGCTTGCTGGCGCCCGCGACCCGGCTGAACTCCGCCTTCGGGTCCATGATCTGGCCGAGCGCCACGACCTCGCGGCCGAGGAACAGCGCGCCCGTCCAGTCGAAGAGGATGCGGATGCGCCGGTTCCACGTGGGCATGCGGCTCACGTGGTAGGTGCGGTGCATGAACCACGCGACCGGGCCGCGGAGCTTGACGCCGTAGATCTCGGCGACACCCTTGTACAGCCCGAGGCTCGCCACCGATCCCGCGTAGCTGTGCTTGTACTGCGTGAGCCGGCGGCCGCGCAGGTAGGCCACCACGTTGTCGGCGAGCACCTTGGCCTGCCGGACGGCGTGCTGGGCCGACGGGCTGGTGCGGGCCTCCGGGTCCTCCTTCGACAGGTCGGGCACCGACGCGCAGTCGCCCGCGCTGAACACCTCGGGCATGCCGACGACCTGCAGCTCCGCGGTGCACTCGACGCGGCCGCGCGCGTCGCGGGGCAGGTCGGTGTGCTCGAGCATCGGGCTCGGCTTGACGCCCGCGGTCCAGACGATCGTGTCGGTGTCGAACTCGGTGCCGTCGTCGAGGACGACGTGCCCGCCCTCCATCGTCTTGACGCGGGTGTCGAGGAAGACCTCGATCCCGGCCTCCAACAGCCGCTCGACGGTGTAGCGCCCCATCCGCGGGCCGACCTCGGGCATGATCCGCCCGGCGGCCTCGACGAGCACCCAGCGCATGTCCTCGGGGGCGATGTTCTCGTAGTAGCGGGTGGCGTAGCGGGCCATGTCCTGCAGCTCGGCGAGCGCCTCGATCCCGGCGTAGCCGCCACCGACCACGAGGAAGCTGAGCAGCCGCCTGCGCAGCTCGGGGTCGATCGTGGTGGCCGCGGCGTCGAGCCGCGACAGCACGTGGTTGCGCAGGTAGATGGCCTCGCCGACGGTCTTGAAGGCGATGCCGCGCTCGGCGAGCCCGGGGACCGGGAGCGTGCGGGCCACCGATCCGGGCGCCACGACGAGCACGTCGTACCCGAGCGTGGTGACCGTGCCGGAGATGAGCTCGGCCGTGACCTCGCGCGCGGCGTGGTTGATCGACGTGACCCGGCCGGTGAGGTGGTGGCACTTGCGCAGCACCTTCCGCAGCGGCACGACCACGTGCCGGGGCTCGATCGAGCCTGCCGCCGCCTCGGGGAGGAACGGCTGGTAGGTCATGTGCGGCTGCGGGTCGATCACGGTGACGTCGGCCTCACCGCGCCGCAGCTTCTTCTGCAGCCGCAGAGCGGTGTACATGCCGACGTACCCGCCACCGACCACGACGATCCGCGTGTTGCGCGCCATGACACCCATGTTCCCACCCTCACGTGGTGGACACCTCCCTCGCGGGGGTGAGGCTGGCTACGCCTGCCGCCCGACTCAGGACGTCCTCGAGCATCGCGGGCGTCAGCCGTCCGGTGAAGGTGTTCTGCTGGCTGACGTGGTAGCAGCCGAACAGGTGCAGCGTCTCCCGCTCGCCCGCCAGCTCCACGTGGGCGCCGTGGGCGAACCGCGGCCGCGGGCGCGGCACCGCCCAGCCTGCCGCGGCGAGCACTGGGAGGAGCGCCTGCCAGCCGAACGCGCCGAGCACCACCACCGCCCGGGGGCGCAGCAGCGCCAGCTCGGCGCGCAGCCACCCGCCGCACCGATCCCGCTCGTCCGGGGTCGGCTTGTTGTCCGGTGGCGCGCAGTGCACCGGCGCGGTGATCCGGGTGCCGATCAGCTCGAGCCCGTCGCCCGCGTGCACCGCTGTCGGCTGGTTCGCCAGGCCGACGGCGTGCAGCGCGGCGTACAGCACGTCGCCGGAACGGTCGCCGGTGAACATCCGGCCGGTGCGGTTCCCACCGTGCGCCGCCGGGGCGAGGCCGACGATCAGCAGGGGCGCGTCGGCCGGGCCGAGCCCGGGCACCGGCCGGCCCCAGTACTCCTCGTGCCGGAACGCGGCGCGCTTCTCCCGTGCCACCTGCTCGCGCCAGGCCACCAGCCGCGGGCAGGCGCGGCAGTCGACGATGGCCGCGTCGAGCTCGGCAACGCTCGTGAAGGTCGTCCCCACGCCCCACACGCTACGCAGGCCGGCGGCGCTACCGGGTGATGCCGGTGTGGCCCAACGAGTACCGCCCGGGCTGGGGCCAGACGCAGAGACCGTGCGGGCCGTTGCCGACCGGGATCTTCTGGATGAGGTGGCCGTCGGTCGTGGAGAGCACGTAGACGCTGCGGTCGTACCGGCCGGAGAGCCACAGCTGGGAGCCGTCGGCGGTCACGTTGCCCATGTCGGGGCTGCCACCGCCGGGGATCTGCCATTTCGTGATCGGGGCGCCGGTGTAGGCGTCGAGCACGCTGACGGTGCCCTCGTGGCGGTTGGTGACGTAGAGCTTCGTCGCGTCGCGGGACAGGTAGATGCCGTGGGCGCCACCGCCGGTGGGGATCTCGCGGAGGACGGTGGTGGCGGCGCCGTCGAGGACCCAGAGCCCGTTCTGGTCGGAGTCGGCGATGTAGAAGACCGAGCCGTCGGGGGCGAGCTTGATGTCCTGCGGGCCCATGTTCGTGTTCCGGTGCGGCATGTCGATCATCCGCAGCAGCGTGCGGTTGACGATGTCCACGACGGCGACGCGTCCGGCGAACTCGCAGGTGAACATGGCCGTGCGCCCGTCGGGCGTGAAGTCGGCGTGGTCGATGCCCGCGCAGTCGGGGGTGCGCAGCTCGCCCTGCAGGGCCCAGGTGTGCGGGTCGTAGAAGACCAGACGCCGGAGTCGCTCGGCCACGGAGATCGCGGTCGAGCCGTCGGGGCTGAAGTACATGTTGTACGGGTCGGTGACCGGGATCGGGGCCCCGGGCGCTCCGGTGGCCGGGTCGAACGGGACGATCTTGTTCCCGGTGTCGTCCGTGGCGTAGAGCCGCGTCATGTCCCAGGACGGGACGACGTGCTGCAGCTCGCCGCCGAGCCGGTGGGTGGCCACCGTTGCGAAGGTGGCCGGGTCGATCACCCGGACCTCGCCCGACTTCGTGTGCGGCACGTAGACCAGCGGCTTCGCCGACCTCACCGCCTCGGAGAGCATTCCCGCGCCTGCGGCCGCGTAGACGTTGTGCGGGTCCGTGACCGCCGGCATGCCCGGCAGCCCGTCCGCCATCGGGGCGACTGCCGGTGGCTCCGGCGGCGGCGCCGACGCCGGGAGCGGCTCGGGAGGCACCGGCGCCGCGTCCGAACCGCACCCGGTGCACAGCGTCAGTGCCGTGCACAGCACGGCCGCCACCGTCACGGCGCGCCGGAGCCGCCGTCCACGGGGTTCGGGCGTCAGGTGCATGCGAGTCGGGTTCAGGCGACGGAGCGGGCGATGCCGTCCAGGATGTCGTGCTCGCTCACCACGAGCTCGTCGATGCCCGCGCGTTCGTGCAGCGCGGCGGCCAGCACGTCGACGATCAGCGCGCCGCCGCCGATCACGTCGATGCGGCCCGGGTGGATCCCGCCGTACCGGCCCCGCTCCTCGCGCGACATGCCGAGCAGCTCGTCGGCGATCCGGTGCAGGTCGGCGCGCGGGATCCGGGACAGGTGCACCGCGTCCGGGTCGTACTCGGCGAGGTCCTGCGCCACGGCGGACAACGTGGTGATCGTCCCCGCGACGCCCACCCAGGTGCGGACACCGTCGACGGGCACGGCGGCGAACGCCTCGTCCAGGATGCTGGTGGCCAGCTCGCGGGCCTGCGCCACCTCGTCGGCGCTCGGCGGGTCGCCGTGCAGGCACCGCTCGGTGATGCGGACGCTGCCGATGTCGACCGACCGGGCGGCGCGCACCGCCGCCTTGTCGACCTCCAGGGTGCCGACGACGAGCTCGGTGGAGCCGCCACCGATGTCGACCACGACGAACGGACCGTCGTCGGGATCGAGGTCGCCGACCGCCCCGGTGAACGAGAGCTGCGCCTCCTCGTCGCCGGAGATCACCTCGGCCTCGATGCCGAGGGTGTCGCGGACCATCCGGAAGAAGTCGTCCCGGTTGCGGGCGTCGCGGGTGGCGCTGGTGGCCACCATCCGCACGCGTTCGGCGCCCTTGCGCAGCAGCACCGCGGTGTAGTCGGCGAGCGCGGCGCGGGTGCGTTCGAGCGCCTCCGACGCGAGCTCACCGGTGGCGTCGACGCCCTGCCCGAGCCGGACGATCCGGGTCTCGCGGTGCACGTCGCGCAGCGCCGCCGTGCCGTGCGAGCCGGTCGTCACGTCGGCGACCAGGAGGCGGATCGAGTTCGTCCCGCAGTCGATCGCGGCCACTCGTGACATGTGCCCTCCTTCTCTCGCGGATCACCGTACGCACGAAGCGGCCTCAACGCGTCAACTGGCCGCTAGGCTCGGCGGGTGGACCAGAGAGCGCCGACGGTCCCGGCCCCAGCCGGCCGCAACGGCCGCGGCGGGCCCGGCCCTGCCCGCCCGCCCGAGCCACCCCTGCACCCGGGCGACCACCGCACGCACCGGGTCGAGAACCAGCCGCCCCCGCTCGCCGGGGTCGACCTCATGGCCTGCGACCCCGCGCTCACCGACGCGGTCGGCCGGGAGGGCGCGGAGGAGGCGCTGCCCGCGTTGCGGCAGCTGGCCGCCGTCGTCACGTCCCCGGAGGCCCGGGAGCACGCCCGCCTCGCCAACACCCACTCGCCCGTGCTGCACACCCACGACCGGTACGGCCACCGGATCGACGAGGTCGAGTTCCACCCGTCGTGGCACTGGCTCATGCGCACCTCGGTCGGCTGGGGGCTGCACGGGGCGCCGTGGGTCGCCGAGCCGGGCACGGGCGCGCACGTCGCACGGGCCGCCGGGTTCTACCTGATGAGTCAGCTGGAACCGGGCCACGGCTGCCCCATCTCCATGACCTACGCCGCGGTGCCCGCCTTGCGCCGCGACCCGGAGCTCGCCGCGCGGTACGAGCCCGGCCTGCGGTCCACCACCTACGAGTTCCCGCTCGCCGAGCCGTCGACGAAGGCCGGCCTGCTCGCCGGGATGTCGATGACCGAGAAGCAGGGCGGCTCCGACGTGCGCGCCGGCACCACCACGGCCACGGTCACCGCCGACGGCACGTACCGGCTCGTCGGGCACAAGTGGTTCACATCGGCGCCGATGAACGACCTGTTCCTGACGCTCGCGCAGGCCCCGGCGGGGCTCACCTGCTTCCTGCTCCCCCGCGTGCTGCCCGACGGCACCCGCAACGCGATCCGGTTGCAGCGGCTCAAGGACAAGCTCGGCAACCGGTCCAACGCCTCGGCCGAGGTCGAGTACACCGGTGCGACCGGGTGGCGCCTCGGCGACGAGGGCCGGGGCGTGCAGACGATCATCGAGATGGTGTCGATGACGCGGCTGGACTGCGTGCTCGGCTCGGCCGCCCTCACGCGGGCGGCCCTCACCGAGGCCGCCCACCACGTGGCCCACCGCAGCGCGTTCGGCACCCGGCTCGCCGACGCACCGCTCATGCAGGCGGTGATCGGCGACCTCGCCCTGGAGTCCGAGGCCGCCACGGCCCTTGCGATGCGGCTCGCCGGGGCCGTCGACCGCGAGGAACGCCAGCTGCTGCGGCTCGCGCTCCCGGCGGCGAAGTACCTGGTGTGCAAGCGGGCCCCTGCGGTGGTCGCGGAAGCTCTGGAGTGCCTCGGCGGCAACGGTTACGTGGAGGACTCGGGCCTGCCGCGGCTCTACCGGGAGGCCCCGCTGAACTCGATCTGGGAGGGATCGGGCAGCGTCACCGCCCTCGACGTCCTGCGCGCCGTCACGAAGGAGCCGGAGTCGGTCGACGCCGTGTTCGCGGAGATCGAGGCCGCGTCCGGGCGCGACTCCTGGTTCGACCGGGGCGTTCGCGAGCTGCGCACGGAGCTGCGCGGGCGCGAGGAGCGGCGGGCGCGCAGGCTGGCCGAGATGCTCGCGCTGTGCCTGCAGGGGTCGCTGCTGCTGAGGTACGCACCGGACGAGGTGGCACGGGCGTTCGTCGCCAGCCGGTTCCTGCCCGACGGCCCGTGGCGCACCGCCGGCACGTTGCCGGCCGAGGCGCAGACCGACGTGCTGCTGGCCCGCGTCACGCCCTGACCGCGACTCGCGTACACCCAGACCGCGACTCGCGTGCATCCAGAGCGCGACTCGCGTGCATCCAGAGCGCGACTCGCGTGCACTCAGAGCGCGACTCGCGTCAGGGGTGCACGCAGGGGCCGGCCCGCCACCATTCGCCGATCTCGGCCAGCGCCTCGTCGCCGAAGGAGTTCACACCGGGTCCGGCCGCGAGCGCGTGGGCGACGCAGACGTGCAGGCACTTCACGCGTCCGGGCATGCCACCGGCGCTGACGTCGGTGCCGAGCGGCTCGATCGCGTCCCGCTCCGCGAGGTACGACTCGTGGGCGCGGCGGTAGGCCGCGGCCAGCTCGGGGTCCTCGGCGAGCCGCTCGGTCATCTCTCGCATCCGCCCGGCCGCCTCGAGGCCGCCGATCCGGGAGTTCAGCCGCGAGCAGGTCAGGTAGTAGAGCGTGGGGAACGGGGTGCCGTCCTCCAGCCGCGGCGAGGTCTTCACGACCGCCGGCAGCCCGCACGGGCACCGGTGGGCCACCTCGCGCACCGCGCGCGGCGTGCGGCCCAGCTGGGCGGTGACGGCCTCGACGTCCGCGTCGGCGATGTCCTGCTGCCTGGTCGATGGTTCCGGGGTCACTGCGGTCCTTCCGCGACTTCCCGCCACAACACCCGGTACCAGGGCACGCCCGCGTTCGCGGCTGCCGCCGGGTCCCGACCGGGCGCGACCGGCAGCTGCACGACGTAGGGCACCTCGCCCGGCATGACGTACCCGAGCCGGGACCGGGCCTGCGCCTCGATCTCGGCGGGGTCCGACAGCCGCGCCCGCTCCTGCTCGAGCCGCTCGACCTCCGCCGCGAGCACCTGCTGCTGCTCCGACACCGCGGCCAGCTCCTGGCGCTGGGCCACGTAGTTGCGCAGCGGCACCGCGACGGTGAGGGCGAGCGCGCACATGACGAGGGCCAGCACGGCGGCCCGCCTCGTCGAGGACAGGCCGAGGAATCCCGTTGTGGCCGCGACGACGCCGCGGGCGCGGGGCACGCGGGTCAGCTGCGGTTCCCTGGCCCGGCGCCCCGGCGCGGCGGTGCCCGAACGACGCGGACGCGGGGTGCGGCGCGTGCGCTCCCCGCGTGCCTTCGCCCGCTCGTCCCCCACGTGCGCCTAGGCCCCGGTCTCGGCCGCCGAGTTGTAGCGCGGGAACGCGAGGTCGCCCGCGTACCGGGCGGCGTCGCCCAGCGCCTCCTCGATGCGCAGCAGCTGGTTGTACTTCGCCACGCGCTCCGAACGGGCGGGCGCGCCCGTCTTGATCTGGCCGCAGCCGGTGGCGACGGCGAGGTCGGCGATGGTGGTGTCCTCGGTCTCGCCGGACCGGTGGCTCATCATGCAGCGGTAGCCCGACGACTGCGCGAGCGTGACGGCGTCGAGGGTCTCCGACAGCGTGCCGATCTGGTTGACCTTGACCAGCAGCGCGTTGGCCGCGCCCCGGCTGATGCCCTCGTCGAGCCGCTCGGGGTTGGTGACGAACAGGTCGTCGCCCACGAGCTGGACCCTGTCGCCGATCGCCTCGGTGAGCGCCACCCAACCGTCCCAGTCGTCCTCGGACAGCGGGTCCTCGATCGAGACCAGCGGGTAGGCGTCGATGAGCTCGGCGTACACGGCCGAGAGCTCCTGGGCGGACAGCTTCTTGCCCTCGTAGGAGTAGACGCCCTCGCTGTGGAACTCGGTCGCGGCCACGTCGAGCGCGAGCGCGACGTCGCGGCCGAGCGTGTAGCCGGACTTGTCGATCGCCTCGGCGATGAGGTCGAGCGCGGCGCGGGTGCCGGCCAGGTCGGGGGCGAAGCCGCCCTCGTCACCCAGCCCGGTGGGCAGGCCCTTGCTCTTCAGCACGGACTTGAGCGACTGGTAGACCTCGGCGCCCCAGCGCAGCGCCTCCCGGAAGGAGTCGGCGCCGACCGGCGCGATCATGAACTCCTGCACGTCCACGGACGTGTCGGCGTGCGCGCCGCCGTTGAGGATGTTCAGCATCGGCACCGGCAGCACGTGGGCGTTGGGTCCGCCGACGTAGCGGAACAGCTCCAGCCCGGACGACTCGGCCGCCGCCTTCGCCACGGCGAGCGACACGCCGAGCAGGGCGTTGGCGCCGAGCGCCGACTTGTCCGGGGTGCCGTCGAGGTCGACGAGCCGCTGGTCGACGAGCCGCTGGTCGACCGCCTCCATGCCGGTGAGCTCGGGGCCGATCGTGTCGAGCACCGCGGAGACGGCCTTCTCGACACCCTTGCCGCCGAAGCGCAGCGGGTCGCCGTCGCGCAGCTCGACCGCCTCGTGCTCACCGGTCGACGCACCCGACGGAACCGCCGCACGCGCAAGCGTCCCGTCGTCGAGTGCGACCTCGACCTCGATCGTCGGGTTGCCCCGCGAGTCGAGGATCTCGCGTGCGCCGACCTGCTCGATGACCGCCACCAAGTGCTCCCGTCGGAAAGGTTCGCTCGTCCGGGGGCGAGCCTAGTCGCCGGGTGCAGGAGGCCCGCGCAGGAACCCGCACGTCGCCTGCGGTTTCCCCGCAGGACTCCTCGTCAGCCCTCGCAGATCGCGCCGGGGACACCTAACGTAGTAACGACCATGACGAGCCAGCCAGCATCCGACGGCCTCTTCGAGTCGTTCCGCCGCGCCGAGATGCTGATCGCGCGCAGCCGACCGCTCGACGCGCTGCAGGCCCTCTCCCCCGTCCTGGAAAGCCAGCCGAACGACGCATCCGTCCAGCTCCTCGCCGGTCGCGCGTACCTGAACTCCGCGCAGCTCCAGCGTGCCGAGGAGGCCTTCGGCCGGGTGATCGACCTCGACCCCGCCGACCACTACGCCCGCTTCGCGCTCGGCAAGGCCCTGCAGCGCCAGGGCCGCCTCGCCGAGGCCCACGCCCAGCTGAAGATGGCGGCCGCGATGGACCCGCGCCCGGAGTACCAGGAAGCGCTCGGCGAGCTGCGCGTCCGGATGGCGGTCGACGGCGAGGGCGAACCGGGTGATCCGGACTGAACCGACGGGCCGCGCCTCAGCTGCGGTGATGTGCTCCGCGTGACCCTTCCCCACGTCGATTGGGCAGGCTAGCCTCACCGAGCTACTGGTCAGCCTGACCTCAGGGAGCTGGCGTGCTCGGAAACGCACTGATCGGACTACGCGAAGGCCTCGAGGCCGGGCTCGTGGTCAGCATCCTCGTCGCCTTCCTGGTACGCACCGACCGCCGCTCGGAACTGCCGAAGGTCTGGCTCGGCGTGGGGATCGCGGTCGCGGTCAGCGTGGGCGTCACGCTCGCGCTCGCCCTCGCGCAGCAGCAGCTGACGTTCGAGGCGCAGGAGACGTTCGGTGGCGCGCTCTCGATCATCGCGGTCGGCTTCGTCACCTGGATGATCTTCTGGATGCGCCGGGCGGCCCGCTCGATCTCCGCGGAGCTGCGGGGCAAGCTCGAGGGTGCGCTCGCCATGGGCCCGGCAGCCGTGGTCGTGATGGCCACGCTCGCCGTCGGCCGTGAGGGGCTCGAGACCGCGCTGTTCTTCTTCACCGCGGCCCAGGCCGCCGGGGAGACCACCCAGCCGCTGATCGGCTTCCTGATCGGCATCGCCACGGCCGTCCTGCTCGCCTACCTCATCTACCGCGGGGCGATCAGCCTCAACCTGAGCCGGTTCTTCACCGTCACCGGAGTGCTGCTGATCTTCGTGGCCGCGGGGATCCTCGCCTACGGCGTGCACGACCTGCAGGAGGCCGGGCTCGTGCCGGGCCTCACCACCCTCGCCTTCGACGTCAGCGCTGTGATCCCGCCGGACTCGTGGCACGGCACCCTGCTCAAGGGGATCTTCAACTTCTCCCCGCAGACCACGGTGGCAGAGGCCGTGGTCTGGGTCGCCTACGTGGCGGTCGTCCTCCCGCTGTTCATCCGTCCCCAGCGGACCCGCGCCGCGACCCCCACCACCTGATCCGCTCGAGGAGCACCATGTCCCGCACGTTCCATGTCGCGGTCCTCGTGACCGCAGCCGCTGCTCTCGCGGCCTGCACCAGCACGGCGCCGCCCGCAGGCGACGCCGCGGGCGGAGGGGGCCCGATCCCCGTCACGGCAGCGGACGACCGCTGCGAGGTCGGGGCCACCGAGGCGCCGGCCGGCAAGATCACGTTCGCCGTGCGCAACGCCGGCAGCAAGGTCACCGAGTTCTACCTCTACGGCACCGGCGGCCGGATCATGGGCGAGGTCGAGAACATCGGTCCCGGCCTCACCCGCAACCTGATCGTCGAGGTTCCGGACGGCGGCGCCTACACCACGGCGTGCAAGCCGGGCATGGTCGGCGACGGGATCCAGGCGCCGTTCACGGTCACCGGGTCGGCCACGCGGTCCGTCGACGAGAACACCCGGCTCGCCGAGGCGACCACCGGCTACCACCGGTGGGTCACCTCGCAGATCGAGGCGCTGGTGCCGAAGACGCAGGAGTTCGTCGACGCCGTCAAGGCCGGCGACGTCGAGACCGCCAAGGCGCTGTTCCCCGTCGCGCGCACCTACTGGGAGCGGATCGAGCCCGTCGCCGAGTCGTTCGGCGACATCGACCCGAAGATCGACGGCCGGGAGGACGACGAACGCGACCCCGGCGTGCAGTTCACCGGCTACCACCGGCTCGAGAAGGACCTGTGGGTCGACGGCCTGCAGCCCGACTCGCCCGCGATGGCCGACCAGCTGATGGCCGACATCCGCGACCTGCAGTCGCGCACCGCGACCGTCGAACTGACGCCCGTCCAGCTCGCGAACGGGGCGAAGGAGCTGCTCGACGAGGTCGCCACCGGCAAGATCACCGGTGAGGAGGACCGCTACTCGCACACCGACCTGTGGGACTTCAAGGCCAACGTCGAGGGTTCCCAGGGCGCGGTCGCCGCGCTCCGGCCGGTGATCGACGAGAAGGACCCGACGCTGGGCCCGGTGCTCGACGAGCGCTTCGCCGCCGTCGATGCCCTGCTCGAGGAGTACCGCGTCGGCGACGGGTACCGGCTCTACACCGAGCTCACCGAGGACGACATCCGGCGGATGGCCGAGTCCGTCGACGCGCTGGGCGAGCCGGTGAGCCAGGTCGCGGGGGTGGTGACGACGCCGTGAGCGTTCGACTCTCCCGGCGACGGCTGCTCGGCTGGGCGGGCGCCGGGGCGGCGCTCGCCGGAGCAGGCGCGGTGAGCGCGTGCTCGGCCTCGGCCGCGCCCGTCGCCGAGGGGGTCGTGCCGTTCCGCGGCGACCGGCAGGCCGGCATCGTCACGCCGGCGCAGGACCGGTTGCACTTCGTCGCGCTGGACCTCACCACCGACAACCGCGAACGCGTCCGCGCCCTGCTGCAGAAGTGGACGTCCGCGGCCGAGCGCATGACCGCCGGGGCCGAGACCGCGCCGGGCGGTGCGGTCGGCGGCAACCCCGACGGTCCGCCCGCCGACACCGGCGAGGCGCTCGGGCTGCCGGCGGCGAAGCTCACGCTGACGTTCGGCGTGGGGCCGGGGTTCTTCGACAAGCTCGGCCTGGACCCCGCGCTGCGCCCGGCCGGGCTGGCCGAGCTGCCGCGTTTCACCCTCGACCAGCTCGACCCGGCCCTGTCCGGCGGGGACCTGTGCATCCAGGCGTGCGCCGACGACCCGCAGGTGGCCGTGCACGCCGTGCGCAACCTCGTGCGGATCGGGTTCGGCACCACCTCCGTGCGGTGGTCGCAGCTGGGGTTCGGGCGCACGTCGTCGACGTCCACGGCGCAGGCGACGCCGCGCAACCTCTTCGGCTTCAAGGACGGCACCCGCAACCTCAAGGCCGAGGACGGGGCCGAGCTGCTGGACCAGCACGTGTGGGTGCAGCCCGGCGACGGGCCCGCGTGGCTCGCGGGTGGCACCTACCTCGTGGCCCGGCGGATCCGCATGCACGTCGAGATCTGGGACCGCACGTCGCTCGCCGAGCAGGAGGCGATCGTCGGCCGCACGAAGGGCGAGGGCGCACCGCTGGGCGCGGCAGGTGAGTTCGACACCGCCGACTTCGCCGCCATCGGGCCGGACGGACTGCCGCGCATCGGGGAGGTGGCGCACATCCGGCTCGCCTCGCCCGAGGCGCTCAACGGTGTGCGGATCCTGCGGCGCGGCTACAACTTCGTCGACGGCAGCGACGGCCAGGGCCACCTGAACGCCGGCCTGTTCTTCGTGGCCTTCATGCGCGACCCGCACGCCCAGTTCGTCCCGATGCAGCGGGCGCTGGCCAACAAGGACGTGATGATGGAGTACATCGAGCACACCGGCTCCGCCGTCTTCGCCTGCCCACCCGGGTTGTCCGACGGCCAGTATTGGGCCCAGCCCCTCCTCGAGGCCTGACCCAGCGCGACTCGGCCACACCCACACCGCAACTCGCGTACATCCAGAGCGCGACTCGCGTACATCCAGAGCGCGACTCGCGGGAGGAGGGCGCCCGACATCCGCGAGTCGCGGTCTGAGTGCACGCGAGTCGCGGTGTGAGTGCGCGCGAGTCGCGCGATCAGCGCGCGCGAGTCGCGGCCTCAGGCGGCGGTGGCCTCTGTGTAGCGGTCGGCCGCGGCCCAGACGAGGCGGGCGTAGTCGACCGAGCTGTTGTAGGTGAGCACCCCGGCCCACCAGCCCTCGCCGCTGGCCGTGTCGCGGCCGTCCGCGCAGAGGTAGCGCGCGGCCGCGAGGGCCGCGTCGTCGAGCTGGTTGGGGTCGCGGTTGCCGTCGCCGTTGCCGTCGGCGCCGTAGCGGGCCCAGGTGGTGGGCAGGAACTGCATCGGGCCGACGGCGCGGTCGTACGTGGTGTCGCCGTCGAGGCGGCCGCCGTCGGAGTCGCGGATCTCGCGCACCCCGGGCGAGCCGTCCAGCGGCGGCCCGATGATCGACGGGCGGGTCAGGCCGTCGGCGTCCGCCCGAGCGCCGCCGAACCGGCCGTGGTCGGACTCGACGCGCCCGATCCCGGCCAGCGTGCTCCAGGAGAGGCGGCAGTCGGGGGTGGTTGAGCGCTGGGCAAGCTCCGCGGCGGCGTAGGCGCGCAGGGCGCGGGCGGGGACGCCGCTGCGCTCGGCAGCGGTGACGGACCAGGCGACGAGGTCGGTGCCTCCCGCGAGCGGCGGCGGTTGCGGAACGGGGGTGTCGGGGTCGACGTCCGCGGCGGTGAGTCCGTCGCCGCGCTGCGGCCGCTCGGCCCGGTGGTCGCGGCTGTCGCGGTCCGAAAGGATCGACACCCCGATGAGGGTCACCATCACCGCCAGCACGATCGCGGCTGTGTTCCAACCGCTGACTCTCCGCCTCGCTCGGCGGCGGCGCCCGGTCACGGACAGGCGAGAGCGTCCACGACGTGCCGTCACCCGACCAGGTTAGCCAGCCGCCGGCCAGTAGCGCCGCCACCCCGCGGCGTCGAGGGCGTGCGGGTCGGCACCGTCGGCGACGGCGGCCTGCTCGGCGGCACGCACCCGGTCGGCGAACCGGCGCGCGGCGGTCCGCAGCTCGGCCTCCGGGTCGACCCCGGCGAGCTTGGCCTTGGCGGCCAGCGCGAAGAGCTGCTCCCCCACGCTCGCGCCGGCCGGCAGCAGGTCGGTGGGCAGGTGGGCGCGGGCGGTGCGGCTGGTGAGCTTCGCGGCGAGCGCGACGGCGGGCTGGCCGAGCGGCACGCCGTCCACGCTGGACCCACGCTGCTTCTCGGCGCGCTTGAGCTCCTCCCAGCGGCGCTCCTGGCGTTCGGCCGTGTCGATCTGCTCGCTGCCGGCGAACACGTGCGGGTGCCGCCCGACGAGCTTGGCGACGAGGTCACCGGCGACGTCGTCGATCGTGAACGGCCGGGCGTCGTGCTCCGCCGCGACGCGCGCGTGGAACAGCACCTGCAGCAGCACGTCGCCGAGCTCCTCGCGGATGGCGTCGCGGTCGCCGTCCTCGATCGCCTGGTACAGCTCGTAGCACTCCTCGACGAGGTACTGCAGCAGTGACTCATGGGTCTGCTCGGCGTCCCACGGGCAGCCGCCGGGCGAGCGCAGCCGGTCCATCACCGCGACGGCGTCGAGCAGCGCGGCGCCTTCGGGTAGCCCGACGACCGCCCCACCGTCGGCTCGGGACGGGTCGGTGGTCAGCAGCACCTCGGCCACGCCGTCGTCGCCCCAGCCGTCGGCACGGACCGCACCCGTTGCGGTCACCACCTCGTCCGGCACGGTGGCGTCGGCGAGCACCCGTTCGGCCGCCCGCAATGCGGGGACGGCGGCAGCGGGCAGGATCCCGCTCCACCGCTCGGGCAGGACGACGACCGTGCGCTGCGCGACCCCGGTGGTCACCAGCCGGCGACGGGCGGCAGGACCGAGCCGACCTGCTGGTCCTCGGCGACGATCCGCAGCTGGATCGGGTCCCACACGCCGTAGCGCGGGTTGACCCGGATCCCGACCTGGTCGGCGGTGGGCTGCAGCAGCCGTTCGCCGATGGCGATCAGCTGCGCCTGGCTGATCCCGTTCACCGCGGCCGGGTCGGACGGGGCGTCCGTGCGCCGGTCGACGACCCGCGCGACGATCCAGGTGCTCTGCTGCGGGTTCGGCTGGAACGTGACCACGGTGCCGACCGGCACGCCGAACAGCACGGTGCTGGCGTTGTCCGGCGAGCTCGCCGCGTCGAACGTCTGGGCGCGGGCCGACGTGCGCGGGTCGGCGAACAGGGCGTCGGCCTGGGCGCCACCGGCCTGTATGGCGGCCGCTGCCTCGTCGGCGCTCGCCCGGGAGGTGGCCGCCACGAGGT
This sequence comes from Pseudonocardia cypriaca, assembly GCF_006717045.1. NCBI lineage: Bacteria > Bacillati > Actinomycetota > Actinomycetes > Pseudonocardiales > Pseudonocardiaceae > Pseudonocardia > Pseudonocardia cypriaca. The sequence goes on from NZ_VFPH01000002.1 coordinate 2,600,926, forward strand.
CGGCGGTGACCGCGAGCCCGCCGACCTCCCGCTGGGCCAGCTGCGCCGCGATCAGGTCGTCCCGCACGCGCTGCCGCAGCATCGGCAGGTCGTACAGCGAGCCGTCGAGGAGGGCGTCCGCCCCGCCGTTCTGAGCGATGTGCGCGTCGATCTGGGGGTCGGTGACGACGATGCCCTCTTCGGCCGCGCGCCGGTCGAGCAGGTCGTGCAGGACGGCGCGCGTGACGATGCTGCGGGCGAGCTCGCCCGTTGTGCCGCCCTGCGCCGTGAGCTGCGCCATCAGGTCCTTCTTGCCCAGCGCCGTGTCGAGCTGGCTCTGGATGTGCTCGATCGGGACGGCGTCGGCCCCGACGATCACAGCCGTGCCCGCCTGGTTCGGCCCACCGCACCCACTGACCACCGCACCGATGACGGCGACGGTCGCCGCGACGCGTCCCACCTGCATACGCACGATCGACAGCCTCTCACGCTCGGAGTGAGGCCCGGATCAGAGGTCGGCCTGCACCACGAGCGTCGAGCAGACCTTGTCCGCGAACGTCTGCCGCTGCTCGTCCCACAACGGCCAGAGGTAGCCGAGACCGAGCGGGATCCCGTTCAGCAGGTGCGCGACCTGCCGCCCGAACGCGCGGGCGAACCCGATCGGCTCCCCCGATCCCGCGCTGACCAGCCGCGTGCCGAGCACGCTCTTGCCGAGGCTCTGACCCGAGCGGCCCTGCCGGTACCCGCTGTTCCACACGAGGAACGCCAGCCCGACGGCGGCGGCGACCGGGTAGACGACGCCGACCACGACGACGTTCCGGGTGAGGAGCGCGCCGATCAGCACGACGGCCAGCAGCCCACCCGGGATGCCGATGTCGATGAGGAAGCCGCCGACCCGCTGGCTGTAGGTGGCGAGGAGCGGGAAGCCGTAGCGCGCGGGCGGCTGCGGGCGCGCCGCACCACCAGGGGCCTCCCGGCGCAACGGCTCGGTCTCCGGACGGGGATCGGGCACGCACTCTCCCGCGTGTCATGCCCGTCCAGGCCGGTCCCGGAGGGCTCCAGCTGGTTGATCGTCGTAGTGCGCCGTCCGTTACTCCGCGCAGGTGACCGGATGCGGGGGGTCAGACCCGCGCGGGCACGAGGAGGTCCGTGACGAGCTTCGTGCACCACTCCAACAGAGCAACGTCCCGCAGTGGCGCCCCACCGACCCGACCGCTCTCCGTGGGCTTCGGGACGGTGATGAGCTTGGCCGCGGGCTTGTAGGTGGCCTTCGGGTGGAGGCGCTTGAGCCGCATCTGCGCCGAGTCCGGGAGCTCGACCGGTCCGATCCGGACGTTCGTGCCCGCCACCGCCACCTCTGCGACGCCCAGCGTCCGGCACGTCTGCCGGAACGCGGCCACGGCGAGCAGGTTGCGCACCGGGGCGGGCGGCTCGCCGTAGCGGTCGGTGAGCTCCTCGACGATCGCGTCCAGCGCGGCGCCGTCCGGGGCCTCGGCGATCTTGCGGTAGACCTCCAGCCGCAGCCGCTCGCCGGTGACGTAGTCGTGCGGCACGTGGGCGTCGATCGGCAGGTCGACCCGGACCTCGGCCAGCGCCTCCTCCTCCTCCTCGCCCTCGCCTGCCCCGGCCTGCTTGCGGAACGCCGCGACGGCCTCGCCGACCAGCCGGATGTAGAGGTCGAAGCCGACGCCTGCGATGTGGCCGGACTGCTCGGCGCCGAGGATGTTGCCCGCCCCGCGGATCTCCAGGTCCTTCATCGCGACGGCCGCGCCGGAGCCCAGGTCGGAGTGCTGGGCGATCGTGGCGAGCCGGTCGTGCGCGGTCTCGGTGAGCGGGTGCTCGGGCGGGAACAGGAAGTAGGCGTAGCCGCGCTCGCGGCCCCGGCCGACCCGGCCGCGCAGCTGGTGCAGCTGCGAGAGGCCGAGCGTGTCGGAGCGCTCCACGATCAGCGTGTTGGCGTTGGAGATGTCCAGGCCGTTCTCGACGATCGTGGTGCAGACCAGTACGTCGTACTCCTTGTGCCAGAACCCGTTGACGGTGCGTTCGAGCAGGTCCTCGTTCATCTGACCGTGCGCGATCGCGACGCGGGCCTCCGGCACGAGGTCCCTGATCTTGCGGGCGGCCCGGTCGATCGTGGACACCCGGTTGTGGACGTAGAACACCTGGCCGTCGCGCAGCAGCTCCCGGCGGATCGCCGCGGTCACCTGCTTCTCGTCGTACGCGCCGACGTAGGTGAGCGTGGGGTGGCGGTCCTCGGGCGGGGTGGCGATCGTCGACATCTCCCGGATCCCGGCGAGGCTCATCTCGAGGGTGCGCGGGATCGGGGTCGCGGAGAGGGTGAGCACGTCGACGTGCGTGCGCATCGCCGTGATGTGCTCCTTGTGCTCCACGCCGAAGCGCTGCTCCTCGTCGACGATCACGAGGCCGAGGTCCTTCCACCGCACACCGGTCTGCAGCAGCCGGTGGGTGCCGACCACGACGTCGACGGTGCCCTCTGCGAGGCCCTCGATCGTCTGCTTCGCCTCGGCGGCGTCGGTGAACCGGGACAGGCCCTTGACCGTGACGGGGAACGCGCGCATGCGGTCGGCGAACGTCTGCAGGTGCTGGGTGGCGAGCAGCGTGGTGGGCACGAGCACCGCCACCTGCTTGCCGTCCTGCACCGCCTTGAACGCGGCGCGCACGGCGATCTCGGTCTTGCCGAACCCGACGTCGCCGGAGATCACCCGGTCCATCGGGACCGCGCGCTCCATGTCCCGCTTGACCTCCTCGATGGCGGCGAGCTGGTCGGGCGTCTCGGTGAACGGGAAGGCGTCCTCCAGCTCGCGCTGCCACGGCGTGTCCCTGCCGAACGCGTGCCCCGGCGAGGACTGGCGCGCCGCGTAGAGCTGCACGAGCTGGGCCGCGATCTGCCGGACGGCCTTGCGGGCGCGGCCCTTCGTCTTGGCCCAGTCGGCGCCGCCGAGCTTGTTGAGGCTGGGCACCTCGCCACCGACGTAGCGGCTCACCTCGTCGAGCGAGTCGGTGGGGACGAACAGCCGGTCGGCCGGCTGCCCGCGCTTCGAGCTCGCGTACTCCAGCACCAGGTACTCGCGGGTGGCCCCGCTCACGGTGCGCTCGCGCATCTCGACGAACCGGCCGATGCCGTGCTGGGAGTGGACGACGTAGTCGCCGGGCTGCAGCGTGACGAGGTCGACGGCGTTGCGCCGCCGCGACGCGAGCTTGCGGGGCTCGGCGCTCGACGCGCGGTTGCCGGTGAGGTCGGCCTCGGTGAGGAGCACGAGCCCACGCGCGGTGAAGCCCTCGGTGAGCCGCCCGCACGTGACGGTGACCAGCCCCGGCTCGGGGTCGCCCACCAGCTCCTCGACGTGCTTGGCAGGCACGTCGGCCTCGCGCAGCTGCTCCAGCGAGCGCTGCGCGGTGCCGTGCCCGGCGACGACGAGCACCGCCGTGCCGCCGGTGACGACGTGCGCGCGGAGGTCGACGAGCGCGCGGTCGATGTCCCCGCGGTAGCTCTCGACCTCGTGGACGGCGGGTGCGAGCACGTCCTCGCGGCCGGACACCAGCGGGCTCAAAGTCACGACCGGCCTGCCCGTGGCCGACGAGTGCTCCAGCACCTCGCCGAGGTCGCGGTAGGCCGACGCGCCGACGTCGATCGGCGAGTCGCCGCCGACGCCCGCGGCGAACCAGCTCGCCTCCAGGAACTCCTGGCCGGTGCGGACCAGGTCGGCGCTGCGGGTGCGGATGCGCTCCGGGTCGGCGAGCAGCACCAGCGACGCGGCCGGCAGCAGGTCGGTGAGCAGTTCCAGCTCACCGGCCACCAGCGCCGGCACCAGCGACTCCATGCCCTCGCTCGGGATGCCCTGCGCGAGGTGCTCCAGGAGCTCCCGCAGCTGCGGGTTGTTCTCGTGGGTGCGCGCGAGCGCGGCGGCCCGCTCGCGCACCGGCTCGGTGAGCAGCAGCTCCCGGCAGCCGGGGGCGAGCAGCTCGTCGACGGGCGCCACCGAGCGCTGGTCGGCCACCGAGAACGAGCGCAGCTCGCTCACCTCGTCGCCCCAGAACTCCACGCGCACGGGATGCTCTGCGGTGGGCGGGAAGACGTCGACGATCCCGCCGCGGACGGCGAACTCGCCGCGCGCGGTGACCATCTCCACGCGGGTGTAGGCGAGCTCGACGAGCCGGACGAGCAGCGCGTCGAAGTCGTGGGTGTCGCCGACCCGCAGCCGGACCGGGTCGAGCGTGCCGAGGCCGGGCGCGATCGGCTGGATGAGGCTGCGGGCCGCCGCGACCACCACGCGGGGCGCCGTCGCCTGGTCGGCGAGCCTGCGGAAGATCTCCAGCCGCCGCCCGACCGTGTCCGGGCGCGGGGACAGCCGCTCGTGCGGCAACGTCTCCCAGGACGGGAGCACGGCGACTGCGTCCGGCCCGATCAGGTCGGCGGCGGCAGCACCGGTGTCCTCCGCCTCGCGATCGGTGGCGGTGACGACGAGGACGGTGCGACCGGCACCGCCGTCGCCGTCGGCCGTGCCGAACGCCGCCGCGAGGAACGGGCGCAGCGCGGCCGGCCCCTCCACGGACAGTGCCGGCACCTCGGCGGCGCGGACGTCGCGGGCGGCGTCGACGACGGCCCGCAGATCGGGATCGGACAGAGCGGAACGGAGCAGACCGGAGAGCTTGGCCACGACTGGAAGACCCTCGCAAGGCAGAGAAGCGCACGCAGAGCAGACCCCTGCCCGGGAACCTCCCCCGGCCGGGGCCTGACCTCCAGCCTACGCGCAGCGACGCCGGCAGGATCGATCAGCATGCAGCCCAGGCACCACGGGCGAGCCGGCTCGCGAGCTGGTGCTCTCCGCGCGATCGCTCGGACGCTGGGCGCAGGAAGGTCAGCTGAACCCCACCCTCGTCACTCCGGGCGGGCAGTACCGCTGGGAGCTCGAGGACGTCCGTGAGCAGCTGCGGCAGCTCCGCCAGCAATCGGATTGACCCGGTGGCGGACCGGGCAGAACATGCCGCCGTGGGCCGTCCCGACGATCAGCCGCTTCTCACCACGGCGGAGCTGGCGCGGCGGCTCAACGTCACATCGGGCACCGTGCAGCGGTGGGTCAGAACCGGCAGGATCCGGCCGACCCTCGTGACTCCGGGCAACCAGTTCCGGTTCAACCTGGACGACGTCCTGGAGCAGCTGAGTCAGCCGCGGAAACGACCGGACTAAACACCGGTGCCGAGCCCGGCCGCAAGCCAAAGGTGCTATTCCCTGCCATTCGGCTGATCAGGACGGACGGGCAGACGTACGGTCCAGGCATGACGGCGGATCGGCTCCTGACCACGGGCGAGCTGGCTCGCGAGCTGGGGCTCTCCGCGCGTTCGCTTGCACGCTGGGCCCAGGAAGGTCAGCTCAAACCCACCCTCGTCACACCCGGCGGGCAGTACCGCTGGGAGCTCGAGGACGTTCGGGAGCAGTTGCGGCAGCTCCGCAGGCGTTCGGACTGACCCGGTGGCAGACCTGCTGACGACCACCCAGGCGGCACGGGAGCTCGGGGTGTCGGCACGTTCCCTGGCGAGGTGGGCCCAGGAGGGCAGGCTCAGACCGGCTCTGATCACCCCTGGCGGGGACAAGCGATCAGGCCGGTACCTGTGGGACCTCGAGGACCTCCGCGATCAGCTGCTCAAGCTCCGGACTCGCCCCGAGTAGCTCCGCCGGGTGGACCGCGGGCCACTCCGTCAGGACGATCGACACCATGACCGACCTGTCGAAGCTGCCCGGGGTCGACCCCGAAGTGCCCAACGCCGCCCGGATGTACGACTACTACCTGGGCGGGTCGCACAACTTCGCGGCCGACCGCGCCGCTGCGGAGCGGGTCAAGTCGGCGATGCCGTTCGCGGTCGACGTGGCCCGCGCCAACCGGTTCTTCATGATCCGAGCGGTCCGGTTCTGCGTCCAGGAAGGCATCGACCAGTTCCTCGACCTCGGCTCCGGGATCCCGACCGTCGGGAACGTCCACGAAGTCGCGCTGGGTATCAATCCACAGGCGCGGGTGGCATATGTGGACAACGAGCCGGTCACCGTCGCCTCCGCGGCAGCCCTGCTCGAGGGCGAGCCGCGGGTCACGATCACGATGGCCGACATCCGCGATGTCGACGCGGTCTTCGCCGCGCCCGGCGTCCGCGACCTGCTCGACCTCACCCGCCCGGTCGCCCTGCTCATGGTCGCCGTGCTGCCGTTCATCCCGGACGAGGACGACCCGGCCGGACTCGCCGAGCGCTACCGAAGTCGGCTCGCCCCCGGCAGCTTCCAGGTGCTCTCGCACGGCTCCGCGGATCAGGACTCGTCCGGGACGGCCGCGGCCGCCGAGGTGTACCGGAGGACGGCGAACCCCGTCAAAGCCCGTACCCGCTCCGAGATCGCCGAGATGCTCCGCGGCACCGAACTCGTCGAGCCGGGCCTCGTGGACGCCACGGAGTGGCGCCCGGAGGACACCACCGGGGGCCAGCACCGCATGATGCTGGCGGCCGTGGGCCGCATCCGCTGACCACCGGCCCGGCGTCCCATCGATCGACTTCACACATCCAGCCCGGACTTCACACAGGGCGGGCCTTGTGTGAAGTCGGGGCAGGGTGTGTGAAGTCCGTGACGGCGGGCGTGGCGCGCCTACGATCGCCCGATGAGGTTCGGGATCGGGATCCCCCAGTTCTTCTCCGACCACGAGTTCGACCCGGAGGCGTTCCGCCGGTTCCTGCGTCGCGCAGAGGACCTCGGCTTCGAGAGCGGCTGGACCCAGGAGCAGGTGCTGGGGGCGTCGTCCCAGCTGTCCCCGCTCGAGACCATGACGTACGCCGCGGCGTGCACCGAGCGCCTGCGCGTGGGCTGCGCGGTGTTCGTGACCACGCTGCACAGCCCGGTCCACCTCGCCAACAGCCTGGCCACGCTCGACCAGCTGAGCGGCGGACGGCTCGACGTCGGCGTGGGCAGCGGCGGACCGCGCGGAGGGATCTTCCCCGCGTTCGGCGTCGACCGCGAGCGGTACATCGCCCGCTTCACCGAGGGCGTCGAACTGATGAAGGCACTGTGGACGGAAGATCCCGTGACCTTCACCGGCGAGTTCTGGCAGGTGGAGAACGGCGGGATGCACCCGAAGCCGTTCCAGGAGCCGCACCCGCCGATCTGGATGGGCGGCGGCGCCGAGGCGGCCCTGCGCCGCGCGGTCCGGCTCGGCACGGGCTTCTTCGGGGCGGGTTCGTCCCCGACGTCGCGGTTCGCCGAGCAGGTCACCACGGTGCGGCGGCTGCTGGCCGAGAGCGACCGGGACCCCGCGACGTTCCCGATCGCCAAGCGGATCTACACCCTCGTCGACGACGACGCGGATCGCGCCCGCACCCGCATGAACGCCGCGCTGGAGTCGATCTACGGCGCCCGGGTCGAGGCCATCGAGTCCGCCGCGGTCGCCGGAACCCCCGCGGACTGCGCCCGGGCGGCGCAGGAAGTGATCGACGCGGGCGCAGAGCTCGTCCTGTTCACCCAGATCGGCGATCCCGAGGAGCAGATGGAACGCCTCGCGGCCGAGGTGATCCCCCAGCTCGTTCCGACGAACGGTCCGTTCGTCGGATAGGTTCCGACCAACGGACCGTTCGTCGGTCAGGGCCTCGGCGGGAGCTCAGGTCGGCGCCGGGACGGGCGGGTGGCCGGGTCGGGCGGGCGCACTGCCGGGCGCTCCTCCAGCGCGGCCAGGGCGATGTCGACCGCGCGCTCCAGCTGCGGGTCGCGGTCCGCCACCCAGTCCTGCGGGCGCACGACCACCTCGACGTCCGGGTCGACGCCGTAGTTCTCGACCGCCCAGCCGGAGTCGTCGAACCAGGTGGCGTAGCGCGGCTGCGTGACGCCGGTGCCGTCGACGAGGCGGTAGCGGCTGTCGATGCCGATCACGCCACCCCAGGTGCGCACCCCGACGACCGGGCCGATCCCGAGACGCTTGATCGCCGCGGTGACGATGTCGCCGTCGGAGCCCGCGAGTTCGTCGGCGAGCGCGACCACCGGGCCGCGCGGGGCGTCCTCCGGATACGTCGTGGCCTGGCGGTGCCGCGCAGCGTCCCAGCCGATCACCTTGCGGGCCAGCTTCTCGATCACGAGCTGCGAGGTGTGGCCGCCGCCGTTGCCCCGCACGTCCAGGATCAGCCCGTCCCGCGAGGTCTCCCGGGACAGGTCGCGGTGCAGCTGCGCCCAGCCCTGCGCCGCCATGTCCGGGACGTGCAGGTACCCCAGCCTGCCCTCGGAGCGGTCGGCGACGAATGCGCGGCGGCCCGCCACCCAGTCCTGGTAGCGCAGCGCCGCCTCGGAGTCGAGCGGCTTGACGACCACCCGTCGCACGGCACCGGCGTCGGGGCGGTCCGGCCCGGAGCGCACGGTCAGCTCCACGAGCGTGTCGGCCCCCGAGAGCAGCAGCGGAGCGGGCCCGTGTCCGGGGTCGACGGGTCGGCCGCCGACCTCGAGGATCACGTCGCCCGCCCGCACGTCGACGCCCGACCCGGACAGCGGGCTGCGCGCGGCGGGTGCCGAGGTCTCCGGCGGCAGCACCCGCACCACGCGCCAGCCCTCGCCGTCGGGGGCGGGTTCGAGGTTAGCGCCGAGCAGGCCCGGCCGCCCGCCAGAGTCCCCCGCCTTGCCGGCCTGGACGTACGCGTGCGACGTGCCGAGCTCGCCGTGCACCTCCCAGAGCAGGTCGACGAGGTCGTCGTGGCTGCCGACGGCGTCGACGAGCGGGCGGTAGCGGGCGAGCTCGGCGTCCCAGTCGACGCCTGCCATGTCCGCCACCCAGAAGTGGTCGCGCATCAGCCGGCCGGCCTCGTCGAACATCTGGCGCCACTCGGCGGTCGGGTCCACGGTGACGACGACCCGGCTCGTGTCGATCTCGAACTCGTCGGCGTCGCCGGACGACGGTGTGTCCGAGCCGGAGCGGTCGGTGCGCAGCACCCGCAACGTCCGGCCGTCGCGCACGACGATCCTGGTGCCGTCGCCGCTCACGGCGAACGCGCTCACCGGGTCGGCGATGACGTCGAGCTTGCGGCGCACCAGGTCGAAGCGCTCCAGCACCGGCCGCTCTGCGCGGTCGTCGGTGTCGGCGAGCGCGTCCCCGAGCACTCCCGAGACGGGGATGCGGTACCAGAGCAGGCAGTCCTTCCCCGCCTGCATCCCGCTGTAGCGGGCGGCGGGGACCGGAACCGGCACGACGCGGGCGGTGAGCCCCTCGACGTCGACGACCACCTCCGGCGGGGCGTCGCCGTCCTTCTCCTTCTCCTTGCCCTTCTCCTCCTCCTTCGGCTCCTCGGTTGCGGGCAGGTCGGCCTCGCCCGCCTCGCCGGGCGTGACCGGTCGTCCGTCCGGGCTCGCCCCGAACGGCGACGGTGTCCGGGCCGCCAGGGGCACCAGGAACGGGCGCCAGGACGCGGGGAACGTGAGGTCGAAGGCGTGCTCGTCGTAGATCGGGTCAAAGCTGCGCCGGGACAGGAAGGCCAGGTACTTGCCGTCGGAGGTGAAGACCGGGTCCGTGTCGGCGAACCGCGGCTCGGTGACGGCCACGAGCGTGTCGTCGGCCAGCCGGGCCATCATGATCCGCGAGAGGCCCGCCTCCGCGGGGTCGCTGTAGGCGAGCCACGCGCTGTCGGGCGACCACGCGAGGTCGGCCAGCTCCCGGTCGGCACCCTGCGCGAGCTGCCGCAACGTGCCGGCGGCCACGTCGAGCACGAGGAGCCTGCCGTCGTGCGTGGCCAGCGCGACCGCCGACGCGTCCGGGGCGGGCGCCAGCTCCAGCACGCGGCCCACCTCGCCTGCGCCGAACCGCCGCGGCGGCTCGGTCCCGTCGGCCCGCTCGTCGAGCGGGGCGATGCAGATCGCGTCCTCGCCCTCCGCGTCGTCGACCCACACGGCCCGGTCCGTGCCGAGCGGCCGCGCCAGCCGGGCCCGCACGCCGGGTTCGGCGAGCAGCGTGCGCGCCGGGCCGTCCCGGTGGGTGAGCCGGTGCACGGTGCCGCGGACCAGCGTGATGCTCGTGCGCCCGGTCTTGTCCGGCGCCGCCCAGGTGAGCTCCCGCGCCGCCGACACCCGGTACGGCTCCCGGTTCGTCCGGGGTCCGCCGAGGCGCACCTCCAGCCGCCGCGGTTCGGCGTCGAGCGAGTCGAGGATCCACAGCTCGCCCGCGGACTCGTAGACCACCCGCTGCCCGTCGCTGCTCGCGTGCCGGGCGTAGAACGCGGGCGCGCCGGGGCCGCCGTGGTCGGTGTGCCGGCGCAGCCCCGTGCCGTCGGCGGCGAGCGAGTACAGGTTGCCCCAGCCCTCGTGGTCGGACAGGAACGCGATCCGCGATCCCACGTGCATCGGCGAGCCGAGCTGCCCGCCGACGTCGGCCGCGAGCCGCTCGAACTCGCCGTCCCCTGAGCGGTCCCACCAGAGCTTGCCCGCCGTGCCGCCGCGGTAGCGCTTCCACCAGGCCGGTTCGCGGACCATGAGCGTGCTGGCGACGACGGTGGGACCGCCGACCGCGAGTGCCACGTCCGACACCGGCCCGTAGGGCAACCTGCGCGGTGTCCCGCCCTCGAGCGGCACCGCGTAGGCCCAGGTGCGCCGCGAGGACGCCTGCCCGGCGGCGCTCAGGGCGAGCACGTCGCCGTCCGGCGTCCAGCCAATCGACTCGGCCCGCGGGTCGCCCCAGTACGTCAACCGGCGCGCACCGCCCCCGTCGACGTCGCTCACGTAGACCTCGGCCGCGCCGTTCTTCCACGACGTCCAGGCCACCAGCGTGCCGTCCGGCGACAGCCGCGGGTGGGCGACCGGCACGTCGTCGGCCGTGAGCCGGTACGCGCGACCGCCGGACAGCGGGGCGGTCCAGACGTCGTCCTCGGCGGTGAACACCAGCGTGTCGCCGCGCAGGTGGGGGAAGCGCAGGTAGCTCGGGGGCATGAGCTCGACCGTATCGAGGGGTGCCCCGCCTACGGCACGTTCACCCGGGCGGCGGCAGGATGGCCGGCATGCGACGGTTGTGGCAGGTGATGGTGGCGGGCGTCGTCGCGACGCTGGGAGTGGCCGGCTGCGGTGCGGCGGGCCCCAGCGCCGTGGACGACACCGCTCCACCGGCGACGCCCGCCGCCCCCGCCAGCCTCGCCCCAACCACCCGTACCGGTATCCCGGAGCTGCAGGTCGAGCTCGTGGCGAGCGGCCTGTCGCACGTCTGGGACATCGGCTTCCTCCCCGACGGCCGAGCCCTGGTCACCGAGCGCGACGGGCGGATCGCGCTGCTGTCCGGCATCGGGCCGGGCGCCACCGTCCGGGAGGTCGACGCCGACCTCAGCGACGTGTACGCCCGCGGCGAGGGCGGCCTGATGGGGATGGTCGTGCACCCCGACTTCGCGCAGTCCCGGCGCTTCACCACCTGCCAGACGCACATGCAGAACGGCAGCCCCACCGACGTCCGGCTCGTCAGCTGGGAGCTGTCCGCCGACGGCGCCTCCGCCAGGAGGGTGGCCGACCCCCTGGTCGGCGGGCTGCCGATCGCCCAGTCGGGCCGCCACTCCGGCTGCCGCCCCACGATCGCCCCGGACGGGGCGCTGCTCGTCGGCACCGGCGACACCGCACGCGGCGCCGTCGCCCAGGACCTGAACTCGCTCGGCGGCAAGGTGCTCCGTGTGGACCTCGCGACCGGCGGGCCCGCCCCGGGCAACCCGTTCGCGGACGCGCAGAACCCCGCCCAGCGGCTGATCTGGACCTACGGGCACCGCAACGTGCAGGGCGTGGCCGTGCAACCGGGCACCGGCGACGTCTACACCGCTGAGCACGGCCCCACCATCGACGACGAGATCAACCTGCTGCGGCCGGGCGCCAACTACGGCTGGGACCCCTCGCGGGGCGGCACCGTAGGCGGCTACGACGAGTCGGTACCGATGACCGACCCCGAGCGCTTCCCCGACGCCGTACCCGCCGCGTGGAGCTCGGGCCGTCCGGTGGAGGCGATCAGCGGTGCCGCCTTCCTGTCCGGCGGGCAGTGGGGCGACCTGAACGGCGCACTGGCCGTGGGTGCGCTCCGCGGGCAGAAGCTGCTGCTCATGACGCTCGGCCCGGACGGCGCCGTCGCCGACGTGCGCAAGCCCGCCCCGCTCGACGACGCGTTCGGCCGGCTGCGCGCGGTGCGCCTCGGCCCGGACGGCGCGCTCTACGTGTCCACGTCGAACGGCTCCGACGACGAGGTCCTGCGCATCACCCCGATCTAGTGCCCCGCCCCGGAAGGTTGGCGCGTAAATCGGTGGATCCAGGCGTTCGCGTGAGCTGGCGCCGCACGAGCCTCGTACCGGGCGTACTCGGCTCGTGCGGCAACGCGGCCAGCGGGCGTCTGGGCCGCCGAGTTATGTGGTGAACCTTTTCGGGGCGGGGCACTAGCACCGGGGTGGGCGTGCACGGATGTGACGACCCACCGGAGGACTAGGAGCTCCACCCCTCCGACCGCGTCACCGGCCGCTCCGGGGCGACGGCCGAGACCGGCCTCCCCTCGAACGCCGTGGAAAGCACGACGTAGGTGTTGATCTGGCCGTGCTCGCCGATCCGCTCGATCACGCCCTCGAGGTGGCCCAGTGACGCGGCCCGCACCTTGAGGACGGTGCAGTGCTCCCCGGACAGTTTGTGGATCTCCACGACCTCCGGGTAGGTGTCCGCGGTGGTCGTCTTGAGCAGGCAGCGCCCCAGTGAGCAACGCAGCTGGATGAACGCGAGCAGCGGCTGCCCGGCACGGGCGGGGTCGACGGTGGCCCGATAGCCGGAGATCACGCCCGCCGCCTCCAGCCGGCGCACCCGCTCGGCCACCGCGGGCGGTGAGAGGTGCACGCGCTTGCTGAGCGCGTTGTACGAGAGGCGCGCGTCGGCCTGCAGCGCGTCGAGCAGCCGCCAGTCGATTTCGTCCAGTTCGAACGATCGTGAAGCGTCCACCACGAAACTCCTCGCGTTCGTGAACCGGGACGGGCTCCGGACCCCCGCGGCGTCCCTTCGTCGGGCCGCCCGTCCTTCCTACCGTCATCCGCATGGCGACGCTGTGGATCGTGAGCCTGCTCGGTGGTCTCGCCCAGTCGCTCGGCGGCGCAGCGGCCGCCCTGCTGGCCCGGGACCTCAGCGGTTCGGACGTGGTGGCCGGGCTGCCGCAGGCCGTCCTGGTGATCGGGTCGGCGGTGGCGGCGCTGGGGATGTCGGCGCTGAGCAGGCGGTACGGCCGCCCACGGGCGCTCGCCGCCGGGTTGGCGGTGGCGACGGGTGGGAGCCTCGTCGTACTCGCAGGCGACCTGCTCGGGCTGCTGACGGGCACCCTGCTGTTCGGCGCGGGCAACGCCGCGGTGATGCTCGGCCGGTACGCGGCGGCGGACGGCGCGCCGGAGGGCTCGCGGGCCCGTGCCATGGCCACGGTGCTCGTGGCCACCACCGTCGGCGCGGTGGCCGGGCCGAACCTGCTCGTGCCGGCGGACGCGCTCGGCCGCTCGCTCGGGATGCCCGGTCTGAACGGCGCGTACGTGGTCGCCGCCCTGTGCTTCGCCGTGGCCGCGTGCCTGCTGCTGCGTCTGCCGGCCCGTCCGCCCGTGCTCGAACCGGATCCGCGCGGCGCGGCGCCGGGTGGCACGGCCGTGCGCGGGCTCGTCGTGCTGGCGCTCACGAACCTGGTGATGGTCGGCGTGATGAACATGGCGCCGGTGCACCTGCACCACCTCGGCGTCGGGCTGGGCGCGATCGGGCTGGTGGTGAGCCTGCACATCGCCGGGATGTTCGCGCCGTCGCCGCTCTCGGGGTGGCTGGCGGACCGGTGGGGCCCCGCCCCGACGACGGCGCTCGCCGGGGGCGTGCTCGCGATGGCGGCGCTGCTCGCCGCGGTGACCGCGGACGTGCCGCTCGTGCTCGGGGTGGCGCTCGTGCTGCTCGGCGTCGGGTGGAACCTCGGGCTCGTGGCCGGCAGCACGCTGCTCACCGCGGGTGTTCCCGCCGCGGAGCGCCCGCGGCGGGAGGGCTGGGGCGAGGTCGCGATGGGCGTGACCGCCGGTGGCGGCGGCGCCGCGTCCGGCGCGGTGATGAGCGGTGGCGGCTACGGGCTGCTCGCCGCGGCGGGGGCGGCGGTGGCGGCGCTCGTCGTTGCGGCCGCGTGGCAGGCGCGGGTCAGCGGGAGCCGTAGCGCAGTGCGGCCTTCTCCCGCGCCTTCGCCGCCTCGATCTCACGGTTCTTCGGCGGCGCGGTGGTGACGAGCTCGTCGAGCAGCCGGCGGGTGGCCTCGGTGACGGCGTCGACCGCCCGCGCGAAGGCCTCCTCGTTGGCCTGCGACGGCTTCGCCGCCCCGCTGACCTTCCGCACGTACTGGATGGCAGCAGCACGCACCTCGTCGGTGGTGGCAGGCGGCTCGAAGTTGTGGAGCGTTCGGATGTTGCGGCACACGGGACGGGCCCCCTCGTGGACGAACAGCGTTCTCGCTCGAACGTACTGGACCGCGTGGGTCAGGGGGATCGCCATGAGCGACATCGACAGCCACCGCCGCTCCGCCGACATGTTCAATAGCCGCGACCGGGACACCACGACCGGCTGAGCATGCTCACCCGTCTCGGCCACATGCGGCCGCCCGGGTGACGCAACGAGCCTCGCTCAGGCGACGACCCGCATGCTCTCGTCCAGCTCGCCGTTCTGCTGGCGGGCGGCCAGTACGGCGAGGCGGGTGAACTTCTTCTCGAACGTCTCCCGGATGAGTCCGCGCGCGCGGTACTCCTTCGCCAGCTGGGCGGCGCCGTCGGGGATGGACCACTGCGCCTCGAACCCGAGCTCCTTGCGGGCGCGGGCGAAGTCGACGCGGTAGGAGCGGGGGTCGTTGCCGGCCTCGCCGGTGATCAGCAGCTCCGAGCCGGGGACGGCCTCCACCACGGCCTGCGCGATCTCGGCGACCGTGCGGTTGTTCTTCTCCGTGCCCACGTTGTAGGCGCGGGCGCGCACCACGTCGGCCGGCGCGGAGAGCGCGGCCACCACGGCGCCCGCGATGTCCTCGGCGTGGGCGAGCGGGCGCCACGGGGTGCCGTCGGAGAGCACCTTGACCACGTTCGACAGGATCGCGTGGCCCACGAGGTTGTTCAGCACGATGTCGGCGCGCAGCCGCGGCGAGAAGCCGAATGCGGTGGCGTTGCGCATCGAGACCGGCACGAAGTGGCTGTCGGCCAGCTCCGCGAGGTCGTCCTCCACGCGGACCTTGGAGATCGCGTACGGGGTGACCGGCTTGAGCGGGGCGTCCTCGTCCACGAGCTCGTCGCCGGACTGGGCGCCGTACACGGAGCACGTGGAGGCGTAGACGAACCGCTCGACCCCCGCCTCCTTCGACAGCCGGGCCAGCCGGGTGGAGGCGTGGTGGTTGATGTCGTAGGTGATCTCCGGGGCGAGCGAGCCCAGCGGGTCGTTCGACAGCGCCGCCATGTGGACGACGGCGTCGAAGCCCTCCAGCTGGTCGACGGTGACGTCGCGCAGATCGGTGGAGAGGCCCTCGACGTCCGGCACGTCGAGGGAACCCAGCACGCACTCGGCGAACAGGCCGCTGTCCAGGCCCGTCACCTCGTGCCCTGCCGCGGCGAGGATCGGAGCCATCACGGTGCCCAGGTAGCCCTGGTGGCCGGTCAGCAGGATGCGCACGGGTGTCGGTTCCCTTCGATCGTCGTCATCTGTCACTCGGGCCGCTCGGCGACCCCGTTAACGGATCCCGTCCATGGGCTCGCCGCTCGGGAGCGGCGCCACTCCGAGCACCAGCTTCCCCACGTGGAACGCCTCGGCGTACCGGGCGTGGCACTGCACGCCCCGGATCCGGGCCAGGCCGCCGAACGTCTCCGTGTCGAACCACGTGCGGTCCCGCTGCGACCCGTAGTGCTCGTGCAGCTTGGAGATCTTCTCGCGCAGGACCGGCTCCGCGAGCGGGAGGTACGCGGTGGGCTGGGCGAGGTCGCCGTCCCACTTGAGGATCTCGTAGCCGAGCGTGAGGTGATCCCGGAACACGGTGGGGACGAGCTCGGCCAGCGTGCGGTGGTCCTGGTGGGCGTCGTGCGCCGACGGCGCGAGCACGAGGTCCGGCTCGCAGTGCGTGCGCAGCTCCTCGAGCGCGAGCTTGGCGCGCTCCCAGCGGGTCGGCACGCGCCCGTCGGGCAGGTCGAGGACCGTGACGTCGAGCTTCGCGCCCGGGCAGAACGCGGTGAGCGCCGCCCGCTCCTCCTCCTCGCGCAGCGAACCGCCGCCCGTGAGCACGAGCGCCGTCACCGTGACGCCGGGGTGGGCGCGGCACAGCTCGAGGAGCGCCCCACCCGCGCCGATCGCGATGTCGTCGCAATGGGCACCCAGCAGGAGCATCTGGTCGAGACGTTCGGGCAGCAGGCTCAGCACGTCGGACGCCCGGTCAGCGCTCGACCAGGGAGCCGCGCATGGCCGCGGCCTGCAGCGGGTCGTGCCCCGGTGTGACGAGGTCCGGCTCGTCGTCGGCGGGGTCGTCGATGGAGTTGTCGACGTTCTGCTCCCAGAGCATCCAGGGCCGGTCACCCGCCCGGTAGGCCGCCTCGAGCGCGTGCCGCTCCTTGACCGTGTCGGCAGGCTGCCAGAAGCCCTGGTGCCGGAAGGCCATCAGCCGGCCCTCCTCGGCGAGCGGCCGGCACGCGTCCATGATCAGGTCGCCGTTCGTGGGCAGGTAGTCGAAGATCTCCGGCCGCAGCACGAAGTAGCCGCCGTTCTCCCACAGCGGCATCTCCTGCAACGTGGTGATCCCGGCGACCCGGTCGTCCTCGCCCACGTCCACGCAGTGGAACGCCGACTGCGGCGGCACGGCCAGCAGTGCCCCCACCGCATCCGATGCGTGGAACTTGTCGACCATGACGTCCAGCGGCAGGTCGGTGAGCACGTCGGCGTAGTTGGCGAGGAACATCTCCTCGTCCTGCACGTGCCTGCGCACCCGGCGCAGCCGCTCCCCGATCGGGGAGTCGAGCCCGGTGTGCACGAACGTGATGGTCCAGTCCGAGATGTCGCTGCTCAGCAGGTGGACGTCCCCGCCGCGCAGGACGAAGTCGTTCGACGCGGTCTCGGAGTAGTTCAGGAAGAAGTCCTTGATGTGGTGCGCCCCGTAGCCGAGGCACAACACGAAGTCGGTGTGGCCGAAGTGCGCGTAGTAGCGCATCACGTGCCAGATCAGCGGCCGCGGTCCCACCGGGTGCATCGGCTTCGGCAGGTCGGACACGCCGTCGCGCATCCGCATCCCGTAGCCACCGCAGAACAGCACGACCTTCACGACACCACCTCGAGCTCGGGGATGGGGAACACGAGCTTGCCGCCCCACTCGCGGACGTAGGACAGCTGCTCGATCAGCTCGTCACGCAGGTTCCACGGCAGGATGAGCACGTAGTCCGGCCGGTCGGCGGCGATCCGCTCCGGCGGCAGCACCGGGATCCGCGTCCCGGGGGTGAACCTGCCGTGCTTGTACGGGTTGCGGTCGACGGTGTACGCGAGCAGGTCGGGCCGGATGCCGCCGTAGTTCAGCAGCGTGTTGCCCTTGCCCGGGGCGCCGTAGCCGACGACCTTCTTGCCTGCGCGCCGCGCCTCGATGAGGAAGGCGACCAGGTCGTCGCGCACCCGCGACACGGCCTCGGCGAACCCGTCGTGGCCCTCCGGCGTGTGCAGCCCGGCGGCCTCCTCAGCGGCGAGCACCGCGCGCACGCGCTCCGACGGCTCCCCCGCCACCTCGCTGGGCCGCGCCCACATCCGGATGGACCCGCCGTGGGTGTCGAGGAGCTCGACGTCGACCAGGGTGAGCCCGCCCGTGGCGAGGGCCCGCTGGCCGGTGAGCAGCGTGTAGTACTGGAAGTGCTCGTGGTAGATCGTGTCGAACTGGGTGCGCTCCACCAGCGTGAGCAGGTGCTGCACCTCGATCGAGACCCACCCGTCGTCGGCCACCATCGACCGCAGCCCGCGCGTGAACCCGATGACGTCCGGGATGTGCGCGTAGACGTTGTTGAGACAGACCAGGTCGGCGGGGCCGTGCTCCTCGCGCACCTGCTGACCGGTCTCCGGGGTGAGGAACGCGGTGAAGGTGGGCACGCCCTTCTGCCGCGCCGCCTCGCCGACGTTCACCGACGGCTCGACGCCGAGGCAGCGGATGCCCCGCTCCACGACGTGCTGCAGCAGGTAGCCGTCGTTGCTCGCCACCTCGACCACGAACGACTCCGGCCCGAGCTCCAGCCGCTTCACGGCGTCGTCGACGAACCGGCGGGCGTGGTCCACCCACGACGTCGAGTACGACGAGAAGTAGGCGTACTCGGTGAAGGTGTCCTCCGGCGTGATCAACGGTGGGAGCTGGGCCAGCAGGCACCGGCCGCACACCCGTACGTGCAGCGGGTAGGTGACCTCCGGCGCCTCGGTCTCCTCCGCCGTGAGGAACCGCTCGCAGGGCGGGGTGGCTCCGAGGTCGAGGAAGCTCCGCAGCTGCGTCGACCCGCACAGCCGGCAGGTCAGGGCCGGGACGTCAGCGCCCGGCTCCCGCACTTCCGCGTCGGACTGAGCAGCATTCTCGGTCAGCACCGCGTCGACCCTCCGGTTGTCGCAACGGTGCGCACTGTCTCCACGCGCACGGCGGCCAGTGTTCCACGCTCCGCCCCGTGCCCCGCCCCGGGTGCGAACCGCCCCGGCGCCCGCCGAACCCGGCCGCCCACGCCGCCGGTGCGGTTCGCCCTGGTCAGACGGGTGCCGCGAAGGTCAGTTCACGGTGAGGCGCGCCAGCCGGCGGCTGGTCGGCCAGCGCACGTCGTAGGCCCAGCCGAAGCGCTCGAACAGCCAGATGACCCGCGCGGAGATGTCGATCTGGCCGCGCAGGACGCCGTGGCGGGCGCACGTCGGGTCGGCGTGGTGCAGGTTGTGCCACGACTCCCCCATGGAGAGGATCGCGAGCGGCCAGAAGTTGCGCGAACGGTCGCGGGAGCGGAACGGGCGCTCCCCCACCATGTGGCAGATCGAGTTGATCGACCACGTGACGTGGTTGGAGACCGCGAGCCGCACCAGGCCACCCCAGAAGAACCCGGTGATCGCCCCGGCCCACGACCACGACAGCAACGCGCCGAGCACCGCAGGCAGCAGCAGGCTGACCGCCACCCACACCCCGAACGTCTTGCTGACCCGCACGATCGCGCGGTCGGCGAGCAGGTCGGGGATGAAGCGGCGGTGGTTGGTCTCGTTGCGGTCGAAGAACCAGGTCATGTGCGCGTGCAGGAAACCGCGTGCGACCGCCAGCGGCGAGGTGCCGAAGAGCCACGGCGAGTGCGGGTCGCCCTCCCGGTCGGAGAACGCGTGGTGGCGGCGGTGGTCGGCCACCCAGTTGAGGACGTTGCCCTGCACCGCGAGCGAGCCGGTGATGGCCATCGCCACCCGCAGCCACGGCTTCGCCTTGAACGACTTGTGCGTGAAGTGCCGGTGGAACCCGACGGTGACCCCCAGCACGGCGATCACGTAGAAGATCGCGAGCAGCAGCAGGTCGTGCCAGTCGACGCCCCAGCCCCACACGAGCGGGACGGCGAGCACCAGCGCGACCATCGGCGTCGCGACGAACACGTAGATCATCGCGTGCTGGAGCGCGGTGCGCCGCCCGGAGATCACCGGGTTGGGACCGGCAGCGAGCGGGTCCTCGGCTGTGACGGTCATCTGGCTCCTCGGGGCTCGGGGTCGACACCGGTCTCGCGCGGCGAGGCTAAGGGATCACCGTGTCGTCCACCGTCCCCGAACGCGAACTCCCGGCGAACCGCCCGAAGCGCTCAGACGTCGCTTCCCGTCAAACGCGGCGCCGTGCGAACCGGTTCCCGGCCCATGCCAGGATGAAGGCCTGTCCGCCGTGGTGTAACGGCAGCACCTCGGATTTTGGTTCCGATGGTCCAGGTTCGAATCCTGGCGGCGGAGCAGCACGCCGGCGAGGACCGGCGCGGCCCCTCGGCCCGGTCGCGCGGGTCCCGCCGTCACTTGCGGAACAGCAGGTACAGCACGAGCAGGATGATCAGCAGGGCGAACAGCCCGCCGCTCCCGTCGGAGCCACCGTCGGCCAGCACCAAGTCCACGGTTCCTGCCACGGTCCGCCCCTCCGGAGAGTGTCCGCATCGGATCGGGTAACGCTATCGGGGTACCCCGCCGGGGGAGTGGGTGACACGCGAGGACGGAGGCGGCTGCTGTGACGAGCGGGCGTTGGGTGTGGACGAGCCGCCCCGGTGCCGAGGCCGAGCTGGGCATCGGCGAGCGGTCCTGGTGCTGTTCGCCCGCCACGCGCGCAGGCGACGTGGGTGTCGTCTACCGCTCGCGCGAGCGCAAGGACGTCAGCCACCTCGTCGCCGTCCGCTCCGACGCCGACCTCACGGGCGATCGCCCCGCCTGCCTGGTGCGCGTGGTCGCGCGGTTCCCCGAGCCGCTGCCGCTCGCACGGATGCGGGCCGACCCGGTCCTGCAGCTGTGGCCCGCGCTACGGGCCTGCTTCGTGCAGCGGTGCTCCCCCGTGCCCGATGCGGTCTGGGCCCGGTTGTGCGAGCTGCTCCCCATCGACGCCCTCGACGACGAGTGACCGCTGCGGAACGACGAACGGCACCCCCGCCGGTGCGCGCCGGCGAGGGTGCCGTGTGGTCGTGGGCCGGTTCAGCGGCCGCCGGGACGCGGCGGCGGCTCAGGCGGACGCCCGTTTCCCGTGCACCTCATGTCCGAACTCCTTCACCCCTCGTGACCCGCGGGCGCCACCTCACTCGAAGGCGGCGTCCAGCGTGATCGTGGTACCGGTCAGCGCCTTGCTGACCGGGCAACCGTCCTTGGCCGCCTGGGCGGCGGACTTGAAACCGTCTGCGTCGAGGCCCTCGACCTCGGCGCGAACTGTGAGAGCGATCTCCGAGATCCGGAACCCTCCCGCGGGGTCCGGTGCCAGCGTGACTGCCGCGGTGACGTCCAGAGACTGCGGCGTGCCCCCCGCACGCCCGATCTCGGCCGAGAGCGCCATCGAGTAGCACGCCGAGTGGGCGGCTGCGATGAGCTCTTCCGGGCTGGTCGTGCCGTCGGCGTCGTCTGCCGCCCGCTTGGGGAAGCTGACGTCGTACGTCCCGACGCCGCTGCTGGTGAGTTCGACCTGGCCGGACCCGTTCTGCAGGTCACCGTTCCAGGCCGTCCGGGCGGTACGCGTCGGCATATGAATGCCCCCTCCTCGTCGTCGCTCCACCCTGACAACTGTTGAGTCGCCACGGCAGTCCCGGATGACACATCCGTTGAGCCGACCGGTGGGTGATCTACGGCGAGTGGTCGTTCCGACCGGGTAACGGGTGGTCGGGGTCCCTAATGGACTTCGACCGCGTCGCCGACCTCGAGGACGTTGTAGAACTCGACGGCATCGTCGTGCCCCAGGCGCACGCACCCCTTCGACGGGCTGTCGAGCCTGCCCTCGTGGAACGCGATGCCGCCCTCGGCGAAGAAGACGGCGAACGGCATCGGCGCGCCGTCGTACTCGACGCTGCGGTGGTTCGTGTCCTTCCACTCCACGCGGAAGTCGCCCTTGGGCGTCTCGTGGCCGGGGCCGCCGGGGCTGATCTTCACCGGACCGCGGACGACCACCCCGTCGTCGATCAGCCACGCCTGCTTCGAGCCGAGGTCGACGCACGCCTGCACGTCGTCCTTGCACGGGGTGCCCTCGACGAGACCGTCGTCCGCCTGGGCCGTACCGGCCACGCCGAACCCGCCGAGAACGACCAGCACGGCCGCCGCCACCACCGATCGCGCGCGAAGGCGTGCCGCCCTGCTGTGCTTGCCCATCGAAGCCTTCCGAGTCGAGACGGCGCCGGTCTGTGACGATCCCGGCACACAGAGTGCCCGGCCCGGACAACGAGCGGTTTCCGTCCCGGTTACGAGGCCGCCCCGCGGAGCGGCACACGGTCGGGTGAGCCCGTACGATCGGTCGGTCCCGGCCGCCGGCACCGGCGCGTCGTGCCGCGCCGTTGCGGTATCGCCGTCCCGCTCGCCGCGCTGGTCCCGACCAGAACCAGGAGTGGGATCCATGCTCGACCCGCACGGGCGAGGATCGTCCGGCGCACCATCCACCGGGGCGGCACCGTCCCGGCCCACCGCTGCGATCGTGTTGGCGGCGGGTGAGGGCACGCGGATGCGGTCCGCCGTCCCGAAGGTGCTGCACCCGATCGCCGGCCGCAGCCTGCTCGGCCACGCGGTGCACGCCGTCGCCGCCCTCGAACCCGAGCACCTGGTCGTGGTCGTGGGCGCAGGGGCCGACCAGGTCCGGGAGGCGGTCGACGGCATGGTCGCCGAGCTGGCCCGGCCGGTGCTCACCGCCGAGCAGCACGAGCGCAAGGGCACCGGGCACGCCGTCCGGTGCGCGCTGGACGCACTGCCGGCCGGCCTCACCGGGCCGATCGTCGTCACCTACGGCGACGTGCCGCTGCTCGAGCCGGTCACCCTCGCCGCGCTGCTCGCCGACCACGCGACCTCGGGTGCTCCGCTCACGCTGCTCACCAGCGATGCCGACGACCCCACCGGCTACGGCCGGGTGGTGCGCGAGTCCGACGGCACCGTCACGCGGATCGTCGAGGAGGTCGACGCCACCCCGGAGCAGCGCGCCCTCCGCGAGGTCAACTCGGGTGTCTACGCCTTCGACGCCGCGTTCCTGCTCGCGGCGATCGACCGGCTGCGCAGCCACAACAGGAAGGGCGAGCTCTACCTCACCGACCTCGTCAAGATCGCCCACGACGACGGCTCCGACGTGCGCGGCGTCCGCTGCGCCGACGACTGGCAGGTGCGCGGCGTCAACGACCGCGTGCAGCTGGCCGCCACCCGCGCCGAGCTCAACCGGCGCCTGCTCGAGCACTGGATGCTCGCGGGCGTCACCGTGATCGACCCCGCCACGACGTGGGTCGACGTGCAGGTCCGGCTCGAGCCCGACGTCGTGCTGCACCCCGGCACCCAGCTGCACGGATCGACGTCCGTCGCGGGCGGCGCGGAGATCGGGCCCGACACGACGCTCACGAACTGCGAGATCGGCGCGGGCGCGGTGGTCGTGCGCACGCACGGCAGCGAGTCGCTGATCGGGCCCGGCGCGTCCGTCGGGCCGTTCGCCTACCTGCGCCCCGGCGCACGGCTCGGCGAACGCGGCAAGATCGGCACGTTCGTGGAGGTCAAGAACTCCGAGATCGGGGCCGGCACGAAGGTGCCGCACCTCACCTACGTCGGCGACGCCACGATCGGGGAGTACAGCAACATCGGCGCCTCCTCGGTGTTCGTCAACTACGACGGGGTGCGCAAGCAGCGCACGGTCGTCGGCTCGCACGTGCGGACCGGGTCGGACAACACGTTCGTCGCACCCGTGCAGATCGGCGACGGCGCCTACACCGGCGCCGGCACCGTCGTGCGCGAGGACGTCCCGCCGGGGGCGCTGGCCGTGTCGGCCGGGTCACAGCGCACCATCGAGGGGTGGGTCGCCCGCAAGCGGCCCGGTACCCCGGCCGCGGAGGCCGCCGCACGCGCGGCCGACCCGGCCATCGACGTCCACGGAGGCACAGCACGGTGAGCGTGATGTCGGCGACGCCCAAGAAGAACCTCATGCTCTTCTCGGGGCGCGCACACCCGGAGCTCGCCGAGCAGGTGGCGAAGCACCTCGATGTGACGATCACCCCGCAGTCGGCGTACTCGTTCGCCAACGGGGAGATCTTCGTCCGGTTCGAGGAGTCCGTGCGCGGATGCGACGCGTTCGTGCTGCAGGCGCACTCGGCGCCGATCAACGACCAGATCATGGAGCACCTGATCATGGTCGACGCCTTGAAACGGGCGTCGGCCAAGCGGATCACCGTCGTGATGCCGTTCTGGGGATACGCCCGCCAGGACAAGAAGCACCGCGGCCGCGAACCCATCTCAGCCCGGCTCGTCGCCGACATGTTCAAGGTCGCGGGTGCCGACCGCATCATGACCGTCGACCTGCACACCGCCCAGATCCAGGGCTTCTTCGACGGCCCGGTCGACCACCTCTTCGCGCTCCCGGTGCTCGCCGAGCACATCAAGCGCACCTACGCCGACGAGCAGCTCGCCGTCGTCTCGCCCGACTCCGGCCGCGTCCGGCTGGCGGAGCGCTGGGCCGACACCCTCGGCGGCACCCCGCTGGCCTTCATCCACAAGACCCGCGACCCCCGCAGGCCCAACGAGGCCGTCGCCAACCGCGTGGTCGGCGAGGTCGACGGCCGGCTCTGCGTGGTGATCGACGACATGATCGACACCGGTGGCACGGTGGCCAAGACCGTCGAGGTGCTGCTCAAGGAGGGCGCCAAGGACGTCGTGGTCGCAGCGACGCACGGCGTGCTCTCCGGGCCCGCCCCGGCGCGGCTGGCCGACTGCGGGGCCCGCGAGGTGATCTTCACCGACACCCTGCCGATCCCCGACGAGAAGCGGTTCCCGACGATGACCGTCCTGTCGATCGCCCCGCTCCTCGCCCGCGCCATCCACGAGGTCTTCGACGACGGCTCGGTGACGAGCCTCTTCAACGGCAACGCCTGACCCGATCCCGCGAGTCGCGTTCTGAGTGCGCGCGAGTCGCGTTCTGCGTGCGGACGTGTCGTGGTCGCTGCAGCGGCTAGACCCGGCCGGAGAAGATCGCGGGATCACCGATGATCCGGGGAGTGACGTCGACCTGCAGGTCGGCGACGTCCTTCCCGACCGACACCGCGACCGGGAACGTGATCGACTTCCCGGGCAGCACGGTGCCCTGCGGTGGGCCGTTCATGCCCTTCTGGGCGTCGAAGACCAGCGGGGCGTCCCGGCCGGCGTGCGTGGCCCGGACGATCGTCGTGACCGCGTCGAGCGGCTGGTCGGATCCGTTGACGACGGTGATCTCGAAACTCACGGCACGATCGCGGTCGTTCCCCATCGCGTACCGGCCGGGCTTGAACGACTCCGGCGACGTGACCTCGATGGCCACACCGTCGTCGAACGTCACGCGCTGGCCGAACGCGACGACACCCGGGTCCGCCGACGCCACCTGACCCGGTGCGCCACCAGCTCCTGCCGCCGGCCCGGCAGAAACCGCTGCGGGTCCTTGCAAGGTCTTGACCAGCTCGTTGGTGGCCTGGAACACGATCACGACGCCCCACACCCCGAGAGCGAGCGCGACAACTCCCGACACGAGACCGGTCATGGCGGTCCGGCCGTTGGTGGCGAGCCCCTTCTTGTAGCGGGACCGGCCGGCGATCGCGAGCGGGACGGCGACGAGACCGCAGATCACGGCCACGAACCCGGTGAGCGGGACGAGTCCGAAGAGGATGCCGATCGGCGCGACGATGGCGGCCGCCAGGCCCAGTCCGTTGCGCGGCTCGGGGTGCCGGTCCACCGGCTCCGGCGTCGGCTCGGACCGCAGGTGCGCGGGCTCCGGCGGCTCGTACGACCGCTGCACGGGCGGCTCGTACGCCTGCCGCCGTTCGTACTCGGGA
Source organism: Pseudonocardia cypriaca (assembly GCF_006717045.1). Classification (NCBI taxonomy): domain Bacteria; kingdom Bacillati; phylum Actinomycetota; class Actinomycetes; order Pseudonocardiales; family Pseudonocardiaceae; genus Pseudonocardia; species Pseudonocardia cypriaca. The sequence continues at coordinate 2,626,396 of NZ_VFPH01000002.1, forward strand.
CGTCTCGGGGACGGCGGCTGCTGCGGCGGCCGCGGGTACGAGCGCTGTGGAGGCGGTCCGTACGGCGGCCGGCCCTGCGGATGGGGACCGGGCATCGGCCCGCGCGACCGCTGTGGGGGCGGGCCGTACGACTGGTGACCGTTGCCCTGTTGGGGAGTCCACGGCTGAGTCATGGGGAGCGTTCTCCGGATCTTGTCGGCCCCGACGCCGATCAAGGAGTCGGCGGCGGTGTGACCGCCGTTACCCCCTCGCGCGCGTCTCCAGCGCGACTCGCGCACACCCACAGCGCGACTCGCGGAAGTGCGGGCCCCCCTTCCCCGCGAGTCGCGGTCCGGGTGCGCGCGAGTCGCGTTCTGAGCGGGACCCGGAGGGCGGGGCACCGGAGACGGTCGCGTATCGTTGACGATCGTTCCGCGGCGAGGGTGGGTGCACGCTGGCCCGCCGTGATCGACGCAGTCCCGGCATTCCGGTCTGCCTCGTCGCGCGCGTCCACCGCAGCAGTTCTGATCGAGGAGACAACCGTGGCCGAGGCCCGTATCGACGCCGAGACCCGCACGGAGTTCGGCAAGGGCGCCGCCCGCCGCACCCGTCGTGCCGGGAAGATCCCCGCCGTGCTCTACGGGCACGGCACCGACCCGCAGCACCTCTCGCTCCCGCAGCTCGAGTTCGCGCGCGTGATCCGCGAGCAGGGCCGCAACGCCGTGCTGACCCTGAACATCGGCGGCGACACCCAGCTGGCGCTCACCAAGACGGTGGTCACGCACCCGATCCGCCCGTACATCGAGCACGTCGACCTGCTGGTGATCCGCCGCGGCGAGAAGGTGTCGGTCGAGGTGCAGCTCGTCGTCACCGGCGATGCCGCGCCCGGCACCATGATCTCGCAGGAGCTCAACACGCTCGAGGTCGAGGCGGACGTCTCCAGCATCCCGGAGCAGATCGAGGTCTCCGTGGAAGGGCTCGAGGTGGGGGCCCAGATCCACGCCTCCGACGTGCCGCTGCCCGAGGGCACCGAGCTCAAGGCCGACCCGGAGCTGCTGGTCGTCAACGTCGTGTCGTCGCCCACCGAGGCGCAGCTCGAGGGCGAGATCGACCTCGAGGGCGCCGGTGTGGTCGAGGAGGCCCCTTCGACCCCGGCCGGCTCGGAGAGCTGAGGATGACGCCGGGCCCCGCGCTCGTCGTCGGGCTCGGCAACCCGGGTCCGGACTACGCCGACACCCGGCACAACGTCGGGTTCGGCGTCGTCGAGCTGCTCGCCGCGCGAGCGGGCGGCGGGCGGTTCTCGAAGCACCGCACCAACGCGGACGTTCTCGAGGGCAGGCTCGCCGGCCGCCGCGTGGTGTTCGCGAAGCCGCGGACCTACATGAACGTGTCGGGCGGCCCGGTGGCAGGCCTCGTCCGGTACTTCTCGGTGCCGGCCGAGGACCTGATCGTGATCCACGACGACCTGGACCTCGGCTTCGGCGTGATCCGGCTCAAGCGCGGCGGCGGGGAGGGCGGCCACAACGGTCTGCGCTCGATCAGCTCCTCCCTCGGCACGAAGGACTACCTGCGCGTCCGGTTCGGCATCGGCCGCCCGCCGGGCCGGCAGGACCCCGCCGACTTCGTGCTGAAGCGCTTCTCGGGTGCGGAGCGCAAGGAGCTGGAGTTCGTCGTCGACCTGGCCGCCGACGCCGCCGAGGCACTGCTCTCCGACGGCCTGGAACCCGCGCAGAACCGGTTCCACGCGCTGAGCGGCTGATCAGCTCCTGCGCACGAAGATCCGGTCGAGGTGGGCGGTGAGCGCATCTAGGTCGTCGGCCGGCCCGGCGTAGCCGATGTGGCCGTCCGGGCGCACGAGGACCAGCCACGGCGGTCGGGCCCGGTACTGCCGGCGCAGGCCGTGCTCCCCCGCCGGGACGACCTCGACGCTCACCGGCACGGCGTACGCGTCGAGCGCCGCCTCGACCGCCCACCCCGCAGCGGGGTCGCCGAACACCAGCAGGTGGTGGCGCAGGCCCGCGCGTGGCCCGCCGCACGGTGCACGGCCGCCTGCCCGCACCCCGCCCGTCGCCGGGTTGTCCCGGTAGGTGATCCAGGTCTGCGAGAACAGCCGGAACACGGCGTGGCGCACCGGGGGCAGCCGCTGCGCGAACGTGATCGCACGTCCGGCGAGGTGCGCGCGCCCCCACACCGCAGCCGGGTGCGCCGCTGTCTCCAGTGCGAAACCCCGGTCGGCGCCACGCAGCACGGTGACGGCGACGGGCATCCGCTCGGCCTCGTACGAGTCGAGCAGCCGCTCGTGCGCCTCGCCCCGTGCCACCAGCCCGAGCTTCCAGGCGAGGTTCACCGCATCGCCGATGGCGAGGTTCATCCCCTGCCCGCCTGCGGGGCTGTGGATGTGCGCGGCGTCGCCGGCCAGGAATACGGGCCCCGATCGGAACCGCTCGGCGAGCCGGCTGTGCACCCGGAAGAGCGCACTCCAGTGGACGTCCCGGACGGCGGTGCCTGCCACCTCGGCGCACCAGCGGCGCAGCCGGTCCTCCGGGACGTCGCCGTACGGTTCGTGGGAGATCTCGGTGCCGGCGGGAGCGAGCCCGCGCGGTAGGGCGCCGAACACGCGGTGGCGGTCGGGGCCGAGCCGGAACAGGCCGACGAACCCGCCGGGTGTGAGGTGCAGCCGGATCGTGCCGTCGGCCGGCGGGTCCCCGTCGAGCCGGACGTCGGCGAGCACGCCTGCCTGGTCGTAGGTGCGACCGGCGAACCCGATCCCGAGCGCCCGGCGCACGCTGCTGCTGGCTCCGTCCGCACCGACGACCCAGCGCGCCTCGATGGGTTCCGCCCCGCGCACGACGGCCCGGACACCGGACGGCACGCGGTGCAGGCCGATCAGCTCGGTGTCCCACTCCACGCGGACACCCAGCTGGCCGAGGCGCTCGACGAGCAGGCGCTCGGTGCGGTCCTGGGCGAGGCCGAGCGCGAACGGGAAGGGGGTCCGCCCCTCGGACCCGCGCCCCACGAGTGGGAAGCCGGCGATGCGACGCCCGCGCTCGAACACCTCCACGGCGGTGGTCCGCACGCCTTCCGCGACGGCGCGCTCCGCGACACCGATCCGGTCCAGCAGCTCCAGCGTGCGCACGTGCACGATCGCGGCCCGCGACTGCTCCACGGGACCGGCGTCGCGGTCGACGATCCGCACCGCCACCCCCAGCTCCGCGAGCACGGTGGCCGCCACGAGCCCGGCCGGACCGGCGCCGACCACCAGGACGTCGGTCATCACGCCCTCCTAATGAACGTTGCCGTTCCTTATTGGAACGATGGCAGGTCCAAGAAGGGAACGCAAGCGTCTACTATCGCCGTCATGCCGGCCCGGACCCGCCGCCGCGGCGAGGCCCTCGAACACGCGATCCACCGAGCCACGCTCGACGAACTGGCCGACGCCGGCTACGCCGCGCTCACGATGGACGGGATCGCCCGCCGCGCGCAGACCGGGAAGGCCGCGCTCTACCGGCGCTGGGCTGGCAAACGGGAGCTCGTCCTCGACGCGCTCCTCGGCGTGCTGCCCGACCCCGGCGAGGTGGCCCCGTCCGCATCCGTGCGCGACGAGCTGCTCGCCACGCTGACGATCATGGCCGACACCGTCGCCGGCCGGAGCAGGTTCCCGAGCCTCGACGTCCTCCTCGAGGTGCTGCGGGTTCCGGAGCTGCGCGATGCGTTCGCGAGCCGGGTGATCGAGCCGCGGCTCCGCATGGTCCACGGCATCCTGCGGCGCGGCGCCGAACGCGGCGAGATCGACCCGGCCCGGATCAGCACGCTGGTCGCCCGGGCCGGCCCGGCCCTGGTCATCGAGACGTTCCTGCTCACCGGTGCGCCCCCACCCGGCGACGAGCTCGCCCGGATCGTCGACACGATCGTGATGCCCCTGCTGTCACCGATCCCGTAGCAGCTGGGCGGTGGCGGCGCGGCGCAGCTTGCCCGACGGCGTCTTGGGCAGCGTTCCCGGACCGAGCACCACGACCTCGGCGGGCCGCACGCCCACGGCGGAGACCACCCGGCTGATCACGTCCTTGCGGATCAGCTGCTCGGCCTCGGGGTCGCCGGCCTTGCGCGACTCGACGGCCACCGTGAAGGTCTCGCGGTGGCGCCCGCCGTCGCCGCCCGCCAGCACGCGGACGGCGACCACGTTGCCCGCGCGCACGTTCTCCGCGGTCGCGGCGGCGCGTTCGATGTCGGTCGGGTAGATGTTGCGGCCGCCCATGATGATCACGTCCTTGCGGCGGCCGCAGACCACGACGTCGCCGTCGGCGACGTAACCCTCGTCGCCGGTGTCCAGCCAGCCGTCGGCGTCCTGGGTGTCGACCGGGCCGTCGACGGTGAGGTACCCGGGCGTCACGGAGTCGCCGCGCAGCTGCAGCACGCCGACCTCACGCTCGCCGAGCACGCGCCCGTCGTCGCCGACCGCGCGGGCCTCGATCCCCGGCAACGGCGGGCCGAGCCGCGGGAACCGACGCGCGGGGGCGTCGCCTGCCGGCACCGCGCGGCGGTGCGACTCCAGCTGGTCGGCGTCGATCGTGTCGACCTGCAGACCGGTCTCGACCGGCGCGAACGACACCCCGAGCGCCGTCTCCGCCATCCCGTACGCCGCGAGCACCGACTCGGGTCGCAGCCCGAACTTCGCACCCGCACTGGTGAACGCCTCGACGGCGTCCGGGTCGATCGGCTCTGCACCGTTGAGGGCGATGCGCAGCGTCGAGAGGTCGAGCGACCCCTCCTCGGCCCGTGCGAGCTGGCGACCCAGCACCGCGTAGGCGAAGTTGGGCGCCGCGGTGACGGTGCCCCCGTACTTCGAGATGAGCTCCGCCCACAGCAGCGGCCTGCCCAGGAAGTCGGACGGCGTGACCGTCACGAGCTCCAGGCCGGTGGTCATCGGCACGGTGAGGAACCCGACCATCCCCATGTCGTGGAACAGCGGCAGCCACGACACCATCACGTCCCGCTCGACGTCGAGCTTCGAGGCCTCGACCATCCCGGACAGGTTGGCGAAGAGGTTGCGGTGCGTGATCCGCACGGCCTTCGGCTCGGCGGTGGACCCGCTCGTGAGCTGCAGGAGCGCGGTGTCGTCCTCGGCCGCGACATCCGCATCCGGTTCGACGTCGCCGTCGCCGGCCAGGCCGTCGAGCGTCCGGAACGGGATGCCGCGCTCGGTGAGCACCGGCGCGAGAGCGTCGAACGGGGCACCGAGCAGCACGAGCCGCGCGTCGATCATCCGCAGCACCGACACGGTGTCCTCGGCCCAGCCGGCGAGGTCGGTACGCGCGGTGGGCTGGTGCAGCATCGTGACGCTGCCCCCGCACAGCCACACCGCCTGCGCCGCGGGAGCGATCGACACCGGCTCGCCCGCGAGCACGCCGACCGCCGAGCCGTGCCCGAGGCCGGCCTGGTCGGAGGTGCCGGCGCGCAGTGCGGCCGCCATCCGGCGTGCGGTGACGTGCACCTGCGGCCACGTGTGCCGGACCGGGTTGTTCGGCTCTCCGGTCGTCATCCCGCGGGGCGAACGCGCGGCGGAGTCCAGCAACATCGCGAGGAACCGGGACATGGTCACCGAGCCTACGGTCTTTCGAGCACTAGCATCGGAGCACATGTCAGAGCAGCTCGCGGCGTCCGTGGCCGCAGTCCTCCCCGGTGCCCGAGCCGACCTCGAGCGGCTGGTGCGGATCCCGAGCATCTGGGCCGACCCGGCCCGCGCCGAGGACACCCGGCGCAGCGCCGAGGCCGTCGCCGAGCTCGCCCGCGACGCAGGGGCGGCCGACGTCACGATCATCGCTGCCACCGGCGGTGCGCCGGCCGTCGTAGCCCACTTCCCCGGCCCGGCCGGCACGCCGACGGTGCTGCTCTACGCCCACCACGACGTGCAGCCGACCGGCGACGTCGGCCGCTGGACTAGCCCGCCGTTCGAGCCGACCGAGCGCGACGGCCGCCTCTACGGCCGCGGCGCCGCCGACGACAAGGCCGGCGTGATGACCCACCTCGCCGTCCTGCGCGCATACGGCGGACGTCCGCCGGTGGGCGTCACGCTGTTCATCGAGGGCGAGGAGGAGTCCGGGTCGCCCACCCTCCCGGCACTGCTGCAGGCCCACAAAGACCTGCTGACGTGCGACGTCATCGTGATCGCCGACGCATCCAACCCGGCCGTCGACGTCCCGGGCCTCACCACGACCCTGCGCGGGCTCGTCGACGTCACCGTCGAGGTGGCGATGCTGGAGAACCCCGTGCACTCCGGTGTCTACGGCGGCCCGGTCGGTGACGCGCTCACCGCGCTCGTCAAGGCGCTGGCCACCCTGCACGACGCCGACGGTGAGGTCGCCGTGCCCGGGCTGGTGCACAGCACCTCCTCCGCCCCGGACCTCGACGAGGCCGTCTTCCGCTCCGACGTCGGCCTGCTCGACGGCGTGCAGCTGCTCGGCAGCGGCACGATCCCGACGCGCGCGTGGGCCAAGCCCGCGGTCGCCGTGCTCGGGATCGACGCCCCGCGCGTCGCCGAGTCGTCGAACGTGCTGCTGCCACGCGCCCGCGCGCGCGTCGGCATGCGGCTCGCTCCTGGCGACGACGCGGTCAAGGGGCAGCGCGCGCTCGCCGAGCACCTCGAGGCGAACGTGCCGTGGGGCGCGCAGGTGACCGTCACGCTCGAGCCGGGGCGCGCCGAGCCGTTCACGATCGACGGCACCGGAGCCGCGTACGACGCCGCGCGGCGCGCCTTCACGGAGGCCTACGGCAACCCGGTGGTCGAGACCGGCATCGGCGGCTCGATCCCGTTCGTCGCGGAGTTCGCGCGCCAGTTCCCCGGAGCGGCGGTGCTGGTGACCGGCGTCGGCGACCCCGCGAGCCGGTGGCACGGCATCGACGAGAGCCTCGACGTCGCGATGTTCGGCCGTGCCGTGCTGGCCGAGGCACTGATGCTGGAGGAGCTGGCTCGTCGATAGCGGCCGGCCGGTGCGCCGACCGGCCCGCTGCCGCCGTCGGCACGGCAGGGGCCGGTCGCGCTGCGCGGGTCTCCCCCCGAGTCCCCCAACCCGATCCGCGCGTGACATCACGTTATGCGGCCGTGCGCGTCACCGGATCGGTCGAAAGGTTGATCCTCACCCCTCCTTCGGTCGGAGCCCGTCGCGCACCACGGCGAGCAACCGGTGCCGGACGTCGGGGTCGGGATCGGTCCGCACGGCGTGCAGCAGGCCTTTGAGCAGCGCGATCAGATCCTTGACGGACACGTCACGGCGCACACCGCCCGCCTCCTGCGCCTTCGCGAGCAGGACACCGAGCGCCTCGTGCACCTCGGCCACGGCCCCGGCCACCGCGTCCGCGCCCGCACCGCCGAACGCGTCCGGGAGATCGCGCTTGGCGAGCGCCTGCTCGGCCAGAGCGTCCAGGAACTCCGTGAAGGCGCGGGCCGGATCGGCCGCTTCCGCACGAGCGCGGGCGTCGGCGGCGAGCTCCTCGACGTTCGCGACCGAAACGGCCTCGAACAGGGCCTCCTTCGTCGGGAAGTGCCGGTAGACCGTGCCGGGCCCCACTCCCGCTGCGACCGCGATCTCGTCGAGCGGAACCGCGTAGCCCTGCTCGGCGAACGCCCGCCGGGCGGCGGCGAGCACGCGCTCCCGGTTGCGGCGGGCGTCGGCGCGCAGCGCTCGCTCAGCCATGGTCGTTGCCAAGCGGGGCGCGCGTTCCGTATCGTCTAAGCGGGGTCACCGTTCCGATTCTAGTTCTGCAACAGGAGGGGTCACATGAGCCGTAGCCCGCGTGAGGTCGTGGAGGACGTCCGGCGCATGGTCGCCGGGGAGGGCGTGGTCTTCGGCGACCTCTTCGCCGAGGACGGGGTGCTGCGCTACCCCTTCGCTCCCCCCGGGATGCCCCGCGAGCTGGTGGGCCGCGACACCATCCGCGAGTACCACAGCGCCGCCTCCGCCCGGCGGTCGCTGCTCGAGATGGAAGGCGTCGACATGCTCGTGCGGGACACCGACGACCCGGAGGTGGTCGTCGTCGAGATCGAGCACCACGGGTACTCGCACGGCATCGGAGGGCCCTACCGCTTCCGCGCGCTCGGGGTGGTCCGGGTCCGCGACGGTGAGATCGTGGAGTACGACGACTACATGGACCCGATCGCGATGGCGGCGATGCTCGGCCGCACCAAGGACCTGGTCGCCGCGCTCACCGCGGCCTGACCGCTCACAGGTGGTGGGCCGACTCCCACAGCTGCGCCCACGGAACGCGCCTGCCCTCCAGCAGGTGGATCGGGGTGCCCTGTACCAGGTTGTTGACGCGCTCGTCGTTGTCCAGCCGACCCACCGCCGTCACGGTCTCGAACGCCGCGGCCACCGGTGACGGGTCGCCGACGAACACGACGGCACCCGAGTCCTCCGGCGGCGTGCCGAACCAGGCGGCGCCGCGGTGGAAGCTGAAGGACCGCAGCTCGGGCGCGAACCCCTGGACCGCCGAGTAGGTCCAGTAGTCACCGGTGACCACCACGGCGTCGCGCGCCACGTCCGGCGGTAGCGCGCGGTAGGCCGCTCGCACGTCGGCCACCACGGCGGGCCAGCCGATCTCGTCGAGCTGGAAGTTGCCGACCTGCAACGGCCGGTCGGCGTGCGCGGACACCGGCTGGACGGGCAGCACGTTCCCCATCAGGAGCGCGGCCGCGGTCAGGGCGTACACGGGCCACGTCGGAACCCAGCGCCACCAGACCGCGGGCCGCCGCTGCTCGACGGACGCCGCGCCCGCGGCCCAGAGCAGCGGCAGCAGTCCGGCCACGTAGTACGGCCGGCCGCCTACCAGCATGAACAGCAGGGCCACGCCGAGCGCCGTGACCCCGAGGAACCGGTGTTCGGGGGCCCGCAGGAGCCGGACGACACCGACCACGCCGAGCACCGAGCCGACGAGCAGCCCGGCCGCGAAGAACCCGAGCGGGAGGAATCCGAGCATCCCGCCCGCGTAGCCGCTCTCCCCCGCGACGACCCGCCCCATCTCCAGCTGGGGCCAGCCGTTGCGCGCCTGCCAGACGAGGGTCGGGATCGTCGTGAGCGCCGCGACCGCGCCGCCCGCCCACAGCGCCTGCCTACGCAACAGCTCCCGTGGCCCGCAGATGAACACGGCGACCACCGCAACCGCCCAGAACGCCACGATCAAGAACTTCGCCTGCAGGCCGACCGCAGTGACGATCCCGGCGGCGAGCAGCAGCCCGTCCGCGCGGGTGCGGAGCCAGCGGACCAGCAGGTACGTCACGGCGACCCAGACCAGCGGGTCGACCGTGGACGTGGCGAGCAGGTGGCCGGTGGCCAGGAACCCGGGCGAGACCGCCACCGCGCCCGCCGCCAGCAGCTGCGCCCGCCGACCGCCGCCGAACTCCCGCGCCAGGAGCGCGGCGAGCACCACCGCCGTCACGATCGCGAGCGTCGCCGGGATGCGCAGCACCGCAACGGAACCAGGGGCGAGGGTGTCCATCAGCAGCGCGATCAACGGCAGCAACGGCGGCTGGTCGGCGTAGCCCCAGTCCAGGTGGTGGCCCGCCGCCACGAAGTACAGCTCGTCGCCGAAGTACCCGTACCGGCCGCTCACGGCGGTCAGCACGAGTCCGACCGAGGCGGCGACGGCGAGCACGGGCCCGCGGGAGAACGCGGGCAGCACCCGCACCGGCACCTGCTGAACGACGGTCACGCGATCGACGCTAGGGCGGCCGCGCGCGGAGCGACTCGATCGATCGGTTGACCCACCCGTCCACCGGCAGCCGGGCGAGCGGCCCGACTCGCCATGCCCGGACGCCCGACTGGCCGCGCCGGAACGTCGGACTCGCCGCGCTGGAACGTGGGACTCGCGCCCGCGAGGGTGAGTCCGGCATCGAGCACGGCGAGTCCGGCACACCGACACGGCGAGTCCGCCTCATCCGTTGCGCGCGGCGACGACGACCATCGGTACGACGGCCAGCGCCAGGAGGCCGCCCCCGAGGGCGAGCACCGGGAATCCGGCAGCGGCGACGACGAGTCCCGAGACCATGCCGCCGCCGGCACCGGCGACCGCGATGACGACGTCGACAAGTCCCTGGGTCCTCGCCCGGGTGGCCGGCGGCGCGACGTCGGTGATGATCGCGGTGCCGGTGACCAGGCCGAGGTTCCAGCCGAGACCCAGCAGCGCGAGGGCCACGGCGAGGAGTGCGACGGAGTCGTCGGGGGCGCTCGCGGCAACGATCCCGGCGGCCAGCAGGGTGAACCCGGCCGCAGTGGCGATCGCGGGGCGGTTGTAGCGGTCGACGAGCCAGCCGGCCAAGGGCGACGGCAGGTACATGGCACCGAGGTGGACGGCGATGACCATCCCGGTCGCGGCCGTCCCGTGGCCGTGGTCGTGCATGTGGATCGGGGTCATCGTCATGATCGCGACCATCACCAGTTGGGTGAGCGCCATGACCAGCGCGCCGACCAGCAGTTCGGGACGATGCGCCCGCAGGCTCGGCCGGGTGCCGGGCTGCCCGTCCGCCACCGCCTGCCGCCCGGCTTCGAGGGACCGGGCCAGCAGCAACGGGTCGGGCCGCAGCCAGACGAGCAGGACGAGGGCTGCCATCGCGTAGGCCACGCCGGCGAGCAGGAACGGCCCGGCCAGGTGGGGAACGCCGAGGGCGCGCGCCAGGTCGCCGGTCGGCGCCGCGAGGTTGGGGCCGACCACGGCGCCGAGGGTGGTGGCGACCAGCACCGTGGACACGGCGCGAGCACGGCGGGTGGGGGCGGCCAGATCGGCTCCGGCGTAGCGGGCCTGCAAGGTGGTGGCCATGCCGACGCCGTAGACGAACAGCGCCAGGAACAGCAGGAGGGGTTGCTCGGAGATCGCCGCCACGATGACGCCCGCGCTCCCGACGGCCCCGGCCAGGTACCCGGCAGCGAGACCGGGGCGGCGCCCGTGGGAGTGCGAGAGGCGCCCCACGACCACAGCGCCCAGAACGGAGCCGGCGGTACCCAGGGCGCTGGGCAGGCCGGCGAGGCTGGTGGAGTCGAGCATGTCCTGCGCGAGCAGGGAACCGACGGTCACCCCGGCGGCCAACCCCGCACCGCTGAGGACCTGGGCGACGCCCAGGACGATCAGACTGCGGCGCTGCGCGGGAGACCCGCGGAGATCGTCGATCGCGGCACGGGCGTTGGCCGTCACCGGCGAGTTCCTCCCTGGAGCGTGGTCCGCTCGGCGCGTCCGACCCGTCACCCGGGCTCGCCCAGGTCCAGGCGGTCGGCCAGGCCGGCGGCGGCGAACGCGGCCACCAGCTCGTCGCGGCCCTCGCTGTAGTGGTCCCAGCCCTCGTAGTGGACGGGAACCACCCGGCGCGCCCGGAGGATCGTGGCGGCCTCGGCGGCCTGGGCGCTGTCGAGGACGATCGGTGCCCCGTCGAAGAGGACGGGAAGGCGCGGAGCTCCGGCGAAGAGGATGGCCGTGTCCACCGGCCCGAAGCGCTCGGCGATCTCAGTCACCGCCTCGAGCGAGGCGTTGTCGCCGCTGACGTAGACCGTCGGCAGGCCCTCCCCCGTCAGGACGAACCCGACCACCTCGCCGGTGACGGGTTCGACCTCCGCGCGTCCACCCGGCCCGTGGACGGCGGGCACGCCCGTCACGGTGATCACGCCGCCGGCGGGGCGGTCCAGCTCGATCGTCTCCCACTCGGCCAGCCCCGTAGCCCGGTCCCCCAGGCGCTGCGCGCCGCCGGGGGTGGTCAGGGTGAGCGGGATGTCGGCGAGCAGGGCCCGACCGGCGGTGTCGAGGTTGTCGGGGTGCTCGTCGTGGGAGAGCAGGACCACGTCGATCCGGCCGAGGCCGGCGGGGCCGCCGGCAGCGGGCGCAGTCTTGGTCAGGATCGTGCGCCCGTCCCTCTCGTAGCCGCCGGGAGCGTCGAACGTCGGATCGGTCAGGAACCTCAGCCCGCCGTACTCGAAGAGCGCGGTCGGGCCGCCGAAGACGCGGACCGGGAACTGAACGGTGGTCGGGCCAGCAGAAGCCACGGGCGAACTCCTCACGGATGGTCTTCGAGTTATCCGTGAGGAAGCTAGGCGGTTCTCACGGATGAAAGCAAGCCGTACCATGAGAAACATGAGCCCGACTGCGACGGCCGAGCCCGCGCTGCCGCCCGCACCGGGCGCCGAGCAGTACCTCGCGCTCGATTTCGCCAACAGCGCGATCGCGCTGCCCGGCGGGCAGTTCGTCGATCTCCTCGGCAGCCCCGCGGCGGCCAACCGGTGGCTCGCGGAACGCGGTCTCGCCCCGGCCGACGCCGGGGTGCAGGAGATGTGCGTGACACAGCTGCGGTCGCTGCGCGAACACGTCAAGGCGTTGTTCGCCGCGCGCGTCGCCGCACTTCCCGCCTTGCCCGCGGCCCTGTCAGCCGTCAACGACGCGCTGACCAGGGTCCCCACGGCCGCCCTGCTGTTCTGGGACGAGAAGGACGGCCCCTACCGCGCCGCGCCGTGTCCCACCAACGAGATCCTCGACCACGCTCTCGCGACCCTCGCAGCGAACACGGCCGACCTGCTCACCGGCCCCGACGCCGAGTGCCTCGCCTGCTGCGACGCCACGCCGTGCAACCGCTACCTGCTCCGCCGCCGCCGTCGCCAGTGGTGTTCCACCCGCTGCGGCGACCGCGCCCGCGCTGCCCGCGCCTACGCCCGGCGGCGCAACCACCCCGGGCCGGGATGACGAGCGCGCGGCCGGCCCGAGCCGCCCTGCGATCTAGGACTCGGCGAGCTCCGCAGCGGCCAGCCACTCCAGCTCGACCTCTTCCCGCTCCGCCACCACGGCCTTGAGATCGCGATCGAGCGCCATCAGGCGTTCGGGGTCGGTGGCCGCTTCCACGAGCTGCTCGTGCAGCCGCGCCTCGGTGGCGGCGAGCGCCTCCATGCGCCGCTCCAGCCGGGCGGCCTCCTTGCGGGCGGCCCGCTGCTGCGCGGCGTTCGAGACCGGCTTCGCCTGGGCCGCGGGGGTGGTCGTGTCCCCGTTCTCGGCACGGCGCCGCAGGTACTCGTCGATCCCGCCCGGGAGGTGGGTGATCCTCCCGTCGCCCAGCAGGGCGACCACCGTGTCGCAGGCCCGTTCCAGCAGGTAGCGGTCGTGGCTGACGACGACGAGCGTGCCCGGCCAGCCGTCGAGGAGGTCCTCGAGCTGGGTGAGGGTGTCGACGTCGAGGTCGTTGGTGGGCTCGTCGAGCAGCAGGACGTTCGGCTCGGCCATCAGCAGCCGCGTGAGCTGCAGGCGCCTGCGCTCCCCACCGGACAGGTCGCCGACGGGCGTCCACTGCCGCGACGCCGGGAAGCCCAGCCTCTCCAGCACCTGCGACGCCGTCATCTCGGCCCTGCCGAGCCGCACGTACTTCGCGACCTGCTCGGTGGCCTCCAGCACCCGCATGTCGTCGGGGAGGTCGACGAGCTCCTGGGTGAGCTGGGCGAGCTTGACGGTGCGCCCGCGCACCAGCCGGCCGCCGTCGAGCGGGCGGTCGCCGCTCAGGCTGCGCAGCAGGGTGGTCTTGCCGGACCCGTTGACGCCGACGATCCCGATCCGGTCGCCGGGGCCGACCCGCCAGGTGACGCGGTCGAGCAGCGTGCGCCCGGCCACGACCGCGGTGGCGTCCTCCAGCTCCAGCACCGTGCGGCCGAGCCGGTTGGTGGCGAAACCGAGGAGCTCGACGCTGTTGCGGGGCGGCGGGACGTCGGCGATCAGCGCCTCCGCGGCCTCGATGCGGAACCGCGGCTTCGACGTGCGGGCCGGCGCGCCGCGGCGCAGCCACGCGAGCTCCTTGCGGGCGAGGTTCTGGCGGCGCGCCTCGGCGGCGTCGGCCTGCCGAGCGCGCTCCGCACGGGCGTACACCCAGTCGGCGTAGCCACCGAGGTAGCTCTCGACGCGGCCGTTCGCGACCTCCCACGTCCGGGTGCAGACCGCGTCGAGGAACCAGCGGTCGTGCGTGACGACCACCACCCCGCACCGGCGCGAGATCAGGTGCTCGGCGAGCCAGGTGATGCCCTCGACGTCGAGGTGGTTGGTGGGCTCGTCGAGCACGACGAGGTCCGGGTCGCCGACGAGCGCGGCCGCCAGCGCGACCCGCCGCTTCTCCCCACCCGACAGACCCTCGACGCTCCGGTCGAGATCGGTGAGGCCCAGCCCGTCGAGGACGTCGCGCACCTTCGCGTCGCCCGCCCACTCGTGCTCGGCGGCGCCGGCCCACGCGGCCAGCACGACGTCCCGCACGCGCGCGCCCGCGGGCAGCACGTCGGACTGGGCGAGGTGGGCGAGGTTCAGGCCGCCGAGGCGGCTGACGCGCCCGCCGTCGGGCGCGCGGGATCCGGTGATGATGTCGAGCAGGGTGGTCTTGCCACCGCCGTTGAGCCCGACGACGCCGATCCGCTCGCCCTGCTCGACCCCGAGCGACACCCCGTTCAGCAGCACCCGCGAGGCGTCACCGGGGACGTGCGCGGTGACGGTCTCGAGGTTGACGAGGTTCTGTCCCGCCATCAGGCACGCACCGGCGGCCAGGCGGTGGGCGGCGGCGGCATGGTCGGTGGATCGTGGTCGACGACGCGGGCGCCGGGCACCGGGCCGTGCGCGATCCGGACCGTGCGGCACACGCCCACGCCGGCCAGCTCGGTGGCGACGTCGAGGGCCGCCTCGGCACTCGTGCACAGGAAGGCGCAGGTCGGACCCGAGCCGGACACCAACCCGGCGAGCGCGCCTGCCGCCACGCCTGCGCGCAGCGTGCGGCGCAGCTCGGGGGCCATGGTGACGGCCGCCGCCTGCAGGTCGTTGCCGAGGCTGAGCGCGAGCTGGCGCGGATCACCGCCCGCCAGCGCCTCCAACACCGGCTCCACCGGCCGCTCCGCGGGCGTGCTGTCGCCGCGCAACCGGTCGAGCTCGCGGAACACCGCGGGCGTCGACAGGCCCCCGCGGTGCAGCGCGATCACCCAGTGCTGGGTGTGCCGCGACAGCACCGGGACGATCTGCTCGCCGCGTCCGGTGCCCACGGCCGTGCCGCCGTAGAGCGCGAACGTGACGTCACTGCCCAGCTCGGCGGCGAGCACCGACAGCTCGTCCCGGGTGAGATCGAGCTTCCAGAGCGTCGAGAGCCCGACCAGCGCCGCAGCCGCATCTGCGCTGCCACCCGCCATCCCGCCGGCGACGGGGATGCCCTTGCGCAGCACCAGCCGCACGTCCGGGTCGCGGTCGGCCTTCTCGGCGAGCACCTGGACGGCCCGCCAGGCGAGGTTCGTCTCGTCGGCGGGCACCTCGGTGACCCCCTCGCCGTGCACCTCGATACCGGGCGCGTCGCTCGCCGCGACCGTGACCTCGTCGAACAGGCTCACCGCGTGGAAGACGGTGACGAGGTCGTGGTAGCCGTCGGCGCGCAGGGGGCCGACCGCGAGATGCAAGTTGATCTTGGCAGGCACACGCACGGTGACCGGTGGTGGGACGGCGGCGAGCACCGGTCAACCCTACGTGCGTCCACCCAGGACGTGCCGTGCCCCGCCTCGCACGCACCCACACCGCGACTCGCGCGCACCCAGAGCGCGACTCGCACGCACTCAGAGCGCGACTCGCGGGGCGGGCGACGCCCACCGCCCGCGAGTCGCGGTCTCAGTGCGCGCGAGTCGCGGTGAGCTCAGGGGGCGGCCGCGGCGAGGCGGGCGAAGTCCTCGACGGAGAGGGTCTCGGCGCGGGCCAGCGGGTCGATGCCGGCAGCGCGGAGGGCGGTCTCGGCGGCGGCCGGAGAGCCCGCCCAGCCGGCGAGGCCGGAGCGCAGGGCCTTGCGGCGCTGGGCGAACGCGTGGTCGATCAGGCGGAACACCGCCCCGCGGTCACCGGGCGGCGGGTCGCGCCGGTCGAAGGCGAGCAGCCCCGAGTCGACGTTGGGCACCGGCCAGAACACCGCCCGCGGCACGGGCCCCGCCCGCCGGGCCGCCGCGAACCAGGCGAGCTTCGCGCTCGGCACCCCGTACGTGCGACTGCCCGGCGTCGCCGCGAGCCGCTCGGCGACCTCGGACTGCACCATCACCAGGCCGCGGCGCAGCTGCGGCAGCTCCGCGAGCAGGTGCAGCACCACCGGCACGCCGACGTTGTACGGCAGGTTCGCCACGAGCGCGGTCGGGGCGGGGCCGGGCAGGTCGCCCGCGCGCACGCCGAGCGCATCGGCGGCGGTCACGGTGAGCCGGTCGGCTAGCGCGGGTGCCCGGTCGGCGGCCGTCGCGGGAAGGCGGGCCGCGAGCACCGGGTCGATCTCCACGGCGTGCACGGCCCGCACGGCGGGCAGGAGGGCGAGCGTGAGCGAGCCGAGCCCGGGACCGACCTCCACGACGACGTCGTCCGGTTCCAGCTCGGCCGCTTTGACGATCCGGCGCACCGTGTTCGGGTCGTGCACGAAGTTCTGGCCGAGCCGCTTGGTCGGCCGCAGGCCGAGCTCGGCGGCAAGGGCCCGCACCTCGGCCGGGCCGAGTAGCCGGGACTGCGTGTCGGTCACCTGGGAAGCATGCGGGTCAGCGCTGGAGGCCCAGCCGCCGGGAGCACGCGGGCCATGCGCCGTAGCCGCCCCGGTCGTCGCGAACCCGCGACGCGACGGCGATCTGCTCCTCGCGCGACGCCTGGTGCGGGAGCGGCGCGTAGTCGGTGCCGCCGTACGCGCGCCAGGTACCGGCGTCGAACTGCAGGCCGCCGTAGTAGCCGTTGCCGGAGTTGACCGCCCAGTTCCCGGTGGCCTCGCACTGGGCGAGGCGGTCCCACACGCTGCCGTCGGCGACGACGGGGGCGCGGAGGCTGTCGTTCGTGCCCAGCCGCACGACCCGCGGGTGCGGCTGCGTCATCCCGCCTGCGCGCACCTGCTCGCGGCGGACCTCCTGACCGTTCTGGACGTAGACGCGCATGATCGCGGTCTGCTCGCCCGGAATCCCCTTGTCGACGACGACCCGCTTGCCGCGCGGCAGCGAGCCGTCCTCGATGACCTGCTCCGGCGGCGCGATCGGCCGGACCTCGACCACCTCGCCCTCACCGTTGCGCACGATGTGCACGTCGAGGCCCTCGGTGAGCGGGGTGTCCGCCGACGGGACGGACACGTCGTCCGGACCGAGCTGGATGCCCTTCTCCACGAGCAGCCCGGCGACCGTGCCGGACATCGTGGTGACCTCGGAGGGCGCTCCGGTGCCGTCGGTGAACTTCACGGTCCGCGGCACCCGCAGCTCGAGCCGGAACCCGTCGAGGGGGATCCGGGTGGCCGGCGGGGCGGACATCTGGGTGGGCAGGGCCTCGAGGCCCAGGATCTGCATCGCCTCCTCCACCGTGGTGGCGGGGATCGGCAGGTCTCGCTGGGAGCTGCCCTCGACGAGCGTGAGGGTGCGGGCGTGGGTGAAGATCACCTCGTCGCCGTCGACGACCTCGGTGGTGGCCGCGGGCTCGACGCGGTCCCGGGGCGTGACCTCGATCCCCGCGGCCTCGAGCGTGGAGGCGACGTCGGCGGCGAAGGTGTGCACGATCCGGTTCTGACCGTCGACGGTCACCGTGATCGTCTTGTCCGCGGCGAGCGCGCTCGCCCCGCCGCCGATCATCATCAGCACGACGGCGACGACCACGACGCGCAACCGGTTGCTGTGCTGCGGGGCCTCCTCGGCCGCACGCCGGTCGCGGCGCGAGCGCCGGGGCACGACATCGGTAGCGGCGACGAGCTCGGCTGCGGGCCGCGGCCGGGGCGCGACGGCGGGTTCGAGGTCCTCGGCCGGCGCAGGTGCGACCGGTGCCGGCGCGACGGGTGCCGGGGCGACCGATGCCGGAGGCGCCGCCACGACCGCGACCGGCGCGGTGACGGCGACGAACGGGTGGGTGAACGCGGCCTCGTCGATCACCGGCATCGGACCGGTCGGCGTGTCGTTGAGGTACGCGGTCCAGGCGGGCTTGCCGGCGCGCGCCTCCACCCGTGCGAGCGCCTCGGCCGTGGCCCAGCCCGGCTCGGGGGCGGGGTCGGCGGGGAGCGCCGGCTGCGGGCCGGTGATCTCGGTAGCGGCCGGCGGGAGCCGAGCGTCGGTGCGCTCGGCCACCCCGTGGGTGCCGGTAACCGAGCTCGAAGCGCGGCGGCCGCTGCGCTCGACCGCCGGCTGCGTCCCGGTGCCGGTGGCCGCGATGTGGGTCCCGGTCCCCTCGGCCCGCGGGGTCGGCCGGCTCGGACGCTCGACCGCCGGTTGCACCCCGGTCCCCGTCGCCGCGACGTGGGTCCCGGTCCCCTCGGCCCGCGGGATCGGCCGGCTCGGACGCTCGACCGCCGGCTGCACCCCGGTCCCCGTCGCCACGACGTGGCTCCCGGTTCGCTCGGGAAGCGGGTGTTGACCGGTCGTCCCGGCTGCGTGCGCGCCTCCGGTCCGCTCGACGGCCGGGTGTGCGCCGGTACCGCGCTCGACGGCCGGCAGGCGCGCTCCCGTCCGCTCGGCGGGCATGGCGGGGAGCGGGCCGGTGAGGTCGTCCGGGGCGACGGCGGGCATCTCGCCCGTGACGGGGTCGGCTGAGGCGTCCTCGGCCGAGCCGTCCGTCGGGTGCGTGACGATCGGCCGGAACTGCCCGGTGGCGAGCCTGCTGTCGGGATCGGGCTGGGCCCGCCGGTGCGCGCGGGAGCGGGTCAGCATCGAGCGGGCCGCCGGGGTGACCGGCGGGACGACCTCGAGGGCCGACGTGACGACCGCCTCGGGTGCCTCCGGGTCGCCGCCCGCGTACCAGGCCGCGTACGGGTCCTCGCCGGGCTCCACGTCCGCAGCGGCCCGACCGAGCCGAGCGCGGACGTCGGCACCTCGCCGAGCACGCGTTGGGACGTCGACCACGGGCTTCCAGACTTCGTCGGACCGGGCAGGGGAGGAGTCGCGGTCACGGTGGCCCGGAGGCTGTGATCCTGGGGGAGCGCCCCGGACCACCGTGACCGCACTAGCTGGGGAGCGATTCCCCACCCCGGCTTGCGATCACGGAACCGTAACGCGCTGTGAGCGCCGAGGTCGAATCCAGACACGCCGGCAGCGCCGAACGGCCCGCCCCCTACGCCGAGCGCGAGGCGTCGCCGGTGGACGTCGCGGGCGCCGCGGCGGGCGGCAGCTCGGCGAGCCCGAAGACCCGTTCGGCGTTGCGCCCGGCACTCGCCGCCAGCTGCTCCTCGGGAACTTCGCGCAGGTCCGCCAGCCCGCGGACGGTCCACGGCAGGCAGTACGGCTCGTTGGCGCGCCCGCGGTGCGGGTGCGGGGTGAGGAACGGCGCGTCGGTCTCGACGAGCAGCTGTTCCTCCGGCACCACGACCGCCGCCTCCCGCAGCGCGCGGGCGTTGCGGAACGTGACCGGCCCGGCGAACGACAGCACGTACCCGGCGTCGGCGCATTCGCGCGCCATCGCCGCGTCACCGGAGAAGCAGTGGAACACGACGGTGTCCGGCGTGCCCTCCTCCCGGAGGATGCGCAGCACGTCGTCGTGCGCGTCCCGGTCGTGGATCATGAGCGGCTTGCCGAGGCGTTTGGCGAGGTCGATGTGCCTGCGGAACGACTCCTGCTGCGCCTCGGGCGGCGAGTGGTCCCAGTAGTAGTCCAGGCCGGTCTCCCCCACCGCCACCACTCGCGGGTCGCGGGCGAGCCGCTCGATCTCGGCGTGGTCGTCCTCCGTGAGCGCGGCCGTGCGGGTGGGGTGCAACGCGACGGCCGCGACGACCCGGTCGTCCCAGTGCGCGGCCTGCACGGCCCACCGCGCCGAGGCGAGGTCGTCGGCCACGGTGACCGCGCGCGTGACGCCCACGGCGGCGGCCCGGTCCATCGCCGCACGGACGTCCTCCGCGGACACGCACCCGCACGCATCGAGGTGCGTGTGCGCGTCGACGGTGGGCGAGGTCAGCGGTTCGGGAGGCGGCGGAGGTTCCCGCCGCCCGTACGCCCCGCTCACGCCCCCATCCCCTTCCGACGAGCGGCGCGTTCGTCGGTACCTATCCGACGAACGCGCCGTTCGTCGGAACGGGCAGGGCTCACTTCTCGATCGGGGCCCACTCGGGCCCGGTCTCCGCGAGCTCGGGCTCGAGCTTCCGGAAGATCGGCGTGGGCTTGGCCAGCGGCCGTCCGACCTCGATCGGCGTGGACGCCCAGCGCGCCTGCTCCTTGGTGTAGTCGCCGGTGAGGATCGGGTTGATCCGGCCGGGGATGTCGAGGTCCTCGACGTCCTGCAGCTCCGGCTGCGCCGCCCACACGCCGGTGCCACCCAGCGCCTCGTGCACGGTCTGCGCCGAGTGCGGCAGGAACGGCGTGAGCAGCGTGTTGGCGTCCTGCACGACCTGCAGCGCCGTGTGCAGCACCGCGTCGCGGCGGCCCGGGTCGTCCTTCAGCTTCCACGGCTCCTGGTCGGACAGGTACCGGTTGGCCGCGGTGACGACCTTCATCGCCTCGCTGATGCCGGCGCGGAACCGGGAGCGCGCGAGGTGCGCGCCGACGGTGCCGAACGCGGCCTTCGACAGCGCCAGCAGCTCCGCGTCGGCCGGCGCCGGCGTGGTGGGCGCCGGGATGGCCCCGTTGTTCTTGTGGGCCATCGAGATCGACCGGTTGACCAGGTTGCCCCACTCGTTGGCCAGCTCGAAGTTGACGCGGCGGACGAACTCGTCCCACGTGAAGTCGACGTCCTGGGTCTCCGGTCCGCCCGCGGAGATGAAGTACCGCAGGCTGTCGGGACCGAACTCGCGCAGGAAGTCGTGCAGGTAGATCACGGTGCCGCGCGAGGTGGAGAACTTCGAACCGCTCATCGTGAGGAACTCGCTCGACGCGATCTCCGACGGCAGGTTCAGCACCCCGTACGGCCCTGGCTCGCCACCGTGGTCGCCCTGGCCGTTGTGGCCGAGCAGCAGCGCGGGCCAGATCTGGGCGTGGAAGGTGATGTTGTCCTTGCCCATGAAGTGCACGATCTCGGCGTCCGGGTCGTTCCACCACGCCTTCCAGGCATCGGCGTCGCCGGTGCGCCGCGCCCACTCGACGCTCGCCGAGAAGTAGCCGATCACCGCGTCGAACCAGACGTAGAACTTCTTCAGCGGCTGGTCGCGCCAGCCGTCGAGCGGGATCGTGACGCCCCAGTCCAGGTCGCGCGTGATCGGCCGCGGCCGCATGTCGTCGACCAGGTTCTTCGTGAAGTTCAGGACGTTCGGGCGCCAGCCGGTCTTCGTGGCCAGCCACTTGCCGAGCGACTCGGTGAACGCGGGCAGGTCGAGGAACAGGTGCTCGGTCTCGACGAACTTCGGCACCTCGCCGTTGATCCGCGACCGGGGGTTGATCAGGTCGGCGGCGTCCAGCTGGTTGCCGCAGTTGTCGCACTGGTCGCCGCGCGCGCCGTCGTAGCCGCAGATCGGGCAGGTGCCCTCGACGTAGCGGTCGGGCAGCGTGCGTCCGGTGGACGGGCTGATCGCCCCGGTGGTGGTCTTCGGCACGACGTAGCCGTTGCGGTGCAGCGCCAGGAAGATCTGCTGCACGACGTCGGAGTGGTTGCCGGTGGTGGTGCGGGTGTAGAGGTCGTAGGTGACGCCGAGCCCGCGCAGGTCCTCCGCGATCACGCGGTGGTACTTGTCGACGGTCTGCTGTGGCGTCAGCCCCTCCTTCTCGGCCTGCACCAGGATCGGGGTGCCGTGCTCGTCGCTGCCGGAGACCATGAGCACCCGGTTGCCGGCCATCCGCTGGTAGCGGGCGAACACGTCGGAGGGCACACCGATACCGGAGACGTGGCCGATGTGCCGAGGGCCGTTGGCATAGGGCCAGGCCACGGCGGTCAGCACGTGGGAGCTCATGCACCCAAGCCTATGCCGGGGCCACAGCGGGTTTCCGCGGCCCGCTCGGACGGTGGCAGAGCCGCCTCCCGGACGACGCGCTCACCGGGAAGTCGATCTTCTCGTCGACCTCGTCGTCCTCGAACGGGATCCCGAGCACGAGCTCCGCACCCCCGGCCCCGCGTCAACTACCGTGGAGACGTGAACGTGGAGGTCACCCCCCTGCCCGGCATCGGTGTGCGCAAGGACTTCGCGCTGCGCAACGGCAGGCGGATCGGCGTCGTCACCCACCGGGACGGCAAGATCGAGCTCATCGTCTCGAAGTCGGACGATCCGGACGCGTGCCTCGCCGAGCTCCCCCTCACCGCCGACGAGGCGGCCGCGCTGGCCAACCTGCTCGGCGCCCCGCAGCTCGTCGCGCAGCTCAGGGAGGAGCACCGCGACCTCCCCGGCATCCACACCCGGCAGCTCCCCGTCGGCCCGCCGTTCGACGGCCGCACGCTGGGCGACACCGCGCTGCGCACCCGCACCGGCGTCTCCGTGGTCGCCGTGATGCGGGCCGGGCAGGTGCACCCCAGCCCGACGCCGGACTTCACCCTGACCGCGGGCGACCTCATGGTCACCGTCGGCACGGCCGAGGGGCTCGACAACGCCGTCAAGATCCTCAAGCGCGGCTAAGTGCCCCCCGTGGACAACACCGCTCTGGAGCTGATCGAGCTCGGGGCCGTCTTCTTCGCGCTCGGTCTGCTGGGCCGCATCGCCGGCAAGATCGGCCTCTCCCCCATCCCGCTCTACCTGCTCGGCGGCCTGTTCTTCGGCACGGGTGGCGTGGTGCCGCTGCACGGCATCGAGGGGTTCACGACCATCGCGGGCGAGGTCGGCGTCATCCTGCTGCTCCTGCTGCTCGGCCTCGAGTACTCGGCCACCGAGCTGATCGACGGCATGCGCCGCTCGTGGACGGCGGGGATCCTCGACGTCGTGCTCAACGCCGCCCCGGGCGTGGCCGTGGCGCTGATCCTCGGCTGGGGCCCGGTGGGGGCGCTCGTGATGGGCGGGGTCACCTACATCTCGTCGTCCGGGATCGTCGCGAAGGTCCTCGGCGACCTGGGCCGCCTCGGCAACCGCGAGACGCCGGTGGTGCTGTCGATCCTCGTGTTCGAGGACCTCGTGATGGCGCTGTACCTGCCGATCCTGACCGCCGTGCTGATCGGCGTGACCCTCGCGGGCGCGCTGAGCGCGGTCGGCATCTCCGTGGCAGTGCTGGTCGTCGTGCTCGTCGTGGCGCTGCGCTACGGGCGGTTCGTCTCCGCCGTGGTCGACTCGCCCGATCGTGAGGTGTTCCTGCTCAAGGTGCTGGGTCTCGCGTTGCTGGTGGCAGGCTTCGCCTCCGCGATGCAGGTCTCGGCCGCGGTCGGTGCGTTCCTGCTGGGCATCGCGATCTCCGGCTCCACGGCCGAGAACGCCACGAAGCTCCTCGAACCGCTGCGCGACCTGTTCGCCGCCGTGTTCTTCGTGGTGTTCGGACTGCACACCGACCCGGCGTCGATCCCGCCGGTACTCGGCTGGGCCGTCGTCCTCGCCGTCGCGACGACCGCGACGAAGCTGGTCACCGGCTGGTGGGCCGCGGGGCGCGTGGGCATCGGCCCGCTGGGGCGGGCTCGCGCCGGTGCCGCGCTCATCGCGCGCGGGGAGTTCTCGATCGTCATCGCCGGGCTGGCGGTGACCTCCGCCGCGGTGGACGACCGGATGATCGCGCTCGCCACCACGTACGTGTTGCTGATGGCCGTGATCGGCCCGGTGGCGGCCCGGCTGGTGGAGCCTGCGGCGGCCTGGGTGCGAACCCGGCGCCCCTCGGCCACTCCCGCACCCTCCGCAGGTAACTGACAAAGCTGCTACGCCAAATGGCCTAGTGGCCGAACCACTCATCGCAGAGATCATCCCTCTCGTCGGAGCACGGGCAACCCGGGACGATCCCGCGGATAGCTTTCCTGCAGACCGGACCGGTCACGAAATGGACACGGGGCCTCCCCACCCCCGCCGGCACCCCCGAGCCGGGCGTCCCCGACCGGTCACCGATCCGGAAGGCAGGTTCGTGGCCCGGCACCGCTCCCCCGGAACGCGCCACGCGCCGCCGCCCGCTCCGTCGTACGAACAGCAGTCGGAGCAGGGCGACCGCGCGCGTGGTGCGCGCACCCCCGCGCACCACACCACCGTTCTCGTCGCCGTCGCCATGGCGGCGGTGATCGCCGTCATCGGCAGCATGCTGTCCTTCGCAGGCGCGCTCGGCCCGCCGTCGCAGGAGGGCGTCAACCTCGCATCGCGGGACCTGGCGGTCCTCCCCACGGCGGATCCGCCGCTCCCCGAGCTGCCGACCCCCGAACCCGAGCCGACCACGGAGGCGCCCCCCACCTCGGCGCCCCCGACGGAGGAGAAGAAGGACGACGAGGAGGGCAAGAAGGAGGAGGGGCTCGGTGCGGCCGTGGCGCGCGCCGTCCGCTTCCCCGCCGAGCTCATCGATCCCAGCAAGTGGTACCTCACGCTGCCCTCCGGGTCCGAGGGCAAGCCGGACACGGTCGAGACGAACGACCTCGCCACCTACGCGAGCAAGTGGTTCCAGCTCAACGACTCGAAGGACGGCGTCGTGTTCACCGCGAACGCCGGCGGCGCCACCACCGTGAACAGCCACTACCCGCGCTCCGAGCTGCGGGAGATGATCAACGGTGAGAAGGCGAGCTGGGACGGCCGGTCCGGCACGCACACGATGGAGCTCGAGGAAGCCATCACCAAGACCCCGGCCAACAAGCCGGACGTCATCTCCGCCCAGATCCACGGCGGCGACGACGACATCATGCAGATCCACCTGTCCGGCACCAGGCTCACGGTGAAGTACGCCGACGGCGACAAGGACGTCGAGCTCGACCCCTCGTACAAGCTGGGCGAGCGGTTCCGCGTCAAGATCCAGTCGGCCGAGGGCCGCGTGAAGGTCTGGTTCAACGGCGCACTGAAGGCGGACCTGCCGATCTTCGGCGCCGAGAGCTACTTCAAGGCCGGGGCCTACGTGAACTCCAACCCGTCGAAGGGCGCCGACCCCTCGGACGTGGGTCAGGTCGTGATCTACGACCTGAAGATCACGCACACCGCCTAGCCACTGCCCGCAGGAGGCTCCTCGGTCCCGGCGCCAGCCGGGATGTCGAGGATCGCGAGGAAGGCGGTTGCCGCCGGTGTGCAGCTGCCTTCGCTCCAGATGACGTACTCCACCCGCGCCGGTGCGTCGACGACCTCGATGGTGGTCACGCCGCTGAGCTGAGGTGCGTAGGCGGAGGGCAGCATCGCGACGCCGAGGCCCTGCTCGACCAGCCGGGACATGAGGTACGCGGTGGTCACCTCGAAGGCGACCTCCCGGGTGAGACCGGCGGCCGAGAACGCCTGATCGGACTGGATGCGTCCGGCCGTCCTGGCCGGCAGGTCCACGAACACCTCCGAGCAGAGCCTGCGCAGGGTGACCGTCGACTCCCCGGCGAGCGGGTGGTCGGGCGGGACGACCGCGACGAGCCGGTCCCGGGCGAGCTCGCGGGCGCCGACGCCGTGGAGGCGCGCCGTGGTCGGCAGCCCGAGGAAGGCCACTTCGACGGCGCCATCCCTGACCTGCTCGACGAGATCCTCGCTCGCGCCCACTCGCAGGCTGATCCGGACGTGCGGGTACCGCCGGCGGAAGTCCCGCAGAGCGCCCGGCAGATCGACCGCGGCAACGGTGGGGATCAGGCCCACCTCCAGCCGTCCGCGTATCTCGCCGGCAGCCGCGGCTGCCTCGGCGGCGGCCCGCTCGGCGGCGTCCAGGCATTGACGGGCGGCGGGGAGGAACGCGGCACCGGCCGGTGTCAGCCGGACGCGGCGGCTCGTGCGCTCGAAGAGCCGCACCCCCAGCTCTCGTTCGAGGCGCGCGACCTGGTGGCTCAGGGCCGACTGGACGACCAGGCACCGCTCCGCGGCGCGGGTGAAGCTGTTCGTCTCGGCGACCGCGACGACGTAGCGCATCTGCTGGAGCTCCACCGATCCATCTTGCATCGAGATCGATGAGTTGACAAACATGTATTGGACTCATCGATCCGTCCTGATGAGACTTCGAATGTGGACGTCACCCAGAACGAACGCACGCACTCGACCTCGAGAGGATGGATCGGCGTCGCCGCTATCACGGCCAGCCTTTTCGTCTTCCTCACCACAGAACTCATGCCGGTCGGACTGCTCACCCCGCTGAGCGACAGCCTGGGCATCTCGGTGGGAACCGCCGGTCTGATGGTGACCCTGTACGGAATCTCGGCCGGACTGGGCGTGCCGTTCATCGTCGCTTGGACTAGACGGGTCAACAGGCGGGCACTGCTCGCCACGCTGCTTGCGCTGTTGACCGCGGGAAACCTGGTCACCGCGATCGCCCCGAACTACCCGCTGGTCCTGACGACCCGGCTCGTCATGGGGTTCGCCAGCGGCGTGTTCTGGGCGATCGGTGTGAGCATGGCGATGCGCATCGTCCCGGAACGCCACGCGAGCAGGGCGGCCGCGATCGTGATGTCCGGCATCTCGATCGCCACGGTGGTGGGCATCCCGCTCGGGACGGTCGTCGAGAGCATCACCAACTGGCGAGCCACGTTCATCATCTGGGCAGGGCTCAGCGCCCTGGTGCTCGTCGCGGTGATTGCCGCGGTTCCGTCGCTGCCGTCGGACAACGCGGTCCCGGTCCGGGAGGTCTTCGGACTCCCACGCCGGAACACCCGGCTGAGGACCGTTCTGTTCATCGTCGTGTTGTTCGTGCTGGGCCATTTCGGGGCCTACACGTTCCTGCGCCCCTTCTTGGAGAGCAGCGCGTCCGCCACACCCACGTTCATCACGGTATCGCTGATGATCTTCGGAATCGGCGGGGCGATCGGCAACTTCATCGCCGGGTACACGGTCGCCAGGAACGTCCGCGCCAGCTTCATCATGGGCGGTTCAGGGCTCGTGGGCTCTTTGCTGCTGCTCCTCGTGATCGGCCACGGACCGGCCGCTCCGATCATCCTGCTCGCCGCGTGGGGCGTTTCCTACGGCGTCGCACAACTGAGCCAGCTCACCATGACGCAAGCCGCGGCGCCCGACACCTTCGAGGCTGCGATGTCGCTCAACACCATGGCGTACAACACGTCCATCGCGATCGCAGCGCTGCTCGCCGGACTGCTCGTCGACAACGTCGGGCTCAGAAGTGGTATCTGGTTCGGCGTGGCGCTGACGGCCGCTGCATTGCTCGTCACGGCCTGCACCCGCTCGCCGAGGTGAGCCGTCACGCTCTCATCTGCTGAACCCACCCATGAAGATCCTCGAGGTGCCGGCTGCGGACCGGGGTGGGCGAGCGACGTGAGTCCCCGACGGCTTCAGCGGGTTGCGGCGGCGAGGGCGTTGCGCACCTTCTCGGCGTTGCCGGGTTCAGCGACCTGGATCGTCTGCCCGGCGTAGACGACGTGGGCCGGCCGCCCAGAACGCGGGGAAGGCCCGCAACGACGTCGGCTTCGAGGATGTACGGCTCCTGATCAACGGCATCGCGAGCTCGATCTTCGCGAACGATGCCCAGCGAGAACGAGTCCTCGGTGTGGCGCTGGACGGCATCAGGACGCGGGGCTGAGGCCGTCGCGCCCTTCGGTCTTCTCGAACACGCTCTACGGACGCTCGCGCCGGCGGCGCATCTCCCGCGTCAGATCCTCGGCGCGCTGCACGTGGACGTCGGGGACCTGCGTGACGAGCCGCTCGGTCCGGTCGGCCACCAGCGCCAGCTGGGTCCGCAGCTCCCGGGCCGCAGGCTCCTCCGGGGAGGACGGGCTGCGACCGAGGTAGGTGTCGAGGCACGCGGGCAGGTCGACGCGCACGATCTCGGCTGCGTCGGCGAGCCGCTCGGGCGCGGCGATCCGGTCGGTCTCCTGGTCGGCCACCTGGTCGAGCCGGGCGAGCACGAGGCGGACGGCGTCGAGGATCCGCGTGACGTCGGTGGCCGCGCCCTCCGGAAGTGCGCCCGCCCGCCCCTGTGCGCGGCGCAGCAACGCGGTGGCATCGGCGCGCAGCGAGTCGGTCAGGCGGGGCTCCGGCTCCGTGCGCGGGTCGCTCGGCCCGACGAGCGCGCCCACCCCGTACAGCCCGGCGGCGACCACCGGCCACACGTCGCCGATCACGCCGGCGACATGCAGGCCCACGCCGACCAGCGCGCCTGCCATCCCCGCGATGTTCTTCCGCGAGCCGAGGTAGCGGCGCACCCGGTCAGACATACCCGCGGATCTCCTTGAAGACCTCCGCGAGCGGCGCGGTGCGCGCGTCGAACGTACGGCCGCCGGTGAGGCGGGCGACCTCCTCCATCTCGTCGACGTTGCTCTCCCCGAACAGCACGCAGAACACCGGCACGACGGCCCGGGACCCGATGAAGGCCTTGAACGACTCGAGGTCGGCGCCCGAGGTGTTCTCACCGTCGGTCATCAGCACGATGGAGGTGAACCGGTCCGGGTCTGCCGCGCTCTGCTCCCCCGCGATCCGGTACGCCTCCTCGAGGCTGTCGTAGATCGCGGTCTCACCCCCCGGCTGCAGGGCGGCTCCCGCGTCGGCGATCCGCTGACGATCCGGGCCCGGGTTCTCCTCGGCCACCGTGAACGTCTGCGGCGACTCCGGCGTGGTGGAGAACGGCAGCAGCGTGACCTGCTCCCGGCCGCGGAAGCGCCGGAACTGCCCCGTGAGCGAGGGGTCCGCCCCTGCGAGCCCGGCGAGCGCGCGCTGCAACGCCCCGATGCGCTCGTCGCCGGCCATCGAGCCGGACGTGTCCAGCACGTAGATCGTGCGGGACGGGCGGCGCAGCTTGTCGAAGTAGCTGGTGAGCAGCGCGTCGACGACGTCTGCCTGCGCCGGGAACGGCAGCTCGACGGCCGTCCCCGACGACGCGGGGAGAACACCGGGGACGGCGGGTTGCCGGTGGGTGCGCTCGGCGATCGTCCGCTGCACCGCGGGCGTGCGCAGGTGCTCGACGAGCCTGCGGTGCGCGTCCCGGGCCTCCGGCGACGCCGCTGCGAGCACGGTCAACGGGTACTCGGCCGTGACCACCCCGTCCGCGGGCCGGATCAGCTCGAGCGGTTCGGGGAGCGTGCCCGCCGCGTTCATCCCCAGCAGCACCGACTCGTAGTTGATCAGGCCGTCGACCGGCCCGCCCGGGTCGGCGCCGGTGGCCCGCCGGACGAAGGACTCCTGGAGGAAGCCCGACGATCCGGCGGCGAGCGTCTGGGCGGCGAAGAAGTCGCGCAGCGCGGGCACCGTCGACTGCGCCTGCTCGAGGGTGAGCGCCGACCCGGCTCCGACGAGCGCGGTCGCCACCGCGACCACCGCCGAGAACCCCGAGTTGGACGCCGACGGGTCGGTCATCCCGTACGTGAACCGCCGGGCACCGGCAGCGGCCGCGATCTCCGACCACGTGACGGGGCGGCCGACCCAGCCGAGTCGCTCGGCCACCGATCGGCGCAGGCCGAGCACGACCGGCGAGGACATGATGTCGGTCGCGGTGCCGAGCCGGGCCTGCGCCCCGGGCTGCAGCGCGAGGTAGCGGTTGGAGGAGAACCAGATCGCGTCGTGGTCCGCCTCGGCGGCGCCGGACGACACGGCCTCGGCGCCGTCGAGCGTGCCGACGGGGTCGAGCCGGATCCGCACACCGGTGGCCTCACCTGCCTCGGCGAGGACGGGTTCGAGGTCGAGCAGCTCGCTCCCGGCGAGCACCCGCAACGTGACGGGGGCGTCGGACGGCCCCACGTCCAGCTGTGGCCCGGTGCTCTCGGCGCCGGCGCAGCCGGCCGCGAGCACGAGCACCAGTGCGGCGGCGATCCGCTTCACGGGGTGCACCCGAGCAGCGCCAACATGCCCTCCAAGGTGTCGAACGACGGTGGCTCGACGACGTTGACGAGCGCGGGTGGCTCCGGCAGGCCGCGGTCCCGGAACGCCGCGGCGAACGCGCGGGGGTCGGTGGGCCGGAAGCCGTGCTGGGCGGCGAGCGTGGCGAGCTGCGGATCGCTGGTCAGGAGCTCCCCGACCCGGTCGCCGGCCGGGGTGAGCGGCACGAGGGTGTGCCGCGAGAAGATCGTCGGGCTCGGGTAGAGCAGCCGCGCGTCGGCGGGCAGCACCGGGTCCGGCGAGAGCGCCTCGGCCAGGTACTGGGCCTCGTAGACCACGGCCATCGGCACCCGGCCCATCCCCGCCGACAGGTAGTCCTCGAACAGCACCTCCGTGGTGGGCGGCAGGTAGCCCTGGTCGCGGAAGAGCGGCTGGACGGTGGGGGTGACCTGCGCGGCGACCGTGCGGTCGGTGACCACCCCGTCGGCGTTCGCCACGTAGGAGGCGATGCCGAGGTACATCGCCGCGGAGTTGGACTGGCACGGCGCGGTGGTCGAGAGGAGCACGTCCTTGCGCGCCGGGAAGGTGGTGTTGCCCGGCAGCTGGTCCCACCGGGTGCCGGCCGCGGCGAGCTCCAGGTACCGGTGGACGTCGAAGGTGGTGCTGCCGGGCGCGACGACGCCGGCCTGCGTGAGCAGCTCGACGATCGGCCCGAACGTGGCCACCGCCATCGGGGAGGAGAACGGGGCGTACGTCCGCGGGGTGGGGTGCTGCGCGAGCAGCTTGTCGGCGGCAGGCGAGCTGGAGGGG
Organism: Pseudonocardia cypriaca; assembly: GCF_006717045.1. Lineage (NCBI taxonomy): Bacteria > Bacillati > Actinomycetota > Actinomycetes > Pseudonocardiales > Pseudonocardiaceae > Pseudonocardia > Pseudonocardia cypriaca. The sequence continues at coordinate 2,656,853 of NZ_VFPH01000002.1, forward strand.
AACGCGAAGTCGTAGCCCTCGAGCCGCACGGTGGTGGCGATCTGGCGCGACCCAGCCGGGTCGATGCGCAGCTCGAGCCCGTGGGCCCGGAACGCATCCCGCACCCGCTCGTCGGCGAAGAACGCCTCCTTCTCCGACCCGATGACGCCGGTGACCACCGTCAGCGCCGCAGGCTCCGGCTCCTGTCCGCCGATGTCGCGCAGCACCACGAAACCGATCACGCCCAGCAGGGCGAGCGCGAGCAACCAACTGAGGACCCGCCTGCCGGAACGCCGGCCCGCCGGAGCGGTCATGCCGTGATCGTCACCTGGTGGGGTGAACGAGCCATGAACACGAGGCCCCGACTTCGTGCGCCTCGTCCCTACTCCGCAAGTCCCCATCCGACGAACGGCGCGTTCGTCGGTACCTATCCGACCAACGCGCCGTTCGTCGGAATCACGGGGCCCCGCATCGGCGCCTTGGCGCGGGCTATGCGGCAGAGCTCCAGCGCCGCCGGGCCCGCCCGCTCGTCCGCGCCGACCGCGACCGCCACCTCCCAGTCGATCGCCGCGCCGCCGGGGAGCGGCCGGACGGCGAGCCCTGCCGCGCTCTTCTTGCGGGCCACCGCCTCCGGGACGATCGCGATGCCGAGCCCGTGGTGGACGAGGTCGATGAGGCCGTGCACGTCGTTGACCTCGAGCGCGACCTCGCGAGGCCGACCCGCCTGCGCGAACGCCCGGTCGCCGAGCTGGCGGATGCTCCACTCGGGCGGGAAGTCGACGAAGACCTGGGCGGCCAGGTCGGCCCACGTCGGCTCCCCCGTCGCAACGGGGTGCTCGGGGTGGCACATCAGCACCATCGGGCTGCGCGCCACCGGGAACAGCAGCACGCCCTCCGGGACCGGGCCGGTGACCGCGACGAACGCGACGTCGACCCGGCTCGCCGGGATCTGTTCGAGCAGGGCGAGCGAGCCCTCGTGGCGCAGCCGGACGTCCACGCCCGGGTGCGCGGCGCGGAACGCCGCGAGCACCGCCGGGACGTCGACGCCCGTGATGCACTGCTCGGTGCCGACGACGACCGTGCCGCGCAGCAGGCCTTGCACCGCGGCGGCGGCATCGCGGGCCGCGGCGACACCCGCGAGCGCGCGTCGCGCGTCGGCGAGCACGGCCCGCCCGACCTCGGTGAGCTCGACGTGGCGCGTGGACCGCACGAACAGCGGCGCGCCGAGCTCGCGCTCGAGGGCCCGGATCGAGGCCGAGAGCCCCGACTGCGACACCATCGCGCGCTGCGCGGCCCTGGTGAAGTGCCGTTCCTCGGCAACCGCGACGAAGTACTCGAGCTGCCGGAGTTCCACGACTGAGAAGCGTAGGTGCTCACTGCGAGCAGATCCATCTGTTGGACAGGTGAATGCCGGGCGACGAGGATCGGGGCCAACACCGAGAACAGGAGGACGGGTGTCACTTCCGACAGCCGAGCTGGGTACGACCGGCATGGAGCTCACCAGGGTCGGGTTCGGGGCCTGGGCGATCGGGGGCGGCGACTGGGCGGCCTCGTGGGGGCCGCAGGACGACGACGAGTCCGTCGCGGCCATCCGGCACGCCATCGCGTCCGGCATCAACTGGATCGACACGGCCGCGGTCTACGGCCTCGGGCACTCCGAGGAGGTCGTCGGGCGGGCACTGGCGTCGATCCCCGAAGCCGAGCGGCCCTACGTCTTCACCAAGTGCGGGCTCGTCTGGGACGACGCCGACCGCAGCGCGCGGCCGCGCCGGGTGATGGAGCCGGCCGTCGTCCGCCGCGACGTCGAGACCTCCCTGCGCCGGCTCGGCGTGGAGCGGATCGACCTCTACCAGGTGCACTGGCCCGCCGAGGACGGCACGCCGCTCGAGGAGTACTGGCAGGTCATGGTCGACCTGCGGACCGAGGGCAAGGTGCGCGCGGTCGGGCTGTCCAACCACGACGTCGACCAGCTCCAGGCGGCCGAGAAGATCGGTCACGTCGACTCGCTGCAGCCGCCGTTCTCCGCGGTCAAGCGCGCCGCGGCACGTGAGCTGGCGTGGTGCCACGAGAACGGCACCGGGGTGATCGTCTACTCGCCGATGCAGTCCGGCCTGCTCACCGGCGCGTTCACCGCCGAGCGGGTGGCCTCGCTGCCCGCCGACGACTGGCGCCGCAGCGGCCCCGAGTTCACGACGAACCTGGACCGCAACCTCGCCCTCTCCGACGCACTCGAGCCGATCGCGCAGCGCCACGGCGTGACGCGCGGCGCCGTCGCCGTGGCCTGGACGCTCGCCTGGCCGGGCGTCACGGGTGCGATCGTCGGTGCACGCAGGCCCGAGCAGATCGATGGCTGGATCGCGGCGAACGACCTCGAGCTGACGGCGGACGACCTCGGCGAGATCGAAGAGGCGATCATCCGCACCGGGGCGGGCGAGGGCCCGACGCGCCCCTGAGGCCGCCCCACACCCGCCACCCGCATGTCAGCAAAGTGGCTTTACTGACGCATCACGTCAGCAAAGCCACCTTGCTGACACCGGGGAGGGCGGGTCACGAGGGGCGGGTCGCCAGCGTCGCCGCGTACAGCTCGCGCTTCCGGACGCCCGCCGCCTCCGCGACCGCGGCCACCGCGTCCTTCAGGCGCTCGCCGTCGGCCACCCGCTCCTGCACGGCGTCGACCAGCGACTCGACGGTGGGCGCCTCGGCGGGCGCCGCTCCGGCCAGCACCACCGTGATCTCGCCGCGCACCGGACCTTCGACCGCCCACCCGGCGAGCTCGTCGAGGGGCCCGCGCAGCACCTCCTCGTGCGTCTTGGTCAGCTCGCGGCACACCGCGGCCGCGCGCTCGGCGCCGAGGACGTCGACGGCCGCGGTCAGGGTGTCGGCGAGCCGGTGCGGCGACTCGAAGAACACCACCGCCCGTGGTTCGGTGGCGAGGCCTGCCAGCCAGCGCCGCCGCTCGCCGTCGCGACGCGGTGCGAAGCCCTCGAAGCAGAACCGCTCGGCCGGCAGGCCGGACAGCACGAGTGCCGTGGTGACGGCGGACGGGCCGGGCAGGCACGTCACGGGGAGATCGGCGGCGGCAGCGGCGGCGACCAGCCGGTAGCCGGGGTCGGAGACGGCGGGCATCCCGGCGTCGGTCACGACGAGGACGGTGCGTCCGGCGCGGACGTCGTCGAGCAGCCGGGGCAGCCGGGCGGCTTCCACCGCGTCGTAGTGGCTGATCACCCGGCCGGTGACCGCCACGCCGAGCGCCGCCGCGAGCGAGCGCAGCCTGCGCGTGTCCTCGGCGGCGACGACGTCGGCGGTGGCCATCGCGTCGCGCAGGCGTTGGGAGGCGTCGCGGGCGTCGCCGAGCGGGGTGGCCGCAAGCACGAGCCGACCGGGACCTGAACCAGAGGACACGGGCCACAGCCTACGATCGGGCGGATGGTCATCCGGGCGGTCGAGGCCTTGCGCACCCGGGCAGCCTCGAACGACCGGCCCGTCGGGGGTGTCGAGCCGCTCGGGGCGAGCCCTGAGGTGCCCCCGCGCCCGCTCGACCCCACCGCCGTCCTCGGACCCCCACCGCCCACCGACCGGCTGCGCGGATGGGCCGTCACGATCCTCCTCACGCTCGTCGCGGGCGTCGTGCGCTTCGCCGGGCTCGGCTACCCGACCGACGCCGGCAACCCGGTCTTCGACGAGAAGCACTACGTGCCGCAGGCGTGGCAGATGCTGCGCAACGGCGGTGTGGAGGACAACCCGGGCTACGAGCTGGTGGTGCACCCACCGCTCGGCAAGCAGCTCATCGCGCTCGGCGAGCTGCTCCTCGGCTACGACGGGTTCGGCTGGCGCGCCGCGTCCGCCCTCGCCGGCACGCTCGCGGTGCTGCTCGTCGTCCGCGTGGGGCGCAGGCTCACCGGGTCCACGCTGCTCGGCGGGATCGGCGGCATCCTGCTGATCTGCGATGGCCTCTCGCACGTGCAGTCGCGGATGGGGATGCTCGACAGCTTCTCGGCGTTCTTCGTGCTCGCCGCGTTCGCCGCCCTGCTCTGCGACCGCGACGACGTGCGCGCCCGCATGGCGCTCGTGATCACCGAGGGCCGGGTCGACGACACCCCCTACGGGCCGCGGTTCGGCGTGCGGTGGTGGCGGCTACTGGCCGGCGCGTTGCTCGGCTGGGGTGCGGCGGTCAAGTGGTCGGGGTCGTACTGGGTGGCCGGTTTCGCGTTGCTGGTCCTGCTGTGGGACGTCGGCGTCCGGCGGGCCGCCGGGGTGCGGCGGCCGTGGGTCGGCACCCTGCGCCGCGACCTCGGGCCCGCGGTGTGGGCGCTCGCCGTCGTCCCGGTCCTCGCGTACCTGTCGGCGTGGTGGGGCTGGTTCCGCAGCGAGACCGGCATCGACCGGCACGCGGTGGGCGTCGAGGTGGGCACCGGTGGCCCGTGGTCGTTCCTGCCGGACGCGCTGCGCTCGCTCTGGTACTACAGCGGCAAGGTGCTGGAGTTCCACTCGAGCCTCACCACCGAGGCCAGCGGCGTGCACCCGTGGGAGTCGAAGCCGTGGACGTGGCCGATGGGGCTGCGCCCGATGCTCTACCACTACGCGTCGGGCGACCAGGTCACCGGCTGCGGCCGCACCGACTGCATCAGCGCCGTGATGCTGATCGGCACTCCCGCGCTGTGGTGGCCCGCGGTCGTCGTGCTGTGCTTCGCCCTGTGGCGCCTGCTCACCCGCTTCGACTGGCGCTACGGGGCCGTGCTGCTCGCGTACGGCGCGGGCATCCTGCCGTGGTTCGCCAACATGTCCCGCCAGATGTACTACTTCTACATGGCACCGCTGGCGCCGTTCCTGGTGCTCGCCACGGTGCTGGTGATGGGCGAGGTGCTCGGGCCGGCCGGCGCCGGGCGGGAGCGGCGTCAGACCGGCCTGCTGGTCGTCGGGCTCTGGACCGGCCTCGTCGTCGCCAACTTCGCGTGGCTCTGGCCGATCCTGATGGGCGTGCCCATCACACCGGAGATGTGGGACTCGCAGCTGTGGCTGCCGTCCTGGCGGCAGTAGCTATCAGGCCCCAGTGATCAGGCGCCGGCCAGCAGAGCACTCGCCGTCAGCGCGAGGCAGGCGCTCAGCAGCTGGGTGCGGGTGAGGCGCTCGCCGAGCACCACGCGGGCCAGCAGCACGACCACCACGGGGTAGAGCGACACCACCACCGCGCTGATCCCCAGGTCGCCCATCCGCGTGGCCACGAGGAACAGCACGTTGGCCAGGGTGTCGAACACGCCGCTCACGACCATCAGCACCACCGGACCGCGCGCGCCCGGCCCGGCGACTCGCCGCGTCGGGACGCCGGACTCGCCGGGCACGGCCGCGGGACTCACGGTCCGGGCGCGGGTCGGCAGCGGCAGGTGGTGGCGCAGGACGAGACCGGTGAGCAGCACCACCGATGCGAGCCGGCCGGCGAGAAGCGGCCACAGCCCCGAGTCGGCAGGGGCGGCGTCCACCGCGACGAAGAACGTGCCGAAGCCGACGCCCGCAGCCAGTCCCAGCAGGACGCCGGTGCTGGCGGCCCGGTCGTTCCGGGTGCCGGTGGTGGCCAGCAGGATGGCCACGAGCGCGACCCCGACGGCGAGCACGGCGACCGGCCCGAGCCGCTCACCGCCCAGCAACCCCACGGCGAGCGGGAGCCCCGCGCTGACCACCGCCGACAGCGGCGCGACCACGCCCATCGGCCCCACGGCGAGCGCCTTGAGATACAGCAGCAGCCCACTCACCCCGACGAGGCCTGCGAGCACCCCGAACCCGAACGCCGCAGGCGACGGGCGCCCCGCGAAGAACCCGATCGCGAGCAGCAGGCTCACCAGCCCGGCGGCCTGCGCGACGACCGTGACGACCAGCACCGAAGCTCGTCGCGCCGCCAGCCCGCCTGCGAAGTCGGCGATGCCGTACGTGACGGCGGAGGGCAGGGCGAACGGGACGGACATGGGACCTCGGTTCAGTGGAGCGGACTCGAGAGGACAGCAGAATTGACGCTAACCGAGGAGAGCAGCGAAGTACAACGAACTATTCCCCGGGGTACGGCAGACTGTCCGCATGCAGTCCCCCGAGGACGTGGCCACGGCGGTCGGCCGCAACGTGCGCGCGCTGCGCCAGCAGCGGCGGATGACCATCGACGCGCTCGCCGCCGCGGCCGGAGTCAGCCGCGGCACCGTGATCCAGATCGAGACCGCGCGCGGCAACCCGAGCATCGCCACCCTCGTGTCGCTGGCCGCGGCGCTGCGCGTCGGCGTCGCGTCGCTCGTGGGCGGCGACGCGCAGCCGCGCGTCGTGGTCCGCCGGGGCGCCGAGGCCGCCACGCTGTGGAGCAGCACCGCCGGCAGCAGTGCCGTGTTCCGGATCGGCACCGACCCGCCGGACGTCGTCGAGCTGTGGGACTGGACGCTCCAGCCCGGCGACGGCTTCGACGGCGAGGCCCACCCGATGGGCACCCAGGAGGTGCTCTCGGTGCTGTCGGGCCGGCTCGGCCTGCGCGTCGGCGCCACCGAGCAGCACCTGGACACCGGCGACACGGTCCTGTTCCAGGCCCACGCCCCGCACCGCTACTCCGGCATCGGCGACGGGCCCGTCCGGTTCGTCATGGTGGTGCTGCAGCCCGGCGACGCCGGCCTGGTGCCCCCGACCAGCATCGCCGAGGCCGAGCTCCCCGTGCCCTAACAGGTGTCGGGGCGCAGCGCGCGGTACACCGGGTCGACGTCGAGGGTGACGGCCTCGACCTCGGACCGGTACACGCAGGGACCCGTGCGGACCTCCACCGTGTCACCGTCGACGAACCGGACGTCGGACGGCACGGGCCCGGCCTCGACGCCCTGGTAGACGACGGCCTCCTGCTCGAAGACCCCGCTGCCGGACCGGACCACCACCGCGTAGACGGGGCGGACGGCAGGCGGAGCCGCCTCCACCACCGCGAGCCGCCTGCCGCCGTCCGCCACCTCCGACACGGTGCGGTTCTCGACCGTCGCGTGCGTCGCCAGCACCACGATCCCGGCCCAGCCGAGCGCGGCGAGCCCGCCGAGGACCAGCACGATCAGCCGCAGCGCGCCCCGCGGCACGACCACCGCGAACGTCGCCGTGACGAACAGGACGGCCAGCAGCACGGCGGACGCGGTGAACCACCGGATGTGCCGCAGGTGGAACGGGTCGGCGAGCGCCACCCCCGCCGCCCCGACGACGAGCACGGCGCATGCCGCGAGGACGAGGGCACCGCGCAGTCTCCGCACGCGGGCATCCTGCCTGGCCTCGTGCCGGACCGCGTGATGAGCATGCCGCAACGAGCTCCCGCCCCGGTCGAAGATCGATGCGCGGCTGCACGGGCACGAAGGCCTCAGCGCGCGATGCGACTCCCGATCGCGTCGAGCACGAGGTCCAGCCCGAAGGAGAACCGGTCCAGCGCCCGCTGCAGCGTGTACGGCAGCGAGGTGTCCGACACCGCGAACGCCCCGGCCGCCTCCAGCGCGGCGAGCCGCGGGAAGCGCCCGTCCATGTGCTCGGCCAGTAGCGGGGCGCGATCGTCCCACCACTCGTCGTCGCTGCTCCCGGTCGCGGCGGGCGCCTGCTCGGCCTCGACCACCGCGCCGGCCGCTCCTCGGGTCTGCGCCTCGACCGCCGCGACACAGCCCGCGACCTCGATCCCCGAGAGGCCCGTCCCGTCGAGCAGGGCGAGTGCGGCGTCGTACCGGGCGATCACGTGCGGCCCGAAGACGGTGCGCGACGTCGCGACCTGCAGCAGCCAGGGGTGCGCCCGGTACGCGGCGAGGTCCGTCGTCGCCAGGTCGTGCAGCCCGGCGCGCCATCCGGCGTCGGCGACGGGCAGGGGCTGCGTCGCCGCGATGCGGTCGACCATGAGCTCGAGCAGCTCGGCCTTGCCGGGCACGTAGGTGTAGAGGGTGGCCGGGCCGATCCCGAGCGCCTGCGCGAGCGCGCGCATGGACAGGGCCGCCGGGCCTGCGCGATCGGCTTCGGCGATCGCGGCGTCGACGATCCGCTGGAGCTCGAGCCGCTGCCTGGGACCGCGCCTGGGTACCGGCACGCCCTCCCAGAGCAGGGCCATCGTGCGAGCGGGATCGCCGCGTCCCGCGTACTCCATGCCATCTCCTACCGCTGATACTCCGAACACTGTACGGTGTTGTCGGTGCCCTCCGCGACGGTGATCCCCACCCTGCCCTGCCGGGCCCTCGACGACTCACTGCCCTTCTACCGCGCACTCGGGTTCGACGTGACCTACCGCCAGGAGCGGCCGAACCCCTATGCCGCCGTCCGCCGCGAGGACGTCGAGCTGCACCTCTTCGGAGTGCCGGAGTTCGACCCGGCCCAGTCGATGCACTCGGTGATCGTGCTCGTCCCCGACACGGCGGCGCTGCACGCAGCGTTCGCGGCCGGTTTACGTGAGGCGTTCGGGAAGGTGCCGGTGTCCGGCATCCCGCGGATGACGCGCCCGCGCCGGATGCAGGGAACGCGCGGCGGGTTCATGGTGGTCGACCCGGGCGGCAACTGGCTGCGGATCAGCCGGCAGCGCACCGAGTCCGACGCCGACCTCGACGGCGGCCCGCAGGACAGGCCCGCTGAGGAGGAAGGCCGGCTGGCCCGGGTCGTCGCCGCGGCCGCGCGCCAGGCCGACTCCCACGGAGACGAGGCCGCCGGGATCCGCATGCTCGAGACCGGCCTCACCCGGCACGCGGCCGCCCCGCCTGCCCAACGGGTTCCCGCCCTCGTCTACCTCGCCGAGCTGCACGTCCGCACCGGCGACCGCGACGCCGCGGGCGCCGTGCTGGCGCAGGTCGACGCGCTGGAGCTGTCCGCCGCCGAGCGCGCGGCGCTGGCCGCCGACCTCGCGAGCGCCGCACAGCTGCTGCTCGATCGGTAGCGCTGGTTCTCGACCGCGCCGTCGCTTCGTGATCGGGACGGGACTAGGCGACGTCGCGGTTGTACTGGACCTGCTCGGGATCGAGGTGCCAGCTGCGGATGCGCCGGGGACGGATGCGGATGACCTCGTCGCTGAACCAGCTGCCGCCGTACGAGGGCGGTGCGTGGCCGGTGAGCAGCTCGGCCTCACCACGGATCTCGACGCCGCGGCCCCAGCCGGGTTTGACCGCGCCGGGCTCGTCCGGGGTCATGTCGTCCACGACGAAGGACACCGCCGGGTTCGCCGCGATGTTGCGCCACTTCTGGCTGCTGCTCAGCGCGGGACCGCCGATGTCGATCGTGCCGTCGTCGTTCACCGAGAAGCCGAGCGCCGTCAGCTGCGGTCCGTTCGGACCGATCGTGGCGAGCCTGCCCAGCGTCTGGCTCTTCAGGTAGGTCAGCTCGTAGTCCGTGAAGATCACGGACGTCATCCTCGTACTTCAACCGCAGTTCAGGTCAACCGTGCCGCCGGACGACCTGACGTAGTTCTACGGACGTCGCCGTCCGCCAGCGCCGCTAGCGTCAGCCGCGTGACGACCAGCGCGCGACGCCACGAGGCGCACCTGCTGTGGGCGAGCCGCCCGAGCCTGGCCCTGTTGCTGCACGCCGCGCGCTTCGCGCCCCCGATCGCCCGGGTGCCGAGGCTGGGCTGGGTCGTCCGCGACCCGGTGCTCTGCCGGGAGGTCCTCAACGGGCACCGGCACTTCACGCTGGTCGGCGAGGGCGGGGTCGGCCACCTGTGGGCGCAGGTGCTGGGGGACTACGTCACAGAGCTCTTCGACGGGCCGGGGCACCTGCGGCTGCGCACGAAGGCCCGCGACCTGTTCACCACGAAGACGTCGGCCGGCCTGGTCGCCGAGGCGTTCGACGCGCCGCTCACCGAGCTCACCGCGCGGCTGCGCGCCGGTGAGACCGTCGACATCGCGGACGCGTCCCGCGTGCTCGTCGGCCGGATGCTCGCCACCCTGCTGGGCCTGCCGACGGACCGGTCCGACGAGGAGTTCCGCGCGATCTTCGCCGAGGGCGAGCGGCTGGCCGCCCTCGCCTTGAGCACCACGTCCTCCACGGTGCTCACCCCGCAGGCGGTGACGGAGGCCCGGGAGATCGTGGACCGGATGACGGCCGGCATCCCCGCCGGCTATCGCGACGCGGCACCGGGCACGCTGCTGGGCCGCTGCCGCGAGCTGGACCTCGGCCCGGAGGTGACACGCGGTCTCGCGAGCCTCCTGCTCGTCGCCGGCACCGAGACGGCCGCCACCGCGATGAGCCGGGCCGTCGCGCTGCTGCACGACCATCGCCGGGTCGACGCGCTGCTCGCGGAGCCCGACCTGGTCGACGACGTGGTCCGCGAGGTCCTGCGCGTCGTCACGCCGGCACCGGTCATCGGCCGCCACGTCAGCGCGGACGTCGAGATCGGGGGCCGCCTGCTGCGCGCGGGCGAGCAGGTCCTGCTGCTGACGTACGCGGCCAACAACGCGGCCGGGCGCTTCGACCCGGGCCGGGACTACGTGCCCGAGACGCGGCAGCTGTGGTTCGGCGGCGGGCGGCACCTGTGCCTCGGGGCGGCCTTGGCGAAGGCCGAGATGGCGGCGTTGCTGCACGCGCTGGTCCGCACCGGCCGGCCGTGGCGGGTCGTGCACCGCAAGCCCGCCCGCCGGGTGCTCATCCCCCGCTACGAGTCGCTGCAGATCGCGCTGGCCGGGGGGTCGTAGATGGGATCGCGACTGGCCGGGGTGGCCGTCCACCTACCGGAGCGCCGCCTGACCAACGACGAGGTGGAGGCCCGCATCGGGCCGTACTCCGCGCCGCCGGGGCTGTTGCACCGGCTCACGGGGATCCGGTCCCGCCACGCGATGGCCGACCACGAGCAGGCGTCCGACCTCGCCGTCGCCGCGGCGCGCAAGCTGCTCGCCGAGACGGGCACGGCCGCCGAGGAGATCGACCTGCTGCTGTTCGCGTCGGCGAGCCAGGACATGGTGGAGCCGGCCACCGCGCACATCGTCGCGGCCGGGCTCGAGCTGCGCTGCCCCGTGATGGACGTCAAGAACGCCTGCAACAGCATGCTCAACGGCATCGAGGTGGCCGACGCGCTCATCGCGACGGGCCGCTACCGCACGGTGCTCGTGGCCGGCGGCGAGGCGCCGTCCCGGGCCGTGCGCTGGGACGTCCGGTCCCTCGGCGAGTACCTGCGCGCCTTCCCCGGCTACACGCTCGGCGACGCGGGCGCCGCGCTGCTCCTGACGGCGGGCACCGGGGTGCTCGCCACCGCCTTCACCGCCGACTCGCGGCATTGGGAGGTCGGCACCCTGCCCGCCGGGGGCTCGCGGCACCCGCGGGACCCGGAGCGGACCTACTTCGAGATGGACGGGGCCCGGCTCAAGGACGCGTTCCTCGGCCTCGGCACCGGCGTCCTCGACGAGACCCTCGACCGGCTCGGCCTGCGGTGGGCCGACTTCGCGGTGGTGTGCGTGCACCAGGTGTCGCTGCCGTACCTGCAGGTGTTCACGGAGCGGGCCGGCGTGCCGGCCGACAAGCTCGTCGTGACCCTGCCCGAGCACGGCAACGTCGCATCCGCGAGCTTGCCGCTGCAGCTGGCCACGGCGCTGGAGCTGGGCCGGTGCGGCCCCGGTGACCTCGTCGCGCTCGTCGGGCTGGCCGGAGGCGTGAGCCTGGGCATCGCGGTGGTTCAGCTGTGAGCATGGCCGTGGTGGTCCCGGCCTTCGACGAGGCGCGCGGCATCCCCGCCACCCTGCGCGCACTCGCCGCGCAGCACGACCGCGACTTCCACCTCGTCGTCGTCGACAACGCATCCACCGACGACACCGCCGCCGTCGTGCACGACGCGGCGGCCGCGCTCGGGCTGCCCGTGGAGATCATCGACGAGCCGGAGCGGGGCACCGGGGCGGCCGCCGACACCGGGATGCGGCACGCCATCGCCCGCGGCGCCACTCTGCTGGCCCGCACGGATGCCGACTGCCTTCCCGCACCCGACTGGACGGCCCGCATCAGGGCGGCGCACGCGGCGGGCTTCGAGCTCGTCGCGGGCAGGCTCCTGCCGCGCACCGACGAGGGGGTGCCGGCGTGGCAGCGGGCGGTGCTGGTCGGCGCGGTCGGGGTGGCCGCGGCCTTCGGCCGGGTACGCCCGGGCAACCGCGACCCCGCGTACCTCGGCCCGTACGTCATGACGCCGGGCTGCAACATGGCGATCTCCGCAGGCCTGTACGTCCGGGCCGGCGGGTTCCCGAGGACCCGGATCCAGGACCTGCACGAGGACCGCGCCCTCGTCAACGCCGTCCGCCGGCTCACCGCCCGCTACGGCACCCGCAGGGACGTCGTCGTGTACGGGTCGAGCCGCCGGGTCCGGGCCTGGGGCCTGGTGCGCACCCTCGCCTGGTACGCCGACCACCGCTACCGGCCCGAGCACGTGGACATCCGGTGACCGCCTGGGAGCGGCGCGTCCGGCTCGCGGCCCACCCCGTGGCGTACCCGCTGGTCCGGGCGGTGGCGCGGATCGGGCCCGTGGTGCGTGTCCCGCGCGTCGGGGTCGTGGTGAGCGACGCGGCGCTCGCCCGCGCGGTGCTGACCGACACCGCCTTCACCAAGACCGGGCCCGGCTCGCCCGCCGACCTGTGGACGCCCGTCGTCGGGCCGTCCGTGCTGCTCAACATGGACGGCGCGGAGCACGCCGAGCTGCGACGTCGCCTTGCGGACCTGTTCACGCCGCGTGCAGTGGCGGATCTGGTCGGCCGCGCGCCGCTCGTCCTTGAGCGGCCGCTCGACCTCGTCGCGATGACCCGCCGCCTCGCCGGCGCCGTGATCGCTGAGCTCGTCGGGCTCGACCCGGGCCTCGCGGCCGGCCCGGCCTTCGCGGCCGCCACCGCGGTCACCGGGCAGGTCCGGCTCGCCCGCCCGCGCCTCACCGCGTCCCAGATCGCGACGGCCCGCGCCGCGATGGCCGAGCTGACCGGCCCCGCCGAGGCCGCCTACCGCGCGGGTGACCCGGCGACCGTGCCCGGGCGGATGCGCTCGCTCGGACTGTCGGAGCACGAGGCGCGCGGGGCGGTGGCGGCGTTCGTGCTCACCGGCACCGAGACGCTGGTGTCGTTCGTGCCGCGGCTCGTCGCGCTCCTGCTGGACACCGGCTGGCTCGACCGGCTCGCCGCCGACCGGTCACGCACCGACGACGCGGTCGCCGAAGCGCTGCGGGTCACCGTGCCGTCGCCGGTGATGCTGCGCAGCGTCGCCGTACCCGCCCGGATCGGGCACCTGGACGTGCGCCCGGGCGAACGCGTCGTCATCGCCACGGTGTCGGCGGCCCGCGCGCTCGGCGGGTTCGACCCGGACCGCCCGCACCCGCCGGAGCTGCGCCGCCTGTGGTTCGGTGCCGGACCGCACTTCTGCCTCGGGATGCCGCTCGCCATGGCCGAGATCCGCACCGTGCTGGACGCCGTGCTCGCCGCGCACCGCGAACGGCCGTGGCGGATCGTGCGGCGCCGCGCCGCCTTCGGCGTGCTCGTCCCCGCCTACCGAGAGCTGGTGCTCGATGCCTGACCTGCTGCAGCAGATCCTCGGCGCCGCCGACGCGCACGGGCCCGCACCCGCGCTCACCGGGCCGCGGGGCACCACGCTGACCCACGCCCGGCTCGGCGCCCGCGTCCGAGCGGTCGCACACCGGCTGCGGGCGGCCGGGTTCGGGCCGGGCGAGCGGTTGCTGTTCTCCGTGCGCCCGTCGCCGGACGCGATCGTGCTCGCGCTGGGGACGGTCGCCGCGGGCGGCACGGTCGTCTTCGTCGACCCGGGCGCGGGCGGGGAGCTCTTCGCCGCCCGGGTCGCGCTGGTCGAACCGCGCTGGGCGGCGGCCGAGTCGGTGCTCTACGCCGCGAGCGCGCCGGGGCCGCTGCGGGCGCTGGCCCGCCGCCGCGGCGTGCTGCTGCCCGACTTCGGCGCCCTCCCCGTCCGGCACGTGCGCACGGGGTACTGGCTGCCGGGCGTTCCGCGGCGCGCGATCCCGCTGCGCGCGCTGACCCGTCCCGTCGCGCGGCCCGACCCGGTCCCGCCGGCACCCGACCAGGACGCCGCGATCGTGCCGACCGCCGGCACCACGGCCGCGCCGAAGGCCGTCGTCCACACCCGCGGCTCGCTCGGCGCCGCACTCGACGTGCTCGCCACCCGGTGCGAGCTCGCGCCCGGCACCCGCGTGCACACCGACCAGCTCCTGCTGGGCCTCCCTGCGCTGGTCGCGGGCGCGCACTGGACGATGCCGCCGTACGGGTTCGCCCCGGCGGCACGCCCGGCCGAGCTCGCCCGCGGCCTGGACGGCGCCACGCACACCTTCCTGGTGCCTGCCGACCTGGCCGCGGTGCTCGACGCGGTGGAACGCGGCGACGTGGCGCTCCCGTCGTCGCTGCGGCAGGTGCTGCTCGGGGCCGCCCCGGTGCTGCCGCCGCTGCTGCGCAGGGCGACCGCGCTGCTGCCGGGCGTCGAGTTCCTGGCGGTGTACGGGATGACCGAGATCCTGCCGGTGGCCATCGCGACGGCAGCGGAGAAGCTGGCGTACGCCGGGCCGGGCGACCTGGTCGGCGCCCCGCTGAAGGACGTGGCAGCGAGGGTCGACGAGCGCGGCGAACTGCACGTCAGCGGGCCGAACCTGGCGCGCGGCTACGCAGGCGGCCCGGAGTTCACCGAGCACGCGACCGGCGACCTCGCCCGCCTGTCCGCCGACCGGATCGTGCTCGTCGGCCGCGCCAAGGACATGATCATCCGTGGCTCGACCAACATCTACCCCGGCCTGTACGAGCCGGCGGTCGCTTCGTTGCCCGGGGTGGCTGCAGCGCTGATGGTCGGCGTACCGGACGAGATCGGCGACGAGCGGGTGGTGCTCGCGCTCGTCCCCGCACCCGACGCGGGGCGGGATCTGGCCGGCCGGGTTCGCGCCGCACTCCCGTCCCTGATCGACTCCGCCGCGCTGCCCGACGAGGTCGTCGTGCTGGACGCCATGCCGGTCGCTGGGCGCACCCGCAAGCCGGACCGCAGGGCCGTGCGCGAGATGTTCCGCTGATGCGGATCGCGGTGACCGGGGCCACCGGGTTCGTCGGAGGCGCCGTCGCCCGGGCCGCGTCGGCACGCGGGTGGACCGTGCACGGCTACGGCAGCGCCCGCTGGGACATCACGGCAGGCCCACTCACCGACCCACCGCCGGTCGACGCGGTCGTGCACGCCGCCGCGGCCGTCACCGACTGGGGCCCGGCCGCACCGGTGTGGCGGGCGAACGTCGACGGCACGGGGAACGTGCTCGCGTCGTTCCCGGACGCGCGGTTCGTGCACGTCTCGACGGCGAGCGTCTACGACCCGTTCGTCCCCACCGTGCAGGCGCCGGAGCCCGCCGCCCCCGTCGCCCGCTACCTCACGGCCTACGGGGCGTCGAAGGCCGCGGCGGAACGCCTGCTCACCGGCCGGCCAGACACGGTGGTGCTGCGCCCGCACGCCGTCTACGGCCCGGGCGACCCGACCCTGCTGCCACGCCTGCTCGGCGCGATCCGCGGCCGCACCCTCGTCCTGCCCGGGGACGGGCGCACCCGGCACACGCTGACCGCCGTCGGCACGCTCGTCGACGCCGTGCTGCGCGCCTGCGACCGGGCCGCCCCGCCGGGCGTCTACAACATCGGCGACGCCGAGCCGGTCGCCCTCGCCGACGCCGTGTCCACCCTGCTGTCCGAACGCGGCCTCGACGTCCGCCTCCGGTACCTGCCGCTCCGCGCGGCGTGGGCACTGGCCGCGCTGGCCGAGCGGCTGGCCCGACCGGCCGCCCCGCCGAGGCTCACCCGCTACGCCGTGAGCCACCTCGGCCTCGAACGCACCCTCGACCTGACGGCGGCCCGCACCCGACTCGGCCTCGCCCCCGCGTCGACGTCCTTCGCAGGAGCGGCCGGCTGGTGACGGGCACCGATCGCCCGGAGCGCTACCGTGCGTACGTGGTCCCCCGACGGTCTCCGACCGACGCCGTCGGCGGGCTCACGACCGACGAGCAGGACCGGTACGCGGAACTGGTGGTCTTCGCTCCTGACGTCCCCATACCGCTGGACGTGCCGGCCCGCCTGTGGGGCCGCACCGGTGGCTGGGACCGGGAGCGGGCGGCGGGGTTCCGGGACCGGCTGTCCGGGCTCGGGCTGCTCACCGTGCGGGTCGACGGCGGGATCGTGTTGCCCGCCCATCCCGGCGGGTGCTCCGCCGACGAGCTCGCGAGGCTGCACGGGGTGCTGCTGGACGCGCATCGTCCGCAGGTGCCGGTCCGAGACGGCCGCTCCGACTGGGCGTGGCTGCCGGACGGGCACTACCTGTGGAGCCGGCTGGCGACCCACCTGCTGGGCGCCGGCCTGACCGACGAACTGGATGCGCTGCTCGTCGATCCGCACTGGCTGGCCGGCAGGATCGAGCGGACCGGCCCGGCAGGCCTGGAGGCCGACCTGCTGCTCGGCAGCACTCCGATCGCGGCGGCCCTGGCGAGGGTGGTCCGCCAGGACGGACACCTGCTGGCTCCGTTGTCGCCCCGCGGCGCGGTGGTCGCCACGCTGGCCTCTCGGATCCCGCCTCGCGACGAGACCACGACGGCGCTGCGGACCGCGCTGCTGGCCCGCTCGCCGCGGCCGCGCCCGACCCCGGTCGGCGCACCGCCGGATCTGCCGGACCCGGCGCTGCGGCGGGTACTGACCGGGCACGCCGGTTCGGTGCTGGCGCTCGTCATCGCTCCGGACGGTGGGCTGGCCACCGCAGGCGAGGACGGCACCGCCCGGATCTGGGACCTCGCCTCCGGCACGTGCCGGCTCACCCTCATTGCGCACGTGGGCCCCGTGTCGGCACTGGCGGTCGCTCCGGACGGCTCGTGGCTGGCCACGGCGGGCTGGGACGGCAGCACGCGGATCTGGGACCCCGGCAGCGGCGCCCTCGTGCGCGTGCTCGACGGGCCCGACGAGCGGGTGAACGCACTCGTGGTGGCCCCGGACGGGACGTGGCTGGCCGTCGCGGCCGAGGGTGGCACGGCCAGGATCTGGGACCTGGACAGCGAGGTGTGCCGGCACGCCCTGCGCGGGCACACCGGCTCGGTGAACGCACTCGCGGTCGCCCCGGACGGGGACTGGGTGGCCACCGCGAGCAGCGACGGCAGCACCCGGATCTGGGACTCGACCACCGGGCACCGCCGCCACACCCTGCGCGGCCACCACGCCCCGTTGACGGCGGTGGCCGCTGCCCCGGACGGGAGTTGGCTGGCCACCACCGGTCTGGACGGCGTCACCCGGACGTGGGACCCGGCCACCGGCGCGGGCCGGCACGTCCTGCGCGCGTCCGCCGAGCCGGTGGTGCTGCTCGCCGTCGCCGCCGACGGCTCCTGGCTGGCCGGGGCGTGCGATGACGGCACCACCCAGATCTGGGATCCGGTGACCGGCGCCCGCCGGCACGTCCTGGACGGCCGCGCCGACACCGGCCCGTCGACCGCGCTCGCCGTCGCCCCGGACGGCTCATGGCTGGCCACCGCGGGCACCGACGGCACCACGCGGATCTGGGACCCGGACACGGGAACCTGCCGGCTCACCGTCCGCGGCCATACCGACCCGGTAGAAGCTCTGGCCGTCACCCCGGACGGCTCCCTGCTGGTCGCCGCCTGCGAAGACGGCACGGCCCGGATCTGGGACCCCGCCGCCGACCGGCCCGACCCGCAGGAGCCGGCCTGCCCGGTGTCGGCGCTGGTCCTCGCCCCGGACCGGACCTGGGTGGCCACCGCCGACACCGACGGCACCACCCGGATCTGGGACCCCACCACCGGAACCTGCCACCGCGCCCTCGTCGGGCACGGTGACCGCGTGGCGGCGCTCGCGGTCACCGCCGACGGCTCCCTGCTGACCACCGTGGGCTGGGACGGCACCGTGCGCGTGTGGGACCCGCGCACCGGAGCTCCCCTGCGCACCCGGACCGCCGCTCCCGGCCCGGTGTTCGCAGTCGCCGTCGCCCCCGACGGCGCGCGGACTGTCACCGAAGGCAGCGACGATGGCGACGGCACCGACACCGTCCACCTCTGGGACGCCACGGGTGCCCACCGGTTCGCCTTGGTCGGGCACCCGAACCCGGTGATGGAGTTCGGGGTGGCCCCGGACGGGAGCTGGCTGGCCACCGCAGGGGACGACGGCACCGCCCGGATCTGGGACCCAACCACCGGGCACTGCCGACACGTCCTCGTGGGGCACACGGCCCCGCTGGGGACGCTCGTGCTGGCTCCGGACGGGAGCTGGCTGGCCACCGCGGGCGATGACGGCACCGCGCGGATCTGGGACCCCGCGACCGGCGCCCACCGGCGCACGATCGACGCCCACACCGGGGTGGTGACGGCGCTCGCTGTCACCACCGACGGGTCCTGGCTGGTCACCGCCGGCCAGGACGGCACGACCCGGATCTGGGACTCCGCCACCGGGGACTGCCGGCACACGCTGCAAGAGCACACCGGGCCGGTCGCCGCCCTGGCCCTCTCTCCGGACGGCTCGTGGTTGGCCACCGCCGGCACGGACCGCACCGTGCGGATATGGGATCCGGCCACCGGCGCCGCCCGGGCGGCGCTGCGGTTGGGAACCGCACCGCGGCACGCCGCTGCGGTCGGTTCGGATCTGCTGGTGGTGGCCGGTGATGGCGGCCCCTGCTTCCTGCGGCTGACCGGATAGCTCCAGCGCCGGGGAACGCCGCGCCATCCACCCACCAGCTGCCGACGCGCATGGGCGTCTCGAAGGCCGAACTCGCCGCCGACGCGATCACCGACCACCTGGCGGTGATCGCCGCGCTAGCTGCGGTCGATGACCACGTCCTCCTCGCAGATGACTCGCCCGAACGTCGACAGGTCGATGAAGTTCTCGTGATCCGGGTCGACCTTCTTCAGGAAGTTGTCGCTGAAGAACAGGGCTTCGAGGTCGGCCATGCTGTCGAACCAGGCCTCGACCACCGAGTCGTACTCCGACTCGGGGTACCGGGGCGCCGGCACGGGGTACGACACGACGAACCGGCGGATGTACCGCTCCGATTCCGGGATCGCCATGAGCAGCGGTCGATGGATGTTCTGCTGGTAGTGCTTGAACTCGTCGTGGGTCATGCCTTCGCGACGCTTGAGCGTGATGATCATCTTGATCATGGATGGACGCCTTTCCCTGCTTGCTGGTTGAGGATCCGTGGGTGCCGTTGGTCTGCGCCCGGGGCGCAGTGGGCGTCGGAGCCGCGCGGTCGTCTGCGGAGCCGCCGCGCGAGCACCCAGAACAGCACGGTGGTGACCACCTGAACGCCGAGTGCGACCGCGAAGGCGCGCTCCCAGCCGAGCGGTGGGGCGAGGGTGCCGAAGATCCCGCCGATCGTGGCCACGCCGAGTGCCAGCGAGGCCTGTTGCGCAGTCGTGAACAGGCCTCCGGCCAGGCCCGCGACTCGATGGGGCACCGCTGCCATGACCGTCCCGACCAGGGGGCCGTACTGGCTCGCCTGCGCCAGACCGAGGAGCACCCCGATCACTTCGAAGCATCCGACCCAGATCGCCGCGCCCATGCCCTGTGTGAACCAGGAGACCAGGCCGAGCAGGACGAGGCCGGCGACCAGCAGGCCCGCGGCCAGCTCCATCGTGCGGTCCCCGAACCGCGCGGTGATGTGCGGCATTCGAAGTCCCGCGAGTGCGAATGCCCCCGCGAACGCGGCCAGCGCGAGCCCGGACTGGACCGGCGTCAACCCGAGGCCCACCTGGGTGAGCATCGAATACTCGTAGCTGAACGCGCCGTAGCCGGCGAAGAGCAGCACTGCCATCAGCAGGCCGAGCCGCAGCGCGGGCGGCCGCAGGCTGGAAGGCGCGACGAGAACCGGACGTCCCGCCAGCTCGCGCCGTCCCTGGTCGAGCCAGAAGCCGTACAACCCCAGCAACCCCATCGCCACCAGCGCAGGCGTCCACCAGGTCCAGCCCGTTGCCGGGCCGAGTGACAGACCGGCGACCAGGGCCAGGAGCGGGATCCCCACCCGGAGTGCGCCGCCGAGGTCGGGCCGTTCGGTGCCGTTCGGCGCGTGAACCCGGATCCGGCGCACGCCCAGCAGCGCCACCACACCTGGGAGCGCGGAGGTCAGGACCGCCCCTCGCCATCCGGCGAACGGCAGGCCCAGCCCCATCACGAGTCCGCCGACGACCTGACCCGCCACGGTGCCGACTCCGGAGCCGGCGGTGAACGCTGCGAGCCCGCGCGCCCGGGCGGGTACGCTGTCCGAGGTCTGGATGATCGCCAACGTCTGTGGCGTCACGATCGCCGAGGCCGCACCCTGCAGAACCCGTGCGGCGACCAGCCACCAGACTCCGGGAGCCGCCGCGGCCAGTGCCGACGTCAGCGCGAGCGCGACGAGCCCGATGGTCAGCAGCCGCCGGCGGCCGTACCGGTCGCCGAGACGCCCCGCGAGGATCAGCCCGGCCGCGAACGACACCGCGAAAGCGGCGAGTACGAGCGCGACCTCGCCCCGACTCGCGCCCAGCTCCGGTCCGAGGCGCGGGGCGGTCACGTTGCCGATGCTGAACGTGTACGTCGCGCCGAATGCCGCGACGAGAACCGGCCAAGTCCGTTGCACGGCACTCACCCTGCGCGCCCGCCGGGGGACTACCCAGAGTGCCGTGATGCTGGTGCTCCGACCACCACCTTGTTCCCGTCTCGCCCTGGGATGATCGTGCCGTGGCAGACGTGCGTTCTCGCGAGCTCGGCGCGTACCTGCGCGCACGGCGTGACCGGCTCGCCCCCGCAGACGTGGCTCTGCCCGGTGGCGGCGGCCGGCGTCGGGTCAAGGGGCTGCGCCGGGAGGAGGTCGCCGTTCTCGCGAACATCGGGTCGACCTGGTACACGTGGCTCGAACAAGGACGCGACGTGCAGCCGAGTGTCGAGGTGCTCGCAGCGATCGCAGATGCGTTGCGGCTCTCGAGCGCCGAACGCCGGCACCTGTTCCTCCTCGGCGGATACCCGGACGTAGAAACACCGTCGAGCGACGAGACAGCCGGTGGCCTCCTGCAGGGGCTACTGGACAGCCTCTCCCCGCACCCGGCGGTGGTGATGAATCCCTGGTTCGAGCCGCTGGCCTACAACGCGCCGTTCCGGTTCATGATCGACGACGTGGAGGCGCTGCCTGCGGCCGATCGCAACTGCGCCTACCTGCATTTCACCCACCCCGACTGGATCGCCGGGCACTCCGACCACGAGCAGGAGTGCGCGGCCATCGTGGCCAAGCTGCGCGCGTACTACGGCGAGTCGGTCACGGATCCGGCATGGGAGCCGTTGCTCGGCAGGCTCCGCGAGGAGTCACCGCTGTTCGTGCGGCTGTGGGACCAGGCGGACGTGTCCACCGATCCCCGACGGGTGAGGCGCATCCGGTCGCTGCACGTCGGCAACCTGTCCCTGCGCACGATCACGATGCTGCTCCAGGAGAACCCCCGCACCCGTGTCGTCGTGTACCAACCGGAGGATCGCACCACCCAGGAACGGCTCGAAGAGCTCGCCGGCCGAATCGCCCGCGGCGCCATCGACGGTCCTGCGAACGTGCGGCGGCTGCGTCCGGCGACCTGACGAGGTCAGTCGCTCACCCAGTCCATGTGTTCGATCCAGTGGTCGAGCAGTGCCTGATCGCCGTGCAGTTCCAGCCCAGGAGTCGCGGCCAGCGGGCGGCGCCTGCTGAGTACGAGCAGCAGCTCCGCGGCCGGGCCGCGTACCGCGACGTCCGCCTCGGCGTGCGTGCGTTCCAGGACGACCATGTCCGGTTCCCGGCGTGCCAGCCACTCCCCCGGCGCGTCGGTCGCGTGGAAGTGCAGGGTCTGGCCGGCGCCGCGCATCGCATCGGCGAAGTCCGGCCTGTTCTCCCAGTAGCCGCGGGACGTCATCGTGGCCAGCCAGTCCTCGATGGCCGCAACAGCGGGCTCCGGCGCCAGCTCGTACCGCGTGCCGAGCGCCGCGGCCGCGTCCGCGCGATGCACGGAGACTTCGCCGAACAGCCGACGTGACCAGAACGGCACGCCCGCTGCCGCGCCGGACGGGTCCCACACCGGCGTGTCATCGTCGACCGACTCGAACGCCCGCTTCGCCTCGGCCGCGCCCTCGGTCAGCCAGGCGTGCCACTGGGACGAATCGGTCGGACCCGGGACGTAGCCGGCGAACGCCCTGCTCGGCTCGGTCATCCGCTCACCCACGAGCATCGCCACCACACGCTGCGTCGCGCCGACGTGGTCGACGAGATCGGCCAGAGTCCACTTCGGACATGTCGGGACCGGGGCAGACGCATCCTTCCCGTGCACCCAGTCGGCGAACGTCCCCGTCTGTTCGACAACAGCCTTCACGTACGCGGACGTGTCCATCCGCACCTCCAGGTGCTCGGGTCGATGCCTGCTCGAGATCGTCCGGGAGCCAACCAGCCGGCTGATCGTCCGTCTTGTACCGAACCGAATCCCGGCTCACAACGCCAGGAACGGGATGCCGGACCTCAGCTCGCCCGGGGTGTGACCGGTCGCCCACCGCATCGCCCGCGCGAGCTGCGGCTGGTCGTAGTAGCCGCCGGCGGTCACCACGTCGGCGATCGATGTCCCCGCCATGAGGAGCTGCGCGGCGTGCCGTGCCTGCTCGATGCTGACGAGCTTGCGGTGCGAGATCCCGACGGCCCGGCGGAACCTGATCTGCGCGATCCGTTCCGACATGCCGCGTGGTCGTTCGCCGTGCCGGATCTCGTCGACGAGGGGGTCGAAGACCAACAAACCTGCGCGCACCAGCCGCTCGAGGAAGACGTCGACGTTCTGCTCGGTCGGCATCTCCCAGTCCCGGTTGTCCAGCAGGATCCGGCCGCCGGGCAGGGTCGGCAACACCGCATCGTTGAGGTCGGTCAGACCGGAGGGCGGGTACAGCGGCAGATAGGCACCGAGCCGCAGATCGACGCCGAAGAACTCCGAGCCCTCCGGGCAGATCATCGATGTGCCCGCCGTCTCCGGTCCGCGGAGGTGCACGGTCAACACGCCACCGCTCCGCGCGAACGCGATCATGGATGAGGACTTGGCCGCCGAGGTGAAGCCGCTCGCGGCGTCACAGCTCGCCGACCACACCCGCTGCACCATCGGGATGTCGCCGCCGACGGCGTTGAAGATCAGTCCCATCGGTCGCGAGCCTAGACCTCATAGCTGCCCGACCTTGGTTCCAGGAAGGACACGGCGAGCAGTAGGCGCTCCCGCACCCACCCGGACACGCGGACGGGGCCCCGGGCTTGCCCCCGGATGAGGGACGCGACAGGCGAGGAGGTGAACGCCCCCGAACCAACCCGGCTACATGGACGGGGGTCCGGGGGCGTGCCCCCGGCTGGGGGTCTGGGGGCTGGGCCCCCAGAAGGAACGCGACACGCGAAAGGGTGAGCGCTCTCCGCGAGCACACGTCCCCTGAGAGTGGAGCTGAGGGGAATCGAACCCCTGACCTACTCGATGCGAACGAGTCGCGCTACCAACTGCGCCACAGCCCCGTGTCCGACCACCGCGGATCGGACGGGAACGACCTTAGCAGGCGGTCACTCCCCGGCCGCACGGCGGTATCCCGGTCGGGCGGGGCCGTCGAGGTCGTAGAGCTCGGGGTCGTCCTCGTCGGCCTCGACGAGCGAGGTACCGGCGGGGAGCGCGGGCGGCGGGGCCGGGCGCAGGCGCGGGAGCGCGGGCTCGGTGGGGACGGGCTCGGCGTCGGCGCGGCTCGCTGCGCGGGTCCCGGTGGGGCGCTCGGGCTCCTCGTCGGGGACGTCGTCGTCGCCGTCCTGCCCGTCCCAGCCGTCGTACTCGTCGTCGTACTGGTCGTCGGGGTCGTCCTCGACCGCGTCGTACTGGTCGTCGCGACGGGTGAGCTCCCGGCCGCGGCGGGCCCAGGCGTCGAGCTCGGGGTCGTCGGCGGCGGAGGGCCTGCGGGTGCCGGCCATGCGGGCGGCTCGCCGTTCGCGGATCGCCTCCTCGAGCCGGACCTGGCGTCGCAGGTAGACGAGGTAGCCCACGAGCGCGATGTCGACGGCGCCGTGTGCCCACCAGATCCCGGGGACGGCGAGGGCCGCGATCAGGCCGGTGACGACCGCCGTGATCAGCATCGTGAGCACGACGCGCTGCCGGAACGCGTAGCGCGCTCGCGCGGCGAGCGCGGCCGCCTCCGGGTCGAACCCGCCGCGGCCGGGGCGGTAGCGCGGCCCCGGGCGCTCCCAGCGCCGGTCGTCACGCTCGGCGACCGTGTGGGTGAACAGATCGTCGGCCTGGTCGTGGTCGACGTGGTCCTCGACGCGGCCCGTCTCGTCGTCCATCCCGTCCACCTCCCGTTCGCGGCCCGTGGCCGGACCCTGCCCCGGAAGCCGGCGTGGTCGGTCGAGCACCCGCCCCGAGAGGGCGGCGACGCTCGGTCGTGCCACTTCCTGCCGGCGCCGCGCGACGGCTGGAACGAGGATCAGAAGCCAGAGCACCACCAGGCTCGCGAAGATCATCGAGCTCGGCACGGCTGCCTCCTACCCCTCCCCCGCGGCGCAGTCCGGGGCGATCCGGTTTCCCCGGCCAAGATCGCTCCCGCGCGTCAACGGTAGTGAGCACCACCGGGTGAGACCGGCAGCGACGCGCCGACGCGATGAGGTTCACCCCTACGCCGGTGCGCTGTGGACCCGTTCCGCCCGCCCGGCGGCCACCAGTCGCCCGGTGAGGCCGCCGGGACGGATCTCGTCGGTGGTGAGCGCGAAGCACGCGTGGTCGCGCCACGCCCCGTCGACGTCGAGGTAGTTGCGGAACAGGCCTTCCTCCCGGAACCCGAGCTTCTCCAGGACGCGAAGGCTGGCTGCGTTCTCCGGTCGCACCGTGGCCTCCATGCGGTGCAGGCCGACGCGGCTGAAGCAGTGGTCCACGACGAGCGCGACGGCGCCGGTGATCACGCCACCGCCGGCGACCGTGGAGTCCACCCAGTAGCCGACGTACGCCGACAGCAGCGGCTCGCGCACGACGTTGCCGACCATGACGTGGCCGACGAAGCGGTCGTCCAGCGTCACGGCGAACGGGAGGGCCGTGCCGCGCCGCCCGGCCGAACGCAGCTGCAGCCAGCGGGCGGGCCACTCACCCGGCGAGTGGCGCTCCGCCCAGCCGCCGGGCATGGTCGGTTCCCACGGCGCGAGGTACTCCTCGTCCCGGATCCGGATCGCGGACCACGCCCCGCCGTCTCGCAGCCGGACCGGCCGCAGTGCGACGACACCCGCGCGGACGCGCAGCGGGCCGAGCCGGGCGGGCCAGCCCGGGTGGCGGGCGGACGTACGCCCGGGGTGCGCGTGCGCCATCCCCGGCCCTCAGTGCGGAGCGGGCAGGAACGCCACGGTGACCTGCTCGTCCACGGTGGCCTCGGTGAGGTCCTCGGGGAGGATGATCAGCCCGTTGGCCTCGCCGATGGACGACAGCAGGTGGGTACCGGAGGTGCCGAGCGGCTGCACGAGGTAGTCGCCGGTCGCCTGCTCGCGCAGCAGCCGGCCGCGCACGTAGCCGCGCCGCCCCTTCACGGACGTGATGGGCGAGGTCAGTCGGGCCGAGATCATCCGCCGGTACGGGTCGGTGCGGCCGAGTGCGAGGCGCACGAGGGGGCGCACCAGCACCTCGAACAGCAGCAGGGCGGTTGCCGGGTAGGCCGGGAAGAGGAAGGTCGGCACGGCGTCCGGGCCGAGGCGGCCGAACGCCTGGGTGGAGCCGGGGTGCATCGCGACGCGGGTGGTGTCGATGTCCCCGAGGACGGTGAGGGCGGACTGCACCTCCGCGCCCGCCGTGCCCCCGACGGCGCCGCAGACCACGATCACGTCGCTGAACGGGAGCCGGTCCTCCAGCGCCGCGCACACGTCGCGCGCGTCGCCGCGGACGAGCCCGGCCCGAGCCGTCTCGGCGCCCGCCTCCCGGGCGGCGGAGGTGAGGGCGTGCGAGCAGACGTCGACGACCTGCCCGGCGCCCGGCGTGCGGGCCAGCTCCACTAGCTCGTCGCCGACCGAGAGCACCGAGACGCGCGGCTTCGGGTGCACGAGCACCTTGTCCCGGCCGGCCGCGGCCAGCATGGCGACCTGGGCCGCCCCGATCACGGTGTCGCGGCGGACGGCGACGTCGCCCGGCTGCACGTCCTCCCCGATGCGCCGCACGAAGGCCGCCGACGGCACGCCCTGGTGCACGTCGAGGCGCGCGGCACCCGCGTCGGTGTTCGCAACGGGGACGACGGCGTCGGCGAGCGTCGGCAGCGGCGCCCCAGCAGCCACCCGCACCGCCTGGCCCGGCTGCAACCGCAACGGCTGCCGGGAACCCGCCGGGATCTCCCCGACGACGGGGAGGGACACCGGTTCGGCCAGCGACGCGCCCGAAAGGTCGACGCTGCGCACCGCGTAGCCGTCGATGGCCGCCTGGTCGAAACCGGGAAGCGGCCGCGAGGAGACGACCTCCTCCGCGCAGCGGAGCCCGTGCGCGTCCGAGATCGCGACCCGCACCGGGGCGGGGCGCACCGCGGCGGCGAGGATCCGCTCGAGCTGCTCGTCGACGGTGCGCAAGTGCTCAGTCCTCGAGGCGGGCGGCCAGCCAGGCACGCAGGTCGGGGCCGATCTCCGGGTCGTCGAGCGCGAAGTCGACGAACGCGCGGACGAAGCCGGCGGGGTTGCCGAGGTCGTGCCGGCCGCCGCGGTGCACGACCACATGCACGGGGTGGCCCTCCCCGATCAGCAGCGCGATCGCGTCGGTGAGCTGCAGCTCGCCACCCGCGCCCGGCTCGATCCGGTCGATCGCGTCGAAGACGGCTCGGTCGAGCAGGTAGCGCCCGGCCGCGGCGTACGTGGACGGGGCCTCCTCCGGCGCGGGCTTCTCGACCATGCCGTGCACCCGTTTGACGTCCGGGTCACCGGTGTCATCGACCTCGAACACCCCGTACGCCGAGATCTCCTCGCGCGGCACGTCGAACGCGCAGAGCACGCTGCCGCCGAAGCGCTCGCGGACCTCGGCCATCTTGGTGAGGACGCCGGTCGGCAGCACGAGGTCGTCGGGCAGCAGCACGGCGAAGGCCTGTTCGTCGGGACCGATCGCATCGCGCGCGCACCCCACGGCGTGGCCGAGGCCCCGCGCCTCGTCCTGGGTGACCGTCTGCACGGCGATCAGCTCGTGGGCACGCCGCACCTTCGCGACCATGTCCTCCTTGCCCCGGGAGGCGAGCTCCTTCTCCAGCTCC
This sequence comes from Pseudonocardia cypriaca, assembly GCF_006717045.1. Lineage (NCBI taxonomy): Bacteria > Bacillati > Actinomycetota > Actinomycetes > Pseudonocardiales > Pseudonocardiaceae > Pseudonocardia > Pseudonocardia cypriaca. Next base: position 2,684,011 of record NZ_VFPH01000002.1, read on the forward strand.
GAGGAATCGGCGAAGTACGCGGCCACCGCGTCCTTGCCCGGCGAGCTGACGATCAGCAGCTGCTCGGCGCCCGCCTCCGCCGCCTCGGCGGCGACGAGCTCGATCCCGGGGGTGTCGATGACCGGGAGCAGCTCTTTCGGCACCGCCTTCGTCGTGGGGAGGAAGCGGGTGCCCAGGCCTGCGGCTGGAACCACAGCGGAGCGGAACGGGCTCTTCCCAGGCGCTGCTTCGCTCATGGTCGGCGAGCCTAATGGCGGGAGTAGGGTCGATGCGTGACGGGACGCGCCGTTCTCGCCGAGAAGAACCGCTGGCGTACCGCTGTCGTGGCAGCTCGGAGGGCGCTCCCGGCCACCGAACGGGCCGCGCGGGCCACGGCGCTCGCCGCCGCGGCCGTCGACCTGGCGGCCACGACCGGCGGCCCGGTGTGCGCGTACGTCCCGGTCGGCTCGGAGCCCGGATCCCTCGATCTGGTCGCCGCACTGCACGACGCGGGGCACGAGGTCCTACTGCCCGTCGTGCTCCCCGGCCGGGAGCCGCTCGACTGGGCCGCCTACACCGGCCCGGACTCCCTCGCGGCGGGCCCGCTCGGGCTGCGCGAACCGGCCGGACCGCGGCTCGGGCCCGACGCCGTCGGCCGCGCGCGGCTCGTGCTGGTGCCGGGGCTCGCCGCCGACCGCAGCGGGGTGCGGCTCGGCCGCGGCGCGGGCCACTACGACCGCAGCCTGCCGCTCGTGGGGCCGGACGTGCCGATCGTCATCGTGCTGAACGACGATGAACTGGTGGAACGGCTGCCCGCCGAGCCGCACGACCGGCCGGTGACGGGAGCCCTGCTCCCGGGAGCGGGCCTCGTCACGCTCGGGAACAACCGCCGGCCGTGAGGGGTTATGCTGGCACTCAGACTGTTCGAGTGCCAGCTCGTTCGTGTGTGCCTCCGGAGGGACACGTGCCGACCTACCAGTACGCCTGCACCGCCTGCGACCACCGGTTCGAGGCCGTGCAGTCCTTCACCGACGCGTCGCTGACCGAGTGCCCTGCGTGCTCGGGCAACCTGCGCAAGGTCTTCTCCTCGGTCGGGATCGTCTTCAAGGGCAGCGGTTTCTACCGCACCGACAGCCGGTCCGGTGGCGGTGGCGTGCCCCCGAAGAGCGACTCGGCGAAGAGCGACGCCCCGAAGAGCGACTCCGGCAAGTCCGACTCGAGCTCGTCCTCGGGCGGGTCGAAGGAGAGCTCGTCGTCGGCCGCGCCCGCTGCCTGAGTTATCCACCTCGCCCCCGGGTTGTCCACAGGTTCGGCAGCACCACCCCGCTGACGTCGCCGGCGCCCTAGCGTCGGTCCCATGACCGACTCCCGGCTCGCGCCCCGGCCGCTCTCCCGGCTCGGGGCGCTCGTCGTGGGCCCGGGGTGGCGCCGGGTCGCACTGCTGCGCCGGGTCGCCGCCGGAGTGCTCGCCACTCTCGCGCTCGTGCTGGCGCTCGCGCCCGGGCCCGATGCCGACGGCGTGCCGGTGGTGGTCGCCGCAGTCGATGTCATCGCGGGCTCCACCCTCGGCCCGGCCCACCTCGCGGTGCGTCGCTGGCCCGCCGAGCTGGTGCCCGGCGGAGCGCTCCCCGATCCGGCGGGCGCCGAGGGGCGCGTGCTCGTCGGTGCCGCCCGGGCGGGCGAGCCGATCACCGACACCCGCCTGGCAGGGCCGACAGCCGCACTCGGTGCGCCGGCCGGCGCGGCCGCCGTTCCGGTCCGGCTGGCCGACGCAGGAGCAGCCGCGCTGCTCGTCCCGGGGAGCACGGTCGACGTCGTCACGGTCGGCGGGGAGAGCGGCGAGCCGCTCGTGCTCGCCACCGCGGCGGCGGTGCTCGCCGTCCTCCCGCCCGACTCACCGTCGTCCGGGCGGCTGGTGCTGGTCGCGATGCCGTCCGAGATCGCGGCGCGGGTGGCGGCCGCATCTTTGACCGAGCAGGTCGCCGTTACCCTCCGCTAACGTGTTCAAAGGTTTCAAGGACTTCGTCCTGCGCGGGAACGTCGTCGAGCTGGCGGTGGCCGTCGTCATCGGTGCGGCGTTCGGCAGCATCGTCACGGCGTTCACCCAGCGCATCCTGCAGCCGCTGATCAACGCGGTCACCCCGCCGGAGAGCCCCGGGTTCGGCATCGAGATCGTCCCCGGCAAGGAGAGCACCTACATCGACGTCGCCTCGGTGATCTCGGCGGCGATCAACTTCCTCATCGTGGCCGCGGTCGTCTACTTCCTGATCGTGCTGCCGCTCAACCACCTCAAGGAGCGGCGCAAGCGCGGGGAGGAGGCCGGCCCCGCGGAGCCCACCGATGTCGAGCTGCTCAAGGAGATCCGCGACCTGCTGCGGGCGCAGCACGAACGCGAGCGTCAGTCCTGATCGTGGTGCGGGGGGCGGTTCGCCAGTAGCTCGTCGTCCCCGGCGCGCGGGTCCGGCCGGTCGTCGCGCTCGTCGGACGTGGTGCTGGGCAGCACGTCGCCGAACACCTCGTCGAGCCGGCGACGCACCGGTTCGGGTAGTTCGTCCACGCCACCATCCTGCACCGGTGCGACGATGGACCGCATGGGACTCACGGAGAAGGCCAAGGAGTTCACCGACACCGCGCTGCTCAAGGCGGGTGAGCTGTCGGAGGTGGCGCGCGAGAAGGCACCCGGCTACCTCGACCGGGCCGCCGACCTCGCCGTGAAAGCCGCGGACGCGACCGCGAGCGGCGTGGACCGGGCCACCGGTGGGCGCTTCCACGAGAAGATCGAGGAGGTCACCGCGAAGGTCGAGGCCTCGCTGGACCGCCCCCGCCCCGCCGACGGCCCCACCGTGGTGACCGTCGACCCGGACGAGCCGAAGAGCTAGGAGGGTCCTGTTCAGGGCGCTCCTAGGGGCTCAGTCCAGGCCGGACAGCTCCGAGATCACGTGCGAGACGAGCGGGGTGAGCGTGGCCATGCCGTCGCGCACCGCGGCGCGGGACGGAGCGAGGTTCACCACGAGCGTGCTGCCCGATACGCCCACGAGCCCGCGGGACAGCCCGGCGTCCACGGCGCCCGCGGCCAGGCCGGAGGCGCGAATGGCCTCCGCGATGCCCGGAATCGGGCGGTCGAGCACGCCTGCGGTGGCATCGGCCGTGACATCGCGCGGGGACACCCCGGTGCCCCCGACGGTCACGACGAGGTCGACGCCGCCGATCACGGCCGTGTTGAGGGCGTTGCGGATCGCCACCGGGTCACCCGGCACCACGACCACGCCGTCGACGACGAGGCGCGCCTCCTCGAGCAGCTCGGTGACCAGCGGCCCGATGGAGTCCTCGTGTTCGCCGTGAGTCACCCGGTCGTCCACGACCACCACTAGGGCTCGACCGATCTGGGGTGGCGCCATCTCCATGGCGCTCAACTTAGCGGTGCACCATCCGGGGCTCGGTCACCCGGTCCGTCGAACGCCAGGTCGCGTCGGCGCTGGGAGGGGGACCGGCGCCGACGCGACGGGCGTCCGGCGTGGGGCACCACGACCGGCACCACTGAAAGAGACCAGACGCCGCCATTCGCGTCAACAGCTGTCCACGCGATCCACCTGAGGGGGCGACGCGCGCACCGAACCTCCGCGAGTCGCGGTGTGGGTGCGCGCGTGTCGCGGTCTAGTTCGGGGCGGCCGTGAGGGTCGCCTGCACCGTGCGGTCGGCGAGCTGGACCTCGATCACCTCGCCCGGCGCCCGTGATCCCACGGCGGCCTGCAGGTCGGTGCCGGTGGAGATGCGCTGATCGCCGAAGCGCAGCACGATGTCGCCCTCGCGGATCCCGGCCTGCTCGGCCGCCCCTCCGGGGGTGACGCCCTTGATGACCGCTCCGGCCTGCCGCGGGTCGTCGATCACGGTGACGCCGAGGACGGCGCGGGACGCGCGGCCGGTGCGTTCGAGCTCCTCCGCGACGCGTCTGGCCTGGTTGATCGGGATCGAGAACCCGACGCCGATCGACCCGCCCTGCGCCCCGGTGGTGGCGATCGCGGAGTTGATGCCTACGACGCGCCCGTCCATGTCCACGAGCGGTCCCCCGGAGTTGCCCGGGTTGATCGCGGCGTCGGTCTGCAGGGCGTTGAGCACCGTGGGCGTGTTGGCGCCGGTCTCCTCACCGACGTTCACGGCCCGGTCGACCGCGCTGATGATGCCCGTGGTGACGGTGCCGCCCAGGCCCAGCGGCGCGCCGAAGGCCACGACCTGCTGCCCGACGCGGAGCGAGTCGGAGTTGCCGAGCTCGACCGGCACGAGCCCGGTCATGTTCTGCGCGCGGATCACCGCGAGGTCCGAGCTGGGGTCGCGGCCCACGATCGCCGCGGTGGCCGTGGCGCCGTCCTGGAACACGGCGGTGACGGTGCCGGACTCGGCGGCCTGCTCCACGACGTGGTTGTTGGTGAGGAGCAGCCCGTCGGCGCTCAGGACCATCGCCGAGCCCTCGCCGGACGCGGTGGGCCCGTCGACGCGCAGCTGCACGACGCTCGGCAGCACGCGGGCGGCGACGGCCTCGACCGGGGTGGTCGGGGCGGACGCCGTGTCGATCGACGGCAGCGGCAGCCCGAGCACGCCGATCGACCCGCCCCGGCCGCTGCCTGCGAGCGAGTGTCCGACGACCCCGCCGATCACCCCGGACAGCAGCATCGCCACCAGCGTGAGCGCGATCAGCGTGCCCCGGCGCGACGATCCGGTGCGGCTGCGCGGTTCCGGGTAGTACGAGCCGGGCGGCGGACCGTACGGGGGGATCTGCGGGGGGTGGTACGGGTGCGCGGGAGCCTGCGGTTCCGTGGGACGCGGGCCGTACCAGGAACCCTGGACGGGCGGTGCCGCCGGGGCGCCGTAGGTGGGCCACCCGCCCGACCACGCGGTCGTGGCGCCGTGCTCCGGCAGGCCGCTCGCGCGACCCGGCCAGCCGGCGGGCGTGGGAATCTCCGCCGTCGCGGCGGCCGGCGGGCCGCCGCCGTACGGCGCTCGGCCCTGGGCGCCCCACCCCGGCTGCGCGGCATGGTGTGCCTGCTCGCCGGGGCTGCGTTGCGCCCCGTCGTCCGGCCCTCCCGCAACCGCGTCGTGGTCGGAGGGGTGGTTCGCCATGCCATCACCGAATTCGCGTCAGGGGACGTGCGGGCCCCAGCCTAGCGACGACCCGACGGATACACCGATCTTCCGGGTCCGGTGAACAGCCGGTGCCCCGGCAGCCGCATCGCGAGCAGGGCCCCGCCCTCCGGAGCCCGACCCGCCCACACGGCGCCGCCATGCCGCACCGCGACCTGGCGGACGATCGCGAGCCCGAGCCCCGAGCCGGGCATCGTGCGTGACGTCGCGGCCCGGTAGAAGCGCTCGAACACGAGCGGCAGGTCCTCGTCGGCGATGCCGGGACCGGAGTCGGCCACCTCCAGCACGATCGACCACTCGTCCACCGGCCGCATCTGCACCCGCACCCGCCCTCCCGGCGGGCTCCACTTCGCCGCGTTGTCGAGCAGGTTGAGCACCGCGCGTTCGAGGGCCGTGGCGTCACCGGCGAGCGCCCACGGCACGAGGTGCGGGTCGAACTCGACGTCACCGGCGCGCCGGCGGGCCCGTTCGAGCGCCCGCATCACGACGTCGGTGAGCTCGACCGGCTCGTGCACGACCATCGGGGCGTCGTCACGGGCCAGCTCGACGAGGTCGCCCACCAGCGTGGACAGCTCGGCGACCTGGGCCTGGACGTCGTCGAGGAGCTCGGCGCGTTCGGCGTCCGGCAGGATCGGCGCACCGGGCCTGCTGGCGGCGGCGAGCAGCTCCAGGTTGGTGCGCATGGAGGTCAGCGGCGTGCGCAGCTCGTGCCCGGCATCGGCGACGAGGCGCCGCTGCTGTTCCTGGGACGCGGCGAGCGCGCCCAGCATCTCGTTGAAGCTGGCGGTCAGCCGGGCGAGCTCGTCGGATCCCTCCACCGGGATCGGACGCAGATCCCCGGTGGCGGCGACCCGCTCGGTGGCGGCGGTGAGCCGGTCGACGGGACGCAGCCCGGCGCGCGCGATGGCGACGCCCGCGATCGCCGCCGCCACCACACCGACCCCACCGACGATGGGCAGCGCGAACCCGAGCTTGGTGAGCACCTGCTGCGTGGCGTCGAGCCGCTGGGCCATCACGAGCGCCTGCCCCGGCCCTGCTCGGACCGCGACCACCCGGTACGACGCGCCGTCCTCGGTGGCCGTGCGCGTGGAGGAGTCGTCATCGCCCTTGGCGACCGCCAGCTCGTCGTCCCCCAGCGGCGGGGCGGACGCCGCCCCCTCCGCGGAGATCGCCTGGCCGTTCGCGAGCACCAGAGCCAGCCGGATGTCGCCCGCGCCGAGGACCTCGGTGGGGATGGTCGCGAGCACCTGGGGATCGCCCAACTCGCTCTGCGCGGCGGCGGAAGCGCGCTGCAGGAGGTTCGCGTCGAGCGTCTGCATGATGTTGACGCGGACGGTGACGAACGCCGCCGCGGAGACCAGCACCACAGCCAGCGCCGCCACGAGCGCAGCGAGCACCCCGACCCGGGTGCGCAACGAGAGCTGGTCGATGGCCTCCCGCCGAGAGGGCCTGCCCTGCCGCTGCTGCGCGGCAGGCCAGGTCACGGCGGCGTGTCGCGCAGGACGTACCCGACGCCGCGCACGGTGTGGATCAGGCGCGGCTCACCCTCGGCCTCGGTCTTGCGTCGCAGGTAGCCGACGTAGACCTCCAGCGCGTTGCCGGTGGTCGGGAAGTCGTAGCCCCAGACCTGCTCCAGGATCTGGGATCGGGTGAGCACCCGGCGCGGGTTGGCGAGCAGCAGTTCCAGCAACGTGAACTCGGTGCGGGTGAGGCTGATCGGCCGGTCACCACGCCGGACCTCGCGCGTGTCGGGGTCGAGCGAGAGATCGGCGTACTCCAGCGGCTTGCTCTGCCCAGCGGCCGCGGCGGCGATGTCGTCCGGGGAGCGGCGCCGCAGCAACGCACGCAGCCGGGCGAGCAGCTCCTCGAGCGCGAACGGCTTGGGCAGGTAGTCGTCGGCGCCCGCGTCGAGGCCCGCCACCCGGTCGGAGACGGCGTCGCGGGCCGTGAGCACGAGGATCGGCAGCTCGTCGCCCGCCGCGCGCATCCGCCGGCACACCTCGAGCCCGTCGAGGCGGGGCATCATCACGTCGAGGACCATCGCGTCGGGGCGCTGCGCGAGCACGGCATCGAGGGCTGCCTGGCCGTCGCTCGCGAGCTCGACCTGGTAGCCGTTGAAGGCCAGTGAACGGCGCAGCGACTCCCGTACTGATCGGTCGTCGTCGACGACGAGGATGCGCATGCGGTCAGTGTGAACGCGTGATCTGAGACCCGCCTGAGAGGTGCATGTGGCGCGGGCAACGTTCCCCACCCGGGTGACCAGCGAATTCGCAAGCGCCAGCAGACCCGCCGCGCTACCGTCGCCCCATGGCGAGCGCGCGTCGATTTCCGTGCCCCCGGCCGCTGTGCGGCCGCGCGGGCACCGATGCATCCGTCTGATCCGCGCGACCGGGGCGGCCGGGGGGTGAACCCACCCGCCACCACCCGTGAGGATCACCGTGACCGCCACCCTCTCCCCCGACCAGGTCGCCGCCGCCCTCGCGCTGCGCGACCTGACCGATCCCGCCCAGGGCACGCACGCCGTCGGGCTGCTGCTCGACGCCGCCGTCGACGCCCTCGCCGCCCGCTGGGGCAGCACGGTGCGCGTGCTGCGCCCGTCCCCCGCCGTGGCCGTCGAGGACAACTACGACCGACTCGGCTACCCGGCCGCCGCGATCACCCGTGACGCCCGCTACTCGCGCTACCTCGGCGACACCGTCATGCTGCGCAGCCACACCACGGCCGGCGTGCCACCCGCCCTGCGTGCCCTCGCCGCCGAGGCGGACCCGCCCGCCGACCTGCTGCTCGTGCTGCCCGGCCTCGTGTACCGGCGCGACGCCATCGACCGCATGCACGTCGGCGAGCCGCACCAGGTCGACCTGTGGCGCATCACCCGCGGCGCGGTCGATCTGCAGGACATGCTCGACACGCTCGTCGAGGCGGTCCTGCCCGGATCCGACCGGCGCACGGTGCCCGCGCGGCACCCGTACACCGAGCAGGGCCGCCAGCTGGACGTCCGCGTCGGCGACGACTGGGTCGAGCTCGCCGAGTGCGGGCTCGCCGCGCCGCACGTGCTGGCCACGGCAGGCCTGGACCCGGGGCGCTGGCGCGGGCTCGCCCTCGGGATGGGGCTCGACCGGGCCGTCATGCTGCGCAAGGGCTGCCGGACATCCGGCTGCTGCGGGCCACCGACCCGCGGATCGCGGAGCAGATGCTCGACCTCACCCCGTGGCGGCCGGTCTCGATGCTGCCGGCGGTCCGGCGCGATCTCTCGATCGTCGCGGCGGACGACGTCGACGACGAGCTGCTCGGCGACCGCGCCCGCGCCGCCCTCGGCCGGGACGCCGACGCGTTGGAGAGCCTCACGGTGCTGGCCCGCACGCCCCACGAGCGGCTACCCGAACCCGCCCGGACCCGCCTCGGCACCGGGCCCGGCCAGGACAACGTGCTGCTGCGGATGGTCCTGCGCCCGCTCGACCGGACCCTCACCGACGCAGAGGCCAACATCGTGCGGGACCGCGTCTACGCCGCCGTGCACGAGGGCCCACACCACGAGTGGGCCGCATTGCCGGAACGGCAACATTCGTCGACAAGCTGATCCGGCAAGGCGCACCGTGCCGATATGGACGAACAGGATGTCTTCTCACCGGAGAGCGAAGCCCGCTTGTGCGAGCAGATTCTCGGGGACGCCCGACACGGCCTGGTCGTTCCGGGATCCGACTAGCGCGCCCACTCCGCCAGCACGTCCTGGGCGTCCCCGACGACGCGGGCGTGGAAGGCGGGGTCGACGGGGCCGTCCGGGTGCAGGTCGACGTTCACGCAGAACGCCCCGGCCGCCCGGGCGGTGGGCGCCAGCCATGACGCGGGCGCCACCCGACCGGACGTGCCGATCGCGAGGAAGAGGTCGCACGCCGAGACCAGCCGCCGGGCCGCGCCGAGCGCCTCCGGGTCGAGCATCTCGCCGAACAGGACGACGGCCGGGCGGGCCGGCTCGGTGCACCGCGCGCACTGCGGAGGAGCGGCGCGCAACGCTTCGTCGGCGGGCCCCGCCCAGCCGCAGAACGCCTCGTCGAGGCAGCGGGCCCGGCCCGCAGAGCCGTGCAGTTCGACGACGTCGACCGAGCCCGCGGCCTGGTGCAGGCCATCGACGTTCTGGGTGATCACCGACGCCCCGGCCGCCGCGAGCGCCCGATGCGCCTGCGTCGGCCCGGCGGCCGCCGCCGTCTTCCACATCCCGCCCCACACGTCCCACAGCGCGTCGACGTTCCCGGGCAGCAGGTGGGCGTGCATGGCCCGCTCGACCTCGGGCGAGAGCGTCCAGAGCCCGTCCGGCCCCCGGAACGTCCCGAGCCCGGCCGCCACGCTGATCCCCGCGCCGGTGAGGGCGCAGACCCGCGCGAACCGCTCCCGCGGTGCGACCTCGACGAGACTGCTGACGTCCAAGACTGCTCCCTCCGACCCGCCGATCCTCACATCTGGACGGGCTCGCCGCCCGGGCCGGGCGGCGAGCCCGGTCACGGCTAGGATCGAGCCCGCAAGCCCTCGTAGCTCAGGGGATAGAGCACCGCTCTCCTAAAGCGGGTGTCGCAGGTTCGAATCCTGCCGGGGGCACCACATCTCTTGTTGAGCTCGGGTTGCCCGTCGGGGTCGCCGTGCTCGCTCGTACGACGGCGGACCGGCGTGTGCCCACCGCAGCCCCGGGTCGGTGCCCGCGCTCGGGGGAACTCAGACCCGCGGTCGGGCCGGCGACGGCTCGTCGGCGAGGAGGTCGTGCAGCGTGAGCTGTTCGAGCTCGGCAGTGATCGCGCCGGCCACCCGGCTGTCGAGAGCCACGAGCGCGGCCTGCACCCTGCGCCCCACCGCACAGGCCGGATCCGGGCCGTGCAGGCCCAGCACCGCATGTCCGTCCTGCATCAGCTGCCAGACCCGCGACAGCGGGAGGTTGCGGGCGTCGATGGTCAGTTCCCAGCCCCCGTGAGGGCCGGGACGTGATCGCACCAGGCCCGCATCGCGCAACGGACCCAGGACGCGGCGCACGTAGACGGGGTTGACGTTCGTGCTGGCCGACAGCTCGTCGGAACTGACCGCTCGCTCCTCGACACCTGCGAGATAGGTCAGCACGTGCACGGCGACGGCGAATCGGGTGTTGGTCGGACCGGGCACAGCACCCATCTTGCCAGACCGCAATCGATCCGGCTACGTTTAATTCGTAGCCATGTTGACTACAGATTGGACGGACATGACCATCGCCATCACCGGGGCGTCGGGTTCCCTCGGCCGGGCCACGGCGGAGCTGGTGCTCAAGACCGTCGATCCCCGCGGCGTCGTCCTGACGACCCGACGGCCCGAGAACCTCGCCGATCTGGCCGGAGCCGGGGCCGAGGTGCGTCACGCGGACTTCAGCGACCCGGCATCGCTCACGGAGGCGTTCTCGGGGGTGGAGCGGCTCCTACTCATCTCCACCGACGCGGTGGGGGCACGGGTCGACCAGCACCGCGCCGCCATCGCCGCGGCGACCGCCGCCGGAGTCGGGCACATCGTGTACACCTCGGTCCCGGAGCCGGTTCCCGGCAACCCTGCGATCGTGGTGCCCGACCACGCCGCCACCGAGGCCGCGCTGCGGGCGTCCTCGGCGACCTGGACGTTCCTGCGCAACAACCTCTACTCCGAGCTCCAGATCGCCGGGGTGCAGGCGGCGCTCGCGTCAGGAACGTTGCCGAGCAACACCGGTACGGGCGGGGCCGCCTACGTGAGCCGGGAGGACTGCGCCGCGGTCGCGGCGGCCATGCTGACCCAGGACGGACACGCCGGACGGATCTACGACGTCACCGGTCCGGTCGCCGTCCGGTCAGCCGACCTCGCGGCGCTCGCCGGCGCGCTCGGTGGCCGGGATGTCGAGCTGGTCGATATGGACGACGCCGGGTTCGCGGCGCAGTTGCGCGGACTCGGCCTGCCCGACGGCGCCGTCGAGCTCGTGGTGTCGTTCGGCGCGGCGACCCGCGATGGCTTCCTGTCCACGGCCACGAACATCGTGGAGGAGCTGACGGGGCACCACCCGATCCCCACCGCCGACGTCGTCCGTCGGGCCCTCGGGCGATGAGCCACCGGACCCCGGCGCTCGGCGCCACCGCGGCACCCGTCGAACGGGAACGACCATGACCCGGTCCACACCCGTCGACGAGCCGGTCCCCGACACTCCGGCGAGGGCGACGGTCGTCCTGGTCCTACTCGCCGGGCTGGTCGCGCTGGGGCCGCTGTCCACCGACGCCTACGTCCCGGGCCTGCCGATGCTGGCCGCCGATCTCGGCGCAACCGCGTCGCTCGCCCAGCTCACCGTGACCACGTGCCTGATCGGGCTCGCGGTCGGCCAGCTCGTCGCCGGCCCGCTCAGCGACGTGCTGGGCCGGCGACGGCCCGTCCTGGTCGGCCTCGTCGTCTACACGGCCGCGGGGGTGGCCGCCGCGGCCGCCCCCACCATCGGCACGCTCATCGCCCTGCGCGCCGTGCAGGGTCTCGGTGGATCGTTCTGCCTGGTCATCGCCTACGCGTGCGTCCGCGACCGGTTCAGCGGAGCGGCCGCGGCCCGCTACTTCTCGCTGCTGCTGCTCGTCACGGGCCTCGCGCCGATCCTCGCCCCGCTCGCAGGCGCGCAGATCATCGGGCTGGCCGGCTGGGAGGCGGTCTTCGTCGCGCTGGCCGCGTTCAGCGGTCTGCTGCTCGTCGCCTGCGCGGTGGCGCTGCCGGAGACCCTCCCGGCGCAGCGCCGCCGGTCCGGAGGGCTCTCCGCCGCCGGCGCGTCCTACCTGCGAGTGCTGTCCGACCGGGCGACGGTCGGCTACACGGCGGTCAACGCCGTCGTCTTCGCCGCGATGTTCGCCTACATCTCGGGGTCGCCGTTCGTGCTGCAGGACGGCTACGGGCTCAGCCCCCAGCAGTACGGCCTCGTCTTCGCCGTCAACGCGTTGGGCCTCGTCGCCGCCGCCCAGCTCAGCGGGCGACTGGTCGGCAGGCTCGGTGCCCGGAAACTGCTCACCGGGGGCGCCGTCGGGGCCTCGGCGGCCGGTCTCGCGTCGATCCCCGTCGTGGTCGCCCAGCTCGGGCTGTGGCCACTGCTCGCCTGCTTCTTCGTGCTGGTCACCTGCGTCGGGTTCGTCCTGCCCAACGCCGCGGCGCTGACGCTCGAGGACCACGGCACGAACGCAGGAGCCGCCGCCGCGGTGCTCGGATCGACCCAGTTCCTCGTCGGCGGCCTGGCCGCACCACTGGCGGGCACGGGAAGCGCCGCCCTGGCGACCGCGGCTGTTGTCGGCGGTGCCGGACTCGTGACCCTGCTGCTCCTCGCCTGGCTCCGCGTGATCTCGATGAAGGTGACGCGGTGATTGCTCGGACGGTTGCTCAGCCGGTCGGTGTGGCTGCGGGCTCTCACAGCGCGGTGCGCACGCGGAGGACCGCGAACGCCGCGAGCGCCGAGAACACCGCGCCGACGACGAATAGCGCGCTGTAGTTCTGCCCGCTGCCGCCGATGGTCAGGAAGATCGGCGCGATGGCCGGGGCCAGGGTGTGCGGCAGCGCGTGGAGACGTTGACCAGGCTGCGCCGGGTCGTCGGCGACGCGTGCGCGCACCTCGCCGGATGACCGCCACATCCCCGCGCGCCGGGTGAGATCGGCCGCTAGCTCGGACCCGGTCCGGGCTCGTCGATCGGGCTGAAGATCAGCTGCATGCGGCCACCGCCGTACACGCGCTCGACGTGCATCCCGTACACCGCGCGCACCGCCTCGACGGTGAGGACCTGCTCCGGCGACCCGGCGCCGACGACCCGGCCCCGGTCGAGCAGGACGAGTGCGTCGCAGTAGCGGGCGGCGAGGTTGAGGTCGTGCAGGACGACCACCGTCGTGACCGGCAGCCGGCCGACCAGGCGCAGGATCTCGTGCTGGTAGCGGATGTCGAGGTGGTTGGTCGGTTCGTCGAGGAGCAGGTGCTCGGCCTGCTGGGCCAGCGTCCGCGCGACCAGGACCCGCTGCCGCTCCCCGCCGGACAGCGTGGCGTACCGGCGGTCCGCCAGGTGCCGGGCGCCCACGCGGCTCAGGGCGGCGGCCACCGCGCGGTGGTCCTCGCGGGTGAACGGGGCGAAGGCCCGGCGATGCGGGGAACGGCCCAGCAGCACCATGTCCGCGACGGTGATCGGCAGATCCGACGGTGTCTCCTGGGCGACCACCGCCAGCCGTCGGGCGAGGTCCGCTCCGCTCAGCGTCGCGACCGGGTCGTCGTCGACGGTGACCAGACCGGCACGCGGGCGCAGGGCCGCGTACAGGGTCCGCAGGAACGTGGTCTTCCCGCTGCCGTTCGGCCCGATCAGCCCGACCACCTCGCCCGGCCCGGCGCGCAGCCCGACGCCGTCGATCACCAGTTTGCCATCATAGGCGAAGGAGACATCGGTTGCGGTGATCATCTTCGAGGTGCCCGTCGGGTAGTGGGGTCAGCGGGTCGGGTCGAGCCGGCGGACCAGCAGGAACAGCAGCGGCGCCCCGGCCAGCGCGGTGACGATGCCCAGCGGCAGTTCCTGCGGGACCATGGCGATCCGCGCGAGCACGTCGGCCCAGACGAGGAAGATCGCGGCCAGCAGAGCGGCCACGGGAAGCAGCCGACGGTGGGCGGTGCCGACGCACAGCCGGGCGACGTGCGGGATGATCAGGCCCACGAACCCGATCCCGCCGGACGCCGCCACGAGGGCTCCGACGCATAGCGCGACCACGATCATGGAGCGGGCGCGCAGCCGGGTCGGGGAGATCCCCAGCGACTGCGCGGTGTTGTCGCCGATCGACAGGGCGTCCAGGTGGCGGGCCCAGGCCATCAGCAGGACCAGGGAGCCCGCCACGACCGCCGTGGTGACCAGCGCGGACCCGCCGCTGGCCAGCGTCAGCGAGCCGAGGATCCAGAACAGGACGGCGCGGCCTGCGTCCGGATCGTCCGATGCGAAGATCAGGAACGACGTCATCGCGTGAAGCACGTAGCCGATCGAGACACCGGCGAGGACCAGCCTGGTCGAGGTCATCTGGCCACCGACGCGGGCGAGTAGGAACACCCCCGCCCCCGCCAGCAGTGCACCGACGAACGCGCTGGCGGCCAGTGAGCTCGTTCCGATCCCCGCGCCGAGCCCGAAGAGGATCGACGCGGCCGCCAGCGTCGAGGCCCCGGAGGTCACCCCCAGCAGGTAGGGCTCGGCCAGCATGTTGCGGGTCATGGCCTGCAGCACGACCCCGGCGACCGCCAGGCCGGCTCCCACGACGGCACCCAGCAGCACGCGTGGCACGCGCAGCAGCCAGACGATGGCGTCCTGGGCCGGGGTCCAGGTGACCTCCTGCGGAATGCCGATCAGCGGGCGGCTCACGATCTGCGCCACCGTGTCCGGCCCGATGCCCACCGGCCCGATACCCACCGCAGCGGGCAACGAGACCAGCAGCACGAGCGTCAGCCCCCCGACCCAGATCCGGGTGTGCCACCGCCGCCGGTCGTGGTCGAGGTCGTCGACCTCGCGGGGATCCGCCCCGGGCGGTACCACATCCGGCTCCACGGCGACGGAGTCCGGGTGGCGGCGGAACTCCTCGGTGGCGCTCATCGGAGCGTCAGCGCGGCACCCAGCGCGAGCAGGGTGAGCAGGCCGAAGACGGTGGCGGCGGCGAGGTAGCCCCCTGCGGCCAGCGCCGCGCCACCGACCGCCGCGCCGAGGAACAGGGCCAGGCTCATGCCGGAGGAGTTGAGGCTGAGGGCCGTCCCCCGCACCGCGCCGCACCGGCGCACCAGCAGGGTCACCACCGCCGCGGCGATCACGGCGTGGCTCGCCGACAGCGCCGCGGTGGCGAGCAGCGTCATCCACAGCGCAGGCGCCAGGTACACCGCGAATAGTGCGACCAGCGCCGTCAGCAGGCTGATGCGCATCGCGCGGTGCGCCCGCTCGTCGGAATCCGTGGTGTTCACCAGCCGGCCGGCGACGAGGTGGCCGAGGAAGAACGACCCCCCGCTGAGGGTCCACACGAATGCGAACGCTCCGGGCGCCAGGCCGAACTCGTCGGTGTAGAACGGGGCCAGGAACGCCAGGTGCCCCATGAAGGCCCCCGTTCGCCCGAACGCCACCAGCAGCAGCGGGCGCGCACCGGGCACTGCGGCCAGCATGCGGAAGGCCACGAAGTAGCCGGGGCGCTTCTCGCCGGTGACGTGGGCCTCGCGGCCGTAGCGGAGCAGAACCGGCGTCAGCAGCAACGCCATCACCGCGATCGCGATCAGGTCTCCCTGCCAGCCCCACCACAGCGCGGGGAACGCGATCAGCGGCGCGGCCAGCGTCGCGGCCAGCGTCTGGGTCGTCATCACCAGCGTCGCGGCTCGGCCGGCGGCCGGGCCGGTCCCGAACCGATCCGCGGCCGCCGTGGACAGGGCCGGGTAGAGCGCCGAGTTCGCCACGCCGATCAGGAGGCAGAACGCGGCCAGGGTGGGGATCCAGGCCAGCGTTCCGACGAAGGAAGCCGCGGCGATCAGCACCAGCGCCCCGGCCGCCACCCGGCCCGGCGCGATCCGGCCGATCAGCGGCGCCACCGCGATGCCCACCAGCACGGCGCCGACGCCGCCCAGACCGCGCAGCGCGCCAACGGCCGCGTCACCCTCGCCGACGGCGTCGGCGATCGACACCAGGAAGGTGCTGAACACCGTGAACGGCAGGAGGCCGACCACGGATGCGAGCAGCGCCGGCCAGATCGCCCCTGCGATCCGCCGGTCGCTGGGCAGCGGCTCGGCCGGCGCCCCGGTCCTCGTCGTCGGGGTCGTGTTCTCGGTGGTGCGGACGACGTGGTCGCGCTGCGTACCCTCGCCCGGTTCCCGATGGTCGTCGCTCACGGGGCTCCCGCAATCTCCGCGCGGATCATGCTCAGGTCGTCCTCGAAGTCCTGCACCAGGAAGGCGTCGGAGAACCGCTCGCCTGCGCGCGCCCGGGCCGCGGCCGTGAGCGTCTTCTCGTAGCTGGTCAGGAGCTTGTCGATCGTCGGGCACGGCGATCCCAGGTGGCGCGCCACGCCTTGGATGATCTTCGTGCGGTAGTGGTCCTCCTTCGGCATCCTCGGGACGTCCCACCGCCCCGCGCTGTCGACGAAGATCGGCCGGATGGGGATCGCCGAGAAGTCGAAGTACCGCCCGTTCTCATCCGGCTCGGAGAACGGGTCGACCAGCAGCGAGGCGTACCGCACGTACACCAGGTACTCCTGGTGGATCACGGGTAGCTGTTCGAACCGGTCGATGTCCTCCGGGGGCACGCTCTCCGGCCGCACGGGATAGCTGTCCTCGACCATGAACCGGAGCAGGTTGACCCCCGTGCCCCCCATCTTCGCGACGAGGGCGGTCAGCTCCTTCCACAGCGCCACCATGTCGCGGATCAACGACGGCGTGATCGGACCCTCGGGGAACAGCTTGTAGACGTACCTGGTGGGCTCGGGCTCGAGGAACACCGCGTTCAACGACAGTTCGTTCATGAACAGCAGCGGGTGGACGTACAACGAGATGTTCCTGCTCTCCGCCTCGACCGGGCGGTCCATGACGCCCACCGCGATGCCGAGCCGCTCGTGCAGCCCGCAGAGCCCGTCGACGTTCCCCGATCCGCCGTGACTCGAAGCCAGGTACAACCTCCTCTTGACCCCGGCGGTCAACACGTGGGGTGACGGGGAACCGTCTGACCAGCGGGTGTCGCCCAGATAGCTGGAGAAGCTGACCACCTCGGCGTTCGCCCCCTGCCGTCGCAGGTAGTTCCGCACGAGGCTGTTCGAGCCGAAGGTGGGCGAGACCAGGACGACGCATCCGAGCTGCTGCAGGACGCGGCGGTCCAGCCGGTCCAGGACCGCGACGTACGCGTCGGCGGTGACCGTCAGGACGAGGGTGCACCATTCCCCGGTGACGCTCTCGTAGCACCGGAAGACCTCGTCGACCCCGCATTCCCCGGCCAGCTCGCGGTGCGTGCTGTTCTGGACGTCCACGCGGAGCGCACCGGCGCTCTCCGCCAGCGCCGCGAAGAACTCCTCAGAACGCTGGGACTCCCTCCCCGCGATGCCGACCGCGCACCCCAGACGGTTCTTCACGAGGACGGCCAACTGCACGGACGTCGGTCCGGTTCCGGCGATCAGGACTCGCCCGAAATCGTTCATCTGCCACCTTGTCGATAAGCCTGGAGAACGTTCACGCCTTCACGTACAGCGCGATGTCGAACACCTGCTCCGGGCGGCGGATCGTGTCGACCAGCCGCCACTTCCGCTGATCGACCTGCCGCATCGGGAAGTTGAAGAGCGACTTCAGCCGATCGCCGAACCTCATCGCCACGACAACCTCGTCGCGGGTCAGGGCGTGCAGCAGATCCAGCAGGTCGTACTTCGCCTCGACGGTCGAGCTGAAGATGACGTGGGTCGCCTCGCCCGTGAACGGGAGTGCCTCCACGGGGACGTGCTCCAGCGTGATGTCGAAGCCGCCCCCCAGCCGCTGCACGACCCGCCGTCCGAGCTCGACGGCCTCGACGTCGATGTCGACACCGACCACGCAGGCCCCGATGCGCTCTGCGAGGTGGAGCGGCGTCATCGGGAACGCCCCGGAGCCGACGAGCAGCACCTTGGACGCCGAGGTGAGCTCGAACGCACCGAACTCCTGCTCGATGCAGGACTCCACGTTGTCGAAGTAGCCGGCCGACCGGGCGCGACCGTCCAGCAGGTCGAGCGCCCGGTACTTCTCCATGATCGAGGCGCAACGTGCGGACTGCGTACGCAGACCGGCCACCAGGTCGGCGATGTCCGCCGGCTGCTCTCGTTCGAGAGCGGCGAACGGACCCTGGTTGTGCTCGTCGGTCACGAAGGCCGAGTACTCGCCCATGAGCTGCTCGAGCTCCGCGGCGCGGCGGGTCGATCCGTCGTAGCCCTGCGCCAGCGCGGTGAACCGCTGCCGGTAGTCGCTCAACGCCAGTAGCAGGTCAGGCATGGACGTACGCCTTCCCCTCGGCCACGATGCGGACCGATCCGGCGACCCTGAGCTCGGCCAACCTGCCGTGCTCGTAGTTCGCCGTCACGCGCATCGTCCCGCCGGGCTGGGTCACGTCCGTCGCGATCGGACCCCGCTGCTTCAGCGCCAGGTACGCCCCGAGCGACCCCGTACCGGAACCGCAGCTCCGCTCCCACACCATGCAGTCGAGGGACGGGATGTGGACGAGCGGAGTCAGCCTCTTGCGGCGCGGCTCGTACACCATGACCCCGATCAGCGGAACGCTCCAGGACTCCCCCAGCCGCAGCGCCGTCGCCTGCGCCCGGTCCCTGGTCTCCTGGTCGACCCGATCGGCCTCGATGACGACGTGCAGCGCGTCCTCGTACAGGACGAGCGCCGACCCGGCGCCGGCCGTCCACGGCTGGACCCGTCGCGGGAGCGGCACCGCGATCTCGCAGAAGTAGTCCGGATACCGGCGCTCGACCCGGCACCTGACGACGTCCTCCGCCCCCGACGACTCGAGCACGAGATCCGTCGGGCCGGTGACGCCCAGGCCGTCCTCGGACGCGCTCACGGCGGCGAGTGCCATGCAGGCGTTGCCGCAGAACTCGCCTGCGGCCATGTGCAGGCCTGCATCGGCCCCGGGTGACGTCGGCTTCCGGACGAACCCGACCTGCTCGGCGTGCACGTGCCCGGCCGACATGATCGCCGTCGCGATGCCCCCGTACTCCTCGACCGGATGCTCCGACCTGACCAGCAGCGTCATGTTCTGCGTCGGGCTCACCTTGACGAAGTCGATCTCCCTGGTGGCCACCGACCTTCCCCCGGTCACGCACCGACGATCTGGTCGGCCAGCAGCTCGAGCCCGTCCACGGCGAGCGGGCTCGCCGAGGTGTAGTAGTAGTTCAGCGGCACCACCGCCCGGTCGTCCGCAACGGCCTGCAGACCGGCCAGCTCCGGCCGACCACGCAGCTCCGCCACGACGTCGCTGTCGGTCTCCAGTGCCGACGACCCCGTCGGGACGAACATCGCGAAGACCAGATCCGGAGCCGAGTCGACGATCTCCTCCGCGTTCGGCTCGAAGTAGCGCTTCGGCACATCGGCGAACACGTTGTCCAGTCCCAGCACCCTCATCTGCTCCGAGACCAGCGCCTGACCGCCGTAGGCACCGAGCGGGCCGTCCGCGCTCATGTACAGCGGGATCGCGCTCTGCCCGGACCGGGCCGCCGTCCGCTCCTCGACCGCCGCGACCCGCTCTCGCAGACCCTCGATCGCCTTCGCCGCGACCTGCTCGGTGCCGAAGAGCCGTCCGTAGGCCTCGATGTCGCGGTAGATCAGCTCGAAACCGGACCGCCCCTCCACCGAGGCGGGGTTGACGGCCGCGCAGTAGCCGCTCACCGTCAACAGCTGCACCCCGGCCTGGGCGAGCCGGTCCGCCAGCGCGTTGATGTCGGTGGCCGACGAGATGTCCGTTCCGATCGCGACGTCCGCCCCGGAGCCGATGATCGTCTCGAACGACACGTCGTGCGAGTCCTCCAGGACCCGCTGCGCCCGCTCCACCACGGGACGCACCTCGGCACCGAAGGGCGCCGCCAGGGTCCCGGCGTAGTGCGTCACCGCAGCACCCGCTCCCGCCGCGGCCAACAGTCCCGGCGCCTCCGACCCGATCGCGAGGACTCGCTCCGGCGGCGAGTCGAAGACGACCTCCCGCCCGCAGCTGTCCACCACGATCGAACCCGTGCCGCCCTGCGTGCCGGCCCCGCACCCGGCGACCAGCACCACTCCCACCACAACAGCGACACCGGACCGGAAACGCCCCATCAGACCAGCTCTCCACTCTCGTCCACGCGTTCGAACCCCCCGAGCCCGTACCGAAGGAACGTCTCGTTCCGCCCCGCACCGATACGGGCGCTTCACACCGGCCTGCCCGCCGAGCAACACCGGTCGCCCCGGCGCGGAATGGCGACAGCCAGGCCGACCGCGTGCCGACGCCCGTGGAAAGCCCTCGCTACGTCGCCACCCTCGCGTTGAAACCTTCCACGAACGTAGGTGGAACGATATTCATTGTCAATACGCTGCCCACTGGGCGGCGGGGCGGGGATCGGATAACCTCAGTGAGGTGACTGACTTGGCCCAGGGCGGCGGATCCGCGTCGGCCACCCGGCCCGGCAAGCGAGAGCGGCTGGTGAGCGCCGCCCGCGAGCTGGTGTACTTCAAGGGCATCGCCGGCACGAGCCTGGCCGACATCGCGAACGCCGCGGACGTGCCGGTGGGCAACGTCTACTACTACTTCAAGACGAAGAACGAGATCGTCGGTGCGGTCGTGCGCACGTACGAAGATCAGCTGCAGACGCTGGTCTCCGAGGTCGAGCGCCGGCACCAGAGCCCCGAGGCACGGCTCGAGGCGTTCGTCGCCGTGCTGGTCGAGCACGCTGTCGCAGCGACCGAGCGGTACGGCACGCAGTACGGCTGCCCGTACGGGACGCTCTCCTCCGAGCTGGCCATGCGCGCCGAAGGCCCGGACCCGCTGGCCGCCACCCTCATGCGGATCCAGCTCGACTGGACCGAGCAGCAGTTCCGCGCCATGGGACGAGCAGACGCGCGTGACCTCGCGATCGAGCTGCTGGCCGCCTACCAGGGCGCCGCCGTGCTCACCAGCACCCTCGGCGACGCCGAGCTCCTGACTCGTAGAGGCCAACGCCTGCAGCAGTGGATCGACGAGCTGGCGGTCGGCCGACCGGCGCGTTGACCCGGCGGCCGACCCCTACCGGCAGCTACCGGCTCGCGAGACCGGCGGCGAACCGCTCGATGTGAGCGGCGATCTCGGCGGTGTGGTCCTCGAGTGCGAAGTGGCCTGCGTCGAGGATGTTGAGGTCGACGTCGGGGAGGTCGCGGGCGTACGGGTACGCGCCGGACTCCGGGAAGATCTCGTCGTTGCGGCCCCAGACGACCAGCGTGGGCGGCCGGTGGGTGCGGAAGTACTCGTGCCATTCCGGGTAGCGATCGGGGTTGGTGCGGTAGTCGACGAGCAGGTCCAGCATGGCCTCCCGGTTGCCGGGGCGGTCCAGCAGCGCGCGCTGCAGCACCCAGCTGTCGGGGCTGACCCTCGACGGGTCGGTGCCGTGCGTGTAGTTCCACGCGAGGGCCTCGTCGGACATGGCCGCATCGGCGAGCACGGCCCGGTGCTCCGGCGACGGGTCGGCCCAGACCTGGCGCGGGACCTTCCAGAAGTCGTCCGGCAATCCCTCCTCGTAGGCATTGGCGTTCTGCACGACGAGGAACGAGACCCGCTCGGGATGCCGCACCGCGAGCCGGAAGCCGACCGGTCCGCCGAAGTCCTGGAGGTACAAGGCGTAGCGGTCGAGGCCGAGC
Source organism: Pseudonocardia cypriaca (assembly GCF_006717045.1). Classification (NCBI taxonomy): domain Bacteria; kingdom Bacillati; phylum Actinomycetota; class Actinomycetes; order Pseudonocardiales; family Pseudonocardiaceae; genus Pseudonocardia; species Pseudonocardia cypriaca. The sequence continues at coordinate 2,705,474 of NZ_VFPH01000002.1, forward strand.
TGCTCGGTGAACCGCTCGACGACGTCGGTGAGGTGCTCGAACGTGTACGCGAACTCGGTGTTCGACGGTGCGGCGCTGTGGCCGAAGCCGGGGTAGTCGGGCGCGATGACGTGGAACCGGGCGGCCAGCAGCGGGATCAGGTCCCGGTACTGGAACGACGACGCGGGGAACCCGTGCAGCAGCAGGATCACCGGGTCGGCCGGGTCCCCCGCCTCCCGGTAGAAGATCGACAGCCCGTCGATGTCGGCGGTGCGGTAGTGGATCGTCATCGGGTTGCTCCTTCGTGTCGGGTGAGCGCCCAGAACAGCAAGGCGGTGCAGGTCACGGCGGCGCCGAGGACGCAGACGCCGGTCCAGCCGGCCGAGGCGTAGACCACGGTGGACGTGATGGCGCCGGTGGCCGAGCCGATCGAGTAGAAGACCATGTAGGCGGCGGTGAGCCGGCTCTGCGCAGCGGGCCGGGCCCGCAGGGTCAGGCTCTGGTTGGCCACGTGCACGGCCTGGAGTCCGAAGTCGAACACGAGCACGCCGATGATCAGGCCCCACAGCGACCACGGGAGCAGCCCGATCACCGGCCAGGACGCCAGCATGAGCGCCAGCCCGATCCCGGTGGCGCGCTGCGCGTGACCGCGGTCGGCGAGCCGGCCGGCCCGGGCGGCGCCGAGGACACCGGCGATCCCGGACAGCCCGAACAGCCCGATCTCGGTGGTGGACAGGGAGAACGGCGGCGCGCTCAGCGGGAGCACCATCGGGGTCAGCAGCACCGTGAACGCCGTGAAGCCGAGCAGTGCCAGAACCGCGCGGATCCGCAGCACGCGGACCTCGACGAACAACCGGAACACCGACCCGATCAGTCGCGCGTACGAGACCCGCTGCCGCCCGCCGGTGTGCCGGGGCAGGGCTCGGACCAACAACGTGGTGATCACGAGCGTCGCGGCCGCCGAGGTCAGGTACACCGAGCGCCACCCGGCGAGATCGGCCATCGCCCCCGCCACGGTCCGGGCGAGCAGGATGCCGAGCACGATCCCGCTGGTGACGATCCCGACGATCCGGCCCCGTTGCGCGGGGTTCGCCGCGCTCGCCGCGTACGCGATCAGCACCTGCGCCAGCACGGCGAGCGCCCCGACCACCGCCAGGGCGGCCAGCAGCGCCGGGCCGGTCGGGGCGAACGCGACGGCGACCAGCGCGAGCGCCGAGAGCAGCGCCTGCGCGCGGACCAGCCGGCGGCGGTCGAGCAGATCGCCCAGTGGCACCAGGAGCAGCAGCCCGAGCCCGTACCCCACCTGCGTGACGGTCGTGACGATGCCGATCGTCGCGCGGCTCATCCCGAGGTCCCCGGCCATGTCGGCGAGCAGCGGCGGCGCGAAGTACAGGGCGGCCACGGCATTGCCGGCGGCCGCTGCGATCAGCAACGCCGTGCCCCGGGGGAGCACGGGCGCCGCGATGGCCACCTGCCTGCCGTCCACACGCCCTCCAAACGGTTTCAAGTTGCTACCATCGCACCGTAACAGGAGCTGGTTTCAACATGCAACCGTCAGAGAGGAGGCCTCGTGGTCAAGAGACGGAGTCACATGGACATGAGCTGCCCCGTCGCGCGGCCGCTCGACGTGATCGGCGACAGCTGGTCACTGCTGATCATCCGCGACGCCTTCGACGGCCTGCGCCGGTTCGGCCAGTTCCAGAAGAGCCTCGGCCTGGCGAAGAACATCCTGTCCGCTCGCCTGTCCAGCCTGGTCGCGCACGGCATCCTGCACACCGTCCCGGCAGGTGACGGGAGCCAGCACCACGAGTACGCACTGACCGAGAAGGGCCGCGCCCTGTTCCCGGTCATCGTCGCGCTGCGGCAGTGGGGCGACGAGTACTTCTTCCAGGCCGACGAGGATCGGTTCCGCCTCGTCGACCGGGAGCACCGCGAGCCGGTGGCGAAGGTGGAGATCCGCGCCGCCGACGGCCGCCTGCTCACCCCGGAGGAAACGGTCATCGAGATGTACCGGTGATCACGTCGGGGCTTCGGGGAGTTCAGGAAAGCCACGTTCAGGGCCTTGAAGGCCTGGAACGTGGCTTTCCTGAACTTCTGGGAAGGGCGGTACGGCGCAGAGGATCGCGGTCAGGCGCCGACGTACGCCGCGAGGTGCTCCCCGGTGAGGGTGGATCGGGCCGCGACGAGATCGGACGGCGTGCCCTCGAACACGACGCGGCCACCGTCGTGCCCCGCGCCGGGGCCGAGGTCGATGATCCAGTCCGCGTGGGCCATGACCGCCTGGTGGTGCTCGATGACGATCACCGACTTGCCGGACTCGACGAGCCGGTCGAGCAGGCCGAGCAGCTGCTCGACGTCGGCGAGGTGCAGGCCGCTGGTCGGCTCGTCGAGGACGTAGACGCCGCCCTTCTCGGCCATGTGGACCGCGAGCTTGAGCCGCTGCCGCTCGCCGCCGGACAGGGTGGTGAGCGGCTGGCCGAGGGTGAGGTAGCCGAGCCCGACGTCGGCGAGCCGGGCGAGGACCGCGTGTGCAGCGGGGGTACGGGCCTCTCCTGCGCCGAAGAACGCCTCGGCCTCGGTCACCGACATCCCGAGCACCTCGGTGATGTCGCGACCGCCGAGCCGGTACTCCAGCACGGCCGCCTGGAACCGCTTCCCCTCGCACTCCTCGCAGGTGGTGGCGACGGTGTCCATGAACCCGAGCTCGGTGTAGACGACGCCCGCACCGTTGCAGGCGGGGCACGCCCCTTCCGAGTTGGCGCTGAACAGCGCGGGCTTCACGCCGTTGGCCTTCGCGAACGCCTTGCGGATCGGATCCAGCAGGCCGGTGTACGTCGCGGGGTTGCTCCGGCGCGAGCCGCGGATCGAGCCCTGGTCGATCGACACCACGCCGTCGCGGCGGGCCACCGAGCCGTGGATCAGCGAGCTCTTGCCCGACCCGGCCACGCCGGTGACCACCACCAGCACGCCGAGGGGGATGTCGACGTCGATGCCCTGCAGGTTGTGGGTGCTCGCCCCGCGCACCTCCAGCGCACCCGACGGCGTCCGCACCGACGGCTTGAGACGAGCCCGGTCGTCCAGGTGCCGGCCGGTGATCGTGTCGCTCGCCCGCAGCCCGTCGACGGTGCCCTCGAAGCAGACGGTGCCGCCCGCCGTGCCGGCGCCGGGGCCGAGGTCGACGACGTGGTCGGCGATGGCCATCACCTCCGGCTTGTGCTCGACGACGAGCACCGTGTTGCCCTTGTCGCGCAGCTGCAGCAGGAGGTCGTTCATGCGCTTGATGTCGTGCGGGTGCAGCCCGATCGTGGGCTCGTCGAAGACGTACGTGACGTCCGTGAGCGAGGAGCCGAGGTGGCGGATCATCTTGACCCGCTGCGCCTCACCGCCGGACAGCGTGCCGGACGGCCGCTCGAGCGAGAGGTAGCCCAACCCGATCTCGACGAACGAGTCGAGCGTGTCCCCGAGCGCGGTGAGCAGCGGCGCCACCGATGGCTCGTCCAGCCCACGCACCCAGGTGGCGAGGTCGCGGATCTCCATCGCGCAGGCGTCGGCGATGCTGATCCCCTCGATCCTCGACGATCGCGCCGCCTCGTTGAGGCGGGTGCCGTCGCAGTCGGGGCAGGTGGTGAAGGTCGCGATCCGCTCGACGAATGCGCGGATGTGCGGCTGCAGCGAGTCGATGTCCTTCGACAGGTACGACTTCTGGATCTGCGGGACGACGCCCGAGTACGTCAGGTTGACCCCGTCGACCTTGATCTTCGTGGGTTCCTTGTACAGGAGGTCGTGGAGCTCCTTCTTCGTGAACTGGCGGACCGGCTTGTCCGGGTCGAAGAAGCCGCAGCCGCGGTAGATGCGTCCGTACCAGCCGTCCATGCTGTAGCCGGGGATCGTCAGCGCGCCCTGGTTGAGCGACTTGCTCCCGTCGTACAGCTGCGTCAGGTCGATGTCGGACACGCTGCCCATGCCTTCGCAGCGCGCGCACATACCGCCGTGGTAGACGGCGTTGCGCACCACCGTGCGCTCCCCCTTGCCCTTCTCCGTGAGCAGCGAACCGCTCGCCCTGCGGGTCGGGACGTTGAACGAGAACGCGATCGGGGGACCGACGTTGGGCCGGCCGAGCCTGCTGAACAGGATGCGCAGCATCGCGTTGGCGTCGGTGACGGTGCCGACCGTGGAGCGGGGGTTGGCGCCCATCCGCTCCTGGTCGACGATGATCGCGGTCGTGAGCCCGTCGAGGACGTCGACGTCCGGGCGCGCCAGCGTGGGCATGAAGCCCTGCACGAACGCGCTGTAGGTCTCGTTGATCAGCCGCTGCGACTCGGCCGCGATCGTGCCGAACACCAGGGAGCTCTTGCCCGACCCGGAGACGCCGGTGAACACCGTCAGCCTGCGCTTCGGGATCTCGACGCTCACGTCTTTCAGGTTGTTCACGCGCGCTCCGTGCACGCGGATCAGGTCGTGGCGGTCGGCGACGTGCTGCGCAGCCGACTGGGTGTCGGCTCTCGTGGCCGTGCTCATCGTCTCTCCAGTGGTCGGTGGGGGTTCGGTGCTCAGCTCTCGAGTACGGCTCGCCGCCGGACGACGTACGGCAGCGCGAACATGTACAAGCCTGTGAGCATCAGCAGGAGGAGCGGGAGCAACGGAACGTAGAACACCCAGAAGGGCAGGATCCCGGTCAAGGCGACGAAACAGACGATCACGGTCACGGTGAAGGCGATGGCCACCCAGCGGTGGATCTGCCGGACCCACTTGTTCGCACTCATGATCAGCGCACCTCGAAGATGCGGATCATGTTGCCGGCGGGGTCGCGGAAGGCGCAGTCGCGGACGCCCCACGGCTGGTCGGTCGGCTCCTGGACGACCTCGGCCCCGCCCGTGACGCCTGCCTGCAGCCGCTCGAACGTGCTGTCGATGTCCTTGGTGGCCAGGTTGATGCCGGCGAAGGTGCCCTTGGCCATCATCTCCGTGATGGTGCGGCGCTCGTCATCGGTGATGCCGGGGTCGGCGGCGGGCGGGTGCAGGACGATGGACGTGTCGGGCTGGTTCGGCGGCCCGAGGGTGATCCAGTGCTGGCCGCCGTACTCGACGTCGTTGCGGACTTCGAACCCGAGCGTGTCGCGGTAGAAGGCGAGGGACGCCTGCGGGTCCTCGTGCGGGAGGAAGGCCTGGTGAATGGTGAGGTCCATGACGGTCACGTTAGGTGCGGCTGCGGAGCCCGTGCTTCTCGATTCCTGACCGGTCTGCTCACCCGCTTCGCCACGCACGGCGGCATCCCCGCCAGCTCGTCGCTCGCCTGCCGGCGGTAGACGCTCGGCGGCACCCCGACCAGCTCCGTGAAGCGGGTGCTGAACGTGCCGAGCGACGAGCAGCCGACCGCGAAGCACACCTCGGTGACGCTGAGGTCGCCGTTGCGCAGCAGCGCCATGGCGCGCTCGATCCGCCGCGTCATGAGGTAGGAGTACGGCGACTCGCCGTACGCGGCGCGGAACTGGCGGCTGAGGTGCCCCGCCGACATGTTCACGCCACGGGCGAGCGCCTCAACGTCGAGCGGCTGCGCGTACTCCCGGTCCATCCGGTCGCGTACCCGGCGCAGCCGCGCGAGGTCGCGGAGGCGCTCCGCCTCGGCCGGTCTGCTGGTCACCCGCGAGATCGTGCCACGTCCCGCGAAATCAGGCGTTCACCCGAGCACCTCACGCAGCCTCCGCGCGAACGCCTCGGGCTGACCGGGGTAGCCGAACTCGGGGCCCGCGAAGCCGCCGTGGTGGCTCGGGAACACCGTGACCGCCTGGCCGAGCAGCTCGGCGGTAGCCACCGCGGTGCGTCCGGTGAAGGTGTTGCCGGTCTCCTCACCCACCGCGATAACCACCCGGGTGGGTGCCGCGGCGAGCGCGTCGACGTCGGGGCGGTAGCTGCTGACCGCCCAGGACAGGTCGGACAGCAGCGGGTCGTCGCGGGTGCCGTCGTCCTCGGTGGGCAGCCCGAACGCGGCCGGGTCCGGCGGGGGCTGGTCGAAGAACTCCTCGGTGAACTCGCCCTCCCACGACGTCACCGCGATGAACGCCGCCATCCCGGCCCCGAACCCCTTGGCCTCGTACGCGTCCCGGAACCAGGCCCGTGCGCGCTCGCCTGCGGCCGCGTCCGGCAGCACCGGGATGATCGGGGGCTCGTGCGCCACCAGGACGGTCACGTCGTCGGGATAGGCCGCCACGAGGGCGAGTGCGGTGATCGCACCCCCGCTGCTCGCGAACACCTCGACCGGGCCGGCGTCGAGCGCCCGGACGAGTGCGTGGATGTCGGCGGCCTGGACCTCGGGGTCGTGGTCGGTGCGGCCGTCCTTGCGGGTGCTGCGCCCCAGACCGCGCGGGTTGTAGGTGACCACGGTGCGGTCGGGGAAGTGGGGGGCGAGCGAAGCGAAGCCGTCGGCCTGCATGGGCTGGCCGATCATGAGGAGCGGCGGGCGCCCGTCCGCAGGGGGTAGCTGGCCGCGGACGTCGTAGACGAGGTCGACCTCGGGCAGCACGAGGGTGTCGGTGTTCACGGTCGATGGGACTCGGCACGAACCGAGAACTCATCGGCGGTCACGGCTTGCGGCCCACGGCCCCGGTCGTCTCCTCCAGTGGTGCGACCTCCCCGATGTCGGTGGGGTCGGGCCGCCACTGCGTGATCGGCACGACGCCGGGCTCGACCAGCTCCAGGTCGGCGAAATAGCTGCGGATCTGCGCGATGGGCTGCGGGATGTACGGCACCGCCCCGGTCGCCTTGTAGTTCTCGCACAGCCGGACGAAGTCGGGGTTGATGTCGTTCGAGTCGTTCACCGCGAGGTAGCTGCCGGACGGCGTCGCGTCCATGACGCGCGCCACGATCGACCGCGCCGCCTCGAAGCTCCGCGCGTGGCCGAGCACGCCCATGAACAGCACCGCGATCGGCTCGTCGAGGTCGAGGACCTTCCGGGCCTCGGCGATGACGAGGTCGGGGTCGTGGTAGTCGGCGTCGACGTAGGTGGTCACGCCCTCCGGGCTCGTGTTGACCAGCAGCGCCCGCGCGTGGGCGAGCACTATCGGGTCGTTGTCGACGTAGACGACCCGCGCGTCCGGCGCGATCGCCTGCGCGATCTCGTGGGTGTTCTGCATGGTGGGCAGGCCGGTGCCGACGTCGAGGAACTGCCGGATCCCGGCCTCCGCGGTCAGGAACCGCACCACGCGGATGAGGAACTGCCGGGACTGGGTGGCCACGGCACGCATGTCGAACAGCTGCAGCGCGGCGTCCCCGGCCGCCCGGTCGGCCTCGTAGTTGTCCTTGCCGCCCATCCAGTAGTTCCAGATGCGGGCGGCACCCGGCACGTCGGGCCGGATCCGGTGGTTGGGTTCCAGCTCGTCCCGCGCGTCGGCCACGTGAAGCTCCCCCTCGGCTCCTGTCGTGGCGCGGATCCTTCCGGAGATCGGCATCGGCGACAACGGCCCACCGCTCAGGGCCGGATGAGCACCTTCAGCGCGTGCGGTCGGCCATCGCGCGGTAGCCGTCGGGCACGTCGTCGAGGCCAACCGTGCGGTCGAACACCCGGCCCGGTTCGACCCGACCGTCGAGGACGTCGGGCAGCAGCTGCTCGATGTAGGCGCGAGCCGGAGCGGCACCGCCGGTGAGCGTGACGTTCCGCATGAACGTGTCGAAGCCCATCGGGACCCCCGTCGTCGGCGACATCGTCCTGGCGTACGAGTCGATGGACCTGCCTGCGGACCCGGGCCTCACGCTGCAGGCGTACAGCGCCGAACCGGGCTCTCCGTCGGCGGATGCGCTCGGCCTGCTCGCCAGCTGGGCGGCGACGGAGGAGCGGGCCCCGCACGCTCCCGTCACCTGACGACCGGGGTAGCGCTCAGGCGCTCTTCAGCCACTCCTCGAACGTGGTCAGCATGATGCGGGCGTCGTCGGCGGGCAGCAGGACGTCGCCGGCCATCCCGAGGCCGAAGACGCCGGACCACGTGGGCACCAGCGTCACCGCCCGACCGCGGGCCTCGAACGTGCGTCGGGCCATGTCCACGAGGTCCTGCGGCTCCGGGCCTGCGACGTCGCGGTAGCGGCCCTGCGGCTCGCCGGTCGCGATCTCGGCGAGGACCTCGGCGACGTCCGCGGGCGCGATCGGCTGCACCAGCAGCGGCGCGATCGAGGCGACACCGTCCTGCTCGGTCCAGCCCGCCACCATCTCGGCGAAGTCGTGGAACTGCGTGACCGGCACGATCGTCCAAGGCACCGGCCCGGCCGACACCAGGCGTTCCTGCTCGCGCTTGCCGGCGTAGTGGGCGTTGCCCCCGATCTCGTGGATCCCGACGATCGAGAGCAGCACGTGGTGCCGCACGCCCGCCTTCTCCTCGGCGGCCAGCAGGTTCCGGGTGGCGGCGCCGAAGTACGCCACCACCTCGGCCTCGTCCGTGGCCGGGCTGTTGGTGGCGTCGAGGACGGCCTCGACGCCGGTCAGCGCATCGTCGAGGCCGTCGCCGGTGGTCAGGTCCACGCCGAGTGAGCGGCTGATGCGCACGACCTCGTGGCCGTCGCGCTCCAGGGCGGCGACGGTGAGTGCTCCGATGTTGCCGGTGGCTCCGGCGACTGCGATCCGCATGCCACCGACCGTATCTAGGACTAAATAGATCCGCAATATCCACGATAAGATGTGACGCGTGAAGCTGCCCGTGAGCACGGAGTGGGTCCTGCACTGCGCCACGACCCTGGCCCAGCTGGAACCGGGGGCCACGGCGTCGACGAAGCAGCTCGCGGACTACTTCGACCTGCCCGGGCCCTACCTCGCCAAGCAGCTGCAGGCGCTCGTCAAGGCCGGCCTGCTGGCGGCCACCACCGGTCCCCGCGGTGGGTTCCGCCTCGCCCGTCCGCCGGCGGAGATCACGCTGCTGCAGCTCGTCGAGGCGGTCGACGGCGCGGCCTCGCCGTACGAGTGCCGGGAGATCCGCCAGCGCGGCCGCGGCGCCCTGCCGCGCGAGGACTGCCGCGACACCTGCATCCTGGCCCGCAAGATGGCCGAGGCACACGACGCGTGGCGGCAGCACCTCGGCGGGATCACGCTCGCCGGCATCCTCTCCGAGCTACCGCCCACTGCGCCGACCCGCACGCGATCGCTCATCGCCCCGCGCTGACCCCCGGCCCTGCGGCCCCTCGGACGAGAGCGGCGCTCGTGCGAGCGCCGGCCCTACGGGGGCAGCACGCCCTGAGCAGGCTGTGAGGCGGTGTGGAAGTGCTCGGCGTGTTCGGCCACCCACTGCGCGAATGCGCGTGCCGGCCGACCTGTGACCTGCTCGACGGTGTCGACGACGGTCGTCGCGTCGGCGGTGGGCGCCGCGTACCAGCCGATGACGTACTCGGCATCCGCGCGGGACACACCGGTGGCCACCAGCCGGTCGACGGCCTGTTCGTGCATGATCGGGACGAATGCGATGTCGCGCCCGACCGCCCGGGACAGGATCGCGATCCGTTCCCGCGGGGTCAGCGGTTCGGGCCCCGTCAGGTTGTACGCACGTCCGGCGTGGCCGTCGTCGAGAAGTGCGACCGCCGCAACGGCGCCGATGTCGGCCTCGTGCACCAGCGCGCTGGGGAAGTCGTACGGCTCGCGAACCACTCCCTCGGTCCGGATCGAGTCGGCCCAGGTCAGCGTGTTCGACATGAACTCCTGCGGTTCCAGGCGCGTCCATTCCACGCCCGACTCCGCCACGGCCTGCTCGACCGGCCCCACCGCGCCACCCCACACCACGGTGATGCGTCGGACGCCCGCGTCGCCCGCTCGCCGGACCAGCTCGGGTCCGACCTCGGCGAGCCCGGCCGTCACCGTGATGTGCAACCGGTCGACGCCGTCGAGCGCGCCGTCCAGCTCCTCCGGCCTGGTGTGCGTGCCGGCCGCCAGCTCCACCTCGGCGGGAAACCTCGCCGCTGCCGCGGCCGGATTCCGCGTCAACGCCCGTACCCGTTCCCCGCGGCGTACGAGCTCCGAAACAACGTGGTATCCGGTGTTCCCGGTCGCACCCGTCACAAGTGTGGTCACAGCAGCGACGCTAAGAGCTCAACTCGACTCCAGGTCAAGATCCGGTGCAGCCACATTCGCGAGCGCGGCCACGAGCCGGTCCCAGAAGCGCGGCACGTCGAGCCCGACGGCCACCTTCGCGTTCGGCACTCCGCCGAGGTCGACGACGGTGGCACCGCGGGTGAACCGGCCCACCACCTCGATCGCCACGTGCGCGTCCACGCACTCCACGAGGGACGGGTCGATCACCCGCGCCACCGCAACTGGATCGTGCAGCGGCGGCGCCTCGAAGCCGAACACCTTCCGGTACGCCGAGGCGAAGAACGTCATCAGCTCGACGCACACCGGGCCGATGGCGCCGCCGAGCGCCTCCAGCCGCGCGACGACGTCCGGCGTGACGAGCGCCTGGTGCGTGACGTTCAGGCCGCACATCGTCACCTGCACGCCGCTGCCGAACACGATCGCCGCGGCCTCGGGGTCGACGAAGATGTTGAACTCGGCGTACGGGCTCACGTTGCCGCGCTCGGTGGAGCCGCCCATCAGCACGATCTCGCGGATCCGCGGTGCGTTCTCCGGGTACCGGGTGAGCAGCAGGGCGATGTTGGTGAGCGGCCCGGTCGGGACGAGGGTCACCGGCTCCGGGTGTTCCTGCAGGATGCGGTGCACCAGGTCGACGGCGTGCTCGCCGCTCACCCGCACGGTGGGTTCGCCGAAGCGCGGCCCGTCCAGGCCGGATTCGCCGTGCACGTCCTCGGCCACCTGCAACGGCTGCGTCAACGGACGCGGGCACCCGGCGGCGACGGGTACGTCGTGGATGCCGGCGAGCGTGCACACCCGCAGCGCGTTGAGGGTGGTCTTGTCGAGCGTCTGGTTCCCGGCGACCGTCGTGATCGCCAGTAGGTCGACGGCCGGGTCGCCGGCGGCGAGCATGATCGCGATCGCGTCGTCGTGGCCGGGGTCGCAGTCGAGGATGATCGGCGTCACGACCGGTGAGCCAACCAGTGACCGCCGAACCGGTCACGTGATCGGCTCATACAGCCGCCGCTGGAGTGGCGAGTGTTCTCCGGGGTGGACGTCCCGCGACACGCCCCGGGAGGCCCCGATGACCAGCTCGGGCTGGATCGGGTACGGGCCCGCCCGCGGCTTGACCCTGACCCCGGGTCAACGTCGCACCATGCCCGCCATGACCACGACCACCTTCACGATCCGCCACGACGGCGTCACGATCCCGGTGTCCCGCGGCGGGCGGGGGCGACCGCTGGTCCTGTGTCCGGGGCTGTGCTCCACCCAGGCCGATCTGCACGAGCTGACCGAGCTGCTGCGTCGCGACCACGACGTGGTGACGTTCGACCTCAGGGGCCACGGCCTCGCCACACGCGCGGACCGGTACTCCTTCGACGCGTTCCTCGGCGATCTGGACGCCGTGATGGCCGAGCTCGACCTGCCGTCGCCGCCCCTGCTGGTCGGCTACTCGCTCGGCGCGGACCTGGTCGTGCACCACGCCGCCGAGCGCCCCAACCCGGTCGCCGGGCTCGTACTCGTCGACGGGGCGAACCCGGTGCCCGAACCGTTCCTCACCGAGGCCGACCTGCCGGTGTTCCGCGCGATGTGGGAGGACCAGGTGGCGCGGCAGGGATCCGAGGTGTCGCTCACGGCACAGGACATCCTCGACCTCAACCTCGAGCTCGACGTGCTCCGGCCCGCGATCCTCGACCGGTACCGGAAGATCGACCGCCCGATCAGCATGATCGCGTCGACCTCCATGGCCGGCGGTGGCGACGGGCCTGCGCAGCGGTACAACCGGCTCTGGCGCGCAGGCGTCGAGCGGCTCGCCCGCGAGCTGCCGCACGTCTCCACGTCCTGGCTCGACGCCGATCACGGGCTGGTCTTCACCCACGCCCCGCAGATCGCCCGGATCATCCGGAGACTGGTGCGGTGCTGACGATCGGCGAGCTGGCGTCGTACGCCGGGGTGACCGTGCGCGCGGTGCGGCACTACCACGCCAGAGGGCTGCTGCCGGAACCGGAACGGGACCACTCCGGCTACCGCAGGTACGACGCGTGCGCCGTGCTCGAGCTGGTCAGGATCCGGACCCTGGCCGAGGCCGGGGTCCCGCTCGCCCGCGTGCGGGAGCTGCTGCAGGCCGACGAGGAGGGGTTCGCCACGGCGGTCGCGGAGATCGACGCGCGGCTGCAGGCCGAGATCCGGGAGCGGCAGCGGCACCGGGAGCGGATCGCGCGCCTCACCGCTGGGGACGGCCTCGCGCTGCCACCCGAGGTGGTCGAGTTCCTGGACCACCTGCGGGCGCTCGGGGTCGACGAGCGGATCGTCCAGGTCGAACGGGACGGCTGGATCCTGCTGGCGGCGCGCTCGCGCGATCGGCTCCCGGAGTGGGTGGCACGCAAGCGCCAACAGATCGCCGACCCGCGGCTCGTCGACTTCTACCGCACGCTCGGCCAGGCGCTCGACCGGAGCGACGACGACCCGAGGCTGGTCGAGCTGGCCGACGAGATGGCCGCGTACATCACGCAGATGGCCGACGAGCAGGGCGACGACCACGTCGACGACGCCGACGTCGAGCCACCGTTCGTCGAGCTGATGGATGCACTGGCGTTCGACACCGCCCCGCCCGCCCGTCGGCTCGTGGAGCTGCTGCGGGAACGCGGCTGGACGGGCTGGACGAAGCTCGAGCGCGTGGACCCGGCGTTCACCCGTCCGTCCGGCCCAACCAGCTCCGCGTGAGATCGCGGACGGACGACCGCCACCGATCCGCCCCGTCGCCGGCGGCGATGGCATCCGCGGCTGCATGCACGACGGCGAAGAGGAACGCGGCGGCGGCGCGGGCGTCGACCGCCCGGAAGGCGCCCTCCTCGATGCCCCGGCTGAGGAACCGGGCGATCGCCCCGATGATGTCCACGTCGTCGTCGATCGGTGCGAGCACGGCGGCGGAGTGGAAGACCGCGTGGTGGAGGCCACTCGGCTGGGCGATGAAGTCGATGGCGGCGTCGCACTCGGCGTCGAGGACGGCCCACCAGTCGAGGCGCTCGGGCGACTCGGCGAGCTCCCGGTACCGCGTCACGTACTCCTGCTGCACCCGGTCGCGCACCGCGACGAGCATGTCGTCCCACGAGGAGAAGTAGAGGTAGAACGTCCCCTTCGCGGCATCGGCCTCGGTGGTGACCGCCTGCGCCCAGTTCGACACCTCCCGTCCGGACCGCAGGAGCCGGACGGCCGCGTCGATCAGCTCGGCGCGTCTCTCGTCCGGGGTGAGGCGACGACGCGTCCGGGGGATGCCCACGGCCAGAGGCTAGGACCTGTGCACGATCGGCAGCTCGCTCGGCCCGCGCAGGTTGACGTGTTCGCGGTACGGCGGCGGGTCGAGGACCAGCTTCGGCTCCCGCACGCGCTGGGCGAACCGGGTCAATGCGATCCGTCCCTCGAGCCGCGCCAACGGGGCACCGAGGCAGAAGTGCGGGCCGAACCCGAAGCCGAGGTGGCGGATCTCGGTGCGATGCGGGTCGAAGCGATCCGGGTCGGGGTTGGCGTCCGGGTCGCGGTGCGCGGCGGCCAGCAGGAGGATCAACATGCTCCCCCCGGGCACGACCACGTCGCCGATGGGCACGTCCTGCTTCGCGATGCGCGCGGTGAGCTGCACGGGCGGGTCGTAGCGCAGGACCTCCTCGACGACCGCGGGTGCCGAGCCGGGGTCGGCGCGCAGTCCGGCCAGCTGGTCGGGGTTGCGCAGCAGGGCGAGCACCCCAGCCGCGATCAGGTTGACGGTGGTCTCGTGCCCGGCCACCAGGAGGAGCACGACGGTGGACACCAGCTCGTCGTGGGTCAACGCGTCGCCGCCCTCCTCCGCCGCGAGGAGCGCCGAGATCAGGTCCTCGCCGCCGGCGTGAGCCCGCCGGTCTGCGACGAGGTCGTTCACGTACCGGTGCATCTCGATCAGCCCCGGCACCCACCCCGGCGTCTCCCCCGCAAGGTCGCCGACCGGCGTGAACCCGTCGAGGAACTGCGTGAGCTGCGCGGACCATCGCCGGAAGAGCGGCTCGTCGGCCAGCGGGACGCCGAGCATCCGACAGATCACCGTCACCGGCAGCGGGTGGGCGAAGTCGGCGAGCACGTCGAACGAGTCGCGCCCGGCGGTGCGATCCAGGAGCTCGTCCACCAGATCGACGATGGTTGGCTCCATCCGAGCGACGGCACGAGCGGTGAACGGCCGGCTTGCGAGGCGCCGCAGCCGCGTGTGGTCCGGCGGGTCCTGGGAGAGGAACCAGGGCTGCCGCACGGACGACGGTGTGCCCGGCGGGAGCGCGACGCCGTCCAGGAACGACCCGGTGCGCCGCCACCGCTCCGCGCTCAGCCGCGGTTCGCGCAACAGCCGCTCGCAGTCGTCGAACCCGCTGACGATCGCGGTGGACATCTCCTCGATCCACACCGGCCCCAGCTGCCGCAGCCGCGCGTAGATCGGGTACGGGTCGGCACGCGACGCCGGGTCGAGCAACGAGCCGACCAGCTGGGATCCCGACACGGCAACGCTCCCGACCTCGACCTAATGACTTGAGGTCAGTATTGCTGACCTCAAGTCATCAGGTCAACGCCCGCGCGCCTCATTCCGATGGCGCCTCCACCGGCGGGGTGCCGTGGGTGTGGAAGGACGAGATGGTCTTCAGACCCCACGCCTGCCCCTTGGCCCGTTCCGCCTCGGTCCAGGTCACCGGCTCCCAGTCCGGGGCGAAGATCAGCCGAGCGGTCGGGTTGCACAGCTCGATGCGGTTGCCACCCGGCTCGTAGACGTAGAGGAAGAAGGTCTGCTGGATCGCGTGCTTGTGCGGGCCGGTCTCGATGAACACGCCGTTGTCGAGTGCGATGTCGGCGGCGCGGAGGATGTCCTCCCGCGTGTCGGTTGCGAACGCGATGTGGTGGAGCCGGCCGGTCGAGCCGGTCCAGTCGTTCGTGTAGACGAGGTCGTAGGACTTCTGGGCGAAGTTGGTCCACTGGCCGGAGATCACGCCGGTGTCGAGCTGGATCTGCTCGGTGACCCGGCCGCCGAGCGCGTCGCAGATGAACCCACCGTTGGCGGCCGCGTCCTTGGCGAGGTAGTTCACGTGGTCGAGCCGCCGCACGCTGACGCCGCGGCCGGGGTAGGCCTGGGCCTGGTTCTTCAGGGCGGGGCGCAGGTGCTCCGGCGGCTGGTACCGCTCGGTCTCCCAGTAGATCTCGATCTCGTGGCCGTCGGGGTCGCGGAAGAGGTAGGTGGGGCCGATGCCCGGGTCGCCGTCGACCCAGCCGATGCCCAGACCTCGCTCCTCAACGGCCGCGACCCGTCGCTTCAGCGCCTCCTCGCTGGACGCGCGCAGGGCGGTGCGGCCGACACCCGAGGTCTTCGACGCCGTCAGCTTGATGCTGTGGTGCTCGTAGTCGTCCCAGGTGCGCAGGAAGACCGAGTCGCCGTGGCTACCGTTCTCGGTGAGCCCCAGGATCCGGACGAAGAAGTCGAGGCTGCGCTCCGGCTCGGGGGTGAGGAGCTCGACGTGGCCGAGGTGGGCGATCTCGTGGCGGGGGGACTTCTCGGGGGACATCGTCGCTCCAGGCGTCAGGGACGGGGGAAGGCGGTGCCGTCGAACAGGGCGCGGGCGGTGCGGATCACGGCGGAGCGGCGCACGCGCGGGGGATCGCTCCCCTGGTCCACGTCGACGTCGACCTCCAGCACGCCGCTCGGGTGCTCCACCACGAACGGGCGGCCGTCCTCGGGCCGGACCAGCAGCTCGTGCCCGACAGCGCCGTCGAGCAGCGCCGCGGTGACCACGCTGACGGCGCCGAACACCCCGATCGACGGGTGCTGGCGCACCGGGTCGAAGGCGTTGAACGTGCGGGTGGCGATCGCCCCGCCTGCCCGCGGGGCGGAGACGAGCGTGATCTTGGGGACGGCGGAGCCGGTGACGTCACCCAGGCCCATCAGCTTGCCGGCCTGGATCCGCAGGGACCGGATGCGCTCGGCTCCGAGGTCCTCGGCGCGGGTGACGACGACCGGCATCCCGTTGTCGATGCACGTCACCGGGAGGCCGTCGATCTCGTCGACGAGCCGGCCGGTCGGCAGCAGGCTGCCGCAGACCGAGCCCTCGGTGCCGGCGAAGGCCAGCGCCACCGGGGCCGCCGTGCCGGGCACGCCGGCCACCGCCGTGTCGCCCGCGTAGTCGACGCGCCCGCCGGGCGTGGCGAACGTCGACTCCGCGCGGCCACCGGTGTTCACCAGCCGGATCCGCACGCTCGTGCGCTCGGCCCCGGCGGCCACGAGGCCACGCTCGACGGCGAACTGGCCGACGGCGGCCAGTAGGTTGCCGCACGTCTGGCGGTCCGAGACGGTGGCCGCCTCGATCCCGACCTGCAGGAACAGGTAGTCCACGTCGCAGTCCGGCTCGGCGGAGCGCGACACGACGGCCACCTTGCTGGTCACCGGCTGGGCGCCGCCGAGCCCGTCGATCTGAGCCGGGTCGGGGCTGCCCATGATCCGCAGCAGCAGGTCGTCGCGCTCGGCCGCATCGGCCGGGAGGTCGGCGGCCAGGAAGAACGCGCCCTTCGAGGTGCCGCCGCGCATGAGGAGGCAACGAATCCCGGTCACTGCTGGGCCTTCACGTACTCGACCCCCAGCTCGGCCAGGGTGGCGCGCAGGCCGTAGCGGTCGAGGCCCAGCTCGCCGTCGCGGAACGCGCGGCGGGTGGCCTCCTCCTTCTCCAGCCGGGCCCGGCCAGCGGTGAGCGCCTCGCCGACCCGGTCCCGCGGCACGCACACGACGCCGTCGTCGTCGGCGAGCACGGCGTCGCCGGGCCGCACGACCTGCCCGCCGACCACGATCGGCACGTTCACCGCCCCGGCCGTCGCCTTGACGGTGCCCTGCGCGCTCACCGCGGCCGACCACGCCGGGAAGCCCATCGCGCGCAGGTCGGCCACGTCGCGGACGCCGGTGGTGGTGACGACCCCGCGCACGCCGCGGTGGGCGAGCGCGGTGGCGAAGAGCTCACCGAAGAGCCCGTCGGTGCAGGGCGAGGTGGTGGTGACGACCATCAGGTCGCCCTCGCGGCACTGCTCGACGGCTGCGTGGATCATCAGGTTGTCCCCGGGCCAGCACAGCACGGTGACGGCCGTGCCGCCGACGCGTGCACCCTGCTGGATCGGCCGCAGCTCCGGGCCGAGGTAGCAGGTGCGCCCCAGCGCCTCGTGCACGGTGGCCACCCCGAGCTCCGCCAGCGCGTCGACGTCGGTGAGCGCGGCGCGCGGCGGGTCGGTGAGGATCACCGGCTTCACGTCAGCTCCCCGGTGACCTGCGGGTACAGCCGCACGAAGGCCTCGGCCATCGTGTTGTGGGGCAGGCCGAGGTTGGGGCCGGCGTTGCGCTTGAGCTGCACGCCGCGGCGCTTCGCCAGGTCGGTGTAGTAGTCCCACATGTGCTGCTGCGCGGGCAGGCACTCCATCGCCTTGCGCTTGCGGTCGAACACCCCTGAGATGTCCAGCAGCACGTCGGGGCGGAAGTCGCACTGCTCGGGCTGGTGCGGCTCGAAGAAGAAGACCGGCGGGGCTCCGAGTGGCTCGCCCGGGGCGTCGTAGCCGATCGCCTGGGCGAGGACCCGCGCCTGCAGCGCCATCCGGGCGGCTGCGGGATGGTCGCCGTTGTACGGGTCGGCGAGGGTGTGCGTGAGCACGACGGTCGGGGCGAGCTCGCGGTAGACGCGCACCAGCCGGTCGACGAGCTCCTGCGACTCCACGAGCGGGTAGTCCCCCGCGTCGAGGAACCGGATCTCGGCACCGAGCGTGCCCGCGGCCTTCTCCGCCTCCTCGCGGCGGATCGCCTTGATCTCGTCGAGCGTGCGGCCCTCCCGCCAGGCCTTGGCCGACTCGCCGCGCTCGCCGAAGGAGAGGCACACCACCGTGGCGCGTTCCCCGCGCTCGGCCGCGAGCGCGATCGCCCCGCCCGCGCGCCACACGAAGTCCCCCGCGTGCGCGCTGACGACCAGCAGGCTGCCGTTACCCGAGGTGGACATGCCCCTCAGCATCGGCTCGCCCGGAAGGGCTTGTCATCGATCTCGGTGCCCGCTTCCTCCGAGTCGAATGTCGCACCCCGGCCCCGGGCTCACGCCGCGAAGGCACGCAGGAACGTGTCCACCGCCGCTCGCGCCACCGCCCACAGCTCGTCGTCCGCGACCCGCCTCGTCCCCAGCCTCGAACGGGCCTCGATCGGGCCGGTGAGCAGCGCGAGGAACTGCTCGGCCGCCTGGGTCGGGTCGAGCCTGCGCAGCCGGCCCGCCAGTGCGAGCCGGGCGAGCCGGTCGGCCAGTGCATCGGTGACCCGGTCCGCAGCTCGCCCGCGGACGATGTCGATCAGGTCGGGGAACCGGCCCAGCTCCGCGTTGAGCAGCCGCCGCAGGGCCACGGACCGCTCCTCGCAGTGGCAC
Organism: Pseudonocardia cypriaca; assembly: GCF_006717045.1. NCBI lineage: Bacteria > Bacillati > Actinomycetota > Actinomycetes > Pseudonocardiales > Pseudonocardiaceae > Pseudonocardia > Pseudonocardia cypriaca. The sequence goes on from NZ_VFPH01000002.1 coordinate 2,723,923, forward strand.
ACGAGCATGTGGTGCGCGACGTTCTCGAGCGCGGCGCGCAGGTCGTCGCCGTCCCGCAGCTGGTCGACCACGGCGAGGTGCTCGGCCAACACTCGGTCCGCCTCGGCGGCGATCGCCTCGCGGAACAGCGTCTCCTTGTCACCGAAGTGGTTGTAGACGGTCGGCTTGGCCACGCCCGCCTCGGCCGCGATGACGTCGACGCCTGCTTGTCCGTACCCCTCGCGGGTGAACACCTCGGCCGCGGCCGCGAGGATCGCCGCTCGCTTGTCGATCCGGCCCCGGACGGTCACGGTTGCATCCTAGGGTCCGTTGTTCGTTACTGACTCGAACAGTAGATTGAACTCATGAGTTCAAAGCGATTCGTGGTCACCGGCGGCACCGACGGCATGGGACGCGCGGTCGCCCTCGACCGCCTCCGGCGTGGGGACGAGGTGGCGATCGTCGGGCGCAACGCGGACAAGGGGGCCGCCTTCCTCGACCTCGCGGCGCGGGACGGCGCGGCCGGGCGGGCCCACTTCGTGCACGCGGACCTCGGCCTGGTGGCCGGGACCAGGGCGGCCATCCGGGAGGTCCGATCCCTCTTCCCCGCCGTCGACGCCCTGGTGCTGTGCGCGCGGCACTACCGCTCGACCAGGGCCGTCACGGCAGAGGGCGTCGAGAGCAACTTCGCGCTGTTCTACCTGAGCCGCCACGTCATGAGCTACGAGATGACGGACCTGCTCGACGCCGCCGATTCGCCGATCATCGTCAACGTCGCCGGGCCGGGCGCCCGCACGCCCCGGGTGCGCTGGCACGACCTCGAGCTCGAGCACGGCTACGACGGAACGACGGCGATGATGCACGGCGGCCCGCTCAACGACCTGCTCGGTGTCGGGTACGCCGACGAGGCGCCGTCGCGCAAGGTCCGCTACGCCCTGCTCAACCCGGGCACCGTCAGCACCAGCTTCTCCGGCGAGTACGACGTCACGACCGCAGCGCAGATCGACGCCATCCGCGCGACCGCCACGCCGGTCGAGGAGGGCATCCGACCGATCCTCGCGTTGCTGGACCGGCCTCCTGCGGAGCCGGTGAGCGCCTGGGTGCGGCACGAGCCGCTGCCGCTGACCGGCCCGAACTTCGACGTCGCTGCCGCCCGCCGCCTGCGCACCGAGACGCGGCGCCTGTTGGCCGCACTGCCCCGAGGAGGCCGTCGTCCGTACGTGGTCTCGGGTGTGTCGGCCGAGCGGCTCCGCGAGGTGCTCGACTCCCCGATCTTCGCCACGGTCGCGACCATCCAGCCGGACGGCACACCGCAGCAGTCCGTCGTCTGGGTGGAGCGCGACGGTGACGACGTGCTCTTCATGGTGGGCATCGGCAGTCGCAAGGAACGCAACATCCGCCGCGACCCCCGGGTGAGCGTGCTGGTCTGCCCACCGGACGCGCCCTACGGCTACGCCGCCATCCGAGGCAGGGCGGTGTTCGAACCGGCGCTCTCCGAGCGGCTCCGCGACGACCTCACGAAGAAGTACGTGGGCGTGCCCTACGCCGAGCACGTCGCGCGGACCCCGGAGGCCGAGGCGGGCGACGTGATCGCGGTGCGGCTCGTCCCGGAGCGAACGGCGGGGAGGCTGTAGCGCGGCTACCGAGGCCCTCGCCCGGTCCTGGGGGCTCTGCGAGGACACCAGCCGGCGCGGATTCTCGCCGTAAGCTCCCGGGCGTGGCCGATCTCGCGAGTGCGTTGCGGCGCGTCACCTACGAGGTGTTGCCGCTCGGACGCACCGAGGAGGCCGTGGTCGCGCACGTGCCGCACGACGTGCCGCTGACGATCAGCACGAGCCACGCCAAGGGGCCGGAGCCGACCGTCGACCTCGCGGTCCGGCTCGCCGGGCACGGCTACTCCGTGACCCCGCACCTGGCCGCCCGGCAGATCCGGGACGGCACGCACCTGTCCGACCTGGTGGCGCGGCTGCACGACGCCGGTGTGGACAAGGCGTTCGTCATCGGGGGCGACTCCCCGGAGCCGGCCGGATCGTTCGGCGACGCCCTCTCGTTGCTGGAGGCGCTCGACGGCGTCGGCAACCCGTTCCAGAGCATCGGGATCGCCGGGTACCCGGAGGGCCACGCCCGGATCCCGGGCGCGCTGCTCGAGACGGCGCTCGAGCGGAAGGCGCCGTACGCCACCCACGCCATCACGCAGATCTGCTTCGACGCCGACGCCACCATCGGGTGGGCGAGGCACGTGAAGCAGCACGGGATCCGGCTCCCGATCCGGGTGGGGCTGCCGGGGGTGGTGAGCCGGCAGAAGCTCGTCCGGATCTCGGCAGGCCTCGGGCTCGGGCAGTCGGCGCGGTTCCTGCTGAAGCAGCAGAGCCTGTTCTGGCGGTTCTTCCTGCCCGGCGGCTACCACCCCGGTCGCCTGGCAGGACGCCTCGCGCCCCACCTCGAGCAACCCGACGCCCACCTGGAGGGATTCCACTTCTTCACCTTCAACGAGGTGGCGAGCACCGAGGCGTGGCGCCGCTCCCTGCTCGCCCGGATCTCCTGAGGAGGACACGTCGTCGCCTGCCCACGTCATCGACGCCGCGCGGCCGCGCACCGCCTGAAGGCGGAGCTGGCCGCCGAGGTCGGGCAGGCACGCGCCGCCGGCGTCGAGGTCGGCCTCGCGACGGTACTGGTGGGAGGGCAGACTTCGAGCTGTCGTTCGGCGACGTCACGGCAGGCACCGCCACGTCGGTGACCTGAGGGCCTCCCCACCCGGATCCTCAGCCGGACGCGGCCCGGTTAGCGTGCGGCGCGTGATGACCCGGGGGGCAATGGCCGTGCTTGTCGCGCTGACAGCACTGGCCACGGCGTGCGCGTCACCCATCGCGGGAACACCGCACCCGGCCTCGGCAGCCGCTGCCGGTGGCGGGCTCCCGCTGGACCCCGAGCAGACGCGGCTGGCCGAGCTGTCCGCGCAGGTTCGCTCGTGGGACATCTGCGCGATGCACGACACCGAGGCAGCGGCCCGGGCCACCGGTTACGTCCCCGACGAGCTGCTGCCCTACCGCGAGCCCGGTATCTGCCGCCTCGTGACGAAGGACCCGAACGGGGTGCAGGAGTGGGAGCTGCAGCTGGCCGTGGTCCGGGTGCTCCCCACGGAGGGCGGCGGGCAGCCGCTCGACGTCGGCGGGGTGCAGATGCCCCAGGTGGGCGAGAGCGGCGAGTCGAACTGCGCTTACAGCTACCCGATCGAGCCCGCTGGGCAGGGCGACGCCCCGTGGGGCATCGAGGTGGCCGTCTTCAGCATCGCCGGCAACAAGGCGCCTTGCGACGTCGCGGGTGAGTACGCCAAGGCGCTCGCGCCCCGGCTGGCGGACCCGCCGCTGCGCAGCGCGGGCGGCACGAAGCCTGCCCTGGGCATCACCGCGTCCGATCCGTGCGCCGTGGCGGCGGCGATGGTGCCGGCGATGGCAGGCGGACCGACAGGCCCTGGTGCCGTCGCGGTATCGGATCTCGAGCCGTACAAGTGCAGCATCACCGTCGACGTCGGCAGCGGTGCGGGCGTGCGCCGGGTGAGCGGGTCGGCCGAGTTCACGCTCGCGTCCGCCTCCGACGTCGGGAGCGTCACCATCGGCCGCTTCCCGGGCGCGCGCAACCAGCTCGGCATCAACTGCCAGGCGGAGTTCGCCCCGTTCGACACCCTGCTGGCCGGCAACCCCGGGATCCCGCCCAGCATCCCGGTGGTCGAGGTCGTCGGGGAGTGCGACCAGATCGACGCGATCGCCACGGCGGCGGCAGGCGCGATCGCACCTGCGCCCGGGGGCGCGCCGCGGGACAACGCGCTGGCGCTCGGCGACCTGGACCCGCCACCGACGGCCGAGAGCGCCGGATCGCCGTTCGACCCGTGCACCGTCGTCGACGGCTGGCAGGCCTACCCGACGGACGTGCAGCCCGACAGCCCGCGCCCCGCGGTGCCGATGGACGTGCGCCCGGACGACCCGTTCAAGGTCGGATGCAAGTTCAACGCAGGCGACATGTTCTCCTCACTGGTGTGGGGTCTGCCCACCGAGGACGGTTTCTCCGCCGACCCGGCCGCCCGCCGCGCGGGTGCGGTCGCCAAGCAGTACGCCGGCAAGCCGGGCGTGGAGGAGGTCAGCACGAACAAGGCCAACGGCGAGCCGACCTGCTACAGCGCCGTCCAGATCTCCCAGGGGATCGCGGCCATGGTGACGACCCTGCCCGGCGACCCGTGCCGGGTGAACCGCGCGGTGCTCGAGCAGGTCGCGCAGAAGGTGCCATGAGGGCACGGATCTGCGATGTGGTGCACTGAACGAGTGAAGATCCGTCTCGCCGCGGTAGTGGTCGCGCTGGCGGCACTCGCCGGCTGCTCCACCCCGCCCGGCCCGGCACCCGCGTCACCCGCACCCAAGCTCCCCGAGGACGCGATCGCATACGACGACCTGCTCTCCACCGACCGCGAGTTCCCCTTCGACAACACGTGCGACAAGGTGAGCGCCGGCACGCTCGACGAAGTGGGCGCCACGGGCATGGACACCATGCAGGGCATCGCCGGCCCGGGGGGATGCGCTGTCGAGTTCGGCGGCGCAGAGCTCGACCAGCTGTGGATCGAGGCGAAGGGCCCGCCGAACCCGTCCGAGCCGCGGTACTTCCCGCTCGCATGGGACGGCACTGTCACCAGCAACAGCTACCACCGGAGGCTCCTGCTCGACGGGCGCTACTACGCGGTGGAGACGATCGACTTCTACGGTGGTCAGCCCGGCTGCTACCTCACCGTCGACACGGGCTCGCCGAACTCCGTCCAGTTCCGCGGGATCCTGCCCGAGCAGTTCGCGGCGGGCTACGGCGAGCTGAACCACGCCGCCACGAACTACGTGATCGACCACGTGGGGGTCAACCGGTTCATGGAGGAGAACTGCCCGGCCGTCGAGAAGGCGGCCGTCGTGCTCCTCGGCGACATCGACCCGGGCGGCGGGTCGCTCGCCACGAGGTAGCGCCGAGCGGCTCTACGCGACAGCCGGATCCACGCTAGGCGAGGTCGCGCCTGGCCACTCGGTAGCCGGCGAGCCCGAGCAGGCCGGCCCAAAGCACCAACGACACGATCACGGGCCCTGGCCCCTCCACCGGAGCGACCGTGGCCAGCGCCGCCGTGGCGCTCGACGGATCCACCCAGGCGAAGACCTCGGGGGCGAGGCCGCTGATCGTGAGCATCACCGGCACCGTCGCGAAGTAGATCGCGAGCGCGCCGGCCGCATTGGGCACCAGCATCGCGACGGTGAGCGCGACGAGGATCGTCAGCAGCGAACCGAGCACGCACACCCCGACGACCCATCCGATGCGGTAGCCCAGCAAGTACGTGGCGCCCACGTCGGTCACCGCTGCCGGTGCGACGAGCAGCGTCGTACCCAGCTGCAGACCGGCGGCCAGTACCCACAGCATCAGCACGACCGTCGCCTGCGCGAGGAAGTACCGCGCCCGCGACGGCTGGACGAGCAGGGTGGGCTGGGCGCTGCGGTGTTGCCACTCACCGGCGATGAGCTTGATCAACACCGCGTGCAGCAGCACGTGCCCGATCCGGACCGTGTAGAACGTCGGCGAGATCTGGCCCTCCGCCGACGCGTACGTCGACGCGTAGTCGGTGCCCTTGTGGATCAGCACGGTGATGCCCACCAGGACGACCGGGGCGAGCGCGAGCAGGATCCGGTCCGACAGCGTGCCGGTGAGCTTGCGCAGCTCCACCACCACGAGGGTCCGGAACGGGATGCGTCGCGACGCTGCGGCGAACGGCCCCCCGCTCGGCGAGCCGGGCGGGGCCGGAGGAGGCGCGACCTGGGGAACCGGCTGTGCAGGCGTCGCCTGCGCCTGCGGCCCACCCCAGCCCTGCGCCACAGTCCCCGCACCTCCGGTGGGCACCTGCTTCGCCATCGCCGACGGGGCCTGCGCCTGGGGTGCACCCAACGGCGGGGTGGCCGTCTCCGCATCCGCGGCGAGCCCGTGCTGCGCCGTCGCCGACGCCCCGTGCGCCTGGGGTCCACCCCATCCCGGGGCGGCCGGCCCCGCACCTGCCGAGGGGAGCTGCTGCGCCACCGGCGCGGCGACACCAGGAGCCTCGGCCAGCGGACCGGGGCCACCAGGCCACTGCCCCGCCTGAGGCTGCCCCTGCTGCACCGGAGCCTGCTGGCCCCAACCGTGCTGACCGGGGCCGTGCTGGACCGCGCCCAGCTGCACCGCACCCAACTGCGCCGCGCCCAACTGCACCGGGCCGGACGGCACCGCTCCTGCCTGCGCAACGCCCGCCTGCACCGGACCGGGCTGCCCAGGACGGGGCTGCCCAGGACCGGACGGCGTCGCACCAGGCTGCTGCGGCGGGCCGGGAGGCGCCGCGCCTGCAGGCACTGCCCAGCTCTGGCCCTGCCCTGTGGTCATCGCCCGCCTCCCGACAGCCTGAAGAACAACTCTTCGAGGTTCTGCTGGTGATCGCTGATGCCGTGCACCCGCACGCCGGCCGCGTGCACGACGTCGGAGACCCGGTCGCTCGTCGCGTCGGCCAGGATCTGGCCGTCCGGGCCGGGCTGGATGAGCACGCCGGCTTGCATGAGCGCGTTCGCGATCGCCTGCATGTCCGGCCCACGCACCAGGGACCGGTGGGACGCGAGCAGTTCGCGGATGGGCCCGTCGGCGACGATGCGCCCGTTGCCGATCATGACGATGCGATCGGCCGTCTGGTCCACCTCGGACAGCACGTGGCTCGACAGCAACACGGTGCCGCCGCGCGCGGCGTGGCCGCGCAGCAGCTCGCGCACCGCCCGGATGCCGACGGGGTCCAGGCCGTTGATCGGCTCGTCGAGCATGAGCAGCGGGGGGTCGGCCAGCAGGGCGTGCGCGAGTCCGAGCCGCTGGCGCATGCCCAGGCTGTACTTGCCGATCTTCTTGCGGGTCGCGTCGCCCAGCCCGAGCTGGACCATCAGCTCATCGGCCCGCCGGGCCGGGACGCCGATGAGGGAAGCCGCGTTCCGCAGGTGGGAGCCACCGGAGCGGCCCGGGTGCACGGCCGAGGCGTCGAGCAGCACGCCCGCGACGTGAGCGGGGTTGGGCCAGTCGCGGAACGGCTTGCCCGCGACCCAGCTGCCGCCCCCGGTGGGCGGCGTCAACCCGGTGATCATCCGGAGCGTCGTGGACTTGCCCGCGCCGTTCGGGCCGAGGAACGCGGTCACCGTGCCGGGCTGCAGGTCGAAGGAGACGTCCTGGACAGCAGGCCGACCTCCGTAGATCTTGGTCAGCCCCCGGACACTCAGCACGATCGGATGGTAGCGATCAGCCTTTCGGGTCCGACGACCGCGGGACCTGCAGGAACTCCAGGCCCAGCTCAGCGGGTGGAGTCAGCCGAGCGGGTCCGGCACGACCGCCTCGCCGGCGGCGGCGCCGAGCAGGCCGGTGCGGTCGTCGAGAAGGGGCTCGCCGTGCCCGAAGCACACCGTCGCGAGCCCCGGCTCGGCCAGCCGCCGGAACGACTCCTCGGCCCGGTCCCGGTCGGTGTTGAACGGCCCGAGGAACACGGCACCCTCGCGCTCGGCGGCCGTGTCACCGGTGAACAGGATCCCGCGCTCGTCGTGCCGGAGGGCGATGCTGCCCGGGGTGTCCGCGGAGCCGGGCGGGCGGGTGTCGACGAGCGTCACGTCACGCCCGTCCCGCAAGGCGTACGCCTGGCCGACGGGGAAGCGCAGCATGCGCAGGTCAGGGGCGTGGTCCACGATCTCCACCCCGCCATCGTGTCCAGCGGCACCCGGGTCCGGCACGCCTGTTCACCGCCGGCGGACGGCTGGTCCCGCCTAGCGGCGCGTGAGCGCGACCAGGTAGCGGCAGGTCCGGTCGGTCGGGTTGCCGTAGGCGCGGTCCGCGGGTGGGCCGAGCTGGAGGCAGTCGCCGACGTGGAGCTCGTGGACCGTCTCGCCCTCCTGCAGCCGCAGATGGCCGTCGAGCACCCAGACCTGCTGGTGGACGTCCGGGTAGGCGTCGGCGGCGAATGCGACCCTCGCCCCGGCGGGCAGCTCGATCTCCACCAGCTCGAGCGGGCGGCCGCTGGCCGGTGACACCGTCCGGCGCCGGTAGCCGCTGGCCGGGTCGGTCCAGGTCGGCTGGTCGGCGGCGCGCACGAGCCGGCCGGCGCCGTCCTCCGCACGCGCCACGAGCTCCGAGAGCGTCATCCCCAGTGCGAGCGCGAGCCGGGCGAGCAGCACGGCCGTGGGTTGGGCCTCGCCGCGCTCGATCTTCGCGATCATGGCCCGGGACACGCCTGCCCGCTCCGCGAGCGCGCTGACCGAGAGGCCGCGTGTCTTCCGGGCCGCCTGCAGCGCGGCGGCGAGGGACGAGGTCAAGGTGTCGGGCACGACTGTCACTATAGTGGCGGTTCTGCTTATCATCGTCGCCATGAAGGTCCGCGCAGCCACCGAGGGGGATGCCGCGGCCTGCGCCGCGATCTACGCCCCCTACGTCACCGACACGGCGATCACGTTCGAGATCGAGCCACCGACCGCCGACCAGCTGGCCGCGCGGATCGCGGCGGCGGAGCGCACGCACGCCTGGCTCGTGCTGGAGAACCTGGAGGACAGCCGGGTCGTCGGCTACGCGTACGCGGGCCCGTACAAGGAGCGGCCCGCGTACCGGTGGTCGTGCGAGGTCAGCATCTACCTGGAGACCGGCCTGCGGCGCACGGGTGGCGGGCGGGCGCTCTACGAGGCGCTGTTCGCGCGGCTCGTGGAGCGGGGGTACCGCACCGCCGTGGCCGGCATGACGCTGCCGAACGAGGCGAGCGCCGGCCTCCATCGGGCGTTGGGCTTCGAACCGGTCGGCACCTACCGGCGCGTCGGCTGGAAGCACGGCCGGTGGCACGACGTCGCGTGGATGCAGCGGACGCTCGCCGAAGGCGGCGACCCGCCCGTCGAACCGCGTTAGTGGCCCAGCTGGGACGTGGTCCGCTCGACGATCACGCTGGTGGCGTAGCGAGCCGTGCCCGGCGGCTCCACGTCCTCCCAGCTGCCGGTGTACTTCTCGGCGATCGCGCGCTCCAGCTCCAGGCCCGGGTCGGGCACGAGCTCGCTCACCGTGCCGCGCAGCTCCAGGTAGAAGGTGGGGCGGGCCGGGTCGGCGATCGCGACGGCGATCCGCGGGTCGCGGCGCAGGTTGCGCAGCTTCTGGCGGCCCTCGACGAGGCTGATCCGCACGCGCTCCCCGTCCCAGAGGAACCACAGCGGGGTGATCTGCGGGGCGCCGCTCTTGCCGATCGTCGAGACGAACGCCACCGCGCGCGAACGCAGGAGGTCGTGGAAGACCTCGGGGACCTCGGTCACCCTCAGGCCCGCACCCGGACGATCACCTCGGTGTCGGTGACCCGCTCGACCCCGACCGTGAAGCCGCCGGCCTGGGTCTCGCCGCCCACCGGCACGGTGATCTGCTGACCCGCCACCTCCAGCTGCGCCGTGCCGTCCTGGACTCCGACCAGGCGGGCGTCGACCCCGAGCACCGAGACCACGGCGTCGCCGCTGCGCGGGAAGGTGACGGTGCACCCGTCCAGCCCGCAGTCGACGTTCGAGCTTCCACCACCGCAGCCGGCGACGAGTACCAGCGCGGCGAGGACGGACATCACGGACAGAACGGCACGACGGATCACGATTCGGAGCCTACGGGGATCGTGGCACCGGCGGAGCGACGGGCGGCGAGGTCGTCGAGGATCGTCGCCGTGGCCGTCGCCCCGAAGCGGGTGGCTCCGAGCGCGGCGAGCTCGAGCAGCCTGTCGAGCGTGCGGACCCCACCTGCGGCCTTGACCCCGATGTGCGGCGACACGGTCCGCCGCATCAGCGCGATGTCGTCGGCGGTCGCGCCACCGGCGGCGAAACCGGTGCTCGTCTTGACGTAGTGGGCGCCTGCTGCCTCGACGAGCCGGCAGCCGAGCACCTTCGAGTCGGTGTCGAGCAGCGCGTTCTCCAGGATCACCTTCACGGTGCACCCATCGGCCGCCGCGACGACGGCCGCGATGTCGTCCTGCACGTAGCCGGCATCGCCGTCGCGCAGCCGGCCGATGTGCAGCACCATGTCGATCTCGACGGCGCCGTCGGCCACCGACTCCCGCGTCTCGGCCACCTTCGCCGCGGTCGTCGAGGTGCCGTGCGGGAACCCGACCACGGTGCCCACCAGCACCTCCGTCCCGGCGAGAGCGCCGACCGCGAGGCGCACGTCCGACGGGCGCACGCACACCGACGCCGTGTCGTAGGCGGCGGCGAGCGCGCAGCCCGTGCGCACCTCGTCGGCCGTGAGCTCGGGTCGCAGCAACGAGTGGTCGATCATCTTCGCGACCGCTCCGGGTTCGCTCACGGGCTTCTCCAGTTCACTCACGGGCGGGCCTCCACGTCGAAGGTCAGTTGCAGGGCGTACCGGGATCCGACGTAGCGGCTCACCGTGCGTTCCAGGGGTTCGGCGCGCTGATCGACGATGAGCCGGGTCTCCACGAGCAGCGGCTCGTTCGCCGGCACCTCGAGCGGGCCCGCGTGCGGACCGGCGGCTTCCGCCGTGAGCCTCGACGAGCCGAGGGTGGGGCTCAGGCCGCGCTCCCTCAGAGCGCGGTGCAGCGACTCGCTCCGCAGGTCGAGCTCGAGCAGGTGGGCGAGATGCGGCGGGAAGCAGGCGTGCTCGAGAGCCAGCGGCACCGGACCGGCGAGCCGGACGCGCACGATCGCGACGACCTGCTCCCGCGACGCGAGGCGCAGGGCCGCCCGCTCGTCGGCGGTGGCCGGCCGCAGTCCGGCCTCGACCACGCGGGACGACGGCACCTGTCCCCAGCTGCGAACCTGGTCGTGGAAGCTCATCAAGGTGCCGGCCGGGCGCGGCTCGGGCCGGGGCCGGGCGAAGGTGCCGCGTCCCGGCACGCGCTCCACGAGGCCGTCCGCGGCGAGCCGGTCCAGCGCCGCCCGCACCGTCATCCGGGCCACGCCGAACTCGGCGGCCAGCGCAGGCTCCGACGGCAACGGGTCCCCGGCCGCGGCGGCGGCGAGGCGGGTGCGCAGCGCCTGCTCGATGCGCGCGTAGAGCGGCGACACAGGCACCTCCTTGCTGTCTAGACAGCCTAGACAGTCACACGGGCGTCGCCGGGTGTCAAGCAGCGAGCACAACACCCCCGCACCTGCACGAACCCGGGCCCGAGCCCATCGGATCGCACGCGCAGGTGCACGTGCAGAAGCGGGTTGCAACTTCCCCTTGCGCATGCAAGCGGAGAGCGACAGACTGGACGCACTGGGTGGCACGCCCCTTGGGCGCCCGCCCGCTGGGGTGGACCTGTAGCGGAGTGGGGACCGTGAGCAGACCGCATGAGCAGTGGGAGTCGTCCGAACACGGCGGCACCACGATCTCGGTCACCTGTGTCATCGACGGCCGCTGCCACTCGGTCCCCGACGAGGAGCTCGCGATCGGCATCGCCTATCGCGGCGGCCAGTACTCCGCCGTCTGCGGCCACGTCGTCACCCCTGCGCCGATGGTCTCCCCCGACGGCGACCTCTGCCCCGCGTGCGCCGAGCGCGACGCGAGCCACCGCCGCAGGCGCGGCCTGCGCTTCCGCCGCTGAGCGGCGGCTTCACCCCCCATTAGGGGGTCCACCGGTTGTGCGGACTTCGTGTGAACCAGGTGTGACGCGGGTTCGGATGGGCATCCGAACTCCAGCGACATCCACCGACCTGGGAGTACCGATGTTCGACAACCTCGTCGCTGCACTCGGCGACGCGATGCGCACGGTCGCGGTCTTCGTGCCGCAGCTGCTGCTGTTCCTCGTCATCCTGCTCATCGGATGGCTGATCGCGAAGGCGCTGCGCAAGGTGACCGACACGGTCCTCGAGCGCCTGCACTTCGACCGTGCCGTCGAGCGCGGCGGAATCGGACGGGCGCTCGCGCGGTCCAAGTACGACGCCAGCGACCTGATCGCGATGGTCGTCTACTACGCGGTGCTGCTGCTCACGCTGCAGCTCGCGTTCGGCGTGTGGGGACCGAACCCGATCAGTGCGCTGCTGACGGGGATCGTCGCGTTCCTGCCGCGGATCGCCGTGGCGATCATCATCGTCGTGGTGGCCTCGGCCATCGCCGCCGCCGTCAAGGACCTCGTCATGAGCGTCACCGGCGGGCTCTCCTACGGCAACGTGGTCGCGAACATCGCCTCGGTGTTCATCATCGCCCTCGGTGTGATCGCCGCCCTGAGCCAGATCGGCGTCGCGGTCGCCGTCACGCTGCCGGTGCTCATCACCGTCCTGGCCACGGTCGGCGGCATCCTGATCGTCGGCGTCGGCGGTGGGCTCATCCGGCCGATGCAGCAGCGCTGGGAGCGCTGGCTCGACCGCGCCGAGCAGGAGGCGCCCATGGCCCGGGCCCACGCCCAGGCCTACGAGCGCGGCCGCGAGGACGCCGCGCGGCCGATGATGCCCGCCGAGTCCACGGACCCGGTCGGCACCCGGATGGACCCGGCGACCGACCAGGGCGCCGAGATCCGCAAGTCGTAAGCGCTCCCCCCGGAGCACCCGGCGGGGCCGGAGGCCACAGCGCCGGCCCCGCCGCGGCCCTCTCTCAGTTCAGGAAAGCCACGTTCAAGGCCGTGCAGGCCCTGAACGTGGCTTTCCTGACTTTCGGGGCCGGATCAGAGCAGCAACCGGTCCGGCGTGATCGGAAGGTCCCGCACGCGCACGCCCGTCGCGTGGTGCACGGCATTCGCCACCGCCGCCGCGACGCCGGTGATGCTCACCTCCCCCACCCCGAGCAGGCCGAGCGGGGTGGTCGGGTCCGGCTCGTCGAGGTAGGAGACGTCGATCGCGGGGACGTCCGCCTGCACCGGCACGTGGTAGTCGGCGAGGCTCGCGTTCACGATCCGCCCGCTGGCGGGGTCGACGAGCGTCTCCTCCGACAGCGCGGCCCCGATACCCATGACGATCCCGCCGCGCAGCTGGCTGCTCGCCGTCTTCGGGTTGATCACACGCCCGACGTCGAACACCGCGACCCAGCGCGTCACGCGCACCTCGCCGGTGTCCTCGTCGACCGCCACCTCGCAGAAGTGGGCGCCGGTGGCCGCGCGCACCTGGCGCCGCTGGTCGTTGACCATGCCGGCGAGGAAGCGCACCTGACCGGCGACGCGGCCGACCGAGGTCCGCGCCCCGACCCGGCCCTCCAACGAGGGACGGCCTGCCCTGGCGAGGATCTCCGCGTAGGTCTCGCCCGACCCGTCCGCCGCGAACAGCCCGCCGTCGCGGGCCGCGAGCTCGTCGATCCGGCGCCCCCGCAGGGGCGACCCCGGCGAGCGGCGGGCGAGCGCGAGCGCCGACCGCCTCAGGTCCTCGCAGGCGCGCAGCACGCTCGCCGCGACCGTGGCGGTCTGCCCCGAGCCGCCCGCCATCGGCCCGACCGGGAGCGCCGAGTCGCCGTGCTCGACCGTGACCGCCTCGACCGGCACGCCGAGCGCGTCCGCCGTGATCTGCGACTGCACGGTGGCCGCCCCCACGCCGATCTCGTGGAAGGCGCAGCGCACCAGGACGGTGCCGTCCATCCCCAGCCGCACGGTGACATCGGCGGTGAGCTGGATCGGCATGTGGAACGCGGTGGCGACGCCCCAGCCGAGCAGCCGCCGCCCGTCGCGCATCGAACGCGGGTGCGGCGGCCGGTCGGCCCAGCCGAACCGCTGTGCGCCGCGGGCGTAGGCGGCCCGCAGGTTGCGGTGGGTGAACGGCTTGCCGCCCAGCGGGTCGCGCTCCGGCTCGTTGCGCATGCGCAGCTCGACGGGATCCATGCCGAGCTCGTGCGCGAGCGCGTCCATCCCGGACTCGAGCCCGAAGGTGCCGACGGCCTCGCCAGGCGCCCGCATGGCCGTGTTCGGCAGCACGTCGAGCGTCGCGGTGCTGTGGCGGACGAGGATGGTGCGGGCCGCGTAGAGGTGGCGGGACTGCGAGCCCACCGCCTCCGGCATGCCACCGACGCGCCCGACCTGCGAGATCCCGGTGTGCACGAGCGCGGTCAGCGTGCCGTCGCGTTCCGCGCCGAGCGCGACGCGCTGCACCGTGGGCGAGCGCCCCCCGACGGTGCGGAACACCGCCTCGCGCGTGAGCGCCAGCCGGACCGGCCGTTCGGCCACGCGGGCGGCCAGCGCGCACAGGAGGGTGCCGGCCCAGATGAACCCCTTCCCACCGAACCCGCCGCCCACGTTCGGGGCGATGACGCGGACGCCGTCGACCGGCACCCCGAACCGGAGGGCGAGGTGCCTCCGCACGAAGTCCATCGCCTGGGTGCTCTCGTGGACGGTGAGCCGGTCGCCGTCCCACACGGCGGTCGTGGCGTGCGGCTCGATGGCGTTGTGGTTGTGGGGCGGGGTGGTGAAGCGCAGGTCGACCGCGACCGGAGCAGCGGCCAGCGCCTGCTCGGCGTCACCCTTGCGGCCCGCACCGGACAGCATCGAGGGCCCCCGCGCGGGCTCCGCAGAGCCCTCCGCGCCGTGGAAGTCGGTGACGGCCGGCTCGGCGGCGTAGCTCACCCGCACGAGCCGGGCGGCCTCCACCGATGCCTCCGGGGTCTCCGCGACGACAACCGCGACCGGCTCGCCGTTCCAGTGCACCTCGTCGCCGCCCAGGTAGTTGACCTTGGTCCCGGCCGCGATCGTGCTGAGGTCGAGCGGGTTGATCCGGGCGGCCGGGGGCTTGAGCGGGGGCGCGTTCCGGTGGGTGATCACGGCGAGGACGCCGTCCACGGCCTCGGCCGCAGCGGTGTCGATCGCGGTGATCCGCCCCCGGGCGATGGTGGCGTGCACGAGCGTGGCGTGGGCGAGGTCCGGGTAGGGCCGGTCGGCCGTGTACTCCGAGGCGCCGGTGGTCTTGACCGCGCCGTCGACGCGGTCGATCGGCCGCCCGACGGCGGGCCCGGTGGCCGTCGCGGGGCGGGTCGGCGCCTGGGTCGGTGCCTGGGTCACGCCGCACCTCCGTGGGTGGCCAGCTGCCGCAGCGTCGCGACGACGGTCCGCTGCACCATCTCGATCTTGAACGCGTTCTGCGGTCGCGCGACCGCAGGCGCCAGCTCGGCGGCGGCCGCCCGGCGGAAGGTCTCCTCGGTGGCCGGAGCGCCCAGCAGCAGGCGCTCGGCCTCGCGGGCCCGCCACGGCGTCGTGGCGACCCCGCCGAGCGCCAACCGCACGTCGACGACGTCGCCGTCGCGGACCTCGAGCGCCGCCGCCACCGACACCAGCGCGAACGCGAACGAGGCGCGGTCGCGCACCTTGCGGTACCGCGAGTTGCGAGCGACCGGCGACGCGGGCAGCTCCACCGCGGTGATCAGCTCGTCGGGCGCGAGCACGGTCTCGACGTGCGGGGTGTCGCCGGGCGGGCGGTGCAGCTCCGCGAGCGGGATGCGCCGCGTGCCCCGCACGCTCTGCACCTCGACCACCGCGTCGAGCGCGACCAGCGCGACGGCCATGTCGGACGGGTTCGCCGCGATGCAGTGCTCGCTGGTGCCGAGGACGGCGCTGCCGCGGTGGAGGCCGTCGAGCGCGGCGCACCCGGAGCCGGGCTCGCGCTTGTTGCAGTCCGCCGCGTGGTCGCGGAAGTAGGGGCAGCGGGTGCGCTGCAGGAGGTTGCCGCCGACCGTCGCCATGTTGCGCAGCTGCCCCGAGGCGCCTGCGAGCAGCGCCTGGGCGAGCACCGGGTACCGCGAGCGCACGAGCCGGTCGGCGGCGAGGTGGCTGTTGCGCACCACAGCGCCGATCCGCAGGCCGCCACCCGGCAGCTCGTCCACCCCGGCCAGGGGCAGCGCGGTGACGTCGACGAGCGTCTCGGGCCGCTCGACGTCCTCGCGCATGAGGTCCACGAGGTTGGTGCCGCCGCCCAGCGGGCGCGCCCCGGCCGCGACGGCGTCCAGCGCGGTGATGAGGTCGGGGGCGCCGACGTACCCGAACGGCCTCATCGGGCGACCTCCTGGATGGCCCCGACGATCCCCTCGTACGCCCCGCAGCGGCAGAGGTTGCCGCTCATCCGTTCCTTGATCTCCGCCTCGGTCAGCGGGATCTCGTCGGCGTCCAGGTGCTGGGTGACCGCGCTGGGCATCCCGGCGCGGTGCTCGCCGAGCATCCCCAGGGCCGAGCAGATCTGGCCCGAGGTGCAGAAGCCGCACTGGAATCCGTCCTCCCGCACGAACGCCCGCTGCAGTGGGTGCAGGTCATCGGGCCGCCCGACCCCCTCGATGGTGGTGACGTCGCGCCCGGCGTACTGCACGGCCAGCGCCAGGCAGGCGGCGATCCGCTCGCCGTCGACGAGCACCGTGCAGGCACCACAGGCGCCCTGGTTGCAGCCCTTCTTGGTGCCGGTCAGCCCCAGGTGCTCGCGCAGGGCGTCGAGCAGGCTGACCCGGGGATCGAGCTCCAGGAGCTCGGTGGTTCCGTTGACGCGCAGCTTCACGGGGGTCACGCGGCCACCATAAGGCAACACCGTTGCCCTAACAAGACAACGGTGTTGCCCTATCCGCGGGTTAGGGTCCTCCCGATGAGTACGAAGGCCGGCTTCCTACGCGCCAGGCGTCCCGAGCAGAAGCAGCAGCGCTACGCCGCGATCCTCGACGCCGCGCGCGAGCTCGCCCTGCGCGACGGGGTGGGCGCGGTGAGCCTCGCCGACATCGCGGGCGAGGTCGGCATGCACAAGTCGGCGCTGCTCAAGTACTTCGAGACGCGCGAGGAGATCTTCCTGCGGCTCGCCGAGACGGAGTTCGGGGAGTGGGCCGCCGGAGCGCTCGCCGCGCTGTCGACGGCGGGGCCGGAGCCGCGGCAAGTGGCCGAGGTGCTGGCGAACTCGGTGGCCGCCCGGCCGCTGCTCTGCCAGCTCCTGCTGTACACGCCGCTCACGCTGGAGCGGAACGTCTCCCTGGACGTCGTCCGCGGGTTCAAGCTGGCGATTAAGGCGTCGACGCAGGGGGTGCTCCCCGCGCTGCAGCGGGCGCTCCCGGCTCTCGACACCGAAGCGTGCTTCGACCTGTTGATGATGACCGCGCTCGTGGCGGCCGGGCTGTGGCAGGCGGCGCACCCGTCGCCGCACGTTATGGCCGTGCACGCCGAGGACCCAGACGCGGCGCCCTACCCCGACTTCAGGGCCTCGTTGATCCGGTTCGTGCGGACCTACCTCGCCGGGCTGATGGCGAGGTGATCCGACCCGCGCGCCCCTCGCAGTGGAAGTGGCTTCCTCGCGGCAGAGCCGCTATGCCTCGAACAGCGGGGCCGGGGTGCGGTGCCAGCGGTCGTCGCGGCTCAGGGCGCAGACGGCGAGCACGCGGAGTGTGAGCCAGTCCGCGCGGTGCCAGCCGTCCCCCACCGCGGCGCGCAGCCGGGCGGGGTCGGTGCCTGCCTGGTCGAGCAGGCCCTTCGCGTAGCCGGCGAGGAGCACGGCACCCGCGGCGACGGCGGCGCCCTCCACGCCGAGCAGGAGGATGTCGCGCACACCCGCGGCGTGCTGGTCCACCGCGGCCAGCAGCGCGGGCACGGCGGCCGCAGCAGCGAGCCCCGCATCACCCAACTGGTCCATGACGCCGGACAGCCAGCGCTGTGCGTGGTGATCGGCGACGTGGTCGAAGAAGCCTGCCACGGCCGAGGAGGATAGCTCCCCCGATCGGGCGCCGGTTCGATCAGTGACCGAACACGCAGTGAACGGCTAGAGCCAGATACCCGGTCCGCCGAACGGGCCACGCGCCTCGCGGCCGGCGTCGTGTTCGCTCGGCTCCACGGCGTCGGCCGTGCGCAGCAGCCACCAGACCGAGCCGAACGCGGCCACCACGACCACGGCGAACACGGACCCGGTCAGCGCCACGAGGCCCAGCACTATCGAGATCATCGCCCATTCCGGCACCGTCGTCTCGCCGGGGCGGGCGCACGGATCCTCCCCGGCGTCGTGCCGGCGCACGGCTTCGGCGAGCTGCTGGTCGTCGTCAGCGGTCCACTCCATGCCGCTCACCTCCCTCGTCGGGGGTACCCGCAACGGCCTACCAGCCATGCGGCGGCTTCGCATCCGGCAACCGGGCGAGTTACCCGTAAGTGTGAACGAAAAACGCCTGCTCGGGGCAGAAAACGCTAGGCCATGGCTCCGCGGGCGTCGAGGTGCCCGGCGAGGGACGCCGCGGCCGCCTGCAGCATCGGCACGATCCGTTCGACGGCCGCCCACGTCACCCGCGTGTCCGGGCCGGACACCGAGAGCGCGGTCGACGCCGGGCCGCCCGGCACCGACACGGCCACGCAGCGCACGCCCAGCTCCTGCTCGGCGTCGTCGACCGCGTAGCCCTGCACGCGGATGCGCTCCAGCTCGCGCTCCAGCCGGTCCGGGTCGGTGATCGTGTGCGGGGTCTGGGCCGGCATCCCGGCGCGGGTGACCATCGCCCGGACCTCCGCGGGCGGCAGCTGCGCGAGCAGCACCTTTCCCACCCCGGTGCAGTGCACCGGGACCCGCCTGCCCACCTCGGTGAACATGCGCATCGAGTGCCGCGACGGGACCTGCGCCACGTAGACGACCGCGTCCCCGTCGAGCATCGCGAGGTTGGCCGTCTCGCCCGCCTGGTCGACGAGCTCGGTGAGCTGCGGGCGCGCCCACTCGCCGAGCATCCGCGACGCGGCGTCGCCCAGCCCGATCAGGCGCGGGCCGAGGGCGTACCGGCGGGACGGGAGCTGGCGGACGTACCCGGAGGCCACCAGCGTGCGGACGATGCGGTGGATGGTCGGGAGCGGCAGGCCCGAACGGGTGGCCAGCTCCGACAGCGCGACGGCCCCTCCGGCCTCGGCCATGTGTTCGAGCAGGGCGAACGCGCGGTCGAGGGACTGCACGCCGCCGCTGCGGTCCGGCTGGCTCGCTGCGCCCACCGTGCTCCTCCTGCGAGATCCTGGCCCACCAGGTTAAGCGGTGCCCGCTCACGCGCCGGTCCAGGTGGCCCGCTCCTTACGGGCGAAGGCGGCCACCGCCGACGCGAAGTCCGCGCTGCCGTACACGCGGGCGACGATGTCGTCGCCGTCCGGCAGCCCCGCCCGGCGCAGCCGCGCGACCGCCTGCTTGGTGCCCCACATCGACAGCGGCGCGTGCGACGCGAGCGCCGCGACGGTCTCGGCGAGCGCGGCGTCGAGTGCGGCCGCGTCGTCGACGAGCTGGGTGACGAACCCGGCCGCGTGCGCCTCCGCCGCGTCGAGGAGGCGGGCGCGCAGGAGCATGTCGAGGGTCCGTGCCCGGCCCAGGTGCGCCACCAGCAGCGCGATCGTGTCCATCGACAGGCAGTTGCCCAGTGTCCGGGCGATCGGTACCCCGAAGCGCGACGCGGCCGTGGCGATGCGCAGGTCGCACGCCGCGGCGAGGGCGAGCCCGCCGCCCACGCAGTACCCGTCCACCGCGGCGACGGTGGGTACCGCGGTGTCCTCCAGCCTGCGCAGGACCCGGGTCATCCGCTCCTCGTACGCCACGCCGGCCGCGCCGTCGAAGCCGGCGAACTGCGAGATGTCGGTGCCGGAGACGAACGCCTTCCCGCCCGCGCCGCGCAGCACCAGCACCCGGATGTCCGGGTCGGCGTCGGCCTTCTCGCAGGCGTCGTGCACGCCCTCGTACATCGGGAACGTCAGTGCGTTGTGCGCTCGGGGGCGGTTGAACGTCACCCGCAGGACGGGGCCGTCCTGCTCGACGAGGAGATCGGTCATGCCTACAGCCAACCCGGAACCACCAGAACCAGCCACGTGACGAGCGGAGCGATCAACACCATCGAGAAGCCCCACATCATCAACCGGCGGTAGACGTAGTCGCGCTCGTTCTCGGGCGTGTTCGCAACGGTGAGCGCTCCGGACGTCGAGTACGGGCTGGAGTCCACGACCGACGAGGAGATCGCCAGCGCGGTGATCACCCCGATCGCGCCGAGCTCCCCGCCGAGCAGCAGCGGCACCGCCAGCGGGATCAGTGCGGCGAGGATCCCGGTGGTGGAGGCGAACGCGGAGACGACGCTGCCGATGTAGCAGATCAGCAGCGCGGCGACGAGCGGGACACCGATCGCCGCGACCGACTCCCCGAGCCAGTCGATCGTGCCGTTCTCCTGCATCAGGTTGACGAAGGTGACGATCCCGCAGACCAGCAGCACGGTCGGCCACGCCACTTGCGCGACGGCACCCTTGTATGAGTTCGGGGCAACCAGGGAGAGCAGCACGGCCGCGGTGACGGCGAGCAGGCCGACGTCGAGCTGGAAGGCCAGCGCCCCGACGGCCACGCCCAGGAGCGCGACGAGCGTGAGCGAGCGGTTCAGGTCGAGCGTGGTGACCGGCCTGGGCTCCCCGTCGCCGAAGGTGGCACCGGTGGCGCCGCTCATGGTGGCCTTCGCGGCGCCAGGGCCCTCCTTGCGCTCGGCCACCTCCGCCACGGCCGGCTCCTCGACGACCCTGCCCAGGAGCTCCCGCCCGCCGAAGATGAAGAACATGACGATGTTGAGCAGCAGGTTGAAGACCAGGCTGCCGAAGAAGAGGAACGCCGGGCTGCCCGGGAGCTGACTCTCGGCCACGACGTTGTTGGTGATCACGCCGAAGACGCTGATCGGCGAGAACCCGCCCGCCGTCGCCCCGTTGATGATCGACAGGCCCATCAGGACCGGGTTGATCTTGTGGCGCACCGCGAAGCTCAGCCCCACCGGCGCGATGATGGCGACCGCGGCCGGCACGACCGAACCGGCCGCGGTGAGCACGGCGGTGACCGCGAACATGATCCAGGGGATGAACGCGATCCGCCCCAGTACCAGCTGCACGGCGCGATGGACGAGCCAGTCGACCGTGCCGTTGGCGCGGGCGATCGCGAACAGGAACGTGACGCCGACCAGCGTCACGAACAGGCTCCCCGGGAAACCTTCGAAGATGGCGTCCGCGACGTCGTCGGGGGAGCCTTCCAGCACCGCCGAGCCGATTACGAACGCCGCGACCAGCGCGATGGCGCCCAGGTTGATCGGGAGGAGGGTGGCGATCACGAACGCGACCACCAGGGCGAGGATCGAGACCACGTGGATGGACATGCGCACTTCCTCACGGCCGCGTTGACGGAGGTTGTTCCACATTGCGAAAGTCTGATTCCGTCAGGAGTATGGTTCCGGTCACTGCGAGCGTCAACCCGTCGGGAGGTCCGCGTGCACATCACCGGAGGGCGTCACTTCCTGCAGATCCCCGGGCCGACGAACGTGCCGGACCGGGTGCTGCGGGCGATGGCCGCGCCGACGATCGACCACCGCGGGCCCGAGTTCGCCGAGCTGACGAAGGCCGTGCTGGCCGCGCTCGGCCCGGTGTTCGGCACCGGCGGTCCCGTCGTGATCTACCCGTCGTCCGGCACGGGCGCGTGGGAGGCGGCGCTGGTCAACACGCTGAGCCCGGGTGACCGCGTGCTGATGAGCGAGACCGGGCACTTCTCGACGCTCTGGTCGGAGCTCGCGGGCCGGCTCGGGCTGCAGGTCGAGGTGATCCCCGGCGACTGGCGCCACGGCGCCGACCCGGCGGAGATCGCGAGCCGGCTCGCCGCCGACGAGCGGCAGGAGATCAAGGCCGTCTGCGTGGTGCACAACGAGACGTCCACCGGCGTCACCAGCCGGATCCCGGACGTGCGTGCGGCGCTCGACGCGGTCGGCCACCCGGCCCTGCTGCTCGTCGACACCATCTCCTCGCTCGCGTCGATCGACTACCGGCACGACGAGTGGGGCGTGGACGTCACGGTCGCCGGGTCGCAGAAGGGCCTGATGCTGCCGCCCGGCCTCGGGTTCAACGCGATCAGCGAGAAGGCGCTCGCGGCGAGCCGGGCGGCCGCGATGCCGCGCTCGTACTGGGACTGGGGGCCGATCATCGCGGCCAACCAGCGCGGCTTCTTCCCCTACACCCCGGGCACCAACCTGCTCTACGGCCTGCGCGAGGCGTGCGCGATGCTCGCCGAGGAGGGGCTGCCCGACGTCTTCGCGCGGCACCAGCGGCACGCCGCGGCCACCAGGGCCGCCGTGCGCGCGTGGGGCCTCGAGGTGCTGTGCGCCGACGAGCGCGAGCACTCCGGCTCGCTCACCGCAGTGCTGCTGCCCGACGGGCACGACGCCGACGAGGTGCGGCGGGTGATCCTGGACAGGTACGACATGTCCCTCGGCGCGGGGCTCGGCAGGCTCGCGGGAAAGATCTTCCGCATCGGCCACCTCGGCCATTTCAACGACCTCACGCTCATCGGCACCCTCGGTGGGGTACAGATGGGTCTGCAGCTCGCCGGTGTGCCGATCAAGCCGGGAGGTGTGGAAGCGGCAGTCGAACACCTGCGGGAGGCAGCACGATGACCGAGCTCCAGCAGGCGCTCGACCGCGAGCTCGACGGCGAGGTGCTGTTCGACGACTACACCCGCCACCTCTTCTCGCGCGACGCGAGCATGTACGCGATCACGCCGATCGGGGTGGTCGCGCCGCGGCACGCGGGCGACGTCGTCACGGCCGTGCGGATCGCACGCGAGCACGGGGTGCCCGTGCTGCCGCGTGGCGGCGGCACGAGCCTCGCCGGGCAGACCGTCGGCGAGGCGCTCGTGCTCGACTTCTCGCGGCACATGAGCGCGATCGTCGAGCTCGATCCGGAGGCGCGCACCGCGCGCGTGCAGCCCGGTGTGGTGCAGGACCAGCTCAACCGCGCCGCAGCTGCGCACGGGCTGATGTTCGGGCCCGACACCTCGACGTCCAACCGGGCCACGATCGGCGGGATGATCGGCAACAACTCCGCAGGCAGCGGGTCCGTGCGGTACGGGATGACG
Source organism: Pseudonocardia cypriaca (assembly GCF_006717045.1). Taxonomy (NCBI): domain Bacteria; kingdom Bacillati; phylum Actinomycetota; class Actinomycetes; order Pseudonocardiales; family Pseudonocardiaceae; genus Pseudonocardia; species Pseudonocardia cypriaca. Next base: position 2,746,701 of record NZ_VFPH01000002.1, read on the forward strand.
ATCGACCACGTCCGCTCGCTCGACGTGGTGCTCTCCGACGCCTCGACTGCCCGGTTCGGGCCGGTCGACGAGGCCGAGCGCGCCCGCCGCGCGGCGGGCGACACCCTCGAGGCCCGGCTGTACCGGGAGCTGCCCGCACTCGTCGACGCGCACCGGGACGCGATCGCCACCGGGTTCCCGAAGTTCTGGCGGCGCGCCGGGGGCTACCGGCTGGACCGGCTCGCAGAGCCGATCGACGGAGCCCCGTTCGACCTCGCCCGGTTCGTCGTCGGCTCGGAGGGCACGCTCGTCGTCGCCACCGAGGCCGAGGTGGGGCTGGTGCCCAAGCCGAGCCGCACCGTGATCGCCGTCGGGCACTTCCGCTCCACCCAGGCCGCGATCAACGCCACCGAGGACGCGCTGGCGTGCGAGCCCGCGGCCGTCGAGCTGCTGGACCGCACGATCCTGGACCTGTCCAGGTCGAAGCTCGAGTACGCCGCGCTGGGCTCGATCCTGCACGACGACCCGGACGCGCTGCTGTTCGTCTCGTTCACCGGCGACGACGCCGACGAGCTCTCCGCGCAGCTGAACAGGCTCGACGCGTTGTGGAAGCGCCACGGCCACGGCTACCACACCCTCCTCGCCGAGACGGCCGCCCAGCAGGCCGCGCTGCTCAAGGTCCGCAAGGCGGGGCTCGGGCTGCTGATGGCGGCGAGCAGCGGCGCCAACCGGCCCGTGGCGTTCGTCGAGGACACGGCCGTCGGCCCGGACCGGCTCGCCGAGTACAGCGAGCGGTTCGCGAAGGTGCTCGAGCGGAACGGCATGCGGGCCGGGTTCTACGGCCACGCGTCGGTGGGCTGCCTGCACGTGCGGCCGTTCGTCGACCTCTCCCGGCCGGAGGAAGTCGCGAAGATGCGGGCTGTTGCCGAGGAGGTCCGGGACCTGGTCGCCGAGTTCGGCGGCGCCAACTCCTCCGAGCACGGCGACGGCCTGGCCCGCAGCGAGTTCAACCGGCACCTGTTCGGCGACGAGCTGTACGAGGCCATGCGCCGGGTCAAGGGGATCTTCGACCCGGAGGGCCGGATGAACCCCGGCAAGATCGTCGACGCCCCGTCGATGACCGACAACCTGCGCGAGCCCGCGCTGCCGCCCGCCGGGCCGCTGACGACCATGCTGGACTTCACCGTCGTGGCAGGCGGGCAGCACGGGATGCGCGGCGCCGCCGACCGCTGCATGAACATCGGGCTGTGCCGCAAGGACGACGTCGGCGTGATGTGCCCGTCGTACATGGCCACCCACCGCGAGGAGGACGCCACCCGCGGTCGGGCGAACGCGCTGGTGAAGGCCCTGTCCGAGCCCGACCCGTCAACCGCGCTCGGCGACGAGCGGCTGCACGAGGTGCTCGACCTGTGCCTGATGTGCAAGGCCTGCAAGAGCGAGTGCCCGCTCTCGGTGGACATGGCCACCCTCAAAGCCGAGGCCCTGCACCACAAGCACGAGACGAAGGGCATCCCCCTGCGCTCACGGGTGTTCGCGGGGATCCGAGGCCTCAACCGCCTCGGCGCGGCGAGCGCCCCGATGGCGAACCTGCCCAACCGCGTCCCCGCGCTCCGAAAGCTGATGGCCAGGGCGATCGGAATCGCACCGGAACGCCCGCTCCCGGTCTTCGCCCAGGAAACGCTGCTGACCTGGTTCCACGGGAGGGGACGTCAGCAAAGCCACTTTCATGACGCCACGCGTCAGCAAAGCCACTTTGCTGACACCGGGAGCCGGGGGCCGCTCACCTTCCTCGGCGACTCCTTCACCTCCTTCACCGAGCCCGCCATCGGCATCGCGGCCATCGAGCTGCTGGAGCGCGCCGGATGGGACGTTCGGCTGGAGTCGAACGGCTGCTGCGGGCGGGCCGCGTTCTCCAAGGGGATGCTCGACCAGGCCAAGCGGCAGGCGTCGGGCCTGGTCGACGCGCTCGCCGGCACGGAGGGCCCGATCGCGGGCGTCGAACCGTCCTGCGTGCTGACCCTCGGCGACGAGCACCGCGCCCTGCTCGGCGCCGACGACCCCCGCGTCACCGACGTGGCAGGCCGGGCCCGGCTCGTCGACGAACTGCTGGTCGAGGCCATCGACGACGGCGCCCTGCGGCTGCGCGACGACGCGTGGCCCGCGGGCAAGCGGATCCTCTACCACGGGCACTGCCACCAGAAGGCCGAGGTCGGCACCGCCGCCACGGTGGCGCTGCTCTCCCGGATCCCGGGTGCCGTGGTCGTCGAGGTCGACGCCGGGTGCTGCGGGATGGCCGGCTCGTTCGGGTTCGAGGCCGAGCACTACGAGGTGTCGATGAAGGTGGGCGAGGACCGCCTCTTCCCCGCCGTACGCGCCGAGCCAGAGGGCACCGTCATCGCCGCAACGGGCGTCTCCTGCCGCCAGCAGATCGCCCACGGCACCACCCGCCGCGCCCACCACCCCGTCGAGCTGATCCGCGCCGCACTGGCCTGACGGCCCTACCGGCTCTCGAAGAGCACCTCGGGGAACCGTTCCGACGGGCCGTCGAGCAGCGGGGCCCACCGCCCCTCCAGGTGCTCTCGCAGGTCTCGCCCGTGACGGACCGAGGCGCGGATCGCCGACGCCCGGCGCCGGGTGGCCCAGGCCCCGGGAGGTTCAGGAGCGGAACGCGTCCAGGGCCGGCTCGACCTCGCCCACCGGCTCGCCGTGGCCCAGCACCGCGACCCGGCCGACGGCGCCGAGCCCGGGCACGCCGAGCGTCTCCAGCAGCCCGGTGACAACCGGCGGAAGCGGACGCGGTGAGCCGTCCGCGATCTTCACGGCGAGGGCGGAGCCGTCGGGCAGTGCCGCGGCGAACACGCCCTCCGCGCCGTCCTTGGCGACGAGGCCCGGCACGGCCTCGATCAGCCTCGTGGGGAACCGGCCGGTGCCGCCGAGCCACCACGGGTGCGCGCGCACGGCCGCAGCGACGCGGTGCTCGGGCGTTCCCACCGGGGCGGTGGCGATCCGCGCGAACGCGCGGGCCAGGCCGGCGGGTGTGCACGAGAAGAGCGGGGCACCGCAGCCGTCGACGGTGACGTGCAGGGGGTCGCCGTCTCCGGTCAGCTCCGCGATCGTGGCGCGGATCGCGCGCTGCAGGGGGTGGTCGGGGGCCCGGTAGCCGGCTCGGTCCCACCCGGCGGCCACGCACGTGGCGAGCATCGCGGAGTGCTTGCCCGAGCAGTTCTGCGTGAGCGGCGTTGGCTTGTTCCCGGCGACCACCCACGCGGTCGCAGCGTCGGTGTCGAGCGGGAGGGCCGGGGTGTTCTGCAGGTCGGCCTCGTCGAGGCCCGCTCCGGCGAGGATGCGGCGCACGCCAGCCAGGTGGTCCGGCTCGCCGGAGTGGCTGGCGCAGGCGAGGGCGAGCAGCTCGCCGTCGAGGTCGAGTCCGCAGCGCAGCATCGCGACCGCCTGCACGAGCTTGAGCGACGAGCGCGCGAAGAACGTGACGTCCGGGTCGCCGTATCCCGCCCGCACCGACCCGTCGGGCGCGAGCACGACCACGTGACCCCGGTGCACGGACTCCACCACCCCGCCGCGCACGACACGCGCCACGACCTGCGCCCGCTCCCCGATCACACGTGCACGCTACGTCGCCACCGGCTCCCGCTCCCGCTCCTGTGCGGCAGGCAACGCGGTCAGGCGCTGCGCGAGCCCCCTGCCCGCTCCCCCACCTCCCGCACGAACGCGCCGGCCTGCTGCAGCGCCTCCGCCGCCTCGGGCAGGAACGACCAGAACATCTGGAACTGGTGCGTCTCGGCGGGGTAGAGCTCCAGACGGGCGTCGACGCCGTGCTCGCGAGCGCGCTCGACGAGCCGCCGCGCCTCGGTGCGGGCCTTGTCCCCCGTGGCCGCCTGCACGAGGAGGGGCGGTAGCCCGCGGAGGTCGGCGAGCAGCGGGCTGACCAGCGGGTCGTCCACCGGGTGGCCGTCGAGGTAGAGCTCGCGGCTGCGGCGCACGTGCCCGACGAGCTCCGCATCCGCCACCGGGTCGAGGTGGGCACCGGTGAGGTCGAGGCCGGGGCAGAGCAGCACGGCACCGCCCGGCATCGGCAGGCCCTCCGCGACGAGGCTGAGCAGCAGCGACAGCACGAGCGCCCCGCCGGTGGAGTCGCCCACCACCACGACCCGGTCCGGGGACGGCGCCCGCTCGACGATCCACGCGTACGCGCGCAGGGCGTCCTGAACGGCGGCGGGGAAGGGGTGCTCCGGCGCGAGGCGGTAGTCGGGCAGCACCGCGCCGGTGCCCGCGGCGAGCGCGAACGCCCCGACGAGCGGGCGGTAGCCGAACGCGGACCCGAGGATGTAGCCGCCGCCGTGCAGGTAGAGCACGGTCGTCTCCTGCTCCGGCGATCCGGTGAGCACCAGCGACGGCACGCCGCCCGCGTTGGCCGGCCGGACGAGCACCTCGGCGGGCACCGCGAACTGCGCGTGCATCGCCTCGACGGCGTCCCGCAGCTCCTGCAGACCCGCGTCGACGCCGAGCGCCTCGCGCAGCTCGTCCCAGTGCCGGGTGGCGCGGCCGATCAGCTCGCCGCCGACGGCGCGCGTGGCGGCCACCGCGTCGTCGAGGCGCTCGAGCAGGTCGACCGCGCGGGGCAGGAGCGCCTCCCCGGCCAGGGTGAGCTCCACGCGGTGGGTCGACCGGCGCAGCAGCTCGGCGCCCAGCAACCGCTTTAGGGCCCGGATCTGGCGGCTCAGCGCGGGCTGCGAGAGGTATAGCCGGGCCGCGGCCCGCCCGAAGTTCAGCTCCTCGGCGACCGCGACGAACGCCCGCAGGTGGCGCAGCTCGACGGCGTCGGGTGCTTGTGGGAGCGCGAGCAGGCGCCCAGGGGACGACTCGTCCATGGGGCGATTCTCGCCGGTGATCGCGTCCCGTGGTGATGCGTTCCGGACACGACGGTCATGCGCACTCGGCCTTTCCCCCGGCGCCGTCCCCGGTGCGAGCGTCTTCCACATGGCACTCGAGTTCCACGGCACCGCCCGGCTCGCCCTCCGGGGCGCGACGGGCCGGCTGTGGTCGGACCTGCACCAGCCCGGCGGCCCGTCCCGGACGCCGCTGCTGGTGTTCTTCCCGGACGTGCTGCGGCCGGTCGTCGACCCGGCCGCGCTCGGCCGTGCCGGGTTGACGGTCCTCGTGCCCCGTCCCGGCGGCGTGGCCGACGCGATCACCGTCGTCGAGTGGGCGGCCGAGCACGCCGCCGAGCTCGACGCCGACCCGGCGCGCCTGCTCGTCGGCGGCGAGCGCTCGGGGGCAGCGCTCGCCGCCGCCGTGGCCCGGCACGCCCGTCACCAGGGATGGCCGCCGCTGCAGCTCTTCGTGCTGCCGGCACAACCGAACCGAGAGGAACCACGATGACCAGGTCGACCGCACTCCTCGCGATCATGTGCACCGTCGCGGGCGCAGTCGCCGCAGGCTGTGCCACCCCCGCCGCGGACGCGACCCCCGAGCCGGGTCGCTACGCCACGGTCAACGGGCTCGAGATGTACTACGAGGTGCACGGCCCGGAGTCCGGCCGCCCGCTGGTGCTGCTGCACGGCGCCTTCTCCGGCATCGACGTCGACTTCGCAGGCCTGCTCCCCGAGCTCGCCCGGAACCGGCGGGTGATCGCCGTCGAGCAGCAGGCACACGGCCACACCGCCGACATCGACCGTCCGCTGCGCGTCGAGCACATGGCGGACGACACCGCCGCGCTGCTGGACCAGCTGGGGGTGGCCGAGGCCGACGTGCTCGGCTACAGCATGGGCGCCGGCGTCGCCCTCGAGATGGGCCTGCAACGGCCGGAGCTGGTGCACAAGCTGGTGCTCGTCTCGCCCAGCTACGACAACAACTCGACGCACGCAGGCCTGATGGAGGGCCTCCAGGACTTCCGGGCCGAGATGCTGCACGGCACCCCGTTCCACGACTACTACCTGCGTGCCGCACCCCGGCCCGACGACTTCCCGATCCTGGTCGAGAAGAAGAAGGAGATGGACCGGCACTACCCGAACCACTCGCCCAGCGCCGTGCAGGGCCTGGCCGCACCCGTCCTGCTGGTGGCCGGCGACTCCGACATCATCCGCAACGACTACCTCGTGGGGTTCTTCGGGCTGCTCGGCGGCAACGTCGTCGGCGACGCGGTCGGCCTGCCGGCGTCGCGGCTCGCGATCCTGCCGGGCACCACGCACCTCACCGTGCCCCACAGCCCGGAGCTGCGCACGATCGTCCCGGCGTTCCTCGACGCGCCGGCAGCGACGTAGCGGAACGCCCCGATCGCCCCCGCCCGAACCCACCGGGCGGGGGCGCGGGGCGTTCGCCGCAGACCCGATCCGAGCTCGGGCTCGTACCCTGAGGGCGGTAGGGCAAGGCACTCCCGCCGACGGAGTCGCCGCGCCCGCGCGCCGGATACCGTCGCCCTCATGCGAACCGGCGAGCGTCCGAGCTGGTGGGCGGGGGTCGTGCCCACCGTGGTTGTGCCGGTCGCCGTCGCCGTGTTCACCGTCGTCGGCACCGGGTTCGCCCAACGGTTCGGCACCGGGCTCCGCCTGCTCGACCCGCTGGGCGGGATCCTGCTGCTCGCCGGGCCCGCGGCGCTCGTCGCGCGCCGGTGGAACCCACCCGTGGTGCTCGCAGGCGTCGCGGGCGCGCTGCTGGCCTACCTCGCGGCCGGCTACCCGTTCGGGCCGGTGCCGCTCGCGACGTTCGTGGCGCTCGGCACCACGGTCGGGCAGGGGTATCGGCGCGCGGGGTACGCGCTCGCGGCCGTGACGTTCGCCGGGGTGCTCGCAGTGCACGTGCTGCGCTACCCCGACCTCGGGTTCCCGCTGGCGGGGGCGTCGGCGTGGCTCGCGTGGATCGCCGCGTACGTGGCGGCCGTGGAGCTGTGGCGGGCCCGGCGGGAGCGGCGCGAGCAGGCCAAGGCCGCGGCGGACGAGGCCCGGCGGCGCCAGGGGAGCGAGGAACGGCTGCGCATCGCGCGCGACCTGCACGACGTGCTCGGCCACCACATCTCGCTCATCAACGTGCAGGCCGGGGTCGCGCTCTACCTGATGGACGACGACCCGGAGCAGGCCCGCTCCGCGCTCACCGCCATCAAGCAGTCCAGCCGCGACCTCCTGCGCGAGATGCGCTCGACGCTCGGCGTGCTGCGCGGCGTGGACGAGGAGCCACCGCAGCACCCGGTGACCGGTCTCGCCCGGCTGGACGAGCTCGTGGAGGCCACCCGTGCGGCCGGGCTGCCGGTCACCGTCGAGGTCGGCGGCGAGCCGCGCGAGCTGCCGCCGAGCGTCGACACGGCGGCGTACCGGATCATCCAGGAGGCGCTCACCAACACCCGCAAGCACGCCGGCCCCGCGCGGGCGTCGGTGCTGCTCACCTACACCGAGGACGGGATCACGATGCGGATCGACGACGACGGCACCGGCCCGGCGGGGAAGACCGACGGCGGTGACGGGCTCCCGGGGATGCGTGAGCGCGCGGCCGCCCTCGGTGGCACGCTCACGGCGGGACCGCGTCCCGGCGGCGGGTTCCGCGTGGAGGCGCACCTGCTCACGGCGGGAGACCGCTCGTGATCGGCGTGCTGCTGGTGGACGACCAGGCGCTCGTGCGCGCCGGGTTCCGCGCGCTGCTCTCCGTCCAGCCGGACATCGAGGTCGTCGGCGAGGCCGAGGACGGCGCCGCCGCCGTCACCATGGCGCGCGACACCAAGCCGGACGTCGTGCTGATGGACATCCGCATGCCAGGCCGCAACGGCCTGGACGCCACCAAGGACATCGTGGCCGACCCGCGGCTCGCGGGCGTCAAGGTCATCGTGCTCACCACGTTCGCCGAGGACGCGTACGTCTTCGACGCCATCCGCAACGGCGCGAGCGGCTTCCTGGTGAAGGACATCGAGCCGGTGGAGCTCGTGCACGCGATCCGCGTGGTGCACGGCGGCGACGCGCTGCTCTCCCCCGGCGTCACGCGGCGGCTGATCGAGGAGTTCGCCGCACGGGCGAAGCCGCCGCAGCCCGCGAAGCAGATCACCGCGCTGCTCGACCAGCTCACCGACCGCGAGCGCGAGGTCGTGGCCCTGGTGGCCGCAGGCCTGTCGAACGACGAGATCGCCGAGCGGCTCGTCGTGAGCCCGGCGACGGCGAAGACGCACGTCAGCCGGGCCATGATCAAGCTGGCGGCCCGCGACCGCGCGCAGGTGGTGGTGCTCGCCTACGAGAGCGGGCTGGTGCGTCCCGGCTGGACCGGCTAGCACCCCGACGCCGTCACGGCTGCTGGGCGACCGGCCTCAGGCCGGACTTCCCGCTCCCCAGTAGAACGGTCCGGCCGTCGTGGGCCGGACCTGCACCCGCCACCCCATCCGGGTCAGCCGCTCCTCGAGCTCGTCCGCCCGGTGGGGCACCTTCACGGCTCGGTGAGCGGACCCGTCGGTCAAGCGCCGGAGGATCGTCGAGGACGACTCGCCTTCGATGAGCTCCTCGGGCGTGCGGTACGCGTCGTCGACGAAGAACACCCGCCCACCCGGTTCCAGGCACTCCCCGATCTTCGACCAGAACGACGCGAACCGCTCCAGCGGCACGTGCGAGAGCCAGAAGCCGAAGAAGACCACGTCGTAGCGGTGGTCCGGCTCCCAGTCGAAGATGTTCGCCCGGACGAACCGCACGCGTTCGCCGTGGCGCGCCGCTGCGATCGCGAGCATCTCGGGTGACGCATCGACGGCCGAGACGTCAGTGGCGTGGCGGAGGAGCTGCCCGGTCCAGACGCCGGGGCCACACGCGAGCTCGAGAACGCGGCCGGTCGGCCGGAAGGCGTCGAGCGCCGCCCTCAGCTCGTCGCCGCCGTCGAACGGCAGTGCGCCGCTCTCGTACTCGGGCGCGACAGCACGGTAGTAGGCGACCTGCTCGGCGAGGAGCTGCTCGAGGTCGCTCATGGTCCCGATCGTCGCGCAGGCGCCGGCGGGCCGGCAACCACCGGGACGGTTGACGACCGCGGCCGGGCACTAGATCGTGTTCGCAGCACACGAGGAGGTGGCGCGGTGGATCCCGAGTCGAAGGTCGCTGCCGCGGAGGCGGGCTCCCGACCCGACCAGCTGCGCCGGGTCGCGCTCGCGAGCGCGGTCGGCACGACGATCGAGTGGTACGACTACTTCATCTACTCCACCGCGGCCGCGCTGGTGTTCGCCTCCCAGTTCTTCCCCAGGTTCGATCCCGCGACGGGCACGCTGGCGTCGTTCGCGACGCTCGGCGTCGGGTTCCTCGCCCGCCCCGTCGGCGGTGTCCTCTGGGGTCACTTCGGGGATCGCGTGGGCCGCAAGGCGATGCTCATCGCGTCGCTGCTGCTGATGGGCTTCGCGACGGTCGGGGTCGGCCTGCTGCCCACCTACGACCAGATCGGCCTGCTCGCCCCGGTGCTGCTGGTGGTGCTGCGGCTGCTGCAGGGCCTGTCCGCGGGCGGCGAGTGGGGCGGTGCCGCGCTGATGGCGGTCGAGCACGCTCCCGAGGGGCAGCGGGGCAAGTACGGCTCGTACTCGCAGATCGGGGTGCCCGCCGGGCTGATCCTCGCCCAGCTGGTGTTCGTCGCGGTCGGAACGCTCAGCGACGAGCAGTTCGCGAGCTGGGGCTGGCGGCTGCCGTTCCTGTTCAGCATCGTGCTCGTCGGCGTCGGGCTGTTCATCCGCCTGCGCGTCGAGGAGAGCCCGGTGTTCGCGGCGTTGCGCGCCGAGAACGTCCGGGCCAAGGTCCCGATGATCGACGTGGTGCGGGAACGGCCCCGCGAGCTGCTGGTGGCATCGGTCAGCTTCATCGCCAACACCGCGATCGGCTACGTCTTCCTCGCCTACCTGCTCTCCTACGGGACATCGGTCCTGAAGGTCGACCGCACCACGATGCTGGTGGTCGTGATCATCGGCAGTGTGTCGTGGCTGATCAGCATCGTGGTGGCGGCCCGGTGGTCGGACCGGGTCGGGCGCAAGCCGGTGTACCTGGTCGGGTCGGTGCTGCTCGTCGTGTGGCCGGTGCCGTTCTTCCTGCTGATCGACACGACTTCGCCTGCCCTGATGATCCTCGCCGTGATCGTCCTGACGATCGGGCTCGGCGCCTCGTACGGCCCGCAGTCGGCGCTCTTCGCCGAGATGTTCGAGGCGCGGTTCCGCTACAGCGGCGCCTCGTTCTCCTACGCCGTCGGCGCGGTGCTCGGTGGCGGTTTCGCACCACTGATCGCCGTCTGGCTGCAGAGCTCGACGGGCACCTCGCTGTCGGTGTCGGCCTACATGGTGGTCGTCGCGCTGATCAGCTTGGTCGCCGTCATCGGCATTCGGGAGACGCGACCGGCGCGGTGACGGTCTTGCGGTCCCGCGACGCCGTGGCCAGCACGGAGCCGGCGAGGATCAGCGCGAACGCCACCACGATCGACGCGGTGAGCGGCTCGCCGAGCACCAGGACACCCGCGGTGACGGCCACGGCCGGGTTCACGTACGTGAACACGAGCGCCCGTGACGGCCCGACCTCGCGGATGAGCGCGAAGAACACGATGAACGCGAGCGCCGTGCAGATGACGGCGAGGCCGGCGAGGGCGGCGAGCACCCGGCCGTCGGGCAGGGTCTGCGGCCAGGTGAGCGCGGCGGGCGCGGCGTAGACGAGCGCCGCGCCCCCGAGGCACACGGCCGTCATCGGGAGAGCGGGCACGTCGGACAGCCGCCGCGCGGCGATGAGCGGCGCCGTCGCGTAGCAGACCGCGACCAGCAGCACCTCGACGATCGCCCACGGGCTGCCCTCGCCCAGCGCGGGGCCCGCGAGCACGAGGACGCCCGCGATGCCCACGCCGAGCCCGGCCAGCCGCGTGGCGCCGAGCCGCTCCGTGTCGCCGGCGAGCCGGCCGATCAGCACCGCGAGGATCGGCGAGGCCGCGATCAACAGCCCGGTCATCGAGCTGGTGATGTGCCGCTCGGCGTCGGACAGCAGGCCCCACGGCACCATGATCTCGATCACCGCGAACGCGAGGAGCGGTCGCCAGCGCTCCCGCAGCCACGTCGGCCGGCCCGCGCGGAACGCCAGCGGCAGGAGGACAGCGGCCCCGACCGCCGTCCGCGCGAACACCAGCACCGGTACGGAGACGCCCTCCACCGCGATCTTGATCATCAGGTACGGGATCCCCCACAGGACACCCATCAAGCCGAACAGCACCCACCCGCGACCGCTCACCGGCCGGCACCTCCGATCGAACCCCCCCCACAAGCTGCCGCGGAGCACGGTACGGCCCGCGGGCGCCTGCGGATAAGAGCCAAGACCACCGCCGTTCGCGGAGAGCGTCGACTTCCCGCGACCCGGCCGTCGATACCGCCCTACCCGGTGACCCGATCTCACGGGGCGCGACGGCTGCCCCCGCCCTCGATCACACGTCCGGTGCGCCTCGGCGGGCGACCGTTTCCGCCCGTCCCATCGCGCCGAAACCGGAACCGTCCCGCCGAGAAACAGGGAGGAACGATCATGGCGATCACCATCGACGACCCGGCCCGGCTAGAGGGCACTCAGGTCCGGAGCGACGACGGCGGCAAGCTCGGGAGCGTGGAGGCGGTCTACTACGACCGCGAGACCGACAGCCCGGAATGGGTGTCGGTGCGCAGCGGGCTCTTCGGCACGCACGTGTCGATCGTGCCGCTGCAGCGCGCCGCTTTCGACGGCCGCGAGCTGCGCGTGCCGTACGACAAGGACGCGCTCCGCTCGGCGCCGCACCACGACCCAGGCCACGAACTGAGCCCGCAGGACGAGGAGGACCTGTTCCGCCACTACGGCATGGCCTACGACGGCAGAGGGCGCGACGGCGACGGCCGCACGCACGACGGCGACGCGATGACCCGCTCCGAGGAGCGGCTGCGCGTCGGCACCGAGACCCACGAGACCGGACGCGCCCGCCTGCGCAAACGGGTGGTGACCGAGCACCAGCAGGTCAGCGTGCCCGTCGCGCGCGAGGAGCTGCGCGTCGAGCGCGAGCCGATCACCGGTGCCAACCGGGACGACGCGTACTCCGGTCCGGAGATCTCCGAGTCCGAGCACGAGGTGACGCTGCACGAGGAACGCCCGGTGGTGCACACCGAGACGGTGCCGACCGAGCGCGTGCGGCTGACCACCGAGACCAAGCGCGACACCGAGCAGGTGGGCCGCGACGTCCGCCACGAGGAGATCGAGCTCGACGAGGACGGCCACGACCGCAGGTGATCCGTCCCGCTGCCCCGCCCGCACCCCGCGGGCGGGGCAGCGCCGTCACGGCGCGATGGTGTCCCTCCCGAGGAAGGCGCCGTCCGGGAAGCCAGCCACGGCGATCTCGTGGAAGCCCAACCGGTCGTAGAAGGCCCGTGCCTTCGTGTTGTGCGGGTCCATCTGCAGGTGCACCCGGGGGACGCCCTGCTCGCCGAGAGCGCGCAGGAACGCCGTCATCAGACCCCTGCCGTGGCCTGCGCCCTGGTACGCCGGCAGCAGATCGATGTGCAGGTGGGCGGGGTGGTCGGCCACCTCGTCCACCTGCATCCGCTCCGGGTTGTGCAGCAGGCCGACCAGCCAGTCGTGCTGGGTGGTCTGCTGCTCCGGCAGCGGGTAGCGCTCGACGAGCGGGGGCAGCCACTCCTCGCGGAACCACTTCACGAACGCTTGCGTGTCGGCCGTCCCGAGCACGTACCCGACCGCGCGGCCGCCGTCGTCCAGCACGAACGCCAGCTCCGGCTCGTGATCGACGTAGGGCAGCGCGAAGATGCTCGGCAGCAGGTCGGGGTCGGGCCACCTCTCGCGGGAGTCGCCCCCCGCATCACCGGTGAGCACGCAGATCTCGGCGACCGCGGCGCGATCCTCTGGCCGGTAAGGACGGATCATGGGCACTGCGCAACGGTAGCCCGCCCACAACCACGGGTCGGCTGACGACACCGTCGAGGCCCAGACCCTCGACGAGGCACGAGCAGCCGAGTCTTCTCATCAGCTCGAGCCGGTCAGCCGAACCCAGCTGCCGTGGTCGACGAGCCGTAGAACCGACGAGTAGCCCGCCTGCTCGAAGGCCTCCGCGATGTCCGTCCCGGTCTCGGAGAAGTGGGCCCACCCGTCGTAGTGGGCGGGCACGACGATCGGCGTGTTCAGGATCGCCGCGGCAGCGGCAGCGCGTACCGCATCCAGGGTGAGCGGACGCCCACCGAACTTCGCCGCCACGCGGGCCGCGCCGGCGAAGAGCACGGCTGCATCGATGCGCGGGTATCTGCGCGCCACCTCGGCGACGACCCGGATCGAAGCGTTGTCGCCGCTCACGTAGACCGTGGGCAGTTCGGGGCCGGAGACGAGGAACCCGGTCACCTCGCAGTTGACGTTGCCGTTCTCGTCGCGGGGCGCGTCTTCCGGGCCGTGGACCGCGGGTACGGCCGTGATCGTGACGTCCCCCCGGTCGCCTGCGCTCACCGTGTGCGAGGTCCACGGGCGCAGTCCGATGGCCCGTTGGCCCAGCTCGGTCGCGGCGGACGGGCACGTGAGCACCAACGGTGCGGCGACGGCGAACGCCCGGCCGCGGTCGTCGAGGTTGTCGGGGTGGGCGGCGTGGCTGACCAGTACCACGTCGACCGGTCCGAGCGCCTCCTCATCGACGGCGGGCCCGGCGGTCTTGGTCAGATAACCGTGGGGACCCGGGGCGTCGAAGGTCGGGTCGACAACGATGCGAAGGCCACCGAGGTCGAGCACCGTCGTCGGCCCGCCCAGCACCGTCGCTGCACATTCCTGTCGTGTCAGCACCGCGTGATCGTCCCCTCTCCGGGCTGAGTCGGCATCAGGCCGGGGTGGTGAAGTGATGGGCCTCCTCCACGATCGCCTCGGCGAGCCTGCCGACCGCCGCTCGGGAGGAGGTCGGGACCCGGCCGCCTCTCGCGCGAGTCGCCGCTCGCATCACCGGTGAGCACGCAGACCTCGGCGACCGCGGCGCGATCCTGGGACGGATCAGGGGCGCGGCGCAACCGCAGCCGGCCCCGGACACGAGGAGTGACGAGGCTTCGACACTTCGGATTGGCAAGATCACGTCGATTCTTGGCCACATTCCTGCTCGACCACCGATGACCGCGTGAAATACAGTCCGCTCTCGCATTGATCTTGTAAAAGGTCAAGGCCGCAAAAGGCAGAAATTAGTGGCTGCGTCGGGACCGACGTCGCACTCGCCGAGGTGGAAGTGGGAGCAACGTGGTGTTCTCGATCGCAGACAGGTCGGCCGTACGACGGACGTTGGCGACCTTGGCGTCATCGGTCGTACTCTTCACGGGGTTGATGACCGGTACCGCAGCAGCGGCCGGGCCACAAGGCCAAGCCGAGGTGGAGCCGATGGTTCCCTGCGGCGGCGGGCAATGCATGGCCATGTACAGCCACACGAACTACCGGGGCATCAAGTTCAACCTCGCCGATTCGAGTGCCAACGGCTGCGTCTATCAAACCTTCCTCAATCAGCCGGTGACGTCGTACGACAATCGCGACTCACGATTGGAAGGGTACCTCTACGCCGGCACCAAATGCGACGGGACCCGCGTCGCGACCGTGCGCAAGGGCAGCCGCAACCCGAACATCGGTGGCATCGCGTTGAGCTTCAGGATCACCTGCATCTCGTGCCGAGAAGAGGGCTGACCGGACCATCAGGCCGGTGTCGTGAAGCGGTGGGCCTCCACGATCACCTCGGCGAGCCGGCCGACCGCCGCCTCGAAGATCGCCTTCCCGTGCTCCGCGGTGGCGCCGGTGGGGTCGCCGATGTGGCCGTCTGGGCCGAAGTCGGCGCTCGTCCAGCCGAACGACACCGGCTTGCCGAACCCGATGTGCTCGTAGTCGAGCAGCCCCTCCGGAACGCGGCGCCGGGCGTGTTCCATGTGCACCAGCTCGGGGCGCAGGTGCAGCATCAGCGACGTCTCGCCGTGGCCGCCGTGCACACCCATGCCGTGCTCGTTCTCGGCCGACGTCCGCCCGCCCTGGTCGGCGGGCACCGACAGGTGCGCGAAGAACGTGCGGAGCCCGAACTTGATCCGGATCTCCCGGCAGGCCACCTGCCCCAGCGCCGAGTTGCCGCCGTGCCCGTTGACGAACAGCAGCCGCGTGATGCCCGACGTGGCGAGCGACCGGCCGATGTCCACGAGCGTTCGCATCAGGGTGTCCCAGGACAGCCAGATCGTGCCGGCCGCCCAGTGGTGCTCGTCCGACTTCGTGTACGCGAGCCCGGGCAGCAGCACGACGGGCGCGCTGCCGGCTTCCGCGACGGCCCGGACCGCGGCCTCGGCGGCTTCGGTCGCCGCAACGTAGTCGGTGGAGACCGGCAGGTGCGGGCCGTGCTGCTCGATCGCACCGAGCGGGAGCACCGCGACGGTGTGCGGCGGCAGCGCCGCGATCCGGGGCGCCGTCAGGTCGACGAACCGCGGCACCATCAGCGCACCCCGATGTTCACGCGGGAGTCCACCGGTGGCGCAGCCGTGAGCTTGCCCGGGTTGAGCAGCCCCTTCGGGTCGGTCACGCGCGCGGTCTCGGTGGCCAGCTCGACGCTGCGGTCCACGTACCACTGGTGTGGGGAGTGGATCCCCACCCCGAGCGCCTCCAGCTTCGGGATGCCGGCGAGCACGGCCTCCTCCCCCTGGTACCCGGCCACGATCATGGCGCCCGGCCCGTGGCAGAACAGCTCGAGGTGCAGGTGCACGGGCCCGGCGTACACCTCGCGCACGGCGTCGGGCTCGTCCCACAGCGGCGTGCCGCCCGACTCCATGTGGAAGTACGAGCGGTCCGGGTTGCCGCGCTGGAAGAACCAGACCGGGTGGTTGTACGACATGCCCGAGAGCCGGTCGGTCTCGGTGTAGTCGGTGAGCGTTGCGACGTGCTCGCCGCCCGCGGCCATCCGCGCGGCCACCTCGTCCGCCGTGGACGCCTCGGCGATCACCCGGAGGCTGTAGCGGGTGGGGTCGAGGTCCATCGGCGCCGTCAGCGTCGGCACCAGCGCGGGTTCGTCGGCCGAAGCCAGCCGCGGCAGCTGCGGGAGGTCCAGCAGCGAGCGGTGCACGGCGACGAGGTCGGCGTACGAGCCGAAGCTCCCGTAGACCGCCACCCAGTCGCGTGCGGGGTCGGTCCGGATCTCGACGTCGACCAGGATGCCGGTGACGCCGTAGGTGTGGATGTAGGGCGTGAGCTCGTCGCCGGTGACCCGGCGCATCGTGCCGCTGCCGTCCATCGGCGCGACCAGCGCCGAGACGACGAAGCCGTCGCTCGTGGTCCGGTGCTCGATCGTGCCGGTGCCCGCGCTGCCGCCGCCGATGAACCCACCGATCGTGGAGCTCTTCGTGGACGGGTACATCCAGATGTCGCGCCCGGCGGCGCGCCCGACGCGGTCGATGGCGGTGAGCCGGGCGCCCGCGCCCGCGGTGATCGTGCCGCCCGGGTTCACCGTGATCGCGTCGAGGCCGCGCAGGTCGAGCAGGATGCCGCCGTCGAACGGGGTGGCCTGCCCGTAGTTGCCCGTGCCTGCACCGCGCGGCGTGACCGGCACCTCGTGCTCGAAGGCCACCCGCAGCAGCTCCGGGACGTGCTCGGGCCGCGTCGGCCGCACGACCGCGTCGGCGAGGTAGCGCCCCGGCGGCACCTTCTCCTGCAGCACGGGCGACATGCGCGACCAGTCCGAGGAGACCTTCAGGATCAGTGCCGGGTCGGTGGAGACGGTGCCTGCGTCGAGACGCTCGATCTCGGCGACGGCCGCCGCGGTGCGCTCCGCGACGTTCACGGGCCCTCCATCTTGATGCTCGGGTCGATGAACTCGTTGGTGTAGAGGCTGGACGGGTCGGGCACCGTGGAGATCGTGCCCTGGGCCTGCAGGATCGGACCGAACGTGGACACGATCTGCTGCATGCGCGCCGGGTCGAACTGCCCGAACACCCCCGACGCCGGGTCGTTCGTCACGAAGCCCTGCTCGACCTGCGCCTTCGCCGAGAAGTCCGCGACACCTGCCGAGTAGCTCCACCCGGTCTGGTAGGCCTCGACGAGCTCCACGATCAGCCGGTTGGTCGGAGCGGGGTTCTTCAGGTAGTCGAGCTGGGACCGCTGCATGATCGGCACCAGCTTCTGCAGGCACGGGCGCAGCTGCTCGAGCTTGTCCGCGCGCACGGCCAGTGCCTCCGGGTAGACGGAGAAGCCGTACTTCGCGAGCGGCTCGAAGCCCACCGGCCGGCCCCACTCCGCGATCTCGTTCTGGTAGACGTACGGCTCGGCCGTCGCGAAGCCCTGTTGCAGGATCGTCGGGTCGGACACGAACCGCGCGGGCGTGCCCTCGTAGCTGGTGTCCGACTGCGACTTCTGCATGATTCCCTGGCTCTCCAGCAGGGCCGGGATGATGTCGCCCGACGTCACCACCGGCACACCCTGGGCGGCGACCTGGCGGATCGTGGTGGCCCCCTGGTGGCTTGCCGGGTCCCACATCAGGATCTGCGGGCTCACGGTCATCTGCGAGGCCACCGCCACGGTGGGCTGCTCGGCCGCACCGGAGATCGCGGCGTCGGTGGTGACGGCCCCGAGCACGATCGTGTCGTCGAGGTGCATGAGCGCCGGCACCGGCTGGAAGCCGACGTTGGGGCCGCCGGGCCGCACCTCGACGTCCACGCCGGTGTCCATGCCCTGCGCGACGAGCGAGCCGCTGACCGACTTGGCGCCCGAGTCGATCGTGTGGTCGGAGCCGACGAGCGCGTACATCGAGCCGTGCTCGGCCTCGGGCTGCCAGTCCTGCTGCAGCACCACCTTCGCCGGGCAGACGCCGGTGAGGTCGAGCGGCCCGCCGGCCTCCGCGGCAGGGACGGCCGGGGCCGGGGCGGCGCCGGGGTCGGTCGCGCCGCCACCGCACGCGGAGAGGGCGAGCGCGGCGACGACAGCAGCCGCGGCGAGCGAGGCGGGTCTGGTCATGGGGAGCTCCAGGGGTCAGCGGGCGACTCGCCCGTACCAGCGACCGACGACGGCCCGGTCGAGCACGGCGAAGACGGTGAAGATCACGACGCCGAAGAGCGCGGTGAGCGTGACGGCGGTGAGCAGCGCCTCCATCTGCAGGCGCTGGGTGTAGACGCGCAGCAGGCCCCCGATGCCGGGCGCGCCCTGCTGGAAGAAGTAGTCGCCGACGATCGCGCCGATCACCGAGAGGCCGGCGGCGTTGCGCAGCCCCGTGAATATCGATGGCACGGCCGCGGGGAACTGCAGCTTCGTCAGCCGCTGCCACCGCGTGGCCTTGTTCAGCGTGAACAGGTCATGAGCGGCGGCACTGGCGGACTGGAGCCCGAACAGCGTGTTGGCGATCATCGGGAACAGGGCGATGATCACGCAGACCGCCACCCGGGCCGGGAACGCGTACCCGAGCCAGATGCCGATCAGCGGCACCAGCGCGAGGATCGGGATCGTCTGCAGGATCACCGCATACGGGTAGAGGATCTTCTCCGCCCACGACCACTGCGACATCACCACGGCGTAGGAGATGCCGAACACGACCGCGATCACGAGCCCCACGAGCGCCACCGCGAACGTGCGGCCCAGCGCCTCCAGCATGGGGCCCATCAGCTGGGGGTTGGAGAGCGCCCCGCCGTACACCTCGTGCGGGGGTGGCAGCAGGAACCGCTGCCTGGCCGGCAGCAGCAGGTAGGTGACCGCGTACCAGACCGCCAGGAAGCCGGCCAGCGCGCCGACGATCGGGGCGGAGCGGCGCATGGCCGTACTCGCGGCGGAGCGCGACGGCGCCGCCTCGGGGGCGGGCACCTCCACGCGGCCCTCGACGGTCGTCACGAGTGCTCCCCCAGCGCCGTGGAGACCCGGCCGGTGATCTCGCCGAACTCGGCCGAGTACCGCAGCTCGGGCGGCCGCGGGTAGTCCCACGGGATCTGGACCTCCGCCACGATCCGGCCCGGCCGCCCGCTCATCACGAGCACGCGCGTGGACAGGTACACCGCCTCCGACACCGAGTGCGTGATGAACAGGCCCGCGAACCGCTCCTGCCGGAAGATCCGCTGCAGCTCCGTCTGCATCTGGAGGCGGGTGATCTCGTCGAGCGCGCCGAACGGCTCGTCGAAGAGTGCGAGATCTGGCTCGGCGACGAGCGCCCTCGCCAGCGACACGCGCATCCGCATTCCGCCCGACAGCTGCCGCGGGTGCTGGGCCTCGAACCCGGTGAGGCCCACGAGGTCGAGCGCGGCGCGGGCGCGCTCGCGCCGTTCGTCGCGGGGCACACCGCGCAGCTCCCCGACCAGCTCGACGTTGCGCATGGCGCTGCGCCACTCCAGGAGCGTGGCGTCCTGGAACACGTAGCTGACGGCGCGGGCCGACACCTCGATCGTGCCGCTCGTTGCGGTCTCCAGCCCGGACGCGAGCCGCAGCAGCGTGGACTTGCCGCAGCCGGACGGCCCGACGACCGTGACGAACTCGCCCGCGCCGGTGGACAGGCTCACGCCGGTGAGCGCGACGGTGCCGGTCGGGAACCGCTTCGTCACCCCCTCGAGCGCCAGGGTGCGCGTGCGCTCGGCGGTGTCGGTGGTCACGCTCGTCACCTCACCTCGGTGAGTGGATGCAGGTCGGGACCGGGCACGGCCCCGGTGGGCAGGTCGAGCGCGCGGGCCACGCGGGTGTCGGCCACGACGCGTCCACCGGACACCACGACGCGCGCGTCGACCGCGCCCGCGAGCACATCGCCCAGGTCGACGTCGGGCACGAGCACGAGGTCGGCGGCCGCGCCGGGCGCGGTGCCGGCCGCCGGCAGCCCGAGCACGGTGCGCGCGCCGGTGGTGACGGCGGCGAGCGCCTCCACCGGGCGCAGGTGCGCGGCCGTCATCAGCAGCGATGTGGTCTCGAACGGGTCGGCGCGGCCCGCCGGGTTGAACGGGTCGCGCAGGTTGTCGGCGCCTGCGGCGAGCGGGATGCCGGCGTCGAGGATCTGCCGCACGGCCGCGATCCCGCGCGGCACGGCGTGCGTGGCGTCGCGGCCCTGCAGGTAGAGGTTCGTGATCGGCAGCGTGACGATGCCGATGCCGGCCCGGGCGGCGAGCTCCAGCACGGGCGCCAAGCGGTCGGGCGGCAGCATCCCGAGGCGCACGCAGTGGCTCGCCGTGACCCGCTGCTGCAGCCCGCGGGCGAGCACCTGCTCGGCGAGGTCGACGATGTCCAGCCCGGAGTCAGGCAGGCCGACGCCGGTCTGCTCGTCGGCGTGCAGGTCGACCGGCAGGCCGAGCCGCTCGGCGAGATCGAGCATGCGGGTGGTCTCGCGGTGCGGGTCGGGAGCGATGTGCGGGCAGCCGCCGATCACGTCGACGCCGCGTGCGGCCGCGTCGGCCACCACGGCGTCCGGGACGTCGGCCCCGGCGAGCAGGCAGACCTGCAGCGTGACCCGGCCGCGCAGCTGCTCGCGCACGCCGATCAGGGCGTCGACGGCGCGCAGCGGGTCGCCACTGGGCGGGACGTCCACGTGGGTGCGGATCGCGGTGATCCCGCGCGCCACGTAGCGGCGCACGGCGTGGAGCGCCCGCTCGGCGATGTCGACGGCGTCGATGACGGGCAGGAGCGCCCGCCACTGCGCGATCGCCGAGACGAGGTCGTTGCCGGCATCCGGGTCGAGCCGCGACGCCGTGAGCGCCTTGTCCAGGTGTGCGTGCGGCTCGACCGCGGAGGGCAGAACCCGCCAGCCGGCGGCGTCGAGGTCCACGCCAGGGTCGCCCACCCCCGCCGGTTCCTGGCTGACCCGGCCGTCCACGACGTGCAGGTCGACCACCGTGCCGTCGAGCAGCCGGACGCCGCGCAGGGAGCGCAGCTGCACGCCGGACAGCTGCGCCGGCCCGTCCGGTGCCCCGATCGGGCGGATCCGTACCTCGTCGATGACTTCCTCCTTGACCCGGCATCTACCTGCACTTTATTGATGGAGTCAACACTGACCGACGCTAGGGAGCCCATGTTGCAGCGACGTTGCCACGCTCGCGCGGCCGTGTGAAATCCGTGCCGAACGCGAGCGGTGCCGAACGTGCGGCGGACACCCGGCTGGGCCGCGCCATCCGCGCCACGCGCCACGACCGCGGGATGACCCTCGCGCAGGTGGCGGCGCAGGCCGGGCTCTCCCAGCCGTTCCTGTCCCAGCTGGAGCTCGGGCGCACCCGTCCGTCCATGCGATCACTGTTCCGGATCGCCACCGCGCTCGGTACCACCCAGCAGGCGCTCCTGGGCCAGGCCGCCGGCCCGCCACCCGGCGAGGCCGTGCGCGGGAACGACGCTGCGCTCGTCGAGAGCGGGGTGGGCGGGGCCCGGCTGCTGCTGCACGACCCAGGCGGCGCCGACGTGACGGAGTTCGTCGGTTCCCCGCAGGAGTTCGGCGAGTTCTTCCGCCACGAGCGCACGGAGCTGCTCTACGTGGCCAGTGGCACCGTCGAGGTGGAGCTGCGCGAGGACGGCACCAGCCGTTTCAGCACGCTGCACGCCAGGGACTCGATCACCTACCCCGGCCAGGTGGATCACCGGTTCCGGCAGGTCGGCCCACAGACGTGCGTCGTGGTGCTGGTGCACTCGGGGGCGGCTGATGCCTGAGGAACTCGCCGGCGACCCGCTCGCCGTACTGGCCCGCTGGTTCACCGAGGGCACGCACCACACGATGACGTTCGCCACGGCCGCCGCCGACGGCACACCGCACGCGCGAACCGTCCTCGTCACGGGGATCGACACCGGCGTGCGCTTCCACTCCTCAACCCCGACCACCAAGACCCGCGACCTCGCCGCCAACCCGCGCGCGTCGGGCGTCTTCCACTGGCCCGAGCTCGCGCGGCAGGTCGTCCTCGACGGGACCGCCACCGAGCTCGACGCCGAGACGTCACGCGAAGGCTTCCGCACCCAGGCCCGCCGGCTACAGCTCATCGCGTGGGCCTACCACGCCCTCCTCCCGCAGGTACGGCCGCCGGACCACGCCGTGCCGCCCGGTGCGGTCGAGGAGGCGTTCGCCGCGGCGGCCGCCGACCCGGCTTCCCACGAGGCGCCGCCGAGCTGGACGACGATCCTGCTCGTACCCGAGCGCGTCGACTTCTGGCAGGCAGGGACCGACGACTCCCCCTCGAGGAAGACCCGCTTCGTGCGGGACCCGGAGGGGTGGCGGCATTTCCCCGTCCTGCCCTGAGGCGTGAGCGGCCGGCGGACTTTCAGTGGCGCAGGCCGACCCCACCAGGCCATCGGAGGCGCCGCGCACCATCAGGCCCAGCCCCACCGGGCCTTCGGTGGCGCCGCGCATCGTGCGGGGCCGCCCCTCACGCCTCAAGGGCGCTCCGCGTCGCTGCCGCGATCGCTGCGCGACCCTTGACCCGCGAGCCTCTACGGCCCCTGATGGCCCGCTTCGCGGGCAGGCCCACGGCCAGCCCCTTCGGCGCGCGGCGCCACCGAAGGCGGCCTCACCACCATGATCGAGGTCTGGGCGCGAAAACGGCGAAATCCAGCCGGGAACGCGCCGAAACACCGATCATGGGCGGGACCGAGGTCGCGGCCAGGCTGATCGGCGCGAGGAGCACACCAGCGTCGCCGGCGAAGCCGTCAGGTACTGCTCGGGGCTGATCCGCAAGGTTCACGCACCCGTTCCCGGCCCACACTGCCCGTCGACCGATTGTGTGGACCGACAGGGGGTGCGCGAGCCCAAACCAGGTGCGCGACAGCAAGATCACCCCGACACCGGCCTCGACGGCCGAACTGGCGGGCGCAAACATCGTCGAAGTAGCGACCGGGATGCAACTCACGCACCGGGAGCCCGGCGGCCGGCCAGGAGGGTCCGGAGCGCCCCCGCCACCTCCCGCTCCGGCCGCCCCACCAGCTCTCCGTCCCGCACGACGACCCGCCCACCGACCACGACGTGCCTCGGTCGTCGGCCCGGCGCGGCCCACAAGAGCCCGGCGAGCGGGTCGGCGACGCCCGCGTCGGCGACGCCGGTGACGTCCCAGCAGGCCAGGTCGGCGGTGCAGCCAGGGTCCAGGCGACCCAGCTCGGGGCGCCCCAGCCCGGTGGCGGAGCCGGCGGTCGCCCAGGTGAGCACCTCGCGGGCGCTCACCGGGCGGCCGGAGAGGGGGGCCACCTGCATGGCGAGGCGGGCGTCGGCGAGGAGATGGCCTGCGTCGTTGCTGCCGCCGCCGCTGGTCCCGAGCCCGACCGGGACGCCAGCGTCGGACAGCGCGGCCATCGGGGCCACCCCCCACCCCATGGGCACGTCGCAACCGGGGGCGTGCGTCGCGCTCACGCCCGCCGCCGCGGCCCTGGCGATCTCGTCGCCGCTGACGTCGCACAGGTGCGCGATCGTGACGTCCGGGGCGAGCCAGCCCCACTCGTCGAGGAGGTCGAGGGGGCGGCGGCCGTAGCGCTGGGCCGCGACCTCGACGTCGACCTGCTCGTTCGCCTGCGTCCGTCGCCGGAGGCCTTGGCGGCGCGCGACCTCGCCGAGCAGCTCGAAGGTCTCCCTGCCGTCGCTGTGCACGCCTGCCGGTCCGACGGCGACCTGCACCATCCCGGTCGGGTCGCCGCCGAGCGCCGCCGCGATCGCGTCCGCGGAGGCGGCCGCCGCCTGCGGGTCGTCGCGCGCGCTGCCGCGGACGAACACCAGCCGCGCGCCCAGCTCTCCTGCGGCCGCGACGACGGCGCGGGCGATCCCCACCCCGTCGCCCGCGGGCCAGGTGAGGTGGTGGTCGGCCACCGTCGTCACCCCGCACAGGAGCGCCTCGGCGAGCCCGGCCGCAGCAGCGGCGTGCGCCAGCTCGTCGTCCACACCCACCGCGGCATATGCGGCGGCCATGCGCGGCAGCCAGTCGCGCATGGGGACGCCGCGGGTACCGGGCAGCGTCCGGAACGCGGTCTGTAGCAGGTGGTGGTGGGCGTTCACGAGGCCGGGCGTGACCACGCACCCCGACGCGTCGAGCACCTCGCCCTCGACGGGGCCTGCCGCCACCCGCCCGTCCGGCCCGCAGGCGATCTCACCGCCCGGCAGCTCGGCGCTCCCCGTCCAGACCAGCTCGGCGCCCCGCACGATCAACACGGGCGAAGTTCTACTCGGTGCCGTCGTCGCCGGGCGCACCCCGGCCCAGCCCGGCGAGGACGTCGAGCGCGGCGGCGAGCGTGTCGAGCGGCGGTGTGGCCAGCGCCAGCCGGACGGCGCTCGGCGCGTGCCCGGCGCCCGCGGCGTACGAGGCGGCCGGCGTCACCGCGATCCCGCGCCGCGCGGCGGCCGCGACGAACGTCTCCGCCCGCCACGGCGACGGCAGCTCCCACCAGCAGTGGTAGGCCGCCGGGTCGGCGCGCACGGTGAACCCCGCCAGCCGCTCGGCCACGAGCGCCTGGCGCTGGGCCGCATCGACCCGCTTCGCGCTCTGGATCTCCGCCACGACCCCGTCGGCCATCCACCGCGTGGCGGCCTCCACGGCGAGGCTCTGGGCGAGCCATCCGCCCGAGCGGATCGCCGCGCGCACCCGCTGGTGGCGGGCCGTCGGCGGCACGAGGAACCCGAGGGTGCAGCCCGGGGCGACCCGCTTGGACAGGCTGTCCACCACGACGGTGTGCTCCGGCGCGAACGCCGCGAGCGGCGGCGGGTCGTCGCGGAGGAACGAGTAGATGCGGTCCTCGATGGCCGGGACGTCGAGCTCGGCGAGCACCTCGGCCAGCTCCCGCCTCCGCGGCACGGGCATGGTGACGCCGAGCGGGTTGTGCATGGTCGGCTGCAGGAACACCGCGTCGAGGCGCCCCGCGGCGCGCACCGCGCCGGGCTGCACTCCCTCGTCATCCACCGGGAGCGGCACGACCTCGACGCCGAGCCGCGCGGCGATCGTGCGCATGACGGGGTAGGTGAGCGTCTCGACGCCGAGCCGCCCGCCGACCGGCACGAGCGCGCCGATCGCCGCCGCGATGGCCTGCCGCCCGTTGCCGGCGAACAGCACCTGCTCCGGCTGTGGAGCCCAGCCCTCGCAGGCCAGCATCGCCGCGGCCGCCCGCCGGGCCGCGTCCGTGCCCGCGGCGCTGGCCGGCGACAGGCCGGCCCGCAGCCCGTCGGCGCGCAGCAAGCCCGACAGCGCGGGCGCGAGCAGCGCCTCCTGACCGTCGAGGATCGGGAAGTTCATCTGGAGGTCGATCGCGCCCGGCCGGTGCTCGGCGAGAGCGGGGCCGGGTTGCGGGGGCGCCGCCCGGACGAACGTGCCGCGGCCCACCTCGCCCGTCACCAGCCCGCGGCTGGAGAGCTCCGCGTAGACGCGCGACGCCGTGGACACCGCGATGCCGCGGTCGCGGGCGAACCGCCGCTGGGTGGGGAGCCGGTCGCCCGCACGGAGCCGCCCGCCCGCGATGTCGGCGGCGACGACGTCGGCCAGCGCCCGGTAGTCGTCCACTATTGCTCCGAGTTCATTGTCGCGACGCAGCGGTATTGCTCTGCTGCTTTGTACCGATCAGACTCGGAACGGTCAAACCGGGAGGAGCAGGGATGCGCACCATCGCACTGGAACGGACCGTTCTCGCGTACGAGGACGTGGGACCCGACCGCGGCACGCCGCTGCTCCTGGTGCACGGGCACCCGTTCGACCGCTCGATGTGGGAGCCGCAGCTGCGCCACTTCGGCGCCGACCGGCGGGTGATCGTGCCCGACCTGCGCGGCTACGGGGCCAGCGGCGGTGCGGTGCCCGAGTGGTCGGCGTTCGTCGACGACCTCGCCGCGCTCCTGGACGGCTTGCGCGTGCCCCGCGCCGTGGTGGTGGGACTGTCGATGGGCGGGCAGATCGCGCTCGAGCTCTGGGCCCGGCAGCCGGGCCGCGTTGCCGGGCTGCTGATCGCCGACACGACAGCGGCAGGCGAGACCGCGAGCTCCCGTGCAGCGCGGATCGCGCAGGCACAGCGCCTGTCGCACGACGGAATGGACCCGTACGCGGTCGAGAACCTCTACCTGATGGTCTCGCCGGACGCCCCGGCCGAGGTGGCCCGGCACGTCCTCGCGATGATGCGCTCCACGGACCCCGCAGGCGCAGCGGCTGCCCAGCGCGCCCGCGCCGACCGCCCCGACCGGCGGGCCGACCTCGCTGCCGTCGCGGTGCCGACGGTCGTGGTCGTCGGCGGCGAGGACTCCTTCACCCCGGTCGCGGACGCGCGGGTGATCGCCGACGGCGTGCCGGGCGCGGAGCTGGTGGTCGTGGACGGCGCGGCGCACATGCCCAACCTGGAGGGCCCGGACGCGTTCAACGCCGCCCTGCAGCGCCTCCTGGACCGCGTGCCCGGAGATTGATCCGAGCTCTTTGCTCCGAGCACCCGATGGTCGGGATCTTTCCCCGTTCCGGCCCGGGGTGACCACCCGCGCTGGCAGCATCCCCACCCGTGACCGCTGCCGTCGGCTCCCGCATGACGTCGATGCACGTGTTCTGCGCGGTCCTGCTGGTCGCGATCGCAGGCCGGCCACTGCTCGTCGACGCGCTCTCGGTGCCCGTGCTGCAGACCGCGGCCACGGTGTTCGTGGCCGTCTGCGTGCAGGCGCTGCCGTTCCTCGTGCTCGGAGTGCTGCTGTCCGGCGCGATCGCGGCGTTCGTCTCGCCGTCGGTGCTGCGCCGGGTGCTGCCCGCGCGCACGGGCGCGGCCGTGCCGGTGGCCGCTTCCGCCGGCCTCGTGCTGCCGGGCTGCGAGTGCGCGTCGGTGCCGGTGGCGCGGCGGCTGATCGGCCAGGGCGTACCGGACGCCGCGGCGCTGACGTTCCTGCTCGCCGCCCCCGCGGTCAACCCGGTGGTGCTGGTGGCCACCGCGGTCGCGTTCCCCGGCGAGCCGCGGATGGTGCTCGCCAGGGCCGTGGGAGCACTCGCCACCGCGTGCGTCACCGGCTGGCTGTGGCAGCGGTTCGGCAAGGCCGAGTGGATCGTCCGCCGGGCCGTACCTCCCCCGTCGGACGGCGGGCGCTGGGCCGTGCTCGCCGAGACCGCGCGCCACGACCTCGTATCCGCGGGCGGGTTCCTCGTGGTCGGCGCGGCCGCGGCGGCGGCGCTTTCGGTGCTCGTGCCACCCGCCTGGACCGAGGCGCTCGCCGGGCAGCTCGTGCTCGCCGTGCTGGTCATGGCCCTGCTGGCGGTGGTGCTCGCCCTGTGCAGCGAGGCCGACGCGTTCGTGGCCGCGTCGCTCACGACGCTCCCGCTGCTGCCCCGGCTCGTGTTCCTCGTCGTCGGCCCGGCGGTCGACGTCAAGCTGATCGCGCTGCAGGCGGGCACGTTCGGACGGGCGTTCGCCGCCCGCTTCGCGCCGCTGACGTTCACGGTCGCGGTGCTCTGCGCGGTCGGCTCCGGGCTGGTGCTGCTGTGAGGCGCGACACCCAGCACGTCCTGCTCGTGCTGCTCGGCGGCGCGCTGCTGCGGATCGCCGCCGACGACACCTACCTGCGCTACGTCCGCCCGTCCCACCGCTGGCTGCTGCTCGCCGCGGGCGCCGTGATCGTGGCGCTCGCGCTCGTCGGTCTGGTGCGCGACCGCGCCGGGCCGCCCGAGCACGAGCACGGCCACGGGCACGGGCCCTGGCTGCTGCTCGCGCCCGTCCTCGTGATCGCGCTGGTCGTCCCGCCCGCGCTGGGCGCCGACGCCGTGAGCCGGGCGGGTGCGGGCAACGCGGTGGTGCAGGAGTCCGACGTGTTCGGGCCGCTGCCGGCCGAGCTCTCGGTGGCCGAGTTCGTGCAGCGCGCGGTGTGGGACACCAGCGGCTCCCTCGACGGGCGCGAGGTCGCGCTCACCGGGTTCGTGCTGCGCCGCGGCGCGGCCACCGAGTTGGCCCGGCTGACGATCGCCTGCTGCGCGGCCGACGCCCGCCCGGTCCGCGTGCGGCTGGTCGGCGACGTCGGCGACCACGCCGCCGACACCTGGCTCCAGGTGCGGGGCGTCCTGCAGGCCGGTAGCGCGACGGCGACCAACGGCCACGTCCCCGCACTGACCGTCAGCGAGGCCCGGACGATCCCGCCGCCACCGGATCCCTACGAGTACTGACCCTGCGACTCCCGGATCCGGCCCGATCTCGTCGGCGCCGGAAGATGGCGCTTCGCGGGTACGCCGGTCACCCGTGGGGAACCGAGTCCGATCGCGAGCGGACGCGGCGCACGATCAGGACGACCAGCCCCACCGCGAGCAGCCCGAGCACCACGTAGCTGATGGGGCCGAGGTACCGCTCCACCTGGTCCCAGTTGTTCCCCAGCGCCCAGCCCAAAGCGATGAAGGCCGCGTTCCAGACCCCGCTGCCGATCGTGGTGAGCACGAGGAACCGCGACAGCGGCATGCCGGCGATCCCGGCCGGGATCGACACCACGCTGCGCAGGAACGGGACGCATCGGCCGAGCAGCACGACCTTGCCCCCGTGCCGCTCGAAGACCCGCTCACCCCGGTCGAGGTCCTTCTGGCTCACGAACACGAACCAGCGGTGGCCGGCGAGCCGGTGCAACCGCTCGTAGCCCAACCACGTCCCCAGGCCGTAGAGCAGCAGCGCACCGAGCACCGACCCGGCCGTGGCGGCGGGCCAGACGGCGAGGACGTTCAGGGCGCCGGAGCGGGCCCGGAACCCGGCGAGCGGGAGGATCACCTCTGACGGAATCGGTGGGACGACGTTTTCGAGCAGGATGAGCAGCCCCACCCCCGCTGCCCCCAGCCGGTCGACGATCGAGAACACCCAGTCGGCCACGCACATGGGTGCCCGAAACGGGCGATACCGACGCGCGGAACAGTGGGTACTTTTCTCCGCGTGACCGTACGGACGCTGGGCGTCGAAGAAGAGTTCCTGCTGGTCGACCCGGAGACGGGGCGGCCGAGGGCGGTGGGGCAGGCGGTGCTCGCCGCGTCCGAGGACGGTGAGCTCACCGCGGAGCTGCAGCAGGAGCAGGTGGAGACCGCCACCAAGCCCTGTCACACCCTCGACGAGCTGTCGGAGCAGATCCGCTCGGCGCGGTTGGCCGCCTCGGAGGCCGCAGCCGACGTCGGCGTAGCGCTCGTCCCGCTCGCGACCTCGCCGCT
Source organism: Pseudonocardia cypriaca (assembly GCF_006717045.1). NCBI lineage: Bacteria > Bacillati > Actinomycetota > Actinomycetes > Pseudonocardiales > Pseudonocardiaceae > Pseudonocardia > Pseudonocardia cypriaca. Next base: position 2,775,685 of record NZ_VFPH01000002.1, read on the forward strand.
CGCGGTCGAGCCGACGATCATGCCGTCGCGCCGGTACGCGGAGATGGCCCGCCGGTTCGGGCTCACCGTCGCAGAGGGGCTCACCTGCGGGTGCCACGTCCACGTCGCGGTCGACTCACCGGAGGAGGGCGTCGCCGTCCTCGACCGGATCCGGCCGTGGCTCGCGCCGCTGCACGCGCTGTCGGTCAACTCCCCGTTCTGGAACGGGGAGGATTCCGGGTACCAGAGCTTCCGCGGGCAGGCCTGGCAGCGCTGGCCGTCGGCGGGCCCGTACGCGCCCTTCGGGTCGATCGCGGCGTACCGGGAGTTCGTCGACACCGCGCTCGGCACCGACACGCTCATCGACGAGGGGATGATCTACCTCGACGCGCGGCTGTCGCGGCGGCTCCCGACCGTCGAGGTGCGGGTGGCCGACGTCTGCCGTGAGCCCGACGACGCCGTGCTCGGGGCCGGGCTCGTCAGGGCGCTCGTGCAGACCGCGGCCGACGCCGCCGAGCGCGGCTCGGCGCCCGACCCCGTGCGCACCGAGGTACTGCGGCTCGCGGCGTGGCGGGCGAGCCGCTCGGGCCTGGACGGCGAGCTGCTGGACCCGCGCACGTGGCGCCCCGCTCCCGCGGCCGAGGTGCTGGAGGGGCTGGTCGCGCACGTGACCCCGGCGCTGGAGGAGTCCGGCGACCTCCACCTGGTGCGCGACTTGCTCGGCGCCGTGCTGCGCAGGGGCACGGGTGCGCAGCGCCAACGCGAGATCATGACCCGCACGGGCGACCTGGCGGAGGTCGTCCGGGACGCGGTGGACTAGCCGTCAGCATGGCCACCTTCATGACGCCTGCGGTCGTGAAGGTGGCCATGCTGACACTCCGACCGGCTACGCCGCCGTCGTCGCCGCCGCCCGGGCGCGGAGGCTCTCCGGCACCTCGAAGCGCTTGCCGTACCTGCCCGCCAGCTCGTCGGCCCTCGCCACGAAGCCGGCCACGCCACCGGGGTAGCCCTCGACGTACTGCACCACGCCGCCGGTCCACGCCGGGAAGCCGATGCCGAAGATGGAGCCGATGTTGGCGTCGGGCACCGAGGTGAGCACGCCCTCGTCGAAGCACTTCTGCGTCTCGATAGCCTCGACGAACAGCATGCGCTCGGACAGCTCGTGCAGGTCGACGTCGTGGTTGGTGGCGCCCAGCTCGGTGCGCAGGCCGGGCCACAGGCCCGTGCGCCTGCCGTCGGCGTACTCGTAGAAACCGGCGCCCGAGCTCTTGCCCTTGCGGTCGAACTCGGCGACGAGCCGGTCGATGATCGCCTCGGCCGGGTGCGGCTGCCAGGTGCCGCCCGCCGCCTCGACGGCGGCCTTCGACTCGTTGCGGATCTTCTGCGGCAGCGTGAGCGTCAGCTCGTCCATCAGCTGCAGGACCGGAGCCGGGTAGCCGGCCTGCGACGAGGCCTGCTCGATCGTCTGCGGGTCGATGCCCTCGGCGAGCATCGCGACGCCCTCGTTGAGGAAGGTGCCGATGACCCGGCTGGTGAAGAACCCGCGGCTGTCGTTGACGACGATCGGGGTCTTCTTGATCGCGAGCGTGACGTCGAACGCCTTGGCGACGGTCGTGTCCGAGGTCCGCTCGCCGCGGATGATCTCGACGAGCGGCATCTTGTCGACGGGCGAGAAGAAATGCAGGCCGATGAAGTCGCCCTGGCGGTCGAGGCTCGCGGCGAGCTCGGTGATCGGCAGCGTCGAGGTGTTGGAGCAGAGCAGGGCGTCCGGCTCGACGACCTTCATCGCCTCGCGGAAGACCTCCTGCTTGAGCTGCATCGACTCGAACACCGCCTCGATGATCATGTCGCAGCCTGCGAGGTCGTTGTAGTCGGCGGTGGGCGTGATGCGCTGCAGGAGCGCCTCCCCCTTCTCGAGGGTGGTCCTCCCGCGCTTGACACCCTTCGCGACGAGCCCCTCGGAGTAGGCCTTGCCCTTCTCAGCCGCCTCGAGCGAGACGTCCTTGAGCACGACCTCCCAGCCGGCGAGCGCGCAGACGTATGCGATGCCGGCGCCCATCATCCCGGCCCCGAGCACCGCGACCTTGTTGGGCTGCCACTTCTCCGGACCGTCCGGCCGGGACTTGCCGCCGTTGATGGCCTGGAGGTCGTAGAAGAACGCCTTGGTCATGTTCTTCGAGGTCTGTCCGGTGGCCAGCTCGGCGAAGTAGCGGGCCTCGATGCGGAACGCGGTGTCGACGTCGACCTGCGTGCTCTCGACGGCCGCCGCGAGGATGTTGCGCGGGGCGGGCATGGGGGCGCCCTTGAGCTGCTTGCGCAGGTTGGCCGGGAAGGCCGGCAGGATCGAGGCGAGCTTCGGGGTCGCCGGCGTACCGCCGGGGATCTTGTACCCGGGCTGGTCCCACGGCTGCCGCGCCTCGGGGTTGGCGGCGATCCAGGCGCGCGCCTTCTCCAGCATCTCCTCGTGAGTGGCCGCCAGCTCGTCGACGATGCCGACCTCCACGGCCTTGGCCGGCTTGTGCCGCTGGCCCTGCACCAGCACGTTCATCACGGCGTTCGCGATGCCGAGCATCCGCACCGTGCGCACGATCCCGCCGCCGCCGGGCAGCAGCCCGAGCGTGACCTCGGGCGTCCCGTAGACCACGCCCTTCGCGTCGAGCCCGATCCGGTGGTGACAGGCGAGCCCGATCTCGAGGCCGCCGCCGAGCGCGGTGCCGTTCATGGCGGCCACGACCGGCTTGCCGATGGTCTCCAGCTTGCGCAGCTGCTTCTTCACGGTCATGGACTTCTCCATCACCGCCGCCGCGTCCGCGGCCGTCGCCTTGCTGAGGGTGTCGAGGTCGCCACCCGCGAAGAACGTCTTCTTCGCCGACGTGACGATCACGCCGGTGATGTTCTCCCGGTCCGCAACGAGCGCGTCGACGCACTCGCCCATCGCCTCGACGTAGCGGTCGTTCATGGTGTTGGCGCTGCGGCCGGGGTCGTCGAGGGTGACGACGACGATCCCGTCCTCGCCCTTCTCCCAGCGGACGGCCTTCTGCTCGGTCACGGTTCGAGTTCCCTTCGTGTTCTGTTGGCGGCGGAGCCGCCTGTGAGAGCACGCAGCCGGCGCTCTGCAGCCGAATTCTCAGGCGCCTTCTCGCGAGGACAGCGCCGACGTGGTGAATTGGCATTCATGAGGAGGCGATCCCGGAGCGAGAAGGCGTCTGAGGTTCCGCTACCCGCACCGCTTCGCAAGGCACGTATGGAATATCGGTCAGGAGAGGCGTTCGACGACTGTTGCGATGCCCATGCCGCCGCCGACGCACAATGTGGCGACGCCGAAGCGCTGGTCGCGGCGTTCGAGCTCGTCGATGAGGGTGCCGAGGATCATGGCGCCGGTGGCGCCGAGCGGGTGGCCCATGGCGATCGCGCCCCCGTTGACGTTGACCTTCTCGTGCGGCACGCCCATGTCCTTCATGAAGCGCAGCACGACGGCGGCGAAGGCCTCGTTCATCTCGAACAGGTCGATCTGGTCGGCCGTCATCCCCGCCCGCGCCAGTGCCTTGCGGGTGGCGGGCGCCGGGCCGGTCAGCATGATCGTCGGGTCGGAGCCGGACAGCGCCGTCGACACGATCCGGGCGCGTGGGGTGAGCCCGGCGGCCTTGCCCGCGGCCTCGGTGCCGATCAGCACGAGCGCGGCGCCGTCGACGATGCCGGACGAGTTGCCCGCCGTGTGGACGTGGTCGATCTTCTCGACCCAGTGGTAGCGCTGCAGGGCCACGGCGTCGAAGCCGCCCTGGTCGCCGATCATCTCGAAGGACGGCTGCAGCCCGCCGAGCGCGTCGAGGGTGGTGCCTGCGCGCACGTGCTCGTCGCGGTCGAGCACCACGATCCCGTTGCGGTCCTTCACCGGGACGACCGAGCGCGCGAAGTAGCCGTTGGCCCATGCCTTCGCGGCGCGGGTCTGCGACTCGAGCGCGTACGCGTCGACGTCGTCGCGGCTCCAGCCCTCGAGGGTGGCGATGAGGTCGGCGCCGATGCCCTGCGGCACGAAGCCGGTCTCGTAGGAGGTCTCCGGGTCCATCGCCCACGCGCCCCCGTCGGAGCCCATCGGCACCCGGGACATGCTCTCGACGCCGCCTGCGAGCACGAAGTCGGCCATGCCCGCGCGCACCTGGTGGGCGGCGCTGTTCACCGCGTCGAGGCCGGAGGCGCAGAACCGGTTGTGCTGCACGCCGGCGGTGGTGTCCGGCAGGCCCCCGAGGATGGCGGCGGTCTTGGCGATGTCACCGCCCTGGTCGCCGATCGGGGAGACGACGCCGAGCACGACGTCGTCGATCGCGGCGGGGTCGAGCTCCGGGTAGCGGGCGCGCAGCTCGTGGATGAGGCCGACCACGAGCGACACCGGCTTCACCTCGTACAGCGAGCCGGAGGCCTTGCCCCGGCCGCGAGGCGTGCGGATGGCGTCGTAGACGTACGCCTCGGGCATCTCTGCCATGGGAACCTCTTCCTCGACGACCGAGTGGGATCTCCCGCTTTGTTACAGCAGTGCTGTCACATAGGTCAAGCGGTGCCGTAACCTGCCGCGCATGGCGGCGCCATCCCTACCCGACCGGGGCGAGCTCCTCACGATCGACCAGCTCGCCGAGCGCTCCGGCATCACGGTCCGCAACATCCGGTACTACGCCGCCCGCGGGCTGCTCCCGCCGCCGCAGCTGCGGGGCCGCACCGGGCTGTACGGTTCGGACCACCTCGCCCGGTTGGCGCTGGTCAGCGAGCTGTCCGCGCTCGGCTTCACCCTCGCTGCGATCGAGAGCCACCTCGAACGCCTCCCCCCGCAGGCCGGCCACGCCGAGCTGGCGCTGCACCGCGCGCTGCTCACGCCGTGGGTGCCGGAGGAGATCGAGGAGGTCGACCGGGCCGAGCTGGAGAGACGCGCCGGCCGCAGCCTGTCCGACGAGGACCTCGAGTCGCTGTGCGACCTCGGCGCCGTCACCCCGCTGCCCGACGGCCGCCTCCAGCTGCACGGCGCCGGCACGCTCGGCAGCGCGCTCGCCGTGATCGACTCGGACCTACCGACCGACGTGTGGCGCCGCGCACACGGGCTCATCGAGAAACACACAACGGCGCTCGCCGAGGAACTGATGGAGATGTTCCAGGACGAGGTGCTGCAGCCCTACCGCGAGCGCGGCCGCCGCGCCGACGAGCGGGACCGCCTGGCGGCGGCGCTGTCCCAGCTCAAGCCGGTGACGGTGCTCGGGCTGGTCACGGCGTTCGGGCGGGCGGTCAACCGGACGATCCGCGAACGCCTCGGCGACTGACACAAGGAGGACGAGGTGCCCGAATCGCGGGAGTGGACCTTCAAGGGGCACGCGGGTGAGCTCACCGCCCGCACCTGGCCCCGAGCGGGCGCGCGCTTCACCGCGCTGCTCTGCCACGGCTACGGCGAGCACATCGGCCGGTACGAGCACGTCGCCGACGCGCTCGTGCGCCGGGGCGCCGTCGTGCACGGCGTCGACCACGTCGGCCACGGCAGGAGCGCCGGCGAGCGGGTGCTGATCACCGACTTCGAGACCGTGATCAGCGACTTCCACGAGCTCGCCACCCGGGTCCGCGACCCGAAGCTGCCCACGGTGCTGGTCGGGCACTCGATGGGCGGGATGATCGCGGCGCGCTACGCCCAGCGCTACGGCCACGAGCTGGCCGCCCTCGTGCTGTCCGGGCCCGTGCTCGGCCGCTGGGACGCCGCCGCAGGCCTGCTCGCCCCGGCCGAGATCCCGGACACCCCGATCGATCCCGACACCCTCTCCCGCGACCCGGCGGTGGGCAAGGCCTACGCCGACGACCCGCTGGTGTGGCACGGCCGCTTCCAGCGCGCCACCCTCGAGGCGATCGTCGCCTGCCTCGACCGCATCCGCGCCGACGGCCCGCTCGGCGCGCTCCCCACCCTCTGGGTGCACGGCGAGGACGACCGGCTCGTCCCGATCGACGGCACCCGCGAGGGCATCGACTCCCTGCGCGGCGTCGTCTTCGAGGAGAAGACCTACCCCGACGCCCGGCACGAGATCTTCAACGAGACCAACAAGGACGAGGTCCTGTCGGACGTCACGACCTTCATCACCCGGGCGATCGGCGCATGAGCGACGTCCTCACCTTCCCCCTCACCGTCCGGTACATGGAGGTGGACGCGCAGGGCGTCGTGTTCAACGCCTGGTACCTCACCTACTTCGACGAGGCCATGTCCGCCTTCCTCACGGCGCGCGGGTTGCCCTACGCGAAGATGATCGAGGCGGGCTACGACGTGCAGCTGGTGCGCTCGGAGATCGACTGGCGATCGGGGCTGCGCTGGCAGGACACGGCGGAGGTGGCCGTGTCGACCGCCCGCATCGGGCGCACCAGCTTCGCCCTGGACTTCGAGGTGCGTCGCGACGGGCACGAGGTCACCTGCTCGGGCCGCACGGTCTACGTGCTGATCGCGGCGGACGGCTCGGGCAAGCGCGAGATCCCCGAGCTCATCGCCGACGTGCTCGGCGACCCGGCGCCGCTGCGCGCCGACTGAGGCAGCACACGCATCAGCGGCGCGCCGGCGTCAGTCCGTGGACCGTCTCCGCGAGGCTCTCCTCGATCGGCGTCGGGGTGACACCCAGGGCCGCCGTCGCGGCCGACGAGTCCATGACGAACGGCTTCCGGAACTGGTACTGCGTCTCCCGCAGCTCGCGGACCAGCGGGTTCGCCAGCCCGCCGAGCCACAGGACGGGCGCGGGCATTGTCGAGAGCCGCGGCGGCGGGGCGTCGGCGAGCGCGCACGCACGGGTGACGACCTCCCGGACGGACAGCGGCGCCACGCTCGGCACGTGCCACGCCCGGCCCCAGGCCCGCTCGTCGTCCGCGACGGCGACGATGGTGCGGGCGACGTCGCCGACGGCGGTCCAGGTGCGCGGAGCGTCGAGGTCCGCAGGCACGCTCGCCCGCCTGCCGGCGAGCACCCGCGGCAGCACCGCCGCCGTGAGCAGGGACTGGCTCCCGGCGCCGACGTGATCGGACGCCCGCACGTCGGCCGTGCGGATCCGGCCTGCCTCGTGCCTGGCGAGCGCGTCCTGCCACATCCGGGCCCGCACCCGCGCCTTCGGCCCGGCAGGGCGCGCGGGCAGGTCCTCGGTGAGCGGGCCGTCAACCGGGCCGTAGAGGTAGAGGTTCCCGGCCGAGACGAGGACGGCGCCGGTTGCCTCGGCCGTGTCGAGCAGCGCCGCAGCCAGCGGCGGCCATTCGCTCGTCCAGCGGTGGTACGGAGGTGCGGCGCAGTTGTAGATGGCCACCGCGCCGTGCGTGAGGCGGGCGAGGGCGGCGGAGTCGGTGGCGTCCGCGGCCACCCGCTCCACCGAGGGGTGTTCCGGCCCGGTGCCCCGCCGGCTGACGAGCCGAACCTGGTCACCGCGGACGGCGAGCAGCCGCGCCGTCGCCACCCCCACGGCACCGGCTCCGACGACCACGTGCAACGCCACGACCCACCCCCAGAATCTAGTTCCGATTCGAGAACACTGTTCTCGAATGCACGCTAGCGCACCGGGCACGACATCTCAAGAACAGCGTTCTCCTTCCGTGCGCCCGATCTCGTTCTGTGGGAGTCTCACAGCGTGCCCGCCCCGTCCCTGCGCGCCCGCGTGCGCGCCGAGCTCGTGGAGGAGATCAAGGGGGCCGCCCGCCGCCGCCTGGCGACCGACGGCCCCGCACTGACGCTCCGGGCCGTGGCGCGCGACCTCGAGATGGTTCCGTCCGCGCTCTACCGCTACTTCGACGGCCGCGACGCCCTGCTCACAGCACTGATCACCGACGCGTACGACGAGCTCGGCGCGGCTGCGGAGGCAGCCGAGGCAGCCGTGGATCCGTCCGACCTGCGGGGCCGGTGGATGGCGCTCTGCCGGGCCGTGCGCCGCTGGGCGCTGGAGCACCCCGCCGAGTACGCGCTGCTCTACGGCACCCCGGTGCCCGGCTACACCGCGCCGCCGGACACCACGCCGCCCGCGTCACGGGTGGTCGTGGCGCTGATCCGGGTTACCGCCGAGGCCGAAGCGGCGGACGTGCCGGTCGCCCCGGCGCTGCACGCGGACCTCGACCGCCTCGTCGCGCAGGCGCCCGGTCCCCCCGCCGACGCCCGCCCCGCCGACAGCGCCCTGCTCGCCGGGCTCGCCGCGTGGAGCCAGCTGTTCGGCCTGGTCGGCTTCGAGGTGTTCGGCCGGCTGGCGGAGATGTTCGAGGACCCGGCCGCCCACTTCGACCACCAGATGCAGACGATGGCCGACCTCGCCGGCCTGCCCTGATCGGCCCGAGTGGAATCAGCGCAGCCGGGCTTCGACCCAGCGCATCGCCGCCTCGCCCTGCACCCGCTGGAACTCCCGCACCCGTTCCAGGTTCGGGGGCGGCGGCAGCAGCGAGTGGTACAGGAAGAATCCCGTCTGCGCGACGAGAACGGCCGTGACCGCGTCCGGGTCGGCCGCCCGCGCAGGCGGGTACGCCGCCCAGACCTCCCCGGGATCGGTCCCGGTCGCGGCGACGCTCGGCAGCATGAACAGCAGGTCGAGCCACGGCGCACCGATCCGGGCGTGCGGCCAGTCGACGAACACCACCCCGTGCGGGGTCAGCAGGATGTTGTCGGCGCGCAGGTCGGTGTGCACCAGCGAATCCCCCGCCGCGGCGGCGGTCCAGCCCTCCTCGATGCCGGCGAGCTCGTCGAGCCGGGCGCACACGGCGGGGCCGAGCGGGGCGGCGGCGACCGGGTTCGCCGCGAGCGTCCGCCAGCCGCGGAACAGCTCCTCGTCGAACGTCGCGACCGGCCGGACCTCGATCGGGCTCGGCGTGAGCCGGTCGGCGAGCTTCGCCATGGCCTCGACGACCCGCGCCAGCTCGTCCGCGCGCCACGGCTCCGCGGGCGCCTCCCCGGCCACGTCCTCGACGACGAGCGCCACCCAGCTGCCGTCGTCGTAGCTGCCGAGCAGGCGCGGCACGGGCAGGTCCGGCGGCAGGGCACCGAGCACCTCGATCTCCCGCCGGTGGAACCCGGGGGCGTCGGGGTTGCGCTCGACGCCGACGGCCTTGGCGAACGCCCGCCGGCCGTCGGCCAGCACCAGGCGGGCGGCGAGGCCGGGCGAGAACCCACCCGGCTGCGAGTCGGCGGCGACGACGGGCGAGCCGAGGATCTCCTCGATCGCTGCCCGCACGCGCACCGGGATCTCGTCGATGCCCAGCCGGGCTCCCCCTCCGTTCGGCATGCGCCCAGACCACCGCATCCCGGCGGCCCCGGTCCACCGGTTTCCGGCGGTCAGGGCAACGAGTACGCGAACGAGTAGGAGTGCTCGCGCTCCGGGGTCATCGTGATCGTCAGCTCCCCGGTGAGCCCGGCGAGGTCGCCGGTGGCGGAGCCGGGCACGACGTCCACCCGCATGTCACCGCCCCCGTCCGCCGTCATCGACGCCGAGTGCCGCAACACGAACGTGCCCTTCCGCCCGTCGATCTCCCCCGCGACCCGCTCCATCCCCACGTAGGCCGCGCCGCCGTCGCCCGCGATCGCCTGCAGGAGCTCCGTCGAGCTGGTGCCGGAGATCCCGCCCTCGAACGTCTTGGTGTTCTGCACCTTCAGGAGCCGGGCGCCGTCGGCGTCGTCGTAGGCATCCTCGGCCCAACTGGTGAGGTCGAAGCGGCCGGTGGTCGTCGTCATGGCCCCATCGTCGGCGCCTGCTCGACCGGGGTCTTGGACGAACCCGACAGCCGGCGGGCGGCGCGGTTCAGCATCGCGCGCACGATGGTGGGGTGCACCAGCCGCACCAGTGCCGAGTAGGCCCGGCCGCGCCGGTTGTGCAGTTGGACGACCGTGGTCAGCACGACGCGGTCGGGCTCGCACCGCACCGACGCCCGGAAGTCGAGGTGGTCGGAGTCCGCACCGAGCAGGACCTCGTCCTCGGTGCGCGCGAGCGTGTCGAAGGCACCGGCGCCACTCCGCTCGATGCCGACGAGGCCGACGAGCTGCTCGCGCAGCCCGAGCGCGCCGAGCACCCAGCGCGGTGGGTCGCGGAACAGGGCGTCCGCCCACACCTGCGGGTCGCCCGGCATCCCGGGAAGCGTGTGGACGGCGTAGGCATCCGTCCAGTGGACGTGCGGGAGCGCGCCGGCGATCAACGGCGTGCGCGGCGGGGCGGTGGTGGTCGAGCGCGGCACCTCGAAGACCCGCAACAGCCGCACGTAGGCCGACCGCCGGGCCGGGCGCGCCGGCTCGGCCCCGACCGCGCGCTCCGCGTTGTCGAACAGCTCCTCCAGCACCGCGTCGTGCGCCCAGCGGATGGCGAGCGGCCACGCCAGCCGGGCCGGGCCGGCGAGCCTGCCGTCGATGACGTGGCGCAGCAGCGTGCGGTCCGGTCCGGCGGAGTCGGCCGTGAAGGTGTGGCGCCCGCGGAACGCCGTCTCCGGTGCGAAGGCGAACTCGATCCTGCGACCCGGCACGTACCCGGTGACGCGGTAGCGGATCCCGCCGTGCCCGCCTGCCGCCCCGACGCGCGGCGGCCCGTCCAGCACCATCGGCTGCCACCCGGGCGTCGGCCAGAGCACGTCGTGTGGCCCGCCGATCCGGTCGAGCAGCGGGCCGACCCGTTCGATCGGGGCGGGAACGATCCGCTCGTGAACGTTCCGGACCACGAGGCCACCTCCGTACGCATCCGTATGGAACTTCCGTACGGTACCGTACGGCGATGCCGGTGCGGAAGCGTCTGACGGCGGGCGACTGGACGTCCGCCGCGCTCGCGGCGCTGGCCCGCGGCGGGGTCGCCGCCGTGGCCGTGGAGCCGATAGCGGCGTCGCTCGGCACCACCAAGGGCAGCTTCTACTGGCACTTCGACAGCCGGGACGCGCTGCTGGAAGCCGCACTGCTCGAGTGGGAGCGCGCCGAGACCGACGACGTGATCGCGCTGGTCGAGACGGAGCCGGACATGCTCCGGAGGCTGCGCAAACTGCTCGCAGTCGCCCTCGGCACAGGCATCGAGCAGCCGGGGTCGGGCGTCGAGCTCGCCCTTCAGCCCAGCGCGGACCACCCGCTGGTCGCTCCGGTGCTGGCCCGGATCACCACCCGCCGCCTCGACTACCTGGCCGGGATGTTCCGCGAGCTCGGCTTCCCGCCCGACGAGGCCCGGCAGCGGAGCCTGCTCGCCTACACGGCGTACCTCGGCCACGCGCAGCTCGCGCACGCCACCCCGGACGCCGCGCCTGCAGGCGACCAGGTTCCCGCCTACGTCGACACGGTGATCGCGACGCTCACCGCCCGGTGACGGACTCCAGGTACCTGGTGACCCACCCGTCGGCGATGTGGCGCTTCCACAGCGTCGTAACGGGCTCCTCCTCGTCGGCGTAGCGGTCGGTCCGCTCCAGCGCGACGCGACGGAGCTGCCCCTTGGTGGTGGCGAAGGTGTCGGGCGGGACGTCGCGCGCCAGCGCGGCCGCCTCGGCCGCGGCTCGTGCCCCCAGCTCGCCTGCGGGGACGATCTCGTGGACCAGCCCGAGCTGCACGGCCCGCTCCGGGAGGTACGTCCGCGCACCCATCACGAGCTCGCGCGCGGCCCGGTCTCCCACCGCGACGCCCAGGATCTCCAGCACGATGCGCGGGAACGGCACCCCCACCCGGATCTCGGGCACCCCGATCCGCGCGGCACCCTCGGCCATCAGCACGACGTCGGCGCACGCCGCGAGCACGCAGCCACCGGCGATCGCGTGCCCGTTGACCGCCGCGACGAGCGGCTTCGGCAGCTCGAACGCCGCCCGGAACGCGTCGACCAACGCCGGGATGAACTTCTCGACGTACGGGTCGCCGCCCGCGGCGCAGCGCTTGAGGTCGACACCTGCCGAGAAGGCGCGGTCCGATCCGGTGACGACGACGGCACGGGCGGGATCGGCCACCAGCTCGCGGAAGCGGTCGGCGAGTGCCCGGCACAGCTCGAGGTCCATGGCGTTGACCGGGCCGTGCGCCATCCGCAGCACCGCGACCGGAACACCCTCGACTTCGACGTCATCGCGTTCCAGCACGCCTTCGAACCTACCGGCGCACCCGCCACGTGGCAGGCTGCGCATGAGTGCATCCGTACGACGAGGTGAGGGAGCCATGCCACAGCAGGTCCGCGGGGTCGTCGCGCACAAGAAGGGCGAGCCGGTCTCGCTGGAGACGGTGATCGTGCCGGACCCGGGGCCCGGTGAGGCGGTCGTGAAGGTGCAGGCCTGCGGGGTCTGCCACACCGACCTGCACTACCGCGAGGGCGGGATCAACGACGAGTTCCCGTTCCTGCTCGGGCACGAGGCCGCGGGGGTCGTCGAGACCGTCGGCGAGGGCGTCACGGACGTGGCGCCGGGGGACTTCGTCATCCTCAACTGGCGCGCCGTCGACGGAACCTGCCGCGCGTGCCGCCGCGGCGAGCCCTGGTACTGCTTCTCCACGCACAACGCCGCGCAGAAGATGACGCTCGAGTCGGGCCAGGAGCTGTCGCCCGCGCTCGGCATCGGCGCGTTCATCGAGAAGACCCTCGTCCACGCCGGTCAGTGCACGAAGGTGAACCCCGAGGTCAAGCCGGAGGTCGCCGGGCTGCTCGGCTGCGGCGTCATGGCCGGGATCGGCGCGGCCATCAACACCGGCAAGGTGGGCCGTGGCGACTCGATCGCCGTGATCGGCTGCGGCGGCGTGGGCAACGCGGCGATCGCGGGCGCCCGGCTCGCCGGCGCGTCCACGATCATCGCGATCGACGTGGACGACCGGAAGCTCACCTGGGCGAAGGAGTTCGGCGCCACCCACACCATCAACTCTCGAGCCCAGGACGTCGTCGAGGGCGTGCAGGCGCTCACCGACGGCAACGGCGCGAACGTCGTCGTCGAGGCGGTCGGCCGGCCGGAGACCTACAAGCAGGCCTTCTACGCCCGCGACCTCGCCGGCACCGTCGTGCTCGTCGGCGTGCCCACGCCGGACATGATGGTCGAGCTGCCCCTGATCGACGTGTTCGGCCGCGGCGGCTCGCTCAAGTCGTCCTGGTACGGCGACTGCCTGCCGTCGCGCGACTTCCCCATGCTCGTCGACCTGCACCTGCAGGGCAGGCTGCCGCTGGAGAAGTTCGTCAGCGAGACGATCGGGCTGGACGACGTCGAGGCCGCGTTCGAGAAGATGCACAAGGGCGAGGTGCTGCGATCGGTGGTGGTCCTGTGAGCCCGGTCGACCGGGTCGTCACCTCCGGCACGTTCTCGCTCGACGGTGGCACCTGGGACGTCGACAACAACGTGTGGATCGTCGGCGACGAGCGCGAGGTGCTCGTCGTCGACGCCGCCCACGACGCCGACGCGATCGCCGCGGCCGTCGGCGACCGCCGGGTGGTGGCCGTGGTGTGCACCCACGGCCACAACGACCACGTGGGCGCCGCGCCCGAGCTCGCCGACCGCTTCGGCGCACCGATCCTGCTGCACCCGGCCGAGGCTCCGCTGTGGGAGATGACCCACCCCGACCGCAAGCCCGACGCCGAGCTGGCCGACGGCGAGACGCTCACCGCGGGCGGGGTGGCGCTGCGGGTGCTGCACACCCCCGGCCACTCCCCCGGCTCGTGCAGCCTGCACGCCGCCGACCTGGGCACGGTCTTCACCGGCGACACCCTGTTCCAGGGCGGGCCCGGCGCCACCGGCCGCTCGTTCTCGTCGTTCGACACGATCATCGACTCGATCCGCGGACGCCTGCTCACGCTGCCCGGCGACACGGTGGTCCGCACGGGCCACGGCGACCAGACGACGATCGGGGCGGAGCTGCCGCACCTGGAGGAGTGGATCACGCGGGGTCACTGACCTCGTGGCACCCAGCACTCCGGCGGAGCGGGTCCGGCCGCCGGGTCTGGCTACTGCTGCGGCTCGATGCCCGCCACCTGGGTCCACTGCCAGGTGTCGGTGTACTGCTGGAACCTGACGACCTTGCCCTGCCGGAAGTCCCAGACGTGGGCGACCATGGCGTCCAGGGCCTTCCCGGTCGCCTTGGCCGTCGCCCGGTAGCGGGCCTCGGCGAGCACCGTGTCGCCCGCGGCAGAGATCCGGTCGACGTCGATCCGGAAGCCGTCGAGGTCCCGCGTGAGTGGCCCGATCACGCCTTCCAGCACGGCCTGTACTCCCCGGAACGGGCCGCCGGGCCAGTAGATGAAGTGCTCGGCCTCGTTCCATTCGACGTCATCGTCGAGGATGGCGACGAGCGGACCGACGTCCCCCTTGGCGAATCCGTCGTACGCCTCCTGCACGAGCGCAGCGTTGTCCGCCATCGCGATCCTCCTCGGTCGTCCCCGTCGCGGGGAGCGGCGACCGTAGTCCCGGTCGCTCGGGAAGGACACCGCCGTTCAGCCCAGGAGCGGATCGCGCGCATCTCGGCCGCCGGTCGACGGCTATCGAGCCGGCTGCCGGGGCTTGATCCAGGTCAGCGCCACCCCGGCACACAGCACCACCGCCGCGACCCCGAACGCCGCCGGGTAGCCGAAGGGCTCCGCCACCGCCCCGAGGCCGAGGGCGCCCACGCCGGTGCCGGCGTCGTAGGCGATGTTCCACAGCGCGCTCGCGGCGCCGTAGCCGCTGCTGCCGAATGCGGCGAACAGCACGGTGAGGGAGTCGTTCTGCACCAGGCCGAAGCCGAAGCCGACGGCGACCGCCCCGATCACGACCAGGGCGCCGCCGCCGGCGACCTCGGCTCCCATCCCGGCCGCGGCGAGCAGCATCCCCGGGACGAGCAGCCTGCCTCCCCAGCCGCGGCGGTCCACCAGCTCGCCCGCCGCCAGCCGGCCGAACAACGCCCCCGCCGCCGTCGCCAGCAGGGCTCCGGGCACGAGCAGCCCGGCATCGGGCACGGCGAGCGGGAGGAAGGTGATCAGGCCGCCCTGCGCGATCGAGCAGGTGACCATCGCGACCACCGGGGCGAGCGCCGAGCGGGTTGCCGGCCGCGGGCGTGGACGGGTCAGGGTCGCTGCGGGAGCACCCGGCATCCGGATCGCCGGCACGAGCAGCGCGCCCAGCACCGGGACGACCCCCGCCACGACGAACACCGCGGTGAAGCCGAACCGCTCGACCGCGGCCACCCCGACCGCGAGCAGCACGAGCTGGGGCACCCCGACCGCGAGGCCGTACCGGCCGGCCGCACGGCCGTGCTGGGCGCGCGGCACGAGTTCCGCGACCAACGCGCTCCCGGCCACCGTCGCCAGCCCGAACCCGATGCCGCGCAGCGCGGAGAGCGCGAGCACGGGCGCGAGGTCGGCCGAGAGGGCGAGGAAGGGCGCCGGGGCGCCGAGCAGCACCGACCCGGCCGCGAGCACCCAGCGGTGGCCGATTCGCACGAGCAGCCACGGCACCGCGAGCTGGGTGGCGACGGTGGTCGCCATCAGCATCGCGGTGGTGGCACCCGAGCCCAGCGCTCCCGATCCGCCGCGCTCCG
Source organism: Pseudonocardia cypriaca (assembly GCF_006717045.1). Classification (NCBI taxonomy): domain Bacteria; kingdom Bacillati; phylum Actinomycetota; class Actinomycetes; order Pseudonocardiales; family Pseudonocardiaceae; genus Pseudonocardia; species Pseudonocardia cypriaca. Next base: position 2,791,109 of record NZ_VFPH01000002.1, read on the forward strand.
CCCAGAGCGGCACGACCGGGAGCAGCAGCGCGTACCCGCTGAAGCAGAGCACGGTGGCGCCGAGCATGAACCGGAACGGCCCGCCGGTGATGCCGGCAGGTGTGCTGGTCGAGACCACACCCCGAGCGTAGGTCTCACACTTCCGGGTAGTCCGGCGCATACGCTATCGTGGATCATTAGTCGTGGCTCACCGTTGAATTAGAGGTGGCTAATGCCGAAGGTGGGACGGCGGTCCGTGCTGGTCGCGGCCGGTCTGCTCACCCTCTCCGGCTGCGTGGCCGCGCCGCCGTCCGCCACGGAGCCGATCGGCGACCGGCGGATCCGCGTGACGACGACCACCAACTTCCTCACCGACACCGTCGGCCGGATCGGCGGCGACCGCGTGGAGGTCACCGGCCTGATGGGACCGGGGGTCGACCCGCACCTGTACCGGGCCAGCGCGGGTGACGTGCAGGCCCTGCGCGGCGCCGACGTGATCCTCTACTGCGGGCTGCACCTGGAGGGCCGCATGGGCGAGCTGCTCCACGAGCTCGCCGAGCGGCAGCCCACCACCGCCGTCACGGACGGGATCCCCCGCGAGCAGCTGCTCGCTCCTCCCGACACCACCACGGAGTACGACCCGCACATCTGGTTCGACGTCTCGCTGTGGGCATGTGTCAGCGAGACGATCGCCGCCGCGCTCGTCGAGCGCGACCCGCAGCACGCCGACGGCTACCGCGCCCGGCTCGACACGTACCTCGCCGAGCTGGCCGCCCTGGACGCAGAGATCGAACGGCGGCTCGCGGCGATCCCGCCCCGCAGGCGCGTGCTCGTCACGTCGCACGACGCGTTCAGCTACTTCGGTCGCCGCTACCGGCTCGACGTCGCGGGCATCCAGGGCATCTCCACCGCGGCCGAGGCCACCACCACCGACGTCGAGCGGGTGGCGCGGCTCGTGGCAGAGCGCGAGGTCCCGGCCGTCTTCATCGAGTCGAGCGTGCCCCGCCAGACGATCGACGCCCTGCTCGCGGCGGCCGCCCAGCAGGGCGCACGGATCCACGTCGGCGGGGAGCTCTTCACCGACGCCGCGGGGAACCCCGGCACCCCCGAGGGCACCTACATCGGGATGTTGCGGGCCAACGCCGACCGGATCGCGGCCGGGCTGACCGACGAGAGGGGATGACGCGATGCTCATGTCGACCGAGACCCGGACCGCCAGTGCGCTGGAGGTGCGCGGGCTGACGGTGTCCTACCGCTCGGCGCCCGTGCTCTGGGAGGTCGACTGCGCGTTCCCCGCCGGGCACCTCTCGGCGATCGTCGGGCCGAACGGGGCGGGCAAGTCGACGCTCCTGAAAGCCGCGCTGGGCCTCGTCCCCGCCGACGCAGGGCGCGTGCTGATCGACGGCGTCGAGGGGACCGGCGCGCTCGACCGCGTGGCGTACGTGCCGCAGGCGGAGTCGGTGGACTGGGACTTCCCGATCACCGTCCGCGAGGTCGTCGAGATGGGCCGCTACCGGTCGGCCGGCTGGTTCCGCCGCCTCGGCCGGGCCGATCGGGCGATCGCCGCGGAGTGCCTGGAGCGGGTCGGGATGGCGGGCTTCGGGAAGCGTCAGATCGGGCAGCTGTCCGGCGGTCAGCGCCAGCGGGTCTTCCTGGCCCGCGCGCTCGCGCAGCGGGCACCGGTGCTCGTCATGGACGAGCCGTTCGCCGGGATCGACGCCCGCACCCAGGAGGACCTGCTCCGGCTGCTGGGCGAGCTGCGCGACGCGGGCGGCTCGGTGGTGGTCGTCCACCACGACATGGCCCAGGTGCGCGCTGCGTTCGACTGGACGCTGCTGCTCAACGTGCGCGTGCTGGGTTGTGGGCCCACCGCGGACGTGCTCACCACCGACGCGGTGCGCGCGGCGTACGGGGCGGACGTGACGTGGACGGGCTAGTCGCATTGCTGGGCCTGCCGTACACCGACGCGGTCGTGATCGCGGGCGCGCTCGTACTCGGCATCACGAGCGGGGTGCTCGGCGCGTTCGCCGTGCTGCGCCGCCGCAGCCTGGTCGGTGACGCCGTCGCGCACGCCACCCTGCCGGGCGTCTGCGTCGCGTTCCTCGTCGCGGGCGTGAAGGACGTTCCCGGCCTGTTGCTCGGTGCCGCGATCGCGGGCCTGGTGGCCGCGCTGCTCATGGTGGGCATCGAACGGGCGAGCCGGATCCGGCCCGATGCGGCCATCGGCGTGGTCCTGTCGGGGTTCTTCGCGTTCGGCGTCGTGCTGCTCACGCACCTGTCCAACAGCTCCGACGCCGACCAGGCCGGCCTGGAGAACTACCTGTTCGGGCAGGCCGCGGGACTACTGGAACGCGACGTCGCGGTGATGGCCGGGCTCGCCGCGTCGGCGTTGCTCGTCGTCGGGGTGCTGCGACGCGCGCTCACCACCACCCTGTTCGACCCCGCCTACGCGGGCGCGATCGGGCTCCCGGTGCGGGCCCTCGAGACGGTCATGACGGCGCTGCTCGTCGTGGCGGTCGTGATCGGGGTGCGGGTGGTCGGCGCCATCCTCATGGTCGCGATGCTCGTGGTGCCGACGGTCACCGCCCGCCAGCTCGCCGACCGCTTCCCGCGCGTCCTCGTGCTCGCCGGGCTGATCGGGGCGGCCGTCGGTGTCACGGGCGCGCTCACGGCCACCCGTGGGCAGCTGCCCACCGGGCCGGTGGTCGTCCTCACCGGCTTCACCGTGGCCGTCGCGGCGCTGCTGCTGGCACCCGGTCGCGGCGTGCTGTGGCAGGCCCGGCGGCTCGCGGCGCGGCGGCGCACCGTGCGTCGCGACGCCGTGCTCACCCAGCCGGACGCGCCCGTGAGCGGTCTGCGGGACCGGCTGGTCCGCGCCGGCCTGCGCCGCCGTGGGCTGCTCGCCGCCGACGGCACGCTCACCGCCGCCGGGCGGGCCGCGGCCGCCGAAACGGCCGAGCGCAGGGCGCTGTGGACGGCGTGGCTCGAGCACGGCCCTTCGATCCGGCTGCCCGACGCGCGCGAACCCGACCCCACCGACCTGCGCGGCAGCCTCGGCGACGACGCGGTCGCCCAGCTCCGCGCCCTCGCGGCAGGAGCTCCGCGATGATCTGCGAGGTCGCCGATGCCTGACGGGATCCTCATCGTCCTCATCGCCGGGCTGGTGGCCACGGCGTGCGGGCTGCTCGGGCCGTTCCTCGTGCTGCGGCGGATGGCGCTGCTGTCGGACGCGGTGAGCCACGCGGTGCTGCCGGGGATCGTCGCCGTCTGGCTGGTGGCCCAGACCCGCGCCCCGCTTCCGGTGATCGTCGGTGCTGCGGCGTTCGCGGTGCTCTGCGTGCTCGGCATCGACTCGCTGCGGGCCACCGGCCTCGTCGCGTCCGACGCGGCGATCGCGCTGGTCTTCCCCGCTCTGTTCTCGCTCGGGGTCCTCGGCGTCACCCGCTACGCCGCCGGGATCCACCTCGACCTGGACTCCACGATCTACGGCGAGATCGCGTTCGTGCCGTTCGACACGGTCCGGCTCGGCGGCTACGACGTCGCGCGGTCCGGCCTGGTGCTCGGCGGGGTGGTGCTGTTCAACCTGCTGCTCGTCGGGCTGCTCTGGAAGGAGCTCAAGGCCACCACGTTCGACCCGCAGTTCGGCGCCACCGTCCGGCTCCGCCCGCGGCTGCTCTCCCGCCTGCTGCTGGTGGCGGCGGCCGTCACCGCGGTGGCCGCGTTCGACGCCGTCGGCGCGATCCTCGTGGTGACGCTGCTGATCGTGCCCGCCGCCACCGCGTACCTGCTCACCGACCGGCTCGTGGTCATGGTGGCGCTCGCGATCGCGGTCGGATGGGTGGGCGCGGCCGCCGGGTACGCCGTCGCGCTGCCCATGGACAGCTCGATCGCGGGCGCGATGGGCCTGGTCTGCACGGCCTGCTTCGTACTGGCGCTCCTCCTCTCGCCCCGCCACGGCCTGCTCACCCGCCGGTGGCGCCGGCGCCGAGCCGTGGCCGACGCGCCCCTTCTCCGTTGACGCGTCGCGCGTGAGCGAAGTCGGGGTGCACGGGCGCCGCTGGTCGCGGCACCCTGATCGGGTGGCACCGCTCCCCGACGCCGACTTCCCCGCCGATCCCTATCCCGGCGTCGTCCCGGACTTCTCGTTCGCGCACGTCGACGAGGAGTCGCACGTACTCCACACGGACAGCTGGACGGTGGCGGACACTCCCGTCGACGACTGGCTGGCCGCCCACGGCGCGGTGCCCTGCTCCCAGCGCGTTCCCCTGCTCGCCTACGGCTCCAACCGCTGTCCGAGCAAGATCACCTGGCTGCGCAGGGCCCTCGGGATGGGTGAGGACCCGGTGGTGGCGCTGCGGGTGCGCACCCGCGACGTCGCGGCCGTCTGGGCGAGCGGGCTGCGCAGGCGCGACAGCCAGCGGCCCGCGGTGCTCGCCGCCGCACCCGGAGTGGTCGAGGAGCACGTCGTCTGGCTCGCGACGAGCGAGCAGATAGCGGTGCTGGACCGCTGCGAGGGCCGCGACGAACGCTTCCGGCTGGCCCGGCTGCGCACCGGCGAGGTGCACATGGCCGACGGCGTCCGGATCCCGGAGCCGTGGTGCTACGTCGGGCACGGCGCGATCCGCCGCCCCCTGCTCGTGGACGGGGCACCGGTACGGTGCGCCGACCTGACGCAGGAAGCGGCGCGCGGGCTCACCGGCGAGCCGGGCGACGACGGCCTCGACGCACCGACGGTGGCCGGCATGCCGCACGGCGACGAGTGGCCTGCGGCCCTGTTCGTCTACGGGCTCCTGCAGCCGGGCCAGCCCTCCTGGTCGCTGGTGGCGCCGCACGCGGCAGGCGATCCCCGGCGCGCGACCGTCGTCGGCTCGGTGTACGACACCGGCCTCGGCTACCCGGCCCTGCGCCGCGGCACCGCGGACCGCGCGCCCGGCTGGCTGGTTCCGGTGCGCGACCCGGCGGCACTCCTGCCCGTCCTCGACGAGTACGAGGGCGGGCAGTACCGCCGCGAACGGGTCGTGGCGGCCGACGGCACCATCTGCTGGAGCTACGTGTGGGCAGACCCGTTCGACGGGCTCCGGCCCCTTCCCGCCGGGTGGCGAGAATGTATTTGAGAAGCGCGCATGTGGGCCGCAAGCGCCTGTGATCCAGCAGGATCCGGCTGCCCCGGGCGGCCCGCTCCGCGCTTCTCAAATACATTCTTAGGCCGGCTGCGCCCGCAGCACCGCCGCGGAGGTTCCCGGCAACGGCTTCCGCGCGCTCTCCGTCACCGCGATCACCGCGGCCAGCGAGATCACGGAGGCGACGACGAGGTAGATCCCGGGCATCGCGTTGTTGCCGGTGCTGATCACGAGGGTCTCCAGGACGAACGGCGCCGTCCCGCCGAAGATCGAGGTCGACAGGTTGTAGCCGATCGAGAAGCCGCCGTACCGGACGTCCGTGGCGAAGAGCGCGGGCAGCGTGGCCGACATGGTGCCGAGCAGCAGCACCAGCAGCAGCCCGAGGATGACCAGGCCGGCCACCGTTCCGAGCACCGTGCCGAGCGCGAGCAGCATGAAGGAGGGGTAGCCGAGCACGATGAACCCGATGCACGCCGTCACGATCAGCGGCTTGCGGCCGATCCGGTCCGACAGCGCGCCCACCGGGATGATCACGAACATGATCATCAGCATCATGCCGAGGATGTAGAGCAACGCCTCGGTCTCCCCGAGACCGAGCGTGGTCTGCAGGTAGGTCGGCATGTAGAAGAGGATCGTGTAGACGGCCACGTTGTAGAACAGCACCAGCCCCATGCAGACCAGCACCGGCCGCCAGTGGTGCACGAGGGTGTCCTTGAGCGGCGACTCCGACACCTGGTGCCGCTCCTCCAGCTCCCGGAACGCGGGCGTGTCCTCGAGCCTGCTCCGCAGGTAGAGCCCCACCAGCCCGAGCGGACCGGCGATCAGGAACGGGATCCGCCAGCCCCACGACGCCATCGCATCAGGGGACAGGCCGAGCTGAAGGACCGTCACCAGCCCCGCCGCGAGGACGAAGCCGCCCGTCGTGCCGAACTCGAGGAAGCTGCAGTAGAAGCCGCGCCTCTTGTCGGGCGCGTACTCGGCGATGAAGGCGGCGGCACCGCCGTACTCGCCGCCCGTGGCGAAGCCCTGCACCAGCCGCGCGACGACGAGCAGGATCGGCGCGAGCCACCCCACCGCCCCGAACGTCGGGAGGAGCCCGATCGCGAAGCTCGCCGCCGACATCACCACGATCGTCAGCGCGAGCACGCGCTTGCGCCCGATCCGGTCACCCAGCGGGCCGAGGATCGTGCCGCCGAGGGGGCGCACCAGGTAGGCGACCGCGAAGAGGGCGAACGTCAGCGCGACGTTCGAGCCCGAGTCACCGCCCGGGAAGAAGCTCATCGCGATGTAGATCGCGACGTAGCTGTAGATGCCGTAGTCGAACCACTCGACCAGGTTCCCCATGGCGGCGGCGCCGACCGCCTTTCGGACCGTGCGCTCGTCGACCTCGTGGGCCTGCTGGCTCTCCGGCGTCGTCATGTGCCGTCCTTTCTGCCGCTCGCCGACGCTAGGAGCGGTCATCAGGACCCGCAACAGCTGGCACTACTGTCCGGTTCGTGCTGGACATCGCACGGATCAGCAAGCGGTTCGGGACGCGGCAGGCGCTCGACGACGTCTCGTTCACCGTCGAGCCGGGCGAGGTCTTCGGGTTCGTCGGCAGCAACGGCGCCGGTAAGACCACGACGATGCGCATCGTGCTCGGGGTGCTCACCGCCGACGCGGGCGACGTGCGGTGGAAGGGCCGCGCCGTGGACGCCGACCTCCGCCGACGCATCGGCTACATGCCCGAGGAGCGGGGGCTCTACCCCCGCATGCGGGTCGGTGACCAGCTGCGCTATCTGGCCCGGCTGCACGGCCTCCCCGGAGCGCTCGCCGCAGCCGCCGTCGCGCGGTGGACGGAGCGGCTCGGCGTCGCATCCCGGCTCGGCGACGAGGTGCAGAAGCTCTCCCTCGGCAACCAGCAGCGGGTGCAGCTGTGCGCCGCGCTCGTGCACGACCCGGAGGTGCTCGTGCTCGACGAGCCGTTCTCCGGCCTCGACCCCACCGCGGTCGAGGTGATGAGCAGCGTGCTGCGCGACAAGGCCGACGCCGGCGTGCCGGTGATCTTCTCCAGCCACCAGCTCGACCTCGTGGAGCGACTGTGCGACCGGATCGGGATCATCGCCGGTGGGCGCATGGTCGCCGTGGGCAGCGTCGCCGACCTGCGGGAACGCGGCGGCGGCGCCGCCGTCATCGACGTCGAGGGGCCACCGGCCGGCTGGGCGGCCTCCCTGCCGGGCGTCGAGGTGCTCGATGACGACGGCGCCTGCCACACGCGCCTGCGCCTCGCCACCGGCACCGACGACCAGGACGTGCTGCGCGCGGCGCTCGCCGCCGGACCGGTGCACGAGTTCCGGCGGTGGCGCCCGCCGCTCACCGAGCTGTACCGCGACGTCGTGCAGGCCGGTCCGGAGCAGCCGGAGGCGGTGGCATGAGCGCGCCGCTGCCCGCCAGCACCGCCGTCCTGCTCGTGGCGCGCCGCGAGCTCGGCACGCAGGTCCGCTCGCGCAGCTTCGTGATCGGGATCGTGATCACGCTCGTCTTCTTCGGTGGGATGTTCCTGCTCGGCACCTACATCAGCGGTCAGACCTCGAGCCACGCGCTCGGGATCACTCCGCAGGCCGAGCGCATCCGGCCGGTTCTCGAGCAGACCGCACACCTGCAGGGCGCCGAGCTCGCCGTCCGCGAGGTCGACGACGCCGCGGGCCGCGCGCTGGTGCGCAGCGGCGGCCTCGACGCCCTGCTCACGGGCGCGCCCGGCGCGTACGAGCTGGTCGGCCTCGACTCCGTCGACGGGAGCCTGCAGGCGATCGTGCAGGACGCGGTCGAGCAGCAGGCGGTCTCCGCCGCGCTCACGGGCGCCGGTGTCGACCTCACGCAGTTCGCGAACGCCTCCGCGCTCGCCGTCAGCACGCTGGAACCGGCCGACACCGGGAACGGGCAGCGGCTCGCGGTCGCCTTCGTCGGCACGCTCCTGCTGTTCTTCTCGATCAGCCAGTACGGCAGCCTGGTGGCAACCGGCGTGGTCGAGGAGAAGCAGAGCCGGGTGGTGGAGCTGCTGCTCGCCACGATCACGCCGTGGCAGCTGCTGGCCGGCAAGGTCCTCGGGCTCGGCGCGGTGGGCCTGCTCCAGCTGGTGATCCTCAGCGCGATCGCGGGTGTGGGCGCGGCCGCCGCCGGGCTGCTGGTGCTGCCGGGCGCCGCGCTCGGCATGTTCGCGATGGTCGTGCTCTGGTACCTGCTCGGCTTCTTCCTCTACGCCTCGCTGTACGCCGCCGTCGGCTCCACGGTGTCGCGGCAGGAGGAGCTGCAGTCGGTGGTGGCGCCGATGATCTTCCTGCTGCTGATCCCGTTCGTCCTCACCCTGAACCTGCTGCCGAGCGACCCGCGCAACGGCCTCGCCACCGTGCTGTCGTTCGTGCCGTTCTTCTCCCAGACCGTCATGCCGGCGCGCTACGCCCTCGGCGTGGCCCCGCTGTGGGAGGTGCTGGTGGCGGCGGGGCTCGCCGCGGCCGCCATCGTGGTGGTCGTGCGGGTCGCCGGGCGCGTGTACCGGAACTCGGTACTGCGCACCGGCGCCCGCGTCAGCCTCCGCGAGGCGCTGGCCGGCAAGCCGTCCTGATCAGGGCGTCGGCGCCGGACGCGGCCGCGGCGACGGGCGACGGGGCGCGGCTTCGTCAGCGGGCTGCGCAGCAGGCGCGACCGCCCCGGTGTCCGCCGGCCGGGGCGGCGGCCATCCCGTGCCGATGTCCGCACGGGCCGCCCGCCTCGAGCGGACCACCCACACCCCGATCGCCAGCAACACGGCGAGCACCAGCCAGCGGCCACGACGACCCCTGTGCCTCTCGACGTTCTCCGCCATCGACCTTCACCCTTCCGCCGGACGCGCCCGAAGGGTAAGCCGTTCGGCCGGGATCCGCGTCACGCCCCGCCGCCCGTTTCCGCTCAGCGGTTGGCCATGGGCACGTACGGGCGCTCGGTTGCGCCGACGTACAGCTGCCGCGGCCTGCCGATCTTCGTGCTCGGGTCGTTGATCATCTCGCGCCAGTGGGCGATCCACCCGGGCAGGCGTCCGAGCGCGAACAGGACCGTGAACATCTTCGTCGGGAAGCCCATGGCCCGGTAGATCACGCCGGTGTAGAAGTCGACGTTCGGGTAGAGCTTGCGCTCGACGAAGTAGTCGTCGGCGAGTGCCCGCTCCTCCAGCGCCTTCGCGATGTCGAGCAGCTGGTCGCTGACCCCGAGCTTCTTGAGGATGTCGTCGGCGCTCTGCTTCACGATCCGGGCGCGCGGGTCGTAGTTCTTGTAGACCCGGTGCCCGAAGCCCATCAGCCGGGCGCCCTTCTCCTTCTTCTTCACGCGCTCGACGAAGGCGTCGACGTTGCCCTCCTCGACGTCCCGGATGCGCTGCAGCATCTCGAGCACCGCCTGGTTGGCACCGCCGTGCAGCGGCCCGAACAGGGCGTTGATGCCCGCGGAGATGCTCGCGAACAGGTTCGCCTGCGACGAGCCCACCATCCGGACGGTGGAGGTGGAGCAGTTCTGCTCGTGGTCGGCGTGCAGGATGAGCAGCACGTCGAGGGCGCGCACGAAGTCGGGGTCGACCTCGTACGGCTCCGCCGGGAACCCGAAGGTCATCCGGAGGAAGTTCTCGACGAGACCCAGCGAGTTGTCCGGGTACAGGAACGGCTGGCCGATCGACTTCTTGTACGCGTACGCGGCGATCGTCGGCACCTTCGCCAGCAGCCGCACCGTGGACAGCTCCACCGCGTCCTCGTCGAACGGGTCGAGGCTGTCCTGGTAGAAGGTCGAGAGCGCGCTCACGGCGCTGGAGAGCACCGGCATCGGGTGCGCGTCGCGCGGGAAGCCGTCGAAGAACCGTTTCAGGTCCTCGTGCAGCAGCGTGTGGCGGCTGATCCGGTTGGTGAACGACTCCAGCTGCTCCTTGCTCGGCAGCTCCCCGTAGATCAGCAGGTAGCTCGTCTCCAGGAACGAGGAGCTCTCCGCGAGCTGGTCGATCGGGTACCCGCGGTAGCGGAGGATGCCGGCGTCACCGTCGATGTAGGTGATCGCGGAGGCACAGGAAGCGGTGTTGCCGTATCCGGTGTCGAACGTGACGAGTCCCGTCGACGGGAGCAACTTCCCGATGTCGAACGCGGACGCACCCTCGGTTGCCGACCGGATCGACATCTCGTACTCGCCGCCCGGGTGGTTCAGAACAGCGGCGCTGGTGGTCTCGTCGGCCATGTGGAGGTTCCCTCACACTCATGTTTTGCGTGGTTGGCCGCAACGCTAGTGCTCCGGATCGGGGTTGCGCCCGTCCTGGCGCTGACGCGTTCATCACGAGTGATCTCACACGGCGTGCGCAGGGCGGTACCGCCAGAACGCGGGGAACATCGCCGCCACGACCACGGCACCGACGATCACGAGGACGCCGCCGACCGACGCCGACATCCCCGGGCCCCACCAGTCGGCCGCAGGCCCGTGCCACATGTCGGCGATCCGAGGGCCGCCGACCACGACCACCGCGAAAACGCCCTGCATGCGCCCGCGCATCTCGTCGGTTGCCACCGACTGCAACATGGACATGCGGAAGACACCGCTCACCATGTCGCCCGCCCCCGCGATCGCGAGGAAGATCACTGCGAGCCACAGCGACTGCGTGAGCCCGAAGAGCACCACGCCCAGACCCCACACGCAGATCGAGAGGGTGACCGCCACCCCCTGGCGGCGGATCGAGTTGAGGCGGCCGGAGAACAGCGCCGAGACGACCATCCCCGCCGGGATCGCGGCGAACAGCAGCCCGAGCGCGAGCCCACCCCCCGGCGGGTCGCCGTACACGGTGTGCGCGAGCTCCGGGAACACGACGCGCGGCATGCCGAACGCCATCGCGACGATGTCCATGAGGAACGACACCAGCAGCACGGCGTGCAGCGCGGCGTACCGGAAGCCCGCGGCGATCTCCCGCAGGCCGGCCCGCCTGCGCTCGCCCCCCGTCTCGGGCGGGACCGGCGGCAGCTTCCAGGTGGCCCACAGCGTGGCGAGCAGCGCCACCGCGTCGAGCAGGTAGAGGGTCGGGAGCCCCACCACCGGGATCAGGACGCCCGCGAGCAGCGGCCCCGCGATCGCGCCCGTCTGGTAGACGGTCATGTTCAGCGTGTTCGCGGCGGGGAGCAGATCGGCGGGCAGCAGCCGCGGGATCACGGCGTTGCGGGCGGGCTGGTTGACCGCGAGGAACGCCGTCTGCACGGCGAACAACACCAGCACCAGCCACACCCCGCCGACGCCGCTCGCCGCCGTGACCCACAGCGCCAGCGACGACAGCGCGATGCCCGCCCCGCTGATCAGCAGCAGCGTGCGCCGGTCCATGGCGTCCGCGATCGCGCCGCCCCACAGCCCGAACACGACCAGCGGCACGAGCCCGAAGAGGCCCGTCAACCCGACGTACGCCGACGACCCCGTCAGCTCGTAGATCTGCGCGGGCACCGCGACGACGGACAGCTGCGCACCGACGACCGTGACTATGCCGGCGGTCCACAGCCTCCGGTAGGCCGGCGTGCGCAGGGGCCGGGTGTCGGCGAGCACGCCGCGCACGGCCCGCGCCATCCGCCGGGTGGCGGGCTCGGTGCGCGCGGTGGGGGCGTCCGGGCCGGCGGTGATCGGCTTCGTTGGCCCATCCGGACCGGACGTTGTCATACGACAACGACTACCACCACCTTGCGCCCGAGCGCGCGCCGGTTCCCGCGCGAGTGCCCGGCTTCACCCCGGAATCCGGCGAATCACCCGCACTCAGACCGCGACTCGCATACATCCAGACCGCGACTCGCGGGTGTGGGGGCACTGCTCCCCGCGAGTCGCGGCGTGAGTGCGCGCGAGTCGCGGGCTGAGTGCGCGCGAGTTGCGGTCAGGGGGCTAGGCGGCGGATGCGCCAGGTGCGGCTGTGGGGGTCGTGCTCGAAGCGCAGCCGGTCGTGCATTCGGTTGTGGCGGCCCTGCCAGAACTCCACCTGCTCCGGCACGATCCGCCAGCCGCCCCAGTGCGGTGGGGCGGGCACCTCCTCCGCGCCTGCGAAGCGCTGCGTGGCGGCCTCCAGCGCGTCGTCGAGCACGCGCCGGTCGCGCACCTCGACGGACTGGGCGGACGCCCACGCCCCGAGCTGCGACCCGCGCGGGCGGGTGGCCCAGTAGGCCGCGTTCTCCGCGGCAGCGACCAGTTCGACGTGGCCGCGGACGTGCACCTGCCGGTGCTGGGCGTACCAGGGGAAGGTGGCCGAGGCGTACCGCGTGGCCCGCAGCTGGTGGCTCTTGGCGGACGTGTAGTTCGTGTAGAAGACGACGCCGCGCGCGTCGAGTCCCTTGCACAGCACCGTGCGTGAGGACGGCCTACCGTCCTCGCCCGTGGTGGCCAGCACCATCGCGTTGGGTTCGGCGACACCGTCGGTGATGGCCTCGTCCAGCCACAGCGCCAGCTGTTCGTGCCAGGTGTCGGCGAGGTCGCCCACGTCCAGCCCATCTGTGCGCGCATAGTCCACGCGCATCGTCGCCAGCTGCTCTGCCATCGACGCCCTCCCCCGGGTAGCGGACCCACCACGCTATGTGCAACCACACGCGATCGACAGCCCCGGTGACCGATGCCACCCGGTCGCCCGTTGCACCCGCTCCGATGCAGCGGCAGGGTTGCGCCAACCACGACGAGGAGGACGCGGTGACCACTGCGCCGACCGCACCAGGATCCGAACAGGGCGAGGAGGCGGTACCGCCGCCCCCGCCCGGCTTCCGCCCCGGCCTGGAGGGCCACGTCGCCTTCCGCACCCGCATCGCAGAACCAGACAAGGACGGCGGGTCGCTGCGCTACCGCGGCGTCGACATCGAGGACCTGGTCGGCAAGGTGACGTTCGGCAACGTATGGGCGTTGCTCGTCGACGGCCGGTTCGGGCCGGGCCTGCCGCCCGCGGAGCCGTTCCCGATCCCGGTGCACACCGGCGACGTCCGGGTGGACGTGCAGGCGGCACTCGCGATGCTCGCCCCGTACTGGGGGTACCGGCCGCTGCTGGACATCAGCGACGAGGAGGCCCGCGAGCAGCTGGCCAGGGCGTCGGTGATGGCGCTGTCGTACGTCGCTCAGTCGGCGCGCGGGATCGGCGTTCCCGCGGTGCCGCAGTCGCGGATCGACCAGTGCTCGACGATCACCGAGCGGTTCATGACGCGCTGGCGGGGAGAGCCGGACCCGGCGCACATCACGGCCGTCGACGCGTACTGGGTGTCCGCGGCCGAGCACGGGATGAACGCCTCGACGTTCACGGCGCGGGTCATCGCCTCCACCGGCGCCGACGTCGCGGCGTCGCTCTCCGGCGCGATCGGCGCCATGTCCGGCCCGCTGCACGGCGGCGCGCCGGCGCGGGTGCTGCCGATGATCGAGGAGGTCGAGCGCTCGGGCGACCCCGAGGGCCTGGTCAAGGGCATCCTCGACCGCAGGGAGCGCCTCATGGGCTTCGGCCACCGCGTCTACCGGGCGGAGGACCCGCGTGCCCGCGTGCTGCGCCGCACGTGCCTCGAGCTGAAGGCCCCGCGCTACGAGGCCGCCGCCGCGCTCGAGCAGGCGGCGCTCACGGAGCTGCGCTCACGCAGGCCGGACCACCCGATCGAGACGAACGTCGAGTTCTGGGCGGCCGTGATCCTCGACTTCGCCGAGGTGCCGCCGCACATGATGCCGGCGATGTTCACCAGCGCCCGCACGGCCGGCTGGTCGGCGCACATCATGGAGCAGAAGCGCGAGGCCAAACTGGTGCGCCCGGCGGGGCAGTACATCGGCCCCCGCCCGAGGCGTCCGGAGGACGTCGAGGGCTGGGACGAGATCGCCCACGCCTGATCCGACCGAGTTCCGACGAACGGCGCTGTCGTGCCACTGAGGGCTGCCCTCAGACATGCATGGGGTCCGAACCTATCCGACCAACGCGCCGTTCGTCGGAACGCGCTTGCGCACGAGGAGCGAGAGGAAGCCCGCCACCACGCAGATCGCGCCGCCCGCGTACCAGGCCATGTCGTAGGCGCCCAGCTCGTCGCGCACGATGCCGGCGCCGAGTGCCATGGCCGCCGCGCCCACCTGGTGCGAGGCGAACACCCACCCGAAGACGACGGGTGCGGCCGCGCCGAAGAGCTCGCGGCACAGCGCCATCGTCGGCGGGATCGTCGCGACCCAGTCCAGGCCGTAGAACACGATGAACGCCAGCATGTTGGCCTGGATGTCCGGCCCGAACAGCGCGGGGAGCGCCAGCAGGGACAGCCCGCGCAGCACGTAGTAGACGAGCAGCAGGTACCGCGGGTCCACGCGATCGGTGAGCCAGCCGGATGCGATGGTGCCGGCCACGTCGAAGATCCCGACGAGGGCAAGCAGGCCGGCGGCGACCGTCTGCGGCATGCCGTGGTCGTGCGCCGCGGGGATGAAGTGCGGCTGGATCAGCCCCATCGTGGTGGCGCCGCAGATCATCATGCCTGCGGCCAGGTACCAGAAACCCTTCGTGCGGGCGGCGTCGGCGAGCGCCCGAACCGCCAGCCGGGCGGCCCCGCTGCGCACGGGGTCGACGTCGTCGGCCGCGGTGCCGCCGTAGGGCACCACACCGAGGTCGCGGGGCCGGTCGCGCAGCAGCCACATGACGAGCGGCGCGACGGCGAGCGCCGAGATCGCGACCGCCAGCGCAGCGGGCCGCCACCCGTACGCGTCGGCGAGCTGGGAGACGAGCGGGAGGAACACCAGCCCGCCCGCAGCACCGCCCGCGGTCAGCACGCCGGAGACGAGGCCGCGCCGTGCGACGAACCAGCGCCCCGTCACGGTGGCCACGAGCGCCAGGGCCATCGATCCGGTGCCGAGCCCGACGAGCACGCCCCAGCAGAGGATCAGCTGCCAGCTCGCCGTCATGAAGACGGTGAGCCCGCTCCCCGCCGCAACCACCACGAGGGCCGCCGTGACAACCCGGCGGATGCCGAAGCGCTCCATCAGCGCGGCCGCGAACGGCGCCGTGAGGCCGTAGAGCGCCATGTTGACGGCCGCGGCGAGGGAGATCGTGCTGATGGACCAATCGAACTCGTCGTGCAGCGGGTTCATCAGCACCCCGGGCACGGCCCGGAACCCGGCGGCCCCGACGAGGGCGAGGAAGGTCACGGCGGCCACCCACCAGGCGGGATGGATGCGTCGCGAGGTCTCGAGCTGTGTCACCCAGGGAGCATCGCCGCAGCGGCGACGAATCGACAGTGGCCCGACAGCCAATACGTGAAAAGATTCGGCCATGGGTGAACCGCACGAGGTCGCCGTGCTCGCGCTGCCGGACGTCGTGGCGTTCGAACTGGGGCTGCCGCACAGGCTGCTCGGCACGGCCGTCGACGACACGGGACGGCGGCTCTACCGGGTGCGCGTCGCCACGCTGGACGGCGGGCCGGTGCGGACGTCGGCCGGTTACAGCGTGCTGCCCGAGCACGACGCGTCGATCCTGCGCACCGCCGGCACGGTGATCATCCCGGGCATCTACAGCGGGTCCGCGCTGGAACGCGGCGTGCTCGAACCGGACCTCGCCGCGGCCATCGAGGGTCTCCCGGCCCGGATGGTCTCGATCTGCACCGGTGCCTTCGTCCTCGCAGCTGCCGGCCGCCTCGACGACCGCCCCGCCACCACCCATTGGATGCACGCCGACCAGTTCCAGGCGCTGTTCCCGCAGGTCAAGCTGGACCCGGACGTCCTGTACGTCGACGACGGCGACGTTCTCACGTCCGCGGGCAACGCCGCCGGCATCGACCTGTGCCTGCACATCGTGCGACGCGACCACGGACCGGCCGTGGCCAACCGTGTGGCACGGCGCAGCGTCGTCGCGCCGTGGCGCGACGGCGGGCAGACGCAGTTCATGGAGCCGGTCCCCGACCCCGACGGCCCCGGCACGGCACCCACCAGGGCGTGGGCCCTCGAACGGCTCCACGAGCCGCTCGGCCTCGCCGACCTCGCCACCCACGCCGCCATGAGCGTGCGGACCTTCACGCGCCGCTTCCGCGAGGAGACCGGCATGAGCCCGGCGCGGTGGCTCAACGCACAGCGGGTCGCGGCCGCCCGGCGGCTCCTGGAGAGCACCGACCTGCCCGTGGAACGGATCGCGGAGGAGGCGGGGTTCGGTACGACCGCGTCGCTGCGCCAGCACCTGCACGCCACCATCGGCGTGGCGCCGCTGGCGTACCGCCGCACCTACCGCGGCGGCTGACCGGCCGAGCGCGCCAGCTCGAGGTCGAGGCGCTCCTTGCGGATCCGCTGGTCGACGTAGAGCAGCCCGGTGATCCCCGTGACGAACGGCACCGCGAACGTCGTCACCACCACGGAGGCGATCGCGGTCCGGACCATCGTCGCCGGGTCCGGTGGCGCGACCGTGATCGCGCCGAACAGGCCCATGACGACGACCCCGGGGACGGTGATCAGGAGCCAGGTGAGCAGCAGGATCCCGAACGTCCGCCACCAGGAACCCCGCACCAGCCGCCCGGACCGGCCGAGGGCCGACGTCACCCCGATCGGCTCCAGCACGTACGCGGCGGGCGCGAACGCCCACAGCACACCGAGGTAGGCGACGGCCGCCACCGCGACCAGCACGAGCAGCACGGCGAGCAGGACCGCCCCGCCGGATCCGGTCGCGGCGGCGACCAGCGCGACGAGGATCAGGACCGCCGCGATCGCCCCGAGGACGAGCCCGATCAAGATCCCCAACCCGAGGAGGCCGGGCACCCGGCGCGCGGTGGCGCCCCACGCCTCGCGGACACCGATCCGTTGCCCGAGCACGGCCCGGCTGAGCACCACGAGCAGGATGCCGGTGAGCACCGAGCCGAGCACGAGGCCGACGAGGGTGCTCCCGGCCGTGCCGAGCAGCGAACCGACCAGCCCGCCGACCCGGCCCCGCGCCAACGCCGCCGGGTCGATCCGCGGCAGGGTCAGGTTGACGACCAGCTGGACCGCCTGGATCACGACCGCGACGGCCGCCGTCACCCCGAGCGTCACGAGCGGGTTGGCCCTGACGTAGCCGACGGCCCCCGCCAGGATGTCGCCGACGGCGAGCGGGCGCAGCGGCACGATGCCCGGGCGGGGGGCTTCACCACCTGGCGCCCCCTGGTAGGGCGGCGGACCGTAGCCAGGAGGCGGGCCGTAGCCGGGCGGAGCGTATGCCGGCTGTGCGTATGCCGGCTGTGCGTATCCCGGAGGCCCGTAGCCGGGAGGTCCGTAAGCGGGAGGCCCGTATCCGGATGGCGGGCCGTAGCCGGGCGGCCCGTATGCCGGCTGTCCGTATCCCGGAGGCCCGTAGCCGGAAGAACCGTAGGCCGGGGGCCCGTAGCCCGGAGGCGGGTAGCCGGGTTGGCCGGATCCCGGCTGCCCGTGGGTGTACGGCCCGTACCCGGGCTGCGGATGCTCCGGCAGGCCGCCAGGAGGCGTGGCGGCCGTCGAGGCCTCGTCGGATCGTTTCTCGAGGTCGATCCCGGAGACGGGCTCGGCGTCGCCCGCGACCGGCTCCGTGTGCTCGTCCGCGCGGGGTGCTGCGGGTTCGGTCACGTCGGCGCCGGCCGGCGCGGCAGCTTCCGCAGCGGGAGGCTCGGACGCCCCGCTCTCACCAGCGGCCGGCTCGGCCTCGGGATCGGGCGCCGGTGCATCGGTGCGCGCCTCGTCCTGCCCGGGAGCCGCGGCGGGGTTCCGCTCGCCCGGCTCCGGCCGGTCTGGTCCGTTCGACATCTCCGCTCGCCCCTTCGCCGATGATCTCCACATGGTGTCAGCGAACGGCGGCACGTGTGCAGCCGAACGGAGGCGCCGGACGGGACGTGAGCGCGCTGGGGCGTGACTTCACACACCCCGTGCCAGCTTCACACAGGGCCGGCCTCCTGTGAGGTCCGGATTCGGTCTGTGAAGTGCGGTTCGTCCCGTCGTCGTGAGGACCCACACCCTTTCGGGCATCGTCGTGGCTGCGACACTGGGGCCCGTGACCGCTTCGACGTCCACCGACCTGCAGATCCCCGCCGACCTCCAGCCCGCCGACGGACGCTTCGGCTGTGGCCCCTCGAAGGTCCGTCCGGAGCAGCTCACGGCGCTCGCCGGGGCCGGAGCGGCGATCATGGGCACTTCGCACCGCCAGAAGCCGGTGAAGTCGCTGGTCGGGCGGGTGCGCAGCGGGTTGCGGGAGCTGTTCTCGCTGCCCGAGGGCTACGAGGTCGTGCTCGGCAACGGCGGGTCCACGGCGTTCTGGGACGCCGCCGCGTTCGGCCTGGTGCGCGAGCGCGCGCTGCACCTCACGTACGGCGAGTTCTCCTCCAAGTTCGCCGACTCGACCCGCGGTGCCCCCTTCCTGGCCGAGCCGGTGGTGGTCAAGGCCGACCCGGGCAGCGCCCCCGAGCCCACCGCCGACCCCTCGTGCGACGTGCTGGCGTGGGCGCACAACGAGACGTCGACCGGTGTGTCCGTCCCGGTCGTGCGCCCCGCGGGCGCCACCTCCGACCAGCTCGTGCTGATCGACGCCACCTCCGGCGCGGCCGGGCTCCCGGTGGACGTGAGCCAGGCCGACGCGTACTACTTCGCCCCGCAGAAGGGCTTCGCGTCCGACGGCGGGCTGTGGGCCGCGTTGATGAGCCCCGCCGCTCTGGAGCGCGTGAGCGAGCTCGCCGCCACCGACCGGTGGATCCCGCCGTTCCTGTCCCTCGCCACGGCCGTCGACAACTCGGTCAAGGACCAGACCTACAACACGCCCGCCATCGCCACGCTCATCCTCATGGCGGAGCAGATCGACTGGATGCTCGGGCTCGGCGGGCTCGACGCCTGCGTCGCTCGCACGGCCGACTCGTCCTCACGGCTCTACGCGTGGGCGGAGAAGTCGGAGTTCGCCACGCCGTTCGTGAGCGACCCGGCCCACCGGTCCCAGGTGGTCGGCACCATCGACTTCGCCGACTCCGTCGACGCCGCTGCCGTCGCCAAGACGCTGCGCGCCAACGGCATCGTCGACACCGAGCCGTACCGCAAGCTGGGGCGCAACCAGCTGCGCATCGGCATGTTCCCGGCGGTCGAGCCGGCCGACGTCACAGCGCTCACGGCTTGTATCGATTGGGTTGTCGAGCGCATGTCGTGATCACCGCTGTAAGCGCTCCGTAGTCACACCAGTAACATGCGTCCCAGCTCAACACGGGTGTCGTCGGCGCGCCTCCGACACGGGGTGCGATCCGGCAACTAACGTCACCCGGACGGGGAGAACGAGAGCGGGAGGGCCGCTGATGCGGGCGCTGCGGGTCGTCGGGATCACCGAGGGTGGCGGTGAGTTCTCCGTCGTCCTCGAGGACCCGGTGCGACGCGAGCGCTTCACCGTGCCTGCCGACGAGCAGCTGCGCGCCGCCGCACGCGGAGACCTCACCCGGCTCGGACAGATCTCGATCGAGTTGGAGAGCCAGTTGCGTCCACGTGAGATCCAGGCCCGCATCCGTGCCGGGGCGTCCGTGGAGCAGGTCGCCGCCGCGGCCGGCGTTCCGCTGCAGAAGATCGAGCGGTTCGCCTACCCCGTGCTGCTCGAACGCTCCCGCACCGCCGAGGTGGCCCAGCGCGCCCATCCCGTGCGTACAGACGGGCCGGACACCCGCACCCTCGGTGACGTCGTCGCCCACACGTTCGGCCTGCGCGGCCAGGAGTACGCCGACGCCGAGTGGGACTCCTGGAAGGGCGAGGACGGCAAGTGGGTCGTCGCCCTGTCCTGGCGCGCCGGGCGCTCGGACAACCGCGCTCACTGGACGTTCCAGCCGGGCGCGCACGGGGGCACCGTCACCGCGGTCGACGAGCACGCGAGCGACCTGGTCGAGGGCCTGCCCGCGCGGCCGCTGCGCACCGTCGGCCCGGTGATCGACATCGGCCGCTCGGAGGACCCCGCCCCCGCCCCCGGGCCCGAGGAGGAGCTGCGAGCCGTCGCGTCCGACTCGGTCCGCGGTTCCCGCGTCGACCCGTCGCCGGCCACCGAGGCCCGCACGGTCGAGCGCGCCCCCACCCGCACGACATCGGAGCCGCGCAGGCAGGCACCTCCCGCGGCGCAGCGCCAGCCCGCCGTCGAGCCGCCACGCGCCGAGCCCGCCCGCCCGGAGCGGACCCGACCCGAGCCCACGGCGGCCGAGGCGGGCGACCGGCGGCAGCGATCCGCGCAGGACGACGGCGCAGCCCCGGCGAGCCGGCCGGAAGCCACCGAGAGCGCCGCGCCCGCCGAGCCCGAGGCCCCGGAACCCCGGGCGACGGGGGGCACCGGCGAGCCGGCCGGCCGGCCCGAGCGCCGCAAGCCGGAGCCGCCCCGCACCGAGCCGGCACCGAGCGCCCCTGCGGCGAGCCCCGAGCCCGTCGCGGAGGCCCCCGCTCCCGAGGAGCCGGCCGATGTCCCCGCGCCCGCGGCCGCGCAGCAACCCGCCGCGAACAAGCGCACCAAGAAGGGCAAGCCGGTCATGCCGTCCTGGGACGAGGTCCTGCTCGGCGTGCGCGGCCAGCGCTGACCCGCTCGTTGCAGTAGTGCCGCCTCGCGGGGAGAGGCCGTGGGCCGCTCAGGCGCCGAAGAGGCGGCGGCGACTTCGGGGCCGTGGTGGCGCGGGGGTGAACCAGCGGCCCGTCGGGTCGAGCTCGAACCGCTCCGGCTCGTCGAGGAGCTCGGCGAGCGTCCGGCGCGCGGCGTCGCGGTCCAGCTCCTCGGCCACCGCGATGCCGGCGAGCTGCACATCGCGCAGCTCCGCGCGGAAGCCGTAGCGGAAGTCCTCCTCACCGGCGTAGTAGAGGGCGAGCGCACCGGTCCAGGTCACGTCGTGGCCCGCCGCCGTCGGGGTGAACGTCACCTCGTGCCCCGCAGCGGCGTCGTGGCCGAGCAGGTAGACGGTGAAGGCGGGCTCTTCCTCGAAGTCGACCTCGTCGACCGGGTCGGCCGTGAGCGTCTGCGGGACGGTCAGCCGGAACGGGCGGCCGGGCTCCGCGGCCGGCAGGCCCTGCCGCCAACCCGGGCTCAACGTGCAGCGGTGGTAGTTGTTCCAGACGATCGGGCTGCGCCAGTCGCCCTCGCCAGGGTCGGTCGGCTCGCGCGCCCCGTACTCCTCGGAGCGCAGGTTCAGCTCGAACCACAGCCTGCCGTCCGGGTGGATCCGCCCCCACCAGCCGAAGTCCTCGACCGCGTGCCCGTCGGGCCACGGGTTGCCCGGGAACCAGATCCTGCCCTCCACGGGAGGAACCCTAGGTCGCGCAGGTCGCGTGCTTCCGCCTCCCCGCCCTGGGTGTCGATGCGGGCACCTCCCGTTCGTATGGATGGCATGAGCGATGTTCTGCTGACCGGACTGAAGATCGGCGAGTCCGCGCGCTGGCACGACGGCAGGCTGTGGCTGTGCAACTGGGGCACCCAGCAGGTCCTCGCCGTCGACCTCGACGGCGGCACCGAGGTGGTGGCCACGGTGCCGACCACCATCCCGTTCTCGATCGACTGGCTCCCGGATGGGCGGCTGCTGGTGGTCGCGGGGCCAGAGGGCAGGCTCCTGCACCAGGAACCGGACGGCTCGCTAGTCGACCACGCCGACCTGACCTGCCTCGGCGCCGGCCTGAACGAGATCGTCGTGGACGGTCGCGGCAACACCTACGTCAACGGCGGCACGGACTTCCACCCGGACGCCGGCGTGGCACCCGGGTTCGTCGCGCTGGTCACGCCCGACGGCGCGGTGCGGCGGGTCGCGGACGGGATCGCCTTCCCGAACGGGATGGCGGTCACGCCGGACGACTCGACGCTGATCGTCTCCGAGTCGTTCGCCGGCACGCTCACCGCGTTCGACATCGAGCCGGACGGGAGCCTGTCGAACCGGCGGGTGTGGGCTCCGGTGCCCGGCGACGGCATCGTGCTGGACGCCGAAGGTGCCGTGTGGACGCCGGGCTGGACCGACGCCGGGCCGGCCTGCCTGCGGGTCGCCGAGGGCGGGGAAGTGCTGGCCACGGTCCCGCTCGACCGGGCGGGGTTCGCCTGCACGCTCGGCGGCGATGACGGCCGGACGCTGTTCGTGCTGGCGGCGGACTGGCACATGCAGGAGGGCTTCGAGGAGAACATCGAGCGCCTGCTGACGGGCCCGGAGACCGGGCAGGTGCTCACCGCCCGTGCCCCGGCCGCGCACGCGGGCAGGCCCTGAGGATCAGCCGAGCTGGCCCAGCAGCAGCACCACCCACGCCGCCGCGAGGCCGGCCGCGGCGCCGAGCGCGGGCCAGCGCCAGAACGGTGTGAGCCGCAGCAGGTGCAGCGAGGGCGCGAGCCCCAGCGCGACGAGGATGTTCGCCGGCACCCACAGCAGCCCGAACGCCTCGGCGAACGCGCGGCTCAGCGCGATGTCCCCCACCGCCACGACCACGGCCGTGAACGCGGAGACGGCGAGGCCGGTGGCCCACGGCGTCGGCTCGCTGTCGTCGGGCCGGCGCGGGATCGGGCCGCTGGACGGGGCGGGCACCGCCTCGACCCGGCCGGACACCGGATCGGTGTAGGTGACCGTGCGCCCGAGAGCGTCGGCGAGGCGGACGGCGAGCTGGCGTCCCCTGCGCTGCAGCATGTCGCGCTCGTCCCGCCCGCCCGATCCGGAGACCGTGACGGCGAACGCCGCCCACTCGCGCAGCGCGTCCTCGAGCTCGGTGGGCAGGGGCGGATCGCCTGCTCGGCGCTCACCGAGCAGGACCCGTCCCCCCGAGGCGAGCCGCACGTCGTCAGCCTAGGGCCGCCCGCGGGCGGCAGCATCGGAAGAACGGACCAAACGGTCACGTCGCGAGAGCGTGGAATGCCACAGCCGCCGCCGTGGCGACGTTGAGGGAGTCGACGCCGGACGCCATCGGGATCCGGAGGCGCACGTCCGCGGCGGCCAGCGCTTCCGCCGTCAGCCCGGGTCCCTCCGCCCCGAGGAGGACGGCGACCCGCTGCCCGGCCGTCCCGGCGGTGGCGATGGGCTGCGCGTCCGCCGCGGGCGTGAGCGCGGCGACCCGCAGGCCCGCGCCGCGCAGGACGTCGAGCGACGCCGGCCACGGGCCGGGCAGCTCGGCGAG
This sequence comes from Pseudonocardia cypriaca, assembly GCF_006717045.1. NCBI lineage: Bacteria > Bacillati > Actinomycetota > Actinomycetes > Pseudonocardiales > Pseudonocardiaceae > Pseudonocardia > Pseudonocardia cypriaca. The sequence continues at coordinate 2,814,253 of NZ_VFPH01000002.1, forward strand.
CGGGACGCGCAGGACGTGGCCCATCGAGACGCGGACGCTGCGGCGGTAGAGCGGGTCGGAGCAGCGCGGCCCGAGCAGCACGGCGTCGACGCCGAGCGCCGCGGCGTTGCGGAAGAGCGCTCCCAGGTTCTCGTGGTCGTTCACGCCCTCCAGCACCGCCACGAGCCGCGCGTGCCGCAGGATCTCGGTGACGTCGGGTGGCGCGGCCCGGTCGGCCACCGCGAGCACGCCACGGTTGAGGTGGAACCCCACGACCGCGGCCATCGTCTCCGCGTCGGCGGCGTACGCGGGCACGGGGAGCGCGGAGAGGTCCTCGGCCAGCTCGTCGAAGCGCCGGGGCACGCCGAGGAGCGACCGCACCGGGTACGGCGATTCGATCATGCGGCGCACGACGACCACCCCCTCCGCGATCACCAGTCCCCGCCCCCCGGGCCGGTCCGGTCGACGGTCGGCGGTGGTGAGGTCGCGGAAGTCGTCCACCCGGGGATCGGCCGGGTCGTCGACGTGAGTGATGGTCGCCACGAGGACCCATCGTCGCAGGCTGGGCGGGTGGGACGGCACCGGTCATCCGGTCGGCCGTAGCGCAGGGATCACCTCGGGTGCCAAGGTGGACAGCCCGCGCGCGTCGCGGCCGCCGCCGCGGCCCGCATCGCCCGCGAGCATCGAGCGAAGCTCCGGGCGTGCCCGGGGTCGGGAGGCAGCGCAGGCATGGGCCAGGACGTCGACCGACGGACGTTCAGTCGACGAGATCGCCAGCGCTACCGCACCAAGGTGCAGCGCTGCCTCGACACACTCGCGATCATGCTGCGCGAGCACCCGTTCGCCCGTGACGAGCCGATGACCGGGCTCGAGGTGGAGCTCAACCTCGTCGACCACGATCTGTCACCGTCGCTCGCGGGGTCCGCCGTGCTGGACGCGATCGGCTCGTCCCAGTTCCAGTCCGAGCTCGGGCGTTGGAACCTCGAGCTGAACCTGCCGCCGCGCCCGCTGCCGGGCGACGAGTGGCGGCACCTGGAGCGCCACCTGCTCGACGAGCTCGCCGTGGCCAGGGCGAAGGCCGTGGACTGCGGCGCCCAGCTCGCCGTCATCGGGATCCTGCCCACGCTGGAGCGCCGCCACCTCGTCACCGAGGCGCTGTCCCCCGACCAGCGCTACGCCACGCTCAACGAGCAGATGCTGAGCGCTCGCGGCGAGCCGATCCGCCTCGACATCGCGGGCGACGACCCGTCCGGCCGCCACGGCGTCGAGCCGGAACACCTCCAGGCCGACTTCGACTCCATCGCACCGGAGGCAGCCTGCACGTCCATGCAGCTGCACCTCCAGGTGCACCCGGACTCCTTCGCCGGCTACTGGAACGCCGCACAGTGCCTCGCGGGTGTGCAGCTCGCCGTCGGCTCGAACTCACCGTTCCTGCTGGGCTCGCGGCTGTGGGCCGAGACCCGGATCCCGCTGTTCGAGCAGTCCTGCGACGTGCGCACCCCGGAGCTGCGCAACCAGGGGGTGCGGCCGCGGGTGTGGTTCGGCGAGCGCTGGATCACCTCGATCCTGGACCTGTTCTCCGAGAACGGCCGCTACTTCCCCGCGCTCATGCCCGTCACCGAGGACGACGACCCGATGGCGGAGCTCGAGGCGGGGCACGTGCCGGCCCTCAACGAGCTCCGGCTGCACAACGGCACGATCTGGCGCTGGAACCGCCCGGTCTACGACGTGGCCGACGGCGTGCCGCACGTGCGCGTGGAGAACCGGGTGCTGCCGGCCGGGCCCACGGTCGTGGACATGGTGGCCAACGCGCTGTTCTTCTACGGCCTGCTGCGCACGCTCGTCGAGGCCGAGCGGCCGCTGTGGAGCATGATGTCGTTCGAGGCCGCCGAGGAGAACTTCATCACCGCCGCCCGCCACGGCCTCGACGGCCCGCTGTACTGGCCCGGCACCGGCTGGATCCGCCCGGACGAGCTGGTGCTGCGCAAGCTGCTCCCGCAGGCCGCCGACGGGCTCGCGCGCTGGGGCGTCGAGGGCGAGGTCACCGACCGCTTCCTGTCGATCATCGAGCAGCGCTGCGTCACCCGCCGGACGGGCGCCGGCTGGCAGCTGGACACGGTCGCCGCGCTCGAGGAGGGCGGGGCCGACCGGCCGGCCGCCCTGCACGGCATGCTCTCGCGGTACCTGGAGTGGTCCGCCGCCAACGAGCCGGTGCACACCTGGCCCGTCCCGAAGTGACGCAGGCGGTCGCCCGTAGCCGCCGAGGTGCCGGGGCCCGAGCGTTCACGATTGCAAACCGCTGCCCCCGAACGGCCCCACACCTGCCTACCTCGCTCCTACCGTCATCGGCGTGCCGTGCCCGACCGATGGGGGAACCATGTCCGATCCCGGCCCCACCCGCCCGGACCGCTCCGCCGTCCCGCTCGGCCGGTGACCGCCGTGGCCCGGTTCCGGCTCTTCGGCCGCAGCCCGGAACCGGCGGCCGCCGGCCCGGTGGGCGAGCGGCCGCCGGAGGCGCTGTCCGCGTACCCGGGCACCGCGTGGGGTGCCGCGGCCTGGCCGGCGAACGGGCCGGCCGTCTGGGGGCCGCCACCCGTCGCCGACCCGCCGACCGAACCGCGCGGGTTCGCCCCGGTGCCTGCGCAGCGTCCGGCCTGGCACCCCACGCCCGCCCCGGACCCCGACCCGGCCGAGGCCGCGGCGCTCGCCGGGGCGTTCGCGGTCGACTACCTGTCATGGGACGAGGAGGACCCGGCCCGCCGCGGCCAGGTGCTGCTCGGCTACCTGGCTGCGGCGAGCGGCGACCCGTCCCGCATCGGGTGGAACGGCGAGGGCAGGCAGCGCGCCGACTTCGCGCTCCCGGGCCGCGTGCGCCCGGACGGCGAGGGGCGGGTGCTCGTCGACGTCCGCGTGCGGGTCACCCCCTACCGCCCGGTCGGCGAGCACGATGCACGCACCAGCGCGCAGGACGTGGATCGGGAGCAGATGGGCGTCCCCGCGGTGGCGCCGGCGCCCACCGGCCGCGGGTGGCGCAGCCTGGCGTCCCGGTGGGTGCGCCTGTCCGTGCCGGTGGTGTTGGAGCGGGGGCGGCTGGCCGTCGACGCCTGGGAGGAGACCCTCGGCGAGGACGGGCCCCCTCCGCCCGCCCCGGCGACCGCCACCGCCCGTGAGCACACCCTCGCCGAGGACGATCCGCTCGCCGAGCTACCCGGAGGTCAAAGATGAGCGCCGTGCGCAAGCCCGTCATCACCGGCATCACCCGGGCGGGCGGCACCAGCACCCTCGCCGCCGCCCTGCACACGATCGACGGCGGTCTGCTGGCCCCCGGCACCCCGGGCGAGGCCGACGTGCTCGTCTGCCGGTCCGACGAGCAGTCCCTCCGGCAGGCGGCGACGCTCGCCTGCGCCCCAGCGGGACACCGGCCCGTGCTCGTGCTCGCCGGGATCGCGCAGGGGATCCCGACCCCGACGGTGCCCGCGGGGCGGTTCGCGGCCGTGGTGGCGCTGCCGCACGTGCGCCGCTGGTTCGGGGGCGACGCGCGCGCGGAGGCGGCCGCCGTGCTCGCCTACCCGCCCGAGCGGCTCCCGCCCGACGTGCGCGGGTACGCGGCTGCGCTGCACCGGATCGTGTCCGCGCTCGTCGGGTCGGGGCAGCTGCACCGCGCGGTCCCGCCGTTGGTCTCGCGACCCGTCACCACCGCGTTGTGGCGCGGGCTGCGGCCTGCGGAGCTCGCCGTGCCGCGCCTGGCGCCGGTTCGCAACGGTCCCGCCGAGCCGGACGACGAGGCGCTCGAGAGCGAACCCGCGCGCGTGGTCGCCTGAGCTGCGGCGCCTCAGCGCACCTCGCCGTACCACTGCCAGGCTCCGCGGGGCAGTCGCGGGTGGTCACGCCGAGGGTGATGTGGTCGAGCAGCTCGTGGCACGACCAGTCGGTCTCGCCTGCCCGCAGCGACCGGTCCTCGTCGACGGCCCTGCCGAGCACGTCCAGCACCTCGGCCGCGACCACGGTCGGCAGCTCGGCCCACGACACCGGGGCGGTCACGGCGCCACTCCCGTCGCCTGCCCGGCGGGCCGACCGTCGCGCAGCGCGAGCAGCACGAGCGCGACCGCGAGGCAGCACGCCGCGAAGACGAACGCCGCGCCGAACGCGGCCTGGACGCCCGCGTTGAGGCCGACGCGCCCGTCCGCGTGACCGGTGCCGGTGAACGCCACCGCCACCGTGGTGCACATTGCGATCCCGAAGGCCGCACCGACCTGGAAGATCGAGTTGTTGATGCCGGACGCGAGTCCCGACTCGTTCGGGGCCACCCCGGAGAGCGCGGCGATCGCGGCGGCGACCACGGTGGTTCCGATGCCGTAGCCGAACACGATCATCGCCGGCAGCAGCTCGGTCCAGTAGTTCCCCTCGGGGGACACGCGGGTCAGCAGCAGCGCCCCGGCCGACAGCACCGTCGCACCGAACACCGCGACCCGCCGGTACCCGAACCGCGTGACGAGCGGCCCGGTGAGGTTCGAGCCGACCACCGACATCGCGGCGTAGACCGCGGTGCTCAGCCCGAACAGCACCGGCGACCAGCCCAGCACCTGCTGGGCGTAGACGGACATCATCAGCGCGCCCCCGTAGATGGCCATCGAGACGAGCAGCGTCATCGCGTTGCCCCCGACGAGCGTGCGCACGCGGAAGACCCGCAGCGGCACCAGAGGTGCCTTCGACACCCGCTCGATCACGAGGAACACGGCGAACAGGACCAGCGCCCCTGCGAGCAGCCCGAGGGTCGACAGCGAACCCCAACCCACCACCGGCGCCTCGACCACCGCGTACGCCAGCAGCACGAGCGCGCCGGTGACCGTGATCGCGCCGAACGGGTCGTAGGAGCGCCTGCCGGCGGCGACCGGGGTCTCCCGGAGCAGCCGAGGCCCGAGCACGAGGACGGCGCCTGCGAGCGGAACGTTGATGAAGAAGATCCACTCCCAGCCGAGGCCCTCGGTGATGGTGCCGCCGATGAGCAGTGCAGCGGTGGCACCGAATGCGCCGATGCCGGTCCAGACGCCGATGGCGCGGTTGCGCTCCTTCCCCTCGGCGAAGGTGTTCATCAGCACGGCCATGGCGGTCGGGGCCATCACGGCCGCGGCGACGCCCTGCACGACGCGCGCCGCGACGAGCACGGCACCGGACCAGGCGAGCCCGCAGACCACCGACGCCACGAGGAACAGCGCGGTGCCGACCATGAACATCCGGCGGCCGCCGAGCAGGTCGGCGGTGCGGCCTCCGAACAGCAGCAGGCCGCCGAAGCTGAGCAGGTAGGCGCTCATCACCCACTGCGAGCCGTTGGTCCCGAACGACAGCTCCGCTTCGATGGACGGAAGCGCGAGGATGACGATCTGGGAGTCGACGATGATCATGAAGTAGGCCGTGCACAGGACGGCGAGCGCCTTCCAGCGGCGCGGGTCGGGGTTGGCCGGGACGGGTCGTGGAATGGGCGCGGCGCCCGTTCGTTCTGACATGGGAGGACAGACCGGGACCCGTCCCCGGATTCGCCGCGGCCGCGCGACGAATCCGCGCCGCGCATCTGGTCGGTACCTGCGTGAGGACTTCCGCGCGCGGACGAGAGGGGCGGGTCGTGGTGACGCACGAAGGCACACGGACCGGGGATCCGGCCGACGGGAGCGCGACGGCCGTGCTGGTCGGAGCGGCGGACTTCGCCCGGCTCGCCGACCCGTTCCGCACCGAGCTGCTGGCGCACTGCTACCGGATGCTCGGCTCCGTGCAGGACGCCGAGGACCAGGTGCAGGAGACCTACCTGCGGGCATGGCGCTCCTACGGCGACTTCGAGGGCCGCTCGTCGCTGCGCACCTGGCTGCACCGGATCGCGACGAACGTCTGCCTCACCGCCCTGGACGGACGGCGGCGGCTGCCGGTGCCGTCCGGGTTCCCGGAGTCGGAGGGCGACGACGACGGCCCGGCCCCGTGGCCGGAGGCGACGGGACCCGCCGCGGCCGAACGCCGCGGTGTCGACCCCGATCTCTCCGACCCGGCCGCCGTGCTGACCTCCCGGGAGCACCGGGCAGGGGCGCTCGGGGTCGTCTGGCGGCACCTGTCCCCCCGGCAGCGCGCGGTGCTCGTGCTGCGCGACGTGCTGGGCTGGCAGGCCATCGAGATCGCCGGCCTCATGGGCACCTCCGGCGTCGCCGTGCACAGCATGGTTCGCCGGGCGCGGGAGCAGCTCGCGCAGGCCGCCGTGGACCCCGCGGAGCCGGCTCCGGACGACAGCGTTCAGCAGCGGCTGCTGGACGAGTACGCGGCGGCGTTCGAGACGGGCGATCTCGGCACGCTGGTGAACCTGCTGACCGATGACGCGGCGTGCACGCTGCCCGGGACGGGCAGCGCCGTCACGGGGAAGGACGCGATCCTGCAGCTGTTCCGAGCCTGCCCCGCCCTCGGCGAGGCCCGGATGGTGGCGGTCACGGTGTCCGGCCGCCCGGGCTTCGGCATCTACCGCCGCGACGCCGACGGGCGCTACCGCGCGCACGGCATCGACGTGCTGGCCACGTCGCGCTCGGGTCTCACCCGCATCGACGTGATCGAGGACCGGAGCCTGTTCAGCGCCTTCGGCCTGCCGAAGGTGCACCCGGGCGGCCCGGGCACGGCGCCGGCATGACGGGGGACACGTCCACCGTCCTCACGCGGCGCCGCGGCCTGCTCGAGCGGGCCATCCGGTACGCGCGCACCGTGGTCGTCCAGGTGCGACCCGCGGACCTGGCGCGACCCACGCCCTGCGCCGGGTGGGACCTGCTGGACCTGATGCGGCACCTCAACGAGTCGGTGGCCGCGCTGCGCGAAGCGGTCGAGCACGCGTGCGTGTTCCCGGGACCGGCGCCGAGCGGGGTGGGCACGGACGTGCTCGAGACGTTCGCCGTGCAGTCCGGCCTGCTCCTGTCGGGATGGGACGAGCAGCGTGCGGAGGGCTCCGTGACGGTCGGCCGCGCGCCCGTGCCCGGTCTCGTGGTGGCCAACGCGGGAGCGGTGGAGCTGGCGGTGCACGGCTGGGACGTGGCTCAGGCGTGCGGGCTGCCTGACGTTATCCCGCTGGATCTGGCGGCTCACCTGCTCGCGGTGGCGAGGTGGGTGGTGCCGTGGCCGCGGTTCCCGCAGTTCGGGCCGGAGGTGCCGGCCCGCGGTGCGAGGGCCGCTGACGAGAGGCTGCTGGCGTTCCTCGGCAGGCGGCCGCTGCTCGAAAGGGCCCCGAACGCCCGTGGGGGCCCCGGCCGGCTGGCCGGGGCCCCCACGGGTTTCCCGAACTGACGCGCCGCTCCCACCACGAAGCGACGAGCTGAGGTTAGCCTAGCCTCTCCTAAAAGCGCAACCCCGCCGTCAGGCGAAGATCCCCTCAAGCGGACCGACCGCGAAGTACCCGACGAACGCCGCCGCCACCACCCACATCAGCCAGTGCACGTCCCGCGCGCGCCCCGTGGCCGCGGTCAGCACGACGTAGGAGATGAACCCCGCACCGATGCCGTTGGCGATCGAGTACGTGAACGGCATCACCGCGATCGTCAGGAACGCCGGGAGGGCCACGCGGAAGTCGCTGAGATCGATCTCGGTGATCTGCCGGACGAGCAGCGCCCCGACGACCACCAGCGCGGGCGCGGCGGCCTCGATCGGCACCACCTCGTAGAGCGGGGTGAAGAACATCGCCAGCAGGAACAGCACGCCGGTGAGCACGCTGGCGAGTCCGGTGCGCGCCCCCTCGGCGATGCCGGCCGCCGACTCGACGAACACGGTGTTGGAGGAGGACGACGCGGCGCCGCCCGCCACCGCACCGGCGGCGTCGACGACCAGCGCGCGCCCGACCCTCGGCAGCTGACCGTCCTCGGTGATGAACCCGGCCTGGCGGCCGAGGCCGGTGATCGTGCCCATCGTGTCGAAGAAGTCGGCGAGCACGAGCGTGAAGATCAGGAGGACCACGGTGAGCAGGTCGACGTGGCTGAACGCGCCGAACGAGAACGCACCGACGAGCGAGAGGTCCGGGACCCCGACGATGCTGCCGGGCACCCCGGGCACCGACAGGTTCCAGCCGTACGGGTTCGTCCCGGCGGACGGGCCGACCTGCGCGATCGCCTCCACGATGATCGCGACGACCGTGGTGACGGCCACCCCGATCAGGATCCCGCCGCGCACGCCGCGCGCCACGAGCGTCCCGGTCACGAGCAGCCCCACCACGAACACGAAGGTCGGCCACGACGCGATCGAGTTGTCGATGCCCAGCCCGACCGGCACCGTGGTGCCGGCCGCGTCGGGGACCCGCCGGACGAACCCGGCGTCCACCAGCCCGATGAACGCGATGAACAGGCCGATCCCCACCGCGATCGCCGCCTTGAGCGAGGGCGGCACGATGTTGAACACCGCCGTGCGGAAGCCCGTGGCCGCGAGCACCAGCACTACGAGGCCCTCGACGACGACCAGGCCCATGGCCTCCGGCCAGCTCATCTGCGGCGCCAGGGTGAACGCGACGAACGCGTTGAGCCCGAGGCCGGTGGCTATCGCGAACGGGTAGTTCACGATCAACCCGAAGAGCAGCGTCATCACCCCGGCCACGAGCGCGGTGACGGCCGCGACCTGCGGCACCTGCAGCACGTTGCCCAGCGCGTCCGGTTTGGCGCCCGGCCCGGTCGGCGCGAAGCTGCCGATGATCAGCGGGTTCAGCACGACGATGTAGGCCATCGTCACGAACGTCACGAGCCCGCCGCGCAGCTCGCGGCCGACCGTGGAGCCGCGCTCTTGGACGCGGAAGAGGCGTTCGATCACGCGCGCAGGGTAAGCGCCGCGGATTACGGACGCACTCCCCGTACGCTGATCGGCGTGATATCGCCCCCACCGCTGCCGCCCCGGCTCTCCCGGCCGGCGCTCGTCGCGGTCGTGGGCAGCGCGCTGTGGCTGGTGGCTGCCGCCCTGCTACTCCTCGCGGCGCTCGCGGGGCTGCGCCCGCTGGACATCTGGTTCACCGCCTGCCTCGCAGGCGCGTTCCTCGGCGCTCTGGGCTACGGCATCTTCGCCTGGCAGCGAGCCGCCGCCCGCCGCGGCTCCCGCACCGCGCAGCAGGGCCTCGAGTAGCGCGACTCGCCTACATCCAGAGCGCGACTCGCGGGCGGGGTCGCTGTGCTCCCCCGCGAGTCGCGGTCACAGTGCGCCCGAGTTGGGTTCGTTCTGTTCCCACATAGGGTTTCGGGTATGTCTGATCGACCTACCGCCGTCGTCACCGGTGCCAGCTCCGGTATCGGCGCCGCCACCGCCCGCGCGCTGGCCAAGGCCGGGTTCCACGTCGTGCTGGGCGCGCGCCGGGTGGACCGGTGCGCCGAGATCGCCGCCGAGATCGACGGCACCGCGGTGCGCCTGGACGTCACCGACCGGGAGTCGGTGGCGGCGTTCGCAGCTGCCGTGCCGGACTGCCGGCTGCTGGTCAACAACGCCGGGGGCGCGAAGGGCCTCGAGCCGGTGGCCGAGGCCGACGAGGACGCGTGGCGCTGGATGTTCGAGGCGAACGTGATGGGCACGCTGCGGGTCACGAAGGCCCTGCTGCCGGCGCTCCTGGCCTCCGGCGACGGGCACATCATCACGGTCACTTCGATCGCCGCCGTCGAGGTCTACGACAACGGCGCGGGCTACACGGGGGCGAAGCACGCGCAGTCGGTGCTGCACCGGACGCTGCGCGGGGAGCTGCTCGGGCACCCGGTGCGGCTCACCGAGGTGCTACCGGGGATGGTGGAGACCGAGTTCTCGCTGGTCCGCTTCGAGGGCGACGAGGAGCGGGCCGCCGGCGTCTACCAGGGGCTCACGCCGCTCACCGCGGACGACGTGGCCGACGTGATCGCGTTCGCCGCCACCCGGCCGTCCAACGTGAACCTCGACCAGATCGTGCTGAAGCCCCGGGCGCAGGCGAGCGCGACGCGGGCTCACCGAAACATCTGATGAGTGGTTGACGACGGGATGATCTCGGGCGGAGGATGGCCGCGCTCCCCCGCTCCCTGACGCGCCGCCGAGGTCGCCCATGTCCGAGAAGCCCGTGGCCACGCCCCGCCCGTCCTGGGTGCCTCGCGCACACCCCCTGTCCTGGGGAACCCTCGCCGTCACCACCGGCGCGATCCTGATGACGGCGGTGGACGGCGGCATCCTGCCCGCCGTCCTGCCGGCGATCCAGGACGAGTTCGAGCTGAGCAACGAGCAGGCCGGCCTGGTGAACTCGGTGTTCTTCGGCGGCCTGATCGTCGGAGCTCTGCTCTTCGGCTGGCTGTCGGACCGCATCGGCACCGGGTACCGGCGCACCTGGACCTGGAACGTCGCGATGCTGATCGGCATCCTCGGCGGCGCCCTGACCTTCGGCCTGGCCGGCAGCTTCGCGGCGTTCCTGCTGCTGCGCATCCCGATGGGGGTCAGCCGCGGCGGCTCGGAGCCGGTGAACGTCGCGCTGGTGAGCGAGTGGTGGCCGAAGGAGTACCGCGGGTTCGCGGTGGGCGTGCACCACACCGGGTTCCCGCTCGGGCAGTTCGTCACCGGCGCCCTCATCGCCGCCGTGCTCGGCGTGGCGGGGTGGCGCGAGGCGTTCCTGCTCATCCCGCTGCTCGGGCTCCCGATCATCGCTGCGCAGGCCTTCATCGGCACGCGGCGCAACCAGCAGAAGGTCTACGACTGGATCGACGCCAACGCGTACACCCGGCCGCTTCCCGAGCTCTCCACCCGCCCGAAGGGCGCGGGCCTCGCCCCCGTGAAGGAGGCGCTGGCCAGCGCGAACGTCCGCTGGTCGGTCGTGCTGATCTTCCTGTTCCTGTGGGCGGAGGCGGGCGCGGTCACGTTCCTCACGGTGCAGCTCGTCGACGCGGGGATGGGCCTCGGCCTCGCCGCCCTGCTCTCCGGCGCGTCCGGGCTCACCGGCTGGATCGGGCAGGTCGTGTGGGGAGCGTGGTCGGACCACGCCGGCCGCAAGTTCGCGATCCGGTTCCTGGTGATCGGCTGGGCCGCCAGCCTGCTGTTGATGATCTTCATCGCGAGCCCGGTGAGCGCCTGGATCGTGCTGCTCGTGTGGGGCCTGTTCCGCAACGCCCCGTTCCCGGTGGTGTACGCCCTGCTCATCGACTCGGTGCCGCGCGCGGCCGGCACCGCGATGGGGCTCATGATCGGCCTGGCGCTCGGGGTGTCCGGCGCGCTGGCCGCCTGGGTCTCGGGATGGATCATCGACACGGCCGGGTTCACCGTGCACTACGTCGTGCTCGCCGTGATCTGCCTCCTCGGGCTGCTACCGCTGTCCCGGATGACCGAGACCGTGACCACTGCGAAGACCGCGGAGGTATCGAAGTGACCGACCTGCTCGAAGCCGGCGCCGAGCTGGAGAAGGTGGCCACCGGCTCGATCTGGGCGGAGGGCCCGGTCTGGGTCGCCGCCGACCGGACCGTGCGCTACAGCGACATCCCGAACAACCGCATCCTGCAGTTCTCCGAAGCGAGCGGAGAGCTGAGCGTCTACGCCGAGGACGTCGAGTTCACCAACGGCCGCACGCTGGACCTGGACGGCTCGGTGATCCAGTGCTCGCACGGCAGGCGGCGGGTGGAGCGCGACCAGGACGGCGTCGTGGAGAGCGTCGTCGACCGGTGGGCCGGGGTGCGGCTCAACTCGCCCAACGACGTCGTCGTGAAGAGCGACGGCACGATCTGGTTCACCGACCCGTCCTACGGGATCATGAAGCCGACCGAGGGGCACGCGGGCGAGCTCGAGTACGGCGACCACTACGTCTTCCGCTTCGACCCGCGCGACGGCTCCGTCGTCCCCGCCGTGATCGACGTCGAGACGCCGAACGGGCTCGCCTTCTCCCCCGACGAGTCGCTGCTCTACGTCGCCGACTCCGGCGCCTCCCCTCCCACCGGCGAGCGCGACCCGGCCCGGCCCGGTGGCCACTCCATCCACGTCTACGACGTGTTCGACGGCCGGCTGTGCAAGAACGGCCGCGAGTTCGTCGAGGTATCGCCGGGGGTGCCCGACGGCTTCCGGGTGGACGAGCACGGAAACGTGTGGACCTCGAGCCACGACTCGATCCAGGTGTTCGACCCGGCAGGCGCCCCGCTGCTGCGGATCCCGGTGCCGGAGAAGATCGCGAACCTGTGCTTCGGCGGCGAGGACGGCCGCACGGCCTACATCACGGCGAGCACGAGCCTCTACCGCATCCGGACGACGGTCCGCGACGCGGCGGCCCTGATCCGCACGACCTGATTCCGACGAACGGCGCCTTCGTCGGAACGGTCAGGGGCCTGCCGTCTCCTCCGTCGGGCGGTTCTCCCGCGCAGCGTCCGCCGGGCGCTCGCCCGTCGCCGCCTCGCCGATCCGCTGCTCGGAGTCGCGCAGGATCTCCCTGGCCTCGGCGCGGCGGTCCTCCCGGCCGTCCTCCGCCCGCTCCTCCTCGGGAAGCGGAACGGATCGGCTCTCGACCTGGTCGCTCAGCTCGTCGGGACGCATGACCGCGCGTACCCGTACATCCCGTGCACTACCCCTCCCGGACGGAGCATGATCGAACGATGCGCGTAGTGGTGGTCGGAGCGACCGGGCACATCGGCTCATACCTGGTCCCCCGCCTCGTGCGCGCCGGGCACGAGGTCGTCGCGCTCAGCCGCGGGACGCGGGAGCCCTACCACGAGGCGCCCGAGTGGTCGCGGGGCGAGCGGGTCGTCGTCGACCGGGACGCCGAGGACGCGGCGGGCACGTTCGGCGCCAGGGTCGTGGCCCTCGACCCCGACGTCGTGGTCGACCTGGTGTGCTTCACGCCCGAGTCGGCGGGCCTGCTCGTCGAGGCGCTGCGGCCGATACGCCCGTTGCTCCTGCACTGCGGCACGATCTGGGTGCACGGCCCGGTCCACCGCGTGCCGGTGACGGAGGACGAGCCGCGCACGCCGGTGGGCGAGTACGGCATCGGAAAGGCCGCGATCGAGCGCCTGCTGCACGCCGAGACCCGTCGGGGCGGGGTCCCGAGCGTCGTGCTGCACCCCGGGCACATCACCGGGCCGGGATGGCCGGTCATCAACCCAGCGGGCAACCTGGACCCCGGCGTCTGGCGGGCGCTCGCGCTGGGCGAGCCCGTGGCGCTGCCCGACCTCGGTCTCGGCGTGCTGCACCACGTGCACGCGGACGACGTGGCGCAGGCGTTCGAACGGGCGCTGACCCGCCCCGCTGCGATCGGCTCCAGCTTCCACGTGGTCGCGGAGCAGGCGATGACGTCGCTGGGCCTCGCACACGCGGCGGCCGGGTGGTTCGGCCGCGAACCCGTGCTCGAGCCGGTGGACTGGCCCGAGTTCGAGTCGCGGGCCGGCGCGGAGCACGCGCGGGTCACCCGCGAGCACGTCTCCCGCTCGATCAGCGCGAGCATCGAGCGCGCCCGCACCGTGCTGGGCTACGCGCCGCGCTACACGGCGACGCAAGCCCTCCGGGAGGCGCTGGACTGGCTCGTCGCGAACGGGCGGGTCGACCTGGGCTGAGTCAGCCGCCCAGGGCCGAGAGGCCCTTCCACTCGTTCCAGGACAGCGTCCAGTCCCAGATGTCGCCGTCGCGGGCCGACAGCGCCACCTGGGTGCCGGTGACCTCGACCGGGTCGCCGTAGATCGCCGAGTCGTAGTACGCCTTGGCATTCTCGGGGGAGAGGTTGAGGCAGCCGTGGCTGACGTTCGCCGAACCCTGGACCCCCACGGTGGCGGGCTGGGCGTGGAGGAACTCGCCGTTGTTGCTGATCCGGACGGCCCACTTCATGTTCACGTCGTAGTCGAAGGTCTCGCTGACCATCCGCCGCTCGGGGAACTTCTCGGTGACGACGTGCACGCCGGTGCGGGTGTTGCGGCGGGGGTCGGAGTCGAGCCCGAAGCTCGCCGGGAAGTCGAAAACCTGCTGGCCGTCGCGGATGACGACCACGCGGTGGCTCCTGGCGTCGGCCTTGACGACCTGCGACCGCCCGATCTCGAACGAGCTGCTGATGTCGGAGGCCCCGTAGTCGCCTCCGCCGTACGGCACGCCGAACAGGTCTGCGGTGACCTTCACCTTCGTGTGGGCCGGCCAGTACTCCCGGGGGCGCCAGTCCACCCGCGACCCGCCGCCCTCGTCGGGCAGCCAGCCCCACGAGCCCTCGACGGGAACCGACGTCTCGACCGACAGCGCACGCTCAACGGCCGCGCGGTCCTCGACGTGGTCGTTGAACTGGATCCGGATCGGCGCGGCGACCCCGACGGTGCGCCCGTCGCCGATGTTGATCGTGCCGCGCACCGTCTTGGCCGGCTTCAGCGTGGTGAACGAGCCCTGCACGGGCACCTTCTGCCCGTCCCGGCCGGTGGCGCTGCCGGCCCACATGTACGTGACGCCGTAGGCGAGCTCCTCGGTGCTGCTCCACTCGGTGCGGTCGGCGTTCGCCTCGCCCTCGACGGCCTTGCCGTCCGGACCGCTGAGCGTGACGTCGTCGAGCTTGCCGTCCTTGACCGACACCGCGGCCGACGCCCGCGGGTCGACACCGGCGGCGTCGACGCCGGGTGAGTACGCGAGCGTGGCGGGCGGTTCGAGAACCGGCGGAACAGCCGCTTCCGTCACACGGCCCGATTCATCGGCCGTGGCGATCGTCACCACGCCGAGCGAGCCGACCAGCACGACCGCCAGTGCGAGCAGGATCCTGCGCAAAACCGAGTCCCCCTTGCCAGAGCTCCCCACTGCTACAGACGCGCCAAAGACACCGCGGGTTGTCCCGCAGCGGGGCCCTAGCCAGATTACGCGCGGGTCAGATCCGGCATCCCACGAGAACCGGTTCGGGGGACAGTGTCACTCCCCACTGTGACCGCACGCCGTCGCGGACCTCGCGGGCGAGCTCGAGCAGCTCGGCGGTGGTACCCCCACCGCGGTTGGTGAGCGCGAGCACGTGCTTGCCGGAGAGCGCCACCCGGCCGCCGGGGCCGGGGTGGCCGCGCCGGAAACCGGCGTGGTCGATCAGCCACGCGGCCGGCACCTTGACCGTTCCCGGGCCCGCGGGGAAGCGGGGCGCGGCCGCGGGCACCTGCTCCTCGGGCAGCACGGGGTTGGTGAAGAACGAACCGGCGCTCCACGTGTCGTGGTCGTTCGCGTCGAGCACCATGCCCTTGCCGCGGCGCAGGTCGAGCACCGCCTCCCGGGCCACCGCCGCCGGCACCCGCGCTCCGGCCTCGACCCCCAGCGTCCGCGCCAGCTCGGGGTACCGGACGGGAGCGCTCGCGTCGGTGCCGGGCAGGGCGAACCGCACCCGCAGCACCACGGCGTCGTCGCGGCCCTTCAGCACGCTGGTGCGGTAGGCGAGGCCGAGCTCGGCGGCCGGGACGTGGGAGCGCACGGCCCCGCTGCGCCGGTCGTATAGGTCGACGTCGACCAGCAGGTCGGCGACCTCCACCCCGTACGCGCCGACGTTCTGCACGGGGGTGGCCCCGGTCCGGCCCGGGATCCCGGACAGGCACTCCAGCCCGCCCAGCCCGTCGGCGACGCAGGCGGCGACCACGTCGTCCCAGTCGGTTCCGGCCTCGACCGTGAGCAGCACCGAGCCGTCCGGCCGCCGCTCGACCACGCGCCCGGTGTTCGCGACGTGCACCACCGTGCCGGGCCAGCCGTCGTCGGCGACCACGACGTTCGAACCCCCGCCGAGCAGCAGCAACGGCTCCCCCGCCGCATCGACGTCCCGGACCGCCTGCACCACCGCGTCCGCCGACGTCGCCTCGACGAGCCGGCGGGCGGGGCCGCCCAGCCGCAGCGTGGTCAGCGGCGCGAGCCGCTGCGTCGGCGACGGGAGCACGTCGGGTACGGACACAGGCGTCAACGGTAAGGCAGGACCACGGCCCCCCGACCCGCGCCCTGGTGCCCCGCCCCGAAAGGTTCACCACGTACCTCGGCGGCCCAGGCGCCCGCTGGCCGCGTTGCCGCACGACCCGAGTACGGCCCGGTACGAGGGCCGTGCGGCGCCTTGCCAGCGAACGCCTGGATCCACCGATCTACGCGCCAACCTTCCGGGGCGGGGCACTAGTAGCCTCCGCTCATGCCCCGGCAGATCGACTTCCGGTCCGTGTCCACGCATCCCGCGGACGAGGTCTACGCCACGATGGTCGACCCCGACTACCTGCGCGCCCGGTTGGAACGCGTCGGCGGCCCCGGCGCGGCCCTCCTGGAGCACTCGGCCGACGTGCAGGGCGCGCGCTACCGGCTGCGGCTCGGCCTCGACTCGAAGGACCTGCCATCGGTGGTGCGCAGCGTGCTGTCCGGCAACCTCACCATCGAGCGCAACGAGCGGTGGACCCGGCAGGACAGCGGCCGCTACGTCGGCGAGGTCGACGTCACGATCCACGGCGCCCCGGCGTCCGCAACCGGCGGCATGCGGCTGCGGGACCTGCCCGACGGCGGCAGCGAGCTGAACGTGCGCGCGGACGCGCAGGTCTCGGTGCCCCTGATCGGCGGGAAGATCGAGGGCGTGATCGCGGAGCAGGTGCAGCGGCTCCTCACCGCCGAGACCGCGTTCACCCAGGAATGGCTGGCCGGCAACGCCCGCTGACGGCGAGGACCATCGTCTCGTGGAGCCCACGGCCGAGCATCGGTACGTCATCACCCTGAGCTGCCCCGACACCACCGGGATCGTCGCCCGCATCGCGGGGTTCCTGGCCGACGCGGGCGGCTGGATCGTGGAGGCGGGCTACCACTCCGACCCCGGCACCGGATGGTTCTTCACCCGCCAGGTGGTGCGGGCCGACTCGCTGCCGTTCGGCCCCGACCAGCTGCGGGAACGCTTCGCCGAAGTGGCCGCCGAGCTGGGCGGCGAGACGACCTGGACGGTCACCGACACCCGCGAGCCGAAGCGCATCGTCCTGCTGGTGAGCGAGGAAGCGCACTGCATGCACGACATCCTCGGGCGCGTCGCCACCGGGGAGCTCCCGGTGCGCCTGGCCGCCGTCATCGGCAACCACGACCGGCTCGGGCCGATCGTGCGCGCCCACGGAGTGCCCTTCCACCACGTCCCGTTCCCGGCACCGGGCGGCGGCGACCCGGAGGCGAGGGCCGCCGCGAAGGCGCAGGCGTTCGCCGACGTGGACGACCTCGTGAGCCGGCACGACCCGCACGCCGTGGTGCTCGCCCGCTTCATGCAGATCCTGCCGCCCGAGCTGTGCCGCGCCTGGGCCGGCCGGGCGATCAACATCCACCACAGCTTCCTGCCGTCGTTCGTCGGCGCACGGCCCTACCACCAGGCCTACGCCCGCGGCGTCAAGCTGATCGGCGCCACCTGCCACTACGTCACGCCCGAGCTCGACGCCGGCCCGATCATCGAGCAGGACGTCATCCGCGTTGACCACAGCGACACCGCAGCCGACATGGTCCGCCGCGGCCGCGACATCGAGCGGCTCGTACTGGCCAGGGGTCTGCGCTGGCACCTCGAGGACCGGGTGCTCGTGCACGGCAACAAGACGGTGGTCTTCCCCTGAGGGGAGCTCGTGCCCGCGCTGAGCTCGCGCCCGGCGGCCCGAAACTGTTCACGGGGGTAACCCCCACCCGGGTACGACCGGACCGCACCACCGCCGGAGACCTCCTGCCCGAATGACGATCTCCTCGTCATCGGACGGATGCGAGGTGCGGGATGCAAGGCAGGATCAGCCGGAGGTCGGTGCTGGCCGGCGGGCTGGCGTTGGGCGTGATCGGCGGAGTCGGGGCGACCGGGTGCGCCCCGGAACCACCGTCACCCCCGCTCCCACCACCGGCGCCTGCTCCGGCCGACGGCGTCATCGCGATCACGGGGGTGACGGTCGTCGAGGTGGACGCCGGGCGGCGGCGGCCTGCAACGACGGTGCTGGTTCGGGGCGACCGGATCACGGAGGTCGGACCCACGGCCCGGGTCCGGGTCCCGCCCGGTGCGACCGCCGTCGACGGCACGGGGAAGTTCCTCATCCCGGGCCTCGCCGACATGCACGTCCACACCGTGCCGCTCGAGCGGACCTTCCCGCCGCTGTACCTCGTCAACGGGATCACGACCGTGCGGGAGATGGGCGGCAACCCGGACGCGGTCACCTACCGGGACCGGGTGGCGGCGGGTGCGGCGTTCGGCCCGCGATCGCAGGCGACCCGCCTGCTCGTCGACGGTTCACCATCGCTGTGGGAGGGCATCGGGCCGCCGTACGTCGCCGTCGCCGACGCCGCGCAGGCGCGAGCCGCCGTCCGCGAGCAGCACGCGGCCGGAGCGGATTTCATCAAGGTCTACACGAGGTTGAGCCCCGAGGCCTTCCACGCGATCGCGGAAGAGACCCGCGAGCTGGGCATCCCGTTCCTCGGGCACTGCTCGGACTTCGTGCCGCTCCCCGAGGCGAGCGACGCCGGGATCCGCAGCATCGAGCACCTATGGCAGTTCTGGTACGCGGCGTCGCGGGAGGAGGATCGGCTGCGCCGCGAGGTGGCCGCCGTCCCGATCGCGGGCGGGGAGTACGGCGGCTGGTACACCAAGATGCACGACGCCGAATACGCGGCCGCCCGCAGCACGGACCGCCGGAAGGCGGCCCGTGTCCTCGAGCGCCTCGCCTCGAACGGCACCTTCGTCACCCCGACGCTGGTGCAGCACCGGATCGCCGACACCCCGTCCACGGTGCGGGCCGACGACCCCCGCACCCGCTACCTGCCCGCCCCGTACACGGAGATCATGAAGGTGCAGCTGCAGCAGATCTACATGCAGAGGCGAACGCCCGCGCAGAACGTGGAGCGCCGCGAGCTGTTCGAGCGCCGCATGGACCTCGTGCCCGAGCTGGCCGAGGCGGGCGTGCCACTGCTCGCAGGCACCGACACCGGCACTCCGTCCCTCGTGCCCGGGTTCGCGCTGCACGAGGAGCTCGAGCTGCTGGTGCGCGCCGGTCTCACCACCGCGCAGGCGCTGCGGGCCGCCACGCTGGAGCCCGCGCGCTACCTCGGCCTCGAGGACGAGCAGGGCTCGATCGCGCCGGGGAAGGTCGCCGACCTGGTGCTGCTCGACGCCGACCCGCTGCGTGACATCACCAACACGACGCGGATCGACTCCGTCGTGGTGCGCGGGTGCCTGCTCGACGGCGCCGCCCGTGAGCAGATGCTCGACGACGTGCTCGCGGCGAGCCAGGACCCGGCGGCAGCGGCGGCACCAGGCCCGATGGTCTGCGCCTGTTGCCGCTGACCTGCGGGGCACCCCCGTCGGCTAGGTCGAGGGGTGCCGTCGTGGGTCAGGCAGGCTTGATGTTGGCGTTCGAACGCAGGACGTTGCGCGGGTCGTACACCGCTTTGATCATCGCCAGCCGCTCGTACTTCGCGCCGTACGAATCGCGGACCCGGTTCTCCTCGAACTCGGTCATCATGTTCACGTAGGTGCTCGCGTCGTCGGCGAACGGGCGCACCGCGTCCCAGGTCGACCGCGCCCACCGACGCTCCGCATCGAACATGACCGGGTCGGGCACGAGAGCGTCGACCACCAGCGCGTACTTCGCCGTGCGGCGCCCGCCGAAGGCCGTGGCGTCGTCCGGCACATCGCCGAAGGCGCCCCCGAGCGGGAACACGAGCACCTGCGACATCGGCGACGGCTTCTCCCGGAGTGCCGCCGCGACCACGTCGATCGCCTCGTCGGACAGCTCGTCCAGGTAGAGACCCTTCGTGTAGCCGTGCGCGCCCCACGGGGCACCCTCGTCGAGCATCTGCTGGAGCGCGACGTACGGCATCGGCGTCACGAGCTCGAACAGCGGCCCCGCCTCCCGCAGCTGCTCGATCACGGAAGCGTGCTCGACGGCCGAGCCGAACCCGGCCGCCACGATCGCGACGCCGGGTGCGAAGTGGGCCTCCTCCGGTACGAACGGCGCAGGCGGCGCGTTCAGGCCCACCATCGTGCCGCCGACGTTGCGCGGGCTGCCCGCGAAGAACGTCCGGCCGAGCCGGATCGCCTCCTCCGCCCGGTCCAGCCCGAAGAAGAACATCCCGAGGTGGACCAGCGGGCCCACCGCGTGCAGCTGGAACTCGAACTCGGTGACCACGCCGAAGTTGCCGCCGCCACCGCGGAGGGCCCAGAACAGGTCGGGGTGCTCGTGCGCGCTCGCCCGCACGACCCGCCCGTCGACGAGGACGACCTCGGCCGAGATCAGGTTGTCGATGGAGAGGCCGGCCATCGGGCTCAGCCAGCCGAAGCCACCGCCGAGGGTCAGACCCGCGACCCCGGTGTGGCTGACCGTCCCGGCCGGGACGGCGAGGCCGTGCTCCTGGCACGCCGCGTCCAGCTGGGCGAGCACCGCCCCACCACCGCAGCGCGCCCGCCGCGCGAGCGGGTCGACCACGACCGTGACCAGCGGGCTGAGGTCGATCGTCAACCCGCCCTCGATCACGGCGGTGCCCGCGACGTTGTGGCCGCCCCCGCGCACCGCGATCTCGAGGCCGTTCTCCTGCCCCCACCGCAGCGCCGCGGCGACGTCCGCCGCCGACGTGCAGCGCGCGACGACGGCCGGCAACCGATCGATGGCGCCGTTCCAGATCAGCGCGGCGCGATCGAAGTCCGGGTCGTCCGGAAGCAGCACCTGCCCGTCCATCACCTCACGCAGTGCATCGACCCCGCCGCTCATCGTGTACGTCATCCGTTCCCCCTCATGGTCCATTCCGAAGAGGAGGAGCGTGCTCGGCCTTCCCTGATACAGGATGTGGTCAGGCCGGCTTGATGTTCGCGTTGCGGTGGAAGAGGTTGCCCGGGTCGTACTCGCCCTTGACCTGCGCGAGCCGCCCGTACTTCGCCGGACCGTACGAGGCGCGGATCCGCTCATCGTCGTCCAGCTCGGACATGAAGTTGACGTAGCTCCCCGCGTTGCCGGCGAGCGGACGCAGCGCGTCCCAGGTGGAGCGGGCCCACTCCCGGTCCGCAACGAACCGGTCCGGGTCGTAACTCGTCCCCGACACGTCGACCACGAAGTGGGGGGTGCGCAATCCGCCGTATGCGGTGGCCTCTTCGCCGACCTCCGCGACGGCGCCGTGCAGCGCGAACATCGGCATGAACGACAGCGGGTCGGTCTTCCCGGTCGCCCGCTCGGTGATCACCGTGATCGCGTCATCGGTCA
This sequence comes from Pseudonocardia cypriaca, assembly GCF_006717045.1. Lineage (NCBI taxonomy): Bacteria > Bacillati > Actinomycetota > Actinomycetes > Pseudonocardiales > Pseudonocardiaceae > Pseudonocardia > Pseudonocardia cypriaca. The sequence continues at coordinate 2,835,339 of NZ_VFPH01000002.1, forward strand.
GCTCGGCGAAGTAGAGGGCCTTGTCGTACATCCGGGTCCCCGGGGGGAGCTCGGGGTCGAACAACTGCTGCATCGCCGTGTAGGGCATCGGCGTGAGGAACTCGAAGAGCGGTGGGCAAACCTCGCGCACGGCGGCGATCGCGTCCGCGTGCTCCTCGGCAGAGCCGTAGCCGGCGACGAGGAGCGCGTGGCCGATCTTCCCGTGGTGCTCCTCGGGGACGAACGGCGCCTCCGGGGCGCTGAGTGCACCGCCGATCAGGATGCCGTAGTCCGACGGGAGGCTCTGCGCAGCTTCGCGGCAGGCACGCAGTCCGTCGACCCCCCGCTCGATCTCCCAGAACAGCAGACCGAACTGCACCTCGGGGCCGATCGGGTGCAGCCGGAACTCGAACTCGGTGACCACACCGAAGTTCCCGCCACCGCCGCGCAGGGCCCAGAAGAGGTCTGGCTCGTCGGACTCGGACGCCCGGACGACGCGACCGTCAGCGAGCACGACCTGGGCCGACTCGAGGTTGTCGATCGAGAGGCCGTGGCGGTTGGCGAGCCAACCCATCCCGCCGCCTAGGGTGAGGCCGCCGACGCCGGTGTCGCTCAGGACCCCGCCGGTCACGGCGAGGCCGTGCGCCTGCGCGGCCGCGTCGACATCGGCCCAGGTCGCGCCCCCTCCGACCCGGGCGCGTCGGCCGTCCGGGTCGACCTGGACGGAGGTCATCGACCCCAGGTGGATCGTCAGTCCGTCGTCGCCTGCGGATGCCCCGCTGAAGGAGTGGCCACCGCCGCGCACCGAGATCTCGAGTCCCGCGGACTCGGCGAACCCGATCGCCGCGGCGACGTCCTCCGAGGAGGCGCAGCAGGCGATCACCGCGGGATGCCGGTCGAACGAGCCGTTCCACAGCGACCGCGCGGTGTCGTAGCCCGGGTCGCCCGGCGTGATCACCGCCCCTGCCAGCTCCGACCGCAAGCTCTCGAGGTTCCTCGATGCCGCCATGACGGGACTCCCTCCGCGCGGCGATGAGAGCTGGACTCGCTCCCGAACCGCGAAGGGTTATCAACCCCACGAAAGCCGAACGGGTGGTCCTGCCGTCGGCAGGACCACCCGTTCGCTCTGCAGCAGCGTCAGGCCGCGGCGGTCAGCGGCACCGGCTCCAGCGCCAGCTCCAGCACCTCCGACACATCGGACACCGGGTGCACCCGCAGCTCGCCGCGCACCGACTCCGGCAGGTCGTCGAGGTCGGGCTCGTTGCGCTTCGGGATGATCACGTCGGTCAGCCCGGCCCGGTGCGCCGCCAGCAGCTTCTGCTTGACGCCACCGATCGGCAGCACCTTGCCCTGGAGCGTGACCTCACCGGTCATGCCCACCGACGACTTGACCGGCCGCCCGCTCGCGAGCGACGCCAGCGCGGTGGTCATCGTTATGCCCGCGCTCGGGCCGTCCTTGGGCACGGCTCCCGCCGGCACGTGGACGTGCAGCTTGCGCGTCGCCAGGTCACCGGCGAGGCCCTTCGACCGCAGGTAGGACAGCGCGATCGAGACGGACTCCTTCATCACCTCGCCGAGCTGGCCGGTCAGGGTCAGACCCGGGTCGCCCTCCATCGCGGTGGCCTCGATGAACAGCACGTCCCCGCCGGCTCCGGTGACCGCGAGCCCGGTGGCGACGCCGGGCACGGACGTGCGCTCGGCCGACTCCGGCGTGAACTTCGGGCGGCCCAGGTAGCCCACGAGCGCGTCCGCGTCGACGTGGACCGGGGTCTCGGCACCGCTGTCCAGCTTCACGGCCACCTTCCGCAGGACCTTGGCCAGGCCCCGCTCCAGCTGCCGCACGCCGGCCTCGCGGGTGTACTCGGCGGCGATCATCGACAACGCCACGTCGGAGAACTCGACGTCGCTCGGCTCGAGCCCCGCCTTCTGGACCTGCCGCGGCAGCAGGTGGTCGCGCGCGATGGCGACCTTCTCCGCCTCGGTGTAGCCGTCGAGCGTCACGATCTCCATCCGGTCGGCCAGCGGGCCGGGGATGGCCTCGAAGACGTTCGCCGTGGCGAGGAACAGCACGTCGGACAGGTCGAGGTCGACCTCGAGGTAGTGGTCGCGGAACGTGTGGTTCTGCGCCGGGTCGAGCACCTCGAGCAGGGCCGCGGTCGGGTCTCCCCTGAAGTCGCTGCCGACCTTGTCGATCTCGTCGAGCAGCACCACCGGGTTCATCGACCCCGCCTCGCGGATCGCGCGGACGATCCGGCCGGGCAGCGCACCGACGTACGTGCGCCGGTGGCCGCGGATCTCTGCCTCGTCGCGGACGCCGCCGAGTGCGACCCGCACGAACTTGCGGCCGAGCGCCCGCGCGACCGACTCACCGAGCGACGTCTTGCCGACGCCGGGCGGGCCGACCAGCGACAGCACGGCGCCGGACCCGCGGCCGCCGACCTTCTCCATGCCCTTGCGGTTGCGGCGGGCACGGACCGCCAGGAACTCGACCAGCCGCTCCTTGACGTCGTCGAGGCCCGCGTGGTCGGCGTCCAGGATCGCCCGGGCGGCGATGAGGTCGTCGGTGTCCTCGGTGCGCGTGTTCCACGGCATGTCGAGGACGGTGTCCAGCCAGGTGCGGATCCAGCCCGACTCCGGGCTCTGGTCCGACGCCCGCTCCAGCTTGCCGACCTCGGTGAGCGCGGCCTTGCGGACGTGCTCGGGCAGGTCGGCGTTCTCGACGCGGGTGCGGTAGTCGGCGGAGTCGTCGCCTCCGTCGGGGTCGAGCTCCCCCAGCTCCTTGCGGATGGCGGCGAGCTGCTGGCGCAGCAGGAACTCGCGCTGGGTCTTCTCCATCCCCTCGCGGACGTCCTGCGCGATCTTCTCGGAGACCTCCTGCTCCGCGACGTGCGCCTTGGTCCACTCCAGCAGCAGCTCCAGCCGCGTGACCACGTCGGTCTCGGCGAGCAGCTGCGACTTCTGCTCCAGGTCCAGGTAGGAGGACCAGCCCGCGGTGTCGGCGAGCTGGCCGGGGTCGGTGATCTGCTGCACCGAGTCGACGACCTGCCATGCGCCGCGCTGCTGCAGGATCCCGATGACCAGGGCCTTGTACTCCTTGGCGAGCTCGGTCATCCGGCCCGTCACGGGCTGCTCGGGCACCGGGGTGGCCTCCACCCACAGGGCAGCCCCCGGCCCGGTGACACCGGAGCCGATCTGTGCGCGGCCCTCACCGCGCACGACCGCCGCACGTTCCCCGCTGGGCAGGCGACCCACCTGCTCGAGGACGGCGACGGTGCCCACGGCGGCGTACTTGCCGTCGAGGCGGGGGACGACCAGGACCGTGCGGTCGACGCTGTTGGCTGCATCGACCGCTGCCTGGATCTCCGGCTCGTCGAGCCGGACGGGAACCACCATGCCGGGCAGCAGCACCGAGTCGGCGAGCGGAAGCACCGGCAGCTTCAGCGTCTCTGTCATGTCCTGCCCAACGCTTACACCGTTGTCGCCATTCCAGCGTTCAAGTACTTCCGCTGTGCGCGAACGCAGGAACCATGAGCGAGCAGGACTCAAGTCGTCGCGGGCGTCACCCGGACAACGCGGAAGCCTTCCGGGCACTTCCGATCCACGAGCGCCACGTCTGCTCCCGCCATCGCCAGCTCGCTCGCGAGGAAGCCCGATGGGCCCGGGGGCGCACGACGATCACGTCGTGCGCAGGATCCACACCAGGGACATGTGTATACCAAGTGCAGATATCAACCGCGGATAGGATCGCCCCGTGGATGAGGGACTGGGCCTGCGGGAACGGAAGAAGGCCCGCACGCGGAAGGCGATCTCGGAAGCGGCGATCGCGCTGTTCCTCGAGCGCGGCTACGACGACGTCCCGGTCACGGAGATCGCCGATGCCGCCGAGGTCTCGAAGCGCACCCTCTTCGCCTACTTCCCGACCAAGGACGACCTCGTCCTCCACCGGTTCGCCGACCACGAGGACGAGTCGGCGCGCGTCGTCCGCGACCGGCCGGCTGACGAGTCGCCGCTCGACGCCCTCCACCGCCACCTGCGGATCACCCTGGAGCGGCGCGACCCGATCACCGGCCTCTGCGACACCCCGGAGGTCGTGGCGTTCCACCGGCTCGTCCGCGACACGCCCGCACTCAGCACGGCCCTGCAGCGCTACCACGCCCGCAGCGTGGAGGCGCTCACGTCCGCCCTGTTCGGGGCGGCCCGCGAGGCCCCCCACCCGGAGCTCACCGCACGCCTGGCCGCGAGCCAGATCTTCGTGGTCCTGCGGGAGCTCGCCGACGCCAACCAGCGCCGGATCATCGCAGGCCAGAGCGCCGACGCACTGGCCCCCGCCGCGCTGACCGAGGCCGACCACGCATTCGACCTGCTACGCGGAGGCCTCGCCCCGTACGCCTGACACCCCGTGGGCCACCGTGGCCTTCGGGGCGGCGAGGTAGTCGCCGTGCTCCAGGTCGTCGAGGAGGGTCGAGCGGGTGGGCGACCAACCGAGCAGCTCCCGGGTGAACGAGCCGGAGGCGGGCGCATCGACGCCGTAGACGGCGGCCATGAACGGGCTCGCGAAGTGCGCGGCAGCCTCCTCCGCACCGAGGGACACCGCAGGCAGATCGAGTCCTCGGGCGATCGTCTCCGCGATGCTCCTCATGGTGACCCCGTTCTCGGCGACCCCGTGCAGCACGCTGCCCGCCGGAGCCTTCTCCAGGGCCATGCGGAACAGCCCCGCGGCGTCGATCCGGTGCACCGCAGGCCACCGGTTGCCGCCGTCGCCCACGTAGGCCGACACACCGGTCTTGCGTGCGGTGGCCACGAGCATGCCGATGAAGCCGTGGTCGCCGGGGCCGTGGACGGTCGGCGCGAGCCGCACGACGCTCGCGCGTACCCCCCGGCCGGCGAAGCCGAGACACGCTCGCTCGCCCGGGATCCGGAACCCGGCGATCCCTGCGGGGTCGGGCTCGTCCCCCTCGGCGCCCTCCCGGCCGGCGGGCATGACGAGGGTGCCCGAGGTGCTGACGAACGGCTTGCCCGAATGTTCCAGAACGCGGCCCAGCGTCTCGATCGCTGCCCGGTCGCGCCTGATCATCGCATCGGGGCCGGCAGCGTCGAAGCCGAAGGCCATGTGCAGGACGCCGTCAGCGGCTTCGGCACCGGTGCGCAGGGTGTCGAGGTCGTCCAAGGAGCCGCGGTGCGGCGTGACGCCGAGCGACTCGAGCCGAGCGGCGGCGGCGTCCGAGCGCGCCAGGCCGGTGACGGCGTGGCCGGCGGCGACGAGCTCGGCGACGACGGCAGGGCCGGTGAGCCCGGAACCACCGGTGACGAAGACGTCCATGAAGACTCCTATACGCCAGCGACTGGCACTACTTAGCGCCAGTCGCTGACCCTACTCGTAGCGCCAGTTACTGACACAACGTAGCGTCAGTCACTGGCACAAACCCCGGTAGCCTCGGGGAGTGCCACGGAGCGGAGCAGAAGCGCGCCGCCGCCTGCAGCAGGCGGCCCTCGAGCTGTACCGCGAGCGCGGGTTCGACAAGACCACCACGGCCGAGATCGCCGCCAGGGCCGGCGTCAACGAACGCACGTTCTTCCGGCACTTCCCCGACAAGCGCGAGGTCCTCTTCGACGGCGAGGCCGACCTGCGCGCCGAGCTGACGCAGGCGGTGGCGGATGCACCCGCCGGTCTGCAGCCGCTCGAGGTACTGCTCCGGTCCTTCCGGAGAGCCGGACGGCTGCTGGAGGCCAACCGTCCGCTCTCCGAACCGCGCCTGGAGATCATCGCCGCGACGCCGGCCCTGCGGGAACGCGAGCTGGCCAAGCACGCCTCGCTCATCGACGCCGTCGCAGAAGCGCTGCAGCACCGCGGCGTCCCCAACCGGCTCGCCGTCCTGGCCGCTCGGACCGGGTGGGCCGCCTTCCACCAGGCCACCGGAGCCTGGATCGAGGACCCGTCGCAGAGCCTGGACACGCACCTCCGCCTGGCCTTCGACGATCTGCACGCCCTCTCCGCGACGGCTCGGTCGGCCACCGAGGGCTGACGGTCGGCTCGAGGCGGCGAGCGCCTGAACCCTCACGCCGGCCGGATCAGCGCCTCGACCATGGCGTGCAACACGGCGGCGACGCGCCGCCCCTCCCCGCGCTCGAACAGCCGCAGCACCGGGTCGCTCGTCAACGTGCCGAGCAGGACGTCGGCGACGGCCTCGGTGTCGAGTTCCGGGCGCTCGGCGGCGATCAACGCCTGGACGTGGGCCCGCCACGCCCGGTGGAGCGGGTGACCGTCGGCGTGGTCGCGGTCTGGCGCCGCGGTGACGGCGTGCCCCAGCGCGGCGAGCAGGCCCTTGTTGCGGGCGACCACGTCGACGACCGCGTCGAAGAACGCGAGCAGGCGCTCCCCGGCGGGTGCGCCGGGCCCGAGCGGTGGCGGCCCGTTCTCGACGGCGTCCTGCAGCGCGTACGCCCGCTCCTGCATCAAGGCCGTCATCAGACCGAGCCGGTTGCCGAAGCGGTGGAACACGGTGCCCTTCCCGACGCCGGCCGCGGCTGCCACCTGCTCCATCGAGATCTGCTCCGGGCGGAAGTCTGCGAGCAGCTCCTCGGTGGCCTGCAGGATCGCGCGTCGGTTCCGCGCGGCGTCAGCGCGTTCCGCCACCTGTGCTCCTCCCTCGACAACTGGACCGCCGGTCCAGTACGGTCGAACTTGACCGTTGGTCCAGATTATCGCGGGGAGGAAAAGTGCGCCGAGTGCGCTACTTCGAGTACGGCGAGCCGGACGTGCTCACCCTGGAGGAGGTGCCCGCCCCCGAGCCCGGACCGGGCCAGGTCCGCCTGCGCGCGGAGGTGATCGGCGCGAACTTCGTCGACACGATGTTCCGGCGGGGCGCGGGCGGTATCTTCCGGCGCCCGCTGCCCGCCACCCCGACCGGGGACGTGGTTGGCACGGTCGTCGCGACCGGCGACGGGGTGGACCCGGGCCTCGTCGGCACGCGGGTCACGAGCCTCTCCGAGGAGGCTTTCGCCGACGAGTCGCTGGTCGACGCGGCGTGGCTCGCCCCCGTACCCGACGGCGTCGACGACGGCATGGCCAGCATGCTGCCGATGGGCGGGCCGGTCGCTCTCGGAGCGCTCCGCATCGGGCGCCTCGCCGCGGGCGAGACCGTCCTCGTCAACGCGGCCGCGGGCGGCATCGGGCACCTCGCGGTGCAGCTGGCGAAGCTGCACGGTGCCGGCACCGTGGTCGCCACGGCGAGCTCCCCGTCGAAGCTCGACTTCGCACGGAGCCTCGGCGCGGACGTGGCCGTGGACTACACCGACCCGGACTGGCCGGAACGCGTCCGGGCGGCGGTGCCCCACGGGGTGGACGTCGTCCTCGACTCGGTGGCCGGCCCGATGCTGGAACACACCGTCGACCTGCTCGCCCCGCTGGGCCGGCTGGTCGTCTACGGCGCGGCAGGCGGCGAACCGGAGCGCATCCCCACCGCCCTCTACGCCCTGCGCTCCATCATCGGGTTCTCCCTGGCGGCCCACCGGGCCGCGCTACCCGAGCAGGCGCGGGCGGACATGACCGACGTGGCCGAGCACGCTGCGGCCGGGCGCCTGCGCACCGTGGTGCACGCCCGGCTCCCGCTCCCGGAAGCCGCGAAGGCGCACCGCATCCTGGAGGGCCGGGAACAGCTGGGCCGGGTACTGCTCGTGCCCTGAGGCGCTACCGCCCGAGACCGTCCACGACCTCGGCGCCGGGCAGCCGGGCGGCCAGCTCGCCGGGCAGGGCCAGCTTGGACCCGCGGATCCCGCTTCCGATCACGACCGCGGGAGCGGCCGCGACGGCGGAGTCGACGAGGAGCGGCCAGCCATCGGGCAGGCCGATCGCCGTGATGCCGCCGTACTCCATGCCGGTGAGCTCAACGGCGTCGTCCATCGGCGCGAACGAGGCCTTGCGGGCGTTCAGCCGCTTGCGGACCAGCCCGTTGACGTCGGCGCGCGTGGTGGCGAGCACCAGGCAGGCCGCGTAGCGGGTGTCCTCACCGCGGCGGCCGGCCACGACGACGCAGTTGGCCGAACCGTCGAGCGGCGAGGAGTACGCAGCGCAGAACTGCGCGGTGTCGGCGAGGCCCGGGTCGATCTCCGCGACGCCGACGAGCGCGGCGTCGGCCGGATCGAGCGCCTTCAAGGCGTGGGCGACCGGCTCACCGAGGAGGTCGGGCCGGTCGAGCGCGGGGACCGCCTGCAGCGTGCCCAGAACGGACCAGTCGGTCACCAGCGCTGGCCACCGCCCTGGACGCCGACCACCGCAGGCTTGACGTCGACGATGTAGACGAGCACGGCGACCAGCGCCGCCAGCCAGAACAGGGCACCGCTGCCGAGCGGGCCGCCCTGGAAGAAGATGAGCACCAGCGCGCTGGCCCCGGTGATACCGAGCCATGCGGGCTTGGTGAGCTTGTCGGCCGCCGTGAACGCGTCGGCACGCTGCATCAGCGCGTGGACGAACGCGTATCCACCGACGGGGATGGCGAGCAGCCAGATGGCCCACAGCACCCAGTTGTCGAGGTCGTACAGCAGGCTCACACGCCCAGAGTACGTGTGATCACGGTCGAGGCACATCCCCGGGCCGGTTCAACGGTTGCCGGGAAACGGCCACCGACAGGCGCGGATGACATGGCGGCGCCCCCGAGGCACGGGAGTCCTCGGGGGCGCTCGGCGACCGACTGCGTGTCAGTTGCCGGACTTGGAACCGTTCGGCGAGTTGTTCCGGCGCGCGGCGGGCTTGCTCGCGCCCGCGGCGGACTCGGTCTTCGGCGCCGTGCGGTTGGCGGCCCGGCGGGTGGTGCTGCGCGTCTCGCGCGCGGCCTCGGTGCCCGCCTCCGAGATGGTCCCGGCGGCCTCGGTGCCGGCCTGCGCCACGGTCTTCGAGGCGTCCTCGCTGACCTCGGTGACCGTCTCGGCGGTGCGGCCGGTGAAGCGCTGCGTGGCCTTGGCGATCCGCTCGCCGGTGGACCGGGTCTGCGTGCTGACGGCGGCGAGGGCCTTCTCGGTGGCGTCACGCGCGTCGTCGACGATGTCGTCGACCCGGGAGTCGAGCTTCCCGGTGTAGGTCCCGAGGCGCGCGATGGCCTCCTGCACCTGCGGCTGCTTGCGGATGCGGACCCAGGTCTGCTCGCCCTGCTTGGCGAAACCGGCGTACGCCTTGCCGGCCTGCTCGCGCAGGTCGGCCGCAGCCTTGCGCAGCTCATCGCTGTTCAGGTGCTGCGGCAGCTCGGCGACCCGGTGCTGCACACCCTCGACGGCCTTGGACACGGCGTTGACCGCGATGTCGCCCGCACCGAGCACGGCGAGCAGCGGCGTACGCGCGGCCTCTGCACGCTCCGCGGCGGACTTGGCGGCGTTGTGGCGAGCCTTGCGGACGTCGGCGGTGGTCGGAAGTTCCACGGCCATGGTCATCACTCCTCTGGTGGCGACGAGTCGTGCTCCCGCCTGAATGACTGGTAGATGTCGAGGAGCACCTGCTTCTGGCGCTCCGTCAGGCCCGGATCGGCGAGCACGGCGTCGGTGACGGCGCTCGCAGGCTTCTCGTCGAGGATCCCGGCCTTCACGTACAGGGCCTCCGCGGAGATCCGCAGACCTTTGGCGATCTGCTGGAGGATCTCGGCGGACGGCTTGCGCAGCCCCCGCTCGACCTGGCTGAGGTAGGGGTTGCTGACGCCGGTGGCGCGTGCGAGCTGCCGCAGCGACACCTGCGCGCCCTCCCGCTGGCTGCGGATGTAGGCGCCGATGTCGTCGACGGCCTGGCCGACGGCTTGCCCGGCCTGCTCGACCACGTGGCCCACCTGCTCGACCGCGTGGCCGACGCGTTCCCCGGGACCCGACTCGCCGGACCCGGAGGGCCGCTCCGTTGCCGCCACTCGCGCTCACCTCCGTGCGTCTCCACCGAAGGTACGCGCGAGTGCTAGCTGTTGCAAGCACACTGCTTGCGCAGGTCGATGACCCGCGCCACACCCGATTGAGACTCTATTACCCGTCTCCGGAGGCAGAGTCCACCTTCAGACCCGAGCGGGCACCGGGGCCGTGAGGACGCGCGCGGCCAGGGCGGCGCCGCCGAGCAGGAGTGCGCTCCACACCGGCCAGAAGTAGCCACCGCCCGTGAACGCCCAGACGGCGATCTCGGCCGGGAGGAGCACCCCGGCGACGGAGGCGACCACGGCGAGCGGTCGGGGCCGGCCGGCCGACCGGTGCCTGGCCAGTTGGAAGGCCGCGTCGGCTGCGACCACCGCGGCGAGCCCGAGCCAGGCCCAGATCGGCCAGAACGTGCCGCCTCCGGTGAGCGCCCAGATCAGGGCGAGGCCGGTTCCCGCGGTCGCGGCCACGCCTGCGGTGCGCCGCAGCCGGCTGCGGAAGCCGTGGGGCAGGGAGGTGGGGATGGGGGTGGAGCGGATGTCCGTCATGAGGACAAGCCTCTCCGCCCGGAGACCCGGCGGCACCACGGCGGACCCCCGTCCGCGCGGCCGAGCACCCCTCCCGGAACCGGGGGAACGCCCCACCGCGTACCTGCCCGCAGGATCCTCACCGCAAAGCACGTGGAGTGACGATCGGCCACCGATGTCCCAATTTCGCCTGGTCCACCTACGCCCGGTGGGCCAGCGCGAACCTGGAGCTGTGGTCGTGCATCAGGGAGTCGCTGGACGACCCGAACGTCACGCAGCTGCTCGCGAGCGTTCCGCGAGCACGCCCGGGCCGCTCAGCCGCCGAACGCCAGCTGTCCCACCGTGTAGATGACCAGGCCGGCCAGCGAGCCGACCACCGTGCCGTTGATGCGGATGAACTGCAGGTCGCGGCCCACCTGCAGCTCCACCTTGCGGGAGGTCTCCTCCGCGTCCCACCGCTCGACGGTGTCGGTGATCAGCGTGGTGATCTCGCCGCGGTAGTGCCGCACCACGTAGCCGGCCGCGTCGGCGAGCCAGCCGTCGACCTTCGCCCGCAGCTCGGCGTCGGTGCTCAGGCGCGTGCCCAGCGCCACGAGCCCGTCCCGCACCCGGGTGCGCAGCGCGCTCGACGGATCGGCGGCCGCGTCGAGGATGAGGCCCTTGACGGTGCCCCACGCCTGGCCGATGAACCGCTGTATCTCCGGGTGGCCGAGGAACTGGTGCTTGATCCGCTCGGCCCGCTCGATGGTCTCGGGGTCGGCCTGCAGGTCGGCGGCGAACTCGACCAGGAACTTGTCGACGGCCTTGCGCATCGGGTGCTCGGGGTCGGTCTTCACCGCCCACGCGAAGTTCTGCACCTCGAGGAACACGCGGTCGGCGATCAGGTCGTCGACGAACCGCGGCGACCACGTCGGCGCCCGGTCGTGCACGATCCGCAGCACGGTGTCGTGGTTGGCGGTGACCCAGTCGTACGCGCGGTCGCACACCAGGTCGACGAGCCGGTGGTGCGCCCCGTCCTCCAGCACGCCCTGCAGGACCTTGCCCAGCGGCGGCCCGACGGGACGCTCCATCAGCTTGCGGACCAGGACCTGCTCGATGATCTCCTGCACGGCGTCGTCGCGCAGCACGGTGACGACGCCCCTGGCCACGGTGGCGAGCTCGGCGGTGACGCGGTCGGCGTTGGCCTCCTGGCCGATCCAGGCGCCGACCCGGGAGGACACCTCGACGCGTGCCAGCTTGTCGCGCACGGCATCCTCGCTCAGGAAGTTCTCCCCGACGAAGTCGCCGAGGTTCTCGCCGAGCGCGTCCTTCTTCGTCGGGATGATCGCCGTGTGCGGGATCGGCAGGCCGAGCGGGCGCCGGAACAGCGCGGTGACCGCGAACCAGTCGGCGAGCGCACCGACCATCCCGGCCTCGGCCATCGCGCGGACGTAGCCCACCCACCCGGGGCCACCGCTCACCTCCCACCAGCGCGCCAGCAGGAAGATCAACGTCGCGAGCAGGAGCAGGCCGGTGGCCAGCGACTTCATCTTCCGCAGGTCCCGGGCCCGTGCAGCGGCGTCCATCCGACCGAAGCCGAGCCCGACCTCGACGGCCGGAAACCGGGTCGCCGTGTCCGTGCGGGAGGACTGCGAGGTTGCCACGAACACATAGTGCCTGTGGATGGCTCTGGCCGGGGCCGGTGGTGTTCCACCGGCCCCGGCCACGTTCGTGGTGCGGCCGCGCAACGTGGGAGGAGTGCCCCCTCGGGCGCCGCACCACCGGCGTTCCCGGCACCTCCGGCGCGGCGCGACGAGCCGCGTCAACGGGGGCGAACCGGTCGCCGGCTGGCGGTCCTACATCAGCGAGGACCGCATCCCGACCGCCAGCGCACCAGCGGGCCGCTGGGCGCCCGGGTGCGGATTCCGGTCGGCACGCCACCGCAGCGCGTCGGCTGCAGCGTGCAGGATCGTGTCGGCGTCCGGGACCCGGTAGCCGGTGAGCGCGGGCGCGACCCGCCAATGCACCCAGCCGTCGGCGACCTCGGACGGCGGGGCGAGCACCGCGGCGCCCGCGGTGTGCAGGACGACACCCTCGACGTCCCGCAGCTCGGCGGGGAGCACCGCACCGGGGGTGACGGGGAACCACCACGCGCCCGTGGGCGTGGCGGCGATCGGCACCACGGAACCGGTGTCGCGCAGGTGTGAGCAGACCTGACGACCGACCGTGGCAGGCACTTCGAAGACGTCCAGCGCGGTGCCCGTGACGAGCAGCAGGGCCGTGGGCGATGCCGCCACCACCGGCCAGCCGTGGTCATCGAACTCGTGCGCTGCCGCGCGGAGCTCCGCGCCGTACACCACGCGGTAGCTGTCCCAGCCCGACATCTTGATGACCTCCGTGCCACTCGACTCGCGTACTTCGTGCCGCATTCCTGTGAGGCACAACACCGAGCATGGCGCCGCGGGTACGCGTATGGGAGCCGAGAGCGACGATCGACCCGAGCGCCGAGACGAGCGGGAATCAGCGCTGAGGATGCACTCACTCACGGCCGGTGAACGGCAGGCGACCGGTTGGCAGCCGGGGCTCGACGGCCGGCGCCAAGACCGTCGAACGGACGAGAACCGGTCGTCGCCGCCCGAACCCGCCCAACGGCAGGGGCGGAACCCGGCCGGAAAAACGGCGGTGCCGGCGCCCCGCAGGGGACGCCGGCACCGTGTCGTGCAGGTCGAGAAGGCTCAGATGGGGCGGACCGTGTCGGCCTGCGGACCCTTCGCACCCTGGCTCGACTGGAACTCGACCCTCTGGTTCTCCTCGAGGGTGCGGAACCCGTCGGACTGGATGGCCGAGTAGTGGACGAAGACGTCCGGACCGTTGTCGTCGGTGGCGATGAAGCCGAAGCCCTTTTCGGCGTTGAACCACTTGACGGTGCCCTGCGGCATACCTGTTCTCCATACATGTAGCGGACCCTGCCGACTGTGTGCCGGCCGGGGGAAGCACGGGACCGCCGCTGGACGAAGAGGATGCCCTCGAACGCCTGCGAAGCCCACCGTCACTCTCCACGGACGCTTCACAACGATCGAGGAAGACACGACTGCAACCGCCGCAAACCTATCACGACGGCCTGCTCCGAACGCGGGAATCGAGGTCGCGGCGGCGCTCCGGAAGGTCCACTGCCACCCGTTGTTGCCGTACCGTGACCTACCTCGCGTCCGAGAACACGAAGGAGCCCCATGACCGCTGCCGCGCAGCACCGGCCCGCCGTCGCCCCTCTCGTCGAGGGACGCAAGACCACCGCGGAGCAGGCCCTCGTGGTCGCGTTCATGGTCGTGCCACTGCTCGCGCTGGCCGCGGCGGTCCCGCTGGCCTGGGGATGGGGGCTGACGTGGCTGGACGTCGTGCTCGCCGTGTTCTTCTACTACCTCACCGGGCTCGGCGTCACGGTCGGGTTCCACCGGCACTTCACGCACAGTTCGTTCAAGGCGAAGCGGCCGCTGCGCATCGCGCTCGCGGTGATCGGCAGCACCGCCTTCCAGGGCGGTGTGATCGGCTGGGTCGCCGACCACCGCCGCCACCACGCCTTCTCCGACAAGGAGGGCGACCCGCACTCGCCGTGGCTGTTCGGCACCGGGCCGGCCGCGATGATCCGCGGGTTCTGGCACTCGCACATGGGCTGGATCCTGGGCCGCGACCGCACCAACGCCCGCCGCTTCGCCCCCGACCTGCTCGCCGACCGCGACATCGTGGCCGTCGACCGGCTCTTCCTCCCGCTGACGCTCGCCAGCCTCCTGGTCCCGGCACTGATCGGCGGTCTCGTCTCGCTCTCCTGGTGGGGCGCGCTCACCGCCCTGTTCTGGGCCGGCCTGGTGCGGGTGGCCGTGCTGCACCACGTGACCTGGTCGATCAACTCGATCTGCCACATGTTCGGTGACCGGCCGTTCGCCGCCCGCGACCGCTCCGCCAACGTCTGGTGGCTGGCCGTGCTCTCGTTCGGCGAGTCGTGGCACAACCTCCACCACGCCGACCCGACGTGCGCCCGGCACGGCGTGCGACGCGGGCAGGTGGACATCTCGGCGCGGATCATCTGGATCTTCGAGCGGCTCGGCTGGGCGCACTCCGTGCGGTGGCCGACGACCCGGCGACTGGAGCGACTGACCCGCTGACGCTGCGTCACCGAGCCGGCCCGTTTTCTGCACACCGTGTGACACCTGACCGGCCGGTGCGCTCCGGTCGCGTATCCCAGGCCAACGAGTGACCAAACCGCTCGGCATGTTGATCTTGGAATGCGCGCTGCGTTCGACGCCCGGGCCGAGCGGGCGGTCGTCGGCCCGCGGGAGCACCCGATCCGGGATGGCCGATCACCGAGTGTCCGGTTCCCGGCGCCGGCGGCAACCACGTCCGAGATCTTCCTCTGGTGTCACACGAGCCCCAGACGCATCATTCCGGGCGTTCTGTCCGACCGATTTGGGGAGGCTCCGATGCGGAGTCGGAACGCAAGGACCCTGTCCATCGCCGCGTTGACCGCCGGCGTGCTCGTCGCCGGCCTCGGAACCTCGACGGCCCAGGCCGCCGAACCGTCGACCCCGGACGCGGCTGCAGGTGTCACCAGAGCCGAGACACCCACGGCCCCGTCGACACCGCAACCGCCGCTCGACGGCCTCCTGACGGCCGTGGGCGGCCTGCTGGGCGGGCTCCTCCAAGCGCCGCCCCAGGTGCCCGGGGCGCCCGCACTGCCGACAGGAGCCGTGCCGACCGACCCGGCGACCCGGGTCGCCGTGAACGTCCCGGTGCAGCTGCCCCTGCCACCGCTGCCCGGCCCGTTGCCGCCGGCACCCACCCTGCCGCCCGTCCCGGACCTGCCGCCGCTCCCCGGCGCCGTGCCGGCGACACCCGGTGCGGCCGCTCCCGCCCTGCCGAGCCCCCCGCCGCTGCCGGTGCCCACCCCGGCGCTGCCGCCCCTCCCGGGCGCGGCTGCCCTGCCGGTGCCGCTACCAGCCACCAGCGGCACCTCCGCGCCCGCGGGCGACTGACCTCCGACGTGGGTGGATACGCGTGCCACGGCACGCGTACCCACTCACGTGTGGTTGTGCGGGGCGGGCCGCACGACGCCGCTCGGGACGGCGTGCAGGCCCATGCGGACGGTGTTGCGGCCGGCTCGCTTGGCCGCGTACATGGCGGTGTCGGCCACCTCGAGCAGCTGGCCGAGGTCGGCACCGTCGGCGGGGAACGACGAACCTCCGATCGAGACGGTGAGGTTGTCGACGACGACCGTGCCACCCGCGTCGGGCACCTCGACCCGGATCTCGGCCACCCGGCTGCGGATCCGCTCCGCGACCGCGACAGCCGCGATGCGCCCGTCCTCCGAGTCGGTGCTCGGGGCGTCGATGCTCGGTAGGAGCACGACGAACTCCTCGCCACCGAACCGTCCGACGAGGTCGTCGTCGCGCACCTCGTCACGCACGGCGGCGGCGATGGCGGCGAGCACGTGGTCGCCCACGAGGTGGCCGTACTGGTCGTTGACCAGCTTGAAGTGGTCGAGGTCGAGGACGAGCAGTCCGGCGCGGCCGCCGGTGCGCTCGACCCGGCGCAGCGCGCGGGCCGCTCGGACGTGCCACGCCGCGGCGTTGAGCAGCCCCGTCTTGCCGTCGACGCTCGCGGCCTCCTCGAGCTGCCGCACGAGGACCGTGCGGTGCAGGACGATCAGCGGAGGCAGCACAAGCACCGCGTAGGCGGGTCCGAGCGCGCCCATCGCCCCGGCGGCGAGCGCCCCCATGGACAGGGTGGCGAACTCCAGCACCGCCTCGTCGCCGCGGGTGAGGACGTGCAGGAACGTGGCGAGGTCGCGGTTGGGGCCGCTCAGCACGATGACGGCGACGACCAGCACCATGTTGACCGCCGCGTAGGCGAGCAGCGCGAGCAGGACCGCCGCCAGGCCCGGCAGGCTCTGGAACAGCGAGCCGCGCTCGACGAGCCCGGTGACGGCCGAGGCGGCCTGCACGGCGAGCACCACGGTGGCCGTGCTGAAGATGGTGCGGTGCGGCGGAATGCCACCGCGCCACACCCGCATGTAGAGGTGGCCGTAGATCCCGATCACGACGAGGCCGGCGACCGCTCCCGGTAGCAGCGCGGCTGCCGCGAACGTCCAGACGGAGCTGAGGTCGATGTGCGGCGTCTCGTCGGACCGGTGCCGCATTCGTTCGACCCCGAGGGACGCCTCGGTGCTCAGGATCCCGGCCGCGATGAGCACGCCGGTGACGAGCGGCCAGTTGTCGGGGAGGAGGCCGATCTCGTGCGGGATGGAGGTGGCGAACGTGCCCGCTGCGAGCAGTTCGACGGCGAGGATCACGGCGAGGACCGGCAGCGGCAGTGTCCAGACGGCCCACCGAGTCACCCCGCGTCGCGGCACTCGCATCCCCCTGAAACCTTTCACCCGGCCGTCATCGCCGGCGATGTCCCCCATCCGGGCGGATGGTAGCCGGATGGCGACCGTACGTCATCGGTCACTTGACGGGCACCACCCTGCCGGGCGGCCAACGGCCACCCAGAACGGGCAGGCGGCGAACACCGACGCACTTAGGCAAGATTAACCGAGGTCCAAGAACGACCCCGGATCGTGTGACGCCGGTCACCGACTTCGCGGGCGAAGCGAAGGGACGAACCGCCGGCGGCTGACGCTCCCGAGCGCCGCCGCCTGCCGCACCGCTACTAGGCCTCCTGGGACTCCTGCACGAACAGGATCTTGTTGCCCGCCGGATCGACCGCTTCCGCGGTCTTGACGAACCCGTAGTCGTTGACGTCGCCCACGGCGACCTCGGCAGCTGCGCACGCAGAGCGCTGGACGTCGATGTCCTTGACGCCGACGACAACCGTGGAGCGGCCTGCTGACTCGGGATCGACGGTCACCTGGATCCAGGCGTTCTCGACCAGCTGCCACTCGGCGATGCCTTCCATCGGCTCGACGTCGGGGGCACGCCCGATCCACTGCTGGTACCACTCCACGGCCTTCGCGTGGTCGGTGACGGGTAGCACTCCCACGACACTCGCGAGGTTCGACTCAGGCATTCGACGGTGTTCCTCTCGACTCGGTCCACAGTGGAGGTGGACGCCTGCACGGTAGGAGCACCCACGGGTCGGGTCTTGGAAAAAACCGCCGCCGCTCAGTCGGCCAAGGTCGTGGACTCCGGATACGACGTGGCGGCCAGGAACCGACCGGGCGACATGCCCGCGAACTCCCTGAAGTCCGCGTTCATGTGCGACTGGTCGTAGTAGCCGTGCGCGAGCGCCAGCTGGCTGAAGGAGCCGGCACCGGCACGGAGCGCCGCCGCCAGCCCGCGGAACCGGACGATGCGGGCGAAGAGCTTCGGCTTCACGCCGACCTGCTCCTCGAACAAGCCTGTGAAGCGTTTCGGGGAGGTGCCGATCCGCGTGAGGAGGTCGGCGATGGACACCTTCCCGCCGGCTCGCTCGATCTCCGACACGGCGTAGGCGACGCGCGGATCGGTGCTGGGGTGTTCTGCGAGCCGTCCCGCGATCCACCGCGCGAGGAGCAGTAGGCGCGCTTCGTCGGAACCCGCCTCGTCGAGGCGCTCGGCGAGGCGACGCGACTCGCTGCCGATCAGGTCCTGCAGATCCAGGGTGGCCCCCGTCAGCTCGTGCTGCGGAACGCCGAAGAGGGCGAGAGCGCCGGCCGGGCGAAGGCGCACCCCGAGCACGCGAGACCTCGCGGCGGGAGTCTCGATCACGAGTGGAGCCACGATGAGCCCGGAGAGACTGGCCGGCGGACACGCGGCCGCCGGCTGGCCCTCGACGATGCGGAACGGCGCGTCCAGCTGCACGATCAGGTCGAGCTCGCCCGTCGGGTAGTGCCGCTCCCGCCGCCGCCCGAGCATGCCGTCGAACAGCCACACGCACTCGACAAGCCCGGCGAGCGAGCAATGCCGCCAGGTGAGCTCCGTCCACACGCCCAGCTCGGACTCTTCGCGCCGAGAGACGAGGCCCACACCCGGAGACTACCGAGGCTCCAGGTGGACGACGGCGAACTCGCGCATCCCCGCAGGCGCCTCGCCGAGGCGAGCCGAACGAAGTGAAGGCGGAGCAGCCGAGGCCACGAGACCGGAACCCACACGAGCACCGAGGCAGCTACGCAACGGAAACACTCGAAGCAATGGTCCGGAGCTACTCAACGGGACCGAGCGAAGCAACGGTCCCAGCGGCGGGGGGTCCGGGGGGCGGAGCCCCTCCGGGGTGGGGGTCTGGGGGTTTGACCCCCAGAAGAAACGCCACCACCTCGCAAAGGCGAGCCGAACGAAGTGAGGCGGAGCATGCGGAGCCACAGAGGTGGTGGCCAGGGGCGGGGTCGAACCGCCGACCTACCGCTTTTCAGGCGGTCGCTCGTACCAACTGAGCTACCTGGCCGAGACCGGTGGTTGACACCGGGTGTGAAGCGACCCAGACGGGACTCGAACCCGCGACCTTCGCCGTGACAGGGCGACGCGCTAACCAACTGCGCCACTGGGCCTTGCTTGTTCAGTTGTACTCCGGTGGAACCGTACCCCCAACGGGATTCGAACCCGCGCTGCCGCCTTGAAAGGGCGGAGTCCTAGGCCGCTAGACGATGGGGGCTTGGACCGAGGTCCCCACCCGCAACGGCTATCCGTTGGGAGCGGGACAAGCATAGGACAGGCCCGTCGCGGCGCAGAACCCGGGGGGGTGCACCTCCGCCGTGGAGCGGCTCCGATGCAGGTGGGAGCCGCTCCGGGCGGTGGGTGCTCAGCGGGTGACGGGTGGTGGGAGGTCGGGGTTGGCCGAGATCAGCCCGAGCATGTCGAGGAGCTGACGGAGGTCCTCGGAGTCGGCCGAGTTGCGGGCCACGACCATCCGTGCCCGGTGCAGCTGCTCCTCGGACACGCGGTACGCGTCGGCCGCAGTGCGCTGGTTGGGGATCGAGCCGCTCGATGTGAGCCGGCTCCCTTCGAGATCCGTGTGTGCGCTACCGATGGTCATTCGACGCCTCCCCGTGCGGTCGCCAGCTCTCTTCGACCGTGCGGGGGCGCACCTCCTGCGGACCGCTCCGTCCACCGGAAACCGGTTGCCTTCACCCGTCCCGGGTACCCCACCCCGGATCGGAACGCCCCGCAGCCACCCCCGTGGCCGTGACCGGCACGTTACCTAACGGGGGGCGTCCGACGCACCCCTCTTCCCGGGTGAGGGTGCGGACAGCGGATCACGCTGCGCACATCTACTCGCGCGTAGGCTGCCTGTCATGCCGCCATCCGATCGGCCTCGCTCCCGCCATCGGGCGCCCGCGCCTCCGCGCAAGGGCCCGGAGCCGCAGGAGGAGCCGGACCGCGAGCTCGACTCCTACCTGGCCGCGCTGAGCGGCGCGGGTGAGGAGCACGCCACGGAGCTGACGGGACGGTTCGGGTCCGCGCAGGTGTTCCAGCTCCGGTTGCCGGCGCTGCGGATCGAGCAGTTGCGGCGGATCGCCGCCGACCGGGGTGTCTCGCCCGGCGCGCTGGCGGTGGAGTGGGTGGTCGACCGGCTCGACCGGGAGGACACCCCCACCGGTCCGCTGCCGATCGTCGAGGACGACGAGCAGCCGAAGCGCCGTTTCCTGCCGCGGCTGGGCCGCCGCTGAGCCGCCGCGCCCCGGGCTCCAGCATCCCGCGGGCGCGTGATCAGGGGCTGGTGATGGCTTGCAGCTCGCCGCCGGCGAGTAGGTAGACGTCGCGGCCACGTGCTGCGACCGGTGTGCCGCCGTCGCGGCTCCAGAGCAATTCACCGGTGGCGGTGGCGTACGCGCACATGGGCCCGCCGCTGACCGACAGGTAGACGCATTCGTCGGTGCTGACCGCGGTGGAGGCGGGCTCACCGGACGGGGGCACCGTCCAGGCCAGGGTTCCGGTGAGTGGATCGACGCCGTGGACGGCGGAGAGCCTGGCCCTGCTGGTGCCCACGATGGTCTGGGCAACGAGCAACCCGCCCACGAAGGCCACCGACGACACCTGCCAGTTCGCGCCCCAGCACCGGCGGCCGGTGGCGGCGTCGATCACGACCACACCGCTGTCCCGCACGACGACGACGTCCTCGCCTGCTCCGAGCACCTCGGCGTTCATCCCGACGACGGGCGCGGTCCACCGGACCTCTCCGGTTCGCAGCTCCCGCGCGACGAGCCGCTCGTCCTGGCAGTAGAACGCCGCACCCGCTCCGGCCACGACGCGCAGGGTCCCCACGAACTCGTACTGCTCGCTCGACCAGAGTCGCGCACCCGTCGCGGCGTCGAGCGCGACGACTTTCATCGGGAACCCGAGCGGGTCGGTGGGAGCTCCTTCCTGCGCCACGGCCACGACCGTCCCCTGGCCGGCACCGATCGCGTGGTTCACCGAGCTCGCGCGCGGCATCTCCCACACGGGGCGCCCCGTGGTCGTATCGAGCGCACCAACGGCCTCGGCATGGGCGAAGACCAGAAGGCGGTCGCTCGGGACCAGGTACCAAGCGTTGGTCGCGGCAGTCCATCGGACGGCACCCGTCGCGGCGTCCAGTGCGCGCACCACCCCCTCGTCGCGACACGCGTAGAGCGTCGTGTCGTCGGCAGCCCACGCCCCCACCGGCTCGTCGGCTGCTCCGAAGGGCGCACTCCAGCGCACCTGTGGGGCACGCGGCGGTCGTGGCGCGGCGAGCGCGGCCACCCCGATCGCACCCGCGACCGCGGCCGTGCCCCCGCCGAGGGCCGTGAGGAGCACCGTCCGACGGCTCACACCGCGCCCGCTCACCACCCCTCCGGAAGGTGGCGGACGCACGTCCGGCACGCACCTCGTTCCGGCTCGTGCCCCGTGCCGACGAGACGCATCGGCGCAGTTGGGGTGCGCGACGGCGTCAGCGGTCGACCACCAGCACGCGGGCCGGCGGGTCACCGGCGAGGCACGGGCTCCCGGTGAACATCTTCGGGTCGATCGTGGCGGCTATCGCGCGGTAGCCCGCTGCGGTCAGGTGCAGCCCGTCACCGGCGTCGAACTCGGGCGCGAGCCGGGTCGGGTGGGCTGGGTCGGCCACGGCTGCGGCGAAGTCGAGGACGCCGTCGGCGTAGGCGGTCCCGTGCTCGCGCACCCACGCGTTCAGCTCCTGGCGCGTTGCGACGGCGGCCGGGGTGCCGTGCGGGCCGGCCTCGGACGGCGTGACCGTCGTGAGGAACACGCGCTTGCCGGCGGCCCTGGCGCGCTCGGCGAACTGCTGCAACCCTGCGGCGATCTCGGCGGCGCTGCGTCCGGCCGCGATGTCGTTGGTGCCGATGCTCAGCACGACGTCGGTGGCTCCGCCCGCCGCGGTGACGTCGCGGTCGAACCGGGCGAGCGGGACGTCCCCGTGCTGCGGCCCGGTGTCGGCGAGGAGCCGGTTCCCGGAGATGCCGGCGCCCAGCACGGCCATCGTGGTCTCGCCGCCCGCGTCGACGAGGCGCGCGCCGAGGACGTCCGGCCAGCTCTGCCCGGGCAGTGCCCCCATGCCGTCGGTGATCGAGTCGCCGACGGCGACCACGGAGTTGACGGGGCGTGGCGTCCGCACGTCGATCCCGGTGAGCACCACCGAGGAGGGTGTCTGCGGCCCGAAGGCGGCGGCGTCCGCGAAGGTGGCGTCGCCACGGCCGGAGAGGTACGCGGCCTGCATCGCGTAGTGCTGGGTGAGGACCCCGGGTGCGGCCGGCAGGAAGAGGCTGACCGCGAGCGGGCTGCCCGCCTCGGCGACCAGCGGGACGGCGTCGCTCACGACCTCGCCGCCCGGGGGGATCACGACGGCCTGCTGCCCGCCGAACGGCACCGGCCGCGTCGTCCCGAGTACCAGGCCGGCCGCGCCGTCGGAGCGGGCGGCGGTGACGGCGCCGACCGCGAGCGGGCCGTCCCCGTAGAGGTTGGAGAGGCGCAGCCGCACCTCGGAGCCGGTGACCTGCGGGCGCACGACCATCCGGACGGTGGCGCCGGCCAGGCCGGGCAGGGACTGGCCGGGCTGCGCGGCGGCCTGCCAGCCGGTGACCCAGGTGGGGCGGCAGGCCCCGGCCGTCGTGGATGCGGGCAGGTACCGCTCGTTGGTCGCCACGGCGAGGCCGATCGCGCCGGTGAGCGCCACCAGCACGGCGAGCGCGGAAGGCAGCCAGCGCGCGCCCCACCTGCTTCCGAACCCGATCACCGCGTCCCTCCATCTGTCGCCTGCCGTGATTGCTTCGCTACGCAACGTGGAACGACGGGAACACTCCACAGGTAGTCGGCCGAACGGGTGGTCACGCTACGTAGAGTCCCGTCCCGCCGCTCCTCGCCACCCGGCCAGGTGGCGCGGCCGCAGCCGTCGCGCGGGCCTTCGATGCGCTGCTCACACCGCCTAGTGTCGAACGAGCGACTCGAGGGCGAGGAGGCCGGTGGATGGGTGAGTACGAGGACGTCTTCCGCGCGAGCGTCGAGGATCCGGAGGGCTTCTGGCTCGGTGCGGCGCAGGCGATCGACTGGCACGTGGCGCCGACCCGCGCGCTGGACGCCTCCCGCCCGCCGTTCTACCGGTGGTTCCCCGACGGGGAGCTGAACGTCTGCCACAACGCGCTCGACCGGCACGTCGACGCCGGCCGCGGCGACCAGGCGGCGCTGATCTACGACTCCCCCGTCACGGGCACCCAGCGCACGTACACCTACGCCGAGCTGCGCGACGAGGTCGCGCGCTTCGCAGGCGTGCTCGCAGGCCTCGGCGTCGGCCGCGGGGACCGCGTGGTGATCTACCTGCCGATGGTGCCAGAAGCGGCGATCGCCATGCTCGCCTGCGCGCGGATCGGCGCCGTGCACTCGGTGGTCTTCGGCGGGTTCGCTCCGAAGGAGCTGGCCGTGCGCATCGACGACGCGCGGCCGTCCGTCGTGGTCTCCGCGTCCTGCGGCATCGAGGGCAAGCGGGTGATCGAGTACAAGCCGCTGCTGGACAAGGCGATCGAGCTCGCGACGCACCGGCCGGCGAAGCGGGTGATCCTGCAGCGTCCGCAGGCCGAAGCGGCGATGGGCCCCGACGACGTCGACTGGGCCGATGCGGTGGCATCCGCCACCCCTGCCGACTGCGTGCCCGTGCCTGCCACCGACCCGCTCTACATCCTCTACACCTCCGGCACCACGGGGAAGCCGAAGGGCGTCGTGCGCGACGGTGGCGGCTACGCGGTGGCGCTGCGCTGGTCGATGCCCAACGTGTACGCCGTTGACGCGGGCGACACGATCTTCACGGCGTCCGACGTCGGCTGGGTCGTCGGGCACTCCTACATCGTCTACGCACCCCTGCTCGCCGGCGCCACCACCGTGCTCTACGAGGGCAAGCCGGTCGGTACGCCCGACGCCGGGCAGTTCTGGCGGGTCGCTGCGGAGCACGGCGTGAAGAGCCTGTTCACGGCACCCACGGCGTTCCGCGCGATCAAGAAGGAGGACCCGGACGGCGAGTTCACCCGCAAGCACGACATCTCGTCGCTGCAGTACCTCTACCTCGCGGGCGAGCGCCTCGACCCGGAGACCCAGCGGTGGGCGT
The DNA here is from genome assembly GCF_006717045.1 of Pseudonocardia cypriaca. Taxonomy (NCBI): domain Bacteria; kingdom Bacillati; phylum Actinomycetota; class Actinomycetes; order Pseudonocardiales; family Pseudonocardiaceae; genus Pseudonocardia; species Pseudonocardia cypriaca. Next base: position 2,859,230 of record NZ_VFPH01000002.1, read on the forward strand.
CCGAGCTGCTCGGCATCCCGGTGATCGACCACTGGTGGCAGACCGAGACGGGCTGGCCCATCGTCGCCAACCCGGCCGGCATCGAGCTGCTGCCGATCAAGCCGGGCTCGCCGACGAAGCCGCTGCCGGGCTGGGACGTGCAGGTGCTCGACCCGGCAGGCGACCCGGTGCCGGCGGGCACCGACGGCGCGATCGTGGTGAAGCTGCCGATGCCGCCCGGCTCGCTGCCCACCCTGTGGAACGACGACGAGCGATTCGTGGCGTCCTACATGTCCGCGTTCGACGGCTACTACCTCACCGGCGACGGCGGGCACCTCGACGAGGACGGCTACCTCTACGTCATGGGCCGCACCGACGACGTCATCAACGTCGCCGGGCACCGGCTGTCCACCGGCGGGATGGAGGAGGTCCTCGCGAGCCACCCCGACGTCGCGGAATGCGCCGTGATCGGCGTGGCCGACGCGCTGAAGGGGCAGGTGCCGCGCGGGTTCGTCGTGCTCAAGGCCGGCGTCGAGCGCGACGAGGGCGAGCTGCGGGCCGAGCTGGTGCAGCTGGTGCGCGACCAGGTCGGGGCGGTGGCGAGCCTCAAGGAGGTGGCCGTCGTGCCGGCTCTGCCCAAGACCCGCTCCGGCAAGATCCTGCGCAAGACCATGCGTGGCATCGCCGACGGCCTGGACGAGCCGGTGCCGTCGACGATCGAGAGCGTCGAGGTGCTCGACGCCCTCCGCCCGGTGCTGCGTCGCGAGTAGCCGGGGCCGACGTTCGCCGGGACGCACGAGGCGAGATGGAGCAATCAGTAGTCGGGAGGTAACAGATAGTGCTGCGGCGGAGCTAACCGTGCAGGCCGACGCTCCCCAAGCCGGCCGCTCCCCCATATCGCAGCGAGAGGACCCCAACTCTCATGTCAGTTACCCGTCGTACCCGCTTGGCCGTGATCGCAGCCGCGGCCAGTGGCGCGCTCGTCGTCGCGATGACCGGCACCGCGCTGGCCTCCGACGGCGTCGGCCGCCAGGACTGCTCCAAGGCGGTCCAGGACGCCGAGGCGGCCCTGGACACCGCCGCCCGGTCCGAGCTGCAGGGGCTCGACCGCGTGTGCGAGTCGATCCCGAACCTCGAGCGCGAGGACGCCGAGGACTCCGACGAGGGCACGCCCGAGACCACGCCGGCCGCCGCGCCGGACGAGAACAGCGCGAACGCCGCCGACTCCGACGACAGCAGCGACGAGGACGGCGACGACGAGAAGAGCGAAGACAAGGACAAGGACGAGAACAAGGACGAGGACGAGGACAAGAGCAAGGACGAGGACGAGGACGGCGCCGGCGACCGGGACTGCGCCGACTTCGACTCGCAGGCCGATGCGCAGGCCGCGTTCGAGGAGAGCTCGAACGACGAGGACGGCCTCGACGCAGACGACGACGGCGTCGCGTGCGAGGACCACTTCGGCACCGAGGACCAGCAGGTGGCGGTGCACCCGCGCGGCGGGGTGGCCACCGGCGGGTCCGCGCTGTCGTGATCGGACCGCTCCTGCGGGCTGTGCTCGTGGGCGCCGCCGTCGCCGTGCTGGCGGCGTGCGGCGCCCCGCCGTCCGGGACCGCCGCTCCGGCGGCGGCCCCGGCCGCGCCGGCGAAGAGCATCGCGCCCCCGGCAGCCGCCTCACCGACAGCACCGGTCGCGCTCACCGTCCCCGCGCTCGGTGTGCAGACCGGCCAGCTGCTCGGGCTCGGCATCGACCCGGCCGGCGCCCTCGAGGTGCCCCCGGACGCCACGACGGCCGGCTGGTTCACCCTCGCCCCCACCCCGGGCTCCCCCGGGCCCGCCGTCATCGCGGGGCACGTCGACTACAAGGGCACGCCCGGCGTCTTCCAGCGGCTGGGCGAGCTGAAGCCGGGCGAGGAGGTGACGGTCGCCCGCGCCGACGGGTCGACCGCCGTGTTCGAGACCTACCTCGTGGAGCGCTACGCCAAGGCGCAGTTCCCGACCGAACGCGTCTACGGCAACACGGCAGGCCCTGAGCTGCGGCTCATCACCTGCGGTGGGGCGTTCGACAGCGGGAGTGGCCACTACCAGGACAACGTGGTGGCGTACGCCCGGCTGGTGAGGGTCGCCTGAGTGTTCGCCCCTGCGGCGGCGGTGGACGATGGGGCGATGAAGGTCGTCGTCGACTTCGATCTCTGCGAATCCAACGCCGTCTGCATGGGCATCGCCCCTGAGGTCTTCGAGGTGCGGGAGGACGACTTCCTCTACGTCCTCGACGAGCACCCGCCCGAGGAGCTGCGGCCGACGCTGGAGCAGGCCGTGGTGTCCTGCCCGCGGGCGGCGATCAGGCTCGTCGAGGACGATAGCTAGTGCCCCACCCCGGAAGGTTCACCACGTAACTCGGCGCCCCGGACGCCCAGCTGCGCGCCGACCTTCCGGGGCGGGGCACCAGCGGCGTTCGGCTCGCATTCTCCCGGGCGGTGGTTGTCGCGGCGCGCACCAGCGCCGAGGATCAGGGCACCCCCGCGCAAGGAGGCGAGCCGATGACCGCCGTCTGGCACACCCCACTCACGCCGCTGGCGTTCCTCCAGCGCTCCGCCGAGGTCTTCCCCGACAAGACCGCGATCGTCTACGGCGACCGCCGGCACACCTACGCGGAGTTCGCGGCAGAGGTCACCCGGGTGGCGCACGCGCTGCGCGGGTCCGGGATCATGCCCGGCGACCGGGTTGCCTACCTGCTGCCCAACGTCCCCGAGATGCTGGTGGCGCACTTCGCCGTGCCGCTCGCGGGCGCGGTGCTCGTCGCGATCAACACGCGGCTCGCCACGGAGGAGGTGCGCTACATCCTCGACCATTCCGGCGCGAAGCTGCTGGTCGTGGACGCGGCGCTGTACCCGACGGTGGCGCCCCTCTCGCGCCGCCTCAAGACGGTCGAGGAGATCGTCACGATCGTCGACCCGGCCGCGTCCGGCGACGGCACCGGCAGCGGGGTCACCTACGACGACCTGCTCGCCCGGGGCAACGACGAGCCGCTCGCATGGGAGGTGTCCGACGAGACGAGCTGCATCTCGATCAACTACACCTCCGGGACGACCGGGCGGCCGAAGGGCGTGCAGTACTCGCACCGCGGCGCGTACCTGAACTCCTTCGGCGAGGTCGTGCACTCGGGGCACACGTTCGACAGCGTGTACCTCTGGACGCTGCCGATGTTCCACTGCAACGGCTGGTGCACCCCGTGGGCGCTCACGGCGGTGGGCGGCACGCACGTGTGCCTGCGCGAGGTGCGCGGTGACGTCGTCTGGCGGTTGATCCGCGAGCACGGCGTCACGCACCTGAACGGCGCCCCGACCGTCGTCACCGCGATCCTGCGCGCACCTGAGGCCACCGAGCTGGACCGCCCGATCACGATCACGACGGCTGGCGCGCCGCCCAGTCCGACCACGATCGGGCACGCCGAGCGGATGGGCTTCCGGATCGTGCACGTCTACGGGCTCACCGAGACCTACGGGCCGTACTCGGTGAACCAGTACCAGCGCGCGTGGGACGACCTCCCGCCCGAGGAGCGGGCCGCGAAGCAGGCCCGCCAGGGCGTCGGGATGGTGTGTGCCGACAAGGTGCGCGTGGTCGACGAGCGGATGAACGACGTCCCCGCCGACGCCATGACGATGGGCGAGGTCGTGATGCGCGGCAACAACGTGATGCTCGGCTACTTCGACGACCCGGTCGCCACCGAGGCCGCGTTCGCGGGCGGCTGGTTCCACTCGGGCGACCTCGGGGTTCTGCACCCCGACGGCTACGTCGAGCTGCGCGACCGCGCCAAGGACGTGATCATCTCCGGCGGGGAGAACATCTCGACGATCGAGGTCGAGCAGGCCGTCGTGTCCCACCCCGCGGTGCTGGAGGCGGCCGTCATCGGCGTGCCGGACGAGCAGTGGGGCGAGCGCCCGAAGGCGTTCGTGGTGCTCGCCGACGGGCAGACCGCCACCCCGGAGGAGCTGATCGAGCACGTCAAGGGCCGTATCGCGCGGTTCAAGGCGCCGAAGGTGGTCGAGCTGGTCGAGCAGCTGCCGAAGACGTCCACGGGCAAGGTCCAGAAGTTCGAGCTGCGTGAGAAGGAGTGGTCGGGTGAGCAGTCCCGCATCCGCGGGTGAGATCGCCGACCGGCTCTTCTCCCGCCACGAGGCCGTGCGGTACGTGGCGGTGCTGGACGGCTCGCAGCTGACGTTGCGCGAGCGGGCCGGCCTCGCGGACGCGTCCGAGGCCGAGTCCGACCGCTACGAGGAGCTGCTGGTCAACCCCACCCTGCTCACGCTGGCCACGCGGCGCGGCGAGATCGACTGCGGCGGCCTCGGCTACCTGGTCGTCGGGTACGGCAACTTCCAGCAGCTGGTGGTGCCGACGCGCGCCGGGCACGTGTCGGTCGCGGTCGAGCACGGCGCCGATCCGCTCGCGGTGCTCCGTGACGTCGAGGAGCTCCTCGAGCCGCCGCGGGTGGAGTGACGGGCATCGTCCCCGATCTCCGTTAGCATTGCTCATATGGCTCGTCCCGTACGAGCGGCTGTCGGCGCCGTCACCACGACGACGGCGTCCGTGCTGCCGGTCTTCCTGACCGGCGCGCTGACGGTGCAGATCTCCGCTGAGCTGGGGTTCGACCCGGCAGGCCTCGGCCTCGTCGTCGCCCTGTACTTCGGGATCAGCGCGGTGGCGTCACTGCCGTGCGGCTGGTTGGTCGAGCGGTACGGAGCCGGGCCGACGAGCCGGATCGCAGTGCTCGGCACTGCATGCGCGATGTCCGCGATCGCGGTGTTCGCACGGTCCTACCCGGCACTGGTCGCCATGCTGCTGTGCTGCGCGTGGTGCAACGTGCTGGGCCAGCTCTCGTCGAACCTCACGCTCGCCAGGCACGTACCGACCTCCCGGCTGGGGCTCTCCTTCGGCGTCAAGCAGGCGGCGATCCCGATCGCGACGCTGCTGTCGGGGGCGGCGGTGCCGGCGATCGCGCTGACGATCGGCTGGCGCTGGGCCTACCTCATCGCGACCGGGCTCGCCCTCGGCGCGTTGCTGCTGACGCCGCGCGGGTCGGACGGCCGGCAGCGGACCTCGGCGGCACGGGGCGAGCGAGCGACGGCAGCCCTGAGCGTCATCGGGCTGGCGGCCGGGTTCGGCGCGGGTGCCGCGACCGCGCTCGGGATCTTCCTCGTCGCGGCGGCCGTCGACCGCGGCATCGAGGCGGGCCTCGCCGGGCTCACGCTGACGATGGGCAGCGTCGTCGGCCTGACGCTGCGGCTGGTCAACGGCTGGCTCGCCGACCGGCGGTCGGGCGGTCACATCGCGGTCGTCGCCGGGAGCCTCGTGCTCGGCGCCGCCGGGGTCGTGCTGCTGGCCGTGCCGGGCACATTCGCGCTCGTGACCGGCACCGTGCTGGCCTTCGGGCTCGGCTGGTCGTGGCCGGGCCTGCTGCAGTTCGCGGTGGTGCGGCTGAATCCGGAGGCGCCCGCGGCGGCCACGTCGATCGTGCAGGTCGGCGTGTACGGCGGCGGGTTCGTGGGGCCGATCGCGTTCGGTTTCATCGCCGCGCACGCATCGTTCCCGGTGGCATGGCTGGTGAGCGGGGCGGCGATGCTGCTCGCCGGTGTCCTCATGGTGGTCGGGAGGCGGATGCTGATCGCGCATCGCAGCACCGCCGCGCAGCTCGCGCCATCCTGATCAGCTGCGCGCCTCCAGGCGCTCCACCAGCAGCGCCAGTGCCTCGCCTGCCGCCGTCACCAGTACCTCCCGCGGTTCGCCGTCCAGGTCCAGCTGCCGCACCTGCGGTTGCACGCCGTCGTCGACGGCGACGAACACCGTGCCCGGCTCCCGGCCGTCCTGGGCGTCCGGCCCGCCCGCCCCCGTCGCACTCACGGCGACGTCCGCCGCGAGGAGCCTGCGCACACCGCTCGCCATGGCTTCCGCGGCCTCCGGGCTCACGACCGGGCCGTCCGGCACGTCGAGCACGTCGTGCTTGACCTCGCTGGCGTAGGCCACCAGCGAACCCCGGAACCACTCGCTCGCCGACTCCGCAGCGGCCAGCGCGACGGCGATGTTGCCGCCGGTCAGTGACTCGGCCACGGCCACCGTCACCCCGTGGCGCCGGGCGAGCTCCGCCACCCGCCCGGCCAGCTCCTCGTGGCGCTCGTCGGCCGGTCGCGCGCGTTCCTGGTCGATCGTCGGCTCCTCTGCCTCCACGACGGCCCCGTACCCCGTCCGTGGCACGTCAACCCGCGCGCAGCCGCTCCTCGAGGGCGATCGCGTCGTAGGGGGCGTGCACCTTGACGTCGTTGTCGAAGTAGACGAACACGTCACGGCCCGCCGGCTCCGAGCGCCCGGGCGCGGCCACCGTGAACTCCCCCGTCGGCGCCTCCCCCGCTCGCCACGCCAACATCTTCGCCGCCCACGCATCCAGCGCATCGGGGGTGTAGCCGCTCGTGTAGAGTTCGGTGTCGCCGTGCAGCCGGACGTACACGAAGTCCGCCGTCACGTCCTCGAGGTGCGGCCACGTGCCCGCCGTGTCCGCCACCACGAGGGCGACCTCCTGCTCCCGCAGCAGCTCCACGAACTCCGCGCGGCAGAACGTCGGGTGCCGCACCTCCAGGGCGTGCCGCAGTGGCCGGTCGGCGTCGGTTTCGGTGTGCGCTCGGCCGTCGAGCCGCTCGTCATGCCTGGTCGCGAGCTCGACGGCGGCTCCGGTACTGCGCGGGAGCATGCGCAGGAAGGGCTCGATCCGCGCGGGGTCGAAGCGCATGCGCGGCGGCAGCTGCCACAGCACCGGTCCGAGCTTCGGGCCGAGCGCCAGCACCCCGGAGGCGAAGAAGTTGGCCAGCGGTGCCTCGACGTCGCGCAGCTGCTTGAGGTGGGTGATGAACCTCCCGCCCTTCACCGAGAACACGAAGCCGTCTGGCGTCTCGGCGGCCCACATCCGGTAGGACTCGGGGCGTTGCAGCGAGTAGAACGACCCGTTGATCTCGATGCTGCTCACCTGCCGCGAGAGGTACTCCAGCTCGCGGCGCTGGGCCAGGCCTTTCGGGTAGAACGTGCCGCGCCAGGGCGGGTAGCGCCACCCCGACGTCCCGACCCACGTCCGTGCCACCCGCGCGAGCATTCCAGGACGGGGGCAGGATGGCCGGGTGGATGCAGCGATCGTGACGGGCGCCGCCGGGGCCCTCGGGCACGCCGTGGTGGCGGAGTTCCGCGCCGCAGGCCGTCCGGTGGTGGCGCTGGACCGACCAGGGGAGCGGCTCGAGAAGCTCGGCGCGCAGGACGGCGTGCACGCCGTCCCCGTCGACCTCGCCGACCGGGCAGCGGTGCACGCGGCGTTCGCCGAGGTCGACGCGCTGCCGGTCACCCCGGGCGCACTGGTCGCGCTCGCAGGCGGGTTCGTGCCGGGCAACCTCGCCGAGGTCGACGAGGAGCAGCTCGACGGGCTATGGCGCTCCAACTTCGGCTCCGCCCTGTGGGCGGCGCAGGCGGTGGCGCCACGGCTCGCCGCACGCGGCGGGGGCGCGATCGTCACGGTCGGGTCGCGCACGGCGGTGAGCGGCGCCGCCACGGTGGCCCACGCCACGAGCAAGGCAGCGGTCGTCCGGCTCACCACGCTGCTGGCCGAGGAGCTGCGGGCCGACCGCATCCGGGTCAACGCGGTGCTGCCCTCGACGATCGACACGCCCGCCAACCGCACCTGGATGACGCCGAAGCAGGTCGAGCGGGCGGTCGCGCCGGAGGCGATCGCGAAGGTCATCGCGTTCCTCTGCGGTCCCGACGCCGCGCCGATCAGCGGCGCCGCGATCCCGGTGTACGGCGATGCCTGAGCTGCGGACGGCCGTCGGCGCCGTGCTCGACTGGCCGGTGGACCACGTCGCCGCAGCGGTGGTCGGACCATCCGGGGTGCGCGCCACCGCGGGCGACACCGAGCGGGAGTTCAAGCTCGCGTCCGTGACCAAGCCGCTCGCCGCGTACGCGGTGCTCGTGGCGGTCGAGGAGGGCGCGGTCGAGTGGGACACGCCGGCCGGCCCGGAGGGCTCGACGGTCCGCCACCTCGCCGCCCACACATCGGGCCTCTCGTTCGCCGACGGCGTGCAGCAGGCGAAGCCCGGAACGAGGCGGATCTACTCCAACGTCGGGTTCGAGGTGCTGGGCGAGACCGTCGCCGAGGCCGCCGGGATGCCGTTCGACCGCTATCTGCACGAAGCCGTACTCGCCCCGCTCGGGATGGCGGAGACCCGGCTGGAGGGCTCCCCCGCCGCCGGCGCCGTGTCGACGGCGGCCGACCTGGTCAGGTTCGCGACCGAGCTGCTCTCGCCAACCCTCGTGGACCGCGCCACCCTCGACGAGGCCACCAACGTCGCCTTCCCCGGGCTCGACGGCATCCTCCCCGGCTACGGCCGGCAGAAGCCCAACGACTGGGGCCTCGGCTTCGAGATCCGCGACGGCAAGTCACCCCATTGGACCGGCGCGAACAGCTCACCCCGCACCTTCGGCCACTTCGGCCAGTCCGGCACGTTCCTGTGGGTCGACCCCGATGCGCAGGCCGCCTGCGTGGTGCTGACGGACCGGGACTTCAGCAAGTGGGCGGTCGAAGCCTGGCCGCGGTACACGGACGGGGTCCTCGCCGCCTTGTGATTCCGACGAACGGCGCGTTCGTCGGTACCTATCCGACGAACGCGCCGTTCGTCAGAATCAGGTCTTGCTTCGCCCCTGACGGGGCGAGCGCTCGTCGCCCGGGTCCGGGGGCAGGTAGGGGCGCGCCCAGCTGTAGACCGTGGTCATCGGCAGGCCCACCAGCTCGGCGATGCGGGGCCACGACAGGCGGTCCCGGCCGTACAGCTCGGCGAGCAGGCGGCCGGTGCGCTCCGGCCCGAGCCTGGTGAGCTCGCCGGAGGCGCGGGCCGCCTCGATCAGTTCCTCGTCCGACAGGTCCTGGACATCCCGCGCGAGCAGGCGGGCGAGTTCCGCGAGCCGCTCGGCGTCCTGAGGCACGTGCCCGAAGCTAGTTGCGAAATCTTTCCGATTCTGAAAGCATCACCCGCGTGGTGACCAGCGGCACTGCATCGGGACACGTCGTCTACTCCGTCCACACCGCCCGGCCCGGCGAGATCGGGTCCGTCGAGATCGTGTTCACCAGCGAGCAGGAGGCCCGGGCGTACGCGCGGGACCGATCGCGGGACTGGCGGATCACCTCGGCCAGCGTCACGCGGTTCACGGTGGGCGAGCTGGGCACCAGGTACCCGGTCGGCTGGTTCGTCGACGGGACGGAGCAGGGCGAGCACTGGAACCGGCAGCTGTACCCGACGGACGGGTCCCACTGAAGCGCCGGGGCGCACGGAATCGGGGAACATCGCCGCATGCGCATCGGCGAGCTGCACCTGCACCCGGTCTCGGACGGCACGTTCGTGGCCCGGCCGGCGTACTTCGGCCCGCACGTGCCGCCGTCGGCCCACCCGGAGCTGTTCGACCGGCACGGCGCGGCGTGGCTGCCGCTCGGCTGCTTCCTGGTGCGGTCCGGGGACCGGCTCGTGCTCGTCGACACCGGGGAGGGGCCCGACTCCGACGAGCTGCCGCACGGGATGCGGATCGTCGGGGGCCAGCTGCTCACCGGGTTGCGGGCGCTCGGAGTCACACCCGCGGACGTCACCGACGTCGTCTGCACGCACCTGCACAGCGATCACGTGGGCTGGCTCTTCGACCTCGACGCCCGGCCGGTCTTCGCCCGTGCGACGGTCTGGTACGGCGCGGGTGACGATGGCCACTTCGTGCACGGGCCGGGCCGGATGCGCGAGCACGTCCGGCGGGGGTTCACCGACGGCGGGCGGACCCGTCCGATCGACCGCGACACGGTGGTGGCGCCGGGCGTCACGGCGGTGCTCGCGCCGGGGCACACACCGGGCCACCTGTGCGTGGTGCTCTCCTCGGGACGGGAGCGCGCGTTGCTGCTCGGCGACGCCGTGACCTGCCCCGTCCAGCTGGACGAGGCGAGCTGGCACTCGATGGGAGACGTCGACCCGGCCCTCGCCGACCGGACGCGGCAGCGGCTGTGGCGCGAGCTGGAGGACCCGGGGATCGTCGGTGTCGGCTCGCACTTCCCGGAGCTGCGGTTCGGCCGGGTGCTCGCCGGAGCCGGTCGCCACTGGTCGACCTGAACCGATCTCCGCCGCCGGGAATCATCCCCGGGGGTCACCCGTTGTACAGCCTGTCCGGACCGGGCGACCTGTGTCCCCGGGTCTCACATATAAAGAGCCTTCACGGAATACCAGTCCGGCTGGAGCCGTGTCGTGCCACGCGCCGCGAGGCGACCAGCGCTCGGTCCGGACACCTCGCGAGCCGGGAACAGATCCCGGCCCGGGAGGGTTGGAAGAACTGTCCGACGCCGGGCGACCCGTGTCCCCGGGTCCCACCCATCTGCCGCCCTACGAGGCGTGCCTTGCGCCGTGAGGCGACCGGCGCCCGGCTCGGACAGCTCCCGCCCACCTGCTTGCCGCATCCGGCGTTTCCCGCCGCCGTCGATGCGGCTGCCCGGGCGGCGCTGCCCCCGACAGCGCCGCCCCCCATCCTCGCTCGTCCGCCGGACGGGGACGAACGGCTCCCGCGGACCGCAAACCCGGCTTGAGCTGGGAATTTCCGGCCGCTCCGGGACGTTGTTACAAGTGGACGTGCTGGTTCGGCGTCCGTTCCACCGACAACGAGGGCAGCCATGAAGGGCGACCGAGTAGAGATCGTCATCGACGCCGGGAGCGGCACCACCCGCACCTACGAGATCGAGGCCACACGGGCCGGCCGGAAGGTCGCCATCACGCACGGCCGCGGGGTGATCGAGGTCAGCGAGATCACGCGCGGTGGGAGCACCGTGCGCACGGCTCGCTTCCTCGCCAACCGCGTGCTGGCGCTCGTCGAGCACCCCGCGGCCGACAACCCGGTCGCGGATGAGCTCGTTCCCGCCCTACGCTCGGTCTGACCCTCCCCACCAAGGCAGACTTTCGCACTGATGTCCTCTCCCGCGGCCCGAGCCGCTGACGCGCGCCCCGAGCCGGCCGACCCGTCCGAGCCGCGCGAGGGGCGGACCCGCCGTCCCCGCCGCCGCAGGCCACGTCCCCGCAACGAGGCGCCCGCGGTACCCGCCGGAGACCTCCCGCCCGTCGAGGATGCGGAGCTGGACGCGCTCGCCGAGCGCGTCCCCGCCCTCACCCTGCAGGAGGCGCACCGCCTCGGCCGGCGCCTCGACACGGTCCGCCGCACCCGCGACGTCACCGCGCGCGCCCGCGCCGGGGCCGGGATCAAGGCGGCGATCGAGACCGCCGAGCAGCGCATCGCCGCACGTCAGGCCGCGGTCCCCACGATCCGCTACCCGGAGGCCCTGCCGGTCAGCGCCCGTCGCGAGGACATCGCGGCGGCGATCCGCGACCACCAAGTCGTGATCGTCGCCGGTGAGACCGGCTCCGGGAAGACCACGCAGATCCCGAAGATCTGCCTCGAGCTCGGCCGTGGCGTGCGCGGGCTGATCGGCCACACCCAGCCCCGGCGGCTCGCCGCCCGCACCGTCGCGGCGCGCATCGCCGAGGAGCTGGGCACCGAGCTGGGCGACGCGGTCGGCTGGAAGGTGCGCTTCACCGACCACGTCGGCGAGAACACCCTGGTCAAGCTCATGACCGACGGCATCCTGCTCGCCGAGCTGGCGGGCGACAAGATGCTGCGCCAGTACGACACCCTCATCATCGACGAGGCCCACGAGCGCAGCCTCAACATCGACTTCATCCTGGGCTACCTCACCCAGCTGCTGCCACAGCGCCCCGACCTCAAGGTGATCATCACCTCCGCCACGATCGACGTGGACCGGTTCGCGAAGCACTTCGACGCACCGGTCGTGGAGGTCTCGGGGCGCAGCTACCCGGTGGAGACCCGGTACCGGCCGATCGTCGACCTGGACGACCCCGACCACGACCCGGACCGCGACCAGCTCGACGCCATCGGCGACGCGGTGGCGGAGCTGCAGCGCGAGGGCGACGGCGACATCCTCGTGTTCCTGCCCGGCGAGCGCGAGATCCGCGACACCACCGAGGCCCTCGCGAAACGCGACTTCCGGAACACCGAGCTCCTCCCCCTCTACGCGCGCCTCTCGACGGCCGAGCAGCACCGGGTGTTCGCTAAACTGCCGCACTCCGGCCGCCGGGTCGTGCTCGCCACGAACGTCGCCGAGACCTCGCTGACCGTCCCCGGCATCCGCTACGTCATCGACACGGGCACCGCGCGCATCTCCCGCTACTCGCGCCGGCTGAAGGTGCAGCGGCTGCCGATCGAGAAGGTGTCGCAGGCCAGCGCCAACCAGCGCGCCGGGCGCTGTGGCCGCGTGGCCGACGGCATCTGCATCCGCCTCTACTCCGAGGACGACTTCGATGCGCGCCCCGAGTTCACCGACCCGGAGATCCTGCGCACCAACCTCGCGTCGGTCGTCCTGCAGATGATCTCGCTCGACCTCGGGGAGCTCACCGAGTTCCCGTTCGTCGAGCGGCCGGACCCGCGCGCGGTCGCCGACGGCATCGCGCTGCTGCAGGAGCTGGGCGCGCTCGACGACCGCAAGCTCACAGCCGTGGGCCGCGCGCTCGCGGCGCTGCCGGTCGACCCGCGGCTGGGCCGCATGCTCGTCGAGGCCGACCGCAACGGCTGCCTGCGCGAGGTGCTCGTCATCGCCGCCGCGCTGTCGGTGCAGGACCCGCGCGAGCGCCCGGCCGAGCAGCGCCAGGCCGCCGACGCGAAGCACGCCCGGTTCAACGGGGAATGGACCGCGGGCGGCTCCACCCTCGACGCGGGCGGCTCGGACTTCCTCGCGTTCGTCAACCTCTGGCGCTACGTCGCCGAGCAGCGCGAGGAGCTGTCCGGCAACCGGTTCCGGCGGCTGCTGCGCGACGAGTTCCTGCACTACCTGCGCATCCGCGAGTGGCAGGACCTGCACGCCCAGCTCCGCCAGGCGGCGCGCAACGCGGGCCTCGCCCTCAACGAGGTCGACGCCGACCCCGACCGGATCCACATGGCGGTGCTGTCCGGGCTGCTCTCGCAGGTCGGGCTGCGCGACGACGGCCCCGAGCGAGGAGACCGCAACAAGGATCGGCGGAGCACCGGTCGCGAGTTCCTCGGCGCCCGCGGCGCCCGCTTCATGATCTTCCCCGGTTCGCCGCTGGCCAAGAAGCCGCCGCGCTGGGTGATGGCGGCCGAGCTGGTGGAGACGTCCCGGCTGTTCGCGCGCACCGCCGCGCGGATCCAGCCGGAGTGGATCGAGCCGCTCGCCGGGCACCTGGTCAAGCGGACGTACTCCGAGCCGCACTGGTCGCGCAAGCGGGCCGCCGCCGTCGCCACCGAGCGCGTCACGCTCTACGGGATCCCGATCGTCGTCGGCCGCAGCGTCGACTTCGGCCGCATCGACCCCGAGACCTCGCGCGACCTGTTCATCCGGCACGCACTCGTCGAGGGCGACTGGGACACCCGCCACCGCTTCTTCCACGCCAACCGCGAGCTGCTCGAAGACGTCGAGGAGCTGGAGCACCGCGCACGGCGGCGCGACCTCGTCGTCGACGAGGAGACCCTCGTCGCGTTCTACGAGGAGCGCATCCCGGCGCACGTCGTGTCCGGCCGGCACTTCGACTCGTGGTGGAAGAAGGAGTCGCGCAAGCACCCGGACCTGCTCGACTTCACCGAGGAGATGCTGCGCACGGCGCAGGCGGCCGGCGTCGACCGCTCCGCGTACCCCGACCACGTCGAGGCGGGCGGGCTCACGCTGCCGCTGTCCTACGCGTTCGAGCCCGGAGCGCGCAGCGATGGCGTCACCGTCGACGTCCCGGTGGCCGCGCTGCACCAGGTCGACCCCACGCCGTTCACCTGGCAGGTGCCGGGGCTGCGCGAGGAGCTGGTCACCGCCCTGATCCGCACGCTGCCCAAGCAGCTGCGCCGCCTCTACTCCCCGGCGCCCGACCACGCCCGCGCCGTGCTCGCACGGCTGCAGGCCGGGCAGGAGCCGCTGCTCGACGGCCTGGAGCGCGAGCTCGGCCGGATGCGCGGCGTGGAGATCCCCCGCGAGGCGTGGGAGCTGGATCGGCTCCCCGAGCACCTCACCGTGACGTTCCGGGTGGTCGACGAGGCCGGCCGGGAAGTGGCCCGGGGCACCGACCTGGAAGCGCTGCGGCGCAGGCTCGCGCCGAAGGTGCGCGAGGAGCTCGCCGCCGCGGGCGTCGACATCGAGAAGACCGGCGCCACCACCTGGTCGTTCGGCACGCTGCCGCGCGAGCACCCGATCAGGCGCGGCTCGCACACGGTCACCGGCTTCCCGGGCCTGGTCGACCGCGGCACGAGCGTCGACGTCCGGGTCTTCCCCACCGCGGCCGAGCGCGACCCGGCCCACCACCGCGGGGTCCGGCGGCTCCTGCTGCTGGAGACGTCCTCACCGGTGCGGCAGGTGCAGCGCGACCTGGACAACGCCGCGAAGCTCGCGCTGTCGCGCAACCCGCACGGTTCGGTCGCCGCGCTGCTCGACGACTGCGTCACGGCCGCGGCCCACCACCTGATCGCGGCGGCCGGTGGCCCGGCGTGGGACGAGCGGTCCTACGCCCGGCTGCGCAAGCTCTTCGCCGATCGCCTCGCCGCCACCACCCTGCAGGTGCTGCACGCCGTGCGCGGGGTGCTGGTGGTGTGGCACCGGGTGCAGGCGCAGCTGTCCGACCTGCGTGCCCCCGTGCTGGCCGCAGGCGTCGCGGACATCACCGCCCAGGTGAACGCCCTCGTCGGTCCGGGCTTCGCCACGGCGGCGGGCGCCAACCGGCTCGCCGACGTCGCGCGGTACCTGGAGGCCGTGGAGCGCCGGATCGAGAAGCTGCGCGCCGACCCGGCCCGCGACGCCGAGTGGACCGCGCAGGTCCGCGTGGTGTCCGACGAGTACGCCGCCGAGCTGGCCGCGTTGCCACCGGGCGTCGAGCCCGGTCCGGAGCTGCGCGAGATCCGCTGGATGATCGAGGAGCTGCGCGTCGGCCTCTACGCCCACCCGATGCGCACCCGCTACCCCGTCTCGATCAAACGGATCCAGAAGGCGATCGACGATCTGGCCTGACGGCGAGGAAGTTCATCGCCCGGAACGCGATCGGCGCCCCGCCGTCCTGGTTGAGCAGCTCGACCTGCGTCACGACCAGGCCCCGATCCGGCTTCGACCGGGACAGGCGCGTGTCGAGCACCGTCGCGCGCAGGTGCACCCGGTCGCCGGGCCGCAGCGGCACCTGCCAGCGCAGCTCGTCGATGCCGGGTGAGGCGAGGCTCGCCACCCGTGACAGGTAGTGGTCGGCGAGCAGCCGCATCGCGAGGCCCGCGGTGTGCCAGCCGCTGGCGATGAGCCCGCCGAACGGCCCGCCCAGCGCGAATGCCGGGTCGGTGTGGATGGGCTGCGGGTCGAACTCCTCCGCGAACCGGAGGATCTGCTCCTCGTCGACGTCGAGGTGGCCGTACTCGTACTGCGCGCCGGTGACGTAGTCGGCGAACCAGCGGTCGTCGATCGGTGCGGCGAAGTCGGTGGGGCCGAGCGAGCGGGTCATGCCCGCATCTTCGGCCAAGGAAGGTTCAACCGCTGTTGAAGGGTCCGCGCGCGATCGCTCCGGGTTAGGGTGCCGATCATGCGCGAGCCCGACCCCACCAGGCCGTCGCCGCCCGACGACGGCTACCTGCGCTCGCTCACCGCGGCCACCGAGCGCGCCGTGCGCGACGCGGAGCCGATCACCTCGGAGCACGCGGGCGCACCGGAGGAGGTCCGGGCAGCCGTGCTCGCCGCGGCCCGGGAGTACGGGGACGAGCTCGTCGCGCTCAGCCAGGACCTGCACGCCCACCCCGAGGAGGGCTACGCCGAGCACCGGTCGGTACGGGCGGTGGCTGCGTTGCTGGAACGGCACGGCCATCCCGCGAAGGTCGGGGTCGGCGGCCTGGACACCGCGCTCGTCGCGACCCGCGGCACCGGAGGCCCGCACATCGGCGTGCTCGCCGAGTACGACGCGCTCCCCGGGATCGGCCACGCGTGCGGTCACAACATCATCTGCGCCACGGCGGTCGGCGGCTTCCTCGCCGCCGCGCGGGTGCAGGAGCGGGTCGGCGGGCGCGTGTCGCTGATCGGGACGCCGGCCGAGGAGGGCGGCGGCGGCAAGGAGAAGCTGGCCCGCGCAGGCGTCTTCGACGACGTCGACGCCGTGATCATGCTCCACCCGTTCACGCACGACCTCGCGCTGCACCCGTTCCTCGGTCGGCGCCAGGTCGAGATGGTCTTCCACGGGGTCGCGTCGCACGCGTCCGCCCAGCCGTTCATGGGCCGCAACGCCCTCGACGCCGCGGTGGCGGCCTACCAGGGCATCGCGGCGCTGCGGCAGCACCTGCCCGGCAGCGACCGGCTGCACGGGATCTTCACCGACGGCGGCGCCCGCCCGAACGTGGTTCCCGAGCGGGCGGCGCTGCTGTTCTACGTCCGCTCGGCGGCGCCCGAGACGCTGCGGGACCTGGCCGCGCGGATGACGGAGATCGCGCACGGCGCGGCGGCGATGACCGGCTGTGGCGTCGAGCTGCACTGGGACCCGCTGCCGCCGTACCTGCCGATCCGGTTCAACCACGCGCTGGCCGCGCGGTGGGCCGTGAACCAGGAGCCGGTGGGCCGCCGGCCGCTGCCGCGCGGCGTCGTGCCGGACTTCCTGACCGGCTCGACCGACCTGGGCAACCTCAGCTACCGGATGCCCGCGATCCACCCGATGATCGCCGTGTCCGACCCGACCGTCGCCCTGCACACCACCGCGTTCGCCGAGGCCGCCGGCAGCCCGGCGGGCGACCTCGCGGTGCGCGACGGCGCCGTCGGCCTCGCGCTGACCGCCGTCGACTACCTGGCCGACGCCGAGCTGCGGGATGCCGTCGACGCCGAGTTCGCCGAGGCAGGCGGCCCACTGGACGTGCCCACGTACTTCGACTGACCGGAGGCCACGTGACCACCGCCAGCCCGTCGGCCCCCGGCCGCCTCGACCGCGCCCTGGACCGGATCGAACGCGTCGGCAACCGGCTCCCCGAGCCGTTCATGCTGTTCGTGCTGCTCACCCTCGTGGTGGCGGTGCTGTCCTCGCTGATGGCGGCGTTCGGCGTCACGGTCACGATCCCCGGCCAGGACGCGCCCACCCCGGTGCGCGGCGCGTTCACCGGGGCGGGGCTGGAGTTCTTCTTCACGGGACTGGCGGAGAACTTCATCGGCTTCCCGCCGCTGCGCACGGTCGTCACGATCATGCTGGCGGTCGGGCTCGCCGAGCGGTGCGGGATGCTCGCGGCGCTGATCCGGCTCGCGTTCTCGCGTGCTCCGCGCTGGCTGCTGCCCTACGCGCTGGGGTTCATCGGCGTCAGCGGCAGCGTCATGGCCGACTCGGCGTTCATCATCATCCCGCCGCTCGCGGCCATCGTGTTCAAGGCGGCGGGGCGGCACCCGGTGGCCGGGCTGATCGGCGGGTTCGCGGCCGTCGGCGCGGGCTACTCGACGTCGTTGCTGATCACGAGCCTCGACGCGTTGTTCGCCGGGATCACCAACGGGGTGGCGGCGACGCTGCCGAGCGCCGGCACGACGGTGACCCCCGTATCGAACTACTTCTTCAACGTCGCCTCCTCGATCGTGCTCAGCGTGCTCGCGGGGCTGATCATCGACCGGGTGGTGGAGCCGGGCCTCGTGCGCTCCGGCTTCCCGGACACCGAGGCCGAGCCCGACGACGCTGCGGACCGGAAGGCCACGAACCCGGAGGACCCGACCGCCGAGCCGGTGAGCGCGACCGTCACGGATGCCGAACGCCGCGGGCTCCGGGCGGCGGGCATCGCGCTGCTGGTGCTCGCAGTGGCGGTGCTCGCGCTGGTGCTCGCGCCGAACTCCCCGCTGCGCAACGACACCGGCGGCTACCTGCCGAAGTCACCGTTGCTGGACTCCGTGGTCACGCTGGTGTTCCTGGCGTTCTTCGTGCCCGCGCTCTTCTACGGGATCTTCGCCGGCACCATCCGGCGGGGCGCTGACGTGCCGCTGCTGATGGGCCGCGCCCTGAAGGACCTCTCCGGGTTCATCGTGCTCGCGTTCATCCTGGGCCAGTTCATCGCCCTCTTCGCCTGGACGAACATCGGCGCCTGGCTGGCCGTCTCCGGTGCGCAGCTGCTGGAGGCGATCGGGCTCACCGGCTATCCGGCGATCCTCGGGTTCATCGTCCTCGCGTCGCTGCTCAACCTGTTCATCGTGTCCGGCTCGAGCCTGTGGACGCTGATGGCGAGCGTGTTCGTGCCGCTGTTCCTGCTGCTCGGCTACGAGCCCGGGTTCGTGCAGGGCGCCTTCCGGGTGGGCGACGCGGCAACGCAGGTGATGACACCGCTCAACCCGTACATGATCGTGCTGCTGACCTTCGTGCGCCGCTACCAGCCGGCCGCCGGGCTGGGCACGGTGATCGCGAAGATGGTGCCCTTCGTGGTGCCGTTCTGGGTGGCGTGGGTGCTGGTGCTCACCGCCTTCTACGCCTTCGACATCCCGCTCGGGCCGGGCGTCGGCGTGCGGATCGGCGAGTAGCGGTGTCAGGACGGCCGCGAGGGTGACGCCTGGTTCAGCGCAGGGCCGAGCGCGGCGTGGGCTCCAGCTCGAGCAGCTGGACGGCTGTGGCACCCGTCTGCCAGCCCGGGTCTGCGTCGAGGCGCTCACGGGCGCTGCGAGCCGCCTCGCTGTCGGGGTAGGACGCGAACCACACGACCGCCTGCTCGTCGCGCACGGGCAGCGCCCCGAAGTCGTTGGGGAACGGCGCTGTGCGGGCCACGACGGGCCGCGCGCCGAGCAGACGCTCCGCGTCGGGTGCGGCGGGCTCCAGGCCCTCTCCGGTGCGGACCACCGCAAGCACTCGCGACGACCCCGGTGCACCGGCTGCGACGGCGGCGCGCGGCGCGTGCGGGAATCCCGCGCCGACCGGCTCCAACAGCAGCACGTCATCGAAGTCGATCATGGTGGCGTTCGCCGCATCGCGGTGCTGCTTCCACACCGGTCCGCCGTAGAAGCCGCTGAGCGCCGCGAGGCGGGTGGTCATGTCCGCGAACTCGCGGATCCAGACGAACCGGTCGGGATCGGCGAGGTCGCGGAACGTGCCGACGATCCGCGCCCCCAGCTCCTCCTGCGACTCGACGAGCTCCCGCTCGAACAGCTCGATCAGCTCGTCCCGGCGACCGGGGTGGAGGGTGTACTGCCGCAGCTCCAGGATCGTCACGAGCCGAGGCTATGGCCGGGGTCCGACAGCACCCGGCGGGCGAGGTGGGCGAGGGCCTCGGCGATCTGCGCGGGCGTCACCCCGCTCGCCAGCTGGTAGCGGAACACCTCGGCCGCGAGCGGCGCGAGCAGCGCGTCCACAAGAGCGTCCGGACCCGGCGTTCCCGCCTCCACGAGCAGCGACCGCACGTGGGCGCGCCAGAACCCGTACGAGCCGACCGCGAACCGCGCCGCGCCCGCGTCCACGGCGAGCACCAGCGGCAGGTGGCGGTCGAGGAACTCGACCATCGCGGCGTAGTACGCCGCCAGCCGTTCGGCGGGCGGGGCGCCGGGACCGAGCGGCGGGGCGCCGCGTATGAGCTTCTCCTGCAGGACCCGCTCGTCCTCGCCGAGCAGCGCGGACGCGATCGACACGATGTCGGGGTAGCGCCGGTAGAGCGTGGCCCGTCCGACGCCTGCGGCGCGGGCGACGTCGTCCATCGTGACGGCGCGCGGGTCCTCGCGGCTGCGGAACAGCTCGGCGGCGGCCGCGAGGACGCGCGCCCTGTTGCGGGCGGCGTCGGCGCGCTCGGCGGGCGGGGTGCCCACGCCCGGCGGATCGACGGCAGCCATCGGCCCAGGCTAATGAGCTGCGTGGGCCAGCAGCACGCCGCCCGTGATCAGCACGAGGGCTCCGATGCGGACCGGCGTGACCGGGTCGTGCTGAAGCGTCACGCCGAGCAGCACCGCGCCGGCGGCACCCATCCCGGTGAACACGACGTACGCCGTGCTGACCGGCACGCCGGCGGCCGTGGCCCGCGCGAGCAGCCAGATGATCGCGATGCACAGCGCGATGCACAGCACGCTCGGCCAGAGCCGCGTGAGCCCCTTCGTGGGCGGGATGCTCTGCGCCCACGCGATCTCGACAACACCGGCGGCGATCAGCCACAGCCAGCCGTTCACCTGTATCTGCCTTCCGGTCGTGCGTTCCTCGGTCGCCACTTCATGCCACCGCCGCCGTGGACGTCGCGACCAGCCGGTCGATCTCGGCCTCCGCGGCCGCCAGCGACGCATCGTGCTCGCCCCTGCGGTCCGCGAGCAGCGGGTCGACCAGCGAGTTGACCAGCTCGGCGGCCACCACGTCGACGTCGGTGACGGCGAAGTGCCCGTCGAAGAAGTCGCGCAGGTAGGTGGTGGCGTGCTCGACGGGGGCGCGCGGCGTGCCGGGCAGGTAGGTGCCGCCGCGCGCACAGACGACCACGAAGCGGGTGCCTGCCAGGGACATCCGCGGGAACGTGACCTGGTCGATCCACGCCTTGAGCACGGCCGGGACCGAGAAGTTGTACATCGGCGTGGCGACGAGCACGACGTCGGCGGCAAGCAGCTCGTCCAGCAGCGGGGCGACCACGGCCCACGCCGCCTGCTGCGCGGGGGTCTGCACGACCTCGGCGTAGCGGCGGAGGTCGGTGATCCGGCGGCGCATCACCTCGTCGCACAGCTCGGTCCACGCCTCACCGATGAACGGGACGGGATCGGCCGCGAGGTCGCGGTGCACGTAGCCGGCGCCGGGGTGCGCGGCGCGCCAGCCTTCGGCGAATCGCGCACCCAGGCGCCGGGAGAACGAGGTGGAGCGGGCGCTGGCGTCGAGGTGCAGCAACGTGGGCACGGCGGCCTCCAGGGGTAGAAGTGGACATTACGTCCAGTTCTACCCCTATACGGACAGCATGTCCAGTTACTTGATGGCCCCCAGCGACAGCCCCTGCACGAGCTTGTCCTGCGCCGCGAACCCGGCGATCAGCACCGGTAGCGACACCACCACCGATGCCGCGCACACCGTGGCCAGGAACAGACCCTGGCTGGTGACGAATCCGGTGAGGAACACGGGCGCGGTCTGCGCGACGGTCGCGGTGAGCACGCGCGCGAACAGCAGCTCGTTCCAGCTGAAGATGAAGCAGATCAACGACGTGGCCGCGATGCCGGGCAGCACCATCGGCGCGACCACCGTGCGCAGGGTCCGGGTGAGGTTGCAGCCGTCGATCGACGCCGCCTCGAGCACCTCCACCGGCACCTCGGCGAGGAACGAGCGCATCATCCACACCGCGATCGGCAGGTTCATCGAGGTGTACAGGATGATCAGCAACCAGATGTTGTCGAGCATCCCGATGCCCTGCGCGATCAGGTAGACGGGCAGCAGGCCGGCCACCACCGGCAGCATCTTCGTGGACAGGAAGAAGAACAGCACGTCGGTCCACTTGCGCACCGGCCGGATCGACAGCGCGTACGCCGCGGGGATCGAGAGCAGCAGCACCAGTGCCGTGGACAGCACGCTCGCGGTCAGCGAGTTGAGCAACGGCGGCCACGGGCTCGCGCCGGTCTGCGCGCCGAAGAAGTTCGCGTAGCCGTCCAGCGTGAGCGGCGCGAACAACGACGGCGGGTTCGTAGCGGCGTCGGCCTCGCTGTGGAACGACGTGAGCAGCATCCACAGCACCGGGACGATGAACAGGATGCCGACGAGCCAGGCCAGGACGCTGAGCAGCGTTCCCGTCCGGTTGGGTCGCGATGCCGACGCCGCCGGCGGCGCGGTACGCGGCGGCGCCTCGAGTGTGGTGGTCATCGGGCCCCCTCCTCACGGAACAGCGAAGACACGGTGCGCAGCGCGAACGTGGCGATGACGATCGTGCCGATCACGACGACCACGCCCGCCGCGGAGGCCCGGCCGTAGTCCTGCGCGTTGTAGAAGGTCTGGTAGATCGTGTACGGCAGGTTCGCCGTACCCAGACCACCTGAGGTGATCGTGAACACGGCGTCGAAGTTCTGCACGATGTAGATCGATCCGAGGAGCGCTCCGAGCTCCAGGTACTGGCGCAGGTGCGGCAGGGTCATGTGCCGGAAGATCTGCCAGCTGGAACAGCCGTCGATCCTGGCTGCCTCGATCACGTCCAGCGGCTTGCTCTGCAGCCCGGCCAGGATGATCAGCATCATGAACGGCGTCCACTGCCAGACCAGTGAGACGACGATCGCGGTGAGCGGCATCGTCGAGATCCAGTCCGGCTGCGGGGCGTTCTCCCCGAAGATCCACGTGAGCACGCCGTTGAAGAGGCCGTACTCCGGGTTGTAGAGCGCGTGCTTCCACACCAGTGCCGCGGCCACCGGCACCACGAGGAACGGGGTGATCATCATCGTGCGGACGACCCCGCGGCCGCGGAACGCGCGGTCCAGCAGCAGGGCGATGAGCAGGCCGAGCACGAGGCTGACCAGCACCACCGACACGGTGAGCTGGATCGTCGTGATGATCGAGTCCCGGGTGTTGACGTCGGTGAGCACGCGCCGGTAGTTGTCGAACCCGGTGAAACCGCGCTCGTCGGGGTAGTAGGCGTTCCAGTTCATGAACGAGATGACCAGCGTGATCACGAACGGCAGCTGGGTCACGATGATCAGGAAGATCAGCGCGGGCAGCAGCGGGGCGCGGCGGGCCCAGTCGCCCGCGCGGCGCAACGCCGCCTTCTCCTCGGCCGAGCGGTCCCACGCGGGGCCCGTGCGCGGCTGCACTTCGGTGCTCATGAGTTGCCCTCCGCCCGAGACCGGTACCGCTCCGCCACGTCGTCGGCCAGCTGCTGACCCCGGTCCAGCGCCTGATCGACCGTCACCAGCCCGGCGATCGCCGAGCTCACTTCCTGCGACACCTGCGTCCCGAGGTCGGGGAACTCCGGGATCCCGACGAACTGGATGCCGATCGCGGGCCGCGGCTGCACGCCGGGGTTGCGCGGGTCGGCGGTCTCGATGGCGTGCTTCGTCTGCTCGGCGAAGGCACCCGCCTCGGCGACGTACTGCGGGTTCTCGTAGGTGGACGCCCGCTTGCCCGCCGGCACGTCCGACCAGCCGACCTGCTCGCCGACCAGCTGCTCGTACTCCTTGCTCGACGCCCACGAGACGAACTTCCACGCGGCGTCCTTCTTCTCGCTGGCCGCCTGGATCCCCCAGGACCAGGCGTACAGCCACCCCGAGCTGTCGGTCTCGACCACCGGCGCGGGCGCGTAGCCGATCTTGCCGCGGACCGGCGAGTCGGCGGCCTCCAGCGAGCCCGCCGCGGACGTGGCGTCGTACCACATGGCGGCGTTGCCCTGGACCATGTTGTTCAGGCACTCCGTGAAGCCGGCCTGCGGCGCGCCCGCCTCGCCGTGCTCGCGCACCAGGTCGACGTAGAACTGCACCGCCTTCGTGAACTCGGGCGAGTTCACGCCCGCCTGCCAGTCGATGGTGAACCAGGTGCCGCCGAACGTGTTGACCACCGTTGTCAGCGGTGCGAAGACCTGGCCCCAGCCGGGCTGGCCGCGCAGGCAGATCCCGGCCATGCCGGGCTGGACGCCGTCGAGGCGGGCGGCGATGTCGGCCACCTGCTGCCACGTGGGCTGCTCCGGCATCGTGATCCCAGCGGCCTGCAGCACGTCGGCGCGGTACATGAGGAACGAGGACTCGCCGTAGAAGGGCTGGCCGTAGATCTGGCCGTCCGGGCCCTTCAGGGACTCGGTCATCGGCGGGAGGATGTCCGCCTGGTCGAAGGCCGGGTCGGCCGCGATGTAGGGGTCCATCGGCGCGATCCAGCCGCTGCGGGCGTAGATCGGGATCTCGAAGTTGGACAGCGACGCGACGTCGTACTGACCGGCCTGGCTGGAGAACTCCTGGCTGATCTTGTCGCGCACGTCGTTCTCGGGCAGCACCGTGAAGTTGACGGTGATACCGGTCGCTTTCGTGAAGTGCTCGGCCGTCAACCGCTGCAGGTCCACCATCTGCGGGTTGTTGACCATGAGCACGTTGATGCTGTTCGCCCCGCCGCCCCCGACGCTGCCGCCCCATCCCGCGCAGGCGGTGCTGGTCAGCAGCACGACGAGGGAGAGCAGCAGTGTTCGCATGCGCCGTCGCCTCATTGCGTCCCTCCGGCCTTGTGCTCAGATGAGCAAGCCCCTGATCACACGATCAGAGTGTGGCAACCAAGCAACCTCAACTCAATGGGCTGTGGAAGAATGGGCAAGGTTCCGCTCATATGAGCGCTGGAGGCAGCAGTGGCGATCGAGGGCAGCGCGCGCGGGCCGGCCCAGCTCGTGCTCACGGCATCGGTGGCGCGCCGGTACTACCTCGACGGCCGTTCCAAGGTCGAGATCGCGCAGGAGTTCGCCCTCAGCAGGTTCAAGGTAGCCCGGCTGCTCGACGACGCCCGCGCGAGCGGGCTCGTCCGGATCGAGATCGGCCACCCCGGGTCGGTCGACGTCGACCTGTCGGACCGGCTCATGTCGGCGCTCGGCCTGCGGCACTGCGTCGTCACCGACACCCCCGACGACGTGCCGGCCACCATGCGCGCCCACCTCGGCACGGCAGCGGCCGACCTGCTCTCCGAGATCGTCACGCCGGACGACGTGCTCGGCCTGTCCTGGGCGCGGTCGGTGAGCGCCATGGCCAACGCGTTGCAACGGCTCGCCCCCGTGCCCGTCGTCCAGCTCACGGGCGCGCTGGCCCGTCCGGGCGTCGACGACAGCTCGATCGAGGTGGTCCGCGACGTCGCCCGCGTGGCAGGCGGGCCCGCCTACTTCTTCTACGCACCGATGGCGGTGCCCGACGCCGCCACCGCACAGGCACTGCGGCGCCAGCCCGAGGTCGCCCAGGCGTTCTCCCGCATCGGGTCGGTCACCCGCGCCGTCGCGGGTGTCGGGGCGTGGGAACCGGAGCAGTCCACGCTGTTCGACGCCACCGGCGAGGCCGAGCGGCAGGAGCTGGCCCGCCGCGGGGTGTGCGCCGAGATCTCCGGCGTGCTCGTCGATGCGGACGGGAACCCCGTGCCCTCCGAGCTGACCGAGCGGATGATCGGTATCACGGCCGACCAGATGCGGGCCGTGCCAGAGGTGATCGCGATCGTGTACGGAGGGGCGAAGGTGCGAGCGGTGCTCGCCGCCGTGCGGGGCGGGATGGTGAACAGCCTGGTGACGCACTCGACGCTGGCCGAAGCGCTGATCGCCGCGGCAGCGGCATGAGAGCGGGGGCCTGACCGTGGAGGTGCCGCTGCTGGGCGGCACGGCCAACCGCGGGCGCGTGCACCGGGTGGGCGACACGGTCCGCCGCCCGCTGCGGCCCACGAGCGGTGCCACCCACGCGCTGCTGCGCCACCTCGAGGAGGTCGGCTTCGACGGGGCGCCGCGCGTGCTCGGCGTCGACGAGGCCGGCCGGGAGGTGCTGAGCTACGTGCCCGGGCAGGCCGTCACCGCCCCGGCGCCCGCCTGGGGTCTCACCGACGAGGCGCTGCGCAGCGTCGGACGGCTGCTGCGCCGCTTCCACGACGCCGCGGCGGCGTTCGACCCGGCGCCGTACCACTGGTCGCACCCGGCGCCCGCCCCGTTCGACGGTGGCGGCATCGCCCACAACGACCCGAACCTCGACAACGTGGTCTTCCGCGACGGCCGGGCCGTCGCGCTCATCGACTTCGACCTGGCCGGGCCCGGTTCGCCCGTCTGGGACGTCGCGGCCGCCGCCCGGCTGTGGGCACCGCTGCGCGACCCGGTCGACACCGCCGACGTCCGCCGCGGCCGGGAGCTCGAGCGCACCCGGATCCTCCTGGACGCGTACGGCCTGGACGACGCCGGACGGGCGGCCTTCTTCCGCGCCCTGCGGGACTCCCATTCCTGGATGGGCGAGATCGTGCGCGACGGCGCAGCCCGCGGCGTCCCCGGCTTCGCCGAGTACTGGACGCCGGAGGCGGCGGCCCGCCAGGAGCGGACCGTCGCGTGGTTCGCCGACAACGCCGACGCGATCGAGAAGGCCGTCCGGTCCTCGTGAGCGGATACCCGAGCTGCAGCCGGGAGCAGCACGGCCTCGTAGCCCACTCCCACCATGATCAATGCTTCATGAGGCCGAAGCGGGCTACTCACGCCGATCTCCGCAGCTCACGCACGCGTTCTCGGCCCACGCTTCCCGTCGACCGGTCCCGTGGCCCGACAAGGGGTGCACGAGCCCAAACCAGGTGCGCGACCGACACCGGCCTCCTGGCAGCAAGAGGCCTGGACGCCAGAGCACTGGAACCCGACCTCACTCCGGCCGACATGCCGAGGAACTGCCGGCCCCGCCCTGCTCGAACCTAGGGTGGACCGCATGCTCGACCCGCTGTTCGACGACCTGAGCATCGAGGACCTGCGGCGGCGGCCGGGCTCGAAGTGGCGCGTGGACCCGGACGTGCTCCCCGCGTGGGTGGCGGACATGGACTTCCCGGTCGCACCGGTGATCGCCGACGCCATCGAGCACGCGGTGCGCCGCGGCGACCTCGGCTACCCGCGCTGGGAGGACGGGCACCCGCTGCGCTTCGCGTTCGCCGACCGGATGCGCGAGCGCTACGGATGGCGGGTCGACGTGGCCGACGTCCGCGAGCACACCGACGTCGTGCAGGCCGTGCAGGTCCTGCTGCACCTCGGGACGGCAGCGGGTGACGCGGTCGCCGTCCACAGCCCGACCTACCCGCCGTTCCACCACACCGTGGGTGCGATGGGCCGCAAACGCGTGGACGTGCCGTTCCGCCGGACACCCGTCGGCTGGGACGCGAACACCGCGGGCCTGGCCGACGCCGTCGCCGCCCACGACTGCCGCGCGCTCCTGCTGGTCAACCCGCACAACCCGACCGGCCGCGTGCTCACCCGCGACGAGCTCGGTGAGATCGCCGCGATCGCCCGCCGGCACGACCTGCTCGTCATCAGCGACGAGATCCACGCCGAGCTGACGTTCCCGCCGCACGAGCACGTGCCGTTCGCCTCGCTCGACGCCGACGCCGCCGCCCGCACGGTGACGCTCACGTCGGCGAGCAAGGCGTTCAACCTGGCCGGGCTGCGCTGCTCGGTGGCGCACTTCGGGCCACCGCGGCTCCTCGCCCTGCGCGACGCGGAGCCGACCGAGCTGTTCGGGACGGTCTCCACGCTCGCCGTGGTGGCCGCCGTCGCGGCGTGGCGGCACGGCGGCGACTGGCAGGACCGGCTCCTGCGCGTGCTGGACCGCAACCGGCGGATGGCGGCAGAGGCCGTAGCGTCCTGGACCAGCGACCCGGACCCGATGCCGGAGGCCACCTACCTGTACTGGTTCGCCGCCGAACCGCTCGGCCTCGGCGACGACCCCGTCGCCGAGGTGCTCGCCCGCGCCCGGGTGCTGCTCAGCGGCGGGCCGATCTTCGGCGAGGACGGCAGGCGCTACCTGCGGCTGAACTACGCCACCAGCGCGGCCGTGCTGGCCGACGTGCTCGAACGGGTCCGGTCCCTCCCCGGATGAGGATGGCGCGCACGGGCACGAGCCGTGATCGGCGGAACTGGTGCCAGGGACGTCGGATCCGTCGCCCCGGCACCAACTCCGTGATCAGCCAAGGACGATCGCGGTGAACGCGCGCAGGTCGGCGACCAGCAGGTCCGGGGCGTCCTGCGCCGACCAGTGCGAGCCGCGGTCGTACAGGTTCCAGCTGACGATGCTGTGGTGGTCGCGCTCGGCGAACGACCGGATCGGGTGCATGTCGAACGCGAACCCGCAGTAGCCGATCGGCACCGTGGTCGGCTCGGTCGGGTGGGTCGCGCGCCGGTCCTCGTAGTAGAGGCGCATCGAGGACGCGGCGGTGCCGGTCAGCCAGTACAGCGCGGCGTTCTCGACGAGGTGGCGGTCGCTCGCGCCGCCGTGGAGCAGCTGCGCGATCCAGCCCAGCTGGCCGGCGGGCGAGTCCAGCAGCGCATGCGCCAGGTGGTGCGGCTTCGTGCTCTGCAGGACGTTGAACGCCGACTCCTCGGCGAGCCAGTTGTCGAGGAACGCCAGGTACTCCCGGTCCTCGTCGGACAGGTTCTCGAACTCCGCCGGGTCACCGCTGGGGAACGAGAAGATCTGGGTGACGTGCACGCCGAGCACCGAGTCGGGGAACCGGCGGCCCAGCTCCGGTCCGATGAGCGAACCCGCGTCGTTGCCGTGCACGAAGTAGCGGTCGTAGCCGGCCCTGCGCATCAGCTCGGCCATCGCGTCGGCGATGCGGTACCGGTTCCACCCGAGCTCCGTCGTCGGCCCGGAGAACCCGAAACCGGGCAGCGACGGCAGGACCACGTGGTAGGCGACCGCGTCCGGGTCCGCCGGGTTCGTGAGCTCGTCGAGGACGTCGAGGTACTCCAGCACCGAGTTCGGCCAGCCGTGCAGCAGGATCAGCGGCACGGCGTCGGCCCGCGGCGACCGGGCGTGCACGGCGTGCACCTGCTGGCCGTCGATGCGGGTCAGGATGTTCGGGTAGGCGTTGATGCGAACCTCGACCTCCCTCCAGTCCGTCGCCGACCACATCTCCACCAGCCGCCGCACCAGCGAGCCGGGAACGCCGAGCGCGAACTCGGGAGGGAACGGTCCGGTCTGCACGGCACCCTCGGGCACCGGCAGGTCGTCGAGGAACCGCGTGCGGCGCAGGCGGGCGGCCAGATCGTCGAGCGCGTCCTGGGGAACCGCGATCCGGTGTGCGACGAGGGCGTCCGACGCGGCGGGAGCGGGATCGGTGACGGTCATGGGGTCCTCTCGGGTGGTCGGCCGCCGGCGCGGCAGCGGCGACCAGAGTGGTCGGCCGCGACCCGGTCCCGGTAGGTGACGGTGTCGTGGTGGGCCCGCTGACATCGGCACCGGTGCGACTCGTGACATCTGCACCTACCGGGGCGCGGGTGCCGGACGCGAACATGGAACCGTGACGGCTGCGGCCCCGGTGGCGTTTCCGCTGCTCGCGGTGCCGCCGCCGCAGTCAGCGGCGTACCCGGTTCCCTATGATCCGGCCGTGGACGACGGTGGTGACGAGCCGCAACCCGCGGACGGTCGCGACCCGGCCGAGCGCACGCCGCCGCTGCCCGCACGCGCCATCGCGCCGGCCGTCATCGCCTTCTGCGTGCTCATCCCCGTGGTCGAGGTCGGGCGGTCCTTCGTCTTCACGCCCTACTTCGGCCAGGTCGTCCCCACCGCGGTGGCGGCCGCAGCGGTGACGCCGCTGACGATCCACCTCGTGCGGCACGGGCTGAGCGGTACGCCCGCCCCGTACGGCCGATCGGTCCTCGCCGTCCTCGTCGCCGTGACCGTGGGTGCGGCTCTGGTCATCGGCGAGAGCTGGTCGATGATGCTCGCCTTCCCCGCGCTCGCCGCGTTCCTCGTCCTGCCGTGGCAGTGGGCCGCGGCCGTGCTGGTGGCGATGGAGGCCACGGTCCTGCTCATCGGGACCGGCGAGTTGGGTTGGCCGTTCATCCCCGTCTACTACGCCTTCGCGGTCGTCTACCGGCTGACCGCACTGCTGGCGCTCGTCGCAACGGTCGCCGCTCACCGGCAGCTGCTGGCGGCGCGCACGCAGCTGCGCGACGCGGCGGTGATGCGCGAACGGTTGCGCATCGACGACGACGTGCAGCGCGTCGTCGCACCGCTGCTCGAGCGGGTGTCCACAGCCGGCCCCCGCACCGAGCAGGAGCTCGCGGAGCTCGTCGCGGAGGCGAGCACGACGCTGGTGGCGATCCGGCGGATCATCGGCGGCTACCAGCGCCAGAGCATGGCCCGGGAGCTGGACACGGCGGTCGCGCTGCTGGGCGCCGCGGGCACCCCGGCCCGGGTGGCCGGGCCGTCGGGCGATCTCGACCGGCCGGCGTCGGTCGCCTTCCGGCGCTCGCTGCGCAGCGCGGTGTCGACAACCCTCGCCACCGAGCCCGACCACCCGATCGACATCGTCGTGACCCCGGACGACGAGGTCGAGGTGCGTCCGCGCGGGGCGCGGCCGGTCGCGGGTGAGCGCAGTGGGTGACCACATCCTGGCCCGCGGCCCGGTGGGCGTGGAGGAACCGCACCGCCGCTCGCCGCAGGAGCGGCAGGCGATGGCGGTGTTCACCGCCCTGCACGTGAGCCTGCTCGGCTTCGTCGTCGTGCAGTGCGTCACCGGGTTCGAGCCCAGCTGGTCGTGGTGGGGGACCCTGTCGCTGGTGGTGGCCGCATGCCAGGTCCACCACAGCCGGGCAGCGGCCCGCGGCCGGCGCGCCCGGGGCTGGCCGCTGACCTTCGGGCTGCTCCTCGCGGCCGTGGTCGTGCTGGAGATCACCATCGGCGATCAGGCGGACACCACCCTGGTCGTCGTCGCCGCCTCGGCGGTCATGCTGCTGCCCGGCCGCTACCCCATCCTGTGGGTCATCCCGTCGATCGTCCTCGGGATCGGAACCGACTGGCTGCGGGCACTGTTCTGGGGTGATCCGACCCTCCAGGACTGGTGGTGGTGGCTGCTCCTCTACACCCCGACGATCTTCGCGCTCGGCGCGGGCGGGCTCGCCGTCTCCGCACACCTGGTCGACCAGATGAGCCGGCTGCAGCGCACGCGGATCGAGCTGGCCGAGACCGCTGTGCAGCGGGAGCGGCTGCGCGTCGCTCGCGACCTGCACGACCTGCTCGGGCAGAGCCTCTCCGCCGTCGTGCTCAAGGGCGAGCTGGCCGTGCGGTTGCACGCATCCGACCCGGACCGGGCGCGCCGCGAGGTCGAGGACCTCGCGGCGATCGCCGGCACCACGCTCGCCGACCTGCGCGCCGTCACGCGGGACCGTCGCGACACCGGCCTCCGCGACGAGGTGGCCGGCGCGGCGCGCCTCCTGACCGCCGCCGGCGTGCGGGCGGATGTGGACGCCGAGATCGGGACGCTGCCCGTCGAGGTCGACCGGCTGCTGGGCTGGACGCTGCGGGAAGGGATCACGAACGTGCTGCGCCACAGCGACGCCACCTGGTGCACCGTCCGAGCAGTCCGGGACGGCGGGTCGGTCTCGCTGGAGATCGTGAACGACGGGCCCGCGACCGCGGTGGGAACCGGCTCGGGGCTCGCCGGACTCGACGGCCGGGCCCGCGAGCTCGGCGGCCGCCTGGTCGTCGAGCACGACGCCGACCGGTTCTCGCTACGGCTCGACGTGCCGGTGGAGCCCGCATGATCCGCGTGCTCGTCGCCGAGGACCAGCACATGATCCGCGGCGCACTCGTCGCACTGCTGGGTCTCGAGCCCGACATCGAGGTGGTCGCGGAGCTCGACCGCGGCGACCTCGTCGTCGAGGCCGCCCGCAGCGTCGCCCCCGACGTCGCGGTCCTCGACATCGAGATGCCCGGCGCGGACGGCCTCGCCGTCGCCCGCACCCTGCACCAGGAGCTCCCGGACATCCGGACGCTCATCCTGACCGGGCTGAGCCAGCCGGGGCACATGCTGCAGGCGCTGGAGTCGCACGTGCGCGGGTTCGTGCTCAAGGCGGCTCCGGCCACCACACTCGCGCAGGCGGTCCGCCGGGTCGCCGCGGGAGAGCGGGTGCTCGACCCCGACCTCGTCGCGGCGGCGCTGGAGACCGGCGCGAGCCCGCTCACCCCGCGCGAGACCGACGTGCTCGCGCTCGCCGCGACCGGCCTCACCACCGAGGAGATCGCGACGCAGCTCTTCCTCTCGCCGATGACCGTGCGCAACTACCTGTCGAACGCCATCGCGAAGGTCGGGGGCCGCAACCGCATCGACGCCATCGAGATCTCGCGGCGGGCGGGCTGGCTCTGACGCCGGCTACGCGCGCACGCCGACCTGACCCACCGCTCCCCGCAGCCCGACGCAGCCCACGCACCCGACGCAGCCCACGCAGTCGACGCAGCCCACACAGGCCACGCAGCGACGGCAGGCGACGCAGCCGAGGCACGCGATGCACGACACGAGCGCCACGCTGAGCAGCGTCAGCACCGAACCGATGATCCCGACGCTGCCCGCGGTGGCCACGCTGCCGGCGACGGCGGCGCTCCCGGACGTCGCGACGCTCCCGGCGACCGCGACGCTCCCCGCGGTGGCGACGCTGCCGGCCACGGCCACGCTGCCGCCGGTGGCCACGCTCCCCGCCACGGCGAGGCTCTTGTCCGTTGCGATGCTGCCGGCCACCGGCAGCTGCTGCTCACCCATACGCCCTCCCCGGATCGACGGGGGCACGCTACCCCGGGATGATCCGCCGCTTGCGCAGATCGTCGAACAGGCCGAGCAGCATCGCCTCGGTGT
This sequence comes from Pseudonocardia cypriaca, assembly GCF_006717045.1. NCBI lineage: Bacteria > Bacillati > Actinomycetota > Actinomycetes > Pseudonocardiales > Pseudonocardiaceae > Pseudonocardia > Pseudonocardia cypriaca. The sequence continues at coordinate 2,891,521 of NZ_VFPH01000002.1, forward strand.
CGACGTAACGGTGGAAACCGAATCGGCGCGACTTCGACGTGTCGGCGAACATGTCGTAGTCCCACGAGAACACGAAATCGCCGAACGCCCACGACGACACGTCGGCGTAAGGCGTCGGTGCGAGGCCGTGCCGGGCGACCATCTGGTCCCACACCGGCTCCTTGTCGGCCATCACGTCCTGCAGCGACATCGGGAGCGGCGGCGCGACCTCCAGCCCGAACGCGTCGGCGATCGCCGGCCACATCCGGTTCCAGCGGAACAGGTCCCCGTTGGCGATGTTGAACGCCTCGTTCGCGCAACGCGGGTCGGTGGCGGCCCAGACCGTGGCCTCGGCGAGCAGACCGGCGTCGGTCAGCTCCAGCAGCGCGTCGAAGGCACCCAGCTTGCCCGGGAACCGCAGCGGCACGCCCAGCTCCTTGCTGATCGACGCGTACACCGCGAGCACCACGCCGAGGTTCATCGGGTTGCCGAGACCGAAGCCCGCCACCACCGACGGCCGGATCGCCGACCAGGTCCAGCCGCCCGCGGCCGCACGCTCCTCCACGAGGTGCTGCTGGTCGACGTTGAACTCCGGCGGCATGTGCGGCGGGTCGCTCTCCTTCGCCGGTGTCGAGAACGGCCCGAGGTGCGCGCCGTAGACCTTGTAGCCCTGCATGAGGCTGACGTGCTGCAGGTCGGGGGCCTCATCGCCGGCCACGTCGAGCACGGTGCGCAACATCGTGACGTTCGGCCCCACCAGCTCCGACCAGGTCGGCCGGTCCTGGTAGGCGGCGTAGAACACGTGGGTGATGCCGGGGTGGGCCCGGAGGGCGTCGCGGACGGAGGCCGGGTCGAACAGGTCGGCCGCCACGTGGCGGACCGGACCGTCCGCAGGTCCGCCGCGGCGCGACAGGCCGACGACGTTCCAGTCGGGGAGGCCTGCGAGGTGCTCGGCGAGCGTGCCGCCGATGACGCCGCGGGCGCCGACCACGAGTGCTGTTCTGGACATGGGAGTACTCCTCAGACGGTGACGGGGGTGCGGCGCCGGTCGAGCGTCACGGCGGCGAGGGCGACGGCGAGGCCGGCCACGGCCATCGCCGCGCCGACGGCGTTCGCGGCCGGGTACCCGAACCCGGCGTCGATGACGACGCCTCCGAGCCAGGCACCGACGGCGTTGCCGAGGTTGAAGGCGCCGATGTTGGCGGCGGAGGCCATCGTGCCTGCCGTCCCCGCGGCGTCGAGCACCCTCGCCTGCAGCCCTGGCACGGTCGCGAACGCGCTGGCGCCCGCCAGGAAGAGGGTGATCGCTGCGGGGATCGGCGAGTGCACGGTCACGGTGAACAGCGCGAGGACGACGGCGAGCGCGCCGATCGCCCCGATGATGGACGGCATCTGGGCGCGGTCGGCGATCCTGGCGCCCACGAGGTTGCCCACCACGAGGCCCACCCCGAACAGGAGCACGAGCCAGGTGAGCGCGCTCGACGGGAAGCCGGCGACGTCGACCATGAGCGGCGCGACGTAGGTGAACGACGCGAAGACACCGCCGAAACCGAGCGCCGTCATCCCCAGGGCCAGCCACACCTGGGGACGGCGGAAGGCCGAGAGCTCCGCGCGGAGGTTGGCGGACGGGTCGGAGGGGCGATCGGGCACGAGCGCGAGAACGCCCAGCGCACCGACCACGCCCAGCGCGGCCACGACCCAGAACGTGCTGCGCCAGCCGAACGTCTGGCCCAGCAGCGTTCCGAGCGGCACACCGAGCACGTTCGACACGGTCAGGCCGGTGAACATGGCTGCGATCGCCGCCGCCCGGCGGTTCGGGGCGACCAGCCCGGCGGCCACCACCGACCCGACCCCGAAGAACGCGCCGTGGCACAGCGAGGCGACGATCCGGCTGACCATCATCAGCGCGTAGTCGGGCGCGAGCGCGGACCCGATGTTGCCGATGACGAACAGCCCGAGCAGGCCGAGCAGCACGGGTTTGCGGCGCAGCGGTGTCGCCGCGGCCGTGAGCAGCGGCGCCCCGACGAAGACGCCGAGCGCGTAACCGGAGATCAGCAGCCCGGCGGCGGGGATGTCGACGCCGAACTCGGCGGCGATCTCGGGGAGCAGGCCGGTCGGGACGAACTCCGTGGTCCCGATCGCGAAGGCGCTGATGGCGAGTGCCAGCAGGGCGAGGGGCATGAACTGTCCTCCTGATGTGAGCGTGCGCCGATAGCGCGCGTCTACAACAGTTGCACACGCTGCCTATTGCGGCAAGCAGGTATGCTGGGCAGCACGTGAGGAGGTGCCGCGATGCCGATCGCCGACGATGCCGTCGAGGTGCGTGCGCAGGGATGGCGCACGCTCGCCGCCCTGCACGGGCGGCTGGAGGAGGCGCTCGAGAAGGCGTTGCAGGCCGAGTTCGACCTGTCGGTGGTCGAGTACACCGTGCTGGACACCCTCGCCCGGCAGGACGGCTGGCACATGCGGATGCAGCAGCTCGCCCGCGCCGCCGCGCTCTCCCACAGCGCCACCACCCGGCTGGTCAACCGCCTCGAGAACCGGGGCCTGCTCAGCCGCTACCTGTGCGCCGACGACCGGCGCGGGATCTACAGCCAGATCACCGAGCAGGGCCGGGAGCTGCTCGAACGCGCCCGCCCGGTGCACGACGCCACCCTCAAGGAGGCGCTCGACGCCGCCGGGAGCGTCCCCGAGCTCGACAGGCTCGTCGAGCTGTTCCGGGCCTGATCAGCCGCCGAAAGCCGCCTTCCAGGCGCGGAACCCGCCGTCGAGGTCGGTGGCGTTGCGCAGCCCGAGATCCTGGAGGGAGGCCGCGGCGAGGCTGGAGCTGTAGCCCTCCGAGCACACGACGATCCACGTGACGTCGTGGTCGACCGCCTCCGGGATGCGGGCGTCGGAGGCCGGGTCGAGCCGCCACTCGATGTGGTTCCGCTCGATCACCAGTGCGCCGGGCAGCTCACCCTCCTGCTCGCGCTGCCAGCCGGGCCGGGTGTCGACGAGGATCGCACCGCCCCGCACCATCTCCGCAGCGCGGTGCGGGTCCGGCCGGTCCAGCCGGGCGCGGGCGGCCGCGAGCAGATCGTTCACGGTGGTCATCCCACTCCCTCCGACGAACCGGACTCGACGAGCACGCTACGGGTGCGGCGCAGCCGAGCACCCGGCTCGACCGCGTAGTACGACATCGCGGTCAGCGGCGGCGAGTAGGCGTGCACCGACACGGCCGGGGTCGGCTCGGTGTTGCCGACGTCGTGCACGTGCCCGAGCGGGAAACCGAGGCTGCGCCCGGCGCCCACCCGCCGCGAGCGCAGGCCGTGCCCCGCCCAGCGCTGCTCCACGAGGCTTCCGGACACGACCGTGAGGGCGCCGAGCGAGCCTGCGTGGTCGTGCAGCTCCGCGGTCTGCTCGGTGGCCCAGCTGATCAACCAGACGTCCACGTAGTCGTCGCTGCGCAGGAGCCGGTACCAGCGGCGTTCCGGGTCGACGTGGACGGGGTGGTGGCCGGCGCGCACCTCGGCGGCGATGTCGCGCGTCAGGGCGGTCAGATCACCGAGGGCGAGCGGCGTGGGGGCGTGCAGCAGCACGGGAGAACTCCAGTGGTGGCAGTTTCGGGCGGACGGGGTGGGTCAGCCCGGGCAACAGCACTGGTCGAAAGCGTCCGCGCGACGAGAACCCCAGATCTCTCCGAGGACCGCGGCGGGCGACATGCGCGTATGTGAACACATCTCGCGGCCGGATTTCCACTCGGTCCCACCGCCCGGGACCAGCGCCTCTAATGTCCATACAGCGAGCGGGCCGGCGGCGTCTTGCGGGGGAGGCGCGCAGGGAGCGAGGAACGAGCGACCGAGCACCGGAGGAGCAGGACGCCGCCTTGAAGGCCCGCGAGCCGGCCGGAGCGAAGCGGAGGCAAGAACGTGGCAGTGATCCAGGGCCGGCCCATCCGCTTCCCGGTGCGCATCGGGCACGCGGTCGCGGCGGCTGCGGTGTACCTGGTCCGCACCGAGCGCGCCGCGCCGCTGGTCGCCGGCAGCGGCCTGCGGCTCGTCTCGGCGGCCGGCCGCACCCCGCTCGTGCTGCTCTTCGTCGACTACCGGGTGAACGACCTCGGCGACTACGACGAGGTCGGCGTCGCCCTGCTCGCCCGGCACCGCGGGCGCACCGGCGTCTACGTCCACCAGCTCCCGGTGACCCAGCCGTTCACGATGGAGGCGGGCCGGACGCTGTGGGGCCTGCCGAAGTGGCTGGCCCGCGCCGAGCTGTCGATCGCGGGCCGGGACGCCACCTGCCACCTCGCCGACGAGAGCGGCAGGCACGTCCTCACCGCCGCGCTGCGCACCCTTCCGTGGCGGCTACCGCTGCGCCTCCCCACCACGCTCACGACCCTGGCGCCGCGCGACGGCGAGGTGCTCGCGAGCCGGGTGCGCGGCCGGATCAGCGGGATCCGGGTCGGTCCCGGCGGTGCGCGCGTCGTGCTCGGCACCGGCCATCCGATGGCGGACGAGCTCCGCGCCGTCGGCCTCCCCCGCCGCCCGGTCGCCACGCTCGTGGCGGAGCACCTGGAGTTCGAGATGGACCCGGCGGAACGATCAGACGTGGGCGGCTAGCCAGTCGCGCAGGTCCCCGAGCGGCACGGCCCGCTCGGGTTCGTTGTAGATCTCGTGCCAGAGCCCCTCGTACCAGCGGACCGTCAGGTCCGGGGAACCGCAGGCCTCCTCCAGCCGCCGGAAGCCGGACGGGTCGACGATCGCGTCCAGCGCGCCGTGCTGCATGAGCACCGGGAGCCGCAGATCGCGCGCCCGCTCCGGGAGCACCTCGAACTGCCCGACGACGGCCGAGGAGAGGCCGAGGGTCGGATGGCCGTGGTGCACCAGCGGGTCGGCCTCGTACGCCGCGTGGACGGACGGATCCTTGCTGATCTTCGAGGCGTCGATCCCGGCCGGTCGGAGCGTGGGCGCGACCCTCCCGACGGCCCGGAGCGCGCCGACCACGGCCTTCGGCACCGTGTTGTTCGCGAGCGCGGGTGCGGACAGGACCAGCCCGGCGAGATCGGGCTCGTGGTCGAGCGCGTACGCCAGCGCGATCTGACCGCCCATGCTGTGGCCGAGCAGGAACACCGGCAGGCCGGGGTGGCGGGCGACGACCGAACGCCGGAACGCGTCGAAGTCGGCCAGCCAGTCGGCGTAGCGGCGCAGGTGCGCTCGGCGGCCGCCGGAACGGCCGTGGCCGCGGTGGTCGACGCCGTACACGGCCCAGCGCTCCGGGACGAGCGCGTCGACCACGTTGCCGTACCGCCCGCTGTGCTCGCCGAGCCCGTGGCAGAGCAGCACCACCCCGCGCGGGTCGCCGTCCGGCAGCCAGCCCTGCCAGAACAGCTCGACGCCGCCGACGCCGGGCAACCGGCCTTCGATCCGCTGGTGCCCCACAGCCGCCGTCAGCGCACGCCCTGCGACATCGATCCGCCCGCGAGCTCGCTCACCGCGTCGTCCTCGACGCCGTCGCTGTCGGCCACCGGGGTGGCCGCCTTGAGCTCGACGTCGTGCCGCACGTCGGCCTCTTCGGCCACGTCGAGCAGCGTGGCCACCGGCTCGCACCCGGCGGCCGCCACCGACAGCCCGTACTCGCCGGCACCGATGTCGCCGATCCGGTACGTGCCGTCGGCGGCCGTGTCGACGGCATCGACCGCCTCCCCGTCCTGCACGAGCGTGACGCGGGCGCCTGCGATCGGGCCGTCCTCACCCCGGACGGATCCCGACACCGTCGCCGAGCGCGCGATGAGCACGTCGATCTCGGTGGCCGCGCCGGACACCGTGATCGCCACGGCACCCGGCTGGTGCCCCGCCGCCGTCGAGACGATCACGTAGCCCCCTGGTGACGGAGCGAGCAGCTCGCCCCGCCCCTCCGCGTCGGCGGCACCGGCAGCGACGTCACCACCCCGGTCGTCGAGCAGCGTGACGGTGGCCCCGCCGACCATCGAGCCGTCGCGGCGAACCACCCGGTACCGCACGGGCTGCGCGTCGCCGGGCTCGGCAGGCGACTCCTGCTCTTCGGAACGTTCCATCTCGACGACGGGTGCGGAGTCCGGGCGCAGGCCGGGATCGGCGAACCCGAACGTCCTCAGCAGGGCGAGATCGGCAGCGGCCTGCTCCGCGGCCCGCTCGTCCGGCGTCTGCCGGCTGCGCGGACGCGCTGCCTGCGCCTCCGCGGTGGCCGGTGGCTCCTCCGCGAACCGGTCCGGGACGGCACCGACGCGGACGTCCTCGGCCTCCACGTCGTCCCACCCGTCCAGGAGCGGGATCTCCCGCTCCGCTGGTTCGGCGGCGTCGCCACGGGGCTCTACCCGGACGGCCTCCGGCTGGGCGACGGGTTCGACGGGCTCCGGCTCTTCCACCGGAACATGTTCCTGCGCCGCCGGAACGCGGCTGACACCGGGATCCGCAGACCGCGTTGCGCTCGTGGCGGTGTCCGCTCCGGGCTCGATCCAGACGGCCCGCTGCCGGGCAGCGGGCTCGGGGCTCTCCGGCTGTTCCACCGGCGCTGGTTCCGGCTCGGCCGTCGCAGCGTCCGCCTCGGGTTCGCGCTCCGCCGACGCCTGCTGGTCGACCGGCGCGGGCGCCTGCTCGGCGTCCGTGGCGATCGGGGCGGGCTCCGGGGACGGCGATGCGTCCGCAGCGGCAACCGCTCCCGGCTCGATCCAGACGGCCTGCGGCTTGGCAACGTCCCCCGCCGGGGCGGGTTCGGGCGACGCGGGCACGAGCCGGACGGGTGCCGGCTCGGCCTCGGCGACCGGTGCGGGGTGGGCCACGACCGGCTCCTCCGGCGCGACCGTCCGGGACTCCGGCTCATCGGGGACGAGCCGCACCGGCGCGGGCGCGGCGGCCTCGACCGGGGCGGGCGGCTCCGCGGCCGGGACGATCCGCAGCGGCGCGGGCGGTGCGGGCGGCTCGCGCCAGGGCTGCCCACCCCCCAACCCGACGGCCATGCGGGCGCCGCGCTGCCACGGCAGGTTGCCGCCGTCGAGCGCGGCCGCGGGCGCATCGGCCGACTCCCGGCGCACCCTTCCGGCAACGGGCGTGGGCCGCGGAGGCGGCGGCACGAACGCGGGGGTCTGTGGCTGCGGCGCGGGCGCTGCCGGTGCCGGCGGTGCTGCCGACGCCGTCGGTGCTGCCACGGAAGCCGCGGCGGGGACCGGTGCGACGCGGGGCGCCGGCGGCTCGGGTCGGGCGGCCGGCCACGCTGCGGCCGGAGCCTTGGCGGCCCGGCGCGGTGCGGCGGCGGCCTGCCGCGGTGCGGCGGCGGGCGGAGCGGGCTGCGCCGTCCCGGCTGCGGTCTGCTCGCGGAGCCGGACGAGGTCGGCGACCGTGCGTGGCTGGGCGGCGGTGGCGGCGAACTGCCTGCGGATCCGCGGTGCGAACCGGAGGCCGAGCAGCACGAACCCCGCGCCGACCAGCGCCAGGCCGATCAGAACGAGCGTGTTCATCGCACTCCCCTGCCCGCGGGGCGCCGCGTGGATGATCTGCCCGCCAGCTCAGTCATGTCCCGGCGCTCTCCGCTCCGCATCCGCCCTCGCCCCGTGGCAGGCGTCCAGCGGTGGGGACGGCGGTGGACCGCCCTGCCCTGCGGGAGCCCGCCGGAGGGAACCTAGCACCTGTTCCTGATCTGGGCAGGGAGCAATGGGGAGCGTGTTGCCGCAGGTCACGGGCCACAGCGTGATCGCAGACGGAGGGGGGAATGCTGTGACGGATCCGGAAGGGGAGCGGTGTGGACAGTGAGCTGATCGAACTGGCGGCCGTGCACGGTGTCGCCACGAGCTACCGTGACGGGGACCGCCGCCCCGTCCAGGTGGATCCCGATGTGGTGATCCGCGTGCTCGGCCTGCTCGATGTGGACGCGGGGAGCCCGGAGGCGCGGCGGGGGACGCTCGCCGCGGCTCGCGACCGCGCGGCCGCCGGGCGGCTGCCCGGCACCATCGCCGCCCGTACGGACCGGCCCCGCGCCCTTCCCCGGCCCGGCGTGCTGGTCGACGCAGCGGGCGCGCGACGGGACGTCACGGAGATCCCGGCGGGCCTGGAACCGGGCTGGTACCGGCTCGAGCTCGACGAGCAGGAGGTCACCGTCGTCGTGGCGCCGCCCGCGCTCCCGGAGCCGTCGCGCGGCTGGGGGTGGATGCTGCAGCTCTACGCGCTGCGCTCGGCGGGCTCGTGGGGCATCGGCGACCTCGGTGACCTGAGTGCGTTCACGGCCTGGACCGGCACCGAGCACGGCGCCGGTGCGGTGCTGCTCAACCCGCTGCACGCGATCACCCCGGTGCCGCCGGTGCAGCCGTCGCCCTACACCCCGTCGAGCAGGCTCTTCGGCACGCCGCTCGCGCTGCGGATCACCGATCTGGCGGCCTACGCCCGTGCCGACGCGGTGACCCGGGTGGAGGTCGACGCGCTGCGCCCCGAAATCGCAGGTGGGCGGATCGAGCACGACCGGGTGTGGGCCGCGAAGCGCGCGGCGCTCGAGCTGCTGTGGCGCAGCGAGGGCAGGCCGGAACCCAAGGGCATCGGTGCGGACCTGGAGGAGTTCGCCACGTACTGCGCGCTCGCCGAGCGGTACGGCGCGCGCTGGAGCCGGTGGCCGCAGGGCCTGCGCAGGCCCGACGGCCCGGACGTCGCCGCCGCGAAGGCGGAGCTTGCGCCCAGGGTTGCCTTCCACGCGTGGGTGCAGCTGCAGGTGCAGGACCAGCTCGCGGCGGTCCGGGACGCGGCGAGGGCCGCGGGCGTGCGGGTGGTGCACGACCTCGCCGTCGGCTGCGACCCGGAGGGCGCCGACGGCTGGGCGATGCAGGACGTGCTCGCGCAGGGCGTCCGCGTGGGTGCTCCACCGGACGCGTTCAGCCAGCAGGGCCAGGACTGGGGCCTGCCGCCGTGGCGCCCGGACCGGCTCGACGCCACCGGCTACGCCGCGTACCGCGACCTACTGCGCGCCCTGCTCCGGCAGGCCGACGGGCTGCGGATCGACCACGTCGCCGGGCTGTGGCGGCTGTGGTGGGTGCCGCCGGGCGAGGGCCCGGACCGCGGCACGTACGTGCTCTACGACGCCGACGTCATGCTCGCCGTGCTGACCCTCGAGGCCCACCTCGCCGGGGCGCTCGTGATCGGCGAGGACCTCGGCACGGTCGAGCCGGAGGTCACCGAGGGGCTGGCGGAACGGAACATGCTGGGCTCCTCGGTGCTGTGGTTCACCCGGAACCTCGACGCGCCCGGCCAGCCGCTGCTGCCTCCGCAGGAGTGGCCGGAGGAGTCGGTCGCGACGATCTCGACCCACGACCTGCCCACCGCCACCGGGTTCCTGCGCGGCGAGCACGTCCGCGTGCGCGCCGAGCTCGGGCTGCTCGACGACGTGCCCGCCGAGGAGGCGAAGGCCACCGTCGACCGGTTGGAGCTGGTGGAGCTGCTCCGCGAGGAAGGCCTGGTCGACGGGCCGCACCCCGGGGAGGACCAGCTCGTCGTCGCGATGCACGCGCTGCTGGCGCGCAGCCGCTCGCGGCTGGTGCTCGTCTCCCCCTACGACGTGCTGGGCGAGGTGCGCCAGCCCAATCTGCCGGGCACGGTCGACCAGTACCCGAACTGGCGGCTCCCCCTCCCCGTCACGCTCGAGGAGCTGCGCGACGACCCGCGCGTGCGGGTGGTGGTCGACCAGCTCCGCCTGCGCCGGGGCGGGCGGGACGGCGGACGGGTCTGATGCTCACCCGCGGCGGGGCTCCGCGGCGCCGTCGGAAGCCCGGGCCGACGCGGTGGGACGAACCCCCTTGAACACCTCGGGGCCGCCCATCGAGATCCCGGTCACGATGCACCTCAGCCCGAACCGGAAGTCGTCGAGCGTGCTGCGGTCCGCGGGCTCCCAGTAGCGCCCCTCGGCGAACAAGGCAGCCACGCGCGGGAGGTCGTAGTCCGGCAGCAGCTCCGCGACCGCCGCGACCACGGGCCCGGTGGCCGGCAGTGGCGGCTGTCCGCTCCGCAGATCACGTTCGGACCGGACGCTCGCGCGCACGTAACCGTCGACGAGCGAGCCCACCCGGAGCTTCTCCGGCATCCCGAACGGGGCGTGCCGCAACGCCTCGAGCAGCGCCTCGAACCAGGTGAGCGCGTGCGGGGTGACCGGCAGCCGGACCGGCACGTCCACCAGCCACGGGTGCTCGAGGTACCGGGCGCGCAACGCCGTTGCCCACGCGACCACGGCCTCGTCCCACGCGGCCGGGGTGCGCCGCCGCGGTCCTGGCACGCCCAGCGCGTACTCCCTGGCGAGCACGTGCAGCTCCTCCCGGGAACCGAGGTGGCGGTAGAGGGCGTTCGGGGTGACGCCGAGGCGCCCGGCGACCCCGGTCAAGGACATGGCGTCGATGCCCTCGGCGTCGCCCAGCTCGACCGCCGTCTCGACGATCTTCCGGAGCGTGAGCGATGGCTTCGGCCCGCGCCTTCCGGGCCGGTCTGCGAGGCCCCACGCCCGGCGCAGCAGGGCTGGGAGCCTGCCGTCGTCCTGCATCCGGTCCACCACCGGAGCCTAAGGAATCGCGAAGGCCGGTGGAGCGGGGTCGGCCCCGGACCCTCCTCGGGCGGCGGACCGCTCGCGGGCCACCTCCTGCACCACCTCCGTGAAGGCCTGCGCGGCCGGGCTGATCGGCCCGTGGAGGTGCGCAAGGGCCACCCGCAACGGCTCGGCGTCCCGGATCGGCACCCAGCGCAGGTCGGGGCGGTGGTAGAAATCCACCATCGACGCGGGGCAGATGCACGCCGCAGCACCGGCAGCCACCTGCTCGAAGCACTCCTCAACGCTGTCGTTCTCCGGCCCCCAGACGACCTCCGACCCGTCCGGGCGCGGATTGATCGCCCACCAGTCCACCCATGCCCTCGGCGCCCGCGACGTCGTCATCAGGGGCTCCCCCGCCAGGTCGGCGACCGTCACCAACCGACGGGCCGCCAGTCGGTGCCCGGTGCAGACGCCGAGGAACCGCGGCTCCGTAGCGACGACGTCGAGGTGCAGGCCCCGCGGGTCGCACGGCAGCCACACGTAGGCGAGATCCACCTCGCCTCGGCGCACCGCGTCGGCCTCCCCGCCCCATTCGTAGCGGCGCAGCTCGACCTGCACCCCCGGGAAGCGCTGGGTGAACCGGCGACGGGCGATCGTGCCCAGCTCACCGGCGCCGGTGGCCTCGAAGCCGATGCGCAACCGACCGACCCGTCCGCGGCGGTAGTCCTCGACGACCCCCGTCACCCGGTCGGCGGCCTGCAGGGCGCGCCGCGCCTCGTCGACGACGAGCCCGCCGACCGCCGTGACCTCGACGCCGCGCGCGTCGCGGCGCAGCAGCTGGACACCGAGCTCCCGCTCGAGTCCCTTGATCGCGGCGCTCAGCGACGGCTGACTGATGTAGAGGGCCGCCGCGGCGCGGCCGAAGTGGCGCTCGTCGGCCACCGCGAGCAGGTAGCGCAGATGGCGCAGGTCCACACCACCGACGATAGCCACAGGCTATCGACCGGTCGATGATCGGTCTTGGACCGACCGCCGCCCCCGCCCGCAGGCTGGGCGGTGATGTCAACTTCCGACCCCACCCACGCGAACCGCACCGGCGCGCTGCTCCTGCTCTGCGCGGCGCAGCTGCTCGTCGTGCTCGACCTGTCCATCGTCAACGTTGCGCTACCCGCGATCCAGGAGGACCTGGGCACGGCCGCCGAGACCCTGCACTGGGTCGTGAGCGGCTACGCCCTCACCTTCGGAGGGTTCCTCCTGCTCGGCGGCCGAGCTGCCGACCTGTTCGGGCGGCGCCGGATCCTCCTGGTCGGGCTCGCCGCCTTCACCCTCGCCTCGCTGTTGGGCGGCTCGGCCCCGAACATCGAGGTGCTGATCGCAGCACGCGCCGCCCAGGGCGTGGCGGCGGCGCTGGCGTCACCCGCCGCACTGGCTCTGATCACCACCATCTCCTCCGACGAGGCGGGCCGCCGCCGCGCGCTGAGCGTCTTCGCGGCCGTCGGCTCGGCCGCGTTCGCGGTGGGCGTCGTACTCGGCGGCACCCTCACCGCAACGCTCGGCTGGCGCTGGGTCCTGTTCGTGAACGTCCCGATCGGCGCCGTTGCGCTCGCGCTCGGCCCGCGCTGGCTCACGGAGCACCGCGCCGCAGGCGCGCGGCGGCTCGACCTGCCGGGCGCGGTCACCGCCACCGCCGGGTTGCTGGCGCTGATCAGCGGGCTGTCCCGGGCGGAGAGCCACGGCTGGGTCGCACCGCTGACGCTCGCGCTGCTCACCGCGGCGGTGCTGTTGCTCATCACGTTCGTGCTGGTGGAGCGGCGCTCGCCCGAACCGTTGGTGCCGCTGCGGCTTCTCGGGATGCGCGCTCCGGCGGGCGCCGACGCCGTCATGTTCCTCGCCTCTGCCGCGTTCTTCCCGGTATTCCTGCTGGTGTCGCAGCACCTCCAGCAGGTGATCGGGCTGGACCCGCTGGCCGCTGGGCTCGCCTTCCTCCCGATGGCGCTGACGGTCACCGCCTGCTCCGGCTACGTCTCGGGCCGGCTGAGCGCGGCAGCCGGGTCGCGCGTCGTGGTCACCGCCGGCATGGTCGTCATGGCACTGGGGCTGGTCCTGCTCGCCCGCGGCGCGACCACCGGCTCGTTCCTGTTCGGTGTGCTGCCCGGGACGCTCGTCGTCGCGATCGGGATCGGCACCGCGTTCACGGCGATCCTCGCAACGGCCACCGGGCAGGTGCCAGACACCGACCGAGGAGCCGCATCCGGTCTCGTCAGCACCGCTCAGCAGGTCGGGGGCGCGGTCGGCGTCGCGGTCCTGGTCGCTCTCGCCGCCCCGCCGCACGGCGTGGACGCAACACCGGCGGTGCTGGTCGCGGGCGACCAACGCGCCTACTGGACTGCCATCGCCCTCGTCCTCGCGGCCGCCGTCGTCGCGTGGTTGACGCTGCGGCCCGGGAGCGCGGTCACCGGGCGCCTTGCGGACGTGTAGTTCCGGCCATCTCGCGCGTGTGGATTGCGACGCCCTTCCCGAAACTGTTCAGGGGGGTACCGCATTACTGGTACGGCCGTGCCGGAATGTGCGAGCCTGGGCTCATGGTCGTCATCAGCGTCCTCGACGGATTCCGTGCCGCACCCGCCTCTCCGGAATCGCCGTACCGGCCCTCGAGGGAGGTGATTCCCATCCGCTTCGGTCGCGCCGCACCGGATTGACGGCGAGCCATTCGACGCCGTCGGCCGCGATCAGCACCGAGCCATGGCGCCGGCATCCGCTTCCCACGTGTTCGAGACCTCGAACAATGCCGCGATGACCCATCAAGAGGCCACCTCCCATGCCATCCCCGCGAAGGCCGACCCGGCGGATTCCGGACGCCCCGCACCGCTGCGCAGCCGAGCCGGAAGGGCCGGTGGTGCTCGAACCACGCGGTCCGGGCGAACGAGGACGTCGCGCCGCCCCGATCGCCGGGGCCCGCTCGCTGACCGACCGGTTCCCGGCACCCACGGCCGAGTTCAGGTTGCTCGGCCCACTGCAGGTCCTCTCGCACGGGCGGCCGGTGTCGATCCAAGGGGCAAGCAGCGGACGCTGCTGGCCGTGCTGCTGCTCGACGCCAACCGGACGGTTCCCATCCGCGAACTGGCGGACAAGTTGTGGAACGACGACACACCGGCCGACCCGCGCAGCACGATCCAGAAGTACGTGATGCGACTGCGCCGAGCGCTCGCGGGCACCGGATCCGCCATCGTCACCGAAGCCGACGGCTACCGGATCGAGGTGGCACCCGGCCGGCTCGACCTGCAGGCGTTCGACCACCTGCTCGAACGTGCGGCGGAAGCGGTCGAAGCCCACCAGCTGCAGCACGCTCTCGCCCACCTCGAGAACGCGCTGCAGCTGTGGCGAGCGGTACCGCCGTTGGCCGACGCCGCCTCCGACGCCGTGCATCGCGAGGACGTCCCGCGGCTGGTGGAGCGGTACCTGCGCGCCGTGGAGATGCGCATGGACATCGGGTTGCAGCTCGGGCGGCACGCCGAGCTGTGCGACGAGCTGCTCGGGCTGGTGGGCCGCTACCCCCTGCGCGAGCGGTTCTGGGCACAGCGCATGCGCGCACTGCACGGGGCGAACCGCCAGGCAGACGCCCTGACCGCCTACCGCACCGTCACCCAGCTGCTCGCCGAAGAGTTCCGCATCGAGCCCGGCGACGAGCTGCGCACCGTCCACCAGCAGATCCTCACCGGCACCACGCCCGACCCGGTCCCCGCAGGAACGGCGCACACCAGATCGCCCACCCGGCAGCTACCGATGCCGACCGCCGGGATCGTGGGCAGAAGAGCCCCGATCGACGACATCGTGCAGACACTGGGCAGCGAGCCCGCGCAGCGCAGGCACCCGCTCGTCCTGGTGACCGGCCCACCGGGGGTCGGCAAGACGACCGTGGCCATCGCGGCCGCTCACCGCCTCGCTCCCCACTACCCCGACGGCCAGCTGTTCGCCGAGCTGGACGAACACCCGTTCATCACGGGGAGCACGCTCGGCGTACTGCAGTACTTCCTGCGCACCCTCGGAACACCGCCAGACGCACTCCCCACCCGGCTCGACGACGCGGTGGCCACCTTCCGGTCGATGACCGCCGACAAGCGACTGCTGGTCGTTCTCGACGGCGTCACCGACGGCAACGCGATCCGGACGCTGCTCCCGGGCGCGGTGACGTGCGGCGTGCTGATCACGGGCCGGCAGAGCTCGAAGCTGGCGAGCCTGCTCGTCTCCCCCGGAGGACGTCACGTCGCGCTGGACGTGCTCCCGGCCAAGGATGCGCTCGACCTCCTGGCCGCCGTCGCGGGCGAGCAGCGGGTGCGAGGTGAACGCGAAGCCGCCCGGCGGCTCGTCGACGCGTGCGGCGGTTCCCCGCTGGCGCTGCGCACCGTCGCCGCCCGCCTCGCAACCGATCCGGGGCTGACGATCGCCACCTGCGTCTCGGAGTCGGCGGCCGGCTACGCCCCGGCCCTGCACGCCTCCACCACTCGGCCCCGGAACCGGATCCGCCGCCTGAGAGCGACACCTGCTCACGGCACCCTGCCGTGCCCCCTACTGGCCGGATGTGGCAGCTGGCACTTCGGGCACCACGTCCCGAAGAAGTCCCGCAGCATGTGAACGAAGACCTGGAACGCGCCCATCTTCCCCCCTCTGATCTTGCCCACCTCCTCATCAACTCCTTCCGATCCGGAAGGAACTGACGCCCCCCAGCGCAACTGGCGACCGCACTCCCGGGTGTGGCGACATCACGCTCTCGCAGCCCAATTCCAGTTGCATGCCTGCCCGCTGCCACAAGACGGCGCCGCTACCGATGGTCGTACGACGCGCACGTTCTGCTGACGCCCTCGGACTATCAGGCTTGCCGCCATCGCTGTGCTTGCGCGCCAGACGATACGGGGCGGCCCGGACAGGCCTGATCGCGATCTACCGCTGGAGCACCGGGAAGCGCTTCTGGACTCGTTCTGGCAATGGTTCGGCAGCGCCCGTCGCTAGGTTTGCGGTGCGCAGCGACGGAGCCGCGCTTTGCGGACCCCGCTCGCCTGCGCCGCGTGGTCACCCAGCTCCGCCTGCACCGGGGCGGGCAGGATGACGGACATGTCTGATGAGAAGCGCACCGGCGGCGCCGCCGACGTTCTGTGGAAAGCCTGGACCTCGGGCGAGCAGATCGCCGCGCTCCCCGACGAGGTCCGGCCGCGTGACGATTTCGAGGGGTTCGCCACGCAGCTCGCGGTCGGGGGGCATGCCGGGCCGCCCTACGGCTGGAAGATCGCGGCGACCACCGCGGCGGGGCAGGCCCACATCGGGGTGAGCGGGCCGCTGCCAGGTCCGCTGTTCGAGCGGTTCCGCCACGAGCCCGGTGACGTGCTGAGCAGCGACGGCATGCACATGCGCGTGGTCGAGGCCGAGTTCGCCTACCTCATGGGCACCGACGTGGAGCCCGACGCGGGCCCGGACGAGATCGTCGCGGCCGTCGACCGGCTGCACCTGGCGGTCGAGGTGCCCGACTCGCGGTTCGCGCGCTACGAGACGGCAGGCGGTCCGCAGCTGCTCGCCGACTGCGCCTGTGCCGGCCGGTTCGTGCTGGGTCCCGAGGTGCCCGGCTGGGCCGAGCACGACCTGTCCACATGGGGAACGGCGGTGTGGATCAACGGCGAGCGGGCCGCCACGGGCAGCGGCGGCAACGTGCTGGGCGACCCGCGCAACGCGCTCGTCTGGATCGCCGAGGACCTGCGCCGGTACGGCCGCGGGCTGCGCGCGGGCGAGCTCGTCACCACCGGGACGACGACCGCTCCCGTTCCGGTCGGAGCAGGCGACGAGGTTCGTGCCGACTTCGGGTACCTCGGTGAGGTGGCGTTCCGCTTCGCCGGGTGAGCCGTGCGCGAGCACGGCGGCGGGATCCCGCTGGCCGCCGCGGCGGGCGAGCGGTCATCATCGGGAGGTGGAGTCGACGCGACTGGACCGCTGGCTGTGGGCGGTCCGGCTGACCAAGACCCGGCCGGACGCCGCGGCCGCCTGCCGCGGCGGGCACGTGCGCGTTAACGACCGGCCCGCGAAGCCGGCCACGCCCGTACAGCCGGGCGACGAGGTGCGGGCCCGCGTGAACGACCGCACGCGCGTCGTGGAGGTCGTGCGCGTCATCCAGAAACGGGTCGGCGCCGCGGACGCGGCCACCTGCTACATCGACCGCACGCCCGCTCCGCCGCCGGAGGCCCTGGTGCCGGTGGCCCGCCGGGAGCGGGGTGCCGGGCGACCGACGAAGCGCGAGCGCCGCGTCCTCGACGCGTTCCGCACCGGAGGGCTCTGAGCGGGGCCCTAAGCCGCGGTCGCCGGTTCCACCTGCACGACGGGCTGCCGGGTCCGCTCCCGCAGTCCCAGCGCCGTGACCGAGACGACCACGACGAGCAGCCCGAACCACTGGCTCGGCTGCAGGTGGGTGCCGAGCAGGCCCACACCGATCAAGGTGGCGGTCACCGGGAACGCCAGCTCGGCGAGCGTTGCGCGCGCGGCAGCCGTGGACCGCAGCCCGATGTAGTAAAGGGTGAGCCCGAGCAGGCCGGGCACGAGCGCCAGCAGCACGAGCGGGCCGAGCTGCGCACCCGTCACCGCGACCGGAGCACCCTGGGCGAGCAGTACGACGGCGCTGGCCGGCAGCCCGATCGCGAACCGCAGCACGGTGACGTCCCGGCTCGCGATCCGCACGCTGACCATGCGCCCGAGCACCGTGCCGACGGCCCAGAGCGCGGCCGCGGCGACGGCGAGGAGCGCGGCGGTGACCGCCTGCGGAGCCGCCGAGAGCGGGTCGGGGAAGGCCATGAACCACGCGCCGACGAGCGCGGGCACGGCGAACAGCCAGTACCCGCGGCGCATGCGCTCCCCGAGCAGCAGGGCGGCCGCGACGACGGCGATGACCGGCTGGAGCTTCTGCAGGACGAGCGGCGTGACCGGGTCGCCGTATCGGAACGCCTGGGTGAACAGCGCCGTCGCCACCGCGGAGGCGCCCGCGCCGATCAGCACCAGCGCCACGCGTTCCCGCCCGGTCGCCGCGCGGAACGCCCGCAGCGCCGACGGCAGGAACGGCAGCAGGACCACGACGATCAGCAGGTGCTCCCAGAACACCACGGTGGCGGCCGGGAGCTGACCCGCCAGGGGTTGCCGCAACAACCCGTCGGTTCCCCACATCGCAGCCGCGATCGCGATCAACCAGGTTCGGTCGGGTGCGGTCCCACGTCGATCCACACCACCCACCAACGCCGTGACCGCCGGATTCATACCCGATGAGGCCGTCCGGATTGAGGGCCTCCGGCAGGGGGTACCTCGGGACCATCTGCCTTTGCAGGCCGTGATCGGGGGATGTATCGGATGCCTGCGCTCGCCCGCGGGCCGGGACCACTGAGACTGCGGCTACCCGTACCGTCGCTACCGAGCCGTCTCCGAGATGTTCGGGAGCAGCTGGCGAGCTGGGCCCACCGCTTCGGGCTGTCCGCCGATGCCGTCGACGACATCGTGCTGGCCACGCACGAGGCGCTGGCGAACGTCGCAGATCACGCCTATCCCGGCGGCGGCGGTGAGGCCGAGCTCGACGCGACCTGCGTGCACGGCGAGATCCACGTCGTGGTGCGCGACCACGGTAGCTGGAAACCGCCGCGCGACCCCGGCTGGCGCGGCCGCGGCCTGCTGCTCATCGCCGGCCTGGCCGAGCACGTCGACGTGCAGCGCGCCGCTGCCGGCACCTGCGTCGCGATGCGGTGGAGCCTCCCCAGCCCGAGCACCGGGAGCGCGGGCTAGCCCCACGGACCAGGGAAAAGACAACGGGCGGGAGCCTGACCGGCTCCCGCCCGTCGCGGGTGTTCAGGTGGTGCGTGTCAGCCGGTGACCGGCAGGGCGGCCTTCACGACGGTCGGAGCCGGAGCGGCGCTCTTGACGTCGGAGTCCTTCTTGCCGTCCTTGTCCTTGTCCTTGCCGTCGTCGTCCTTGTCGGAGTCCTTGCTGCCCTTGTCCTTGTCGTCGTCGCCGTTCGAGGACTTGCCGTCGTCGTCGGCGTTCTCGTCGGAACCGGACGCGCCACCCTCCTGGCAGGTGGCAGAACCGATGGTGATCGTCTGGAGGTCACCGTCGAGGGCCAGGGTGCCGGTCAGCTGGCCGACGAGGCCGTTGACCGTCTCGGTGTCGGCCGGCAGCTCCTTGCCCAGCAGGTCACCGACGATCGGCAGGGTGGCCTTCTCCTGGGTGGACAGCTTCTTGTCCGACTCGTCCGCGGCCTTCTTGCCGGGAAGCAGGGTGACCTTGATGCCGGTGACCGTGAGGGAGCCGTCGGTGTTGCGCTTCTGGTTGTTCAGCGACACCTTCACCAGCGGCGAGACGTCGATGTCCTCGCCGGGCACCGAGGTGTCGGGGAGCTTGTGCCCGAGGACGGAGCCGTTGACGATCTGCAGACCGCCGTCGCCGTTCTTGCACCAGGTGCGGATCAGGTCGGCGCGCACGATGTCGAGGAGGTTGATCTCCTTGACCACGGTCTCGGAGCGGTTGGACTCCGCCTCCGAGGTGAGCAGTCCGAAGGAGATGTCGTCCTCGTACTTCCCGGCGACGTTCCCGATCGACAGGAGCTCGTCGTGGACCAGCTTGCCGTCCGCCGACTTCACGTTGGAGATCGGGTTGATGTCAAGGACGCCAGAGGCCGAGAGCGCGAACGCGCTGTCACCCTTCGAGTCCTGAGCGAACGCGGGAGTCGCGCCGAGCAAGAGGGTGGTCACCGCGGTGACTGCCCCGACCGCTGCCGCACCGGCGAGCTTCTTCGTCTTCACTGTGGTGCTAACCCCTCATTCCTCATCGATGATCACGAGCGTGCCAAGCGGGACCTTGGCGAGTTTCTGCAGTGCGTCTCCGGGGACCCGGATGCAGCCGTTGCTGACTGCGTTGCCGAAGGAGCTGGCGTCGGGCCAGGCGTGGATCGCGACGGTTCCCGGACCGCCACCGAAGCTGTCGAGCGTCGGGCTGTGCACCCCGAGCGGGAGGAACACCGGGGAGTAGGTCTCGTTCGGGTTGCTGAAGGCCCCGAGCAGGAACGTGCGGCCCGTCGGCGTGGGGGTCTCGGAAGTGCCGATCCCCACCGACCAGTTGTTCACGACCTTGCCGTCCTGCACGAGCTCGAGCTTCTTCGCGCCCAGGTGCACCTTGATGACGTAGGGCGTCGTAGCCCGCTCCACGTCGTCGCCGCGGATCCACCCGGTGGTCTTGGACGGCTTCGAGGGCAGGAGCACCTGCACCCACCCGGGCTGCTCGGCGATGACGGGGAGCCAGGTGTCGCCGAACTGCGTGGTCTCCATGTTCGCGATCGGTCGCCCGTCGGGGGCGTCGCGAACGGGGGTCTCCCGGATCGGGTGCACGACGAGACCGTCGGTGGTCCCGGTCGGGTCGGGGTCGGCCGGCGCGCCGACCACCTCGGTGTAGGTGTTGCTGAACGGAAGATCGCCGGCAGGGACTTCGCCCTGCGCAATCGCTGACGGGTCGGTGCTCGACCCACCACTGAAGAAGGCGAAGTACAGCGCGACGGCGATCGCGATGACGACCCCGGCGATCGCCCCGAAGAGGATCCCGCGCCGGGACGGGCCGGGGCCCGTGCCCCGGGACGGCGCCGCTTCGGGCGGCGCAGTTTGCTGTGACATGTCACCCAACAGAGCTGATCGGACAGGGACGGCCTAGACCGGATGACGGCAATCGTCCGGTCACAGTCCGCGTAATTGATCAAACGAGGCTCGACCGTCTGGGTTACTGCAAGTTGTCCGACTACCTTCTGTTGCGCAGATCACAACACAAGGTGAGGGACGCTCTGTCCGGTCAGGTGACGTCCGCGATCCCGGTCGAGCCTTGCGCATCCGCCCGATCGTGAACGACTGTGAGCGCGTGGCGCCGACGACGTTCGCAGTGGTGGGCAGTGGCAAGAGATGCCGTTTCTTCCTCCGGATGGCCGCGGCGGCGCCCGACCGCCTGCGGGCGACCGGCATCGTCAGCCGCAACCCGGACCGGGCGGAGCCCGGAGTGCCGGCGTTCCGCACCCTCGACGAGCTGCTCGCCCGTGAGCGCCCCGACTTCGTGGCGGCGGCCGTGCCGTGGCCCCAGATGCCGGACGTCGCCCGCGCGGCCGTCGCGCTCGGGGTGCCGGTGCTCGTCGAGACCCCGCCCGCCCCCGACCTCGACGGGCTGCGCGCACTGTGGTCGGACGTGGGCGGCAGCGGACTCGTGCAGGTCGCCGAGCAGTACCTGCTGATGCCGGGCCACGCCGCGCGCCTGGCGGCCGTGCGCGCCGGGTCGATCGGCGACCCGACGGCCGTGCACGTCTGCTCGACGCACCTCTACCACGCGGTGTCCCTCGTACGCGGGCTGCTGGACGTCGACACCGACGACGTCGTCGTCTCCGCGCGCGCGTTCACGGCGCCGCTGGTCGACCCGCTCGGCTTCGACGGGTGGCGGCCGGACGCCACCCCCGAGCCACGGACGAGAACGATCGCCACCCTCGACTTCGGCGGTCGCCACGGTCTCTACGACTTCACCGAGAACCAGTGGTGGAACCCGCTGCTCGCCCGCACGATCGCGGTGCGCGGCACCACCGGTGAGCTGGTGGACGACCGGCTCGTCCGGCTGGTCGAGCCGGAGACACCGGTCGAGTCGCACCTCGTGTACCGGCGTCTCGGGATCGATCTCAACCTCGAGGGCAACGAGCTCGACCACGTCTCGCTCGACGGTCGCGTGCTGTACCGCAACCCGTTCCGCGGAACGCGCCTCTCCGAGGACGACATCGGCGTCGCCGCCATCCTCGAGGCCACCGGCACCTGGGCCCGCGGTGAAGGCCCGCCGCCGTACCCGCTCGCACAGGGGTGCCAGGACCATGCGATCTCCCTCGCCATCGGCGAGAGCGCCCGGACCGGGCAGGATGTGCGCGTTTCGAAGGAGGTGTGGGCCTGATGCCACGGGTACGGGCCGCGGTGCTCCGGACGCCGGGTGAGGGCCTGCACGTGGAGGCCGTCGACCTGGAGGCTCCGCACGCGGGCGAGGTTCTCGTACGGGTCGAGGCCGCCGGCGTCTGCCACACCGAGCTGCACTACATGGACGGCGCCATCCCCTGCCCGCTGCCGATCGTCCTCGGGCACGAGGGCAGCGGCGTGGTCGAGGAGGTCGGGGACGGCGTCGACGCGGTGGCGGTGGGTGACCGGGTGGCGTTCACCTGGCGCCCGCGGTGCGGGCACTGCGAGTACTGCGCCACCGGACGCCCGGTGATGTGCGTGTACGGACGGGTGCAGGCGCGCACCGGCGGGCTGCTCGACGGCACGTCCCGGCTGCACCTGGACGGCGGGCCGCTGCACCACTTCCTCGGCGTGTCCTGCTTCGCGGAGCGCGCGGTGGTGTCGCAACGCGCCGTGGTGAAGGTGCCGGACGGGGTCGAGCCCGCGGTGGCAGCCGTCACCGGGTGCGCGGTCATCACCGGGGTCGGCGCGGTCGTCAACGTCGCCGGCCAGGTGGCGGGCAAGTCGCTCGTCGTGGTCGGCGCAGGCGGGGTCGGCCTGTCCGCGCTGATGGGCGCCGTCCTCGTCGGCGCCGTCCCGATCGTCGTCGACGTCGCCGCTGACAAGCTCGAGCTGGCACGCCGCCTCGGGGCCGCCGACACCCTCGACGCCTCCGGCATGTCGCCCGAGGACGTGGTCGGCGCCATCCAGGAGCTGACCGGCGGTGGCGCCGAGGTGGCCGTCGACGCGGTGGGCCTGCCGCAGACCCTGCGCCAGGCGTTCGCCGTGCTGCGGCCCGGTGGCACCGCCATCGCCGTCGGACTCGGCGCGGTCGACGCCACGGCGTCCATCCCGATCAACGAGCTGGTGCAGCAGCAGAAGCGCCTCATCGGCAGCCTCTACGGCTCCGCGAACCCGCCCGTCGACCTACCCCGCATCCTCCGCCTGTACCTGGCGGGCCGGCTGCCGCTGGACGCGCTCCTCGGCGAGCGATACCCCCTCGACGGCGTCGACGACGCCTACCGGGCCCTCCGCGCGGGCTCAGGGGGGCGCGCGGTAGTACTGCCCACATGACCAGCGAGTACGCGACCTACCCCAGCCTGCGCGACACGGTCGTGCTGATCAGCGGCGGCGCGAGCGGCATCGGCGCCGAGTTCGTGGCCCAGTTCGCCGCCCAGGGCGCGCGCGTCGGGTTCGTCGACGTTGCGGTCGACGCGGGCGAGAAGCTCGTGGCGGCCGTGGCGGAGCGCGGCCACCCCCGGCCGCTCTTCCGCGAGTGCGACATCCGCGACCTCGACGCCTACCGCCGCGTCATCGGGGAGATCGCCGACGAGCTGGGCGACGTCCAGGTGCTCGTGAACAACGCGGGCAGCGACACCCGCCACCCCGTGGGCGACATCGAGCCGTCCTACTGGGACGAGCGCATGCGGGTGAACCTCGACCACCAGTTCTTCGCGGCGCAGGCGGTCGCGCCCGCGATGCGGGCCGCCGGGCGCGGCTCCATCATCAACATGGGCTCGATCAGCGCCCACGTGGACCTGCTCGACCTCACCGTCTACATGACCGCGAAGGCCGGCATCGAGGGACTCACCAGGTCGCTGTCGCGCGAGTTCGGGCCCGACGGCGTCCGCGTCAACTGCGTGCTGCCCGGGTGGATCATGACGCCCCGGCAGGTGGAGAACTGGCTGACCCCGGAGGCCGACGCCCACCGGACCGCGGCCCAGGCCGTGCCGCAGCGGCTCGAGCCCGCCGACGTCGCCCGGCTGGTGCTGTGGCTCGCCGCGGACGACAGCCGGTCCTGCACCGGGCAGCACTGGGTGGTGGACGGCGGGTGGATGCATTCGTGACCGATGGCGGCGATCAAGGGAAGATGGTCGCCGTTCGATCTTCCCGAGCCACCATCTCCCCTTGATCGACGGACCGGCGGGTCACCGCCGATCCGACCTTGCGCATCAGGTCCGCGAAGTCCCGGTAGACGTCGAGGTCGGTCGCGTAGAACATCGCCCAGCCGTCGTCCTGCAGAAAGTTGTGGCGACGCCGGTCGGAGCGCATTCTCTGCCGCCCGCCGTGGCCCTCCTCGCCGTCGTACTCGAGGCCGACCTTGGCCTCCTCCCAGGCCAGGTCCAGCCAGCGGCGCGGGCGACCACCCGGGCCGAGGACGGGAAACTGCAAGGTGGGCGGCGGCAGCCCGGCGTCGTGGCAGCGCAGGCGCAGCCGGGACTCCTGCGGCGACTCCGGAGCCGGGTGAGCCAGTGGCACCAACTCCCGCGCCTGCCGCACCCCGCGCCAACCGGTGCGCCGATCCAGCTCCACGGCCAAGGATGCCGGGGTGCAGACCCCGGCGGCGAGCGCGGCGTCGAGCACGGGGAGCACGTCGATGCGGGGAAGGGTCCGGGCCAGGTCGATGGCCGTCCGCTCGGCGCTGGTGACGAGCGCGCCACAGCGCAGCCTGACGAGGTCCCCTGCTGCGAGGGCGAGCTGGTGCGGCCAGAGGTCGGCCCGGCGCGCGCACGGCTCGTCCGGGGCGACGGCGACGTGAGTGACCACGTCGTCGAGCACGCCGAAGCCGTGCAGCTCGGCGGCCGTGTGCAGGCAGGCCGGCACCTCACGCCCGATGCTCAGCCCGGCCGCCGACAGCCGCAGCCTCGCGCTCGCTCCACCCGCCTCGACGCGGTAGGTGCCGGTGAACACTCCCGCCCAGCGGCCGGAGCGAACCAGCGCCCGCAGCTCGCCGCGGCTGTAGCAGCTCATGGCCTGCGCGGTGGTGAACGCGCCGTGCTGGCCGGCAGCGATGTCACGAAGCGGCTGGCGCATCCCTCGAGCGTGAGCCCCCGGCCGCGAGGGGTGACCGAGCCTTCGTGATCTGTGGACAACTCAGGGCCGAGGTGGACAACTGCCCGCCCTCGGCGGTGACCAAGGGCAAATGGCGGCTCCAGAAGATCGAACAGCGACCGTCTCCCCTTGATCACCGCCCATCGGTGACGCCCCGCCCCCTACCGCCGCGGCTCCTCGTCCCTCGGCGTCAGGGCCGAGGCCGGGACGAGCACGGCCAGGTGCTCCGCCACCACCGCGCCGTAGGCGTCGCAGACCGCGAAGTTGACCCGGCCGAACCAGCGGCCGTCGACCGCGCGGGTCCACCGCTTGAGCAGCCCCGGCACCCTCGCGGTGGCGACGAGGAGCCCGCCGGGCACGGGGTCGGCGATCGGGCCGGGTGAGTCGGGAGGGCCGTAGAGGCGGTCGAGGTGGACCCACACCGGCCGGTCCAGCGGCGGAGGCGGCGTGCTCACGCTCGACGACCACGGCTTGTACACGGCTTCCCCTTCCAGCGACCAAGATCGGCGGCCGGGGGAAGCGACCGTACGGGCCAAGGATCGCATGCCGCTCCGGTGATCAGGACGGCAACGTGGCCGAGGGCACCGGAGGGACGCACGATCGTGATGACGGCGAGATCCACGTCACATAGGGTCGGAGCTTCCGACGAGAGGGACACCATGCGGATCGGCTCTGTCATCGTCGTCATCTGGCTGCTCATCGGCCTGTTCGCGGCCTACCAGCGCGGCTACTTTTCCGGCGACGACCAGGTCAACTGCGCCGAGCTCGGCACTGTGCTCGTCACGGTCGTCGCGGGGCCGCTGAACTACGTCGGTCTCAACCCGCGGATCGAGTGCACGGTCCCGCAGCCCTCGCCGTAGGCGTCGCTCGTCCGGGGGAGACCCCCGGTGGGATCGGATCTCCGCTCCTAGCATCCGAGGCATGCGGACATCGATCGGCATGGCGTGCGTCGTCGCACTGCTCGCTGCCGGCTGCTCCGCGCACGCTACCGAGGCCGGTCCGGAGATCACGGCAGGACCCGACGGCGTCAGCATCTCAATACCCGTTCAGGTGACGGTCGGAGGGATGCCGGCGGGTGATCAGGTCCGCGTCTGGGCCCGCACGTACGACCGGCGGGGCCAGCTGTGGGAGTCGTCCGGCGAGTTCGTCACCGACGGCGTGGGCCGGGTGGACGTCTCCACGGCGCCCTCCACGGGCGGCACGTACACCGGCGTCGACCCGCACGGGCTGTTCTGGTCGATGCGCCTTCCCGAGAACGAGCAGGCGCCGTACCCGTTGATGGACGCCGACGACGTGGTGGTCCTGCTCGGCGTCGACCGGGCGGGCACCACCGTGGCGCGAACGACGCTGCGCCGCGTCGTGCGCGAGCCTGCGGGCCAGGTCCTGCCCATCGCCGAGGCGGGCCTGGTGGGCGACCTCTACCTCCCGCCGGGCGCGGGGATGTGGCCAGGCGTGCTGCTGCTCGGGGGTGCGGAGGGCGGACGGCCCGACCCGGCGTACGCCGCGCTGCTGGCGTCGCAGGGCTACGTGGTGTTCGGGCTTGCCTACTTCGGCGTGCCCGGCCTGCCGACGACGCTCGCCCGCATCCCGCTCGAGTACGGGCTCAGCGCAGCGCGGTGGCTAGCCGAACGGCCGGAGGTGTCGGGCGACCGGATCGGTGTGGTCGGCACGGCGAAGGGCGCCGAGTACGGGCTGGTGCTCGCCTCGACGGAGCCGTCCCGGTTCGCGGCCGTGGTGGCGCACGTGCCGTCGGACCTCGTGTGGCCCGGGCTCGGCGGCCCGGCCGGCACGCAGACGTCGTCGTGGACCCGCGGCGGCGCCGATGTGCCCT
The DNA here is from genome assembly GCF_006717045.1 of Pseudonocardia cypriaca. Lineage (NCBI taxonomy): Bacteria > Bacillati > Actinomycetota > Actinomycetes > Pseudonocardiales > Pseudonocardiaceae > Pseudonocardia > Pseudonocardia cypriaca. The sequence continues at coordinate 2,917,684 of NZ_VFPH01000002.1, forward strand.
TCCTGCGGTCGTTGCCCGCCAGGGGCGCGTCGTCCGCGGCGCCGAACCAGGCGATCCGTTCGGCCGACGCGTACGAGCGGGCCGTCGCCACGGCGTCGCGCTGGCGGCTGGCGGTCGCCCGCATCCCCGTCGAGCAGATCACCGCCCCGGTGCTGTTCACCTCCGGCGACGCCGACGGGATGTGGCCGTCCACAGCGCAGGCGCAGCGCGCCCTGGAGACGATCACCGAGGCGGGCAACCCCTACGGCTCGGCGCTGCTCGACTTCCCGGGCGCCGGTCACCTCGTCGGCGGCGTACCGGACCTCCCGACCACCCGTACCGCGATCCCGTACGGGCCGGTCACGATCGAGTCGGGCGGGGATCCGGCGACCACGGCCGCGGCCGTGCGCAACACCTTCTCGGCAACGGTGGAGTTGCTGCGCAAGGCGATGCCGCGCGGCCGCGGGTAGCGCTACCGCTCCGCCTTGCGGACGGCGAAGGCGTACGCCTCGGCGAGCAGCGGCCGGACCTCCTCGAAGCCGGCCTCGCTCGGGTTGACGATGCACACCCAGTACTGCGATCCGTAGTGCGGGTGCGGCATCAGCCGGTCCTCGGTGGCGTAGTCGAAACCGGTGTCGAGCACCCAGTCCTCGTCGCGTTCGCGGGGCGGGGCGCCGAACAGGCCCGTGTAGGTCGCCTTCCTGAGCCCGATGTTGAGCCGGTAAGCCCCGGGGCGTTCCAGCTTCGAGACCCGGTCGTGGCGATCGCTCGTCACGACGGTGGCGAACGGCTGCCACGCCCCCTCCGGCGGGCGGCCGCTGGGGTCGTAGGTGAAGAAGGTGTCGCCCTCGTTCTCCACGGCGACGACGTGGTCGAACTCCTCGCAGATGTACCGGATCACGGAACTGGCATCCATACCTTCAATCGTGTCATTGAACTGCCACTTGAGACTTTTCAAGCGGTCCACCGCCGCGTTCAACGTCTCCGGCCGCTTCGGGAAGGCGAAGCGGATCATGCTTCGCCCCGCCGCCACGTTCTCCGGCCGCCAGAACGACACGGCCGGCACGCACGAGACGCCGACCTCGGTGATGAGCCGCCTGGCGAACGCGACCCCGTCGCCTTCCGGATCCAGCGGTGCCATGTCGCACAGCACGTAGTACGACCCGTCCGGGCGCCGCAGGTCGAACCCGATGTCCTCCAGCGCGGAGCACAGCAGGTCACGCCGCTCCAGGTAGCGGGCGGCGAGGTCGGCGTAGTAACCGTCGGGCAACCCCAGCGCCGCGACGCCGCCTGCCTGCATCGGGGCCGGCGCGGCGATCGTGAGGAAGTCGTGCACCTTGCGGATCGCGGCGGTGAGGTCGGGTGGCGCCACCGTCCAGCCGACCCGCCAGCCGGTGACGGCGTAGGTCTTCGACAGCGCGTTGACCGTGATCGTGCGGTCCTCGAGGCCCGGTACGAGGGCGGGCGGCTGGTAGCCGCCCGGGCCGAGGTAGTGGATGTGCTCGTAGATCGAGTCGACGACGAGCACGGCGTCCCAGCGCTGGCACAGCTCCCCCACGAGAGCGAGCTCCTCCGCGCTGTAGACCTTGCCGGTCGGGTTGTTGGGGTGGCAGAGGAAGACCGCCTTCGTGCGCGGTCCGAACGCAGCACGCAGCTCGGCCTCGTCGAAGGTCCAGTCGGGCGCGCGCATCCGCACCGTGCGCGGCACGGCACCGGCGAGGATCGCGTCCGGCTGGTAGTTCTCGTACCACGGCTCGAACAGCACGACCTCGTCGCCGGGGTCGAGCAGCGCGAACGCCACGGCCACCAGCGCCTCGGTCGCCCCGCAGGTGACGCACAGCTCCGTGTCCGGGTCGATCGTCCAGCCCGGGTAGGTCCGCGCGGTCTTCTCGGCGATCGCCGCGCGTAGCGCCGGCGTCCCGAACGTCATCGGGTACTGGTTGTCGTCGGCGAGGATCGCGGCGCAGGCCGCGTCCTTGATCTCCTGCGGGCACGGGAAGTCGGGGTAGCCCTGCCCCAGGTTGATCGCGCCGTGCTGAGCGGCGAGCCGGAACGTCTCCCGGATCACCGACTCGGTGAACAGGCCTGCCTTCGCGCTGGTGCGACTCAATCGTGTTCGATTGCCTCCGCTTCGCTCCGGCGGGCTCGCGGGCCCTCTAGCCACCATCTTGCTCCTCCGGTGCTCGGTCACTCGTTCCTCGCTCCCTGCGCGCCTCCCCCGCAAGACGGCGGCGGCCCGCGAGCCTCCCTCCAGAGGCCGCACACAGTTCAGCGTGCGAGAAGCGCCAGCTCCAGCCTGGAGGTGATCCCGAGCTTGGGATAGGCCTTGTAGAGGTGATAGGCCACCGTGCGCGGGCTGAGGATCAGCTGCGCGGCGATGTCCCGGTTCGACAGCCCCTGCGCGGCGAGCTGGGTGATCTGCAGCTCCTGGGGCGTGAGCCCACCGAACGCGGGCGACGGCGCGGCATGCTCCGTGCGCGCGCCGGACGCGCCGAGCTCGGTCCGTGCGCGCGCCGCCCACGGCACCGACCCGATCTCCTCGAACACCGCGAGCGCTGCCGAGAGCTGCAGCCGGGCGTCGGACTTGCGCCTGGCCCGCCGCAGCCACTCGCCGTAGAGCAGCGCGGTGCGCGCCTGCTCGAACGGCCGGCTCGCGGCGGCGTGCAGGACCAGCGCCCGCTCGAAGTGCCGCTCGGCCTCGGCGTCCGGCGCCGTGAGCGCCTCGCAGCGGGCGAGCAGGGCGTCGATCCACGGCCGCCGCAGGATCGCGGCCCAGCGGGTGAGCAGCGCCAGCGGCTCGGCCGTGTCCGCGGTTCGGCCCAGTCGGACGGCCGCCTCGATCTCGGTCGGCACGCTCCGCACGACCGAGGCGAGATGCCGGCTCGGGCCGCGCGCCATCCCGTGGAGCCGGTCGAGGCAACCCTGGACGCGGCCGGCGCCGAGGTCCAGCAGCGCCATTCCCGCCTGCGCCCAGCCCGCTCCGGACATCGCGCTCACGGGCGCGCGCCCGTCGAGGGTGGCGAGCTCGGCGTGCTCGCGGCACCGGTCCTCGTCGCCCTCCACCGCCGCCACGTAGGCCAGCGCGCCCGCGGCGTAGCTCACCCATAGCGGCTGGCCGGTGTCCCTGGCGATCGCCATGGCCTCGCTGCCGCCGATCCACGCCTCGCGGTGCCGGCCGAGCATGACCTGCGCCAGCGTCGAGATGCCCAGGCCGCCCGGTAGCGCGTGAACGGTGCCGAGCTCGCGCGCCTGCCTGACGAGCGCGCCGGCGATCTCGACGCACTCCTCGTCGCGGGCGGCGACGAACGCCCGGCTGGCCACTTCGAGGAGCGCACGCGGACCGGCACCCGCACCCGCCTCCCGGGCACGGGAGAGCGCGGTGTCCAGTGCCGGGAAGCCGGCCGGATCGCGGTCCAGCACGAGCGCGGTTGCCCACCTCGCGAGCCACGCCACGCCCATCAGCGGAGCGTCGGGATCGAGGCCGAGCGCGTCGAACCGGTCGACGGTGGCGGCGATCAGCTCCTCGTCGGTGGGTGCCGCCCACGCCGCGTGCAGCGCCTGCATGAGCATCCAGAACGCGCGCTCGGGATCGTCGCGGGCGATCCGCAGGGCGCCGTCGGTGAGCAGGCCGTGCGCGCGGCGCAGCTCCCCTTTCGCGAAGTCGGCGCCCGCCCGCACCGCGGCCAGCCGGGCGAGGACGAGCGGATCGCTCGCGTCCCGGGACGCCCGCTCCGCCAGGCCACGCGCCCACTCCAGCCGGCCGCCGTGCACCCCCGCCTCGGCGGCGAGGACGAGCCTGCGGGTCGCGGCCCCCTGCTCGGGGCTCAACGCGGCCGCGCGCTCGTACGTGGCCGCCGCGGCGCCGTGCCCGCCACGGGCCTGCGCCCGGTCCGCCGCGTGTTCGAGATCGGCCGCCACCCGCTCGTCGGCGCCGGTGGCTGCCAGCGCGAGGTGCCACGCCCGCCGGTCGACGTCATCGGCGTGCGCATCCGCGAGCGCGGCGTGCACCGCGACCCGCTGCACCAGCGGCGCGCCGTGGTAGACGGCCGCGCGGATCAGCGGGTGCCGGAAGGCCAGCCCGCCCGCCGTGACCGACACGAGCCCGCTCGTCTCGGCCGGCTGCAGGTCCGCGGCGCCCAGGCCGAGTGCTCCGGCCGCCAGCAGGAGGGTGGGGACGTCGCCGGTGTCGTCGGCCGCAGCGACGAGCAGCATCTGCCTGCTCGCCGGCGGGAGCGCCCTGACCTGGTGCTGGAAGGCGTCGAGCACGCGGCTCGTCAGCGGGATCACGCCGACGTGGGCACCCTGCCTCGCGATCAGCGGTGGCAGCTCGCGCAGCGCGAGCGGGTTGCCGTGGGTCTCGGTGACGAGCCGTTCCCGCTGGTCGGCGGGCAGCGCCACGCCGAGGTCGTCGAGCAACGCCCCGGCGCTCCCCGGGTCGAGCCCGGCGAGCGGGAGCTCGGGCACGCCCGCCGGTGCGAAATCGCCGGAGTGCTCCCGCACCGCGAAGAGCACCACCACACCCTCGCGGTCCAGCCGCCGCGCGGCGAACAACAGCGCCTCGGCCGACGGCCGGTCCAGCCACTGGGCGTCGTCGACGAGGCAGAGCAGCGGCTGCGCCTCCGCCAGGTGCGCGAGCAGGGAGAGCACGGCCGCGCCCACGAGGAACCGGTCACCGCCGCCTGCGGCACCGAGGCCGAACGCGCCCGCGATGGCCTGTCGCTGCGGGCCGGGCAGCACCTCGAGTGCGTCGGCGGCCGGGCGGAGGAGCAGGTGCAGGCCGGCGAAGGGCAGCTCGGCCTCGGACTCGATCCCCGCGCCGCGCAGCACCCGCATCCCGTCGGCCCGCTGGGCCGCGTACTCCAGCAGCGCCGTCTTGCCGATCCCGGGCTCGCCCCTGACCACCAGCGCGCCACTGACCCCGTCCCGCGCCGCGGCCAGGAGGGCGTCGACCCGCTCCTGCTCGGCGCGCCGCCCGCGCAGCATGTTCAGACCCTAACCCCGAGGCGAGGAGCACTCCGGTGTCGTCGGAGGAACGGCGCCGACGGCCGGGCCGGCTCCCGGACACGCAGCCGCCGGCCTGACGAGTACTGATACCGGTACGGATTCCCGGCGGCGCACGGCTCCCTAGCCTTTCGTTCATCACGAACCGGAGGGAAGCGCCATGTCGACGTCACCAGCGGCACCTTCCCCAGCAGACCGAAAAGGACCGACCGAGATGACCAGCTCGACCGACCGCAAGGTCACCGCGAACCTCGCCATCACGCTCGACGGGCGCTACCACGGTCCGGGTGGCCCCGCCGACTTCGGCACGTTCGTCCCGTACGTGACCACGGATGTGGCGCGGGACCACATGACCCGCACCTGGGAGACCGCGACGACGGCCCTGCTCGGCCGGGTCAACGCCGAGGGGTTCCTGGGCTTCTGGCCATCGGTGGCCGGTGACGAGAACGCCGACCCACGCGATCGCGGCTACGCGAAGTGGCTCGTGAGCACGGAGAAGGTGGTGCTGTCGACCACCCTGACCGAGGCACCGTGGGAACGCACCCGCGTGGTGAACGCCCCCGTAGCGGACGTCGTCGCCGACCTCAAGGCCACCGGCGACGGGGACATCCTCGTCAACAGCTCCCCCAGCGTGATCAAGGCCCTCCTGTCGGCGGACCTGATCGACCGGCTGTACCTCCTGGTCCTCCCCGAGATCGTCGGAGGCGGGGCACGCCTGTTCGAGGACGGCCTGCCCGCGTCGAAGTGGACGCTCACCCGGCAGGAGACCGGTGCACTGGGCGAGACGGCGGCCGTCTACGACCGCGCCCGCTGATCGCTTCTAGGAGCAGAACTCGGCCACTACCGGCGCGAGGACCTCGACCGGCACACCGTGCCAGCCACCCGGCAGGCTGCGGTGCCGGGCGTCGGGCAGGGCGGCGGCGACGCTCGCGGCCCAGCCCGTGAGGTCGTCGCTGCTGCCCTGGCTGTCGATGACCAGGGTGGGGGTCGACACCTTCGCCAGCAGCTCGGTGGTGGTCGCGTCCGAGATCAGGCAGTCGTAGACGATCGTGTGCGCGACGGTATCGAGCGCCGGCAGCATCGGCGCCATCCCCGCGAGCATCTCGGCCGGTAGGCCGACTCCGGCGAGGAAGCGCTCCACCGCCTCCCGGCGGTGGCCCGCCGCCACCAGCTCGGTCATCTCGGCGGTGACGGCGGAGTCGGCCGGGTCGTCGTCGGTACCGATCGGGGGCTCCATCAGCACGAGCTTCTCGATCGGCACACCGGCCGCCGCGGCGTGCAGCGCGAGCAGGGCGCCGGAGGAGAAGCCGTACACGCAGGCCCTGCCACCCGCCTCGGCGATGACGGCGGCCAGGTCCTCCACCTCACGCTCGACCGCGTACGGCAGGGTGTCGCCGCTGTCCCCGCGGCCGCGGCGCTCGTAGCTGTACACCGTGAAGTCGGCGGTGAGCCGCTCCCCCAGCCCTCGGACGTTGTCGAACCCGCGGTAGCCGAGGGCCGGATCGACCAGGACGAGCGCCGGACCGGCGCCGGCACGCTCGTACGCGATCGGGGTCCCGTCTTTGGACGTCACTTCCATCTCACGCTCCCCTCTAGTACTGGACCGTACAGTACTCGCCTGAGTACTGAGCCGTCCAGTATGGTTTTCGCGTGACGGAGGCACCTGAGCTCGGTCGATCGGCCCGGAAGCGCCAGGCGATCCTGGACGCGGCCCGCGCCCTGTTCCTCGCCAACGGATACGGGGGCACGAGCATGGACGACGTGGCCGCCCGGGCCGCGGTGTCCAAGCAGACGGTCTACAAGCACTTCGCGGACAAGGAACGGCTGTTCACCGCGATCATCACGGGCGACATCCAGGAGACCGAGGGGCTCACGCAGTCCCTCGTGGACGCCTTGCCGCAGACCCAGGACCTGGAGCGGGACCTCCGCGAGTTCGCACGTAGGCACGTCGCCGACGTCATGCAGCCGCGCCTGGTGCGGATGCGGCGCATCCTCATCGGCGAGGCGGACCGGTTCCCCGAGCTGGCCGCCGCATGGTACGCACGGGGCCCCGAGCGGGCGCACGCCACGTTCGCCGCCTGGTTCACCAGGCTCGCCGAGCGCGGCCTGCTGCACGTGCCCGACCCGCTTCTCGCCGCCGAGCACTTCAACTGGCTGATCCTGTCGATCCCGCTGAACCGGGCGATGTTCTACGACGTCGAGGAACCGCCCGACCGGCTGGAGTACTACGCCGACGAGGCGGTCCGCGTGTTCCTGGCCGCATACGCCGTTCCCGGGGAGTGACCCGCCGCAGGGACCCGCCGGTGCCCCCGACGCTGCCGGCGGGTCCCCTCCGGGCCGCGTCCCGACCCCCCAACTCCGGGTGCGGCACGTCCGGCACGGATGAACTTGCCGGATCTTCCTGTCGGTGGACCCTCCCGAGGCTGTGCCGGGCCTGTGCAACTCGCTCGCGTGGTGGCCCTCGCCCGGTCAGGATGGCCCGCGATGGACCGCGATGCGATCGACGCCGCCCTTGCGGCGCAGCTGGTGGCCGAGCAGTTCCCGCAATGGGCCGGCCTGCCGGTCGTCCCGGTCGACCGGCCGGGGTGGGACAACCGCACGTTCCGCCTCGGCGACACGATGTCCGTGCGGCTGCCGAGTGCGGCGGCGTACGTGGCGAGCGTCGAGAAGGAGCACACCTGGCTGCCGCGGCTGGCGCCACAGCTCCCGCTCCCGATCCCCGTGCCGCTGGCACTGGGGGCGCCGGGCGGCGAGTACCCGTGGCCGTGGTCGGTCCGGCGCTGGCTCGACGGGCAGGTCAGCTCGCGGGAGCGGATCCGCGACCTGGTCGCGTTCGCCCGTGACCTCGCAGCGTTCCTCGTCGCGCTGCAGGGCGTCGACCCGTCCGGCGGGCCGGCGGCCGGCGCGCACTGCTTCCACCGCGGCGCCTCCCTGCGCGTCTACGACGCTGAGACGCACGACGCGATCGCCGCGCTCGGGCCTCGCGTCGACGGCGCCGCCGCCGAGGAGCTCTGGCAGGCCGCCCTCGACGCCACCTGGACCGGGCGGCCGCTGTGGTTCCACGGCGACATCGCGTCGGGCAACCTCCTGCTGGACGACGACGGCGACCTCTCGGCCGTCATCGACTTCGGCACCTGCGGGGTCGGCGACCCGGCCTGCGACCTCGTGATCGCCTGGACGCTGTTCGACGGGGAGAGCCGTGCCGAGTTCCGGCGCCTGATGCCGGCCGACGACGCGATGTGGGCCCGCGCCCGCGGCTGGGCACTGTGGAAGGCGCTGATCACGATCGACAACCCGTACGCCGGGCCGTGGGTCGCGGAGGAGTCGGCCCGCGTGGCGAAGGAGGTGCTGGCCGAACACCGCGACGGTCGATGAACACCCTCCGCGGGACGGACCTGCTCCCGTGTCGAGGACATGGCGGGCCGGGCGGCGGATTGGCCCTGTCGCCGGGACCCGGAACGTGCTGGCATGGAGCCATGGTGTCCCCCGACCGTCTGCTCGCCTTCGCGGCGATGTCTTTCCTGCTCATCGTGATTCCCGGACCCAGCGTGCTGTTCACGATCGGCCGAGCCCTGGCGCAGGGCCGCCGGGCCGCCCTCAGCTCGGTCCTGGGCAACGCGATCGGCGCCTACCTGCTCGTCGTGGCGGTGGCGTTCGGGGTCGGGGCCCTCGTGGAAAGCTCCGCCATCGCCTTCACCGTGCTGAAGCTGGCCGGCGCCGCCTACCTCGTGTACCTGGGCGTCAAGGCGTGGCGGCAACGCGGATCGCTCCCCGTCACGATCGACGGCGAAGCGGACCGGGGCAGCGTTCGCACGCTGTGGGAAGGCTTCGCGGTGGGCGTGGCCAACCCCAAGACGATCGTGTTCTTCGCGGCGGTGCTGCCGCAGTTCGTCGACCCGGGCCTGGGGCACGCGGCCGGGCAGATGATGCTGCTCGGCCTGATCTTCGTCGGGATCGCCCTCGCCTCCGACAGCGTGTGGGGTCTCGGCGCGTCCGCCGCCCGCGACTGGTTCGCCCGCTCCCCCGGCCGGCTCGCCGCGGTCGGCCGGATCGGCGGGCTGTCCATGATCGGTCTCGGCGTCACCGTCGCCGTGACGGGCCGGAAGGACTGACGAGGTTCAGTCCCGGCCGAACTCGCCGGCCCGGATCCCGGCCAGGAACGCCTTCCAGGCGGTCGGCGTGTGACTGCTGGCGGGGAGGCTCAGCTGCTTGCTGTCGCGCACGGCGACGTGGCCGTCGGGGAGGAGGCGCACCTCCACGCAGCCTCCACCACCGGAGAAGCTGCTCTTGCGGAAACGGTCTTGCGAGATCACGGCGTGCCTTCCGGGGAACGGGTGGTGCGGTCCCGGATCTCCTTGATCAACGCGCGGGACTCGTCGTGGTCGAGCGTCTTGCGCGTGATCGCGTCGAAGATCCGGATGTACTCCAGGACGTTCGAGGGCTGTTCGAGGAACCGCTCACCGGTGTGCGACTCGACGGCGACGACGTCGCGGTCCCGGTCGTCGGCGTACTGCAGGATCGTGAACAGCCCGAGCAGGCCGGCGTGCAGGCCCGCGCCGAACGGCAGGACGCGCAGCGAGACGTTGCGCTGCCGGGACACGGCGTGCAGGTGGTCGAGCTGCTCGCGGACGTCGTCGGGTGAACCGAAGGGCCGCCGCAGTACCGCCTCGTCGAGCACGAAGATCAGCTGCGGGGCGTCGTCGGACTCCACCAGGACCTGCTGGCGGCGGGCCCGGACCTCCAGCACCCGCCGTGCGGACTCCTCCGACTTGATCGTCGGCAGCACCTTGTAGAGCTCGACCGCGTATGTATCGGTCTGCAGCAACGGCGGGACGATCGCCGCGGCGTAGCTGCGGATGGTCGAGGCGCCGGACTCGTAGTCGACGTAGGTGGCGAGACCCTCGAACAAGACGTCGGAGTACTCCCGCCACCACGCCTGGCTGCGCCCGGCACTCGCCCAGCGGCGCAGGCGGTCGGCGGTCGGCACGTCGAGCTCGTAGAAGTTCACGAGGTCGCGGATGTCGCGCGGCTGCGGTACGCCCTGCCCGTTCTCCAGCCGGCTCAGCTTCGACGTGCTGATCAGCGTGGCCTCGGCGACCTCTTCGAGGGTGCGCTCGCCACGCAGCCGCCGCAGCTCGGCCCCGAGCCTGCGGCGGTGGAGCAGCGGACCCTCAGACGACGGCACGCAGACCTCCCGGCCGGCGAGGAGCGCGATCGTCCTCGCGGCCGCCCCCACCTGGAAGCGGCCGAACGGGTGTGCTCATTCGCAAGCTGCTCCCAGGGGATGGGCTACTCGGGTGCACTGTTCTGGGAATCCCAGTTGTCAGTTGCGACAGCAAGACCCCGTGCGCAAACTACACCTGCGACATCCACGTCCGGCAACCGGCCGGCGTGTGTCGTCCGTCCCGAACGGGGGCCGGCAATGAACCTTGCAATCGTCCTCGGTGGCCTGACCATCCTCATCGGCCTGGCGATCCTGATCGCGCTCGTTGACGCGCAGGCCCGCCGCAGCGCCTGGCGGCGGATCGCTGCCGCGCGGCGGGAGGTGGAGGAGCGCGAACACGCCCTCCTGTACCGGGCGGACGACGCAGCCTGAGCGCGGAGCGCGGGGGGATCCCTACGCGACGCCGAAAGGGTTGTCGATGACGTACCGCCAGTGACCGTCCGGTCCGCGTCGCGCGACGTCGGTGGCGGTGCCTTCGATGTGGACGGCGCTTCCGTCCGCACCGGTGCCGTGGATCTTCCAGTCGACGATCAGGAGCGCGATGTCGTCGGCGACGTACACGTGGCGCGGCTCGACCTCGATCGGCAGACCGAGGTCCTGGAACCGGGCGTTGGCCAGCCTCCGGTCCTCGCCGGTCACCGGCTTCCCGGGGGCGGGGACCAGTACGGCCGCAGGCTCGTACACCTGCTCGACGGCCGCCGGGTCCCCGCTGTCGAAGGCCGCGGCGAAGACGGCCGGGTGCTGCGCCGGGTCCGTGGTGAGGGGCACCCTGGGCGGGTGGATCTCGCTCATGCGCACAGGGAACAGGGCCCCGACGGCGCTCACCAAGCGGTGAGCGCCGACGCCTGGGACCGCGATCTCGTTCCGGACCAGGCGGGACGCACCGTCAAGCCGGATCCGACGTGCCCGGTGGAAGTCGCGCTCGCCGCGATCGCAGGCCGGTGGACGACGCTGCTGCTCCGCGACCTGATGGCCGGCCCTCGATCATTCGGCGAGATCCGGGCAGCGCTGCCGACCCTGAGCGACAAGGTCCTGGTCGACCGGCTACGGGACCTGCAGTCCCGCGGTCTGGTCGACCGCCGGGTGCACACCGGTTTCCCGACGAGGACCACGTACGCACTCACGCCGGCCGGCGTACAGCTCCGCCCGCTGCTGATCCAGCTGTACGAGACCGGGCGATCGCTGATGGCCGCATCCGAGAGCGACGGTCGCTGAAGGCGGCGGGATCACGCGCCTCGACCCATGCGCGGCGCTCGTAGCCGTCGAGACGCACGGCATAGGTCCCGGCATTGGGTAGCGGACAGGAACCGGCCTCTTCTCTCGCGACGGTGGTCACCTGTGCAGAGGGAGGGACCTGGGATGACCGTGCTCACCACGCTCGGATCGATCGACCGGCACACCGCGGTGCCGGCCGCCGCCTGACCGGCCGTGCCGACCCGACTCGGTGCGCGGGCGCTGGGCCGCGCGGCGCTCGCCCGGCAGTTCCTCCTCGACCGGGCCGACGTCCCGGTCCTCGACGCCGTCGCGCACCTGTGCGGCCTGCAGGCCCAGGAACCGCAGGAGCCCTTCACCGGCCTCTGGTCGCGGCTGCGCGCGTTCGACCCGGCGAAGCTGTCGGCGCTGCTCGTCGAGCGCCGGGTGGTGCGCACCCACCTCATGCGACGCACGGTCCACCTGGTGACCGCCGATGACGCGCTGGCCTGGCGGTCCCGGCACGACGCGATGCTGCGCCAGCGGGTGCTCGGGGTGTACCGGCGCGAGCTCGACGGCATCGATCTCGACGAGCTCGCGGCGGGCGGCCGGGAGGTGATGGCCGACGGTGAGCCCCGCTCGATGGCCGAGATCGGGCGCACGCTCACCACCCGCTGGCCGGACGCGGGACCGCGACCGCTCGGCGAGGCGGTGGTCGCCGCCCTCATCCCGATGGTGCAGCTCCCGCCCCGCGGGCTGTGGCGCGTGACCGCGGGCGTGCGGAACGTCCGGATGGCGTCCTGGCTCGGCCGGGAGATCGACCGACCGGCCATGGACGGTGCGGACCCGGTGGGGGCCGCCCTGGTGCGGCGCTACCTCGCCGCGTACGGCCCGGCGGCCTCGGCCGACCTGCGCGCCTGGTGCGGCCTGGCCGGGCTGCCCCGCGCGGTGGCGGCGGTCCGCGACGATCTGGTCGCGTTCCGGGACGAGCGCGGCCGCGAGCTGCTCGACCTCCCGGACGCGCCGCGACCCGACCCGGACACCCCCGCCCCGGTGCGGTTCCTCCCCGCGTTCGACAACGCGATCCTCGGCTACCACGACCGCAGCCGCATCATCGACGACGCCCACCGCGGCCTGTCCGTGGCGGGTGAGCGGGCCGTCCTCGTCGACGGGCGGGTCGCCGCGACCTGGACCGTTGTGGCCGACACCGTGGTCGTCACACCGCTGCGCCGGTTCTCCCGCGCCGAACGCACCGCCGTCGCCGAGGAGGGGCGTGCCCTTGCGGCGTTCCTCTCCGACGGCGCTCACCACCGCGTACGGGTGGCGGCGTCGCACGAGTAGCCGGCCGGGTCGGGCGTACTCGGCTCGGGGTCAGCGCGACGAGCCCGCCGATGCATTCGCGCGGACGTCGACGAGCTGCGGGTACAGCAGCGCGGGGTCCTCGCCGAGGCGGGCCTCCACCGGCGGGTGACCTCGTCGCCGAGCACCTCCATGGCGCCCGCCTCGACGCCGTCCACCGCCAGCCGCGCGATCTCCGCCGGATCGGTCTTCTCGATGCCGTCGGCCCAGGCCGTCGTGTCGGTGTCGACGCTGGCCATGGCCAGCGCGGTGACCTGCGTGCCCTGGCCGGCGAGCTCGAGCCGGACGCCGTTGGTCAGCCCCCAGGCCGCGGCCTTCGACGCCGCGTAGCCGTTGGAGTGCTCGTGGGCCGTCCACGCCATCAGGACGTGACGTCCACCAGGACCTTCCCGACCGCGCCGCTCTCCACCGCCCGGTGCGCGTCTGCGGTGCGCTCGAGCGGGAAGCGGACCAGCGGCAGGCCGTGCTCCTCGCCGACCGGCAGGGCGCCGGCGCGGACCGCTGCGGCGACGTCCTCGACGGCCCCGGCTCGCGCCTCCGGACCGGCCGTGTAGAGCACCAGGAACTGCAGGCGCGTGTTCAGCACCATGTGCTGCAGCACGTCCAGCTCGACCGGCTTGCCACCGTCGTTGGCGTAGGTCGAGATCGTGCCCCGCCTGCGCAGCACGGCCAGGTCCAGCGCCAGGTTCGCGCCGAGCGCCACCTCCGCGACGATGTCGACGCCCTCCGGGGCGATCCTGCGGATCTCGGCGGCCGGGTCGCCCTCGCGGTAGTTGACCACGTGGTGGGCACCCGCGGCGGTGGCCAGCGCGGCCTTCTCCGGTCCGCTGACCGTGCCGATCACGGTGGCGCCCGCCCACCGGGCGAGCTGGATCCCCGCGTGCCCGACCGCCCCGGCCCCGCCCGCGGCGAGCACCACCATCCCGTCGAGCGCCCCCGGCCGCAGCCGGCGCGGCCCGTCCTCGGCGACTGTGAGCGCGCGGTGCGCGGTGAGCGCCGGGACTCCCAGCGAGGCGCCGACGTCGAAACCTGCCTCGCCGGGCAGCGGCACGGCCTGCTCGGCAGGCAGCACGGTGAACTCGGCGGCGGTGCCGGTGGGCCGTCCGGCGGCGGCCATGAACAGCCAGACCCGCTGACCTACCCGGCCCTCGTCGACCCCCGCGCCGACGGCGTCGATCACGCCGGCGCCGTCCAGGTGCGGTGTGACCTCGGCGAACCCGGTGGTGGCACGCGAGCGTGCTTGCGTATCGGCGGGGTTGACCCCGGACACGACGACCCGGACGCGGACCTCGCCGGGTCCGGGCGTGGGCAGGTCGCGCTCGACGAGCTCGAGAACGTCGGGCCCGCCGGGGTCGCGGTGGACGATCGCCTTCACTCGGCGCCGATCGGGACGTCGGTGGCGCGGGACTCGACGGCGTCGAGCGTGGCCAGGGTCGCGTCGTCGAAGGTGATCGCGGCGGCTGCCATGTTGGCCTCGACGTGGGCGGCGTCGGCGGTGCCCGGGATGAGCAGCACGTTCGGGGCGTGGTGCAGCAGCCAGGCGAGGCCGACCTGGGCGGGCGTCACTCCCAGCGACGCCGCCACGGCGCGCACCGCCGGTTCGCCGGTCGCCTTCGGCAGGCCCGGGAAGGCCCCGCCGAGGGGGAAGAACGGCACCCACGCGATGCCCTCGGCCACGCACAGCCGCAGCACGTCCTCGTCGTCGCGGGCGACGAGGCTGTAGGCGTTCTGCACGCAGGCGATACCCGCCGGGAGGGCGCGGCGCAGGCCGGCGAGGGTGACGCTGCTCAGGCCGATCGCGCCGATCTTGCCCTCGTCGCGGAGTGCGGTCATCACCGCGAGCTGGTCGTCGAGGTCGACCACCTGGTCGCCCTCGGGACGCAGGCCGGGGCCGGAGTCGAGGCGGCGGAGGTTGACCACCTGGAGCTGCTCGACGCCGAGGCTGCGCAGGTTGTCCTCCACGCTGGCGCGCAGCTGCTCCGGCCGTTGCGCCAGACGCAGTGGCAGTCGCCCGCCGGGGTCGGGATCGGCACCGACCTTCGTGACGACGAGTACACCGTCCTCGGGACGCAGCGCCTCGCGGATCACGGCGTTGGCGAAACCGGAGCCGTAGAACTCGGCGGTGTCCACGTGGTCGACGCCCAGCTCGACCGCGCGGCGTAGCAGCGCGACCGCCTCGCCGCGGCGGTCGTGCAGGCGTTCGAGCTGCAATGCGCCGTAACCGACGCGGCGGACGGTGCGGCCCGCGAACGGGGCCGTGGGAGTGGTCTCCATGGCGGGCACCGTATGCCCACTGAGTGACAGATTTCAATATCTGTCAGTCAGAGAACGGCGTGTCCTCGTCGGCTCGCTGACGTACGTTCTGGCGGTGGAGGTCCGGCCACGAGCACCGGCCTCGCATCGGCTCGACAGGGAGGCCTCATGCGCGCGGAGCCGCTCGACGCGGAGACGATCGTGTCGGCGACGGAGGAAGTGCTGCGCCGCCACGGTCCGGAGAAGGCCACGGTGCTCGACGTCGCGCGCATGCTCGGGGTGAGCCACGGGAGCGTGTACCGGCACTTCGCCTCGAAGACGGCGCTGCGCGAGGCCGTGATCCGGCGCTGGCTCGATCGCGTGCGAGACGACCTCATCGCCGCGGTCGGGGATTCCGACCTGACCCCGCCCGACCGGTTGCGTCGCCTGCTGACCAGCATGTTCGCCGCCAAATGGACGAAGGCCAGGGAAGACCCGGAGCTGTTCGCCACCTTCCGGGTGCTTGCCACGGAGCACAGCAGCGTGTCGTCCGCGCACGTCGCCTTCCTGCTCGACCAGATCCGCACGATCGTCGCCGACGGCATGGCCGGCGGAGACTTCGCGGCCGGCGATCCGGAGGAGATCGCACGCGCCGTTTTCCACGCGACCACTCGCTTCACCGATCCGAGGCACGCCGCGGAGTGGCGCTCACCCGAGATCGACGCGGATTCCGGGGCTGTCATGTCGCTCATCCTCGACGGCATCCGTGCACGGTGACGGTCCTGGACCTCGACCTGAACGGCCGGCGCACTCGCGGCCCCGTGGACCGGACCACCGCCCCCTGCAGAGCGGTGTCGAACGCCTCGGGACGCTCGACGTGAGCGAAGTGCTGGGCTCAGGCCGCGGCTCGTGCGGCGAGGGGCCGGCGACGCAGGCGGGAATCCTCGAGGGCCGGCGGCCGGTAGGCCTGGTCGAGAGCACCGACGTCGGTACCGGGCGGGACGATCTCGTCGATGCGGTCGAGCACGTCGTCGGAGAGAGCGACGTCCAGGCCTGCGAGCAGGTCGTCGAGGTGCGCTTCGGTCCGTGCACCGAGGAGCGCGCAGGTGACGCCGGGGTGAGCGATGGTGAAAGCCATCGCGAGGTGGGTCATGGGCAGGCCCGCCTCTGCGGCGAGGGGGACGAGCTGCTGGACCACGTCGAGCCGGCGCTCGTCGGTGAGGTGCCGGAACAGGCCGGCGCGGCGCAGGTCGTTGTGGTCGCGGCCGGCGCGGCCGGTGAGCAGCCCTTGACCGAGCGGTCCCCAGACCAGGGTGCCCAGGCCGAATCGCTGGGCGGTGGGCAGGACCTCGCGTTCGACCCCGCGGTTGAGGATCGAGTAGGCGGGCTGCTCGGTGTGGAACCGTGCGAGGCCGCGCCGCTCGGCGATCCACCGGGCCTCGATGATGTCGGCGGCCGAGGAGTGGGAGGCGCCGATCGCGCGGACCTTGCCGCTGCGGATCAGGTCGGTCAGGGCGGCGAGGGTCTCCTCGACATCGGTGTCGGGATCGGGGAGGTGCAGCTGGTAGAGGTCGATGCGGTCGGTGCGCAGCCGCCGCAGCGAGTTCTCGACGGCGGTGACGATCCAACGCCGCGAGGCGCCCTGGCGGTTCGGGTCCTGCCCGGTCGGTCGGCTGAACTTGGTGGCGAGCACGACGTCGTCCCGGCGGCCCTGCAGCGCCTTGCCGACCACCTCCTCGGAGTCGCCGTAGGCGTCGGCGGTGTCGATGACGTTGATGCCGCTGTCGAGCGCCTTGTGGATGATCCGGGCCGAGTCTGCGGGGTCGTTGCCCATGGCCGTCGCGAACGTCAGGGCACCGAGGGCGTAGGGGCTGACCTTGATCCCGGTCCGGCCGAGAGTGCGGTACTGCATGCGGATCCGTCTCCTTCGTGCTGGTCGGCCCGGCGGCATGCCGTACCGTAAGCGGAATAGCTTTCCGGAACTATACGGAATAGCTTTCCGCTTATGCAGGGCTGAGGTGATGGAGTGACCCAGGACACAGCACCGCGCCGGCGTCGCGCCGACGCGCGGCGCAACGTCGACGCGCTACTGGAAGCCGCGCGGACCGTCTTCGACACCTCCGGCGTGGACGCGCCCGCGAAGCAGATCACCGACCTGGCCGGGGTCGGGGTGGGCACGCTGTACCGGCACTTCCCGCAGCGCTCGGACCTCGTGAAGGCCGTGGTGGAGAGCGGGATCGACGCCGTCGCCGAAGCGGGCCCGGCACTGGCCGCCGAGTTCGAGCCCGCGGAGGCGCTCACGCGGTGGATCGACCGGTACACCGAGCTGCTCGGCACCAAACGCGGGCTCGCCTCGGCGCTGCACTCGGGCGACCCGGCGTTCGCCGGGCTACCCGACTACTTCATGCAGCGGCTCGGACCCACCCTCTCGGCACTGCTCGACGCCGCCGCGGCCGAGGGCGCGATCCGCGGCGACATCGACGCCGAGGACCTCCTGTACGCCGTCGCCCAGCTGTGCCGGCCCGCGCCCGGGCGAGGGCCCGAGCACAGCCGGCGGATCGTCGGCGTCCTGGTCGACGGGCTACGCCGTGAAGGCGGGCAGGGGCGGGCGTGAGGAGATCACGGGAACGGCGAATTTCCCGGACCGGAACCGTCGGCCGTCGTCCTTGCCGACGAGGCTGAGCGATCACGCGGAAAGTCCGGAGGCGCAGGATCTCAGGAAGCGGAGGCAATGGGAGCGCCGGGTCAATTTCTGCAAGGCAAACTGCTTCTTGGACCTAGTCATGCCCTAATGACTTCGCGAGGGATCGAACTTCCGCCCGGGAGTCAATAGCACCCTCATCGCGCGATTCACCTGCGCCTAAATGGATGGGCCGCAACACCTTGCGCCTCCATCGAGCTACACCTCTAAGATGCAGTGTTGCCCGTTGCCGTGCACACGCGACGCTAGGATGGGGAAACATCAGGATGGCGAGCCTTGCGGCGTACATCGAGTCCCAAGACTGGCTAGCAGTAGTCCCGGAGGACACGCCGGGAAGGGCCGATCTGGCTCACCTTCTGGATCGCATGCCCGGCAGGTACAGAAATATCTTGTTCGATATTGCTGTTGCCCGTTCAGTTGTTCTGCCAAAGGTGTCTCCGATTGCGCCCGGGCCGCTCTTCCGTCCTGGGGAGGATCATGGCAGGCGACTGGCAGGCGAAGAGGACTCCAGGCGCTTCGCGGCGGAGTTCCGGAAGGCGCTTCACGCACTGCTATGTTCGGCCGATGCAAAGGCGGAAGAGGGACGTGCGAGCATCCTCAAGGAGGCGAAGGTCGGCCAGACCAGCGTGGCTGTGACTATCGCCGCGACGCTCGCGCCGGTGCTCGGTACGGGAGCGGCCACTATCGCCGGAGCGGTGGCAGTTGCATTGGCGATCATCTCGCGCGTGAGTCTGTCAGCATGGTGCGCCATGCAGTCCACGGAGCAGGGAGCAACGGGCGACAGGAGCAGCGACCGCAGGGAGGACCGCGCGGATGAGGACCGGACCGGGGACGAGGATCCGCGCCCGTGACCCCCATGCAAACTACTCTGAGTTGCATGACGCCTGATAGGTGGGCCTCCAGGGGATCGAACCCTGAACCCCGCGGAGTCTGGTGCGGTGCTCGTGGTCAACTGTCGTCCCACACGCTGAGCTGGAGGTTCTGACTGTGGCCGACCGGGCCGCTGGCGTCGTTCAGGGTCCGCTGTGGGCGTTTCGTGTCCCAAAAGTGTCCCGCGCGCCCTCCCCCTCAAGCTGACCACCGGTCGCCCGCGCGTGGGTCACTGCCCGAGCGCGAATCTGCCCGCGACTGAGGCGAGCAGTCGAGACGGACGGCACCCTGGGAGGCCGGCTCGGCATGAGTGCTGCTGCTGGGGCAGTCTCGCACTCGGGCCCGCTCTTCCCCCTGTCCCCCTCGTCCTGGCCGCATTGCTCGTCGGAGCGGTGGGGGCAAGGGTGGCGCTCGCGCCATCGCGGAGCGACGCCGTAGGCGCCCTTGCGGCCGCCGTGGAGACGTGGATCATTCTCGGCCGAGGGGGCCACAGCATGGCGTGTCGGATCGAAGCGGCTGCGTTCCGCGCACAGCCCGTGATTGCAGCGCATCGACCCAAACCGGAGAATCACCAGAACGGCCAGAGATCCACGGCGACCGAATCTGCACGCTCTCGTTGCGAAGCAGCGATAAAATCTGATCGCAGGCTTTCATATTGGCCGGCTGGAATATCTCCGTTCTCGTTTAGTGCCGATTCAGCAAGCTTCGGGACTACTGCGCGAACCTCCTCCCCTGCAATCAAAAGGACGACGGACTCCTTCGTTCTGAGCTGCTGCTCATCCACGGTCCCAGCCCCTGCCAGGTACGCCTGCTGGACGACCTGAAGATAGTCGATGTACACTCCGCGGCGCGTGTCATCGATCTGAGCGGACCGCTGGTTTGCGAACTGCTGCGAAAGTCCAATGTTGGTGAAGTAGCCGGCAGCAAGCCCGCCGATGAGGGTGCCCGACAATGTAATTGCTGCCACCATAACGAGTCCGCGATTCGCCAAACGTTGAACATTCGGGGTCGTCATTAGGGCTTCGCTCCCGCTTCTTCTGGCGTCATTCAACGACTCAGGTTGGAGAGTTAGTCGCTAAGCCCGCGTTGCCTGTTACCGCGCGTCGGCATGGTCATCTCCTCGCGGCGCGGGTTCGTCCCTGCCGTGCCGCCCATGAGCGCCGGCGAGGAGATCACCCGCGCCGCACTTCCCCCTGATCTCCGAGCGGTGCCGGGTCCCGCGCAGCGCGCCCCGGGGACCTTCATGGCTCCCTAGTTGGCGACGCGTTGCCCGGGATACGCGCTGCGCGGGATCCGGCGCTCGCTCGCTGAGTGCGGGCCGGCTAGAGCGACCCCGCCGGCCGCGACCGGGCCGGAGGTAGAGGGAGCGAGTCGGTGGGGCCGGCGTAGCCGGCCCACGCGCCGCCGCCAGGCGGCGCCTTGATCCCTTAGAGGCCAATTCGGCAGGAGCCGCGACTGGCGACCGGGACACCGCGACGGGTGTGGAGGTCACGATGACACCGATCGCCACAGGCACCTTGCTGTGCCACTCGCGGGCGGTGCGCCCGAGCAGAACCACCAGGACGTTCGCCAGTTGCATCCATCCGGAGATCGCGCGCCCCGCCCACGAGGCGTCGTTCGGCGTCCTTCGCGACTGGCGTTCGGACGCACACGCGTTGCGCCCTCAGTAACACCGGACGTCGCTCCGCCGACTCGGATGTCGACACGCTGTCTACGAGATCTCACAGAGCGCAACCGTCACTTCCTTCGCGACCCACGGCGGCAGCGATGATCGGGACTTGCCCGCGCCACAGTTCGGTCGCAGCACCGTGCAGCTAGCTACTTGAGGGGAGCACGTAATTGGACGACACCATCGTCTCCGCGGCAGAAGCGATCTTTCAGCATTTGCAAAGCGGAGCTCTCAGCGGTGTTGAGCAGCTGGCGCAGGACGCCACTCAGGCGGGAAGCACTGGATCATTGGCGCTCGCCAGATCAATCTTTTCCCGACTCCTCCACTGGAGGTCCGAACACGACCTACCAGACGACCGCAACACCACTCCAGAAATCGCGGAAGACTTGGCAAGCATGGCTGCCGACGATTCTGATGCGGCGCGAGAAATCGATCGCCTAGCGACTTCGACCACGATCTCCGCTAAGGCGCAGCGTGACGTCATGATTAACAGTAATAGGATCGACAACTCGGACATCACACACGCCAACTTTGGGTTCCAGATCCGCAATGAGCGATGAGGGCGATCGAGGCGACGACGGCGACCGGCCGGAAAACAAGCCTCCAAACGCCGACGAGGATCTTACCGAGCACAACTCACAGCAGACGCAGCACGCTCAGCAAGTCTTTAACCGACTACAAAACAATCGGATTGAGCACGCCTACTTCGCCGTCGACGGCGGCGGTGCCACAACCACTCCCCTCACAGGACGCATTCTGCAAGAAGAGCTAAGCCGCATCGACGAGCTCTGGGTGCCGCCAAGGCAGTTCGCCGACGCGCTCGCAATGCTGCAAGACCGCCACACCGTTGTCCTACACGGTGGCGCCCGTATCGGCAAGCGGGCTTCAGCATGCAAACTCCTTATGTCTCTGCGCACCAATCCCAAGATCATGAGCTTACCTCCGCATTTCAGCCTGGAGAGCCTTGCTGCGCGGAAGTACTCAGCCGAAAGCGTCTATGTCGTCATCGACCATCTAGACGATGCGACGACGGGCTACTCCTCGTACATCCTAGACGTGCTCGCACAGAAGATCACCGACGCGGGATCTTACCTAGTGATCACCGCACAGTTTGCGCGTCAGCAAACACGGGAAGCCTCCAAACTCGTCTTCAAATGGTCGCCCCCGGACAGCACCAACCTCTTGGCGGCGTGCCTGGCATCGTTCGGTCCCGGGAACTTCGATGACAACGAACTACACTCACTGCGTGGGAGTGCCGAGCGAGCCAGTGGACCCGCAGAAATTGTCGCCCTAGCACAGCGCTCATTGGACGTGGGAATTACGGACGCTATTGCTAGTCTCGAGTCGTCTGCACATGACGCAGTCATAGAATGGATCTGCCGGGAACCGGTTCCAGATGAAGCCTTCCTGACCGTCGCAACGGCGTTTCTTGAAGACGCGGGCGCCGATGAGTTCGATAACGCATTTGAAAAACTGCGCCATCGCTATACGGCAAATTACGATGCAGCAGATTCGCTCGACCAGCCGTTGAGGCAGAGCAAGAAGTACTTTCGAATTTCTGATGCGCTTGTCGAGATCGACGAATCAGGCGCGCACGACCCAGACTACCGACAGCGGGTACTACGGTACCGGCTTCGAGGGGCTATCTCGCCTCACCACGTGGTGCAGAACGCTCGTGCCGCTTACGGCAGTGAATTGTGGCGCCCTATAGAGGACTGGGTTCGGCAGATCGTCGAAGATGGCAACGCCGACCTCGGCGTGCGGGTAGCGCGTGGCTTGGCAGCGCTGTGGAAATCTTCGCCGAGCGCAACGGAATCGAAGTACCTGGAACCATGGTCAAGAGGCGACAGCAGCCAACGAGTGACAATTGCTTTCACGCTGTGGTGGCTTGCGGCAGACGATGATTCGGCGTCCGCCGCTTTGGGCTACGCGAACAGATGGCTTCACCAGGGAACTGCGGCGCAGCGGGCGACAGCTATCATGAGCCTTGGCGGTGAGCTTGGTGACCGATTCCCCACCGAGTCAGTCAGGTGGCTCTGGAAGTGCCAGGAAACCGCTGGCGCGGTGATCGCCAGGTTCGCCAGGCAGTCGCTCGCCGAACTGTGGAACAGCCTAATAATAGCGTCGACAGACGAGGCACTTAAGCTGCTTCGGTTCGTGAATGCGCGCTTAGCTGAGCTATCCGCCCCTTCAGGCAATTACCGCACATTAACGAGAGCGGTGGATACTGCGGCAGTCATGCTTACAAGTCATGACTCTGATACCGGATGGCTTTTGCCCGCCCTGGCATTAGAGATGCAACCAACGAGCGCTGAGACGCTGGGTAATGTGTGGGCGGCAGTTCTTCGCAACCGTCCGACGAACGCTGAAGGCGTATCGGCTCTCGCCGAGACAGTCGACCTGTTAGCAACCCGCGGCGGTCCTACCCACCTCCCCCTAATTAGTTCGCTCGGCAACAGCATAGGCGCGAACCTCTCTGAGCAGGAGCGTAACGATCTGCGTGCAGACCTTGACGAGGTCCTTCGGCAGGGGCCGAAGCGCGGAACGTCTAAGTCGGAGAAGTCCGAAACACTGCAGCAACTGATCAATGTCCTCTAACTGGCTAAAGCAGGTCTTTGGATGAGCTACCCTATCGTCGAAACTCGGACCTTCACCGAGACGGTCCGCGCCGATGTAACACTCCTTGGAATCCGCACCCCCTTCCGAGGTCGCCGGATGCGGCGCAGGGAGGAAATTCCGGAAGTTCCTTCTGGTCATGTGGCCGTCGTCAGGTTACCCGAAGAGTATACGCTCTTCGAGCGCGCGCTGGACCCGGAGGATGAGACGCTTCTTCGGGCCCTTTCTGTCACGGTGATCGACATCCGCGACTTCCCAGGTGAAGTTCGAGTCCACCTCTCCGGACGGACTGGCGCAGACAAGTTTACCGTATTGATCGCCTTCACCTGCCGAGTTTCGGACCCAGAGACAGTTGCTCAGCGCGGAGGACGAGGAGTAGAAGCATTCCTCACTAACTACTTCCGAGGGAATCCTGAACTGCAGAACCTGGCAAGCGACTACGACTCGGGTCAGATGGGAGTCCTGCGCAGGATAATCTCGGCCGAGGTTCGAGCATTCGCGCAAATGATTCCGATCGAGATACCCGGTGTTGAAGTCTCAATCGGCGCAATCGAGGTTCTGACGCCAGGAGAACTAGAAACGCACGACATAGCTCTGCGAGACCAAGAACGCCGACACGAGCTTCGGAGCAAGGAGACTGCCTTCCAAAGATCAGAGGCGCGGTCTATGCACGAGTTTATTGACGGCGATCCTGCGTATGTTGCAAGGAGGATCGCACTCCTGGGCGTTCAGCATGGGGCAGTCACGATGACCGACGTCATCGAGATTCAGCATAAACTTGCTGATGAGGCTCGCGAAAGTCTACGTGCGCAGCAGGACCTTCGCGTGCAGTTCGCTACTGCACTTGTGCAGCGTGGCTTCTTCGATCGTACATCCGACGCTCTTCAGCTGGTCGAACAACTGTGGGATGCCGAATCGCCGAAACCTATATCGGATCGGCCGCCGCCCATTCGAACGGAATCGGAAGTACCGGCTTCAGGCGCGCGATCGATTGCCCAAGACCCTAACAGTAACAGTACCGCTGATCCGGGCTTCGATGACTCTGATTACGAAGACTTGTCATGAGTAGGAACGCGACGGACGCGAACTTTGGTGCCGTGGGATCAGCATGGCTTCCTTCAGCCGCTCGGTTGCTGCAGACGATCGCTGGCGCGGACAAGGGCGTGCTTGATCGAGTGCCTGAAGACCGGTCGCGCTACACGGCGATGGGAGCGGCCGTACTTGGAACTGCGTTACTCGGCACGTTGTCAATGACATTAGCTCTTACGCAGGTGTTCGACGGATTCAGCTGGTCGATTCTCTTAATTGTCCCACTTTGGGGCGTGTTTGTCTTGAACTTGGACCGCTGGTTGGTTCTCACCCCTATGGGTGAAGGGCTGCGCGGGCGGCTTAAGGTCGCCACGCCGAGAATTTTATTGGCCGCGCTGTTCGGGATCGTTATAGCCGAGCCCTTGCTGCTCGGCATCTTCAGTAGCGCAATCGAGGAGAGGGTAGTCACGACGAGGCAAACGTCAAACCTCACGATCGAAGACAGACTCCGGACCTGCAATCCGCTACCTGAAGATTCCCCCGAAGCGCAGGCCATAGCATTGACAAGCAGCTGCCATGGCTTTCGCATTGCGGTTGTCGGTGATCCACGATCACGCATATCGGAGTTGCAGGCGCTTACTAATCAGGCAAACCAACTGCGGCCAATCTTGCAGACTGATCAAGCGCGACTTGCGGATCTAAATGACCTCGCTCGGCGCGAATGTAATGGGGATGCAGGGCCGGGTCTGACTGGTATTCGGGGAGTTGCTGGAGAATGCACCAGGCTCCGTCGTGAAGCGGACACCTTCAGCGCGGTCGCCAACATAGGCCCGCGTACAACCGAGCTAGCCGATCTTGACGGACGCATTACGGATTTGAGCCGGACTGTTGGTGATGAGGGAGCTGCATACAAGGAGGTCCTCGCGCAGCGAATTCGCGAAGAGGTTGCACGGCGCGAGGAGAAGCAGGGTACTATCGGACTGCTAGAGCGGTTTGAGGCATTCGATGCCCTGCGGAGCGAGAACCAATACGTAACCCAGGCAACGACTTTCTTGCGAATCTTCCTCATCTTAGTGGACTGCGTCCCGATCCTGCTCAAAGTCCTCGCTGGACGAACCGTCTATGACGCACTTGTTGAGCGTCGCCGAGAAAGGCGTAGACGTGTTTTCCTCGCCAGAGAGAGCAATTCTGAGCAAGCGCGCCTCAATGAGGTGCGGGAAAAGGAGCGTGACTTGCGGGCTGATGACGCAGCTAGCAGAGCGCGAGCTGGTGTAGAGGAGCGACGGAGGACTGCGGATGAGGCGATCAAGCTCCGGCGGCTCATCGATCAAGTCCGCTCGCAAATTCTTGATGAATCGAGCCGAACTTCGTCCAACTCGCCGCAGCGGCAGGCCATGCCCCTCGTCCGTGATGCGGATATCCCGAAACAATCTGGCTTCGACGCGAACATGAGCCACCCCTTGAAATCTGTTCGGGTGCCGGATGCCACGGGTAGTTCGGGTGCTGAGGCTTCTGACAGCGCGTAGGCGGCCTGCAGGCTCCTGATCGTCGAACTGGCACCCTTAGGGCGCTGTCAACGAGCCAGCCAAGAGAGAGTCCGATATCGGGATTTTCAGTTATGCCAGCAAGCTATGCATCGATCAAGCGTACCCCATCGTGGACACGAGTTGCCGGTGCAGCGTTGCTAAGAGCGTCAGTGACGCGGACGGCGTAGGCGGGGTCCATCAGGCTCGGAATCTCGGCCGGGTCGACCCAGCGGACGTCCGCAGCCTCGGCCGTCTCACGTGGCCGCTCGCCGAGCGGGTGGCATCGGAAGACCAGAGCGACGACTGCGCGTTGCATGTTCTTGTAGACGCCGGTGAGCTGCTCGACTGCAACAGGAAGGCCGGTCTCCTCCTCGACCTCGCGGCGCACGCCGTCCTCGAAGGACTCCCCGATCTCCAGCACTCCACCGGGCGGTTCCCAGTGGCCGTTGTCGCGTCGGCGGATGATGAGGACGCGGCCGCGGTCGTCAACGACGATGCCAGCGACGCTCACGGAGTGCTTCGGCGTGTCTGCCATCGGATGCTTCCCTAGTCGACTGGGTGTGACAGGATTCTACCTGTACGGACGTCCAGGGAAGTGACCGGCGATGATCCAGCTCGATCAGCTCGACCGCTCCGATCACCGGGCGCCGTACGTCCAGATCGCTGCCGCCCTTCGGGAGGCGATCAATGCCGGCCGGCTTGGGCCGGGCGATCGGTTGCCCTCGGAGAGCGAGCTGACCCAGCACTACGGCGTTGCTCGAATGACTGTCCGCCAGGCCATCCAGGAGCTCAAGACCGAGGGCCTGGTCATGTCCGAGCACGGTCGAGGCGTCTTCGTCCGGGCGGCGCCGGTCGTTCGCCGACTCGCGTCGGAGCGGTTCGCGCGTCAGCACCGGGAGCGCGGCAAGGCTGCGTTCCTGGCCGAGGCCGAGAAGGCCGGCTACGTGGCGAACGTCGACAGCATCCACGTACGGCAAGCGCCGGCGCCGGCGCCGCCGGCTGAACGACTCGGGATCAAGGCCGGGGATCCTGTGATCGTCCGGGAGCGTCGCTACCTCGCGAACGGAGAACCCGTCGAGTTGGCGACGTCCTACATCCCGGTGGACTTTGCACGCGGGACGGCAATCACAGAGAACGACACTGGACCCGGCGGGATCTATGCCCGCCTTGAGGAAGCCGGGCACCCGCTTGAGCGCTTCGTCGAAGAGGTGGCGGCCCGGATGCCGACGCCCGCGGAGCGACGCGCCTTACAGCTCGGGCCGGGTGTACCGGTCCTGACGGTGGTGCGAACCGCGTTCGACACGGCGGGCCAAGCGGTCGAGGTCTGCGACACCGTCAAGGCCGCCTACGCCTACGTCCTGGAGTACGACTTCCCGGCTCGCTGACCTTGTTGATGCCAACAGGCGCAGGTCAGCCAGATGGAGCACTTGTCTAGTCGTCCAGTCGTGCTGTAACTTGTCTAGGGAACTCATTCCGAACGAGCGAGAGGTGAGCAGATGGCGATCAACGGCAGGTTCAAGGTCTCGATGGGCGATGTGTTCCCGCACGGCGCCTACGTGGTGTCCGAGGTGGAGCCGGTGCGCGACTTCGAGAAGTCGACCCGGGAGCGGGCGGTGCAGGCGACCGACAAGGAACGCACCAGCGTTCGCCCCGGTTACGCCGTAGACGACGGGCCGTTCGCGTGGGAACGCACCCGCCCGGCGATGAGGACGTGCCCACCCGGCCAGCACTGCTGCTGCACGCGATCTCCGAGAGACAGCGCTGGAAGGCCGACTCCGAAGCCGCCCAGCTCGCAGCCGGACCACCACCCGACGACTGTTCCGCAACTCGTGATCAAGCGGAGTGAGAGGAGGTCTCTGATGGACAAGCCCCCGCTGATCGCGCCGTTGTGGACGGTCCAGGACGTGGCGGAGTTCCTGCGGGTGCCCGTGCAGACGCTCTACTCGTGGCGTTCGCAGGGCTCGGGTCCGCCTGCGCGGCGGATCGGTAAGCATCTCCGGTACCGGCCTGACGACGTGCTCCGCTGGCTGGACAAGCTCGACGACGGGGTCGCCTGATGGCGCGGCCGCCGCTCCCGCTGGGGACCTACGGGGCGATCATGAGCTGGCGCGAAGATGGCGTCTGGATCGCCAGGACTCGGTTCCGTGACTTTGACGGGGTCGTCCGGATGGTCAAGCGCAGGGGCAGGAGCAAGGCCGGCGCGGTGCGGGCGTTGAAGGCGGCGCTGGTCGACCGGCAGGCACCGGCCAAGAAGTCGGAGGTCACCCCGGACTCCACGCTGGCCAAAGTCGCTCGCCTGTGGCTCGCCGAGGTGGAGCGCGCGGTGGATGCCGGGCAGCGCAGTCCGGGCACGCTCGACACCTACCGATCGATCTACCGGTGCCATGTGGACCCGGCGCTCGGGGCTCTGCGCATCCGGGAGATCACGACGCCCGTGGTGGACAGGGCGCTTTCGGCGATCAAGAGGAAGTCGACCAGCAGGGCGCGGACCGCGAAGATCGTCATCTCGGGGGCGCCGCCCGGCACGGCGCCGTGTCCGTGAATCCGGTGCGTGAGGTCGCTCGGATCGACAGCGCTCCGTCTCGGCCCCCGCGGGCACTGACGGCCGAGGAGCGGCAGCAGTGGTTGGCCGCGGTGCGCGACAACGAGAAGGCGCAGGACTGGGACCTGCCGGACCTGACACTGATGATGCTTGCGACCGGATGCCGGATCGGTGAGTGCCTGGCGATCGGCTGGTCGGAGGTGGATCTCGACGGTTCGGCGGTCGACGTGCGGTGGCGGCTCGTCAGGCGGACTGGCGTCGGTCTCCTCCGGCTGTCCTCGACGAAGAGTGGACGGAAGGGCGAGCGGCTGATCCCACTGCCGTCGTGGGCGGTCGCTGTGCTGCGGCGTCGTCGTCTGGCGATCGGTCCGGGTGTGGAGGCCGTGTTCCCCGATTCGCTCGGCAACTGGCGGGATCCGTCGAACGTCCGCCGGGTGTGGCGGGAAGTACGCGACGAGCTGGAGATGGACGGCTTCGTCAGCCACACCCTGCGCAAGACGGTCGCAAGCTTCCTCGATGACGCCGAGGTATCCACGCGCAAGATCAGCGATCAGCTCGGGCACTCGAAGGTCAGCATGACCCAGGACCGGTACCTGGGCCGGCGGCTCACGGACCGGCAGACCGCAGAGGTGCTGGAGGGGCTGTTTGACCGGGGCGACGAGCAAAACGGTCCCAAAGCGGTCCCTTGATCTTGGACCGTGATCACGCTTGACGCCAGGACCAGGGAGTTTGGTGGGCCCCCAGGGGATCGAACCCTGAACCCGCGGATTAAAAGTCCGCTGCTCTGCCGATTGAGCTAGAGGCCCCTAGCGCCCCCAGCGTAGCCGCACCCGGCCACTGCCCTGGAGATCACCACGACCCGCACACCAGCGCGACGCGGCAACACCGACGTCCTGCTCGCGACGGGCTGCACGCGGCTGACGCCGGCCGGGTCGCGCGGGCAGCGGCGGCCTGCCGCTCGCCCCGCGTGCGCGATCGGCCCAACGTCGAGCACGCAGGGCAGCGGTCGACCGACCTGCGGATACCTCGGCTGGAGTAACGCAGGGTCAGTTCTCGCAACCCTCAGCGACCACCCATCCTGGGGAACATGCGACCCCGTCACCTGCTCCCCGGTGTGCTCGGTGCCATCCTCGTGGCGGGGTGTGCAGCCCCGGACACCGTCGTCCAGACGGCTGCTTCGACTCCGCCCGTGCACACCGTCCAGGTGAGCGAGATGTTCCAGCGCGGTACCGGCCCGGCGATCACATATGACGAGGTGCTGGTGCCCGCCGGTGCGCGGGGCGCGGTGCAGTCGCGGTCGGGCGAGGGCACGACCACGGTGATGCTGGCCGTCCGCGGTCTCGAGCGGAACCGCGTGTACGGGGCCCACGTGCACACGCAGCCCTGCGGGGAGCAGCCCGACGCGGCGGGGCCCCACTTCCAGTACTCGGAAGACCCGGTGCAGCCCAGCGTCGACCCCACGTTCGCGAACCCGCAGAACGAGATCTGGCTCGACCTCACCACCGACGACACCGGCGCCGGCAGCGCCGAGTCCACGGTCGCCTGGACGTTCGCCGAGGACCGGCGGCCGAAGTCGGTCGTCCTGCACGCCGACCACACCTCATCGGAGCCCGGCGAGGCAGGCGCGGCAGGCGCCCGCGTCGCCTGCATCTCCGTCGACTTCTGACGTCGGGGACAATGGGATCCCGTGAGTGCCCCGACCGCCGTCCGCCCGCTGCGCATCGGATCGTTCGTGTCCGACACCCCGGTCGTGCTCGCCCCCATGGCCGGCATCACCAACGCGGGCTTCCGGCGCCTGTGCCGGGAGCAGGGCGCGGGCTTCTACGTCTGCGAGATGATCACGTCGCGCGGGATCGTCGAGAAGAACCCGCTGACGTTCCGGATGATCGCGTTCGACGCTGACGAGCACCCGCGGTCGATGCAGCTCTACGGCGTCGACCCGGCGGCGATGGGACTGGCCGTCCGGATGATCGTCGAACGGGACCTCGCCGACCACATCGACATGAACTTCGGCTGCCCCGTCCCCAAGGTCACGCGCCGGGGCGGCGGGGCGGCGCTGCCGTACAAGCGCAAGCTGTTCGAGCGGATCGTGCGCGCCGCCGTCGACAACGCCGGATCGGTGCCGGTCACCGTGAAGATGCGCATCGGCATCGACGACGAACGCCACACCTACCTCGACGCCGCCCGCCGGGCCGCCGATGCCGGCGTCGCCGCCGTCGCCCTGCACGCGCGCACCGCGGCCCAGCGCTACTCGGGCACGGCCGACTGGTCGGCGATCGCCCGGCTCCGCGACGCGATGCCCGCGGAGCTGCCGGTGCTCGGCAACGGCGACATCTTCAGCGCCGCTGACGCGCTCGCGATGGTCGCGGAGACCGGTTGCGACGGGGTGGTCGTCGGGCGCGGCTGCCTCGGCAGGCCGTGGCTCTTCGGCGACCTGGAGGCCGCGTTCGCCGGACGCCCGCTGCCGGAGCCGCCGAACCTGGGGCAGGTGACCGTCACCATGCGCCGCCACGCCGTGCTCCTCATGGAGCACATGGGCGACCACAAGGGCATCCGCGACATGCGCAAGCACATCGCCTGGTACCTCAAGGGCTTCCCCGTCGGATCCGACCTGCGACGCCGCCTCGGCCTGGTGAGCAGCATCGACGAGCTGGACGAGCTGCTCTCCCAGCTCGACCCGGACATCCCCTTCCCGCCCGACGCCGACGGCCCCCGCGGCCGGCAGGGATCGGCGGGACGGGTCGTACTCCCCGAGCACTGGCTGGACGACCCGGACGACCCCACGGTCCCCCTGGGCGCAGAGCTCGAGCACTCCGGTGGCTGAGCACGGACGGGTTGTGGAACTCAAGGACGGGCGCTGCGGCGCCGACACACCGGGCATGACGATGCTGGACGCGGCCAGGCGGGAGCACGTTCCGTCGACGCCTGGGGCGGCGGGCGCGACATGGCACACGACGGCGGCGGAGGAGCTCGCAGCCGCCGGCCGCTGGGAGCAGGCCTACCAGCACCTCCGCGCGGCCGTCCGCCTGCTGAACGGGCAGTCCGGCGTCGACGAGCTCGACCGGCTGCGGCGAGAGCACGCCGAGGCCAGGGAGCAGAGCCGCCGCGACAGCCTCACCGACACCTACAACCGCCGCTACCTCGACGAGCGGCTCGTCGCGCTGCTGCGCGAGCCGGGCGGCGTCGGGTCGGCGGGCATCGCGGTCGCGCTGCTGGACGTCGACCACTTCAAGCAGATCAACGACACCTACGGCCATCCGTTCGGCGACCGGGTGCTGCAGCGGCTCGTCGCCGTGATCGAGTCCTGCCTGCCCGACGGCGCCTTCTGCGCCCGCTACGGGGGCGAGGAGTTCGCGATCGTCCTCCCCCGCCACGACCGCCACGACGCGGTGCGCGTCTGCGAGACCGCCCGCGAGCGGGTCGACGGCCACCCGTGGTCGGAGCTCGCGCCCGGGCTCCGCGTGACCGTCAGCATCGGCGTCGCGCACGGCTTCGGACCGGTGACCGGCCACGACGGTCTGGTCGCCGGCGCGGACCGGCTCCTCTACGCCGCGAAGCACTCCGGGCGCAACGCCGTGGCGTTCCACGACGGCCACGCCGGTCACGTCCGGCTCGCCGGACCGGCGTCCGGCCGCCGGTCGATCCCGCAGCCGCCGGTCGTCGCACCCCACTGCGGTCGGAGGGCCTCCGCTCCGTAAGCTCGGATCGAGACGAGGGGCGGGCTCGGGCGGTTCTGCCCGTGCCCGCTTTCTGTTCGTGCCGAGGAGGTGGGCGTGGAGGACGGTCCGTACCGTGCTCAGCGCCCTACCGGGGGGCGCAGGCGCGCCTACGAGGAAGACCCGTACGAGGACCCGCAGGACATCCTCGCCCGCTACGGCTTGCTCGACTCCGACGCGACCGCAGCACCGCCCGGCGGCCGCGCAGCGCGACGGCGGGCGGCCGAGCCCCTTCCCGGCACCGACGACGAGCGGTACTCCGTCGAGTCGCCGTCCGGCCGGCACGGTGCGCCCGGGGACGGCGTTGCACGGTCCGGCCGCCGGTACCGGAACGACGAGCCGGACCGGCCCCGGAACGGGTACGCGGCGCCGGACGAGCCCGCCCCCGTAGGCCGTCGGCGCGCGCCGGAGCCGTTCGAGGCCCCGCCGGCGCCGGATGCTCCCCCCACCGGAGGCCGCCGCCACCGCGGTGCCCCGGAAGCCGCCCCGGAAGCCGCCTTCCCCGCCGCGGATGGCACCCGCCGGCATCGCCCGGCCGAGCCGAACGGGATCCCCGGCGCGGCGGGCCGGCGCCGGCGGCGCGCCGACGATTACGACGACCTCGACGAACCCGCCCCGCCGCGACGGCGCCCCGTCGAGCCCAGCGGCCCCGCCGTCAACCCGGCGGCAGCAGCCAGGCGCCGCGACGGCTTCCCACCCACACCCACCGAGCCGCCGCCCCGGAGCGACCGCACCCGCCGGCACGTCGACCCGTTCGACGACGCCGGCGACGACCGGTCGCGTCCACCGGCGGAGCCGCAGCGACGGCGCGGCGACGACCCGCTCGAGGTCTCCCGCCCACGAGGTGACCGCAGGCGCCCCGCCGATCCCGGCTCCAACGGCGGTGGCCGCCGGTACCACCCGGATCCCGTCGACGAGCCGGCCGCCACCACCGCGCTCCCGGCCGCGACCACCCGCAGGCGCCGCAGCGTCGACCCCGACGCCGGGTCGCCTCCGACGACGGCCGCCCCCGCCGCGGGGAACCCGCGTCGGCGACGGGTCGAGCCTGCCGCCGCGCTAGAGGTCCCGGCCGCGGCCACCACCGCCCTCCCGGCAGCACCCCGCCGCCGCGGGGGCGAGCCCACCGCGCAGGCGACCACCGCCCTGCCCACCACCCGTAGGCGCCCTCCCGACCCACCCGAGGACGCCCCGGCCCGCAGCGCACGCACCCGCCCTGCCACCGAACCGCCCGCGACCACCGCGCAGCCCGTGGACGCCGGGCACCGGGCCCGCGCCGCCGACCCGCCCGCACGGAGCCGGGGCGACGCGATCAGCCCGGATGCGACCGTCGCGGTCCGGCGGGCCGCGGACGGCGACGGCGACCGCCTGGCCGACCGCGACGACGACTCGCGCACTCGGGCGCTGCGCATCGACGAGACGCTCACCCGCCTGACCGCCGCCCATGCCGGGGTGAGGCTGGCGGTCACCGATCGCCGCCTCGGAGAACCGGGTGCGCCGCCTCCACGCCGCGGGCCCGCCGTCATCGCGGGCCGCGTGCTCGCCGGAGTGATGGCGCTCGCCGTGCTCGCTGCCACGGCGTTCGGCTGGGGCACGAAGACGTGGCTGGGTTCGAGCGTCCGCAACGCTGCCGCCCTCGACCGCGGGTCGAGTGCCGTCGTCGACGCCGCTGCCCAAGCCGGCGACCAGAACGTGCTGGTGGTGGCCACCGGTCCGCCGTCGGACACCCCGGAGGCACGTGCCGACACCGTCGCCGTCGCGCACATCCCGGACACCGGCGGCCCGGTCACCGTGCTCGCCTTCCCCCTCGACCTGGAGATCAACCGGCCGCCCTGCGAGGCATGGGACGCCCGCACGGCGACGTACCGCGACGAGCCGGTGAAGGCGGAGGCGCGCACCCAGCTCGTGAGCGCGCTCGACGCCGGCGGCCCGCGCTGCATCACCCGCGTGGTGCAGCAGCTAAGCGGGCTCGCGATCACCAAGTACGTCGGCATCGACCTCGCCGCCGTACCGGCGATGACCGACGCGGTGGGCGGTGCCGAGGTCTGCGTTCCGCGGCCCGTGCTCGACGGCGTGCTCGGCCCGGTGGTGGCCGATCCGGGCCCGACCCGGCTGGCAGGCGTCCGGGTGGCCGACTTCGTGCAGGCAGGCGACGTGGAGGGCGAGCCGTCGCCCGAGTACGGGCGCATCGAGCGGCAGCAGCAGGTGCTCGCCGCGGTCCTGGACTCGGCGGTGTCGGGCACGGCATTGGTGGACGTCGGCCGGATCAGGGCCCTGCGCCCGACGCTCGCGAACGCGCTGCTGACGGACGGGGCCGGGATCGACCAGGTGCTCGCGCTCGCCATGACCCTGCGACGCCTCGACGCCGACGGTGTGCGTTTCGTGGCGGTGCCGACCGGTGAGCGCAACGGCCGCGGGAACGCGGTCATGCGGGACACCGACGCGGCTGCCCTGTTCGCGGCCGTGCGCGGCGACCAGCCGCTCCCCGCCAACGCCACCGACCCCGGCGCCGGAACGTCCGGGCCCGCACCGAGCGAGGTCTCGGTGACGGTCGTCAACGCCTCCACCCGCTCCGGGCTCGCAGGCGAGGTGAGCGAGACGCTGAGTTCCCTCGGCTTCAAGGTGAGCGAGCCCTCCAGCGCCGATCAGCCCACGTCGGAGACCGTGATCCGGTTCTCCCCCGACCAGGCCGCCGCCGCCGAGGTGCTGAGGGCCACGGTGCCTTCGGCCACCGAGACGCCCGATCCCGGGAGCACCGGGGTGCTGCAGCTGGTGCTCGGGCAGTCGTTCGACGACGTGGTCCGGGCGCCGTCTGAACCGATCGCGCTGAGCGCCCCCACGAGCGAGGCATCGCCGACGCCCGCCGTCACGTGTACCTGAGATCCCTGACGTTCACCCCCGGTTCACCCTCCCGCGCGACGGTTCGTCCCATTCGGGCCTACTCTTGGTGCATGCGCGACGTCTATCAGGAGCAGCTCGACGATCTTGCGGGTGCCCTGGCGGGCATGTGCACGCAGGTGGCCGACGCGATGCGCAAGGCCACGCGCGCGCTCCTGGAGGTCGACCTCCAGCTGGCCGAGGAAGTGATCTCCGAGGACATCCGCGTCGACGAGCTCCGCGCGTCGGCCGAGGAGAAGGCGTTCGCGCTGCTGGCGCTGCAGGCGCCCGTGGCCACCGACCTGCGGATCGTCGTGTCGGCCATCCACGGGGCGGGCGACATCGAGCGGATGGGCGACCTCGCGCTCCACGTCGCACAGGCCGCCCGCCGTCGCCACCCCCACCCGGTGCTGCCCGACGAGGTGGTGCCGTACTTCGCCGAGATGGGCAGGGTCGGCGTGGACCTGGCGCTGAAGGCGGGCGACGTCATCCGCACCCGCGATCTCGCGCGCGCCGCCCAGCTGGAGACCGACGACGACGCGATGGACGACCTCCACCGGCACATGTTCACGGTGCTGATGGACCGCGAGTGGAGCCACGGCGTCGGTCCGGCCGTCGACATCACGCTGCTGGCCCGCTTCTACGAGCGCTACGCCGACCACGCCGTGGCGGTCGCACGGCGGATCGTCTACGTGGTCACCGGCCGGATGCCGGGCCCGCTCACGGTCTGAAGGCGATTCATCCTCCGTTCACCGACCGGTGCTGCCCTCCTGACCAGCGGCTCATAGGCTTCTCGCATGCCTCCCGCGCCGCTGCCGCAACAGTTGGCAGAGCTGTCCGAGCTGCTCGGCCGGATGTGCACCGCCGCAGCGGACGCGCTGAACCGCGCCACCGCCGCGCTGCTGGAGTCACGTGAACGGCTCGCCGTGCAGGTCGTCACGGGTGACGAGGTGATCGACGCGCTCCGCGCCCAGGTGGAGTCGCTCGCGTGCGACGCGCTGCTGTTCCACAACCCGGTTGCGGGCGACCTGCGCGCCGTCGTGTCCGCGATCCGGGCTTCCGGCGACATCGAGCGGATGGGCGACCTGGCGTTGCACGTCGCCGAGGTGGTGCGCATGCGGTCGCCCAAGCCGGCGCTGCCCGCCGAGGTGCAGCCGGCCTTCGCCGAGATGGGGAAGGT
The DNA here is from genome assembly GCF_006717045.1 of Pseudonocardia cypriaca. Taxonomy (NCBI): domain Bacteria; kingdom Bacillati; phylum Actinomycetota; class Actinomycetes; order Pseudonocardiales; family Pseudonocardiaceae; genus Pseudonocardia; species Pseudonocardia cypriaca. The sequence goes on from NZ_VFPH01000002.1 coordinate 2,953,393, forward strand.
CGCCGTGCAGCTCGCGCTCAAGGCGGCCGAGGTCGCGCGCACCCGCAACGTGATCCTGGCGGCCGAGCTGGACACCGACGACGACGCGATGGACGTGCTGCACCACGAGATGATGGAGGTGCTCATGGACGAGCACTGGCCGCACGGGGTGCGCGCGGCCGTCGACATCACGCTGCTGGCCCGCTACTACGAGCGCTTCGCCGACCACGCGGTGGTGGTGGCGCGGGAGACCGTCTACGCCGTGACAGGGCAGGAGCCCGACGCCCTCCCGATCTGAGGGGGCGCCGGGCTCCGTGGTATGCTTGTGGGTCAGCCGAAACGGCCGGAGACGTAGTCCTCGGTGGCCTTCTCCTTGGGCTGGGAGAAGATCGTCTTGGTCTCGTCCATCTCCACGAGCTTCCCGGGCTTGCCGGTGCCCTCGATGTTGAAGAAGCCGGTGTAGTCGCTCACGCGCGCAGCCTGCTGCATGTTGTGCGTGACGATGACGATCGTGTACTCCATCTTCAGCTCGTTGATCAGGTCCTCGATCGCGAGCGTGGAGATGGGGTCGAGGGCCGAGCACGGCTCGTCCATCAGCAGCACGTCCGGCTGCACGGCGATGGCCCTGGCGATGCACAGGCGCTGCTGCTGCCCGCCGGAGAGGCCCGAACCCGGCCGCTCGAGCCGGTCCTTGACCTCGTTCCAGAGGTTGGCGCCGCGCAGCGACTTCTCGACGAGCTCGTCGGTGGCTTCCTTCTTCAGCTTCTTGCTGTTCAGCCGCATGCCCGCGATCACGTTGTCGTAGATCGACATCGTGGGGAACGGGTTGGGCCGCTGGAACACCATGCCGATCTGACGGCGGACGCCGACCGGGTCGATCCCGGGGCCGTAGAGGTCCTTGCCGTCGAGCTCCAGCTTGCCCTCCACCCGGGCGCCGGGGATGACCTCGTGCATGCGGTTGATCGACCGCAGGTAGGTCGACTTCCCGCATCCGGACGGCCCGATCAGCGCCGTGACCGTCTTCGGCCGGATGGACATGTTGACGCCCTCGACCGCGCGGAACGAGCCGTAGTAGATGTTCAGGTCCTTGGCTTCGATCGCCTTGCCCATGTGGATGCGTGTCCTTCTCAGCGGGTCTTCGGGGCGAACAGGCGGGCGATCGCGCGCGCCACCAGGTTCAGCAGCATGACGATGATGATCAGCACCAGGGCGGCCGTCCACGCCCGGTCGATCGACGGGGCGGGCGGCACTCCCGGCTGGGTGTAGGAGTAGTACGCGAAGACGGGCAGCGTGGCGATCCGGCCGTCGAACGGGTTGAGGTTCAGGCCGGTGGTGATGCCGACGGTGACGAGCAGCGGCGCCGTCTCGCCGATCACGCGGGCGACCGCGATCGTGATGCCGGACGCGATGCCGGCGATCGAGGTGGGGATGACGATCTTGATGATCGTGCGCCACTTCGGCACGCCCAGCGCGAGCGACGCCTCGCGCAGCTCGTTGGGCACGATCTTGAGCATCTCCTCGGTGGACCGCACGACCACCGGGATCATGAGCACCGACAGCGCGACGGCGCCTGCGAAGCCGAGGCGCGCTCCCGGCCCGAGGACCAGCGAGAACAGCGCCACCGCGAAGAGGCCCGCGACGATCGAGGGGATGCCGGTCATCACGTCGATGAAGAACGTGATGGCACGGGCGAGCCGCCCCTTCCCGTACTCCACCAGGTAGATGGCGGTGAGCACGCCGACCGGGATCGACATCAGCGCGGCGAGGGCAGTGATGATCAAAGTGCCCATGATCGCGTGGTACGCGCCGCCGCCCTCACCGACGACGCCGCGCATCGAGTAGGTGAAGAACTGGGCGTCGAAGCGGGTGATGCCGTATCCGACGACCGTGATCACCACGGAGAACAGCGGGATGAGCGCGACGAGGAACGCCGAGGTCACGATGATCGTGACGAGGCGGTCGGTGGCCTTGCGCCTGCCCTCCACCACGCGCGAGAGCACGTAGAGGCCTACGGCGAAGACGACGACGGTGCCCACCACGAACAGCCCGACGCTGAACCCGGTGATGGCGAGCAGCAGGCCGACGACGACGGCCGCGGCGGCGAGCGCGCCGGGGGTGGCGAAGCGGGGCAGCTGACCCCGGCGTTCGAGGCTGCGGAGCTCAGGATCGACGGCGGCGACGGCCTCGGGGCTGAGCCGGTCGGTGTCGAGGGACATCAGTTGGCTCCCGAGAACTCGCGGCGTCGGTTGACGATGTAGCGGGCGAGCGAGTTGACCGCCAGCGTGACGAGGAACAGCACGAGGCCGGACGCGATGAGCGTGTTGTTCTCCAGGCCCGTGGCCTCGGGGAACTCGAGCGCGATGTTGGCCGCGATCGTGGCCGGGTTGCCGTTGCCGATCAGGTTGAAGGTGATGCCGCCCGAGATGGACAGCACGATGGCGACGGCCATCGTCTCGCCGAGTGCGCGGCCGAGGCCGAGCATCGCACCGCTGATGATCCCGGAACGGCCGAACGGGAGGACCGCCATCCGGATCATCTCCCACCGGGTGGCGCCCAGCGCGAGGGCGGCCTCCTCGTGGAGCTTGGGCGTCTGCAGGAAGACCTCGCGCGACACCGACGTGATGATCGGCAGGATCATGACCGCGAGCACCAGCCCGGCCACGAGCATCGTGCGGCCGGTGCTCGACACCGGGCCGGCGAACAGCGGGATGAACCAGAGGTACTCGTTCAGCCAGGTGGTGAGGCCGACCGAGGCCGGGGCCAGCACCAGGATGCCCCAGAGCCCGTACACGATGCTTGGCACGGCCGCCAGCAGGTCGATCACGTAGCCGAGGCTCTGCGCGATCCGGCGCGGCGCGTAGTGCGTGATGAACAACGCGACGGCCACCGCGAGCGGGGTGGCCACCACGAGGGCGATGAGGGCCGCCACCAGCGTGCCGAAGATGAGCGGGCCGATGTAGGCGAAGAGCCCGTTGCCGCCGGGGATCTCCTCGGCGGGTGCGACGAGCGCCGGTGCCGCCTCGGCGAGGAGGAACACCGCCACCCCGGCGAGGACGACGAGGATGAGGACGCCTGCCGTGGTGGCCGCGCCGGAGAAGATGCGGTCGCCGCGCTGCACGACCGGCTTGGTGGCCTGGATCGATGCAGACGCGTCTGTGTCCGGGGCCGCCCCCGGGCTGGTATCGGTGGTCACTTCATCCCTTCCGACGACGCCGTGATCGGCTCGCGGGTGGCACCGGAGAGCCCGGGCAGGTCCATGATGACCGCTGCCCGGGCTCCCCGGCTACGTGATGCCGGTTTCACTCAGCTCCCGGCCGCGATCGCGTCGACCGCGGTCTGGTACTGGCTGCGCTGGGTGGACGTGATCGGCGCGCTACCCGCGGCGTCCGCGGCGGCCTTCTGGCCGTCCTCGCTGATCACGTGGTCCAGGAACGCCCGAACCACGCCGGCCTGGGCCGCGTCGGGGTAGGTCGTGCACGCGATCTCGTACGTGACCAGCACGATCGGGTAGGTCCCCGACTGCGCGGTGTCGCGAGCGAGCTCGATCGCGAAGTTGTTCTTGCCCTTGCCCTCGACCCGCGGAGAGTTCTCCACGACGGCCGCGGCGGCGTCCGGGGTGGGCCCGACGTAGGCGGAGCCGACCTTGACCGCCACCTTGCCCAGGTCCCCGGCCTGCGACTCGTCGGCGTAGCCGATCGTGCCCTGGCCGCCCTTGACCGCGCTGACGACGCCGGACGTGCCCTGGGCGGCCTCGCCACCCGAGACCGGCCAGTCACCGCTCGCCTTGTGCGGCCAGTCGGCACCCGCGGCGGCCGCGAGGTACTGGGTGAAGTTCTCCGTGGTGCCGGACTTGTCCGACCGGTTCACCGGGGTGATGGCCGTGGCCGGCAGCTGGACGCCGGGGTTGTCGGCGGCAATGGCCGGGTCGTTCCACGTGGTGATCTGCCGGTTGAAGATCTTGGCGATCGTGCTCGCCGAGAGCTGCAGCTTGTCGACGCCCTGGAGGTTGTAGACCACCGCGATCGGCGAGATGTAGGCCGGGATCTGGACCACGTTGTCGGCTCCGCCGCAGCGCTGCTGCGCCAGCGGGAGCTCCTCGTCGTCCAGCGCGGCGTCGCTGCCGGCGAACTGCACGGCGTTGCCGATGAACTGGTCGCGCCCGGCGCCGGAACCGCTCGGGTCGTAGTTGACGGTGGCCTCGGGGGCCACCGCGGTGAAGCCGGCGATCCAGGACTGCATCGCGGCCTGCTGCGCGCTGGAGCCGGCGCCGGCGATCGTGCCGGAGACGTTGCTCGCGGCGGGCGCGCTGCCACCACCGGCCGGCGGGGCGGACTCGTTGGCCGCGCCGCAACCGGCGAGCAGCAGAGCGCCGCTGGCGGCAACGCCGACGGCGGCCAGTCGGGCACGGGAGCCGTGCCGCAGGGTGTTCACCTGTGTTCCTCCGTACGTGGGTTCCCGTGCAACGGGCAAAAACGGCTCGGGGGCCGTCCGTCGCGAACGGTAGGTAAGGCCGGTGGACGAACCCCGCCGTTCAGGTGAACGGAAGATGAACAGGTCACCCGCGTGAGGCATTCCACATGGTGAGAGGCTGCCGTGATCTCCCCGTGACCTGCGTCTACGTGATCACGTCTATCGCCGCGCTGGTTGCCGCCGGGTGAACAGCCCTCAGCGGCGGTACGAAACATCGGCCTGCCATCGGGTGAACCCGAGGCCGCCGTACAGCTTCACGGCGGGCGCGTTGTCCGCCTCGACGTAGAGCAGCACGCGCGTCTGGCCGCGCTCCCGAAGGTGGTGCAGACCGGCGAGCGTGAGCGCGGCACCGAGCCGCAAGCCTCGGGCCGACGGGTCGACGCCGAGCACGTACACCTCGCCGATCGGCTCGGGCGCGGTGTGCACCTTGGTCCAGTGGAACCCGAGCAGCCGGTCGTCGGAGTCCACCGCCAGCAGGAACCCGGCCGGGTCGAACCACGGCTCGGCCTCGCGGAGCTGCAGCTGGGCGCGGTCCCAGCCGCCCTGCTCCGGATGCCAGGAGAACGCGGCGTTGTTGACCCGCAGGAACTCCTCGTCGTCCTGTCCGGGCACGAAGGCGCGCACCCGGACGCCTGCGGGGAACTCCGGCTCGGGCAGCAGCTCGAGCAGGCTCCGCCGCATCTGCCACAGCTCCCGCACCGCGGTGAAGCCCAGGCGGGCGGCGAGGGCGACGGCACCGGGGTGCTGCCCGTGCGCCCAGACGTCGAGGCTGCCGCCCGCCCGGGCGAGCACCTCCTCGACGATCCGCCTGCCGAGCCCGGCCCTGCGGTGTTCGGGGTGCACCACGAGCTCTGCCGTGCGGTGATCTGCGCCGTCCGCTGCGGCGAGCTGGGCCACCCCGCGCAACGCGCCGCCGTCGAGGGCCAGCAGGTGCGCCGGGCCGGCATCGGTGAGGTGCATCAGCACGTGCTCGCCGAGGGGCGGGGTGCCGTCGACGGCCGCCGCCGCGTCGGCGAGCGCCCTGACCTCGGCGGCCAGCGCCTCGTCCAGCCCCGCCCGCCACGACAGTTCGATCACGCGCACGACGCTACCGCGCGGGCGGCGGATCAGGAGCGACCGGCGAACCCGGAGACCTGGCGCGGGACGACCCGGTCGCCTTCCTCGTCGTCGCCGGGACCGCCGTCGTCGTCGAGGAGCCCGACCGGCGGCGCGCCCAGCCCGCCCCGGCTGGGCCGCACGAACTTGTAGCCCACGTTCCGCACGGTGCCGATCATCTGCTCGTGCTCGGGGCCGAGCTTCGCCCGCAGCCGGCGCACGTGGACGTCGACGGTGCGGGTGCCGCCGAAGAAGTCGTAGCCCCAGACCTCCTGCAGCAGCTGGGCACGGGTGAACACCCGGCCGGCGTGCTGGGCCAGGTACTTGAGCAGCTCGAACTCCTTGTAGGTCAGCTCCAGGAGCCGACCGCGCAGCCGCGCGGCGTAGGTGGCCTCGTCGATGACGAGCTCGCCGAGCACGAGCGCGCCGCCGTCACGCCCCGAGTCGGCCCCCGGGCGCGACTTGAGCAGCCTCAGCCGCGCGTCCACCTCGGCCGGGCCCGTGCCGGGAAGGAGGATCTCGTCCACGACCCACTCACCGGACACGGCGACCAGCCCGCCCTCGGTGAGTACGGCGATGACGGGCACGTCCATCCCGGTGCTGCCGAGCAGGCGGCACAGGCTGCGCGCCGCGACCAGGTCGGTGCGCGCGTCGACGATGACGGCGTCGTGCGGGCCTGCGTCGAGCAGCGCCGCGACCTCGGGAGCGGCCGTGCGCACCCCGTGTGGAAGCAGGGTGAGAGCCGGCAGCACGGACCCGGGATCGGGGTCGGCCGTCAGCAGCAGGAGTTCCACGTGGCGCGCCTCCTCTCCCACCGGGAGCTGGGCCGCCCGCTGCGGCCCGTCGTGAGCAGAGCACGGCGGGCTGCGCTGACGCACCGTTCACATCCGCGTGACCCGGCGGGAACACCACACGCGGATCGATGCAGGATAACCGGGTGTCGGTCGATCACACGAGCCCCGCGGCGCAGGTCACGCCGGTACCGGTGACCGCGACCTCCGCCGACGGGGTCCGGCTCGCTGGTGTGCACCTGCTCGCGGGGGCGCCGACGCGGGGCATCGCACTGGTCGTCGCGCACGCGTTGACCCACCACGTCCGGCACCCGATCACCCGCACCCTGCTCGCGGCGCTCGCCACCGAGGCGCCCGTCGTGGCCCTCGACATGCGCGGACACGGCCGCTCCGGCGGGCGCAACACCGTCGGCGACCGGGAGCCGCTCGACCTCGACGCGGCCGTGGCCACCGCGCGGGACCTGGGCTACGAACGGGTGGCCACGATCGGGTTCTCCCTCGGCGCCGCGGTGGCCCTGCGGCAGGCGGCGGGCGGCGCCAACCGGCCGGACGCCGTCGTGGCCGTCAGCTCGCCCGCCCGCTGGTACTCCCGCGAGACCGCGGCCATGCGCCGGGTGCACTGGCTGCTCGAGCAGCCGCACGGCAGGCTCGCCGCCCGCGCGCTCGGGGTGCGGCTCGACGGCGGGTGGGAGACCGTCCCGCCCTCCCCGGTCGAGGTCGTCGCCCGCATCGACCTGCCGCTGCTGCTCGTCCACATCACGGGCGACCGTTACTTCTCCGCGGCACACGCACACACGCTGGTCAGGGCGTCGGAGGGGCGGGCCGAGCTGTGGGAGGAGCCGGGTGACGGCCACGGGGAGAGCGGCACCCACCCCGAGCTCGCCCGGCGGATCGCCCGGTGGGCGGTCGGGCAGGTCATGGGCGACCGGTAGGGCCTCGGCCCACCGGAGCGACACGGAGGCGGGACAACAGAGCCCCGGTGACGGGCGGGAACGGGCTCGCTCTACCGTCGAAGCCGTCACCCCGGCAGAGCGCCGGGCCGCAAGGTCGGAGGTCGGATGAGGCGCCTGGTCATCGCGCTGCTCGTCCTGGTCGGGCTGTTCGTCGCCGTCGACTACGGAGCGGCGGCGCTCGCCGAGTCGGCGGTGTCCCGCCAGATGCGCGAGCAGATCGGGCTGGTCGACGACCCGTCCGTGCGGATCAACGGGTTCCCGTTCCTCACGCAGGCGATCTCCGGCCAGTACTCCAGCGTCGACGTCGAGGCCACCCGGATCCAGGTCGGTGAGCTGCAGGACGTGGGCGTCCACGCGCAGCTGCGCGAGGTCGGTGCCCCGCTGTCGATGCTGCTCGGGTCGGGCCCGAAGTCGCTCACCGTGAAGGAGGTCGCGGGCACCGTCCAGATCCCCGCCTCCGACCTGGAGCGGCTCGTTCCCGGCATCGAGAAGCTGCGCATCGAGAACATCGACGACTACGCGCTCCAGCAGGCCGTCGACGAGGGCGGCGACAAGTCGCTGCGGACGATCGACCCGGAGAACGCCGTCCGCCTCGCCGGCACCGCCACCCTGCTCGGCCAGCAGGCCGAGGTGTCGGTGATCGCCGTGCTCCAGCTGGTGGACGGGCAGGCGGAGATCATCCCGCGCGACATCCGGCTCGGCGGCAGCGACGCGGCACCGCTCCCGGCCGCGATCCAGCGGACGCTCGAGCAGCGGTTCAGCCTCCGGATCGACCCCGGCTCGCTGCCGCTCGCGGCCACGCCGACGAAGCTGCGCGCCGTCGGTGGCGTGCTCGAGATCAGCGGTTACGCCGACGACCTCACCCTCGGCAACGGGACCGTGGCGGCCACCGGGAAGTGACCTGCTCCTCATCGGCACTGCCGTGAGGTCGCATCCTCGGTTACCCTCACCAGCGTGTTCTGGCCGCTGACCCGTCGCCGCGCAGTTGACCTGTGCCGCGTCGGCAGCTGCCTGTGTCGCGCCTCCTGAGCATTCGCGTCTTCCACGCACCCCTCCTCAGGAGCATCTGCATGTCCACACCACCGCACCCGTCTGCCGTGCCCCGTGCCGGCGGCGTCTTCGCGCACGCCAGAGACCGCATCACCGACATCCAGGGAGCTACCGCATGAGTCGCCAGGACGTCCTGGTCACCGCCGACTGGGCCGAGAAGAACCTCGGCACCGACGGCATCGTCTTCCTCGAGGTCGACGAGGACACCACCGCCTACGACGGCGGCCACCTGCCTGGCGCCGTCAAGGTCAACTGGACCACCGAGCTGCAGGACCCGGTGCGCCGCGACATCGTCGACAAGGACCAGTTCGCGCAGCTGCTGTCGGCCAAGGGCGTGAGCAACGACGACACGGTCGTGCTCTACGGCGGCAACAACAACTGGTTCGCCGCCTACGCCTACTGGCAGTTCAAGCTGTACGGGCACGCCGACGTCAAGCTGCTCGACGGCGGCCGCAAGAAGTGGGAGCTCGACGGCCGCACCCTCACCACGGACGTCGCCGAGCGCCCCGCCACCACCTACACGGCGAAGGACCCGGACCTGTCGATCCGCGCCTTCCGCGACGAGGTCGTCGACTCGATCGGCAACAAGAACCTGGTCGACGTGCGCTCGCCCGACGAGTTCTCCGGCAAGATCCTCGCGCCCGCGCACCTGCCGCAGGAGCAGTCGCAGCGGCCGGGGCACGTGCCGTCCGCGATCAACATCCCGTGGAGCAAGGCGGCCAACGAGGACGGCACCTTCAAGTCCGACGAGGAGCTCGCGAAGCTCTACGGGGAAGAGGGCTACGACGCCGACAAGGCCACCATCGCCTACTGCCGCATCGGCGAGCGCAGCTCCCACACCTGGGTGGTCCTGCACGAGCTGCTCGGCTACAGCGACGTCAAGAACTACGACGGCAGCTGGACCGAGTACGGCTCCCTGATCGGCGTGCCGATCGAGCTGGGCGCGCCCGCGAAGAAGGCCTCCTGATGTGCGGCGCACCCGACCAGGCGGTCGCGCTCCCGCCCGGCACCGACCTGACCAAGGAGACCGTCCTCACCGGCCGGGTCGTCGCGAGCGGTGAGCCCGTCGGGGGTGCCTTCGTGCGGCTGCTGGACGGCACCGGCGAGTTCACGGCGGAGGTCGTGGCGTCCGAGGCCGGGCAGTTCCGGTTCTTCGCCGCACCCGGCACCTGGACCGTCCGCGCGCTGTCGCGGGTGGGCACGGGCCAGGCCGAGCTGACGGCCGACGGCCCCGGCGTCCACCGCGCGGAGATCGCGCTCGTGTAGCCCACTCCGAGTTGCAGCGAAGCCACTTCCACGCCGTGCCACTGCGTGGAAGTGGCTTCGTCGCAACCGGGTAGGGTGCGGCCGGTGCAGTGGTTGTTCACCGGCGTGCTCATCGCCTCCTGCGCCGGCATCACCGTGTTCACCGGTTACCTGCTCCGGCGGCTCTTCACGACGGCCCCGGCCGCGCCCGAGGTGCCTGCGGAGCCGAAGCCATGAGCCGGCCGAACGACGAGATGCCGGGCACCATCACCGGCCCGGCGAACGCAGCGGCCGACTCCCCGCAGCGCAACCGGCCGCGGTTCGACGACCTCCCGATCCCGGACGACACCGCGAACCTGCGTGAGGGCCCCGACCTGCACGAGCTGTGCATCGGCCTGCTCCCGCTCGTCGGCGTCTGGCGCGGCACCGGGGAGGTCGTCTACCCCACGATCGACGGCCCGTACACCTTCGGGCAGCAGATCGTCTTCGCCCACGACGGGCGCCCGTTCCTCACCTACGAGGCCAAGGCGTGGCTGCTCGGCCCCGACGGCGAGGTGCTGCGGCCCGCGGCGCGCGAGACCGGCTTCTGGCGGCCGCAGCCCGACGGCGAGCTCGAGGTGCTGATCACCCACGCCACCGGGATCAGCGAGATCTTCTACGGCCGGGCCCGGAACCTCACGTCCTGGGAGATCGAGACCGACGCGGTGGTACGCACGGCGTCGGCCAAGGACGTGGTGGGCTCGCACCGCCTCTACGGACTCGTGGAGGGCGGCGACCTGGCCTACGTGGACGAGCGGGCGATGATGGGCCAGCCCCTCCAGCCGCACCTCTCGGCACGCCTGAACCGGATCGCCGGCTGAGGAGCTAGCTCCAGGCCTGCTGCTCCGCGGGCGCGGCTTCCAGCAGCTCCTGAACCTCGGCCGGCGGCAGCCCGGCCAGCCGGGCCAGCTGGTCGGGGCGCAGGCCCGCGGCGGCCAGGCGGTGCAGAACGTCCCGCAGGGCGGCCCGTCCCGCGCGCACGGCATCGGAGAGCCGGTCCAGCTCGCTGAGGCAGCTCTCCAGCTCGACCATGGCACCGACAGCCCGGTCCGGGTCGTCGAGCAGCACGGCGAGCAGCCGGTCGCGGGGGTCGGCCTGCCGGCCGGGGTCGTCGTTGTCGGAGCGGGGGGCGGGCGCTGTGGCCGGTTCGGGAGCGGGTTGGGCCTGCGCCCCCCATCCGACGTCCGGGAGAGCCGCTCCGGCCACCGCGCCCGGCGCGGAGCCGTCGACGTCCGGCACGGGCGCACCCCAGCTCTCGGGCGGCGTCCCGTTCCCCTCGGGGCCGTGACTGCCGTTCGGCTCGAAAGCCGGTACGGCTGCCCAGCCGTCGTCGCTCACGGCTGCCGCCTGCCCGTCCGGCTCGGCAGCCCTTGCCTCCTCCGGCCCGGAACCGGCCGGCGCAGCCAGACCGAGGCCGTCCGGATCGGTCGTCGCCGCCGGGTCGAAGCCGTCAGCCGCCTCGGCAGCAACGGGTCCGGGGTCCGGTTGGGGCGGGGCGCCGCCGTCTGTCGGCGGATCGTCCGGTCGCTGCGCGCCCCCGCGGCCTGCTGCGGCCCGCACGGCGAACGCCTGGGCCACCGCGGCCGCGACCGTGCGACCCGAGCCGGCCTGGTGGTGGTGCGACGGCACCGCGGCCAGCTCACCGGAGGGCGTCGGGTCGGCGTGGAACCGCTCGACGGGCTCGGGTGGGTCCACCCTCGAGGAGACCTCCACGGGACGCGGGGTCGCCGCCGGCACGGGTTCGGCGAGCGGCTGGGACACGGATGGCTCGGACACGGGTGACTGGGACACGGGTGA